>NZ_CP107796.1:5784627-8676941 GCF_036345995.1 Streptomyces sp. NBC_00557
CCTCCCTCAACTACCTGCTCACCTCACACGTGTGGCGCCAGGACCACAACGGCTTCTCCCACCAGGACCCCGGCTTCGTCGACCACATCCTCAACAAGAGCCCCGAGGCCGTGCGGGTCTACTTCCCGCCGGACGCCAACACCCTGCTGTCGGTCGCCGACCACGCCCTGCGCAGCAAGGACTACGTCAACGTGATCGTGGCCGGCAAGCAGCCCTGCTTCGACTGGCTCTCCATCGAGGAGGCGAAGGTCCACTGCGCACGCGGCGCAGGTATCTGGGAGTGGGCCGGCACCGAGGACAGTACCCGTGAACCGGATGTCGTGCTGGCCTGCGCCGGCGACGTCCCGACCCAGGAGGTGCTAGCCGCTGCCCAACTGCTGCGCCGCCACCTGCCAGAGCTGGCGGTAAGGGTCGTCAACGTGGTCGACATCGCCCGGCTGCTGCCGAGCGAGGAACACCCGCACGGCATGAGCGACTTCGAGTATGACGGCCTGTTTACCACCGACAAGCCGGTGATCTTCGCCTACCACGGCTACCCGTGGCTGATCCACCGCCTGGCCTACCGCCGCACCGGCCACCGCAACCTGCATGTGCGCGGCTACAAGGAGATCGGCACCACCACCACGCCGTTCGACATGGTCGTCCGCAACGACCTCGACCGCTACCGCCTCGTCATGGACGTCATCGACCGCGTCCCCGGCCTCGCGGTCCGCGCAGCCGCCGTACGCCAGCAGATGGAGGACGCCCGCCAGCGCCACCACGCCTGGATTCGCGAGCACGGTATGGACCTGCCCGAGGTCGCCGACTGGACGTGGGATGGCTGACCAGCCGTCTTACGTCCCCGACGCCCCGGCCGCCCGACAGGGCAGCCGGGGCGTGCGGCGCGCACGATCCCTACGTGAGAGGTACGCCGAGATGAGTCAGTCCGTAGCCGAGGTACGACACCACCCAGCGGTGATCGCTCATCACAGCAGGCGTGCCGAGGACATTCAGCTACGCGTCGCCGACGCCATCACCAAGTTCGCCGGCTCGATGACGTTCGTCTACATCCACGCCGTCGCCTTCGCGGCCTGGATGCTGCTCTTCGAGTCCAGCCCCTGGCCCACGTTGACCCTGGTGGTGTCACTGGAAGCGATCTTCCTGTCCACGTTCGTCATGATCGGACAGAACCGGCAGGCGGCCTTCCAGCAGATCAAGGCCGACCACGACTTCGTCGAGCAGGAGTTGGAGCTCAAGACCAATACCGAGCTGACTCGGGCCATCCACATGATGACCACGGAACTCCACAGGCGTCTGATCGACGGCGGCGGCGACCCGTAGCCGCCAACGCGTCTCGGCGACGTTCGCGTCTTGGCTGGCCGGAATACAGGCTGCCCGTTGTCAAGAAGCGGTGGTGAAAGCCCGCCGGTTGAGGGGAAGTTGACTCTAGGGAGCCGTTCTCCCAGTTCCCTTGCGTCGAAGCCGCTGCCTACCCTCAGATGAATCGATCATGCGCCTGAGTCCTCAGCCAGCCCGCAGCCACATCCGCACCTACCGCACGCGAGGACATGCCGTCGTCGAATTGCGGGGAGAGATCGACATCGTGGCGGCGGACGAGATCATCCCGGTTCTGGACACCGTCACCGAACCGGCCGCTCCCTCCGTCATCGTCAGTCTCCTTGATGTGGACTTCTTCGACTGCTCCGGTCTGCGCCTCCTGTGCCGCGCCCGCCGCAGGGCCGACGAGCGCGGCGGACAGCTGGTGCTCGTGTGCACACACCCTCTGACCCTGCGCATCCTGCACATCGTCCGCCTGACGGTGATGTTCCCTGTCTACGAGACGCTCGACGAAGCCCTCGATCGGCGGGAAGCGTCAGCCTGTTGAGGAGAGCGGAACGACCCACTCGACGACGGTGCCGCTCGGCTGGTTAGCGGAGACGCTGAAGCTGCCGCCCAACTCCTCCGCGCGCTTACGCAGGTTGGCCAAGCCGCTGCGGCGGGTGATCGCCGGGTCGATTCCGCGGCCGTTGTCCGCCACATGCAGCCGCAGAGCGGAGTCGGTGACCTCGACGCCGACGTCGACGCTGGTGGCGTGCGCGTGCCGGGCGGCGTTGGACAGGGCCTCGCCGAGCACGGCCAGCAGTTGCTCGGCCTGGTCGGCGGACACGGCCGTGTCCAGCAGCCCGGTCATGCGGAGCGCGGGGGCGAAGCCGAGCAGCTCGGTTGCCTGTTCGGTGGCCGCCACGAGTTGCGCGCGCAGTCCACTGCCGTGCCGGGTCTGGTCGTGCTCGCGCAGACCGTAGATGGTCGAGCGGATGATCTTGATGGTGTCGTCCAGGTCGTTCACGACGCGCTGGATCCGTTCGCTGACCTGCGGCCGGTCAGTGACTCGACCCAGCGTGGACTGCAGGGACAGCGCGCCCGCGAACAGCCGCTGGATGACCAGGTCGTGCAGGTCCCGGGCGATCCTGTCGCGGTCGTTGAGTACGACCATGCGTTCGGTATCGCGCCGGTGCTCGGCGACGTCCAGGGCCAGTGCGGCCTGGTTGCCGAACCCGGTGACCATGTCGATGACGGCGTCGGTGAAGAGGGCGCCGCCTGGTACGTTCGCGACCTGCAGCACGCCGCGGACGTGCTCGCGGGTGCCGAGGGGGACGAAGAAGGCGGGTCCGAGCTCCACCACCGAGGCGCTGCCGCCCTCCGCGCGCGGGTCGGCGCTGACGGCCTCGCTGGTGATCGTCTCTCCGGACGTGTAGACCTTGGCGGCCAGAGTTGAGGCAGGCAGCAGCAGCCCACGGACCTCTTCGGCCGGCGCGCCCGAGGCGGCCTCGATGACGAGTTCGCCCTTGTCGCCGACCGGCACGGCCAGGGTGACCATGTCCGCACCGGCGATCTCGCGCACGGTGGCAGTGAAGGAGTCCAGCACGGCGGCAGGCTCCGCGCCGGACAGGAGGCTGCGGGTCAGTTCGTTGCTGGCGGCCAGCCACCGCTGTCGGCGGTGGGCGTCGTCGTAGAGTCGAGCGTTGTCGATCGCCACGCCGGCCGCTGCGGCTAGGGTGCGCAGCACCGCCTCGTCGTCGCTGTCGAACTCCGCGCCGCTCTTCTTGTTGGTCAGGTACAGGTTGCCGAAGACCTGGTCGCGTACGCGGACGGGGGCGCCGAGGAAGCTGGTCATCGGCGGGTGCCCGTCCGGGAAGCCGACGGATGCCGGGTGATCCGCCAGGTTGGCCAAGCGCAGTGGCTCCGGGTGGCGGATGAGCAGGCCGAGGATGCCCTGGCCACGCGGGTAGTGGCCGATCCGGGCGATGGCTTCCTCGTCGATGCCGACGGTGACGAACTGCTTGATCGTGCCTTCCTCGCCCAGCACGCCGAGAGCCCCGTACTGGGCGTCGACCAGGGCGACCGCCGACTCCACGATGCGGTGCAGCACCACCTCCAGGTCGAGGTCGGAGCCGACCGCCAACACCGCGTCGAGCAGCGTGTGGACCCGGTCCCGGGCCGCCCGGACCTGCGCGACCTGCTGCTGTAGGTCGTCCAGCAGTGCGTCCAGCCGCAGCTGTGGAGACATCCCGGACGTCTCCACCTCACGCGAACCCTGCGCGCGTTCGTCCACCACAGCTCTCCTCACCGTCTCGCGGCACACCCCCCAAGCATGCCCGACGAGCCGAAGCCGTTGGACGGCACCCGGCGGTTTGCATCGGCGCGGCTCACGAGCGGTTGGCTGCTGGTGGGACGTCGCACGGCTTGGCCCGGTGACATCGGGTGTTACATGGATAAGAGTCCCGATTCGGGCTGTCTCGGATGCCGTCGTACAGGGGAGAGTCGGGCAACATCCAGTAGGCATCCGATAGACGGGCGAATCTTGGCCGTGGCTGCCGGTCCACGTCGCTGCTGATCTGCTGCATGAAGCTTTCAACGATCTACGGGGTGGCGGGCGACCGCTCATTTTCAGACGTCGGTGAGCGCCTGCGCCATGGGTGAGGTGCGGAGAGCCGCCCCGTGACGTCGATGGCGCGGATCGGCAGGCAGGAACGTCTGCCCGGGCTACCTGTGCGGTGTGCGCAGGGCGAGGATGGCCAGGTCGTCGTGTCCGTCGCTGGGATGGTGGTCCACGAGGGCTGTACACAGATCTTTGACGGGCAGGTGGGCGTGGGCAGTGGCCACTGCGCGGAGGGCCCGCAGACCCGTGTCGATGGACCGTGCAGGGTGTTCCACCAAGCCGTCCGTGAAGAAGATCAGAGTGGCGTCCGCCGGCAGGGGGCAGTTGTGGTCGGGGCGGGGCTGGTCGGTGTCGACGCCCAGGGGCACACCGGGCTCCGCGTGTAGATACACGGCCTGGTCATCGGGGGTGATCAGCAGTGGTGGGAGGTGTCCCGCAGTGCTCCAGCGCAGCGTCCAAGTGTCGGCTTGGGGCTCGATGCGGGCCAGGCAGGCCGTGGTCAGGGGGTTGTCGGTGATCGCCTGCAACGTGCGGTCGAGCTGGCAGAGGACGGCGCTCGGCGGGGTACGCCGGTCGTAGAGCAGGGCGCGCAGCATGTGACGGGTCTGAGCCATGGCGGCCGCCGACTGAAGGTCATGACCGACGACATCGCCGATGACGGCGGCGCAGGCGCTGTCGGGGAGAAGGACGGCGTCGTACCAGTCTCCGCCCAGGTGCGCGGGAGCTGTGGCCGGACGGTAGATGGCGGCGGCTGTGAAAGGACGCAGGTCCGGCAGTTGCGGCAGCAGGAGGCGCTGGAACTGCTCGGCTCCGCTTCGCACCTGAGTGAACAGCCGGGCATGATCGATGGCGACTCCCGCGGCACCGGCAAGGGCTACCACCACCGCTTCGTCCTGTCTGTCGAAGGGCTGTCCGTCGTGCCGCTCGGACAGGTACAGGTTCCCGTAGATCTCGCCGCGCACGGTGATCGCCACCCCCAGCAGGGTGCGCATCGGCGGATGTCCTGGCGGGAAGCCTGCTGCGAGGGGGTGGGTGGGGATGTCGTCGACCCGCAGGGGTTCGGTGTGGTGAATCAGCTGCCCCAGGAGCCCTCGGCCCTGCGGCTGCCCGACCTCTGCCAGGTCGGCCCGCTCCCTCTTGCTGAGGCCGACCGCGATGAACTCGGACAGGCCCGTGCGCTGCTCGTTCACGACGGCCAGAGCGCCGTAGCGGGCACCGACAAGTTCCATCGCGGTGCTCACGATCTGGCGCAGCACCTCTGGCAGTTCCAGTTCCCGGCTGATCTCCAGCACAGCGTCCAGCAGGCCCTGCAAACGTTCCTGGGCGCGGGCGAGCGCGTTGAGCTGCTCTGTGACGCGCCCTGGCTCGGCGTCCACGCGCAGGTGCTGTCGGGGCGGGAGCGACTGTCGGTCCGGCTTCATGGCGCCCCTTCGTGACGGAGCGGGCAGCCCGGTCGTCACGGGGCTGCAGATTCCACGATAGGGCTGGTCATCGCCCTTCGCCGGAAGGGCCTCACCCGCCGGACCGACTCGTGCCGAGCGGGGCTCGGTGGCCCTTGCAGCAGGGCCGTCCGGCCCGTCGCACGTACGCCGGCGGCGAGCGACGATGGATGCCGAGAGATCTGCCGCCGCGGGCCTCGTACTGCGGATGACCTGGGAAGGCGAGGCAGAAAATGATGTTCTGGTATGGCCACGGCATGAACGGCTGGGGCTGGTTCGTGATGTCGCTCAGTACGCTGCTGTTCTGGGCGCTGATCATCACAGTCGGCGCCCTGCTCTTCCGGGCTCTGGCCCGCCCCGCCCCTCCCCGCGAAGGTCACAGCTCCTGGCAGAAGACGCCTCCGGGGACCGGCCCTGAACAGATCCTCGCCGAGCGGTACGCGCGCGGCGAGATCGACGACGAGGAGTACCACCGCCGTCTGGCCACCCTCCGTGGATCACCCACAGACGCGGCCAGGCCCTCAGCCCTGTAGCCGATCGCCCCACCGCGGCTGAAGTCATAGAAGCGGGAAGCCCCCGCCCATCGTCGCAGCCGCGGTCCCGAGACCGGCCCGCTCGGCCACCCGAGTGCCGGACCAGATGGGGCGGCACGCCGCTCGTGACACGTTCGACTACGGATTCACCCTTGAGGAGACGGTGGTGATCATGCGAGCTGAACTCGGCGATCAACTCGTCATCGAAAGTCCGAAGACGGGCACCACCCGGCGCGACGGAGAGATCGTCGGACTGCACCATGCGGATGGAACACCGCCGTACGACGTGCGCTGGTCGGACACAGACGAGGTGACGCTGGTGTTCCCCGGGCCCGACGCGCACGTCCGCCATCTCCAGCACGCGCCGGGGAGTACCAACGAGCCTTCCGGGCGGATCACTGCGGAGAGGGGAGGCGAGTCCGACAGCACTCCACGGGAGGCGGGACCGAGCCCCGGCGACCTCGGCCGGCGTGTGGCTGCCGAGCGTGAGCGACAGGGCTTGAGCAGGGAAGAGACTGCCCGCCGCGCTGCGATGGCTCCGGACTACCTCGCGTACCTGGAAGAACGCCAGGCCGATCCGAGCCTGGCGACGCTGATCCGGCTGGCCTCGGCGCTTGGTACCAGCGTCGCAGCCCTGCGTGGGGGCGGTATCGATCTGCCTCCGGGTCAGGGACACGCACTTCTGCACCCCGAGCTTCGGGACCTCAGCCCCGACGAATGCCGCGCTCTGCTCTCCACGCACGGTGTGGGGCGTGTAGCGGTGTCGACCCCCGAGGGGCCAGCGGTCGTCCCGGTGAACTACGAGGTCATCGAGGACGCGATCGTCTACCGGACGATGCCCGACTCAGTGCCCGCGGCGGCTGTGGGCGCGGAGGTCGCCTTCGAGGTCGACCATGTGGACGAGGCGATGAGCCAGGGCTGGAGCGTTCTCCTCGTCGGTCCTGCGCGAGTCGTCACGGAGCACGACGTCGTGCGACGGCTGGCCGAGCACGTCCACACCGAGCCGTGGGCGGGCGGCAAGCGTGAGATGTGGGTGTCGATCCAGCCCAAGCGGCTCACAGGCCGCCGCATCAGGCCGGCCGACCAGTGAGAGGCTGCCTGTCCACGCATCCGTCACCGCGTGCTCTTTGGCCCAGCCGGTGTGGCGGGCTTGCCGGTCAGTTGCGCCTCGACATCAACCACGCCTTCGACGGCACGGGCGAGACGCGTAGCAACCGAGACGAGCGAGGTGTCGCGGAGCTCTCCGCGGAGGGTGACGACTCCCTCGTGCACGTGCACATGGATCGTGTGACTGAGGGCGGGGAACAGGCAGGACACCACGGTGCGGCGGACCTCTTCCGCGATGTCCTCGTCCGACCGCAGGAACACTTTCAGCAGATCGCCTCGGCTGACGATGCCCTGCAGCGTGCCCGCGTCGTCGACCACGGGCAGCCTCTTGAAGTGGCGCACGGCCATGATCCGGGCTGCCTGAGCCAAGGTGGCCCCGGGGGACACCGTGACCGCAGGGGCGCTCATGAGCTCCGCTGCAGTCACCGCCCTCGCCTTGGCGACTTCGCACTGTCGCCCGAGTTGGTCACTGAGACCCGAGGCGCTGTCACGGAACTGCTCCTTGGGCAGCAGATCGGCCTCGGAGACCACACCGATGACGCGTCTCTCGCCATCCAGGACCGGCAGTGCACTGACCTTCCACTGCTCCATGGTCCGGACGATCTCCTTGAAGGGCGCGTCGCGACCGACAGCCACGACAGTCAGGGTCATCACATCGCGCACCAGGCGCGGAGTCGCGGGCATCTCAGACCTCCTCCACTCGCCTCATCACAGCACCGGGCCTGCGCGCTGTACAGGAAGGCGCTTCGCCTTGGTCCTCGCGGCCGTATGAGCCCACCATCTCTGCAAACCGGCGGGGTGGCACGCGGGGCGAAGACGGCCCGATCCATGGCGGCGGCGAGCACGTGCCTTACGCTCCGAAATCGGGGCAAAATCGGGTGGCTGATGCGAGGATCCTCATCTCCTGGGGTTGCCGAGGCTGCTTTACGGAACGGGCCCGTGGGAGACGAGCATGGCGTGGTTGGTCTCGCTGGTAGGGGTTGGGCTGGTCATGGCCGCCTTGCGAGATCTGTTCCATACCCTCTGGCACCCCACCCGCCATGCCGGCCTGAGCCGCCTCGTCATGACTGGGATGTGGAGACTGGCCCGGCGCCTGCGCGCCCGCAGACGCGTGGTCGGCCTCGTCGGCCCTCTCGCCATGGTGACGGTGGTCGGTCTCTGGGCCGCCGTCATCATCCTCGGCTGGGCGATCATCTACTGGCCCCACATGCCGGGGGCTTTCACGCTCACCCCCGGTTCCAGGGCAGCGCAGCAGCCGGCACTCCTCGACTCCGTCTACCTGTCACTCGTTACCGTCGCCACCCTCGGGCTGGGCGACATCACACCCGCCGCAGGGTGGCTTCGCCTGATCTCGCCGCTGGAGGCGCTCGTCGGCTTCGCCCTCCTGACCGCCACGGTCTCCTGGGTGCTCGAGATCTACCCCGCGCTGACCCGCAGAAGGGTGCTGGCCATCCGGTTGGCGCTCCTGCGCGACTCGGCTCCGACGACCGAGCAGCTTGACAGCGTCGCCGGGGCGCTGCTGCTGGACAGCTTGGCCACCGAGGTCGTGCGCGTCCGCATCGACTTCACCCAGTACGCCGAGGCCTACTACTTCCATGACGGGGAGGACCACTCCTCCCTGGCGGCCATCCTTGGGTACGCCTCAGCCCTTGCCCAGCGCGGCCAGGCCGCGCAGCGGCCGGACGTCCGACTGACCGGAGACTTGCTCGCCAACGCACTGGAAGACCTCGCCGACATCCTTGACCAGCGTTTTCTCCACACGGGCGGACCATCGGCGACGGTCTTCGCCGCCTACGCCGCTGACCACGGGCGCAGCGTCACTCAACCCTGACTTTGCCTGGTTCGGGCGTGAGCTGTATTCAGAGGTCCGAATCGGCCATGGCTGACTCGCGCTCTTCTCTGCTTGCCGCGTGTTGTCGACACTCTCGTTCAGAACGGTGCGGGGGAGGTTGAGATGGCTACGCGGCGTGGACGGATTCCGGTTGGCCGTCGCCGATGGAGGGTGGGGGCAAGGCAGATCGTGCTCGGCGGTGGCGGGCTGCTGCTCGTACTGGTGATGTTCTGGTCTGAGGTGTGGCCCTACGTCGTAGGAGGCGTACTCCTTTCCGGTCTGGCCGCAGCGGGCTGGTGGCTGTGGCGTACGGACCGGAGGGTGCGTGCCCGGGACTGTCGGTGGCGGCGGGAAGAGTCGGTGAAGGCCGGGCGGCGGGCCCTGGCCGACGTGGACGCGATGACCGGAACCGAGTTCGAGGAGCTGGTCGCCGCCCTGTGCCGCCGGGACGGGTGCACAGAGGTCCGGCGGGTGGGCGGTTCCCACGACAACGGCGCCGACGTCCTTGGTCGGCTTCCTGACGGCCGGACGATGGTGATCCAGTGCAAGCGGTACGCGCCCAGCAGCACCATCGCCAGCCGTGAGTTACGTGACCTGCTGGGTGCCAAGGTGCACTTCCAGGCCGACGTCGCGGTGTTCGTGACGACCACCAGGTTCAGCCGGCCCTCCGAGAGGTTCGCGGTGGAGCACAGCATTCTTGCCATCCACCGCGATCACCTCGGTCTGTGGAACAACGGGGCGTCCCTGCTGTCGCTGAGCCGTGTCAACGGTCGCGGTCAGGGAGACGCCCGGCACCGTACGCGCTGGAAGCAGGCCTACGGGAAGTGAACAGCGCCGCGGGCCCGCCTCAGAGTCGGCTGGTGCTGGTGTCGTAGAGCCTCCACGCCGGGTACCGCAGGGCCGCGCCGCCCTTCTCACCGCCGTCGAGGAGCTGGCGGCGACGCAGCATCAGACGCAGGTGGCGTGCCTCGTCACTGCCGTCGTCCGGGCCACGATCGAGCAGTACGGCGCTTGGGCCGGCAGCGTCTGGATGGCGTATCAGTACGTCGGCGGGGTGCCCGTTGACGCTCTCGCCGAGCGTCACTGTCGTTCCAGGCTGCGTGGACATGACCTGGTAGAGACGCCGCACGAGGTCGTCTCCCTCCCGGGCGTCGATCCTGGAGCCGCTGGTGGTGGCGGCGTTGAGGAGTTCGGCGGCGACGCCCCCGCGAGCGCGCCAGAGGTTCATGTCGCCGACCACGATGAGGTGGCTGCGCGCTCGTGTGATGGCGACGTTCCAGAGGTTCAGCTGGCCGTGGACCCAGCTGATCGCGCCGTCGTGCATGCCCTCACCCGCGACGAGGGAGAAGACCATGACGTCGCGTTCGCCGCCTTGGAAGGTGTGCACGGTGCCGACGCGGACGCGTTGCCGGTCGTACTGCTTCAGTCGGCCCCGGAGTTCGTCTGCCTGTGGCTTGAAGGGTGTGACGACACCGATGGTGGCCTCGTCCGGCAGTTGCTCCAGCAGCGCGCGGACGAAGCTGTCCACCTGCCGGATCTCGTCGTGGTTCACCCAGGAGCTGCCGTACGGGGGCCGGGTGGCCCGTCCCGGGACGTGCGACCAGAAGATCGGCTGCCTGGGCAGGGACGGTCGGCCGCGAGTGTCGGTGAGGACGGTCAGTCCCTGGTCGTAGAAGAGGTCGTTCGAGACGGCGGCGATGTCCGGGTGGCAGCGGAAGTGCTCGTCGAGGAGGAGCGTGCCTCCCGCGGCACGCTCGGCGGCGTGGAACGTGGAGTGGCGGCGGTAGGCGAGGCGGTGTTTCTCCAGCCAGTCGGAGCGCAGGCCCGTCTTGCGGCGGATCAGAGCCTCCCTCTCGGGGCTGATCTTCGCGATGTGGGGAAGCTGCATCGCGTCCCCGATGACCAGGGCGCGCCGGGCCCGGAAGAGCAGGGGCAGCACGTGGGGGATGGCGCACTGGCTGGCCTCGTCGATGATGACCAGGTCGAAGAGTGCGGGCCCCAGAGGAAAGCGGCGAGCGGAGAGACTGGTGACCGCCCAGCCGGGTGCCGCGGGAAGTACTTCGCGGACGGCGGGCCAGTCGGTGCGGTTTCTGTCCCTGGCGCTCAGAAGGCTGAGGATGCGTTGGCGCCCGCTGCGCGCATTGGTTCGCACCGTGCTTTCCAGGAGTGTGCGTGAGGCGGACTGCACGCCAGCTTCGGCGGTGCCGAGCGTCGCAGCGAGGGCCGTGTCATCGACGTCGGCGACCTGTGCGTATCCGCTTCGCCAGGATGCTTCGGCGGCCGCGAAGCCGGCGAGAGCAAGGCAGCCCTCCACGCGGTCGCCTTCGAATGTGCCCAGGCCCGTCTTGTGGAGGAAGCGGGCGCGCCGCCACGAGCCGAAGACTCGTGCGTGAGCGAGCCGTCGCGCCTTGGCCTCCAGCTCGTCCAGGCGCTCGGTCTGCGACAGCTTCTCGGCGAGCTCGGACACCGGCAGTCCGAGCTGTTCGGCGTGCTCCTCACGCATTTGACCGGCCTGCAGAAGGTCCTTCTCGGTCCTGGCGACTTGGGCGAGGTCGCGGCGAGCGCGCGTCAATTGCTCGACGGCGATGTCGACGTCCATGGACGCCGTGCTCACGTTGGGCACGGGGTCCGGCGCAGTGCGCAGGGCCTGGAGCCCTGCCGCCTCGGTCTCGACGTAGTTCCCGGTCTTGGCCCGGGCCGAGCCGGTGCGTATGACACTTCCCGGTACGAGCTTCTCGCACCGGCGCCAGACCTCGTCCACGGCCTCGTTGTTGTTGGAGGCTACGAGAACCGTCTGCCCGCTGGTCACCGCTGTGGCGACGAGATTGGCCACAAGCTGGCTCTTTCCGGTGCCGGGCGGTCCGGTGGCGACGGTCAGACGCCGGGTCATCGCGGAACGCAGCACGGCAGCCTGGGCCTCGTTGCAGGGCAGCGGCGTCACCAGACGAGGCGGCTCGGGCTCCGACAGGGCCAGCGCGCGGGTGCGCTCCGACGGGTCGGGGGAGAGGGCGGCAAGCGCCGTCGCCTGGATGCGGTCCGTTGTTCCCGCGATGTCGGCGAAGTCGTCGAGGAGCTTCTTCGTGTAGGCGGTATCGGGCAGCGCCGCGAAGAGAACGGCGGCGTTGCGAGCGCCGTGGCCGGGTGTGTGGATGTCGATGCGGTCGGCAAGCTGATCAGGATGGAGCTCCTGGACGCACGGTATCTCGAACTCCTCCATCAGGAGTTTTCTCGCCTCGACGGCCAGGCGGTCGTGCTGGCCGCGATGCCAGGTCGGCTGGAAGGTGTCGGCGAGCTGCGCGGCCTCCTCCTCGCCCAGCCAGTCCCGGGCCAGCTGGGGGTGCGGCTGGACGGGACCGTAGGGCTTGAGCCGTACCTGGCCGTCCTGGGAGACGATCTCCACGCGGCGGATCAGCAACGGGGCGAACTTTGGGTGCCGCCAGGGCTGGCCGCCGCGCGGTCCTGTCACGACGACGGCCGGGTAGCCGGCCCAGAGCTCGGCCTCCTGCTCGGTGGCCGACTCGATCAGCGCCTCCGCCTCCGCGGGGACGGGGACGCAGCCGTCGTCCTCGACTTCGCCGGACAGGAAACGCTCCGTGCCGGAGAGACAAACGTACGAGGTCTCACGGTCGCCCACCGACATAAGCGGCGTCTCGGTCTCGTCGGACAGCAGGCACTCGCGGTAGTAGTCCAGAAGCCGCGGCCAAGTTGGCTGAGACCGTGCGGACTTGCGAGTGGGTCCCTGATTTGGCTGTTCGGCGGACGAGGTGGGTTGGCGTGTGAGAGGGGCGAGCAGCGGCGCGGCGCCGAGGGGACAGTCGGCGATGACAATGCGGTCGTCCACCGCGTGCGCAAACTTGACCGGGACCTGACGGGCGCCTTGGGCTCGCATGCGCCGGTTGACGTAGTGGAAGAGATCTTCCACCGACACGTCGCCCTTGCCGTCCTTGCTCACCTTGCCTGTGCGCAAGGCCTCGATGACCTCGGCGGTGAAGGCGGACGGACGTACCTCGCCGGTGCTGGCCGTGTCGGCGTACGAATCCTCACCGGCCCGTGAGGAGGAGAGCACGTAGACGCCGCGGCTGGTCAGCAGGGGCTGTTCCTGCTCGGCGGACTTCGCGACCGACAGGGGCTGCCGGTCGGAGGTACGCAGACCCACGGCGAAGCCGCCGCTGCGGCAGCAGTCGATCATCATGATCTTCTGTGCGGCCCAGCCCTGCTCCAGCTGTTCGTTGACGAAGCCGGCGCTGACGCCGGTCTCGGCGATCCGGTCGAAGTCGGTGTCTGTGGCGATGAAGTGGAACTCCCCGCCGTCGCGCACGAGCCGGGTGCCGTGTCCGGAGAAGTACACCAGAGCCAGTTCGTCCGGCTCGCATTCCTCCATGAACTCGCTGATGACCATTCGCATGTCGTCGGCCGTCAGGTTGTCCCGGGAAGTGATGGAGCCGAACCCGCCAATGTTGCGGTGCCTCAGGACCTGCTCCAGGCCCCAGATGTCCGCCCGAGTGGACGGCAGGGGCAGGAAGCGGCTGTCGTCATAGTGCTCGTTGCCGATCAGCAGGGCCCGGCGCCTGACGAGTCGCGTCACTCCCCGCCGCCCTCGGGCCCGCCGGACCGGTCGGGGCTCACCTTGTCCAGGAAGTCGCGGACCACGCGCTCCTGGGCAGCGTCTGGACGGCCCGTGATGGCGACGGAGTGCCCGTCGTAGGTGACCTCGACCTTGCGGTGCCGTTCCTTGGCGCACCACTCCTTGATCGCGGTGATCAGGACCTGGGAAGCAGGCCTGGCGATCGCGGTGGCGGTGGTCGCCCACAGCGCGACGTCGCCGACACCGGCACCCTTGTGACCGGGCTCGGTCGACGCCTGGCCGTCGACGAACCCGACCTCCAGGTCCTCCGCCTCGTCCAGGGCGACGTACAGATCACGCGTGAGCCGCTCCTGCCGCAGCGCGTCCCCACCGGCCGGCACCACGAGGTACCACCGGCGCCCCCCGTCCCCCATTCACCACTCCTTGCTGTCGATCCGTTACCTGCGATGACTCTGGCACGAAGATGCCCCCGGCAATGGCTCAACAGCCATCCGCAGGGACATCATTCGGCCACCCGCGCCAGCCGGCACCTACGCCCCCCGTCCGGTGCCGCTCAGAGCGCGGTGAGATGGCGGCGCTTCCGGGGCTGTTCGGGCAGCAGACGCATCGCCATGACGGAGCCGTCCGCTCGCAGGGAAACCGGCCCTTCCCAGTCCTTCTGGTCGCGCAATGCCTTATGCCACCTGGACCGAAGCTTGTACGCCTCGCGCCGGTACTGCTCCACTCGCCCGTCGCGCAGGTGGTCGAAGAGGCTGGCCTCGAGACCTGAGAACGCCTCGACCCGGGTGCCGTTCAACCGGAAGACATGGTCCGTGCCGACGAAGGTGAAGCCGCCGATCTCGTGATCGATGTCCTGCACGATTCCCGTACCGGCATGCGTGAAGCCCTCGAAGTGACGTCGGCCTTGTCGCTCCGTCAGGTATCGGGCGGTGGGCTCGCCGCCGCCTGTGAAGCCCATCAGCCCGGCAGCTCCTGCACGAACCAGGGCGGTGCGGAACCACGCGTACTCGTCCGCCAGCACCTGGAAGCCGCTCACGCGCTGTTCGTCCTCGCCCTCGCCACCCGGTATACGGACGTCCGGATAGAAGTTCCGGTCGTCGAGCGCGTGGTCCGCGTCCAGCGCATCAGGCGCCACAGTGAGCGAGCCGTCGCCTGGGGTGTGCAGGACGTGGACGGTGATGCCGCCCTGCCCGAGCAGTTCCGTGGAGGTCACCAGGGTCGGCGTCTGGTTCCACGGGCCCACATGCACCGCCTCCACCTGAGCCGATGCGTTCGCCAGCTGGGTGTGCACGTACTGCGTCTTGCCGTGCGTGCCCTTGCACGCGATAGGGATGACCTTCGACGGTTCGCCAGGCTTCCACGCCTCCAGGAAGAAGTCGGGCCGCAGCCGTACCCAGTCGCGCCGTTGCACATCCTTGCCCACCAGCGCCCAGCCCGCCTGCAGAGCGATGTCCGCGTCCACGATCGAGACCACGTGGTCTGGGTAACGCCTCCTGAGGGCGCGCTCGGCGACAGCGAGCGCGAACCCGATGCCCAACTCGCCGGACTGGACGGTCTTGTAGTGACGCCTCGGATTCAGCCCTTCCTCCGACAGCTTCATGTACCTTCCGGAACTGCCGTCCAGCGCCTGGCAGTACTTCAAACAGCCCCAGTGCTCGGCCAGCCCACGCCCGGCACCCTGCCGGGACAAGACGGTTGCACGCCCCAGCGCATGCAGCACCTCCCACGGCATGAGCTTGACGGACGGCCCCACCTCGGCGGCTGGCAGGGCCTGCAGCTCCGGCTTCCGGCGAAGCGGTTCACGTCCCTCCTGGCGCCGCTCCTTGTCGTCCTTGGCGGCAGCGTCCGCGACGGCCCCCGCCAATCCGCTGGTTGAGTGGACCTGGACACTCCAGGACTGCACGAGCTCCTCGAGCACCTGTGCTGCTTCTGCCACGGTTTCTCCCCCTACGTCGCATCGGTGGCGTCACGACAAGATCGAGACGCTAAGCCGGTTGTGAGGGGCGCACACAAGGGGACATACGCGCTCAGAGTCCGAAAACAGATCCCGGAAGTGCGGTCATGCTGCTGCGTGTCGGGGAGGCAGCCAGGAGTCGAACGCGGATCGACAGTTCGAACGGCGGTACAGGAAGTTTCTGGGAATTGGCCGAATCCCCTGACGGGCCGAGCCCGTCCGGCCTGGAGGTCGGCTGGGCCGCGCAGCAATCGAACGGGGTCTGCGGCGCGTGTTGGAAGCATCGGCAACGGGGGTTGAAGGCAGGGTCGTTGGCGAGGCAACGAAGTCCCTTGGTGTCACGCGGACTTGGAGGGCGACCCTTATAAGAACTGGACCGCATCTGCGGTAGCATTCTTATAAGATCACGTCTTGTCTGTCGAACCCGGAGGTTGAATGGCCGTCCTCGCCGTCGCTGCGCCCGACCCTGACGACTATCGCGCGCAGCTTGCCGCCCTCGGCACCAAGCTGGAGTACCTGCACCCGGCCCTGCGGGCCGGCGAGATCGCCCGCCGTACCGCGACGCCGAACCATCCGGCCAACACGCCTGGCACCCGGGCGTACCAGGAGCACGTCCGGATCATTCGTGAGATGCACATCCAGCACGAGGGCTGGAAGCGGCTTCTGCACGACCACCTGGAACTGGTCTGCAATTCCGACAAGACGATCGCCATCGGCGTCATGATCGGGGACGCGGCGACGGGCGAGCGTGCGAATCCTCCCCGGAACCTGCACAGGCGCGGCGCCGCCACTGCACGGGCCGCCGAGGTCAACGCCCAGCTCGAACTCTTCCCTCATCCGATGCGGCGCGACGAGATCGTCCTGAGTGCCGAGGAGACTGATCGACTCCAGATCTGGTTCCTTGTCTCGTACCGGATCGAGGTCGGCGAGAAGGTCCACATCCACAACGAGCTGTCGCTGCCCGGAGAGGTCGTGAACGGCTACGTCACGAAGTGGAAGCGGCGCATCCCTCTCCCAGTCCTCGAAATGGACGGAATCGAACCGCCGTACGAAGATGGACCCGGCGAGATCGACATCCCCGTCGACTTCCGCTGATCGTCCGTCCTGGTGCGGCACTGTTCTGTCAGTGCCGCACCCTGCACCACCGACAAACGAGGCAGTCCACCATGGTGACTCCATCACGCATCACGCTGGCCCGGAAGCGCCGGGGACTGACCCTCGCACAACTCTCCAAGCGGGCCGGTGTGTCCCTGCAGAGTCTGTCGAACTACGAGACAGGGCGTACGTCGCCTCGAACGCCTACCGTCCGGCGGATCGCCGAGGCGCTCGATTTTCCGGAGCAGTTCTTCAGCGGCCCGGAGGTCGACGAGCTGCCTGCAGAGGGCATCTCGTGGCGTGCCCGAACAAAGACGCCACCCCGTGTTCTGGACTCGGCACGGGCGGCGGGCACCCTTGCCGCGCAGTTGTACGACTGGATCGACGAGCGTTTTCACCTGCCCGGGCCAGACCTGCCATCCCTGGGCAAGCCGGACCCTGAGACAGCCGCGGAAATGGTGCGTACCCGCTGGGAACTGGGCAACGCTCCAGCACCCAACATGGTCCACCTGCTGGAAGCGCACGGCGTTCGGGTCTTTTCCCTGCCGCCGGACTCACTGGAGGTGGATGCCTTCGCCGTGTGGCGAGGCAGCGTCCCGTTCGTCTTCCTGAACACGATGAAGTCCGTCGAGCGCAGCAGGTTCGACGCCGCCCACGAACTGGGCCACCTGGTGATGCACGCCAGTGGCGAGCGTCCTTGCAGCGGGCCCGAAGCCGAGCGGCAGGCGAACGACTTTGCCAGTGCTTTCCTGATGCCGGCCGCCAGCGTGCTCGGACACATGCCCGCCGGAGCTCGGGTCGACCAGATCCTCCAGGGCAAGCGCATCTGGAAAGTCTCTGCGATGGCGCTGACGTACCGGATGCACGACTTGGGCCTGCTCACCGACTGGCAGTACCGCTCCACTTGCGCCGAGCTGAGCGCGCGCGGATACCGCACCGACGAGCCGCAGGGGCTGAAGAAGCGGGAGACGTCGCAGATCCTGACCAAGGTCTTCCAGGGGCTGTGGTCCAAGGGCATTCGCCCCGGTGACGTGGCCGATGAGCTTGGCGTCACGGGGGAGGAGATGCAGAAGATGCTCTTCGGGCTGACCAAGACGGCAGTGGTGGGCGGCGGCGAACCCTTCAGTGAGCACAAGGCCGGCAGGACACTGAGCTTGGTGCACTGAGCGGACCGTCGACGTGCGGCTTCACGAGTGAGGGTTCTGACCCACCCGTACCCTTGTGCCTGCACGCGGCTGTGATTCAAGGGCGCATGGGGAGAAGGAAGGCCAGTCGGTGGATGGCCGGGGTGTCGTCGACCCCTGGGAGCGCCAGAGCCATGAATCTCCCCAGGCGTTCGAGGCGTTCGCTCTGTACCGGGATCTCGGCCCAGCCCGGAGTGTCACGAAAGTGGCACAGGAGTTGGGCAAGTCCCGGACGCTCCTGGGGCGGTGGTCGAAGCAGTACACGTGGGTGATGCGGGCGGCCGCGTACGACCGCGAGCAGGACCGCGTGTTCCTCGCCGAGCAGCGCCAGGCGCGCCGTGACATCGCCCGTCGTCACGCCAAGCTGGCCCAGGCATTTCTCGGGAAGGCTGTGGCTCGGCTGCAGGGCCTGGACCCGAGGGAGCTGACGCCGGGCGAGCTGCTGCGCTACTTCCAGGTTGCGGCCGAGGTCGAGCGCAGGGCCGTAGGCGAGGAGTCGTCACTGGCGTCCGCGGCGGACGGTGCCGAAGGGGCGGACGTCATGCAGCTGGGCGATGAGGACCGTCGGAGCCGGATGGAGCAGCTGCGGCGTGAGCTGGAGCGGCGGCTGTCGGAGGGCGAGCGGTGAGCGGCGGGTGGTCGAAGCGTCGTGCGATTGAGAGTCTGCCGGACCCGCGCGGCATGAGTTTGGATCAGCTTCGTGGGGAGGTTGCTGCTCTCATCCGGGCTGATGAGGTGTCGGCGCGGCGGTGGGCGTGCGAGGTGCCGGACTGTGACGGGCTGCCGCACGAGGGATGGCTACATCACCACGCGCGTGCGGCGCAGCGTCAGCCGTCGTGGCTGTGGGGCCTTCCACCTTGATCGTGGACACCTCGACACTGGATCTTGAGTCCAGGGAGAGGAGTCCCAGGTGGGGACCTACAAGTACCCGGTGGAGTTCCGGGCCGACGCGGTGGCGCTGGCCCGTTCGTCGGGCCGGCCTGTCTCACGCATCGCCGCCGAGCTCGGCGTGAACCACGAGACGCTGCGGCAGTGGATCAAGGCCGCGGAGAAGGCCGAGAGGCCCGAGGCGATCGCGGAGTCCGCGAAGGACGCGGAGATCGCGGCCTTGCGCAAGCAGGTCCGCGAGCTGGAGATGGAACGTGACATCCTGCGTCGGGCGGCCAAGTATTTTGCGGGCGAGACGAACTGGTGAGCCGCTTCGAGTTCGTTGCCGACCATCGCGACGCCTTTGGCGTGAAGCGGCTGTGCACCGTGCTGAATCTGTCCCGGTCCGGGTTCTACCGGTGGCTGAAGACCGCCCCGGCGCGCGCAGCGAAGAAGGCCGACGACGCCGCGCTCACCCGGCGGATACGCAAGGTGCACACAGAGTCCGGGAAGACGTACGGGGCCAAGCGGATCACCGCCGAACTCCGCGCGGGCGGTGTGATGGTGAACCGCAAGCGCATCGAGCGACTCATGCGCCAACACGGCATCCAGGGGCGGAGGTTGAAGCGGCGGCACCGCACCACGATCCCGGACCCCGCCGCCCAGGCGGTGCCCGATCTGCTGCGGCGGAACTTCACCGCGTCCGCCCCCGACCGGGCCTGGGTCGGTGACATCACCTATCTGCCCGTCGCCGGCGGGAAATTCCTTTATCTGGCCACTGTCATCGACGTGTTCTCTCGTCGCCTGCTGGGCTGGTCGATGGCCGAGCACATGCGGGCCGAGCTCGTCATCGACGCGCTCAACGCGGCCGTCCGCACTCGCGGTGGACAGGGGGACGGCATCATTTTCCACAGCGATCACGGGGCTCAGTACGGGTCGAAGGCGTTCGCCGACGCCTGCCACCAGGCCGGGATTCTCCGATCCATGGGAGCGGTCGGCACCTCCGCGGACAACGCCGCCGCGGAGTCGTTCTTCGCCTCGCTCAAGCGGGAGATCCTTCCCGACCGGCGCGGCTGGCCGAGCGAACGAGCCGCCCGGCTCGCGGTCTTCCGCTGGCTCGGCTTCTACAACCACCGGCGCAGGCACTCCACAATCGGCTACCTCGCGCCGGTCGCCTTCGAACAGAGATCAACTACGCTGGCCATCGCTGCATGACAACCGGTGTCCGCGATCAAGGTGGAAGCCCCGACATTCGCAGCCGACTGATCAGCAGCGAGTCTCGCGCAGACCCGCAGCAGCAAGTCCCATGAAGCATCTGCCTGTTGCGCGTCAACCAACACCGATCGCAGCAACCCACGAGCTTCCCGTTCGTCCGACCCATCCGGCTCGACGTCCAGTACCACTACGTAGCAACAGGAGAGGAAGGCCCGAAGTTCCGCAGCAGAAGGACCAGCGCCTGTGACTCCCTCCCACGCACGCTCCACATGGGTCGCAAATACCTCGTAAGCGGAGGTCTGATCCGCGTTCAAGACCAGATCACTTACAGCCTTGGAAGGATCGGCAGCACGCAAGCGGTCTAGGACCCTCGGCAGGTCACTCCGGACTTTCCTGGACGCGGCGGGGGACGTGGCCAGGACCAGATGGTCTTCAGCGTGCCCAGGCTGATGGTGCTGTCGGACGAACTGCTCGACCGTCTTCGCGAGCTCGCTCGACCCGCCCTGAGAGAGATCGATCGAGCGTTTGGCCTGCACTGCCAAGACGATCCCGTCCGTCGTGCTGACGAAACAGTCGTCAACGGGCTGACCCGTCTCGCACGCAACGCGTCGTACCTCACCCTTCCACACGCGCCGAACGGGAGCCGCGGCCGTACCTGCCAGAGCATGGGTGCAGAACCATGCTGTCACTCGATGCTGGTAATCAAAGCCGCCAGCTCCAGCACTGCCGCCAGCGTCCGACCTCGAGAAATTCGTTCCGCTCACGTACTGCCCCCGGCCCTCATCGCGCTCTCGCAATTGGACCACGCTGCGATGTCCATGGGTGGGGCGTTTGATTCACAAGGAGTCGCGAGCCTGTCCGAACGCTCTGGGCTGTGAGAGGACGTCATGGCCTACGGCACCGGCCACAGAGGAACCGCCCCGAGTGCTGGGGAGGAGCCTCTGCGCTTTGGAATGCTGTTCCGCTGCTCTCTTGTTCGGGGCACCACCCACGCGCAGCGGTGACCAGCGGCCTCGTGCGCGGTGAAGCGCCTCAGCATGCCTCAAGGCGCTCAGGTACCCGCCAGGGGCCCCGGACGGCGCCCAGGGACCCGCAAGAGGCCAGAACGACCGGCTAAGATCAGGAAAGGGCAGGGGGGCACCGCATGAACATGTGGCTATGACCTGCGAAAACAGGAAGTGCGGGTTGCGTCCATGGAGATGGTGTACGGGTTCGACCTGATCCGGGGGTTTGCTCCGGCGTCGGGATGATGCCCGCATAGATGAACGGCCACCGGCTGATCTTCGAGGTGTCGAAGCCCGAAGGAGATCAGCACGATGACCGCACCCGACAGTCTGCCCCTGCACGCTCTCGCGGAAGACAACCTCGCCGCGGCGAGTCCCGATCTGCTGCGCGCGATGGTCAAAACGTTCGCCGACGCGCTCATGTCCGCGGAGGCCGACGCCCTCTGCAACGCCGAATACGGGCAGGTCAGCGCCGAGAGAGTCAACCACCGCAACGGATATCGCCGGCGCGAGTGGGACACCCGCGCCGGCACCGTCGAACTCGCCATCCCCAAGCTCAGGTCCGGCAGTTACTTCCCGCACTGGCTACTGGAACGACGACGCCGGGCCGAGCAGGCCCTCATCTCGGTGGTCGCCACCGCCTACCTGCTCGGTGTCTCAACCCGCCGCGTCGAGAAACTTGCCGAGTCCCTCGGCGTCACGCAGCTGTCGAAGTCCCAGGTGTCCGCGATGGCCAAGCACCTGGACGAGCAGGTCGCCGCCTTCCGCAACCGGCCACTGGAGGCCGGACCCTACTCATTCGTCTGGGTCGACGCGCTGACCCAGAAGGTCCGCGAGGGCGGCCGCGTCATCAACGTCCACGCCCTGATCGCGGTCGGCGTCAACGCCGACGGGCACCGCGAGATCCTCGGCCTGGACGTCGCCACCGCCGAGGACGGCGCCGGCTGGCTGGCCTTCCTGCGCTCGCTGATCGCCCGCGGCCTGACAGGCGTCCAGCTCGTCATCTCCGACGCTCACGCCGGCCTGGTGGACGCCATCGGCGCCGTGTTGCCCGGCGCCTCGTGGCAGAGATGCCGCACCCATTACGCCCGCAACCTGCTCTGTCAGGTCCCCAAGTCCGCCCAGCCCTGGGTCGCCACGCTGCTACGGACCGTCTTCGAACAACCCGACTCCGATGCGGTGAAGGCCCAGCTGCGGCACGTCCTCGACGCCCTGGAGGCCAAGTTCCCCAAGGCCGCCGAACACCTCGACGCCGCCCAGCACGAGCTGCTGGCCTTCACCGCCTTCCCCCGCGAGATCTGGCGGCAGATCTGGTCGAACAACCCGCAAGAGCGGCTGAACAAGGAGATTCGCCGCCGCACCGACGTGGTCGGGATCTTCCCCGACCGCTCCGCCGTGATCCGCCTGGTCGGTGCGGTGCTGGCCGAGCAGAACGACGAGTGGACCGAGACCCGCCGCTACATGGGACTCGACCTGCTGGCCAAGGCGCGCCTCCACCCGATCGGGTCAGAAACCGACGAGACCGTCCTGCCCACCGAACTCACCGCATAGCCTCAAAACGAGATCACCGAGTGGCCGTCGATACACCACTCCAGCGGACGTGACCGATCCCGGCGCGTCCGCTGGAGTGGTGTATCGAAGGCCACTGGGCGGTCTCGTATGTGGCTATGCAGTGGGTTCGGTGGGCAGGGCGGCCTGTCTCGCCGATTTCTGTCCCGATCGGGTAGGGGCGGGCCTTGGCCGGCAAGGCCGAGTCCCATGCAGCGGGGCCTCCATCCACTCTTCGTTCAGGTCGGTCGGCAGCGCGCCTTCCGCGGTTGAATACCGGTGTGGCACGGAAAGTGGTGGGGTTCGGCGAGGACGATCTGAGGGCGCTGGCCGGGGCCCGGTCCTTCGAGCGGGGGCTGGGGTATCTGGACGCGGTGAGCGGACTGGAGGTGGGGGAGGGCTCGGTCACCGCCGTGGTGCACGGTACGGATGTCTACGAGGTGGAGCTCACTCTCGGTGGCGGCCAGGGCATTTCGGGGTGGTGCGGCTGCCCGTACGGGCAGGAGGGCAACTTCTGCAAGCACTGTGTGGCGGTCGGGCTGACCGTGCTGCGGCGGGCGAAGACGATCCCGCATCAGCGGGCCGCGGCACGGGCGCGGTCTTCCGCGTTGGAGGCGTGGCTTTCGGCGCTGTCACGTGACGAACTCCTGGCGCTGGTGCGGGAGCAGATCGCCGAGGACCGGGAACTGCGTCGGCGTCTGGAGCTGCGGGCAGCCGCTGCTCGTTCCGACCTCGGTACGGTCCGGGATCGAATCATCGCCCTGATCGATCCGCGGCCGTTCGCCCGGTACGGCTACATCGAGTACGCGGATGCCTCCGGGTATGCGCGGCAGGTCGCCGAGGCGGCGAGCGCCCTGCGCGCCTTGACCGCCGACGGGCGGGCGGCACAGGCGGTCGGTCTGGCCGAGGAGGCGATCCGGGTGCTGGGGGAGGCATACGGGGAGATCGACGACTCCGAGGGTGTGGTCGGGGAGGCCGCCGCCGCGGTGGCCGAAGCCCATGTGGAGGCCTGCGGGGTCGCCCGCCCAGATCCGGACCAGCTGGCCGAGTGGCTGGTCGGCACGGTGCTCGACGACAGCAACGACGTGACAGACCTGGATCCGCTCGACTATGCCGACGTGCTGGGGCCGCGCGGACTGGCCCGCACGCGGCAGCTGGCGGCTGAGGCGCTCAGGCGCAGGCCGTCCGGCTGGGCGGAGCGGTACCTGATGGAGCGTCTGATCAAGGCAGCGGGTGACGTCGACGCGCTGGTCGCCCTGCATGCGCAGGACCTCGACCCGTCCGGTGCCACTCATCTGCGTATCGCCGAGGAGCTGGAATCGGCGGGACGTGCGGACGAGGCGCTCGGCTGGGCGGAGCGCGGACTGCAGGAGTGTGCCGCCGAGACGTACATCGACGGCCGTCTGGTCGACTACGTGTGCGTGCGGTACGCGCAGACGGGGCGGGCGGCCGACGCGGTCGCGGTGCGCCGGGACCGGTTCCGTGTCGAGCGGTCCCTGGCCGCCTACCGGCAGTTGCGCTCCGCCGCCGGGGCTGTGGACTGCTGGGAGGCCGAGCGCGCGGCGGCGCTGGCCGCCTTGGAGGAGGACGCCCGTCGGGAGCGCGGCGGCCGGTACGGCGGGCCCGTGCTGATCGACGCGCTGCTCGACGACGGCGACCTGGACGCCGCCTGGCGGGAGGCCCCCGGCCGCGCCGACGACCGGCAGTGGGAGCAGCTCGCCGACCTGTCGCGCGAGACGCGCCCGGCCGAGGCGCTCGGCGTGTACCTGCGGCTGGTCGAGCGGGCGAAGGAGCCGACGGGGGACCACGCCTACGAGCACCTGGCGCGGCTGCTGCAGGGCGTCCGTGACTGCCATCGTGCGCTGGGCACCGAGGAGGTGTTCGGCGGGTATCTCGCCGGCCTGCGGACAGAACTGAAACGCAGGCGCAAGCTGATGAGCATTCTCGACCGGCATGGGCTGTGAAGGCGGGCGGGCCCGGTGCCCGCTCACTGCGTGCTGGACGGCGTCTGTCAGGCCTTGAGATCGATCGTCCTTACCGGCTGTCCGGTCGTACGGGCGATCGTTTCGAAGTCGCGGTCGTAGTGGAGCAGTGTCAGCCCCGCCTCTTCCGCGGCAGCGGCGATCAGCAGGTCGACGGGGCCGGCACTGCGGTGCTCTCCCTCGGCGGTGAGCAGTTCCTGGACGACGCGTGCGCGCCGGTAGATGCCGTCGGGCATGGGGCACCAGGTGTAGTGGGCGTCCAGCGCGCGCTTCACGCGTTCCCGGTCCGCTGCCGAGCGGGCTGAGTAGAGGACTTCCAGTTCGGTGAGGTCGCACAGGGCGACGAGTCCCGCGCCGATCCTGTCGTCCCACTCGGCCGTGGTCCGGCCGAGCAGGACGCGGGCGAGGGCGGAGGTGTCGATCAGGTAGTCGGCGACGGTCACGCATCCGCTCCTGCGTCGCGGACCCCGTCCTGCCCGCCGGTCGGCCGGTATGCGCTCTTGTCGAGGAGGACGTCCACGTCCAGGGCGCCGTCGGCGACCAGCTCGCGGGCTTCTGCCAGCGCGCGCAGTCGCCGGTAGCGAGCCGTCACCTCCCGCAGGGCGGTGTTGATGGTGTCGCGCTTGGTCGTGGTGCCCAGTTCCTTGGCCGCGGCCTCCAGCGCCTCGTCGTCGAGATCGATCACGGTGCGGCTCATGGCGCCCCCTGTGTATACGTAGGCGTATATCAATATACATGATCCTTGATGTCTGAGCGATGGTTGAGGACGGCGGCCGCGATTGCCGTCCCGCCGAGGGCTCGTATGCGGCCCAAAGGATTCCCCCTCGTGAAGCTCGAGCGGCACGGGGAGGCGCATGCTGAAGCTGTTGTGCTGTCTTTCTCCCCCGTGCATGGTCATGCGGATCCGGTACGGCCTGGTCTGGACCTTTGAGATCGCATGGGAGCCCTGTAGACGCACAGTCACCACCAGCAGCAAGGCCCGCCGCGAGGTAAACCGAAAAACCGGAACGCCGAGATGCGTACGTCCCGTCGGTCACGAGCGTCGTGTCCAGAGGGGAGCGGCCGAGCGCGGGGATGACGCCGCAGGAGTGGATCTGCCGGGGGGCGGGTGCGTAAACGCGGTGCTGGGAGTGCCCGGGCCGGGTGACGGGGGCGGGTGGAACGGCGTTCGGATCACGGCGTGCGTCCGGTGAGCGTGCGCCGCTGCTGCTCAGGGGCGGCTCGGGGGGTGCGGGAGCTGGACATGTCGGTAGATTGAGGAGGGAGCGACTGGCGGGAAACGCGTGTGACACCGAACATCGACTACCCAGGGGTGTTCTCCGCCCTTCCGAGCCCGTGCCTCGTGCTCGGCACGGACCTGGTGATCGCCGATGCCAACGTGGCCTTCTGCGAGGTGACCGGACGGAGCCGGGCCGAGCTGCTCGGGCGGTACCTCTTCGACACGTTCCCGGACAACCCCGCCGACCCGGAGGCCGACGGGGTGGACACGCTCAAGGCCTCGCTGCACCGCGTCCTGTCCTCCGGGCACACCGATCACATGGCGCTGCAGAAGTACGACATCCCGGTCCCCGGCAGCCCCGAGGTGTTCAAGGAGCGGTGGTGGACCGCGATCAACGTGCCCGTGATCGGCCCGGACGGAAAGGTAATCTGGATCATCCACCGCTCCGAGGACATGACCGACGTCGTCCGCGCCCATCGCACGGCGGGCCAGCAGTCGGTCAGTCCCGGCCGGGAAGCGGCCATGGAGGCCGAGCTGTACGCCCGGGCGCGGCAACTGCAGCAGCTGAACGAGGAGTTGCGGCAGGCCCACGCCCGTGAGCGGCGCGTCGCAGTCGCCCTGCAAGAAGCCATGCTCCACTCCCCGGACCTCGCCCGGCACCCGAACATCGCCGTGCGCTACCTGCCCGCGACCGGATCACTGAACGTGTGCGGCGACTGGTACGACGCGGTCGACCTGCCCGGGGACCGCTTCACCGTCACGGTCGGCGACGTGGTCGGCCACGGGCTGATGGCCGCCACCGTCATGGGCAGGCTCCGCAGCGCGCTGAGCGCCGCCACCCGCACCGTCCACGGTCCCGCCCAGGCACTGGAGGTCCTGGGGCTCTACGCGCGCTCGGTCGACGGAGCACTGGCCGCCACCGCCGTCCAGGTGCTCGTCGACTGCCACAGCCACCTGCTCGTCTACAGCAGCGCCGGCCACCCCCCGCCCGTCCTGCTGCACCCGGACGGCTCCTGCGACCTGCTCGACCAGGCCACCGACCCACCGCTGGGCGCCCGCCCCGACCACGTCCCCAGGCCAACGCGACCTACGTTCCCGGCGACACCCTCGTCCTCTACACGGACGGCCTGATCGAACGCCGCGGTGAGGACATCGACGCCGGGCTGACCCGACTGACCTCCACGCTTGCCACCTGCACCGAGTTCGGCGCGGAACACCTCGCCGACGCCCTCCTCGCCCGCCTGGGCCTCGCCAGCGGCGCCGACGACGACATCGCCATCGTCGTCGTACGCCTGGACCGCACGACCCGGCCGTACTGAGGATCCCCTGGTGACATGGCACCGCGAACCCGCGCGGAAGCCGGCTCGCGAGGAGGCCCTCATGACGCCGTCCTGGCTGCACCGAGTTCGGCGCGGAACACCTCGCGACGCCCTCCTCGCCCTGCTCGTCCCGCGCCGGTGGCGTGGAGGGCGTCCTCGGGTCAGCTGACGTGGACGCGGGGCCGGTGTGCGCGGGCCGGTTCGGCGCGGCGGAGTACCTCCTGGGTGACCGGAGCGACTTCTCCGTGGCCGAAGACCAGGAAGCGGACGAGGTGGCTGATGGGGGCGCCCTCGGTCCACCTGAAGTACACGTGGGGCACCTCGCCCGTGCGGTCGCGCAGGGCCAGCAGGATCGCCGCGATGGTGTTGGGCACCGTCGGCCCCTGCGCCCGCAGCAGGCGCACCCCGTCCTCTTCGGCGCCGCGTACGGTGACGTCCGCGGTGAAGTCCGAGGAGTCCCGCACGAGCACCTCCAGCAGGATCGGCCGTTCCTGCCGCGACGGCAGCGCTCCCGGGGCGCCCTCCCCCGGCCGGAACCGGGTGCCGCGCTCCTGCGGCTCCCGGGCGATGAGCCGCAGCGGGCCGTGCGCGGCGGCCTCGTCGACGATCCGCTGCGCCTCGTCGTCGAACACGACCTCGCCGACGCGCAGTTCGAACGCCCGGTGGACGCGCGAGGCGAAGGAGGTGACCAGGATCGCCACGATGAAGAGGAACGCGATCCTGATGCCGTCGGGACGCTCGATGACATTGGCGACCAGCGTGTAGCCGAAGACCGCGGTGATCAGGCCGAAGCCGGCCGTCGCCCTCAGGCGGCCCTGGCGGCGTACGGCGACCGTGGAGGCGAAGGACGCCGACAGCATCAGCACCAGCATGCCGGTCGCGTAGGCCCCGCTCTGCTTGTCCACGTCCGCGTGGAACCACACGGTGATCAGGACGGCCGCCGTGGTGAACACCAGCACCAGCGGGCGGACGGCACGTGTCCACTCGGGGGCCATGCCGTAGCGCGGAAGGTAGCGCGGGACCAGGTTCAGCAGGCCGGCCAGCGCGGAGGCGCCGGCGAACCACAGGATCGCGATGGTCGACACGTCGTACACCGTGCCGAACGCCTCGCCCATGTAGTGGTGGGCGAGGTAGGCGAGCGCGCGGCCGTTGGCCGGTCCGCCGCTTTGGAAGGCGCTCTGCGGGATGAGGATCGTCGTCGCCAGACTGGACAGCAGGAGCAGGCAGCTCATGATGACGGCGGCCGTGGTCAGCAGCCGGCGCGCCCCGTGGATGCGGCCCCGAGGCTTCTCGTACGCGTCCGAGGGATCACCCTTGATCTGCGGCATGACCGCGACGCCGGTCTCGAAACCGGACATGCCCAGGGCCAGTTTCGGGAAGACCAGCAGGGCGACGCCCACCATCGCCAGGGGGGAGGAGTGCTGCGCGGTCATCGCGTGGGCCCAGTCGCCGATGCCCACCGGATGCGCGAGGACCTGCCAGGCCGCTACGGCGAGCACCGCGACGTTGAGGGCCAGGTACGTGCCCACCAGGGCCACCGCGATGCCGATGGCCTCGCGGAAGCCCTTGAGGAAGACGGCGCCGAGCACGCCGACGAGGACGAGCGCGATCCACAGGTGCGCACTGTGCAGCCAGTGCGGGGCGAAGGGGTTCTCCGTCACGTGCGCGGCGGCGTCCGCGGACGACAGCGTGATCGTGATCATGAAGTCGGTGGCCGCGAAGCCGAGGAGCACCAGCACGAAGATCTTCCCCGGCCACCAGGGCAGCAGCCGCTCCAGCATGGCGATCGACCCCTCGCCGTGCGGGCTCTCACGGGCCACCCGCCGGTAGACCGGCAGCGCGCCGCACAGGGTCAGCGCGATCAGCACCAGGGTGGCGAGCGGGGACAGCAGGCCGGCGGCGAGCGCGGCGATGCCCGGCTGGTAGCCGAGCGTGGAGAAGTAGTCGACGCCGGTCAGGCACATCACCCGCCACCACCGGTGCCCCTCCTGCTCGGGGTGGGGCGTGCGGTGCGGGCCCGGATGCCGGGCCGTCTGCTCACTCAGCCCCTCCAGGAGCCAGGACCGCCACCACGGCGCTGCCGGCGGGGAGGACGCCCGCGGATCGTCGAGGGCGCGTCCACGCGTGCGCTCCGCGTCGATGGTGCGGGTACGCGTCCGCTCCGCGTCGATGTCCGTCATGCGATCCCCTTCTGCGATCCGACGGAGCGCCGGGCGGCCGTCGTGCCACCGCCGGCGCGGGAAACGGGGTGGGTTCTTCGCGCGCTTGCCGGCGGTGGGTTCTTCGCACGGTTACCCGCGCATACGGCCTGTAACAGCCGACGAGCCGGGGAGGACGATCTTGCAGGGAGGGGCGGCGACGCCGTCCCTTCAGGCCGCCTGACAGTGCTCGTGGCGGCCCAGTGCGGTCCGCAGCCGCTGATGGCGGTCGAGGTCCTCCCAGGTGCCGTGCCGACCGGGTCCGGGGCGGCGGCGTCCGGTGCTCCACGCCCAGACGCTCGCGGCGACACCGGTGACGAGCGGGATGAGCGGCCACAGCAGGGCGGCCACGAGGACAACCTCCTTCGACGGGGCGGTACGTGCGGAACCCGGAACCCGGGCGACGGTTCTCAGGACGTGAGCTGCTTGGGCGAGCCACCGGAGATGGCGATCTTGCGGGGCTTGGCGTGCGCGGCCACCGGGATGCGCAGGGTGAGGACGCCGTTGTCGTACGCGGCCTCGGCGGCGTCGGCGTCCAGCGCGTCGGACAGCGTCAGGCGGCGGACGAACCGTCCGGTGGGCCGCTCGGTGAGTACGGGACGCGCGTCGGACGGGATGGGGGAGCGGCGCTCGGCGGTCAGCACCAGCGTGCTTCGCTCCACGGTCAGTTCGACGCTGGAGCGGTCCATGCCGGGCAGGTCGAACTGCAGGTACAGCGCGTCGTCGTCACGCCATGCGTCCGCGGGGATGACGTTGTCGGCCGCGGTGGCGGACGGCAGCCGGTGCGTGAGCCGGTCGAGATCCCCCAGGGCGCCAGGACGCACGAGCATGGCCACTTCTCCCTTCGCTTCCGGATACCGGTCGTCGTGGACGGGTCCGACGAGAACCGCTTATCCATATAGCCGACCGCAGGTTAATTGACAAGGACAGGCTGGGTGAAGTTGACAGATGGGGACTCAAGCTGCCGAACAGACCTTGAACGTTCTGCCCGGTCCTGGCTGTAACCGGCATCCGGTGCTGAGTGGCTCAGGCCGGCGATGGCGAAAAAAGTTGAGCCGACAGGCATCAAATTTCCGTAGGTGTGGTAGAGCAGTAGGAGAGCGAGGGATGCAGGGACACAGGGAAACCTCGAAGGAGGGATGAAGATGCTGATGCGCACGGATCCCTTCCGCGAGCTCGAACGGCTCGTCGATCGGGTCTGGGGCACCGCCGCGCACCCGGCCGGCATGCCGATGGACGCCTGGCGCGAGGGCGACACGTTCTTCGTGGAGCTGGACCTGCCGGGTGTGAACCCGGAGTCCATCGACCTCGATGTGGAGCGCAACGTCCTGACCGTGAAGGCCGAACGCAAGCCCGCGTACGGCGACGACACCGACACGGTGATCACCGAGCGGCCCGCGGGGACGTTCAGCCGCCGGCTGTTCCTCGGCGACACCCTCGACACCGAGAAGATCGAAGCCTCGTACGAGGCGGGTGTGCTGAAGCTGCGGATCCCGGTCGCGGAGCAGGCGAAGCCGCGCAAGATCGCCATCAGCGGCGGCAGCGACCGCAAGGAACTCGCCGGCTGACAGGCACGGTTCGCCGGCTGACACGCGCGATTTCTGCAGGCCCCGGGCGGAAGCCCGGGGCCTTGCCGCGTCCGGGGGCGTCGCCGTGTCGCACACCGGTTCAGCGGTACGCGGGTGTCCTGGTTGACCCGTACATGCTTGAACGGCCCGCGTCCTGGGCACGGACCTCCTACCGGCGTCGATCGCCGGGCCGCTTTCGGCAGAGGGAGGGCGTCATGGACCGTCGCATCCGGGTACGCGTCAGCCGGCGCCCCGCCGCCCCGCGCGGGCAGGAGATCGACCGCCGGACACCGTCCGGACGCATCCTGCCGTACTGAGCACACGGCCCGAACGAGCCGTATTCACTCCGTGCCGTCCACCGCAGTCCGCGGGGCGGTGCGCAGTCCGTCCGGGAGGGCGGGGCCGTCCGGGGCCGCGCCCGCCGTGATCACCGCCGCCGTCCGGCGGAGCCTGGTGTGGGAAATGAAGGTCAGAGCCGTCGGATCCAGCTCGGTCCGGGTGACGTCCGCCGGTGGCGCGCCCAGGATCCGGCCGGGGTGTCCGCGCATGGGCGCCGGTACGGCTGTGCTCGCCGCGCGCGGTTGTCGTACCGGAGGAGTGAGACGAGCCACATTCGGGGCACACCTTCCTTCGTGCGAACGGGAGAACAGGGGAGAGGAGCCGGAACTGACGCAGCGTCGCGGCGCAACGGCCGAAGGCACACCCCTCCGGCCGCTCCACCGCGCCTGCCGTCGCGGTCCGGGCGTCCGGGGATCGGGGCGTCGGCGGCATGAGTGAGACGACCGGCGCGTTCGCCGGGCCGGCCGGGCCCTTCGTGCATCCCGCGCTGTTCTACGGCGACAGGGAGGAGTACCTCGCCGGCACCGTGCCCTTCGTGCGCGAGGCGCTCGCGGCCGGCGCGCCCGTCGCGGTCGCCGTGCCGGGGGAGAACCTGCGGCTGATCCAGGACGCGCTCGGGGCCGACGGCGAGGCCGTACGGTTCCTGGACATGCGGGAGGCCGGGCGCAATCCCGGGCGGATCATCCCCGGCGTGCTGCGCGCCTTCGCCGACGCCCAGCCGCCCGGCCGGCGCGTCCACATCATCGGCGAGCCCGTCTGGGCCGGCCGCAGCCCCGCCGAGTACCCGGCCTGCGCCCAGCACGAGGCGCTGATCAACGCCGCCTTCCGGGGCCGCGAGGTCACCATCCTGTGCCCGTACGACACCTCCGCTCTGGACGAGCGCGCCCTCGCCGACGCCCACGCCACCCACCCGGTCGTCATCCCCGCGGGCCCCGGCCCGCAGCGGGGCAGCGAGGCGTACGACCCCGAGGACGTCGTCGCCCGCTACAACGCGCCGCTGCCGCCCGCGCCCGGCGCCGGGCCGGGCGTGCTCACCGCCGCCTTCGACGAGGACGGCCTGCCCGTCGTACGGCACCTGGTCACCGGGCACGGGGAACGGCTGGGCCTGGCCGGGAGGGCCCTGGAGAACCTGTCGCTGATCATCGCCGAGCTGACCACCAACAGCGTGGTCCACGGCGGCGGTTCCGGGGAGGTCACGGTGTGGGCCGAGGCCGGGCACGTGCTGTGCGAGGTGCGTGACCGGGGCAAGCTCGCCGACCCCCTGGCCGGCCGCCGCCCGGCCCCTCCGGAACAGCCGGGCGGGCGGGGACTGCTGATGGTCAACCTGCTGGCGGACCTGGTCCGGATCCACGCGGCGGACGGCGGGACGACGGTCCGGTGCTACGTGGCTCTGTGACCCCGGGCCAGGCACGTCAGCCGCTCCGCCGCCGGCGGGAGGCCCGCCCCCGGGGCGGACGGCGCGAGCTCGGAGCGAACGGACCTATGCCGCCAGGGGGTTGAGGACCAGCGGCTCGATCCGGCCCTCCAGCATCGCGCCGAGGCCCTGGGCCGCACAGATGTCGGGGCGCTCGGCGATGTGCACCGGCATGCCGGTCGCCTCCCGCAGCATCTGGTCGAAGCCGGGCAGCAGCGCCGAACCGCCGACCATCATGATCCCGCGGTCGGCGAGGTCGGCGACCAGGTCGGGCGGGCACTCGCGCAGCACCTTGCCGATGCCGTCGAGGACCGCGGTCAGCGGAGTCTGGATCGCGTCGCGTACGGCGGCGGTGTCGACCTTCACGCTGCGCGCGAGCCCGGTGGCCACGTCCCGGCCGTGGATCTCGGTCAGCTCCGGGCCCTGCGAGGTCAGCCCGTTGCCCGACAGGGCGACCTGCAGCGGCCGTACCGCCTGGCTGGGCAGCATCAGCTCGTGCTCGTGCCGCAGAAGCTGCACGATCGCGTGGTCGACGGCCTCGCCGCCCACCGGGATCCGCTCGGCGGTGACGATGGAGCCGAGGGAGAGGACGGCCACCTGGGTGGCGGCGGCCCCGCACACCATGATCATGGTGGCCTCGGGGCGCTCCACGGGCAGCCCGCAGCCCACGGCCGCGGCGATCAGCGTGTCCACCAGCTCCACCCGCTTCGCCCCCAGCCCCACCAGCGTCTCTATAGTGGCCCGCTGGGCCAGCGGATCGGCGTCGTGCGGGGTGCAGGCCGCCGCGCGCAGCCGGAGGTACCGGCGCAGCTGACGGCGCGTCTTGTCCCCGATCAGCTGCCGCAGCATGCGCTGGGCCATCTCGATGTCCACCACCGTGCCGCCGGAGATCGGCCGTACGACCCGGATGTAGGCCGGCGTCCGCCCCGTCATCTGCTCCGCGAACTCGCCCACCGCGATGAGCGCGCCGGTCCGGGTGTTCACGGCGGCGACGGAGGGCTGGTCGACGACGAGACCGGCGCCCTTCACATACACCCGGGTGCGGGCCGCGCCCAGGTCGACGGCGAAGTGGCAGCGGCGCAACTGCTCCAGACTGACGGTCACGGCGGATCCTCCCGAGTGCGCGGGGCGTGGGCGCCCGCCCGGTCGGCGGGTGTCCTCCTCTCCCTGCATCGTGCGCGGGGCACGGGGGCGGGCGCCTTCTGGAGGGGGCCGGGCGGGGTGCCGCCGAACGGGCGTACTTGGCGGCCCCCGGGCGTGTCACAGGCTCTGTGCGGCGCGCAGGAGAGGTAGAAGGCCGGGGCTCGTCAGCCGGGGGGAGCCGAGCGGGCGGAGGTGCCCGGCTCACTGTGGTGCACGAGGTGCGCGCAGGTCGGCACCGTGCGGGGGCCGACCAGGAAGCCCGCCCCCGCCACCCGGCCCCGGCACTCGATCCGGGCGTGCCAGGAAGCGCCCGTCATGAGCGGGTCGTCGGCTCCGGGATGCCGGCCGGTGCGGCGGGCGCGGCCGGCGGTGCGGTGGCCGGGTGCGGCGCCGACCAGCCCAGGCGCACCACCAGCTGTCCCTCGGCCGCGCCCTTGGCGATGACCGCGCCGGCCTCCGCGGTCAGCTTCACCCCGAACTCCAGCTCCACCGAGTCGGGGCGCAGGCTGCCGTCACGGAACACCCGCAGCGCGGACTGGGCCGCCGAGCGCACCCCGTCCAGGGCGCCCTCGAAGGTGTGGGACGCCTGGGCCGCCGGGCCGCCGTCGCCGCGGCCCACCAGGCGGGTCCCGGTCCCGGGCTCCACGCTCTCCACGACGACCACCGCGCCGTCGTCCGTGGTGAACTCCAGCAGTCTGCCCATGGTTTCATCGCCCCCGCGCGCTCGGTCCAACGGCAAGTCCATTGTGCGAGAACGGTGCTGACGGTGTCTCGGATACCCGCGGCACCGATCACCGGCTGTGGCGGGAAGCCGCCAGGGCACGTTTCCGCCGCGCACGGTCAACACCCCCGCAGCAGACGGCACATGACACTCGTCCCAGCACGCGAGCCACTCGGACAGACACACCGACGAGAAGAGGCGTGGATGACCAGAGGACCAGTCGGACGCAGCGGGTCGGCCAGACCCGGCCCACGAGTCGCACGCCGAGCGGTCGTGGCGGCGGGGCTGGTGGGCGCCCTGCTGCCGGCCGGACCGGCAGCGGCGGCGGCCCCGGCCCCGCACACCACGGCCCCCGCCCCGGCCGCTACGGCCGCAAGGGCCGCCACCGTCACCCTCGTCACCGGCGACAAGGTGACCGTCACCGACCTCGGGCACGGAAAGAAGACGGTCACCGTGCGGCGGCCCGAGGGGGCCACCGGGGCCGTGCGGACCGAGCGGAGCGACGGCGAGATCAGCGTCGTACCGGACGAGGCGCTGCCGTACCTGCGGGCCGGGACGCTGGACCGGCGGCTGTTCGACGTGAGCGGGCTGATCCGGCAGGGGCTCACCGACGCCCAGGCCGACGCGACCCCGCTGATCGTGGCCTACGGCAAGGGCGCGCGGGCCGCCACCCCGGCCGGCGCCGAACGCATCCGGAGCCTGCCCAGCCTGCGCGGGGCCGCCGTCGAGGCCGGAAAGGGGCGCACCTTCTGGCGGTCGTTCACGCACCACGACGGCGTCGCCAAGGTGTGGCTGGACGGCATGGTGAAGGCCGACATGGCCGAGAGCAACGCCCAGATCGGCACCGGGGCCGCCTGGGACGCGGGTCTCACCGGCAAGGGCGTCACGGTCGCCGTCCTCGACACCGGTGTCGACCTGGGCCACCCGGATCTCACGGACAGGGTCACCACCACCAAGAGCTTCGTCGACGGCGAGGACGTCGCCGACCGCGACGGGCACGGCACCCACGTCACCTCCACCGTCGGCGGCAGCGGAGCGGCCTCCGGCGGCACGGAGAAGGGGGTCGCGCCGGAGGCCGCCCTCGCCGTCGGCAAGGTGCTCGACGACCAGGGCTCGGGCAGCGAGTCCCAGATCATCGCCGGGATGGAGTGGGCGGCACGCGAGGTGCACGCCCGGATCGTCTCCATGAGCCTCGGCTCCACCGAGCCGAGCGACGGCACCGACCCGATGGCCGAGGCCGTGAACTCCCTGTCCAAGGAGACCGGCGCGCTCTTCGTCGTCGCCGCCGGGAACACCGGCGCCCCCTCCTCCATCGGCTCGCCGGGCGCCGCCGACGCGGCCCTCACCGTCGGCGCCGTCGACCCGGCGGACCAGCCCGCCTACTTCACCAGCGCCGGACCCCGCTACGGCGACAACGCCCTCAAGCCCGACCTCTCCGCCCCCGGCGTCGACATCCTCGCCGCCCGCTCCCAGCTCACCGACGGCAGCGGCTACTACACCTCGATGAGCGGCACGTCCATGGCGACTCCGCACGTCGCCGGAGTCGCCGCGCTCCTCGCGCAGCGGCACCCCGACTGGACCGGCGCGCAGCTGAAGGACGCGCTGATGTCCACCTCGAAGCAACTCGACGCCTCCGTGTACGAGCTGGGCGCGGGCCGGGTGAGCGTCCCGGACGCCGTGCACGCGTCCGTCACCGCCACCGGCAGCGCCGACCTCGGCTTCCACCGCTGGCCCCCCGACACCGACCGGCCCGTCACCCGCACCCTCACCTACACCAACTCCTCCGACGGCCCGATCGAGTTGAAGCTGTCCGTCAAGGGCGCCCCGGACGGCGTCGCCACCCTCGCCGACACCTCCCTCACCGTCCCGGCCCACGGCACCGCCTCCACCACGGTCACCGGCGACGGATCCAAGGCGCCGGCCGGCGAGACCAGCGGGCAGATCGTCGCCGCGGACGCGGCCGGGAACACCGTCGCGCACACCGCGTTCGGGCTGGTCAAGGAGGACGAGCGGTACACGCTCACCGTCCACGTCAAGGACCGCGCGGGCGCGCCCGCCCCGGCCGACCTCACCGTGCAGCGGCTCGCGGCGGGCGAGGACGCCCAGCAGGCCCGTGTCGGCGACTCCGGCACGCTGCGGCTGCGCCTCAAGCCCGGCGCCTACGCCCTCGCCACCTTCCTCGACGTGCACGCCAGCCACGGCGCCGACTCCCTCGGCCTCGGCTTCCTCAGCGCCCCGGAGATCACCCTCGACCACGACCAGGACGTCACCCTCGACGGCCGTACCCTGCGCGAGGTCAGGACCACGGTGGACCGGCGCACCGAGACCCGCCAGCTCCTCATGGAGTACGACCGGCAGGCGAACGGCGCCGACCTGTTCGGCGCGGTCCAGGTGCCCCTCACCTACGACAGCGTCTTCGCCGCGCCCACCGCGCCCGTCACCCGGGGCTCCTTCGAGTACCGCACGGTGTGGCGGCTGGCCGAGCCGGAGCTGGCGGTGAAGGGGATCGGCGAGGCGACCGTGCAGCCGGGCGGCACGCTGATCGAGGGCCACACCCGGCTGCCGCTGGCCGACGTCGGCGACGGGCCCTTCACCGGAGTCTCGGGCAAGGCGGTGCTCGCCCGCCTCGCCGACGGCGCCGACCCGGCCGCGCTCGCCCGGGCCGCGCAGGACGCGGGGGCCAGGGCGCTGTTCGTGACGGACGACGCGCCCGGCCGGCTGATGGCCTGGTGGGGCACCGACGACAACGCCGACCGGCCGCTGCAGATCGCCACGGTGAACACCGCCGACGCGGCCCGGCTGCGTGCGATGCGGTGGGTCGACATGAGCGGCACCGCCGACTCGCCGTACGTGTACGACCTGTCCGAGGGCCACCGGGGCGCGATCCCGGACCGGGATCTCACCTACGCCCCCGGTAAGCGTCAACTGGCCGCGCTGCACGTGAGGTTCCACGCCGCTCGCCCGGTGGACGGCGGCGAGTCCCGCTACTCCCTCACCGACGCCTTCCCGGTCGGCCTCGGCTTCCAGGAACGCGTCCGCCTGCCCGCCGAACGCACCGACTACGTCTCCACCGGCCCCGGCCAGTTCTGGCACGAGTCCGTCGCCGTCGGCGACGGCACCCTGGAGGAACGCGGCGGCCTCGTCCGGTACGAGGGCGCATCCCGTCCGGTGCTGAACTGGTTCGGGCCGGTGTGGCACCCCTGGCTCGGCACCGGGCTCGGCTGGGGGCAGCAACGCTCCGGCAACGAGATCCGGTTGAACACCCCCGGCTGGGGTGACTCCGGGCCGGACCACACCGGGTTCGGCGACGTGTGGAGCACCGGCAGCGGCATGACCCAGACCACCGCCGTCTACCTCGACGGCACACTCGTCGGCCAGGGCGCGGGCTCCGCCGCGTACGTGTGGGACGCCCCGGCCGACGCGCACACCTACAAGGCCGTCACCGACACCGCGCTGGACGCGGCACGCTGGCCACTGGCCACCCGGGGGCACAGCGAGTGGACGTTCCGCTCGGCGGCGGCACCCGAGGACCACTGGACCTCCCTGCCGCTGATCAACCTCGCGTACGCCCTCGGCACCGACCTCGCCGGGGCGGTGCGCGGCGGCTCGCGGATCCCGGTCGGGCTCAGCGCGTCGTACGTGGCGGGGGCGCAGCACACCGGCACGCTGGGCGGGGGCCGGCTGGAGGTGTCGTACGACGACGGCGGCACCTGGACGTCCGTCCCGCTGACCGGCGCCGGCGCCTCCTGGCACGGCACGCTGAGGGTGCCGCGCGGCGCCGCGTCCGTCTCGCTGCGGGCCTCCGCCCATGACGACCAGGGAGGTTCGGTGACGCAGGAGATCGTCCGGGGGGTGGCCGTGAGCTAGCCGGGTGACACCACGCCCCGGATCACCCCCAGCTCCACCAGGTCCTGCGGCCGGATGCGCAGCTGTTCGGCGGTCGCCTCCACCTCGTCCTCCGGGCGTTTGAGTATGGCGGCCGCCAGTTCCGGGGCGATCACCGAGAAGTAACTGTCCGGCGTGGCCCAGGTGTTGCCCGGCGCGGCCAGCGCGAGCGCTCCGCCGGAGCCGCCCTCGCCGATGACGAGGGTGGTGACCGGGACCCGGGCCGTGGCCACCGCGCCGAACAGCTCGGCGATCGCGGCCCCGGCCCCCTGCCGCTCCGCCTCGGCGTCGTTGGCGGCGCCGGGGGTGTCCACCAGCGTCAGCACCGGGATGTCGAGCCGGTCCGCGAGCCGGATCAGCCGGGCGGCCGTGCGGTACCCGGCGGGCCGGGTCGCCGTGCCGGTCTGGGCCGCGTAGGCCACGGTACGGCCGTCCCGCTCGCCGAACCCGCACAGCATGCCGTCGGGGTCCGCACCCCCGCACCGGTCACCGGTGAGCGAGACCGTCCGGCTGAAGTAGGCGTCCAGGTAGGCCTGGGCGCGGGGGCGTTCGGGGGAGCGGGCGCGGCGCACCGCCTCCCAGCCGGTGGCGGGCAGGTCCGGGGCGCCGAGGGCGGCCGGTGCGGGGGCCTCCTGGGCGGGGGTGGTGAGCAGCCGCAGCCACCGGCCGAGGGTCTCGCGCAGTTCCCCGGGCGGTACCAGCGCGTCGGCCGAGCCCGCCGCCACCTGCGCCTCCGCCGTGTACGCGGCCGGATCCGCGCCGGCCGGCCGGACCCGGGAGCCCGCGAAGCCCACCTGGGCGCCCGGCAGCGCGAGGATCACATCGGCTCCGGCGCCGAGGGTGGCCCAGCCGCCCCCGGTCGTGGGGTCGCGCAGCACCGCGATCTGCGGCAGGCCCGCCTCCCGGGTGAGCGCCGACTCGCGGGCCACCCGCTGCAGCTGGCTGAGGGCGAGCATGCCCTCCTGCATCCGGCTGCCGCCGGTGGCGACCAGCGGCACGACCGGGAGCCGGTGGGCGCGGGCGTGGTGGTACGCCGCCTGGAGCCGGTCGCCGGTGCGCTCGCCCAGGGAGCCGCCGAGGAAGCCGAACTCGAACGCGATCAGCACGGCGCGGGTGCCGTCGACGCGCGCGGTGCCGCAGACGACGGACTCCTCCTCGCCGGTGCGCCCGGCGGCGCGGGCCCGCGCCGCGTCGTAGCCCGGCCAGCCGAGAGGGCCGTCCGCCTTCGGTTCTCTTGGGGGGACGGGCAGTTCGGTGAAGGTCGACTCGTCCGCGACGAGGGCCAGGATCTCCCGGGCGGAGTGCCGCTCAGGCATCGGCGAGCGCCCGCTTCATGATCTTCCCCATGTCGTTGCGGGGAAGGGCGTCCAGGTAGCGGACGACGCGGGGGCGCTTGTGCGGGGCGAGCCGGCCGGCCACATGGTCCGCCAACTCCTCGGCGGCGGGCGGCGCCTGCGGGTCGGCCGGGACGATCCAGGCCACGATCCGCTCGCCCAGGTCCGGGTCCGGCTCCCCGGTGACCGCCGCCTCCCGCACCCCCGGATGCTCCAGCAGCGCGTTCTCGATCTCGCCGGCCCCGATCTTGTAGCCGCCGCTCTTGATCAGGTCCGTGGCCTTGCGCCCGACGATCCGGACGTATCCGTCGGGTTCGCGCACGGCCATGTCGCCCGTGCGGAAGAACCCGTCGGCGGTGAAGGCGGCGGCCGTGGCCTCGGGCCGGTTCAGATACCCGGTGAACAGGTTGGGGCCGCGCACCTGGATCTCGCCGACGCTCTCCCCGTCCCACGCCGTGATCGGCGTGCCGTCCTCCTCCACGAGCCGCAGCTCCACACCGGGCAGCGGCACGCCCACGGTGCCCGCGCGGGGCTCACCGTCGGCCCGCACGCTGGTGTTCATCAGGGTCTCCGTCATGCCGTACCGCTCGATCACCCGGCGGCCGGTCGCCGCCGCGATCCGCTCGTGGTCGTGGACGGGCAGCGCGGCCGAGCCGGAGACCAGCAGCCGGGCCCCCGCGAGCGCCTTGGCCAGCTCCGGGTCCCGCGGCAGGGCCTCGGCGATGCGGTGGTACATCGTCGGCACCCCGAACAGCATGGTCGCGCCCGCGTTCAGCTCCCGCGCCACGCCCTCGGCGGAGAACCGGCCCAGGTGCCGGACGCTGCCCCCGCGCCGCAGCGGGCCGAGGGTGCCCAGCACGAGCCCGTGCACATGGAACAGCGGCAGCCCGTGCACCAGCACGTCGTCGGCCGTCCACCGCCAGGCGTCGGCGAGCGCGTCCAGGGTGGCGGCGACGGCCCGCCGGGGCAGCACCGCGCCCTTGGGCGGGCCGGTGGTGCCGGAGGTGTAGACGACCAGCGCCGGGTCCTCGTCGGCGGAGGTGTCCTCGGGTACGGCGCCGGACGCGGACACGTCGACGTCCAGCCGCTCCAGCTCCCCCACGGCACCGGGGAGTTCGGCGCCCGGCGCGGCCAGCACCAGCGCGGGCGCGCTGTCGGCGACGATGTGCGCGAGTTCCTTCCCGCCCGACTTCGGGTTCAGCGGCACCGCGGCGGCGCCGGCCAGCAGCACGCCGGTCACGGCGACGGCGGTCTCCAGCTCGTTGGCGGCCCACACGGCCACGCGGCCGGCGCCGCGCAGCCGGGCGGCGAGCGCACCGGCGGCCCCGGCCAGCGCGCCGTACGTCAAGGACCGCTCGCCGAACCGCAGGGCGGTCCGGTCACCAGGACCGTCCGTCAGAGCGGGAAAGAGGGAGGACACGCGGCGCACTCCTAACTGTCGGTCGACCGTTGCCACCCTTCCTACACCAGGAGCCTGGTCCCGACGACCGCATCACTGAGGGGCGCCCACCCGTCTGCCAGTCCCGAGCGTTGGCGGCTGCGGGCGCGTGGTGGCCTGGTCGCGCCCGCGCGGCGGAGCCGCATATCGACACAGCCCCGCGCCCCTGGGGAACTGCAGTGCCGTCGGCCGCACACCGGCGGGAGCCCGTCGACGCCGGTGCGGGCGTCGGTACCGGTCGGTGCCATGGCACCGCATCCTGCCCCGTCTCAGGCGGCCGCCGCCACGATGTCCGCCACGACGCAGCTGACGTTGTCGGGTCCGCCCGCCGCGTTGGCCTCGTCGATGAGCGCCTGAACCGCGTCCTCGGCAGCGAGCAGCTCCTTGATCCGTTCCTCGGCCACCGCCTCGGTCAGCCCGTCGGAGCACAGCAGGTACCGGTCGCCCTCGCGGACCTCCTGCAACCGCACGTCCGGCACCGGATCCGCCCCGCCGGCCAGCGCCTTGAGCAGCATCAGCGACTCCGGTTCCACCCGGTGGTCCCGGGTGATCCGGCGCAGCTCCCCGTCCCGCAGCAGATACGCCCGGCAGTCCCCGATGTGCGCGAGCGCCAGCTTCGCGCCCGTCCACAGCAGCGCGGTCAGCGTGGTCCCGGCCTCGTTCGTGCCCCCGGCCGCCTCGCACACCGCCGCGCCCGCGGAGCGCACCGCGTCCTCCAGCACGGTCAGCACACCGTCGGCGGGCAGCTCCTCCGCCTCGTCCAGGTACCGCAGCGCCCGCACCGCGGCGCTGCTCGCGGGCGCCCCCGCCGGGCCGAAGCCGTCGGCCACGGCGAGCAGCCTGCGGCCCGCGTACACGGTGTCCTGGTTGGCGGGGCGGACGAGCCCCCGGTCGGACCGGGCGGAATGACGCAGTTCCAGCATGATGGCGTGGTCCCTTCTCGACTGGTCGGTCAGCTGGTCGACGAGGAACGCGGCGAGATCCCGCCGGGCGGCCGTCTCCGCCTCGACGCGCGCCCAGTACGCCCGTATCTCCCGCGCGGCGCCGGCCGCGTCCAGGGCGCACACCGCGCGGATCCGGGCCAGCGGCATGCCGAGGCGCCGCAGCCAGGCCACGAGCCGGGCCTGCCCGAGCTGCTCGGCGGCGTAGTACCGGTAGCCGGTGTCCGGGTCGACCCGTGCGGGCCGCAGCAACTCCAGCTCGTCGTACAGCCGCAGCGCCTTCGGCGAGAGCCGGCTCGCCCTGGCGAAGGCGCCGATCGTCAGCAGCTCCATGAGCACCTCGCGCTCCTCGTCGTCCGCCACCGATGCTGGGGCTTCACCGAAGGTGAAGGTCAACCGCGCTGTTCCGGTTCCCTCCGCTTGTTAGCCTCGGTGCCGTTCGAACCGACGTACGACAGGGAGTCCGCCGTGCCCCGCATCGCCCTCGCCACCTACGACCCCGGTGCCGAGCCCGGCAAGGACACCGATCTGCCGGAGCTGGTGCGGGCGCTCAGGGCCGCCGGGGCCGAGGCGGAGGCCCGGTACTGGGACGACCCGGACGCCGACTGGGGCGCCTACGACCTCGTGGTCATCCGCTCCACCTGGGACTACAGCTGGCGCGCCGCCGAGTTCGCCGCCTGGGTGGACCGGGCCGGCGCGCTGACCCGGCTCGCCAACCCGGCGCCGGTGGTGCGCTGGAACACCGACAAGCGCTACCTCGGCGAGCTGGCGGCGGCCGGCGTGCCCACCGTGCCCACGCGCTACATAGCCCCGGGCGAGCCGGCCGACCTGCCCGCCGACCACGAGTACGTCATCAAACCGGCCTCGGGCGCGGGCGCCCGCTTCGCCGCCCGCTACACCCCCGACCGGCACGAGACGGCGGTACGGCACCTCGCCCGCATGCACGCCGAGGGCTTCACGGCGATGGTCCAGCCGTACCTGCGCGGCATCGACGTCAGCGGGGAGCGGGCCCTGCAGTTCTTCGGCGGCCGGCTGCTGCACGCCAGCCGCAAGGGCGCGGTGCTGGCGCCGGGGACGCCGTACGACGCGGACAAGGTGGCGCACCCGGATCTGGAGCGCTGGGAGCCGACGGATGCCGAACTGGCGGTCGCCGAGAAGGCGTTGGGCGCGGTGCCGGGTGGTTCCGGGTTGCTGTACGCGCGGGTGGACCTGGTGGACGGGGAGGACGGGGAACCCCGGCTGATGGAGCTGGAACTGGTGGAGCCGAACCTGTTTCTGTGGCTGCACCCGGGGTCGCTGGAGCGGGTGGTGGAAGCGATCGTGCACGCGGCCGGGACGGACTGACGCCCCTGGTGCCACGGGTGCCGTCGCCTATCGGACCGTCTCGCGACACGCCCGCGCATACGCCCGCACCAGCGGCCGGTCGCCGTCCTCCCTCCGCCATGCCAGTGCGTAGCGGCTGGGGCCGATCCCGCGGACCGGGCGGGTGGTGACCCCGCCCAGGGTGATCAGGGGGGCGTTGCCCTCCGCCACCAGGCAGACGCCGAGGCCGGCGACCAGGGCCTCATACGTCTCCTCCGTGCCGGAGATCTCCGCGCCGATGCGGGGCGGCCGGCCGGCGCGGGCGTCCAGGGCGAGCCAGTGGTCGCGCAGGCGGCCCGCGCTCGCGGGGAGGGCCAGGAACGGCTCGTCCAGCAGGTCCGCGAAGTCGATCTCGGGGCGGTCGGCGAGCGGGTGGGAGTCGGGCAGGGCGAGCAGCCGGGGTTCCTCGGTGATCACCGTCCAGGCGTAGCGCTCCTCGTCGGGCAGCGGGAGCCAGACGAAGGCGACGTCCGCGGTGCCGTCCGCCAGGCCCGCCGTCGGATCGTCCCAGCTCATCTGGCGCAGCCGGACCGTGGCCTCGGGGTGGGCGGCGGTGAAGCGGGAGCGGATGGCCGGCAGCAGGCCGCCCCGGCCCGGGCTGGTGCTCATGCCCACGACCAGCGTGCTGCGCTGGGCCGTTTTGGCCGCCTCCACCGCCGCCGCGCCCGCCTCCCACGCGGCCAGCACGGTGCGCGCGTGCAGGAGCAGCGCCTCACCCGCCGGCGTCAGGGCCACCCCGTGCTGGTCGCGCCGGAACAGCTCCGCCCCCAACTGCCGCTCCAGCGCCCGGATCTGCTTGCTCAGGGCGGGCTGGGAGACGTACAGCTTCTCGGCGGCGCGCGTGAAGTGCAGTTCCTCGGCGACCGCGACGAAGTAGCGCAGGTCGCGGGCATGGACGTCCCTGGGCATAACCGATGGTTATCACCGCGGGTCTTGGACGGGCAACCGCATCCGGCGGCAGCCTTGGGCGTGTCGAACGCACCGAGAGGTACGGGGAGTTGCGATGAACAAGGTGTGGCTGGTGACCGGGGCGGGCAGCGGTTTCGGGCGCGCGATCGCCGAGGCGGCCGTCGCCGCCGGTGATGTGGTGGTCGGCGCGGTCCGGCGGCCCGAGACCCTGGACGACCTGGTGGCGGCGCATCCCGACCAGGTGGAGGCGCTGCGGCTGGACGTCACCGACGTGGCCGCGGCGGGGGCGGCGGTCCGGGACGTCGTGGACCGGCACGGGCGGATCGACGTCCTGGTCAACAACGCGGGCCGTACCCATGTCGGCGCCGTCGAGGAGACCACCGACCAGGAGCTGCGGGACCTGTTCGACCTGCACTTCTTCGGGCCGACGGCGCTGGTGCGGGCGGTGCTGCCGCACCTGCGGGAGCGGCGCTCGGGTGCGATCGTGCAGATGAGCAGCATGGGCGGCCAGATGTCCTTCGCGGGCTTCGGGGCGTACAGCGCGACGAAGTTCGCTCTGGAGGGCCTGTCCGAGGCGCTCGCCGACGAGGTGCGGGAGTACGGCATCAAGGTGCTGATCGTGGAGCCGGGCGCGTTCCGGACCTCGCTGTTCGAGGCCGGCCGGGCCGGAGTCAGCTCCGACACCGGCACGTACGCCAAGGTCGGCGAGACCCGCGGCTTCGTCGCCGGCGGGCACGGCAGCCAGCCCGGTGACCCGGCCAAGGCGGCTGCCGTGATCCTGGCCGCGCTGGACGCCGAGGACACCCCGCTGCGGCTGCCGCTCGGCGACGACGGGGTGAGCGCCGTCCTCGGCCACCTCGACCAGGTCCGCGAGGACGTCGTCGCCTGGGAGAAGCGGACCCGGGCGACGAGCTTCGACGACTGAGCCGGGGGGTTTCGTTGGGATCGGCCCGGGTCCGAGCTGGTCCGAACGAAACCCCTAGGTGAGAACGGCCGTGCGCTGCAGCAGCCCCCAGGTGAACTCCGCGACCACCTCGTGCGGTACGCCGTCCCGGTCGGGCGCGGTGAAGGCGAGCCCCCACCGGGTCGGCGCGGTGCCCTCCAGGGGGCGGGCCGGGGCGAAGGCGCGGGCGGCCTCGTCCACCGTGCAGGACCAGGGGGTCAGATCGTCCAGGGTCCGGAGCCTGGGCGGCGGGGCGCCGGGGGCGCGCACCAGCCACTCGTTCCACACCGCCCCGTCCGGCCCGACCAGCACCTCGAAGCGCAGGTCGGGCCAGAGGGGCAGGGCCCAGCGCCGGGCCTCGCAGTCGGCGTCGCCGAGCCGGCGCGGGTGGACGGACTCGGGCGCGCCGAGGACCGAGCGGTAGCGGGACGCGGCGGACCGGGCCCTGGGCGAGCGGACCATCGCCTGCCAGCGCTTGTTGGTCTCCCGCATCTCGGCGATCGACACCCCGAGCCGCCGCCGGGCGTCCTCGACCAGCTCCGGGTTGTGGTCGGCCATGCGGCGCAGCAGCACCAGCTGGAAGTCGAGATCCATGGCACCCATGGTGCCCGGCGCCGCCCGGGTGTCCGCTCCGACCCATTGCCCGCGCCACGCCGCATGACTAGCCTGTGTTCGTCATGCCGATCGCCTGTTGATATCTCGAACACACGGGATGCCGGACGGGCGCCTAGACCCAAGGGAGGGGGCCGGACGTGGGACGCCTCGTGCCTGCCGTGACCCGGGCTCTCGACATTCTGGAGCTGTTCCTCGACGGGGACGGGACGCTCTCCGCACCCGACATCGTGCGCAAGCTCCAGCTGCCGCGCACCACCGTGCACGAGCTGGTCACCACGCTCGCCGCGCGGTCGTACATCGTGCCCGTGCCCGGACAGCCCGGACGCTACCGGCTCGGGGTGCGCCCGTACCAGCTCGGCAGCCGCTACGCCGAGCAGCTCGACCTCGCCGCCGAGGGCCAGCAGGTGGCCCGCTCCGTCGCCGAGACCTGCGACGAGACCGTCCATGTGGCGATCCTCGAGGGCACCGACGTCATCTACATCGCCAAGGTCGACTCCACGCACGCGGTGCGCATGGTCTCGGCCGCCGGCCGCCGGCTCCCCGCCCACTGCACCTCGGTCGGCAAGATGCTGCTCGCCTCGCTGCCGGAGCAGGAACTCGCGGCCCGCATCCCGGACGACGCCGAGCTGACCGCGATGACCCCGAACAGCATCACGGATCCCGGCGCGCTGCGCGAGGCCCTGGCGGAGATCCGGCAGCGGGGCATCGCCGTGGAGAGCCGCGAGTCCAACCCGGACGTCAGCTGCGTGGCCGCGCCCGTGCGCGACCGCACCGGCCAGGTCGTCGCGGCGCTGTCCATCTCGGTCCCCATGATCCGCTGGAGCGACGAGCGCCGGGCCGAGCTGGAGCAGCTCGCGGCGAAGGGCGCGGGGGAGCTGTCCGAGCGGCTCGGCCACCGGAGCGCGGTGTGAGCGCCGGGTACGAGGTCGCCGTACGCGCCGAGGCGGAGCTGGGCGAGGGACCCACCTGGGACCCGGCGACGGGCCGGCTGATCTGGCTCGACATCCTGAACATGCGCGTGTGGACCTACGACCCGGCGACGGGCCGGCGCACGGTGCGCACCACCGAGCAGCACGTGGGCGCGGCCAAGCCGCGCGCGGGCGGCGGACTGGTCCTCAACCTGCGGGACGGCGTGGGCCTGCTGGACCCCGACGACGGCTTCCGCTGGCTGCACCACGAGCCGGTCGCGGGCCGCCGCGCGAACGACGCGGCGGTCGCCCCCGACGGCTCGCTGTGGGCGGGCACCATGCGGTACGACGAGGCGCCGGGCGGCGGCACGCTGACCCGGCTCACCGGCGACGGCACGACGGAGACGGTGCTGTCCGACGTCACGGTCAGCAACGGCACGGGATGGAGCCCCGACGGGCGCCTCATGTACTACACCGACACCCCGACCCGCCGGGTGGACGTCTTCGACTACGACGGCGAGCGCGTCCACGGCCGCCGCACGCTGGTGGAGATCGAGCACGGCGCGGGCTTCCCCGACGGACTGACGGTCGACGCGGACGGGTGCGTGTGGGTGGCGCTGTGGGACGGGGGAGCGGTGCGGCGCTACACGCCGGACGGTGTCCTGGACCGGGTGATCACCCTGCCCACGCCGCGTACGACGGCCTGCGCGTTCGGCGGCGCCGGCCTGACCGACCTGTACGTCACCACCGCGCGCGTGGGCCTGCCGTCCCCGCATCCGCTGGCGGGGGCCTTGCTGGTGGTCCCGGGTGCGGGACGGGGCCTGCCCCAGCCGGCGTTCCAGGGCTGACCCCGGAGGGCGGCGGACTAAAGCACCCCCGCCGCCTTCCGCTCCTCCGTCGTCAGCGGCGGCTCGGCCAACGCCGGTTTCAGCGGCCCCACCGCGGCGGCGACGAGCACGCCCGGGGTCAGCAGCACCACGGCGCCCCGCTCCAGCGACGTCACGTCGGTGACCCGGCGGGCGATGCGTCCGTTGCCCGTCGCGGTGTGCATCAGCCGCCCGACGTAGGCCGAGACGAGCCTGTCCCGCAGGGTCGGGCCGGAGGCCGTCGCGCCCGGGTAGAACACGTCCTGGCCCAGCGCCAGGTCCCACGCGGCGCGGACCGGGCGGGCGACCGCCCGCTGCACCCGGCGCGCCAGTCCGGGTCTGCCCCAGCCGTGCCGCCGCAGCACCTCGCGGAGCAGCACGGCGCTCTGCGCGGCGGCGGACAGGCCGTGGCCGTAGACGGGGTTGAACACGGCGAGCGCGTCGCCGAGGACGGCGAAGTTCTCCGGCCAGGCCGGCATGCGCTCGTAGAAGTGCCGGCGGTTGAGCGTGGCGCGGGTGACCGCCACGTCCGACAGCGGCTCGGCGTGCTCCAGCAGTTCGCCGAGCAGGGGGTGGCGCAGCCGGTCGCGGGCGAAAGGGAGGAACTCCTCGTTCGCGGCGGAGGGTTCGCCGCCGCGCGTGCCGGCGAGGGTGACGATCCAGCGGCCGTTCTCGATGGGCAGCAGGAAGCCGGAGCGGCCCGGCCCGTCGGCCCGTGGATCGAGTTGCAGGTTGACCACCGGGAAGCCGTCCCGGGCCGCCTCGGGCGCGAGGAAGAGCCGGCTCGCGTAGACCAGGCCCGGGTCGGCCTCGCGGATCCGCGGTGCGGGCAGCCCCAGGTCCGCCAGCCAGCGCGGGGCCCGCGAGCCGCGCCCGGTGGCGTCGACCACCAGGCCGGCCCGCAGGCTGCGCTCGGCGCCGTCCCGGGACCGGATCCGCACTCCCGTCACCGCGGCGCCGGTGCCGGTGAGGGCCAGCGCCTCGGTGCCGTCGAGGAGTTCGATCCGCCGGTCGGCGAGAACCCGCCCGCGGATGGTGGCGTCCAGCAGGTCCCGGCCGGCCAGGATCACATGGTGGGACTCGGGCCAGCGGCGGAACCAGCCCTGCGCGGAGAGGGCGACCACTCCGGTGGTGACGGGGTGCCGGCGGCCGCCCGCCGCCTGAAGCGCTTCGGTGATCCCGGGCAGCAGTTCCTCCACGGCCCGTACGCCGCCCGACCACAGCATGTGGGCGTGCCGGGCCTGCGGCAGCCCTTTGCGGGGCTCGGGACCCCGGGGCAGGGTGTCACGCTCGACGACGACGACCCGGTCGGCGGATCCGGCGAGCGCGCGTGCCGCAAGCATGCCGGTGTGGGATCCCCCCAGCACGACGGCGGTTCTGGCGGGGGACGAGGCTTCACTCATGCGCGGGCACGCTCTCTGCCGGGGCGGCCGCGCGGGCGCGTACCGCCGTGATCTCGTCGGTGTGGCGGAGGGCTTGGGACACGGCCTGGATCTCCTGCAGGAGGTAGGCGGTGTCCGGGCCGGAGGGGGAACCGGTGCCCTGGGCGCGGGCCGGCCGCTCGCCGCCCGCCGCGTCCAGCAGCGTCACCGCGGCGGCCAGGGCCCTGGCCCGGCCGGGTTCGCAGCCGAGGGCGAGGGCGGCGTCGTACGCGCGCGTGCGCAGGTCCTCGTCCAGGTGCCGGGAGAGTTGCAGCAGGGCGTCGCGGATGAAGGTCTCGCGGCGGATCAGGCGCAGTTCGGCGGGGGCGTGCGGGGCGAACGGCTCGCGCTCGCCGGTCACGGTGCGCATCAGCTGGTACAGGGGGCGAAGCGCGCGGTGGCGCAGCCGGACGTGCCAGCGCTCGTGCAGGTACTGGCCGACGTGCGGGACGATGAAGCCCGCCGCGACCAGGCTGGCGGAGACGCAGGCGCCCGCCGGTGCCACGTTGGTGCTCAGCCAGTCCAGGTCGTGTCCGGTCCACCGGGCCCCGACGGCGGTGAGCTTGGCCGCGTCGAAGCACAGGTTCGTGGCGTAGCCGACGCCCAGCAGCCGGAGTCCCCAGCGCAGCCAGGCGTCCAGCCCGTCGGTGCGGATCCAGTTCCAGATCAGCCGGGCCGTGATCGAGCAGGCCACGGTGTGGGCGACGAGGTAGAGCAGGATCTCCTCGCGCATGAACGGCGTGGTGGCGTAGTAGGTGTCCAGGTCCCGCAGCCGCTCCACGGGCACGTCGGCGAGGGCGAACAGCACCCACAGGGCGACGACCACGCCCGCGTAGACCGACACCACCCAGCGGGTCGTCCGGCGGGTGCGGGCCGCGTCGGAGCGGCCGTTGCGCCAGGCGGTGATCAGCAGCAGCCAGGACGCGCAGAGCGCGGTCAGCAGCGAGTACACCCAGGGCGCCGAGATGTTCGGCACCCCGGTGACCCGGTTGGTCCAGGCGACGGTCCGGGGAGCGGCGAAGACGAACACCGCGCACGCGAACAGCAGCAGCCCGCCGACGGCGCGCAGCAGGGGGTCCCGCCACATCCTCACGATGCTGGGCAGCTTGATGACCAGGGCGACGGCCAGGACGGCCGTCGGGATCCAGAAGGAGACGGAGAAGTCGCCGAGCAGCCTCGACGGTTCGAACGCGAGCATCACCGCGCGGTACCCCTCCTTTTCGACGCCCGGTTCGCCGCGGGGGCGCGCCCCTTCGGCTCACTCGTCTCTTCGGTGCGTCCCCGGTAGCCGAGGGTCCGCTGCACCGGGCCGAGGGACCGCGGCGCCGGGCCGGGAGCGCCGTCGGAGCCGGCGCCGGCGAGGTGGCGCCGGAACCGGGCCGCCAGGCGGTGTCCGAAGTCGTCCGCCTCGGCCTCGTCGGCCTCCCGGGAGCCGTGGCGCGCGGCCACCGTCAGGGGCGTGTCCCGCCAGCCGGGCGTGTCGGCGAGCGCGCGGGCGGCCGCGTCGCCGGCGACGCCGGGATGCCGGTGCCCGGTGTGCAGATGCCACAGCTCATGGCCCAGGATCACCAGTTGCTGCACGGCCTCGGCCCGCTCCTCCACGATGACCAGGTCGAAGTCGGCGAACTCCAGCCACAGCCCGGTGACCTCGATCTCGTCCGGGAAGCGCTCGAAGCGCAGGCGCACCGGCCGGCCGCCGCGCAGGGCGCTCATCTCCTCGCACAGCGCACGGCACAACTCCCGTACGCCGCCGGGTGGTTCCGGCCGGGCTTCGACGGCGGCGGCGAGGCCGGCGGCCAGCGCGCGCATCGCCGAGCCGGGCCGGGAACGCCGCAGCCGTGCGGCCAGGCGTGCCGTGCGCTCCCGCGCGCCCGCGATGCTCATCGGTCCCCCTTCCGCCGGTCCGAGGGTACGCGGCTGGGCGTGTCCCCGTCATGGCCTCGCGGCGAGGTGCGCCGGGCGGCCGGTGGCCGGTGAGCAAGCCGCCCATGAGCTTGTGTCGCACCCATTGACGCGGGAAGTGCTTCGAATCTACGGTCCCGTTCGAAGTTACGGGCGACATTCGTCATATCGAACAAGCGTCGCGCTCCTCGCGGCGGCCGCCCTCGCCCTGCCGCCCGCCACCGCGTCGGCGGACGTCGCCCACCCCGGCCCGCTGCCCTTCGTTCCGGCTGGCCTGTTGTGAAGTGACCCGAGAGGATCCCATGAGCAAGAGCACCGCCCGCTTCACCCTCGACCCCGCGTTCACCATCGGTGAGGTCGACCCCCGCCTCTTCGGCTCCTTCGTCGAACACCTCGGCCGCTGCGTCTACACGGGCATCTACGAGCCGGGCCACCCCTCGGCCGACGACGCCGGACTGCGGACCGACGTCCTGGAGCTGGTCCGGGAACTCGGCGTCACCGCCATCCGCTACCCCGGCGGCAACTTCGTCTCCGGATACAGGTGGGAGGACTCGGTCGGCCCCGTCGAGGACCGCCCCCGCCGCCTCGACCTCGCCTGGCACTCCACCGAGACCAACCGCTTCGGCCTCTCCGAGTACATCGCGTTCCTGAGGAAGCTCGGCCCCGAGGCCGAACCCATGATGGCCGTGAACCTCGGCACCCGCGGCGTCGCCGAAGCCCTCGAACTCCAGGAGTACGCCAACCATCCCTCCGGCACCGCCCTGTCCGAGCTGCGCGCGGCCCACGGCGACAAGGAGCCCTTCGGGATCCGGCTGTGGTGCCTCGGCAACGAGATGGACGGCCCCTGGCAGACCGGGCACAAGACGGCCGCCGAGTACGGCCGGCTCGCCGCCGAGACCGCCCGTGCCATGCGCCAGGCCGACCCTGCCGTCGAACTGGTCGCCTGCGGCTCCTCCGGCCAGGCCATGCCCACCTTCGGCGCGTGGGAGGCCACCGTCCTGCAGGAGACGTACGACCTGGTCGACTACATCTCCCTGCACGCCTACTACGAGCCCGCCGACGGCGACGTGGACTCCTTCCTCGCCTCGGCCGTCGACATGGAGTCCTTCATCGAGAACGTGGTCGCCACGGCCGACCACGTCGGCGCCCGGCTGAAGTCGAAGAAGAAGATCAACCTCTCCTTCGACGAGTGGAACGTCTGGTACCTCTCCCAGTGGGAGGAGCACGCCAGGACCTTCGGGCAGACGGACTGGCCCGAGGCGCCCCGGCTGCTGGAGGACAGCTACAGCGTCACCGACGCCGTCGTCCTCGGCTCGCTGCTGATCGCGCTCCTCCGGCACGCCGACCGCGTCACCGTCGCCTGCCTCGCCCAGCTGGTCAACGTGATCGCCCCGATCATGACCGAACCGGGCGGCCCCGCCTGGCGGCAGACCACGTTCTTCCCGTTCGCGCAGGCCTCGAAGTACGGCCGGGGCGAGGTCCTCGACGTGCGCGTGGACTCGCCGGCGTACGAGACGGAGAAGTACGGCGAGACCGATCTGCTGCACGCCACGGCCGTCCGCGCGGCCGACGGCACGGTCACCGTGTTCGCGGTCAACCGCAGCCGCACCGACGCCCTGCCGCTCGAGGTCGCCCTGAACGGGCTCCAGCTGACGACCGTCACCGAGCACAGCGCGCTCGCGGACGCCGACCCCGACGCCCGCAACACCCTGGACGACCCCGAGCGGGTCGTCCCGCACCGGGTCGAGGGCACCGCCGTGGCGGACGGCACCCTCACCGCCGTACTGGAACCGCTGTCCTGGAACGTGATCAGGCTGGCGTGATCACACCGGGGTGACCGGCAGCCCGCCCGTCGCCCTGCCGAGCAGCGTCAGCCGCACCGACCCGGGGCCCGACAGCGTGGTGAACTCCGACAGGACCGCCAGCGCGAGGGTGTTGGCGCCCCGGGTGCGCAGGATGCCGTTCGGCAGCACGAAGGTGTGCTGCGGGCCCACGTTGTTGATGTACTGGCCCAGGTTCCAGCCGTTGAGGAAGATCTGCGCCCGGTAGGCGCGGTACGGGTCGTCCTGAAGGGTCAGGCCGACCGAGGCGTCGATGTCCGCCGGGACCGACAGGCGGAAGGTGGTCCGGTACCAGGTCACGCCCTGGTACCGGGCCGCGCGCGGGAAGCTCGCCTTCTCCCAGTCGTGGTCCGGGAAGTCCGGCAGGTGCCAGCCCTCCCGCTCGCCGTACAGGCCGCCGTTGTTCATCGGGCCCCGCACCGGATCCGGGGCCGCCGCGCCCTGGATCCGCCAGCTCACCTTCGGCGAGCCGCCCTTGAAGGAGGCGGCCGTCAGGCCCCTCGCCGCCTTGTGCGTGTCCAGCGCCCTGCCGTCCTCGTCGTGCTGCATGCGCCGCACGAGCACCGACAGCACATGCCGGCCCGGCGAGCGCAGCGCGGCACGGATCGGGAAGACCGCCGTGTCCGCCCACGTCCCCTTGCGGATCGTCGTGGTCCTGTCCGGCACCGGCATCCGGTGGGTGCCCAGCGGCTCGCCGTCCAGCCAGGCCATCAGCAGGCCCTGCGTGCCGGTGCTGTAGGCGAGCGAGACCTCCTCCAGACCGGTCGCGTCCGTGAAGGAGCCGCGGTACCAGACGTCTCCGTAGTGGAAGCCGTAGTCGTCGGCGAAGAGGACCGGCTGACCGTCCGGGACCGGCGTGGTGCTGAACGACGTGGTCCTGTACGCGACCGTCCAGTGCGAGTCGTCGAAGCTGGGCCCGGCCTCCGGGTTCTCCGTGCGCATCCGCCAGCCGCCCAGCTCGGGCAGTCTCACCTCGGGCACGGCCGGGAGCAGGCCGGTGGTCATCAGGCTGCCGGAGAGGGTGACCCGGGTGGGCAGCGTGCGGCCGTTCCACACCAGGGTGTCGGTCCCGCGCGGCCCCCACACCTCGATGCTCGTCGTCTCCGTGACGTCACCCGTCAAGTGGACCTCGTTGCCGCGCACTTCGGCGTGGCGCAGCAGCGCGGGGCCGTACACCAGCAGGGTCCCGGACGGGGTGTCGTACGGGAAGAGGCGTACGGCGGTGGCGTCGTCGGCGAAGAGCAGCAGCAGCGGGGTGTCGGTCTCGCCCTTCTGCACCAGGACACGGGTCAGCCCGCCCTGCCCGAGCGGCACGTTCACGTGCAGCGAGTCGTCGTCGAGGACCCACGCGGCCTCCGGGTCCAGCCGCATGACGTTCGGCCCGACGGGGCACTTCAGCACCAGCTCGGCCATGTCGCCGTGCCGCCCCGAGAACACGGCGATGTCCTGCCGCGCCGCCGTCACGCACATGACGGGCTCGGCGGTGGCGTACTTCAGCGTCCGCGCGCCCAGCTTCAGCCCGGTGGTCAGCAGCCGGGCGTCCCTGCCGGGCACGGTGATCCGCACCCGGCCGGCGTCGGTGGGCAGATCGGCGGTGACCGCGTCCGCGCCGTCGTTGCGGGCGACGTAGACGTGCGCGCCGGTGTCCGGGTTGGCCAGGTGGTAGACCTTCAGGCCCTCGGCGTGCACGTCCGCCGCCCGGTCCAGCTTGGCGAAGTCGGGCACCCGCTGCAGCAGATGGCCGAGCTGGTGCAGCGGCGCGATCTTGTCGGTGACGTTGCGGGCCTCGTCGATGGCGGCGCCGTAGTCGTACGACGTGTAGACGACCGGCGCGGGCAGCCAGCCCCAGGAGGTCCCGCCGAAGGTCATGTACACGTTGTGCAGGGTGAGGCCGTTGGCGAGGTTGGTGAGATAGAAGCGCCGCTCGTAGGCCGCGTCCCGGGTGCGGCGCGCCTCGGCGTACCCCTTGCCGTCGAACCAGGCCCCGCCCCACGGGTCGAACCACCCGCCGCCGAACTCGGGCACGAACCCGGGCGTGGACGGCGAGGCACTGGCCCCGCCCTTCGCCCCGCCGGGCCCGAACGTCCCCCAGTCCGGCGGGGTCTGCGACGGCGACGGATACCCGTCGAAGCCGTACAGCCAGCCGCCCTTCTCGCCGCCGGTGTCGAAGGAGCCGGGCGTCCAGTACCCGTTTCGGCCCTTGTCGTTGTGGAACAGCGGGACGTCGATGCCGTCCGCCCGCACCTTCTTGTACAGGTGCGCCATGTACGCCCGGCCGGTGGCGTCGCCGGGGTGCGCGTCGTACTCGTTCTCGATCTGGTACAGCAGGACCGTGCCGGTGCCCTGGGTGAACTGGTGCCGGCGGGCGATCAGGTTCACCTGGGTCAGCCACTCGTCGACGTGCGCCAGATAGGCGGGGTCGTCGGTGCGGGCGGTGCCCTTCGCCGCCGTCAGCCAGCCGGGGAAGCCGCCGCCGTCCACCTCGGCGTTGATGTACGGGCCGGGCCGCAGGATGACGTACAGGCCGGTCTCGGCCGCCGTCCGCAGGAACAGGTCCAGGTCGCGGACACCGGTGAAGTCGTACGTCCCCGGCGCGGGGGAGTGGTAGTTCCACGCGACGTAGATGCTGACCGCGTTGAATCCGTGCGCCCGCATCTTCTGCAGCACGTCCCGCCACAGGGACGGGCTCGGCAGCCGGAAGGGGTGCATCTCGCCGGACCACACGACCAGCCGTCTGCCGTCCACCAGCAGCGAGTAGCGGTCGTAGCCGATGGTGTGCGGCCGGCCGTCGGCGCTCGGCGGGGCGGGCGCCGGGCCGGTGGGCACGCTGCGCGCCGCGTACGCCGACGGCGCCCCGGGGCCGCCGCTGCCGCCCAGGGCGAGCCCGAGCGCGGCCGAGCCGGCCAGGGCACTGAAAGTACGTCTGCTGAGCGCCAAGGTGGATCCTCCCGGGCGATCTTACGGGGCGCGGGTGCGGCCATTCTCCACGCGGGGACGCCCCACAATGGACCCATGAGGATCTCGGCTCGGGCGGATTACGCGGTACGGGCGGTACTGGAGCTGGCCGTACGGCAGGGTAACGGCCCGGTGAAGGCGGAGGAAATCGCCGCCGCCCAGGGCATCCCGCACAAGTTCCTCGAGGGGATCCTCGGCGACCTCAGGCGGGCCGGGATCGTCGACAGCCGGCGCGGTGGGGGCGGCGGCTACCGGCTGGCGCGGGACGCGGGCGAGATCACCGTCGCCGACGTGATCCGCGCGGTCGACGGCCCGATCGTCTCGGTGCGCGGCGAACGCCCGACCGGCCTCGCCTACACGGGCACGGCCCGCCCGCTGCTCCCGCTGTGGATCGCGCTGCGCGCCAACGTCCGCCGGATCCTGGAGGGCGTCACCATCGCCGACCTCGCGGCGGACGCGCTGCCGGAGCCCGTCCGGGCGCTCGCGGCGGAACCGGCGGCCTGGGAGAACCCGTAGGCGACGGGCGCGGGTGCCGGGGCGGACGGGCGGTGTGAACGGCCGGTTGTGAATGGCCGGAGTCGGCCCTCCCGGACGTGAGCGGGGGTTCCTACGATGCGGAGCGCTTCACCGCTTCACAGGTTCCACACAGGCCCCCCACATCCGACCTCGGGAGAGACCATGGCTGGTGGACTACTGCTGGGCGGCGCCGTCGCGGCGCTGCTCACCACCGCGCTACCCGCTCACACACCCGCCTCGGGCGTGTTCGACAACCCGCCCCCGGACAAGATCGTCATCGACGTGGCCACGGTGAACGGCTCCGGCTGCCCCGCGGGCACCGCGGCGGTCGCCGTCTCGCCGGACAACACCGCGTTCACGGTGACCTACAGCGACTACCTCGCCCAGGCCGGCGGCGGCTCCGACCCGACGGCCTTCCGCAAGAACTGCCAGCTCAACCTGATCGTCCACGTCCCCCAGGGCTTCACCTACGCGATCGCCGAGGCCGACTACCGCGGCTTCCTCTCGCTCCAGCCCGGCGCGAGCGCCACGCAGAAGGCCTCGTACTACTTCCAGGGCTCCTCGCAGACCGTCCCCAGGACCCACCCCTTCTCCGGCGCCTACAACGACGACTGGCAGGCCACCGACACCACGGACTGGGCCCAACTGGTCTGGGCGCCCTGCGGGGTGGAGCGCAACTTCAACATCAACACCGAGCTGAGGGTCAGCGCGGGCACCACGTCCGCGAACAAGGTCAGCTTCATGACCATGGACTCCACGGACGGGGACATCAGCACGGTGTACCACCTGGCATGGAAGGAGTGCCCGAACAGATAGACACAGGGGGATCGGGCGGCGACCGGGGCGGTTCAGTCGCCGTGGGGCCGCCCGCTTCCGGTTCGGGCCCGCTGATCCCTTGGGCCGGCTGCGTTCGCATCCTGCACCGATCGCCGCGCTCACGCGGAGGGTGCGGTCGGATCGGTTGTCCGCGGCGGAAGCGATTTTACATGTATTCAGACTGGCAGTGATAATTCGACTTCAGCTCCGATTTCTGCCAACTGCTGCTGAGATCGGCTCAATGAGTGGCTTTCCCGGAACGGACCGGCGCGCTGCAGCAACGTACCGAACCAGCCCTGTATCTCCTGGACTTCACGCGAGGCGACGGAGGGCTGGAGACGGTGATGGAACGAAGGAATTTCCTCATGGCCGGTGCCATGGGGGCTGCGTCCATGCTGCCACGGGGTGTGCTGGGAGCGCGAGCGTATGCGGCGACGACTCACCCGCCGACGGGCTGTCCGGAGACCTCGGCGCCGAACACCCCTCCACTGGAGAAGTACGTCGACCCGCTGCCCAGGCCGATGACAGCCATCCCGGATCCTTCCGTCTATCCGGGCGCCGACTACTACGAGATCACGATGCGGCAGGGTTCGTGGCGCTTCCACCGGGACCTCGGGCCGGCAACCGTGTGGGGTTACTGGGCCACGAACCCGCACGATCCTGACAAGGCGATCGGCATGGGCTATCTCGGGCCGACCATCAAGGCGACCCATGACCACCCGACGGTCGTCAAATGGCGCAACGAGCTGCCGACCACGCACCTGTTCCAGTTCGTGATCGACGGCATTCGCAACGGAGACTCCCAGCTCGCCCCGATCGCTCCGCCTCCCTACAAGAGCAAGCCGCCCTTCCCCTCGAATGTCAACGTGTGGAACGTCGTACACCAGCACGGCGGTTTCACAGCACCACAGTCCGACGGCATGCCGCTGCAGTCGTTCAGCCCGGACGGAGTCCACGCCGAGTCCTACTCCACCCTGGACCCGAGCCGGGCCGAACCCAACGAAGCGATCTACGGCTACACCAACCATGACCGTTCGTGCATGCTCTGGTATCACGATCACGGTATGGGGATGACCAGCGTCAACGTCTACGCGGGCCTTGCCGGTCTCTACCTCATTCGTGACCCCGCCGACGACCGGCTCGGCCTGCCGCGAGGGGAGTTCGAGGTCCCCCTCATCCTGCAGGACCGGACCTTCAACCAGGACGGCTCACTCGCCTACACCATGACCCAGAGGGAAGGCGAGGACACCCCGGTCGTCAACGGGAAGGCATATCCTTTCCTGGCCGTCGAGCGGCGACGCTACCGGCTGCGCATTCTCAACGCTTCGAACGAGCGTTTCTGGCGGCTGAGGTTCGACGTTCCCAGAAAGGTACTTCGTGAGCCCCAGCTGCCGTTCTGGCTGATCGGCACGGACGGCGGCTTTCGGACTCCGTTGCAGATGCTCGATGTCCTGATCAGTCCAGCCGAGCGGTACGACCTGATCGTCGACTTCAGCCGGCTGCCCATGGGCACTAACGTCACATTGACGAACTATCCAGGAACGCAGGCCCACTTCCCCGGCATCCCCGGCTGCGGCCCGGAGATCGCGGAAATCATGCAATTCCAGGTCACCAAGCCGCTGTCCGGAGGTGGGGACAGGACGAAGCCGCCCAGGAAACTCAAGCTGCCGAAGGTCGCACCCATCGAGCCGAAACCGCACACCCGTCGGCGGGAATGGGTCGTGTACCAGCACAAGCTCTTCAGTACCATGACGTTCAACGCGGTGCCATTCATGGAGCCCTCCCAGGACTTCATCAAGGCGGGCTCGACCGAGATCTGGGAGTACATCAATCCCAACCACGACGCCCATCCGATGCATGTCCACCTCGTCAACTTCCAGGTGCTGAACAGGCAGCCGATCGACGCGGCCCGCTACCAGGCGGATTACGACAAGTGGGTTTACGGTGACCGCAGACCCGAGGACCGGCCGGTACTGGCGAAATACTTCACCGGCCCACCGGTGCCGCCGGACCCGGACGAAGCGCTGTCCTACAAGGACACGGTCAAGGCCCATGCGCAGATGGTGACCAGAATCATCATTCAGGAATTCACCCCGCCGACCGGCAGGATCGCGTCGATTCCCGGCAGCGGCGCCGAGTTGCCGGCGACGTACATCCACCACTGCCACATTCTCGAACACGAGGACGACGACCTGATGCGCCCGTGGACGATCGTCGGCCACGTCGGCCACGTCGGCCACGTCGGCCACGGCCACGGCCACGGCCACTGACGGGATCGATGGACCCGCATGTGCCTGGAAGGATCCGGGGAGGGCCGGGGCACGGCGTCAGTGCCGGTTCCGGCCCGTTCGGGCGGTGTTCGGAGCCACCGGCAACGACGGCACACCCAAGCTGGGCATCGACGTGCTGAGCCGGCGCACCGGCCGGCCAGTCGCCTACTGAGCCACGACGGGTCCGCAGCCACCCCCTCGCTCAGGCCCCCGCCGCGTCCGGCCAGCTCTGCGCGTTGGGCCAGCCCGTGGCCGGAGCAGGTGTCAGGTCCGTCGCGGGCGCCGTCATCCCCCGCACCTGGGCCGCCGTGAGACCGCCCCGGGCCGGGACGCCGGGCGGGGTGGGCGCCACCACGGCGGCGGGTGCGGGCACCGGTGCGGGCGTGGGCGCGGGCACAGGCGCAGGCGCGGGCACAGGCGGCTGCTGAGGCGCCGCAGGCACCGGCTGGGGCGCCGCAGGCGGCGGTACCGCGGCCGGGAGCGGCATGCCGGTGCCGACGGCCGGAGCGGGGGCGGGGGCGGGGGCGTTCGGCACGGCCTGGGACGGCGCGGCCTGGGCCGGCATGGACTGGGCCTGTGCGGCCAGGCCCCGTACTCCGGAGCCGTTGGTCTCGCTGACCAGGCGGTCCACCGCCGCCGTACCCGAGCTGTAGCTGGTCCCGGTGCCCAGCTCGGGTACGGCGGCTCCCCTCCTGGACCCGTAGAGCACCTGCTCCAGGCCGGACACCAGGCGACGCACGTCGACCTGGGGGCGCACCACGAGTCTCAGGAAGCGGCTGGAGGAACCGATCTTGTTGCCGCACTCGCGGACCAGGATCCGGTGCTCGGTGAGCATCCGGTCCCGGACCACCGTGCCCTCGGCGCCGACGGGCAGGCGGACGAACAGGAAGTTCCCCTGCGAGGGGTACACCGTCAGGCCGGGCAGCGCCGACAGGTGGCTGGCCATCTCCAGGCGGTCGCGGCGGACCTGCTGCAGGCTCTGGGCGTACTCGGCGCCGTGCTCCTTCAGCATGAACACCACGTGCTCGGCGAAGGAGTTGAGGTTCCACTTCGGGAGCATCGAGCGGATCCTGCCCGCCAGCGCCGGGTTCGCGACCAGGTAGCCGAAGCGGATGCCGTGCAGGCCGAAGTTCTTGCCGAGGCTGCGCAGGACGATGACGTTCGGGCGGAGCACGGCCTCCTGGACGACGCTCGGCTCGGCCTCCGCGTCGGCGAACTCCAGGAAGGACTCGTCCACCACCACCAGGTCCAGGTCGGCCATGGCGTCCAGGAACTGGACCACCTGCTGCTTGCGCACATAGCCGCCGTCGGGGTTGTTGGGGTTGCAGATCACCGCCACCCGGGTCCCGCGCTTGTGGATGAACGCGGCGTACTGCGCCAGGTCCAGGGCGAAGCCGCTCGCCTCCTGCAGCGGGAACATGTCGACCCGCTTGCCGGTCTCCATCGGCTGGTCGGTCCAGCGGCCGAAGGTGGGGACCGGCACCGCCAGCGACTCGCGGACCAGGAGATGGTCGATCCAGGTGATGAGCTCCGTCGAGCCGTTGCCCATCGCCACGCAGCTCGGCGGCAGCCGGAGCAGGCTGCACAGTTCGCCGGTGATGGTCTCGGCGCTGCTCGGGTAGTACGTGATGATCTCGCGGAGCCGGGCCGCCAGCTCCTCGTACATGGCCGGGGTGGGGAAGTACGGGTTGCACGGGATGCAGAAGTCCACCGGGCCGGTCCCGTCGCCGCCCTCGCGCGTCAGCGACGCCATCGAGGGGCTGTGCGCGGCGGTGCCGCGGAACAACGAGGTGACGTTGCCGGCCAAAGGGACCTCCGTTCCAGGGGGCCCGTGCGGGGGAGCACGGGCCGCCCTTCAGTACGGAGACGGATGTGTCACCGTTCAACTCGGGTGACGCGGACGACGTTTCAGACGCCGAACCGGTGGATGGTGGTCGTGCGGTAGGTCTGGCCGGGCCTGAGGACCGTCGACGGGAACGACGGCTCGTTCGGCGAGTCCGGGAAGTGCTGGGTCTCCAGGGCCAGGCCGTCGCCCTGCCGGTAGGTGTGGCCGGACTGGCCGACGAGGGTGCCGTCGAGGAAGTTGCCCGAGTAGAACTGCACGCCGGGCTGGTCGGTGTAGATCTTCAGGGTGCGGCCGGAGCCGGGGTCGCGCAGGGTCACCACGTGCTCGGGCCGCGCGGTGACGCCCTTGTCCAGCACGAAGTTGTGGTCGTAGCCCTTGGCGGTGACCAGCTGCGGGTGGCCCACGCGGATGTCCCGGCCGATCGGCTTGGCGTGCGTGAAGTCGAAGGGGGTCCCCTTGACCCCGGCCAGCTCTCCGGTGGGGATCAGGCCCGGGTCGGTGGGGGTGTACCGGCTCGCGGCCAGCCAGAGCTCGTGGTCGTAGATGCCGCCGCTGCCCTCGCCCGCGAGGTTGTAGTAGGTGTGGTTGGTGAGGTTGACGATCGTCGGCTTGTCGGTGGTCGCCTCGTAGTCGATCCGCCAGTCGCCGTGCCGGTCCAGCGTGAAGGTGACCTTGGTCTTCAGCGTGCCGGGGTAGCCCATCTCGCCGTCGACGCTCGTGTAGTACAGGTGCAGGCCGACGTCGGAGCCGGAGACGAAGGGATCGATGTCCCAGACCTTGGTGTTGAAGCCCTTGGCGCCGCCGTGCAGGCTGTTGACCCCGTCGTTGACGGACAGTTGGTACTTCCTGCCGTCCAGGGTGAACTGGCCCTTGGCGATGCGGTTGCCGTAGCGGCCGATGGTGGCGCCGAAGTACGTCGTGCCCTTCACGTACGAGTCGAGGTCGTCGTAGCCGAGGGAGACGTTGGCGTACCGGCCGTGCCGGTCGGGGATCTCCAGGGACTGGACGATGCCGCCGTAGGAGAGGACCTTCAGCCGGGTGCCGCCGTTCTCCAGCGACCAGCGGTGGACCTTGGTGCCGTCGGCGAGCGTGCCGAACAGCTCCTTCACCGGCTTGCGGCCTGCCGGCGAACCGGCGGCGGCCTGGGCACTGCCCGAGCCGAGGGTGGTGGCGGCGATACCGGCGGCCGCGGCGCCTGCGATGACCGTGCGTCTGTTCAGTTCCATGTACGGCTCCCCTTTTTTTGGGCGCTCGCTCGCCTCCGGGGCGCTGGATGCCGGTGTCGAGAGCCCGATCGTGCTCAGCGCTTCGCGCCTCCGCGCGTACGGTCTCTCGACACCGGCGCGCCCCTTCGGCTCACTCGCTTGCTTACGAACCGGACTTGCGCTTGTTCCACACGTCGAACCCGACCGCCGCCAGCAGGGCCAGGCCCTTGATGACCTGCTGCCAGTCGGTGCCGACGCTGAGGAGGTTCATGCCGTTGTTCAGCACGCCGAGGACGAGACCGCCGATGATGGCGCCGAGGACGGTGCCGACACCGCCGCTCATGGAGGCGCCGCCGATGAACGAGGAGGCGATCGCCTCCAGTTCGAAGCCGTCGCCCGCCTTCGGCGAGGCCGCGTTCAGGCGGGCGGCGACCACCAGACCCGCCAGGGCCGCGAGCACGCCCATGTTCAGGAACACCTGGAAGGTGATGCGCTTGTCCTTGACGCCGGACAGCTTGGCCGCCGGCAGGTTGCCGCCGATGGCGTAGATGTGCCGGCCGAAGACCGAGTTGCGCATCACGTAGCCGTAGCCGCCCACCAGCACGCCGAGGATGATCAGCACGATCGGCGCGCCGTCGTAGCTGGCCAGCAGCAGGGTCAGGACGAGGATCGCGGCGACCAGCGCGACCAGCTTGAGCAGGAAGAGGTTCCTCGGCACCACGTCGAGGGAGAACTCCTGCTGGCGGCGCCGGTCGCGCACCTCCTGCCACACCACGGCGGCGATCAGGACGATGCCGAGGAGCAGGGTGAGGTTGTGGTAGTTGGTGTTCGGGCCGATCTCCGGCAGGAAGCCGTTGCCGAGCTTCTGCAGGCCGTTCGGGAACGGGCCGAGGGTCTGGCCCTTGAGGAAGATCTCGGTCAGGCCGCGGAAGAGCAGCATCCCGGCGAGGGTGACGATGAACGACGGTATGCCGAAGTAGGCGATCAGGAAGCCCTGTACGGCCCCCGCCGCCGCGCCCACCAGCAGGCACAGCACCAGGGCGACGGGCCAGGCCACATGGTGCTGCACCGTCAGCACGGCCGCGAACGCGCCCACGAACGCCGTGATCGAGCCGACCGACAGGTCGATGTGCCCGGCGATGATCACCAGCATCATGCCGATCGCGAGGATCAGGATGTAGCTGTTCTGCAGCACCAGGTTGGAGACGTTGCGCGGCAGCAGCAGGTCGCCGCCGGTCCAGACCTGGAAGAGGACGACGATCAGGCCGAGCGCGATCAGCATGCCGTACTGGCGCATGTTGCGGCGCAGGCCGCCGAGTATCAGCTGCAGCAGCCCCTCGCCGGCGCCCGGGCCGGACCTGCCCGGCGGCGCGGCGGCCGGGCTCTTGTCGGTGACGTCCGTGCTCATCGCGTTACCTCTTTGTCCTTCGTCATCTGGCGCATCAGCACTTCCTGCGTGGCCTCGGCCCGCGGCACCTCACCGGTCAGCCGCCCGGCGGCCATCGTGTAGATGCGGTCGCACATGCCGAGCAGTTCGGGCAGTTCGGAGGAGATGAAGACGACCGCCTTGCCCTGGGCGGCGAGCTGGTCGATGACCGTGTAGATCTCGTACTTGGCGCCCACGTCGATGCCGCGGGTCGGCTCGTCCAGGATCAGCACGTCGGGACCGGCGAAGATCCACTTGCTGAGGACGACCTTCTGCTGGTTGCCGCCGGACAGCTTGCCCACCGGCTCGAACACCGTCGGCGCCTTGATGTTCATCGACTTCCGGAAGCTTTCGGAGACCTGCCGCTCCGCCTGCTCGTCCACCACACCCCGCCGGGCCACCTTCTTCAGGGCGGTCAGCGAGATGTTCCGGTTGATGGTGTCGATCAGGTTCAGGCCGTAGTGCTTGCGGTCCTCGGTGACGTACGCGATGCCGTGCTCCACCGCCTCCGCGACGGTCTTCGTACGGATCTCCCGGCCGTCCTTGAGGACCGTGCCGCCCGCGTAGCGGCCGTAGGTGCGGCCGAAGACGCTCATCGCGAGTTCGGTGCGGCCGGCGCCCATCAGCCCCGCGATGCCGACGATCTCGCCGCGCCGGACGTGGAGGGAGACGTCGTCCACGACCCTGCGCTGCTGGTCGATCGGGTGCAGCACGGTCCAGTTGCGGATCTCCAGCGCGGGCGCCGCGCCCTCCTCCGTCCGGTGCGGGGTGCGCTCGGGGAAGCGGTGGTCCAGGTCGCGGCCCACCATGCCGCTGATGATCCGGTCCTCGGTGGTCTCCGGCGCCTTCACGTCGAGCGTCTCGATGGACCGCCCGTCGCGGATGATCGTCACCGAGTCGGCGACCCTGCGGATCTCGTTCAGCTTGTGGGAGATGATGATCGAGGTGATGCCCTGGTTCTTCAGCTCCAGGATCAGGTCGAGGAGTTTGCCGCTGTCCTCGTCGTTCAGGGCCGCCGTCGGCTCGTCGAGGATGAGCAGCCTCACCTCCTTCGACAGCGCCTTGGCGATCTCCACGAGCTGCTGCTTGCCCACGCCGATGTCGGCGACGCGGGTCTCCGGGTGCTCGTCGAGACCGACCCGGCGCAGCAGTTCGGTGGCGTGGCGCAGGGTCTCGCGCCAGTTGATGAGCCCGCGCGTGGCGTGCTCGTTGCCGAGGAAGATGTTCTCCGCGATGGAGAGGTACGGCACCAGCGCCAGCTCCTGGTGGATGATGACGATGCCGCGCTGCTCGCTCGCCCGGATGTCCTTGAAGCGGCAGACCTCTCCCTCGAAGAGGATCTCGCCCTCGTAGGTGCCGTGCGGATGGACGCCGGAGAGCACCTTCATCAGGGTCGACTTGCCGGCGCCGTTCTCCCCGCAGATGGCGTGGACCTCGCCCTGCCGGACGGTCAGGGTGACGTCCGACAGCGCCTTGACACCGGGAAAGGTCTTGACGATCGAGCGCATTTCCAGGACGGGTCCCGCCATGGTCGTGCCTTCCAGTCAGTGGGAATCAGGGGGCGGGGCTTACTTGAGCTCGGACGCGGTGTAGTAGCCGCCGTCGACCAGCACCTGCTGGTAGTTGGACTTGTCGACGCTGACCGGCTGCAGCAGGTAGGCGGGCACGACCTTGCTGCCGTTGTCGTACGTCTTGGTGTCGTTGACCTGCGGCTTCTTGCCCTTCAGGGCGTCGTCGACCATGGTCGAGGCGACCTTGGCGAGCTGCCGGGTGTCCTTGTAGACGGTCTGCGTCTGCTGCCCGGCGATGATCGACTTCACCGAGGCCAGTTCGGCGTCCTGGCCGGTGATGACCGGCAGCGGCTTGCTGCCCGAGCCGTAGCCGTCGGACTTCAGCGCGGACAGGATGCCGATGGAGATGCCGTCGTACGGCGAGAGCACCGCGTCGACCCGGCCGCTCTTGTAGGAGGAGGTGAGCAGGTCCTCCATGCGCTTCTGCGCGGTGGTGCCGTCCCAGCGCAGGGTGGTGACCTGGTTGAGCCTGGTCTGCCCGGACTTGACCACCAGCTGCTTCTTGTCGATGTACGGCTGGAGCACGCTCATCGCGCCGTTGAAGAAGTACTTGGTGTTGTTGTCGTCGTTGGATCCCGCGAACAGCTCGATGTTGAACGGGCCCTTCTTGCCGGCGTCCAGGCCGAGCTTGTGGACGATGTAGGTGCCCTGCAGGACGCCGACCTTCTCGTTGTCGAAGGAGGCGTAGTAGTCGACGTTCGGGGTGCCGAGGATCAGCCGGTCGTAGGCGATCACGGGGATGTGCGCCTGGTGCGCCTCCTGGAGCACGTTGTTCAGCGACTTGTTGTCGATCGCCGCGACGATCAGGCCCTTCACGCCCTGCGTGATGAGGTTCTCGATCTGCGAGACCTGGGTGCTCGGGTCGTCCTCGCCGTAGACCAGCTTGGTCTTGTAGCCCTTGGCCTTGAGGTTCTTGACGACGTTGTTGCCGTCGGCGATCCAGCGCTCGGAGGACTTGGTCGGCATCGCGATGCCGATGGTGGCCCCCTTGACGTCACCCGTCTTCTCCTTGCTGCCGCCCGAGCCGCTCTGCCCGCAGGCGGTCAGGGTCAGGGCGAGCGAGGCGGCTCCGGCGATGGCGGTGAGTGCGGCTCTGCGGTTGCGCATGGTGTGTCCGTCCTTGGTCGTCTCGTCGTTGAGGGTCACGCGTTGCTGGGGAAGCGGTTGAGCGGGCCGGGGAGGCGGGAGCCGAGCGGTGCCATGTCGCCGTCCGCGCCGTGCCGGGCGAGCAGGTCCAGGGCGAGCCGGCCGCGCCGCACCCGCTCCCGGGCGGTGTCCAGGGTCACGTCGCGCAGGTGGGTGCCCCACGGGTAGATCCCGGGCGCCTTGGACAGGCCGAACTTCAGGTAGAGCGGTGCGCCGCGCCGGATCAGCTCGGCGACCTCGTACATCCGCACATAGCCGCCGAGGTCGTCGGGCGCCTCGATGTACATGTCCATCGGGGCGCGCGACACCCGCCGGATCTCGGTGAGGTGGTCCAGCGTCAGATCGCTGGGCACGTTGACGGAGTCGGCGCCGAGCCGCTCGAAGACGGCGTACGAGGCCGGGTTGACGGGGCCGATGAGCGCCGAGACCTTCAGCGTGGTGTCGGCCGGGATGATGCCGTTCTCGCGCGCCCGGTGCAGCGTCCACAGCACGCCCTCGTCGGCCACCAGCAGGCACTTGACGCCCAGTTCGGTGGCCCGCACGGCGTCCTCGACGCAGCCGGCGACGGCGTCGTGGCCCCGTGCGCGCAGTCCGGCCCCCCGCGAGTCGGAGCGCACCGAGCCGCCGATGTCCCAGGTGCCGCGCGGGCCGGTGAACAGGCACAGTTCGATGTCGCGTGCGGCGGTGGCCTCGACCATCTCGGTGATCTCGGCGTCGGTGAGCATCCACACGCCGCTGCCCTGGCTGATCCGGTGGATCGGCACGTCGAGGCGCGAGGACTCCTTCAGGACGACCGCCAGCGCCTCGGGACCCTCGCACGAGGGGATCTCGGTGCGCCAGCGGCCGCCGCCGGGAAAGCTGTGCGCGGAGGCGTCGGCGGGGTCGAGGGCGGGCGCGCCCAGGCCGAGAGAGGCGAGCACCTGCTCACCGGGTCGGCGGGCCGCCGGGGCGGAAGCGTCGGTCGTCACAAGCTGTCCTTCGGGTGTTCGGTATTTCGGACGAGGTTCGCGGCTCTGGGTGTGAAAAAGGCGCTGCCGCCTTGGTGGTACGCCGGTCAGGGCGCCGTCAGGTCACGCCCTGGCCGGCGTACGCCTTCAGGGGCGGAGCAGCACCTTGCCCACCTTCGGATCGCCGGCCCCGGCCAACTCGATGGCCTGCGGGAACTCGGTCAGCGGCAGCTCGTGCGTGACCAGCGGCAGCGGGTCGAGCAGCCCGGCGCCGAAGACCCGCACGGTGTGCGCCCAGGCGCCCGGCGGCGCCCCGAAGACGGTGTGCACCTCCAGCTGCCGTACGACGAGGTCCGTCGGGTCGAGCCCGTCCGCGCCCGGCGCCGGGATCCCGGTCAGGACCAGGCGCCCGCCGCGCCGCAGCAGCGAGGCGGCGGTGCGCGCGGCCGACGCGGACCCGGCGGTCTCGATCACGACGTCGAAGTCGTCGGGGAGTTCGTCGTCCTTGAGCCGGAAGCCGCTCGCCCCGAACCGCCGGGACAGCGCCTCCCGGGCGTCTCCGGTGCCCACCACCAGCAGCTCCGCCGGCGAGACCGCCCGCAGGAACTGCACGGCGAGCATCCCGAGCGTCCCGGTGCCGACCACCGCGACCCGTTCGCCCGGCAGGGCGTTCGCCTTCAGGGCCGCCGCGGCGACGCAGGCGGCCGGCTCCAGCAGGGCGGCGGCGGTGAGGTCGGCGTCGTCCGGCAGGACGTGCAGCAGCCGGGCCGGCAGGGTGAGCGTGGCGGCCATGGCGCCGGGCTGGGTGAACCCGGTCTCCTCGTACCCGGCCGTGCACAGCGTGGTCTCGCCCGCGTGGCAGCGGTCGCACACCTGGCAGTTGCGGAAGCCCTCGCCGACCACCTTGCGGCCGACGAGTCCCTCCGGCACCCCGGCGCCCACCCGCGACACCGTCCCCGACCACTCGTGACCGGGCGTCAGCGGGTAACGGACGTACCCCTCGGGCCGGTTGCCCTGGTACACCTCGCGGTCGCTGCCGCAGATGCCGACGGCGTGCACGGCCACCAGGGCCTCGCCCGGCCCGGGCTCGCGGGGCGTGTGCGGCTCGACCCGGTGCTCGCCGGGCGCCCGGACGACGACCTGGGAACTCATCGGCCGTCCTTCGGACTGCGCTTCTCCCAGCCCTCGGCCCACAGGTCGAAGTGGGCCCGCTGCTGCGGGAACTCGGCCGCCGCGTCGACGTCCAGCTCGACCCCGAGGCCGGGCGCGTCGGACAGGTGGAAGCAGCCGTCCTCCGGGTTCACCTGGGGCGCGCCCCTGACCACCTTCTTGATCTCCGCGTCCGCGAAGTCGTTGAAGTGCTCCAGGATCTTGAAGTTCGGCGTGGTGAAGCCGACCTGGAGGGATGCGGCGGTGAGCACCGAACCGCCCACGTTGTGCGGCGCGACGAGCATGTAGTGGGTCTCGGCGGTGGCGGCGAGCTTGCGGGTCTCCCAGATGCCGCCGAGGTGGCCGACGTCCGGCTGGATGATGTCCGCCGCCTGGCTGTCGAACAGCTCGCGGAACTCGATCCGGTCGTGGATCCGCTCACCGGTGGCGACCGGGATGTCCACCTTGTCGGCCACCTTCTGCAGCGCCTTGAGGTTCTCCGGCGGCACCGGCTCCTCGAGCCAGGCCGGCTTGAAGGGGGCCATCTCCCTGGCCAGCCGGACGGCCGTGGCGGGGGAGAAGCGGCCGTGCATCTCCAGCATCAGCTCGGCGTCCGGGCCGATCGCGTCCCGCACGGCCTCGATGAGCGAGACGGCGTACAGGGTCTCCTGGTGGTCCAGCTCGAAGTGCCCGGTGCCGAACGGGTCGATCTTCAGCGCCCGGTACCCGCGCTCCATCACCCCCTGGGCGGCCTTGTGGTACGCCTCCGGCGTTCGCTCGGTCGTGTACCACCCGTTGGCGTACGCCTTGACCTTGTCGGTCACCTTGCCGCCGAGCAGCTGCCACACCGGCACGCCCAGCGCCTTGCCCTTGATGTCCCAGCAGGCCATCTCGACGACGGCGATGCCGGACATCACGATCTCGCCCGCGCGGCCGTAGTCGCCGTACTTCATCCGGCGGACCAGGTCCTCGACCGCGAACGGATCGGAACCGAGAATGTGATTGGCCTCGGCCTCGCGCAGATAGCCGATCAGCGCGTCGGTGTGACCGAGCATCCGGGTCTCGCCGACTCCCGTGATCCCCTCGTCGGTGTGCACCTGGACGTAGGTCAGGTTGCGCCATGGCGTGCCGACCACGTGCGTGCTGATTCCGGTGATGCGCACGGCAGTTGCCCCTCGGTCGTTCGAGATTTCGTCACACGTTCGAAATGCTGGCGTGACAGTAAGGACGGTGCGGTAGGGGTGTCAATGGGTCGAACAGGTAACGGTTTCGGCAAGCCTTTCGAGAATTGTTTCGCTACTCCACCAAACCTTCACAATGGCGCCTAGGAACCGGACCGATCGGGAATCTAGTCTTCCGGCGTCATGGACTACTGCCACCCGTGCCAACGGCACCTGAACGGCGCCCTGGCCTGCCCCGGGTGCGGAACTCCCGTGCGCGCCGCCGCGGAAGCGGCGGCCGCGCACGCGCGCGCGGGCACGGGTGGCACACCGGGCTACGACGGCCGTCCGCCCGAGGCCGCGCACGGCGCCCCTCCGCAGGGGTACGGCCCGTACGACGCGCACGTCCCGGCGCAGCGCCAGGGCTCGCCTCAGGAGTGGTACGCCGCCCCCGCCCCTGCCGCGCCCTCCGCCCCTTCCGGGGCCCATGCCTCCGCCGGCGGGCACGTCTCAGCCGGGGCTTACGCCGGCCCCGAGGGCCACGCCGGCCCCGGGCCCGCGAGCGGCTCCGGACCCGCGAGCCGCCTCGGACACGCTGCCGAACCCGGCCCGGACGCCTATGCCGAGCCGAACCCCGAGTCCGGCCCCGGCCCGTATGCCGAGCGGGAACCGGAGCCGGACAGCGACCCGGAACCGGAGTCCGATCCCGCCGCCGGCCCGGACTCCGAGCCCGGTGGCCGGGCCGCCCGGCGCCGGGCGCGCGGCGCCGCCACGGTGAGCCCGGCCGACGCCGACTCCAGCCGCCGCGACCGCAAGGCCGCCGCACACCGGCGCCGGCGCCGCCGTGCCGTGCTGATCACCGCGGGGTTCGTGCTGGCCGCGGGCAGCCTCGGCCTCGCCGAACTCGGCACGGACGCGCCCTTCTCGCCCTTCTCCAGCGGGCAGTCCGACGGCGCCGAGGGCGCCGCAGCCGACGGCGGCACGTCCTCCGCGTCCCCCGGCGCCACGGCCGGCCCGGCCGCGGATGCCTCCGGCACCACCCCGGGCGCGGCCGGCTCCGCCTCCCCGAGCGCCTCCGCCTCCGCGTCCGCCTCCAAGTCCCCCAAGGACAAGGCCTCCAAGACGCCCGGCGCCAAGGACACCGGCTCGCCGCGGCAGACCGCCGGGACGGGCTCCGGCGCCACGTCCGCGGCCCCGGCGCCCCCCGCGACGTCCGCTCCGGCCGCCACCCCGTCCAGCGCCCCCACGGCGTCCCGCCCGGCCCCGACGCCCGCGCCGAGCAAGACCTGCACCCGTTTCCTGTGGTGGTGCACCTGAGCCGCACCCGGTTCGGCGGAGGGGGCCCGGTCCCGCCGCGCGCCGGTGCGCCCCCCCTCGCCATCCGCCATCCGGGGCAGTGATGACACCCCCCGGAGCTCCGGGCGGTTGAGTCGAACGGGCACATCGCGCCGTACCGGTCTCGGGAACGTCCGCAGCGGGAACGGGCGTTATGCGGGGGGAGCAGCGAGCAGCGGCTCAGTTGAGGAGAGCGGATGACGCAGCAGATCACCGTCCACGGCACGGTCGCCGAGGGCTTCGAGGCGGTGCGCGAGGAGTTCGCCGCCTTCGTCGCCGCCGAACGCGACGACTACGAGGGCCAGTTGTGCGCGTATGTGCACGGTCGGCGGGTCGTCGACCTGTGGGCGGGCGGCGAGGCGGACTCGCTGTACGGCGTGTTCTCGTCCACGAAGGGCGCCGCGCATCTGGTGGTGGCCCTCCTGGTGCAGGACGGCACGCTGGAGCTGGACCGCAAAGTGACCTACTACTGGCCCGAGTTCGGCGCCGAGGGCAAGGGCGCGGTGACCCTGCGGGAGCTGGTGACGCACCGGGCGGGCCTGGTCGGGATCGACGCCGGGTTCTCCGCCGAGGAACTGGCCGACGACCGGGCGATGGCCGAACGGCTCGCCGACCAGAAGCCGTTCTGGCGCCCGGGGACGGCCTTCGGCTACCACGCGCTCGTGATCGGCGCCCTCACCGGAGAGGTGGTCCGCCGGGCCACGGGGCACACGCTGCAGGAGGTGTACGAGGAGCGGGTGCGCGCGCCGTACGGCATGGACTTCTTCCTGGGGCTGCCCGAGTCCCAGGAGCGCCGCTTCCGCCCGGTCCGGCCGATGGCCCCCACCCCCGAGCAGCAGGCCCTGCTGGACGCCGAGCCGGCCGGCCCGCACACGCTGGCCTCGATCGCCTTCAACGCGCACGCGCCGCAGCCGCTCACGCTGGAGGAGTACGCCAACTCCCGTCTCGTACGCGCCAAGGGGCCGGCGTCGGCGGGCGGCGTCGCCTCCGCGCGGGGGCTCGCGACGATGTACGCGGCGGCGATCAGCGAACTGGACGACCGCCCGCCGCTGCTCAAGCCCGACACCGTCGCCGAGGTGGGCCAGATCCACTCCACCGGCTACGACCTGGTGGCCCGCGCCCACAAGTCGTACGGCCTCGGCTTCCAGGCCACCGCCGACGTGTGGCACCCGGTCCTGGGCGCCGGCGCCTTCGGCCACAGCGGCGCGGGCGGCTCCCAGGCCTTCGCGGACCCCCGCAGCGGCCTCGCCTACGGCTACACGCGCAGGCGGATGGCGTTTCCGGGGGGCGCGGCCCCGGAGAACGAACGCTTCGTGCGGGCGGTGCACCAGGCGGCACTGGCCGGCTGAGGAGCGCCCCGCCGGAAAGAAGACCGCACCCCACGTCCAAGGGTGCGGTCTCCGCAGTGCGCAACGACGGCCGTCAGACCAGCGTCACGCTGATGTTCCCGCGTGTCGCCTTCGAGTAGGGGCACACCTGGTGTGCCTTCTGGACCAGTTCCCGGGCCTTGGCCGCGTCGACGTCCGGAATGCTCGCCGAGATCTCCACGATGATCCCGAACCCGTCGCCGTTCTTGCCGATCCCGACCTTCGCGGTGACGGTCGCCCCGGAGACGTCGGCCCCCTCCTGCCGGGCGACGACGCCCAGCGCGCCCTGGAAGCAGGCGGAGTATCCCGCGGCGAACAGCTGCTCCGGGTTGGTCCCGGCGCCGCTGCCGCCCATCTCCTTCGGCGGGTTGACGACGACGTCGAGCCGGCCGTCGTCCGTGGCGACCCGGCCGTCCCGGCCGTTCTCGGCGGTGGCGACGGCGGTGTACAGGACGTCGGACTGCGTGAGGGGCATGCGGTTGTCTTCTCTCCTCGGTCCGCCGCGACTCGCGCCCACGATCGACGACGGATTTCGGAAAGAAGTCACCGCAGGCCGGAAAGGTCGGCCAAGCCCGGCCCGGCCCGCCCTCAGAGCTTGACGATCATCTTCCCGGTGTTGTCGCCGCGCAGGACGCCGAGGAACGCCTCCAGGTTGTTCTCGATGCCCTCGACGACCGTCTCCCGGTACTTCAGCCGCCCCGAGGCGACCCACGGCCCGACCTCCCGCACGAACTGCGGCTGCAGGTCGTAGTGGTCGCCGACCAGGAAGCCCTCGATGCGGCCCCGGGTCTGGATGAGGCGGGCGAGGTTCCTCGGGCCCGGCGCGGGCTCGGTGTCGTTGTAGACCGAGATCATGCCGCAGACCGCGATCCGGCCGCGCTCGCGCAGGGAGCCGACGGCCGCCTCCAGGTGGTCCCCGCCGACGTTGTCGAAGTACACGTCGATGCCGTCCGGCGCGGCCTGCCGCAGCTGCTCGCTCACCGGCCCGTTCTTGTAGTTGAACGCGGCGTCGAAGCCGTACTCGTCCAGCAGCAGCTTCACCTTCTCGTCGGACCCGGCCGAGCCGATGACCCGCGAGGCTCCCTTGAGCTTGGCGATCTGTCCGACCTGGCTGCCCACGGCGCCCGCGGCGCCGGACACGAAGACGATGTCCCCCTCCGTGAAGGAGGCGGTGCGCAGCAGGCCGGCATAGGCCGTCAGGCCCGTCATGCCGAGGACGCCGAGGTACGTCGACAGGGGAGCGGCCTCCGGGTCGACCTTGACGGCGTGCTTGCCGTCCATGACCGCGTACTCCCGCCAGCCGAAGAAGTGCAGGACGTGGTCGCCGGGCGCGATGTCCTCGGCGTTGGACTCGAGCACCTCGCCGACCGCGCCGCCCTGCATGACCTTGCCCAGCTCGTACGGCGCGGCGTACGACTTCGCGGCACTCATTCGGCCCCGCATGTACGGGTCTACCGAGAGGTACTTGTTCCGCACCAGCACCTGGCCCTCGCCCGGGGCCGGCACCGGGGTCTCGACGAGCGCGAAGTCCTCGGGCTTCGGCCAGCCCACGGGACGGCTGAGCAGATGCCACTCGCGGTTGATCATGACGGGGCCTTTCTCGATGGTGCAAATACTTCAGAACCTGAAACAACCATGCTCTTGAATATTTCAGGATGTCAAGTAACCGGGTATCCTGGAGACCATGTCCACCCCATCGAAGACCCGCCGCCCCGACGCCCTCACCATGGAGGTCGTCGAACTGATCGGTGACGTCGTCGCCCGTTTCTACGCGGACTACGAGAAGGCGGCGGGCGAGCACGCGCTGACCGGACCCCAGGCCCGGCTGCTCAGCCTGCTCTCGCTGGAGCCGCTGCCCATGCGGAAGCTGGCGCAGAAGCTCAAGTGCGAGCCGTCCAACGTCACCGGGATCGTGGACCGGCTGGAGTCCCGGGGCCTGGTCGAGCGGCGCCCGGACCCCGCCGACCGCCGGGTGAAGCTGGCCGCAGCCACCGACGAGGGCGTCCGCCTCGCCACCGGCCTGCGCGAGGGCCTGCGCTTCGCCCGCGAGCCCCTCGCCGGCCTGTCGGAGGAGGAGCGCCGCTCCCTGCGCGACCTGCTCCGCCGGATGCTGGACGCCTGAACCCCTCGGACGAAGCCTGAACCCCGCCGGTAGAGTCTGCGCCATGCGTGATCTCGGGGCGGGATTCGGTCATCTGCTGAAGGGCCAGCGCTGGATGGCCCGGCACGGCCGCTCCTACGGCTTCGGGCTGCTGCCCGGCCTGATCACGCTCGTCCTGTACGCGGCGGCGCTGGTCGCGCTCGCCGTGTGGGGTGAGGACGCGGTCGCCTGGGCGACGCCGTTCGCGGACGACTGGTCCAGCCCGTGGCAGGGCCTGTTCCGCGGCTTTCTGACGGCCGTGCTCTTCGCCCTCGGCCTGCTGCTCGCCGTGCTGACCTTCACCGCCGTCACCCTCCTGGTCGGCCAGCCCTTCTACGAGAACCTGTCGGAGCAGGTCGACGCCGACGTCTCGCCCGACGGCACCGCCCCGCGCTCGGAACTGCCGCTGTGGCGCGAGCTGTGGACATCCGCCCGGGACAGCCTCCGCGTCCTGGTGCGGGCGGCCGTGTGGGGCGTGCTGCTGTTCGCGCTCGGCTTCCTTCCCGTGGTCGGCCAGACGGTCGTCCCCGTGATCGGCTTCTTCGTCACCGGGTTCTTCCTCACCGAGGAGCTCACCTCCGTCGCCCTCCAGCGCCGGGGCGTCGAACTGCGCGCCCGCCTCGCCCTGCTCCGTTCCCGCAAGACCCTGGTCTGGGGCTTCGGCACCCCCCTCGGCCTGGCCTTCCTGGTCCCGTTCGTCGCGGTGTTCCTGATGCCGGGCGCGGTCGCGGGCGCGACCCTGCTCGCCCGTGAACTGCTCGGCGAGGACGACGAGGAGGACGCCGCCACCGACGCCGGCCCGGCCGCGCCCACCCACCGGGCCGACTGAGAGCCGGTGGCCGCCGTACCGCCCGACGGTGACACTTCCGGGCCCGGGAGCGGGCCGGCCGCGCCGCGTCTTCGAGACCAGGGACGAGGCGGGTGAACGCGTGGTCGTTTGTGAAGGGTTCGTACGAGATCGCCGCCGGACGCTCGATCGCGGACCGCGGGCTCACCGCGCCGATTAACGTCTGATCCGGGACAAGTCCCCCACGAGCAGCCCCGGTCCGGGACCTGACCCCTGGACCGGGGCTCGTGCCGGGGACGTACGGCGGCCCGCCGCACAGCCCCGTACCCCTTTCGGGCCGCGGGCGGACGTCAGCGGACCCCGAAGCCGTACACCGTCTCCGACCGGAACACCTCGCCCGGCCTGAGCACCGTGCTCGGGAAGCGGGGCTGGTTCGGGGAGTCCGGGAAGTGCTGGGTCTCCAGCGCGATGCCGTCGCCCGGGGCGAACGGCTCGCCCAGGTGGTCGGCGGTGTAGAGCTGGAGGCCCGGTTCGGTCGTCGACACGGTCAGGGTGCGGCCGGAGGCCGGGTCGTGCAGCTCGGCGACCTGCTCCGGCGCGGCCGTCACGCCCTTGTCCAGCACGAAGTTGTGGTCGTAGCCGGAGCCGACCTTGCGGGCCGTGCGGAAGTCGAACCGGGAGCCGGTCACGTCCTGGAGGGCGCCCGTCGGGATCAGGTCCGCGCCGGCCGGGGTGATGCGGGACGCGGCGAGCCGCAGTTCGTGCCCGCCCGCGTGGCCCGCGCCGGCCAGGTTGAAGTAGCTGTGGTTGGTCAGGTTGACCACGGTCGGCGCGTCCGTGACCGCCTCGTACGCGATGTGCAGCGCGCCCGACCCGTCCAGGGTGTACGTCGCCGACACCTCGAGCCGGCCCGGGAAGCCCTGCTCGCCGTGCGGACTCACCCGGGACAGCCGCACCCCGTGCTCGACGGGCTCCGCGTCCCACACCCGCTTGTCGAAGCCCTGCGCGCCACCGTGCAGACAGTTCGCGCCCTCGTTCGGCTCCAGGGCGTAGACCGCGCCGTCCAGAGGGAAGCGGGCGTGCCCGATCCGGTTGGCGTACCGGCCGATCAGGGCGCCGAGGAACGGCTCCGGATGGGCGAGATAGCCGTCCAGGCCGGGGAAGCCCAGCACCACGTCCGCCGTCCGGCCCTCCCGGTCCGGCACCTCGACCGACCGCACGATCCCGCCGTACGTCAGGACCTCCACCCGGGTCCCGGCGCGCTCCAGGGTCCAGCGGTGGACCGGGGTGCCGTCGGAAACCGTGCCGAAAAGTTCGCTCATGTGGGAAACAGTAGGCGATGCGTGGCCTAGCCAACCGGATCCGCGGCGGTGACCGTCCGGTACGCGATCGCCGCGAGCCGCGCCTGGCCGTCCTTGCTGGGGTGGAACCAGTCCCAGCGGCTGAGCTGGCCGGTGCCGAACCGGTAGTCGTAGACCGCGTTGTTGTCGAAGCGGCAGCGGCGGTCCCGGGCGCAGACCTCCTTCAGCACCTCGTTGTACTCCACCACCCGCTGCTGCACCCGGTCCCGGCGCAGCATGGCCGCGCTGGTCAGGTCGTCCGCGTCCGACAGCATCGACGGGCAGATGCCGAGCTTCCACACCTCCTTGCCCAGCGGACTGGTCCGGCCCTCGGACCACAGCCGCTTCAGGTTCGGCACGCTCGCCACGTACACCTGCGTCTTCGGCGACGCGGCGCGCAGGGTGTGCAGGGCCTCCTCGAAGTCGGCGCGGAAGTCGGCCACCGGGGTCATGGCCCGCGCCGAGGACCGGCAGGCGTCGTTGGCGCCCACCATCACCGTCACCAGTCCGGGGCCGTGCTCCGCCGCCTGGGACATCTGCTCGGGCAGGTCCGCCATCCGGGCGCCGGTCACCGCGTAGTTCCAGCTGCGCCGCGCCGCGCCCGCGGGGCCGAGCAGCCGCACCGCCAGGCTGTCCACCTCGGTGTCGCTGCCCGTCGCCCAGGACACCTCGGGGCAGTCCGACAGCACCGTGCACGCGTCGAAGCCGCGGGTGATGGAGTCGCCGACCGCGGCGACCGAGTCCGGGCTGCGGTTCCACACCGGCTCGGCCGCGCGCGCCCGGGTGCCCTGCGGCGCGGGCGAACTCCCGCCCGCGGTGTCGCATCCGGCGAGGCCCAGCACCGCGGCCGCCACGACGGCGAGAGCGGCTCGCGTACGGCTGCTCGGCTTGCGCATCCTGCTGGTCCCCTCGTCGCCGGACCCGGTGTCTCCGGGTGAACGTGTGTACTTCCCCCCATGACAACGTGCGAGGGTTCCCGAACGGGCGCCCGGGAACGGAGCAACCCCGTACAAGCGTCCCCCTGGGTGAATGGCGGAGGTTTCCTGGCACCGGGACCGACGGTACGTCACACTCCTTGCACCGCCGCAGGGTAGCCTCGCCATCAACGCGGCCGTCGCGCCACTGCCGCCAGCCAGTCCGCAAGATGTCCCGCTCTGCCCGGAGGTTCCGGTGACGACACGTGGAGTTCTGTACGTGCACTCCGCGCCGCGCGCGCTGTGCCCGCACGTCGAGTGGGCCGTCGCCGGGGTGCTCGGCACACGCGTCAGCCTCGACTGGATCCGGCAGCCCGCCGCCCCCGGGACCTGGCGCTCGGAGTTCTCCTGGCAGGGCGAGGCCGGTACGGCCTCCAAGCTGGCCTCCGCGCTGCGCGGCTGGCACCTGCTGCGCTTCGAGGTCACCGCCGAGCCCTGCCCGACGGCCGAGGGCGAGCGCTACAGCTGCACCCCCGACCTCGGCATCTTCCACGCCGTCACCGGCATCCACGGCGACATCCTCATCCCCGAGGACCGCCTCCGCGCGGCCCTGACCCGCTCCCAGCGCGGCGAGACCGACCTCGAGGCCGAGATCGCCAAGCTGCTGGGCAAGCCGTGGGACGACGAACTGGAGCCGTTCCGGTACGCCGGGGAGGGCGCGCCGGTGCGCTGGCTGCACCAGGTGGTCTGAGCGCCCCGGACATGACGGAGGGCCCCTGCCGAGCGGCAGGGGCCCTCACGCGCGTTCTCAGATCGTCCGGAACGCCAGCACCACGTTGTGCCCGCCGAAGCCGAACGAGTCGTTCAGCGCGGCGATGCGGCCCTCGGGCAGCTGACGGGCCTCGCCGCGGACCACGTCCGCGTTGACGTCGGGGTCGAGGTCGTCGATGTTGATCGTCGGCGGAGCCGTGCGGTTGACCAGCGCCAGGATCGACGCGACGGTCTCGATGCCGCCGGCGCCGCCCAGCAGGTGACCGGTCATCGACTTCGTCGCGGAGATCGCCATGTGGTCGACGTCGTCGCCGAACACCTTGCGCAGCGCCTTGATCTCGGCGACGTCGCCCTGCGGCGTCGACGTGGCGTGGGCGTTCACGTGCACGACCTCGGCCGGCTTCAGGTCCGTGCTGTCCAGCAGGTTCTGCAGCGCGTGCGCGATGCCGTTGCCGGACGGCTCCGGCTGCGTGATGTGGTGGGCGTCGGCGGAGATGCCCTGGCCGACCGCCTCGGCGTAGATCCGGGCGCCGCGGGCCTTGGCGTGCTCCTCGGACTCCAGGACGATCACGCCGGCGCCCTCGCCGAGCACGAAGCCGTCACGGCCGGCGTCGAAGGGACGGGAGGCGCCCTGCGGGTCGTCGTTGTTCTTGGACATCGCCATCATGTTGCCGAACGCGGCGATCGGCAGCGGGTGGATGGCGGCCTCGGTGCCACCGGCCACGACCACGTCCGCACGCCCGGTGCGGATCATCTCGATCGCGTACCCGATGGCCTCCGCGCCCGAGGCGCAGGCCGAGACGGGGGTGTGCACACCGGCGCGGGCGCCCAGCTCGATGCCGACGTTGGCCGCCGGGGAGTTGGGCATCAGCATCGGCACGGTGTGCGGGGAGACGCGGCGGACGCCCCGCTCCTTGAGGATGTCGTACTGGTCCAGGAGCGTCGTCACGCCGCCGATGCCGGAGGCGATGACCGCGCCGAGGCGGTCGGGGTTCACGGACGCGTCCTCGCCGGCCCTGGCGGCGAACCCGGCGTCCTTCCAGGCCTCCTGAGCGGCGATCAGCGCGAACTGCGCCGAGCGGTCCAGCTTCCGGGCCTGCGGCCGGGGGATGATCTCGCCGGGATCCACGGCGATCTGCGCGGCGATACGGACCGGCAGGTCGGCCGCCCACTCCTGCTCCAGGAGGCTGACGCCGGACTTGCCGGCGACCAGGGCCTCCCAGAACGAAGCTGCGTCGCCACCCAGCGGTGTGGTTGCGCCGATACCGGTGACGACCACGGTGCGATTGGTCGGGCTCACGGGAATTCTTTCTCCAACGGATGCGGGAATCAACGGCGCCACCGCCGGGTGGCGGGGCCTTGGGCCCTGGGCCTAAGAGGTTGTGCTTAGGCCTGGTGCTTGAGGATGTAGTCGGTCGCGTCGCCGACGGTCTTGAGGTTCTTGACGTCCTCGTCCGGGATCTTCACGTCGAAGCGCTCCTCGGCGGCGACGACGACCTCGACCATGGACAGCGAGTCGACGTCCAGGTCGTCGGTGAAGGACTTGTCCAGCTGGACGTCCTCAACGGGGATCCCGGCGATCTCGTTCACGATCTCGGCGAGACCGGCGACGATCTCTTCCTGAGTGGCGGCCATGTCAGGCGCTCCTTCTTCGATGTTCCAGACGGTTTGTGGCGAATTCTGCCGTGCCCGATCACATGATCGGGCACGCAGTGCCTAGGGGAGGGTAACGACCGTGGCGGCGTAGACGAGACCCGCCCCGAATCCGATGACGAGCGCGGTGTCGCCGCTCTTCGCCTCCCCGGTCGCCAGGAGCCGCTCCATCGCGAGCGGAATCGAGGCGGCCGAGGTGTTGCCGGTGGTGCGGATGTCACGGGCGACCGTGACGTGCTCCGGCAGTTTGAGGGTCTTCACCATCGAGTCGATGATCCGCACGTTGGCCTGGTGCGGGATGAAGACGTCCAGCTCTTCCGAGCTGATACCGGCCGCGTCCAGCGCCTGCTGGGCGACCTTCGCCATCTCGAACACGGCCCAGCGGAACACCGCCTGGCCCTCCTGCGTGATGGCGGGGAACTTGATGTTGCCCTCGCTGTCCAGGGGCAGCTGGGAGACGTCGCCGATCCTGAAGCGGTCCCAGGGGACGGTCTGCTTGATCGTCTCGGCCTTGTCGCCCTCGGAGCCCCACACGGTCGGGCCGATGGCCGGCTCCTGGGAGGGGCCGACGACGACCGCGCCGGCGCCGTCGCCGAACAGGAAGGCGGTGGCCCGGTCCTCCAGGTCGGTCAGGTCGCTGAGCCGCTCCACGCCGATGACGAGCACGTACTCGGCGGAACCTTCCACCACCATGCCCTTGGCGAGGGTCAGGCCGTAGCCGAAGCCCGCGCAGCCCGCCGAGATGTCGAAGGCGGCGGCCTTGTCCGTGCCCAGCTTGTCGGCGATCTCGGTGGCGACGGCCGGGGTCTGGTTGAAGTGCGAGACCGTCGAGACGACCACGGCGCCGATCTGCTCGGCGGCGATGCCGGCGTCGGCGATCGCCTTGCCGCCGGCCTCGATCGACATCGCGGCCACGGTCTCCTCGGGACCGGCCCAGTGCCGGGTCTCGATGCCGGAGCGGGAGCGGATCCACTCGTCGGAGGAGTCGATCCGCTCCAGGATCACCTCGTTGGGCACGACCCGGGTCGGCCGGTAGCCGCCGACACCGAGGATGCGCGCATACGGGGCACCCTTGCTGGGCTTGATCTTCGCCATGTACGGCTCCTTAGGCGCCGGCGTGCTCGGAGAGGAGCGCGCGGGCCGCGTCGAGGTCGTCGGGGGTCTTCAGGGCCAGCGTCTTCACGCCGGGCAGCGCGCGCTTGGCCAGTCCGGTCAGCGTGCCGCCCGGGCACACCTCGATGAGCGCGGTGACGCCCAGCTCCTTGAAGGTCTCCATGCACAGGTCCCAGCGCACGGGGCTGGCGACCTGGCCGACCAGCCGCTCGAGCACCTCGGCGCCGCTCGCGACCGCCTTGCCGTCCTTGTTGGAGACGTAGGTCACCTCGGGGTCGGCCGGAGTCAGCTCGGCGGCGGCCTTGGCCAGCGTCTCGACGGCGGGCGCCATGTGGTGCGTGTGGAAGGCGCCGGCGACCTTGAGCGGGACGACCTTGCGGACGCCCTCGGGCTTGTCCTCGTTCAGCGCGGCCAGCTGCTCCAGCGTGCCCGCGGCGACGATCTGGCCCGCCCCGTTGATGTTCGCCGGGGTCAGGCCCAGCTTCTCCAGGTGCGCCACGGAGGTCTCGGGGTCGCCGCCGAGCAGCGCCGACATGCCCGTCTCGGTGACCGCGGCCGCGTCGGCCATCGCCAGGCCCCGCTTGCGGACCAGGCCCAGCGCGGCGGTGTCGTCCAGCACGCCCGCGAAGGCGGCCGCGGTGATCTCACCGACGCTGTGCCCGGCGACCGCGCCAGGGGCGATCTCGGACATGGCACCGAGTGCCGCGGCGGACAGGATCCCGGCGGCGACCAGCAGCGGCTGGGCCACCGCGGTGTCGCGGATGGCATCGGCGTCGGCCTGGGTGCCGTAGTGCACCAGGTCCAGGCCGAGGGCGTCCGACCAGGCGGCGACGCGGTCGGCGGCACCGGGCAGTTCGAGCCAGGGAGTCAGGAAGCCGGGCGTCTGGGCGCCCTGGCCGGGAGCGACGAGTACGAGCACTCTCACACTCTCTCTTGGGGACGGCCGGGGCCGCCCGTGAGGACAAGGACGAAGAACACGAAGGCCTTTTGTGGACCTCCCACAAAACCTTATGCCGGGGGTTCGCCGTCGGCCAGACGCCCCAGGATGAGTGCAATCCGCAGTGTGAACGCGGATCGTACATCCGATGGCGACCAACCGGTGACGTCTGTCACACGTCTGAGCCGGTAGCGGACGGTGTTCGGGTGAACGAAGAGCATCCGGGCCGCGCCTTCCAGGCTGCTCGCCTGCTCCAGATAGACACTCAAGGTTTCCAGCAGCGCCGAACCGGCCTCTTCCAGAGGTCTGTAGATCTCCTCCACCAACTGCTCGCGGGCGCTCGGATCACCCGCGATCGCGCGCTCCGGGAGGAGGTCGTCCGCCAGCACCGGCCGCGGGGCGTCCTGCCAGGCCGAACACGCCTTCAGTCCCGCGGCGGCGGCCTGCGCGGACCGCGTCGCGGCCAGCAGATCGGGCACCACGGGCCCCGCGACGACCGGGCCCGCGGCGAAGGGCCCGATCAGCGACTTGGCGACGGCGAGCGGGTTGTTGCTGCCGCCGGCGATGACGACGAGCCGGTCGCCCAGCACCCCGGTGAGCACCTGCAGCTTGGCGTGCCGGGCGGCCCGCCGGATGGCCTCGACGGTCAGCTCGCTGTCCCCGTCCGGTGCCGTGCCCAGCACCACGCACACGTGCTCCGGCGAGTTCCACCCGAGCGCGGCGGCCCGGCTGACGGCCCCTTCGTCGGCCTCCCCGCTCAGCACGGCGTTGACCACGAGCGACTCCAGCCGCGCGTCCCAGGCACCGCGTGCCTCGGCGGCCTGGGCGTACACCTGCGCGGTGGCGAAGGCGATCTCGCGGGCGTACACGAGCAGCGCCTCGCGCAGCACGCTCTCGTCCCCGGGCGCCGCGACCTCGTCGATCGCGCTCTCCATGACCTCGATGGTGGTGCGCACCATCTCCACGGTCTGCCGCAGCGTGATGGCCCGGGTCAGCTCGCGCGGCGCGGTGCCGAACACGTCCGTGGAGATCGCCTGGGGTGCGTCCGGGTGCCGGAACCACTCGGTGAAGGCCGCGATGCCCGCCTGGGCGACCAGCCCGATCCACGAGCGGTTCTCCGGGGGCATGGCCCGATACCACGGCAGGGTCTCGTCCATGCGCGCGATGGCCTGAGCGGCGAGCGACCCTGAGGACTTCTCCAGCCGCTTGAGGGTCGCGGCGTGCGGGTGGACGTCGTGCATGTGGGGATCGGCGTGCGGATCGCTGCTGCGGGATTCGGGTTCGGGCACGGGACAAGACTGCCTTATCGGGCCGGGACGGTGTGCCGCCGGGGTTGGGCTGGACCGCTCGCGCCTGATGGCTCGGTCGCCTGCGGGGGCGTCTCCCTCGCGCCGGTGGCCCGGGGGCAGTGGGCGTCGGTGGGCCTGTGCCCTGTGTTTCGTGGGGCTACCGTGGTGCGCGTGATGGACGTACGGCGCGCCGGTGAGCGCTACCCCGGGGGCGATCCCGAGGCCGGGATCGAGTCGTGGCACGCCTTCTCCTTCGGCCCGCACTACGACCCCGGCAACCTCCGCTTCGGCGCGCTCATCGCCTGCAACGAGGAACGGCTCGCGCCCGGCGCCGGGTTCGGCGAACACCCGCACAGCCACACCGAGATCGTCACCTGGGTCGCCGAGGGCGAGCTGACCCACCGCGACTCCACCGGCCACGAGACGAAGGTCCGCCCCGGCGACGTCCAGCGGCTCAGCGCGGCGGCGGGCGTCCGGCACGTCGAGCGCAACGACGGCCCGGCGCCGCTCACCTTCGTCCAGATGTGGCTGGCCCCCCTGGAGCCGGGCGGCGAGCCGGCGTACGAGATCGTGCCCGGCATCGCCGACGCCACCCCGTACGCCGTCCCCGAGGCCGGCGCGATGCTCCACGTACGCCGCCTGGCGCCGGCCGAGCGCACGGCCGTCCCCGACGCGGCGCACGTCTACGTCCATGTGGTCCGCGGCGCCGTCCGGCTGGGGGAGGAGCGCCTGGACGCGGGCGACTCGGCGCGGATGACGGGGGCGGCCGGTGTGGAGGCCGTGGCCGTCACGCCGGCCGAGGTGCTGATGTGGGAGATGTCATAGCGGCGGAGGTCGGGCTCAGCCCCGCAGCTCCGCCAGCACCGCGTCCGTGAACGCCGGCCACGCCTCGATCGCCCAGGGCCCGAACGCCCGGTCCGTCAGCGCGACGCCGGCGACCCCCGCGTCCGGGTCGATCCACAGGAACGTACCGGACTGCCCGAAATGCCCGAAAGTGCGTGGTGACGAGGAACTCCCCGTCCAGTGCGGGGACTTGGAGTCGCGGATCTCGAAGCCCAGCCCCCAGTCGTTGGGGTTCTGGTGCCCGTATCCCGGCAGCACCCCCTTCGTCCCCGGGTACTGCACGCTCATCGCCTCCGCGACCGTCCGCGGGTCCAGCAGCCGCGGTGCCTGCACCTCCGCCGCGAACCGCAGCAGGTCCGCGACCGTGGACACGCCGTCCTTCGCCGGGGAACCCGCCAGCGACGTCGACGTCATGCCCAGCGGCTCCAGCACCGCCTGCCGCAGATAGTCGGCGAACGGGATCTCCGTCGCCTTGGCGATGTGGTCGCCGAGCTGCTCGAACCCGGCGTTGGAGTACAGCCGCCGCTCACCGGGCGGCGCCGTCACCCGGTGCTCGTCGAAGGCCAGCCCGGAGGTGTGGGCGAGAAGGTGGCGGACGGTCGCCCCGGGCGGCCCGGCCGGCTCGTCCAGCTCGATCGCGCCCTCCTCGTACGCGACCAGCGCGGCGTACGCGGTCAGCGGCTTGGTGACCGAGGCCAGCGGGAACCGGTGTCCGGCGGGACCGTGCGTCCCGAGGACGGTCCCGTCGGCTCGTACGACGCCCGCCGCGGCGGTGGGGACGGGCCAGTTCTCGATCAGCGCCAGGCTCTGCAACGACATGCCGGCGAGCCTATGCGGCTCACAGGGCCAGCCGCATCGAGGGGTCCGGCTTGCGCACGAAACCGAGGGACGCGTACAGCGGCTCGGCCTGCGCCGACGCGTTCAGGTCGACCTGCCCGGCGCCCCGCTCCCGGAACCACTGCAGCAGCTCCTCCATGCACGCCCGCGCGTACCCGCGCCGCCGGGCGTCCGGGTCGGTGGCGACGCTGAAGACGTGCCCGACCCGCCCGTGCGGGTTCCCCGCGCGGCCGATGCGGTACTCCAGCGCCCCGCACACCAGCGCGGCCAGCGCCCCCGGCCGGTCCGGGTGATCGACGACGAACGCCACGAAGTCCCCGTCCGCGTCGGCCAGCTTCTCCCGCAGCACCGGCAGGGACTCGGTGTGCCAGTCGGTCGGCCCGCCCCCGGACTCGAACATGGAATCGATCATGACCTGGCGCAGCCGCAGCACTTCCGCGGCGTCCTCGGGCACGGCCCGGCGTACAAGACTCATGGGCCGCACGCTAGCGACGCGTCCCGGACCGCGTCCTGGGGATTTCTTACCGGATCCGCTTGCTTGGAGTGCACTCCAACCCCATAGCGTGGAGGCCATGACGGTGATGCAGACCACGCCAGCGGACACCGCACGAACAGCCCCCGCCGACATCTGCTCCGCCCCGCCCAGACGCCATCCGCGCCCCGACGGCCAGGACCGCTACACGATCAGCGAGGTCGTGGCGTTCACCGGCCTGACCGCGCACACCCTGCGCTGGTACGAGCGGATCGGCCTGATGCCGCACGTCGACCGCTCGCACACCGGCCAGCGGCGCTACAGCAACCGCGACCTGGACTGGCTGGACTTCGTGACCAAGCTGCGGCTGACCGGCATGCCGGTCGCGGACATGGTCCGGTACGCGGAGCTGGTCCGGGAGGGCGAGAGCACCTACGCCGAACGGCGGGAACTGCTGGAGTCGACCCGCAGGGACGTGCTGAACCGGATCGCCGAGCTGCGCGACACGCTCGCCGTGCTCGACCGCAAGATCAGCTTCTACGCGACGGAGGGGACCACGCGATGACCGACGCCAGGATTCCGGCCGTACGGCTCGGCGCGGGCGGACCGGAGGTGGGCGTCCAGGGCCTCGGCTGCATGGGCATGAGCTTCGCGTACGGCCCCACGGACGCCGGCCAGGCGCGCGCCGCGCTGGAGCGGGCGCTGGAGCTGGGCGTGACGCTGTACGACACGGCCGACGCCTACGGCGCGGGGGAGAACGAGCGCTTCCTCGCGCCCTTCTTCGCGGCGCACCGCGACGAGGTGGTGATCGCCACCAAGTTCGCGCTGTCGATCCCGGAGGACGACCCGACCAAGCGGGTCATCCGCAACGACGCCCCCTACATCCGCCAGGCCGTCGAGGGCAGCCTGAAGCGGCTCGGCGTCGACGTGATCGACCTCTACTACATGCACCGGCGCGATGTGAACGTCCCCATCGAGGAGACCGTCGGCACGATGGCGGAGCTGGTCCGCGAGGGCAAGGTCAAGCACCTCGGGCTGAGCGAGGTCACCGCCGACGAGCTGCGCGCCGCGCACGCCGTGCACCCGATCGCGGCCGTGCAGTCGGAGTGGTCGCTGTTCAGCCGGGACATCGAGGCGAGGGTCGTGCCGGCCGCGCGGGACCTGGGCGTCGCCCTCGTGCCGTACTCGCCGCTCGGCCGCGGCTTCCTCACCGGCTCCTTCACCCGCGCCGAACAGGAGCTGACCGCCGACGACTTCCGCCGTCAGCAGCCCCGCTTCACCGGCGCCAACGCGACCGCCAACGCCGCCCTGCTGGAGCCGGTCCGCGCCGCCGCCGAGGCCCACGGCGCCACCCTCGGCCAGGTCGCCCTGGCCTGGGTGCAGCAGCGGGCGACGGTCGACGCCCTCCCGGTGGTGCCCATCCCGGGCACCCGCAAGCCGCAGCGGGTGGAGGAGAACGTGGCGGCGACCGCCCTCACCCTGACCGACGAGGAACTGGCCCTGCTGGAGCCGATCGCGGGCAAGGTGGCGGGCGAGCGCTACGCGGACATGGCGTTCACCTCCGCGGGCCGCGAATAGCTCACAGCTCCGCCAGCAACTCCGCCTTCTTGGAGGAGAATTCCTCGTCGGTGACCAGCCCGGCCTGGTGCAGCTCGCCCAGGTGCCGGATCCGCTCGGCGATGTCGGCGGGGTCGCGCCGCGACGGGGCCGGTGCCACGGGCACCGGCCCCCTGGTGCGTACGGCGGCGAGGACGGCCGCCGCGAACGGCAGCGACTCGTGCACCGGCCCGTATCCCAGCCCGAACACCACCGCGGCCGGATCCTGGTCGGCCGGCACGGGCGCCGCCGCCTCGGCCGACCTGCGCAGCAGGCGGAGATGCCCCTCGAACACCTCCGGCGAGCGCCACTCCACCCCGCTCAGCTCCGTGACCGGGTAACTCTGGTCGCCCGCCTTCCACTTCGCCGACGACGCACCCGTCCACGACCAGCGGAACTGCACCGCCGTACCGTCGAAGCTCGCCTTGCCGTCGTACGCCTTGAAGGACAGCGGCACCTCGGGCGCGGCCACCAGGTGGTGCTCCACGGGCCCCGACTCGGTCAACAGCCCCTTCAACTCGTCCGCGTAGTACTCGGCGAGCGTCTCCCGCTCGGCCGGCAGCACCAGCCGGTACGGGTCCGAGCCCTCCTTCAGCTGCCCGGCCGCCGCCTCCATCAGCGGATCCGCGCCGGCCCGCGGCAGCAGCCGCAGGACAACCGTGCCGCGCTTGCCCGGACCGATCGTCACGCCCTCGACCGCGGACAGCGGGATGCGCCGCTCCCCGAGCGCCTGGAACAGCTTCGGTGCCCGAATCCCCCGTTCGTAACGGATGAGCACGGAGTCGGACTCGAACTCCCAGACGGCATGAAATCCCGCCAGTACGTCACCCATGCGGCTCATCGTATGCGGCACGTGCTCCTCCGTCGCCACCCGCGCAGACCGCACTTCCTGTTGTTTCTACGCGCGTCCGGCGGGAGACGCGCCGGAAAGACCGGCTCGGCACGCGTCGTTGTCGTGGGCGCACGTCACCGCGTCGTACGCCCCGACGGCCACGTCGGCCAGGTTGCGCAGACTGTCCGTGCCCGGCTGGAAATAGCCGGCGTGACCCCGCGCGTCCCGGGCGGACAGCACCCGCGCGCCGAACGCGGACGACACCGGATCGGCGCCGTGCCCGAGCCCGCCGAGCTCCAGATACGGCACGTCCTGGATCCAGTCGCTCGCGTCGCGCATCGCCCACACCCGCGCCCCGGTGCCCAGGTGCGAGGCGCTGGAGACCCGCATGCCGGGGCTCGCCGCCACCGCTATGTCGGTGACCCGGCGGGGCATCGCGTGCGCCGCGACCCCGCAGACCACCGAGCCGTAGCTGTGGCAGACCATCGCCACCGGGGCCCGCCCGGGCAGGGCGTCCAGCAGGGCGTCCAGCCGTACGGCGCCCTCCGCGGCGCGCCCGCCGGTCGCCGCGTCCATGCCGAGCCCGTCGGGGGCGGTGTAGTCGGCCCAGGCGATCACGGCCGTACGGACCGCGGGGCTCTGGGCGCGCTCCGCCGCGTACAGCGCCTTGGCCATGCCGACCGGGGCGGTGTACGGGCGGCCCGTCTTCTGGAAGGTGAGCAGATCGGTGTCGACGCCGGGGACGACGACGGCGATCCGCTCGGCCTTGTCGAGGCTTCCGAACACCTCCGCGATCCGGCCCGAGCCCTCGGGGTCGAAGGCCAGGATGTGCCGGCCGGCGGTCAGCAGCGACTCGTAGCGGTGCATACGGATGCCCGCGTCCTGCTGGCCGGCCGCGCTGAGCCGGCTGTCGTGCATGCGTTTGCGCTCGACCTCGCGCTGCTGCTCCAGCGCCACGTGGTTGGCGCGGTAGCGCAGGGTGACGGGCGCGCCGTTCATGTTGCCGACCGCGAGCGGGTAGCGGCGGGCGAGACGGCGCTGGTCCTCCGGCGAGAGGGAGGCGAAGAAACGGCTGAGCACGGCCGGTGCGGCATGCGGGTCCGGCAGATGGAGGCCGTGGACGCTGCCCTGCTCCCACTCGGCGAGCGAGGCCTGCAGTGCGGTCGACTCCCGGTGGCTGCGCAGGGCGGTCCAGCCGGTGGTCGCGAGCATCACGAACACCACGGCCAGCGCCAGCAGCGCGCGCCAGACGTTCAGTTGCGGGGAGGTGTCGAAGGAAGTCACTGGGAGGACACACTAGGAGAACGAGAGGGTCTCGGGGTAACCGAGTGACCGGTATCACGTTTCGACGGGCATCGAACGAGTCGTCAACGATCTTCTGACGTGCGCCACTTCCCGGTGAGCGCCGAAGCCACCTGGTCGAGGTAGGACGCGGTGAGTTGACGCATGGCGTCCAGGCTGAAGTCGTCGCCCGTGGACCACTGCCGCTCCGTGACCCTTATCACGCCGCCGAACACGGCCACGGCCAGCCTGGGCCGCGGGTCGGCGTCCACGTCCACGCCCTCGCGCTCGGCCAGCAGCCGGGCGATCGTCTCCTCCGTCGCAGCCGAGCGGCGCAGGTGCGCGGCGAGCAGCGCGGGCGTCGACTCGATCGTGCGGTACATGCGCAGATACAGCTCGACCGGGACGCACGTCTCCACCGTCTCCCGGATCGCGTCCCACCCCTCCAGGACCGCCTGCCGCAGCGCGTCCAGTGGCGCCTCGTGCGGCGGACGCGCGCGTACGGCGTCGACGAAGCGCGCCTCCGTCATCTCCTGGACCGCGAACGCCGCGTCCTCCTTGCCGGCGAAGTAGCGGAAGAAGGTGCGCTGCGAGACGTCGGCGGCCTCGGCGATCTCGTCGACGGTCGTGTGCTCGTACCCCTGGGTCGTGAACAGCTCGAGGGCGGCCCGCAGCAGCGCTTCCCGGGTGCGCTGTTTCTTGCGTTCGCGCAGCGTTTCCATAGGTGTCAGTTACTGACGGATGAAATCGTTTGTCAAATGTCAGAGGCTGTCACTAGCCTCATGGGTATGACTAGTCAGACCACCATCGATGCGACGGGGCCGGAGGGCGCGGCGCCCAAGGCCCCGCTCGAGTCGCCTCCGGCCGGGGGGCTGCGCGGCCATCCCTGGCTCACCCTGATCACCGTCGCCGTCGGCGTCATGATGGTGGCCCTCGACGGCACCATCGTGGCCATCGCCAACCCGGCGATCCAGAAGGACCTGGGGGCCACCTTCGCCCAGGTGCAGTGGATCACCAACGGCTACTTCCTCGCCCTCGCGGTCTCCCTGATCACCGCGGGCAAGCTCGGCGACCGCTTCGGCCACCGGCAGACCTTCCTCATCGGCGTCACCGGCTTCGCCGCCGCCTCCGGCGCCATCGGCCTGTCCCACAGCATCGCCGCGGTCGTCACGTTCCGCGTGTTCCAGGGCCTGTTCGGCGCGCTGCTGATGCCGGCCGCGCTCGGCCTGCTGCGGGCCACCTTCCCGGCCGAGAAGCTCAACATGGCCATCGGCATCTGGGGCATGGTGATCGGCGCGTCCACCGCGGGCGGCCCGATCCTCGGCGGCGTCCTCGTCGAGCACGTCGACTGGCAGTCGGTGTTCTTCATCAACGTGCCGGTGGGAGCGCTCGCCCTGCTCCTGGGCGTGCTGATCCTGCTCGACCACCGCGCGGAGAACGCCCCGCGCTCCTTCGACCTGCTCGGCATCGCGCTGCTCTCCGGCGCGATGTTCTGCCTGGTCTGGGCCCTGATCAAGGCCCCGACCTGGGGCTGGGGCGACGGCAGGACGTGGTTGTTCATCGGCGCGTCCGCGGTGCTCTTCGCCGTGTTCTCGTTCTGGGAGACCAGGGTCGAGGAGCCGCTGATCCCGCTGGGTCTCTTCCGCTCGGTCCCGCTCTCGGCCGGTGTCGTCCTGATGGTCCTGATGGCCATCGCGTTCATGGGAGGCCTGTTCTTCGTCACCTTCTACCTGCAGAACGTGCACGGCATGAGCCCCATCGACGCGGGCCTGCACCTGCTGCCGCTCACCGGCATGATGATCGTCGGCTCGCCGCTCGCCGGCGCCGCGATCACCAAGCTCGGCCCGCGCATCCCGCTGGCCGGCGGCATGGCCGCGACCGCGATCGCCATGTACGGCATGTCGACGCTCCAGGCCGGCACCGGCAGCGGTGTGATGTCCGTCTGGTTCGCGCTCCTCGGCCTCGGCCTCGCGCCGGTCATGGTCGGCGCGACGGAGGTCATCGTCGGCAACGCCCCGATGGAGCTGTCCGGCGTCGCCGGCGGCCTCCAGCAGGCGGCCATGCAGATCGGCGGCAGCCTCGGTACGGCCGTCCTGGGCGCCGTGATGGCCTCCAAGGTGGACAGCGACCTGCCGGGCAACTGGGCGGGCGCGGGCCTGCCGAAGCTGACGCCGGATCAGCTGGACAAGGCCTCCGAGGCGGTCCAGGTCGGTGTCGCCCCGGTGCCGAAGGGCGTGCCGGAGCAGATCGCCGCGAAGATCACCGAGGTCGCCCACCACACCTTCATCTCCGGCATGAGCCTCGCCTCCCTGGTCGCGGCGGGCGTGGCGGCGGTCGCCGTTCTGGTCGCGCTGCTCACCAAGCGGGGCGCGAACGCGGAGGCCGGCGCGGGCGTTGGCCACATCTGAGGCCGCCTCCCCGCCGGATCCGGCTGCGGAGTTCGCCTATCAGGGTGACTCCGCTAAAGATCGCTCGCACCGGCGCGCGCCACGGGTCACAGTTGGTCAAGTCCTCCGCAGGGCATGGGAGGACGCCGGGCCGTGGCGCGCGCTGCTGGGAGGGGGGCAGCGCGCGCAGGTCTGCCGGCGGAGAACCGGGGTACCCGCACATCGAAGCCGAACTGTCCATACGGCCTCAGGGAGTTGATGATGGCAGGCTTCGGGCACGGAACGCGCGGGTACCCCCGGTCACGTGGCCGCACGTGGCACCGGACCGGGCCGGACCGTGCGACGCTCGGCATCATCGGCACGATCTGTGCCGTGGCCGGTTTCTTCGCCCTGGGCATCGTCCTCGGCCCGGTGGCGGTGTTCTGCGGCTGGCAGTCCATGGGCCGCACCTGGTCCAACGACCGGAACGTCCCGGCTCTGGTGGCGCTGGTCCTGGGAGCGATCGACACGCTCCTGGCCATCGTCGCCCTGGCAGGCGCGGCGACCTGGGGCCACGGGCTGCTGTAGGCGAGGGGTCCCGGTTGCGGGGTGCGGGGGCCGCCCGACGCGCGACCGCGCACCCTGCGGCCGGCCGGCCGCCGCGGCTGGGCCACCGGTCAACTCCGTTGCTGCTCGCGCTCCTCGGTCAACCGGGCCACCTCGGCGCGCAGCAACCGCACCTCCTCGGCCAACTCGGCGATGGCCAGCGTCTGCCGCCGCTCCTCGGCGTCGTCCTTCTCGAACCGCGAGATGAACCACGCCGCGATGTTCGCGGTGACCACACCGAGCAGCGCGATCCCGGACAGCATCAGCCCGACGGCGATCATCCGCCCCAGCCCGGTCGTCGGCGCGTGATCCCCGTATCCCACGGTCGTCATCGTCGTGAACGACCACCACACCGCGTCACCCAGCGTCCGGATGTTCCCGTGCGGCGCGTCCCGCTCCACGGACAGCACGGCGAGCGACCCGAACATCAGCAGCCCGATCACGGCCCCGCCGACGTACGTCGTCAGCCGGATCTGCGAGGCCATCCGCGCCCGCCGCCCCACCAGCAGCAGCGTCGACACCATCCGCAGCAACCGCAGCGGCTGCAGCAGCGGCAGCACCACCGCGCACAGGTCCATCCAGTGCGTGCGGACGAACTCCCGCCGACGCGGGGTGAGCGCCAGCCGCATCAGGTAGTCCACCGCGAACGCGGCCCACACCACCCACTCCGTGGCGGTGCACACGACCGTCACGGAGCGGCGCGCGGGGTTGTCCACGATCGGCACGGCATAGGCGACGGCGAACGCCACCGCCAGCGCCAGCAGGGGGCGTTGGGTACGCCGCTCCCAACGCGCCTGCGCCGACCGCTCGTTCATACCCGCATCGTAAACGCGCCCCGAAGGGGGCGCGGGGAACTGCGCGACCAGCCCCCGCGCACCCGCACCCGGCAACGAACAAGCAGGCTCTCCCCAGATGCCGCCCGGCCGAAGCCGAGCGCCGCGGCTACGCGTCGCCGCCCGCCGCCCCCGGATCCGCCGCCGACACGTCCAGCAGCTGGTACCGGTCGATGGCCTGCTTCAGCACCGAGCGGTCGACCTTGCCCTCACGGGCCAGCTCGGTGAGCACCGCGACCACGATCGACTGGGCGTCGATGTGGAAGAAGCGGCGCGCCGCACCGCGCGTGTCGGCGAAGCCGAAGCCGTCCGCGCCCAGCGACTGGTACGTCCCCGGCACCCAGCGCGCGATCTGGTCCGGAACGGAGCGCATCCAGTCGGACACGGCCACGAACGGACCCTCGGCGCCGCCGAGCTTGCGCGTCACGTACGGCACCCGCTGCTCCTCCTCCGGGTGCAGCAGGTTGTGCTCCTCGCACGCCACCGCCTCGCGGCGCAGCTCGTTCCAGGAGGTGGCCGACCAGACGTCGGCGCGCACGTTCCACTCCGCGGCCAGGATCCGCTGCGCCTCCAGCGCCCACGGCACCGCCACGCCCGACGCCATGATCTGCGCCGGGACGGAGCCGCCGGTGCCGTCGCTCAGCTTGTAGACGCCCTTGAGGATGCCCTCGACGTCCACGTTCGCCGGCTCGGCCGGGTGCTGGATGGGCTCGTTGTAGACGGTCAGGTAGTAGAAGACGTCCTCGCCGTGCGGGTGCTCGGCGTCGCCGCCGTACATGCGGCGCAGGCCGTCCTTGACGATGTGCGCGATCTCGTACGCGTACGCCGGGTCGTACGCCACGCACGCCGGGTTGGTCGAGGCCAGCAGCTGGGAGTGGCCGTCCGCGTGCTGCAGACCCTCGCCGGTCAGGGTCGTACGGCCGGCCGTCGCGCCCAGGACGAAACCGCGTGCCAGCTGGTCGGCCATCTGCCAGAACTGGTCGCCGGTGCGCTGGAAACCGAACATCGAGTAGAAGACGTAGACCGGGATCAGCGGCTCGCCGTGCGTGGCGTAGGCCGAGCCGGCCGCGATGAGGGAGGCCGTGCAGCCCGCCTCGGAGATGCCGTCGTGCAGCATCTGGCCGGTCGGCGACTCCTTGTAGGCGAGCAGCAGGTCCCGGTCGACCGCCTCGTACTGCTGGCCGAGCGGGTTGTAGATCTTCGCGCTCGGGAAGAAGGAGTCCATGCCGAACGTGCGGTACTCGTCCGGCGCGATCAGCACGAACCGCTTGCCGATCTCCTTGTCCCGCATGAGGTCCTTCAGGAGCCGGACGAACGCCATCGTCGTGGCGATGGACTGCTGGCCCGAGCCCTTCTTCACCGTCGCGTACACCTTGTCGTCCGGCAGCGCGAGCGGCTTGGAGCGCACGACGCGCGTGGGGACGTACCCGCCGCACGCCTTGCGCATGTCGTGCATGTACTGGATCTCCTCGGTGTCCCGGCCCGGGTGGTAGTACGGCGGCGCGCCGGACTCCAGCTCCTTGTCGGAGATCGGCAGGTGCAGCCGGTCCCGGAAGCGCTTGAGGTCGTCGACCGTCAGCTTCTTCATCTGGTGCGTGGCGTTGCGGCCCTCGAAGTTCGGGCCCAGCGTCCAGCCCTTGACCGTCTTGGCCAGGATGACCGTCGGCTGGCCCTTGTGCTCCAGGGCCGCCTTGTACGCGGCGTAGATCTTCCGGTGGTCGTGACCGCCGCGGCCCAGCATCAGGATCTGGTGGTCGGTCATGTTCTCGACCATCGCGCGCAGCCGTACGTCGTCGCCGAAGAAGTGCTCGCGGATGTACGCGCCGGACTCGGTGGCGTAGGTCTGGAACTGGCCGTCCGGCGTGGTGTTCATCTTGTTGACCAGCACGCCGTCGCGGTCCTGCGCGAGCAGCGGGTCCCAGGTGCGGTCCCAGATCAGCTTGATCACGTTCCAGCCGGCGCCGCGGAAGATGGACTCCAGCTCCTGGATGATCTTGCCGTTGCCGCGCACCGGGCCGTCGAGCCGCTGCAGGTTGCAGTTGACCACGAAGGTCAGGTTGTCCAGGCCCTCGCGCGCGGCGATGGACAGCTGGCCGAGCGACTCCGGCTCGTCCATCTCGCCGTCGCCGAGGAAGGCCCACACGTGGGACTTGGAGGTGTCGGCGATCCCGCGCGCGTGCATGTAGCGGTTCATCCGCGCCTGGTAGATCGCGGCGAGCGGGCCGAGGCCCATGGAGACCGTCGGGAACTCCCAGAAGTCCGGCATGGAGCGCGGGTGCGGGTAGCTGGACAGGCCGTTGGGGTACTTGGACTTCTCCTGGCGGAAGCCGTCCAGCTGGTCCTCGGTGAGCCGGTCGAGCAGGTACGCGCGCGCGTAGATGCCCGGCGAGGCGTGGCCCTGGAAGAAGACCTGGTCGCCGCCGTCGCCCTCGTCCTTGCCGCGGAAGAAGTGGTTGAACCCGACGTCGTACAGCGAGGCGGAGGAGGCGAAGGTGGCGATGTGGCCGCCGACGCCGATGCCGGGACGCTGGGCGCGCGAGACCATCACCGCGGCGTTCCAGCGGGTGGCGTTGAGGATCTTGCGCTCGATCTCCTCGTTGCCCGGGAAGAACGGCTCGTCCTTGGTGGCGATGGTGTTGACGTAGTCCGTGCTGCGCATCTCGGGCACGGCGACGCGTCGCTCGCGGGCGCGCTCGATCAGCCGCAGCATGAGATAGCGGGCCCGCTCCCGGCCGCGCTCGTCGACGGCGGCGTCCAGGGAGTCGAGCCACTCCTGGGTTTCCTCGGGATCGAAGTCAGGAACCTGACTCGGAAGGCCGCCAATGATGATCGGATTGCGATCGGATCCGGAAGCCACGCTGTTCCTTACCTGTCGGAGGGCCGATTTTTCACTCGTGCTGCACCGTTCCCCATCGTGTACCTCGGGACGGCGTACGTCATCTCCTCGGTGCCGTGGCGCTGTCTCCCGCGGGTCAAAACGCAACGATACGCCCGGGGTGTGACGTGCTTGGCAAAGTTGTTCGAGGGGCGTATCACTGGATGATTCCGAGAGGATTCCAAACAGGGCAAAGCGGGCACATCGGTGTGATGTGGGTCGCTGATAATCGGGATACGGTGCCAGGAGTTGCGTCGACACGGCCGGGATCGTCACCGTTTCGGCGGTCCGGAGGGCCGGGTACTTGCGCGATCCGCCCCGCCCGTGTGGACTACGGCCAATGCTTCGCGCACGCGCGTGGCTGAGATACTCACCAAGACATGATCAGGAGGCAACCCGTGAGCGCGACCGCGGACCACGCGGAGGAGCGGACGAACCCTGCCGCCAGGCTGGGGTTCCAGCCCGGGCAGGTGGTCCAGGAGATCGGCTACGACGACGACGTCGATCAGGAGCTCCGCGAGGCCATCGAGGAAGCCATCGAGGGCGACCTCATGGACGAGGACTTCGACGACGTGGCCGACGCCGTTGTGCTGTGGTTCCGTGACGACGACGGCGACCTGACGGATGCGCTGGTGGATGCCACCACGTACATCGAAGAGGGCGGCGCGATCCTGCTCCTCACGCCGAAGACCGGCCGTGCGGGGTACGTGGAGCCGAGCGACATCCAGGACGCCGCCACGACGGCCGGCCTGACGGCGTCGAAGAGCGTCAGCGTGGGCAAGGACTGGAGCGGAAGCCGCCTGGCCACGCCGAAGGCCGCCAAGTCCAAGAGGTGATCTTCGCCGTGTGAGCGGACGGGCCGGTCTTCGCCCCGGCCCGTCCCCGGCTCCCCGGTGATCGCTGCGTAGGGTGGACCCGAGCGTTTGCTGTGCGCTCACCCGAACAGCCCACCGAAGGGATGCACGACGATGGCGATCCAGGTCGGCGACAAGGCGCCCGACTTCGAGCTCAAGGACAACCACGGCCGCACCGTGAAGCTCTCGGACTTCCGCGGCGAGAAGAACGTGGTCCTGCTCTTCTACCCCTTCGCCTTCACCGGTGTGTGCACCGGTGAGCTGTGCGAGCTGCGCGACAACCTGCCGAAGTTCTCCGACCGCGGGACGCAGGTGCTCGCCGTCTCCAACGACTCCATCCACACCCTGCGCGTCTTCGCCGAGCAGGAGGGCCTGGAGTACCCGCTGCTCAGCGACTTCTGGCCGCACGGCAACGTCTCGCGCGCGTACGGCGTCTTCGACGAGGACAAGGGATGCGCCGTCCGGGGCACCTTCATCATCGACAAGGAGGGCGTCGTGCGGTGGACCGTGGTCAACGGCCTGCCGGACGCGCGCGACCTGAACGACTACGTGAAGGCGCTCGACACCCTGTAGGCCGACCGTGGCCGACATCCGCGCTGCCGCGGGTCCAGGGCCTGCGGGGGGCGGGAACCCGTCACTAGGATCGGCTCGTTGATCCCCTATCCGAAGCACGACGGGGCTCCCCGCCCCTGGACACCACATGGAGGACCCGTGGGAGTCAGCCTCAGCAAGGGCGGCAACGTATCGCTGACGAAGGAGGCCCCGGGCCTGACCGCCGTCATCGTCGGTCTGGGGTGGGACGTGCGCACCACGACCGGCACGGACTTCGACCTCGACGCCAGCGCGCTGCTGCTGAACAACTCCGGCAAGGTCGCCAGCGACCAGCACTTCGTCTTCTTCAACAACCTCAAGAGCCCCGACGGGTCGGTCGAGCACACCGGTGACAACCTCACCGGTGAGGGCGAGGGCGACGACGAGCAGATCAAGGTCAACCTCGCCGCCGTCCCGGCCGACATCGAGAAGATCGTCTTCCCGGTGTCGATCTACGACGCCGAGAACCGCCAGCAGTCCTTCGGCCAGGTCCGCAACGCCTTCATCCGCGTCGTGAACCAGGCCAACCAGCAGGAGATCGCCCGCTACGACCTGAGCGAGGACGCCTCCACCGAGACCGCCATGGTCTTCGGCGAGCTGTACCGGCACGGCGCGGAATGGAAGTTCCGCGCCATCGGCCAGGGGTACGCCTCGGGTCTGCGCGGCATCGCCCAGGACTTCGGCGTCAACGTCTGATCCCGGCAGGGATCCGGCACCTGTACCGTCCGGCGCCGCACCGTTTACGGGCGGCGCCGGACGCGCAGGACAACCAGGGAAGCACCACTAGGGGAGGACCAGCATCATGGGCGTCACGCTCGCCAAGGGAGGCAACGTCTCCCTCTCCAAAGCCGCACCGAACCTCACCAACGTCATGATCGGGCTCGGCTGGGACGCGCGTTCCACCACCGGCGCCCCCTTCGACCTGGACGCGAGCGCGCTGCTGTGCGGTGCGAACAACCGGGTGCTGGGCGACGAGTGGTTCGTCTTCTACAACCAGCTCAAGAGCCCCGAGGGGTCGGTCGAGCACACCGGTGACAACCTCACCGGTGAGGGCGAGGGCGACGACGAGACGATCCTGGTCGACCTCGCCAAGGTGCCCCCGCAGTGCGAGAAGATCGTCTTCCCGGTCTCCATCCACATGGCCGACGAGCGCGGCCAGACCTTCGGCCAGGTCTCGAACGCCTTCATCCGGGTCGTCAACCAGGCCGACGGCCAGGAGCTGGCCCGCTACGACCTGAGCGAGGACGCCTCCACCGAGACCGCCATGATCTTCGGCGAGCTCTACCGCTACCAGGGCGAATGGAAGTTCCGCGCCGTCGGCCAGGGCTATGCCTCGGGCCTGCGCGGCATCGCCCTGGACTTCGGGGTGAACGTTTCATAGCCCCCGGTACCGCCGGTAGGGTGCACGTCTAGACTCGGGGTCAACGTTTCGCAAAGCCGAGTGCGGCGTGGGGGAGACCCTTCCTCGGATTCCGCGGGGGAGGTACGCCCCCATCACACGATTGGGTAGCCAGTGCTTCTGAAAACCTTCGGCTGGTCGTTCGCGGTCACCGCGCTCGGCCTGGTCGCCGCGGTCTTCTACGGGGGGTGGGAGGCCTTCGGCGTCGTCGCCATCCTGGCCGTCCTCGAGATCTCCCTGTCGTTCGACAACGCCGTGGTCAACGCCGGCATTCTGAAGAAGATGAACGCCTTCTGGCAGAAGATCTTCCTCACCGTCGGCGTTCTGATCGCGGTCTTCGGCATGCGGCTGGTCTTCCCCGTCGTCATCGTCGCCCTCACCGCCAAGCTCAACCCGTACGACGCGGTCCACCTGGCCCTCACCGACAAGGACCGCTACCAGCAGCTCGTCACGGACGCCCACCCGGCCATCGCCGCCTTCGGCGGCATGTTCCTGCTGATGATCTTCCTGGACTTCATCTTCGAGGACCGGGACATCCAGTGGCTGCGCTGGATCGAGCGGCCCCTGGCCAAGCTCGGCAAGGTCGACATGCTGTCGGTCTGCATCTCGCTGATCGTCCTGCTCATCACCTCCTTCACCTTCGCCACCCACGCCCACCAGCACGGCGGCGCGCACGTGGACAAGGCCCAGACGGTCCTGATCGCCGGCATCGCCGGCCTGATCACCTACATGGTCGTCGGCGGTCTCTCGGGCTACTTCGAGGACCGGCTCGAGGAAGAGGAGGAGCGGGAGCACGAGGAGGAGGAAGAGGCCGCCCGCACCGGCAAGAAGCGCTCGCCGGTCGTCCTGGCCGGCCAGGCCGCGTTCTTCATGTTCCTCTACCTGGAGGTCCTGGACGCGTCCTTCTCCTTCGACGGTGTGATCGGCGCCTTCGCCATCACCAACGACATCGTGATGATGGCGCTCGGCCTCGGCATCGGCGCCATGTACGTCCGGTCCCTCACCGTCTACCTGGTCCGCCAGGGCACCCTCGACGACTACGTCTACCTGGAGCACGGCGCCCACTACGCCATCGGCGCCCTGGCCGTGATCCTCATGGTCACCATCCAGTACGAGATCAACGAGGTCATCACCGGTCTCGTCGGCGTCGTCCTGATCGCCTGGTCCTTCTGGTCCTCCGTCCGCCGCAACCGCGCCCTGGCGGCCGCCGGCGACGGCTCCGGCGAGAAGGCCGAGGTCTCCTCAGGGGTGTGATCCCCCGTCCCTTACGGGACAGATCCGGGCGGTGACGGGGTGTGGCACCGCGCCCGGCGAGGGAACGCTCTGAATCGGGGCGGCCGACGCGGTCGGCCGCCCCGAGCGTCATGGACGACGAGCACACGAACACCTGGGGCGGGAATGGGTCTCTTCGACGGGCTGCGCGGCGCCGGCGCCGCCGACTTCGACGCGGGCAACTCGGCGAACGGCATCGAACTCACCAAGCGGCACCAGACGGTGTCCCTCACCAAGCAGGGCGCGGCCACCGGCCACCTGCGCATCAACCTCACCTGGCGGATGCGCACCTCCGACTTCGACGCGGGCCGGCGCCAGAGCCTGCTGCGGCACCCCTTCAAGGCCCTCAGGCCGCCGGAGGTCCTCGGCCACGGCCAGAGCATGGTCAACGTCGACCTGGACCTGGGCTGCCTGTACGAACTGTCCGACGGCACGAAGGGCGTCGTCCAGCCGCTGGGCGGCTACCTCGGCGACGTCAACGCACCTCCGTACATCAAACTCAGCGGCGACGACCGGTTCGGCTCGGCCTCCGGCGAGACGATGTACATCAACCTCGACCACCGCGACGCCATCAAGCGGCTGCTGGTCTTCGTCTACATCTACGACCAGACCCCGGCCTTCGACCGCACCCACGCCATCGTCACCCTCTACCCGAGCAACGGCCCCCACATCGAGATAGGCCTCGACGAACGCCACCCCCAGGCCCGCTCCTGCGCCGTGGTGATGATCGAGAACGTCAAGGGGGAGCTGGTCGTCCGCCGCGAGGTGAAGTTCGTCTACGGCTTCCAGGGCGAGCTGGACCGGCTGTACGGGTGGGGGCTGCAGTGGGGCAGGGGCTACAAAACGAAGGTGGAGCGGTGAGGTAGCCGCGCTCACCGCCCGATGAACTGCGGCCCCTGCGGAGGCAACCGGAAGTCGGGGTCCACCGGTCCCACGGCCGCCGGCACCGGCGCGGGCTGCGGGTAGCCGTACGCCGGCGGAGCCGAGACCGGCTGCGGATAGCCGTACGCGGGCGGCTGCTGCGGCACCGCCGACGTCGGCTGCTCCGGCGCGACCGCCGGGCCCTCGCCCTCGGACTCGTCCACCGAGATGCCGAAGTCCGTGGCCAGCCCCTTCAGCCCGTTCGAATACCCCTCGCCCAGCGCGCGGAACTTCCAGCCCTCCCCGCGCCGGTACAGCTCACCGCAGATCAGCGCCGTCTCCGCGCCCGTCTCCGGCTTGATCTCGAACACGGCCAGCGGCTCGGCGTCGGCGACTGCCGCGTCGTACAGCAGGATGCACAGCGACGGCACCCGGTCGAAGGTGACGCCGTCGGCGGACGCGACCAGCAGGATCCGGGTGACGTCCGGCTCGACACCGGCCAGATCGGCCTGGACCGTGTCGGTCAGGCCCTCGGCGACCCGCTTCTTGCCCAGCCGCCACACCTTCCCGGAGGGGTGCCGTGGCTGGTTGTAGAAGACGAAGTCCTCATCGGAGCGCACACGGCCGTCGGGGCCCAGCAGCAGCGCCGAAGCGTCCACGTCCGGGACCGACTGCCCCGGCGTCCAGCGCAGCACGGCACGGACCGTGCCGGCTTCCAGAGGGACGTTCGACCCCTTCAGCATCGCGTGCGTCATGCGGTCATCCTGCCTTCTCGGTCCTGGCCACGACAATGCGGGGGGTAGTGTCCACAGCGGCGCGGACACGGGCGAGTTACCGGAAATTCATGCCCGCGGGGAACCTCCGACATGGGTCCCTACGTACTATTACCGGCCACCCTTTACCGAACAATGAGACTCGGGTTCATCGCCCTGGGGAGTTCTATGCGTCATTTCGGGCACATCGCCCCCGAGGTGCGGCGACGCCTCTTCCACCGGGAGCCGTGCGCGTTCACCGCGGACGGGCCGGCCCGGCTGCTCGCCGCCGCCCTCGGCGCCACCCTGTACAGCCCGGCCACCCGGCCGCGGCTCGCCGACGACATCGTCAAGCAGGCCGGCAACGGCGTGGTCTCGATGGTGCTGTGCCTGGAGGACTCGATCGACGACGCGGACGTGGTGGCCGGCGAGGAGAACCTCGTCCGGCAGTTCGCCGACCTGGCCGCCCGGCCCGGCTTCGAGCCGCCGCTGCTCTTCATCCGCGTGCGCACCCCCGGGCAGATCCCCGACCTGGCACGCCGGCTCGGCGCGTCGGTGCGGCTGCTGTCCGGATTCGTGCTGCCCAAGTTCACCGAGGAGCGCGGCATACCCTTCCTGGAGGCCCTGACCGCCGCCGAGGCGGAGTGCGGGCGCCGGCTGTTCGCCATGCCCGTCCTGGAGTCCCCGGAGCTGCTGTACCGCGAGTCCCGCGTGGACACCCTGGAGGGCATCTTCCGCGCCGTCGACAAGTACCGGGACCGGGTGCTCGCGCTGCGCCTCGGCGTGACCGACTTCTGCTCCTCCTACGGCCTGCGCCGCGCCCCCGACATGACCGCCTACGACGTCCAGATCGTCGCCTCGGTGATCGCCGACGTCGTGAACATGCTGGGCCGGGCCGACGGCACCGGGTTCACCGTGACCGGGCCGGTCTGGGAGTACTTCCGGCTCTCCGAGCGCATGTTCAAACCACAGCTCCGGCAGAGCCCCTTCCTGGAGGTGCAGGCGGTCGAGCTGCGCGAGAAGCTGATCGAGCACGCCCTGGACGGGCTGCTGCGGGAGATCTCCCTCGACCAGGCCAACGGCCTCCTCGGCAAGACCTGCATCCACCCCACCCACGTGCTGCCCGTGCACGCGCTGTCCGTGGTCAGCCACGAGGAGTACAGCGACGCCCAGGACATCCTGCGGCCGGAACGCGGCGGCGGGGGTGTACTCAGGTCGGCCTACACGAACAAGATGAACGAGGTGAAGCCGCACCGCGCCTGGGCCGAACGGACCCTGCTGCGCGCCGAGGTCTTCGGGGTCGCCCACGAGGACGTCGGCTTCGTGGAGCTGCTCGCCGCGGGAATGAACGCATGAGGAACGCAGTGCACGACGCCGTCTGGTCCGGCAGCTGGGTCGCCGAGCGGCTCGGGGTCGAACTCGTGGGGGACGACACCCTGCGGTCCCTGCTGGGGCTCGCCCTGCGCCGCAACCCCAAGCGCGCCCACCTTCTGGTGTCGAACGTCCTCGGCAAGCATGTGCCGCAGTCGCCGGCGGTGGTCTACGGCCATGGATTCCGGCTCGGCCGCAGGGTCGCCGAACTGCTCTCCCCGGCCGAGGCGCGCGCCGCGGTGGTCCTGGGCTACGCGGAGACCGCGACCGGCCTGGGCCACGCGGTCGCCGACGGGCTCGGCACGGCGCCGTACCTGCACTCCACGCGGCGGCCGGTGGCCGGCATCGCCCCTGCGGGCGGCTTCGAGGAGTCGCACTCGCACGCCACCTCGCACCTGCTGCTGCCCGAAGACCCCGCTCTGCTGGCCGGCGACGGCCCCCTGGTCCTCGTCGACGACGAGTTCTCCACCGGCAACACCGTGCTGAACACCATCCGTGACCTGCACGCACGGTATCCGCGCGCCCGGTATGTGGTGGTCGCCCTGGTCGACATGCGCTCGGCCGAGGACGTCGCGCGGATGGAGCGGTTCGCCGAGGAGACCGGGGCGCGACTGGATCTCGTCGCCGCCGCATCCGGGGCCGTACGGCTGCCGGAGGACGTGCTGGACAAGGGGCAGCGGCTGGTGGCCGCCCACGAGACACGGTCCGGCGCCTTCGCGGGGCCGCAGCGGCCGGCGCACGTCGTCCGTGTCGACCTGCGCTGGCCCCACCGCCTTCCCGACGGCGGCCGCCACGGCTTCACCCCCGCCCACCGGGCCCGCCTGGAGGCCGCGCTGCCCGAGATGGCGGCCCGCATATCGGACGCCCTGCCCGCCGGCGTCCGCCGCGTCCTCGTGCTCGGCTTCGAGGAGCTGATGTACGCCCCGCTGCGGCTCGCGCGTGAGCTGGAGCAGGTCGCGGACGCGCAGGTGCGCTTCTCGACCACCACCCGTTCGCCCGTCCTCGCCGTGGACGACCCCGGGTACGCCATCCGCACCCGGCTGGTCTTCCCCGCGCACGACGACCCGGCCGACGGCCCCGGCGAGCGCTACGCCTACAACGTCGCTGGCGGAGGCTTCGACGCCGTCGTCGCCGTGGTGGACTCCGTCGCCGACACCCCCGCCCTGCACGCGCCCGACGGCCTGCTGGCCCGGCTCGGCGCGCACACCCCGCACGTCCTGCTCGCGGTCGTCCCGTCGTACGTACCGCACGCTCCCGAAAGGCCGGCCATGCTGCCCGAGCCCCTCCGCGGCCCCGCGTTCTCCAGTTACCCGCCCGAGGAGGTCGGCTGGCTGCTCCAGGACCTCTCCGACGTCACGCTGGAGGCGCCGACCGAGGAGCGGGAGGAGGCCATCCAGAGCGGCGGCGCGCACTACGCCGAGTCGCTGCCGGTGGAGTACCAGCCCAGCGAGCAGTACCAGGAGCTGTTCCACGCGGCCCTGGCCACCTCCGCCGCCCGGATCGCCCAGGCGGTCGGCGTGGTCACCGAGACGGTGATCGCCGAGCGGTCGCCGCGCCCGGTGCTCGTCTCGCTCGCCCGCGCGGGCACCCCGGTCGGCATCCTGATGCGCCGCTGGGCCCGGTTCCGGCACGGCCTGGACCTGCCGCACTACGCGGTGTCGATCGTGCGCGGCCGGGGCATCGACGCCAACGCCCTGCGCTGGCTCGCCGCCCACCACGACCCGCGCGACGTCGTGTTCGTCGACGGCTGGACCGGCAAGGGCGCCATCACCCGCGAACTCGCCCAGGCCATCGAGGAGTTCGAGAGAAAAGAGGGCATCACCGGCTTCGACCCGGAGATCGCCGTGCTCGCCGACCCGGGCTCCTGCGTGCGCACCTACGGCACCCGCGAGGACTTCCTCATACCCTCCGCGTGCCTCAACTCCACCGTCTCCGGCCTGATCTCGCGCACCGTTCTGCGCGCCGACCTGGTCGGCCCGGACGACTTCCACGGCGCGAAGTTCTACCGCGAACTCGCGGGCGCCGACGTCTCCGTCACCTTCCTCGACGCCGTCACCGTCCGCTTCCCCGAGGTCGCCGACACCGTCGGCACCGCGGTGAAGGAGCTGATGGCCGAGGACCGCACCCCGACCTGGGCCGGCTGGCGGGCGGTGGAGCGGATCAGCGAGGAGTACGGCATCCACGACGTGAACCTCGTCAAACCCGGAGTCGGCGAGACCACCCGGGTGCTGCTGCGCCGCGTGCCGTGGAAGATCCTGGCGCGCGCGGGAGCCGGCGCCGACCTCGACCACGTCCGGCTGCTCGCCGAGCAGCGCGGAGTCCCCGTCGAGGAGGTCGGGGAACTGCCGTACAGCTGCGTCGGGCTGATCCACCCCAGGTACACGCGCGGCGCCACCGGCGCCGACGGCCGGGCGGTGAGCGTCTGATGCCGGTGCTGGTGGCGAGCGACCTCGACCGCACGCTGATCTACTCCTCGGCGGCCCTCGCCCTGACCATGCCGGACGCCAGGGCGCCGCGGCTGCTGTGCGTGGAGGTGCACGAGAGCAGGCCGCTGTCGTACATGACGGAGACGGCGGCCCAGCTGCTGACCGATCTCGGCGACGCGGCGCTCTTCGTGCCGACGACGACCCGGACGCGCAAGCAGTACCAGCGGATCAACCTGCCGGGGCCGCCGCCGAAGTACGCGATCTGCGCCAACGGCGGCCATCTGCTGGTCGACGGGGTCACCGACGCCGACTGGCACGCCGGCGTGCAGGCCCGCCTCGCCGCCGAGTGCGCGCCGCTGGCCGAGGTCGCCGAGCACCTTCTGCGCTCGGCCGACCCCGCCTGGGTGCGCAAGCACCGGATCGCCGAGGACCTCTTCGCCTATCTCGTCGTCGAGCGCGAGCTGCTGCCCGAGGAGTGGGTCAAGGAGCTGGCGGTGTGGGCGGAGAACCGCGGCTGGACGGTCTCGCTGCAGGGCCGCAAGATCTACGCCGTCCCGCAGCCGCTCACCAAGAGCGCGGCCGTCCGCGAGATCGCCCGCCGCACGGGCGCCGGCCTCACCCTGGCGGCCGGGGACTCCCTCCTGGACGCCGACCTCCTCCTCGCCGCCGACCGGGGCTGGCGCCCGGGGCACGGCGAGCTGGCGGACACGGGCTGGACGGCGCCGGAGGTCGCGGCGCTGCCGGAGCGGGGGGTGCTGGCGGGGGAGCGGATCGTACGGGAGTTCCTGAGGGCGACGCGCACGGCAGCCGCCTAGCGGCGCGGAGCTGTGCGGCACCCCCTGGGCGGCTACTCGCAGCGGCCCCACCCGTGGGCGGCTACCCGCAGCAGCCACCGCCGCAGCAGCCACCGCCGCCGCCCCCGGCCGGCGCCGGAGCGGTCGCTGCCGCCCTGCCGCCCACCGCCACGGTGGACAGCAGCTTGACCGTGTCGTCGTGCCCCGCGGGGCACGACGCGGGCGCGGCCGACTCGGCCATCGGACGGTTCAGTTCGAACGTGTCGCCGCAGGTACGGCACCGGTACTCGTAGCGAGGCATGCGCACAGATTAACCGGCGCCGCGGGACCCGGGCTCTTCCGTGCCCTTGCCGGGCAGCGGCATCGTCATCGGCGGCGTACCGGTCTCGTGCTCACGCCCCGGCGGCTCGGTGCGCGGATCGGGATGGCGGGCCCGCCAGTACGGGTTGTCGTGCGGCAGGCTCGAGCCGACCCGGCCGTACATGCCGAAGGTCATCAGCAGCAGGCCGACGACGAAGCTGAAGAACACGTTCGGGATCCTGAACGCCAGGAAGTTGTAGTTCGTGTCCAGCAGGCCCAGGAACAGGAAGCCGTTCAGCAGGAACAGCACGCCGAACACCATGTTCAGCGTCGACGCCACGTTCCCGCCGACCACCATGCCGGCCAGCAGGACCGCCCCGACGGCGATCGACAGCACACTCAGCGTGCCGTTGGTGTTCAGCCCGGCGACGCGGTCACCGCTGAGGCTGAAGAAGCCGATGTGGTTGATCAGGCCCAGGATGCCGAAGACGACGAGGAACGCGCCGATCAGCCCCGCGCCGATCCGGTAGACCGTGTTCAGCTTGTGGTCGACGGGCAGGTGCTCGTCGAACGAGATCCGCCGCCGCGGCCTCGCGTGGACTGGTGCGTGTGTGGCCATATCCGCCTCCCTCGGGCGCTAGCGGAGGCCATCCGTCCATCCAATATCCGCCTGCCCGACCACACCCGGCAACACACACGCCCGCCGCACACCTGGGCAGCCGGCCGCTCAGTGACCCCCGCGCTCCTCCCGGATCCGGGCCACCACCCGGGCCGCCGTCTGCCGGACGGCGTCCGTCTCGGTCAGGAAGTGCCAGTAGTCGGGGTGGCGCCCCTGAAGCGACCCGATCGCCCGCTCCAGCCGCTCCACCGCCTCGTCCAGCGGCCGGGCGTGCCGGGGATCGGGGGTGGTGCGGCCCGTCATGGCCAGCCGCTGGGCGTCGCGGATCGCGAACCGGGTCCGCTCGATCTCCGCCTGCGGATCCTTCTGGACCTCGTTCAGCCGCCGCAGCCGGTCACCGGCGGCCGACACGGCCTCGTCGGTGGTGTTGAGCAGGGCCCGTACCGTCGACAGCAGCGAGGTGGCGTCCGGCCAGCGCTGGGCCTCCCGCGCCGCCTGGGCCTCGCGGAGCTTCAGCTCGGCCTGCCGTACGTTCTCCGCGGCCTGCTCGGGCACGTGCTGCAGGTCCTGCCAGCAGGCGGCGGCGAACCGGCGCCGCAACTCGCTCAGCACCGGTTCCACCTGCCCGGCCCTGGTGGTGAGCGCCTGTGCGCGGGTGCGCAGGCTGACCAGCCGGTGGTCGATCTCGGCGGCCTTCTCCGGCAGCCGCTCGGCCTCGGCGCGGATCGCCCCGGCCTCCCGCTGCACCCGTTCGGCCCGCTCCAGGGTCTGCTGCGCCCCGTGCTGCGCGGCGCCCTGGTTCAGCTTGGTCAGCTCCGGCGACAGGGCGGCGAGCCGGGTGGCGAGGTCGTCGGCGCGCAGGCCCTTGGCCCGTACGGCGTCCAGGGCGTTGCTCGCGCCCAGCAGCGCCTGCCGGGCCCGCTCCACGGCGGGCGCCAGCCGGGCCAGCTGGGTCTCGGCCTTGCCCAGCAGCGGCCCGAGCGAGCTGCCGAAACGGTCCAGCTCCTGCTTGGCCCGGATCAGCTCGTCCTTCGCGGACGTCAGCTCCGAGCGCGCCCGGGCCGCCGCGGCGGCCTCCAGGTCGTCCCGGTCCAGGTCATGGGCGTCGACGGCCTGGATGTAGCGCCGGCTGACCTCGTCGATGCGCTGCCCGAGCGCAGCGAAGTCGGCGGCGGCCCGCCGGGCGGCGGGGGAGTCGTCCACGGCCGTGATGGTCTCGACGGAGATCCTCAGGTCGCGCTGGGCGGTGTCGAGTTCGTAGAACGCGGCGGCCGCGGCGTCCTTCGCGGCCTGTGCCTCGGCGCGCTGGCTCTCGGCCCGGCCGCCGAACCAGCGCCGGGTGCCGCCGCCGGCGAACGCGGCCGGCAGGGCGAGCGCGGCCAGCACCGGCAGGCCGATCAAGGTGAGGGTGTCGCGCAGGGCCGCGGACCCGGACCGGGCTCCTGCGGCGGTCGACGGCGGGTACGACCGCGTCGCTGGCGTGCCCGGTGTCCCCGTCACATCCCTCTCCCGTGCTGTGGTCCGCCGTGGGTGGTGTCATTCTCCCACCCGTTGTAGACGAACACACGGGCCGGTCAGTTCGCGGTTCCGGGCGGCTCAGTTCGCCGTGCGGACCGTGACCTTCCCGTTCGCGGAGTCCGCGGACACGGTGTGCGGGCTGCTGTCGTCGCGGGGCACGGACACCGACACCCCTCTGGTGCGGATGCCGAGGGGCTCGGCGAAGCCGCGCGCCCGCACGCTGCCGTTCCCGTCGTCGACGGTGACCCGGATGCCGCGGGGCACTGGTCCTTCCAGGAGGACCGGCTGAAGCTGCGGATGCACTGCGACGGGTTCATCGCCGACTGCTCGGCCACGTACCGGATCGAGGTTCACCCTGGGCGAGCCGCCGACGACCTTCCCCTTGAACCGCCGGGTGACCCGCACCGTCCCCGCCTTGCCGCCCTGCGCCGCGACGATCTCCACCCCCCTGGAACCGGCCCGCCGGGACCCGGCGGGCCGGAGAAACCCGGTCTGCGCCGACCTTGGGCGAGCACCGGCCCGGCCCCGATCCGGCAGCCTCCCGGACCTGGGGTGGGGTTGACCCCCGTACCCGGCCCCTGGCCCGGCGTTACGGGTTTGCCGCGCACCGGTGCGGGCAAGGTAGGCTGTCGACTCGTCCTGGGCGCGTGCCCGGGTGTCCGGGTGCGTAGCTCAGGGGTAGAGCGCCTGCCTTACAAGCAGGATGTCGGCGGTTCGAAACCGTCCGCGCCCACCAGCGAGCCCCCGGCCCATGCGGCCGGGGGCTTTCGTCATCGCGCCGTCATTCCTCCTCATCGGGCTGTTCATGGGCGTGCTTCAGCCTGGAGCGGGCGTCCATGCGGTCGGCTGCCGCGACCTCGGCCCAGAAGCGGTGCGTGGTGATGAACACCGCGAGCTCGTGCTCACGGCGGCGCAGCTTCTCCACCTCGGCCTGTTCGTCCGCCGTCCAGCCCGGGGACGCGGGACGCTCCACCTTGCGCCAGCCGGTGTCGTCGCTGAAGCCGTCCATCGGCTCGACCGACCAGGGCAGGCGCTTGAGCAGGGCCGACAGCTCGGCCCGGACCTGATGCAGCTCCTCCTGACCGGCGAGGAGGTCACTGGGGAATTCATAGGTCGTAGCCACACACCAATGCTACGCCTGTTCGATTTAGGGGAGCGAGTTCGTTCGCGAGGTCCGCGGGAGGTTCAGCCGAACGGGTGGCCCGGCGGCCAGGACGCCCCGCCCGCCGGTGCCGTCGCCGTCTCCTTCCGCGGTCAATGGCCGGCGGCCCGCAGCTCGCCCACCAGACGGGCCGTCACCGGCGCCGCCACCGCGTGCCGGGCGGCCGCGCGGAGCAACGCCCCGCCGATGGCGTCCAGTTCGAGCGGCCGCCCCGCCTCGGCGTCGCGCTGCATGGAGGACTTGGCGCCGGGCGGGAAGGCGTCGTACCGGGCCATCGCCTGGGCCGGGTCGGCCGGGGCCCCGCAGGCGCGGCCGACCGCGGCGGCCTCGGCGACCAGCGCCTGAAGCTCCTCGCGGTGCCGGGTGCGGGCCTCGCCGAGCGGGAGGCCGTACCGGGTGGTGAGCAGGGCGAAGGGGGCGAGGAACGCCATCTTCGCCCACAGAGCCGCCGTCTCGTCCCCGACCGCACGGGCTGTCGTGCCGGCGGACGCGAGGACGGCCGCCAACTCCTCGAGGCGGGGCCGTGGTACGGCGTCCCCGGCCAGGTCGATCTCCGTGAACGGGCTGCCGTGTTCGATCACGCCGGGGCCGACGCGGGTGGACTCCACGCGGATCACCGCCGGGGCGACCCGGTCGGGGCGGTACCGGGCGCGCAGGGCCGCGGGGTGTTCGACGCCGTTCAGGAGCGGTACGACGAGGGCGTCGCCCAGCGCGGCGGGTGGCACCCGGGTGAGGGCGGCGTCCAGCGCGGTGTGCTTGACGGCGATCAGGCAGGCGTCCACCGGTTCGCGCAGCTCGGTGTCCGCCTCCACGGGGGCGGTGAAGGCACCGAACTGCGGGCTGCGGACGGTGATTCCGGTGCGGCGCAGGGCTTCGGCGGTGCCGTCCTGGGCCAGGCAGATCACGCGGTGCCCGGCGCGGGACAGCAGGGCGGCGAGGAGGCCGCCGATGCCGCCGGGGCCGAGCACGGCCACGGTGTTCCTTTTCGCCACGACGTTCGCCATGAGGTTCTTCCCTTCGACGGTCGGCCCCGGGGATCGGTGGCCGCCCTCGGCGGGATCATCGCACCGCACCGCCGACTGCGTGAGACTGGGGGCATGTGCCGGAGCATCAAGACGCTGCGTCCGCCCGTGCTGCCTGATGAGGCCACGGAAGAGGACATCCACGCCGCCGCCCTGCAGTACGTACGGAAGGTGTCGGGCTTCCGGGCCCCCGCCGCGCACAACCGCGAGGTCTTCGACCGGGCGGTGGCGGCGGTGGCCGAGGCCACGGCGGAGTTGCTCGGGGGGCTGGAGGTGCGCGGGCAGTCGGCCAGGAGCGCCCCGTAGCGGCCCGGTGACGTGCCATCAGGACAACTGGGCCGGGCATCGGCGCAGTTGACGGGACTGCCATGCCCTCGTGCGGCCCTCCGCGCCCCCGTGCGGTCGCCGAGCGGCGCACGGCAGACGCGTACGGCTCACCCCTGGCCAAATGTTGAACTTGCAAGCATTGGTTAGGTTCCCCTAACCTGGGTGCTCATTCGGTACCGCCGCCCCCACGACCGGCCCTTCTCCCGTCCCCGGCCGGCCCGACCGACACCGAAGAGGAGCACCCCCCCTCATGACCGCACGCCTCCATACCGCTCAGCCCTATGTCCTCGGGCTCTTCCGCATCGTCGTGGGCCTGCTCTTCGCCGTGCACGGCGCCGCGTCCCTCTTCGGCGTCCTCGGCGGCGCCGCCGGCACCCACGGCGGCACGATCCCGGCCGGCGCCTGGCCCGGCTGGTACGCGGCCGTGATCCAGCTGGTCGCCGGCGCCCTGGTGCTCCTCGGCCTCGGCACCCGCGGGGCCGCGCTGATCGCCTCCGGCTCGATGGCGTACGCCTACTTCGACGTCCACCAGCAGGCCGCGCTGTGGCCCATCCAGAACGGCGGCGAACTGTCCGTGCTGTTCTGCTGGTCCTTCTTCCTGCTGGTCTTCACCGGGTCCGGCGCCTTCGGGCTCGACCGGCTCGTCGCCCGCCGCACCGCCGCGGACGCCCGGGCCGGCAGCGAGCAGGCCCCGATGGCCGCCTGACACGGCCGACGGCGCCCTTCCCCGCCACGAGGGGGAAGGGCGCCGTCCTGCCTCCCGCGGCCGGTCCCGCTTACGACGCGCTGCGGAACGGCACGGTGATGCAGGCCACGCGGGCGCCCTTCATGCCGGGCGCGTTGTGGATCACCACCGAGCCGGCCTCGCCCTTGCGGAAGGACCAGGCGTGCTTGGCGCTCGCGCTGCCGATCCCGTTAGCGTCGGACTTGAAGTCCAGCCAGATCTCGTTGTCCTTGGTCATGTGGGCGGCGTCCGTGCCCGGCTTGTCCTGGTAGTGCTTGCCGGCGGCGGCGGGGTCGGCGCCGCAGGCCTTCTGGTGGACGTGAACCCCGAACAGGTGGTTGGGCTTGACGCCGGCCACCCGCAGTTCGACGGTCGTGGCGCCGTTCGCCGCCGTCTTCTGGTGGACCTGGACCAGGGCACCGGACGGGACGAGTTTCTTGTCGTACGTCACCGCCATCGGCTTCGCGGACCCGGCCGGCGCGGAGAACACGCCGTAGGTCTCCAGCGAGTGGCCATGGGCGGTGCTCGGCGTCCCGGTCGCGAACAGGGCCGCGGCGAGGACGCCCGCGTAAACGGCTGCCACCATGATGTGCACCTTTTTCTGCGCTATACGCGCCGTCTTTCGTTCCGATGTGTGCCTGAACTCCGTGCAGGTCTGTCTCCATTGCTACGGACACGGCACCGGCGCGCCGCACAGCGGGCGCCGTTCGGGTGACGGCGCGCCTCCATGCCACGACGCTCCGTAGCACCTCAGGCCCCCTCCGGCTCTGGTGTCACACCGGCGGCGTACGCTGTACGGCTGTCAACGGGGGAGCAACGGGAGTCGTCGTGTTCGAGAGTGTGGGGTCGCTGGCCGGCGGGCCGTGGATCTATGCCGCGGTGGTCATGTCCGTGCTGCTCGACGTGTTCGTGCCGGTGCTGCCCAGCGGGGTGCTCGTCATCACGGCGGGCACGGCCGCTGCCGCCGGGTCGGGCGCGGCGGCCGGCCGGGTCCCGCACGACGTGCCCGACCTTCTGGTGCTGATCCTCTCCGCGGCGACCGCCTCGGTCCTCGGCGACCTGGTGGCGTACCGCCTGGCCTGGCGGGGCGGCGAGCGGCTGGACCGGGCCATAGCGCGCTCCCGGCGGCTGACCACCGCGCAGGAACGTCTCGGCGACGCCCTGGCCCGGGGTGGCGGCGCGCTGGTCGTCCTCGCCCGCTTCGCGCCCGCCGGCCGCTCGGTCGTCTCCTTCTGTGCGGGCGCCGCCCACCGCCGCGCCCGCGACTTCGTGCCCTGGTCCGCCCTGGCCGGCCTCTCCTGGGCCGCCTACAGCGTGGCCCTCGGCTACTACGGCGCCCAGTGGCTCGGCGCGACCTGGCTGGCCACGGCCGTCTCGTTCGCGGCCCTGGTCGCGGCGGGCGCGGCGGCGGGCTATCTGATGCGCCGCCGCCCGGCTTCCTGACGCCCCGCGCCCCGCGAGGGGGCGCGGGGCGTGTGCCCGGGCGTGCGGCCGGGGGTCAGCAGCTCGCCAGGTAGTTCGTCAGCGCGCTCTTCTCCGCGGAGTCGACCGAGAGGTCGTAGTAGTACTTCACCTGCACCCAGGCCCGGACGTAGGTGCACACGTACGCGGAGCGGGACGGCACCCAGGTCGCCGGGTCCTGGTCGCCCTTGGCCTGGTTGACGTTGTCGGTGACGGCGAGGAGCTGGGGGCGGGTGACGTCGTTGGCGAACGCCTGCCGCTGCGCGGTCGTCCACTTGCTTGCGCCGGAGTCCCAGGCCTCGGCCAGCGGCACGAGGTGGTCGATGTCGACGTCGGAGGGGGAGGTCCAGGTGGCGCCGTCGTACGGCGAGTACCAGCTGCCGCTGGTGGCGGTGCAGGCGGAGTCGGTGACGACGTTCGTGCCGTCCCGCTTCAGGATCCACTCGCGGGTGTTGCAGGTGCCGGAGATGGTGATCCAGGTCGGGAACTTGTCGCGGCTGTAGCCGGTGCGGTTCTCGGTGGCGACGGTGAGCTGGGAGAGGTAGCCGCGCGCGGTGGCGGCGCTGACCGGGGTGGGCAGGGCGGCGGAGGCGCTGGGGGAGTCGAACAGGGCGGCGGAGGCTATGAGCCCGGTGAGGACGGCGAGTACGCTCAGCCGTCGACGCGCGTAGAACCTGGGCATGCGAACTCCCTTGTGGGGTCAAGGAATCGGGTGCGAGCGAGGGAATGCTCGCGAGGCCGCGTGGCCGGTGGGTGAGCGCTCGGTAAGAAGTTAGTGACGCGTTCATGTCACGACAAGGGGCGGGCGGGGTTCGCGGCGGAACCTTCACATCCCGTACGATGGGCGGCGCAGAAGGGGAGTAGCTCTTCGCCGGACCGTCGACATACTGCTCAGCCAGCCTGAGCCGGCGCCCGGAGGCGGACCCCCGGATCCCTCGAGGACCGCCAGCGAGACCTTCGGCAAGCAGTGCACGTCCGTGTCCCCGCGACACGGGCGCGAAGTGTGCTGCCGTGCCGAGGTGTCATCGCATGACGTACCGCACTCTCGGCGGGGCAGCCCCGACCGATTGAGGAACCTTGATCAGCATCACCGTGACGGCGCTCGTCTTCGGCGTCATCTTCCTCGCCGAGCTGCCGGACAAGACCGCGCTCGCCGGCCTCGTCCTCGGCACCCGCTACCGCGCGAGTCATGTCTTCGCGGGAGTCGCCGCCGCCTTCCTGCTGCACGTCGTGATCGCCGTCGCGGCCGGCAGCGCGCTGACCCTGCTGCCCCAGCGGATCGTGCACGCCGTCACCGGCGTCCTCTTCGTCGGCGGCGCGGCGATGCTGCTGCTGCACAAGGGCGAGGACGAGGAGGAGATCAGGAAGCCCGCCGACCAGTCCTTCTGGAAGGTCGCCGGCACCGGCTTCACGCTGATCCTCGTCGCCGAGTTCGGCGACCTCACCCAGATCATGACCGCCAACCTCGCCGCCCGCTACGACGACCCGGTTTCCGTCGGCCTCGGCGCGGTGCTCGGCCTGTGGGCCGTCGCCGGACTCGGCATCGTCGGCGGGAAGGCCCTGATGAGGAGGGTGCCGCTGCGGCTGATCACGCAGATCGCGGCGCTGCTGATGCTGGGGCTCGGCGTGTGGAGCCTGTACGAGGCGGTGGCGGGCTGAGCCCGGCCGAGCTGAACGTCCGGTGAACCCTTCGCGGCGCGGTGGCGGGACCCGCCCCGGTTTTGTACCGTAGAGAAACAAAGTGGCTCCCGCCCGTTTTCCCTGACCGGCGGGCGGGGCTTCTTTGTCCGTCCCTTCGGGGCCTGTCCCACCCTTCGGGGCCTTCTTCGTTCCTGGAGCTGCCGATGACGGCCACCCCCGCGCCCACCGTGCTCACCGCCCGCGCCCTCCTGCTCGACATGGACGGCACGCTCGTCAACTCGGACGCCGTCGTCGAGCGCATCTGGCGCCGCTGGGCCGAGCGGCACGGGCTGGACGGCGACGAGGTGATGAAGGTCGTCCACGGCCGGCAGGGGCACGCCTCCATGGCGGTCCTGCTGCCCGGCCGGCCCATGGAGCACAACCTCGCCGACAACGCGCGCATGCTCGCCGAGGAGACCGCCGACACCGAGGGCGTCGTGGAGATCCCCGGCGCCTCGGCCCTCCTCGCCTCCCTGCGCGGACTGCCGCACGCGCTGGTGACCTCCGCCGACGTGCCGCTGTCCACCGCGCGCATGAACGCCGCCGGGCTGCCGCTGCCGGAGGTCCGCATCACCGCCGAGTCGGTCGGCGCGAGCAAGCCCGACCCGGAGGGCTTCCTGAAGGGCGCGGCCGAGCTGGGCGTCGATCCGGCCGACTGCGTGGTCTTCGAGGACTCGGGGGCCGGGATCGAGGCGGGCCGCTCCGCGGGGATGACCGTGGTGGGCGTCGGCCCGCGCGCGGGGCTGCACGGGCCGGACGTGGTGGTGCGCGACCTCACGCAGGTGCGGGTGGAGGCGACGGGGGACGGGGCGATGCGGGTGCACATCGGCTGACGCCCGCTCGCGCCCGCCCGGGGAAAGCAGGGCGTGCCGGTCGGGTGGGGTTTCGGCCCGGGTGCCGGTGCGCGGTGCGTGGTGTGCCGGGTGGCGTCCTTGGGGGTCTGCCCCGCCGGCGCCGGACGGCGGCTGCGGCTCTACGGCTCGGCAGTCTCCGCCTCCAGGCTCTTCCGGGTCGCCGGTCCGTACACGCCCAGGGTGTCGCCGCGGATGCCGCGCGCCAGTTGGTAGGTGCGTACGGCATCCTCCACGGGACGGGTGAAGACGCCGGTGATCTGGTCGCCGTACAGGTTCAGCCGGCGCAGGCGCTGCTGGAGTCCGGCCACTTCCGGGCCCCGGTCGCCGAGTTGCAGCACCGGGGCCGCCGCGGGGGTGCTCCGCGTGGTGGTGGAGGCGGTGGGGGAGGCCGGGCGGGTCGTACCGGAGGCGGAGCCGGTCGGGGACGGCGACGCGGACGGCTTCGCGGAGGGACTCGCCGGAGGGGGTGTGGAGGACTGCGCCGTCGGCACGGCGGAGTACGGCGGCGCGGGCGAGGAGGGCGCCGTCGGTGACGCCGGGGTCGAGCCGCGTACGTCCGGCACGCTCTCCCGCACCTCCTGAGCCGCCCGGTCCCGGGTCGGCGGGTGGTACGACAGCAGCCCGCTCGCCAACCCGGCCGCGGCCACGACGGCCACTCCCGCACCGGCGACCGACACCAGCACGGCACGACGAGCACTCCGCGGGCGCGGGCGCACATCCGGCCCGGCGCCGTCCGGCTGCCGCTCCGTCGCGTCCGGTGGCCGTAGGTCCTCGGCGTGCGGCTGCGTCCCCGTCCCGGCCGCCCGGTCCCCCGGGTCCCCGGCCCCGTCTGCCGCGTTCCCGGTCCCGCCCCCCGCGCTCTCCGCCCGGCCTCCCGCGGGCCCGGCGTTCCCGTCCACGGCCGGCGATGTGCCGGTCGCGGCCGGGGTGTCCGGTGTCGTAACGGGCCCCTCGAAGTCCACGTACGGGCGGATGCGCAAGGGGTCGAAGTCCTCCGCCGCCGCGGCCTCGGCCGTGCGCGTCTCCTGGAGAGCCTCGGCCGCGCGGGCCGTGCAGTCGCAGGACGGGCTGCGGTCCGGGCGTCTGGGCGCACCGCACTCCGGGCAGGCGTGGTCCAGAGGACCCTCGGAATCAGTCATGTGTTCGTCCCTCCCCTCACGAACCACAGACCTTATGCGCACCTTCTTCGCATGCGCCGCCGGAAACGCGGGACTCAACAGGCCATAAAAGGTGACACCGACCACGATGGAAGAGGTGCACCCGAGCCCCGGGAGGTCTCCATGGCCCTGGACACGCACGGCACGGAGAAGGAGGCGCAGGCCGCCGAGCACGTCACCGGCAACGTGTTCGTCTCGATCGGTGCCCTGCTCCTCGGCCTGCTGCTCGCCGCACTCGACCAGACCATCGTGTCGACCGCGCTGCCCACCATCGTCAGCGATCTGGGCGGACTCGAGCACCTGTCCTGGGTCGTCACCGCCTACCTGCTCGCCTCGACCGCCGCGACCCCGCTGTGGGGCAAGCTCGGCGACCAGTACGGCCGCAAACGGCTCTTCCAGACCGCGATCGTCATCTTCCTGATCGGCTCCGCGCTGTGCGGCATGGCGCAGAACATGCCCCAGCTGATCGCGTTCCGCGCGCTGCAGGGACTCGGCGGCGGCGGGCTGATGGTGCTGTCCATGGCGATCGTCGGCGACATCGTGCCGCCGCGCGAACGCGGCCGCTACCAAGGGCTGTTCGGGGCCGTGTTCGGGGCGACGAGCGTGCTCGGGCCGCTGCTCGGCGGGCTGTTCACCCAGCACCTGAGCTGGCGCTGGGTGTTCTACGTCAATCTGCCCGTCGGCGCCGTCGCCCTCGCCGTGATCGCCACCGCCCTGGACATCCCGCGCCGCACCGCCCGCCACGTCATCGACTACCTCGGCACCCTCCTGATCGCCTCCGTCGCGACCTGCCTCGTCCTGGTCGCCTCCCTCGGCGGCACCACCTGGGCCTGGGAATCGCCGCAGATCACCGGGCTGGCCGTGCTGGGCGTGCTGCTCGCCGTGGCGTTCGTCGCCGTCGAGCGGCGGGCCGCCGAACCCGTGCTGCCGCTGAAGCTGTTCGGCATCCGCACCTTCACGCTCGCCGCCGTCATCGGCTTCATCGTCGGCTTCGCCATGTTCGGCGCGATGACCTATCTGCCGACGTTCCTTCAGGTCGTGCACGGCATCTCGCCGACCCTGTCCGGCGTGCACATGCTGCCCATGGTCGTCGGCCTGCTGCTGTCGTCCACCGTCTCCGGGCAGATCGTCAGCCGCACCGGCCGCTGGAAGGTCTTCCCGGTCACCGGCACCGCCGTCACCACCATCGGCCTGCTCCTGCTGCACCGGCTCGACGAGCACAGCCCGACCGCCGCGATGAGCGCCTGCTTCTTCGTCTTCGGCCTCGGACTCGGCCTGGTCATGCAGGTGCTGATCCTCGTCGTGCAGAACGCGGTGTCGTACGAGGACCTGGGCGTCGCCACCTCCGGCGCGACCTTCTTCCGCTCCATCGGCGCCTCCTTCGGCGTGGCCGTCTTCGGCACGGTGTTCGCGAGCCGGCTCGGCGACAAGCTCACCGCCGCCTTCCGCGGCGCCCACCTGCCGCCCGGCGTCTCCGCGAACACGCTCAAGTCCGACCCCCGCGGCATCGCCGCCCTGCCGCCCGCCCTGCGCCCGGCGGCCCTGCACGCCTTCGCGTCCGCCATCACCGACGTCTTCCTGTACGCCGCCCCCGTCGCCGTCCTCGGCTTCCTGCTGGCCTGGTTCCTGAAGGAGGACCGGTTGCGCGGCTCGGTCACCGCGCCGGACGCCTCCGAGACCATCCCGCCCAACCCGGTCGAGCGCTCCTCCTACGACGAGTGCGCGCGGGCCCTGTCCCTGCTCGGCACCCGCGAGGGCCGCCGCGCGATCTACCGCACGATCACCGAACGGGCCGGGTACGACCTGCTGCCCGCCGCCAGCTGGATGCTGCTGCGCATCCGCAAGTACGGCTCCGTCGAACCGGCCCTGCTCGCCGAGCGCAGCCCCGTCCCGCTCGACGCCGTCATCGCCGCCGCCCGCCAGGTCGAGGAACGGCACCTCGCCGAACGGTGTGGCCTGGACCTGTACTTGACCGCGTCCGGCCGGGTGGCCGCCGCCCGGCTCGCCAAGGCCCGCGAGGAGTCCCTCGCGGAACTCCTCGGCGACTGGTGGACGACCGGCCGTCCGACCGACCTGACCCAGCTCGTCAGGGAACTGACCGCCGAACTGTGCGGCACCGACCGCGAACGCCCCCACGAGGAGGCGGGGGTCAGGGCCCGCTGACCGCCAGCTCCTTGCGGAACCAGTGCTCCGCGTACACGTCGTCGTTGTGCGGGGCGGTCTCGGTGTAGCCGAGGCGGGCGTACAGGGCGCGGGCCTCGACCAGGTCGTCCCGGGTGTCCAGGAGCAGCCGCCGGGCGCCCAGCGCGCGGGCCGCCTCCTCGGCGGCGGCCACGAGGAGCGGGGCGCCGCCCCTGCCGCGCAGGTGCCGGTGCACGAACACCCGGGTCAGCTCGGCCGTGTCGGGCTCCAGCAGCCGTACCCCCGCCGAACCGGCCGGCTCGCCGTCGTACCGGCCCACGAGCAACCGTCCGGTCGGCGGGGCGAGTTCGGCGCCGGTCCGGGCGGCGATCTCCCGCTCCAGCTCCTCCGGGTCGGTGCGCCGGCCCTCGTGCAACAGGTACCAGCGGTCGCTGACCTCGGTGTAGTACGCCCGCCACAGCGCGGCGGCGACCGGGGAGTCGTACGGCTCCGGGCTGATCGTCCACGTCATGGCGCCCATTGTCGGCGGCCGTGGCGACACCGCCGAGCGGTTTTCCGGCGGGCGCGGGGTGCGGCCGCGGCCGGTCACCCGGTGCGGCGCGGGCGCCGCCTCGGTGCACCGGCCGCCGTTTGTGACGGTTCTCGCGGGTGACCCGGAAGGAGAGCCGGCCAAGGGGGCCGGCGCGAGCGGAAGGCAACCATGTCCACAGGCCTGATCGTGTTGATTGTGATCGTCGCGGTCCTGGTCGTCGGCGCGGCCGTCGCCCTGGCCCGGTTCCGCCGCGGGCGGGCCGGCGGGGCCGGCCTGAAGCGGCGCTTCGGACCCGAGTACGAGCGGACCGTCGCCCGGCACGGCGGTGACACCAAGGCCGCCGAACAGGAACTGGCCGAGCGTCTCGAACGCCACGGAGACCTGCGGGAACGGCCGCTGGACCCGGCCGGGCGTGAGCAGTTCGAGGCCCGCTGGACGGCCGTACAGGAACACTTCGTCGACGCGCCGCGGCAGGCGGTGGCCGAGGCCGACCGGCTGCTCGCGGAAGTCGCCGCCGCACGCGGCTACCCGGACGGCGGACGGTACGACGAGCAGCTCGCCGCGCTGTCCGTGCACCACGCCGACCATGTCGACGGCTATCGGCGGGTGCACCAGGTGGCCCAGGCCGGGCCGAGCCACGGGCTGACCGAGGCGGGCTCCGGCACCGAGGAGATGCGCACCGCGCTCGTCGACGCCCGCGCCCTCTTCGAGGACCTGACTCACCCTGCCCGGGAGACCGGCCGCCATCGCGCGACCCACGCGCCGCGGGTGCTCGCCCGGAGCCATCCGAAGGAGAGCTGAGCGTCATGACGGACAGGACGAGCGGTCCCGGCGACGAGCGCGAAGCGCCTCGGGCCGGCCGCATCCCGCAGCCGCTGCCGGACGAGGACTGGACCCCCGAGGACGCGCCGCTGCACCACCACACCCCGAGGGACCTGCCGGAGGCTCCCGGCGAGGGCCGGATGTCCGGTGAGAGGGGAGCCGGGCACGACAGTCCCATGCCGGACGACGGGCTGGGGGTGCCGTCCTCCGGGGAGATGGCCGGGCGGGAGGCGCACACGACCGACTACCCGGCGCCGGACGCCTGGCCGGCTGCACCGGGCGGCAGGGCGACGACGCCCGGCCCCGCCACCGCACCCGAGCCCGCGGCCGGTACCGGCGGCGCGGCCGGACGCGCCGGCGGGCCCGGGCCGGAAGGCGACCGTGCGGGTGTGCCCGCGGCCGCACCCGGTGGTTCCGCTGCCGCCTCCTCCGGCGCTGTCGGTGAGGCCGCTCCCGGCCCCTCCGGGGTGGGCGCGCCCCTGCTGCCGCACGAGGAGACCGATCGGTGGGAGCAGGAGATGCGCCGTCTGGCCGCGGGGTTCGTGGACGAGCCCCGTACCGCGGTCGAGCAGGCCGATCACGTGCTGGAGGAGATCGCGGGGCGGTTCGAGGAAGCCGTGGAGCGGCGCCGCCGTACGCTGCGCCGGTCCTGGGAGGCCTCCGAGGACCGGGGCCCGGGCTCGGACGCCGACACCGAGCAACTGCGGCTCGCCCTGCGCGACTACCGTGAGCTGGCCGGACGGCTGCTGCACATGTGAGCCCTGGATCCGCCCGCCGCGCGCCTACGCGGCGCCCGGATCCGGCAGTTCCCTCCCGGCGGCAGCCCTGCGCTGCCGCCACTCGCGTACGACCTCCTCGACGTCGTACGGCTTCCTGCCCAGCGGGGGACCGGGCGGCGGCTTGAACATCATGTCCTTGATCTTGACGTTGACGTCCTCGATGATCTTCCGGGCGATCCGCTCGGACGGCGCCGCGTAGGCCGCCGCGAGCGCGTCCTCCGCCTCCTTGCGCAGGGCGAGGGCGGGAGGCAGGACCGACAGCCCCTCGCGCGCCAACTTCCGCTTGACCCACCACAGTTCGTCGTACGCGGCGTACAGATCGGCGGGCAGCGGCTCCCCCGCCCCCGGCAGCCGCTCGAACTCACCGCGCCGCTGCGCGTCGCGGATCTGCTTGTCGGCCCAGGACTCGAACGGCACACCCGGTGGTTTTCGCTCGGTCATGAACCCATTGTGCCGGACGCGGCCCGGCCGGGCGTTTTATCATGCGGCGGCGGTCCGCCGATCCGGCCGCCGTGCCACGATGGTCGTGCAGCTGGTCTCGCAGCTGGTCGTACAGGGGGAAACGCACGTGCTCGAACTCACCATGGCCACCGTCTCCGGGGAGGACGCGGGCGCCACCGCCGGCATGACGATGGCCGAGGCGCCGAGCGAGCCGGGCGCCGTGCTCCGGGTCGGCCGGGACGCGTCGGTGTGCCGGCTGGTCACCCCCGAGGACTGGCTGTTCGTCTCCCGGGTCCATCTGGAGTTCGTGTGCGGCCCCGACGGCGGCTGGCACCTCACCTGGCTGCGCGGATCCCAGCCCGACCCGGCCGCAGAAGTGCGGCTGACCGCCGGGGAGTACGCGCAGCCCCTCGGCTACGGCGCGACCGTGGCCCTGCCGCGCGGCGGATCCGGCGAGATCGTCGTCCAGGACCGCACCGCGCCGCGCAGCGTCAACGTCGGCTTCCACCACGAGGCTTGAGCGCTCGGCCGGCCGGCGCCGACGCGGCTCACTCCAGCACCCGGGCCAGCGCGAAGCCGTCGTAGCCCTTGGCGCCGACCGTCTGGATCGCCGTGCCGCTCAGCCGCGGATGGGTGGCGATCAGCTCGATCGCGGCGCGCGTGCCCACCACGTCGGGCTCGGTGCTGTCCGCGTCGGTGACCCGGCCGCCGCGCACCACGTTGTCCAGGACGATCAGGCTGCCGGTGCGGGTGAGCCGCAGCGCCCACTCCACGTAGTGCGCGTTGTTGGCCTTGTCGGCGTCGATGAAGACCAGGTCGAACGGGGCCGGGTTCTCGTCGGCGAGCTTGGGCAGCGACTCCAGGGCGGGGCCCACCCGCACCTCGGCGATCCGGTCCAGGCCGGCCCTGGCGATGTTGCGGGTCGCCACCTCGGCGTGCTTGGCGCTGTACTCGAGGGACACGAGCCTGCCGTCCTCCGGCAGGGCGCGGGCCAGCCAGATCGTGCTGTACCCGCCGAGCGTGCCGATCTCCAGGATGTGCCGTGCGCCCTGCACCTGGGCGAGCAGCTGGAGCAGCTTGCCCTGTGCCGCCGTGACGGCGATGTGCGGCAGCCCGGCCGCGTCGTTCTCCCGCAGGGCCGCCCGCAGCGCCTCGTCGTCGGGCGCGAGGCGGCTGGTGAAGTAGTCGTCGACGTCGTCCCAGAGCTGGGAGTCGCTCATGGTCCTGCTGCCTTTCCCGAGTGCCTGCGCTTCCCCGACATCGTCTCAGCCGAGGGGCACGCACGGGGTGATCACCGGCGGACTCGCCGCCCACGGGGTCGGTTCCGGCCAGGGGCGCGGGCCGGGGGCTTCGCCCGCCGGCGCCGGCCGGACGCCTCCCCGTGACCCCTGCGGCGCCTACCGCCGCTCCACCGCCGGCGCGGAACCCGGCAGCGGCCGGCCCGCCGACTCCGACATGCGCCACACCGCGAAACCACCGATCACCGCCGCGGCCATCATGTAGTACGCGGGCATCATCATGTTCCCCGTCGCCCCGATCAGCGCGGTCACGACCAGCGGCGTCGTCCCGCCGAACAGGGACACCGACACGTTGAACCCGATGGACAGGGACCCGTACCGCACCCGCGTGGGGAAGAGAGCGGGCAGCGCGGCCGGCATGGCGGCCGTGAAGCAGACCAGCAGCAGGCCCAGCGCCCCCATGCCCAGCCCGACGGCGAGCAGACTGCCCTGGCGGATCAGCAGCAGGGCGGGGACGGACAGGAACAGGAAGCCCGCGCAGCCCGCCGCGATCACCGGGCGGCGGCCGATCCGGTCGGTCAGCGCGCCGGCGAACGGCTGGACGATCATCATCAGCGCCATCACGCCCAGCACGACCAGCAGCCCGTGCGTCTCGTCGTACTTCAGCTCGCTCGTGAGGTAGCTCGGCATGTACGACAGCAGCATGTAGTCGGTGACGTTGAAGACCAGTACCAGGCCCATGCACAGCAGCAGCGCCTTCCACTGGCCCGCGACCATCTCGCGCAGCGGCACCTTCGGCCGGGCGGCCTCCGCCTTCCCGGCCTCGGCGGCGAAGGCGGGGGTCTCCTCGAGTCGCATCCGCAGGTACAGGCCGATGACGCCCATCGGGCCCGCGATCAGGAACGGGACCCGCCAGCCCCAGGTCAGCAGGTCGTGCGAGGACAGCAGCGCCGTCATCAGGGTCACCAGGCCCGCGCCGCCGATGTAACCGGCCAGCGTGCCGAACTCCAGCCAGCTGCCGAAGAAGCCCCGCTTCCTGTCGGGGGCGTACTCGGCGATGAAGGTCGAGGCGCCCGCGTACTCACCGCCGGTGGAGAAGCCCTGTACCAGCCGGGCGGCGAGCAGCAGCAGCGGCGCGCCGACGCCGATCGAGGCGTACGACGGGATCAGGCCGATCGCGAACGTGCCCGCCGCCATCATGATCATGGTGAGGGCGAGCACCTTCTGCCGGCCCACGCGGTCGCCCAGCGGACCGAAGACCATGCCGCCGAGCGGACGCACAAGGAAGGCCGCCGCGAACGCGCCGAAGGTCGACAGCAACTGCGCGGTCGGGTTGCCGGACGGGAAGAAGACCCTGCCCAGCGTGACGGCGATGTAGCTGTAGACACCGAAGTCGAACCACTCCATCGCGTTGCCGAGCGCGGCCGCCTTCACGGCGCGCTTGACCAGGGCGGGGTCGGTGACGGTGACGTCGCGGGCCTTCGTGGCCCGCCGGGTCTTCAGGGACGGGGTGACGGCTGTGACGGTCGCCAAAACGGGGCTCGCCTACCTTTCGTCGGGGACAGGGCGCGGTCCGTGCGGCGACGCTGCCGGGAAACGGGCCGAAAAAAGACCATAGGCGGTGTTCGGCCCCTTACGTGCCGTACGCGCTTAGTTGCCCAGTGCACCTAAAGGGCGCGTACGCAGGTACGTCTGCCCGTCCACGACCAGCCGATCCCGCCGGACGCTGTGATCCTTGTCGCGCCCCGGCGGGGCAACCGTCCGGGCCCCCGACTATCGTCTTCCGGACAAAAGGAGAACGGACGTCAGGTGAAGTCGCGGTAACCTGCGTCCTTCTCCGGGGGACCAGGACCCTCATAGGGTTCTGAGCAGCATCCGGCGTGCCCGGCGCCGGGACGACGGGGCGGGAGGCCGACGAGGCGTGGCGAACGTGGAGCACAGCGGGCGACCGGCGGACACCCTCGGCAGGGCACCGGCCGGTGCGCGGCTGCGCGCGGCGCGGCTCGCCCTGTGGGCGGTGGCCGCCATCCTCGCGGTACGGCAGCTGACCGTGGTCCTCACCACGCCGAGCGGCGAGCGGCTGACCGATCTGGAGACCTGGGTCGGCCCGCACGGCGTCCTGCACGTGAAGGGCTCGCTCTACGACTCGACCCGGTTCACCGGCACCCCCTTCGCCGGCCTGGTCCTCAAACCCCTCACCCGGTCCGCGCAGGCCGCCCTCGGCTGGGGCTGGACCTTCGGCACCCTTCTGCTGGTCGTCGCCCTCGGCCTGGTGGCCGCCCGCGCGCTGCCCCAGCCGGTCGGCCGCCGCACCTCCCTGCTGGCCGCGCCCGTCGCGATCAGCCTGCTCATGCTGTCGCTGCCGGTGCGCAACGCCCTGTGGCTCGGCCAGACCAGCATCATCCCGGTGCTGCTCGTCCTGCTCGGCTGCTTCGCCGTACGCGGAGAGCGGGGCAGCGGGGTGTGCATCGGCCTGGCCGCCGCGCTGCAGCCGGCCATGCTGCTGTTCGCCCCGCTGCTGTGGTTCACCGGCCGCCGCCGGGCCACCGCCGCCACCGCCGTCACCTTCACCGCCTGCGCCGCGCTCGCCTGGGCGGCGCTGCCGCACGACTCGTACACGTACTGGGTGCACCACATGGCCGGGGTGGGCCTCGGTGGCAAGGCCGACGCCCTCGGCAACCAGTCCCTGCACGGCGCCCTGCTCCGCCTGGGCCTGACCGGCCCCCTGGAGATCGGGCTCTTCCTCTCCCTGGGCGCCGTCGTCGCCGCCCTCGCCCTGCGCCGCGCCGTCCACTACGCCCACGACGGCCAGTTGCTGCTCGCCGTGGCGATCACCGGCTGCGCCGCCGTCGCCGTGTCCCCGACCGCCTGGCAGCACCAGCTGCTGTGGGTGCTGCTCGCCATGGCCGGCCGGGTCGGCACACGCGCCTCCGACCGCTATGTCTGGCCGGTCGCGATGGTCCTGGTGACGACCCTGCCGGCGAAGATGATGCTGCCGAACATGGCGGTGATGCACCCGCTGCGCGACAACCTCGTCCTGATCGCCGCGCTGGCCGCCGCCACGGCCGTACCGTTCCTGTCCCGGACGTCCCCCACCTACCAGCGGCCCGTCCCGGCCGAGTACGCGCCGGCGGTCCCGGCCCGCTTCCGCCACGTCCCCCTGCTGCCCGTCCTGCGCAGGGTCCTCACCCGCCCCAACCTCCTGCTGGAGCTGCTGCTGATCCGGGTGGTGTACGCCGCCTACTCCCAGGTCCGGCTCGCCGCGACCGGCGGCACCATCTCCGGCGGCCGGGCGCGCGCCGAGCACCACGGGCACATGGTGCTGGACGCCGAGCGGTTCCTGCACATCGACATCGAGCACTGGGCCAACCACGCGGTGGTGCGGACCGGCTGGCTGCGGGACTTCTTCGACTTCTACTACGAGTCCTTCCACTTCGTGGTCCCGCTGACGGTCCTCGGCATCCTCTACTGGCGCCGCCCCGTCGACTACCGCTGGGCCCGCGCCTCCCTGGGCTTCGCCACCTTCCTCGCCCTGATCGGCTTCTGGCTGTTCCCCCTGGCCCCGCCGCGCCTGATGCCGACCCTCGGCATCATCGACACCGTCCACGGCGCGCAGAACTTCGCCAAGCCGGACTACGGCACGCTGACGGCCCTGACCAACCAGTACGCGGCGATGCCCTCGCTGCACTTCGGCTGGGCCCTGTGGTGCGGTGTCGTCATCGCGGTCATCGCCCCGAAGTGGTGGATGAAGGCCCTCGGCCTCCTGCACCCCCTCTTCACCGTCTCGGCGATCATCGCCACCGGCAACCACTGGGTGCTGGACGCGGTCGGCGGCGCGGTGGTGGTCTCGGCGGGCTTCGGGCTGTCGTACGTGTTCCAGGGCCCGCGAGCCCGTCTCGGCACGGCGACGGCGGCCCGCGAGGAGTCCGAGGCCCCGCTCGCCGTGCCGGAAGGGCAGCGCTGACCGGGCGCGGCGCCCCGCCCACGCTCGACCTCGGCGAGCCGCCCCTCGTGAGACCGGCCCGCCACGGCCGCCGAGTGATCCTCCCGGCGCTCACTCGCGGCCCGAGGCCAGGAGCGCAAGCGTGCCCGAAGCCGCCGCCGCGATGAGCAGGGGGATGCCCAGGCCGTGGTGGAGGACCAGCCACGCGCCCAGGCAGGCGCCGGCGAGCAGGGCGAGGACCGAGGCCGTGCGGCGCGGAGAGCGGTGGCCGGTGGCGTCGCCGACGCGGGACTCGGAGGCCAGACCGGTCAGGGTCATGGTCAGGACGGTGGTGGTGAGGTCGGCGACGCGCAGCTTGCGGACGGTGGCGTTGCGCAGGCCCATCGCGTAGCCGGTGAGGGCGATCAGGGCGTACACCGTCGCGGTGGCGTGCGGCCAGGCGAAGGCGACCGCCGCCGACAGGGCCACGAGTACGGCCTCCGTGGTGAGGGTGAGGCGGGTCCACGTGCGGCGCGAACTCCGGCCGACGCGGGCCGCGAGCCGGCCGCCGGTCACCGCGCCGAGCAGGAAGCAGGCGAGCGAGGTCGCCGTGTGGGGCACGGAGAAGCCGGGCGCGCCGGCCGCCGCGAAGCCCAGGACGACCACGTTGCCGGTCATGTTGGCGGTGAAGACGCGGCCGAGCCCCAGATAGCTCACGGCGTCGATGAGTCCGCTGACCATGGTGAGGACCAGCAGGACGGACACCAGGCGCAGCCCGCGCGCCTCCGGGTCGTACGGCTCGTCCGGCGATGTGTCATCCGCTGCGCTCACCGCCCCAGTCGACCACGCGGGGACGCGGAAACGCCGAAGGCGGCGGCCCGGGGATCGGGGGCCGCCGCCTTCGGCGGCTGTGGACGGCTCAGTACCAGCCGTTGGCCTGCCAGAAGTTCCAGGCCTTCACGGGGCTGCCGTAGCGGGAGTTCATGTAGTCCAGGCCCCACTTGATCTGGGTGGCCGGGTTGGTCTTCCAGTCGCTGCCGGCGGAAGCCATCTTCGAGCCCGGCAGGGCCTGGACCAGGCCGTAGGCGCCGGACGAGGAGTTGGTCGCGGTCGGATTCCAGCCGCTCTCATGCGAGACGATCTTGCTGAACGCGTTGAACTGCGCGGCGTCCGGGATCATCTTGTGCGCGATCGCCTGGGCGGAGGAGGCCGATGCGGGGGCCGCGGCCTGGGCGGGCGCCGCGGACAGAGCCATACCGGCGGTGGCGGCGGCCACGGCGGCGGTGGTGAGGGCCTTCTTCGGGGAAGCGATGCGGCGGATGAAGGAGACGGACACGGAGTACCTCTTGCGTCGGGGACAGGGGATCGCCCGCATGGGGTGGGCCACGCGCTGTGACCTTCATGCGTCGGCGCCCGGCCCGTAGGGGCTCGTGGCGCCTGGCGACGTCGTCCAGAGAAGCAGCCCGAAAAGCCGTCCGCAATGACCCCTTTTACTAGTTGTGGCCGGATGGGGCGGAATCGCCGAGTGTGTGACGCGGGTCGCAAACCGCAGGTCAGCAGGGGTGCCCAAAAGGATGTATCGGACATTCAGGACTACGGCCCGGCGTCGTAGGTGACCTGCGTCATGTGGGGCGCTTCACCGTCTCGCTTCCGGTGGGTGAAGCCGTCGATCCGCTGGGTGAGCGCTCCGGGCCGTCGAATGTGACCGCGGTCTCGAAGGCGGCGCGCCGGGTGGCCCGGCGCAGCGCGCGCAGCACCGCCGGGCCGAGAGCGAGGGTCAGCAGCACGGTGCACAGGGCCCGGCCCAGGTCCCAGCCGAGCGACGTGGCCAGGCAATAGGCGGTGAAGCGGGCCAGGTTGGCGGCCACGGAGGCGTGGGCGTCGAAGGAGATGTCCGAGGCGGCGCCGCCCATGAAGGGCCAGCCGGCCAGATTCATGACGGTGCCGTAGGCGAAGGCGGCGAGGAAGCCGTAGACCGCCAGGAGCACCAGTTCCGCACGGCCGCGCAGCCGGACCGCGCCCGGCAGCAGCCCGGCACCCATCGTGAACCAGCCCATCGCCAGCATCTGGAACGGCAGCCACGGCCCGACCCCGCCCGTGAGCAGGGCGGACGCGAACATCGTCACCGAGCCCAGCGTGAAGCCGAAGCCGGGGCCCAGCACGCGTCCGCTGAGCACCATCAGGAAGAACATCGGCTCGATCCCGGCCGTACCCGCGCCGACCGGCCGCAGCGCGGCGCCCGTCGCGGCCAGCACGCCCAGCATCGCCACGGCTTTCGGCCCCAGATCCGACTCCGAGATCGTGGCGGCCACCACCGCGACCAGGAGGGCCAGGAGGCCCGCGAAGAGCCAGGGCGCGTCCTGGGCGTGGGCGCTCAGCCGGGACTCCGGCGGAGTGAGAAAGGGCCACCCGAACGCGACCACCCCGACGGCCCCGGCCAGCACGAGCGCGGCGAGCGAACGCGGGCCGAGGCGGACGGCGTGCAGCCGGGCGGGGCGGACAGGGCCGATGCGGCTCTTCGGGCTCATGCCAGGGCCTCGCGGACCTCGGTCACCGTGAGCCACTGCTGCGGAGCGAGGATCTTCGTCACCTGCGGGGCGAAGGACGGCGAGGAGACGACGATCTGCGCCGTCGGACCGTCGGCGATGACCTCCCCCTCCGCCAGCAGCACCACCCGGTGCGCGATCTCGGCCGCCAGCTCCACGTCGTGCGTGGCCAGCACGATCGCATGGCCCTCGGCGGCGAGGGCGCGCAGGACGGCCACCAGGCGGGCCTTGGCCGCGTAGTCCAGGCCGCGGGTCGGCTCGTCGAGCAGCAGCAGGGGCGGGCGGGCGGTCAGCACGACGGCCAGCGCCAGCGCCAGGCGCTGCCCCTCGGACAGGTCGCGGGGGTGGGTGCCGTCCGTGATCCCCGGCAGCAGCTCCGACACCAGCGCCCGGCAGGTACCGGGCTCCGCGCCCGCGTCCCGGTCGGCCGCCGCGCACTCGTCGGCGACCGTGTCGGCGTAGAGGAGGTCCCGGGGCTCCTGGGGGACCAGGCCGACGCGGCGCACCAGATCGGGCGGCGCCGTGCGGTGGGGTACGGCGCCTGCGACGGTGACGGTGCCGGTGGTGGGCGCGAGCAGTCCGGCCAGGGAGCCGAGCAGGGTGGATTTTCCGGCGCCGTTGCGGCCCATGAGGGCGATGGTCTCGCCCGCGGCGACGGTGAGGTCTGTGCGGCGCAGGGCGGGTACGCGGCCGCGGTGGACGGACAGGGCGCGGATCTCGGCGACAGAGGTGCCGTGGGGCTCCGGTGCGAGGGCGGGGCGGCGACGGAAAAGGCGCCTGCGCTTGGGAGCGCCCCGAGGGGGCGCGGGCGGTATCGGTGTGCGGCTCCGCCGCGTGGGCGCGACCAGCCCGGACGGACCCGCGGTCACCGACGGAGAGGTGCCGCCCCTTGCTGCCGCGGAAAGGCGTTCCCGCAGCTCACCGGCCCTGCGCCGAGCGTCCCGCACGGTCAGCGGAAGCGGCGACCAGCCGGCCAGCCGGCCCAGGTCCACCACCGGAGGGAAGACAGGCGAGACGGCCATCACCTCCGGCGGGGTGCCGACGGCCGGCGGCTCGCCCGGCGCCGGGAGCAGCACCACCCTGTCGGCGTAGTGGAGGACCCGCTCGAGACGGTGCTCGGCGAGCAGGATCGTCGTACCGAGGTCGTGGACCAGCCGCTGCAGCACGGCGAGGACCTCTTCCGCCGCGGCCGGATCCAGCGCGGACGTCGGCTCGTCCAGCACCAGCACCCGGGGATGCGGCGTGAGGACCGAGCCGATCGCGACCCGCTGCCGCTGCCCGCCGGAGAGCGTGGCGATCGGCCGGTCGCGCAGCCCGGCGAGGCCCAGCAGATCGAGGGTCTCCTCGACCCGGCGCCGCATCACCTCGGGCGCGAGGCCGAGGGACTCCATGCCGTAGGCGAGTTCGTCCTCGACGGTGTCGGTCACGAAGTGGGCGAGCGGATCCTGGCCCACCGTGCCGACCACGTCGGCGAGTTCGCGCGGCTTGTGGGTACGGGTGTCCCGGCCGGCCACCGTGACCCGCCCGCGCAGGGTGCCGCCGGTGAAGTGCGGCACCAGTCCGCTCACCGCGCCGAGCACGGTCGACTTGCCGACCCCGGACGGCCCGACGAGCAGCACCAGTTCGCCCTCGGGCACCTCGAAGTCGACGCCCTGGACGGCGGGTCCGGCGGCCCCGTCGTAGGTGACGCTGACGTCCTCGAAGCGGATCACGACGGCTCCTTGTGCTTCTCGGGTACGGCGAAGGCGGGGACCAGGGCGAGGAGGACCGCCGCGGCGGGCCACAGGGGAAGTCCGGGGGAGACGAGGGGGACGACACCCGGGTGCAGCGCCTCCGGGTCGCGGGCGGCGGCCAGGCTGAGCAGCGCGGCGACCGCGGCGCCGGAGCCGGCCACCAGCCAGGCCCGTACGTCCCACGGATCGGGCCGGTACCGGGTGCGCAGCGAGCGCCGGCCGCCGAGCCGCAGCCCCGCGAGCGCGGCGGCCACACCGGCGAGGAGCAGCGGGACGGCGTAGCCGCCGCCCTCCGCGGTGAGCAGACCGTAGCTGCCCGCGCACACGCCGAGCAGACCGCCGAGGGTGAGCGCGGCCGTCGTACGGCGCACCCGTGCGGGAACCCGGGCACCGCGGCCGTAGCCCCGGGCCTCCATCGCGGCGGCGAGCGCGACCGAACGCTCCAACGCGCCCTCCAGCACTGGCAGTCCGACCTGGAGCAGGCCGCGCAGGCCCCGGTCCGGGCGGCCGCGCAGCCGGCGGGCGGCGCGCAGACGCTGGACGTCGGCGATGAGATGCGGGGCGAAGGTCAGCGCGACGACCACGGCGACACCGGTCTCGTACAGGGCGCCGGGGAGGGATTTCAGCAGCCGGGTCGGGCCGGCGAGGGCGTTGGCCGCGCCGACGCAGATCAGCAGGGTGGCCAGCTTGAGGCCGTCGTAGGCGGCGAAGACGAGCGCCTCCGCCGTGACCGCGCCGCCCAGCCGGATGCCCTGCGCCCAGTGCGGCAGGGGGACTTCGGGCAGGGTGAGCAGGGTGTGGGTGCCGGGGATGGGCGAGCCCAGCGCCGCCGCGAACAGGAGGCGGACGAGAAGCACGGCGAGGGCGAGCTTGGCGAAGGCCGGGTAGGCGCGGGCGGCCGGGGTGTCGGTGCGGTGCGTCGCCACCACGTAGGCGGAGGCGGATATGAGCAGGGCGAGCAGGAGGGGGTTGGTGGTGCGGGTGGCGGCGGTGCCGAGGCTCAGCGCCCAGAGCCACCAGGCGCCGGGATGAACGAGCGTCCCGTGAGGAGCGCGGGCCGTACCGGTGTGCGGCTGAGCCGCGTGGGCGCGGTCGGCCCCGGCCGGCCCGCGGTCAGGCGGAGTCATCGCGTCGCCGCCGGTACTGCCACACCGCCGCGCCCGCCAGCACGGCCACCACCCCGGCGCCGACCGGCAACCCCAGCGAGGGCCCGCCGTCCGAACCGCTCTTCTTCTCCCCGGCGGTGGCCTTCTCGCCCGCGGAGCCGGAAACCTGCTCGCCGCACCCCTTCTTCGGAAACCCGGCGATCGCGCACAGCAGGGCGTTGGTGTCGTACCGCAGCGGCGGGGCTACGGCCGCGAGGGCGTCCGCGGCCGTCGCGCCGGCCGGGATCCGCGCGCAGGCCGTACGGCGGGCCGGCGGCGTCTCGCCGGACGGTGCGTCGGCCGGGGTGCCGAAGTCGAGGACGACGGCCACCCGCTTCGTGCCGGACCTGGCGGGCGTCCCCGCACAGATGGTGCCGAAGTCCGCCGCCCCGCGCGGCCGGCTCGCGTCCGCCGAGTCCTCGCTCACCGCGAAGCGGAAGCCCTCCACCGCGCCGTCGTCGGGACGGGCGGTCGACGGACCCTGCGTGGCGTACACCCAACCGCCCGAACCGCCCGCCGTCCGCTCCCAGAAGGACCAGTAGCGGTACCCGGTGGCGTGCGCCGGGGCCGCGGCGGCCAGGAGCAGGAACGCGGCCGGCAGGACGCTCGCGGCGCGGCGGACGGCACTCACGGCTGCTGCTTCTTCCGGCCGCTGAGCAGGAAGCCGACGCCGATGCCGGCGACGAGGCAGACGCCGACGAACCACCACACGCCGAAGCTCGAACCGCCGTCGGACCTGCCCGGCTTCTTGGTGGCGTGCGTGGCGCCGTCCATGGCCGGCGCCGGGCCCAGGGCGTAGAGGGACCGGACCAGGCTGGTGCCGCCGAAGTCGCCGGGCTGCGCGCCGACGGCGTGCGCGGCGAGGATCAGCTGCGCGTACGCCGCGGGGCCGCTCTGCGCCGCCCAGGGCCCGGCGTTCTTCTCCAGCCAGGCGTAGGTCTTCTTCGCCGGCTCGGTGCGGCCGTCCGCGGCGAGCGCCACGACGGTGTCCGCCGTGTTGCCGTAGTCCGGCTGGTCCTTGGCGCCGGGGAGCGTGGACTGCAGGTGACCGGTCCTGGCGACGGCCGCCGCGAGATACGCGCCCGCGTTGTCGGCGATCCGTGCGGGGGCGGGGTGGCCGGCCCCGGCGCACGCGTCCTTCGCGGGCGCCTTGCCGGCCTCGGCCGCGAACCCCTTGCCGAGCGCGCCGAGCACCCCGGCCGCCGTGGCGTCCGCGTTGGCGGCGAGCTTGCCCTTCTTGTCCGGCTGGTAGGCGAGGGCGCCGCCGCCGGCCTTGCCGCAGGGAAGGGACATGGCGGCGAGGAAGTCGTACGGGGACCTGCCCGACGCCTTCGCGGACGCCGGGTCCGTGCCCGCCGCCGTGAGCGCGCCGATGACGACGGAGGTGGAGTTGGTGTCACTGGCGCCGCCCGGCGAGTACCCCCAGCCGCCGTCCTTGTTCTGCACGGACTTCAGCCAGGTGACCGCCTTGCCGACGGCGTCGTCGTGCCCGCCGACGGCCTCGAGGGCCTGGACCGCGGCGGCCGTGCTGTTGGTGTCCACCACGACCTTGGCGTCGCAGGCCTTGGCCGGGTCGGCGCGGAACGCGGCGAAGGCGCCGTTCGCGCACTGCTGCCCGGTGAGCCAGTCGACCGCCTTGGCGGCGGGCCGGTAGCCGAGGGTGCGCTGGGCGACGAGCGTCAGCGACTGCCGCCAGACGCCGTCGTAGGTCGGGTCGGACTTTCCGTACAGACCGGACGGCACGGCGACCTTGGGAGACGGCGACGGGGACTGGCCGGCGGCCGTGGCGGGCGCGGCGGCGGCCAGCACGCCTACGGCGGCGAGAGCCGCGGCACTGCGGCGGACGTTCATGGTCGGCGACTGCCTCTCTGCGGGGAACCGGCAGCGCACGGGAGACCCCCGGGCGGCTCGGCTCCGTAAACCTCGACGGTGCCGTGCGCGGCGGACCGCCGGCGCACGCGAGCCGGTCAACGTCCCGCCCGGGGCATTCCGGCTCACCATCGGTGTGACGGCTCACGGTTGGGGGCGCCCCGGGCTCGAGCGAAGTCGAGAGCGTGGGGGAGGGCCAGCGCCGGAATCGCACCGGCTTCCCCCCGTACGGGTGTGACGACGACTCACGCCACTTTACCGGCAGCCCTGCGCGGGCTGATCAGTGGCTGTGCCCACGCGCTCGCGGTGACCAGGGTCACGGTCATGACGGAGACGGGGAGACTGCTGGGCTCGGGCCGTTCGGCCGACGTGTACGAGATCGACGACGCCTGGGTGCTGCGCCGGGACCGCGAGGGCCGGGGGACGCGGCGGCCGAGGGCGCCGTGATGACGTACGTACGGCAGCACGGCTGTCCGGATCCGCGGGTACGGCCCACCGGGTCGCGCACCGAGCTGGTGATGGAGCGGCTGTCCGGGCCCACCCTGCTCGAGGCCCTCGGGGACGGCCGGGTGAGCGCCCAGGACGCGGGCGCGCTGCTCGCCTCCCTGCTGCGCCGGCTGCACGCCGTACCGGGACGCGACCCGGCCGACCCGCACTCCCGCGTCCTGCACCTGGATCCGCACCCCGGCAACGTGATGCTCACCCCGGCCGGCCCCCGGGTCATGGACTGGTCCAACCCCACGATGACCCGGCAGGTGACCGAACTTCTCCCCCCGGCCGAGGAGTTGGTCAGGAACCTGGACTTCGGGTGAGACCGGCGCCGGCCTTCGGGGTCTCACCGCCGAAGGCGAGGTGCAGGGTGCGGGAGGCGATCAGCCAGCTGCCGCCGGCCCGGCGGAAGGCGTCCACGTAATGCCCCACCTGGACGGGCGGACCGGCGGGGAGCAGGCCCGCTGCGTACCCGTCGACGCGGTACGTCGTGAAGTACGAGGTCGCGCTCGCCGTCTCCGGGCCGGTCACCGTGACCAGCACGTTGGACATCAGACGCCGGGACAGCCGGCCGGCCGGCCGCATGACTCGGCTCCGTGGACCACTGGTTCGTGCCCCGCCGCACGTCCTGCAGTCCCGCGACCGTCAACCGGTCCTGGAATGAGGTGAGGAAGCCGGACGGGGACGGGGCGGCAGGCAGCCTCTGGTCCCGAATGAATCTTCTGTCACTCCGGGCACAGCCGAGAATCGCGGCGGCACAAGTCCCGGGGCGTTTACTCCCGTTCGGCTTCTCCATCGGTATACACTGCCCGAGTGAGCGATGCAATTTCGCAGAATAACCTAGTCACCCACCTGCAGAGCCGATCATTGCGCACCGTCACCGGCGAATGGAGGGAATCACTCTTCTACGACGGCGTGCGAGAGGTCGCCAGCATTCAGTACGGCGACCTGACGTCCACCTCGGCGCCGCTGTGCCGGATTCACTCGTACTGCATGTCGTCACACGTCCTGCTTTCCGCCGAATGCGACTGCGTCGAGCAGATGCTGATGGCCCAGCAGCTGATCGTGAAGAACGGGGCGGGGATTATTGTCGTCCTTATGCAGGATGGCCGCGGCTTCGGTCATCAGGCATTTATGGCGGTGGCGGAGTATTCGCGAAGCAGGGGGATTCCGCAGAGCAAGGCCTACGCGGATCTCCTCGGGGACAGTGATGCCCGGAACTACAGGTCGGCCATCGGGGTGCTGCGGTACTTCGGCATTCGTGCGGTGGATCTGCTGACCAACAACCCGCAGAAGGTCCAGTCGCTCGTCGACGGCGGAATTTCCGTGGAGAAGACCACTCAACTCCGGGTCGAAGATCTCACCGATCGGCCTGAGCTGCGGCAGTCGTACCTGGACAAGCGGAACATGGGGCACGAAGTCTAGAGGGTGGGCATGGGGGAGCGGCGTTTCAGCATTCTTGGGCTGGCGGTTCCACGTCGACTGCTGTACTCGATATTCACACCGGTGGTCACGTTCTCCTTGGGCGTCGTGGCGCAGCAGCTGCTCCAGGAGTGGCTCAGTCATCACAATGCCATAACCATCGGATTGTTCTGTGTGGTGATCGTGGGGGCGTGCACCGCGGTTCTGCTGGGATTGCAGGTTCAGAAGCATTCCGACGGCCTTGACCAGGTGAAGGAAATTCTGCAGGAGTACTCCAACCAGGTCGGCACCGTCCTCGGTCGCATGGCCATGACCTCGGGAATCGCCGTTGAATATGTAGCCGATGCGGGAGTCGGGGCATCCTACAGGAAGGCTGCGGAAATAATCCGGGGCGCACGTGACAGTCTGACGTTCGTGGACTTATGGGAGCCGTTCGAGCAGTATCAGACGGGTGACCTGGGTATTGCTGACGAAACTCGCCCGGCCCGTGAGGACTTCTATGCCGCCATCAAGGAGGCCATTCGCAGCCATTCCACCGATTCGGGGCCTTTTCACCGGCGAGTCGTACAGGTCCCGCGAGATCTGCTGGAAGGGCCTATACCCTTCCATGTGGATCCGCCGTTCAAGGAGTACTTGGAGTACGTCAGCTCGTGCCAAAGACGGTACCCGCTGTCCTGTCGCGTTCGACTGTCCCCGGCAATGATACGACTTCATTTCATTCTCATTGACCGGAGATTTGTGATCATGCCGATCCTCAGTCACGACCAGGAGAGCCAGCGTCAATTCAGGTACGGTGCGCTCTTCTTCGAAGACGGGACCGGATCGCTGTACTCATGTCTGCGGCAGATGTACCAAGTGATCGAATCCCACTCGCGCCCGCTGACCGACCGCGATCTGGGCTGATCTCCCGGCCGACGGCCGGCCTCGCAAGGACCGCACCGTGCACGCGGGCGCCCAGCCGGTCGCCCTGGCCGCCCCCGGGGAGGAGGCCCGGCGCCTGCTCGAGCAGTGGGCCGGGCAGACGGCGGCCGGCCGGAGCTGGAAGGGGCTGACGGTCGCCTGAACGCCGGGCCGGGCCTCAGCGCGAACGGCCCGGCTCCGTCAGGTCGATCAGCCTGCACACCGTCTCGATGTCGATCTTGACCTGCGCGATGGAGGCACGCCCGGAGAGCCAGGTGATCAGCGCCGAGTGCCAGGTGTGCTCGATCACCCGGACCGCCGACAACTGCTCGGGCGTGGGGTCCTCCAGGCCCATCGCGTCCAGGATGATCAGCGTCGTCTGCCGGGATACCTGGTCGACCTCCGGCGAGACGCTGCGGTCGGCGAAGGTCAGCGCGCGGACCATCGCCTCGGCCAGATACGGCTCGCGCTGCAGCGCCCGGAAGGCCCGCATCAGGGTCCCGGCGACCCGCTCGGCGGCCGTGTCACCCGCCGGCGGCTTCTTCCGCAGCGTGGCGTGCAGGTGCTCCAACTGGTCCTGCATCGTCGCCACCAGCAGATGGATCTTGGACGGGAAGTAGCGGTACAGCGTGCCGAGGGCCACCTGGGAGGACTCGGCGACCTCACGCATCTGCACGGCGTCGAAACCGCCGCGGCCGGCCAGTTGGGCGCTCGCGTGCAGGATCCGCCGGCGGCGGGCCTCCTGACGCTCGGTGAGCGGCGCTGAGACCGGCCTCGAAACACTGGCTTCCGCAGGCATGGGCACCGTTCCGTGACAGTCGGTGAAGGCGTCTGTGGGGCACGTGATCGAACAGCATGGCAGGGCGCCGGGCCGTGGCGCGAATCACCTGATCCACCGCTCACAGCGCCCTTACCTGCCGGTAGATTCAGAGCCTCTTGAACGATCAAGTCTGAAACTTGTTCTAGGTTAGCGTCCCGCGTAGTCTCGCGGGACAGTGCAGGCAGAAGGGGGCACGTCAGTGACCGCTGAGGCCCGGGTGGCGGGCGCCCGTCCCGACCCTGCCGCCGGTGGGGGCCCCTCCCGCTCGAGCGGAGCCGAGAGCGGGGGAGAGCGACCGCTCGACATCGCGCTCCTCACCTACAAAGGGAACCCGTTCTGCGGCGGCCAGGGAGTCTACGTACGGCACCTCTCCCGCGAACTGGCCCGGCTCGGCCACCGCGTCGAGGTCATCGGCTCGCAGCCGTACCCCGTGCTCGACGAGGGATACCCCGGACTCACCCTGACCGAGCTGCCCAGCCTCGACCTCTACCGCCAGCCCGACCCCTTCCGCACCCCCGGGCGGGAGGAGTTCCGGGACTGGATCGACGCCCTGGAGGTCGCCACGATGTGGACCGGCGGCTTCCCCGAGCCGCTGACCTTCTCCCTGCGCGCCCGCCGCCATCTGCGCGCCCGGCGCGGCGAGTTCGACGTCATCCACGACAACCAGACCCTCGGCTACGGCCTGTTGGGCGACATCGGCGCCCCCCTGGTCACCACCGTCCACCACCCCATCACCGTCGACCGGCAGCTGGAGCTGGACGCCGCCGACGGCTGGCAGCGCCGCTGGTCGGTGCGCCGCTGGTACGCCTTCACCCGGATGCAGAAGCGCGTCGCGCGCCGGCTGCCCTCCGTCCTGACCGTCTCCGGCACCTCCCGGCAGGAGATCGTCGACCACCTCGGCGTCCGCGAGGAGCGGGTGCACGTCGTGCACATCGGCGCCGACACCGATCTGTTCGCGCCGAATCCCGCCGTGCGCGAGGTGCCGGGCCGGATCGTCACCACCTCCAGCGCCGATGTGCCGCTCAAGGGACTGGTGTTCCTGGTGGAGGCCCTCGCCAAGGTGCGCACCGAGCATCCCGCCGCGCATCTCGTCGTCGTCGGCAAACGCCCCGCGGAGGGGCCGGTCGCGGCGGCGATCGAGCGGTACGGCCTCGAAGGCGCCGTGGAGTTCGTCAAGGGCATCTCCGACGCCGAACTCGTCGACCTGATCCGCTCCGCCGAGGTCGCCTGCGTGCCCTCCCTCTACGAGGGCTTCTCGCTGCCCGCCGCCGAGGCCATGGCCACCGGCACCCCGCTGCTCGCCACCACCGGCGGCGCGATCCCCGAGGTCGCCGGACGCGACGGCGAGACCTGCCTGGCCGTACCGCCGGGCGACGCGGGCGCGCTGGCCGCCGGACTCGGCCGGCTGCTCGGGGACCCCGAGCTCCGGGTGCGGCTCGGCCGCGCGGGCCGCGAACGGGTGCTGCGGCACTTCACCTGGGCGCGGGCCGCCGAGGGCACGGTCGCCCAGTACCGCGAGGCCATCGCCCGCGCCGGCCGCTCCACCGGCCCCCGCTCCGGCGGCCGCACCCCGGCAGGCATCGGCTCCCCCACTCCCGGCCGCTTCGCGGCCCCAGCAACTGCAGGCGTCTCCTCCGAAAGCAGGGCCACGTGCTGACCGTCGACTTCTCCCGGTTCCCGCTCGCCCCGGGCGACCGCGTCCTGGACCTCGGCTGCGGGGCCGGCCGGCACGCCTTCGAGTGCTACCGGCGCGGCGCCCAGGTCGTGGCCCTGGACCGGAACGGCGACGAGATCCGCGAGGTCGCCAAGTGGTTCGCGGCGATGAAGGAGGCCGGAGAGGCACCGGAGGGCGCCACCGCCACCGCCCTGGAGGGCGACGCCCTCGCGCTGCCCTTCCCCGACGAGTCCTTCGACGTGGTCATCATCTCCGAGGTGATGGAGCACATCCCCGACGACAAGGGCGTGCTCGCCGAGATGGTCCGCGTGCTCAGGCCGGGCGGCCGGATCGCCGTCACCGTGCCGCGCTACGGCCCCGAGAAGGTCTGCTGGGCGCTGTCCGACGCCTACCACGAGGTCGAGGGCGGCCACATCCGCATCTACAGGGCCGACGAACTCGTCGCGAAGATCCGCGAGGCGGGCCTGAAGCCGTACGGCAGCCACCACGCGCACGCCCTGCACTCGCCGTACTGGTGGCTGAAGTGCGCCTTCGGCGTCGACAACGACAAGGCGCTGCCGGTGCGGGCGTACCACAAGCTGCTGGTCTGGGACATCATGAAGAAGCCGCTGGCCACCCGGGTCGCCGAACAGGCGCTGAACCCGCTGATCGGCAAGAGCTTCGTCGTCTACGCCACCAAGCCGCACCTGCCCCGGGTGGACGCCAAGTGACCACCCCCCGGACAGAACACCTCGTCCTGCCCGGGGTCCTCACCGCCGGGCAGGCCGCCGCGACCGTCCGCGGCATCCTCGCCAACCAGCGGGAGGACGGCGCGATCCCCTGGTTCCGCGGCCACCACCTGGATCCCTGGGACCACACCGAGGCCGCGATGGCCCTGGACGCGGCCGGCGAACACGAGGCCGCCGAGCGGGCCTACCGGTGGCTCGCCCGGCACCAGAACGAGGACGGCTCCTGGTACGCCGCCTACGCCGACGGCGCCCACGACGACGTCACCGACCGCGCCCGCGAGTCCAACTTCGTCGCCTACATAGCCGTCGGTGTCTGGCATCACTACCTCTCCACCGGCGACGACACCTTCCTGGACCGCATGTGGCCCACCGTCTACGCGGCCATCGAGTGGGTGCTCGCGCTGCAGCAGCCCGGCGGCCAGATCGGCTGGCGCCGCGACGACGACGGCACCCCCGCCCCCGACGCCCTGCTCACCGGCAGCTCCTCCATCCACCACGCGCTGCGCTGCGCCCTCGCCATCGCCGAGCAGCGTGAAGAGCCGCAGCCCGACTGGGAGCTGGCCGTCGGCGCGCTGCGCCACGCGATCCGCCGGCACCCCGAGCGCTTCCTCGACAAGGACCGCTACTCGATGGACTGGTACTACCCGGTCCTCGGCGGCGCGCTCACCGGCGAGGAGGCCAGGGCCCGCATCGCCGCGTCCTGGGACCGGTTCGTGGTGCCGGACACCGGCGTGCGCTGCGTGGTCCCCAACCCGTGGGTCACCGGCGGCGAGTCCAGCGAACTCGCCCTCGCCCTGTGGGCGGTGGGCGAGTCGGACCGGGCCCTGGAGATCCTGCAGTCCATCCAGCACCTGCGCGATCCGGACAGCGGCCTGTACTGGACGGGCTACGTCTTCGACGACGACGCCGTCTGGCCCCGCGAACTGACCACCTGGACGGCCGGCGCCCTGCTCCTCGCCGTCGCCGCGCTCGGCGGCCACGAGCCCACCTGCGCGGTCTTCGGCGGGGAACACCTCCCGGCCGGCCTGGACCCCGACTGCTGCGCCTAGCCGGGGCCCAGCGCCGGGTACTCAGTGCCGGTGCATCCGGTTGGCGATGGCGTGGCCGACGAACAGGTACACCACCGCGGCCAGACCGTACCCGGCCACCACCCGGGCCCACGCCTCGTCGAAGGTGAACAGGTCGTGCGACCAGCCGGCCAGCCAGGCGGCGGCCTGGTGGACGAACTGCACCAGGCTGTTGGCGCGGTTGGCGTCCAGCAGATACATCAGGATCCACAGGCCGAGGATCACGGCCATGATGTCGGCGACGACCGCGATGACCGTCCCGGCCTGATTCGCGCTGTTGCGATATCGAGGGGACATACCTTCCGGATTGCCGGGCCGCGACCGGTGAAACCCGAACGGCGGGCGCCGAGTGGCGCCCCCGGCCACCCCGGGCGACGCTGCCGGAGGAAGCCAACCGCTCGGGGAGGAGAGGTACCGGAGGATCCCGTGCCCGTACCCGTACGGCGCCTCTGCGTGGCGCTCACCCTGTGCTTTGCCCTGCTGGCCGGTTCCACCGCCTGCGGGAGCAGCGAGAGGGCCACCACGAAGGACACCGCGGCGGTACCGGCCCTGCAGACCGTCCCGGCCGCCGCCACCCCCGGCCCCACGACCTCCGCGGAGAAGCGCAGGTTCGCCAGGACGCGCTTCGTCGTGGACGCCGGTCTCGCGGCCGGCGCGACCTACCAGTGGATCGTGAAGCCCTACAAGGCCGGGAAGTTCAAGAAGGGCGCCCACGGCCGCAAGACGGCCCTCGTCAAGGCCGCCGTCGCCGGCGCCTTCGCCTACAACCGCCTCAAGGCCGCCGTCCGCAACGCCCAGGCCGACCCCACGCTGTCCAAGGCGCTCGCGCCGCTCGACTCCGCCATCGCCGGCCTGAAGGACCTGCCGTCCAGGCTCCGCAAGGGCGACGGCAGCGCGGTGAACTCCTTCAACGACACCATCGACAAGGTCAAGGGAGCGGGCGCGAGCGCCGGCGCCCCGGTCGAGGACAAGGTGCCGTCCGCCTCCCAGCTCAGGGGAAGCAGCTAGGAGGTCCGCCGTCCCGGCACACCGTCAATTCCCTTGTCGGGAGCGGCCGTACGACGGCAACGGCCCCCCGCCCGGACGGGCGAGGGGCCGTGTGCGACGGCTGCGGCGGACTCAGCCGCGCTGAATCCCGGTGGTGTCCTGCAGGACGCCACGGCGGCCGTCCTGGGTCTGCGCGACGAGCGCGGCACCACGCTGCTCCACGGCCAGGTACCAGGTGCCCGGCGCCAGTTCGGCGATCGGGTTGGGCGAACCGTCCTCCGCGAACAGCGGACGGGTCACCGGCACGGCGAACCAGAACGGCGAGAAGTCACCGGCGGGCGGCTGCGCGGCGGCCGGAGCACCCTGCGCGGCCGGCTGCTGCCCGAACGGCTGCCCCGGCTGCGGCTGCGCACCGTACGGCTGGCCCGGCTGCGGCTGGGCACCCGGGTAGCCGTAACCCCCGGGCGGCTGGGCGCCGTAGGGCTGCGGGGCGGCCGGCTTGGGGGCCGGGAGCAGAGCGGCCTGGAGGGCGGGGACCAGGGGGGTGGCGATGGCGGCGGCGGCCATGACGAGCGAGGCGATCAGGGCGAGGATGAGGCCACCGCCGGCACTCAGGCCGCTGTCGGAGCTGTTGCCGATGTTGTCGATGCCGCTGGCCGGGTCGAAGATGTTCCCGAGCGCACTCCAAGCGGCGAAGACGGTGAACGCGACGCCGAAGTGACCGAGGTCGAGACCCGCGACCTTGGGTGCCTGCGGCAGCCCGCGAGCGACGACGATCAGCGCGGCCCCGATGATGCCCGCCAGGACGACACCCAACAAGACGGGCCCGCTGCTCCAGGCGTTGGGGATCTCCGAGCTACTGACTCCGTCGATCGAGTAGAGGCTGAGGAACGACGCGATGAGCAGCGCAACCGCTGCCACGATCACCACGCCGTCGCCTCTAGTGAGGGAGCGGATATTCACCTTAGGTCCTTCGTAGGTCGTCTCGTCGTCGGTAGACACTACCGTCCACAAGATCCCGGTGTCCGGCCGCATCCACCCGCCGGTCACGACCGACGCAGGAAACTCACGATTCCCTCAGAGATCCCCTGTGCCGCCCGCTGTCGCCAGGCCCCGCTGGTCAGCAGTGCCGCGTCCTTGCTATCGCGCATGTTGCCGCACTCGATGAACACCTTGGGAACCGTTGACAGATTGAGACCGCCCAGGTCCGTGCGTGTGACGAGACCGGTACCGTGGCCCAGGTAGTTGGACGCCGGCTCACCGGTCTCGCGCACGAAGTCGCCCGCGATGCGCACACCGAGGTCGTGCGAGGGGCCGACGATGTGCCGGGTGTCGGCGGCACCGGCGTGCACGGGCCCCGGCAGGATCACGTGGAAGCCGCGGTCGCCCTCGGCGGCGCCGTCGGCGTGGATGGAGATCGCCGCGTCCGCGTGCGCCTCGTTGCCGGCCCGCGCCCGCTGGTCGACGCAGGGCCCCCAGGCGGGGCTGCCGCCGTCATGGGTCAGCTTCACCGTGGCGCCCTGCTTCTCCAGCAGCGCGCGCAGCCGGTGCGCGACGTCCAGGGTGAACCGGGCCTCGGTGTAACCGCCGTTGGTGGACGTCCCGGTGGTGTCGCACTCCTTCCAGTTCGTGCCGATGTTCACCTTGCGGTTGATCTCGGCCGTGTGCTGGAAGTTGCCGGGGTTGTGCCCGGGATCGATGACGACGACCTTGCCCTTGAGCGGGCCGGCCCCGGCCGCACCCGAGGGCCGCTTGCCGTCGTCGGTGGAGGAGACGGAGGAAGCGGAGGAAGAGGACGAAGAGGACGAGGAAGGGGACGCGGCGTGGGCCGACGGCGCGGACGCGCCGGCCGTACCGGACACGGGCGCCGCGGACGCCGTACGGTCCGCGCCGCCCTTCCCGGCGCCGCCGCCCACCGCCTCGTACACCACCCAGCCGAGCAACGCGCCGGGCACCAGCGCGGCGAGCGCCACAGCCAACGGACCACGCCGGGACCGGCGCGACTGCGGGGGATCGAACTCGGGGCCTAGGTAGGACACGTTGCGACTCTAACCGGGCCGTCAGATCCCCGCTCCGGTTCGCCGCAGGACACGCAGGGAGCCGGTCACCGAGACCTCGGTGAACGCCCCGGACCCGAGGGCCCGCAGGTACACGCGGTACGGCGCCTGGCCGGTGAACTCGTCCTCGGGTTCCGGGAAGACGTCGTGGATGACGAGGAGGCCGCCCTCGGCGACGTGCGGCGCCCAGCCCTCGTAGTCGGCGGCGGCGTGCTCGTCGGTGTGGCCGCCGTCGACGAAGACGAGGCCGAGTGGGGTGTTCCACAGGGCGGCGATCTGCGGCGAGCGCCCCACGAGGGCGACCACGTGCTCCTCCAGGCCCGCCTTGAACAGCGTCCGCCGGAAGGCCGGCAGCGTGTCCATCAGGCCGACCTCCGGGTCGACGGTCTCCGGGTCGTGGTAGTCCCAGCCCGGCTGCTGTTCCTCGCTGCCCCGGTGGTGGTCCACCGTCAGCGCCGTGACCCCGGCCGCCCGGGCCGCGTCGGCGAGCAGCACGGTGGACCGGCCGCAGTACGTCCCCACCTCCAGCAGCGGCAGCCCCAGCCGCCCGGCCTCCACCGCCGCCGCGTACAGCGCCAGCCCCTCGTCCACGGGCATGAACCCCTTGGCCGCCTCGAACGCGGCCAGGATCTCGGGCTTGGGGGCGGTGGCGGACATGGGGGCCTTCCGGTCGTACGGCTGTTCCGGGCGCCCATGCTGCCGCACCCCCCGTCGGCGCGTCGACGGGGGGTGCGGCAGGCGCCGCGGAGGGGCGCGGGGCCGTGCGGCTAGGCGCTCACGGTCTCCCCGGGCAGCGAAAGATCCAGCTCGACGGCCCGCTCCTCACCGGAGTGCGTGGCGGCGGAGGCCCGCGGCCCGTGGCCGGAGGCCTTCGCGGCGAGGACGTACGCCCCCTGCGCCGGCACGGCGAGGGCATAGCTGCCGTCCTCGTCGGTGACGGTCGCGCCCTCCTGCCGGCCCCGCCGGTCGATCAGCGTGACCCTGGCCCGGGCGACCGGAACGCCGTCGGCGCCCAGCACCCGGCCGCGGAAGCCCCGCAGCACCTCCTCGGCCCGCTCCAGCACGGCGTCCTCCTCGCTGCTGGCCCGCAGCTGTGTGTGCTGCGGACCCGGCCGGGAGGCCCTGGGCAGGAACAGCGCGAGCAGCAGACCCACCGCCACCGCGGCCGTCGCGATCAGGAAGGACACCCGGAACCCGTGCATGGTCGGGATCGCGACGCCGCCGGCGTTCTGCGCCGTGTTGGCCAGCACCATCCCGACGACGGCGCTCGACACCGAGGTGCCGATGGACCGCATCAGGGTGTTGAGGCCGTTCGCCGCGCCGGTCTCCGAGGCCGGCACCGCGCCGACGATCAGCGCGGGCAGCGAGGAGTAGGCGAGGCCGATGCCCGCGCCGAGGATCACGGAGGTGACGATCGTCTGCCAGGCGGCGTCCATCAGGCCGAGCCCGCCGCCGTAGCCGATCGCGATGACCAGCAGGCCGATGATGAGGGTGGTCTTCGGGCCGTACCGGGCGGACAGCCGGGCGTACACCGGCGCCGTGAACATCATCGTCAGACCCAGCGGGGCCACGCACAGGCCCGCGACGACCATGGACTGGCCGAGGCCGTAGCCGGTGGCCTTCGGCAGCTGGAGCAGCTGGGGCAGGACCAGGGAGACGACGTAGAACGCGACGCCGACCATGATCGAGGCGAGGTTGGTGAAGAGGACGGCAGGGCGCGCGGTGGTGCGCAGGTCGACCAGGGGCGCCTGGCTGCGCAGCTCGTACAGGCCCCACAGCACGAGGACGACGACCGACCCGGCGAACAGGCCGAGCGTCGTGCCCGACGACCATCCCCAGTCGCTGCCCTTGGTGATCGGCAGCAGCAGGAGCACCAGTCCGCCGGACAGGCCGACGGCGCCGAGCAGGTCGAAGGAGCCCTCGGCGCGCACGGGGGACTCGGGGACGACGAGCAGGGTCAGGGCGATGGACAGCACGCCGAGGCCGGCGGCGCCGTAGAACAGGGCGTGCCAGTCGGTGTGCTGGGCGACCAGGGCCGCGGCGGGCAGGGCGAGGCCGCCGCCGACGCCGATGGAGGAACTCATCAGGGCCATGGCCGAGCCGAGCCGTTCGCGGGGCAGCATGTCGCGCATCAGACCGATGCCGAGCGGGATCGCGCCCATGGCGAAGCCCTGGAGGGTACGGCCGACGATCATGGTCAGCAGCTGGCTGGTGAGGGCGCTGATCAGGGCGCCGACCACCATCACGGCCAGGCTGAGGATCAGCATCCGCCGCTTGCCGTAGAGGTCGCCGAGCCGGCCCATGATGGGCGTGGCCACGGCGCCGGACAGGAGGGTCGAGGTGAGGACCCAGGTGGCGTTGGAGGGCGCGGTGTCCAGCAGCTGCGGCAGGTCTTTGATGACCGGCACGAGCAGCGTCTGCATCACCGCGACGACGATGCCCGCGAAGGCGAGCACCGGGACCAGGGCGCCGCCGGCCCTCCGGGGCGGCTGGTCGGTCGTCGTGTGGGTCATTGAGTGAGGCCTCCCGTGTACATAAGTGCCGGGTAAACCTCGTATGCACAGGCAACTATTCCGTTGCTTCGGGCTGCTAATGAATTCTTGACCTCCTCATGGGTTTCTGACGCGCCGTCAGCAGCTGGAGAGGGTGTGGGACCTAGGCCGCAGGGCTGAGGGCGCTCGTGGTCCGAAAAGCCGATGCAAGGACCGCAACCGGCTTGAGACCATGACGCCCATGCTGGAAGCCGCCGACACCGCACCCCGTATATCCCGCCGCACGGCACCGCCCACCTGGCTGGTGGTGGCACTCGCCTGCGCCGGACAGTTCCTGGTCGTGCTCGACGTGTCGGTGGTGAACGTCGCCCTGCCGTCCATGCGGTCCGGGCTCGGCCTGACCGCGACCGGCCTGCAGTGGGTCGTGAACGCCTACGCCATCGCCTTCGCCGGGTTCATGCTGCTCGGCGGCCGGGCCGGCGACCTCTACGGCCGCAAGCGGATGTTCCTGGTCGGCCTCGGCCTGTTCACGCTGGCCTCGCTGGGCGGCGGCCTCGCCCAGGAGGGCCCGCAGCTGCTCCTGGCACGGGCCGTGCAGGGCCTCGGGGCGGCGGTGCTCGCGCCCTCCACGCTGACCCTGCTGACCTCCGCCGTGCCGGAGGGCGCGGCACGGGCCCGCGCGATCGCCACCTGGACCGCGGTCGGCGCCGGCGGCGGAGCCGCGGGCGGGCTGGTCGGCGGGGTGCTCGTGGACGTGCTCTCCTGGCGCTGGGTGCTGCTGATCAACGTGCCGGTGGGCGCGCTGGTGCTGGCCGGCTCGGTGCTCTGGCTCACCGAGAGCCGCGCCGGCGACGGGCGGCGCCTCGACCTGCCGGGCGCCCTGCTCGTCACGGCGGGCCTCGCCACCCTGGCCTACGGCATCTCGCAGACCGAGGCGGAGGGCTGGACGGCCCCGGCCACGCTGACGCCGCTGCTCGCCGGGCTGCTGCTGATCGCCCTGTTCCTGCTGGCCGAGGCCCGCACGGCGGCCCCGCTGATGCCGCTCGGCCTGCTCCGGCTGCGCCCGGTCGCCTCGGCCAACGCGGCGATGTTCCTCTCCGGCTCGGCCATGTTCTGCATGTGGTATTTCATGACGCTCTACGCCCAGAACGTCCTCGGCTACTCGCCGCTGGAAGCCGGTGTCGCGCTCGTCCCCAGCTCGCTGGCCGTGGTCGTCGGCTCCAAGCTGGCGCCGCGCCTGATGCGGCTAGCGGGCCCGCGGAACGTGGCGGTGCTGGGCACGCTGGTGGCCGCCGCCGGCTTCGGCTGGCAGTCGACGATGAGCGCGCACGAGGAGTACGTCACCGCGATCATGGTCCCGGGCGTCCTGATGATGCTCGGCGCGGGCCTGGCGGCGACCCCGCTCGCCTCCCTCGCCACGTCGGGGGCGGCGCCGGGCGAGGCGGGCGTGGTGTCGGGGCTGGTCAACACCTCGCGGACGATGGGCGGTTCGCTGGGGCTCGCCGTGATGTCGACCGTAGCCGCGGCCGGCACGGGCGCCGGGCACGGGCCGGAAGCGCTGACCGACGGCTATGCGCTGGCGTTCCGGGTCAGTACGGCGGTGCTGCTGGGCGGGGCGGTGCTGATGCTGGTGTGGCTGCCGCGCAGGGTCACCGGGCCGCGCGGCTGACCCGGGCGGCTCGGCGGCGGCTCACAGCCAGCCCTGCTGCCGGGCCTCCCGCACCGCCTCCGCCCGGTTGCGGGTGCCCGTCTTGCCGATCGCCGCGGACAGGTAGTTGCGGACGGTGGACTCCGACAGATGCAGCCTGCCGGCGATGTCGGCGACCGTCGCCCCGTCCACCGACGCATTCAGCACCTCGCACTCACGCGCCGTCAGCGGATTCGGCCCGGCGCTCAGCGCGGCGGCGGCCAGCGCGGGATCGACGACGGTCTCCCCGGTGAGCACGCGCCGGATCGCCGCGGCCAGCTCCTCCACGGGGCCGTCCTTGACGAGGAACCCGGCCGCGCCGGCCTCCATGGCCCGGCGCAGATAGCCGGGCCGGCCGAAGGTGGTGAGGATCAGCACCCGGCAGTCGGGCGCCTGCTCGCGCAGCTCGGCCGCCGCGTCGAGACCGCTGATGCCGGGGAGCTCGATGTCCAGCAGGGCCACGTCCGGGCGGTGAGTGAGCACCGCGTCCACGATGCCGTCGCCCGAGCCCAGTTGGGACACCACCTCGATGTCCTCCTCCATGCCGAGCAGCAGTGCGAGCGCGCCCCGCATCATGCCCTGGTCCTCGGCGAGCAGCACCCGAATGGACTTCGCGGTCCGGTGCTCCCGGGGCATCTCGTTCATGGCTTCAGGTTACGGCGGGAGACGCGCGGCTCTGACAGCTTGCGGGAGCGTGCCCCGGCGGCTCCGGGGGCGCTGTGCAAGGCTCCGGCGCGTGGCCTCGCGGCGCCCGATGCGGCCCCGGGGAAAAATCCCCGCCACCGCCTCCGCGTGCCCCGCTAACCTCCCCGTATGTCCCCGTCTTCGACCGCCCGTTTCTACGACGATCTGGCCGACGACTACCACCTGATCTACCCGGACTGGGCGGCGAGCGTGCGCCGGCAGGGCGTGGCGCTGGACGCCCTGGTGGGCCGGGAGCGGGCGGTGGTGCTGGACTGCGCCTGCGGGATCGGGACGCAGGCCATCGGGCTGGCGTCGCGGGGCCACCGGGTCGTCGGGACCGACCTCAGCGTGCGGGCCGCCGCCCGTGCGGGCCGGGAGGCCGCCCGGTGGGGGCTGAACCTGCCGACGGCCGGCGCGGACATGCGGCGACTGCCGTTCCCCGGCGGCCGGTTCGACGCCGTCGTCTGCGCCGACAACGCGCTGCCCCACCTCCTCACCGAGCCGGACGTGCGCGCCGCGCTGGCCGAGATGCGCAGGGTGCTGCGGCCCGGCGGACGGCTGCTGCTCAGCACCCGGGCGTACGACGAGCTGCTGCGCGAGCGCCCGGCCTCGACACCGCCGCAGGTGCACGAGAGCGCGGACGGCTCCGGGCGGACGGTCACCTTCCAGCTGTGGCACTGGCACGAGGACGGCGAGCACTACGACCTGGAGCACATCCAGCTGGTACCGGCCCAGGGCGGCCAGGACGACGCGGGGGAGTGGCGGGTCCGGGTCCGGCGGGCCGCCTACTGGGCGCTCGGCCGCGACCGGCTCGCCCGGTTCGCGGAAGGCGCGGGATTCACTCGCGTCGCCTGGCTGATGCCCGAACAGACGGGTTTCTTCCAGCCGTTGCTGACGGCGCGGGCCGATTAAAGACTCTCCCTTTTCCGGTGCGGCAGGGGTTGACGGCCCTGGACGGCGCCCAAACAATCGCCCGTGCATTTCAGGAAACCCCTCCGTAATTCCGCTGCCGAATAGTTCGGTATTTCGATCGAACAGCGTCCGAGATACCGAACGACACGGCCAGACCACGTCGAGGTGCACCCGTGCTCCTGAGAACCCCCCGCTCCCGTCCCCGGCGCCTGCGCGGCGCCGCCCTGTCCGTGCTCGCCGTCTGCGCGACCCTCGCCGCCCTGCTCCTCGGCGCCGGCGCGCCCGGGGCCGTCGCCGCCGGCTCGCTGCCCTGCGACGTCTACGGCGCCGCCGGCACCCCCTGCGTCGCCGCGCACAGCATGGTCAGGGCGCTGTACTCCTCGTACGACGGCCCGCTCTACCAGGTGCAGCGCGCCTCGGACGGCGCCACGAGGGACATCGGGCTCTCGGCCGCCGGCGGATACGCGAACGCCGCCGCCCAGGACTCCTTCTGCTCGGGCACGACCTGCGTCATCACCAAGATCTACGACCAGTCCTCCCGCCACAACGACCTCACCGTCGAGGGCGCGGGCGGCGCCGGGAAGGCGGACGTCGGGGCGCCCGCCGACGCGCTGCCGGTGACCGTCGGCGGCCACCAGGTCTACGGCCTGGAGATCAGCGCCGGCATGGGCTACCGGGACGACTCCACCTCCGGCGTCGCCACCAACGGCGCCGCCGAGGGGATGTACATGGTGACCTCCGGCACCCACGTCAACGGCGCCTGCTGCTTCGACTACGGCAACGCCGAGACCAACAACATGGACACCGGCAACGGCCACATGGACGCCATCAACTTCGGCACCGAGTGCTGGTTCTCGCCCTGCTACGGACAGGGCCCCTGGGTGCAGGCCGACCTGGAGAACGGGCTGTTCCAGTCCGACGCCGGATACAGCAGGAACACCTCCGACACCGGTACCGGACCCCTTCCGTTCGTGACCGCGCTGCTGAAGAACAACGGCCAGAACCATTTCGCGCTGAAATGGGGAAACGCGCAGTCCGGCGGGCTGACCACCACCTATTCCGGCGGTGAGCCGACCAGGAGTGGATACTCGCCCATGCACCAGGAAGGCGCGATCGTCCTCGGCACCGGCGGCGACAACAGCAACGGCTCCATCGGCTCGTTCTTCGAGGGCGTCATGACCTCCGGCATCCCGACCGACGCCGCCGACAACGCCGTCCAGGCGAACATCGTCTCCGTCGGCTACGGCGGCGCCACCGGCAGCACCGGCACCCTCAGCCCCGGCTCGGAGATCTCCCTGCGCGCCACGACCCCCTGCTGCACCGCCGACTACGTCCGCCACCAGAACGACGCCGGCGTCATCTCCTCGATCACCTCGGGCAGTTCCAGCCTGGACAAGAACGACGCCACCTGGATCGTCCGCCGTGGCCTGGCGAGCAGTTCGTGCGTGTCCTTCGAGTCGCGCAACTACCCCGGCGACTACCTGCGCCACTACAACTACAAGCTGTACCGGCAACCCATGGACGGCACCGCGCAGTTCCGGGCCGACGCCACCTTCTGCCCGCAGGCCGGCAAGAGCGGCACCGGCACCTCGTTCGCCTCGTACAACTACCCGGCCAGATACCTGCGCCACCACGACTACGGCCTGTACATAGCGAGCGACGGCGGCTCCAACGGCTTCGACAGCAGCACGTCGTGGACCGACGACGTCAGCTGGGCCGTCAGCGGGCCCTGGGCGCCGTAGCCACCGCGTCCGCGAACTCGGCGGAGGCCACCGGAAGTTCGGCGGTCACCGTGAAACCGCCCCGCGGCGCCGGGCCGGCCCTCAGCGAGCCGCCCGCCGCCGCGAGGCGCTCGGTCAGCCCCTTCAGGCCGGTCCCGCCGATCCCCGCCTCGGACCGGCGCACCGGCCGGCCGCCGCCGTTGTCCGAGACGGTGAGCACGGCCCGCTCGGCACCGCTGTCCACGGTGATCTCACAGCGGCTCGCGTCGCTGTGCCGCACCACGTTGGTCACCGCCTCGCGCACGACCCAGCCCAGCAGCGCCTCCGTCTGCGGCTCCAGCGGCACCCCGGACTGCCGTACCACCGGCTCGATGCTCGCCGCCGACAGCGCCGAGCGGGCCCGGGACAGCTCGGTGGCGAGGCTGCCCTCCCGGTAGCCGGTCACCGCCTCGCGGATCTCGGTGAGCGCCTGCCGGCCCACCGACTCGATGTCCGCGATCTGCCCCAGCGCCGCGTCCAGATCGCGCGCCGCCAGCCGCCGGGCCGCCTCCGACTTCACCACGATCACCGACAGCGTGTGCCCCAGCAGGTCGTGCAGGTCCCGGGAGAAGCGCAGCCGCTCCTTCTCCACCGCGCGCCGGGCCAGCTCCTCGCGGGCGGCGCGCAGTTCCCGTACGGCCTCGGACAGGCCGAGGATGGCGGCGGTCACCATGCTGGAGAGGAAGGTCGCGTAGCCGATGTTCGTCGCGTCCCCCCAGTCGCCCCGGACCGCGGAGACACTGGCCGCGTAGACGGTCAGCAGCAGTCCGGCGCGGCCCAGCCACGGCCCGCGCAGGGCGGCGCCCACGGCGAGGCCGAGCAGCGGGAAGAACATCAGCCAGTCACCGCCGTAGCCGAGCGCCAGACCCGTGGTCACCAGGGCCATGAGCAGCAGCGCCACCCGGGTGGAGGCCGCCTCGCGGGTCTCCCGCCGGAAGGAGCGGAAGGTGACGTAGATGTACAGGGTGTTGAAGGTCACCAGGCCCACGCCGCCGATCCACGGGCTCGTGGTCCTGCCCTGGAGGAGGTTGGAGAAGGCTCCCATCCCCATCAGCAGCCAGGGCAGCAGCGTGAAGCCGGTGGGCGGCGGGCCCGGGTGCTCGGCGTCCGGGTCCCTGCCCTCCTTGCGGGCGGCCCGCTGTGCGGCCCTGAATCGCTCGTGCTCGGCCTGCCACTGGCGCCGCTCGGCCCGCAGGGCCCGCAGCTGGCACCGAACTCCCGACACCCACGTCATGTCCGTGTTTCCCCCGGTCAGATGGTCCCCGCCCGACGGCGGTACGACAGCACGGCGTACGAACCGAACAGCAGCAGCCAGGCCGTCAGCACGATGATGGCACCGGCGCCCGGCGCGTGCCCCTCCGATACGGCGGTGCCCAGCTGGGCGAACCGGTGGGTGGGGGTGTACGCCGACACGGCCCGCAGCCAGCCCGGGAAGAGGCTGACCGGGAACCACAGCCCGCCGAGCACCGCGAGCCCCAGATTGCACACCATGTTGACCACGCCGGTGGCGGGCCCGGTCAGCCGGTAGCCGTTGCCGAGTCCCAGCAGCGTGAACGGGACCGAGCCGAGCCACAGCAGCAGCGCGATCGCCGCCCAGTGGCCCGCCGCCAGCCGTACGCCGTTGACCAGTCCGCCCGCCGCCAGCACCGCGACGATCGACGGCAGCACGGTCACCACGCCGGTCAGGGCCCGGCCGGCCACCACCTCGCGGGGGCTCATCGGGGTCACGCGGAGCTGCCGCAGCCAGCCCGTCGCGCGGTCCTCGGTGACGGCGCCTCCGGTGTTCAGCGCCGAGCCCACGGCGCCGTAGGCGGCCATGCCGATCATCGAGGCCGTCTTCCAACCGCCGTCGTTCTGCCCGAGGTTGGTGAACAGCAGGTACATCATGACCGGCATCGCCACGCCGCCGACGACGAAGCCGGTGTCGCGCAGGGTGCGCAGGGTCTCCAGGCGGACGTAGGCGAGCATCACACGGTCTCCGGGGTGTGCGGGGGAAGGGGGCGTTCCGTCGCCGGCCGGGCAGGGGAGCCGCTGCCCTGGGCGGCGTCGTCCCCGGCCGTGATGGCCAGGAAGGCGTCGTCCAGGGACGCCGGAGACACCTCCAGGTTCCTGATCGCGCCCAGCCCGGCCAGGGCGATCACCGTCGCGTCCGAGTCGTCGGTGCGCAGGCGGGCCCGGTCGCCGAGCACCTCCACCGAGCGGACCCCGGGCAGCAGGCCCAGGGCCTCCGGCTGCCGGCCCGCCAGGTCCACGCACACCAGGCTGCCCCCGGCCGCGCGGCGCAGCTCCTCCCCGGTTCCGTCGGCGACGATCCGGCCCCGGTCGATGACCACGATCCGGTCGGCGTAGGCGTCCGCCTCCTCCAGGTAGTGCGTGGAGAACAGGACGGTGTGGCCGCGCTCGGCGTAGGCGCGCATCGACGCCCAGAAGGCGTGCCTGGCCTCCACGTCCAGCGCGGCCGTCGGCTCGTCCAGCACCAGCAGCGCCGGATCCCCGCACAGCGCGACGGCGAACCGCACCCGCTGGACCTGTCCACCGGACAGCCGGTCCACCCGCCGTCCGGCGAGGTCCGCGATCCCGGCCAGGTCCAGCGCCCGCGCGACGGGCATCGGCGCGGGATACCGGGAGGCGACGAAGCCCACCAGTTCGGCCACGGTGACCCGCGGCACCGGCCGTGCGTCCTGGAGCATCGCGCCCACCCGGCCCGCCCGCACCGAGTGCTCCGGCGCGGCCCCGAACAGCTCCACCGTGCCGGCGTCGGGCTCGTACAGCCCGAGCAGCAGCCCGATCGTGGTCGACTTGCCCGCGCCGTTGCGGCCGAGCAGGGCCACGGTCTCCCCGCGCCCGATGTCCAGGTCCACCCCGTCGACGGCGCGCACCGCGCCGTACGTCCTGACCGCCCCCGTGAAGGACACGGCGGTGTTCTCCGTCTGTGTCATGTCTGCGACGTTAGGGAGCGCGGCCCCGCTTCGGGCAGAGGCACGTGTACGGACTCGGGCAGGACAAATGTCACTGCCCTCATCTGACGTGGCGTCAGCAGCTTCCCAGGCGTGAAGCGCTCGGCTATACAGAGGACGCCGGACTGGAACGCGTTCCAGTCCGGCCCGCAGCCAGTGTCAGGAGCCCCATGCCCATCGACGCACGCCGCGCCCTCGCGGCCGAACCCCGGACCGGCGAGATCTCCTGGACCGCCAAGGACGTCCAGCTCTACCACCTCGGCATCGGCGCGGGAGCCGACCCCGACAAGGACGACCCGGCCACCGACCCCGACGAGCTGCGTTACACGCTGGAGTCCCGGCTGCACGTCCTGCCGAGTTTCGCCACCGTCGCCGGCTCCGGCGCGCCCGGCGTGATCGGCGGGCTGTCCGTGCCCGGCGTGGACGTCGAGCTCGCCAAGGTCCTGCACGGCGGGCAGAGTCTGCGGATCCACCGTCCGATCCCGGCCGAGGGCGCCGCGACCGCGACCCACCGGCTCGTCGCCGTCCACGACAAGGGCAAGGCCGCCGTCCTGGTCCTGCGCACCGACGTCGCCGACGCCGCCGGCCCGCTGTGGACCGCCGACGCCCGGATCTTCGTGCGCGGGGAGGGCGGCTGGGGCGGCGACCGCGGCCCCTCCACCCGGCTCGACCCGCCCGCCGGCGGACCCGACCGGACCGTCGAACGCCCCGTCCGCCCGGACCAGGCCCTCCTGTACCGCCTCTCGGGCGACCGGAACCCGCTGCACGCCGACCCCGAGTTCGCCCGGCTCGCCGGCTTCGACCGGCCGATCCTGCACGGGCTGTGCACCTACGGCATCACCCTCAAGGCGGTCGTGGACACGCTGCTCGGCGGCGAGGTGACCCGGGTGCGGTCGTACACCGCCCGCTTCGCGGGGGTCGTGTACCCGGGGGAGACGCTGCGCGTCCGCATGTGGCGGCGCGCGGGGAGCGTCCAGGTGGTGGTGAGCGCCGTGGAGCGGGGTGACGCGCCGGTCCTCGCGGACACGGTCGTCGAGTACGGCTGAGACGGGCACCGCGCGCCCGAAAAGGAAGAGGGGGCGTCCGCGTGGGCGCCCCCTGCTCCGTCACTGCCGTCAGGCAGCGGCCTCCGTGGTCTGCTCGGCCGGCTTGCGGTGCTTGCCGTGCGGAGCCGACTCGCTCTCCTGGGCCGCTACCGGGCCCCGGTGCCGGCCGTGGCCGACCGCCTCCTGAGAGTCGGCAGACAGCTGCTGAGTCGTGCTGGTGTCGCTCATCGGAAGTAATTCACCCCGTCAACATGATCTTTCGTACAGCCGGGCGAGTGTAACCGGCACACCACGGGCCGAATCCAGGCGCACACGCCAACCGGCACTAGTTCGTTACAAGACGTCCCAGAGGCGCTTGCTGCAACGGCACCGGACGTGCCGTGACCTGCTCCGCGGGTTCCGCTCGCACGGGTTCCGCAGGCCCCGGTCCCGCCGGCTGCGGCGACACCCCGGGCGCCCCGCCGGCCGTACCCGCGGGGTCCTGGACCGCACCCTCCGGATCCGCGTCCTCCGGCCCCGCGGGCCTGGCGCGCCGCGCGGCCGCCTCCGCCTTCGGCGCCGTCAACTCCGCCACCCCGCACGGAGTGTGCTGTGTGGTGTACGGCAGCCGCAGCACCCCCTCCGGCGTCCACAGCCCGGCCCCGGCCAGCCACCCCAGCGGCGCCGGCAGATGGACCACCCGCCGCCCGGCGGGCCGCCAGACGCCCACCCAGCTGCCGTACGGGCCGTCGAGGCGCAGCGCCACCGCGCAGTTCTCCGGCATCAGCACCTGCCCGGGCTGGATCGCGAACGGCGTCACCGCGCAGTCCGGCACCCTGAGACTCTCGGGGAAGCGCACCGGCAGCGTGCTGCCGAGCACGCCCCAGCCCAATCGTTCCTGCCCGGGCGAGGGCGCGTCGGAGGAGATGAGCAGCAGCCCGCTGTCGGGGTCGGCGAGCAGCAGCCGGTCGTCGCTGCCGGCCGCGATCTGCAGCAGCGGCGACACCTCGGCGCGCTCCAGGTCCACCACGACGGTCTTCACCGGCCCGCCCAGCTCCCGGTCCAGCGCCAGCATCCGCCCGGCGCGGTCCAGCCACACCCCGCCCGAGCAGCGTCCCGGCACCTCCGCCAGCCGCTCCGGCCCGGACGCTCCGCCCGTCACCAGCCAGACCGCGCTCGAGCGCGGCCCCACCGCGAGGGCGTACGCCCGGGTGCCTCCCGGCGCGGGCGGCAGCAGCGTCAGCCGGGTGCCGGGCTCGGGGCACTCCACCGCGCCCAGCGGCAGCTCGCCGGTGCCGGGCCCGGTCGGGTACAGCAGCGAGAAGGCGTGCCGGTGCTCGACCAGCCGGTGGATCAGCACCCGGCCGTCGGACAGCGGCTGCACCTCGGTGCCGGGCTCCTCGGGCTGGTCGCCGGGCAGCGGCACCGCGTACGGCTCCGGGCCGTCCAGGGTCCAGCGCTCCGGGAACCAGCAGTCGCCGGCCGAGGCGAGCCGGGCCGCGTAGGCGCCGTCGGCCGTGAGGGCGAAAACCGTCACCGGCACCCCGTCGGTCCCGTCCGTGGACGGGGGTTCGATCGCACAGGCCGTCATCGTTCGGTCACCTCCGGCGACGAAGCTAGTTTTCGCACGCACAGGCGTGGGACGGGCGGGTCCGGCTTCACACATACGGGTGGTGCAGAAGCGATTCAGCTGAGGAAAACGGGACCTTTGTGCTGACCGGGGCAGAGCCCCCGTATGCGGTACGGCCGCGCAGGCCAGCCAGGTAGCCTTGCCCTCGTGCCCCGTCTGTCTGAAGTCATCGCCGCGCTGGAGACCCTGTGGCCCGCCGAGCGGGCCGAGTCCTGGGACGCGGTCGGCACCGTCGTCGGCGACCCCGGCCAGGAGGTCACCCGGGTCCTGTTCGCCGTCGACCCCGTGCAGGAGATCGTCGAGGAGGCGGTGAAACTCGGCGCCGACCTGCTGGTGACCCACCACCCGCTCTATCTGCGGGGGACCACCACGGTCGCGGCGAGCCACTTCAAGGGCCGTGTCGTGCACACGCTGATCAAGAACGACATCGCCCTGCACGTCGCCCACACCAACGCCGACACGGCCGACCCGGGCGTCTCGGACGCCCTGGCCGGCGCGCTCGACCTGCGGGTCGTACGGCCCCTGGTGCCCGACCCCACCGACCCGGAGGGCCGCCGGGGCCTCGGCCGCGTCTGCGAACTGGACCACCCGCTGACCGTCCGCGAGCTGGCCGAATGCGCTGCCCGGCGGCTCCCCGCCACCGCGCAGGGCATCCGGGTGGCCGGCGACCCCGAGGCCGTCATCCGCACGGTCGCCGTCAGCGGCGGCTCCGGCGACGGCCTCTTCGACCAGGTCCGCGCGGCCGGCGTCGACGCCTTCCTCACCGCCGACCTGCGTCACCACCCGGCGAGCGAAGCCGTCGCCGCAAGCCCCCTCGCGCTGCTCGACGCGGCGCACTGGGCCACCGAGTGGCCCTGGTGCGAGCTGGCCGCGAGCCAGCTCGACGAGATCTCCGACCGCCACGGCTGGGACCTCAGGGTCCACGTCTCCAAGACGGTCACCGACCCCTGGACCGCCCACGCGGCGTCCACCACCTCTAGCTGAACCCGGGAGCCCCCAACTGAACGCCGCGCCCGCCGACCAGATCCGCCTCCTGGACGTCCAGGACCTGGACGTCCGCCTGCAGCAGCTCGCGCACAAGCGCAGGTCGCTGCCCGAGCACGCCGAGATCGACGCGCTGACCAAGGACCTCACCCAGCTGCGCGACCTGCTCGTCGCCGCGCAGACCGAGGAGAGCGACACCGCCCGCGAGCAGACCAAGGCCGAGCAGGACGTCGACCAGGTGCGCCGGCGCGCCGCCCGCGACCAGCAGCGCCTGGACTCCGGCGCGGTCACCTCGCCCAAGGACCTGGCCAGCCTGCAGCACGAGATCGCCTCCCTCGCCAAGCGGCAGGGCGACCTGGAGGACGTGGTCCTGGAGGTCATGGAGCGCCGCGAGGCCGCCCAGGAGCGGGTGAACGAGCTGACCGAGCGGGTCGCGTCCGTCCAGTCGAAGATCGACGACGCCGTCGCGCGCCGGGACGCGGCCTGCGAGCAGATCGACGGCGAGGTCGCCTCGGTGACCAAGGAGCGCGAGGTGGTCGCCGCCTCCGTCCCGGCCGACCTGCTGAAGCTCTACGACAAGCTGCGCGAGCAGCAGGGCGGCATCGGCGCCGCGAAGCTGTACGCCCGCACCTGCCAGGGCTGCCGCCAGGAACTGGCGATCACCGAGCTGAACGAGATCCGCTCGGCGGCGCCGGACGCCGTGGTGCGCTGCGAGAACTGCCGCCGCATCCTGGTGCGCACGGCCGAGTCGGGTCTGTAGACGTCGTAGACAAGGGGCGTGTCGGGTGCGGGAGTTCATCGTCGAGGCGGACGGCGGGTCGCGGGGCAACCCGGGGCCCGCGGGCTACGGCACGGTGGTGCGGGACGCGGCCACGGGGGAGCCGCTGACCGAGGCCGCCGAGTACATCGGCGTCACCACCAACAACGTCGCCGAGTACCGCGGCCTCCTGGCCGGCCTGCGCGCCGCCCACGCCCTCGACCCGACGGCCCGCGTCCACGTCCGTATGGACTCCAAGCTCGTCATCGAGCAGATGTCGGGCCGCTGGAAGATCAAACACCCCGCGATGAAGCCCCTGGCCACCCAGGCCCGGGCGGTCTTCCCCCCCGACCGGGTCACCTACGAGTGGATCCCCCGCGAGCGGAACAGACACGCCGACCGCCTGGCCAACGAGGCGATGGACGCGGGGGCGAGAGGGGAGCAGTGGTCGGCTTCGGGGAGCACGGCGGCTCTGGACGCCTCAGGGGGCACGTCGGCTCCCGACGCCTCAGGGGGTGCGTCCGGGGTGGCCGCGGGCGGCCTTGCCGGCGTCACCGGCGGGGCGAGCGCCACCGCCCCCGGTGACCGCCCCGTCGACACCCCGGGCTGGAGCAGCGCGCCCGACCTCGGCGCCCCCGCCACCTTCGTGCTGCTCCGGCACGGCGAGACCCCCCTCACCCCCCAGAAGCGTTTCTCCGGCAGCGGCGGCACCGACCCCGCCCTCTCCGCCGCCGGCCGCGAACAGGCCCACCGAGCCGCGGAGGCCCTCGCCAAGCGCGGCACCGTCCAGGCCGTCGTCGCCTCCCCCCTCACCCGCACCCGGGAGACCGCCGCCATCGTCGCCGCGCGCCTGGGCCTGGACGTGACGATCGAAGAGGGGCTGCGGGAGACGGACTTCGGCGCCTGGGAGGGCCTCACCTTCGGCGAGGTCCGCGAGCGCTACCCCGACGACCTGAACGCCTGGCTCGCCGACCCGGAGGCCCGTCCCACCGGCGGCGGCGAGAGCTTCGCCGAGACGGCCGTCCGGATCGCCGCCGCCCGCGACAAGCTGGTCGCGGCGTACGCGGGCCGCACGGTCCTCCTCGTCACGCACGTCACCCCGATCAAGATGTTCGTCCGCCAGGCCCTCGGCGCCCCGCCCGAGTCCCTGTTCCGGATGGAACTGTCGGCCGCCTCCCTGTCGGTGGTGGCGTACTACGCCGACGGCAACGCCAGCGTCCGCCTCTTCAACGACACCTCCCACCTACGGCCCTGAACCCGCCCGGGACCCTGAAGGCGCCCGCCACCCCGGCCCGCCCGCGACCCTGCACCGCCTACGACGCCGAACCCGCCCAGGTCCCCGGCCCCGGCGCCCTGACCTCGCCGAGCCGCGCCGCGCTCCGCGCCAGCTCCTCGACGCGTGCCCAGTCCCCGGCGGCCACCGCGTCCGCCGGGACCATCCAACTGCCGCCCACACAGCCGACGTTGGGCAGCGAGAGATACTCGGGCGCGTCGGCCGGACCGATCCCGCCCGTGGGGCAGAACCGCGCCTGCGGCAACGGCCCGGCCAGCGACCGCAGAAACGCCGTACCGCCCGCCGCCTGCGCCGGGAAGAACTTCATGTCGCGCACCCCGCGCTCCAGCAGCGCCACGACCTCCGACGCGGTCGAGACCCCGGGCAGGAACGGCACCCCGGCACCGCCCATCGCCGCCAGCAGCGCGTCCGTCCACCCGGGGCTGACAAGGAACCGCGCCCCGGCCGCCGTACTCGCGCCCGCCTGCTCGGGCGTGATCACCGTGCCCGCGCCGACCACGGCATCCGGCACCTCGGCGGCGATCGCGCGGATCGCGTCCAGCGCCGCCGGCGTCCTGAGCGTCACCTCGATCGCGGGCAGCCCGCCCGCCACCAGCGCCCGCGCCAGCGGCACGGCGTCGGCGGCGTCGGAGACGACCACCACGGGCACGACGGGCGCGAGATCCAGCACGGAGGCGGCCGGGACGGAGGGCAGCGGTGAGGTCATGTCCTCATCGTGCCGACGCGGTGCACAAGCCGCAATGAGCGTTGCGCATACTGCAATGGGCGGTCTCGGCTCAGTGGATCTCGTCCACCAGCACGTCCAGCGACCACGGCCGGCCGGCCCGGCCCGGCGCCTCCGCCTCCACGGCGTATCCCAGCTCCCGCAGCACCTCCACCAGTTCGGCGGGGTTCTCCGGCGCGGCACCGGCCGACAGCAGGCTGCGTACGATCCGGCCCTTGGTCGCCTTGTTGAAGTGGCTGACCACCTTCCGGGTCGGCGCGTGCAGCACCCGTACGGACGCCGTGCGGCCCGCGACCTCGCCCTTGGGCCTCCAGGCCGCCGCGTACGCCGAGGAGCGCAGATCCAGCACCAGGCCGTCGCCGGCCGCCTCGGGCAGCACCTCGGCCATCGGCGTCCGCCAGTGCCCGGCCAGCGCGCCGAGCCCCGGCAGCTTCACGCCCATCGAGCAGCGGTAGGAGGGGATGCGGTCGGTCACCCGCACCGCGCCCCACAGCCCGGAGAACACCAGCAGCGACTCCGCCGCGCGCTCCCGGGCCGCCGCGTCCAGCGTGGCCAGGCCCAGGGCGTCGTAGAGGACACCGGTGTAGATCTCCCCGGCGGGGCGCGCGGCGGCCGTGGGCAGGCCCGCGTTCCTCGCGACCTCGCCGCGCAGGCCCTCGCTCAGCCCGAGCACCTCGCGCGCCTTCTCCTCGTCGCCGCTGCACAGCTCCACCAGCTCGGTCAGCACGGCCTCCCGCGCGGCGGTCAGCCCCGGCAGGGACAGCGACCGAAGCTCCAGCGGGGCGCCCTCGCCTCCGTTCGCCTTGCCTTCCGAGGGCGGCAGCAGGACCAGCACCACATACTCCTCACGTAGACCTCCGCGACAGCGTACGGCGTACCGCCGGCGCGCCCTCACGCGGAGATCCGCCCGGTGTCCGACTGCTTCCCGTGAACGCCGCGTGGCCGGGCATGGATGCGGCGCCGAAGGCGTTGCACCCTTGGCGGGAGGGCGGGGTGCTGGTCGCGGGCCGGCCGGTCCGGGCCGCACGCGGGAGGGGTGAGGAGCGATGGCCGAACAGGCGCGGTGGACGCGTGCCCGGCTGGGCCGCGGCGGACCCCCGCTGGACCTGCTGACGGCCGACTTCCGCCGGCACACCTACGCCCCGCACGCCCACGACGAGTACACGATCGGCGTCTGCGTGGGCGGCACCGAGGTGATCGACTACCGGGGCGGCCGCATCCGCACCGGCCCCGGCACCATCGTCGTCCTGGACCCCGGCGAGATGCACACCGGCGGCCCCGGCAACGCCACCGACGGCTACGCCTACCGCGCCCTGTACGCCGAGCCGTCCCTCCTGGCCGACGGCACCCTCGGCGGCCTCCCGCACTTCCGCGAGCCCCTCCTCGACGACCCGGAACTGGCCGCCGCGCTGCGCCGCGCCCACACCCGGCTGAGCGCCTGCCCCGACCCGCTGGAGGCGGAGTCCGTCCTGCCCTGGCTGCTGACGGCCCTGGCCCGCCGCCACTCCACGGCCAGGTCCGCGCCCGACGAGATCCCCGGCGCGGGCGCCATCGCCCGGACGGTCCGCGACCGCCTCGCCGACGAGCTCACGGCGCCGCCCCCGCTGGCCGGCCTCGCCGCCGAGCTGGGCCTGTCCCGCTACCAGCTCCTGCGCGCCTTCCGTACGACGATGGGCATACCGCCGTACGCCTGGCTGGCCCAGTACCGGGTGCACAGGGCCCGGACCCTGCTGGAGGCCGGACTGCGCCCGGCGGAGGTCGCGGCTCTCGTCGGCTTCGCCGACCAGGCGCACCTGACGCGCTGGTTCCGCCGCGTGCTGGGGGTGACGCCGGCGGCGTACCGGACGAGCGTCACGTCGGCGCCGTACCGCAACAGCGTTCAAGACATTCCGTGACCGGGCGGCCGAAACTCACCGTATGACTGCACGCGGCTGGTTTCTGTTCTCCCTGATGGGAGTGGTCTGGGGCGTCCCCTATCTGATGATCAAGGTGGCGGTGGACCAGGTGTCCCCGCCGGTGGTCGTGTTCACGCGCTGCACGCTCGGCGCGGTGCTGCTGCTCCCGTTCGCCCTGCGCCAGGGCGGCCTGCCCCGGACCGTGCGCGCCCACTGGCGGCCCATGCTGGCCTTCGCGTGCCTGGAGATCATGGTCCCCTGGTTCACCCTCACGGACGCCGAACGGCATCTGTCCAGCTCGACGTCGGGCCTGCTGATCGCGGGGGTGCCGATCGTGGGCCTGACCGTGGCCCGGCTGCTGGGCGACACGGAACGCCTCGGAGCGCGCCGCCTGACGGGCCTGGTACTCGGCCTGTCCGGCGTGACGGTCCTGACCCTGCCCCATCTCACCGGCGGCGACGCCCGCTCGCTGGCCGAGGTGCTGGTGACGGTGGTGGGGTACGCGACGGCCCCCGTGATAGCCGCGCGCCGCATGAAGGACGTCCCCTCCCTGCACCTGACGTCGGCCTGCCTGACCCTGGCGGCGGTGGTCTACGCCGTGCCGGCCATGGTGACCTGGCCGTCCTCCGTCCCGTCGTCCTCCGCCCTCGCGGCGCTCGCCGGCCTGGGCGTGCTGTGCACCGCGGTGGCGTTCGTGGCGTTCCTGGAGCTGATCAAGGAGGCGGGCCCGACGCGGGCGACGGTGATCACGTACGTCAACCCGGCGGTGGCGGTGGCGGCGGGCGCCCTCTTCCTCTCCGAGCGGCTGACGCCCACGGTCCTGGCGGCCTTCGCCCTGATCCTGGCGGGCTCGGTCCTGGCCACGGCCGCCGCCGGCCCGCGCCGCTCCCGGCGCCCGGTACCATGGTCGACACGGCAGACGAGCCGGGCGGACGGCCGCGTGGAGTCCCCCTAGGGGGCTTCCCGAGGAACGTCCGGGCTCCACAGGGCAGGGTGGTGGCTAACGGCCACCCGGGGTGACCCGCGGGACAGTGCCACAGAAAGCAGACCGCCGGGGGCCTCGGCCCTCGGTAAGGGTGAAACGGTGGTGTAAGAGACCACCAGTGCCCAGGGTGACCTGGGCAGCTAGGTAAACCCCACCCGGAGCAAGGTCAAAAGGAGCCGCTGTAACGGTGGCTCTGCGGGGACGTTCGAGGGCTGCCCGCCCGAGTTCCCGGGTAGACCGCACGAGGCCGGCGGCAACGCCGGCCCTAGATGGATGGCCGTCGCCCCGGCGCCCGCGAGGGCACCGGGGAACAGAACCCGGCGTACAGCCCGACTCGTCTGCCGCTCCCAGATCAGAGGATGGCGCCGGAGGCGTTCTCGTTCTTCAGGATCGGGCCGAGGTCGGCGATCACACCAGGGGAAAACGTCTGGTTAGGGCCTGCCTGGTAGCTGTTGTAGTAGACGCGGTAGCTGGACGTCAGCGAATTGGCGCAACACCCTGCAGACCATCACCCAGCGTGCCCCCAACGCCAAGATCCTTCTGGTGGGATACCCGAGATCCACAGCCGAACGGTCAAGTGCACCAGGCTTCTGGTACATCGACGGAGACGAGGCCGACGCGCTGGCCACGCTCGCCAAGTACATGGATGACGCCCAGGAGGCCCGTCGGCCACGGAGGCTGCGACAGCGACGAGTGAATCAACAAGGTCGTGCTCGGTCCCAACGGCGACGGCGACTTCTGACCGCGATCGGATACAGGGGAGCATGACAGCGTGACCCCCGTGGTACGGCAACACGGCAGCCGGCCGGCCGGGATTCTCGCCCGGTCGGCCGGCTGTCTCGGCGTGCTCGTGCTGGCCGGCGTACTGAGCGCCGTGGGTGTGGTGGCCTGGTTCCTCGTCGAAGTGCATCACACCCGGCAGACCCGTTCCCACGACGCGAAGGCCGCGGTCGCCGCTTCGGCCGAACACCTCAGGGCGCGGCTCGGCGACGCCGATTCCGACGGCGTCCTCACCGATCAGGAGATCGACGCGGCACTGGGCCACCGACATCCCCGTTCCCTTGTCCGGGGCCCGGCCCGCACCGTCCTCGTCGTGCAGATCGCCGCGTCCGACTGGGCCCAGTGCTACGCGTACACCGCGTTGCCCAGCGGTGCCGTGAGCAGCAAGCCCCTCGAGGAGTGCCCGCCGGCGCCCTCCTCCAGCCGGGCCCCTCTCACTCCTCGGGGTCCAACGGCCGCTCGCGCACCCGCTTGAGGTGGCCCTCGAACACCTCCCGTGCCTCGGGCGTCAGCGTGCGCAGGGCGATCAGGGCCGTGATCACCACGTCGCACAGTTCGGCTTGGACGTCCTCCCACGTGTGCGTGACGCCCTTGCGGGGGTTCTGACCGGTGGCGCCGATGATCGCCTCGGCCACCTCGCCGACCTCCTCCGAGAGTTTCAGGACGCGCAGCAGGAGGCCTTCCCGGCCGGCGTGTCTGCGGGTGGCCTCCAGGCGGGAGAAGAGGTCGTCGATCGCCGGCCAGAGGACGGGAGTGAGGGCGGGGCCGGTGCCGGTGGTGTCCTGAGCGGTCATGCCGGGCAGCTTGCCATGACCTTGGTGCCGCGCCGTACCCGCTTCGACGCCGCGCACCCGCCCGGCGTCGTACCCCCTACTCCTCGAACAGCGCCTCCTGCTCGCCCTCCCGCTTCGCCCGCAGCCGCTGGTTCCGGGCGCCGATCACCACCGCCGTGGCCGCCGCGGTGAGCCCGAGGGCCGCCGGGACCATCCAGCCGCGGTCGAAGACGTGACCGAGGGCGTGGTCGAGGGAGAGGCGGCCGGGGCCTGTGACGGCGAGGCCGGCCGCCGCGAGGCCCAGGCTCGCCGCGTACTCGTAACCGCCCTCCTGGGCGAAGAAGCCGTTGGGCATGTGGACCGTCGCCGCCCCGGCCATCGCGCCGGCGGCCGCCGCGCCCGCCGCCGGGGTCGCGAGGCCCAGGGCGAGGAGGGTGCCGCCGCCGGCTTCCGCGAGGCCCGCCGCCGTCGCGCTCGCCTTCCCGGGCGCGTAGCCGACGGACTCCATGAACTGGCCCGTGCCCTCCAGGCCGTGCCCGCCGAACCAGCCGAACAGCTTCTGTGCGCCGTGCGCGGCCAGCACCCCGCCGGTCCCCAGCCGGAGCAGCAGCAGGCCCAGATCGCGGCGGTCGAGACAGGTCACGGCGACTCCCATGCGATGACGTGCGGACAGGCGATGACGTGCGGAGGGGGACCAGTGGGTTCCGCGTATCCACCGTCGCAGGTCTCACACCGGCCGTCCCGCCGGGGACGGCGTTCGGGTGGCGGAGCCACGAGGGTGGTGTGAGCCTGGCGGCATGACGATTCAGCCAGCCAAGCTCAGCGATCCGGCCGTCCGGGCCTTCGTCACCGCCGTCAACTCCCATGACCGGGAGGGCTTCATGGCACTGCTCGCGCCCGGCGCGACCATGTCCGACGACGGCTCCGACCGCGACCTCGCCGAGTGGATCGACCAGGAGATCTTCTCCTCCCACGGCCACATGGAGGTCGACAACGAGTCCGCCGGCGGCCGTGTCCTCCTCGCCCGCTACAGCAACGACACCTGGGGCGAGATGCGCACCAAGTGGAGCTTCACCGTCGACGACGACGGGCGGATCTCGCGGTTCGAGACCGGGCAGGCGTAGGCCACGGTAACCGGGAGGCTTGTGCTCGCGTGCACTTCAACTCCTAGCGTTCCCAGGCATGGAGACCACAAGGACCTTGGGACGCAGTGGCATCGGCGTGAGCGCGCTCGGCTTCGGGTGCTGGGCGATCGGCGGGGAGTGGCAGGGCGCCGACGGGCAGCCGCTCGGGTGGGGGAAGGTGGACGACGAGGAATCCGTACGGGCGATCCACCGCGCCCTCGACCTCGGCGTGACCTTCTTCGACACCGCCGACTGCTACGGCGCCGGGCACAGCGAGAGCATCCTCGGCCGCGCCCTCGGCGCACGCCGTGACGACGTCGTGCTCGCCACCAAGTGGGGCAACCTCTTCGACCCGGAGACCCGCACCGCCTACGGGCAGGACGACACCCCGGAATACGTCCGCCGCGCCCTCACCGCCTCCCTGCGCCGCCTCGGCACCGACCACGTGGACCTGTACCAGTTCCACCTGTCCGATGCCGATCCGGGGCGCGCCGCCGAAGTCCGGGACATCTGCGAGGAGTTGGTCGCGGAGGGGCTCATCCGCGGCTACGCCTGGAGCACCGACGACCCCGACCGCGCCGCCGTGTTCGCCGAGGGCCCGCACTGCGCGGCCGTACAGCACACCCTGAACGTCCTGCAGGACGCGCCGGAACTCCTGGAGCTGTGCGAGCGGGCCGATCTCGGCAGCGTCAACCGCGGTCCCCTCGCCATGGGGCTGCTGGCCGGCCGGCGGCAGGGTCCGCTGGAGGCGGGGGACATCCGCAGCAGGCCGCCGGCCTGGCTGCAGGGGTTCGGGGACGGTTCCGGGGCCGATCCGCGCTGGACGGCCCGCGTCGACGCCCTGCGCGACGTCCTCACCAGCGGCGGCCGCACCCTCGCCCAGGGCGCCCTGGCCTGGATCTGGGCCCGCAGCCCGCGCACGGTGCCGATCCCCGGGTTCCGCTCGGTGGCGCAGGCCGAGCAGAACGCGGGCGCGTTGGAGAAGGGACCGCTCACCGCCGGGCAGATGGCCGAGATCGACCGCATCCTCGGCAGGTGAGCGTGCCGGGCCGGTGAAAGCGGGTCGACTCATCGGATTTTCATAAGGTGGCAAATTCCGGCGGCGGCACGGGGGTCCTGGGCGGTTTCCGCTGCTGGGCGCGGTGTACCGTCCCCAGGTGCGCGAATGCTCCCGGCTCAGCCGGCGTGCCGTCCTCGGACTGACGGCCGCCGCCCTTCCCGTGTCCATGACCACCCCGGCCGCCGCCGAGTCCACCGTCATCGGCGGCGGGCAACTGGCCCGCACCGGTGTCCAGGTGCGCGGTGCCTCCGGACTGCCCGAGAAGCTCACCGCCCGCTCCTGGCTGATCGCCGACTGTGCGAGCGGCGAGGTGCTCGCCTCGTTCAACGCGCACCGGCGCCTGGCGCCCGCGTCCACGCTGAAGATGCTGTTCGCGGACACCGTGCTGACGAAGTTCGACCGCACCGAGCGGTACACCGTCAAGGACTCCGACCTCGCGGACGTCCCGCTCGGCTCCAGCCTGGTCGGCATCAAGCCCGGCATCACCTACACGGTCGAGCAGCTGTGGCAGGGCGTGTTCCTGCGCTCCGGCAACGACGCCGTGCACGTCCTCGCCCACATGAACGGCGGCATCGCCAAGACGGTCGCGGAGATGCAGGCCAAGGCCAGGGACCTCCAGGCCCTGGACACCCATGTGGTCACCCCCGACGGCTTCGACCACCCGGGCCAGATCTCCTCGGCGTACGACCTCACGCTGTTCGCCCGCCACGGACTGAAGGACGCCGCCTTCCGCGGCTACTGCGGCATGCGGACCGCGGACTTCCCGGCGGGCGGCAAGAAGACCTTCCAGATCCAGAACACCGACCGCCTGCTGACCGGGGCGTGGGGCCTGAAGCCGTACGACGGACTGATCGGCGTCAAGAACGGCTACACCAGCCATGCCGGCAACACCTTCACCGGCGCCGCCACCCGCGGCGGGCGGACCCTGCTGGTCACCGTGATGCACCCGGCCGACGGCAGCAACGCCGTCTACGAGCAGACCGCCGCGCTGCTCGACTGGGGCTTCGGACCCGGGCGTTCGGCCCAGCCGGTGGGCGTACTGGTGGAACCGCTCAGCGAGGGCGGGGGGAAGGCGAATCCGTCACCCGCGGCCGGCAAGGGGGCCCCGGCGGCGGCCGGAGCGGCGGGCGCGGGCTCCCGCGGCCCGTCCACCGGGCGGCTGGTGGAGGGCGCGGCCGGTACCGCGCTGCTGCTGGCGGCGGCGGGCACGTGGGCCGTACGGCGGCGGCGCAGGGCGGCCGCGGCGACCGGGACGGCCGAGGCGCCGGAGGCACCGGAGGCGGCCGAGGGGGACGCGGAGCCGGGTGGCCGGCACCGGCGCTGACAGTGTCCGGCGGCCGTTCCACCGGCCGGTGTGCACCTCGCGTCCCGTCGTGAGGCCCACCCCAACTCCGGCGCGGTGGAACGGCCGCCGCTTCCCCCCTCGGTGTGGCTGGGACACGACCGCGCGAGCGGTCGCGGAATCAGTGTGCTCCAACTGTGAAGCTCTTGTGGAGAAATTTGAGCATACGGGCTCGACCGGCCGCAATACCACGGATGTTCAAATTCCGTTTGTGTGAAAACGCCCGGTGGCGCCGCGCGAAGGGTTCCTCAGCCCCGCCCGATGTACGGCATCGCCGTCGCCAGCACCGTCGCGAACTGCACGTTCGCCTCCAGCGGCAGCTCGGCCATGTGCCGTACGGTGCGTGCCACATCGGCCACGTCCATCACCGGCTCCGGCACCATGTCGCCGTTCGCCTGCAGCACGCCGGTCCGCATCCGCGCCGTCATGTCGGTCGCCGCGTTGCCGATGTCGATCTGCCCGACCGCGATGCGGTACGGCCGCCCGTCCAGCGACAGCGACTTGGTCAGGCCGGTCAGGGCGTGCTTGGTCGCGGTGTAGGCGACCGAGTGCGGGCGGGGGGTGTGGGCGGAGACGGAGCCGTTGTTGATGATCCGGCCGCCCTGCGGGTCCTGCTCCCTCATCCGCCGGTACGCCGCCTGCGCGCACAGGAACGCGCCGTTGAGGTTGGTGTCCACCACGTGCCGCCAGGCGTCGTACGACAGCTTCTCGACCGGGACCCCGCCGGGCCCGAACGTCCCCGCGTTGTTGAACAGCAGGTCCACCCGGCCGAAGCGTTCCACCGTCGCCGTGAACAGCGCGTCCACGTCCTCGGGCCGGGACACGTCCGTGCGCACGGCGAGCGCGTCGCCCTCCGGGACCAGCGCCGCCGTCTCCTCGAGCGTCCCGGTGCGCCGTCCGGCCAGGGCCACCGACCAGCCGCCCCGCAGCAGCTCCACGGCCACGGCGCGCCCGATCCCGGACCCGGCCCCGGTCACCACCGCGCTCTTCGATCGCCTGTCAGTCATGGCACCGCAGCGTAGGCGGAGAGTCCGCGATGCGGAATGCCGTGTCCGCCATACGGTTACCCGAGGGGACGTGCCGGGGCCGGTGCCCACGCGGCGGGGCACCGGCACGACCCGCCCCCGGACACCGCGTCACACCACCGCCTGGACCTCCTCCCCCGGGTACCGCACCCCGATCCGCTCCCGGACCGCGTCCAGGGTGCGCATGACCGCGAGCGAGCCCTCCAGCGGTACCAGGGGGGACTCCTTCTCGCCCGCGCGCAGGGCCCGCATCACCTCGGTCGCCTCGTGGCGCAGGGTGGTGCGCGGGCCGTCCGCGGGGCCGGCGGTGAACTCCTCGGGGTCGTGGCCCTCGCGGTGCAGCACGAACCGCTCCGGGTGGAAGAAGCCCGCCGGCACGTCGATCCGGCCGCGCGAACCGGTCACCGAGGCCGTGCCGCCCGTACCGCCGACGATCGAGCAGTGCAGCGACGCCATCGCGCCGCTCTCCCAGGACAGCACCGCGCCCGTCTGCAGATCGACGCCCTCCGGCGACAGCAGCGCGCTCGCCGCGACCGCGTCCGGCTCACCCAGCAGCAGCTGCGCGAACGACACCGGGTACACGCCGAGGTCCAGCAGCGCCCCGCCGCCCAGTGCCGGATCCCGCAGCCGGTGCGCGGGCGGGAAGGGACCGGCGAGCCCGAAGTCGGCCTGCACGGTGCGCACTTCACCGATCGCCCCGTCGTCCACCAGCGCCTTCAGCCGCCGTACCAGCGGATTGCAGTACATCCACATCGCCTCCATCAGGAAGCGGTCGTGCTCGCGGGCCAGCGCGACGAGTTCCTCCGTCTCGCGCAGGTTCAGCGTGAACGGCTTCTCGCACAGCACGTTCCGCCCCGCCGCCAGGCACAGCCCGGCCGCCGCCCTGTGCGCCGCGTGCGGGGTGGCCACGTACACGACATCGATGTCGGGGTCCGCGGCCAGCGACTCCCAGGCGCCGTACGCCCGCGCCGCCCCGAACCTCTCCGCGAACGCGCGCGCCGACTCCGCCCGCCGCGAGGCCACCGCCGCGATCTCCGCGTCCGGCAGGTCCACGAGGTCCGCCGCGAACGCCGCCGCGATCCCGCCCGTCGCCAGGATCCCCCAGCGCACCTTCCCCATCGCCCCACCCTCGCTCATGCGTGCCCCGGCAGTCTGTACGAGCTGAGAGCATAGGTGCCGTCCGCGTCGCAGAGGCGCGGACGGGCACGGACGCCACGACAGGGGAGGGGCGGATGCACGAGCAGGCGGCGTCGACACCGGAGGAACGGAGCGCACCGGCTCCCGCCCGGCCGCCCGCCGCGACCAGCCGCACCGGTGTCCTCCTCACCCTCGTCCTCGGCGGCCTCACCGCCACGCCCCCGCTCGCGATGGACATGTACCTCCCCTCCCTGCCGGAGGTCACCCGGTCCCTGCACGCACCGGCCGCCACGGTCGAACTCACCCTCACCGCCTGCCTGCTGGGCATGGCCCTCGGGCAGCTCGTCGTCGGCCCGATGAGCGACCGCCGGGGCCGCCGCCGGCCGCTCCTCGCCGGCCTCGCCGTCTACCTCCTGGCGACCGCCCTGTGCGCCGTCGCACCGAACGTGGAGACCCTCGTCGCCTTCCGGCTGGCCCAGGGCCTCGCGGGCGCCGCCGGCATCGTCATCGCCCGGGCCGTCGTACGCGACCTGTACGACGGCGTGGCCATGGCCCGCTTCTTCTCCACCCTGATGCTGATCTCCGGAGTCGCACCGATCGTGGCACCGCTGATCGGCGGTCAGATCCTGCGGGTGACCGACTGGCGGGGCGTGTTCCTGGTGCTCACCGGCGTCGGCGTGCTGCTGGCCGCCCTGGTGTGGCTGCGGCTCCCCGAGACCCTGCCGCCCGCGGAACGCCACGGCGGGGGAGTGGGCGACGCCCTGCGCTCGATGCGCGCCCTGCTCGCCGACCTGCCGTTCACCGGCTACACGCTGGCCGGCAGCTTCGCCTTCGCGGCCTTGTTCGCCTACATATCCGCCTCCCCCTTCGTCGTCCAGGAGATCTACGGCGCCTCCCCGCAGACCTTCAGCCTGCTGTTCGGCCTCAACTCGGTCGGACTCGTGGCCGCCGGGCAGATCAACGGCAAGGTGCTGGCCGGCCGGGTCAGCCTGGACAAGGTGCTCGCCACCGGCCTCACCGTGATCGTGCTCGCCGCGACCGCCCTGCTGCTGATGGCCACCGGCGCCCTCGGTGACACCGGCCTGGCCCCCGTCGCCGCCGCCCTCTTCGTCCTGATGTCCGCCATGGGCATCACCCTCCCCAACACCCAGTCCCTCGCCCTGCTGCGCACCCGGCACGCCGCCGGCTCCGCCTCCGCACTGCTCGGCACCACCTCCTTCCTCGTCGGCGCGGTCGCCTCACCGCTCGTCGGGGTCGCCGGAGAGCACACCGCCGTACCCATGGCGGTTGTCCAACTGGTGGGAGCACTGGTCGCGGCGGCCTGCTTCGTGGGAATGTGCCGTCCCTGGAACGCACGCGGGAACACCCGTGCGGGTTCGGAGGGAGACGAGAACTGAGCGCACCGAGACTGCGCGCCGACACACCGGAACGGGCGGGGCTCGACCCCGTGCACCTCGGGCACCTGGTCGGCGAGGTGCACGCACTGACCGCCGGCGACCGCCCCTGGGCGGCCGGCGCCGTCGTGCTGGCCGGCCGCGGCCCCGTGATCGCCGTGGCCGAGGCCGCGGGCTGGGCCGTCCGCTACGCGGCGTACGACCCCGAGACCGACACCGGTGTCGAACTGCCGCCCGCCGCCCGGGTCCCGGCCACCGTCGACACGCCCTTCGACCTGGCCTCCCTCACCAAGCTGTTCACCTCCGTCGCCGCCGTGCAGCAGATCGAGCGCGGCACCCTCGGCATGGACGCCCGGATCGGCGACTACCTGCCCGACTTCCACGCCGCGGCCGCCCACGGCATCACCGTGCGCCGACTGCTCACCCACACCTCCGGGCTGCGCCCCGAGCTGCCCCTGTACGACTGCCCCGACGACGCCTCCCGGCTCGCCCTGCTGCGCGCCGAGGCGCCCGTCGGCGAACCCGGCCGGTACCTGTACTCCGACCTGAACATGCTCCTGCTGCAGGCCGTGCTGGAACGCATCACCGGCCGCACCCTCGACGTCCTGATCGCGGACGGCATCACCCGCCCGCTCGGCATGACGGCCACCGCCTTCGGGCCCTGCCCCGGCGCGGCCGCCACCGAGGACCAGCGGCGGCCCTGGGCCAAGGCCGACCGCGGGATGCTGCGGGGCGTCGTCCACGACGAGAACGCCTTCGCGCTCGGCGGCGTCGCCGGCCACGCGGGCCTGTTCTCCACCGCCCGCGACCTGGCCGTCTTCTGCCGCGCCCTGCTCGCCGGCGGCTCCTACGGCCCCGCCCGCATACTCGGCCCCGACTTCGTCGAGCTGCTGCTCACGCCGCCGGGGCTGGGCTTCGCCGTGGACCAGCCCTGGTTCATGGGCGAACTGGCCGGCCACGGGGCGGCGGGCCACACGGGCTTCACCGGCACGTCCCTGGTCGTGGACCCGCACACGGACACCTTCCTGGTGCTGCTGGCCAACACGGTCCACCCGCGGCGCAGGACCCCGGACAGCTCACCGAGAGCGAGGCTGGCCACCCTTCTGGCACGGGCGGTGATCTGAGGGCTCCGGCAAGGACGCCGGTACGGGGGCCGCCGTAGAATCACCGGGTGAACGACCCCGTATCCCCGGCGGAAGCCCTGCGCGGAAGCCTCGCCGAGTTGCTCGACGGACTCCCGCCCAGGCAGGCCGCCGGAGCGGTCGAGCGGCTCATCGCCCACTACCGGGGCGACACCCCCACCCACACCCCGATCCTCCGCGACCGCGCCGACGTCGCCGCGTACGCGGCCTACCGCATGCCCGCCACCTTCGAGGCGGTCCACGCGGCACTGGAGGCGTGCGCGGCGGCCCTCCCCGGCTGGACGCCCGGCAGCCACACCGACATCGGCGGCGGCACCGGCGCCGCCACCTGGGCCGTCACCGCCACCTGGCCCGGCGAGCGCGGCGTCACCGTGCTGGACTGGGCCGAGCCCGCCCTCGCCCTCGGCCGGGAGATCGCCGCCGCCCACCCCGGCCTGCGCGCCGCCCGCTGGCAGCGCGCCCGGATCGGCGCGGACCTCACCCTGGCCGCCACCGATCTCGTCACGGTGTCGTACGTCCTCAACGAACTCTCCGAGCCCGACCGCGCCGCCCTCGTCGACGCCGCCGCGGGCGCCGCGCAGACCGTGGTGATCGTGGAGGCCGGCACCCCGGCCGGCTACGCCCGCGTCATCGAGGCCCGCGACCGCCTGATCCGCGCCGGGCTGCACGTCGTCGCCCCCTGCCCGCACAGCGCCGCCTGCCCCATCGAGCCCGGCCGTGACTGGTGCCACTTCTCCGCCCGGGTGGCCCGCTCCTCCCTGCACCGCCAGGTCAAGGGCGGCACCCTGCCCTACGAGGACGAGAAGTTCTCGTACGTCGCCGCCAGCCGCCTGCCCGCCGCACCCGCCGCCTCCCGGGTCGTCCGGCGCCCGCAGATCCGCAAGGGCCAGGTGCTGCTGGACCTGTGCGAGGCCGACGAACGGCTGGCCCGTACGACGGTCACCAAGCGCCACGGCGACCTGTACAAGGCGGCCCGCGACGCCGAGTGGGGAGACGCCTGGCCGCCGCGGGACCCGAGGGAGGAACCGCCCGCCTAGCCGCCCCGTCGGCCGGTCTCCCGTCGTCGGCGGCGCCCCCCGAAGCACATGAAGATGGGACGATAGGGCACACTGTCCGCACACCAGCGAGGCGAGGGGATAGATGAGCGCGACGTTCGGCGGCCGGTCCGGCCTGCAGGGCAAACTCTCCCGGTGGCTGCGTGGACGCCGCCCGAAGGAGGCCGCCGGCGACGGCGGCCGTGAGGCCCTGCTGCTCGCCGCCGCCGCGGCGGGACTGCCGCTCGCCCCCGCCGCGCACCCCGCCCCCGGCTACCGCTGCTCCTGCGACCGCGTCGGCTGTCCCACCCCGGCCCGGCACCCGGTGTCGTTCGCCTGGCAGACGCAGTCCACCACCGACCGCGCCCAGATCGAGCGCTGGGCCCGGCACCAGCCGGACGCCAACTTCATCACCGCGACCGGCATGGTGCACGACGTCCTGGACGTCCCGCTGGAGCCCGGCCGGGAGGCGCTGGAGCGGCTGCTCGGCTCCGGCGTCGAGGTGGGTCCCGTCGCCGAGAGCGACGACGGCCGCATGCTGTTCTTCACCCTCACCCGCGGCACCCCCGAGGACGAGGACGAGTGGTGGCCGTGCGAGCTGGACTGCCACCCCGAGACCATGGACGAGCACCCGGGGCTGCGCTGGCACTGCCGGGGCTCGTACGTGCTGGTGCCGCCGGCCCGGCTGCCGGGGGACGAGCAGCGGGTGCGGTGGGTGCGGGGACCGGAGCACGCGCTGCCGGATCCCCTCAGCCTGCTGGAAGTGCTCACCGACGCGTGTTCGCGCTACGCCGACGCGGGTCATCACGGCGCTGCCTGGCCACTGCGGCACTGACCTCGGGCCGCTTCACCCGCCCTGTGCGGCGGTGAGCCCCGGCACCCTGCCCACGACCGACACCTTGCCGCTGCCCGCCGGATCGAGGGCGGCCTCCGCGGAGACGAACTCCAGGGTCAGGGACTGCTTCACCTCGCCCTTGGTCAGGGCCTGCACGTCCTTGTTCGGGACCGGCACGGTGGTGCCGGCGGCGGCCGTCTGCTTCTCGTAGTGGTGGGTGGTGAAGAACACCAGCGCGCCGCCGTCCGCCGTGCGCAGCGCCAGCGGCGCGTAGTCGCCGGCCGTCAGCGGCCGGTCGATGAACTGCGTGACGAGGCCGGGCTTGCGGGCCCGCTTGGCCCGGTTGGCGCGTTCGACGCTGGTGTACGTGCCGGCGGCGAAGGCCGTGCCGCCCTTCTTCAGGTACGCCGCGTAGTCCGCGCTCAACTTTCCGGGCGCGACGGCCAGTTGCGCGGAGCCGGCCGGTACCGCCTCGGCCCAGCCGTCCTTGTCCGTCGTGAACTCCGGTACGGCGCCGGGCGCCACCAGCGTGACGTACGCCACCCGCCAGCGCTGCCCGAGGCCGCCGCGGGTGAACACCATCAGCCAGCGTGCCTTGCCGGTCTTGTTGGCCCGGGCGTCGGCGAGGAACCACCGCGGCCAGCCGGCCTTCTTGGGGATGGTGATCCTGATGTCCGACAGTTTCAGCGGCACGTGGGCGGGGTTGCCGGAGGGGCTGTTGGCGTGGCCCGCCTTCAGGCGCGCGGCGGTGATGTCGCCGAACGGGCCGGTGAGATAGGGCGCGTCCAGGGAGTTGTCGTAGGCCTTGTCGGCCTTGTTGTACGCGGCCGTGAACGCGGTGACCGCCTTGGCGGCCTCGGCGCGGGTGGCGGCGGGCAGCACCACGCGCTCCCCGTGCACCACCACGCATCCGCTCGACGTCAGCGACAAAGCGGTCAGCGAGGCCGCTATGAGGGCGTACCTCTCACGCCTGCGGAGCCTGCGCGGGCTGCGATCCCTGCTCATCGGGTCCCTTCACCTTCCCCTTTCCGGAGGCGAACCCTACCGGGGCGAGGAAGACCGCGAGCGTCGGGACCAGGTACAGCAGCCACACCGTGACCTGGAGGACGGTCGGGTCGGGCTGGAAGTTGAACACGCCCTTGAGCAGGGTGCCGTACCAGCTGTCCGGCGGGACGGCGCCGCTGATGTCGAAGGCCAGACGCGTCAGGCCGGGCAGCAGGTCCGCCTCCTGCAGGTCGTGGAAGCCGTACGCCAGCACGCCCGCCGCGACCACGACCAGCATGCCGCCGGTCCAGGTGAAGAACTTCGCCAGGTTGATGCGCAGCGCGCCCCGGTAGAACAGCCAGCCCAGCAGGACCGCCGTGGCGAGACCCAGGGCCACGCCGATCAGGGGGCGCGGGGTGCCGTCGGAGGCCGCGTGCACCGACGCCCACACGAACAGCGCTGTCTCCAGGCCCTCGCGGCCGACGGCCAGGAAGGCGGTGGCGACCAGGGCGCCGGTGCCCATGGTGAGAGCCGCGTCCAGCTTGCCGTGCAGTTCGGACCGCAGGTGCCGGGCGGTGCGCCGCATCCAGAACACCATCCAGGTCACCAGCCCCACGGCGAGGACCGACAGCGAGCCGCCGAGCGCCTCCTGCGCCTCGAACGTCAGCTCCTGGGAGCCGAACTCGAGGGCGCAGCCGAAGCCCATCGCGATGGCGATCGCGATGCCGATGCCGGTCCAGATCGGCCTCAGGGCGTCCCTGCGGCCGGTCTTGACGAGGTAGGCGATCAGGATGCAGACGACCAGGGACGCCTCGAGTCCCTCGCGCAGGCCGATCAGGTAGTTGGAGAACACGGTCTAGGCCTCCTCGGAGAACAGCGTGCGGCCCCACCAGTCGCCGGAGTCCCGGACGCCGGGCGGTATCGCGAAGACCGCCGAACCCACGTGCTGGATGTATTCGTTGAGCGCGTCGTGCGCGGACAGCTTGCGCTGCAGCGGGATGAACCCGTGGCGCACGTCCCGCTGGTAGGCGAGGAAGAACAGGCCGGCGTCGAGGCGGCCGAGGCCGTCGGTGCCGTCCGTGAAGGAGTAGCCGCGGCGCAGGATGGTGATGCCGCCGTTGGCGTCCGGGTGCGCGAGCCGTACGTGCGCGGTCGGCTTCATCGCCTTCAGGAACGGCGCGTCGTGCTCCTTGGCCCTGCCGACGGGCGCGCCCTCGCGTTTGTCCCGCCCGAACACGTCCTCCTGCTCCTGCAGCGAGGTCCGGTCCCAGGTCTCGATGTTCATCCGGATGCGCCGGGCGACCAGGTACGACCCGCCGGTCATCCAGTCCGGACCGTCCCCGGCCCCGACCCACACGTGCTTGTCCAGCCGGTCGGTCTCGGTGCCCGCGATGTTGCGGGTGCCGTCCTTGAACCCGAACAGGTTGCGCGGGGTCTGGGCGTCCGGGGTGGTCGAGGAGGTCTTGCCGAAGCCGAGCTGGGACCAGCGCACGGCGACCTTGCCGAAGCCGATGCGGGCGAGGTTGCGGATGGCGTGCACGGCGACCTGCGGGTCGTCGGCGCAGGCCTGGATGCACAGGTCACCGCCGGTGCGGGCCTTGTCCAGGTTGTCGCCCGGGAACGCGGGCAGGTCGACCAGGGCCTCGGGCCGCCGGCCTCGCAGGCCGAACCGGTCGAAGAACGACGGCCCGAAGCCGATCGTCAGCGTCAGCCGGGACGGCTTGAGGCCCATCGCCTCGCCGGTGTCGTCCGGCGGCGCCTCCGCGAGCCCGCCGAAGGCGCCCTCGCCGACCGGCCTGCCCGCGGTCATCCGCCGGGCCGCCGCCGTCCAGTCCTTGAGCATCCGCACGAACGCGTCGCGGTCGTCGGTCTTCACGTCGAACGCGGCGAAGTGCAGCCGGTCCTGCACCGGGGTGGCGATACCGGCCTGGTGGACGCCGTGGAACTCCACCGCGCCGCCCGCGTCGGCGGCCGGGTCGACGTCGCCGGTCCTGGTCATCGCCACGGCCCCGCCGGCCCCGAGCGCGAGCCCGGCACCGCCCCAGCCGATCAGCGCGCGGCGCGACGGATTGCTGCCGCCCGTCTGCGTCATCGTCACTTCACCACCGCGGCGGCGAGCTTGGACAGCGGCTCGGCGAGCGCGTTCACCGCGTCCGAGAGTTCCTTGCGCTGGTCCTGGGTGACCTTGTCGTAGGAGACGAAGTCGTAACCGGACTTGTCCGTGCGGTACTTGTCGAGGAGCGCCATCAACGCGGCGAACTGCTTGTCGAGTTCCCGGGTCAGCGCCGGGTCGTTCTTCCGCGCGACCGGCTTCAGCAGCTCGTACGCCTTCTGGGCGCCCTCGACGTTGCCCTTGAAGTCGACGAGGTCGGTGTGCGCGTAGCGGTCCTCCTCGCCGGTGACCTTGCCGGTGGCGACCTCGTCCAGCAGCTCCTTGGCGCCGTTGGCCATGGAGGTCGGGGTGATCTCCGCCTTGCCGACCCGCTGCTGCCAGTCCTTCAGGTCGGTCACCAGCCGGTCGGCGAGCGCCTTCTCCTCGGCACCCGTCTTCCTGTCCTTCCACAGGGCCTTCTCCAGCCGGTGCCAGCCGGTCCACTTCTGGCCGTCCTCCAGGCCGTCCTCGCGCACGTCGACCTTCGGGTCGATGTCGCCGAAGGACTCGGCGACCGGTTCGGTGCGCTCCCAGCCGAGGCGGGAGAGGCCGTAGGCCTTCCTGGCGGCGTCGAGGTCGCCGGCCTTGACCGCCTCGGCGAAGGCCTCGGCCCGCGGCAGCGTCTGGTCGGCCTGGTCCTGGGCGTACTGCCGGTACGCGGCGACGGCCTTGTCCAGCTCGGGGTCGCGCTCGGCGGTGCTGCCGCCACCGGTGACGGTGAGCTTCTGGCGGACGCCGTGGCCCTTCATGCCCGGGCGGCAGGCGATCTCGTACGACCCGGCCTTCACCTCGGCGGTGAGCGTGTACCGGGTGCCCGGGCCGATGTTCTCCTTCTCGGAGACGATCCGGTCGTCCGGGAACAGGATCTCGACCTCGGTGGCCTTGGCGCCCTTGTTCTCGATCCGCAGCGTGACGTGGCCGGCCGGCACGGAGTTCGCGGAGGTGTCGCACTTCGCGTCCGCCGCGGTGACCTGGATGGCGTCACCGTCCTCGGCCTCGCTCTTCGCGGTGCACGCCGAGAGGGCGGTCAGAGCGGCCACCGTGGTGGCGGCGGCGACGGTCAGTCGGACGGCTCGCATGCGAACTCCTGGCGGATCTGGTGTGGTGAGGCTGCCCTAACTTACCTGAGGCTTACCTTACTCATGCCCTCCGGGGGTGGTGATTCAGATCTCAAAGCGCTCGTGGCAGGGTGGCCGGATGGGCAACGCACGCAGGGAACTCCTGGGAGACGGTGGTCTGGTGCTGGACGTGCGGGAGCGTCCGGGACCGCCGCCGCTCCGCTTCGAGGTGGCCGACGGCGGGCGGATGCTGCTGCGGCAGGGGGAGCGCGTCATACTGCTGGGCCGGGTGGAGGAGTGGAACCAGGGCGTGTACGTCAGCCGGTACGACGGCTACCGCCCACCGCTCCCGCCGATCCGCTCGGCACTGCTGCGGGACCCCGCCAACTGGGTCCACCTGTACGCCCGATGGCTGGAGGAGGCGCCTGAAGGCCCCCTGCACGACTCCCGCTGGCTCCTCGGAGTGCGTTTCACCTTCCCTCCGTACGTCTGGCACGGCGAGGACTTCGTGCGCGCGTGGCCCCACTGTCATCTCGACTGGTCCGCACACGGCTGGCACGGAGTGGTACCCCTGCGCCCGCTCTCGCCGGAGGATGCGCCTCGGGTGAAGGCCTACCGCAAGCACGTCCGGGACGGCACACTGGCGCCGGTGCTGCTGTGGTGGGTCACCGCCCTCGACGGGTGGCTGCTCCTCGACGGCCACGACCGGGCCGTGGCGGCGGTGGCGGAAGGGAGGACCCCACCCTGTGTGGTGCTCACCCGGGTGCCGGACGAGGAGGACTGGCGCCGCACCGCCGACCAGGTGACCGACGCGCACGAGGCACGGCTGCAACGGCTCGCCGCCCGCCCCGGCGCACCCGGTGCCGAGCGGCAGCGGGAGACCCTGCTGCGGGCCCATGTCGACACCCTGTCCACGCTGCCCCTCGAAACGGCGCGCACCCGCTCCTGGCCCCTGCCCGGCGGCGCCCCCGCCTGGGACGTGCTTGCGCGGGGGGCGGTGTTTCAATTCCCCTGTGACTGACTACGACGTACTCCGCGTCTTCTGCGGCCCGGACGGCGGTTACGGCAACGAACTCGGTGTCGTCCGCGACGGCTCGGCGCTGCCCGGGCAGAGCGGCCGGCAGCAGCTGGCGGCCGAACTCGGCTTCAGCGAGACCGTGTTCGTGGACGACCCCGAGCGCGGCGTGATCGACATCTACACCCCCACCCTGCGTCTGCCCTTCGCCGGTCACCCCTGCGTCGGCACCGCCTGGCTGCTCGACGTGCCCGAACTGGTCACGCCCGCCGGTGTCGTCGGCGCCCGGCTGGACGGCGAGTTCAGCTGGATCGAGGCCCGCGCGGAGTGGGCGCCGCCGCGCACCCTGCGGCAGTACGGCACGGCGGCCGAGGTCGACGCCCTCGACGTGCCGCCGCCGGGGGAGTGGATCTACGCCTGGGCCTGGGAGGACGAGGCGGCCGGCCGGATCAGGGCCCGCGCCTTCCCCGGCCGTAACGACGGCATCGACGAGGACGAGGCCACCGGCGCCGCCGCCCTCCTGCTCACCGACCGGCTCGGCCGCGCCCTGAACATCACCCAGGGCAGGGGCTCCCAGATCCTGACGGCGCCACAGCCGCACGGCTGGGTGGAGGTCGGGGGCCGGGTGCACCTGGAGCGCTGACCGGCCGTCTCCCCGCTCGTCCCGTACCCGCGGCTCTCAGCGGGGAGCGGGCTCCTCGTCTCGCTGTACGACCATCATGGCCATGTCGTCGTGGAGCGCGTCGCCCGCGTAGGCGCGCAGGTCGGCGACGATCTCGTGCAGCAGGGGGCGCGGCGCGTGGTCGGCCCACTTCGCGAGGCGTTCGGCGAGCGGGTAGAAGTCGCCCTGGTCGTCGCGGGTCTCGGTGACGCCGTCGGTGTAGAGCAGGATCCGGTCCCCTTCGTGGAAAGGGAAGGTCGTCGCCGTGTACGGGGTGTCGGACATCGAGCCCAGGCCGAGCGGCGGGGCGGTCTCGGCCACGCAGAGCGGCGTGGCGGTGCCGGCCGCGCGGGACAGCAGCAGCGGCGGCGGATGCCCGCAGCTGATCACGTGCGCCACGGGCTGGTCGTCCGGGATGTCCAGCACCACGGCGGTCACGAAACGCTCCTCGGTGTCCGGGCCGGTGCCCGAGAACTCGGTCAGGCCCCAGTGGACGGCGTCCTCCATATAGGCCACCAGCTCCGGCAGCGGAACGGGGCGGTGCGCGGCGGCGCGGAAGGCGCCCAGCACGATGGCCGTGTCGCTGATCGAGGCCAGGCCCTTGCCGCGGACGTCTCCGATGACCAGGCGCGTGGAGCCGGCGGTCCGGGCCGCGGCGTAGAGGTCGCCGCCGATGTAGGTGTCGGCCTCGGAGCTGTGGTACTCGCCGGCCAGGGTCAGCGGTCCGGCGCGGGTCGGGAGCGGACGCAGGACGACGCGCTGTGCGGTGTCGGAGACCATGCGCGCCCTGACCAGTTCCCGCGCGCGCCGGTCCCGCAGCAGCGTGAAGACGACGAGCAGCGTGCTCAGCGCCACGAGCGAGACCAGCTCGACCAGCACGTTCTCGGTGGCCAGCATGTGTCTTTCCACCCCGGCGGTGATCAGTGCGAGCACCGCGAGCGCGCCGACCAGGGCCGTGGGCCTGGGGCCGTAGCTCATGGCGGTCAGCGCGGTCGCCACGACCAGGAGATGGGCCAGGTGGATGTCCGGCGGCAGGAACGCGTCGGCGACGGGGATGGCGACGATCAGGAGCACCGGGACGGCCAGCCAGGGGAAGCGGGGTGAAGCCGGAGCCCACACGCGCGGGACCCACGTGGCCGATGTCTTCGTCGTCGCAGCGCTCACGCCGATGGGAACAGTATGGGCATAACCCTTATTTCCGGATTGACGGGATCGTGTGCCGTCAGGCGCTCAGCGCGAACTCGTCGCCCAGGGCCCGGAAGACCGCCGTGTTCAGGTCGAACGCCCGCCTGCACTCGGCCACCACCCGCCGGCGCTCCAGCTCGTCCGCCCGGATGCCGTCGAGCAGCTCCCGGTAGCCCCGCTTGAACGCGGCCGGGCCGGCGACGCCCTCGAAGACGTAGAAGCGGACGCCGTCGCCCTTCCTCGCGAAGCCCCAGGTCTTCTCCGCACGGTCGCGGATGACCTGTCCGCCGGACAGGTCGCCCAGGTAGCGGGTGTAGTGGTGGGCGACATAGCCGGCGGGCCAGTGCTCGGCGCAGGCGCGGACCCGGTCGGCGTACTCCCGCGTGGCCGGTACGGCGCTCAGGCCCGCCCGCCAGTCCGGGCCCCGCAGATGCGCCAGGTCCCGCTCCAGCGCCGCCAGCCGGACCAGCTCGGGCCGGATGAACGGCCCCGCCACCGGGTCGGCCGCCAGCCGCTCCGCGCCGCTCTCCAGCGCCTCGTACACGAACCACAGCTGCTCGGTGTAGCGCGCGTACGCCGCCACGCCCAGCCGGCCGCCGAGCAGGGCGTTCATGAACGCCGAGGTCTCCGCCGCCGCGTGCTGCTCGCGGGAAGCGGTGCGGATGAGGGTCGAGAAGGACTCCATGGGGCCGCCTCCGGGGCGTTTTGCCGACAAGTTGTCGGTAAAAGTGTAGGGGAGAAAGCCCGCCCTCGCAGAGAGCGGGCTTCGCGGGCGCGGCGGCCCGGCGCTACGGCAGGGTCAGGATGTCGGCGCCGGTCTCCGTCACCACCAGCGTGTGCTCGAACTGCGCCGTCCGCTTGCGGTCCTTCGTCACGACCGTCCAGCCGTCGTCCCACATGTCGTACTCGTGGGTGCCCAGCGTCAGCATCGGCTCGATCGTGAACGTCATGCCCGGCCGCATGACCGTCGTCGCGTGCGGGCTGTCGTAGTGCGGGATGATCAGGCCCGAGTGGAACGCCGTGCTGATGCCGTGCCCGGTGAAGTCGCGGACGACCCCGTAGCCGAAGCGCTTGGCGTACGACTCGATGACCCGGCCGATGACGTTGATCTGCCGCCCCGGCTTGACGGCCTTGATCGCGCGGTTGAGGGCCTCCCGGGTCCGCTCCACCAGCAGCCGGGACTCCTCGTCCACGTCGCCGACCAGATAGGTGGCGTTGTTGTCGCCGTGCACCCCGCCGATGTACGCCGTGACGTCCAGGTTGACGATGTCGCCGTCCCTGAGGACCGTCGAGTCCGGGATGCCGTGGCAGATGACCTCGTTGACCGACGTGCACAGCGACTTCGGAAAGCCGCGGTAGCCGAGCGTGGAGGGATAGGCGCCGTGGTCGCACATGTACTCGTGGGCGACCTTGTCCAGCTGGTCCGTGGTGACCCCCGGCGCGATGATCTTCGCGGCCTCCTCCATCGCCCGGGCGGCGATACGGCCGGCGATCCGCATCGCCTCGATGGTCTCCGGGGTCTGCACCTCGGGCCCGGTGTACGGCGCCGGCGCGGGCTTGCCGACGTACTCGGGGCGGCGGATGTTTCCGGGGACCGAACGGGTGGGGGACAGCTCCCCTGGTACGAGCAGCGACTGGCCAGACATGCCAGCGAGTCTATCCAGCGGGCGTGGGGGAATATGTCGATGGCGAGAGGAGCTGTCCATGCCCCTGTTCAAGAAGCGCACCGTCGGCAAGCCGGGCGAGTGGTACTACTGCCTGGAGCACAAGAAGGTCGAGGAGGGCCCGGAGTGCCCGGCCAAGGACCGCTTCGGGCCGTACGCCTCGCCCGAGGAGGCCCGGCGGGCCATGGAGACCGCCGCCGAGCGCAACCTGCAGTGGGAGAACGACCCCCGCTGGCACGACGCCCCGGCGGGCGGCAGCGGCGACGAGGAGTGATCACGCCTCGGCCGGTACGGCGGCGGCGCGGCGCTCGCGCATCCGCAGCGCGTGCTCGTTGGTCCGGGCGTCGTACGTCATGAGCCCCGGCAGGCAGAGCGCGAGCAGCCCCATGGCGCCCGCGCAGGCGAGCCCGCCGGAGACGACCGAGGTCCGCACGCCCGCCCAGGCCGCCATGCCGCCCGCCCGGACCTGGCCGAGCTGCGGGCCGACCGAGTAGGACAGCAGCTCGATCCCGGCGAGCCGGCCGCGCAGCTCGTCCGGGATCGTCTGGTTCCACATGGCCGACCGGAAGATCCCGCTGACCATGTCGAAGCCGCCGCCGGCGGTCAGGAACAGCAGGGCCGGCCAGACGTTCCCGCACACGCCGGCCGCCGCGACCGACAGGCCCCAGCCGGCGGCCGACAGCACCACCATCAGCCCGTGCCGGTGGATCCGCGACGTCCAGCCGCCGGTCAGGCTCACCAGCATCGCCCCGGCCGGGACGGCGGCGTACATCAGGCCCAGCGCCCAGTCGGCGTGCAGTTCGTCGGCGAGGAACGGCAGCACCGCGAGCGGCATGGCGAGGAACATCGCCGCGAGGTCGACGACGTAGGTGCCGAGGAGTTCCTTGCGGCTCCAGGCGTAGCGGGCGCCCTCCAGGATCGCGCCGAGCGACGGCTTGGAAGCTTCGTGCGAGGCGGGGGAGGGGGCGATCCGGACGATGTACGCCAGCGACACGGCGAAGGTCAGCAGGTCGGCGGCATACGCCCAGCCCAGCCCCGCGTAGGCGACGACCACGCCCGCGACGGCGGGGCCCGCGACGCCGCCGACGGTCCAGCGCAGGGAGTTCAGCGAGGCCGCGGCGGGCATGTCGTCGTGCGCGACGATCCGGGGCCACAGCGAGTCCAGCGCCGGGCGCTGGACGGAGACCAGGGCGGAGGAGAGGGCGGCGACCGCGTACAGCGGCCAGACCGCGGGGCGCGGGAGCAGGGCGTTGAGCAGCAGCGCGGCGCTCAGCAGCCCCTGGCCGGCCTCCGTCCACACGATGAGCCCGCGCTTGTCGAGCGCGTCGGCGAGGGCGCCGCCGTACAGGCCGCACACGATGAGCGGCAGCAGCTCCACGGCGCCGACCGCACCCACCGCCGCCGCGGAACCGGTGAGGTCCTTCAGCTGCACGGGGAGCGCGACGAAGGTCAGGAAGCTGCCGAAGTTGCTGATCAGGCCGGACTTCCACAGGCGCTGGAAGTCGGCGGAGGCCTTCCAGGGCGAGAGGTCGGGGAGGAGTGCGCGGGTCACTCCAGGCATGCTCGGCGCGGCGGGGCCACCGGGCAACCGGTTTTCCCCGCCCCCGCGTCTCCAGGGAGGCCGGGTTTCGCACCGCCGCGTCCCCAGGAGGCCGGTGTTCTCACCGCCGTGTCCCCAGAAGGCCGGTGTTCGCACCGGCGCGTCACCAAGAGGCCGGTGTTCCCGCCGGCGCGTCACCAGGAGGCCGGCGGAGGTGCCGTCAGGGCCTCCGCCAGCCGTGCCAGCCGGTCGCGGAAGCCCCGCCGGACCCTCGGAGAGCTCCCGTTCTCCCCGGCCGCCGCGCTGACCAGGTGCTGCACCGCGTCCAGGTCCAGCTCCGCGCCCTCGGGTACGGCCAGCGTGTCGTGGGCCATCGCCGCGAGGTCGCCGTCACCCGCGCCGAGGGCCAGCACGGTCACCCCGGCCCGCCGGGCCGCGTGCACCCGCTCGAGCAGCGGCGCGGGCTCCGAGGGGGCCACGACCAGCAGCGTCTCGCCCCGCCGCGCCGCCTCGATGCGCCCGGGGCCGACGGCCAGGTGAGCGGGGTCGCAGGGGCGGGCGTGATGCCGTACCAGGGTGGGAGCCAGCTCGGGCGTCCCGGACCACGCGGCCTCGTCCACCAGGTGCGCCGCCAGATGCCACGGCTCGTACTCCGGCGTGCCCACCAGCAGCAGTCCGCCGCCGTGCGCCACCACCGATCCGCGCAGCACGCCCGCGAATCTCCGGGTGGCCCCCAGCCACTCGGTCCCGGCGAGCACTTCCCGCAGCAGCGCGACCCGTACGGCGTCCATGGGCCCGCATCCTGCCGCAACGGGGCACCCGTGACCCGGAGTTCACCCGGAATTCGCCCGCTCCGGGGACAAGCACCGGTCACCGTGCGAACACCGCTCGCCCCTGCCGATTCCGAGGAGCCGCCCCATGACCGACGCCACCGTCACCGACGCCACCGTCCCCTTCCGCGCCGGACAGGAGGGCTACGCGAGCTTCCGGATCCCGGCGGTCGTGCGCACCGCCGGCGGCACCCTCCTCGCCTTCTGCGAGGGCCGCGTCGACTCCGCCGCCGACCACGGGCACATCGAGATCGTGCTCAAGCGGTCCACGGACGGCGGCCGCGGCTGGGGACCGCTCCAGGTCGCGGCGCGCAACGGGGAGGACCTCGCCGGCAACCCGGCCCCCGTCGTCCTCGACACCGGCCGGATCCTGCTCGTGCACGTCCGGGCCGCCGCCACCGCCACCGAGGCCGCCATCCTGCGCGGAGAGGTCGACGACGCCGACGGGCGGCGCGTGTGGGTGCAGCACAGCGACGACGAGGGCGTCACCTGGTCCGCGCCCAGGGAGATCACCGCACAGGTGAAGAAGCCCGGCTGGCGCTGGTACGCCACCACCCCCGGGCACGGCATCCAGCTCGCCGGCGGCCGGGTCCTCGTCCCCGGCAACCACACCGTGCCGCCCGCCGGCGCCGACACCGGCGCCGAGCCCCGGTACAACAGCGGCCACTGCCTGCTCAGCGACGACCGGGGGGAGTCCTGGTACCTCGGGTACCTGGACGAGAACACCGACGGGTACGTCAACGTCAACGAGACCACCGCCGCCGAACTCCCCGACGGCCGCGTCTACCTCAACACCCGCAACGACTCCCCCTCGCCCGGCAACCGCGCCGACGCCCACTCGCACGACGGCGGCAGGACCCTTCGCAAGCCGTTCCGCCCGCAGGCCGGCCTGACCGCGCCCGTCTGCCAGGCCTCCGTCCTCCAGCTCCGCGACCCCGACCTGCTGCTGTACTCCGGTCCGGCCGACCCCGCCCAGCGCGCCCTGATGTCGATCCGGGCCTCCGCCGACGGCGGCACCACCTGGCGCACGGCGTTCACCGTCGACGGGCTGCCCGCCGCCTACTCCGACCTGGTCCGCGTGGACGCGGACACCGTCGGAGTCCTCTACGAGACCGGCGACTTCGGCGCCTACGAGACGATCACCTTCCGCCGGGTCCCCGTGCGGCGGCTGACCTGAGCCGTGCCGTCCCCGTCACGGACGTAGAGTCGCCCCATGACCTCTACCGACAGCGCACAGACCCCCGCCAAGGTGCCCGCCAAGGACCCCTGGGACCTGCCCGACGTCTCCGGGTACGTCGTCGGCGTGCTCGGCGGCACCGGACCGCAGGGCAAGGGCCTCGCCTACCGGCTCGCCCGGGCCGGCCAGAAGGTGATCATCGGATCCCGCGCCGCCGAGCGCGCGCGGGCCGCCGCCGAGGAACTCGGCCACGGCGTCGAGGGCGCCGACAACGCCGAGACCGCGCGCCGCAGCGACATCGTGATCGTCGCCGTACCGTGGGAGGGACACGGCGACACGCTGAAGGTCCTGCGCGAGGAACTGGCCGGCAAGCTCGTCGTGGACTGCGTCAACCCGCTCGGCTTCGACAAGAAGGGCGCCTACGCGCTCAGGCCGGAGGAGGGCAGCGCCGCCGAGCAGGCCGCCGCGCTGCTGCCGGACTCCCGGGTCACCGCCGCCTTCCACCACCTGTCGGCCGTCCTCCTCCAGGACCCGGAGATCGAGCAGATCGACACCGATGTGATGGTGCTCGGCGAGGAGCGCGCCGACGTCGAGACCGTGCAGGCCCTCGCCGGGCGCATCCCCGGCATGCGCGGCATCTTCGCCGGGCGGCTGCGCAACGCCCACCAGGTCGAGTCGCTCGTCGCGAACCTGATCTCCGTCAACCGCCGCTACAAGGCACACGCCGGGCTCCGCATCACCGACGTCTGAGCGGATGGGGGACACTGTCCGTCGTAGCAGTGTCCCCCGCAAGGAGCCGACCCCCATGCCCCGCATCGCCCTGTACACCCTCGTCGTCTGCGTGCTGTCCGTGGCCGCCGCCGTCGTCTCCTTCCTCCAGGGCAGCTGGCTGGGGCTCGTCTGGGTGCTGCTGGCGGGCCTGACCTCCAACATGACCTGGTACTACGTCAAGCGCGGCCGGGCCGCCGCCGCGCGGGACACGTCCGTCACGGGCTGACCTGGCAGATCTCCGGCGTGCCCTGCCAGAAGCGGTACAGCTCCTGGCCGCAGTACCGCGGGAAGTCGCCCACGCCCAGGTGGCGCAGGACCGCGTCGACCACGTCGAAGAACGCGGTGTTCACCGACGGCAGCCACAGCAGCGCGAACACGAACAGCAGCCCGAACGGCGCGAACGGCTCCACCTGGCGCTTGACCTTGTACGACAACCAGGGCTCGATGACGCCGTAGCCGTCCAGGCCGGGCACCGGCAGGAAGTTCAGGATCGCCGCCGTCACCTGCAGCAGCGCCAGGAACGCCAGCGCGTACCGGAAGCCGGCGGGCACGCCGTCCAGCGCGTGCAGCCAGAACGGCGCCGTGCACACCGCCGCGAACAGCGCGTTCGTCAGCGGGCCCGCCGCCGAGACCAGGCTGTGCCGCCAGCGGCCCGGGATCCGGCCGCGCTCGATGAACACCGCGCCGCCGGGCAGACCGATCCCGCCCATGATCACGAAGAGCACCGGGAGCACGATGCTCAGCAGCGCGTGCGTGTACTTCAGCGGGTTCAGCGTGAGATAGCCCTTCGCGCCGACCGTGATGTCGCCGCTGTGCAGGGCCGTGCGCGCGTGCGCGTACTCGTGCAGGCACAGGGAGACGATCCAGGCCGCGGTCACGAACAGGAACACCGCGACGCCCGGCTGCGCCGCGGCTCCGGTCCAGGTGGCCCAGCCCGTCACCGCCGTCACGGCCAGGATGCCGACGAACACGGGACTGACCCGGCGGTCGCCGCGGCGGGTGGTGGCGGTGGTCATCGGCGGGCTCCTGTGCGGTCGGCGGTCGGAAGTGCGACCGTACCGGCCGCGCACTCCTCGGAGAAACGTCTCGCGCCCGCCGCCGGGTTCCGGGAACCTGGGGGAATGCCACGGATGAGGGTGTTCTACGAGGACTGGCAGATGGAGTGCTGCGGCACGCCGTTCGCCGTGGGCGACGAGGTGGCCTGGCGGCTGGTCGCCCACGACGCCGAGGACATCCGCCAGGGGTGGGGCTACGGCGCCGGGGCCCGGGTGGAGCACCACGGCGCGGGCCCGGACGACGACGACACGGACCGCGCGCGGACCACGGGCCGTGTGCACGCCATCGAGCTGGTGCGGCAGGAGCACCTGGCGTACACGGACCGGCGAGCCCTCGAGCGCCTGGACCGCGCTCAGGCGGGGGACGGCGGGAAGCCGGTCATCCTTCCGTCCCCGTACCAGATGGAGGCGGTGCCCGGCGCCCACACCCTCCAGGCCGTCGACCGCTGCCCCAAGTGGTTCGAGCGGGAGGAACCCGGCCGGAGCCCGGGCCCGCACCGCGTCCGCCACGCCGTCGGCGTCCTCGTCACCCTGGACGTCCCCGGCGGCACGCCGTCCCAGCCCTGTGACCCGCGCTGACCGCTCCGGAGACAATGGACCCCGTGCGTTACCGCCTGCTCGGCACCACCCAGGTACTCCGCCCCGACGGCACGGCCGTCCCGGTCGGCGGGGCGCGGCTGCGTGCCCTGCTGGGCGTGCTCGCGCTGCGCGCCGGACGGACCGTCCCCGTCGGCGTGCTCGTCGACGAGGTGTGGGGCGCCGATCCGCCCGCCGACGCCGCCGGGGCGCTCCAGGCGCTGGTCGGCCGGCTGCGCCGCGCCCTCGGCGCGGACGCCGTCGCCTCCGCCGAGGGCGGCTACCGGCTCACCGCCGCGCCCGACGACATCGACCTCACCCGCTTCGAGCGGCTGACCGCCGACGGCCTCGCCGCGCTCGCCGACGGCGACCCGGCCAAGGCCGCCGCCGTCCTGGACGACGCGCTCGCCCTGTGGCGCGGCCCCGCCCTCGCCGACCTGCCCGACCACCACGCCGAGGCCGCCCGCTGGGAGACCCGCCGGCTCGACGCGCTGCGCGCCCGGCACACCGCCGCCCTCGCCCTCGGCCACGCCGAGCAGGCGCTGCCCGAGCTGACCGCCCTGTGCGACGAGCATCCGCTGGACGAGCCGCTGCAGGCGCTCCGGCTGCGCGCCCTGCGCGACACCGGCCGCCCGGCGCAGGCGCTCGCCGCCTACGAGGACGTACGACGGCTGCTCGCGGACCGGCTCGGCTCCGACCCCGGCCCCGAACTGCGCGCCCTGCACGCCGGGCTGCTGACCGACGAGGCCCCGCAGCCGCCGCGGCAGGTGCTCGGCAACCTGCCCGCCCGGCTGACCTCCTTCGTCGGCCGGGAGAGCGACATCGACGCCATCGGCGCCGACCTCGCCACCGCCCGCCTGGTCACCCTGCTCGGGCCCGGCGGCGCCGGCAAGACCCGGCTGTCCCAGGAGGCCGCCGAGGCGTTACGGCACACCGTCCGCGACGGCGTGTGGCTGGCCGAGCTGGCCCCCGTGGACGACCCCGAGGCCGTGCCGCAGGCCGTGCTCACCGCCATCGGCGCCCGCGAGACCGTGCTGCACGGCGCCGGCGCCGAGAGCATGCGCGCGGTCGCCGACCGGCCCGACGACCCGCTCGAGAGGATCGTGGAGCACTGCGCCCGCCGCCGGATGCTGATCGTCCTCGACAACTGCGAGCACGTGATCGAGGCCGCCGCCCGCCTCACCGAGCGCCTGCTGGCCCGCTGCCCGCACCTGACCGTCCTCGCCACCAGCCGGGAACCCCTCGGCGTGCCGGGGGAGCGGGTGCGCCCGGTGGAGCCGCTGCCGGAGCCGGTCGCGCTCAGACTGCTCGCCGACCGGGGAGCCGCCGCCCGGCCCGGCTTCCGCATCGAGGACGACCCCGAGGCGTGCGCCGAGATCTGCCGGCGGCTGGACGGACTCCCGCTGGCGATCGAGCTGGCGGCGGCCCGGCTGCGGATGCTCACCCCGCGCCAGATAGCCGACCGGCTGGACGACCGCTTCCGGCTGCTCACCTCCGGCAGCCGCACCGTGCTGCCCCGCCAGCAGACCCTGCGGGCCGTCGTCGACTGGTCCTGGGAGCTGCTGGACGCCGCCGAACGGGACGTCCTCGCCCGGCTGTCCGTGTTCGCCGGCGGCTGCGACCTCGCCGCCGCCGAGGCCGTCTGCGGCCCGGCCGCCCTGGAGGCGCTGGGTTCCCTGGTCGACAAGTCCCTGGTGGTGGCCGCCCCTTCGGCCGACGGCCAGATGCGCTACCGGCTGCTGGAGACCGTCGCCGAGTACGCCGGCGAACGCCTCGACGAGACCGGGCGGCGCGCCGAGGCCGAGCGCGCCCACCTGACGTACTACCGCGAACTCGCCCGCACCACCGACCGGTTGCTGCATGGCCCCGGGCAGCGGGCCGCCATCGACCGGTTCGAGACGGAGTACGAGAACCTGCGCACCGCCCTGCGGCACGCCGTCGCCGCCCGCGACGAGCAGGAGGGGCTGTGCCTGGTGCTGTCCCTGGCGTCCTTCTGGCAGATGCGCGACCAGCGCATCGAGACCCGCGGCTGGTGCGAGGAGGTCATGGCGCTCGGACCCGACCCCTTCGCCGAACCGCTGCGGCCCGCCCGGCCGGTGTGGCGGCCGTGCACCGAGACCCCGCCCCCGTACACCGGGGAGGTCCTCGCCGAGGCCCGGCGCGGCGTCCACCTCGCCCACCTCGCCTGCATGGACCACGACCTGTCCGCCTGGCAGACGCCCGAGGCGCAGGCGAAACTGCGCGCCATCGCCCGCGCCTACGAGCCCGGGATGCCGCAGACCTGCCGGGTCCCCGGCCTGCTGTGGTTCTACGCCGTCATGCTGACCGGCGGCGCCGAGCGGATGTGGACGGTCATCGACGCCTGCGTCCGGACCAGCCGCGACACCCCCGGCTACGAGTGGGAACTGGCCGTGACGTTGCAGATGCGCGCCAACCTCCTCGCCAACCGCGCCGCCTGGGCCGGCAACGCCGCCGAGGACGCCGAGGAGGCGCTGGAGATCTTCCGCCGCCTCGGGGACGCCTGGGGCACCGCCGAGGCGCTCTCCGCCCGCGGCGAGGCACATGAACGCCAGGGCGCCTACCACGAGGCCGCCGCCGACTACCGCGCGGCCATCGAGCACGCCGAACTCCTCGGCGCCCGCGGCCAGATCGCCATCCTCCGCGCCCGCCTCGGCGCCGTGCTCATGGAGGTCGGGGAGATGGAGCGCGGCGAGCGGCTGCTCAGGGACGTCATCGCGAGCCAGGACGGCTCCCTCAACGAGGCGATGCCCGCCGCCCGGCTCTTCCTCGCCTGCTGGCTGGGCCTGACCGGCCGCGTGGCCGAAGCGCGGGAGCAACTGGTCCTGCTGCGCGAGGAGTTCAGGATCGCGCACTTCGTCGTCTTCGACTCCATGCTGCTCACGCAGGAGGCCTGGCTGGACGCCCTCGACGGCCGGGCCGAGGAAGCGCTCGAGCGGTGCCGGCGGGCGCTGAGCCTGGCTCGCGACCCGCTGACCCAGACCATCGCCCCGCACCTGGAGTCGATCTGCCTCAACAGCGCGGCGATGGCCCTCGCCGGCCTCGACGGCGGCAGCCGCGCCGCCGACGCCGCCCGCTGCCTGGGCGCCGCCGACGCGCTGCTGCCGACCGGGCACATCCTGTCCGGCGTCGAGCGCCGCTGCCACGACCTGACGGAGGAGCGGATCCGGCAGGTGCTGGACGAGCCCGCCTTCCGGGCCGCGTACGCCGAGGGCGGTGGCCTCTCCCTCGCGGAGGCCACCGCCCTCGTCTGAGCTGTCAGTGCTTGGTGCGGAACTTGTGGATCGCGACCGGTGCCATGACCGCCGTGATCCCCACCGACCAGGCCACCGTCACCCACAGGTCGTGCGCGACCGGACCGCCGATCATCAGTCCGCGGGCCGCGTCCGCGAGCGTGGACAGCGGGTTGTAGTCGGTGAAGCGCTGCAGCCAGCCCGGCATCGACGCGGTCGGGGCGAAGATCGAGGACCCGAACTGCAGCGGGAACAGCACCAGGAACCCCATCGCCTGCACCGACTGCGCGTTCTTCAGGATGACGCCGAGGGTGAGGAACACCCACATGATCGAGGAGGCGAACAGCGCGGACAGGCCGACGGTCGCGAACAGGCCGGTCCAGCTGGTGATGTGGAAGCCGACCAGCACGGAGACGACCATCAGCACGGCCGTGGCGAACAGCATCCGCCCCAGCTCGACGGCGATCTTCGCGAACAGCACGGACCCGCGCCCGATCGGCAGCGACCGGAACCGGTCCATGACCCCGCTGTTGAAGTCCTGGCTGAAGCCGGTGCCGACGCCCTGGGCCAGCGTCATGCTCATCATGGCGATCATGCCGGGGATGACGTACTGCACGTACCTGCTCTGGCCACCGCCCAGCGCCTGCCCGATCGAGCCGCCGAAGACGTACACGAACAGCAGGGTGAAGACGACCGGCATGAGCAGCGCGTCGAACATCGACTCCGGGTCCTGGCGGATCCACAGCAGGTTGCGCCGGATGAGCGCGCCGGTGTGCCGCAGGTGGCCGCGCAGCGGGATACGGGCGTCGGTGGGAACGGCAATGGTGGTGGCGCTCATGCGGCGACCTCCTCGCGGGAGTCGGCGGGCTCGGTGTCCTGCGGGGCACTGGCGCGGTGGCCGGTGAGGGACAGGAACACCTCGTCCAGGCTGGGCAGTTCGGTGGTGATGGAGGAGATCGTGATGCCGCGCGCGGTGACGGCGCCGACCACGGCGGTCAGCTGCTCGTCGCTCAGGATCGGCACCAGCAGGGTCCCGGACTCGGTGTCCACGGTGGTGCTGGCGAGCCCGGTGATGCCGAGTTCGTCCATCATGTCGGCGAGCGGCCGCAGCTGCAGCGGATCGACCGGCCGGACCCGGAGGGTGCGCCCGCCGACGCGGGCCTTGAGCTCCTCGATGCCGCCGCCCGCGATGACCTTGCCGCGGTCCACCACGGTCAGCTCGGAGGCGAGCTGCTCGGCCTCCTCCATGTACTGGGTGGTCAGCAGCACGGTCACGCCGTCGCCGACCATCGCCTTCACCTCGTCCCACACCTCGTTGCGGGTGCGCGGGTCGAGCCCGGTGGTCGGCTCGTCCAGGTAGAGGACGGCGGGCCGTCCGATCATGGAGGCGGCCAGGTCCAGCCGCCGCCGCATACCGCCGGAGTAGGTGCTCGCCGGGCGCTTGGCCGCGTCGGTCAGCGAGAACCGCTCCAGCAGCTCGTCGGCGCGGGCGCGGGCGTCCCTGCGGGGCAGGTCCAGCAGCCGGCCGATCATGTACAGGTTCTCCCGGCCGGACAGCTTCTCGTCGACCGAGGCGTACTGCCCGGTCAGCCCTATCACCCGGCGCAGCTGCCGGGGCTGCCGTACGACGTCGTAGCCGGCCACGGTGGCCCGGCCGGCGTCCGGGGCGAGCAGGGTGGACAGGATCCGGACGAGGGTGGTCTTGCCGGCGCCGTTCGGCCCGAGCACACCCATCACGGTGCCCTCGCGCACGTCCAGGTCGACACCGTCCAGCGCCTTGGTCTCGCCGTAGTGCTTGACCAGTCCCCGTACCGTCACGGCGTGGCTCGCGCCGCCGGGGTTCTCATGGATTCGCGTCATGCCGAAGAGCGTGCCAGCCGCCACCGACAAACCACCGACAGCCGACCGACAACGGCGCCGACAGCCGGCCGGCAGGGCGTCGGCGGCGGGGCCTGCCGGAAACCCAGCAGCCCCGCTGACGGGGGAAGATCAGCGGGGCTGCCCGGGTGTTTCCGCAGTGGCTAGTGGACGGAGTGCTCCTCCAGCGGGAACGCGCCGGAGACGACCTCCTCGGCGAACGACTTCACCGCGTCGCCCATGACCTGGCGCAGGTCGGCGTACTTCTTGACGAACTTCGGCACCCGGCCGGAGGTCAGGCCGAGCATGTCCGTCCAGACCAGGACCTGCGCGTCGGTCTCGGGTCCGGCGCCGATGCCGACGGTCGGGATGTGCAGCACGCGCGTCACCTCGGCCGCCAGCTCCGCCGGAACCAGCTCCAGGACGACGGCGAAGGCGCCCGCGTCCTGGACGGACTTCGCGTCGCGCAGGAGCTGCTGGGCAGCCTCCTCGCCCCGGCCCTGCACCCGGTAGCCCATCGCGTTCACGGACTGCGGGGTCAGGCCGATGTGGGCCATGACCGGGATGCCGGACTCGACGAGGAGCCGGATCTGGTCGTGCGAGCGCTCGCCGCCCTCCAGCTTGACCGCGCCGACCCCGGCCTCCTTCACCAGCCGGGTCGCCGAGCGCAGCGCCTGCACCGGGCCCTCCTGGTAGGAGCCGAAGGGGAGGTCGCCGACGATCAGGGCGCGCTGCGTGCCGCGTACGACGGCCGCCGACAGCATGGTCATCTCGTCGAGGGTGACGGGCACGGTCGTGTCGTACCCGAGGTGGCAGTTGCCCGCCGAGTCGCCGACCAGGAGCACCGGGATCCCGGCCTCGTCGAAGACGGACGCGGTCATCGCGTCGTAGGCGGTGAGCATGGGCCACTTCTCGCCGCGTTCCTTGGCGAGGGCGATGTCGCGGACGGTGATGCGGCGGGTGCCCTTCCCTCCGTACAGCGCTTTGCTGCCGTCGGAGGGCTTGTTCTGGGCAGCCGAAAGCTGCGTCATGGCAACGGCTCCTTCAGTCATCTCGAGGCGCCCTCACGGCGTCCCCGGATCGTCTCCATGGTGGCACCTCGTGCCAGTCACGGCCAGAGGGGGCGCCTGTGATCCCCGCCGATGGCCGGTCCGTGTCCCCGCCGGTGGCCGGTCCGGCTCCGGGACCGTCCGTCCCGCGCCGGAGGAAGCGGGCCGCGTAACGCCTTGATAAAGACGTAAGATACGAGACCGTTCCGTATCGAAATTGCCGTAGGCTCGAAGACATGACAAGTCCTGTCCCTGCCTCCCGGATACCGGAAGCGGTGCACCGGCGCCGCTGGGCGATCCTCGGCGTCCTGATGCTGAGCCTGCTCATCGTGGTGCTCGACAACTCGATCCTGAACGTCGCCATCAAGACCATCGCCAGCCCCGCGCCGACCGGCCTCGGCGCCTCCCAGGGGCAGATCGAGTGGGCGATCAACGCCTACACCCTCGTCTTCGCCGGCCTGTTGTTCACCGCCGGCCTCATCGGCGACCGCCTCGGCCGGAAGAAGGTGCTGCTCGGCGGCATCGCCGTGTTCGGCATCGGCTCCATGCTCGCCGCCGAGTCGGGCACGCCGGACCAGCTGATCGCCTACCGCGCGCTGATGGCCCTCGGTGCCGCCTTCGTCATGCCCGCCACCCTCGCCGTGCTGATGAACGTCTTCGAGCGCGAGGAGCAGCCCAAGGCCATCGGCATCTGGGCCGGCGGCGTCGGCCTCGCCATCGCCATCGGCCCGATCACCGGCGGCGCGCTCCTCGACCACTTCTGGTGGGGCTCGGTCTTCTTCATCAACGTGCCGATCGTGGTCGTCGCGCTGATCCTGATGAGCTGGCTGGTGCCCGACTCCCGCGACCCGAAGCCCGGCCGCCTCGACCCCATCGGCGTCGTCCTGTCCGTCGTCGGCCTCGTGCTGCTGGTCTACGGCATCATCAAGGGCGGCGAACTGGCCGACTTCACCGACGCCAAGGTGCTCGCCACCATCATCGCCGGCCTCGTCGTCCTGACCGGCTTCGTCCTGTTCGAGAAGCGCAGCGACCACCCCTCGCTCGACGTCACCTACTTCAAGAACAAGGTGTTCTCGGCCGCCATGAGCGCCATCGCGCTGGTCTTCTTCGCGCTGATGGGGGTGACGTTCTTCGGCGTCTTCTACACCCAGAGCGTGCGCGGCTACTCCCCGCTGGAGTCCGGCGTGCTGATGCTGCCGCTCGCCTGCGCCCAGCTGATCTTCGCGCCGCGCGCCCGGCTGCTGGTCGACCGGTTCGGCAACAAGGCCACCACCACCGCCGGCCTGGTGCTGATCGCCGCCACCCTGGCCGCGTTCGCCACCTTCGAGGCCGACACGCCGATCTGGATCCTCGAGGTCGTCTTCTTCCTCATGGGCACCGGCATGGCGCACATCATGACCCCGACCTCGGTCGTCATCATGCAGGCACTGCCGCGCGAGAAGGCCGGCTCCGCCTCCGCGCTCAGCAACACCTTCCGCCAGGTCGGCGGCGCCCTCGGCATCGCCGTCCTCGGCTCGGTGCTCGCCACGTCGTACCGCAACGGCATCGAGGGCAAGCTCGGCATGCTGCCGCCCGCCCTGCGCGACAAGGCCGCCGAGTCCATCGAGGCCACCCTCGGCATCGCCGGCAGGCTCGGCCCGCAGGGCAAGGCCCTGGTCACCCCCGCCGACGACGCGTTCCTGCACGCGATGCACGTCACCGCGCTGTGCGGCGTGGGCGTGGCGCTGGTCGGCGCCGTCGTGACGGCCCTGTTCCTGCCCGGCAAGCCGCCGGCCGCTCAGGCGGACGAACAGGAGGCGGAGTTGGCCGTCGCCGCGGAGTGACGCGCGACGCGGACGCGGACCGAGACCGTACGGTCGTACGGTCGTACACGGGGGAAGGAGGCGGCTGCGGGACAATTCCCGCAGCACAGTGAGAGGACGGACACGACGTGAGCCTTGCCGAGAGCCGGCCGCGGCCGGACGGGCCCGCGCGGGGGCGACCCCGCAGCGAGGCCGTGGAACGGGCCATCCTGGAAGGCGTGATGAAGCTCCTGGAGGAGGGCGTGCCGCTCGCCGAACTCTCCATCGAGCGCGTCGCGCGCACGGCCGGCGTCGGCAAGGCCACCATCTACCGCCGCTGGAGCGGCAAGGAGGAGCTGTTCGTCGACGTCGTACGCGCCGCCGAACCCCCCGACCCCGAACTCCCCGGCACCTCCCTGCGCGACGACCTCGTCGTGCTGCTGGAGTCCCTGCGCCGGCGCGGGCTCGTCCAGCGGAGCTCGGCGATCCTGCACAACGTCTACGCGCAGATGAAGCACAGCCCGAAGATCTGGTCGGCGTACCACGCCAGCGTCATCGCGCCCCGCCGCGAACTCGGCATGGAGGTGCTGCGCCGGGGCCGGGAGAACGGCGAACTGCGGCCGGACGTCGACCTGGAGCTGGCCAACGACCTGTTCGTCGGCCCCATGCTGGTGCGCACCGTGCTGCGCCCCGACGGCGACCTCCCCGAGGACCTCGCGGAGCGGATCGTCGACGCGGTCCTGGAAGGCCTACGGCCCGTCAGCTCGACAGCCTCGTAGCACCGATGTGCACGTTTCGTCACAAACCCCGGGTGTGCCGGGAGTGACGGAACCCCTCCTCCCGCTTCACTCGTCATCGTCTTCCGTACGGCCGTCGTACGACGGCGGGAACGGAGCCGATCATCCCCTAGGGTCGTCACAGGCACGGGGGAACGACGGCGTGTGCACGGCAGGCAGTGAGGCAGACGGTATGGCGCAGCAGGCGTACATGACGGAGACGGCAGACGGCGGCTCGGGGCCCGAGCGACCGGGAACCCGGCTTCGGCGCCTGCTGCACCGGCTGCTCGACGGCCTGCGGGGCGACCGGCGCGTCTGGCGCCGCGGCATCGTCCTGGCGGCGCTGGCCGTGATCCTCGCCCTGGTGATGCTGCTGCACTCGCGCATCCCGAACCGGGTGGGCAACCTCGGCAGCCTCACCGAGACGTTCCTGCCGTGGCTGGGCCTCGCCATCCCGGTGCTGCTGCTCCTCGGCCTGCTGCGCAGGTCGGCGACCGCGCTGATCGCCGTGCTGCTCCCGGCGGTCGTGTGGCTGAACCTCTTCGGCGGGCTGCTCACCGACAAGACCGGCTCGGGCGGCGACCTGATGGTGGCGACCCACAACGTCAACGCCGGGAACCCCGACCCCGCGGGCACCGCCCGCCAGGTGGCCGCCTCCGGCGCGGACGTCCTGGCCCTGGAGGAGGTCCCCGCAGGCGCCGTACCCGTCTACGAGAAGGCGCTCGCGCCGACGTACCGGTACCACGCGGTCGAGGGCACGGTCGGCCTGTGGAGCAAGTACCCGATGAGCGACGTGCGGGCGGTGGACATCAAGCTCGGCTGGAAGCGCGCGATGCGGGCCACCCTCGCCACGCCGAAGGGCCCCGTCGCGGTGTACGTCGCCCACATGCCCTCGGTGCGGGTGAAGATGAAGGCCGGGTTCACGGCCCGGCAGCGCGACACGAGCGCCGACGCGCTGGGCGAGGCCATCGCGGCCGAGCCGCTGAAGCGGGTCATCCTGCTCGGCGACCTGAACGGCACGATGAACGACCGCTCGCTCAACGCCGTCACCTCCCAGATGCGTTCCACACAGGGCGCGGCGGGCAGCGGCTTCGGGTTCAGCTGGCCGGCGTCGTTCCCGATGGCGCGGATCGACCAGATCATGGTCAGGGGCGTGGAGCCGGACAGCTCCTGGACCCTGCCCCGCACCGGCAGCGACCACCTTCCGGTGGCTGCCCGTGTGAAGCTGGACACGTCGTCGTAACCCCTTGGAATACCGGGCCTGAGAGGCTTTGTTCCGCAGTTGAACATAAGCTGTACGGAATCCTGCCCCCCGACCTCGAAAGGCACAGGCCCTTCATGCCCCTGGCCCTGCTCGCTCTGGCCGTCGGCGCTTTCGGAATCGGAACGACCGAGTTCGTGATGATGGGCCTGCTGCCCGACGTCGCGGACGACCTGCACATCTCCATCCCCGCCGCCGGGCACCTGGTCTCGGCGTACGCGCTGGGCGTGGTGATCGGCGCCCCGCTGCTGGCCGCGCTCACCGCGCGCATGTCCCGCCGCACGGTGCTGATCGCCCTGATGGCCCTGTTCGTCGCGGGCAACGCCCTCTCGGCGTTCGCCCCCGGCGACGACGCGCTGCTGGCCGCCCGCTTCCTCAGCGGACTGCCGCACGGCGCCTTCTTCGGCGTGGGCGCGGTCGTCGCCACCGCGATGGTCCCGCCGGAGCGCAAGGCGCGCTCGGTGTCGCTGATGTTCCTGGGCCTGACGGTCGCCAACATCGCGGGCGTGCCGGTGGCGACGCTCGTCGGCCAGCACCTGGGCTGGCGGGCTACCTTCCTGGGCGTGAGCGTGATCGGCCTGGCGGCGATCGCGTCGCTGGCGCTGCTCGTTCCGCGTGCCGGGGGGCGTACGGCGGCGCCGACGGGCCTGCGCCACGAACTGGCCGCGCTGACGTCCCTGCCGGTCTGGCTGGCCCTCGGCACGACGGTGGCGGGCTTCGGCGCGCTCTTCGCGGCGTACAGCTATGTGGCCCCGATGCTGACGGAGTCGGCCGGGTTCGCGGAGACGAACGTGACGCTGCTGCTGGCGCTGTTCGGCGTGGGCGCGACGGCGGGCAACCTCCTGGGCGGCCGCCTGGCGGACCACTCCCTGCGCGGCACCCTCTTCGGCGGCCTGACCTCGCTGGGACTCGTCCTCGCGCTGTTCCCGCTCCTCATGAGGGCGGAGTGGAGCGCGGCCCTGGCGGTGGCGCTGCTGGGGATGGCGGCGTTCGTCACCGGCTCGCCGCTGCAGCTGATGGTCATGGAGAAGGCGGCCGCGGCCCCCTCCCTCGCCTCCTCCGCCAACCAGGCGGCCTTCAACCTCGCCAACGCGGGCGGCGCCTGGATCGGCGGCCTCGCCCTCGCGGCAGGCTTCGGCACGACGTCCCCCGCACTGGCCGGCGCGATGCTGGCCGTGCTGGGCCTGGGCGTGGCAAGCGTGGCGTGGGCGGTGGACCGGCGCCGGGCGACTCCGTCGGCCGGCCGCGTGGTGACGTCCCACGTGCCGGAGGGCTCGCAGGCGTTGCGCCACTGAGACCGGTCACAGAGGTCAAGGGGTCGAAGAGAGGGGGCGTGGGGTCCGGTGACCCCACGCCCCTTCCGCTCGGCGGAGCGTCAGCGCGTCAGTGCTTCTGGGCGTACGACTGGACGTAGCCGTTCGCCGGGGAGCCCACGCCGGTGACGTCGTCGTAGCCCTTGACCGCGGACAGGGAGCTGTCCTTGCCCAGGCTGCGGACCGAGGTCAGCAGGCCGCCGGCGGCGTCGAAGCCGTTGGCGAAGTCGACACGGGCGACCGCCAGGCCGGAGCCCGTCGGGTTGTCCGTGACGTCGTGGAAGACGCCGTGCTTGCCGTACTTGGAGTAGATCGCCGGGTTGGCGAAGCCGATCGCCTTGCCGCCGCGCGCCTCCTGGGCCAGCGCCTGGACCGCCGCGATCACCGGAGCGGCGAGCGAGGTGCCGCCGATGCGGTACTCGCTGTACTGCTGCGAGCCGTCCGGGAAGGTCTGGGTCTGGCCGACCAGGAAGCCGGTGTTCGGGTCGGCGATGGCCGCGATGTCCGGGACGACGCGGTTGCCGGAGGCGTTGTTGGCCTTGGCCAGCGCGTCCGGGACGACGCCCTTCTGGTAGTACGGCTCGGCGACCGTCTTGCTGGTGCCGCCGCCCGCGCCCGAGGTGAAGGCGCCGGGGAAGTTGGTCCAGCTCTTGCCGTCGGCCGACAGGGTCGCCTTCTCGGTGCCCCAGCCGGTCTCCCACTCGTACGTGTTGCCCTTGCCCACGGCCAGGGACGTACCGCCGACCGCCGTCACCCAGGCGGAGTTGGCGGGCGTGTCGACCTGCTTCGTGCCGGTGTGGGCGACCTCGTCGCCGTTGTCACCGGAGGAGAAGTAGAAGCCGATGCCCTGCACCGCGCCCAGCTGGAAGACCTGGTCGTAGGCGGCCGCGAGGTCCGGGGTCTGGTTGGCCTCGATGTCGCCCCAGGAGTTGGAGACGATGTCGGCCAGGTGGTTGTCGACGATCTTGCTGAGCGAGTCCAGCAGGTCGTCGTCGTAGCAGGAGGCCGCACCGACGTAGGTGACGTCGGCGGACGGGGCGACCGCGTGCACGGCCTCGACGTCGAGGGTCTCCTCGCCGTACCAGCCGGCGGCGCCGCACTCCTTGGTCTTGGTGTAGTTCTTCGGCAGCACCTGGTGCAGCTGGCCGGTCGTCCAGGCCGCGTCACCGTGCTTGACCGCGTACTTGCCCGCGTCGTAGGCGATCGTCGGGGACGCGTAGGCGTCCGTGATCGCGACGCGGACGCCCTTGCCGGTGTAGTCGCCCGCGCCGTAGGCGGCGCGCAGCTGCTTGCCGGTGTAGCCCTTGATCGCGTACGGGATCTTGCCGCCGTACGCGTCCGGGAGGGTCGTCGCGATGTTCGAGCCGAAGTACGACGAGAACGGCCCGGAGTTCTTGAACACGGCGTCCGGCGGCGGCAGCTGGTCGTCGTGGTTGGCCTTGTGCGGCGCGCTGTCCAGGCCGGTGACGGTGAGGACGGCGCCCTTCAGGCTCTCCGGGACGGAGGCCGTCTGGGCCGGGGCGCGGTAGGTCTTCGAGCCCTTGGCGTAGTTGTGCAGCTGGGTGCCGAACGCCTTCTCGGCGGCGGCCACGTCACCGGAGACGGCGACGTAGTGCTGGGTGACCTCGGTGACCTTCAGGCCGGCCGACGTCAGCCAGGACTTCACGGCGGCCACCTGGGCCTTGGTGGCCCCGAAGGCGGCCTGCGCCTTCTTGGCGCTCAGGTACTTGCCGTACAGCGGCGAGCTGGGGTCGGACACGGCCTTGGCGTAGGCGGCGAGGCCCGCCGCGTCCTTGCCGGCCAGGTAGACCCGGGCGTTCACCTGGGCGCTGTTCGAGGTCGCGCCCTTGTCCGCCTTGGCCGTGGCCCACAGCGGCTTGGTGCCCTTGATTGCGGAACGAGCGGGACTGTCCGCGGCGTGTGCCGCGGGTATGCCCAGCGCCAGCGCGCCGGCGACCATGGGCAGTGTCGCTGCCATGCTCACGGCGCGCAGCTTGGCGCGGTTGGATCTCATAGAACCCCCTGCGATGCGGTTCGCATGCATGTAGTGGCTGATGCGTCATGCGTCCGCGTGCCGGCCCGCGGCGGTTCGGCCGACCGTATGGATCACACGATGGGGGTCACTCTTTCGATGAACCGTTCATGCCAGGGGAACGGAATGGTCAAGAGAAGCTCAAGTAACCGTCAGTTAGGCCGATTTGAGCCGATTTGTCCTCACGGGTCGATTACGAAACCGCTGTCCCGCTTTCACGAACGCGGCGCGGAGCCCCGCTCCTTGAGCATCTGCGCCATCACCTGAAGCTCCGACTGCTGCGCGTCGACCATGCCCTGGGCGAGCCGCTTCTCCACGCCGACGGTGCATTTCCGGACACACCCCTCGGCCATGTGGATGCCGCCCTTGTGATGCTCCGTCATCAGCTGCAGGTAGAGGATCTCGGCCTGTCTGCCGTTCAGCGACCGGAGCTTCCTCAGCTCCGTGTCGGTCGCCATGCCCGGCATCAGCGAGCCGTCCCCGCGCTCGGGCATGTCGCCCATGCCCATCCACGCCATCCGCGGCTTCGCCGACACCTTCGGCAGGCCCCACAGGTCCAGCCAGCCGAGCAGCATGCCGCGCTGGTTGGCCTGCGTCTGCGCGATGTCGTAGGCCAGCCGCCGCACCTCCGGGTTCTTCGTGCGGTCCCGGACGATGTACGACATCTCCACGGCCTGCTGGTGGTGCACGGCCATGTCCCGGGCGAACCCGGCGTCCGCCGACTCCGCGCCCGGCACCCTCGGAACCGGACCGCCGGCGTCCTCGGCGACCGCGTAGGTGACCGCGCCGGCCGCGACGAGCACCGCCGCCGCGGCTCCGGCGATCCAGCCGGCGTGCCGCCGCTTCACTACATCGCCCCGCTGGTGCAGGCGGCACCGGGCTCCGGGGTCTGCGGGCCCTGGACGTAGGCGGCGAAGAACTTGTCCACCTCGGGGTCCGACGCGCTCCTGACGGCCACCTGGTGGCCCCACGCCGACAGGACCAGCGGCGCCGCCTGGTTCTCGTACGGACTCATCAGCGAGTAGGGCGTCTTCCGCACCTTCGCCGCGAGCGCGTCGACGTCCGCCTTGCTCGCCTTTCCGGTGTACGTCACCCAGACCGCGCCGTGCTCCAGCGAGTGCACGGCGTTCTCGTCCTGCAGCGGCTTGGTGTAGACGGTGCCGTCACAGGTCGCCCAGACCGGGTTGTGGTTGCCGCCGACCGGCGGGTGCATCGGGTACGACACCTTGGTCTGCACGTGCGTCCGCGCCAGCTTGCCGGACCAGGTCCGCACACCGTCCCTGCCGGTGACCCAGTGCCCGGAGTCCCCGGAATTCCCGGACTTCCCGGCGGGCTTGGCGTCGCTCACGGTGTCCTTCTTCTTCCCGGACTGGGAGTTGACCAGGACCACACCGCCGACGACGAGGCCGGCGACGACCACCACGCTCGCCGCGATGGCGACGACGCGGTTGCGGCGCTCGCGCACACGCTCGGCTCGACGCATTTCCTCGATGCGCGCCTTGCGCGTCGCGCCGCTGTTCTTGGCGGAACCCATGAGGTGTCCTTCTGGGGGAAAGGGCCGGCAACGGGAAGGGTGGGGCCCGCTGATCGTAGTGGGAAAGGAGCCCACTTCCGTAGACGGGGCGCGGCGAAGAGTGACCGGGAGAAAATTTGAACGGAGGATGCGTATTACCTAGGCTCCTGGTATGCGGCTCCTGCGCTCCACCGACCTGGCCTTGCGCGTCCTGATGCGACTGGCCGTGGCCGGCGACGCCACGCCCACCACCCGCCAGGTCGCGGAAGACATGGACGTGCCGTACACGCACGCGGCGAAGGTCGTCGCCGAACTCCAGCACCTGGGCCTGGTCGACGCCAGACGCGGCCGGGGCGGCGGTCTGGCGCTGACCGGAAAGGGCCGCACGGCCTCGGTCGGCGCGGTGGTGCGCACCTTCGAGGGCGACGGGGACGTCGTCGACTGTGAGGGCACCTCGGGTACGGCCCCCTGCCCCCTGAACTCCGGCTGCCGCCTGCGAGGCGCCCTGCGCCGGGCCCAGGAGGCGTTCTACGCGGCGCTGGACCCGGTCACCGTGGCGGACATCGTCACCGACCCGACGGGACCGCTGCTGCTGGGCATCTCCCGGGGACCGCGGGGCGGTTGACGGTTCCCGGCGCACCGGGTTCACCGACGGGCGCCAAGGTGCGCGCGTGACGGAGGGGAGCCAGGGGGACGGGTGACGAACGGTGGAACGAGTTCGTCAGGGAGCTCGAGAAGAGCCGGGGGACGCACCAGCCGGCCGCGGCTGAACCCGGGGCCGCCGCACGGCGGCCGCGCCGCCGGGGCCTGATGGCGGCGACGGCCGTCGCCGCCGCCGTGGCCGTGGTGGCGGGGGCGGCCTTCTGGCTGAGTACGGCGCACCGCACGCGGCACGCGACGGCGGCCGGGACGGCGGAGCGCGCGGCGGCCGCGCCCCCGCAGGCGCCGGCCGCACCCTCCGAGCGGCCGGTGCGCTCGGCGCGGCCGTCCCCGGCGGCGACGCTGCCGGGGCGTGATCGGGGTCCTCTACAAGAACGCGTCCGGCAACCAGTACACGATCGTCGCGTTCGGCCTGCGGGACCCGGCCGACGCCGTCCCATGGTCACCGAGCCGGTCTCGCACCCCACGGACTACGAGGTGGGCGTGCTGACGCCGCCCGCCGGATCCGGTCCGCGGACGCTTCCGGCGGACAGCGGGCCGGTGCAGTCCTTGCCGGATACGGCAGGCTGCTGGTCGTCGGCCCACGGCCGTACCGCCGACTAGCAAGCCCTGGCCGACAGGCTGTCACCGCTCATGAACAAGGAGACCGAGGTGGCCGGCGGACGCGGCCTGTCCGCCTGACCGGTCAGCCGCCCTACTGGGCCAGCCACAGGTCCGGGCCGAACACCTCGTAGTGGATGTCGGCCGGGGCCACACCCTTCTCGATCAGCTGACCGCGCACCGCGCGCATGAAGGGCAGCGGTCCGCACAGGTACGCGCGCGTGCCGGCCGGTACGGCGATGCCGGCGAGGTCGACCAGGCCGGTGCGGGCGCCCGGCCCGGCGTCGCGCTCGTAGAAGAAGTGCACGGAGGCGTCCGCGAGCTTCCCGGCGTACGTCTCGTGCTCGGTGCGCAGAGCGTGGCCGGCGGGGGAGCGGTCGCCGTGGACCACGGTGACCGGAGCGGCGTGCCCGTTCGCCGCGAGGTCGGCCAGCATCGCGACCATGGGGGTGACGCCGATGCCCGCGGAGGCGAGCAGGAGGGGGGTGCCGGCGTCGGCGTCCAGGACGAGGTCGCCGTACGGCTCGGACAGGTGCAGCACGTCGCCGACCCGCACGCGCGCGTGGAGGTGGTTCGAGACCTCGCCGGCGGGGGTGGCGTCGTCGCCGGTCACGCGCTTGACGCTGAACTGGCGGAGCGTCCCGCCCGGCGCGCCGGACAGGCTGTACTGCCGGATCTGGCGGGCGCCGTCGGGCAGCTCGACCTGGACGGAGACGTACTGGCCCGCGCGGAAGTCGCGCACCGGGCAGCCGTCGGCCGGGCGCAGCCGGAAGGTGACCACGTCCGCGGTCTCCGCGACGCGCTCCACGACCTCCCAGGGCCGCCGCTCGGTGCTGCCGCTCTCCTCGTACAGCCGCTTCTCGATCGCCATGAGCGCGTTCGCCATCAGCCAGTAGACGTCGGTCCAGGCGGCGGCGACCTCGGGGGTGGCGGCCTCGCCGAGGACCTCGGCGATGGCGGCGAAGAGGTGCTCGTGGACGATCGGGTAGTGCTCGGGGGCCACGCCCAGGGAGGCGTGCTTGTGGGCGATCCGGCCGAGCATCGCGTCGGGCCGCCGGCCGGGGTGGTCCAGCAGGTGGGTGGCGAAGGCGGCGATCGAGCCGGCGAGGGCCTGCTTCTGGGCGCCGGAGGCCTGGTTGCCGCGGTTGAACAGGTTCCGCAGCAGCTCGGGGTGGGCGGCGAAGAGCCGGGCGTAGAACCGCTCGGTGATGTCGCCGATGGCCGCGCCGACGGCGGGAAGGGTGGCGCGGACGGTGGCTGCGGACTGCTCGGTCAGCATCGGGACTCCTTGCAACTCGACTGATCGGAACGCTAAGAAAACTTGCATCTGAGATGCAAATTAAACGGGCGTGGTGTCCCTCACTCCCCGCACTCTCCTCACTCAGCGCACCGGCCCCGCGCGCGGCGGATCCGGACCGCCCATTACGGATGCCGGTCCGAGCAGGCAAGATGGGCGACACAGGAGTACATCCGCCGTACGCGAGGCGTTCAGGCCGAGGACGCGTCCGCGATCAAGGTCCGCAACGCGCACGAAATCGTGTTGTGGTGGGATGCTCAGGTGCCGACCGCCTCCCGCGGGACCGAGGACAGGCGGCCTGACCAGCAAGGATGGGGAATCGGAAGATGGACAAGCAGCAGGAGTTCGTGCTCCGGACACTGGAGGAGCGCGACATCCGGTTCGTACGCCTGTGGTTCACGGACGTGCTGGGCTTCCTGAAGTCCGTCGCCGTGGCCCCTGCCGAGCTGGAGCAGGCCTTCGACGAGGGCATCGGCTTCGACGGCTCGGCCATCGAGGGCTTCGCCCGGGTCTACGAGTCCGACATGATCGCCAAGCCGGACCCGTCGACCTTCCAGGTCCTGCCCTGGCGCGCGGAGACCCCCGGCACCGCCCGCATGTTCTGCGACATCCTCATGCCGGACGGCTCCCCGTCCTTCGCCGACCCGCGGTACGTGCTCAAGCGCGCCCTGGCCCGCACCTCCGACCTGGGCTTCACCTTCTACACCCACCCCGAGATCGAGTTCTTCCTGCTGAAGGACAAGCCGCTCGACGGCTCCCGCCCCACCCCGGCGGACAACTCGGGCTACTTCGACCACACGCCCACCAACGTCGGCATGGACTTCCGCCGCCAGGCGATCACCATGCTGGAGTCGATGGGCATCTCGGTGGAGTTCTCCCACCACGAGGGCGCCCCCGGCCAGCAGGAGATCGACCTGCGCTACGCCGACGCACTGTCCACGGCCGACAACATCATGACGTTCCGCCTGGTCATGAAGCAGGTGGCGCTGGAACAGGGGGTGCAGGCGACCTTCATGCCCAAGCCGTTCTCCGAGCACCCCGGCTCCGGCATGCACACCCACCTGTCCCTCTTCGAGGGCGACCGGAACGCGTTCTACGAATCGGGCGCCGAGTACCAGCTCTCCAAGGTCGGCCGCTCCTTCATCGCGGGCCTGCTGAAGCACGCCGCGGAGATCTCCGCGGTCACCAACCAGTGGGTGAACTCCTACAAGCGCATCTGGGGCGGCTCCGAGCGCACGGCCGGCGCGGGCGGCGAGGCCCCGTCGTACATCTGCTGGGGCCACAACAACCGCAGCGCCCTGGTCCGCGTCCCGATGTACAAGCCCGGCAAGACCGGCTCCGCGCGCGTGGAGGTCCGCTCCCTCGACTCCGGCGCCAACCCCTACCTGGCCTACGCCGTCCTCCTGGCCGCCGGCCTGAAGGGCATCGAGGAGGGCTACGAGCTCCCGCCGGGCGCCGAGGACGACGTCTGGGCCCTGTCCAACGCCGAGCGCCGCGCGATGGGCATCGAACCGCTCCCGCAGAACCTCGGCGAGGCCCTGACCCTCATGGAGAGCAGCGACCTGGTCGCCGAGACCCTCGGCGAACACGTCTTCGACTTCTTCCTGCGCAACAAGCGCCAGGAGTGGGAGGAGTACCGCTCGGAGGTCACGGCGTTCGAGCTGAAGAAGAACCTGCCGGTGCTGTAGGGGCGGGCCGGGGCGGGTTTCCGCCGAAACGATGCCTCGGGGCCGGCGGTCACGGACCGCCGGCCCCCTCGTCTTCCGGCAGCCCGGTGGTTCGGCGGAGCCGCGCCCAGGCGGGGGGCGTTTGTCACCGAATTTCCGTTCTTCGCGGCTTAGCATGCTCACTGCCCAGGGAGCCGTGGACAGAACGGGGTCGGCGACGTGCCTTTCGCGGAGCCGGCCGGCGGCCGGGAGGCCGGGTGTCCGGGGGCTGCCCCGCCGGACGCACGGCGTTCCACGGCGCCGCTGCTGGCCGTGTGCGCCGGGTACTTCATGGTCATCCTGGACGTCACGATCATCAATGTCGCCGTCCCCGTGGTGGGCCGGGACCTGTCGGCCTCGCTCACCGGCATCCAGTGGATCACCGACGGGTACACCCTCGTCTTCGCCGGGTTCCTGATGACCGGTGGCGCGCTGGGCGACCGGCTGGGCAACCGGCGCGTCTTCTGCGCCGGCGTCGCGGTGTTCACGGTGGCCTCGGCGGCGTGCGCGCTCGCGCCGAGCGCCGCCTTCCTCGTCGGGGCCCGGCTGGTGGAGGGGCTCGGCGCGGCACTGATCGTCCCGGGCTCGCTCGCCCTGCTCCAGGAGGCCTACCCGGCGCCGGCGGCACGCTCGCGCGCCTTCGGGCTGTGGGGGTCGATGGCGGGCATCGCGGCCTCGGCGGGGCCCCTGGTGGGCGGGCTGCTGGTGTCCACGGCGGGCTGGCGCTGGGTCTTCCTCATCAACCTTCCCGTCGGCGCCCTCTGCCTGGCCCTGACGTGGCGGTACGTCGCACGGTCCCCGCGGCACGCCGAACGGCCCCTGGACGGCCCGGCCCAGTGCGCCGTGGTGGCGGCGGTGGCCCTGCTGACGGCCGCGCTGAACGAGGCCGGACGGCGCGGCTGGTCCGATCCGGCCGTGCTCGCCGGACTGGGCCTGGCCGTCCTGGCGGTGGCGGCGTTCGTGCTGCGCGAGCGGCTCGCCCGCAGCCCCGTCCTTCCGCTGCGGCTGCTGCGCACCCGTGCGATGAGCGGCGCGGCCGCCATCGGCCTGCTGTTCAACTTCGCGTTCTACGGCATGGTGTTCACCGCGAGCCTCGACTTCCAGCACCAGCGCGGCCTCAGCGCCCTCGACACCGGGCTCGCCCTCTTCCCGGCCGTGGCCGTGACCATGTTCGCCTCCGTCCTGTCCGGAAGGCTGAGCCGCCGCACCGGCGACCGGCCGCTGGTGATGTGCGGGATGCTGCTCGGCGCCCTCGGTCTCGGCGGCTGGGCCGCGCTGGGCGCCGAACCGGCCTACGCGCTGCTGGTGGCGCCGATGACGGCCACCGGATTCGGTACGTCCTTCGCGCTCACCGGCTCCACCGCCACCGTGATGGGCGCGGCGCCGGAGGCGTACGCGGGGGCCGCCTCCGCCCTGTTCAACACCACCCGGCAGATCGGCAGCGCCGCCGGCGTGGCACTCGGCGGCAGCCTGCTGGCCGGCAGCGCCGGCTACGGCGGCGGACTGCGCGCCTCCATGATCGCCGGCGCTCTCGCCTACCTGACCGCCGCGGCCCTGGCCTGGCTGTGCGTCCCGAGCCGTGCGCCGTCCGGCTAGGCGAGAGCCCGGCCCGGCCGGCTACCGCTACCCGGTATCAAGGCCGAGTGCGGCCACGTCGACAAGGCGAACCGGGTCTCCCAGGCCCGGTTCGCGTGCCGGTCCTGCGGATTCGTTGATCACGCAGACCGCAGCGGCTCCCGCAACATCCGCGCCCGCGCCCGGGAGTTGTGGCGGCGCGGGGCCCAGTCAACAGCCCCTGCCCCACCCCCGAGAACGCCAACCTCGAGGGTGAAGAGCGGATGAACGCCGGGTACTTGCGTCCCATGACAGCGAGGATCCTCGTCGGCACCTGCGGCTGGACCGACCGCGCACTCCTGACGAGCGGCTGGTACCCGCCCGGCCACCGCGACCCGGAGCGCCGCCTGCGCCACTACGCGACCCGCTTCCCCGTCGTCGAGGCCGACTCCCCGTACTACGCCCTCCCCGCGCCCCGCACCACCCGCCTCTGGGCGGAGCGCACCCCACCCGGCTTCCGCTTCGACGTCAAGGCCTTCTCCCTCCTCACCGGCCACCCCACCCGCCCCGCCGCCCTGCCCCGGGACTTACGCGACCGCCCCCGCGACGAGGGCCTCCTTCACGAGGTCTGGAGCCGCTACGCCGAGGCCATCGCCCCCCTGCGCGACTCCGGCCGCCTGGGCACCCTCCTTTTCCAGTACCCGCCGGCCCTGACCCCCGGCCCGGACGCCGAGGCCTTCATCCGCGCCGCCAGGGAACGCGCCCGGGACTGGCCCTTCGCCGTGGAGTTCCGCAACGCCGCCTGGTGGCACAGCGACCGTACGACCGCCTTCCTCAGGGACCTGGACGCCACAGCCGTGGCCGTCGACGCGCCCGGCCTCCCCCCGACGGCCCCCGTCACCACACCCCGCCTGGCCCTGATCCGCTTCCACGGCCGCAGCCCGCACTGGGGCACGGGCAGCAAGGAGGACCGCTTCCGGCACACCTACACCACCGCCGAACTCACCGAGTGGCTGCCACGCATCCGATCCCTGTCGGCAGCGGCCGAGGAGGTCCACGCCCTCTTCAACAACTGCTGCGGCGACGCGGCGCCGAAGGCGGCGCACGCCCTGCAGACCCTGCTGACCACGACGGTGCCGCGGCCGCGCACGGCGGGAAGGGGACGTGCCGGGTGGTGTCCGCCCGCAGCGGCCGGCGAAGACGCGGCTCACCCACCCGGAAGACAGGGCGCCGGACCGAGGACGGACACCACCCGGCGCGGCACCGACTGAGACAAGACCTCCGGCGCAACCCGAGCCACGACAAGCCCGCAGGGGCCGCCGCAGGCATCGCCCCACGGCCCCACGCATCCGCACCTGACGACGCGCCGCGAGTGCCCGCGCACCCGTGCGGCTCCGCGCATCCGCACCTGACGAGGCACCGCGAGTGCCCGCGCACCCGCAACCGACGACGCGCCGCGAGCGCCCACGCACCCGCACCGCCCCGGGCCCCGCCGCCCCCATCCCACGTCGCCCCCACCCCCGCCACCCCAAGCCCCCCGGCCCCCCTCCAGCTAGGCTCTGGCCAGGAAGACCGCATCGAGGGGAGGCCACGGACATGACGCCGGGGCGCAGAAGCAGCACCTTCACCCGCCTGCTCCGACACGGCTTCACCGACCCCTCCGCCGCCGAGCGCCTCCTCGACGGCCCGGAACTCACCCCCGTCCGCAACGACCCCGTCCTCCTGGAAGCCCTCGGCGCCACCGCCGACCCCGACCTCGCCCTGCACGGCCTGGTCCGCCTCCTGGAGGCCCAGCCGACCCCCACCGCCCACCGCGAACTGCTGGACACCCTCATCGCGGCCAAGCCCCTGCGCGACCGCCTCCTCGGCGTCCTCGGCGCCTCCGCCGCCCTCGCCGACCACCTGGCCCGCCACCCGGCCGACTGGCAGGCCCTGGTCACCTACGAGCCGAGTGACCTCCACCCCGGCGTCGAGGAGTTCGAACGCGGCCTGGCCGAGGCCACCGACCCCGTCACCCTCCGCGTCGCCTACCGCCGCTGCCTGCTGTCCATCGCCGCACGTGACGTCTGCGGCACCACGGACGTCGCCGAGACGGCCGCCGAACTCGCCGACCTCGCCACCGCCACCCTGCGCGCGGCCCTGGCGCTGGCGGGGCAGAACGCGCCCGAGGACGCCGCCGCCTGCCGCCTCGCGGTGATCGCGATGGGCAAGTGCGGCGGCCACGAGCTGAACTACGTCTCCGACGTGGACGTGATCTTCGTGGCGGAGGCCACCGAGCGGAGCACCGAGACCCAGGCCCTCAAGGCCGCCACCCGCCTCGCCTCCCACCTCATGCGGATCTGCTCGGAGACGACCGTCGAGGGCTCCATCTGGCCGGTGGACGCCAACCTGCGCCCCGAGGGCCGCAACGGCCCCCTGGTCCGCACCCTCTCCTCCCACCTCGCCTACTACCAACGCTGGGCGAAGACCTGGGAGTTCCAGGCCCTCCTCAAGGCCCGCCCGGTCGCGGGGGACGCCGAACTCGGCCAGGCCTACGTGGACGCGCTCGAGCCCCTGGTGTGGAAGGCGGCCGAGCGCGAGAACTTCGTCGCGGACGTGCAGAAGATGCGCCGCCGCGTCGTCGAGAACATCCCCGCCGCCGAGATCGACCGGGAGCTGAAACTCGGCCCCGGCGGTCTGCGCGACGTCGAATTCGCCGTCCAGCTCCTGCAGTTGGTGCACGGCCGCACCGACCAGTCCCTGCGCAGCGGCACCACCCTCGACGCCCTGCAGGCCCTGGCCGCCGGAGGCTACGTCGGCCGCGACGACGCCGCCCGCCTGGAGGAGGCGTACCGCTTCCTGCGCTCGATGGAGCACCGCATCCAGCTCTACCGCCTGCGCCGCACCCACCTGGTGCCCGCGGCCGAGGAGGACCAGCGGCGGCTGGGCCGCTCCCTGGGCCTGCGCACGGACCCGGTGGCCGAGCTGAACCGCGAGTGGAAGCGGCACACGGGCGTCGTACGCCGGCTGCACGAGAAGCTCTTCTACCGGCCGCTCCTCGACGCGGTGGCCCAGCTCGCCCCGGGCGAGGCCCGGCTGAGCCCCGAGGCGGCCCGCGAACGCCTCGTCGCCCTCGGCTACGCCGACCCCGCCTCGGCCCTGCGCCACCTGGAGGCCCTGGCCTCCGGCGTGACCCGCAAGGCGGCGATCCAGCGCACCCTGCTGCCGGTCCTGCTCGGCTGGTTCGCGGACTCGGCGGACCCGGACGCGGGCCTGCTGAACTTCCGCAAGGTCTCCGACGCGCTCGGCAAGACCCCCTGGTACCTGCGCCTGCTGCGCGACGAGGGCGCGGCCGCCGAGAACCTGGCCCGCGTGCTGTCGGCGGGCCGCCTCGCCCCCGACCTGCTGATGCGCGCCCCCGAGGCGGTGGCCCTGCTCGGCGACGGCGACGGCGCCGGCCTCGCGCCGCGCGGGCGCGCCGCGCTCGAGCAGGAGATCCTGGCCGCCGTGGGCCGCGCGGAGAACGCCGAGCAGGGCGTCACCGCGGCCCGCGGCGTGCGCCGCCGCGAGCTGTTCCGCACGGCCGCCGCCGACATCGTCGGCTCCTACGGCACCGAGACCAGCCCCGCGGAGGCCGACCAGGGCGCCCTGGTCGACCGGGTCGGGGCGGCCGTCTCCGACCTCACCGCGGCGACCCTCGCCGGCACCCTGCGCGCCGTGGTCCGCGACGGCTGGGGCGACACGCTGCCCACCCGGTTCGCGATCATAGGGATGGGCCGGTTCGGCGGTCACGAGCTGGGCTACGGCTCCGACGCGGACGTCGTCTTCGTGCACGAGCCGCAGGACGGCGTGGACGAGCACGAGGCGTCCGCCGCCGCGAACAGGGTCGTCGCCGAGATGCGCCGCCTGCTGGCGCTGCCCAGCGCCGACCCGCCGCTGCTCATCGACGCCGACCTGCGGCCGGAGGGCAAGTCGGGCCCGATGGTGCGCACCCTGAAGTCGTACGAGGCGTACTACCGCCGCTGGTCCCTGGTCTGGGAGTCGCAGGCGCTGCTGCGGGCCGAGCCGGTCGCCGGGGACGAGGAGCTGGGCCGCCGCTTCACCGAGCTGATCGACCCCCTGCGCTATCCGCGGGGCGGTCTCGGCGAGGACGCCGTGCGCGAGATCCGCCGGCTGAAGGCCCGGATGGAGTCCGAGCGGCTGCCGCGCGGCGCCGACCCGAAGCTGCACACCAAGCTGGGTCCGGGCGGGCTGTCCGACGTCGAGTGGACCGTCCAGCTGTTCCAGCTGAGGCACGGCTGGGAGCAGCCCGGTCTGCGCACCACCCGGACCCGCGAGGCGCTGGCCGCCGCCCGCGACGCCGGGCTGCTGTCCGCGGAGGAGGCGGAGATCCTGGACGAGGCCTGGGTGCTGGCGACGAGGGTGCGCAACGCGGTGATGCTGGTGCGCGGCCGGGCCGGGGACACCTTCCCCACCGAGCCCCGCGAGCTGGCCGCCGTGGGCCGCTACCTGGGCTACGGCGCCGGCCACGCCGGGGACATGCTGGACGCCTACCGCCGTACCGCCCGCAGGGCCCGCACGGTGGTGGAGGAGCTGTTCTACGCGGACTGAGCGGACGGCGCCGGCTCCGCCGCCCGGACCGGGGCCGGCGCCCGTCTCGGCAGGGCGTGGGGCAGCGCACCGAACCAGGCACGCGCGACGGCGAACCCGAAGGCCAGGCACAGCACGCCGCCCACCGCGTCCAGCCAGAAGTGGTTGGCGGTGGACACGATGACCAGCAGGGTGGCCGCCGGGTAGAGCAGCCCGAGGACCCGCGCCCACGGCACGGACGCCAGCGCGAACACCGTCAGCCCGCACCACAGCGACCAGCCGATGTGCATGGACGGCATCGCGGCGTACTGGTTCGACATGTCCTTCAGGTCGCCGGAGGCCATCGAGCCCCAGGTGTGGTGAACCATGACCGTGTCCACGAAGTGCCCGCCGCGCATCAGCCGCGGCGGCGCGAGCGGGAACAGGTAGTAACCGAGCAGGGCCACGCCGGTCGTCGCGAACAGCGCCAGACGGGCCGCCGAGTAGCGCCCCGGATGCCACCGGTACAGCCACACCAGCACCCCGATCGTGATGACGAAGTGCAGCGTGGCGTAGTAGTAGTTCATGCCGACGATCAGCCAGGTCACCGAGTTCACCGCGTGGTTGACGGACTGCTCGGCGGCGATGCCCAGATGGTGCTCGGCGCGCCACACCCAGTCGGCGTTGCGCAGCGCCTTGCCCCGCTGCTCGGGGACGGCGTTGCGGATCAGTGAGTACGTCCAGTAACTCACCGCGATCAGAAGGATCTCGAACCACAGCCGGGGCCGCCGCGGGCGCCTGAGCCGGCCCGCGAGACCACCGCGCGCCTCGTGCTCGACCTCGTCCGTGACGGAACCCGGAACGGCCACCTTCTCGCGACCTTCCGACTGCGTCACGGTCGAGTCACTCATAGCCATCAAGTCTGCCAGAAAAGGCGTCCTCGACCGATCATCCCAAGGTCGGGTCCGGGACGCACCTTCTACGACGTACGGACGACATGCGGCGCCGAAGCGGTCGAACCGCGCACCACCAGCTCCGGCATGAACACGAACTCGCTGTGCGGCGCAGGCGTCCCGCCGATCTCCTCCAGCAACGTGCGCACCGCGGCCTGCCCCATCGCCGGCACCGGCTTGCGGACCGTGGTCAGCGGCGGGTCGGTGAAGGCGATCAGCGGGGAGTCGTCGAAGCCCACCACCGACACGTCCTGCGGCACCTGAAGCCCCCGCTGCCGGGCGGCCCGTATCGCGCCGAGCGCCATCATGTCGCTGGCGCACACCACGGCCGTGCAGTCCCGCTCGATCAGCGCGGTCGCGGCGGCCTGCCCGCCCTCCAGCGTGTACAGCGAGTGCTGGATCAGCTCGGACTCGACCGCGTCGGCCGTGAGCCCCAACTGGTCCTGCATGGCCCGGACGAAGCCCTCGATCTTGCGCTGCACCGGCACGAACCGCTTCGGCCCGAGGGCGAGCCCGATCCGGGTGTGCCCGAGCGACACCAGATGGGTCACCGCGAGCGTCATCGCGGCCCGGTCGTCGGGGGAGATGAACGGCGCCTGCACCTGCGGAGAGAACCCGTCCACCAGCACGTACGGCACGCCCTGCGCCCGCAGCCGCTCATAGCGGGACATGTCGGCGGTGGTGTCCGCGTGCAGCCCGGAGACGTAGATGATCCCGGCGACCCCGCGGTCCACCAGCATCTCGGTCAGCTCGTCCTCGGTCGAGCCGCCCGGGGTCTGCGTGGCGAGCACCGGCGTGTAGCCCTGGCGGGTCAGCGCCTGGCCGATGACCTGGGCCAGGGCCGGGAATATCGGGTTCTCCAGCTCGGGGGTGATCAGCCCGACCAGGCCCTCGCTGCGCTGCCGCAGCCGCACCGGCCGCTCGTAGCCCAGCACGTCCAGCGCGGCCAGCACGGACTGGCGGGTGGTGGCTGCGACGCCCGGCTTCCCGTTCAGGACCCGGCTGACGGTCGCTTCGCTCACCCCCGCCTGCGCAGCGATGTCGGCAAGCCGTGTGGTCACGGCACCGGACTGTACCTGGCGTATGCCGCCTTGCACACCGACGGGACGCCGGGTTCGGGCGGCCGGACGGCTCGCCCTGGGTTGCTGCCTCATCGGGCTCCCTCGCATGGGTGGTGGCAAGAGCTTGCAGAGTCTTGCACAAGTCTCTGCCGAGTGCTGAGCGGTAACGACAGGGTAACCATCGTGTTCCCTTGCACTTTTTTTCTGCAAGGTCTTTCGCAACGCTTACAACGCTGTTACGTTCCTGGTCGCCCGGCCGCCGCAACGGCGCTGTCGGCAAGACCGCGGGGACGGCGGACGGGGCCGCCCCTGCCTCACACGGGCTTAACCCTCAAGGAGAACTCATGCGGCGTGGCATAGCGGCCTCCGCGCTGGTGGCGTCCCTCGCCCTCGCGGCGACGGCCTGCGGCGGCGGGAACGACGGCGGCAGCGGCAAGTCGGACGGCCCGGTCACCATCACCTGGTGGGACACCTCCAACGCCACCAACGAGGCGCCGACGTACAAGGCCCTGGTCCAGAAGTTCGAGGCGGCCAACAAGAACATCAAGGTCAAGTACGTCGACGTCCCCTTCGACCAGGCGCAGAACAAGTTCGACACCGCGGCCGGCTCCAAGGGCGCCCCCGACGTGCTGCGCTCCGAGGTCGGCTGGACCCCGGCGTTCGCGAAGAAGGGTTACTTCCTGCCGCTGGACGGCACCGAGGCCCTCGCCGACCAGGCCAAGTTCCAGCCCAGCCTGCTCCGCCAGGCCCAGTACCAGGGCAAGACCTACGGCGTGCCGCTGGTCACCGACACCCTGGCCCTCGTCTACAACAAGGCCCTGTTCAAGAAGACCGGCATCACCGAGGCGCCCAGGACCTGGGACGAGCTGAAGTCCGACGCCGCCAGGATCCAGGCCAAGACCGGTCAGTACGGCTACTGGGGCTCCACCCAGGCCTACTACGCGCAGACCTTCCTGTACGGCGAGGGCACCGACACCGTCGACGCCGCGGCCAAGAAGATCACCGTCGACTCGCCGGCCGCGAAGAAGGCCTACGGCACCTGGCTGAGCACCTTCTCCGGCAAGGGCCTGCACAAGGCCGACACCACCGCCGACGCCTACGCCCACATCCAGGACGCGTTCGTCAACGGCAAGGTCGCCGCGATCATCCAGGGCCCCTGGGAGATCACGAACTTCTACAAGGGCAGCGCCTTCAAGGACAAGTCCAACCTGGGCATCGCCACCGTCCCGGCCGGCTCCACCGGCAAGGCGGGCGCCCCGACCGGCGGCCACAACCTCTCGGTCTACGCCGGCTCGGACAAGGCCCACCGGGATGCGGCGCTGAAGTTCGTGAAGTTCATGACCTCGGCGTCCTCCCAGGAGACCATCGCCCTGAAGAACTCCACCCTGCCGACCCGCTCCGACGCCTACACCGCCCAGGTCAAGGCCGACCCCGGCATCGCCGGCTACCAGGCCGTGCTGCCGGCCGCCCAGCCCCGCCCGGCGCTGCCCGAGTACAGCTCCCTGTGGGGTCCGCTCGACACCGAGCTGCCGAAGATCGCCGGCGGCAAGGAGTCGCTGGACCAGGGTCTGAGCAACGCCCAGGCCGCCATCACCAAGCTGGTGCCCGACTTCAGCAAGTGACACCCGGTCGGCCGTCGGATCCTCGCTCAGGAGGGGAAGGATCCGACGGCCGCCGCCCTGTGCCCGGCCAACTCCTTGATCCTTTGAAGGTGTCGAACCATGACAGTCGCCATCGACCGCGCGACCGGCAAGCGCCGCGGTGACCGCGCGCCTCGGCCCGGGCTGGGGCAGCGCATCAAGAACGGCTACCAGAGGTACTGGTACGCCTACGCGATGATCGCGCCGGTGGTCGTCGTGCTCGCCGTGATCGTGGGCTATCCGCTGGTCCGCGGCGTCTACCTGACCCTCACCGACGCCAACAGCCTGAACTCGGCCCGCACGATCGGCGTCAACCACATCCCGGCGACCTACAGGTTCATCGGGTTCGGCAACTACAAGGACATCCTGTTCGGCCCGCTGTCGTACGACCGGTTCTGGTCGCACTTCATCTGGACCGTCGTGTGGACGGCCGCCTGTGTGGCCCTGCACTACACGATCGGGCTGGGCCTCGCGCTCATGCTCAACGAGAAGCTGCGCGGCCGCACCTTCTACCGGGTGCTGCTGGTCCTGCCGTGGGCGGTGCCGACCTTCGTCACCGTCTTCTCCTGGCGGATCATGCTCTCCGACTCCGGAGTGATCAACCAGATCCTGCACGCGATGCATCTGCCCGAGCCGCAGTGGCTGGAGGACACCTTCTGGCAGCGGTTCGCCGCGATCATGGTCAACACCTGGTGCGGTGTGCCGTTCATGATGCTCTCGCTGCTCGGCGGCCTGCAGTCCATCGACTCCTCGCTGTACGAGGCCGCCGAGATGGACGGCGCGACCGCCTGGCAGCGCTTCCGGCACGTCACCCTGCCGGGGCTGCGGTCCGTCAGCTCCACCGTCGTCCTGCTCGGCATCATCTGGACCTTCAACCAGTTCGCCATCATCTTCCTGCTGTTCGGCCCGACCAGCGCCCCCGACGCCCAGATCCTCGTCACCTGGGCCTACTTCCTGGGCTTCGGACAGCAGCCGCGCGACTTCGCCCAGTCCGCCGCGTACGGCGTACTGCTGCTGTCCATCATCACCGTCTTCACCTCCTTCTACTTCCGCTGGCTGAAGCGCAATGACCAGCTCGCCGTCTGACGCCGCAGGAGCCGCCGCCATGAGCACCACGACCCTGGAAAAGACCGAGGCCGGACCCGCCCCCGCCGCACAGCCCCCGCGGCGTGTGCGCCGGCGCGGCGAACGCGGCCCGCTCGGCGCCGCCCTGCTGCACGGCGGCCTCGCCGTCGCGAGCCTGATCGCGCTCGCCCCGGTGGCCTGGCTGATCTACCTGTCGCTCGGCCCCGACAAGGACGACTACCTGCACCCGGGCAAGATCGCGGCCAAGGCCGGCTTCTCCAACTACCGCTTCGTGCTGGAGCACACCGGGTTCTTCGACTGGTTCAAGTCGACGATGATCGTGGCGCTCGGCACCACCCTGGTCGGTGTCCTCGTCGCGGCCACCACCGGTTACGCGGTCTCCCGGATGCGCTTTCCCGGCTACAAGCAGCTGATGTGGGTCCTGCTGCTCACCCAGGCCTTCCCGATCGCCATCCTGATCGTGCCGATGTACGAGATCTTCAGCCAGCTCGATCTCATCGACACCTACTGGGCGCTGATCATCATCAACTGCACCACGGCCGTGCCGTACAGCGCCTGGCTGCTCAAGGGGTACTTCGACACCATCCCCTTCGAGATCGACGAGGCCGGACGCGTCGACGGGCTGACCCCGTTCGGCACCTTCTTCCGGCTGATCCTGCCGCTGGCCCGGCCGGGCCTGGCCGTCGCCGCCTTCTACAACTTCATCACCGCCGTCGGCGAGGTCGCCTTCGCGACGACCTTCATGCTGGACGACTCCAAGTACACCTTCGCCGTCGGTCTGCAGACCTTCGTCAGCGAGCACGACGCCCAGTGGAACTACATGGCCGCCACCGCGGTGCTGATCGCGATACCCGTGTCGGTGTTCTTCTACCTCGTGCAGAAGAACCTCGTCACCGGCCTCACCGCCGGCGGCACCAAGGGCTGACGGCCCCCAGGGCTCCCGCGCGCCGCGTGCGCGCGGGCGGGCGGCCGCGGTGTCCTCCCCCAGACCCCGCTGACACCGCGGCCGCCTCGCACCCGTTCCCCGGTCCGCACCCGCAGCCGTACCGCATCCACGCGCCCATGACCCGAACCCGTTTACCTCTCAAGGACGCCATGAGCCAGCAGCACTCCGCCGCACCGGCCCCCCGCTCCGCCGTCGCAGCCGTCGCCGACCGCCGCCGCGACTGGTGGCGGGACGCGGTCATCTACCAGGTCTATCCGCGCAGCTTCGCCGACAGCAACGGCGACGGCATGGGCGACCTGGAAGGCGTACGCTCCCGCCTGCCGTACCTGCGCGACCTGGGCGTCGACGCCGTGTGGCTCAGCCCCTTCTACGCCTCCCCGCAGGCCGACGCCGGCTACGACGTCGCCGACTACCGTGCCGTCGACCCGATGTTCGGCAACCTCCTGGACGCCGACGCGCTGATCCGCGACGCCCACGAGCTGGGGCTCAGGATCATCGTCGACCTGGTCCCGAACCACTCCTCCGACCAGCACGAGTGGTTCAGGCGCGCCCTCGCCGAGGGCCCCGGCTCCCCGCTGCGGGAGCGCTACCACTTCCGCCCCGGCAAGGGGAGGGACGGCGAACTCCCGCCCAACGACTGGGAGTCCATCTTCGGCGGCCCCGCATGGACCCGGGTGACCGAACCGGACGGCACGCCCGGCGAGTGGTACCTGCACCTCTTCGCGCCCGAGCAGCCCGACTTCAACTGGGAGCACCCGGCCGTCGGCGACGAGTTCCGCTCGATCCTGCGCTTCTGGCTGGACATGGGCGTCGACGGCTTCCGCATCGACGTGGCCCACGGCCTGGTGAAGGCCGACGGCCTGCCCGACCTCGGCGCCCACGACCAGCTCAAGCTGCTGGGCAACGATGTCATGCCGTTCTTCGACCAGGACGGCGTGCACGAGATCTACCGGCAGTGGCGCCGCATCCTGGACGAGTACGCCGGTGAGCGGATCTTCGTGGCCGAGGCCTGGACCCCGACCGTCGAGCGCACCGCCCTCTACGTCCGCCCGGACGAACTGCACCAGGCCTTCAACTTCCAGTACCTGTCGACGGAGTGGGACGCGAAGGAACTCCGTACGGTCATCGACCGGACCCTGGAGGCCATGCGCCCGGTCGGCGCCCCCGCCACGTGGGTCCTGTCCAACCACGACGTCACCCGGCACGCCACCCGCTTCGCCAACCCGCCCGGCCTCGGCACCCAGATCCGCACCGCCGGCGACCGCGCACTGGGCCTGCGCCGGGCGCGCGCCGCCACCCTCCTCATGCTGGCGCTGCCCGGCTCGGCGTACATCTACCAGGGCGAGGAGCTGGGCCTGCCGGACGTCGTCGACCTGCCCGACGAGGTGCGCCAGGACCCGGCGTACTTCCGCGGCGCCGGCCAGGACGGCTTCCGCGACGGCTGCCGCGTCCCGATCCCGTGGACCCGCGAGGGCTCCAGCTACGGCTTCGGCAGCGGCGGCAGCTGGCTGCCGCAGCCGGCCGGCTGGGGCGAGCTGAGCGTGGAGGCGCAGACCGGTGTCCCCGGCTCGACGCTGGAGCTGTACCGGGCCGCGCTGGCCGCCCGCCGCACCCAGCCCGACCTGGGCGCGGGCGACGCGGTGGAGTGGCTGCGCGCCCCCGAGGGCGTCCTGGCCTTCCGGCGCGGCGAGTTCGTCTGCGTCACCAACACCACCGGGGAGTCGGTGACGACCCCGGCGTACGGCCGGGTGCTGCTCGCCAGCGGCGAGGTGACCGAGACCGACGACGAGACGAAGGTCCCGGCCGACACGACCGTCTGGTGGACCACGGCGGAGTGACAGCGGGGTGACCCAGGACGGGGGCCCGCCGCTGCCACGCGGCGGGCCCTCGCCTTTTCGCTCCCGCTACTTCCAGGTGTCGCCGGTGGTGTATCCGGAGGAACCGCCCGTCGTGTAGGAGCGGTTCGCGCCCGACTCCCAGGTCACGTTCCCGGAGGAGTCCTTCTTGAGGTACTTGTAGGTGAAGGACGTGTTCTTCGGGACGATGACCAGCCTGCTCCACGTCGGGTAGGCGGCCGAGGACAGCGGGATCGCGTCGCCGGTGTTCCACGAGCCGAGGGACGGGATGGAGCCCGTGACGTAGACGTTGGTGCCCCAGTCGGTCGTCGCGTTCTCCTTGAAGGTGACGTCGGTGGCGTCCGTGTCCGCCACGTTCCAGGAGTTGTTCAGGGTGAGGGCCGATGTGGTCGTGGCCGCGGACCTGTTGGCGTTCGAATCCCAGGTGACGTTGCCCGAGGCGTCCTTCTTCATGTACTTGTAGGTGAAGGACGTGTCGACCGGGACGTTCACCTCGCCGGACCAGACCGGGTAGCCCGCGGACGACAGCTTGACCGCCTTCGAGGTGTCCCAGCCGCCCAGGGCCGGGATCGAGCCGCTCACGTACACGTCGGTGCCGGACGTCGTGGGCGCGTACTCGTCGAAGGTGGCGCTGACCGTGTCACCGGAGCTGCCGCCCGCGTCCCCGCAGCCCACCGTGCAGGTGTAGGACGCGTTGTAGAAGGCGACCGCGCTCTTCGCCGGGATCGTGATGGACGCGCTGCCGCCGGAGACGGTCACCGTCGTCCTGCCGCCGTCGACGACGTTGCTGTACGTGCCGTCGGCCATGCCCGTCGTGAACGTGTACGTGGCCGCCGACGTGCCGTTGTTCAGCGCGAAGAACCCCTTGCCGCCGCGCCCGAACCCGATCACGGACGACGACTTGGTCTGCCAGTCGGACACCGCGGCCGCGTCGGTGGCGTTGTGCCAGGCCACCATGCCGACCACGGCGGTGTCCCGGTCCAGGCAGTACCAGGCGCCCCCGGAGCAGTCCGTGCTGGTGACGAACCCGGCGGAGTTCGGCGGGGCCTGGTCGCTCTGCGTCCACTCCCAGCTGGCGTACACCGTCGGCGCCGACCACTTGTAGGCGAGCTGGAAGAGGTTGGCGAGCTTGTAGGTGTCGCCGTCCTTGTACGACATGTCCGTGCCGTTGCGCTCGGTGTCGTGGTTGGTCACGAAGGACACCGAGTTGGCGGCGGGCAGGATGCCGGACGACGACAGCGACGCCAGGTCGCTCACGTTGCCCTGGAACGCCGACTTCAACCTGGCGGCGTAGGTGAAGTCCAGGACGTCGCCGGTGCCGTAGTAGTCGCTCGGCTGCGGGGTGGCACCCGGATAGACCTCCTGGAAGACGTACGGCGCCGTCCCCGAGGTGGTGTGGGTCAGCTTGCCCTCGATCGCCGCGAGGTCGGCCGCCGGGATGTGCTTGGCCGCGTCGATCCGGAAGCCGTCCACGCCCAGCGCGAGCTGGGTGTTGAGGTAGTTCGCGATTCCCGCCCGGACGGTGTCCGACCCGGTCTTCAGGTCGGGCATGCCCAGCAGTTCGCAGTTCTGGACCTGGGTCAGGTTGGAGTAGTCCTGGATGGTCAGGTCCGAGGTCGGGCACTGGCCGGAGTCGTGGTAGTCGCCGCGGGACCAGTCCGGGGTGGAGTACTTGTCGGTGATGGCCGACCCGTTGTACCCGGTGCCGGTCTGCGCGGCGGTGTGGTTGATCACCGCGTCCGTGTAGACCTTCACCCCGGCCTTGTGGCAGGCGCTGATCATGGCGCCGAACTTCGCCTGGCTGCCGAAGCGGCTGTTCAGGCTGTACGAGTACGGCTGGTAGACGTCCCACCAGTAGGACGAGGACTGCTTGAGGGACTCCTCCGGCGGCGCCACCTGGACCGCGCCGTAACCCGCCGGGCCCAGCACGTTGGTGCACTCCGCGGCGACGGAGTCCCAGTTCCACTCCCAGAGGTTGGCGATCACGTCGCCCTTGGCGGTGGTGTCCGCCTGCGCGGGTGGGGCCGGCAGGGCGAGCACGCCGGCGAGGGCGAGCGCGCCGGCGGCCACGGCGCCGGCCGTGCGACGGACGGGCCCCGGCGGACCGAGGGTTCGGTGTCGGTTTCCGGTCATGTGCGGCTCCGAAGAAGGTGTGGGGGTTCAACAACCGGTGAGCGTGAGGCAGTTGAGAAGGGCACGTCAAGACTGGTGCTGAAACTTCTTGCTATGAGTTTCAAGACTCTTGCAGCAATGCTTTCGGCGGCGATACGGTCGCGCGGGGTCGGACCCAAGAGAGCCGCTTGCGCTAGGAGTTACCGCCTGTGATACCGAGAGCGAAACGGGCCGCGGCCGTCACCGCCGCAGCCCTCGCCGCCGCACTGATCCAGCCACTGGCGGCGCACGCCGCCAGTCCGCCCGCGCCCCCCTCGGACGCCTCCCTCGCCGCCCAGCCGGCCCGGCACGACGACACCCGCGAGCAGTTCTACTTCGTCATGCCGGACCGTTTCGCCAACGGCGACACCTCCAACGACAGGGGCGGACTGACCGGCTCCCGGCTCAGTACCGGCTACGACCCCACCGACAAGGGCTTCTACCAGGGCGGCGACCTGAAGGGCCTGACGAAGAAGCTCGACTACATCAAGGGCCTGGGCACCACCGCCATCTGGATGGCCCCGATCTTCAAGAACCGGCCCGTGCAGGGCGCCGGCGCCAACGCCTCCGCCGGCTACCACGGCTACTGGATCACCGACTTCACCCAGGTCGATCCGCACTTCGGCACCAACCAGGACCTGAAGAACCTCATCTCCAAGGCGCACGCCAAGGGCATGAAGGTCTTCTTCGACGTCATCACCAACCACACCGCCGACGTCGTGGCCGACCGGGAGAAGTCCTCCGACTACCGCTCCAAGGGCGCCTTCCCCTACCTGACCGAGGACGGCCGCCCCTTCGACGACGCCGACTACGCGGACGGCGGCAGGAGGTTCCCGGCGGTCTCCCGCGCCTCGTTCCCGTACACGCCGACGGTCACCAGCCGGTCCAAGGTCCCGGCCTGGCTCAACGACCCCACGATGTACCACAACCGGGGCGACTCGACCTTCGCCGGCGAGTCCGCCACCTACGGCGACTTCTCCGGCCTGGACGATCTGTGGACCGAGCGTCCCGAGGTCGTGCACGGCATGGAGCAGATCTACGAGCGGTGGGTGAGGGACTTCGCCGTCGACGGCTTCCGGATCGACACCGTCAAGCACGTCGACATGCCGTTCTGGACCCAGTGGGCGACCGCGCTCGACAAGTACGCCGCGGCGCACGGACGGAAGAACTTCTTCCTGTTCGGCGAGGTCTACTCCGCCGACACGAACATCACGTCCCCGTACGTCACCCGGGGCCGCCTCGACGCCACCCTCGACTTCCCCTTCCAGGACGCGGCCCGCGCCTACGCCTCCCAGGGCGCGAGCGCGCGGAAGCTGGCGAGCGTCTTCGGTGACGACTGGAAGTACACGACCGACAAGGCCAACGCGTACGAGCAGGTCACCTTCCTCGGCAACCACGACATGGGCCGCATCGGGTACTTCCTGCAGCAGGACAACCCCAGGGCGACCGACGCCGAGATCCTGAAGAAGGACGAGCTGGCCAACGAGCTGATGTTCCTCAGCCGCGGCAACCCGGTGGTCTACTACGGCGACGAGCAGGGCTTCACCGGCGCCGGCGGCGACAAGGACGCCCGCCAGACCATGTTCGCCTCCCAGGTGCCCGACTATCTCAAGGACGACGAGATCGGCACCGACCGCACCCACGCCAGCGACTCCTACGACACCCGTGCCCCGCTGTACCGGCGGATCGCCGCGCTGTCCAAGCTCCGCAAGGCCAACCCGGCTCTCGCCGACGGCGTCCAGACCGAGCGCTACGCGGCCGACGGCCCCGGGATCTACGCCTTCACCCGGACGGACGCCAGGACCGGCCAGGAGTACGTCGTCGCCCTGAACAACGCGGACGAGGCGAAGACGGCGACCTTCGCGACCGGCTCGGCGGGCATGTCGTACCACGGCGTCTACGGCGCCACGGACACCGTGACCTCCGACGCCGACCGCAAGATCGGCATCACCGTCCCGGCCGAGTCCGCCGTCGTCTACAAGGCCGCCGGTGCCCTCGCCGAGCCCGCCACGCAGCCCACGATCACCCTCACCGCCCCGGCCGCCGGAGCCACCGGCACCGTGGACGTCACCGCCGGCGTCGACGGCGGCCGGCTGAACCGGGTCGTCTTCGCCGCCCAGGTCGGCAACGCCAGGTGGCAGGTGCTCGGCTCCGCCGACCACGCCCCGTACAAGGTCACCCAGACCCTCGGCAAGGACGTGCCCGCCGGGACCGCACTGCGCTACAAGGCCGTCGTCATCGACGCCGCCGGGCACACCGCGAGCGCCCTGGCGAGCAGCACCTCCGGCCCCCCGCCCGCACCCGAGGTCCCCACCGCCTCCTCCCGCGACTACGCGATCGTCCACTACCAGCGCGCCGACGGCGACTACGGCAACTGGGGCCTGTACGCCTGGGGCGACATCGCCGACGGCGAGGCCACCACCTGGCCGGCCGGCCACCCCTTCACCGGCCGGGACGCCTGGGGCGCCTTCGCCTACGTCAGGCTCAAGCCCGGCGCCTCCGATGTCGGCTTCCTGGTCGTCGACAAGAACGGGAACAAGGACGTCTCCGCCGACCGGAGCATCGACGTCACCAAGACCGGTGAGGTCTGGGTCCAGCAGGGGAAGCCGGACGTCCTGACCCAGAAGCCCGGCTACCCGGCGCAGGACAGGACCAAGGCCGTCCTCCACTACCACCGCGCCGACGGGAACTACGACGGCTGGGGCCTGCACGTCTGGACGGGCGCCGCGAACCCCACCGACTGGTCGAACCCCCTGAAGCCGGTGAAGACTGATGCCTATGGCGCTGTCTTCGAGGTGCCGCTCGCCGAGGGTGCCACCAGCCTCAGCTACATCGTCCACAAGGGCGACGAGAAGGACCTGCCCGCCGACCAGTCACTCGACCTCAAGGCGAACGGCTACGAGGTGTGGCTGTTGAACGGCCAGGAGAAGTACCTGCTGCCGCAGCCGGCGGGCAGCGCGGCCGCCCTCGACCCGGCCACCTCCAAGGCGGTCTGGATCGACCGGGACACCGTCGCCTGGAACGGCGCCGACGGCGCCGCCTCCACCCAGCTGCTGTACTCCCGCGATGGCTCGATCGCCGTCAAGGACGGGACGCTGACCAGCGACGACGAGCGCTGGATCCGGCTGGAGAAGACCACCCTGACCGACGCCCAGAAGGCGAAGTTCCCGCACCTGAAGGACTACACCGCCTGGTCCGTCGACCCGCGTGACCGCGGCCGTGTGCGCGCACCGCTGCGGGGCCAGCTGGTCGCCTCCCAGCGCGCCGCCAACGGCGCCGTGCTGGCCGCGACCGGCGTGCAGATCGCGGGCGTGCTCGACGACCTGTACCCGGCCGCGACCAAGGCGCACCTCGGCCCGGTCTTCCACGACGGCAGGCCCACCCTCTCCGTCTGGGCGCCGACCGCGCAGAGCGTCTCGCTGGAGCTGGACGGCTCCCTCAAGGCGATGCACCGCGACGACACCACCGGCGTGTGGTCCGTCACCGGCCCGGCGTCCTGGAAGGGCAAGCCCTACCGGTACGTGGTGAAGGTGTGGGCGCCCAGCGTCCGCAAGATGGTGACCAACAAGGTCACCGATCCCTATGCGGTCGCCCTGACCGCGAACTCCGAGCGCAGCCTGGTCGTCGACCTGAACGACGAGGCGCTCGCCCCGAGCGGCTGGTCGTCCCTGCGCAAGCCCAAGGCCGTACCGCTCAGGGACGCCCAGATCCAGGAGCTGCACATCCGGGACTTCTCGGTCGCCGACACGACCGTCCCGGCCAGGGACCGGGGCACCTACCTGGCCTTCACGGACAAGAACAGCGACGGCTCCCGGCACCTGCGCGCGCTGGCGAAGTCCGGCACGTCCTACGTGCACCTGCTGCCCGCGTTCGACTTCGCCACCGTCCCCGAGAAGAAGGCCGACCAGGCCACCCCCGGCTGTGACCTGGCCTCCTACCCGGCCGACTCCGACCAGCAGCAGGCGTGCGTGGCGAAGACCGCCGCGAAGGACGCCTACAACTGGGGCTACGACCCGTACCACTTCACGGTCCCCGAGGGCTCCTACGCCACCGACCCGGACGGCACGGCCCGCACGGTCCAGTTCCGCAGGATGGTGCAGGCCCTCAACCAGGACGGCCTCAGGGTCGTCATGGACGTCGTCTACAACCACACGGCGGCCAGCGGCCAGGCGGACACCTCCGTCCTCGACAGGATCGTGCCCGGCTACTACCAGCGGCTGCTCGCCGACGGCAGCGTCGCCAACAGCACCTGCTGCTCCAACACCGCGCCCGAGAACGCGATGATGGGCAAGCTGGTCGTGGACTCGATCGTCACCTGGGCCAAGGAGTACAAGGTCGACGGGTTCCGCTTCGACCTCATGGGCCACCACCCGAAGGCCAACATCCTCGCGGTCCGCAAGGCCCTCGACGCGCTGACTCTGAAGAAGGACGGCGTCGACGGCAAGAAGATCATCCTGTACGGCGAGGGCTGGAACTTCGGCGAGGTCGCCAACGACGCCCGGTTCGTCCAGGCCACCCAGGCCAACATGGCCGGCACCGGCATCGCCACCTTCTCCGACCGCGCCCGCGACGCAGTGCGCGGCGGCAGCCCCTTCGACGCCGACCCCGGCGTCCAGGGCTTCGCGTCCGGCCTCTACACCGACCCCAACGGCTCCAGCGCCAACGGCTCGAAGGACGAGCAGAAGGCGCGCCTGCTGCACTACCAGGACCTGATCAAGGTCGGCCTCACCGGAAACCTCGCGAAGTACCACTTCACGGACACCGACGGCAAGGACGTCACCGGAGCGGAGATCGACTACAACGGCTCGCCCGCCGGCTACGCGGACGCCCCCGGCGATGCCCTCGCCTATGTGGACGCGCACGACAACGAGTCCCTCTTCGACGCCCTGACCTACAAGCTCCCCAAGGACACCTCCGCGTCCGACCGGGCCCGCATGCAGGTCCTGGCCATGGCCACGGCCGCCCTGTCGCAGGGGCCGGCCCTGTCCCAGGCGGGCACCGACCTGCTCCGCTCCAAGTCGCTGGACCGCAACTCCTTCGACAGCGGCGACTGGTTCAACGCCATCCACTGGAACTGCGCCGACGGCAACGGCTTCGGGCGCGGGCTGCCCATGGCGGCCGACAACCAGTCCAAGTGGGACTTCGCCCGGCCGCTGCTCACCGGCGTGAAGGTGGGCTGCCCGCAGATCACCGGCGCCTCCGCCGCGTACCGGGACCTGCTGAGGATCCGTACGACGGAGAAGGCGTTCTCGCTGGGCACGGCCGCGCAGGTGCAGGACGAACTGTCCTTCCCGCTGTCGGGGAAGGACGAGACCCCGGGTGTCATCACCATGAGGCTCGGTGATCTGGTCGTCGTCTTCAACGCCACGCCCGAGCGGCAGGAGCAGAGGAACACCGGTCTGGCCGGCGCCGCCTACCGGCTGCACCCGGTGCAGGCGAAGGGCGCCGACCCCGTGGTGAAGACCTCGTCCTACGCGGCCGGCACGGGCACGTTCAGCGTCCCGGCGCGGACCGTCGCGGTGTTCCGGCGGGCGGGCGCGTAGGGTCGGGGCGTCGCCCGGACAGAACAGGAGCACTCATGCCGCAGATCACCGTGGACTACTCGTACAACGCCGAGATCCACTCGGAGGCGTTCGTACGGGACCTGCACAACGCGGTCGTCGACATCGCGGCGGCCCGGCCCGAGGCCTGCAAGACGCTGTTCCGGGAGGCCAACACCGGGTACGGGTACGAGGGTCTGACGGACGAGAGCCACCATGTCGTGCACGTGACCATCGGCCTCCTCGCCGGGCGCGGCGAGGAGACCAAGGCGCGGCTGACGGAGGCCGTGCTCGACCTGCTCCGCAAGCACCTGGCACCGGAGGACGGCGTCACCCTGCACGCCTCCGCCGAGGTACGCGAACTCGACGCGTCCTACCGGAAGTTCGACCGGTAGGACGCGGGGGACGCGGGGGACGCGGGGGCGCTCTCAGGGCGCCAGGGACAGCAGCCGGCCGACGAGCTCCGCGAAGGGGCCGTCGGCCGGCTCGTCCTGGACCATCTCCTTCAGCAAGGCCGCCATGTCCTCGTCGTAGGCGGCGCCGACCGCGGCCAGCGCGGCGAAGTCGTGCACCAGCTGGACCTCCAGCTCGGCGCGCGGGATGCGCCGGCCGTCCAGCCAGATCAGTGCCGTGGACTCGGCGAGGGAGATCCAGGAGCGGACGACCAGCTCCAGCCGCGGGGGCGCGTCCGTGACACCCAGGTGCGACAGGATCTGCACGTAGGCGGCCTGCCGTACGGAGTCGATGAGCGCGTTGGTGGCCGACGCGTGCTCTCTCGAGCCGACTCCGTCGGCGGGCACCGCCGGACCGCCGCGCATCAACGCCGAGAAACCGGGCCCGTGTTCGTCCACGAAGTCGAAGAAGCGGCCCATCACCCGCAGCAGCCGCGCGCCGAGCGGGCCCTCGTGCGGCTCGTCGAAGCGGGCGGCGAGATCCTCCGCCGCCCGCTTCAACGCGGCCTCGTACAGGCTGAGTTTGCCGGGGAAGTAGTGGTAGACCAGCGGGCGCGAGATGCCCGCCGCCGAGGCTATCTCGTCGATGGAGACCTCGTCGGGCGAGCGCTGGCTGAACAGTTCGAGGGCGACGCCGATCAGCTGCTGCCGCCGCTCCTCGACGCCCATCCTGCGGCGAACCCCGGTACTCATGCGCACACCCTACCGATCGGATGACCGATCCGATCGGGCTCAGATGTTCACATATCGAGCACCAAACGATCACCGCGCCCGCGAGACGCAGATCAGCATCGCGTCGTCCCGCTTCTCGTCGCCGCCGGGCGGCGCACCCGGCGCGAACCGTTCGAGGCGGACCTAGTGCAGCCCCTCGATCCGCGTGCCGTCCGTCAGCGTGCCCGTCAGCCTGGCCCGGGCGCCCTGCTCGGCCCTGGCCACCAGGAACTGGCCCTGCCCGGCCGCGGTGACCCCGCCGCCGGCCCGGATGGCCGCCGTGTCCTTGTCGCCCGCCGCCAGCAGATACCAGTGACCCGCCGCCGACTTCCACAGCACCCCGGCGAGCACATGGGGGTCACGCGGACCGCAGGACCGACCGTCCGTGCCCTTGGCCACCACCGCGCCGGCCGGCCCGCCCGGCGTGCGGAACTGGGCCAGCGCGCCCGTGCCGTCGCCGCGCCAGGTCTCCGCCCTGGTGCACACCCAGCCGGCCGCCCCGCTGCCGTCGGGGAGCGGCTGCTCGGCGAAGGCCCAGGCGTTGACGCTGCGCACCCCGGCGGCGCGGTCCGCCTGCAGCGAGCAGGCGAACGGCGCCCAGGTCCTGAGCCCGGCCGCATCGGACGCCTCGCCCGCCGCGCCGGGCCGGCCGGCGGTGAGGTGGGCCGGGATCAACTCGCCCAGGTCGGTGGTGAGTCCGGTGCCGGACGCGTCGGTCAGCTGGAGCACGGTCCAGGAGGTGCAGTCGCCGGGCCGCAGCGCGGGACTGGCCAGCGGTGCGGTGATGCCGTCGGTGATCTTCAGCGGGGCCGCGGCCGAGTCCGGCTTCGTCAGGTCCCGCGAAGCCGCCCTGCGCACCCAGGGCGCGGTCAGGTACCGGACGTTGCCGTCGGCGCGGTTCAGCACCAGCGCGCTCGCCTCGGCGCCGGTCGCGCCGTCGGCCCGGGCGAAGTCGAGGGCCGCGCCCGCGGTGCCGTCGACCGGCTCGGCGTACCGGGCGATGCGCAGGCCGTCGTAGAAGATCACCACGCGGGCGTTGTCGACCCGGCCCGCGTACAGCAGCTGCGGCGGGCCGGCCGGGCCGCCGGTCTGGGTGCCGGGGGTCGCCGAGACGCGGACCGTCCCGCCCGGACGGGCCCACACCGCGAGGGCGCGCCGCAGCAGGGCCGTGTCCCCGGTGAGCGGGCCGCGCGCGGGCCACACCGAGAAGTCGTCGCGCGCGGCCGTTTTCCAGTCGGCGGGGGAGACCCGGACCAGCCGGGCCGGGTCGAGAGCGGCCTGGGCGGACGGGTTCTCGGCGTAGACGGGCGCGGCGGCGCCGTCCGGACCCCAGCCGCCGGAGGGCAGGGCCACCAGCGCCCCGCACACGGCGAGCGCGGCCGCGGCGGCGAGGGCGGCCTTGGTGTGCTGGCGGCGGCGCATCAGATCGGTGGGCCGCGCCTGCAGCAGACAGGGGTCGAACTCGGTGGAGGAGAACAGCGAGGGCCGCAGGGGCACGTCGTTCGCCGCGGCCAGCGCGCCGCCCGGGTCGCCCACCCCGGCGGCCTTGAGCAGCCGCCGGATCTCGGTGTCGGACAGCTTCTCCAGGCCGCGCAGCACGCAGGCGGCGCGGGCCGGGCCGGACAGGGCGGACAGCCGCTGGTCCAGGGCGAGTTCGTCGGCGCCGCCGGAGCGCGGGAAGAGCCTCAGACCCCACACCTGGGGCAGCAGCGGCGGCAGCTGGGACAGCCGGGGCAGGCCCTTGCGGGGCCGGGCCGCCTCCAGGGCCGTACACAGCACCCGCTCGCGCAGGAAGGCGTACCCGGGGTCGCGGCCGTGGCGGCCCGAGGTCTGGGCCGGGATCGCGGCCTGCCGCTTGCGGCCCCGGGGCAGGGCGCGCTGGACGAGGGCGTGTGCGGTCAGGACCCGGCGGCTGCGGCCGAGGCCCGGCGGCAGCACCAGATAGGCGATCCGGACCAGCCGTGGATAGTGCTCGACGAGCGCGGCCTCGGCCTGCTCGACGTCGAACGCTCCGGTGTTCCCGGAGGCGGGCGCGTGACGCTGGGCTACATCCTGTGACTGCACGTCATGCAGAACGAGCGAACCGGGCGTAGGTCACCGCCGGACGGGTGACGCGGCTGCCGCGAGGGCCGCCGTCAGTCCTGCGGATCGACCAGCGCGCGGGCGTAGTTGGCCATCGACCGCTGGTAGCGCGGCAGATGGGGGGCCAGGGCGCCGAGAACGAGGGACAGGCCCTCCCGGTCGCGGCCGAGGCTGGACAGGCACAGGGCGAGCATGGCCCGTACCGCGTCGTCCAACTCGTCCGGCGGGGCGTCGAGTTCGGGGGTGAGCAGCTTGACGCCCTCCTCCGCCTCGCCGATGTTCCTGAGCGAGCTGGACAGCTGGATCTTCGCTCGCCGTCCCTTGTAGCCGCCGAGCCCGCGCGCCAGCGCCTCCCGGTACAGCGGCGCCGCCTTGTCCGAGTGGCCGGTGGAGTCCCAGGCACAGGCCTGCTCGAACGGGCCCAGGGGGCTGCCCTCCGGCAGCTCGGCGACCAGCGCGTCGATCACCGCGCGGAACTCGTGCGCACGCTCTTCCGGATAGTCGTCGAAGGTGGCCCAGGCGGCGGCCACGCGGTCTTCCCAGTCCTTGTCCACCGGGCCACCCTGGCACAACCCGTGTCGTCGCGTCACCGGGATTTGAGCGCACGGCGGCGCGCAGCCGTATCCGAAGGAGCTGAGGCATGCTTGGCCCACAGGACCGGAGGAACAGATGAGGGTGACACGACTGCTGCCGGCCGCCGTGGCCGTACTGGCGCTGGCGGGCTGCGGTGCGGGCGGCGGGACCAAGGCGGTGCCGCCCACGGCGACCGGCAGTCTGGAGAGCCTGGCCGCCGAGGTGAAGTGCAAGCCGAACATGCAGACGGACGCCGACACGATCCGTCAGGCCATCTGCACCAACTCCGACGGGAAGTTCGTCCTCGCCACCTTCGCCACCGACCGCGGGCAGCGGGAGTGGATCAACGACGCGAAGGACTACGGCGGTTACTACCTCGTCGGCCGCAAGTGGGTCGCCGTCGGCGACGACGGGGTGGTCGAGGCGCTGCGCGGCACCCTCGGCGGGGACGTGGAGATCGGCACCAACCATGCGGCCCATTCCGGCCACCGCGGCTGAGACACGAGGGCTGCGCAAGGGCTGAGGGCACGGGAAAGGCCGGTGACGGGAGGGGGGTCCGTCACCGGCCTTGTTCCTGTGGCCCGGGGCTCACGGCCCCGGGCGGGCAGGGCGTGGTCAGAAGGTCATGCGCAGTTCTGACCGTTGTTGATGCAGTTGGCGATCTTGTTGGCCAGGCCGCCGGTCGTGACGCTGATGAAGTCGTCGTGGTCGGTGATCGGCTTGTGCAGCTGCTCCGGGAAGCCGTCGACCGCGTAGGCGTTCTTCACCGTGCCGTCCGCCTGGATCACCGGCTGCGGCACGTTGTAGACGAGCCGCATGGTCAGCTGCGGGATGGCCTTGAAGCCGTTCGGGCAGACACCGCTCGCGGGGTCGGCGAAGGCCACGTGCGTACGGTGGTTGGCGCTGTCGATGTTCTGGCCGTCCCAGCAGCTCTGGAAGGCGAACGTGCGCACCACCTTGCTGCCCGACGGGCAGATCGGGTACTTGTCCGTCAGCTGGACCTTGTTCTCGAAGCCGGTGCAGCTCCAGTGGGCGTTGGCGTTGGCCGTGCCGTTGGTGAAGGCCTTGGCGTCGCCGGTGATGATGCGCAGGAACTGCGGCATCGCGACGACCTTGCTCGCCGGGCTGCCCACGTACTTGATCTGCGCCTGCTGGGCGACCAGGATCTTGCCGACGTTGAGGTCCTTGCCGCCGCCGTCCGCGTTGGCGTCCTTCTCCTGGGTGCCGTCCTGCTCGCGGATGACCGGCCAGTAGTACGCCGACAGGTCGTTGCGGTTCTGGCAGCTGCTGCCGCCCTGCAGGAACGTCTGGTTGCTGGAGAAGGCGTTGACCTTCTGGTTGCCGACGTAGTCGTGGACGTGGTGGGCGCCGTTGGTCACGCCGGGCGCGACGATGACGTTGTCGCTGTTGTGGTTCTGGTTCGCGTTCACGCCGCAGCGGGTGGTGAACGAACCCGTCGAGGCGTTGGGGGTCTTGTTCGGCTTGGCCAGGACGTTCGGCGCGACCTTGGTGATGTCCACGAAGTCCGCCGCGGAGGGGCCGTCACCGGCCTGACCGCCGTTGTTGCCCTGCTGCTGACCACCCTGCTGGCCGCCTTGCTGCTGGCCGCCCTGTTGCTCGCCGCCGTTGTTCTGCTGCTGGCCACCGCTGTTCCCCCCAGCGGTGGTCCGGTCGGCGGTCTGCGTCGTACAGGCGGCGAGCTGCTTGATCGCGTTGTCGAAGGAGCCGCCGACGCGCTGGATGTCGATCCGGATCCGGTCGATCGTCGCCGCCCGCTTCTCCTTCAGCGGACCGACGATCGAGTTCTGCACGAAGCTCGGGTCCTTCGCCTGCGCGTCGCGGGTGGAGGCGAGCCGGTTGTAGGCCTCGGTGATCTGCCGGTCGAGGTTGGCCAGCTCCCTGGCCACCCCCTGGCGGGCCGCGTTCGGCACGTTCGTCAGCTTCTGCTGGACGTCCGGGCAGGAGATCGTCGCGACCTGCGCCGTCGCGGCCTTCGTCTGGTTGCCTCCCCACGTCTGGTGGTGTGACTCGTGCGCCGAGGCGTAGAAGTTCGCCCAGATCAGCCCGCCCCCACCGAGCGCTAGGGCCGCCGATGCGGCTATGGCCTTGGTGGCCAGCGGCGTACGGCGTTTTCGTGTGTTGCGTCCCATGGAACTCCTCTGACTTCCTTGCGGGGCAGCATCGAGGCGCCCGACAGGAGTGAAGCGGCGCCCTTCCATACGGACGCCGCCTCAGAGGTGTTCACCGGTCTCACAAATTCCTCACGGAAACACGGGAGTTGGCAGGTCAGCGGTCCCGGTCCAGATAGGCGAGGACCGCCAGCACGCGCCGGTTGTCGTCGTCGGACACCTCCAGGCCGAGCTTGGCGAAGATGTTGGAGGTGTGCTTGGCGACGGCCCGTTCCGTCACCACCAGCTGGGCCGCGATGCCCGCGTTCGACCGGCCCTGCGCCATCAGCTCCAGCACCTCCAGCTCCCGCGGGGTCAGCCCCGCGAGCGGCCGGTCGTCGCCGGCCCGCCGGGACAGCAGCTGCTGGATCACCTGCGGGTCCATCGCCGTACCGCCCCCCGCCACCCGTCGTACGGCGTCGACGAACTGCTCGGCGTCGAACACCCGGTCCTTGAGCAGATATCCGACCCCACCGGTGCCGTCCGCGAGCAGTTCGCGCGCGTACAGCTGCTCCACGTGCTGGGACAGCACCAGCACCGGCAGCCCCGGCCGCTCCCGCCGGGCCTTGAGCGCGCACTGCAGGCCCTCGTCGGTGTGCGTGGGCGGCAGCCGTACGTCGACCACCGCCACGTCCGGCTCCAGCTCGGCCAGTGCCCGGGCGAGTTCGGGGCCGGACTCGACGGCGGCGGCGATCTCGAAGCCGAAGGCCTCCAGCATCCGGACCAGCCCGTCGCGCAGCAGGAAGAGGTCTTCGGCTAGGACAACGCGCACGGGATCTCCACGGTCACCAGGGTGGGGCCGCCGACGGGGCTGCTGACGGCCAGGACGCCGTCGAATGTACCGAGCCGCCGCTCCACCCCGGCGAGTCCGGAGCCGGCGCCGACCTCCGCGCCGCCCCTGCCGTTGTCGGTGACCGTGATCCGCAGCCGGCCGTCGGTGTGGTGCGCGTCGACCCACACCCGGTCGGCGCCGGAGTGCTTGGCGGCGTTGGTGAGCAGCTCGCTGACCGCGAAGTAGGCCGCCGACTCCACCGGCGCCTCCGCCCGGCCCGGCAGGTCCACGCTCACCTCGGAGGGCAGCGGCAGCCGCAGCGCCAGCGCCCGCACGGCGTCGCCGAGTCCGCGTTCGGCGAGGACCGGCGGGTGGATGCCGCGCACCAGGTCGCGCAGCTCCTCCAGGGCCTCGGCGGAGTTCCGGCGGGCCTGGGCGAGCAGCCGTTTGGCCTGCGCCGGGTCCCGCTCCACCAGCATCTCGATGGTGCCGAGGTCCATGCCCATGGCGACCAGCCGGGCCTGCGCCCCGTCGTGCAGGTCCCGCTCGATGCGGCGCAGTTCGGCGGCGGAGGTGTCCACGGCGTCCCGCCGGGTCTGGGTCAGCACCCGGACCCGTTCGGCGAGTTCGCCTCTGGCGTTGTCGAGCACCGCCCGGGTGAGCCGGAAGTGCGCGGTCAGCGCGGCCGGGGTGTAGCGCAGGGCGACGCCGAGGAGGACGAGGGCGAGGACGCCCGCGCCGACGGCGCTCAGCTCGCCGTCGACCGGGACGAACGCGTACCAGTAGGCGCCGCCGCCGCCGTGCGTGTACGGCTGCCACAGGCCCAGGGGCAGCATCAGCCCCTCGACGGGGTAGAACAGCAGCACGGCCGGGAGCAGCGCGGTGACGAAACCGGCCGTGACGTCCACCGGCAGCCAGCGCACGTCCCGCCAGGTCTGGGGGTCGCCCAGCATGGTGAAGGTGCGGGTCCAGGGGTAGGCCCCGCGGGGGACCGGCCGGTACGCCGCCCGGATCCGCACCCCGCACCACTCGCCCGCCAGCCTGCGGCGCACGTCCGCCAGCGCGCGCACGCCCGTCAGCACGGCCGGAGTCGTCACCAGTCCGACGCCGAGCGGGATGAAGGCGAGGCTCAGCGGGACCAGGACCAGGAACACGATGCCGAAGGGCAGCACCGTCACTGCCAGCACCAGTCCGCGCACGGCGGCCAGCAGCACCTCCCGGGCGCGGCCGCTCTTGTCTTCGCTGCTCATGCGGAAAGTCTCGCCGACCCCGGGGCGGGGGTCACGGGTGCGAGGTCCCCTCCCGGGGGGTGGTACCAGGTACACCGCCGGCCGCGGCCAGCAGCCTCGCCTCCACCTCCGGATCGACGCCCTTGGCCGTGCGGTCCGGCCGCACCGGCGCCGTGCCGCCGAGCTCCGTGAGCCAGCGCCAGGTGTCCGCGACGGTCTCCCGGGGCGGCCGGCACACCAGGCCGGTGGCCAGCGCCCGGGACACGTCGGTGCGGTGCGCGCACGCGTACAGCTCGCTGTCCGGCGGCACCCACACCGGCAGGTCCGTCCACGGCTCGATCCCGGCGGCCAGGACGGCCTGCGGATCGGTCCAGCGCAGCTCGGCGCCCGAGCCGGTGACCCGGACGCACTCGTCGAGCAACTCGCCCATGGTGCTGTGGCCCGGCGGTCCGATCAGGTCGTACGGGCCGCCGAGCCCCTGTTCCACCGCGCCGAGGAGCCAGCCGGCCAGGTCGCGGGCGTCGACGAACTGCACCGGCAGCTCGCGCGGCCCGGGGGCCAGGACCGGGCCGCCGCGGGCGATCCGGGTCAGCCACCAGGGCAGCCGGCCCACGTTCTCGTACGGCCCGAGGATCAGCCCGGCCCGCACCAGCAGCGAGTCCGCCGCGCCGAACGCCTCGACGGCGGCCAGTTCGCCGCCCCGCTTGTCGCTGGCGTAGTCGGCCGGCCCGGCGTCGGCGGCGCCCTCGACCAGCGCCCCGGCGTCGTCGGGCCCGTCCAGCGAGGGCCAGGGCCAGGCGTACACCGACCGGCTGGAGACGTACGCGTACCGCCCGGCACGGCCCCGCAGCAGCCGTGCCGCGGCGAGCACGGCACGCGGCTCGGCCGACCAGGTGTCGATCACGGCGTCCCAGGAGCCCGCGTCGGCGGCCAGTGCGGCGAGGCCGTCCGGGGCGGTGCGGTCGCCGTGCAACGACCGCACCCCGGGCGGGGGCTGGTGCCGTCCGCGGTGGAAGACGGTCACCTCCCAGCCCCGCCCCAGCGCGGCCTCGACGACCGCCCGCCCCACGAATTCCGTACCGCCCAGCACCAGAAGTCTCATGCCGGGCATCGTGCCCGCTCCGGGCGCGCGGTGGTACGGGACTCTGCCGAGGGCAGAGCGGAGACCGGTCAGCGGCCGGTCGGCGGGGTGTACTTGTAGCCGACCCGGCGCACCGTCTGGATCGTCTGGCGGTGCTCGGCGCCCAGCTTGCGGCGCAGCCGGGCGATGTGCACGTCGACGGTCCGGCCGTCGCCGACATGGCCGTACCCCCACACCGTGGTGACCAGCTGGTCGCGGGTGTGCACCCGGTGCGGATGGGCCACCAGGTGCGCCAGCAGCTCGAACTCCAGGTAGGTGAGGTCGAGTTCACGGCCCTCGACGCTGGCGGTGCGGCGCACGGGGTCGATCCGTACCAGCGGCTCGGGGCCCGTCCCGGGCGCCCGCTCCGGCTGGTCCCCCTGGTCCGGCACCGCGACCGGCAGGAACGGGGGCCGCTGGTCGGCCGGGACCAGCACCAGGTAGCCGACCATCGGGGGCTGTCCGGGCAGGGCCGGCAGGGTGTGCTGCGGCGCGGGCAGCCAGGTGGCGCCCGGCGGCAGCAGGTCCGCGACGTCGACCACCTCGTCCCGGTCGACGGCGCGCAGCCGGTGCCGGGCGGGGGCGGTGAGAGTGGAGGCGGAGGCGGGGGAGAGAGAACGAGTGGTCGCCATGAGAGGTCAGCTCTTTCGCGCGAGAGGTTCGTCGGTGGGAGCGACGGCCGCGATTCGTGGTCGGGCGCGCCGGAGGACGTACGTCGTTCGCGCTGGCCGAAGGCCGGGGGTTACGGCTTTAGAGGGCCCGCGCGTTCACCGCGCGGCAACACACCCGGTCGAAGTCGTGGTGCTGACGGGAAGGCCAGAAGGGCTCGAGGTCATGGCGACCCGTCGCGGTGGTCTTCTGGAAGCTGGCCATGCGCCCATTGAAGCAGACACCGCCCCCGGACAGGACCCCTGTGCGAGATGTCGTCTCGGTATCCGGACGGGGCGACGCCCAGCCGAGCACGGTCGCGCGGGCCGGCAGCTCCCCCCAGTCGGTCTCCACGCCCCCACGATGGCACGCGCCGCCGACAACGCGGCAGGCAGACGGCGTGCGAAAGGGGCGCCCACCTCGCGGTGAGCGCCCCCAGAGGGCCCTGCGGCGTGGATCAGACCTGGCCGGCCTTCTCCAGCGCGGTGCAGCAGGTGTCCACCAGCAGGCGGGTCACCACGTACGGGTCGACGTTGGCGTTCGGGCGGCGGTCCTCGATGTAGCCCTTGCCGTCCTTCTCGACCTGCCACGGGATGCGCACCGAGGCGCCGCGGTCGGAGACGCCGTAGGAGTACTTGTCCCACGGGGCGGTCTCGTGCAGGCCGGTCAGGCGCTCGTCGATGCCGGCGCCGTAGTTCTTGACGTGGTCCAGCGGCTTGGAGCCCTCGCCGAGCGACTCGCACGCGGTGATGATCGCGTCGTAGCCCTCGCGCATGGCCTTGGTGGAGAAGTTGGTGTGCGCCCCCGCGCCGTTCCAGTCGCCCTTGACCGGCTTCGGGTCCAGGGTCGCCGAGACGCCGAAGTCCTCGGCGGTGCGGTACAGCAGCCAGCGGGCCACCCACAGCTGGTCGGAGACCTCCAGCGGGGCGAGCGGGCCGACCTGGAACTCCCACTGGCCCGGCATGACCTCGGCGTTGATGCCGGAGATGCCGAGACCGGCCTTCAGGCAGTTGTCCAGGTGGGCCTCGACGATCTCGCGGCCGAAGATCTCGTCGGCGCCGACACCGCAGTAGTAGCCGCCCTGCGGGGCCGGGAAGCCGCCCTCGGGGAAGCCCAGCGGCCGGGAGCCGTCGAAGAAGGTGTACTCCTGCTCGATGCCGAAGACCGGCTCCTGCGCGGCGAACCGCTCGGCCACCTCGGCCAGCGCGGCCCGCGTGTTGGACGGGTGCGGGGTCAGGTCGGTGTCCAGGACCTCGCACAGCACCAGGACGTCGTCGCCGCCGCGGATCGGGTCGGGGCACGTGAAGACCGGCTTGAGCACGCAGTCCGAGGAGTGGCCCTCGGCCTGGTTGGTGGAGGAGCCGTCGAAGCCCCAGACGGGCAGCGACTCCAGGCCGGCGAAGTCACCCGTGATGACCTTCGTCTTGGAACGGAGCTTCGCCGTAGGGACGGTGCCGTCGATCCAGATGTACTCAGCCTTGAAGGTCACGGGGGCCGTCCTCGGGGTGGTGGGGCCGCACTCGGTGCGGGTGCTGCGGGTTGCTGCGGCGCCGGGGCGCCGCGCCGATCTGCCGCGCAGCCTGTCAACAGGCGGTTTCCCGGCCGTTGCCCGTGTGTGAACCCCGCGTTACCTGGTCCTTCCGCCTCCCGGCTCACGTGGTGAGGCGCCGGCGGACGGGGTATGGGCGCCCTCCGCCGCGGCCTGCCGCACCCCGTCGAGGAAGTCCCGGATCGCGGCACGCTGGTGGTCGTCGTAGCCGCGCAGCAACTCCGTGGAGCGCTCGATGAGCGGCCCGAAGAAGGCCCATCCGAGGTCCACGGCGGCTTCCTCCAGCGCCACGACGACCTTCCGCCGGTCCTGTGCGCCGCGCTCCCTGCGCACATGACCGGCCCGCTCCAGCCGGTCGAGCAGGGCGGTCGTACCCGCCGAGTTGAGGCCGAGCAGCGCCCCGAGCCGCCCCGCGGTCAGCTCCTCACCGGCCCGCCGGGCGTCCATGAGCGAGATCAGGGCCCGTACGTCCGTGGGGTGCATGCCGTTCGCCTGCGCGAACCGAGCGCTGTGCAGGCCGAGTTCGACGGCGGCGGCACGCAGGAGGTGGACGATCTCCATCTCGGGTGGCACGCGGGGCCTCCGAAGTTATTATCTCGCCGAGCGATTGTCTTGCTGAACGAGATAATAGGGGGCGATGCCGTGACGGGATACGACGGCCGGGTCTTCCGGGCCGCATACGACGAGCTCCTGGCGAAATGGCCCGGCGAGCGGCAGGCGCTGACCGTCGCCACCCCCTTCGGCGACACCCGCGTCAACACCTGCGGCCCCCGCGACGCGCCCCCGCTGCTCCTGCTGCCGGGCGGCGGCGGGGCCACCTCCGTCTCCTGGTACGCCCAGGTCGCGGAACTGGCCCGGATACGCCGGGTGCACGCGGTCGACGTGGTCGGCGCCCCGGGCCTGAGCGTCCCGGCCGGCGACCGCCACCCCCGTACGGTCGCCGACCTGACGCTCTGGCTGGACGCGGTCCTGGACGGCCTGGGCGTCGCCTCGGCCGACCTGGGCGGCCACTCGTACGGCGGCTGGATCGCCCTCCACTACGCCCTGCGCGCCCCCGCCCGGACACGCCGCCTGTTCCTCCTGGACCCGACCCAGAGTTTCGCCGGGTTCAAGGCGGCGTATCTGCTGCGTGCCCTGCCGATGCTGCTGCGGCCCACGCCCCGCCGGGCCCGCGCCTTCCTGGAGTGGGAGACCTCGGGAGCACCCCTGGACCCTGACTGGCTCGCACTCCAGGAGGCTGCCGCCGGCTTCCCGGCCGCGAAGCCGGTGACCGGCCCGCGCCCGGCGCCGGACGCGCTGCGGACCCTGGACGCCCGGGTCCTGCTGCTCGTGGCCGCGAACAGCAGGACCCACGACGCCCGTGAGGTGGCTGCCAGGGCGCAGGCGCTGCTGCCGCACGTGGAGACGGCCGTCCTGCCGGACGTCTCGCATCACGCGCTGCCGCATGCCGCCCCCGAGGCCCTGGCCCGCCGCCTCACCGCTTTCCTGTCCGGTCCCTGAACCTCACCCCACCTTCTCGATCCGGGCGTGCCGGATGAGGAACTTGCCGGGCTCACGGACCTGTTCGAAGGCCGCGTTGTTGAGCAGCACGCAGCTGCCGGACACGGAGGTCACCTTCACCGTGGTGGACTTGTTGTTGTCCAGGTTGGTGACCTTCAGGGTCGTGCCGGCCGGGAACTGGTTGCTGGACGCGGCCGGGGCGCCGCCCTCACCGGAGAGCGTCACGGTGGAGCCGTTGCACACCTGCTGACCGGAGGCCGCGGCCCCGCCGCCGGCGTTGTTCCCGGCGTCGTTCCCCGCGGCGGAGGACTGCGAGGGCTGGGCCGACTGGGCGCCGCCGGCCTGCTGCCCGGATCCCTGCTGACCGGCACCTTGCTGGCCGGCGACCTGCTGCCCGGTCTGGGAGCCCTGAGCCGACTCCCCAACCGTGCATCCGGCCGCCTTCTGCTGGACCTCGATCTGCTTGATGACCGCCTCGCGGTTGGCGATCCGGGCCGCCGACTGGGCGTCCGGATGGGCCTTCTGGTCCGCGATGAACCGGTCGTTGTTGCCGTGGGCCGTGGCGAGCCCCTGGCACACCGTCGAGTCCGCGGCGGACAGCGTCTTCGCGCCCTGCGCGGGCTGGGCCGCGTTGGACGTCGTGGCCAGTGCGAAGGCCCCGCCGCCCGCCACCGCCGCGGCACTGACGAGCAGCGCGATCTTCTTCTTCGTACTGAGGGTGCGCCTACGCGACATGCGCGCCTCCTGGAGAGGTAGGGGAGCGTACGCCGCTATGTACGAGATGCCGAACGAGGTTACTCAGCGGTTTCGGGTGTCGGTGAAGTGCGCTGTGTCACAGACGAGTTGAGCACCGCTCAGCTCTTGTCGCGGGACAGGGCCTCGCGCACCGCGTCCTCGGAGCGGGCCACCAGGGCCGTACCGTCGTCGGCGGTGATGATCGGCCGCTGGATGAGCTTCGGGTGCCGGGCGAGGGCGGCGATCCACCGGTCCCGCGTGGCGGCGTCCCGCGCCCACTCCTTGAGCCCCAGCTCCTTGGCCTCGGCCTCCTGGGCGCGGGTGATGTCCCACGGCTCCAGGTCCAGCCGGTCGAGGACGGCCCTGATCTCGTCCTCGCTCGGCACGTCCTCCAGATAGCGGCGGACGGTGTACTCGGCGCCCTCGGCGTCGAGCAGGCTGATGGCGCTGCGGCACTTGGAGCAGGCCGGGTTGATCCAGATTTCCATGCCGCACACGGTACCCGCCACCGGCTCTGTTCGATTTTCCGACGCCCCGGCAGCCCCTCCCCGCACCCCCGTCGCATGCCTCCAATTCCCTTTGCCACCTGGGTGTTTACCCGCCCCTGCGGTCCTGTGATTGTCAGTGCCCGGCAGTAGACTGGAGGAAGTGTTCGAGGGCGTCGCCGGGCTGTCCGGCGGGGCCCTGACCGCGACAGGAGGATGCCTGTGCCCGCTGCCGCCCTGAAGCCGAAGCCGTCCCGGACTCAGTCCACCGCCCAGCACCCCGTTCTGTTCGACTCGCCGTACGAGCCCGTGATCAAGCGGCCGCTGCCGGCCGGGCGGCCCCGCGAGTGGTACGTGGCGCACAACCGCCGCCTGAAGGCCATGCGCCTCGCCATAGCCCTGCTCGACTCGGGCGTCTACCTCCCGGCCCAGGCCCGGGACGACAAGATCCGCAGCACGGCGGAGGAGATCGGCATGCGCCCGCCCTCCGACACCACCTGCCGCATGGTCCGGGCGTTCATGCGCTACAGCCGCTGAGGCGGACCGGCGCCGGGTGTCCCGCCCGCCGGCGGGCGGGACACCCGGCGCGCTCTCACGCCGGAAGGGACTCCAGCGGCTCCCGTTCGGCCGACGGGGCCAGCAGACGGCTCACGAACTCCCGCCGGTCCTCCGGGTGGTCGCGGAACCACAGCCCCAACCGGTGCTCGGCTCCAGGTAGTTCGAAGCGGGAGTACTCGGCCCGCGTCGAGAGCGCGTCCTGTACGGCCGCGGTCACCGCCGGCGGAATCACCGCGTCGGCGCCCGGCACCGCCAGCACCGCCCGGCCCGCGTACGCCCGGTACGCCTCCAGCGCGGACGAGGCCCGCCAGCTGTCCGGAGTGCGCAGGATCTCGGTGAACCGGCCCCGGCCGTCCCCGAAGGGCACCTCCCAGGCATCGGGGGAGTAGACGGCGGGGGAGCACAGGCCGACGGCCGCCACCCGCGTGCCGTGGTGCCGTACGAGATCGGCGACGGTCTGTCCGCTCATGCTGAACCCGACCAGAATCAGCGGGTCCTCCGCCGGGACGTGCGCGTCGAGCACCGACACCGCCTGCTCGAACCGGCGGCGCAGGCTCAGCTCAGCGAGTCTTCCCGTGCTCCCGCCGTGCCCGGAGAAGTCGAAGGCCAGGGCGCGGCAGCCCTGCCCGGCGAACTCGCCGACCAGCGGCAGGAGGCGGTCCTTGCTGCCGGTGCCCGCGCCGTGCAGCAGCACCGCGGTGGCCCTGCCGGACGCACCGGTGTGCACGCCGCTGAGCCGTTCGCCGTCGAAGTCGTGGGTGAAGTACGCCAGTTCGCTCATGGAGTCATTCACTCACGGCGGGCCCCCGCCGGACGGAAAACCGGATGCGGGCCCCGTGCCGGGCTCCCTACGCTGAACAAACGGCACGAAGCCGACACACCCCACCCCCCGCCACACTCACCCCAACGGAGGTCCGTCATGCGTGGCATCCTCGCGTCCGGGACCGTCGTCCTGGTGATCCTCGGCATCGGAAACCATCTGTGGTGGCTCGCCGCCGTCGCGCTGCTGTATCTGTACGCGACGCACGGACGCGGCTCCCCCGGCACGCCACCGGCCGGCCCGGCCGGCCCGCCCCTGCCGGACAGCTACCGCGCCTACCGCGAGCGCCGGGACCGGCAGGCGAAGTGGGAGCGCCGCTACCGCCGCGAGCGGCCCTTCGAGGCCCGTCGGCAGGCGCGGGAGAAGAGCAGGTGAGCCAGGCGTCCCCGGTCACATACCGGGGGCGCCCCACACCGGGAACCAGCGGCCCAGGTCCTGCTCGATACGCAGATCGTTCGCGAGGGTCGCCTTCATCTGGAGCTCCAGCGGGTTGTCCCGCCGCTCGGCGGCCCCGGGCAGGGGCGCGAAGGGGTAGAAGGTCCCGCGCTTGTAGAGGTAGACGAGCGCCAGCTTTCGGCCCCCGTCGTCCGTGAAGGCGGCCAGCGAGCACAGCAGCTGCGGGCCGAAGCCGTTGACCTCCATGGCGCTGTTCACCGCGTGCAGGTCGTTGACCAGCTCCGGCAGCTGCTCGGGGCTGCGCTCGGACACCAGCCAGGAGTAGCCGTAGTCGTCCCGGCGCAGCTCCACCGGCGGGCCGGAGCGCTCGGTGTCCGCGTCCAGCAGCGCCTGCACCTCCCGGTGGGTCTGCTCGAAGGCCGCGCCCTCCACGGTGGCGAAGCACACGGCGCCGGTCCCGGTCGGCCGGAAACCGGCCGCGGCCTCGAGGGTCACGGCCGCCGAGGGCAGCGCGAAGAGCTGGTCGAGATCGGGCGCGACCGGTTTCGTACGGCCCAGCAGGATGTCCAGCAGCCCCAAGTCTCAGCCCGCCTTTCCCGGTGCGATGTGTTCGGCCGTCATCCGGTCGGTCCCGCCTTCTGCGGTGTGGATGTGTTCGGGTGCCGTCCGGTCGGTCCTGTCCGGTCGGTCCCGCGTTCCCTGGTGCGGGTGTGTTCGGGTGCCGTCCGGTCGGTCCTGCCCGGTCGGTCCCGCGTTCCCTGGTGCGGGGTGTGTTCGGGTGCCGTCCGGTCGGTCCTGTCCGGTCGGTCCCGCGTTCCCTGGGGCGGGGTGTGTTCGGGTGCCGTCCGGTCGGTCCCGTCCGGTCGTCGGCCCGCCTTCCCCGGTGCGGATCGCCCGGGCGTCGTCCGGCCGGCCCTGGCCTCGCCGGTGCGATGCGCCCGCGCGCCATCCGCCATCCGCTCAGCCCGCCTTCCCGGGGGCGGCGGCCTCGCCCAGTTCCGCCGAGATGCGGGCGAGCTGCTCCAGCCGCTGCTCCAGGCTCGGGTGCGTGGAGAAGAACCGCTCGATGCCGGGCTCCTTGCCGGCCGCCGGGGTGAAGTAGAAGGCGTTGAAGGCCTGGGCGGTGCGCAGGTCCTTGGTCGGGATCCGGGCGATGTCCCCGGTGACCTTGGTGAGTGCGGAGGCGAGCGCCGACGGGCGTCCGGTGAGATGCGCGGCCGCGCGGTCCGCCGCCAGCTCCCGGTACCGGGACAGCGCCCGGATCAGCAGGAAGCTGAGCGCGTACACGGCGGCGGAGACGCCCATGATCATGGCGAAGAGGGCGGCGGTGTTCTGGTCCCGGCGGCCCCCGCCGAAGATCTGCGAGTAGAAGGCGAACCGCACGATCAGGCCCGCGAGCACACCGAGGAAGGACGCGATCGTGATCACGGCGACGTCCTTGTGCGCCACGTGCGACAGCTCGTGCGCCAGCACGCCCTCCAGCTCCGCCGGCTCCAGCCGTCGCAGCAGCCCGGTGGTCACGCAGACCACGGCGTGGTCGGGGTTCCGGCCGGTCGCGAACGCGTTGGGCATGTCCATGTTGGACACCGCGACCACCGGCTTGGGCATGTCCGCGATCGCGCACAGCCGGTCGATCACCGCGTGCAGCTCGGGATACTCCTCGCGCTCCACGACCCTGCCGTGCATCGCGAACATGGCGATCCGGTCGGAGAACCAGAACTGCGCCACGAACATCGCGCCGATCACCACGACGACCAGCACCCACGACCTCAGCAGCGCGATCAGCGCGGCGATGAAGGCGACGTAGAGCAGACCGAGCAGGAACATGGTCAGCCCCATGCGCACGGTCAGCCGTCGGTCGCTCCGGAAGCGGCTCTGCATCTTGCATCACCCCGCAGTCAGGCACTCGTCCCGCTGTCCAGTGTGCACCCGCCGACTCCCATGAACAGGTCCGGAACGGCCCTAGGAGCAGCAAAACGTACTGTGAGCCGGCCGCCGGTCGCGGACGGTCCCCGCTCCGCTAGCGCGACACGCCGAACTGGAGCAGCCCGATCAGCACCATGACCGCGAGGACGGCGCCGACGACCACGCCCGTCGAGGCCCACGACGCCCGGCGCGGCGCCGGCGCGGGGTCGGCGCGGAAGGGCGCCGGGTCCGGCGGGGTGTCCTTCCAGCGCGCGGCGAGCATACGGGCCCGGGCCGAGGGCTCCTTGTGCTCGGCGGAATTCGCCCAGCGGTGATCGAACTCGCGCTCCCAGTCGTCCTGTTCCGTCATCCCCGTTCAACCTCTCTCGTCCGGCAGGGCAGGAGGATGATCCCCCGGAAGTAGGAAGTCCGGGAAGCGGGAAAAAGTTCCCTCCCGCCCGGGGCTCCTCCGCGCTCCCGGCCCGGCCCCGTCCGGGCCGGGCACGCCGAAGGCCCCCCGGCCGGAGCCGGGGGGCCTTTCAGGTGGCGTCTGTCACACGTCGAAGTAGAGCTCGAACTCGTGCGGGTGCGGACGCAGCTGCAGCGGCGCGATCTCGTTGGTGCGCTTGAAGTCGATCCACGTCTCGATCAGGTCGGACGTGAACACGTCGCCCTGGAGGAGGAACTCGTGGTCGGCCTCGAGGGCGTCGAGGACGGCGCCGAGGGAGGTCGGGACCTGGGCGACGTTCGCGTGCTCCTCCGGAGCCAGCTCGTACAGGTCCTTGTCGATCGGCTCGGCCGGCTCGATCTTGTTCTTGATGCCGTCCAGACCCGCCAGCAGCAGGGCGGAGAAGGCCAGGTACGGGTTGCCGGAGGAGTCCGGGGCGCGGAACTCCACGCGCTTGGCCTTCGGGTTGGAGCCCGTGATCGGGATACGCATGGCCGCGGAGCGGTTGCGCTGCGAGTACACCAGGTTGATCGGCGCCTCGAAGCCCGGAACCAGACGGTGGTACGAGTTCACCGTCGGGTTGGTGAAGGCCAGCAGCGACGGGGCGTGCTTGAGGATGCCGCCGATGTAGTAGCGGGCGGTGTCCGACAGGCCCGCGTAGCCGGCCTCGTCGTAGAACAGCGGGTCGCCGTTCGCCCACAGCGACTGGTGGACGTGCATGCCCGAGCCGTTGTCACCGAAGATCGGCTTCGGCATGAAGGTCGCCGTCTTGCCGTTGCGCCAGGCGACGTTCTTCACGATGTACTTGAACAGCTGCAGGTCGTCGGCGGCGGCGAGCAGCGTGTTGAACTTGTAGTTGATCTCCGCCTGGCCGGCGGTGCCCACCTCGTGGTGCTGGCGCTCGACCTTCAGGCCGGCCTTCTCCAGCTCCAGGGAGATCTCGGCGCGCAGGTCGGCGAAGTGGTCGACCGGCGGGACCGGGAAGTAGCCGCCCTTGTAACGGACCTTGTAACCGCGGTTGTCCTCCAGCGCACCGGTGTTCCAGGCGCCCGCCTCGGAGTCGATGTGGTAGAAGGACTCGTTCGCGGACGTGGCGAAACGCACGCTGTCGAAGACGTAGAACTCGGCCTCGGGACCGAAGTAGGCGGTGTCCGCGATACCGGTCGACGCGAGGTAGGCCTCGGCCTTCTTCGCCACGTTGCGCGGGTCACGGGAGTACTGCTCGCCCGTGATCGGGTCGTGGATGAAGAAGTTGATGTTGAGGGTCTTGTCACGACGGAACGGGTCCACACGGGCGGTGGACAGGTCGGCGCGCAGGGCCATGTCGGACTCGTGGATCGCCTGGAAACCACGGATCGACGATCCGTCGAAGGCGAGCTCCTCGTCCGGGTCGAACGCCTCAACGGGCACCGTGAAGTGCTGCATGACGCCCGGCAGGTCGCAGAAGCGGACGTCGATGAACTTGACGTCCTCGTCCGCGATGAACTTCTTGGCCTCGTCGGCGTTCTGGAACATCCAGCTCCTCCTACTCCCGACCGTCCTCGCCGGGGTGGTAGATCGTTCGTGCGGCCAGTGCGGTGGCACACGCTGGCCTCGACCCTAGGGACGGGTGATTTCTCGGGCGTGACCCGTTTGTTTCGCAGAAGTTAACCGGCCACGTGTCCACCGTAGCCCCGACACACCCCTCGGCACAGTGCGCGAAACCGGGCGCAGTACCGTTGACGGGTGGACAACAGGCAAGCACTCGGATCGTGGCTCTCCGGGCCCCGCGCGGCCATGGAGGAGGCCGGTGCGGACTTCGGCTACCGGGGTGAGCGGCTCGGTCTCCCGCAGGAGGGGCCGAACTCCGTCGCGGGCCCGGGACGGCGCCTCGGCGCGCTGGCCGTGGACTGGGGGCTGAGCGTCCTGATCGCATACGGCCTGATCACGAACGGCTACCGGGTGCCTGCGACGAGCAACTGGGCGCTCGGCGTCTTCTTCGTCATGAGCGTCCTGACCGTCGGCACGATCGGCTTCACGCCGGGCAAGCGGCTCTTCGGCATCCGGGTGGTCGCCCTGGAGACCGGCACGGTCCATCCGCTGCGGTCGCTGCTGCGGACGGTCCTGCTGTGCCTCGCGGTCCCGGCGCTGATCTGGGACCGGGACGGCCGCGGGCTGCACGACCGGCTGGCGAAGACCGTGGAGGTCCGTGTCTGACCGCTCACCGGTGATGGCCCGTATGCCCCTCATCCGGTTGCCCGGTCACACCGTCGGCGGCATGGTCGCCGTATGACCGATGCTCAGGATGTGATGGCGGCCGAGGTGACGCCCGAGGAGTTCCGGGACGCCATGGCGCGCTTTCCGTCGGGCGTGGTGGTGGTGACCGCACGCTGCGAGGACGGTACTCCGCGCGGTTTCACGGCCAGCTCCTTCTGCTCCGTCTCCCTGGAGCCGCCCCTGATCCTGGTGTGCCTCGCGGACGCGGCCGACTCGGCGGCGGTGTTCGCGCGCTGTGACCACTTCGCGGTGAGCGTGCTGGCGCCGGAGCACGAGCCGCTGGCCCTGCTGTTCGCCACCAAGGGCGCGGACAAGTTCTCCGACGACCTGCTCCAGCCGAGCCCCTTCGGTCTGCCGGCGGTGCGGCAGGCGCCCGTACAGCTGGACTGCGCCGCACACGCGCGTTACCCGGCCGGGGATCACACGATCCTGATCGGCCGGGTAACGGGAGTACGGCTGGGCGAGGGGTCGCCGATGGTGTACTGCGAGCGGGAGTTCCGAAGCCTGAACTGACAGGGCCGGAACCGACGGGCCCGGCGGGCTCAGCGGCCCTTCGGCATCCGCATGCCCTTGGGCATCGGGCCCTTCGGCAGCGGCATGTTGCTCATCAGGTCGCCCAGGGCCCGCAACCGGTCGTTGGTGGCCGTCACCTGGGGACCGGTGAGCACGCGCGGGAACTTCAGCAGGGTGGTGCGCAGCTTCTTCAGCTCGACCTGGCCCTCGCCGTTGCCGACGATCACGTCGTGCACCGGCACGTCCGCCACGATGCGGTTCATCTTCTTCTTCTCGGCGGCCAGCAGGCTCTTGACCCGGTTCGGGTTGCCCTCGGCGACCAGCACGATGCCGGCCTTGCCGACCGCCCGGTGCACCACGTCCTGGCTGCGGTTCATCGCCACCGCGGGAGTCGTCGTCCAGCCCCGGCCGATGTTGTCGAGCACGGCCGCCGCGGCGCCCGGCTGGCCCTCCATCTGGCCGAACGCGGCACGCTCGGCCCGGCGGCCGAACACGATCGCCGTCGCCAGCAGAGCGATCAGCAGGCCGAAGATGCCCAGGTAGACCGGGTGCCCGATCAAGAAGCCGATCACAAGGAAGACAGCGAGGGTGCCGAGACCGACGGCCCCGAGTACAAGGCCGATCTTCTTGTCGACCTTGCTGGTCATCTTGTAGGTGAGGGCGATCTGCTTCAGTCGCCCTGCGTTCGCGGCGTCCGCCGCGGTTTCCTTCCTCGCCATGTCACGAAGTCTACGTGGCCCTGGGAGTGCGGACGACGGCAGTGCCCGCGGGACGGGGACGCGGGTGTCCGGGGACACGGCCGGGGCGGGCGTCAGGAGCGGCCGGCGGCCTGCTCCAGGAAGCGCTGGACCTCGACGCGGTCCTTGGCCCGGCGGCGGTCCTCCAGTACGGAGGTCCACGCGTTGCGCCGGGCCGTGCGCTGACCGCCGCTCATGAGCAGGGACTCGACGGCGCGGAGAGCATCGGTGAAGGACGGGATGGCGGTGGCGCGTACGGGCGCGGCCTGCATGATCGAGGTCCCCCCTCGGAGCGGATGGTGTACGAGGCGTGATACCAGAGTCACTGATCGGTGTTACCAGGGCGTGTCCGACCGGTCAAACGCCCATGAAGCCTTGACAGGCGGCACTGAAACGCCGACGCGGCCCCGGCGCCCGCCCTCATCAGCGAGGACGGCCGGGACCGCGTGAACTCGGCCATTACTGGCCAGTAGCAACTTGTGCGTGAATTCACACGCGCGGCTCACGCCACCTGGGTGGCGAGGCTCACACCGCCTGGCCGGCGACGAAGGAGCCGCCCCGCTGCGGAGCAGCTGAATGACGCTGTTCCACGGCCATCTGGTACAGGCGCCCGGCCCGGTACGACGACCGCACCAGCGGACCCGACATCACCCCGGAGAAGCCGATCTGCTCGGCCTCCTCCTTCAGCTCCACGAACTCCTGCGGCTTCACCCAGCGCTCGACCGGATGGTGCCGCACGGAGGGGCGCAGGTACTGGGTGATGGTGACCAGCTCGCAGCCGGCGTCGTGCAGCTGCCTGAGCGCCTCGCTGACCTCCTCGCGGGTCTCGCCCATGCCGAGGATCAGGTTGGACTTGGTCACCAGGCCGTAGTCGCGGGCCTCGGTGATGACCTTCAGGGAGCGCTCGTAGCGGAAGCCGGGGCGGATGCGCTTGAAGATCCGCGGAACCGTCTCGACGTTGTGCGCGAAGACCTCGGGGCGGGAGGAGAAGACCTCTTCGAGCTGCTCGGGGACCGCGTTGAAGTCCGGGGCCAGCAGCTCGACCTTGGTACGGCCGCCCTCCCGGTGCGCCGTCTGCGCGTGGATCTGGCGCACGGTCTCGGCGTACAGCCAGGCGCCGCCGTCCTCCAGGTCGTCGCGGGCGACGCCGGTGATGGTGGCGTAGTTCAGGTCCATGGTGACCACGGACTCGCCGACGCGGCGCGGCTCGTCGCGGTCCAGCGCCTCGGGCTTGCCGGTGTCGATCTGGCAGAAGTCGCAGCGCCGGGTGCACTGGTCGCCGCCGATGAGGAAGGTCGCCTCGCGGTCCTCCCAGCACTCGTAGATGTTCGGGCAGCCGGCTTCCTGGCAGACCGTGTGCAGGCCCTCGCTCTTCACGAGGTTCTGCATCTTCGTGTACTCGGGGCCCATTTTCGCCCGGGTCTTGATCCACTCGGGCTTGCGCTCGATGGGGGTCTGGCTGTTGCGGACCTCCAGGCGCAGCATCTTGCGTCCGTCGGGTGCGACTGCGGACACGACCGGCTCCCTAAGCTTTGATTCTTCGGCGTACACCAGGGTACGCCCGTGTTCCTTGCGCCCTGCCGGGGAGATCAACCCCGCGGTCGCAGGGCGCATTCCCCCGGCGCGGGGCGGCTCAGGCGGACGCCTTCTCGATCACCCGGGGCTTGAGCTCCGCGTTCTCCAGGACGTCCTTCAGGTGCTTCTCCACGACCGGCAGCACCTCGGCGATGGTGATGTCGCGGCCCAGTTCGCCCGCGAGGGAGGCGACGCCCGCGTCGCGGATGCCGCACGGGATGATCCTGTCGAACCACTTGTTGTCCGGGTTCACGTTGAGCGCGAAGCCGTGCATGGTGACGCCCTTGGCGACCCGGATGCCGATCGCGGCGATCTTGCGGTCCTCGCGCCGCTGGCCCGCGTTGGAGGGGGCGTAGTCGGGGCCGTTGAGCCGGGGGTCGAACTCCGGGTCGCTCATCCGGGGGTCGAAGTCCAGGGACAGCCCTCCGAGCGCCGGCCGCTGCTCGACCGGGTCGCCGAGCACCCACACCCCGCTGCGGCCCTCGACCCGGGTGGTCTCGAGGCCGAACTCCGCGCAGGTGCGGATCAGCGCCTCCTCCAGCCGCCGTACGTGCGCGACCACGTCCACCGGGCGGGGCAGCTTCTGGATCGGGTAGCCCACCAGCTGGCCCGGTCCGTGCCAGGTGATCTTGCCGCCGCGGTCCACGTCGATCACCGGGGTGCCGTCCAGGGGGCGCTCGCTGTCCTCGGTGCGCCGCCCCGCCGTGTAGACCGGGGGGTGCTCCAGCAGCAGCACGGTGTCCGGGACCTCGTCGGCGAACCGCGCCGCGTGCACCCGGCGCTGCTCGTCCCAGGCCTCCTGGTAATCGACGGCATCCGCACCGAACCCCATGCGGACGAACCGCAACTCACTCACGGCAAGCGCCTCCCTCAGCGACCGGTGTGTCAGGCACGTAAAGCGCCCACGCCACTGTACGTCCGTCCGGTGTACGTCAGCCCTACGGGCGTTTCTCACACGATCGGATGAATGCCTGGCGGAATGTGCGAGCGCCTGCTCACTCTCCGCTACATTCGCGCCGTTCGTGAGGCCATAAGGGCTGCTCAAAGGCAAACCGGGCACGTCGTCGGGCCCGGAAGGCAGGAGACCGCACCGCAGATGACGGACCGACCCGCGCAGCGCACCCCCAACCGCCAGCTCGCCGCGCTCATCGCAGAAGCGGGATTCTCCAACGCGGGTCTGGCCCGTCGCGTCGACCAGCTCGGCCTGGAACACGGGCTGGACCTGAGATACGACAAGACCTCGGTCACCCGCTGGCTGCGCGGACAGCAGCCCAGGGGCACCACCCCCGCCCTCATCGCCGAGGTCTTCACGCGCCGGCTCGGGCGCCGGCTCACCGCCCAGGACCTCGGCCTGGACGCGTGCGCGCCGGTGTACGCGGGGCTGGAGTTCGCGGCCACCCCGGAGGAGGCCGTCGACATCGTCAGCGGGCTGTGGCGCAAGGACTCCGGCAGCCACGCCGAGCTGCGCAAGATCGCCTTCACCCCGGCCGGGCTCGTGGTGCCCAGCCGGGACTGGCTGATCGGCAAGGCCGACGACAAGGTCGCCCGGGAACCGGCCGCCCGCGTCCCCGCGCAGGGCCGCCCCGCCCCGGCCAAGGCCCAGGGCCGCCCGGCGCTCACCGTCCCGCCCCGGGCGCGCGGGCACGCCGAGCGGGCCCCCGGCCACAAGGTCACCGGCGGCGACATCAGCGCGCTGCGCTCGGTGGGCGAGCTGTTCCGCACGCTCGACGACCGGTACGGCGGCGGGCACGCCCGGCAGGCCCTGGTGCGCTACCTGGAGCACGAGTGCGAGCCGATGCTCCGGGGCTCCTACGACGAGCAGACCGGCCGCAGGCTGTTCGCCGCGGCGGCCGACCTCACCCGGCTCGCCGGCTGGACCTCGTACGACATCGCCGCGCACGGACTCGCCCAGCGCTACTTCGTGCAGGCCCTGCGGCTCGCCCAGGCGGCCGGCGACCGCGCGTACGGCTCCTACGTCCTGGTCACCATGAGCCGCCAGGCCGTGTATCTCGGCCACGGCAGGGAGGCCGTCCAGCTGGCCCGGGTCGCCCAGCAGGGCATGGGCACGGGCGGCCCGCCGGTCGTGCAGGCGCTGCTGCACGCCGCCGAGGCGCGGGCGCACGGCGTGCTCGGCGAGGTGCGGGCGTGCACGGCGGCGCTGGTGCGGGCCGAGCGCGCCCTGGAGGCGGCCCGGCCCGGGGACGAGGTGCCGTACTGGGCCCGGTTCTTCGACGAGGCCCAGCTCGCCGACGAGTTCGGGCACTGCCACCGGGATCTGCAGCAGTACCGGGCGGCCGCCCAGCACGCCGAACGCTCCCTCCAGCTGCGCGCGCCCGCCTACGCCCGCAGCCGGCTCTTCTGCCGCGTCGTCCTCGCCACGGCCCGCCTCGGCCTCGGCGAACTCGACCAGGCGTGCGCGCTGGCCGCGGAGGCCGCGGGCCAGGCCGCGGAGATGCGGAGCGCTCGCGCGGTGGAGTACGTGCGCGACTTCGAACGCCGTCTGGAGCCGTACCGGGACGCGGCCCCGGTGCGGGGCTACCGGGAGAGGGTGGCGGCGGCGTTGGGATAGCCGCCGCGACCCGCCGTCGACGCGCGGGTGTTCTCCGGGCGCTACGCCGCCCTGGGCAGACTGGGCGCCGGGTCGGCGCGGTGCATCGAGCCCGCGCCCAGGTCCGCCAGGATCGCCGCCGCCGCGCGGTGGGCGGAGTGGAGGGCGCCCTGGACCGTACTGGTGTCGCGGTGGTCGCCGCAGACGTACAGGCCCGCCAGCAGGCGTACGGGACGGCGCAGGTCGTGCGGGGGCCGCATGGCGGGGACCGCCTCCGGGGTGTGGTGCACGGCCAGCGTCTCCCAGCGGCGCGTCGAGGTGCCGTAGAGACGGGACAGATGGATGCGCACCGCCGTGTCGACGCTCTCCGGCGGAGCCCCGAGCACCGTCGAGGAGATCAGCACCCGCCCCGCCGGCGCCCGGCTCGGGTCCACGTTGCTGAGCACCGCCGTGTGCGCCACGGGCCCGCCCCGGTCGGCGTCCAGCAGCAGCGAGGCGCCGGTGGCGAAGGCCGCCGCCGGTTCGTCGGTGGTGTGGTGGACCACGGTCACCGGATGGAAGTCCGGCACCCTGAGCCCCGGCAGCAGCTCCGCCGCCGCGCGGGCGTCCGTCGCCAGCAGCACCGCACGGCAGCGCAGTCGGCCGTGCTCGGCTGTGGTGACGGACGTCGTGGACACCGAGGTGACCCGCACCCCGGTGTGCACGGTGCCGGGCGGCAGCGCCCGGGCCAGCTGCTCCGGCAGCATCTCCGCGCCGCCCTCCGGCACGCACAGCCGGCCGCCGGCGAAGGAGCGCAGGGCGAGGTCGGCGCACCGGCTGGAGGTGGTCAGCTCCGGGTCGCACAGCAGCGCGGCGAGCAGGGGGCGCAGGAAGCCGTCGACGGTGCGGGACGGCAGCCCGCGCCGGGCGAGGGCCTGGCCGGCCGGCAGCTCGGGGCGGGCGAGGATGCGCTCGACCGGGGTGGCGGCGATCCGGCCCAGCGCGGCGCCGAGCCGGGCCTGGTCGACCGCGCCGCCCACCGGTGCGCCGGTCCGGCCGGGGGTGCCCGCCGGGCCCCTGGGGGCGCTCGCCAGAGCGCGCACCACATGCAGTGCGCCCCTTGTGCTTCCGCCGGACGCCGGTGCGCCCGCGCGCTGGGTGCGTCCGTCGCGGTGCAGCAGGACGCCCGGCGCGTAACTGCGCAGGATCAGGGAGTCCAGGCCCGGGGAGGTACGGAGTTCGGGGTACGACGTGGACAGCAGCTGTCCGATGCGGTCGAGCCGGAAGCCGTCGACCTTCTCGGTCGACATGCGGCCGCCGACGTAGGGGGCGGCCTCGAGGACTGCGGTCGAGATTCCTGCGCTGGTCAGCCGGTGAGCCGCCGAGAGTCCGGCGATTCCGGCTCCCACGATGACGACGTCCACCTGGTACGCGGGCTCAAGCACGAGGCCCCTCCTGTGGTTGCGCGGCCGGTGGAGACGTCATGCCCCCAACAGGCTCCGGGGATACCCGAGTTCGGCTCGAGGTTAGGTCCGTGATCGGTCGCGAACAGTCGCGCATCGGCAGGGCACGGTCGCATGGAGGTCGCATACGGTCACAAGAGATCTCAGGACGTCACAGGAGAACTCCCGTGTGTACACCGGGCCGCCGTGACCGCCTCCGTGAGGCCTTCCGGCCGCCCGTCGTAGGGTGATCGTCATGCCGGAGCCGTACATACGCATCGCCGTGGCCGCCGACGAAGAGCAACTGGCCGCCCTGGACCGGGCCGCCTGGTCCACCCTGCACGCCGTCTCGCCCCCGCCGCTGGGGCCGTTCTTCGACGAGCGCCACCTGCCCGAGGACTACGTCGTCGCCGAAGCCGACGGGCGGATCGTCGGCTACATCCGCATCGCCCACCCGACCCCGCTCGCGTCCAACGCGCACGTCCTGCAGATACAGGGCCTCGCCGTGGCCGCCGAGGCGCGCGGGCGGGGCGTCGGGCGCGCGCTGGTCCGGGCCGCCGTCGAGGAGGCGCGCGGACGCGGTGCGCGCCGCCTCACCCTGCGCGTGCTCGGGCACAACGCCCCGGCCCGCGCCCTGTACGAGTCCGAGGGGTTCGCCGTGGAGGGCGTGATGCCGGAGGAGTTCCTGCTCGACGGCGCCTACGTCGACGACGTGTTCATGGGCCGGCGCCTGTGAGCGCCAGGGCCTGTCCGGCCCTTCGTGTCTGCCGCGCGCCGGCCCTTCGTGTCTGCCGCGCGGCACCAGGGCCTAGGAACTGACCAGCCGGCCCGTGTCCACCGCGGCCGTCGCCCTGGCCCCGCGCGTGGCGTCGCCCGCCACCTCCTGCGCCGTCAGCACGTACCCCGTCTCGGCGTCCGAGGTGGAGCGGGCGAACACCACCCCGAACACCCTGCCGTCCGTGGTCAGCAGCGGGCCGCCGGAGTTGCCCGGCCGGACCGTGGAGCGGATCGAGTAGATGTCCCGGGTGACCGTGCCGTCGCTGTAGATGTTCTGCCCGGTCGCCTCCACCCGGCTCGCCACCGTCGCCGCCTGCAGGTTCAGGCCGCCGTCCTGCGGATAGCCGGCGACCACCGCGGAGTCGCCGCGCGCCGCACTGGTGTCGAAGCGCAGCACCGGCGCGTGCAGCCCCGGCACGTACAGCACCGCCACGTCCCGGTCGGGGTCGAAGAGCACCACCCGGGCCGGGTACGACCGCCCGACGCCGCCGACCCGCACGGCCGGGTGGTCGATGCCGGCCACCACGTGCGCGTTGGTCATCACATGCTGCGCGGCGTAGACGAAACCGCTGCCCTCCCGGCCCTCGCTGCCCGAGACGCCCTCGACCTTCACCGTGCTCAGCTTGGCCGCGCTCGTCGCCGCCGGGGTGACGCTGTCCCCGGTGGGCCGGGCCACCCGGGCCGTCGACTCGTTCTCGAACGGATTGAAGACCTGCGGGAAACCCGCCTCGGTCAGCGCCGACGTGGCCCGCGAGAACCAGACGGGCGTGGTGTCCGGCATCGCGTCCTGCACCGCGCCCAGCAGCGTCGAGTTCCGGATCGCGGTGTTCAGCGTCTGCGAGGGTGCCGCGCCCAGCACGCTCGCCGCCACCCAGGCCACGATCAGCACCGCCACCGAGTTCGCCGCCGCGCCCCCCAGGCCGTCCAGCACCCGCAGCGGGCCCCGGTCCAGCTCGCCGCGCAGCCGCAGCGCGAGGCGGCCCGCCAGCTCGTGCCCCACCACCGCGGGCACCAGCACCGTCACCACCGCGAGCACCGTCGCCTCCGGCGTGCCGCGCTCCACCAGGCCGGTCACCCAGGGCAGCACCCACACGCCGACGACGGCGCCGCCGACGAAACCGGCCAGCGAGACACAGCCGGCCACCAGCCCGCGCCGGTAACCGGACGCTGCGTAGACGACGATCACCAGCGCGAGCACCAGGTCGAGCAGGTCCACGGAGCCGCCTTTCTCTCGGACCCCTCAGTACGGACGGGACGGGCCCCTTTGATCACTCACCACGACACCGGCGCGGCACCGGACGGTGAAGCCGGCCAGTATGTGTGTACCCCCGGAAACGTCCCGGACCGGGATGATGGTTCCGCCAGGTGGCAGAGTGCACATCGCGGGCATGCCCCGGCCGCCGGAGAGTGGCTTCATGCACGCCGTCCGAAGAACACCGGAGACGCCCGGAGACCGGCAGAGGCCGGAAACACCGGGAACGCAGGAGCCAGGGGCGACACCGGGGCCGTCGGCCGCGCCGGGACGCCCGCAGACATCGGCGGCACCGGGAACACCGGAACCGCCTGACACGGCGGACGCCGCCGGGATATCGGACACTCCCGAGCCGGCCCGGCTGCCGGGCGCCTCGGAGGCCGCCGGGACACCGGGCCCGCCGGAGTCCTCCGGGACGCCGGGCAGCGTCCAGGTCCGGCAGGCCGCGGGGCACCGGCGCAGATCCGCGGCCCGGAGGCTCACGGACCTTCTGGGACGCCGCAGGTTCACCCTCCCGGGGTGCCCGAGGCTCGCGCCGCCCCTGGGACAGCTGGGCACCCGGAGGCCTCCCAGCACGCGCCGCACACCGCGGCCCACCGCGACGCGGAGCACCTCCGCCACCTCGCAGACACCGCTGACGCCGGAGACACCGCGACCTGCCGAGACGCCGAGCACGCCGGAGAGCCCGCAGGCACGGGACGCGTCGGTGACGCCCGAGCCCCGGCAGGCCCGGGAAGCCGCGGCGACGCCTGAGGCCACGCAGGCGCAGCCCCCCGCCCCAGAAGAGCCCCCCGCGACCCAAGACACACACGAGCAACCCCAGGCACCGCACCACCCCCGCCCCCGGAAACCTCGTGCCCTCGCGGTGTTGCTCGGGTGTCTGCCCGGGCTGGTGGCCGTGCTCACGCTCGGGCTGTGTGTGCGAGGGGTCGAGCGCGCCGCCGTGGTCGTGCCGGAGCGGGCCGTGCCCGCCCGCGTCCCCTTCGCCCACCGCGCCCCCCGGCCGCGCATCGTGCCCCGCTCCGTCTGGCTGGGCGCCGCCGGGCGCATCCAGCCGCCGCCGCGCTACGACGACAAGGTGGTCGCCGTCTTCCTGCACCACACCGACTCGCCGAGCGCCTACGACTGCGCCGACGCGCCGGAGATCATCCGCCGGCTGTACGCGGGCCAGACCGGCGCCCGGAACTGGGACGACATCGGCTACAACTTCATCGTCGACCGCTGCGGCACCATCTACGAGGGCCGCGCCGGGGGCGTCGACCGGCCCGTCACCGGCGCCCACACCCAGGGCTTCAACCACCGCACCGCCGGCATCGCCGCCCTCGGCACCTTCACCGCCGGCGCCCCCGTGCCGAAGGCGATGACCGACGCGATCGCCGCCCTGGTCGCCTGGAAGCTGGGCCTCGCCGACGTCGACCCCCGCTCGAGCGTCCGCCTGGTCTCCAGCAACAACCTCGCCCGTTACAAGGCCGGCACCGCCGTCACCCTGCCCGCCCTGGCCGGCCACAACGCCGGGTTCATGACCAGCTGCCCCGGCGCCGCCCTCACCGCCCGCCTCCCCGAGCTCAGGGAGAAGGCCGCGCGCCTCCAGGGCCGTACCTCCACCGCGCGGCTCACAGCCTTCCCCTAGGAGGTTCCAGCCGCCGCGCAGCCGGCTCAGAGCCCCGGGCCCTACGGTCGGTCCCATCACCAGCCGACCGGAGGTGGGGATCATGAACAGCCGTCGTACGCATGCCGCTACTCCCTGAAGCGGTCCCACAGGCGCGGGAACCGCTCCGCGAGCGCCCGCTCGTTCTCGAAGTCCAGCGGGGCGCCCTCCGGTTCGGCGGGCGCCGGGGCGATGCCCAGGTCGGGCGCGACGGTGCCGGTCAGCTGCTCGTAGGCCTCGTCCGCGGCGTAGCCCAGCTCCTCGCCGTCGCCGTCGACCTCCTCGTCGAACTCGTCCAGCAGCTCCGCCAGCGAGTCGGGATCGTGCAGGGCGCCCTCGTACACCTCCCGGCCCTGGCCGATCAGCCAGCAGCGGAAGAAGTCGAACGCGTCGTCGCTGGCCCCGTCGAGGAGCACCCAGGCGGCGCCCCACAGGTCCCAGCGGTAGGCGCGGTTGTAGCGGGCCTCGAAGTGACGGGCGAAGTCCAGGATCATGTCGGGGTCCAGCTGGAGCAGCCGGTCCACGAGCACGTCGGCCTGTTCCTCGGGGTCGCCCTCGGCGGCCTCGCGGGCGGCGTCGATCAGCTCCCAGAACTCCGTCTCGTCCATCACGTCCACCAGCATCGGGCCTCCACCGGCGGGCCGCACGCGGAGTACGCCGGTGTGCGGCGGATCGTTATCCGGCGTCCGCGGCGGGCGGCGCCGCGTCGTCACGGCCGTACAGCGCGGCCAGCCGGGCCGCGTCCGCGGCGAACCGCTCCCGCAGGCCCGGCGGGGCCAGCACCTCCGCCTCCGCCCCGAGCGCCGTCAGCTGCGCGTGCGCGACCTCCTCCGACTCCACCGGGAGCGTCACCGTCACCCAGCCGGTCCCGTCGGGCCCCTCCGGACCGCTCAGCGCCTCCCGCGCCGCCACCGGGTCGACGGCCCAGCGCAGCATGCGCACACCCCGCGGGGACAGCCGTACGACGGCCTCGGCGCGCAGGATCGACCGGGCGAACCGCTCGGCCTGCTCCGCCCAGTGGCCGGGCAGATCGAAGTCCGGATCACGTGTGAAACGTTCCTCGCGGGTGTCCACGGCGCTGAACCGGTCGATCCGGTAGGTCCGGTAGGCCCGCTCGGAACCGCCGTCGGCCACCCGCGCGCACAGGTACCAGACGCCCGCCTTCAGCACGAGCCCGTACGGCTCCAGCACCCGCTCCACCTCGTCCTCGCCGCGCCGGTAGCGCGCGGTGACCCGGAGGTCGTCCCAGACCGCCTCGGCGAGCACGGGCAGCAGCGCGGGCGTCTCCGGCTCCCGGAACCAGGCCGGCGCGTCCAGATGGAACCGCTGCGCGGCGCTGTCCGGGGCGTCCCGCAGCGACGGCAGCAGCGCCGCCGACACCTTCAGCCGGGCCGCGGACGCGGCGTCCTCGAGGCCCATCTCGCGCAGCGCCCCCGGCACCCCGCTCAGGAACAGCGCCTCCGCCTCGCTCCTGGCCAGCCCCGTCAGCCGTGTCCGGTACCCGCCGACCAGCCGGTACCCGCCGGCCCGCCCCCGGTCGGCGTACACCGGCACGCCCGCCTCCGACAGCGCCTGGGCGTCCCGCTGGACCGTCCGCTCCGACACCTCCAGCTCCCGCGCGAGCTCGGCCGCGGTCATCGCCGGCCGGGACTGCAGAAGGAGCACCATCTTGATGAGCCGCGCGGCACGCATGCGTTCATGATGCCGGGGGCCACCGACAACAGAAGGGGTACGGCCGGCGGCCGTACCCCTTCAGTGGACCCCGGTCCTTACAGCCCGTACTTCTCCCGGGCCTCCTTGACCGCCGTGGCCTTCACCTCGCCGCGCCGCGCGAGCTGGGCGAGCGCCGCGACGACGATCGACTCGGCGTCGACGCCGAAGTGGCGGCGGGCGGCGTCCCGGGTGTCCGACAGGCCGAAGCCGTCGGCGCCGAGCGAGGACCAGTCCTGCTCCACCCACTGCGCGATCTGGTCCGGCACCTGGCGCATGTAGTCGGACACGGCCAGCACCGGGCCCTCGGCGCCCTGCAGCGCCTGGCGGACGTACGGCACCCGCTCCTCGCCGCGCAGGAGGGCGGCGTCCGCCTCCATCGCGTCGCGGCGCAGCTCCGTCCAGGAGGTCGCGGACCACACGTCGGCGGCGACGCCCCACTCCTCGGCGAGCAGCTTCTGCGCCTTCAGCGCCCAGTGGATCGCCGTGCCGGAGCCCAGCAGCTGGATGCGCGGGGCGTTCGCGGCCGGGGAGAGCCCCGCGGACTCCGCCGTGTTGAAGCGGTACAGGCCCTTGACGATGCCCTCGTCGATGCCGAGACCCTGCGGCTTGGCGGGCTGCGGCAGCGGCTCGTTGTAGACCGTCAGGTAGTAGAAGACGTTCTGGTCCTCGCCCGGCTTGGCCTCGCCGTACATCCGGCGCAGACCCTCACGGACGATGACCGCGATCTCGTAGGCGAACGCGGGGTCGTACGTCAGCGCGGCCGGGTTGGTGGCGGCGATGACCGGGGAGTGGCCGTCGGCGTGCTGCAGGCCCTCGCCCGTCAGCGTCGTACGGCCGGCCGTCGCGCCGACGAGGAAGCCGCGGCCGAGCTGGTCGCCGAGCTGCCACATCTGGTCGGCGGTGCGCTGCCAGCCGAACATCGAGTAGAAGATGTAGAACGGGATCATCGCCTCGCCGTGCGTCGCGTACGACGTCGAAGCGGCGATGAAGTCGGCCATCGAACCGGCCTCGGTGATCCCCTCGTTGAGGATCTGGCCGTTCTTGGCCTCCTTGTAGTACATCAGCTGGTCGCGGTCGACCGGCTCGTACGTCTGGCCCTTGGGGGAGTAGATCCCGAGGGACGGGAACAGCGACTCCATGCCGAAGGTGCGCGCCTCGTCCGGGACGATCGGCACCCAGCGCTTACCGGTCTCCTTGTCGCGGACCAGATCCTTGACCAGGCGGACGAAGGCCATCGTGGTGGCCACGTTCTGCGAGCCGGAGCCCTTGTCGAAGGCGGCGAAGGCCTTCTCGGCCGGTGCGGGCAGCGCCGGCAGCGGGTGCGTGCGGCGGGCCGGGGCCGGGCCGCCGAGGGCCGCGCGGCGCTCCTGGAGGTAGCGGACCTCGGGGGAGTCGGCGCCCGGGTGGCCGTAGGGGACCACGCCGTCGACGAAGTCGCTGTCCTTGATCGGCAGCTCCAGCAGGTCGCGCATCGCCTTGAACTCGTCCACCGTCAGCTTCTTCATCTGGTGGTTGGCGTTCTTCGACGCGAAGCCCTCGCCGAGGGTGTGGCCCTTGACCGTCTGGGCCAGGATCACGGTCGGCGCGCCCTTGTGCTCGACGGCGGCCTTGTACGCGGCGTAGACCTTGCGGGCCTCGTGGCCGCCGCGCGAGAGGTGGAAGCACTCGAGGATCTTGTCGTCGCTCAGCAGCTTCGCCATCTCCGCCAGCGCCGGGTCCTTGCCGAAGAAGTCCTGGCGGATGTAGGCGGCGTCGCGGGTCTGGTACGTCTGGATCTGCGCGTCCGGTACCTCGCGCAGGCGGCGTACCAGCGCGCCGGTGGTGTCGAGCGCGAACAGCTCGTCCCAGGCGGTGCCCCACAGCGTCTTGATGACGTTCCAGCCGGCGCCGCGGAACTGGGCCTCCAGCTCCTGCACGATCTTGAAGTTGGCGCGGACCGGGCCGTCGAGGCGCTGCAGGTTGCAGTTGATGACGAAGGTGAGGTTGTCCAGCTCCTCACGGGCGGCGAGCGCGAGGGCCGCGGTCGACTCCGGCTCGTCCATCTCACCGTCGCCGAGGAAGGCCCAGACGTGGGAGGCGGAGACGTCCTTGATGCCGCGGTGGGTGAGGTAGCGGTTGAAGCGCGCCTGGTAGATCGCCGACAGCGGGCCGAGGCCCATCGACACCGTCGGGAACTCCCACAGCCACGGCAGGCGGCGCGGGTGCGGGTACGACGGCAGGCCGTTGCCGCCGGCCTCCTGGCGGAAGTTGTCCAGGTGCGCCTCGGTCAGGCGGCCGTCGAGGAAGGCGCGGGCGTAGATGCCGGGGGAGGCGTGGCCCTGGATGTACAGCTGGTCGCCGGAGCCGGCGGCGTCTTCGGACTCCTTGCCCTTGAAGAAGTGGTTGAAGCCGGTCTCGTACAGCCAGGCCGCGGAGGCGAAGGTGGCGATGTGGCCGCCGACGCCGTACTTCGAGCCGCGGGTCACCATGGCGGCCGCGTTCCAGCGGTTCCACGCGGTGATCCGGGCCTCCATCTCCGGGTCGCCGGGCATGGCCGGCTCGGCGGCGGTCGGGATGGTGTTGACGTAGTCGGTCTCGAGGAGCTTCGGCAGCGCGATGCCGCCCGCCTCGGCGCGCTCCAGCGTGCGGCGCATCAGGTACGCGGCGCGGTGCGGCCCGGCCTCCCTGGCGACGGCGTCGAGGGAGGCCTGCCACTCGGCGGTCTCCTCCGGGTCGCGGTCCGGGAGCTGGTCGAGCGCGCTCGGCTGGATGGCGTGGGGGTCGGTCATGTCGCCGCCTTCCTCAGTCGAAGGGGGTTCCCTCATCGGTAAGGGTTCGGGGGTGCCCTTGGTCTTTGGCAGGACAGGGCTTGGACTTCGGTAAAGTCCGTCGGTGACTGTAACTCCCTGATCGATGATCGATCAAAGGGTTGAGGGCCAAAAAGGCTCGATTCCGAGAAAGTAGGCACCGGGTGCCTTCGGCAATGACACCGGGTGACGCGAAATCGCCTTGTTTTCGCAGGTGAGCGGGGGAACGCTCGGCCGGCGTCAGGCGCGTGGCGCGCACCCCAGGACGTGGGCCTTCACGATCTCCGCGATGCGTGGGTCCCGCCTCTTGAACGCGGCGACCAGCTCCTCGTGCTCCTCCGCGTACGACTGCTGGACCGTGCCCAGCCAGCGGATGGACAGCGCGGTGAAGACCTCGATGCCGAGGCCCTCCCAGGTGTGCAGCAGCACCGAGTTGCGCGCGGCGCGGACGAGTTCGCGGTGGAAGCCGACGGTGTGGCGGACCTGGGCGGTGCCGTCCGCCTTGCGGTCGGCCTCGTACAGGGCCGTGACGTGCGGCTCCAGGGCCGTGCAGTCCTCGGCGAGACGGTCGGCCGCCAGCTCCGCCGCGATCGCCTCCAGGCCGGCCCGGACCGGGTAGCTCTCCTCCAGGTCCGCCGCGGTCAGATTGCGGACGCGCACGCCCTTGTTCGGCGCGGACTCGATCAGCCGCAGCGACTCCAGCTCCCGCAGGGCCTCGCGCACCGGGGTCTGGCTGACCTCCAGCTCGGTCGCGATCCGCCGCTCCACGATCCGCTCACCCGGCTGCCAGCGCCCGCTGACGATCCCCTCCACGATGTGCTCGCGGATCTGTTCGCGCAGCGAGTGGACGACGGGCGCGGTCATTGTGGGCTCCTTGGTCGGGGCGCTGACGTTTAGACAATAAGGCCGGTTCGCTCCGCGGGTAGGGCGCGCGGGGGTGCTTTCGTGCAGGTGAGACGAGGCGCACACCTCCGGTGGGGTGGACCGGTTGCGCCCATGTGCTCGGTTCCGTCCCTTGTCCGGCGGGTGCGGGTCACTCGGGTTGATCGCGCTCGCGCGGCGGCGCCGCATGCCGATAGGGTCCCGCGCCCCTCACGTCAGTGCCCCCGCCCGGAGATTCCGGGCGGGGGCACTGACGTACTGCACTGACCGGCGGCTACAGGCCCAGCTCGACCTCGAACTCGCCCGCCTCCAGGATCGCCTTGACGGCCGTCAGGTAGCGGGCCGCGTCGGCGCCGTCGACCAGGCGGTGGTCGTAGGAGAGGGTCAGGTAGGTCATGTCGCGGACGCCGATGACCGTGCCCTCCTCGGTCTCGATGACCGCCGGGCGCTTGACCGTGGCACCGATGCCGAGGATCGCGACCTGGCCCGGCGGCACGATGATCGTGTCGAACAGCGCGCCGCGCGAACCGGTGTTGGAGATGGTGAAGGTCGCGCCGGACAGCTCGTCCGGGGTGATCTTGTTGGCGCGGACCTTGCCGGCCAGCTCCGCCGTGGCCTTGGCGATGCCCGCGATGTTGAGGTCGCCGGCGTGCTTGATGACCGGGGTCATCAGGCCCTTCTCGGAGTCCACCGCGATACCGATGTTCTCGGTGTCGAAGTAGGTGATCGTGCCCTCGGCCTCGTTGATCCTGGCGTTGATGACCGGGTGGGCCTTCAGCGCCTGGGCCGCCGCCTTGACGAAGAACGGCATCGGGGAGAGCTTGACGCCCTCACGGGCCGCGAAGGAGTCCTTCGCCTTGGCGCGCAGCTTCATCAGGCGGGTGACGTCGACCTCGACGACCGACGACAGCTGGGCCTGCTCGTGCAGCGCCTTGACCATGTTGTCACCGATGACCTTGCGGATGCGGGTCATCTTGACGGTCTGGCCACGGAGCGGGGACACCTCGAGGGCCGGCGCCTTCTTGGCGGCCGGAGCGGCGGCGGCCGGAGCCGGGGCAGCGGCGGCGGCCTTCGCGGCCTCGGCGGCGGCGAGCACGTCCTGCTTGCGGATACGGCCGCCGACGCCGGTGCCCTTGACGGTGGACAGGTCGACGCCGTTCTCGGCGGCGAGCTTGCGCACCAGCGGGGTCACGTAGGCGCCCTCGTCCGTCGCCTGGGTGGCGGTCGGGGAGGTCGGCGCGGTGGCCGGGGTCACCGGAGCCGGAGCCGCCGGGGCGGGCGCCGGAGCGGCGGGCTGCGCCGGGGCCGGGGCGGCAGCGGCGGGCGCGGCCGGAGCGGCGGGGGCCGGAGCGGGCGCGGCCGGAGCCGCGGGGGCGGCCGGAGCCGCGGGGGCGGCCGGGGCCGGGGCAGCGGCGGCGGGGGCCGGGGCGGCCGGAGCCGGAGCGGCGGCCGGGGCGGCACCCGGGGCGCCGATGACGGCGAGCTTGGCGCCGACCTCGGCGGTCTCGTCCTCGTTCACCACGATCTCCAGCAGCACGCCGGAGGCGGGCGCCGGGATCTCGGTGTCGACCTTGTCTGTGGAGACCTCGAGCAGCGGCTCGTCGGCCTCGACACTGTCGCCGACCGACTTCAGCCAGCGGGTGACGGTGCCCTCGGTGACGGACTCGCCGAGCGCGGGCAGGACCACGTCCGTGCCCTGGGCGCCGGAGGCGCCGGCGGTGGCCTCGGCGGTCGGCGCCGGGGCGGGAGCGGCCTGCTCCGTGGAGGGGGCGGCCGGAGCGGGCTCGGCGGCCGGAGCCGGGGCCGGAGCCTCGGCGGCGGCCGGGGCGGGAGCGGCAGCCGGCGCACCGGAGCCGTCGTCGATGACGGCCAGCTCGGCGCCGACCTCGACCGTCTCGTCCTCGGCGACCTTGATGGAGGCCAGCACGCCGGAGGCGGGCGCCGGGATCTCGGTGTCGACCTTGTCGGTGGAGACCTCGAGCAGCGGCTCGTCGGCCTCGACGCGTTCGCCCTCGGCCTTCAGCCAGCGGGTGACAGTGCCCTCGGTGACGCTCTCGCCGAGCGCCGGAAGGGTTACGGAAACCGCCATGGTTTCGGTTGCTCCTAACGAATTGCGGAAGTCTGTGTCGTCGCGCCCGTTGACCGAAGGCTCAGTCGTGGGAGTGCAGCGGCTTGCCGGCGAGCGCCAGGTGCGCCTCGCCCATCGCCTCGTTCTGCGTCGGGTGGGCGTGGATGAGCTGGGCCACCTCGGCCGGCAGCGCCTCCCAGTTGTAGATCAGCTGGGCCTCGCCGACCTGCTCGCCCATGCGGTCGCCGACCATGTGGACGCCGACCACGGCACCGTCCTTCACCTGGACGAGCTTGATCTCGCCCGAGGTGTTGAGGATCTTGCTCTTTCCGTTGCCCGCCAGGTTGTACTTGAGAGCGACGACCTTGTCCGCGCCGTAGATCTCCTTGGCCTTGGCCTCGGTGATACCGACGGAGGCGACCTCCGGGTGGCAGTACGTCACCCGCGGGACACCGTCGTAGTCGATCGGAACGACCTTCAGACCGGCCAGACGCTCCGCCACCAGGATGCCCTCGGCGAAGCCGACGTGCGCGAGCTGGAGCGTCGGGACGAGGTCACCGACGGCGGAGATCGTCGGGACGTTGGTCCGCATGTACTCGTCGACCAGGACGTAGCCGCGGTCCATGGCGACGCCCTGCTCCTCGTAGCCCAGGCCCTGCGAGACCGGTCCGCGGCCGACGGCCACCAGTAGGACCTCGGCCTCGAACTCCTTGCCGTCCGCCAGGGTGACCTTCACGCCGTCCTGGGTGTACTCGGCCTTCTGGAAGAAGGTGCCGAGGTTGAACTTGATGCCGCGCTTGCGGAACGCGCGCTCCAGAAGCTTCGAGGAGTTCTCGTCCTCGACCGGGACGAGGTGCTTCAGGCCCTCGATGATGGTGACGTCGGCGCCGAAGGACTTCCACGCCGAGGCGAACTCGACACCGATGACGCCGCCGCCCAGGATGATCGCGGACTTCGGCACGCGGTCCAGGACGAGGGCGTGGTCGGAGGAGATGATCCGGTTGCCGTCGATCTCCAGGCCCGGCAGCGACTTCGGCACGGAGCCGGTCGCCAGCAGGACGTGGCGGCCCTGGATGCGCTGACCGTTCACATCGACGGAGGTGGGGGAGGACAGCCGGCCCTCGCCCTCGATGTACGTCACCTTCCGGGAGGCGATCAGACCCTGCAGGCCCTTGTACAGGCCGGCGATGACGCCGTCCTTGTACTTGTGGACGGCGGCGACGTCGATGCCCTCGAAGGTGGCCTTCACACCGAACTGCTCGCTCTCGCGGGCCTGGTCGGCGATCTCGCCCGCGTGCAGCAGGGCCTTGGTGGGGATGCAACCCCGGTGCAGGCAGGTGCCGCCGACCTTGTCCTTCTCGATCAGGGCGACGTCCAGGCCCAGCTGCGCCCCGCGCAGGGCCGCGGCGTAACCACCGCTACCACCGCCGAGGATCACTAGGTCGAAAACGGTGCTGGCGTCGTTCGCCACGTCACGTCCTCCATGCATGTGCGCCGTACGCCGGTCTTCACTGACCGGCAGGCGGCTGGTGTCCGGCCGCTTGATGCTTCGGCCCTTCGGTGGGGCCCTGTCCTGCCGGGCTCCATCTTTGCACTTGTCGGAGGAGATCGAGACGCCGGGCCGGGGTGTGAGACGTCCCACGTTCCCGTGAAACGAACGGGGCAGCGGCACCGAGAAGGGGCGCGGGACCGTGTTCGGTATGCGGCTCCGCCGCGCGGGCGCGCCCCATCCGGCCTTCGCGCCACGCAGGTCGGCGGCAGCCGGCCAAGGGGCGCGGGGAACTGCGCGAAAGACCCCCACGCCCCTGCAGACACCGTGCTACGGAAGCGACCGGGCTCTCAGGCGACTCAGCCCAAGTCACCCGCGGCCGTCAGCTCGGCGAGCCGCACCAGCGTCCGCACGGCCGTACCCGTGCCGCCCTTCGGCGTGTACCCGAACGGACCCCCCTCGTTGAACGCCGGCCCGGCGATGTCGAGGTGCGCCCAGGTGATCCCCTCGCCCACGAACTCGCGCAGGAACAGACCGGCGACCAGGCCGCCGCCCATCCGCTCGCCCATGTTCGCGATGTCGGCGACCTGGGACTCCATGCCCTTGCGCAGGTGCTCCGGCAGCGGCATCGGCCAGGCCGGCTCGCCGACCTCCTCCGCCGCCTCGTGCACCGCGGTGCGGAACGCGTCGTCGTTGGCCATGATGCCGAACGTCCGGCTGCCCAGCGCCAGCATCATCGCGCCGGTGAGCGTCGCGACGTCCACGATCGCGTCCGGGTTCTCCTGCGAGGCCGCCCACAGCGCGTCGGCGAGGACCAGCCGGCCCTCGGCGTCGGTGTTGAGGACCTCCACGGTCTTGCCGCTGTACATGCGCAGCACGTCACCCGGGCGCACGGCGGAGCCGGACGGCATGTTCTCGGCCAGCGCCAGCCAGCCGGTGACGTTGACCTCCAGGCCGAGGCGGGCGGCGGCGACCACCGCGGCGAACACGGCGGCGGCGCCGCTCATGTCGCACTTCATCGTCTCGTTGTGCCCGGCCGGCTTCAGCGAGATGCCGCCCGAGTCGTAGGTGATGCCCTTGCCGACGAAGGCGAGGTGCTTGGCCGCCTTCGGGTGGGTGTACGACAGCTTCACCAGGCGCGGGGGGGCCGCGGAGCCGCCGCCGACGCCGAGGATGCCGCCGTAGCCGCCCTTGGCCAGGGCCTTCTCGTCGAGGACCTGCACCTTGATGCCGTGCTCCTTGGCCGCGGTCTGCGCGATGCCGGCGAAGGCGGCGGGGGTCAGGTCGTTCGGCGGGGTGTTGATCAGGTCGCGGGCGCGGTTCAGCTCCTCGGAGACGGCGACGGCGCGGGCGACGGCCCCCTTGTGGGAGGCGTCGCGCGGCTTGCCGCCGAGCAGCGCCGCCTCGGCCAGCGGCGCCTTGCCGTTCCCGGCCTTCCCGCCGCCGGCGTTCTCCTTGTAGACGTCGAAGGAGTACGCGCCGAGCAGGACGCCCTCGGCGATCGCGCCGACCGCGCCGGGGCTGTCCACGGGCAGCGCGAACGCGGCCTTCCTGGAGCCGGCGAGCGCCCGGGCGGCCACGCCGGCGGCCTTGCGCAGCGCGTCGGAGCCGTAGCCCTCGTCACTCTTGGCGTCCGGCTCCTCGCCCAGGCCGACCGCCACCACGAGGGGAGCCTTGAAGCCGGCCGGGGCGGGCAGTTTCGTCAGCTCGCCCTCGGCACCCGAGGCGCCGAGGGTCTCCAGGACGCCGGCCAGCCTGCCGTCGTACGCCTTGTCCACGGCCTCGGCGCCCGGCGCGACGACGGGCCCCTGGGCGCCCTTGGCGACACCGATCACGATCGCGTCGGCCCGCAGGCCGGGCGCCGCTGCGGTGCTGAGAGTCAGAGCAGTCACGGTGGTGAGTTCTCGCTTCCGATGTGAAGTTGCTGTGGCCGAAGGGGGGTGGGTCGACCGGGCCCGAGAGCCGACCCTAGGTCCATGCCTGGGCGCAGGTGGCACCGGGGCCTTCACCCTGTCGGCGAACACCCGGGACGAGACTACGCGCGTGCGCGCGTTCGCTCATTCCAGCGGACGTTCACCTGTGTGTGGCGTTGCGTTTTCACATCGCCGCGGGCGTTCACCACCGGGGCGCGCCGCCCACCGGGCCGGGCTCCGTCCGCTGCAGGGCGCCCACCACGGAGGTGCCGGCGAGCCGGTCGGCGAGGGAGCGGCCGCCGGGGAAGAGCACGGTGAGCGCGTTGACCAGGAACAGCAGCACGGCGACCGCCCAGACCAGCACCGACAGCACGAACTCGCCCTCGACCAGCAGCACACAGGCCAGCGCGTACACCGCGACGTCGGCGGCGGTGGTGACGGCGGCCCGGCGCAGGGCGTGCCGGGACAGCCGCGGGGTGACGCGCAGGCCGAGCAGGCCCTTGCCGAGGGTGCGGCCGAGCAGCGCGAGGCAGGTCCACTGGTAGAGGAAGGCGACGACGACGAGCGCGCCGAAGGCCTCCTCCACGTCGAGCACGATCGTGTCCCACACGGACAGGCCGAGGTGCTCGCCGGCGCCGATGACGTCACCGCGCGAGGTGACGAGGCCGAGGCCGCCCTTCGTGGCCAGTTCGGGCACGTCGGTGACGAGCGCGGTGATCCTGTGGAAGGTCAGGACGGCGAGCAGCGCGGCGGCCGCCGCGACCAGAGCGAAGTCGATGAACCAGGCCGTGATACGGCGCAGCTTCGGCACGGAAGTTCCCCCGGTGTGCAACAGCTTGTCCGTGTACGGCCGAGGAGTTTATCGGCCCAGCGACAGCACCACGAGCGCCGTCGTCGCCGCCGTCTCCGCCAGCGCGCCGAAGACGTCCCCGGTCACCCCGCCGAAGCGGTGGACGCAGCGGCGCAGCAGCAGTTCGGCCGCGGCCGGCGCGAGCAGGACCGCGGCCGCCGCGTGCAGGGCGCCGTACGGGCCGAAGGCCGAACCCCCGGCGGCCGAACCGAGCGTGACCGCGGCGGTGACCGCCAGCGCCCCGGGCACCGGCACCACCCCCGCGACAGCCGCGCCCAGGCCCTCCGGGCGGGCGGCCGGCACGCCGGTGCGGGCGGCCAGGGTGAGGGCGAGGCGGGCCGCGACGGCCGAGACGACTGCGGCCAGGGCGCCCCGGGCCCAGGAGGCGCCGTACAGCTGGGCGAGCACGGCGACCTGGGCCAGCAGCACCAGGACGAGGGTGACGACGCCGAAGGGGCCGATGTCGGACTGCTTCATGATCCTGAGCGCGTCCTCGGCGGGCTTGCCGCTGCCCAGGCCGTCGGCGGTGTCGGCGAGGCCGTCGAGGTGCAGTCCGCGGGTCAGGGCGGCGGGCACCGAGACCGAGGCGACGGCGGCGAGCAGCGGGCCGGCGCCGAGCGCGAGCAGCAGCAGGCCGAGCCCGGCGGCGCAGCCGCCGACGGCCAGCCCGGCCACCGGGGCGCTCAGCATGCCCCCGCGCGCCGCTTCCCGGTCCCAGCGGCGCACCCGTACGGGCAGCGCGGTGAGGGTGCCGAAGGCGAAGCGGAGGGCGTCGTGAGGGGAGGACGTGGGCACCGGCGAAGGTTACCCGGCGGTCGCCGGGCCGCCGTGGGGCCCCGGGCGGGAGCCGTCCGCCGCCCTCGGGGATAAAGTGCGCATATGGGGCACTGGTGGGAACGGAACATCCTCGAACCGGGCAAGCTTCCCCTGCTGCTCGCCCTCAGCGCCTTCCTGTTCACCTTCGTGGTCACCCGGGTGATCACCCGGCTGATCCGGGCCGGCAAAGGGCCGTTCGGGAACGTCAAGGCGGGCGGGCTGCACATCCACCACGCGGTGCCCGGTGTCGTCCTCACCGTCGTCGGCGGGTTCGGCGCGGTCGCCAGCGACCGGCGCGGCCCGGGCGGCGCCATCGCGGCCGTGGTCTTCGGGATCGGCGTCGGTCTCGTCCTGGACGAGTTCGCGCTGATCCTGCACCTGGACGACGTCTACTGGAGCGAGGAGGGCCGCAAGAGCGTCGAGGTCGTCGTGCTCGCCGCCGCGCTCGTCGGGCTGCTGCTCGCCGGGTTCTCCCCGTTCGGCGTCAACGACCTGTCCCCGGAGGAGCTGAAGGACCGCGGCGGCGCCCTGACCACCATCGCCATGAACTTCCTCTTCGCGCTGGTCGCCCTGAGCAAGGGCAAGGCCCGCATCGCGGTGTTCGGGGCGATCGTGCCGCTGGTCGCGCTGATCGGCGCCGTACGGCTGGCCCGACCCGGCTCCCCCTGGGCCCGCCGCTTCTACGGCCGCCGGCCCCGCGCCCGCGCCAAGGCCGAGCTGCGCGCCCACCGTCACGACCGCCGCTGGGCCCGGCCGCGCCGCGCCGTTCAGGACTGGATCGGCGGCAAACCCGACCCGCGCCCGGCCCGGCTGCCCGGCCGCCACTGAGCGAACCACCGCGGCGGGCGGCCGTACGCGCCCGGCGCCCCGAGCCGCAGCCCCGGCGCGCAGCGGTGCCGCACCGCCACCGTGAGGCAGATCAGCCCCACGGCCATCAGCGCGGCCAGATGCTCCTTGCCCGCCAGGTTCTCCTTGACCAGCACCTCGGCGACCATCGCCAGCGTCACCGCGCCCGAGGTGAGGTACGCGCCGTAGCGCCAGCTCACGTACACCGCGAGCCCCACCACGGCCGCCGACGGGCCGGTGTCCACGACCTGCGCGTCCGTCCAGGGCAGCCCGAACGGGGCGTGCGCGCCGAGCGCGATGCCGGTGCGCGCGTACAGGGTCCCGGCGAGCGTGGCGGCGTACGCGATGACCAGGGTCCGCCACCAGCCGATGCACATCTCGGCGATGCCGAACACCAGCAGGATCTGCGCCAGCGCGCCCCACACCGGCAGATCCAGCGCCGGCACGAAGAGGGACAGCGGGGTGCGCAGCAGGGCCTGCCACAGGGGGTCCTGGGCGCGTACGGCACCCATGTCCTGCACGAACTGGTAGCCCCACGGCCGGTTCTGCACGTACTGCAGCAGGGCCGTCAGACCGACCGCGCCGAGCGTCATCGGCGCCGCCCGCAGGCCCCGCCCGCGCAGGGCTCCGCGCACCGCGCCGCACAGCGGCCCCCACTCCCCGCGCGCCCAGCGGGCCGGCGGCCTCATCTCACGTTCCTCATCGGGCGATCCTCACCGGTGGGTCTCCAGGTGCCTGCGGTGCAGCCACTTCGGCAGTCCCGGCGCCTCCAGGAAGCCTTCGGCACGCGCGGACGCGACGCCGATGCGCAGCAGGTCCGCGCTCTTCTCGAAGAGCAGGAACCGCGGCTCCCAGATGGGCCGGTACTTGGCGTTGGCGCGGTACAGCGACTCGATCTGCCACCAGCGGGAGAAGAAGCTGAGCAGCGACCGCCACAGCCTCAGCACCGGACCGGCGCCGATCCGCGCTCCGCGTTCGAAGACCGACCTGAACATCGCGAAGTTGAGCGACACCTGCGTGATCCCGATCTCGCCGGCCCGCCGCAGCAGCTCGATGACCATGAACTCCATCAGCCCGTTGTCGGAGTCCCGGTCGCGGCGCATCAGGTCCAGGGACAGCCCGTGCGGCCCCCACGGCACGAAGGACAGCAGCGCCCGCAGCCCGCCCTCGGCGTCCGTGCACTCCAGCATCACGCACTGCCCGTCCTCGGGGTCCCCGAGCCGGCCGAGCGCCATGCTGAACCCGCGCTCGGTCGCGCCGTCCCGCCAGTCGTCCGCACGCTCGACGAGATGCGCCATCTCCTCGGCCGGGATGTCCTCGTGCCGCCGGATCCGCACCGCGTACCCGGCCCGCTTCACCCGGTTGTACGCCTGCCGCACCGTGCGCATCGCCCGGCCCTCCAGCGTGAAGTCGGCGACCTCCACGATCGCCTCGTCGCCGAGTTCGAGGGCGTCGAGGCCGTGCCGGGCGTAGACCGTCCCGGCCTCCTCGCTCGCCCCCATCACCGCCGGGATCCAGCCGTGCGCCCGCGCCTCGGCCAGCCAGGGCACGATCGCGCCCGGCCACGCCTCCGGATCCCCGAGCGGATCCCCGGAGGCCAGGCTCACCCCGCCGACCACCCGGTAGGCGACGGCCGCCTTGCCGGTGGGCGACCACACCACGCTCTTCTCCCGGCGCAGCGCGAAGTAGCCCAGCGAGTCGCGGTCGCCGTGCCGCTCCAGCAGGGCCCGCAACCGCTTCTCGTCGTCCTCGGTGAGCGGGTCGACGGCGCGCCGGGAGCGGAACGCGGCGTAGAACACGGCGAGGACGAGGGCGGTGCTGAGCACGTTGACGGCGACGTTCGCCCAGTTCGGCGGGGAGATGCCGGGGAAGCGCGACTCGTCGGCGGCCACCGACACCAGGCGCAGGGTGCCGTAGTGCCAGCGCTCCAGGAACGTCGAACGGGCCGCGTCCGGCGCCTGGTTGGTGACCGACACCAGCAGTCCGGCCAGCAGGCTCGCGGCCAGTCCGCCGCCCACGGCGACCGTCGCCGCGAGCCGGGGATTGGCGCGGTCGCCCTTGGCGTAGAACTCCCGCCGGCCCACGAGCAGCGCGCCGACGAACACGGCCGTCAGCCCCAGTGAGATCCAGTTCTGCGGGTACCGCCGGATCTCGGGGAACGCCATGGCGAACGCGAACAGGGCGAGGAAGGCGCCGCTGAGCACCAGGTTCAGGATCCACGCGGCCCGCTTGCGGCGGCGCATGGTGATCGCCAGGAACGCGGTGAACACGCCCGAGGCGAAACCGGCCGTCAGCAGGTACGGCGTGAAGAAGTCGTCCTGGTTGTGCCGGCGCACGTCCTGGCCGAGCGAGACCCACGCCGCGCTGAGGAAGTTGATGAAGGCGACGGTCCGCAGATACCAGACGGCGACGGCGGCGGCCCGCCGGGAGGCCCCGCCGGCCCGCCGCCCCTGCTCACCCGGGCGCCCCGACTCGGCTTGCTGCGGAACGGCAATTCGGGCATCTCCCATGCTGAAGGATCATATGGGGGCCGCCCCGGCGAACCGTACATCGGACATGTGCGTGTGCTGTGCGCACGCTTCCACGCGACCGGCTACTCGTTCTCCTCCTTCGGCTCCCTCTCCGGAAGCTCCGCGGCCAGCGCCGCCGCGGCCCGCACCAGCGGCAGCGCGAGCAGCGCGCCCGTGCCCTCGCCGACCCTCACGCCCTGCTTCAGCAGCGGCTCAAGGGCCATCCGGTCCAGCGCCTTGGCCTGCCCCGGCTCCCCGCTGTCGTGCCCGGCCAGCCACCAGTCCGGCGCCCGGAACGCGACCCGCTGCGCGACCAGCGCGCACGCCGCCGTCACCACCCCGTCGAGCACCACCGGCAGCTTCCGCACCGCGCACTGCAGCAGGAACCCGGTCATCGCCGCGAGATCCGCCCCGCCGACGGTCGCCAGCAACTGCAACTGGTCGCCGAGCACCGGCCGCGCCCGCCTCAGCGCGTCCCGGATCGCCGCGCACTTGCGCATCCACGCCAGGTCGTCGATCGGAAGCCCGCCCCGCCCGGTCACCACCGACGCGTCCGTCCCGCACAGCGCGGCGATCAGCACCGCCGCCGCCGTGGTGCCGCCGACGCTGATGTCGCCGAGCACCACCAGGTCCGTGCCCGAGTCGGCCTCCTCGTCGGCGACGGCGACGCCCGCGCGCACCGCCGCCTCGGCCTCCTCCAGGGTGAGCGCGTCCTCGATGTCGATACGGCCGCTGCCGCGCCGCACGCGGTGCCGTACGACGTCCTCGGGGAAGGCGTCCGGCGCGCAGTCCACGGCCATGTCCACGATCCGCACCGGCACGTCCTGCCGCCGCGCGAGCACGGACACCGGGCTCCCGCCCTCCAGCGCGGCCCGCACCAGCTGCTGCGCACTGCCCGCCGGGCGCGCCGAGACGCCCAGCCCGGCGATGCCGTGGTCACCGGCGAAGAGGACCGCCTTCGGCCGCTCCACGGTCCGTACCGGCACGGCACTCTGTGCGGCGGCCAGCCACTCGCCCAGCTCGTCGAGGCGGCCCAACGCTCCCGGCGGCACGATCTGGCGCTCCCGCCGGGCCTCGGCGTCACGGCGCACGCCCCCGTCCGGGCGCTCGATCAGATCGGTGAAGTCGTCCAGATTAAGCCTGCTCATTCGCCGAACAGTACCGCCAGAGGCCGAACGCTTCCGCGCCACAGGGTCACCACACCCGTGCGGCGTCGTTGCACCCAGGATCGGTATCCCATACGTTCCGGTTTGCTGCGGAATGTCGCTCAGGGAGCCGCCCATGCCGACCTCGCCCCACACGCCGACGCCCCTCCCTCGGTCCTGCGACCCGTTCCTCGAACCGCGCCGCGAGGACTGCCCCTGGTGCGGCTCCGGGTGCCTGCGCACCCGGGTGCGCGCGAGGGACCCGCTGCGGCACCGGCCGGGCCGGTTCGTCCTCGATGAGTGCCGTGACTGCGCCCACGTCTTCCAGAACCCCCGGCTCACGGCGGAAGGGTTCGCCTTCTTCCACCGTGACCTGTACGAACGGCAGCTGGAGGGGTTCACCGCCCGCGTGCTGTCCGCCCGCGCGGTGCGCCGGCGGCACCGGGCCACCGCCCGGCGGCTGTCGGCGCTGGCCGAGGCGGAGAGCTGGCTGGACGTGGGCACGGGCCACGCCCGCTTCCCCGAGGCGGCGAAGGAGGTCTTCCCGTACACGAGCTTCGACGGCCTGGACCCGACCGCCCGGGTGCAGCAGGCCCAGCTGGAGGAGCGGGTCGAGGAGGCCCACCGCGGGTACCTCGCCACGCCCGGCATGACCGCCCGGCTGCGCGGCCGCTACGACGTCGTCAGCATGTTCCGCCATCTCGAGCACACGCCCGACCCGCGCGCCGAACTCCGCGCCGCGCTCACGGCCCTGCGCCCCGGCGGCCACCTCGTCGTCGAAGTCGCCGACCCGCGCTGCGCGTTCGCCGCGCTGCTCGGCAGGTTCTGGCTCCCGTACGGCCAGCCCCGCCACCTCCACCTGGTGCCTTCGGCGAATCTGCGCGTGGAGCTGGAGAACCTCGGCTGCACGGTTCTGGTGGTCGACCGCAGGGCCCCCCACACGCCCTGCGACCTGTCAGGCGCGGTCTCCTTGGCGGCCGCCCAGGTCCCGCTGCCGAGAGCCGCCATGGCACCCGTGCGGGCACTGGCCTCGGTCCTGGACCACGCCCTGGCGCCCTTGTTCCGCCGCACACCGTTCTCCAACGCGTACCGGATCGTGGCCCGCAAGGACCGTGGCTGACTCCGGGTTCGCGTGGCGGGTCGCGTCGGCACGCGTCGGCAGGCGCCCGCCGCGGCACCAGCACCGGGCGCCCTCTCAACCCCGGAGCACCAACGCCTGACCGGCGACGACCAGCAGCACCTGCTCGCACTCCGCCGCGAACGCCGCGTTCAACCGTCCGAGTTCATCCCGGTACCGCCGCCCGGACGCGGTCGCCGGCACGATGCCCGACCCCACCTCGTTGGACACGGCCACCACGGTCCGCCGGGTGCGGCGCACCGCCTCCGTCAGCTCCCGCACCCGCTCCCGCAGGGACTTCTCACCCCCGCCCGCCCACTCCGCGTCGTCCCACGCCCCGACGGAGTCCATGGCGTACGTCAGCCACAGCGACAGGCAGTCGATCAGCAGCGGCGGCCCCTCCTCGCGCAGCAGCGGCACCAGGTCCGTCGTCTCCGCCGTACGCCACGACCCCGGCCGCCGCTCCCGGTGCAGCGCCACCCGCTCGGCCCACTCGGCGTCCCCGCCGCGCGTGCCGCCGGTCGCCACGTACAGCACGTCCGGGAAGGCCTCCAGGCGCCGCTCGGCCTCCACCGACTTGCCCGAGCGGGCCCCGCCCAGCACGAGCGTCCGGCGCGGCACGTCCGGCACCTCCTCGTACGCGCCGACCGTCAGCGTCGTGCCGTCCGGCACGGCCCGCGCCCCCGCCGCCGCCAGCCGGCGGCCCAGCTCGGCACCAGGCGGCACGTCGTGGTCGAGGTGGACGGCGAGCACGTCCGTCGCCGGGCCGGCCGAGCCCACCGCCCGCAGCCGGGCCAGCGCGTCCGGGCGGCCCACGACGTCCGCGAGGACCATGTCGTACGGCTCCGCCGTCGCCTGCTCCAGACCGGCCGGGGCGCCGCCCGGCGGCAGATACAGCAGCCGCTGCCCGTCCGGCCCCGTCACCGCGTAGCCGGTGCCGCCCGCGTCCATCGCAAGGGCCCGCACCCGATGGCCCGTCAGCAGCGCCAACTCCCGCCCGTCCGGCACCCGGCCGGGCTGCGGCAGCCCGGCCGGCACCTCCACCGCGGGGCCGTCGTGCGGATGCGACAGCAGCACCTGCCGCACCCCGCCCAGCGAACGCCCGGCCCGCGCCGCCGCGAACGCCGCACCCGGCGTCAGGTCCAGCAGCAGCGCCCCGTCCACCAGCACGGCGGTGGCGGCCCGGGCCTCCCGGCCGAGTGCGGTCGCGCACGCGGCACACGGGCAGTCGGGACGGGGCAGTCCGGCGGGCGCGCCTGTACCGAGCAGAGTCACTTCCACGCCCCGATTCTCACCCGCGCCCGCGGGTACCGCTCACTCCAGCACCCCGGCATCGCCCCCCTCACCCGCGGATGATCCACCACCTCTCACGGCCGGCCCCGCCGAGCGCATACGCTGCGGGCAGGTGTTGGATCGAAGGAGGCCCACATGACGGCATGGACGTGGCGGTTCGAGAAGGCCGACGGGACGGAGGTCCAGCCCGCCGTGCAGCCCGAGGAGTTCACCACGCAGGGGGACGCCGAGTCCTGGATCGGCGAGCACTGGAAGGCGCTCCTCGAGGGCGGCGCCGACCAGGTGCGGCTGTTCGAGGAGAACACCGAGATCTACGGGCCGATGAGCCTGCACGCCGACGCCGCCTAGCCGGTGCGAGGGGTGCGGCCCCGGCGGCTCCCGCCGTCGTACCGGGGCGCCGCCACCGCCGTACCCCTCGTCACTGCTCGCCCAGTGTCACCGTGGCCTTCTTCTCGTGGCCGTCCCGCTGGTAGGTGACCGTGGTCTTCCGGCCCGGTCCGTCCCCGGCCAGCGCCACCGCCAGGGACGTGAGGTCGGAGACGGACCGGCCGCCCAGCCCGGTGATGATGTCGCCGGTGCGCAGGCCCGCCTTGTCCGCCGCGCCATCGGGTTTCACGCTGACGACGGCCACCCCGGCCGGCTGGTAGTTGTCGTTCACGACGGTCCGCGCGGTGATGCCGAGCGCGGCCCGCCCCGAGTTGGTCACCCGGCCCTTGTCGACGATCTGCCCGGCGATCGTCTTCACCGTCGACGCCGGGATGGCGAACCCGATGCCGGGCGCCGCGCTGTTCCCCAGGGCGGGGTCGGCGGCGCCGAGCGTCGGGATGCCGATGACGTGCCCGGCCAGATCGACCAGCGCGCCGCCGCTGTTGCCGGGGTTGATGGGGGCCGAGGTCTGCACCATGTTCGCCAGGGTGGCGCCCGTGCCCCCGCCGGCCTCGCTGACGGTCCGCCCGGTCGCCGAGACGATGCCCTGGGTCACGCTGGACGACAGCCCGAGCGGCGAGCCCATGGCCAGCACGATCTGGCCGACCTCCACCTTCTCGGAGTCGCCGAACGCCGCCGCCTTCAGCCCGGCCGGCACCTTGTCCAGCTTGATCACGGCCAGGTCCTGCGCGGGGTAGGAGTACACCAGCCGCGCGGTGAGCGGCTGCTCGCTGCTGGCCGTGGTCACCTTGAACGTCTTCTGCGACGCGACCACGTGCGCGTTGGTGACGATGTGGCCCTTGCCGTCGTACACCACCCCGGAGCCCAGCTCGCGGCTCGACTGGATCTGCACCACCGACGGCAGGGCCTTTTCGATGACCTTCTGGTACTGGCTCTGCAGATCACTCGCGGCCTTCGGCGCGTCCGCAACCGCGGGCGCGGAGGCGTTCTGGCGGGAACCGGTGGTGCAGCCGGCCGCCAGGCAGCACACCAGCGCGGCGACGGCCGCCCTCCGCAGGGCACGGTCAGGGGAAGCGTCCATACCCCGAGTCTCGGTGGGCGCCGGTCATCCGGCCCGCGGTGCTGGCCCGAACGGGCTCAGCCCCGCACGCCGCACAGGTGCAGCAGCGCCGCCACCCCGCGATACGGGTCCGTGCGCCCGGCCCGCTCCTCGACCGCCAGCAGCGTCTCCAGGTCGTCCGGGATCCCCGCGTCGTCCGCCGCCGTGTCCGTGAACACCCGGACGCCGTACCAGGCGTGCAGCGGGGCGGCGATCCCGGCGAGCGTGGCGGTGAGCGAGGCCAGCCTGTCGGCCCGTACGTCCAGGCCCAGGCGGTTGCGATAGCTGGTGGTGTCGAAGGCGGCGAGGGCGCCCGCCCAGTCGCCGGCGAGGCCCGGCCGCATGGCGAGCGCGTCGCCGTTGCGGACCAGCAGCGAGAGCAGCCCGCCGGGCGCCAGCATCCGCGCCAGGCCCGCCACCAGCGGGTCGGGCTCCTCGACGTACATCAGCACGCCGTGGCACAGCACCACGTCGAAGCTGCCCGGCAGGAAGTGCACCCCGGTGTCCCGCCCGTCACCCTGCACCAGCCGGACCCGCTCCCGGATGCCCTCCGGCTCGGCGGCCAGCGCCTCGCGGGCGGCGGCGATCATCGTCGCGTCCTGCTCGACGCCGGTCACCTGGTGGCCGAGCCGGGCCAGCCGCAGCGCCTGCGTGCCCTGGCCCATCCCGACGTCGAGCACCCGCAGCCGCCGCCCGACCGGGAACCGCCCGGCTATCTGCTCGTCCAGCTGCCGCGACACCAGCTCCTGGCGTACGACGTCACGCAGCCTGCCCAACTTGTCCAGCCAGGCCTCGGCCGCACCCCCGGTGAAAGCGTCTGCGCTCAGGGCCGCTCTCCGCGCTTGACCTGCGGCTTCGGCAGCCGGAGCCGGCGCATCTGCAGCGACCGCATCAGCGCGTAGGGCACCGCGCCGCGCGTGTTCTCGTCCGGGAAGCGCTCCTTGAGGCGCCTCTTCAGCCGGAAGCCGCTGACCGCCGAGTCCAGCACGATCAGCACGATCACCACGAGCCACAGCAGCAGCGCGATCGACTGGATCTGCGGCACCCGCACCACGCTCAGCACCAGGATGACCACGGCGAGCGGCAGGAAGAACTCCGCCACGTTGAACCGCGAGTCCACCCAGGTGCGGGCGAACTTGCGGACCGGGCCCTTGTCCCGGGCCGGCAGATACCGCTCGTCACCGGTGGCCAGCGCCTGGCGCTGCCGCTCCAGTGCCCGGCGCCGCTCCTCGCGCTGGCGCTTGGCGGCCTCCTTGCGGTCGGTCGGCGTGTGGGCCACGCTGCGCCGCTGGGACTGGGCCTCACTGCGCTTGGGCGTGGGCCTGCCCTTCGGGGCCTGCGGGTCACGGGGCTGCTTGGAGAGGGTCACCGGCGCCTTGTCGGCGGGGGCCTTCTCTTCCTTGGCACGGCTACGGAACACAAAACCCAAGGGTAAGGGCTTCACCGGCATGGACCCCAGCCCGACGGGGAACGATCCGGCAACACCGGACGTCTGTAGGGGGACAGAGGGGACGTTACGGCACGGGGTCGCGGGGGATACGGCAGGGCATCACCTACTCCTCACGCCGGAGCGGTGCGGTCCGCAGTCGTCCTTGGGGATGAGCGCATCGGTCCCCGAACAGTGCGGTAATGGAGTCAGGGCCCGTACTGTGGGTCCTGTCGCAGGATCTGTGAGCTGGAGTCCGTCAGAAGGGGGCGCGCGAAGCCCATGAGCGGTGTCATGAAGCGTATGGGGATGATCTTCCGCGCGAAGGCGAACAAGGCCCTTGACCGGGCCGAGGACCCGCGCGAGACCCTCGATTACTCGTACCAGAAGCAGCTGGAGCTGCTGCAGAAGGTCCGCCGCGGCGTCGCCGACGTGGCCACCAGCCGCAAGCGTCTGGAGCTCCAGCTCAACCAGCTGCAGCAGCAGTCCACCAAGCTGGAGGACCAGGGCCGCAAGGCGCTCGCGCTCGGCCGCGAGGACCTGGCCCGCGAGGCGCTGTCCCGCAAGGCCGCGCTCCAGCAGCAGGTCACCGACCTCCAGACGCAGCACGCCACCCTCCAGGGCGAGGAGGAGAAGCTCACCCTGGCGGCCCAGCGCCTGCAGGCCAAGGTCGACGCCTTCCGTACGAAGAAGGAGACCATCAAGGCCACCTACACCGCCGCCCAGGCCCAGACCCGCATCGGCGAGGCCTTCTCCGGCATCTCCGAGGAGATGGGCGACGTCGGCCTGGCCATCCAGCGCGCCGAGGACAAGACGCAGCAGCTGCAGGCCCGCGCCGGCGCCATCGACGAGCTGCTCGCCTCCGGCGCCCTGGACGACCCCTCCGGCATGGCCAAGGACGACATCGCCGCCGAGCTGGACCGGATCTCCGGTGGTAGTGATGTGGAGCTGGAGCTGCAGCGCATGAAGGCCGAGCTGGCCGGAGGCTCCCCGCAGCAGGCCATCGAGGGCGGTACCGGCCAGGGGCAGACCCAGCAGCAGCCGCAGGACACCCCGCGCTTCGACAAGCAGTAGCCCGGCGCCGGGACCCGAGCCGAGGAGGCGGACGTGATCGTACGGATCATGGGGGAGGGCCAGGTGCAGCTGGACGACTCCCACGTCGCCGAGCTGAACAAGCTGGACGACGAGCTGCTGGCGGAGATGGAGCGCGGCGACGAGGCGGCGTTCCGCCGCACCCTGGGCGCGCTCCTGGACGCCGTACGCCGTCTCGGCACGCCCCTTCCCGACGACGCGCTCGAGCCCTCGGAACTGATCCTTCCGTCTCCGGACGCGTCGCTGGCGGAGGTCCGGGCGATGCTCGGCGACGAGGGGCTGATCCCGGGGTAGCGCCGTCCGGGTACTCCTCGGCGGCACCGGCACCCGGACGGCGGGCCGTACTGTTCCCTCCGTGAGCACTCTCGACCGCGCCCGCTGCAGTGTGAAGGCGCACCCCCTCGCGCTGGACGCGTCCATCGCCGCGGGCGTGCTGGTGTGCATGGTCGCGGGCTCCCTCGTCGTGCCCCGCGGAGCGAACGGTGTCACCTGGGGCCTGCGCACCCCCGACCTGCTCAGCCTCCTGCTGATGGTGCTGGCCGCGGCCGCGCTCGTCTTCCGCCGCCGCGCCCCCAAGACCGTGCTCGCCGTCACCGGTGTCCTCTCCGTGATCGAGTCCGTCACCGGCGACCCCCGCGCCCCGGTCGCGATGTCCGCCGTGGTCGCCCTCTACACGGTCGCCGCCACCACCGACCGCACCACCACCTGGCGGGTCGGCCTGCTCACCATGACCGTGCTGACGGCCGCCGCCATGCTGGCCGGCCCGCTGCCCTGGTACGCGCAGGAGAACCTCGGCGTCCTGGCCTGGACCGGCATCGGGGCCACCCTCGGGGACGCCGTCCGCAGCCGCCGTGCGGTCGTCCGGGCGATCCAGGAGCGGGCCGAGCGCGCCGAGCGCACCCGTGAGGAGGAGGCCCGCCGCCGGGTCGCCGAGGAGCGGCTGCGCATCGCCCGCGATCTGCACGACGTCGTCGCTCATCACATCGCCCTGGTGAACGTGCAGGCCGGGGTCGCCGCGCACGTCATGGACAAGCGGCCGGACCAGGCCAAGGAGGCCCTGGCGCACGTCCGCGAGGCCGGGCGCGCCGCGCTGGAGGAGCTGCGCGCCACCGTGGGTCTGCTGCGCCAGTCCGGCGACCCCGAGGCCCCGACCGAGCCCGCGCCCGGGCTCAGCCGGCTCCAGGAGCTGGCCGACACCTTCCGCAACGCGGGCCTGCCGGTGGAGGTGGCCCGCGCCGACCAGGGCGCCGAACTGCCCGCCGCCGTCGACCTGGCCGCCTACCGGATCGTCCAGGAGGCCCTGACCAATGTGCAGAAGCACGCCGGAACCGGGGCCAGGGCCGAGGTCAGCGTCGTACGGGTGGGGACGGACATCGAGGTGACCGTCCTGGACGACGGGGCGGGCGCGGCCGGGGCGCCCGGGGGCGGCGGCGGGCACGGACTGATCGGCATGCGCGAGCGGGTCACCGCCCTCGGCGGCACCCTGACCACCGGGCCCCGCTACGGCGGCGGCTTCCGCGTCCATGCGATCCTGCCCCTCAAGACCCGCACCGAGACGCGTGAACACCGCTGAGCCCGCAAGGACGAGAACGGGCAAGACCGTGAAGACCCGCGCCGGGACCCGTACCGGGCTCGTGCGACGGCCCCCGGGGGAGACCGCATGACGATCCGTGTCCTGCTCGCCGACGACCAGGCCCTGCTGCGCAGCGCGTTCCGGGTGCTGGTCGACTCCGAGCCCGACATGGAGGTGGTGGGGGAGGCCTCCGACGGGGCCGAAGCGGTCCTGCTGGCCAAGGAGCAGGCCGCTGACGTCGTCCTCATGGACATCCGGATGCCGGGCACGGACGGGCTGGCCGCCACCCGCCTGATCAGCTCTGATCCCTCCCTGGCGCAGGTCCGCGTGGTCATCCTGACGACGTTCGAGGTCGACGACTACGTCGTCCAGGCGCTGCGCGCGGGCGCCTCCGGCTTCCTCGGCAAGGGCAGCGAGCCGGAGGAGCTGCTGAACGCCATCCGGGTCGCGGCCGGCGGCGAGGCCCTGCTGTCGCCCGCCGCCACCAAGGGGCTGATCGCCCGGTTCCTCGCCCAGGGCGACGGCGACGACGGCCGCGACCCCGCCCGCTCCGAGCGGCTCGGCGCCCTCACCGGGCGGGAGCGCGAGGTGCTGGTCCAGGTCGCCGGCGGCCACTCCAACGACGAGATCGCCGAACGCCTCCAGGTCAGCCCGCTGACGGTGAAGACGCACGTCAACCGGGCCATGGCCAAGCTGGGCGCGCGTGACCGGGCGCAGCTCGTGGTGATCGCGTACGAGTCGGGGCTGGTGCGGCCGCGGACGGAGTGATCTCCACCCTGGCGTACTGGGCAAGGGCGTCACCTCCACCGCCGGCGAGGGCAACGCCGTCATCATGGCGTCCTTCGACCACGGCAACGACACCAAGCGGATCGTCTCCGACGTTCAGCAGGCCGTGAACCGGGCCCGCAACCAGCTCCCGGACGGCGTCGACCCGCAGGTGGTCTCCGGCTCCACCGACGACATGCCGACCGTGGTCCTCGCCGCCACCTCCGACCAAGGACCAGCAGGCCCTCGCCGACCAGCTGGACGCCGTAGTCGTGCCGGCGCTGAAGGACATCGACGGCGTCGGCCGCGTCCAGGTCACCGGCGTCCGCGGCCTGCAGGTCACGGTCACCCGGGACGACGCGAAGCCGGCGCGGGCCGGCCTCACCTCCGCCGCGCTCGGCCAGGCGCTCCAGGCGGGCGGCGCGACGGTCCCGGCCGGCTCCTTCGACGAGGACGGCGTGAGCCGCACCGTGCAGGTCGGCGGCGGCTTCATCTCGCTGCGGCAGATCCAGGACCTCATGGTCACCGGCCAGAACGGCGGCAAGCCCGTACGCCTCGGCGACGTGGCCGCGGTCCAGGAGCAGCCGGCCCCGGCCGACTCCGTCACCCGCACCGACGGCCGGCCCAGCCTCGCCGTCACCGTGACCATGGACCACGACGGCAGCGCGGTCACCATCTCGAACGCGGTCAAGGACAAGCTGCCCGGCCTGCGCGCCCAGCTCGGCTCCGGCGCGAAGCTCACCGTCGTCAGCGACCAGGGCCCGGCCGTCTCCAGGTCCATCAAGGGCCTGACCACGGAGGGCGCCCTCGGCCTGCTCTTCGCGGTCCTCGTCATCCTGGTCTTCCTCGCGTCGGTCCGCTCGACGCTGGTCACGGCGGTGTCCATCCCGCTGTCCGTCGTCCTCGCCCTGATCGTGCTGTGGACCGGCGGCCTGCTCCTGAACATGCTCACGCTCGGCGCGCTGACCATCGCCATCGGCCGGGCCGTCGACGACTCGATCGCGTGAAGGCCGCCGACCCGCAGGCTCTGCGCACGGCGGCCGAGCAGGTGCGCTCCGCGGTCGCCGGCCTGGACCACGTCACCGACGTCACCAGCGACCTCGCGACCAGCGTGCCGCGGATCTCGGTGAAGGCCAACGCCAAGGCCGCGGCGGCCGGTTTCGACGACCAGAAGCTCGGCGCGGCGGTCGCCCAGGCGGTGCGAGGGACGACGGCGGCGAAGGCGGTCCTCGACGACACCGAGCGGGACGTCGTCGTGAAGTCGGCCAAGCCCGCGACCACGCCGGCCCAGCTCAAGGCGTTGCGCCTCGGCCCCGTCAGGCTCGGCGACATCGCCACGGTGGAGCTGGTGGACGGCCCGGTGTCGCTGACCCGGATCGACGGCCGGCGCGCCGCCGCCATCACGGCCAGGCCGGCCGGTGCCAACACGGGCGCCGTCAGCACCGAACTGCAGTCGAAGATCAAGGCGCTGAAGCTCCCGGCGGGCGCGAAGGCGGAGATCGGCGGGGTGACCTCGGACCAGAACGACGCGTTCAAGAAACTGGCCTGGCCATGCTGGCGGCGTCGCGATCGTCTTCATGCTGCCGGTGGCCACGTTCCGCTCCCTCGCGCAGCCCCTGATCCTCCTGGTCTCCGTCCCGTTCGCGGCGACGGGCGCGATCGGCCTGCTGGTCGCGACCGGCACCCCGATGGGCGTCCCGGCGGTGATCGGCATGCTGATGCTGATCGGCATCGTGGTGACCAACGCGATCGTCCTGATCGACCTGGTCAACCAGTACCGCGGGCAGGGATACGGCGTGGTCGAGGCCGTGATCGAGGGCGGCCGCCACCGCCTGCGCCCGATCCTGATGACGGCCCTGGCGACGATCTTCGCGCTCCTCCCGACGGCCCTCGGAGTCACCGGCGAGGGCGGCTTCATCGCCCAGCCCCTCGCGGTCGTCGTCATCGGCGGCCTGATCACCTCGACCCTGCTGACACTCCTGCTGGTGCCGACGCTCTACGCGATGCTGGAACTCCGCAAGGAGCGGCGCGCTCAGAAGCGGACCGCCAGGCAGAACCCGGAGACCCGGCGCACGCCGGAACCGGCGGGCGTCTGACGCGCACGCCGCTCTCCCGAAGCCCCCGCAGTCGCACGCGACGGCTGCGGGGGCTTCGGCCTGTCGGCCCGGAGTGGCTGCTGAGGCGTTCCGCGGGGCCGGGTTGATCCGGTACGGTCGGGCACGGCGGTCCGGGTCGGGCTCGGCAGGTGCCAACTTCCTTACCGCCCAGGCATGTTCGGTCGCGACCGGGGGGTTACGACGTGGCGCAGGAACCGTGGGCCGAGTTGGAGGAGACCATCAGCGCCGTCCGCTCCGCGCTGCAGGGTGCGCTGGAGGAGGGCCGCGGTGAATCCGTGCGGTTCACCACCGGTCCGGTGGAGCTGGAGTTCAGCGTGGAGGTCAGGAAGGAAGGCGGGGCCAAGGCCAAGGTGTTCGTGCTGCCCTGGACGGTGGAGGCGAACGGATCGGTCGGGCTCGCGCAAACCCATCGCATCAAGCTCACCCTGCAACCCGTGGACGGTCACGGTGACGACCTGCGCATCGCCGGCGATTCCGACCGGCGTCCGCTGTGACCACCACGGCGGACGCGCGGCGGCTCAGCGGGTGACGGACGAGGCGGCGCATGGACGAGGCGAGGGTCGTCGAGATCTGGAATCCGGCCGGGCGGCACACCGGCAGCGGCTACGTCCTCGGTGACGACCTGGTACTGACCTCCTGCCATGTCCTGGAGGGCACACAGGCCGGCGGCCGGGTCGAGGTGCGGCAGCTGGACCGGCTGGGGCGCACCGAGTGGCTGCCCGCCGACGTGGTGTGGCTGCCGCGGCAGGCCGACGCGGAGCTGCCCGCCGAGGCGGACGGGGCACTGGTGCGGATCACCGCCCCGCAGTGGCGGCCACCGCCCGGCCCGCCGGTACGGTACGGGCGCGTCACCGGCCGGGACCGCGTGCCGTGCCTCGGCCTTGGTTTTCCCGACGCGGCCAAACGCTCGCGGTACGAACGGGACACGATGCCCGTGCGGGGCCATGTGGACCCCCTGCACGCCATGAAGTCCGGGCTGCTCACGGTGCATGTCGACACCGGCATTGTGCCGGGGCGGGCGGGATGGCACGGCGGCTCGGGAACGGCCGTGCTGTGCGGGCCCCATCTGGTGGCCGTCCTGCGGGCGGAGAAGGCCCTGGCCCTCGGAGTGCTGGACGCCGTTCCCGTCACCGCCTTGTCCGAACTGCCCGGTTTCCGGCAGACCCTGGAGACGTACGGCGTCCACCTGGTCATCGAGGACATCGGTGGCCCGGCAGCCGACCCGCCGACCGGTCCGGAACTCCTGCCGGTCAGCATGCCGCCGCCGCGCCTGCGGCACCGGATGCCGGAGGCGTCGCTGTCCGCGCTGGGCGGCGGCGTCGTGACCCTCCTGCTGTCCCTGCGGCTCGGTCCGAGGTCCGCGGGCCTCGCCTGGGTCATAGGCTCGTTCTTCGCGGGCATCGTGGCGATGTGGTCGATCCTGCGTCTGCGCTCCCCGCACCGCCCCGGAGACGGTAGGGAGGCCGCCCGCGACCAGCTGTCCGAGGCGGTGCTGGGGGAGGTGACGCGTCGGCGCCGGCAACTGCTGGGCGGCGACAAGAAGGCCATCAACGTGACCTTCACCACCGTGCCGCAGGGCGGCAGGGACGCGGAACGCGCCTGGCCGCGCGGGGACTTCGCGCGCATCGCCGACTTCCTGGACGAACTCGTACCCAAGCGGCTCGTCATCACCGGCGGGCCGGGCGCCGGCAAGACGCTCCTCGCCTACGAACTGGTCCACCGGCTGCTCAGCCGCCGGCGCTACCAGGGTCCGGTCCCGGTGCCCATGGGCCTGGCCGAGTGGGACACCGCCGCCGTGCCGTTCACTGACTGGTTCACCGCTCGCGTGGCCCGTGAGTACCTGAGCGGCTCGGTCCTGACGGCGCGCCACCTGCTGGCGACCGGCAGGATCATGCCGGTCCTGGACGGCCTGGACGAACTGGACCCGCCGGACGGCGCCCGGTCCAGGGCCGTCACCGCCCTGGCCCAGCTCAACGCCTTCGAGGGGCCGCTGGTCCTGACCTGCCGCGCCACCGAGTACACGGCACTCAGCCGCGCCGGTGACCGCCTGCTGGACTGCGCCACGGTCCGGATCGAGGACGTGGGCGCTGCGGACGGCCGGCGGTATCTGATCGAGCGGGCCCTGGACCAGGCCCGGCTGCGCGCGATGGAGCAGACCCTGTTCGCCCCCGGAACGGCCACCGCCGCCGCGCTGACGTCGCCGTGGACGCTGACGCTGGCGTCGCTGGTGTCCCGTTCGGAGTCGGGCGCCGCACGGATCGGGTCGTTCGCGGGCGTCCCCGACTCCCCGGCAGCCCGGCAGGAGGTGCGGGCCGCACTCCTGGAGGCGTTGATCCCCACCGTGTGCGGCGCGGACCCGGCGGAGCGGAGCCCGCGCTACGCGGCGCGGGACGTGACCCGGTGGCTGCGGCTCCTCGCCGCGAGCCTGCGCGGGGGCAACGCGGCGCCGGCCGACGGGGGCGGCTTCACGTCATCCCGGGACTTCGAAGTCCACACCCTGTGGCCGGTCGCGGGGCCGCGCGCGGCGCGCTACACCGCGGTGGCGATCACCCTCGTCTGCTGGCTCCCCGCCCTCGTCCTGCTGGCCCTGTGTTTCCACCGCAATGGTGCGCTTCCGCTGTCCGGGGCGGTGCTGCTGGCTCTGCTCACCCCGGCCCCGCTGGTCTCCGCCTGGGAGGCACGGGGGCGTCATGTGCAGCCCCGCCGGATGCTGTTCCAGCGGCTGCGCGGCCGGCTCGGCTGGAGCCGGGTGGGCCTGGGCACCGTGCTCGGCGGGGTACTGATGCTGCCCCTGGCGCCCTTGTTCGGCCAGGGGTTCGCGCTGGCCGCCGGCGGCGCGTTCGCGTTCGTCTTCGGCTTCGGCCTGGCCCTGTCGGTACGGGTCGACGTCGACCGGGGCCGGCTGGTCGCCGCCGCCGTGCCGACCGCTCTGGCCGTGATGCTGATCGCGGGGTTCGCGGCCGGCCGGCTCGGCGACTTCGTCGGGCTCACCGCCGGCTTCGGTGCCGGCGCGATCGGCCTGGTGGTGGGGGTGCGGGCGGGGCTGCGAGGGGCCCGGCGCAGAGGCGGCGGAGACCCCGACCCGAATCCGGCGGGCGTGCCCACCCCGCTGTCCCCCCTGCGCAACGACGCGCTGGCCGGGCTGGTCTCGGGCGCCGTCATGGCGGGGGTGGCGTTCTACGCGCTGCTCTTCGTCGACTGGCTGAGGGTTCCCTGGCCGTTCGCCGCCGTGACGGCCGCGGCCTGCGGTCTGGCCGCCGGTCCCGGGTTCGTGGCGATCACCACCCGCCAGTATCTCGGCGTGATCGCCGCGACCAGGGGCCGGCTGCCATGGCGCCTGGCCGGCTTCCTGCGCTGGTGCCACGACCGCGGTCTGCTGAGGTCGGCTGGAACGGCGTACCAGCTCCGCCACGACGACCTGCTCGAATGGCTGCAGCGCTAGGTGTCGACCTCGTCTGCGCAAGTCCGCCCCGACCACGCCGGCACCCGGCCGGGGCGGTCGTGTCGGGGGCAGGAACACCTGGGAGAACCCGGGCAGTGCGACGGAGAGCGACCGCGCGAGCGATCGGGGGCACGAAAGGGGCGCCCCCCGGATCCCGGGAAGCGCCCCTTGCCGACGTACAGACGAAGATCCTTACGGCAGTGCCAGCATCCGCTCCAGGGCGAGCTTGGCGAACGCCTCGGTCTCCTTGTCGACCTCGATGCGGTTGACCAGGTTGCCCTCGGCGAGGGACTCCAGGGCCCAGACCAGGTGGGGCAGGTCGATGCGGTTCATGGTCGAGCAGAAGCAGACCGTCCTGTCGAGGAAGACGATCTCCTTGCCCTCGGACGCGAAACGGTTCGCCAGCCGGCGGACCAGGTTCAGCTCGGTGCCGATGGCCCACTTGGAGCCGGCCGGGGCCGCCTCGAGGGTCTTGATGATGTACTCGGTGGAGCCGACGTAGTCCGCCGCGGCCACGACCTCGTGCTTGCACTCGGGGTGCACCAGGACGTTCACGCCGGGGATGCGCTCGCGCACGTCGTTGACCGAGTCCAGGTTGAAGCGGCCGTGGACGGAGCAGTGCCCGCGCCACAGGATCATCTTCGCGGCGCGCAGTTCGTCCGCCGTCAGGCCGCCGTTGGGCCTGTGCGGGTTGTAGACCACGCAGTCGTCCAGGGACATGCCCATGTCCCGGACGGCGGTGTTGCGGCCGAGGTGCTGGTCGGGCAGGAAGAGCACCTTCTCGCCCTGCTGGAAGGCCCACTCCAGGGCCCGCTTGGCGTTCGACGAGGTGCAGATCGTGCCACCGTGCTTGCCGGTGAACGCCTTGATGTCGGCGGAGGAGTTCATGTACGAGACGGGGACGACCTGCTCGGCGATCCCGGCCTCCGTCAGCACGTCCCAGCACTCCGCGACCTGCTCGGCCGTCGCCATGTCGGCCATCGAGCAGCCGGCGGCGAGGTCGGGCAGGACGACCTTCTGGTCGTCGGAGGTGAGGATGTCCGCCGACTCGGCCATGAAGTGCACACCGCAGAAGACGATGTACTCGGCCTCCGGGCGCGCGGCCGCGTCCCGGGCCAGCTTGAAGGAGTCGCCCGTGACGTCGGCGAACTGGATGACCTCGTCGCGCTGGTAGTGGTGGCCGAGCACGAAGACCTTGTCGCCGAGCTTCTCCTTGGCCGCGCGGGCGCGCGCCACCAGGTCGGGGTCGGACGGCGACGGAAGGTCACCGGGGCACTCGACGCCCCGCTCGCTCTTCGGGTCGGCCTCCCGGCCGAGCAGCAGCAGGGCGAGCGGAGTCGGCTGCACGTCGAGCTCCGGGGTCTGGGCGGTGGTCACGACACGCACCCTTTCTACTTTTCGTCTAACTGACGCTATCTATCATAACCGGTTCACGTCAGTTTGACGATGTCCATAGCGTCGATGTGACGTGAATCCCGCCCGCGTCCCCCTTCGGGCCGCTGTCGGCGTTCCCGGGCGTGTGCGAGCATGAAGAGGGAACCACCAACGCGACAACGTGACTGCCCGGCCCGGAATGAATCCGCGGAAGCGCCGGTTGCACTCGTCGGCAAGCAGTCTCCGTACAACCCGGGAGAGATGTAGATGTCCGTATCGGACGAGACCACCACCGTCACCGACGGCATCATCCTGACCGACGCCGCCGCGGCCAAGGTCAAGGCCCTGCTCGACCAGGAAGGCCGCGACGACCTCGCGCTGCGCGTCGCCGTCCAGCCCGGCGGCTGCTCCGGCCTGCGCTACCAGCTCTTCTTCGACGAGCGCTCGCTCGACGGTGACGTGGAGAAGGACTTCGGCGGGGTCAAGGTCGTCACGGACCGGATGAGCGCTCCGTACCTGGGCGGCGCCACCATCGACTTCGTGGACACCATCGAGAAGCAGGGCTTCACGATCGACAACCCGAACGCGACCGGCTCCTGCGCCTGCGGCGACTCCTTCAGCTGAGCCGAGCGCCCGCACGGCCCGACGGCCCGCCAAGGCGGCGGCCCCCTGCACGGGGGGCCGCCGCCTTCGTCGTACCGCGGTGTCCTACCGGCCTGCGGCGGGACGTGCCGCGCTCTCCTGCCGGGTCCGCGGCGAGGCGTCCGGCCGCAACGCCCCCGGCTTGGCCCGCGGGATCCGGCTGCCGTCCGCGCCGACCACGGTCCGTCCGCCCAGCGGCGCGGCCAGCCGTACGGTCTTCACGTACTCCTTGGCGATCAGCACGCACACCTTGTCCGGCCAGGGATGCTCCGTCACGCTCACGGTCACCCGCGCGTCGCTCTCCCGCGCCGCCACCGTGTAGTCGGCGCACACACCGCCGTAGAAGCTCACGGTCAGTTCGCGGTCGTCGGCCAGATAGCCGGTCACCTTCACGGTCCGGGGCGTCCCGGACGCGGTGGGCGCCGAGGGCGTGGCCGCGGGCGCCAGGTACCGGGGGTCGACCGCCGGGTACGACACCGTGGACGCCCCCTGCCCGTCCGGCCCCCGTACCCGGAACAGCCACGACGGCACCAGCGTCTGCCGCCCGGAGACCGAGTGCGCGGCCAGCCCGAACACCGCCTTCTCCACGGTGACCTGGTCCTCTCCCGCATCCGCCCCCCGCTTCGGCGCACCCGTGGACGCGGGGCACGGCCACTCCAGCCGGTCCTTCGGCGGCACCGGGCCGGCGCACCCGCCGATGCCCATCCGGTGGTCGCCCCTCGGCGCGGCGTTCATCAGCTTCAGCGTCTTCGCGGCGCTCAGCACGGGATACGCGGCGCCCTTCGCCGGCGCCCCCAGCAGGCCGTGCCCGCCGACCAGCTCGCCCTGCCGGTCCACGGTCAGGCCGGTGGTCCAGCCGTACGTCGGCAGCCCGCCGACCACCGGATCGGCGTCGACCACCCGCTGGGCGCCCATCACCTGGCTCGCGTCGATCTTCGCGTCGTCCAGCCCGGCCGCCTTCAGCACCGGCGCGGCGGCCCGGATCGCCTTCGCCGCACTCACGGGGGCGCCGGCGGGGCCCATCGGGTCGTGCGTGCACAGGGCGCCCTTCCTGCAGTCGTCGGTGCCCGGCGCGTACCGGCTGAAGGTCCAGCTGCCCGGCGCGTCCCGGTGCACCGTCAGGCTCGGCCCGGTGCCGTCCTTGCCGCCGACCCGCCAGATCCGCCCCTCGGCCACCGGGGCGCCGTCGACACCCAGTGCCTCGGCCAGCCGGGCCACCGCGGCCCGGCCGACCTCGCCCTTCGGCGCGTACACCGGCGCGGAACCGGGACCGGCCGGCAACCGCCCCTGGGCGACGTACACGGCGCCGTACGGGTCCGGCTCGCCCGGCGCGACACCGCCGCCGAAGCCGTCCAGCGCGAGCGGCGGGGGAGTGGCGCCGGAGCCGGCCGTGCCCGGTCCGCCCGTACGACCGCCGCTGTCGCCGCTCGCCGCGAGGTAGGCGCCACCGCCGCCGGCCAGCAGCACGGCGGCGGCCACGGCGACCACGACGAGCCGCGACCGCCGCCGGTGCGCCCGCCCGCCCGGGCCGGAGTCCTCGGGGTGTCCGGAGCCCCCGGCGCGTCCGGAGCCGTCGGGGTGCTCGCGGTTCTCGGGTCGCTCGGTGTTCACCGCATCGCTCCTCGCTGGTCGTATCCCGCCTCCCCCGCGTGGGGGACGGCGATGGGACGCGGGAGGGGAGCGTGCGGTTCCCTGCGGAACGCGCCCCGCGCCTCAGTCGCCGTACTCGGACATGGCGTCCAGCAGCCGAGCGGAACGCGCCGGCACGCTCACCCCGTGGATCAGGGACGGCGGCACCGGCCGGGACTCGGGGTGCTCGGGAACCGCCCAGTGCGGAGCCATCCGGGCGCAGTCACCGCGCAGCGTGGCGAGACCGCCCTCGAGGTCGGCCGGGGCGGGGGAGTGGACCTTGAGGTTCGTCATGACGGCACCGTAGGCCTGCTCCGGGGTGCGAAGAAATACCTACTATCGGGTAGTTTCGTCGGCTGCGGCGCGGGCGGCCAACCGGGTAGCGTTAACTGTCAACCCAGCCTCCCGCAGGAGAATGCCGTCGTGCGCATCGCAGTCACCGGCTCCATCGCCACCGACCACCTCATGACCTTCCCCGGCAGGTTCGCCGACCAGCTCGTCGCGGACCAGTTGCACACGGTTTCACTCTCCTTCCTGGTCGACAAGCTCGACGTGCGCCGGGGCGGCGTCGGCGCGAACATCGCCTTCGGCATGGGCCAGCTGGGCACCAAGCCGATCCTGGTCGGCGCCGCCGGCCCCGACTTCGACGAGTACCGCGCCTGGCTCGACCGGCACGGCGTGGACACCGCCTCGGTCCGGATCTCCGAGACCCTGCACACCGCCCGCTTCGTGTGCACCACCGACGCCGACCACAACCAGATCGGCTCCTTCTACACCGGCGCGATGAGCGAGGCCCGCCTCATCGAGCTGAAGACCGTCGCCGACCGCGTGGGCGGCCTCGACCTGGTCCTCATCGGCGCCGACGACCCGGAGGCGATGCTCCGCCACACCGAGGAGTGCCGCTCGCGCGGGATCCCGTTCGCCGCCGACTTCTCCCAGCAGATCGCCCGCATGGACGGCGAGGAGATCCGGCTGCTGCTGGACGGGGCGACGTACCTGTTCTCCAACGAGTACGAGAAGGGCCTCATCGAGTCCAAGACCGGCTGGAGCGACGCCGAGATCCTGGGCAAGGTCGGCCACCGCGTCACCACGCTCGGCTCGCGCGGTGTGCGCATCGAGCGGGTCGGCGAGGACCCGATCGAGGTCGGCTGCCCCGAGGAGGAGCGCAAGGCCGACCCCACCGGTGTCGGCGACGCCTTCCGCGCCGGGTTCCTGTCGGGGCTGGCCTGGGGCGTCTCGCTGGAGCGCGCCGCCCAGGTGGGCTGCATGCTGGCGACGCTGGTCATCGAGACGGTGGGGACCCAGGAGTACCGGCTGCTCCGCGGGCACTTCATGGAGCGGTTCGTGAAGGCGTACGGGGACGAGGCCGGGGACGAAGTGCGCACCCACCTCCGCTGAGGCCGGCGTTCGAGGGCGTTCAGCTCACCCGGCGGACCAGGTAGGCCGTTCCTCCGTCCGCCGGCTCCTCACCGACGTACTCCTGCCCCCGCATCTCGCACCACGCCGGGATGTCCAGGCGGGCCGCCTCGTCGTCGGAGAGGACCCGCACCGTGCCGCCCACCGGGACCTGACCGAACACCTTGGCCAGCTCGATGACCGGGATCGGGCAGCGCTTGCCGAGGGAGTCGACGAGCACTTCACCGGGGCCCTCCTGGGCGGCCGGTGCGGCCGGTGCGCCCAGCTTCTCCCGGACCCCCGCGACCGCGCCCGGCAGCACCTCGAGGAACCGCTCCACGTCCGCCTCGGCCGCCCCCGCCGGCAGGGACACCCGTACGTTCCCCTCGCTCAGCACGCCCATCGCCTTCAGCACATGGCTGGGCGTCAGCGTGCTGCTGGTGCAGGACGACCCGGAGGAGACGGAGAAGCCCTCCCGGTCCAACTCGTGCAGCAGCGCCTCGCCGTCGACGTAGAGGCAGGAGAAGGTGACGATCCCGGGCAGCCGGCGCTCGGGGTCGCCGACCACCTCGACGTCCGGCACCAGCTGCGGCACCCGGGCCCGGATCCGCTCCGTCAGCTCCCGCAGCCGTACCGCCTCCTGGGCCGCCTCGGCCCGCACCGCCCGCAGGGAGGCCACGGCGGCCACGATCGCGGGGATGTTCTCGAACCCGGGCGCGCGCCCCGACTCCCGCTCGTCCGCGGGCCCTTGGGCGGCGAACCGCACCCCCTTGCGCACGGCGAGCAGCCCGACCCCGGACGGCCCGCCCCACTTGTGCGCGCTGGCCGTCAGCAGCGACCAGTCACCCTCGACGGGCCCCCACCCCAGCGACTGCGCCGCGTCCACCAGCAGCGGCACCCCGGCCGCCCGGCACACCCCGGCCACCTCGGCCACCGGCTGCACGGTGCCCACCTCGTGGTTGGCCGACTGGAGCACGGCGAGCGCGGTGTCCTCGCGCAGCGCGTCCGCATAGCCGGACGGGTCCACCGCCCCCATCCGGTCCACCGGCACCCGGGTCACCGTCCCGCCGTCCGCTTCGAACACCTCAGCCGAATGGAGGACGGAGGAGTGTTCGACCGCCGACACGATCAGGTGGCGTCCCACCCGCCGCCGCCCGGCCAACGCCCCCGCGACGCCCGTGTGTACGGCCCGCGTCCCCGAGGAGGTGAACACCACCTCGTCCGCGCGGCAGCCGACGGCCTCGGCCGCCGCCTCCCGCGCGGCGTCCAGCAGCATCCGCGCCTTGCGCCCCTCCCGGTACAGCCGCGCGGGATCCGCCCAGCCCTCGTCCAAGGAGGCCAGCAGCGCCTGACGCGCGACGGGGTGGAGCGGAACGGCGGAGGCAGCGTCAAAGTAGGCCATACGGCAACGGTAAGACCCCGGCAGGGGCAGCCGAACCAGGGGCGCGGGGCTGTGACATCAGAGGCTCCGCCGCGGGGCGCGACCAGCCACGACGGACCCCCGGCCGCCAATCCAGCGAACCACCCGAGCCAGTAGGCACCCCTCCCCGCGAAGCCTCGGAGAGGGTGGGCTAGGGTTTGGTCCGCATAAACATCCAAACCCCTGCCCGACGCAGGGCGGCGACCGACCAGCGAGAAGGCCGCAGCCGACCGCGCGGGCGAGACTCTCGGGAAGGCGCTACGTGAGTCCCAACGGCTCCGACCGCTCGCCGCGGCGCCCGATGCGGCGGAAGCTGCTGCAGGCACTGACCGCGGGCCTGGTCCTGGCGACCGCAACCGGTTGCACATACAAGGACTTCCCCCGCCTTGGCATGCCCACCCCGACCACGGAAGAGGCTCCGCGGATCCTCTCCCTGTGGCAGGGCTCCTGGGCTGCCGCGCTCGCCGTCGGCGTGCTGGTGTGGGGCCTGATCCTGTGGAGTGCTTTCTTCCACCGGCGCAGCCGCACCAAGGTCGAGGTACCTCCGCAGACCCGGTACAACATGCCGATCGAGGCCCTGTACACGGTGGTCCCGATCATCATCATCTCGGTGCTCTTCTACTTCACGGCCCGGGACGAGTCGAAGCTCCTGGACCTCTCCAAGAAGCCCGACGTCACGGTCAACGTGGTCGGCTTCCAGTGGAGCTGGGGCTTCAACTACATCGAGAACGTCCCCGGTGTCTCCGGCGACGCCAAGACCGACAAGAACCTGGACGCCATTCCGGACCGGTTCAAGAAGGACTTCCCGGCGAACGCCGGCGGTGTCTACGACGTCGGTACGCCCGGCACGCGGAACCCGCAGACGAACAACCCCGGTCCGACGCTCTGGCTCCCCAAGGGCAAGACGGTTCGCTTCGTCCTGACCTCTCGTGACGTCATCCACTCCTTCTGGGTGGTGCCGTTCCTGATGAAGCAGGACGTCATCCCGGGCCACACCAATGCCTTCCAGGTGACCCCGAACCACGAGGGCACCTTCCTCGGCAAGTGCGCCGAGCTCTGCGGTGTCGACCACTCGCGCATGCTGTTCAACGTGAAGGTCGTCTCCCCGGCGGCGTACCAGAAGCACCTCCAGGACCTCGCCAAGAAGGGGCAGACCGGTTACATTCCCGCCGGCATCGCGCAGACGAGCCACGAGAAGAACCGGGAGACGAACAACCTGTGAGCATCCTCAACGAACCCCAGGGTGCCGCGGCAGCTGAAGGCGCGTACGCGGACGAGCTGCCGGTCAGGCGCAAGCAGCCCGGCAATGTCGTGGTGAAGTGGCTGACGACCACCGACCACAAGACGATCGGGACGATGTACCTTGCGACGTCGTTCGCGTTCTTCCTGATCGGTGGCGTGATGGCGCTGCTCATGCGCGCCGAGCTGGCCCGTCCGGGTCTGCAGATCATGTCGAACGAGCAGTTCAACCAGGCGTTCACGATGCACGGCACGATCATGCTGCTGATGTTCGCGACGCCGCTGTTCGCCGGCTTCGCGAACTGGATCATGCCGCTGCAGATCGGCGCGCCCGACGTGGCCTTCCCGCGGCTGAACATGTTCGCCTACTGGCTGTACCTGTTCGGCTCGCTCATCGCGGTCGGCGGCTTCCTCACCCCGGAGGGCGCGGCCGACTTCGGCTGGTTCGCCTACTCCCCGCTGTCGGACGCGGTCCGCAGCCCGGGCGTCGGCGCCGACATGTGGATCATGGGTCTGGCCATGTCCGGTTTCGGCACGATCCTCGGCTCGGTCAACTTCATCACCACGATCATCTGCATGCGCGCCCCGGGCATGACCATGTTCCGCATGCCGATCTTCGTGTGGAACGTGCTGCTGACCGGTGTCCTGGTCCTGCTGGCCTTCCCGGTGCTGGCGGCCGCGCTGTTCGCGCTGGAGGCGGACCGCAAGTTCGGCGCCCACGTCTTCGACGCCACCAACGGCGGCGCCCTGCTGTGGCAACACCTCTTCTGGTTCTTCGGCCATCCCGAGGTGTACATCATCGCCCTCCCGTTCTTCGGCATCATCTCCGAAGTGATCCCGGTGTTCTCCCGCAAGCCGATGTTCGGCTACATGGGCCTGGTCGCCGCGACCATCGCGATCGCCGGTCTGTCGGTCACGGTGTGGGCGCACCACATGTACGTCACCGGCGGCGTGCTGCTGCCGTTCTTCTCCTTCATGACGTTCCTGATCGCCGTCCCGACCGGTGTGAAGTTCTTCAACTGGATCGGCACCATGTGGAAGGGCAGCCTGTCGTTCGAGACGCCGATGCTCTGGGCGACCGGCTTCCTGATCACCTTCACGTTCGGTGGTCTGACCGGTGTCATCCTGGCCTCGCCGCCGATGGACTTCCACGTGTCCGACTCGTACTTCGTGGTGGCCCACTTCCACTACGTCGTCTTCGGCACGGTCGTCTTCGCCATGTTCTCCGGCTTCCACTTCTGGTGGCCGAAGTGGACCGGCAAGATGCTCGACGAGCGCCTGGGCAAGATCACCTTCTGGACGCTGTTCATCGGCTTCCACGGCACCTTCCTGGTCCAGCACTGGCTGGGCGCCGAGGGCATGCCCCGCCGGTACGCCGACTACCTGGCCGCCGACGGCTTCACCGCCCTGAACACGGTCTCGACCATCTGCTCCTTCCTGCTCGGCCTGTCGATCCTGCCGTTCCTCTACAACGTGTGGAAGACGGCCAAGTACGGCAAGCCGGTCGGCGTGGACGACCCGTGGGGCTACGGCCGCTCCCTGGAGTGGGCGACCTCCTGCCCGCCGCCGCGGCACAACTTCGTCACCCTGCCGCGGATCCGCAGTGAATCCCCGGCGTTCGACCTGCACCACCCCGAGATCGCCGCGCTGGAGCAGCTCGAGCACGCCGGTCACGGCAGCGCCATCGCGGGCAGCAAGGAGGCCGGCAAGTGAAGATCCAGGGCCGGATGTTCATCTGGCTGAGCTTCTTCCTCCTGATCATGGCCATCGTGTATGGCGTGTGGTCGAAGGAGCCGGCCGGCACCACGGCGCTCTTCCTGGCCTTCGGTCTGAGCGTGATGATCGGCTTCTACCTGGGCTTCACGGCCCGGCGGGTCGACGCGGGCGCCCAGGACGACAAGGAGGCCGACGTCGCGGACGACGCGGGCGAGCTGGGCTTCTTCAGCCCGCACAGCTGGCAGCCGCTGCTGCTGGGCTTCGGCGGTGCGATCGCCTTCCTCAGCATCGCGGTCGGCTGGTGGCTGATCTACTTCTCCGCCCCGTTCATCGTGGTCGGTCTGTTCGGCTGGGTGTTCGAGTACTACCACGGTGAGAACCGCACCCAGTAGCACCGAGCGCACCACCCGGGAGCCCGGACCCTTCGTCAGGAGGGGTCCGGGCTCCCGTCTTCTACACCGGTGGAGCCGGCATTCCGGCGCAGGCGGGGCCGGTGTGTCGTTCACTCGCAGCAGTGTCGATCCCCCGTACGGGTCACCTGCCGCGCCGATAGGGTCAGCGCCTCATAGCGTGATCGTATGAACCACACTCCGCGGACCCGCACCGTCGTCAGCTGCGCCCTGCTGGCGACCGCGCTCGGCATGGGCGTCACCGCCTGCGGTCCGGACGGCGACCCTCTGTCGGCCAAGCCGTACGACGCGGCGGACGTGATCTCCTTCAACGGCCCGACCGAGGCAGGGAAGAAGGCCGATCCGGACAAGCCCCTGGAGGTCACCGCCGACGGCGACGACCGCATCACCGACGTCACCGTCCAGGACTCCGCAGGGCGCCATGTGGCGGGCGAACTCGCCGCCGACGGCAGCAGATGGCACAGCACCGCCCCGCTGGCCGCCAACGCCCACTACACGGTCACGGTGAGCACCGAGGACGATGACGGCGCGCCCGGCCGCAAGGTCTTCGCCTTCGACACCAGCAGACCCAGCAGCAAGAAGCGCCTGACCGTCACCTTCGGTCCGAAACCGGGCCGGTACGGCGTCGGCGAGCCCATCACCGCCCAACTCAACCAGGCGGTCAAGGACAGGGCGCAGCGCGCCGTCGTGGAGCGCGCCCTCCGGGTGGACTCCGTGCCGGCCGTGCAGGGCTCCTGGTACTGGGTGAACGACAAGGAACTCCACTACCGGCCCGAGGAGTACTGGCCCACCGGCACGACGGTCACGGTGCACAGCAACCTGGACGGCATCAAGATCGGCGACCGGCTGTGGGGCGCCCCGTCCAAGCCGGTGAAGATCACCATCGGCGACCGGATCCTGGCCCTCACCGACGCCGCGGCCCACCAGCTGACGTTCTACAAGAACGGCGAGGCGATCAAACGGATCCCTGTCACCACCGGCAAGCCCGGCTACGACACCCGCAACGGCATCAAGGTCGTCCTGGAGAAGTCGTACCTCGTGCGGATGCGCGGCACCACGATCGGCATCTCCGCGAGCAGCTCCGACTCCTACGACCTGAACGTCTACTACGCCGCCCGGGTGACCTGGTCCGGCGAGTACGTCCACGCCGCGCCCTGGTCCGTGGGCTCACAGGGCTACGCGAACGTCAGCCACGGCTGCACCGGCATGAGCAACGCCAACGCCGCCTGGTTCTTCGAGAACATCCACCCCGGCGACATCGTCCAGGTCGTCAACTCGCGCGGTCACCAGATGGAGGACTTCGGCAACGGCTTCGGCGACTGGAACGTCGACTGGAAGAAGTGGACGCAGGGCAGCGCCCTGACCAGCACCAAGCAGACGGCGCCGTCGGACGCGGACACGGTCCGCCTCCAGCCGGCGGCCCTGTGAGCGCCTCGCAGGGCGCGGGGCCGTGTGCGACGTGCGGCTACCGCTGCGCGGGCGCGAACGCCCCCACCGGCCCGCACCCGCGCACGAAACCCGGCGCCCCCGGTCTGTCAGGCGCCCACCAGCCGCCTCTGCCGCAGCAACGAGGCCAGCGCCGACGCGAACTCGACGGGATCCACCGGCAGGGTGACCGCGGCGTCCGCCCGGCTCCACGTCGCCAGCCAGGCGTCCTGCGGCCGCCCCATCAGAAGCAGCACCGGCGGGCAGTTGAACACCTCGTCCTTGATCTGCCGGCACACCCCCATACCGCCCATCGGCACGGCCTCGCCGTCCAGCACGCAGACGTCGATGCCGCCCTTGTCCAGCTCACGCAGCACCGCGCCGGGAGTGGCGCACTCGACGAACTCGACGAGGGGCACGTCCGGAGCGGGCCTGCGGCCGGCGGCCAGCCGTACTTGCTCGCGGGTGTTGGAGTCGTCGCTGTAGACCAGCACCGTGGCGGTCGGCTGCATGGTTCCTCCGGGACGTCGGCGTCGTACGGACGGGACGGACAGGGCCGTTCGGGGCGGAGCTTACTCCCGTGGAAGTGCCCATGAACACCACGTCAACACCGGTCCGGTGGGGAGCAACACTCCGAACGGCACCCCCCGGAGTGAGGGCGGGATAAGCGACCGACATAATGTCGGTCGTGGCGACAGCAACGACAGTAGAAACCGGGCACGCGCACCCGTCGGTCAATCGGCCGAACCTCACCAGCGTCGGAACCATCATCTGGCTGAGTTCCGAGCTGATGTTCTTCGCGGCCCTCTTCGCGATGTACTTCACCCTGCGATCGGTGACGGGTCCGGCGCACTGGAAGCACATGGCCGACGCGCTCAATGTGCCCTTCTCCGCGACGAACACCACGATCCTGGTGCTCTCCTCGCTCACCTGCCAGCTCGGCGTGTTCGCGGCCGAGCGCGGTGACGTGAAGAAGCTCCGCGGGTGGTTCATCCTCACCTTCATCATGGGTGCGATCTTCATCGGCGGTCAGATCTACGAGTACACGAGCCTGGTGAAGGACGACGGCATCTCGCTGTCCTCGGACCCGTACGGCTCGGTGTTCTACCTGACCACCGGCTTCCACGGCCTGCACGTGACGGGCGGTCTCATCGCCTTCCTGCTGGTCCTCGGACGCACCTACATGGCCAAGAGGTTCACCCACGAGCAGGCGACCGCCGCCATCGTCGTGTCCTACTACTGGCACTTCGTCGATGTGGTCTGGATCGGCCTTTTCGCCACGATCTACCTGATCAAGTAGCCGGGACCGGTTCCCGCACATCCAGAAGCACCGACGCAGAAGATCCTGACACCGGGGTAATCCGTGAAAAAGCTCTCCGCACGACGACGCCATCCGCTGGCGGCGGTCGTCGTCCTACTCCTCGCGCTGGCGGCCACTGGGGGGCTGTACGCCGCGTTCGCACCCGCGGGCAAGGCGCAGGCCGATGATTCCGCCCAGTCCCTGACCATCCAGGAGGGCAAGAAGCTCTACGAGGTCGGCTGCGCCAGCTGCCACGGCACCGGTGGCCAGGGCTCCTCCGACGGGCCGAGCCTGGTCGGCGTGGGCGCCGCGGCCGTCGACTTCCAGGTCGGCACCGGCCGTATGCCCGCGGCCACCTCGCAGGGCGCCCAGGTCCCGCGCAAGAAGGTCGTCTACAACCAGACGCAGATCGACCAGCTCGCCGCGTACATCGCCTCGCTGGGCGCCGGCCCGAGCGTCCCCACCAAGGACCAGTACGGTCCGGCGGGCGCGGACATCGCCAAGGGCGGCGAGCTGTTCCGCACCAACTGCGCGCAGTGCCACAACTTCACCGGCAAGGGCGGTGCCCTCACCAAGGGCAAGTTCGCGCCCACGCTGGAGGGTGTCGACCCGAAGCACATCTACGAGGCCATGCAGACCGGCCCGCAGAACATGCCGTCCTTCCCCGACACCACGCTGTCCTCGAAGAACAAGAAGGACATCATCGCGTACCTGCACGCGGTCGACAGCAGCGAGACGACGAACCCCGGCGGTCTGGAGCTGGGCGGCCTCGGGCCGGTCAGTGAGGGTCTGTTCGCCTGGATCTTCGGCCTCGGCGCGCTGATCGCCGTCGCCGTCTGGGTCGCCGCTCGGACCGCAAAGGCCAAGAAGTCATGAGTAGCCAAGACATTCCAGAAGAGAACCTGCCCGCTGAGCAGGACCACGCGCACGGCGCGGTAGGGATCGCGGACGAGGAGAACCCGTTCGCGGATCCGGGCCTGCCGCCCCACGAGCACCGCATCCAGGACATCGACGAGCGGGCCGCCAAGCGGTCCGAGCGCGCGGTCGCCCTGCTGTTCACGGTGTCGATGCTGGCCACCCTCGGCTTCATCGCCTCGTACGTGACGATCCCGCACGACAAGAACATCTTCGTGTTCCCGATCGGGCACCTCAGCGCGCTGAACTTCGCGCTGGGCCTGACCCTCGGCACGGCGCTGTTCTGCATCGGCGCGGGCGCGGTCCACTGGGCCCGCACCCTGATGTCCGACGTCGAGGTCGCCGACGAGCGGCACCCGATCGAGGCCGCCCCCGAGGTCCGCGCGAAGGTCCACGCGGACTTCAGGCAGGGCGCCAAGGAGTCGGCGCTCGGCCGCCGCAAGCTGATCCGCAACACGATGTTCGGTGCGCTGGCGCTGGTGCCGCTCTCCGGCGTCATGCTGCTGCGCGACCTCGGCCCGCTGCCCGGCACCTCGCTGCGTCACACGCTGTGGGCCAAGGGCAAGCGCCTGGTCAACATGAACACGGGCCAGCCGCTGCGTCCCGAGGACGTCGCCGTCGGTTCCCTCACCTTCGCCAAGCCCGACGGGCTGGAGGAGACGAGCGAGGACTTCCAGACGGAGATCGCCAAGGCCGCCCTGATGATCGTCCGGCTCCAGCCGGGCAACATCAAGGACAAGCGCGAGCTCGACTGGTCGCACGAGGGCATCGTCGCCTTCTCGAAGATCTGCACCCACGTCGGCTGCCCGATCTCCCTGTACGAGCAGCAGACGCACCACGTGCTGTGCCCGTGCCACCAGTCCACCTTCGACCTCTCCGACGGTGCCCGAGTGATCTTCGGCCCCGCCGGCCACGCCCTGCCGCAGCTGCGCATCGGTGTGGACAGCGAGGGTTACCTCCAGGCGCTCGGCGACTTCGAGGAGCCCGTCGGTCCTGCATTCTGGGAGCGCGGATGAGTACTGCATCGAACGACGCACCCCGCTCTCGCGGGAAGGCACCGGCCGGCGAGCGTGTCGCCGACTGGGCCGACGGCCGGCTCGGGATCTACTCCCTGGCCAAGGCCAACATGCGCAAGATCTTCCCCGACCACTGGTCGTTCATGTTGGGCGAAGTGTGCATGTACAGCTTCATCATCATCATCCTGACGGGTGTCTATCTGACGCTGTTCTTCCACCCGTCGATGAACGAGGTGGAGTACCACGGCAGCTATGTCCCGCTCCAGGGGCAGCTGATGTCCGAGGCGTTCAACTCGACCCTGCACATCTCCTTCGACGTGCGCGGTGGCCTGCTCGTGCGGCAGATCCACCACTGGGCCGCGCTGATCTTCCTCGCCGGCATGTTCGTGCACATGATGCGCGTGTTCTTCACCGGTGCGTTCCGCAAGCCGCGTGAGATCAACTGGCTGTTCGGCTTCCTGCTGTTCGTCCTCGGCATGTTCACCGGCTTCACCGGTTACTCGCTCCCGGACGACCTGCTCTCCGGCACCGGTGTCCGCTTCATGGAGGGCGCGATCCTGTCCGTGCCGATCGTCGGCACGTACCTGTCGTACTTCCTCTTCGGCGGTCAGTTCCCCGGCCACGACTTCGTCGCCCGGTTCTACTCGATCCACATCCTGCTGCTGCCGGGCATCATGCTCGGTCTGATGGTGGCGCACCTGATCCTGGTCTTCTACCACAAGCACACGCAGTTCGCGGGTCCGGGCAAGACCAACAACAACGTCGTCGGCATGCCGCTGCTGCCGGTCTACATGGCCAAGGCCGGAGGCTTCTTCTTCCTGGTCTTCGGTGTCATCGCGGCCATCGCGGCGGTCGCCCAGATCAACCCGATCTGGGCCATGGGCCCCTACCGCCCGGACCAGGTGTCCACCGGCGCCCAGCCCGACTGGTACATGGGCTTCGCCGAGGGTCTGATCCGCTTCATGCCGGGCTGGGAGATCAACTTCGCGGGCCACACGCTCGTCCTGGGCGTGTTCATCCCGCTGGTTCTCTTCCCGCTGGTCCTGGCGGCGATCGCGGTCTACCCGTTCATCGAGTCGTGGATCACCGGCGACAAGCGCGAGCACCACATCCTGGACCGCCCGCGCAACGCCCCGACGCGCACCGCGTTCGGTGTGGCCTGGGTGACGATCTACATGATCACCCTGGTCGGCGGTGGCAACGACCTGTGGGCCACCCACTTCCACCTGTCGATCAACGCGGTCACCTGGTTCGTCCGGATCGGGTTCTTCGTCGGCCCGGTCATCGCGTTCCTCGTCACCAAGCGGATCTGCCTGGGTCTGCAGCGGCGTGACCGCGACAAGGTGCTGCACGGCCGCGAGACCGGCATCATCAAGCGGCTGCCGCACGGTGAGTTCATCGAGGTGCACGAGCCGCTCAGCCAGGAGCAGCTGCACACCCTCACCGCGCACGAGCAGTACAAGCCGGCCGAGATCGGCCCGACGGTCGACGAGAACGGCGTCGAGCGCAAGGTGCGTGCCGGCGAGAAGCTGCGGGTGAAGCTGTCCAACGCCTACTACGGCGAGAACAACCAGATCCCGAAGCCGACCGTCGAGGAGTACAAGGAGATCACGAGCGGCCACGGCCACCACTGATCCCCGCGTCGCCACAGGGAAGGGCCCCGTCCGGCTTACGGACGGGGCCCTTCGCCGTGTACGGGGGTGGATAGGGTGGGAAACCACCACTGATTCCGTGTACGACACCCAGGAGCGGCTGATGAGCGCTGTGACCCCCGCTGGAGGCGACACCGCGGCGGGCCGTTCCTGGCCCGCCCTGCTGAACGGCCTGCTGGACGGCCGGGACCTGTCCGCCGACGACACCGCGTGGGCGATGGACCTGATCATGCGCGGCGAGGCGACCGACGCGCAGATCGCCGGGTTCATGGTGGCCCTGCGGGCCAAGGGCGAGACGGTGGAGGAGATCACCGGGCTCGTCCGCACGATGTACGCGCACGCCAATGTGATCGAGGTGCCGGGCCCGGCCGTCGACATCGTCGGCACCGGCGGCGACGGCGCCAAGACGGTGAACATCTCCACGATGTCGTCGATCGTCGTGGCGGGCACGGGCGCCAAGGTCGTCAAGCACGGCAACCGCGCCGCGTCCTCCGCCTCCGGGTCCTCCGACGTGCTGGAGAAGCTCGGGATCAATCTGAACCTGACCCCGCAGCGGGTCGCCGAGGTCGCCGAAGAGGCCGGCATCACCATCTGCTTCGCGGTGAGGTTCCACCCGTCGTTGCGTCATGTCGCCCCGGCGCGCGGCCAGCTGGGCATCCGCACCACCTTCAACGTCCTCGGCCCGCTGACCAACCCCGCGCAGGTCAGGTCCCAGGCCGTCGGCGTCGCCGACCCGCGGATGGCGCCCATCGTGGCCGGGGTCCTCGCCGAGCGCGGCAACTCCGCCCTGGTGTTCCGCGGCGACGACGGCCTGGACGAGCTGACCACGACCGCCACCTCGCGGGTCTGGGTGGTCCGGGACGGCAAGGTCACCGAGGAGACCTTCGATCCCAGGGACGTCGGCCTCGACCTCGTTCCCGTCGAGGCCCTGCGCGGCGCGGACGCGTCGTACAACGCGGAGGTGGCGCGGCGCCTGCTGGACGGCGAGAAGGGCCCGGTGCGGGACGCGGTGCTGCTGAACTCGGCGGCGGCCCTCGCGGCCCTGCACCCGACGGACGCCCCGCTCGCCGACCAGCTGCGCGCCGGCATGGCCAAGGCCGCCGAGTCGATCGACACGGGCGCGGCGAAGCGCACCCTGGAGCGCTGGGTGGCGGCCAGCAACGCCTAGTGCTGCGACCGGAAAGGTTCACCGGCAAACCTTTCCGGCCACAGCACCAGGCCCTGCCGCCGGAGGTTCGTCGTCCCGCGATCCGGACACGGGTTGCGGGGCGGCGATCTTTTCCCTTAAGTTCCCGTACCAGGTCATGAGTGACAGCCATCAGGCCCCGGCCGGCTGTCCGGCAACCCTCCGTCCGTGGCGGGGTGCCCCGGGTGAGGACCAGGCCGTAGGCAGCGAGGTCTACGGCAAGCGCGGACCCCTCGCGCGCTGCCGAGCGCGGGACCAGGGGTCCTGGTCGTCGAGGGAGTCTTCCGTGAGCAAGCGAATGCGATAGGGCCGCCGAGCCCCGCCTCCGCACACCCTTCTTCTCATCTTCGTACGCCCCTGCGGGCGTGTTCCTCACGGGAGTTCACCGATGTCCGTCTTCACCGCTGCCGCCGACCAGTCCGTTTGCGCCCCGCTGCCCGTTCTGGGCAGGGATGTCACCGTCCCGCTCGTCACCGGAGGCGAGGTCACCTACGCAGCCCTCGACTACGCGGCCAGCGCCCCCGCCCTGCAGCGCGTCTGGGACGACGTGGCCGCCTACGCGCCGTACTACGGCAGCGTCCACCGCGGCGCCGGCTACCTCTCCCAGCTCTCCACCGACCTGTTCGAGAACGCCCGCAGGACCGTCGCCGAGTTCCTCGGCTGCCGCGCGGACGACCAGGTGATCTTCACCCGCTCCACCACCGACTCGCTGAACCTGCTGGCCCGTGCGCTCCCCGCCGGCTGCCAGGTCTTCGTCTTCGAGACCGAGCACCACGCCTCCCTGCTGCCCTGGCAGGACACGCGGGTGACCTACCTGGACGCCCCGCGCACCCCGCAGCAGGCGGTCGCGACCCTGGAGCGGGCCCTCGCCGACCGGGATCCCTACGGCCCGGCCCTGGTCTGCGTCACCGGCGCCTCCAACGTCACCGGCGAGCTGTGGCCGGTGCGCGAACTGGCCGCCGCCGCCCACGCGCACGGCGCCCGGATCGTCCTCGACGCCGCCCAGCTCGCCCCGCACCACCCGGTGGACGTCCGCGACCTGGACGTCGACTGGGTCGCCTTCTCCGGGCACAAGCTGTACGCCCCCTTCGGCTCCGGCGTCCTGGCCGGCCGCGCCGACTGGCTGCGCGCGGCCGAGCCGTACCTCGCGGGCGGCGGCGCCAGCCGCAAGGTGACCCGGCGTCAGGACGGCGGCGTCGACGTGGAGTGGCACGACAGCGCCGCCCGGCACGAGGCGGGCTCCCCGAACGTCATCGGCGCCTACTCCATCGCCTCGGCCTGCAAGGCCCTCACCGAGGCCGGCTGGGAGAACCTGGTCGCCCGCGAGCGGCACCTGATCGCCAGGGTCCGCGAGGGCCTCGCCGGGGTGCCGCAGGTGCGGATCCTGTCGCTGTTCGGCGACGACGCCCCGCGCGTCGGCGTCATCTCCTTCGTGGTCGAGGGCTGGAACAGCTCCCACTTCGCCGCCGCGCTCTCCGCCGAGTACGGCATCGGCGTGCGCGACGGCCTGTTCTGCGCCCACCCCCTGGTGCGCACCCTCCTCGGCAGCGACCCGCAGAGCCAGGGCGAGTGCGGCGCCCCCGAGGCCGCGCCGGGCGAGAAGTCCCTCAACGCCATCCGCGTCAGCTTCGGCGCGGGCACGCCCGACGAGCACGTCGACCGCTTCGTCACCGCCGTGAGGGAACTCGTCACCGAGGGTGCGAAGTGGACGTACCGCACGGAGGACGGCCGCTGCGTCCCGGCGGTGTGATCAGCGCGCCCCGCACCCGTCTGGGCAGCCGTTCGAAACGATCAGTTGTCCAGTCCGATCGAGAACGCCGCCTCGAGGTCGTGCTGGGAGTACGTCCGGAACGCGACGTGCGTGTCCGTGGCCTCGACGCCGGGGATCTTGCTGATCCGGCCGGGGATGACCTCGGCCAGGTCGTCGTGGCGGCGGACCCGGACCATGGCGATCAGGTCGTAGGTGCCGGTGACCGAGAAGACCTCGCTGACGCTCTCGAGAGCGGCGATCTCCTCCGCGATCTCGGGGATCCGGTCGACGCTGGTCTTGATCAGAACGATCGCGGTGATCACGGCTGGTTCTCTCCCTCGAGGGCCTGAGCAGGGGCGGCTTTCACTCTAGCCCGCCCGTCTCCCACCACCGCCCCTCGAAGGCCGCCCTGCGGGCCCTCCCAGGCGCCGTGGCGCACCCACGCGTAGCCGAAGCCCAGGCCGAAGCCGATCACGTGCGCCAGATAGGCCACCCCGGGGCCGTCGGACGCCCGCCCGGCCGCCGCCCACTGCAGCGCCGCCCAGAACGGCAGCACGACCCACGCCGGAAACCGGAGCGGCAGGAAGAACAGGAACGGCAGGAGACTGGTCACGCGCGCGCGGGGGAACAGGTAGAGGAACGCTCCGAGGACCGCCGAGATCGCCCCCGAGGCGCCGACCAGCGACTGCCCGGAGGCGGCGTTGGCGGCCGCGTAGCCCAGCAGGGCCAGGTAGCCGCAGCCGACGTAGAACAGGGTGAACTCGACCCGGCCCATCCGTTCCTCGGTCATCGTGCCGAAGACGAAGAGGAAGAGCATGTTGCCGAGCAGATGCACCCAGTTTCCGTGCACGAACAGGGCCGTGGCCGGGGTCAGGGCGTCGCGCACCGGCCTGGCGAACAGCTCGGCCGGCACCACGCCCCAGCGCGCGAAATACGCCCGCTGCGCGGCGAGCAGGGCCTGCCCGGAGCCGTACCCGGGGGTGAGCCCCGAGGCCGGGCCCAGGACGAAGAGCAGACAGCACAGGGCGATGAGGCCGTACGTCATGGGCGCCGAGGTGCTCCGGACCGCTCGGAGAACCCTGCCGGCCGCCGTAGTCCACTGGCTGATCATGACTACAGAGCATGACGTAACGGGACGCAAGCTGACAGACTGCCTCGCCGCCGTGGACGGATCAGCGGCGAGTCGCCGCCAGGCCGTAGGGTTACGGCCACACGTGCCGGCCGGCGGCGCGTGCGGCCACCACGAGCGATGACGAGAAGGAAGCGGACAGCGACGATGACGGTTCCCCTGCCGACCGCGACGACCCGATGGCGCTGCACCCTGTGCGGCAACCTCACCCGGTTCGACGTGACGCGTTCCTCGAAGGTCGTCGAGTACGTCCACCTCGATCTGGCGGGGGAGCCGACCGTGGAGGAGCGCGAGGTGGTCAGTGAGACCATCGAGTCGGTGCGCTGCCGCTGGTGCAACGCGGTGGACCAGGTGGAACTCGTGGACAGGCCGGGTGCCGGCTCCTGAGCGGAGCGGACCCGGGCAGGGAAGTAGTGGGGTGTGACGGATGGCGGAGACCACAGGCGGGGGGCCGGGCGACGGCACCGCCGAGGTGCTTGACCGTCCGCTGCCCGAGGGTGTGCGCCGCCGGGTCGTGCAGATCGTCTCGGACGGCTTCGGCGGCCTGACCCTGTCGGAACTGCCCGCCCAGCTGAGGCAGTACGCCCGGTTCACCCCCACCCGCCGGGCGAAGTTCGCCGGGAACGCGATGGCGGCGGCGCTGGAGACCGACGCGCTGTTCCGGCAGCGGATCGGGGACAAGCTCAGAGAGGCGCAGCCGGAACTCGCCGGCGCCCTCGACTCCGGCTCCCCGCCCCCGGCCGCGGACCCGCTCGACGTGGCGGCCGCGGCCTACGTACTGCGCCCGGCGGGCTGGGTGAAGCTGGTCACCGCGGCCGGCGAGGAGGCCCAGCGCGCGGACGCCGAGCGCGCCGACGAGGAGACCCGGGCGGAACTGGACCGGCTGCGCTCCGAGCTGGCCCACGCCCGCGAGCACACCCGTGCAGAGACCGACCGGCTGCGCGCGGAGCTGGAGTCGGCGAAGAAGGAAGCCGAATCGCTTCACCGCAAGCTCCGGGCCGCGCTCAGCGACGTCAAGCGCGGCGAGGCCGCTCTGCGCAGGGCCCAGGCCGAGATGGACGCCCTGCGCGCCGAGGCGCACACCCAGGTGTCGGCCGCCGAGAGCGAGGCCCGCCGGCTCAAGGCCCGGCTCGGCGAGGCCGAGGCCGCGCTGGAGGCCACCCGCCGCGCCGCCCGCGAGGGGCGCAGCGTGGAGGACATGCGGGTACGGCTGCTGCTCGACACCCTGCTGGACGCCACCCAGGGCCTGCGGCGCGAACTCGCCCTGCCGCCGGTGTCCGTGCGCCCCGCCGAGACCGTGGACGCCGTCGAACCGGGCCGGATGACCCCCAAGGACATCGCGGCGCGCGCCCTGTCGGAGCACGACCCGGCCATCCTCGACCAGCTGCTCGCGCTGCCGCAGGCGCATCTGGTGGTCGACGGCTACAACGTCACCAAGACCGGCTATCCGCAGATGCCGCTGGAGAAGCAGCGGCTCAGGCTGCTCGGCCAGCTCTCCGCGCTCGCCGCGCAGACCGGCGCCGAGGTGACGTGCGTCTTCGACGGCGCCGAACTGGCCGCCCCGGTGCTGCTCGCGCCGCCGCGCGGGGTGCGGGTGCTGTTCTCCAAGCCGGGCGTCACCGCGGACGAGCTGATCCGCCAGCTCGTGCGCGCCGAGCCGCCGGGCCGTCCGGTCATCGTCGCCTCCACGGACCGCGAGGTGGCCGACGGGGTCGCCAGGGCGGGTGCCCGACCGGTCGCGTCTGCGGTGCTTCTCAAGCGACTGTCCTGAAGGTCCGTCGGACATGGGCAATGTCCGAATTGGAGTGATCTTCACGCCACCTAGTGTCAATCACGCATCACTGCTTGTGAGTTGTGTGCAAAGAATGCATTGTGTGATGCGATTTTCTGGTGTGAGGATTTGAACTGATCACAAGTGGGTCACTAGGGTCTGGGCTCGAACCTCCGAACGGGTGATCACTCACTCACTCACAAGAAGGAGTTCGTCCTCCGTGGCGTCCCACCGTCGACCCAAGCAGCAGAGTCGCGCCCGCGTGACCGTGCTGACCACCGCAGCCGCAGCCGCTGTCGTCCTGAGCGCGAACGCCGCCAATGCCGCGCCGAGCCAGAAGCTCACCAAGGACCAGGTCAAGGCCAAGGTCGACAAGCTCTACGAGGAGGCCGAGCAGGCCACCGAGAAGTTCAACGGAGCGAAGGACAAGCAGCAGAAGCTGCAGAAGGAAATCTCCACCATCCAGGACAACGTCGCCCGCGGTCAGCAGGACCTCAACAAGCTGCGCGACGGCCTGGGTTCGCTGGCCACCGCGCAGTACCGCTCGGGCGGCATCGACCCCTCGGTCCAGCTCTTCCTGTCCTCCAACCCGGACGACTTCCTCGACAAGGCGTCCACGCTCGACCAGTTGAGCGCCCAGCAGGTCGACGCCCTGAAGAAGATCCAGGACAAACAGCGCGAACTCGCCCAGGAGCGCGCCGAGGCCGCCGACAAGCTCAAGGACCTCTCCGCCACCCGCACCCAGCTGGAGGAGAAGAAGAAGGAGGTCCAGGCCAAGCTCGCCGAGGCGCAGAAGATCCTCAACACCCTGACGGCCAAGGAGAAGCAGGAGCTCGCCGCCCAGCAGGCGCGCGCCGACCGCTCCTCCAGCGAGCGCGTCAACCTCGGCGACGCCCCGCCCGCCTCCGGCCGCGCCTCCGCCGCCTTCGCCGCCGCCCAGAGCAAGCTCGGCTCGCCGTACGTCTACGGCGCCTCCGGCCCGTCCTCCTTCGACTGCTCGGGCCTGACCTCCTGGGCCTACGCCCAGGCCGGCGTCTCCATACCGCGCACCTCCGAGGCGCAGGCCACCATCGGCACCCGGATCTACGACCAGAGCCAGCTCAAGGTCGGCGACCTGGTGTTCTTCTACGGCGACATCCACCACGTCGGCCTGTACGCCGGCAACGGCCAGGTGCTGCACGCGCCGCACACCGGTGCCGTCGTCCGCTACGAGGCGATGTCCGACATGCCGTTCCAGTTCGGCGTCCGCGTCTGACCCCACCCCGCGCGACACGGCCCGGTCCTCCGGCGAAACCCGCTCTGTTACCCGCGTACGCGCCGGGAACGCCGTCGGGATGGCGCCCGAACGGGCGAATCCCCTGGACCGGAGCTGACTCCACGCCCCGCCGGTGACCTGCGTCAGCGGCGGGGCGTCACTGTGTGTCGCCGCCCCGGCCGTTGGTCGGCGCTCCCGCGCACGGCTACTGTCTGCCGCGTTTCCCCGGCGCCGGGGTCTCCCCGTCCCCAGGCGCCGGGGGAACGGTCGTACGTCCGCCAGCAGAAGGACTGCCGTGGGGTCTCATCGCCGCCTTGCCTCCTTTGGATTCGACCGGGGCACCGCCGCCCTGTGCGTACTGTCGGCCGCGACCGCCGCGCTCGGCGCCGTACCGGCGCACGCGGCGCCGCACCCCGACGCCCGTGCCGAGGTGGACCGCCTCTACCAGGAGGCCGAGCAGGCGACCCAGGCCTTCGACAAGGCCCAGGAGCGCGCGGGGGTGCTGCGCCGCGAGGTGCGGGCCGCCCAGGACCGCATCGCCCGGCAGCAGCAGCGCGTCAACACCCTGCGCGAACAGCTCGGTGCGCTGGCCGGCGCCCAGTACCGCGCGGGCGGCATCGACCCGGCCGTCGCGCTGCTGTTCTCCAACGACCCCGACGACTACCTCGACAAGGCCGCCACCCTCGACCGCATCACCGCCCAACAGGCGGGGCATCTGCGGGAGTTGCGGTCGGCGCTGCGGGAACTGGCGCAGGAGCGCGCGCAGGCGGCCGGGAAGCTCGCCGAGCTTGTGCGCGGCCGCGAGGCCGTGGCCGCGCACAAGCGGACCGTGCAGAAGAAGCTCGCCGAGGCCCAGCGGCTGCTCGGCACACTGTCGCCCGCCGCGCGCGCCGCCTTCGGCCGGGCCTCGCGCTCCGACGACTCCGGCCGCGCCGACCTGTCCGAGCTCGCCGACCTGGCCGGCGGCAGTGCCGCCCCCGACGCCCGCGCCGCCGCCGCGGTGGCCGCCGCCCGCTCCGCCCTCGGCCGGCCCTACGTGTGGGGCGCCAACGGCCCCTCCGGCTTCGACTGCTCGGGCCTGATGCAGTGGTCGTACGCGCACGCCGGCATCCAGCTGCCGCGCACCTCGCAGGAGCAGCGCTTCGCCGGCCGGCGCGTCCCGCTGTCCGGGATCCGGCCCGGCGACCTCGTGGTCTACCGCTCCGACGCCAGCCACGTGGGCATGTACGTGGGCAACGGCCGGGTCATCCACGCCCCCTATCCGGGAGCCGCGGTGCGCTACGACCCGGTCGGGATGATGCCGATCTCCTCGGTCACCCGGCCCTGATCCGCCCGCTCGCCGTTACGATCGGGAAGTGGCTGGTCGCAGACGGGCGTGGAGCATCGGGGCCGTGGGGCTCGTCCTGCTGCTGCCCTCGGCGGGCTGCGGCGGCACCCCGGCCGACTCCACCCGCACCGAGGTGCAGCACCTGCTCGACCGGCGCTCCGCCGCCCTGCTGCACCACGACGAGACGGCATACGGGGCGACGGGCGCCCGCACCGAGTACACCCGGCTGCGCGCCCTGCCGCTGGCCTCCTGGCGCTACCGGGTCACCGGCGTGCACCGCACCGGTTCCGGCGCCACCGCCGACGCCGACCTCAGCTACCGCGTCGCCGGGTACGACAGGGCCCCGGTCGACGCCCGCCGCACCCTCACCCTGCGCCGCACCGCGGACGGCAGGTGGTACGTCACCGCCGACCGGCCCGCCCGGGACGCCGGGCAGCAGTTGTGGGACCAGGGCGCGGTGACCGCCGTCGAGGGCGCCCACAGCCTGGTGCTGGGCACCGGGCGGGCCACCGCGGACCTGCGCGGCTACGCGCGGCTCGCCGACCGCGCGGTCCCGGCCGTCTCCCGGGTCTGGGGCACCGGCTGGGCCCGCCATGTCGTCGTCCTCGTCCCGCGCTCCCTCGACGGCATGGCCCGGCTGCTGGGATCGCCGACCGCCGACTACCGGGGCATCGCCGCCGTCACCACCGGGGAGGCGGGCGGCTCGGGCACGGCTCCGGCGGACCGGGTGGTCGTCAACCCCGAGGCCTACGCCATCCTCGGCGGCCTGGGCAAGCAGGTGGTGCTCACCCACGAGACCACGCATGTGGCCACCCGCGCGCAGACCACCGCGGCGACCCCGCTGTGGCTGTCCGAGGGCTTCGCGGACTGGATCGGCTACCTCGGCACCGGCCGCACCCCGACGGAGGCCGCGCCGGAACTCACCCGTGCCGTCCAGGACGGCCACGCGCCCACCGCGCTCCCCACCGACAAGGACTTCGGCTTCACCAGCGCCCCCGCCGAGCTCGCCCGGGCCTACGAGAGCGGCTGGCTGGCCTGCCGGATGATCGCCGAACGCTGGGGCACGGCCCGGCTCGACGCCTTCTACCGTGCCGTGGGCGCCCATCGGCAGCGGGCGGGCGCGGTCGAGGAGGCCCTGAAGACGGTGCTGGGGACCACCGCGGAGGCGTTCACCGAGCAGTGGCGGGAGTACGTGCGGGAGCAGCTGACCCCGACCGAGTGACCGACGCGTCCCGGCAGCGGATCAGCAGGCCTTCTCCAGCGTCTCGATGGCCTCCCGCAGCCAGGCCCGCTCCGCCTGCCCCGTGGCCCGGGCGACCCGCAGCATGCCCTCGCGGAACAGGTCCCCGGCCTCCTCGGCGCGCACCGGCTCCCCCTTGCGGTAGAAGAAGCTCGCCGGGGTCTGGAGGAACTCCAGCCGGCGGCGCAGCACCGCCGCCTGGGCGGCGGGGTCGTCCAGGTGCCGCAGGAAGGCCAGGAGCGTGTTGAAGCGGACCTGGTCGGTGATCTCCGCCTGCTTCGGGTCGCGCAGCCGCGCGAGCAGCTCCCGCCGGCCCTCGGCCGTCAGGGACAGCACCCGGCGCGGGGCGGCGCTCGCGCCGTCCTCGGTGCGCTGGTCGAGCAGTCCGGCGGCGACGAGCCGGTTGATGGCCGGGTAGAGCGCACCGTCGCTGACCGGGCGGACATGGCCGCTCAGCGCCTTGATGCGCTCCTTCAGCTCGTACCCGTGCAGCGGCTCCTCGGCGAGGAAGCCCAGGATCGACAACTCCAGCACGCGGTCTCCTCCTTGCAGCGGTCCCTGGGGCCATGCTACCTCTTATCGAGCTACCTCGTTTCGATGTAGCTCGATAAGAGGAGTGGCTCCGTGAACGCCCACCGCAAGCAGCTCATCGCCCTCGCCCACCCCGTCTACCTCTCCCTGCTCGCCTCGGTGGCCTCCGGGATCATCAACACCGTCTGGGTCTCCCGGCTCGGCGGCGCCGCCGTCGCCGCCGTGGCCGTCGCCACCAACACGGAGAACGTGCTGCTCGGCGTCGCCCTGGTCTTCGCCTCCGGTACGACCGTGCTGGTGGCGCACGCCCGAGGAGCCCGGGACCCGTCCGCCGTACGCGCCGCCGTACGGGGCGGCTGGGCGCTGTGCGCGCTGGTCACCCCGCTCGTCGCGGCCGGCGGGTTCCTGCTGCGCGGGCCGCTGGCCGCCCTGGTCCTCGGCGGCGGCGACGGCACGGCCCCGCACCTGGCCACCGCCTACTTCGCCGTCTCCCTGCCCGGCATGACCGTCTTCTTCGCCCAGCAGCTCGTCGACGGCATCCTCAAGGGCGCCGGCGACACCCGCACCCCGATGCGCCTGGCCCTGCTGGCCAACGGCCTGATCCTGCTGTGCGACCCCCTGCTGATCCACCTCTACGGTGTCCGGGGCGCCGCCGCCTCCATCGTGCTGTGCCGCGGCGTGGCCCTCGCGGCCGGCCTGCGCGCCCTGCGCCGCGACGCCGTGCTGCGGACGGCCGCCGCGGCGCCGCCCGCCGCGCCCGGGCCCGCCGCCCTGCGCCGCACCCTCACCACCGGCCTGCCCATGTCCGCCGACTTCACCGTGCGCCAGAGCGGGGCCCTGGTGCTGGTGGCGATCGTGGCCCGGCTCGGGGTGACGGCGGTGGCCGCCTACGCCATCGCCTACAAGGTCATGTACCTGGCCACCATGGCCTTCTACGCCGTCCGGCAGGCCGCGGCGATCCACACCGCGCACACCCGGGGCGCCGGCGCGGACGCGCGGCGGGACATCGGCCGGCAGGCGGTGCTGGTCTCCGGGACCCTCGGTCTCGCCGCCTCCGCCCTGTTCGCCGCGACGGCCCCCTGGATCATGGCGGCGTTCGGCGCCGGACCCCAAGTCGCCCACCAGGGCGCGCTGTTCCTGCGCTGCATAGGCCCCTATCTGCTGCTGATGGCCTGCTTCATCGCGCTCGGCGGAGTCTTCGAGGGCGGCGGCGGGGCGCCGGCGCTGCTGCGGGTCACCCTGCTGGGCACGGCCGTCCAGCTGCCCCTGGCGTACGCCCTCGGCGGCCTCGGCCTGCCCGGCGTCTGCCTGGCGCTGGCGCTCGCGATGGCCGTGCAGTGCGCCGCGGTGGCGGCGCTGCCCGGGCGGGCCGCAAGCCCCAAGGCGCCCGGCCGCCGGGTCAGGGGGAGACGGGGGCCTGACGCGACCGGGCGGGCTCGGGCGGCAGGGGCGCGGCGGGGGCCGGGGTGACGGTCGAGCGCCACAGCCGGCGGGCCGCCGTGACCGAGGCCGCGACCAGCAGGCCGTTGCGCAGCACCAGCAGCAGCACCCCGTACCCGTCGCTGACCACCACATGGCCGAAGCCGATCGGGAACTCCAGGACCGTCAGGAAGGACGCGGCCACCACCATCAGCGCGGGCGCGCCCATCCGGCTCGCCCGGTACGACACGCACACCGCGGCCAGGCCGACCAGCCACACCATGTACTGCGGGCTGATCACCCGGCTGGTGACCGTGAACAGCAGCACCGCCGTGAAGGCCGCCTCCGCGAGCGTGTGCGGCGCCCAGCGGGTCGCGCGCAGCCGCCACAGCAGCAGCCAGCCGAACCCGAGCACGGTCAGCGCCAGCGCGGCCGCGCTGACCTGCTCCACATGCGGGCCGACGAACTCGATCGACCCGTAGTTCAGCAGCACCTGTCCCCGCCAGCCGAAGTGCCGGGCCACATGGAAGACCAGGGCGCCGAGCGACTCCACCTCGGTGCCCCGGTCCCGCTGGAAGGTCAGGAAGGCGAAGGCGCCCGGCATGGTCACCGAGAACAGCGCGGCGAGGGCCGACGCGGTCACCGCCGCCGACCACCACGCCCGCCGCCGCACGGCGCCGGCCAGCAGCAGCGCCGGCCACACCTTCAGCAGCGCGCCGAACGCCGTCAGCGCGCCCATCGCCCTCGGATGCCGGGCCCCGGCGAGCAGCGCCGCCACGGCCACCGCGGTCACCATCACGTCGTAACGGGCGTACACCGTCGGGCCGAGCAGCGGCACGCCCGTCACCCACACCCACACACCGCGCGAGGAGCGGCCGGGGCGCCGGTGCGCGGACAGCAGCAGCACCAGGACGACCGCGTCGGCGAAGAACGCCAGCAGGAAGAAGGCGTGCTCGTACGACAGGAAGGGCAGCACGGCGGGCGACAGGACCGGGAGGGCGGCGGCCGGCGGGTACTGCCAGGTCACGTCGTCCAGCGGGAACGTGCCCTGCCGCAGCACCTCGTACCAGCCCCGGTAGGTCACCGACACGTCGGAGGTGACGTCCAGGTCCGAGAAGGCGTACACCCGGAAGACGAACAGCAGCAGCAGCGTCCGGGTCGCGGCCCAGGTCGCGAGCAGCCAGGTCAGGGACCGCCCGGCGCCTTTGGTCTCCACGTGATCCCCTTGCCGTCCGATTCCCGTGCCGATCGCTTCGGCGCCGCCTCGCGGCACCATGATGGCGTGCCCGGCTGTGGGCATGCCACAGACTCGGCCGCGGCGGACCCCGTACCGCCCGTTCGATCCCGGCCGGGCAGGGCCCGTTCGGTAGGGTCGGCGGCGATGCACAAGACCCTGATCGTCACCAACGACTTCCCGCCCCGGCCGGGCGGCATCCAGGCCTTCCTGCACAACATGGCCCTCCGCCTGGACCCCGGCCGGCTGGTCGTGTACGCCTCCACCTGGAAGCGCGGCCGGGAGGGCGCCGAGGCCACCGCCGCCTTCGACGCCGAGCAGCCCTTCACCGTCGTACGCGACCGTACGACCATGCTGCTGCCGACCCCGCAGGCGACCCGGCGGGCGGTGGGGCTGCTGCGCGAGCACGGGTGCACCTCGGTCTGGTTCGGCGCCGCGGCGCCGCTCGGCCTCATGGCCCCGGCGCTGCGCAAGGCGGGCGCCGAGCGGCTGGTGGCCACCACCCACGGCCACGAGGCCGGCTGGGCCCAGCTGCCCGCCGCCCGGCAGCTGCTGCGCCGGATCGGCGAGTCCACGGACACCATCACCTATCTGGGTGAGTACACCCGGTCCCGCATCGCCGCCGCGCTCACCCCCGAGGCGGCGAGCCGCATGGTGCAGCTGCCGCCGGGGGTGGACGAGAAGACCTTCCACCCCGGCTCCGGCGGCGAGGAGATCCGCGCCCGCCTCGGCCTGACCGACCGCCCGGTGGTGGTCTGCGTCTCCCGGCTGGTCCCCCGCAAGGGCCAGGACACCCTGATCCAGGCGATGCCCCGCATCCTCGCCGCCGAGCCCGGCACCGTCCTGCTCATCGTCGGCGGCGGCCCCTACGAGCGGGACCTGCGCCGGATGGCCGCCGAGACCGGCGTCGCCGGTTCCGTCCGCTTCACCGGCGCCGTCCCCTGGTCCGAACTCCCCGCCCACTACGGCGCCGGCGACGTCTTCGCCATGCCCTGCCGGACCCGGCGCGGCGGCCTGGACGTGGAGGGCCTGGGCATCGTCTACCTGGAGGCGTCGGCGACGGGACTGCCGGTGGTGGCGGGCGACTCGGGCGGCGCACCGGACGCCGTCCTGGACGGCGAGACGGGCTGGGTGGTCCGGGGCGGCGACCCGGCGGCGGCGGCCGACCGCATCATCCCCCTGCTCCAGGACCCCGAGCTGCGCCGCAGGATGGGACAGCGGGGCCGGCAGTGGGTGGAGGAGCGCTGGCGCTGGGACCTGCTCGCCGAGCGGCTGAGGAACGTGCTGTAGGGCTACGCCGGGCAGGGATTGGGCTCCGCCGGGCAGGGCGTTGGGTTTCGCCCGGCAGAGCGCGGGTTTTCGCCGGGCAGGGCGCGGAGTTCCGCCGGGCGGGGCGCCGGGCTTCGCCCGCAAGGGCGCGGGGTTCCGGGCGGGGCGCCGGGCTTCGCCCGCAAGGGCGCGGGGTTCCGCCGAGCTCCGCCTGCTGGGGTGCGAGGCTCGCTGGGCAGGGCGTCGGCCTCCGCTGGGCAGGGTGCGGGGCTTCCCGGGCAGGGCATTGGGCTCCGCCCGGTAGGGCGTTGGGTTTCGCCCGGCGGGGCGCGGGGTTCCGCCGAGCTTCGCCCGCTGGGGCGCGAGGCTCGCTGGGCAGGACGCGGGGCTTCTCCGGCCAGGGCATTGGGCTCCGCCCGGCAGGGCGCGGGTTTTCGCCGGGCAGGGCATTGGGCTCCGCCCGGCAGGGCATTGGGCTCCGCCCGGCAGGGCGCCGGGCTTCGCCCGCAAGGGCGCGGGGTTCCGCCGGGCGGGGCGCCGGGCTTTGCCCGGTAGGGCGCCGCTCTGCCCTACTTGGCGTAGAGCGCCTCGATCTCGTCCGCGTAGTCCTTGGCCACCACGTTCCGCTTCAGCTTCAGCGACGGGGTCAGGTGGCCCGACTCCTCCGTGAACTGCGACGGCAGAATGCGGAACTTCCGCACCGACTCCGCCTTCGACACCGCGGCGTTGCCGTCGTCGACCGCCGCCTGGATCGCCGCGATCAGATCCGGGTCGTCCTTCAGCGACGCCGCGGTGGAGCCGGCCGGCTTGCCGTGCTCGGTGGCCCAACGGCCCAGGAACTCCTCGTCGATGGTGACCAGCGCGCCCACGAACGGCCGCCCGTCGCCCACCACCATGCACTCCGCGACCAGCGCGTGCGCCCGGATCCGGTCCTCGATCACCGCGGGGGCGACGTTCTTGCCGCCCGCCGTGACGATGATCTCCTTCTTCCGGCCGGTGATCCGCAGATAGCCGTCCTCGTCCAGGGTGCCGATGTCCCCGGTGTGGAACCAGCCGTCGGCCAGCGCCTCCGCGGTCGCGCCCGGGTTGTTCCAGTACTCCTTGAACAGGTGCTCGCCGTGCAGCAGCACCTCACCGTCGTCCGCTATCCGCACCACCGAACCCGGCAGCGGCTGCCCGACCGTGCCGATCTTCTGCCGGTCCCACGGGTTGAACGCCGTCGCCGCACAGGACTCGGTCAGGCCGTAGCCCTCCAGCACCGTGAAGCCGATGCCACGGAAGAAGTGGCCGAGCCGCTCGCCCAGCGGGGCGCCGCCGGAGATGGCGTACTCGCCCCGGCCGCCGAGCACCGCGCGCAGCTTGCTGTAGACCAGCCGGTCGAACACCTTGTGCTTGAGCTTCAGGCCGAACGACGGGCCCGACGGGCTGTCCAGCGCCTTGCTGTAGGCGATCGCGGTGTCCGCCGCCTTGTCGAAGACCGCGCCCTTGCCGTCCGCCTGCGCCTTGGCGCGCGCCGAGTTGTACACCTTCTCGAAGACCCGCGGGACGCCGAGGACCAGCGTCGGCCGGAACGCGGCCAGTTCGTCGGTGAGGTTCTTGATGTCCGGGACGCAGCCCAGCTTGATCGGCGCCATCATCGGCGCGATCTGCACCAGCCGGCCGAAGACATGGGCGAGCGGCAGGAAGAGCAGCACCGAGCACTCGCCGGTACGGAACAGCGGGCGCAGCCGCTCCACGATGTTGCCGCACTCGGCGAAGAAGCTGCGGTGGGTGAGCACACAGCCCTTGGGGCGGCCGGTGGTGCCGCTCGTGTACACGATGGTGGCCGGGTCGTCGGCCTTGGCCAGCGAGCTGCGCTCCTCGACCGTCTCGTCCGACACGTCCTGCCCGAGCCGCACCAGCTCCTCCACGCCGCCGGCCTCGATCTGCCAGACGTGCTTGAGGGCGGGCAGCGACTCGCGCACCGACTCCACGGCCGCCGCGTGGCCCGCCAGCTCCACGATGCAGGCGGTGGCGCCCGAGTCGGACAGGATCCACTGCACCTGCTCGGGCGAGCTGGTCTCGTACACCGGCACGGTGACCGCGCCCGCGCTCCAGATGGCGAAGTCCAGCAGCGTCCACTCGTAGCGGGTGCGGGACATCAGGCCCACCCGGTCGCCCGGCTGCACCCCGGCCGCGACGAGGCCCTTGGCGGCGGCGTGCACCTCGGCCAGGAACGCCCGGGCCGTCACGTCCTGCCAGACACCGGCCACCTTGCGGGCGATGACGGCGACGTCGGGATGCTGCGCGGCGTTTCTGCGGACGATGTCGGTCAGATTGCCGTCCGCAGGGACCTCGTACAAAGCCGGAAGGCTGAACTCGCGCAAGACTGCTGCTCCTCATAGGGCGCCGGCGCCACGACACTGTGTGATGCGACGGTGCGGTCCACGGCTCGGGCAGGTGCTCGGGAATTCAGCTGTTGAAATCCAGAGCACGACTGGACTGCCCGGACGTTACCCGCCGGTATGGCGTCTACGACAGGGGGTTCCGCCGAGATGTTCGCTGCGTCACACGCGTGGGCGTTCCTTCGCGCACAGTAGTCCACGGCCGAACCGACCGGCGAGTAACCGCAGGCCGGACCGACACTGTTCACGCAGATCCCACAGGCCTACGCTTGATCGCCATGGCATCCACACGCCCCGGAAACCGAAGGACGCGCGTCCACGTGGTCAGCGACGTGCACGGCAACGTCCGCGACCTGGCGCGGGCCGGCGAGGGGGCCGACGCCCTGATCTGCCTGGGCGACCTGGTGCTCTTCCTCGACTACGCCGACCACTCGCGCGGCATCTTCCCGGACCTGTTCGGCAAGGAGAACGCCGACCGGATCGTCGAGCTGCGCACCGCCCGGCGGTTCGAGGAGGCGCGGGAGTTCGGCGCCCGGCTGTGGGCGGGCATCGGCGCGGACCGGGCGTCGGCCATCGAGAAGGCGGTGCGCAAGCAGTACGCCGAGCTGTTCGCCGCGTTCCCCACCCCGACGTACGCCACCTACGGCAACGTCGACATGCCGCCCCTGTGGCGGGAGTACGCCGGCCCCGGCACCACCGTCCTCGACGGCGAGCGGGTCGAGATCGGCGGCTGGACCTTCGGCTTCGTCGGCGGCGGGCTGCGCACCCCGATGCGCACGCCGTACGAGATCGGCGACGAGGAGTACGCGGCGAAGATCGAGGCGGTCGGCGAGGTCGACGTGCTGTGCACGCACATCCCGCCGGAGGTGCCGGAGCTGGTGTACGACACGGTCGCCCGCCGCTTCGAACGCGGCAGCCGCGCCCTGCTGGACGCCATCCGCCGCACCCGGCCCCGCTACGCGCTCTTCGGCCATGTCCACCAGCCGCTCGTGCGCCGTATGCGCATCGGCGCGACGGAGTGCGTGAACGTCGGCCACTTCGCCGGGACGGGCCGGCCCTGGGCGCTGGAATGGTGAGAACCGGGACATCGGGTGAAGGCGGCAGGTCGGCGGCGCGGTAGCCTTCACGCTGCACACACGTGCGCACGACGACCTCTGTACCGGCCCGCATCTGGAGGAGCCACGGCGATGGCGGAACACACCAGCTCGAGCATCACCATCGAGGCGGCACCGGCCGACGTCATGGGGGTGATCGCCGACTTCGCCCGCTATCCCGACTGGACCGGTGAGGTGAAGGAGGCGGAGGTCCTCAAGACCGATGACCAGGGCCGTGCCGAGCAGGTCCGCCTCGTCATGGATGCCGGCGCCATCAAGGACGACCAGACGCTGGCCTACACCTGGACCGGCGACAACGAGGTCTCCTGGACCCTGGTCAAGTCCCAGATGCTGCGCTCCCTCGACGGCTCCTACATCCTCAAGCCCACCGGCCCGTCCACCACCGAGGTCACCTACCTCCTCACCGTGGACGTCAAGATCCCCATGCTCGGCATGATCAAGCGCAAGGCGGAGAAGGTCATCATCGACCGCGCGCTGGCGGGCCTGAAGAAGCGCGTGGAGTCGGGGCAGAAGTAGTCGCTCCCGTTTGAACCCCGCGCACGGCGGTACCGTTCACCCCCATGCGCACCATCCTGATCACGGGCCCGGGCGGCGGCGGTCGTACCACGATCGCCGCCGCCACCGCGCTCGCCGCCGCCCGCGAGGGCGCCCGCACCCTCCTGCTCGGCGCCGACCGCACCGACACCCTCGGCGCCGCGCTGGGCTCCGCGACAGGACCGGCGCCGCACGAGGCCGCGCCGCACCTCACCGTCTGGCGGCCCGACGCCGCCGAACGCTTCCGCGAGGACCTCACCGCCTTCCAGGACCGCGCCGCGAACGTCCTCGACCTGCTCGGCGCCGCCCGGCTGGACGCCGAGGAGGTCACCCCGCTGCCCGGCGCCGAGGAACTGTCCTTCCTGCGCGCCCTCCGGGACGCGGCCCTGTCCGAGCGGTTCGACCTCCTCGTCGTGGACCTCCCGCCGCAGCCGCAGGCCCTCGCGCTGCTCGGCCTGCCCGAGGAGCTGCGCCGCTATCTGCGCCGTCTGCTCCCGCCCGAGCGGCAGGCGGCCCGCGCCCTGCGCCCGGTCCTCGGGCGGCTGGCCGGCGTGCCGATGCCGTCCGACTGGCTGTACGAGACGGCGGCCCGCTGGGACGTCGAACTGGCCGCCGTCGAGGCCGTCCTCACCGACCGGGACACCGTCGTACGCCTGGTCGCCGAGCCCGGCCCGGCCGGCGCCGACGCCGTGCGGACCGCGGGGCTCGGCCTCGCCCTGCGCGGCCTGCGCACCGAGGCCCTGATCGCCAACCGCACCCTGCCCGAGAGCACCCCGGACAGCTGGCTGTCCTCCCTGCTCGCCCAGCAGCGCAAGACGCTCGCCGACTGGCAGGAGCAGCCGTACGACGTCCATCCCGTGCCGCACCTCGGGCGCGACCCGCGCGGCGCCGACGACCTCGCCGCCCTCGCCGTACCCGGCGTCAAACCAGCGCCCGCCCCGGTCGAGTGGCCCGTCGAGGACCGCAGGAGCGAGGACGGCGTGCTGGTCTGGCACATCCCGCTGCCCGGCGCCATACGGGACGAGCTGGACCTGATCCGGCGCGGCGACGAACTCGTGATCAGCGCCGGCCCGTTCCGCCGGATCGTCCCGCTGCCCTCCGCCCTGCGCCGCTGCGGCGTCGCCGGCGCCGGCCTGCGCGAGGGCGAGCTGCGCATCCGGTTCGCCCCGGACCCCGACCTGTGGCCCGCGACCGGACGGTGATGATCCGGGTGCGGCCGTTCGGGTAACGTCGTAAAGGCGAACCGTAGTCAGGAGTCCGCCATGAGCGAAGAGCGTCCCGCATCCGACTCGCCCGAGGAACACGCGGAACAGGGGCGGGCGACCGACGCCGACGCCTGGGCCACGGCCTGCGCCGAGGACCTCGCCGCCGAGAAGGCCCGCCGCCGCGCCGAGCACGGCCCGCAGCCGGGCTCGGCCGCCGAGGAGCTGAAGAGGCTCGTGGACACGGTGGCCGAGAAGCTGTCCGGTCTGCAGTCACCGGTCCTCGGCGGCCTCGCCGGACCCGCCGCCCAGCAGGTGGTACGGCAGGTCGTCCAGCAGGCCAAGGCCGCCGTCGAGCCCGTCATCGACCGCAACCCCGAGGTCTTCGACCATCTCGCCGCGGCCGGCAGCGAACTGCTCGCCGCCTACCGCTCCGCGGTCCAGGCCCAGGAGCGCCGCTGGACCGCCCGCACGGCCGACGACCTCACCCGCGAGGATCCCGGCGGCCGGCGCGACGGAGGCGAGGGCACCGGCCCGGGGGAGCGCATCGACCTGGACTGAAGCCCTCCCACGGCGGGGCCTCGGGTACGGTTGGCCGTAGCGGGGCTCGACCGAAACTGAGGGATTCATGGGACTCACCATCGGCGTCGACATCGGCGGCACCAAGATCGCGGCCGGCGTGGTCGACGAGGAAGGCAACATCCTCTCGACCTTCAAGGTGCCGACCCCCACCACGCCCGAGGCCATCGTGGACGCCATCGCCTCGGCGGTGGAGGGTGCGCGCGCCGGGCACGAGATCGTCGGCGTGGGCATCGGCGCGGCCGGTTACGTCAACCGCCAGCGCTCCACGGTGTACTTCGCGCCCAACATCGACTGGCGCAACGAGCCGCTGAAGGACAAGGTCGAGGCCCGCGTGGGCCTCCCGGTCGTGGTCGAGAACGACGCGAACGCCGCCGCCTGGGGCGAGTACAGGTTCGGCGCCGGCAAGGGCCACCGCAACGTCATCTGCATCACGCTCGGCACCGGCCTCGGCGGCGGCATCATCATCGGCAACAAGCTGCGCCGCGGCCACTTCGGCGTCGCCGCGGAGTTCGGGCACATCCGGATGGTCCCGGACGGCCTGCTGTGCGGCTGCGGCTCGCAGGGCTGCTGGGAGCAGTACGCCTCCGGCCGCGCCCTGGTGCGCTACGCCAAGCAGCGCGCCAACGCCACCCCCGAGCGCGCCGAGGTGCTGCTGGCGCTGGGCGACGGCACGCCCGACGGCATCGAGGGCAAGCACATCTCCGTGGCCGCCCGCCAGGGCTGCCCGGTGGCCGTGGACTCCTACCGCGAGCTGGCCCGCTGGGTCGGCGCCGGCCTGGCCGACCTGGCCTCCCTCTTCGACCCCTCGGCGTTCATCGTCGGCGGCGGCCTCTCCGACGAGGGGGAGCTGGTCCTCGACCCGATCCGCAAGTCCTACAAGCGCTGGCTGGTCGGCGGCAACTGGCGTCCCGTGGCCGATGTGATCGCCGCCCAGCTCGGCAACAAGGCGGGCCTGGTGGGCGCGGCGGACCTGGCGCGGGAACCCGACCCGATCATGTGAGGGACGCTCACCACAGCAGGCGCGCAGGGGCGCGGGGACGATCCTCGCGCCCCGAGCTGTCGGATGCCCCGCCCCGGGGACGTCGTACATTGACGGCATGGCAACCCCGCTGCTCCCCAACTCCCGTACCGAGCCGGACGGTGCCGCCGTCATCCGCGTCCTGAGCTACAACATCCGCTCGATGCGCGACGACACCCGGGCCCTGGCCAGGGTGATCACCGCGTGCGCCCCCGACCTGGTCCTGATCCAGGAGGCCCCCCGTTTCTTCCGCTGGCGCAAGAAGCTGGCCCGGCTGGCGGCGGCCTCCGGCCAGGTCGTCCTCACCGGCGGCGCCACCGCGGCGGGCCCCGCGATCCTGTGCTCGCTCCGGGCCACCGTGGAGCGGACCGAGGACGTGCTGCTGCCCCTCACCCCCGGACTGCACCGGCGCGGCCTCGCCACGGCGGTGGTCCGCTTCGGCGGCGCCCGCCTGGGCGTGATCAGCTGCCATCTGAGCCTCGAGGCGAACGAGCGGTACGAGCAGGGCGGCATGCTCCTCGACCGGCTGGCCGGACTCGGGGCGGAGCACGCCCTCGCGGGCGGCGACCTGAACGAGGGCCCCGGCGGCCGGACCTTCCGCCGGCTCTCCGCGAGCCTCCAGGACTGCCGGGCCGTCGCCCCCTGGGGCGGCGACGCGACCTGGCCGCACAGCGACCCGCCGCGGCGCATCGACGCCGTGTTCGCGACCAAGGGCGTCGAGGTGCTCGGCTGCGGGGTGCCCCTGGACCAGCCGGGCGTCACCCGCGCCGACCTGACGGCGGCCACGGACCATCTCCCGGTCCTCGCCGCGGTGCGCGTACCCGCGGCGTGAAACCCGCTTGAACTAAGTACAGGAAATCCCTTGTGCGTCCTCGGCAGCCCCGCCTACAGTCTGCCTTGTACTTAGTTCAAGTCATCAGGCGCATGTGCCTCGAGGGGGAGCCCGATGTCCGGGAAGCAGGAGCAGCTGGCCGCGTTCGTGGAGACGGCGGCCGAGGAGCACGGGGTGGCGGGAGCCGCCGTCGCCGTGCTGGCCGACGGCGAGGAGACGTATGCCGCGTGGGGCGTGACGAACGTCGAGCACCCCCTGCCGGTCGACGAGCGCACCCTCTTCCCGGTCGCCTCGGTGAGCAAGACCTTCACGGCGACCGCGCTGATGCGCCTGGCCGAGCAGGGCAGGCTGGACCTCGACGCGCCGGTGCGCCGGTACGTCCCGGAACTGCGCCTCGCCGACGAGGGGGCCGCCGCCCGGATCACCGTGCTGAACCTGCTCAACCACACGGCGGGCCTGGACTGGAACCTGGTCGACGCGGACGAGGGCGACGGCTCGCTCGCCGCGTTCGTCGCCCGGCTGGACCGGCTGCCGCTGATCGCGCCGCCGGGGGCCCGCGCGTCGTACAGCCAGGCCGGTTACAACCTGCTCGGCCGGGTGGTGGAGCACGTCACCGGCCTGCCGTTCGAGAAGGCGGTCGCCGGCCTGCTGCTGCGGCCGCTGGGCCTCGCCGACACCGTCTTCGACCTGGACGACGTCGTGGTCCGCCGGTTCGCCGTGGGGCACAACCGCGCCGCCGACGGCACGCTGACACCCGCCCGGCCCTGGAAGTCCTGGCGGGCCGGTCTGCGCGGCAACAACCCGGGCGGCGGGATCGTCTCCTCGGCGAGCGACCTGCTGCGCTGGGCGCGGTTCCAGCTGGGCGACGGGGAGGGCCTGCTGCCCGCCGGCACCCTGCGCCGCATGCGGGAGCCCACCGTCGCACTGCGGGGCAGCACGCTCGGCGACGCCTTCGGCATCTGCTGGTTCCTGCGGGACGTGCAGGGCGTGCGCACGGCCGGCCACGGCGGCTCGGGCAACGGCCAGTTCGCCGAGCTGCTCCTCGTCCCCGGGCGGGACGTCGCCGTCGTCTCGCTGGCCAACTCCGGCCCGGACGGCTACCAGTTCAACCAGGCGGTGCTGAAGCGGGCGCTGGAGCTGTTCGTCGGAGTGGCCGAGCGGGAGCCGGAGCCGCTGCCGTACGACGAGGAGCGGGCGCGGGAGGTCGTCGGGCGGTACCGGATCGACGCCATGAACCTCGACATCGCGGCGGACGCCGGCCGGCTCACGCTGGCGGTCGGCATCAGACCGGGGATCCGGGCGGCCTCGGATGCGCAGATGCCGCCGGACCATCCGGCGGCGGAAATCGGCTTCCTGCCGGGGGACGGTGACGAGTACGTCGTGACCGAGGGCGGCCTGAAGGGCCAGCGGGGTTTCTTCTCCCGCGCGGCCGACGGCACGGTGACGGGCGTCGACCTGGCGGGACGCCTCTTCCCACGGGCCTGATCCGCCGTGTCCGCGCAGCCCCCGGGCGGCCTGCCGCCGCGAGGCGCCTCTCAGCGAACGGCGCCCGGAGCCGGTCGGCTGGTGCCGGACGCGGTGCCGCCCCCGGCCGGCCGCAGCCCCGCCAGCAGTGCCCGCAGCCCCTCCGCGTAGCTCCCGTCCGGCGCCCCGGCGTACTCCGTGGCCGCCCCCGTGCCCAGGCGCGCCCGCAGGCGCGGGAACGCCTCCGCCGCCCCGGACGCCTCGGCGAGCGTCTCCCTGAAGCGTTCCTCGGGGTCCTCACCGGCCCGCCGGAACCTCCGGGTCAGGCAGGCGGCGGCGGACGCGCCGAGCGCGTTGCCGAGGACGTAGGTCACCACCGCACCGGCCGCCCGGTCCGCCTCCTGTGCCGTGAACCCGGCCGTCTCGAAGACTCCGAGGAGATGGTCGTCGTAGCGGGCCTTGCCGGCGCCCCACAGCAGATGCGAGCTGATCGCCTGCACGAGCCACGGGTGCCGGAGCAGCATCTCGCGCAGCCGGCCGGCCATCGCCGTGGCCGTGCTCCGCCAGTCCTCGGGGTCGAGCGGCGGAAGCTCGACCTCCTGCCACACCCGGTCCGCGGCGAGCAGTACGAGGTCGTCCTTGTTCTTCACGTGCCAGTAGACGGCGGTCGCCGCGGCCCCCAGCCGTTTGCCCAGGCTGCGCATGTTCAGCCCTTCGAGGCCCTCCTCGTCCAGGAGGCGCACGGCGGTCCGGACGATCTGCTCCTGGGTGAGGGTGTCGCGCGGCATGCGCTCACGATAGGTGAGCCGGCCGGGACCTGTACAAAGTTCAGACCACGGTGGCGGCGCCGGCGGTCACACCACGGCGCCCCGGCCCGGGTCGTCGTCCTCGTCGTCGTCCGTGCGCATCCGCATCACCAGCGTGGCGAAGCCGCCGAGGAAGCCGCCGACGCTCAGGGTGGTCAGCCACCAGGTCATGTCCCAGCCGAGCAGCATCGCCAGCAGGACCAGCACCGGTCCGCCCACGACGCCCAGCCAGGCGAACTTCGCGGTGGTGTCGGCGTCCGGCAGCGGCGGCGGCTCCGGCGGCACGAAGTGACCCTCGTCGTCCTCGTCGAAGTCGTCCTCGGAGGGCTCGGGCGGGGTGTGGTCGCGCGGGCCGACCCCGGGCGCGAAGGAGACCGAGCTGCCCAGCGGCGGCCGCACCGGCGCCTTGTCGGCGGCGTCGCTCTCGGCGTCCTGCTCCGGCTCCGGCAGCGCCAGGTCCTCCACCGGCCTGAAGGGCGCGGCCCCCGGCGGGTCCGGCGGTTCCTCGCCGTACCCCGCGACGATGGCCCGCCAGGCGGCGTCCTCGTCGAAGGGCGGGTTCTGCTCGTCCGGCTCGCGGCCCTCGCGGCCTTCGCGGTCGGACTCGTGCTCAGCCACCTGCGGCCGTCCCTTCCTTGCCGAGAACGGGTGCGAGCCGGCCCATGAAGCCGAGGCTCTCCTCGAAGATCCGGTCCGCATCCACGTCCAACGTCGCCACGTGGTAGCTGTGTTCCAGCACGATCTCCGTCACGTCCGTGGACGAGACCCGGCTCAGCACCCGGGCCGAGTCGGCCGCCGGGACCACGTGGTCCCGGGCACTGCGCAGCAGCAGCAGCGGCTGGGTGACCTGGGGCAGCTCGACGTCCAGCCGGCGCAGGAACACGCGCAGCGAGTGCGCGGCGTGCAGCGGCACCCGGTCGTAGCCCAGCTCGGCCGCGCCCTCCTTCGCTATGTCGCTGGCGATGCCCTTCGTCGTGCGCACGAGGTGCCGGGCCACCGGAAGGGCGTACGCCGACAGGCCGTGCACCTTGTTCGCCGGGTTGACGAGCACGACGCCCTGCACGCGCTCGCCGTGCCGGGCGGCCAGCCGGAGCGCCAGCGCGCCACCCATCGACAGGCCCGCCACGAACACCCTGGAGCAGCGCTCGGAGAGCATCCGCAGCTCGCGGTCCACCTCCGCGTACCAGTCCTGCCAGCTGGTGACCTGCATGTCCTCCCAGCGGGTGCCGTGTCCGGGCAGCAGGGGCAGCGACACGGTCAGGCCGTGCGCCGCGTGGTGCTCCGCCCAGGGGCGCAGCGACTGGGGCGAGCCGGTGAAGCCGTGGCAGAGGAGGACCCCCACCTCCCCGCCCTCGTGGCGGTACGGCTCGGCTCCGGGGAGGACCGGCACCTTCGACGCTCCTGTTCCTGAAGATGCCCCCGCCGGTGGCCGGCGCGGGCGTGAGGGAAACGTGCGGATGTGCTTCACCGTACGCGACCGCACTGACACCGACCAGGGTCGTCGGGTGCTTTGACGGTCCCGCGGGTTAAGGTCTGTTCGACGGAAACAGGAGGCACGCGGGTGTTGTACGGCACGATGAAGGTCGCCATCGGGGGGCCGCTGAAGGTCGCCTTCAGACCCTGGGTGGAAGGCCTGGAGAACATCCCGGCCGAGGGGCCCGCCATACTGGCGAGCAATCACCTGTCCTTCTCGGACTCCTTCTTCCTGCCCGCGGTGCTGGACCGCAAGGTCACCTTCATCGCCAAGGCGGAGTACTTCACGACGCCCGGGGTGAAGGGCCGGCTGACCGCCGCGTTCTTCAAGGGCGTCGGACAGCTCCCGGTGGACCGCTCCGGGGCGCGCGGCGCCGGTGAGGCCGCGGTCAGGAGCGGCATAGAGGTGCTGGAACGCGGCGAGCTGTTCGGCATCTACCCCGAGGGCACCCGCTCGCCCGACGGCCGCCTCTACCGGGGCAAGCCCGGCGGCCTCGCGCGCGTGGCCCTCGCCACCGGCGCTCCGGTCATCCCGGTGGCGATGATCGACACCGAGAAGATCCAGCCGCCCGGCAAGGTGGTGCCGAAGCTGATGCGGCCCGGCATCCGCATCGGCAAACCGCTGGACTTCAGCCGCTACCACGGCATGGAGCACGACCGCTTCGTCCTGCGCGCCCTGACCGACGAGGTCATGTACGAGATCATGAAGCTCTCCGGTCAGGAGTACGTCGACATGTACGCGACCGCCGCCAAGCGGCAGATCGCGGAGGCGGCGAAGGCGGCCAAGGAGGCCGAGAAGAAGGACGCCGAGAAGAAGAAGGCTGAGGACTAGCGAGGGCCCGCAGCAGGGGCCGGGGGGACGGGGGACATGGCCGAGCGCGAGCACGACGCGGCCGCGGGGCGCGTCGACGGCGCCAGGACGCGCCTGCGCGGGCGCGAGGGGCCGGGAAAGGCCGGCCGCTCCGCGGACCGCGGCGCGGGAGCCGGCCGGCCGGCTCCCGCGCCGCGGATGTCGGTCGAGCTGCCGCTGTGGCGCGCGCTCACCGGCTACCGCGTCCTGACGATGGTGTACGCCATCGGCCTGTGCGCCGGCGCGTACTCCCACTTCGCACGGCCCTGGATCGCCGTCGCCTACTACGCCGTCCTGGCGGTGTGGACCCTCGCCACCCTGCCCCGGGTGCGGAACGCGGCGAGCTGCACCAAGGGCTTCCTGGCCGCCGACCTGGCCGTCGCGCTCCTCGGCATCCTGCTCACCCCGCTCGCCGACAGCCACCAGCGGATCGCCGGCGGCGGCCCCACCCTGCCGTCGATATGGACCGCCGGCTCGGTGCTGGCCTTCGCCCTCAAGGGCGGCTGGCGCTGGGCGGCCGTCGCCTCCACCGGCGTGGCCGCCGCCAACCTCGTCGAGCGCGGGCAGCCCGCCCGGGACACCGTGCACAACGTGATCCTCGTCTGGGTGGCCTCGATCGCCATCGGCTACGTCGTGGAGGTCGCCCGCGCCTCCGAGCGCACCCTCGCCCGCGCCCTGGAGATCGAGGCCGCCACCCGGGAGCGGGAGCGGCTGGCCCGGGACATCCACGACGGGGTGCTCCAGGTGCTGGCGATGGTGCAGCGGCGCGGCGCGGTCATCGGCGGCGAGGCGGCGGAGCTGGGCCGGCTCGCGGGGGAGCAGGAGGTGGCGCTGCGCACCCTGGTCTCCGGCGGCCTGGCGCCGGCCTCCCGGGTGACGCAGGACGCCGCCGGGGCCGTCGTGCACGCCGTCGGGGAATCCGGCGACGAGGGACCGGTCGACCTGCGTTCGCTGCTGGCTCCCCATGCGTGCGCCCGGGTGAGCCTGGCCGAGCCCGGGGCGCCGGTCGAGCTGCCCGGGCCGGCCGCGCGGGAACTGGCCGCCGCGGTCGGCGCCGCCCTGGACAACGTGCGCAGGCACGCCGGGGACGGGGCCCGAGCCTGGATCCTGGTCGAGGACGAGCCGGACGAGATCGTGGTGACCGTCCGGGACGACGGCCCGGGCATCCCCGAGGGCCGGCTCGCCCAGGCCGAGGGGGAGGGTCGGCTGGGCGTGGCCCAGTCGATCCGGGGGCGGCTGCGCGACCTCGGCGGCAGCGCCGCACTCGTCTCCGTGCCCGGACAGGGCACGGAGGTGGAACTGAAAGTACCGAAGAACGTGAAGGCGGGGCGTCGATGAGCGAGCAGCGGGACCCGATCAAGGTCATGGTGGTGGACGACCACCCCATGTGGCGCGACGCGGTCGCCCGGGACCTGACCGAGTCCGGCTTCCACGTGGTCGCGACGGCCGGCGACGGCGAGCAGGCGGTCCGCCGCGCCAAGGCCACCGCCCCCGACGTCCTCGTGCTGGACCTCAACCTCCCGGCCAAGCCCGGGGTCCAGGTGTGCAAGGAACTGGTCGGCCACAACCCGGCGTTGCGGGTCCTCGTGCTGTCCGCGAGCGGGGAGCACGCCGACGTGCTGGAGGCGGTGAAGTCCGGCGCGACCGGCTATCTGCTGAAGTCGGCCTCCACCGAGGAACTGCTGGACGCCGTGCGCCGGACCGCCGCCGGCGACCCGGTGTTCACGCCGGGCCTCGCCGGACTCGTCCTCGGCGAGTACCGCAGGCTCGCCGCCGAGCCGGCGCCCGCGCCCGGCACGGACGCACCCGGCGCGCCCCGGCTGACCGACCGGGAGACGGAGGTGCTGCGGCTGGTCGCCAAGGGCCTGAGCTACAAGCAGATCGCCGAACGCCTGGTCATCTCGCACCGCACGGTCCAGAACCACGTGCAGAACACCCTCGGCAAGCTCCAGCTGCACAACCGGGTCGAGCTGGTGCGGTACGCCATCGAGCGCGGCCTCGACGAGGAGTAGCCCCCGGCCCGCTCCGGCCCGGCCCGGTCCGCCGGGAGGCAATGCCCCGAAATCACCCGTCCCGCCCCTCCCGGTGTGACCTGAATCACCATACCGTGACTCTCTGTCAGGGAACCGCGGTGAAGGGACATTTCCATGCGGGTGGGAGTACTGACCGGAGGCGGCGACTGCCCCGGGCTCAACGCCGTCATCCGGGGCATCGTCCGCAAGGGCGTGCAGGAGTACGGCTACGACTTCGTCGGCTTCCGGGACGGCTGGCGGGGTCCTCTCGAAGGCGCCACCGTCCCTCTCGGCATCCCCGCGGTGCGCGGCATCCTGCCCCGCGGCGGCACCATCCTGGGCTCCTCGCGCACCAACCCCCTCAAGGAGGAGAACGGCATCCGCCGGATCAAGGACAACCTGGCCAAGCTGGACGTCGAGGCGCTCGTCGCCATCGGGGGCGAGGACACCCTCGGCGTCGCCGCCCGGCTGTCCGACGAGTACGGGGTGCCCTGCGTCGGCGTCCCCAAGACGATCGACAACGACCTGTCCGCCACCGACTACACCTTCGGCTTCGACACCGCCGTCAACATCGCCACCGAGGCCATCGACCGCCTGCACACCACCGCCGAGTCCCACATGCGGGTGCTGGTGGTGGAGGTGATGGGCCGTCACGCGGGCTGGATCGCCCTGCACTCGGGCCTGGCCGGCGGCGCCAACGTCATCCTCATCCCCGAGCAGCGCTTCGACGTGGAGCAGGTCTGCGCCTGGGTCACCTCCCGCTTCCGGGCGTCGTACGCGCCGATCGTGGTCGTCGCCGAGGGCGCCATGCCGAAGGACGGCGACATGGTGCTCAAGGACGGGTCGCTCGACTCCTTCGGGCACGTCCGGCTCTCCGGGGTCGGCGAGTGGCTGGCCAAGGAGATCGAGAGCCGCACCGGCAAGGAGGCCCGCACCACGGTCCTCGGCCACGTCCAGCGCGGCGGCACGCCCAGCGCCTTCGACCGCTGGCTCGCCACCCGGTTCGGGCTGCACGCCGTCGACTGCGTCCACGACGGCGACTTCGGCACGATGGTCGCCCTGCGCGGCACCGACATCGTCCGCGTCCCCCTCGCCGAGGCCACGGCCAGGCTGAAGACGGTGGACCCGAAGCTGTACGCGGAGGTCGGGGTGTTCTTCGGCTGACCGCCCGTCCCGGGCCCGGGGACCCCGCGGTCCCCGGGCCCGGCCGCTCAGCTCGCCGTGCTCGCCCGGCGCAGCCGGCCGATCAGCTCCCGTACCACGGCCGCCCCGTTCAGGCTGAGGACCGACTCCGGGTGGAACTGCACGCCCGCGAAGCCGGGCCCGCGCAGCGCGTGCACCTCGCCGTTCGCCGCCCGGCTCACCTCGATGCCGTGCGCGGCCAGCTCCCGGGCCGTCTCCTCGTCGCAGCGGGCGACGAAGCTGTTGTAGAAGCCGACGGTCTCCGGCCGCCCGAACAGGTCGACCGTGGTCTGCGCCCCCTGGTACGGAACCTCCTTGCGGACGGTCTCCAGGCCCAGCTCCGCCGCGATCAGCTCGTGGCCCAGGCAGACGCCGAGCACCCCGTGCCGGTGCTCCCGGATCACCGTGGCGGTCAGCTCCCGCAGCAGACGCATCTTCGGGTCGGCGAGGTCGGCCGGGTCACCCGGTCCGGGGCCGAGCACCACCGGCCCCTCGTGGGCGAGCACCGCCGCCCGCAGTCCCGGCTCGTCGTACCGCCGTACCGTCACCTCCAGGCCGCCCGAGCGCAGCACGTGGGCGAGCATCGCGGTGAAGGTGTCCTCGCCGTCGACCACCAGGGCGTGCCCCTCCACGGCAGCGGCGCGCTCCTGCATCCGCAGCCAGAACGGCGCCAGCGCCGAGCGGCGCCCGTCCAGCGCGGCCCGCACCCGCGGGTCGTCGGCCAGCCGGGGCCGCTCCCGCTCCGCGCGCGGCCGGGACGGCCGTACCCCGAGTGCCGCCAGCACGCCCGCCGCCTTCGCGTGGGTCTCCGCGACCTCGCCCGCCGGGTCCGAGCCGCGCACCAGCGTGGCGCCGACCGGGACGCGCAGCCGGCCCCGCGCCGAGATGTCGGCGGTGCGGATCAGGATGGGGGAGTCCAGGGTCTGCGCCCCGCCGGAGTCCCGGCCGAGCAGGGCGAGGGCGCCCGCGTAGTACCCGCGGCCGCCGGCCTCGTGGCGCTCGATGACCCGGCAGGCGTTCTGCACGGGCGAGCCGGTGACGGTGGCCGCGAACATCGTCTCGCGCAGCACGTCCCTCACGTCGAGGGAGGACTTCCCGCGCAGCTCGTACTCGGTGTGCGCGAGGTGCGCCATCTCCTTCAGGCGCGGCCCGACGACCACCCCGCCCATGTCGCCGACGGTGCACATCATCTTCAGTTCCTCGTCCACGACCATCGACAGCTCCTCGATCTCCTTGCCGTCGGCGAGGAAGGCCAGGAGGTGCTCGGGGGTCGGGCCCTCGGCGGGATAGCGGTAGGTCCCGCTGATCGGGTTCATGACGACCGTCCCGCCGGACATCCGCACGTGCACCTCGGGACTGGCCCCGACCAGCGTCCGGTCCCCGGTGTGCACGACGAACGTCCAGTACGCGCCCCGCTCGCCCTCCAGCAGCCGGCGGAACAGGGCGAGCGCGTCGGCCCGGCCGAACCCCGGGATCTCGCCCTCGTACGTCCGCCGGATCACGAAGTTCGCGCCCTCGCCCCGGCCGATCTCCTCGCGGAGCACCCGGCCGACGATCTCGCCGTACGCCTCGTCGCCGACGTCGAAGCCGCCGCCCTCGACCCGCACGTCATGGCCGGGCAGCCGGCGCAGGGCCTCGTCCAGCGGGATCTCGTACGACTCCTCGGGGACCAGCGCCAGCAGCGGGGTGCCGTCGTCGCGGACGTCGAAGCCGCGCTCGCGGATCTGCCGGAACGGCACCAGCGCGAGGCACTCGTCGGGCAGGCCGGCGAGCCGGTCGTGGCGGCTCACCGGGCCGGTCAGCACCTCCACCGTGTGCGGGTCGCGGCCCGGGGTGCGGCGGCGGAGCAGGGCGAAGGGGCGGTCGTCGTGCAGCAGCTGTGCCAGGTCCATGGTTCCTCTTCCGTCGATGGGGAGGAACGGCCCCGGACACGCCGAAGGCCGCCCCTCGGGCGGCCTTCGCGAAGTCTTGCGTACGCGCGATCAGTGGGCCGCCGGATGAGCGGTCCACCACCAGTTCTGGATCGACAGCGCGAACATGGCACGAACCCTACCGCACCGGCCTCCGAGTCCACAGGACAACCCTCGCGTCTCACCCTTCGAGCCAGAAGATGGGGCACGCGACACGACCCCGTAATGTTTACGAGGTGACCGTGAACGCTAAGACCAGCCCCGGCGCTGGCAACACCTGGCGAAACCTGCCCGCGGCGCAGCAGCCCGAGTACCCCGACCCCGAGGCTCTGCGCGCAGTGATCGCGGACCTCGAGTCGTATCCGCCGCTCGTCTTCGCGGGCGAGTGCGACCAGCTGCGCGCCCGGATGGCGGCCGTCGCCAAGGGAGAGGCGTTCCTCCTCCAGGGCGGCGACTGCGCCGAGGCCTTCGACGCGGTGTCCGCCGACCACATCCGCAACAAGCTGAAGACACTGCTCCAGATGGGCGCCGTCCTCACCTACGCGGCCTCCGTGCCCGTGGTGAAGGTCGGCCGGATCGCCGGGCAGTACTCCAAGCCCCGCTCCAAGCCGACCGAGACCCGCGACGGCGTGACGCTCCCGGTGTACCGGGGCGACTCCGTCAACGGCTTCGAGTTCACGCCCGAGTCCCGCATCCCGGACCCGGAGCGGCTGAAGCGCATGTACAACGCCTCGGCGTCCACGCTGAACCTGGTGCGCGCCTTCACCACCGGCGGTTACGCCGACCTGCGCCAGGTGCACGCCTGGAACCAGGACTTCGTGAAGACCTCGCCGTCCGGCCAGCGCTACGAGCAGCTCGCCCGCGAGATCGACAACGCGCTGAACTTCATGCGGGCCTGCGGCGCCGAGCCGGAGGAGTTCAAGACCGTCGAGTTCTTCTCCTCGCACGAGGCGCTGCTGCTGGACTACGAGTCCGCCCTGACCCGGGTCGACTCGCGCACCGGCAAGCTGTACGACGTCTCCGCGCACATGGTGTGGATCGGTGAGCGCACCCGCCAGCTGGACGGCGCGCACATCGAGTTCGCCTCGCAGATCCGCAACCCGCTCGGCATCAAGCTCGGCCCGACGACGACGGCCGAGGAGGCGCTGCAGTACATCGACCGCCTCGACCCCGAGCGGGAGCCGGGCCGGCTGACCTTCATCGTGCGGATGGGCGCCGACAAGATCCGCGACCGGCTCCCCGAGCTGGTGGAGAAGGTCACGGCGTCCGGCGCGACGGTGGCCTGGGTGACCGACCCGATGCACGGCAACACCTTCGAGGCGGCCTCCGGGCACAAGACCCGCCGCTTCGACGACGTGCTCGACGAGGTCAAGGGCTTCTTCGAGGTCCACAAGGCGCTCGGCACCCACCCCGGCGGCATCCATGTGGAGCTGACCGGCGACGACGTCACCGAGTGCGTCGGCGGCGGCGACGAGATCTTCGTCGACGATCTGCACCAGCGCTACGAGACCGCCTGCGACCCGCGGCTGAACCGCAGCCAGTCGCTGGACCTGGCGTTCCTCGTCGCGGAGATGTACCGGGACCAGTGAGCGGGCGAAGGGGCGCGGATCACACAGGATCCGCGCCCCTTCCTCTTTTGCGCGTCCGCGCCGGATAGGTAAGGTTAGGTTTGCCTCACCGAGATACGGGATGGCGGTCATACAACGATCCCGTCGGGAGGTGCGCCGCGTGTACGTCTGCAGCTGCTTCGGCATCACCGAGGCCCAGGTCCGGCAGCACGCGGAGAACGGTGCCTGCACTCCCCGCCAGATAGCCTCCGCCTGCAAGGCGGGCACGGACTGCGGCGGCTGCGTCCGGCGCATCCAGGCCCTCCTCGGCCGGGGCGCCTGCCCCCGCCGGGAGCTGATCGAGCGGCGCGCCCCGGCGCTGGAGCGGCTGGACGACGCCGCCTAGCAGCCGCGTGCCCGGCCGCACTCCTGCATGGTGCGGCCGCTCACTGTGTTGCGCGGCCCCTCAGTCTGTGGAGAAGCCGCTGGTGCCGGGGCCCGAGGGGTCGGGCTGGCTCTGCTCGATCACGGTCGAGAGGTAGAGCGCCTCGCCCAGCTTGTCCACGAGTTCCAGCTGGGTGTCCAGGTAGTCGATGTGGTGCTCCTCGTCGGCCAGGATCGCCTCGAAGACGTTCGCCGAGGTGATGTCGTCCTTCTCGCGCATCAGCCGGATGCCGCGGCGCAGCCGGTCGATGGCCTCGGCCTCGATCTGCCGGTCGGCCTGGAACATCTCGGTCACCGTCTGCCCGACCCGGACATGGAAGAGCCGCTGGTAGTTCGGCAGGCCGTCGAGCAGCAGGATGCGGTCGGTGAGGATCTCCGCGTGCCGCATCTCGTCGAAGGACTCGGCCCGGGTGTACCTGGCGAGCTTCGACCATCCCTTGTGGTCCTGGAGCTTGGCGTGCAGGAAGTACTGGTTGATCGCGGTCAGCTCGGCGGTCAGCTGCTCGTTGAGCAGTTCGATGATCTCGGGGTCGCCCTGCATCGCAATGGACTCCTTCCAGATGAGCCGGACCCGGCCGATAGCGCCGCATGATGGCACCGGCGATGAAGATCGTCCAGTAAGTGCGCACTTAGTAAGTACGTTATGAGTTGCTGGCTCTTGTCCGGTTTCAGGCGGGTGGTCAAGGGCACTGCCCGGGGTCTGTCAGGATGGATACATGGGTCATCCGGTGGAGCGAGCGTCGGAAGCGACGGCAGGGTCCGGGCTTCCGCCGGGTCAGCGGCTCCAGCGCGGCTGGCCGGTCACGCACTACGGGCCCGTGCCGAAGTTCCGCCCCGAGCGCTGGGAGTTCCGGGTCTTCGGCGCCACCGCCGACGGTGACAAGCACGTCTGGAACCACGAGGAGTTCACGGCCCTGCCGTACACCACCGTGGTGGCCGATCTGCACTGCGTGACGAAGTTCAGCATGGTCGGAGCGGAGTGGGGCGGCATCCCGGCCGCGGTGATCCTTGACCTGGCCCCGCCGGCGCCGGACGTCACCCATGTGATGGTCTGGGCGGAGTACGGCTTCAGCTCCAACCTCCGCCTGTCGGACTTCGCCTCCGACCGCACCCTCTTCGCCACCCACAAGGACGGCGAGCTCCTCACCGCCGAGCACGGCTTCCCGGTCCGCCTGATCGTGCCGCACCTGTACGCCTGGAAGGGCCCCAAGTGGGTCCGCGGGGTGGAGTACATGACCGCCGACCGCCGCGGCTTCTGGGAGGAACGCGGCTACCACAACATCGGCGACCCGTGGAAGGAACAGCGGTACTCGTACCAGGAGGAACCGGGGGAGGGCCCGGAGCTGTGAGCCGGACGGACCGGGCCGTCAGCCGTCCCTGAGCTTCTTCAGCCGCTCCACGTCCGCCGCGTGCCCCTCCTTGCCGCCGGGCGTCTCGATGATCAGGGGGACGCCCTGCGTCGCCCGGTGGGTCATCAGCGCCCGGAACGGGTCCTCGCCGATGCGGCCGTCGCCGATGTTCTCGTGCCGGTCCTTGTGCGCGCCTGCCACGTCCTTGGAGTCGTTGGCGTGGATCAGCTTCAGCCGGCCCTCGCCGACCGTGTCCACCAGCAGGTCGAGGGTCCGGTGCATGCCGCCCGGCTCGGTCAGGTCGTGGCCGGCGGCGAAGACGTGGCAGGTGTCCAGGCACACCCCGAGCCTGGGGTGCGCGTCCAGCGCCTCGAAGTACGGGCCGAAGTCCCAGGTGCGCGAGCACAGCGAGGCGCCCTGCCCGGCCGTCGACTCCAGCAGCAGGCAGGGGTCGTCGTCGTGGGTCAGCTCGTCCAGCAGCGGCAGCAGACGCGCCCGCACCTGCTTCAGGGCCACCTCCCTGCTCCGCCCGCCGGTCGCGCTCCCGGTGTGCACGACCACGCCGAGCGCGCCGATCTCGCGCCCGCGCCGCAGCGAGTGCCGCAGCGACTCCACCGACCGCTCCACGGTCGCCTCGGTGTGCGAGCCGAAGTTGATCAGGTACGGGGCGTGGACGTACGCCGGGACCGACTGCTCGGCGCAGGCCGCCCGGAACGCCTCGTCCTGGCGGGGGCTGCCCGCGGGGGTGGCCCAGCCGCGCGGGTTGGCCACGAAGACCTGTACGGCCTCCGCCTTCAGCGCGCGGGCGTAGGGGAGTCCCACCGAGTGCAGACCGCCGGCGACGGGCACATGGGCGCCGACGGGGTTGCGGACGGCGGGAGCCGGGAGGGAGGGGGAGGATGGTGAGGTCATGACCCACCCAGCATGCCAGGACGTGTGGGGACGGCCCCGATCAGGGTACGACTGCACCAGCGCCCCCGTGCGGGTTCGGAGTGAAGCTCAGCGGGGAGACCGGAGCGGTCCTGGCCAAGGCGACCGGTGAGGCATACCCGGTCGTCCGGGCCGTGTGGGAGAACTAGCGGGGCCCGGCGCGGCCGCGCCCGGGTGTCCGGATCCCCGCAGCCGGGGGAGGACGCCTACCATGCCCGAGTGGCGCGGACGCCGCGGTGCGGGCCGTATGCCGGATGTCCCGGAGACGGAAGGGGCACAGGCACGGGGGCGCCCGTGGGCCCGAGGATGCTCACCTGCCAGACGTCGGTTGCGGTCAGCTCCGCGACCGGTTCCACCCCCAAGAGACCTCTCCCCCCGTCTGCCCCGCCACCGGACACGCGTCTGCGGAGCCGCCATAGCAGCGGCCTGGCAGGGGGGAAGCAGGGGGCAACGGGCCGTCGGTGGCGGGCAGTTGGCCCTGCCGCCGAGCGGTCCGCGGGCGCCCTGGTCAGCGGATGGTGATCGTGATGGTGGAGCCCTTGGGGGCCTTGTCGCCGCCCCGCACCGACTGCTTCTTCACGGTGTCGCCGAACAGGCCGAGCAGCCCGCGGTCCTCCTCCACCTTGAAGCCGGCGCCCTCCAGCGCCTTGTGGGCGTCGTCGACGCTGTCGCCGGTCACGTCCGGCACCTCGACCATCACCGGGCCCTTGGACAGCGTCAGCGTCACCGTGTCGCCCTGGGCGGCCTGGCTGCCGTCGCCCGGGCTCTGCCGGGCCACCTTGCCCTGGTCGTACTGCGAGTTGACCTGCCCGGGCGCGATCCGCACCTTCAGCCCGGCGTCCGTCAGCTGCTGCCGGGCGTCGGCCAGGTCGTCGCCGGTGACGTCCGGCACGTCGACCGGGCTGCCCTTGCTGACGGTCAGCGCGATCGCCGAGCCGGCGTGCCGCCTGGTCCCGGCCTGCGGGGTCGTGGCGATCACCGAGCCCCGGGGCACGTCCTCGCTGAACTCCCGGGTGACCATGCCCGGCGCCAGGCCGTCAGCCTTCAGCCGCGCCCGCGCCTCGGCCAGCGTGCGCCCCTCGACGTCCGGTACGTTCACCGTCTCCGGGCCCAGCGAGATCCTCAGCGTCACCGCGTCGTGGTCACGGATGCGGGCGCCGGGCGCCGGGTCGGTGCCGATGACCGTGCCCCGGGCCACGGTGTCGTTGTACTCCCGCTTGACCTGCCCGACCTCGAGGCCGGACGACTCCAGCCGGGCGCGGGCCTGCGCCTCGGTCTTGGCCAGCAGCGGCGGGACCTTCGTGAACTGGCCCGAGTTGATGTACCAGACCCCGGCGCCGACGCCGAGCACCACCAGCAGGGCGGCGACGACCGTCAGCACCAGCCGCCCGGACCTGCGCGGCGGCACCGGGGGCGCCTGCAGCAGGCTGGTGCGCTGCACGCCGTCCCCGGACGGCTCCTCGTCGCCGACCGGCAGGGGCCTGGGCACCGTCAGCGAGCGCGGTATCACGCTCGTACGGTCGCCCGCGTTGTCGTGCTCCGCGGTCACCGCCTGCGGCGGCATCGCGTCCAGCTGCTCGTCGCTCAGGCCCCGGCGCGCCTCGCGCACCAGGGCGAGCAGTGCCACGGCGTCCTGCGGCCGGATCTCCGGGTTGCGCGCGGTCGCCGACGCGACCAGCTCGTCCAGGCCGTACGGCAGCCCCGGCACCAGCGCCGACGGCGGCGGCACGTCCTCGTGGAGGTGCTTGTAGAGCACCTGCGCGGGTGAGTCCCCCGCGTGCGGCTTGGCGCCGGTCAGCATCTCGTACAGCACGACACCGCACGCGTACACGTCGACGCGGGCGTCGGCGCCGCCCTGCTCGATCTGCTCGGGGGCGAGATACGACACGGTGCCGAGGACGGCGCCGGTCGTGCCGGTCTGCGTGTCCACGGACCGCACGAGTCCGAAGTCGGCGACCTTGACCCGGCCGTCGTCGCCGATCAGCACGTTCTCCGGCTTCATGTCCCGGTGCACGAACCCGGCCCGGTGCGCCGCCCCGAGCGCGGCGAGGACGGACTCGAGGATGTCGAGCGCCGCGCGCGGCTGCAGCGCCCCCCGCTCGCGCAGCACGTCCCGCAGGGTGCAGCCGGCGACGTACTCCATCGCCAGGTACACGTACGACCCGTCGGTGCCCTGGTCGAAGACCTGCACCACGTTCGGGTGGGCCAGCCGGGCCACCGACTTCGCCTCCCGGATGAACCGCTCCACGAACGATCCGTCCGCGGCGAGCGCCGGATGCATCACCTTCAGCGCGAGCACACGGTCCAGACGGGTGTCCAGGGCCCGGTAGACCGTGGCCATCCCGCCGACCGCGATCCGCGCGTCGACGCGATAACGGCCGTCGAGCACCTGCCCGACGAGGGGGTCCTGAAGGGTCGTATCCACGAGAGGGGAGTCTACGAGGAGCGACCGACAGCGCCGTACGGTGCGCCGACGCCGGTGACGGAATGCAGCACAGCTGTGACGGCCCCGGGATCAGAAGGCCGGGCGCTCGGGATCCAGGCGGGCGCGTCCCTCGACGGGCGAGGAGGCCTCGGCGAAGTGCCTGCGCGGAATCCGCCCGGCCAGCCGGGCCAGCCGGCCCCCTTCCACGGCATGCCGCATCGCGGCGGCCATCGTCTCCGGCTCCTGCGCCCGGGTCACCGCGGAGGCGAGCATCACCCCGGCGCACCCCAGCTCCATGGCGAACGCCACATCGGACGCCGTGCCGGCCCCCGCGTCCAGGATCACCGGCACACGCGCGTGCTCGACGATCAGCTGGAAGTTGTGCGGGTTGCGGATGCCCAGCCCGGACCCGATCGGCGACCCCAGCGGCATCACGGCGGCGCACCCCACGTCCTCGAGCCTGCGCGCCAGCACGGGATCGTCATTCGTGTACGGCAGCACCGTGAACCCGTCGTCGACCAGCGTCTCCGCCGCCTCCAGCAGCTCCACCGGATCCGGCAGCAGCGTCCGCTCGTCGGCGATGACCTCCAGCTTGATCAGGTCCGTGCCCAGCGCCTCGCGCGCCAGCCGCGCGGTCAGCACCGCCTCGCCCGCGGTGAAACAGCCCGCCGTGTTCGGCAGCACCCCGATGCCCAGCTTCTCGAGCACCGACAGCACCGAGCCGTGCACGGAGGGGTCCACCCGCCGCATCGCGACCGTCGTCAGCTCCGTGCCGGAGGCGGCCAGCGCCCGCTCCAGCACGTCCAGGCTGGGCGCCCCGCCCGTGCCCATGATCAGCCGCGACGACAGCGTCGTACCCCCGAGGACCAAGGGATCGTCGGCCATGGCTCAGCCTCCCTGGACCGCGGTGAGGACTTCGACCCGGTCGCCGTCGGCGAGCGCCGTGGCGGCCCACCGCGCGCGCGGGACGACGGTCTCGTTGACGGCGGCGGCCACCCCGGACACCGACGGGGTCAGCGACCGTACGACGGCCTCGAGAGCGGTGCCCGGAGCGATCTCCCGGCGGTCTCCGTTGACAGAGATCGAGATGCTCATGCGGGCTGCTCCACGAGGGCGGGGGCGCCGAAGCGCCGCGGCGTGAACGGGCGGGCTTCCTCCGGCAGTTCGCCGTCGGCCAGCAGCCGTGCCATCACATCCCCGGTGACCGGCGTCAGCAGCACCCCGTTGCGGTAGTGCCCGGTGGCCAGCAGCAGCCCGTCCAGCCCGGACGGGCCGAGCAGCGGCGCGTTGTCGGGGGAACCGGGGCGCAGCCCGGCCCGGGTCTCGGTGAGCGGCAGCTCGGTGATGCCCGGCACCAGCTCGTGGGCGTCGCGCAGCAGCTCGTAGACCCCGCCCGCGGTGACGGCCGTGTCCCAGCCCAGCTCCTCGCTGGTCGCGCCGACGACCAGCTCGCCGTTCTCCCGGGGCACCAGGTACACCTGGCTGCCGCGGACCACGGCGCGGACGGTACGGCTGAGGAAGGGCGCGTACCGGCGCGGCACGGTGAGCCGCAGCACCTGCCCCTTCACCGGGCGCACCGGAGGCAGCAGCGCCTCGGGCACCCCCGCGAGCCGTCCGCTCATGCTCCCGGCGGCGAGCACCACCTGCCCGGCGCGCAGCACGGTGCCGTCGGCGGTGGTCACCCCGGCCGCCCGGCCGCCCGTGACGTCGAGCCGCTCGGCCCACGCGCGGTGGAAGGCGACGCCCGTCCGCTCGCAGGCGGTCACCAGGGCCGCCGCGAGGCGCCGCGGGTCGATCTGGTGGTCGCCGTCGACCCGCAGCCCGCCGCGCACCCCGGGCGCCAGCATCGGCTCCAGGCGCCGGCACTCCCGCCCGGACAGCCACTGCGAGTCCAGGCCCGAGCGCTGCTGCAACGCGTGCAGCTCCCGCAGGTGGGCGCGGTCGTCGGCGTCCAGCGCGACCGCGAGGGTGCCGCAGCGGCGGTAGCCGAGGTCGTGGCCGGTCAGCTCGGTCAGCTCGGCCGCGAAGCGCGGGTAGCGGCGGGCCGACTCCAGGTTCAGGGCGAGCAGCGTCTCCTCGCCGTAGTGCAGTTCCGTGACGGCGGCCAGCATTCCGGCCGCGACCCGGGCGGCCCCGCCGCCGGGCTCGGGGTCCACCACGGCCGTGGCCAGCCCGCGCTGCGCCGCGCGCCAGGCCGTGACCAGGCCGATGATCCCGCCCCCGATGACGAGGACGTCGGACGTACGTGACGACATGGGCGTCCAGCCCCTCCCTTCGCCGGCATGACCCGGATCAGGTTCGTACGGTCGGAGGCCGCCAGCCTCCCTCTCAGCCCGGTGCGTCCGGGCTCCCGCGAGTGCGTGTACGGGGGCCACCCTAGCCCGCCGCCCGCACCGCCCGTAAGAGCGCCCCCGGCCGTCCACGGCCGTCCGGTCGGCACCCGGGAGGGTGAGCCGCCGGGCGATCGGGCACTGCTGCGGGCGGTGTGGAGCAGGTCACCGGGCATGGCCGCTGACTGACGCTCCGTCACGTGTCTATGGTGATCGGGTGGGCGAACAGACAGCACAAGAGGGCACGTCACAGGGGCGGCACGTGGTCGTCGCCGGCGCGGGCATGGCCGGCGTGCAGACCGCGGTCGCGCTGCGGGAGCAGGGCTTCACGGGCGCCGTCACCGTGATCGGCGCCGAACCGCACCAGCCGTACGACCGGCCGCCGCTGTCGAAGGCCGTGCTGCTCGGCAAGGCCGAGGACTCCGCCTTCGACGTGGACTTCGACTCCCTCGAGGTCGAGCTGCGGCTCGGCTGCGAAGTGCTGGGCCTGCGCCCCGCCGAGCGGGAGCTGGACACCGAGCAGGGCCCGGTGCCGTACGACGTCCTCGTCCTCGCCACCGGCGCCGAGCCGGTCACCCTGCCGGGCACCGAGGGCGTGCCCGGCGTGCATCTGCTGCGCACCCTGGACGACGCCGAACGGCTGCGGCCGGTACTGGCCCGGCAGCACGAGATCGTGGTGGTCGGGGCCGGCTGGATCGGCGCCGAGTTCGCCACGGCCGCCCGTCAGGCCGGGTGCGCGGTGACCGTCGTGGAGGCCGCCGACCGGCCGCTCGCCGGCGCCCTGCCTGCCGAGGTCGCCGCCCCCATGGCCGCCTGGTACGCCGACGCGGGCGCCGAACTGCGCACGCACGCGCGCGTGGAGCGCGTCGAGCCCGGCGCGGTGCTCCTGGCCGACGGCACCCGGCTGCCCGCGGGCGCCGTCGTCGTCGGCATCGGCGCCCGCCCCGCCACGGCCTGGCTGGCCGGCTCCGGGGTCGAACTGGGCCCGCACGGGGACGTCCTCGCCGACGCCCGGCTGCGCACGTCCGTGCCCGACGTGTACGCCGTCGGCGACTGCGCCTCCTTCCCCTCCGCCCGCTACGGCGAACGGCTGCTCGTCCACCACTGGGACAACGCCCTGCAGGGCCCGCGCACGGTCGCCGCGAACATCCTCGGCGAGACCCCGGCGGTCTACGACCCGGTGCCGTACTTCTGGTCCGAGCAGTTCGGCCGCTTCGTGCAGTACGCCGGCCACCACCCGGCCGCCGACCGGCTGATCTGGCGCGGCGACCCGGCGGGCCCGGCCTGGTCGGTGTGCTGGCTGTGCGAGGACCGCCTGGTGGCGCTGCTGGCCGTGGGCCGACCGCGTGATCTCGCCCAGGGACGGAGACTGATCGAGGCGGGCACCCGGATGGACGCGGCGGCCCTGGCCGATCCCGGAAAGCCCCTGAAGGACGCGAAGGCCGGGTGACTGCCGCCCCGGAAGGGGCGCGGGCTCGTTCCGGCGTGCCGCCGCGCGGGAGCGACCGGTCACCGCCACGCCCCGCCCGGCGACACAGCCCGGCACGACGCATCGCGACCGGACCGGCCGAGCGCCTACCCTGGTGCCGTGACCGAGATTGACGCAAAGATCGATGCTCTCGTCCCCGCCTGGCTCACCCTCCCCGACATCGCCGAAAGGCTCGGCGTGGAGGTGACGCGCGTGCGGCAGCTGGTCAAGGAGGGCCAGCTCATCGCCGTCCGCCGAGGTGAGAACCGGGCGCTGCACGTCCCCGCCGCCTTCATCGACGGGGACAAGGTCGTCAAGGGCCTGTCCGGCACCCTGACGCTCCTGCGGGACGACGGCTTCACGGTCGAAGAGATGATCGAGTGGCTCTTCACCCCCGACGACACCCTGCCCGGCACCCCCGCGCAGGCCCTGCGCGAGAATCGCGGCACGGAGGTGAAGCGCCGCGCCCAGGCGCTCGCCGTCTGAGCCGACCCGCACCACAAGGGGTGGCGTGCGGGCCGCCGCACCCGTACGCCACCCGTGCCAGCAGCCAGGGACACCGATCAGGGGGACCCACGTATGTCCGACACCGCGCGTGCCGCGCTCGCCGACGCCCGTCTGTACCTGTGCACGGACGCGCGCACCCGCCAGGGCGACCTCCCCGAGTTCCTGGACGCGGTCCTGGCCGGCGGCGTCGACATCGTGCAGCTGCGCGACAAGGGCATGGAGGCCGCCGAGGAGCTGGCGCACCTGGAGGTCTTCGCGGACGCCTGCGCCCGGCACGGCAAGCTGCTCGCGGTGAACGACCGCGCGGACGTCGCCCACGCGGCCCGCGCCGACGTCCTGCACCTCGGCCAGGGCGACCTGCCGGTCCCGGCCGCGCGCGCCATCCTCGGCGACGAGGTGCTGATCGGCCGCTCCACGCACGCCGAGTCCGAGGCGGCGGCGGCCGCCGCGCAGGAGGGCGTGGACTACTTCTGCACCGGCCCCTGCTGGCCCACCCCCACCAAGCCCGGCCGGCCCGCGCCCGGCCTCGGCCTGGTCCGGTACACGGCCGGCCTGGCCACCGACCGCCCCTGGTTCGCGATCGGCGGGATCGACCTCACCAACCTGGACGAGGTGCTGGACGCGGGCGCCCGCCGGGTGGTCGTGGTCCGCGCGATCACCGAGGCCGACGACCCGGGAGCGGCAGCGGCGGACTTCGCGAAGCGGCTCCGGCAGTTCTAGAGGCGGCTCCGGCGGTTCCGGAAGCGGCTCCGGCGGGTCCCGCGGCGCCGTTGTCCGGGGTTTTGTCCAAGGAGTGGACAGCAACCCGGCAATTCGGGCAAATTACCGTCCTCCGGTTGGGGGACCGCCCACCCCTGGCTAACCTGCCCGTATGGCCCTCGGAACCCCCTCCACCAGGACTGATCGCGCACGCACCGTGCGCGACATCCTCGCCAGCGGCAAGACGACGTACTCGTTCGAGTTCTCGGCGCCGAAGACCCCCAAGGGCGAGCGGAACCTGTGGAGCGCGCTCCGGCGGGTCGAGGCGGTCGCGCCCGACTTCGTCTCCGTGACCTACGGCGCCGGCGGCTCCACCCGCGCCGGCACCGTCAAGGAGACCGAGCAGATCGTCGCCGACACCACGCTCACCCCGGTGGCCCACCTCACCGCGGTCGACCACTCCATCGCCGAACTGCGGAACATCATCGGCCAGTATGCGGACGCCGGGATCCGCAACATGCTCGCCGTGCGCGGCGACCCGCCCGGCGACCCCATGGGCGAATGGGTCCCGCACCCGCAGGGCCTGACGTACGCGGCCGAACTCGTCCGGCTCATCAAGGAGTCGGGCGACTTCTGCGTCGGAGTCGCCGCCTTCCCGGAGATGCACCCCCGCTCCACGGACTGGGACACCGACGTCGCCCACTTCGTGGACAAGTGCCGAGCGGGCGCCGACTACGCCATCACACAGATGTTCTTCCAGCCGGAGTCGTATCTCCGGCTGCGCGACCGCGTGGCGGCCGCGGGCTGTGACACCCCGGTGATCCCCGAGGTCCTGCCCGTCACCAGCGTGAAGATGCTGGAACGGTTGCCGAGGCTCAGCAACGCCCGCTTCCCGGACGCCCTGAAAGAGCGGATCCTCACAGCCAAGGACGATCCGGCGGCGGTACGCTCCATCGGTATCGACTTCGCCACGGAGTTCTGCGCACGGCTGCTCGCCGAGGGAGTGCCCGGACTGCACTTCATCACGCTCAACAACTCCACGGCGACCCTGGAAATCTACGAGAACCTGGGCCTGCACCACCCCCCGCAGGCCTAGACCGGCCGCACCGCGATACGACACACTGCGTAGCGGTCACTGGGAGAGGGGCGTACATGGGCTGGACGGTCCTCTACATCGCGTTCGGCATCGTCGCACTGTGGTTGCTGGGCGAGGTGCTGCTGCAGTACAAGGCGCGGCTGCGCTGGCGGCTGCTCGCCTTCGCCGGCTTCCTCGGCGTCGTGCTGGGTGTGCTGATGCCGTCCGTCGTCGTCATCGGGCTCGGCGCGATCGCCTTCGCGGTCGGCCAGACCTATGTCACGCTGTCGTTCCGCCGCGGCTTCGCCGCCGGCTGGGCGGTCAAGCGCCCCGACACGGACGGCGAGGGCGGCAGCAAGCGCCGCCGCGGCAAGGCCGACCGGCACGCCCCGGACCTCGACGGCGCCGAGCCCGAGGGCCCGGCGGACGACCGGGACGCCGACGGCCGCTACCACCAGGACGGCGCCTACGACGAGGACTACGACCGCGACGACGTCTTCACCCCGGCGTCCCGCGGCGCCGAGCCCACCGCCGCCGAGACCACCGCCGTGTACGAACCGCAGCCCCTGCCCGACGACACCGGCTCCTATGGCGTCTACGGCGACACCGCCTACGCGGCCGCCACCCCGTCCCAGGGCACCGAGCAGCAGAGTTACGCCTACGACTACTCGGGCTACGCCCAGCAGGGCTACGGCTACGACGCCGGGGGACAGCAGGCGTACGCCAACTACTCCGACCCGTACATCGGCAGCCAGTCCTACGGCGGCGCCGCGTACGACACCGGCTACGCGCAGCAGTACACCCAGCAGGGCTACGCCCAGGAGCCGTACGGCGGCGGCTACGGCGAGACGCCGGCCGGCGGGGTATGGGTGCCGCAGCAGCGCACCGACGAGACGTACGGCGGCGCACTCCCGCAGGAGCAGCCGTACCCCTACCAGGGCCAGGGCCACGCCGAGCAGCCGCAGCCCGGCGCCGGCTACGACGAGCAGTACCGCTTCTGAGGCGGGCAGCGCCCGTCCGGGGCCGGGCCCGTGCTCACTGCGAGCCGCGGAACTCCGGGCCCTCCACGATCAGCCCCGCCACCAGTGCGCCCGACATGCCCGCGTGCGGCAGGCCGCCGCCGGGGTGCGACCAGCCGCCGACGGTGAGGAGACCGGCCAGAGTGGTGGCGTTGCCCGGATGCAGCAGGCGTCCGGCGCCCGCCGCGAGTGCCGGAGCCGGTATCGCGCCGCCCGCCGCGCCCGTGGCCTCCTCGACGGCGGCGGGGGCGAGCACCTCCGTCCACAGGATGCGGTCCCGCAGCCCGGGCACGGCCCGCCCGGCCGTCTCGATCATGTGCTGCGCGTGGCGGTCGAGCGCCTCCCGGTCCTGCTGCCACGGGCCGGCGGGGACCACCGAGGACAGGACCACCGCCTCATGGGCGGCGTCCGGCACCAGCGCCGGGTCGTCCGGGCGCAGCACGGTGACCGTGGGGGCCGCCACCGCCCCGACCGAGCCGCCGAACACCAGCTCCCGCTCGGCCTGCCGATCCTGCGCGTGCACCACGGTCCGGTGGGCCGTGCCGTCCGGCCGGCCGCCGCGCAGCGCCAGCAGCACCGTGAGCCGGCTCGTCCTCCCGGGCTGCGGCGGGACCTCGCCCGCGCCGCGCAGGGCCGTGCCCTGCAGGAACCGGCCGAGGGCGTCCGGGGCCACACCGGCCACCACGAAGTCCGCCTCGGCCACCGTGCCGTCCGTCAACTCCACGCCTGCCGCCCGGCCGTCCTTCTCCAGGATCCGGGCGACCTCCGCGCCGAAGACGAACTCCACCCGCCGCCGCACGCACCGCTCGTACACCGCGCGCGCCAACTCCCGGACGCCGCCGCGCACATACCAGGTGCCGAAGGCGTGCTCCATGTAGGGCAGCACGGCCGCGCTCGCCGGGGTGGTCCGCGGATCCAGGCCGTAGCCGAGCGCGGTGCTGTCCAGCAGCGCGGCCAGGCGCTCGTCGCGCAGCTCCCAGGCGCCGATCTCGGACAGCGTGCCCGCCCGCCGGGTGCGCAGCAGCCGCCTGTGCGGGACGGCCGGATACGGCTCCTTCTCCGCCAGCACCTGCCAGTCGGGCCACAGCGGCTCCTCCAGCAGCGGTCTGCGGGTGCGGTCCCAGGCCTCCCGGGCCCGCACCAGGAAGTCGCCCCAGCGCTCGCCCGCGCCCGCGCCCAGCGCCTCGTCCAGGGCCGCGACCACACCCGCGCGCGAGGCGTTCGGCAGCGACACCTCGGTGCCGTCCGCGAACACGTGCCGGGCGGACGGATCGACCTGGACCAGCTCGACGCAGTCCTCCAGCGGCTCCTTGCCGGTCTTGACGAACAGATCGCGGTACACGGCGGGCAGCGTCAGCAGTCCCGGGCCGGTGTCGAAGCCGAACCCGTCCCGCTCGAAGCGGCGCACCGCACCGCCGTACGTGTCCGTGCGCTCGTACACCGCCACCCGGTGGCCCGCGACGGCCAGCCGGGCGGCCGCCGCCATCGCGCCCATCCCGGCGCCGATCACCGCAATCCGTGCCATGCCTGCGACTTTACCGACCGCCGCCGACAATCCGGCCCGCGGGAGCCGGCCGCGGACGCGCCCCGCACCGGGCCGTGCGCAGCGTACGTGGGCACGCGCGCGTACGGCTGAGTATCCGTACCTAGGCCGCGAGATGAGTAGCTGCGCGGATGGGCCGCGACCTGTGTGAACGGGACAGTGGAGACACGGCAAGGGGGCGTGGCCCGGCACCGCCGACACGGGGCGGCGGAACGGCGCCCGCCACCCGGCCGCTCCTTCCGCCGATCCGTCGGCGGAAGCGAGACCGGGGGACCCGGGGGACGACCGCCCACGGGAGACCGGGGGGAAGACCGTAGGGGGAGAACGGGGGAGTACGGGGGAGTCGGGAAGGCGCCGGTCCGCACGCGGACCGGCGCCTTCCTCATGTCCTCCGCAGTCCCCGAGCCCCCGCAGTCTCCGAGTGCGGGGGCTCGGCTCAGCCCTTCCCGCTCACGCGTCCCTGCAGCAGCCTGGACAGGGCCGCGTGGACGTCGTCCAGGGAGCGCTCCGGCTGGAAGGACTTCCAGTCCAGTGCGGCCACCAGCACCATGCCGACCAGCGCGGCCGCCGTCAGCTGGATGTCGATCTCCTCGCTGAACTCGCCGGCCGCCACGCCCTCGCGCAGCACCCCCTCGACCACCGCGACGGCCTCCTGCCGGACCACCATCAGGGTGGACTGCCAGGCCCGGTTGGTGCGCCACAGCTCGGCCACGTACAGCTGCGTGAAGGCCGGATAGCGGTCGATGAAGACCAGGCCCGCGCGGACCATCGCGTCCAGCGCGTCCACCCGGCTGCCGCCCGCCCGCGCGGTCCGCTCCGCCGCCTCCCGCAAAGAGGCCGTGAGCAGGCCGACGCCGTGCCGCAGCAGTTCCTCGAAGAGGACCGACTTGCTCGCGAAGTTGTAGTAGACCGTGCCCTTCGCGACCCCGGCCCGCTCGGCGATCTCGTCCACGGTGGTCGCGGAGAAGCCCTGCTCGGCGATGAGCGTGACGGCCGCCTCGTAGAGCTTCTGCCGGGTGGCCTCGCGGCGGGTGCTGCCGCCGGACCTGGTGCTGCTGCGTTCCATGGCCCCGATTCTCACAGGTACGCGCGCGTGCGGTGACCGCGCGGGGAGCACCGATGTCACAGACTCAGCTCCGGGTGCAGCCGGTCCGGCGTCCACACCTGGCGGCGCCGGGCCGCGACGGCGGTCAGCGCGAGCGCGCCCGCGGTGAACGCGGCCAGCACGGCGCACGCCTGCCAGACCGGGCCGAGCCCGCCGCCCGTGATCAGCCGGCGCAGTGCGGCCACGACGTAACTCATCGGCAGGAACGGGTGGATCGCGTTGAAGAAGCGCGGACTGGTCTGCACGGGATAGGTGCCGCCCGCGGAGGTCAGCTGGAGCATCAGCAGCGCCAGCACCAGGATCCGGCCCGCCGCCCCGAAGCGGGCGTTCAGCCACTGCACGATGGCCGCGAAGCACGCCGCGACCAGGAGCAGGAAGCCGATCGTGCCGGCCGCGCGCAGCATCTGCAGGCCGATCGCCCAGTGCAGCACCGCCATCAGCGCGGACACCTGGAGCACGCCGACCGCGGCCACCGGAAGCCAGCCCGCGAGCGCGATCCGCCAGGCCGGCGAACCGGCCGCCAGAGCACGCCGGTTGAGCGGCGGGATCAGCATGTAGGCGACCATCGCGCCCACCCACAGCGACAGTGGGATGAAGTACGGGGCGAAACCGGTGCCGTAGTTCGGTGCCTTGTGCAGGTCGTGGGAGGCCAGCTGGACCGGGTCGGACATCACGCCGGTGCGCCGGTCGCGGTCCTTCTTGTCGTAGTCCGGGATCTTCCCTGCGCCGTCGTGGAGCCCGCCGGCGAGCTTGCCGGAGCCGTCGGACAGCTTGTAGAGGCCGCCGTTCAGGGTCCGGGCGCCCGACGCCGCCGTGCCGATGCCCTTGTCCAGCGTGGCCGCGCCGGTCTGGGCGGTGCCGAGCCCGGTGTGGAGCTTCTTGGCGCCGGCGGCGACCTTGTGCGCTCCGGTGTTCAGCTGGTCGATCTTCGCGACCGCGTCGCTGACGTCCTCGTACAGGTGCGGTGCGCGCGCTTGGAGCGCCTTGGCCTGCTGCTGGAGGGTGGCGAGGTTGTCCCGCATCGTCTTCAGGTCGCCGTCCTGGTCGGCGATCAGCGTGTTGAGGTCGTCGGCCACGGCCGCCACGTCGGCGGCGGCCGTCCTGGCCCGCTTCAGGTCGGGGCAGGCCGGGTCGGGGATCGCGGCCTTCTCGCAGCGCGTCCGGTAGACCTCGTCCAGCACGTCCGAGGACGCGTGGGCGGTCTTCGCGGCGGCCGGGGCGAGCTTCACCATGACGTCCAGGTTGTCCTTGACGGTCTTGGCCGAGTCGGCGACGAGCCGGGCGGTGTCCCCGATCGTCTTCTCGTTGTCCTTCAGGTAGGGGCCGGCCTTGCCGTAGATGCCGTCGACCTTGTCGGCGAGCGCCTGGGTGCCGTCGGCGACCTGCCGCGACCCGTCCTGGAGGTCGCCGGCGCCGGTGTTCAGCTTCTTCAGGCCCTTGGCCAGCCTGTCGCTGCCGCTCTTGGCGTCCCTCAGCCCGTCGGCGAGGTCCTTCGATCCCTTCTCCGCCTTCCCGATGCCGGTGTTCAGCCGGTCGGCGCCCTTCGCGGCGGTGACCGTCCGGTCGTGGATGTCGGAGAACGAGACGAAGATCCTGTCCAGGAAGGCGCGGGAGACCTTGGCGGAGGCGGCCGAGCGGACCTCGTTGAAGACGGTCCGGGAGATCTGGCCGACGATGTAGTTGTTCGCGTCGTTGGTGCGCACCTGGAGCGCGCCGGTCTCCGGGGAGTCGCCGGAACTGGAGGCGATGCGGCGGCTGAGGTCGGCGGGCATGGTCAGCGACAGGTAGTACGTGCCGTCCTCGACGCCCTCGCGGGCCTCCTCGTCGCTGACCTCGTGCCATGCGAAGGTGCGGCTGTCGCGCAGCCCGGCCACGATGTCGTCACCGGCGGTGATCCGCTTCCCGCCGGCCGTGGCGCCCTTGTCGTCGTTCACCAGGGCCACCGGGATGCGGTCCAGGCGGCCGTACGGGTCCCAGAACGACCACAGGTACAGGGCGCCGTAGAGCAGCGGCAGCACGAGCAGCGCGACCAGCGCCGCGCGCGGCAGCCGTCCGCGCCCGAACCGCCTCAACTCGAGTGCGGCCAGCCTAGGCGTGCGCATCGACGTCCTCCTTCGGATCACTGTCGCGGACCTGGGTGCTGCCGTTCGCGGGGCTCTGCTCGCCGCTGTCCGCGTCTCTCGCCCCGGCCGCCGTTCCGGCGTCCCCCGAGCCGCCGGTGCCGCCCCTGCCGCGCACCGCCGCGGTGTCCTTCGCCCCGGTCCGTACGACCACGCAGTCGTCGGGTGCGGTGCGGCAGACGGCCGCCACCGTGGTGCCCGCGCGCGTGAGCGAGCGCAGCAGCGTCCACAGTTCGGCGCGCTCGGCGTCGGAGAGCTTGGTGTCGATGTCGTCGACGCCGAGCAGTCCGGGCCGGCCGAGCAGCGCCAGGGCGATGGACAGGCGCAGCTCCTGGGGCCGCTCGAGGTCGCGCACGGCCGTCCGGGAGCCCTTGGGCAGCGTTTCGAGGTCCAGCCCGGCGGCGGCGAGGGCAGCGTCGACGCGCAGCCGGGCCTCGTGCACGCGCTGGGCGCGGGGGCGCAGCAGCTCGCGGACGGAGTCGCCGAAGCGGCTCTGCAGCAGGGCCCGCTCCCGCAGGTGCTCGCCGACGGTCAGCGCGGGCTCCAGATCGGTCACCCCCGCCACGTTGGCCACCGCGCTGACGCGGCGCAGCCGGGCCATGTGCCGGGGAAGTTTGAAGCCCCCGACGGTGGCCACTCCCTCGGTGGGCTTCATCCGTCCGGTGAGCGTGAGCAGCAGACAGGTCCGGCCGGAGCCGGACGGCCCCTCGATCGCGATGAGCGAGCCGGGTTCCGCGTCGACGGCGACGCCCCGGAAGGCCCACCCCCGCGGCCCCTTGAGCCCCAGGCCCGCTGCCCTGACGTCCACGCCGTCCGCGCCGTCCACAGGTCCCCCTGTCCCTTCGTGCCGGTGAAGCCATTTTGAACTGACTGGTCAGTGCAAAAATAGCCCCGAACCTGCGATCGATGCAAAACCCCAGGTCAGAACGGATTGTCAGTGCCATACCTCACGATGGGCACATACGGCACCCGTGCCGTCACCCAGACGACAGGAGGTTCGTCATGGCCAACCCGTCCGCAGCCGCCGCCCGCCGGCGCCGCGCCACCGGCCCTGCCCCCTCACTGACCGGCCCGGCGAGCGACGTGCACCCCGTGCTCCGCCGGGCCACGGCCCCGCCCGCCGCTCTCGACCTGCTCGCCCAGGCCCGCGCCGGACTGGACGAGGCCGCCGTCCTGGAAACGCCGAACGAGCGCTATGCGACGGCCCACCTCGCCGCCCTGCGCACCGCCGCCGCCGTGCTCGCCGCCCGCGGCCGCCCCGAGACCTCGCCTCGGCGCCGCGCCCGGATCCGCAGCGCCTGGGAGGTGCTGCCCGAGATCGCCCCCGAACTGACCGAGTGGAGCGCGCTGTTCGCCTCCGGCGCCGCCCGCCGCGCTCGCGCCGAGGCCGGCATCCAGGGCGCGGCCAGCCGCCGGGACGCCGACGACCTGATACGGGACGTGGCGATGTTCCTGCGCATCGTCGAGCGGATGCTCGTCGTCCAGCCGGTCCTGCCCCAGCCCCGCCAGGACCCCGGAGAACCGGACGGCCCGAGGGCGCGCGGCGGCCTTCCGGACGCGGGCTGACCACCGCAGCCGGCGTGTGAGACGCCGTGGAGCCCGGCCCTCGGGACGCCGTGGGTCCCGGCCTTCGGGACGTCCCGGGACCCGGCGTGCGAGACGCGCCGAGTCCGGCCCGCCTGCGGTGACCGGCGAAGCGGCGGAGGCATAGGGTGGAGTCGCCTGAAGCCTTCCAGCCAGCCCTGCCGAGGAGTCAACCGCCGTGTCGGACCCGATGCGCCCGCCCGCCTCCCACCAGCACCCGCACCCGGCGTCGCCGCGCTCCGACACCCCCCGCTCCCGCGCCTCCCTGCGCACCGCCGTCGTCTGGGAGGTCCTCCAGGACGCCCTCGACCGCCGGGTCAAGGCCACGGGACGCGAGGCGCTGGACGTCCTCGACACCGGAGGCGGCAGCGGCAACTTCGCCGTGCCCCTCGCCCGGCTCGGCCACCGCGTCACCGTCGTCGACCCCAGCCCCAACGCGCTGTTCGCGCTGGAGCGCCGGGCCGCCGAGGCCGGCGTCGCCGACCGGGTCAAGGGCGTCCAGGGCGACGCGCACGGCCTGTTCGACGTGGTCGAGCGCGGGGGCTACGACGCCGTGCTGTGCCACGGCGTCCTGGAGTACGTGGACGACCCGGCCGAGGGCGTCCGCAACGCCGTCGCCGCACTGCGCTCCGAGGGCGTCCTCAGCCTGCTCGCCGCCGGCCTCGGCGGCGCCGTGCTGGCCCGCGCCCTCGCCGGTCACTTCACGGAGGCCCGGCAGGCGCTGCAGGACCCCGAGGGCCGCTGGGGCTCCGGGGACCCGATGCCGCGCCGGTTCACCGCCGAGCAGCTCACCGCGCTCGTCGAGGGCGCGGGCCTCAGGGTCGGCGCCGTGCACGGCGTGCGGGTCTTCGCCGACCTGGTGCCCGGAGTTCTCGTGGACACCGAGCCCGGCGCCCTCGACGCGCTCCTCAAGCTGGAGTCCGCGGCGGCCGAGCTGCCCGCCTTCCACTCCGTCGCCACCCAGCTGCACGTGCTCGGCGAGACGCCGGGTGCCGCCGAGGGCTGAGCGCACCGCCGTGACCCGCCGCTGATCAGGGGCTCGTCGGCGGATGGAGTACGCCACAAGCCCCCCGATCGTGGGGTTTGCGCCGTATGATCGAGGTAAGCCGCCCGGCATGACGGGTCGGCCGCCGGGGAATGGAAGCCTCAGCGAGCCGGGACAGCCATGACGGACTCCGGTTGGCCAATTGGCGTAGAGGGGCGGGTTTCACGGGGGCGATTCCCTGCCTATCCTGAAGGGACCCCCCGGGTCGCCCCGGCGACTGCACGATGAGGAGGACTCCGTGCCGCTCTCGGAGCACGAGCAGCGCATGCTCGAGCAAATGGAGCGAGCGCTGTACGCCGAAGATCCCAAGTTCGCGTCGGCGCTTGAGGGAAACGGGCTGCGGACGTACACCCGGCGGCGGGTCTACCAGGCGGTCGCGGGCTTCCTCGTGGGTATCGCGCTCCTCATGGCCGGAATGGTCGCGCAGCTGATCTGGGTCAGCGTGGTGGGTTTCCTCGTCATGCTGGGCTGCGCCGTACTCGCGGTCACCGGCTGGCGCAAGGCGCCCAAGCCGGGTGAGCAGCCGGCGGGCGCCGTCCGCCGCCAGGTGCGGCCGAAGCGCTCCATGATGGACCGAATCGAAGAGCGCTGGCAGCGCCGCCGGGACGGACAGGGACAGTAGCAGCGGCCGTCCGGCGGCTTCGAGCAAACGACCGGACGACGACGTCGACGGACACAGACAACGGGTGAGGGGCGGCCACCGCTGGTGGCCGCCCCTCACCCGTCGACTCAGCCCTGCTGCTGCGACGGCCGGCGCGGTGCGGGCCGGGCCCCCGCGAGCCGGGCCCTGAGCGCCGACCAGCGGGCCGACACCGCCCACAGCACCCGCACCGACGAGCGCGGCAGGAGCAGCGCCCGCAGCCGCGCGCCCGCGCTCACGCTGCCGCGCAGGCCCGCGACCACTCGGCGCACGTCCTCGGCGGCGCCCGCCGCCGGACGCGGCCGGGGCGCGTACAGGGCCTGCTCCACCGCGTCCGCGAGCCGGTGCACCGCGGCACCGGCCGCCGGATCCAGCCGGCCCAGCCCGGCGATCCGGGCCGCCGCCCGACGCGGGGTCAGCGACTCGTCGGGCGCGATGCCGTGGTCCCAGGCGCTGTCCGTCAACTCCTGCCAGGCCGCCAGGGTGTGCGCGACCGCGCCCTGTTCCGTCCGGGCGTGTCCGCCGAGCCGCACCGCACGCACCCGCAGCCGCCACAGCATCGGCGCCAGCGGAACCGCCAGGACCACCAGCGCGGCCAGACCGATCAGCAGAGACCACCACGGGCCCGCGCCACCGCCGCCGCTGTGCGGGGCCGCCGCCGCGGACGCGGTGTCACAGCCCTGCTCCCTGGCCAGGTCGGGCGCGCAGCTCTGGCCCTGCGAGGCCGTCGCCGAGGGCGCCGCGGACGCCTCGTGCGACGGCAGGTCCGGGTTGGGCAGCGAGGTCCCGGGCGTGTCCGACTGGGTGTACGACGGCATGGTGCCGCGGGTCGGGGTCGGCTCGAAGCGGGTCCAGCCCACGCCCTCGAAGTACAGCTCCGGCCAGGCGTGCGCGTCCTTCTGGCTCACCGTGACCGTGCCGTCGGCCTGCGGGGTGCCGGGCGCGAAGCCCACCGCGACCCGGGCCGGGATGCCGAGGGTGCGGGCCATCGCCGCCATGGCGAAGGAGAAGTGGACGCAGAAGCCCTCCTTCTTCTTCAGGAAGGTCGCGATGGCGTTCGGACCGCGGCCGACCTCCACCTGGGTGTCGTACTGGAAGCCGCCCGAGACCGCGAAGTAGTCCTGGAGCTTGACCGCCTGCTCGTAGTGGCTCCGGGCGCCCGCCGTGATCTGCCGGGCGGTCCTGGCCACCACCTTCGGCACCGAGGACGGCACCTTCGTGTACTCGCGCTCCAGGGCGGAGGGCGGCTCGGGCGCCGTGGCCAGCTGTGCCGCGGTCGGCTGCACGTCCAGGCTGGTCACCTGGTAGGTCTCGCCGCGGGTGGTCTGGCCGTGGTCGCCGACGAGCGTCATGCCGACCGGCTCGTAGCGCCAGCGGCCGCCGATCCTCACCCCGCTCGGCGGGTACGGCATCGGCAGCCAGTCCTGGGCGTACCAGTCCGCCGCCGAGACCGTCGTCGTCACCGTGGCCCGCTTGACGTCCCCGCCGAGACCGAGGGGGGTGGGGAACCGGTCCGGCACGCCGACGATGTGCCGCTGGGCCGGCTTCCACGTGGTGCCGTCGAAGTCGTCCAGGGACACTATGCGCAGATACAGGTCCGAGATGTCGGTCGCACTGGTCCTCAGGGACAGCACCTGGCGGTCGGTGTTCGTGTTCAGACTGTCGCGCAGGGACACCAGGGGGTTGACCGCGGAGATCGTGCCGCCGTTGCCGTCGCCCGCTCCCACGCCCGTGCCGGCGGCGTCCAGCAGGCCTCCCTGCATCGCGGGCAGGGCGAGCGGCACCACCAGGGCCGCGCCGAGCGCGAGCGCGCCGATCCGGCGTCCGGTGCGCACCGGGGCCACCGCGCCGCTCTCCGCGGTACCCGCGGAGCGGGGCGCGCCGCCGAAGACCCGGCCCCACTGCGCCAGCCGGTCCCGGCCCTCCGCGAGCAGCAGCATCAGATAACCGGCCGCCGCCACCAGGAACCACAGCCAGTCCGCCCCGCCACCGGACAGCCCGGCGGCCACCGAGTACAGCGCGAGCAGCGGCAGCCCGGCCGGGGCGGCGCTGCGGAAGGTCACCGCGAGCGTGTCCACCAGCAGACCGATCAGCAGCACCCCGCCGATCAGCATCAGCTTGATGCCGTCGGTCAGCGGCGCCGGTATCGCGTACTCGCTGACGTCGTTCGATCCCTGCTGGAGCAGGTCGCCGAAGTGCCGGAAGGCGTCCGGGCCCGGCAGCAGTCCGACGACCGCGTGCTCCCGGGCGAAGACCAGGGTCAGCAGCACCAGCGTGACCAGCGCCTGGGCCAGCACCGTCATGGTCCGGCCCAGCGGCACCCGGCGGGCCGCCGCGCCCACCCCGCTCTGCACCGCCAGCAGCGGGACCAGCTGCAGCAGCCAGGTCGGCACGGCCACCAGGGGCAGCAGCGCGCAGGACGCCATCAGCGTGGCCGCCGCCGCGCACAGCGCCAGTCGTGCCCGCCCGTTCATCGCGCCGCCTCCCCGCTCATCGCGGCCAGGCCCGAACGCTCCCGGTCTGCCTGCTGCCACAGCGTGCCGAGCGCGCCGCCGCGCGGCACGCTCAGCGCGGTCCAGCCGGCCTCGCGCAGCATGCGCAGCCGCTCGGCGTGCGGATCGCCCGGCCGCGGCACGTCGCTCGCCTCCCGGGTCCAGGTGTCCGGGTCCAGCAGGAAGGCGACGGCGCCGCCGCTGCGCCGGCTCATCCTGGCGACCGTCGCCGCCTGCTCCTCGTCCAGGTCGCCCAGGAAGGCGATCAGCAGGCCCTCGTTGCCGCCGCGCAGCATGTCGTACGCCCGGGACAGGCCCGTGCCGTCGGAGTGGTCGATCACCGCGAGGGTGTCCATCATCAGCCCGGCCGCCTCCGCGGTGTCCTGGCCGGCGCCCGCGAACCCGTCGGCGCCCGCGCCGGGCACCATGCTGCCGCTGTCCGTCAACAGCCGCACCGAGAAGCCGCGTTCGAGCATGTGCACCAGCACCGAGGCGGCGCCGGAGACGGCCCACTCGAAGGCCGAGTCGGGGCCCGCGCCCTCGTAGGCGCCGCCCCGGGTGTCCAGCAGGACCGTGCACCTCGAGCGCCGGGGCTGCTCCTCGCGCCGCACCATCAGCTCGCCGTAGCGCGCGGTGGACCGCCAGTGCACCCGGCGCAGATCGTCGCCGTAGCGGTAGCCGCGCGGGATCACGTCGTCCTCGCCGGCCAGGGCCAGCGAGCGCTGCCGGCCGTCGCCGTACCCCTCGGCCTCTCCGCTGAAGCGGACCGGGAGCAGCGGCTCCACGCGCGGGATGACCGTGAGGGTGTCGAACGTGGAGAAGGAACGGGTCAGTTCGCACATCCCGAACGGGTCCGTCAGCCGCAGTTGCAGCGGGCCCAGCGGATAGCGGCCGCGCAGGTCGGAGCGGACCCGGTAGGACACCTCGCGGCGGCCGCCCGGCTCCACCCGGTCCAGCACGAACCGGGGGCGCGGCCCGAGGACGTACGGCACCCGGTCCTGGAGCATCAGCAGGCCGGTGGGCAGCCGGGAGACGTTGTCCATCCGCAGGTGCACCCGGGCCTCGCTGCCGGCGGGCACGCGCGCGGGGGAGAGCCGGCGGGTGCCGGCCACCCGGTAGCGCGTGCGGTAGACCACGGTCGCGCAGATCAGGGGCAGCGCGGCCAGCAGCAGGCCGACCCGCAGCAGATCCCGCTGGCCGAGGACGTACGCGCAGATCGCGGCGGCGATCCCGGCCGCCAGGAAGGAGCGGCCGCGGGTGGTCAGGCCCGCGAGGGCCGTGCGCACACCGCCCGCGTCCTCGCGGCCGGCCTCCGTCCGCCCGGTCCCCCCGGGGCCCATCACAGACTCCGCGGGGGCTGCTGGGGATACGCCGGAGCGCCCCGCCCGAGACCGCCGAAGCCGCTCGGCCGGCCCGGCGCGGCGGGCACCGGCGTCTGCTGGAGGATCTCCTGTACGACCTGCTCGGCCGTACGGCGGTTCAGCTGGGCCTGGGCGGTGGGCAGCAGGCGGTGCGCGAGGACGGCGACGGCGAGCGCCTGGACGTCGTCCGGCAGTGCGTACTCCCGGCCGTCCAGGGCCGCGGAGGCCTTCGCCGCGCGCAGCAGGTGCAGCGTCGCGCGCGGGGAGGCGCCGAGTCTGAGGTCGGGGTGCGTGCGGGTCGCGGCGACCAGCTCCACCGCGTACCGCCGGACGGGCTCGGCGACGTGCACCCCGCGCACCGCGTCGATCAGCTTCACGATCTCGTGGGCGTGCGCCACCGGCTGCAGGTCCTGGAGCGGGCTGACTCCGCCGTGGATGTCGAGCATCTGCAACTCGGCCTCCACGCTGGGGTAGCCGACGGAGACGCGGGCCATGAAGCGGTCGCGCTGGGCCTCGGGCAGCGGGTAGGTGCCCTCCATCTCGACCGGGTTCTGCGTGGCCACCACCATGAAGGGGCTGGGCAGTTCGTAGGTCTGCCCGTCGATGGTGACCTGGCGCTCCTCCATGGACTCCAGCAGCGCCGACTGGGTCTTGGGCGAGGCGCGGTTGATCTCGTCGCCGATCACGATCTGCGCGAAGACGGCGCCCGGCTTGAACTCGAAGTCCCGGCGCTGCTGGTCCCAGATGGACACCCCGGTGATGTCCGACGGCAGCAGGTCGGGCGTGAACTGGATGCGCCGCACCGAGCAGTCGATGGACCGCGCCAGGGCCTTGGCCAGCATCGTCTTGCCCACGCCGGGGACGTCCTCGATCAGCAGGTGCCCCTCGGCGAGCAGCACGGTCAGCGCGAGCCGTACGACCTCGGGCTTGCCCTCGATCACGCCCTCGACGGACGCGCGCACCCGCTCGACCGTGGCGGTCAGGTCATCCCCCACCCTCGAATACGCTCGGGCGGGGGCGCCCCCATGGCTCGCTGGATCGTCATAGGTCGACACCCGGCCCTCCTCGGCCCCGTACTTTCCGGGCCGACGCTGTCTGCGAAACCGGCCCACCCCGAAACACGGGCACCGCGCGGGAAAAGTTCCGCGCGACGCCACACCCCGCATTCTTGCTGCCGTTACCGATTCGTGTCACTCGCCTGTGGACAACTGCCCCCAGGATGTCGGTGTCACGTCCTTCTCGATCCCGGTTTCAGACGCAGGGTCGGCGGGATGTCTCCGGGGCGGCCGGCCGGTGCGCCGGTCAGGCCGGGTCGACCTCGCGCAGCAGACCCGTGCGCACGTCGAACACGAAACCGCGCACGTCGTCGGTGTGCAGCAGGAACGGCGAGGTGCGCACCCGCTGCATGGACTGGCGGACGTCCTGGTCGACGTCCCGGAAGGCCTCCACCGCCCAGGCCGGCCGCTGGCCGACCTCCATCTCCAGGTCGTGCCGGAAGTCCTCGGTGATGGACTCCATGCCGCAGCCGGTGTGGTGGATGAGGACCACGCTGCGGGTGCCGAGCGCGCGCTGGCTGATGGTCAGGGAGCGGATCACGTCGTCGGTGACCACACCGCCCGCGTTGCGGATGGTGTGACAGTCGCCGAGCTGCAGGCCGAGCGCCTTGTGCAGGTCGAGGCGGGCGTCCATGCAGGCCACGACCGCGACCTTGAGTACGGGGCGGGCGTCCATGCCCGGGTCGGTGAACTCGGCGGCGTACGCCTGGTTCGCCGCGACCAGGCGGTCCGTCACGGTGCCGCCCTCGGTTATGGCGCCTTCGGATCCAGTGGGAGCTGCTGCGGAAGTCGTCATACCCCTGACGTTACTGGTCACCGCCCGTACCGTCGCCCGGTGAGAGCGGGACAAAAAACGTCATCGCGGCGTGTTGTGAGCCAATCCACAGGCAGGGCAAACCTGCTCCGAGCGGGTGAACACCGCCGAATCCCGGCTCCCGCCCCGATGCGCCAGGCGACGCGCAGGCCGGTTGATTGACCGCGAGACACGGTGGACTAAAGTGGCGCGAAGCGGGAGGCGCGGCTCTCCCTGCTGGTGAAACCCCCGGAGACCCCGGCTCGCCCCCGGACCGTCTCCCCACGTGCGCGGCGCGTACGTACGGCTCGGCCTCCTCCCGCTCCCGGTCCGGCTGACGCTTCCGGCGCCGGCAGGCCTTTCCTCGACGAGCTGGCGGGGACCCGGCGGTGCGTGCGGCCCGCGCCGGACGACGAGAGGCCCCCAGACGATGAACGAGCGCGAAGCGCTTCCGCGTGACAGCGGTGGTGGGCGACAGGAGGGACAGGACCGGCACGTCCCGGTGATGCTCCAGCGGTGCCTGGACCTGCTGGCGCCCGCCCTGGAGCGCCCGGGAGCGGTGGTCGTCGACTGCACCCTCGGCCTCGGCGGACACAGCGAAGGGCTGCTGGCCCGGTTCCCCGAGGCCCGGCTGATCGGCCTCGACCGGGACAAGGAGGCGCTGCGGCTGTCCGGCGAGCGGCTGGCGCCCTACGGCGAGCGCGCCACCCTCGTGCACGCCGTCTACGACGAACTGCCCGAGGTGCTGCGCCGGCTCCGCATCGCGCGCGTGCAGGGCGTCCTGTTCGACCTCGGGGTCTCCTCCATGCAGCTGGACGAGGCCGAGCGCGGCTTCGCCTACGCCCAGGACGCGCCCCTGGACATGCGGATGGACCAGACGACCGGCATCAGCGCCGCCGAGGTCCTCAACACCTACCCGGCGGGCGAACTCGTGCGGATCCTGCGCGCGTACGGCGAGGAGAAGCAGGCCAAGCGGATCGTGTCCGCGATCGTGCGCGAGCGCGAGAAGGAGCCGTTCAGCAACAGCGCGCGGCTGGTGGAGCTGATCCGGGACGCGCTGCCGCAGGCCGCCAAGCGCACCGGCGGAAACCCGGCCAAGCGCACCTTCCAGGCGCTGCGCATCGAGGTCAACGGCGAACTGTCCGTCCTGGAGCGGGCGATCCCGGCCGCGGTGAAGGCCCTGGACGTCGGCGGCCGCATCGCCGTCCTGTCGTACCACTCGCTGGAGGACCGTCTGGTCAAGCACGTCTTCGCGGCCGGCGCGGCCTCCACCGCACCCCCCGGCCTCCCGGTCGTGCCGGAGCGCTACCAGCCGCGGCTCAAGCTGCTCACCCGGGGTGCCGAACTTCCCACCGAGGAAGAGGTCGCCGAGAACCGCCGGGCCGCCCCGGCCAGGCTGCGCGGCGCGGAACGCATCAGGGAGGACGCCGAGTGACCGAGACGGGCCGGTTGGATTCCCGGACCGACGGGGGGAGCCGCGCGGACCTCCCGCCCGCCCGGGGCGCCTGCGCGGGGTCCCGGCCGGGCCGGGGGCGTCGGCAGGACTGCCGGGCACGACGGGGAGGCCGTGCGGGCTTCCGGATCCGCCGGGGGAGCCGTGCGTAGGAAACCCCAGCTGAGGGGGCGCGCCGCCCGGCTCGCGCGGCTCCTCCCGGCCGGCCGGGCCCGGGCCGCCCGCACCCCGTTCGTGCTGCTCGTCGTCCTGCTCCTCGGCGGCGGCCTGATCGGGCTGCTGATGCTCAACTCCGCGCTCAGCGAAGGGTCGTTCAAGCTCGCCGACCTGCAGAAGCAGACGAAGAACCTCACCGACGAGGAACAGGCGCTGCAGCGCGACATCGACGCCTACTCGTCCCCCGACGCCCTCCAGCGCCGCGCCCGCCAGCTCGGCATGGTCCCCGGCGGCGACCCGGTCTTCCTCGGCCCCGACGGCAGGGTCAAGGGCGTCCCGAGCCCCGCCCCCGAGTCCGCCGCCTTCACCGACCCGGTCCCGCCCGAGGTCCTGACCCCGGCCCCCGGCCCGTCCGCGGCCACGCCCGGCGCCCCCGGCCCGGCCCTGTCCGGCGTCCCGGCCCCGGCGACACCCGGCGCCCCCGCCGCGGCCACGGCCGGCGCCGCCACACCGCCCCAGGGCCTGTCCCAGCCCGCCCCCTCGGTCTCCGCGGCGGCCGCCCCCCCGCCCCCCGCCAGCTCCCAGCCCACCCCCACCCCCACCCCCACCCCGACCCCCGGCAGGTGACGGAAGTGTCCGACAGGGAACCGCCGCGCCGACGTGTGCCCGGGCCCGCCAGGCCGCCGCGGCCGAGGAGCGCCGCCGCGCGGCGGCAGCCCGTGCCCGGCGCCCGTCCGGCCCGGCGCCCGAGCGGGGCCCGGCCGATGACCGCGCCCCCGCTCCGGCTCGGCAGCCCCCGGCCCCGGCTGCGCATGGTCAGCCTCACGCTCACCCTGGTCCTGATCGCCTTCGTCGTACGGCTGCTGCAGGTGCAGGGCGTCGACGCGAGCGCGTACGCCGCGCGGGCCGAGCAGAACCGGTATGTCGTGCACACGCTGGCCGCCGAGCGCGGCGGGATCACCGACCGCAACGGCGTGGCCCTCGCCATCAGCCAGGACGCCTACGACATCACGGCCGACCCGACGATGTTCAGCAGGAAGCAGCTGAAGATCGGCGACGGCCCGGAGCAGGCCGCCGCGCTGCTCTCGCCGATCCTCGGGAAGAGCCAGGCCGACCTCGTGAGGAAGCTGCGGCCGAAGAACCCCGACTCCCGCTACGCCCGGCTCGCCACCCGGCAGACCCCGCAGGTCTGGAAGCAGATCAAGGACCTGAAGACCGCGCTCGCCGACAAGGCCGAGACCGACAGGAACACCGTCAACGTGCTCGCCGGCGTCTTCGCCGACCCCAGCAGCCAGCGCGTGTACCCCAACGGCGACCTCGCCGCCGGGATACTGGGCTGGGTCAACGCCGACGGCAAGGGCGGCGGCGGCATCGAGCAGGAGCTGAACAAGCAGCTCTCGGGGAAGGACGGCAAGATCCGCTACGCCCAGTCGGGCGGCCGCGAGGTGCCGACCGCGGGCTCCAACGAGACGCCCGCCGTGCCCGGTTCCGACGTCGAGCTGACCATCGACCGCGACATCCAGTGGGCCGCGCAGAACGCCATCACCGAGCAGGTGAAGAAGTCCAGGGCCGACCGCGGCTACGTCATCGTCCAGGACACCCGCACCGGCCAGATCCTGGCCATGGCCAACGCGCCCGGCTTCGACCCCAACGACCTGTCGAAGGCGGACGGCGCCGCCCTGGGCAACGCCGCCCTGCAGGACGCCTACGAGCCCGGCTCCACCGCCAAGGTGATGTCGATGGCGGCCGTGCTGGAGGAGAACGCGGCGACCCCGCTCACCCACGTCGTCGTACCCAACCGGCTGCACCGCGGCGACCGGCTCTTCTCCGACGACGTCGACCACGGCACCTGGTACCTCACGCTGAACGGCGTCCTCGCCAAGTCCAGCAACATCGGCACCATTCTGGCCACCGGCCAGCTGGGCAGGACGCAGCCCGAGGCCAACAAGGTCCTCTACTCGTACCTGCGCAGGTTCGGCATCGGCAGCTACACCGGGCTCGGCTTCCCCGGCGAGACGCCCGGCATCCTCGCGCCGTACCAGAAGTGGTCCACCTCGCAGCAGTACACGATTCCTTTCGGCCAGGGCTTCTCCCTCAACGCGATGCAGGCCGCCTCCGTGTACTCGACCATCGCCAACGGCGGGGTGCGGATCCAGCCGACCCTGGTGCGCGGCACCAAGGGCCCCGACGGGCGCTTCACCCCCGCGCCCCGGCCCAAGCAGACCCGCGTGGTCAGCGAGAAGACCGCCAGGACCCTGGCGCGGATGCTGGAGTCCGTGGTGGGCGACGAACAGGGCACCGGCGCCAAGGCGCGCATCCCCGGCTACAACGTCGCCGGCAAGACCGGCACGGCCAACCGCGTGGATCCGGCCACCGGCCGGTACCACGGCTACACGTCGTCGTTCGCCGGTTTCGCACCCGCCGACAACCCCCGGATCACCGTCTACTGCGCCATCCAGAACGCCACCTCGGGCAGCTACTTCGGCGGCCAGATCTGCGGCCCCATCTACAAGCAGGTGATGGAGTTCGCCCTGAAGACCCTCCAGGTGCCGCCGACCGGCGCGCCGGCCGCGAACCTGCCCGTCGACTACAAGCCCTGATCAGCACCGGAACACCAGGAACGAACCCGTGACGACGATCACCCCGGACCCCGGGAACCAAGGCGCCCGCAGCCCCTCGCTTCGCTCCGGACGGGGTACTCCCGGTACGCTCACCGCCGTGCCACACGCTGATCAGTCCCAAACCACCCAGAAAGGCGCTTCCGTGACATACCCGGGACCGCCCCGACCGGTCGAGGTCTCCGCCACACCCCTCGCGGAACTGGCCGATCAGCTGGGTGCCGCCGCTCCGGAGACCGACGCCGGGATCACGGGGATCACCCACGACTCGCGCGCCGTCCGCCCCGGCGACCTGTACGCCGCCCTCCCGGGCGCCCGCCTGCACGGCGCCGACTTCGCCACCCAGGCCGCCGGCCTCGGCGCGGCCGCCGTGCTCACCGACCCGGCGGGCGTCGAGCGCGCCGCCGCGACCGGACTGCCGGTCCTGGTCGTCGACGACCCGCGCGGGCGGATGGGCGAGCTGGCGGCGACGATCTACGGCCACCCGGGCCGCGACCTGCTGCAGATCGGCATCACCGGCACCTCCGGCAAGACCACCACCGCCTACCTCGTCGAGGGCGGGCTCAGGACCGCGAAGTCCACCGGTCTCGTCGGCACGGTCGAGATGCGCATCGGCGAGGAGCGCATCAAGTCCGAGCGCACCACCCCCGAGGCCACCGACCTGCAGGCCCTGTTCGCCGTCATGCGCGAGCGCGGCGTCGAGGCGGTCGCCATGGAGGTCTCCAGCCACGCCCTGGTCCTCGGCCGGGTCGACGGCTGCGTCTTCGACGTCGCCGTGTTCACCAACCTCAGCCCGGAGCACATGGAGTTCCACTCCGACATGGAGGACTACTTCCGGGCCAAGGCGCAGCTGTTCACGCCGGAGCGCAGCAGACTCGGTGTGGTCAACGCCGACGACGAGTACGGCCGCCGGCTGGTCCGGGAAGCCACCGTGCCGGTCGTCACCTACTCCGCCGAGGGCCACCCCGACGCCGACTGGCGCGCCGAGCACGTCCAGGTCGGCCCCATGGACTCGACGTTCACCGTGCTCGGCCCGAACGGCGAGCGGATCCAGGCCAAGTCGCCGCTGCCGGGCCCCTTCAACGTGGCGAACACCCTCGCCGCCATCGTCGCCCTCGCCGCCGCCGGCCTCGACCCGCAGACCGCCGCCGACGGCGTCGCCGCCGTCCCGGGCGTCCCCGGCCGGCTGGAACGCGTCGACGCCGGGCAGCCCTACCTCGCGGTCGTGGACTACGCCCACAAGACCGACGCCGTCGAGTCCGTGCTCAAGGCGCTGCGCAAGGTCACCAAGGGCCGGCTGCACGTCGTCCTCGGCTGCGGCGGCGACCGCGACCGGACCAAGCGGGCCCCGATGGGCGCCGCCGTGGCCCGGCTCGCCGACACGGCCGTACTGACCTCCGACAACCCCCGCTCCGAGGACCCGCTCGCGATCCTCGCGACCATGCTCCAGGGCGCCGCCTCGGTGCCCGCGCACGAGCGCGGCGAGGTGCTCCTGTTCGAGGACCGGGCCGCCGCGATCGCCGCCGCCGTGGGGCGCGCCCGGGCCGGCGACACCGTGCTGGTCGCGGGCAAGGGCCACGAGCAGGGCCAGGACATCGCCGGCGTGGTCCGTCCCTTCGACGACCGCCAGGTGCTCCGCGAAGCCATCCAGAAGACCCAGGGATGAAAATCCCGAAGATCCAGGGGATGAACTTGTGATCGCCCTCTCCCTCGCCGAGATCGCAGCAGTCGTCGGCGGGCAGACGCACGACATACCGGACCCGTCCGTCCAGGTCACGGGACCGGTCGTCCGGGACTCCCGTGAAGTGACGCCCGGCAGCCTGTTCGTCGCCTTCGTCGGCGAACGCGTGGACGGCCACGACTTCGCCGCGCAGGTGATCGAGGCCGGTGCGGCCGCCGTACTGGCGTCCCGCCCGGTCGGCGTGCCCGCGATCGTGGTCGAGGACGTGCAGACCGCGCTCGGCGCCCTCGCCCGGCACGTCGTACGCCGGCTCGGCGCGACCCTCGTCGCCCTGACCGGCTCGGCGGGCAAGACCAGCACCAAGGACCTGATCGCCCAGGTCCTGCGGCGCAAGGCGCCGACGGTGTTCACGCCCGGCTCGCTCAACAACGAGATCGGGCTGCCGCTGACCGCCCTGTCCGCCACCGAGGAGACCCGCTTCCTGGTGCTGGAGATGGGCGCCCGCGGGATCGGCCACATCCGCTACCTCACCGAGCTGACCCCGCCGAGGGTCGGCCTGGTCCTGAACGTCGGCAGCGCCCACATCGGCGAGTTCGGCGGCCGGGAGCAGATCGCCCAGGCCAAGGGCGAGTTGGTGGAGGCGCTGCCCGCGGCCGACGAGGGCGGGGTCGCGGTCCTCAACGCCGACGACCCGCTGGTGCGGGCGATGGCCTCCCGTACCAAGGCGAAGGTGGTCCTTTTCGGAGAGTCGGCCGAAGCGGACGTACGCGCCGAGAACGTGCGACTCACGGACAGCGGACAGCCGTCCTTCAGGCTTCACACACCCTCCGGTGCAAGCGATGTGACCATGCGCCTGTACGGTGAGCACCACGTGTCGAACGCGCTCGCCGCGGCCGCCGTCGCCCATGAGCTGGGCATGTCCGGGGAAGAGATCGCCACCGCGCTCTCCGAGGCGGGCTCCCTCTCCCGCTGGCGCATGGAGGTCACCGAGCGCCCGGACGGCGTGACCATCGTCAACGACGCCTACAACGCCAACCCCGAGTCCATGCGGGCCGCCCTCCGGGCGCTCGCGGCCATGGGCAAGGGGCGCCGCACGTGGGCGGTGCTCGGCAAGATGGCCGAGCTGGGGGACGAGGCGCTCGCCGAGCACGACGCCGTCGGACGGCTCGCCGTCCGGCTCAACGTCAGCAAGCTCGTCGCCGTCGGGGGGATTGAGGCCTCCTGGCTGCAACTGGGCGCATATAACGAGGGTTCGTGGGGTGAGGAGTCGGTGCACGTGTCCGACGCACAGGCGGCGATCGACCTGTTGCGCAGCGAGTTGCGCCCGGGGGACGTCGTGCTCGTGAAGGCGTCCCGTTCGGTGGGTCTGGAGAGCGTTGCCCAGGCGCTCGCCGAGACCGGTGCCGAGGGCGAGGTTGCCGCCCGATGATGAAGCAGATCCTGTTCTCAGGAGTCATTGGCCTCTTCCTGACGCTGATCGGCACCCCGCTGCTGATCAAGCTCCTGGCCCGCAAGGGCTACGGCCAGTACATCCGTGACGACGGACCGCGCGAGCACGCCAGCAAGCGCGGTACGCCGACCATGGGCGGTATCGCCTTCATCCTGGCGACCATCGCGGCGTACTTCCTGAGCAAGCTCATCACCGGTTACCCGCCCACCTACTCCGGGCTGCTGGTCCTCGGCCTGATGTTCGGCATGGGCCTGGTCGGCTTCCTCGACGACTACATCAAGATCGTCAAGCGGCGTTCGCTGGGCCTGCGGGCCAAGGCGAAGATGGCCGGCCAGCTGATCGTCGGCATCGCCTTCGCGGTGCTGTCGCTGATGTTCTCCGACGCGCGCGGCAACACCCCGGCCTCCACCAAGCTGTCCTTCATCACCGACTTCGGCTGGTCGATCGGCCCGGTGCTGTTCGTGATCTGGGCGCTGTTCATGATCCTCGCGATGTCGAACGGCGTGAACCTCACCGACGGCCTGGACGGCCTGGCCACCGGCGCCTCCGTGCTCGTCTTCGGCGCCTACACGTTCATCGGCGTCTGGCAGTTCCAGGAGTCCTGCGCCAACGCGCAGACCCTGACCAACCCGGCCGCCTGCTACGAGGTGCGCGACCCGCTCGACCTCGCGGTGATCGCCTCCGCGCTGATGGGCGCCTGCCTGGGCTTCCTGTGGTGGAACACCTCGCCGGCGAAGATCTTCATGGGCGACACCGGTTCGCTCGCCCTCGGCGGCGTCCTCACCGGTCTGGCCATCCTCTCCCGCACGGAGCTGCTGCTGGCCATCATGGGCGGCCTGTTCGTCCTCATCACCATGTCGGTCGTCATCCAGGTCGGCTCCTTCCGGCTCACCGGCAAGCGCGTCTTCCGGATGGCGCCGCTCCAGCACCACTTCGAACTCAAGGGCTGGTCCGAAGTCCTGGTGGTGGTCCGCTTCTGGATCATCCAGGGCATCTGTGTCATCGTCGGACTGGGCCTCTTCTACGCAGGATGGGCAGCGGACAAGTGACCCCCACCTCGGAGCTCTCCGACTTCCAGGGCAAGCACGTCACCGTCGCCGGGCTCGGCGTCTCCGGCGTCCCGGCGGCGAAGGCGCTGCACGCGCGCGGGGCGATCGTCACGGTCGTCAACGACGGCGACGACGCACGCGCGCGTGAACAGGCCGCGGAGCTGAAGGCGCTCGGCATCGCCGTACGCCTGGGCGACGGCGCAACCCTGCCGGAGGGCACCGAGCTGATCGTCACCGCGCCCGGCTGGAAGCCCGACAAGCCGCTGTTCCAGGCGGCCGGGAAGGCCGGTGTGCCCGTCTGGGGCGACGTGGAGCTGGCCTGGCGGCTGCGCGGCCCCGGCGCGGCGCCCTGGCTCGCGGTCACGGGCACCAACGGCAAGACCACCACCGTCCAGATGCTCGCGTCGATCCTGAGGGCCGCCGGGCTGCGCACGGCCGCCGTAGGCAACATCGGCGTCTCCCTGCTGGACGCGGTCCTCGGCGAGGAGGAGTACGACGTCCTCGCCGTGGAGCTGTCCAGCTACCAGCTGCACTGGGCGCCCTCGCTGCGCGCCCACTCCGCGGCGGTCCTCAACCTCGCCCCGGACCACCTCGACTGGCACGGCTCCATGGAGGCGTACGCGCGCGACAAGGGCCGCATCTACGAAGGCAATCGGGTCGCCTGCGTCTACAACGCGGCCGACAAGCGCACCGAGGAGCTGGTGCGCGAGGCCGACGTCGAGGAGGGCTGCCGCGCCGTCGGCTTCACCCTCGGCACGCCCGCGCCCTCCCAACTCGGCGTCGTGGACGGCATCCTGGTCGACCGCGCCTTCGTGGAGAACCGGCAGAAGAACGCGCAGGAGCTGGCCGAGGTCTCCGACGTCAACCCGCCGGCCCCGCACAACATCGCCAACGCCCTTGCCGCGGCGGCCCTCGCGCGCGCCTTCGGGGTGCCCGCCAGGGCCGTACGCGAGGGCCTGCGGGCCTTCCGCCCGGACGCCCACCGCATCGCGCACGTCGCCGACGTCGACGGGGTGGCGTACGTGGACGACTCCAAGGCGACCAACACCCATGCCGCCGAAGCCTCGTTGGCGGCATATGAACCGATCGTATGGATTGCGGGCGGCCTGGCGAAGGGCGCGACCTTCGACGAGCTGGTCGCCAAGTCGGCCAGGCGGCTGCGCGGCGCCGTCCTGATCGGCGCCGATCGTGCCCTGATCCGTGACGCCCTCGCGCGACACGCGCCGGAAGTCCCCGTGGTCGACGTCGACCGGACCGACACTGGGGCGATGCTCCAGGCGGTGACGGAAGCGAAGCGGCTCGCACAGCCCGGCGACACGGTGCTGCTGGCCCCGGCCTGCGCCTCCATGGACATGTTCACCAACTACAACCAGCGCGGTGACGCGTTCGCGGCGGCGGTCCGCGAACTCGAAGCGGGCGCCTGACCGGGTCTCGGCCACACAGGGTGCTTCGGGACCCTCGAAGGAACGGGAGACTCGGATGTGGCTGAGGCCGGGAGGAGCCGGTGATGTCCGGTAGCCGTACAGGTCGTCCTCCGGCCGGGCGGGCCGTCAAGCGGCCCCCCGCGCCGCGCCTTCCGCGCGAGAACCCCGTACAGCGCCTCTACACCCGCGCCCGCCGGGCCTGGGACCGGCCGCTGACCGCCTACTACCTGATCGTCGGCGGCACCCTGCTGATCACCGTGCTGGGTCTGGTGATGGTCTACTCGGCCTCCCAGATCACCGCGCTGCAGCTCTCGCTGCCCGGGTCGTACTTCTTCCGCAAGCAGTTCCTCGCCGCGCTCATCGGCGGGGTGCTGCTGTTCGCGGCCTCCCGCATGCCGGTGAAGCTGCACCGGGCGCTCGCCTACCCGATCCTCGCCGCCGCCGTCTTCCTGATGGTCCTGGTGCAGATCCCCGGGATAGGGATGGCGGTCAACGGCAACCAGAACTGGATCTCCCTCGGCGGCTCGTTCCAGATCCAGCCCAGCGAGTTCGGCAAGCTGGCCCTGGTGCTGTGGGGCGCGGACCTGATCGCCCGCAAGCAGGAGAAGAAGCTGCTGACCCAGTGGAAGCACATGCTGGTGCCCCTGGTGCCGGTCGCCTTCCTGCTGCTCGGGCTGATCATGCTCGGCGGCGACATGGGCACGACGATCATCCTGACGGCGATCCTGTTCGGTCTGCTCTGGCTCGCGGGGGCGCCCACCCGGCTGTTCTCCGGGGTGCTGAGCGTCGCCGGGCTGCTCGCCGCGCTCGCCATCTGGTCCAGCCCGCACCGGCTGAACCGGCTCAGCTGCATCGCCGCCACCGACCCCGGCCCGAACGACATGTGCTGGCAGGGCGCGCACGGCATCTACGCCCTCGCCTCCGGCGGACTCTTCGGCTCCGGTCTTGGTGCGAGTGTGGAAAAATGGGGGCAACTCCCGGAAGCGCACACCGACTTCATCTTCGCCGTCACCGGTGAGGAACTGGGCCTGGCGGGGACGCTGTCGGTGCTCGCCCTCTTCGCGGCTCTAGGCTATGCGGGTATCCGCGTGGCCGGACGCACGGAGGACCCCTTCGTGAGGTACGCCGCGGGAGGCGTGACCACCTGGATCACCGCCCAGGCGGTGATCAACATCGGTGCGGTGCTCGGTCTGCTGCCGATCGCCGGCGTGCCCCTCCCGCTGTTCTCCTACGGAGGGTCCGCCCTGCTGCCGACCATGTTCGCCATCGGGCTGCTGATCGCCTTCGCGCGCGACGAGCCCGCTGCGCGGGCGGCGCTTGCGATGCGGCAACCTCGCTTTGGTAGAAAGCGGGGGACTGGGGGCTCCGGGTCCGGTCGGAGTCCCCGGAGATGGAACACGATGCGACGGCGTGCCTCGGCGGCGCGTCCGTCCGGAGAGCGGTGAATTTCGGTGCATGTCGTACTCGCCGGTGGGGGGACCGCCGGCCACATCGAGCCCGCGCTCGCCCTCGCGGACGCCCTGCGCAGGCAGGACCCGACCGTGGGGATCACGGCCCTGGGCACGGAGCGCGGCCTGGAGACCCGGCTCGTCCCCGAGCGCGGCTACGAACTCGCGCTGATCCCGGCGGTGCCGCTGCCCCGCAAGCCGACGCCCGAGCTGATCACCGTCCCGGGCCGGCTGCGCGGCACCATCAAGGCCGCCGAGCAGGTCCTGGAGCGCACCAAGGCGGACGTCGTGGTCGGTTTCGGCGGCTATGTCGCCCTGCCCGGCTATCTGGCCGCCAAGCGCCTCGGCGTGCCCATCGTGATCCACGAGGCCAACGCCCGCCCCGGCCTCGCCAACAAGATCGGCTCGCGGTACGCGGCCCGGGTCGCCGTCTCCACGCCGGACAGCAAGCTGCGCGACGCCCGCTACATCGGCATCCCGCTGCGCCGCTCCATCGCCACCCTGGACCGCGCCGCCGCGCGCCCGGAGGCCCGGCACCGCTTCGGCCTCGACCCGAACCTGCCCACGCTGCTGGTCTCCGGCGGCTCCCAGGGCGCCCGGCGGCTGAACGAGGTGACCCAGGCGGTCGCCCCCTGGCTCCAGCAGGCCGGCATCCAGATCCTGCACGCGGTCGGCCCGAAGAACGAACTGCCGCAGGTGCACCAGATGCCGGGAATGCCCCCCTATATCCCGGTAAGTTACCTGGACCGGATGGACCTCGCGTACGCCGCGGCCGACATGATGCTCTGCCGCGCGGGCGCGATGACCGTCGCCGAGCTCTCCGCCGTCGGGCTTCCGGCCGCGTACGTCCCGCTGCCCATCGGCAACGGCGAACAGCGGCTCAACGCCCAGCCGGTGGTGAAGGCCGGCGGCGGACTCCTGGTCGACGACGCGGAACTCACGCCCGAGTGGGTGCAGCAGAACGTCCTGCCCGTGCTCGCCGATCCGCACCGGCTGTACGAGATGTCCCGCGCCGCAAGCGAGTTCGGCCGCCGGGACGCCGACGAACTGCTCGTCGGCATGGTGTACGAGGCGATCGCCTCACGCCGTTAGGACCATATGACGAAGGGGCAGTGAGCGTGGCCGGACAGACGACCGCCGAGCGCGGTGAACGCCAGCAGGAGTCGTCCGGCCCGCCGCTCGCCCGCAGGCTCCGGCGGCCGCGCCTTCGTACGATCGTCATTCTGGCCGCAGTTGCCGTACTGCTGGGGGCCGGCGTCTGGGTGCTGTACGGCTCGTCCTGGGTGCGCGTCCGGCACGTCTCGGTGTCCGGCACGCGCGTGCTGACCCCCGCAGAGGTGCGCAGCGCGGCGGCCGTACCGGTCGGGGCGCCGATGATTTCCGTCGACACCGACCGCATCGAAGCCCGGCTTCGCCGGAAACTGCCCCGAATTGACACCGTTGACGTGGTCCGCGCCTGGCCCCGTGGAATCGGTCTGAAGGTGACCGAGCGCAGCCCGGTACTGCTGGTCCGAAAAGGGCGGAATTTCATCGAAGTCGACCACGAAGGTGTCCGGTTCGCCACGGTTTCGCGGGCGCCGGACGGTGTTCCCCTGCTGGAAATGTCCGTGTTCCGCACGGGTTCGGGCGCCGCGAGCTTCCGCCGCTTCGGCACCGGCCGGCTCGTGCGCGAGGCCGTCCAGGTCGCGGGCGACCTGCCGGCCGCGGTGGCGCGGGACACCCGGACCGTCCAAGTCCGTTCCTACGACGACATCTCGCTGGAGTTGGCCGGCGGCCGCACGGTGGCCTGGGGCAGCAGCGAGAACGGCCGCGCCAAGGCACGGACCCTCGCAGCTCTCATGAAAGCAGCTCCCGGCGCACGGCACTTGGATGTCAGCGTCCCCACCGCCCCGGCCTCTTCGGGGAGTTGACGCGCATCAGCGCAGGCCAGCACCCTGGTTGGGCACCGCTACGCCTGATCACATAGGGTGAAAAGAAAAACGGGAGGTTCGGCGTGTTCGTTGAACGGGCGCCACTTGTCGACTTAGTGTCCTGTTCAGAAGACTCCAGGGAACAGACACACTGGTAACCCTAAACTTCAGGGTTAGGGTTCGGGTCGGCGCTACGGACCGTCCCATTCGGCATCCGTCGTCCCCGCGCGGGGCACCGCACGGCGACGACAACGTAATTCGAGGCGAGAGGCCTTCGACGTGGCAGCACCGCAGAACTACCTCGCAGTCATCAAGGTCATCGGTGTCGGCGGCGGTGGTGTCAATGCCATCAACCGGATGATCGAGGTCGGTCTCAAGGGCGTCGAGTTCATCGCCATCAACACCGACGCACAGGCGCTGTTGATGAGCGACGCCGACGTCAAGCTGGACGTCGGCCGCGAACTCACCCGCGGACTCGGCGCCGGAGCCAACCCGGCCGTCGGCCGCAAGGCCGCCGAGGACCACCGCGAGGAGATCGAGGAGGTCCTCAAGGGGGCCGACATGGTCTTCGTGACGGCCGGTGAAGGCGGCGGCACCGGCACCGGCGGCGCGCCCGTCGTGGCCAACATCGCGCGCTCGCTGGGCGCCCTCACCATCGGCGTGGTCACGCGCCCGTTCACCTTCGAGGGACGGCGCCGCGCGAACCAGGCCGAGGACGGCATCGCCGAACTGCGCGAAGAGGTCGACACCCTCATCGTCATCCCCAACGACCGGCTGCTGTCCATCTCGGACCGCCAGGTCTCGGTCCTGGACGCCTTCAAGTCCGCCGACCAGGTCCTGCTCTCCGGTGTCCAGGGCATCACCGACCTCATCACCACCCCCGGTCTGATCAACCTCGACTTCGCCGACGTGAAGTCCGTCATGTCCGAGGCCGGTTCGGCCCTCATGGGCATCGGCTCCGCCCGCGGCGACGACCGCGCGGTGGCCGCGGCCGAGATGGCGATCTCCTCCCCGCTGCTGGAGGCGTCCATCGACGGCGCCCGCGGTGTGCTGCTCTCCATCTCCGGCGGCTCCGACCTCGGCCTGTTCGAGATCAACGAGGCCGCCCAGCTGGTCAGCGAGGCCGCCCACCCGGAGGCCAACATCATCTTCGGCGCGGTCATCGACGACGCCCTCGGCGACGAGGTGCGGGTCACCGTGATCGCGGCCGGCTTCGACGGCGGCCAGCCCCCGGCCCGCCGGGACAACGTCCTCGGCTCGTCCTCGGCCTCGGGGGGCGCCCGCCGAGAGGAGCCCACGCCGGTACGGCAGGCCGAGCCCAGCCGCCCGTCCTTCGGCTCGCTCGGCAGCGTCAAGCCCAAGGAGGACCCGGAGCCGGCGCCCGAGCCCGTGGCCGACATCCCGGCCCCCGCGCCGCCGGTCACCCCGGCGCCGCGTCCGGCCTACACGGACAGCGCGGCCGAGGAGCTGGACGTCCCGGACTTCCTCAAGTGATAAGACGGCGCGAGAGCGTGAGCGGCGCCCACTTCGCCTTCACCGACCGGTGGGGCGGGGTGAGCGCCGCTCCGTATGAGGAGCTCAACCTCGGCGGCGCGGTCGGCGACGACCCGGAGGCCGTACGGGCCAACCGGGACATCGCGGCCAAGTCGCTCGGTATCGACCCGGCCCGGGTCGTGTGGATGAACCAGGTGCACGGCGCCGACGTGGCCGTCGTCGACGAACCCTGGGGCGACCGCCCGGTCCCGGAGGTCGACGCGATCGTCACCGTCCGCCGCGGACTCGCCCTCGCCGTGCTCACCGCCGACTGCGTGCCGGTGCTGCTCGCCGATCCGGTCGCCGGAGTCGCCGCGGCGGCGCACGCGGGCCGGCCCGGCATGGTCCAGGGCGTCGTCCCGGCCGCCGTACGGGCCATGGTCGAACTCGGCGCCGAGCCGGGCCGGATCGTCGCCCGCACCGGACCGGCCGTGTGCGGGCGGTGCTACGAAGTACCCGAGGCGATGCGCGCCGAGGTGGCGGCCGTCGAGCCGGCGGCGTACGCAGAGACGAGCTGGGGCACGCCGGCGGTCGATGTGAGCGCCGGGGTGCACGCGCAGCTCGACCGGCTCGGGGTGTGCGACCGGGCGCAGGCGCCGGAGTGCACGCTGGAGTCGGGCGATCACTTCTCGTACCGCCGAGACCGCACCACCGGGCGGCTCGCGGGCTATGTCTGGCTGGACTGATGGGGCATGACGGACCGTAAGACCCAACTCGCCGCAAACCTGGCGAAAGTGGAGGAGCGCATCACCGCCGCGTGCGTGGCGGCCGGGCGCAAGCGGGAGGAGGTGACCCTGATCGTGGTCACCAAGACCTATCCGGCGAGCGATGTGCGGATCCTGTCGGAACTCGGTGTGCGCCATGTCGCCGAGAACCGCGACCAGGACGCGGCGCCGAAGGCCGCCGCATGCTCGGATCTGCCCCTTAAGTGGCATTTTGTCGGCCAGTTGCAGACCAACAAGGTCCGTTCCGTGGTCGGTTACGCCGATGTCGTGCAGTCCGTCGACCGCGCCCGGCTCGTCACGGCCCTGTCGAAGGAGGCCGTGCGGGCGGGCCGCGAGATCGGCTGCCTGATCCAGGTCGCGCTGGACGCGGGGGAGAGCGGCAGAGGCGAGCGTGGCGGCGTGGCCCCGGACGGAATCGAAGAATTGGCCGACCTCGTCGGACGGGCGCCGGGGCTGCGGCTCGACGGGCTGATGACCGTCGCTCCGCTCACGGGGGAGTACGCGGGGCGCGAACGGGCGGCGTTTGAACGGCTCATGGATTTGTCGACTGACCTGCGCCGAGCCCATCCGGCTGCAACCATGGTGTCGGCAGGGATGAGTGCGGACCTCGAACAGGCCGTGGCCGCCGGGGCGACACATGTACGCGTCGGCACCGCGGTACTCGGAGTCCGCCCCAGGCTCGGGTAACGTCGCCAAGAAGTCGGACCACAGCAGAAAATATGGTCAGTGCCTGCGAAGGCGGGCACAACGACCTCGTGGATCGCGGGCACTTGGCAGTCGTCAGCCGATCCACCACAGAGCGGAGGACTCAGAGCATGGCCGGCGCGATGCGCAAGATGGCGGTCTACCTCGGCCTCGTGGAGGACGATGGGTACGACGGCCGCGGATTCGACCCCGACGACGACTTCGAGCCCGAGTTGGACCCGGAGCCGGAACGGGACCATCGACGGCACGAATCGTCACACCAGTCGCACAGCGCACATCAGTCCCAAAGGGACGAAGAGGTGCGTATCGTGCAACCGCCCGCGCCGCGCGAGCCGGTGGCCCGTTCGACTTCGCTCGCCGCGGAATCCGGGCGTCCGGCGCGGATCGCGCCCGTGGCATCCATCACACAAGAACGTCAGTCCCTCGAGAAGAACGCACCGGTGATCATGCCCAAGGTTGTGTCCGAGCGAGAGCCTTACCGGATCACCACGCTTCACCCCCGGACCTACAACGAGGCCCGTACCATCGGGGAACACTTCCGTGAGGGCACCCCGGTGATCATGAATCTGACTGAGATGGATGACACAGACGCGAAGCGACTTGTCGACTTTGCGGCCGGTTTGGTGTTTGGTCTACACGGCAGCATCGAGCGGGTGACGCAGAAGGTGTTCCTGTTGTCTCCTGCTAACGTCGATGTCACGGCGGAGGACAAGGCCCGCATCGCAGAGGGCGGGTTCTTCAACCAGAGCTGAGACGCAGACGACCGGATCAGGTTCGGAAGAGCACGGACAGGGGAGAGGGAAGCGCAGGCCATGAGCGTGTTCATCACGGTGGTCCACACCGCGCTGCTTGTGTTCCTCGTCGTGCTGATCTTCCGGCTCGTGATGGACTACGTGTTCCAGTTCGCCCGCTCGTGGCAACCCGGCAAGGCGATGGTGGTCGTACTGGAGGCCACCTACACTGTCACCGATCCACCGCTGAAGCTTCTGCGGCGGTTCATCCCGCCGCTGCGTCTCGGGGGCGTGGCGCTCGACCTGTCCTTCTTCGTACTGATGATCATCGTCTACATCCTCCTCTCCATCACGGGGAGCTTCATGTGATGAGGGTGGACGATACGGTCTTGCCGACTGCCGATGACTACGTTGAGGTGAAGAGATGCCGTTGACCCCCGAGGACGTGCGGAACAAGCAGTTCACGACCGTCCGCCTCCGAGAAGGCTATGACGAGGACGAGGTCGATGCCTTCCTCGACGAGGTCGAAGCCGAACTGACCCGTCTGCTCCGCGAGAACGAGGACCTGCGCGCCAAGCTGGCCGCGGCGACCCGTGCGGCCGCCCAGAACCAGCAGAACATGCGCAAGGGCCCGCCGGAGCAGGACCAGCAGCAGCACCCGCAGCAGCAGGGCATGCGAGGTCCCGGCGCGCCGGTGCCCGCCGGGATATCGGGCCCGCCGCAGCAGCAGATGGGCGGCCCCATGGGTGGCCCGCCCCAGCTGCCGAGCGGTGCCCCGCAGCTGCCCGCCGGCCCCGGCGGTCAGGGCGGCCCGCAGGGTCCCGGCCCGATGGGCCAGGGTCCGATGGGCCAGGGCCCGATGGGCGGCCAGCCGCCCATGCAGCAGCAGATGGGCGGCCCCATGGGTGGTCCCATGGGCATGCCCGGTCAGGGCCCCGGCGGCGACAGCGCCGCCCGAGTCCTCTCGCTGGCCCAGCAGACCGCCGACCAGGCGATCGCCGAGGCCCGCTCCGAGGCCAACAAGATCGTCGGCGAGGCCCGCAGCCGCGCCGAGGGTCTGGAGCGTGACGCCCGTGCCAAGGCCGACGCCCTGGAGCGGGACGCGCAGGAGAAGCACCGCGTCGCGATGGGCTCCCTGGAGTCCGCCCGCGCCACGCTGGAGCGCAAGGTCGAGGACCTGCGCGGCTTCGAGCGCGAGTACCGCACGCGCCTGAAGTCGTACCTCGAGTCCCAGCTGCGCCAGCTGGAGACCCAGGCCGACGACTCCCTGGCCCCGCCGCGCACCCCGGCGACCGCGTCGCTGCCGCCGTCCCCGGCGCCCTCCATGGCTCCGGCCGGCGCGAGCGCCCCGTCCTACGGCGGCAACCAGACGATGGGCGGCAACCCCGGTCCGTCCGCCCCGTCCTACGGCGGCCAGCAGCAGATGAGCCCGGCCATGACCCAGCCCATGGCCCCGGTTCGCCCGCAGGGTCCGTCCCCGATGGGCCAGGCACCCTCGCCGATGCGCGGGTTCCTGATCGACGAGGACGACAACTGAGCATCGGGCACTAGTACGACAACGGCGTCGGCAGCGCTCACCAGGGCGGGCCCCCGGGACTTCGGTCGCGGGGGCCCGCCCTGTTTACGCGGGTTGAGAGGCAAGTGCCGGGCCCGGGGAGGCGGTGGTCCGGCACGGTCAGATCTCGGGCCGGGTGGTCGGGGGAACCTCGGCCGGCCGATGAACGTGGTGGGGGATACCCCGGCCCATGAACAGGGGTGGCCCGCGGCGCAGGACCGGCGTCCATACGGAGGGCGCGGAGCGCGCGGCAGAGGTCGGGCCACCTTGCAGCGCCGGCGCCCATGAAGAAGGCCCGGTCTCCTCGCGGAGACCGGGCCGCTCTCGGCCGGTTCGGGGCTTACGCCTTGCGCAGGCGGAACGTCAGCGACAGGCCCTCGTCGGTGAACGGCTCACCGAAGGTGTCGTCCGCCTCACCCTGCGCGAAGTCGGTCGACAGGACCTCCTCGGCGATCAGCGCGCTGTGCTCGGTCAGCGCCGCGACCACCGCCGGGTCCGTCGAGGTCCAGCGCAGAGCGATCCGGTCGGCGACGTCCAGGCCGCTGTTCTTCCGGGCCTCCTGGATCAGCCGGATCGCGTCACGGGCCAGGCCCGCCTGCCGCAGCTCCTCGGTGATCTCCAGGTCCAGGGCGACCGTGGCGCCCGAGTCGGAGGCCACCGACCAGCCCTCGCGCGGGGTCTCGGTGATGATCACCTCGTCGGGGGCCAGGGCGACCGTCTCGCCGTCGACCTCCACCGAGGCCGTGCCCTCGCGCAGCGCCAGCGACAGCGCGGCGGCGTCCGCGTTCGCGATCGCCTTCGCCACGTCCTGCACCCGCTTGCCGAACCGCTTGCCCAGCGCCCGGAAGTTGGCCTTGGCGGTGGTGTCCACCAGCGAGCCGCCCACCTCGGACAGCGACGCCAGCGAGGAGACGTTCAGCTCCTCGGTGATCTGCGTGTGCAGCTCGGGGTCCAGGGACTCGAAGCCGGCCGCCGCGATCAGCGCGCGGGACAGCGGCTGACGCGTCTTGACGCCCGACTCCGCGCGCGTGGCGCGGCCCAGCTCGACGAGCCGGCGGACCAGGACCATCTGCTTCGACAGCTCCGGGTCGATCGCGGACAGGTCCGCCTCCGGCCAGGCGGCCAGGTGCACCGACTCCGGGGCGCCCGGGGTCACCGGCACGACCAGGTCCTGCCACACCCGCTCGGTGATGAACGGGGTGATCGGCGCCATCAGCTTGGTGACGGTCTCCAGCACCTCGTGCAGGGTGCGCAGCGCGGCCTTGTCGCCCTGCCAGAAGCGGCGCCGGGAGCGGCGGACGTACCAGTTCGACAGGTCGTCGACGAACGCGGACAGCAGCTTGCCGGCGCGCTGGGTGTCGTACGCCTCCAGGGACTGCGTCACCTGGTCGGTCAGCGCGTGCAGCTCGGACAGCAGCCAGCGGTCCAGGACCGGGCGGTCGGCCGGGGCCGGGTCGGCCTCGCTCGGCGCCCAGTTCGAGGTGCGGGCGTACAGGGCCTGGAAGGCGACCGTGTTCCAGTAGGTGAGAAGCGTCTTGCGCACCACCTCCTGGATCGTGCCGTGGCCCACGCGGCGCGCCGCCCACGGGGAGCCGCCGGCCGCCATGAACCAGCGCACCGCGTCCGCGCCGTGCTGGTCCATGAGCGGGATGGGCTGCAGGGTGTTGCCCAGGTGCTTGGACATCTTGCGGCCGTCCTCCGCGAGGATGTGGCCCAAGCAGACGACGTTCTCGTACGACGACTTGTCGAACACCAGGGTGCCGACCGCCATCAGCGTGTAGAACCAGCCGCGGGTCTGGTCGATGGCCTCGGAGATGAACTGCGCCGGGTAGCGGGACTCGAACAGCTCCTTGTTCTGGTACGGGTAGCCCCACTGCGCGAACGGCATCGAGCCCGAGTCGTACCAGGCGTCGATGACCTCGGGCACGCGCGTGGCCGTCTTCCTGCAGCCGTCCTGAGGACAGGCGAAGGTGACCTCGTCGATGAACGGGCGGTGCGGGTCCAGCTCCGACTGGTCGCTTCCCGTCAGCACGGTCAGCTCCGCGCGGGAGCCGACGCAGGTGAGGTGACCGTCCTCGCAGCGCCAGATCGGCAGCGGGGTGCCCCAGTAGCGGTTGCGGGACAGCGCCCAGTCGATGTTGTTGTTCAGCCAGTCGCCGTACCGGCCGTTCTTGACGGTCTCCGGGAACCAGTTGGTCTTCTCGTTCTCCTCGAGGAGGCGGTCCTTGATCGCCGTGGTGCGGATGTACCAGGACGGCTGCGCGTAGTAGAGGAGCGCGGTGTGGCAGCGCCAGCAGTGCGGGTAGCTGTGCTCGTACGGGATGTGCTTGAAGAGGAGGCCGCGCTGCTGCAGGTCCTCGGTGAGCCGTTCGTCCGCCTTCTTGAAGAAGACACCGCCGACCAGCGGGACGTCCTCCTCGAAGGTGCCGTCGGGGCGCACCGGGTTGACCACGGGCAGGCCGTAGGAGCGGCACACCTTGAGGTCGTCCTCACCGAAGGCGGGGGACTGGTGGACCAGACCCGTACCGTCCTCGGTCGTGACGTACTCGGCGTTCACCACGTAGTGGGCCGGGGCGGGGAACTCGACCAGCTCGAAGGGACGCTGATACGTCCAGCGCTCCATCTCGGCGCCGGTGAAGGTCTGGCCCGTTGTCTCCCAGCCCTCGCCGAGCGCCTTGCCGACGAGCGGCTCGGCGACGACGAGCTTCTCCGCGCCGTTCGTCGCGACGACGTAGGTGACCTCGGGGTGGGCGGCGACCGCGGTGTTGGACACCAGGGTCCACGGGGTCGTCGTCCACACCAGGAGCGCGGCCTCGCCGGCCAGCGGACCGGAGGTAAGCGGGAAACGGACATAGACCGACGGGTCCACGACCGTCTCGTAGCCCTGCGCCAGCTCGTGGTCCGACAGGCCGGTGCCGCAGCGGGGGCACCAGGGGGCGACGCGGTGGTCCTGGACCAGGAGCCCCTTGTCGAAGATCTGCTTGAGCGACCACCAGACCGATTCGATGTAGGACGGGTCCATCGTGCGGTAGGCACCGTCGAGGTCCGTCCAGTAACCCATGCGGGTCGTCAGCTCGGCGAAGGCGTCGGTGTGGCGGGTCACGGACTCGCGGCACTTGGCGTTGAACTCGGCGATGCCGTACGCCTCGATGTCCTTCTTGCCGCTGAAGCCGAGCTCCTTCTCGACCTCCAGCTCCACCGGGAGGCCGTGGCAGTCCCAGCCGGCCTTGCGGGCCACGTGGTAGCCGCGCATGGTGCGGAAGCGGGGGAAGACGTCCTTGAAGACGCGCGCCTCGATGTGGTGGGCGCCGGGCATGCCGTTGGCGGTGGGCGGGCCTTCGTAGAACACCCATTCCGGGCGGCCCTGCGACTGCTCCAGGCTCTTGGCGAAGATCTTCTGCTCGCGCCAGAAGTCGAGCACGGCGTGCTCAAGAGCGGGCAGGTCGACCTGTGCGGGCACCTGGCGGTACGTCGGCGCTGTCATCTGCGAGCATCCTCCAACGGACTTGCTGCCTTCCGTCGGAGGGACGAGAGCCTTCGATCCTGCAACGCCGTGTGCGGCGCGCTCCCGCGGTACCACCCTCCTTGGCCCCCCGCCGCGCCGTACGCGCCGGTGAGCCCCCTCATTGGGGTCGCGAAGCCGGTTCTACTCACCCGTGCTGGGCTTTCTTCCGGCGGCTCCGGGGTGATCTTCACGTCGCGCTCGCCCCCGGGCTCACACCGTCCCCGGGTCGCTCTGGGCTGCGTACGCCGCTACTCGTCCCCATCCACGCTTTTCGCTCCGCCCAGTGTACGGCCCCGCGCGGACAGCGGCCGACCGGTTTTGCCCGCGGTGCGGCCGAGTGCTCCGCGACGGCCCGGGTGACCCGAATGGCCAGGGGCCGGGCGCCCGGATCCGGGGAGGCCGGGCGTGGCGGATTACCCGGCGGGGAGCTGGGCACAACGGATGCAGACCCGCTGCGCGGGGGTGCGGGCGGGCGAATCGGGCGGTGTGCCCCGTTGCCGCGGGACTCAAGTCGATTTATCGTCCCAGCACGATTCGCGAACATGATCACAATATGTGAAGGGGTCGCGGCCATGGTGGCGAAAAAGACCGCCGTACAGCAGCCGGCGACCGGCCGGCGCCGGGGCGCGGCCGCCTCCGGCGCTGCGGCCGCCCCGGGTGGCCAGGCCAAGGGAGCGGCCGGCAGGACGAGGCTGACCGGGGGAAGGAGCGCGGAGCCGGCCGCGAGAAGAACGGCGCTGCGAGACCCGGCCCCGAAGGAGCCGGCCGTCAGGAGAACGACGGACAGCCGGGCGACGGCCGGTGCGAAGGCGACTGCGGGCACGAGGGCCGCCGCGGGTGCCGGTACGGCGGCTGCGAGGAAGACGGCCGCTGAGAAGTCCGCCGGGACCACGTCGGCGGCCAGGACGTCCGCCGCGAGGACTTCGGCGGCCAAGACGTCCGCCGCGACCACCTCGGCGGCCAAGACGTCCGCGGCGAGGACTTCGGCGGCGAAGACGTCCCCGGCGAAGAAGTCCGCTGCCGGGGACGCGGCCGCTGAGAAGAGCACGTCGGCCCGGAGGACCGCGTCCAGGAAGGCCTCGGCCGGAAAGGCCGGCGCCGAGAAGTCCACCGCCGAGAAGAGCACCGCAAAGGCGACGGCGGCCGGGAAGGCGGCGCTGAAGGAAACAGCCGCCAAGAAGACGGCGGCTGAGAAGCCCGCCGCCAAGAAGGCCGCGGCCATCAAGACCTCGGTCCGGAAGACCTCGGCCGGGAAGGCCTCGGCCAAGAGCACCTCGGCCGGTAAGGCCACGGCGCAGAAGACCTCGACCGTGAAGGCCACGGCGCAGGAGGCCACAGCCCGGAACGCCACGGCCGGTGAAGCCGCTGCCGAGACGGCGGCCGGTGAGAAGACTTCGGCGGCCGGCAAGAGGACGGCGGCCAGGAGCGCGTCGGCCGTGAAGACGGGAATCCGCGTCGCGGCGGCCGGTGCGGCAGTGCCCGAGAAGGCGGCGGCCGGGAAGACCGGCGGGAGGAAGCCGGCGGCGAAGGGGGCGGTGGGCGAGACGGCCGTGGACAAGCCGGTGGCGAAGGGAGCGGTGGGCGAGACGGCCGTACGGAAGCCGGCGGCGAAGAAGGCCGGCGGCGGGAAGGCGGCCGCGGCGGGCGTCTCCACGGAGGCGGCCGACACGAGCAGGGCCAAGAAAGCGGGCGCGGCGCGGGCCGCCAAGCAGACGGGAGCCACGACAGTGGTTGCGAAGAAGACTCCTGGCACGGCCACGGCGGAGACCGCCGTCCCCAAGGCGCGAGGCGCCGCGGCGGAGCCCGGCGAGCTGGCGGTGCGCCCCGGCGAGGACCCCTGGACCGCGGACGAGGTCGACGAGGCCCGTGCCGAACTGCTGTCGGAGGCGGAGCGGCTGCAGGAGGAGATCAGCTCCTCCGAGGCGTCGCTCGCGGGGCTGATGCGGGACTCCGGGGACGGCGCGGGCGACGACCAGGCCGACATCGGCGCCAAGAACATCACCCGTGAGCACGAGATGGCCCTGGCCGCCGGCGCGCGTGACATGCTGATCCAGACCGAGCGCGCCCTGGAGCGGCTGGACGCGGGCACCTACGGCCTGTGCGAGAGCTGCGGCAACCCCATCGGCAAGGCCCGGATGCAGGCCTTCCCGCGGGCCACCCTGTGCGTCGAGTGCAAGCAGAAGCAGGAACGCCGCTCCTGAACGTGCGCGGCCGTGTCGTAGTCTCGTCCTCAGTCAGGCACCTAGGTTGAGGGACTCACGTGGCAGAGGCGGAGCGCATCATCGGTACGCCGGACACCCCGGACGGCAGCGGCGAACATGCCCCGGCCCAGGAGCGGGGGCGCCGCGGGCGACGGATCGCCCTGCTGTTCGCGGTGGCCGCCTTCGCGTACGCCCTCGACCTGATCAGCAAGCTGCTCGTGGTCGCCAGGCTGGAGGGCCGCGAGCCGATCAGGCTGCTCGGGGACTGGCTGGAGCTGAACGCCACCCGCAACCCGGGTGCGGCCTTCGGCTTCGGCCAGGCCTTCACGATCATCTTCACCCTGATCGCCGCGGCCGTGATCGTGGTGATCATCCGGCTGGCCCGCAAGCTCTACAGCTACCCCTGGGCCATCGCGCTCGGCCTGCTGCTCGGCGGCGCGCTCGGCAACCTCACCGACCGGATCTTCCGGTCGCCCGGCGTCTTCGAGGGCAAGGTCGTCGACTTCATCGCGCCCAAGGGCTTCGCGGTGTTCAACCTGGCCGACTCGGCGATCGTGTGCGGCGGCATCCTGATCGTGCTGCTGTCCTTCCGGGGCCTCGACCCGGACGGCACGCTGCACCGGGACTGAGCCCCGGGAAGGACTGAACCCCCGAGCCGTCCACGGCAGGTTTTCCACAGGCTCGTGCGGGCCGGTTCCGCCCGTCCGGCATACTCGACGGGTGAGCACGATTCCCGAGATCCGTACCCTGCCCGTGCCCGACGGCCTGGAGGGCGAGCGCGTCGACGCCGCCATCTCCCGCATGTTCGGCTTCTCCCGCACCAAGGCGGCGGAGCTGGCCGCGGCCGGCAAGGTCCAGGTCGACGGCGCGGTGGTCGGCAAGTCCGAGCGGGTGCGCGGCGGCGCCTGGCTCGAGGTCGAGATGCCCCAGGCGCCCGCGCCGGTGCAGATCGTCGCCGAGCCGGTCGAGGGCATGGAGATCGTGCACGACGACGAGGACGTGGTGGTGATCGTCAAGCCGGTCGGCGTGGCCGCGCACCCGTCGCCGGGCTGGACCGGTCCCACCGTCATCGGCGGTCTCGCCGCCGCCGGGTACCGGATCTCCACCTCCGGCGCCGCCGAGCGCCAGGGCATCGTGCACCGCCTCGACGTGGGCACCTCGGGCCTGATGGTGGTCGCCAAGTCGGAGCGCGCCTACACCTCGCTCAAGCGCCAGTTCAAGGAGCGCACGGTCGACAAGCGCTACCACACCCTGGTCCAGGGCCACCCGGACCCCACGAGCGGCACCATCGACGCGCCGATCGGCCGCCACCCGAACCACGACTACAAGTGGGCGGTCACGGCCGAGGGCAAGCCCTCCGTCACGCACTACGACCTCATCGAGGCGTTCCGCGCGGCCTCGCTGCTGGACGTGAAGCTGGAGACCGGCCGCACCCACCAGATCCGCGTCCACATGGCCGCCCACCGCCACCCCTGCGTCGGTGACCTCACCTACGGCGCCGACCCGACCCTCGCCAAGCGGCTGCGCCTGACCCGCCAGTGGCTGCACGCCGTGCGCCTCGGCTTCGAGCACCCCGGGGACGGCCAGTGGGTGGAGTTCGAGAGCGAGTACCCCGCGGACCTGCAGAAGGCCCTCGACCAGGTGCGCGAGGAGACGTACGCATGAGCGCGCCGTACGCCGTGCGGGTCGCCGAGGACCCCGCCGACCGCGAGGCCTGCTTCGCGGTCCGCAAGGAGGTCTTCGTCCGCGAGCAGGGCGTCGCCGAGGACATCGAGTACGACGCCTACGACGCGGCCGCCGTGCATGTGCTGGCGGTCCGCGAGGACGGCGTGCCGCTGGGCACCGGGCGGCTGCTGCACGGCGAGAGCGCCGCGGCCAAGACGGGCGGGGATGCCTCGGTGGGCTCCCTGGGGCGGCTCGCCGTCACCCGCGAGGCCCGCGGGCTCGGCGTCGGCGCGGCCCTGGTGCGGGCCATCGAGGACGCGGCACGCGCGCGTGGCCTCACCGCGGTCGACCTGCGCGCCCAGACCCACGCGCTGGGCTTCTACGAGCGCCTCGGCTACACGGCGTACGGCCCGGAGTTCCCGGACGCCGGGATACCGCACCGGGCGATGCGCCGCGCCCTGTAGGGAGCCGGGCCGAGCCCGGGGGGCGGCGGGCGTTCCGTCCGGCCGGATGGCAGTCTTGAAGCCTGCGAGATGATCGTCGACCCCGGAGCGCCGTCCGTGGACCAGTTGGCTCTGCTGTTCGTCCTGCTGCTCGGGGCCCTGGTGAGCGTCCCGGTGGGGGACCGGTTCGGGGTGCCGGCGCCGGTGCTGATGACCCTGTTCGGCGGGGTCCTCGCGGTGGCCGACTTCGTGCCCGACGTGAACATCCCGCCGGAGCTGATCCTGCCCGGACTGCTCCCGCCCCTGCTCTACGCCGCCGTACGGCGCACCTCCTGGCGGCAGTTCGCGGCCAACATCCGCCCGATCCTGCTGCTGGCCGTCGCCCTGGTCTTCGTCACGACGGTGTGCGTGGCGGTCGTCGCGCACGCGATCGTGCCGGGCCTGACCGTCGCCGCCGCCGTCGCGCTCGGCGCGCTGATCGCCCCGCCCGACCCGGTCGCCGCGACCAGCGTCGCCGGGCAACTGGGGCTGCCGCGCCGCCTGGTGTCCATCCTCGAGGGTGAGGGGCTCTTCAACGACGTCACCGCCATCGTGCTGTACCACGTGGCGATCGCCGCGGTGCTGAGCGGATCCTTCTCGGCCTGGCGGGCCGGCGCGGACTTCGTGCTGTCCGCCGTCGTCGCCGTCGTCGCGGGCCTGGTGCTGGGCTGGGGCGCGAACAGGCTGATGGACCTGCTCGGCGATCCGACCCTGCAGATCGGCATGACCCTGCTGGTGCCGTACGCCTCGTACGTGCTCGCGGAGAAGCTGCACGGCTCCGGGGTGCTCGCGGTGCTCACCACGGCGCTGTTCCTCGCCGAGTACGCCACCGACGCCGACGACGTGATGACCCGGCTGGCCGGGCACACCTTCTGGGACATCATCGACACCCTGGTCACCGGGGTCGCCTTCGGGCTCATCGGTCTGGAGCTGCACCACGCGATCGGCACGGCCCAGGGGCGCTGGGGGGAGCTGCTCGGCTGGGCCGCCGTCGTCGTGGGCGTGGTGATCGCCGTACGGCTGGTGTGGCTGCTGCCCGCGACCTGGCTGACCAAGCGGCTGCACGCGGGGCGGGACTACGACGAGGAGATCCCGGTGAGCTGGCGCGAGACCGTCGTGATGTGGTGGTCCGGGATGCGCGGGGTGGCCTCGGTGGCGCTGGCGCTGGCGGTCCCGCTGAAGACCGACGCCGGGGCCCCGTTTCCCGACCGCGACGAGATCGTCTTCATCGCCTTCGGGGTCATCATCGTCACGCTGGTCCTGCAGGGGCTCACACTGCCGTCGCTCGTCAGACGGCTCGGGGTGCGGGCCGACTCCGAGCGGGAGAAGGAGTTCGAGAAGGAGCTGGCGGTACGCGCCGCGAGGGCGGCCAAGCGCCGGCTGCGGGAGATCGAGCAGGTGGAGGAGCTGCCCGAGGAGCTGTCCGAGCAGATGCTGCGGCGCGCCTACGACATCGGGATCCGGATCAGCCCCGACATGGGGGAGGAGGAGCGGCGCGAGGCGCAGCACCAGCGGGTCAGGCGGCTGAAGCGGATCCGGAAGATCCAGAGCGAGATGCTGAGCGCGGCGCGGCACGAGGTGCTGGCGGCGCGGAGCGAGCCGGGCGCGGATCCGGAGATCGTGGACCGGGTGCTCCGGCATCTCGACGTGCGCAGCCTGCGGTGAGCACCGGTGCCCATAGCCCCTGCGGATGAATAGTCGTACAAGCAGGCCGAGCCTGTGGATAAATCCGGGCACGGCCGGTGACTCGCTCCTACTCTCGGATCATGACTCGCAACATCGTGATCAGTGGTGGCGGCACGGGAATCGGGCGGGCGACGGCGCAGACGTTCGCGGCGGACGGCGACCGGGTGCTGTTGCTCGGCCGGCGCGCCGAGGTGCTGGAGAAGGCGGAGGTGCCCGGGGCCCTGACCCATGCCGCGGATCTCTCCGAGCCGGACCAGGTGCGCCGGGCGGCCCGGTTCGTCGCCCAGGAGCTGGGCACCGTGGACGTCCTCGTGCACGCGGCCGGCGGCGCCGGGTACCGGGAGCAGCCTGCCGCGAGCGAAGACCCCCTGGACCGGGTGGCCCACGACTGGACGGCCGCCTTCCGGCAGAACGTCCTCACCGCCGCCCTCCTCACCGAGGCGCTCAAGGACCGGCTCGCCGCGCCCGGCGGCCGGGTGCTGTTCATCAGCTCCATCGCCGCCTACCGCGGTTCCGGCAGCGGTGCCTACGCGGCGGCCAAGGCCGGACTGCATCCCTACGCGCACGACCTGGCCCGGCAGCTGGGACCGCGCGGCATCACCGTGAACGTGGTCGCGCCGGGATACGTCGAGGACACCGAGTTCTTCGGGGACTCCATGGACGAGGAGCGGCGGGCACGGCTCATCGCCGAGACGCTGAACGGCCGCCCCGGGATACCGGGCGACGTCGCCGCGACCCTGCACTGGCTGGCCTCGCCCGGCGCCGCGCATGTCACCTCGCAGATCATCCAGGTCAACGGCGGCGCCGAGCGCGGCCATTGAGACCCGGCGCCGGTCAGCCCCGGCCGGTGCGCGGCAGCTCGTAGTCCTTGCGCAGCGACGTGCCGTCGGGCGACGGGCGTCGCTGCGGCGGGAGCACCGCGTCGGAGTGGTTGACGCGGGGAAGCGCGTAGGGGTGCTCGGCCACCAGCCAGGTGATCATCTGCTCGCGGACCGCGACCCGCACCGTCCAGATGTCGTCGGCGTCCTTGGCGGTCACCAGGGCGCGCACCTCGATGGTGTTGGGTGTGCTGTCGGTCACCACCAGGCCGTAGGCGCGGCCGTCCCAGGCCGGGCACTCGCGCAGGATGTCGCGCAGCTTCTCGCGCATCTCCTCGAGGGGCGCGCTGTGGTCGAGGTGCCAGAAGACGGTGCCGGTCATCTGCGGGGTGCCCCGTGACCAGTTCTCGAAGGGTTTGGAGGTGAAGTACGACACCGGCATGGTGATCCGGCGCTCGTCCCAGGTCCGTACCGTCAGAAAGGTCAGGGTGATCTCCTCGACCGTGCCCCACTCGCCGTCCACGACGACCGTGTCGCCGATGCGCACCATGTCGCCGAAGGCGATCTGCAGTCCGGCGAACATGTTGGACAGGGTCGACTGGGCGGCCACACCGGCGATGGCCGCGATGATGCCCGCCGAGGCCAGCAGCGAGGCGCCGGCGGCGCGCATCGCGGGGAACGTCAGCAGCATGGACGCGACGGCGACGACGATGACGATCGCGGACACCACCCGCATGATCAGCTCCACCTGGGTGCGCACCCGGCGCACCCGGGCCACATCCCGGTGTGCGCGGGCGTAGCGGCTGTAGGTGGTCTCGACGATCGCCGCGGCGATGCGGATCACCAGCCAGGCGACGGAGCCGATCAGCACCAGGGTCAGTGTCCGGCCGATGCCCACCTGGTGCCGCTCCAGCACCTTCGCCTGGTCGTAGGAGCCGCGGAGCAGGGCGACGCACAGCACGAGCTGGTAGGGGATGCGGCCGCGGCGCAGCAGCTCCCACAGGGGTGAGTCGTGGTCGCGTTCGTCGGCCTTGCGCAGCAGCCGGTCGGTGGCCCAGCCGACGGCCAGGGTGAGCAGCACGGAGCCACCGATCACGATGACAGGGCGGACGAGATTCTCCATGCCACCGCTCCTAACCGGTGATCGGCGGGCATGAACATGTGAGTTCCGGCTGTTCCCGGGTACGGCGGCTCGGGCGCGGCGGAACCGGCTGGCACCATGGCCTCATGAACATCATGCTTTTTCACTCGACGTACGGGCTCAGGCCCGCGGTGCGCGACGCCGCGGACCGGCTGCGCATGGCGGGCCACGAGGTGTGGACGCCGGACCTCTTCGAGGGGCGCACGTTCGACACCGCCGAGGAGGGCATGGAGTTCAACGAGTCGGTCGGCAAGGAGGAGCTGCTGAAGCGGGCCGTGCTGGCGGCCGCCCCGTACTCGGACCGCGGTCTGGTGTACGCCGGGTTCTCGCTCGGCGCGTCCGTCGCCCAGACCCTCGCGCTCGGCGACGACAAGGCGCGCGGGCTGCTGCTTCTGCACGGGACCTCGGACATCGCGCCGAACGCCCACACGGACGGGCTCCCGGTGCAGCTGCACGTGGCCGAGCCGGACCCGTTCGAGACGGACGACTGGCTGACCGCCTGGTATCTGCAGATGGGCCGGGCCGGAGCCGATGTGGAGGTCTACCGGTACCCCGGCGCCGGGCACCTCTACACCGACCCCGGTCTCCCGGACTACGACCGCGAGGCCGCCGAGGCCACCTGGCGGGTGGCGCTCGGCTTCCTCGACAGCCTGCACGCCGGGTAGCCGCGGGGCGGCCGGCGCCGGCTACACCGGGTCGTAGGTCCGCTCGACCTTCTGCGTGCCGCTGCGGGTGCGGTAGGAGCGCACCCACTGCGCGGTCGCGTCCGGGTCGGTGCGGTCGGACAGGACGTAGTAGTCCATCTGCGCGCGGTCGGCGGTGATGTCGAGCACGCCGTAGCCGTGCCGGTCGGTGTCCACCCAGTGCACATGCCGGTTGGCGGCCTCGATGAGCGGCGCGGCGACGGCGGAGACCGTGCCCTGGGGGACCTTGACGATGTCGTCGAGGTTGTCGGAGGTGACCGAGGTGATCACGAACTCGGTGGCCGCCGACGGCGACAGCGGGTAGGTGCCCGCGTCCACCGGCACGTCGTTGGCCCACGACATGTGGATGTCGCCGGTCAGGAAGACGGTGTTGCCGATGCCGTTCGAGCGCAGATGGTCCAGGAGTTCGCGGCGGTCGTGCGTGTAGCCGTCCCACTGGTCGGTGTTGACGCCGACGCCGTCCTGCGGCAGGTCCAGCAGCCTGGCCAGCGGCTTGAGGAGGTCGGCGGTGAGGGAGCCGATGACGAACGGCGCGATCATCACCGAGTTGCCGACCAGCCGCCACCTGGTGTCGGAGGCCTTCAGCCCCGCCTTCAGCCAGTCCAGCTGGGCCCGGCCGGTGATCGTCCGGTTCGGGTCGTCCACCGAGCCGCTGCCCGTGGACGCCTGCTGGGAGCGGAAGGAACGCAGATCCAGCAGCGACAGATCGGCGAGCTTGCCGAAGCGCAGCCGGCGGTAGGTGGTGCCCTCGATCGCGGGGCGGACCGGCATCCACTCGAAGTAGGCCTGCTTGGCGGCGGCCTTGCGGGCGGTCCAGGTGCCCTCGGCGCCCTCGGTGTGGTTGACCGCGCCGCCCGACCAGGCGTTGTCGGCGAACTCGTGGTCGTCCCAGATCGCGATGACCGGCGCCTTCAGGTGCAGGGCCTGCAGGTCGGGGTCGGTCTTGTACCTGGCGTGCCGGATCCGGTAGTCGGCGAGCGTGATGGTCTCGTTGGCCGGGGCGTGCGGGCGGACGACCGTGCCGCGCGCCGCGTACTCGCCGGACTTGTACTCGTATATGTAGTCGCCGAGATGCAGCCAGGCGTCCAGGTCGCTGCGGGCCGCGAGGTGGCGGTAGGCGGCGAAGTACCCGGCCTCCCAGTTGGCGCAGGTGACCACGCCGAAGCGCAGGGAGGACACGTTCGCGTCCGCCGCGGGCGCGGTGCGGGTGCGGGCCACCGGGGAGTCGGCGCCGCCGGCCGAGAAGCGGAACCAGTAGTCGGTCGCCGGCGCGAGGCCGCGGACGTCGGCCTTCACGGTGTGGTCGGAGGCCGCGGTCGCGGTGACCGAGCCCTTGGCGACGATGCTGGTGAACGCCTTGTCCTTGGCGACGACCCAGCTCACCTCGGTGTCCGGGCCGAGCCCGGAGCCGGGTACGGCCTCCGGGACCGGGGTCACCCGGGTCCACAGCAGGACGCCGTCGGGCAGCGGGTCACCGGAGGCGACGCCGTGCAGGAAGGCGGGGGCCTGGGCGGCGGCGCGCGCCGGAAGGGAGGCGGCGAGCGGGCCGGCCAGCACAGCGGTCGCCGCCGCGGCCTTGACGACCGTACGGCGGCGGGGCGAAAGGGAGTTGGGGCCCTCGGGGGCCGGAAGCGATCTGTATCGACTGGTCACGACCGATCAGGTTACTGATCGGTATGCGCACGAGCGGGCGAACTCCCAAAGTTCGCCCGCTCTTCATGCGAGGGCCGGTTTCCGCGGAGTTCCCGATCAGCCCTTCAGGGCCGCGTCGACGGCCGTGTTGAAGTCGGCGACGGTCATCGGCGGGTTCTTGCCGTCGGCGCCCGTCAGCGTCTTGCCGTCCATCTTCAGGGTCGGGGTGCCCTGGATGCCGTCCTTGTCGAAGATCTTGGACTCCTCCAGCGCCCACCGGTCGTAGGTGCCGTCCTTCACCGCCTTCTGGAACGCCGCGTTGCCCTTCAGGGCGGGCACCGTGTCGGCGATCTTGATCAGGTAGGAGTCGTCCTTGAACTTGTCGTCGTTCTCGTCGGGGTGCCACTTCGCCGAGTACATCGCGGCCTTGTACTCGAGGAACGCCTCGGGGCTGACGTTGAGCGCGGCGCCCAGGGCGCTCAGGCCGTTCTTGGAGCCGACACCGGGCAGGTTCTTGTCGAGGAAGGTGGCGCCGACGTAGCGCAGCTTGAACTTGCCCTCGTCGACGTCCTTCTTCACGGTCGCGCCGACCGTCTGCTCGAACTGCGCGCACACCGGGCAGCGCGGGTCCTCGTAGATGGTGAGGGTCTTCTTGGCGGTGCTCTTGCCTATGAGGACGGTCGTGCCGTCCGGGCCCGTGGTGTTGGCCGGCTTCACGAGCGGCCGGCTCTTCGCGGCGTCCCACCCGGTGGGCTTGTTGGCCTGGACGATGGCGTAGCTGATACCGCCGGCGGCGGCCAGCACGGCCACGACCGAGGCGGCCACGATGATCTGCCGCTTGGCCTTGGCGCGCTTGGCCTGCCGCTCGCGCTCCTGGCGCAGCCGCTCCCGGGCCGCCGTCTTCGCCGTCTGGGTGTTCCGCTTGCTCATGGTGGTGATCTCCGTAGGGGACGCGCACATGCCGTGCGCGGGAAAGGTGTGGGGACTGGGGTGCTCGGTCGCCGCCGCCCGGGCCGCCCGGACGGGCGCCGCGGAGCGGGCGCCGCTCAGCGGGGGCGCCCGCTCAGCGCAGGGCGAGGGCGGGAGAGCACGGCGGTCCACGCCGTCCCGGGGAGTGCACGAGAAGCCGGTCGCGGGCGGCGGTCCGGCGCGGGGCCGGGCGCGGCTGCCGGCGCAGCGGGGCCGGCCGGACGGCGACCGAGGCCACCGCGAGCAGCAGCGGCCGGAAGGTGGTGGCGGCGACCGCGCGCAGCAGCTGCACCAGCGCCCGCTCGCCGCGGCGCAGCCAGGCGGCGGCGAGCAGGCCCACGCCGACGTGCGCGGCGAGCAGCAGCCAGGCGGCCGCGGGAGTGGCGTGCGCGAGCAGCGCGTCGGGACGGCCCTGCGCCGCGGTCATCCGGGCCAGCGGGGAGCCGACGGAGCCGCCCTGGCACAGCACGTTGAAACCGAACGCGTGCAGCGGTCCGGCGACCGGGCCGCCCGCCCGGCCGTAACAGGTGTTCTGCCCGGTGGTGAAGACGGTGTCGGCGGCCAGTTCCAGCGGGACCAGCAGGGCCGCGATCCGGCCGAAGCCGCGCTCGCGGCCCGCCAGCGCGTACGCGGTGACGAAGACGCCGGCGCAGACCGCCAGCACCGTCGCCACCGGCAGCGGAGCCCGGGACAGCAGGACGTGCGACGCGGTGCTGAGCGTCACGACGACAGCCGTGAACAGCGCCGCGCGCACGGCTCTGAGCTGGGTCCCGGATATGTCCATAACGAGAGAGAGTCTGGCACGTGGGCGGGTAAGCGACCCTTAAAGGGTGCCTGTGAGTGTGCGGAGCCTACAGCCCCGGGATCCGGCCGTTGCGGAACAGGTCGACGAAGATCTGGTGGTCGGCACGCGCGCGTGCGCCGTAGGCGTGCGCGAAGTCCACCAGAAGGGGAGCGAAGCCCTCCTCGTCGGCCGCGATGGCCGCGTCGATGGCCCGCTCGGTGGAGAACGGCACCAGGGACTCGCCGGAGGTGTCGTCCGCCGCCGCGTGCATCGCCGCCGTGGCCCGGCCCAGGTCGGCGACGACCTGCGCGATCTCCTCGGGGTCGTCGATGTCGCCCCAGTCCAGGTCGACCGCGTACGGCGAGACCTCGGCCACCAGCTGGCCCGCCCCGTCCAGCTCGGTCCAGCCCAGCCACGGGTCGGCGTGCGCCTGCAGGGCGCGCTGGGAGATCACCGTGCGGTGGCCCTCGTGCTGGAAGTAGCCGGCGATGGCCGGATCCGTGACGTGCCGGGAGACGGCCGGGGTCTGGGCCTGCTTGATGTAGATGACCACATCGTTCTCCAGGGCGTCGCTGTGCCCCTCCAGGAGGATGTTGTACGACGGCAGCCCCGCCGAGCCGATGCCGATGCCGCGGCGGCCGACGACGTCCTTCACGCGGTAGGAGTCCGGGCGGGCCAGCGAGGAGTCCGGCAGCGTCTCCAGGTAGCCGTCGAAGGCGGCCAGCACCTTGTAGCGCGTCGCCGCGTCCAGCTCGATGGAGCCGCCGCCCGGCGCGAAGCGGCGCTCGTAGTCGCGGATCTCCGTCATCGACTCCAGCAGCTCGAAACGGGTCATCGAGCGGGCGGCGCGCAGGGCGCCCAGCAGCGGGCCCTCGGCGGTGTCCAGCGTGAACGGCGGCACCTCGTCGCTCTTGGCGCCGGTGGCCAGGGCGTGGATGCGCTCGCGGTAGGCGCCGGCGTAGATCCGCACCAGCTCGGTGATCTGCTCGTCGCTGAGCGCCTTCGCGTACCCGATGAGCGCGATCGACGCCGCGAAGCGCTTCAGGTCCCAGGTGAACGGGCCGACGTAGGCCTCGTCGAAGTCGTTGACGTTGAAGACCAGGCGGCCGCCCGCGTCCATGTACGTGCCGAAGTTCTCCGCGTGCAGGTCGCCGTGGATCCACACGCGGGAGGTGCGGTCGTCCAGGTACGGGCCGCCGCGCTTCGAGCCGAACTGAGCGTTCGCGGTGAGGTCGTGGTAGAAGAGGCACGCCGTGCCCCGGTAGAACGCGAAGGCCGATGCCGCCATCTTCCGGAACTTCACCCGGAACGCGGCCGGGTCGGCGGCCAGGAGCCGGCCGAAGGCGGTGTCGAAGACGGCGAGGATCTCCTCGCCGCGCTGCTCGTCGTTGAGCCGGTGGACCGACATCGCTGGGTGCCTCCTGGTGCTTGCCTGCATGACCTGTACGACAGCGTTTCTGCCGTCTTCAACGGGCGACGCCACGCGGGAGTGCCCGGTTCCCGGATGAAGGTACGCGGGGAACCGGGCGGAGTGTCAGTGCCCGGGCATAGACTTCGACGCTGACCCCAGAACTGTCCGCCAGCCCGTCGCCGAGTGTTTCCCCCGGAGGCTCAACCGTGTCGAAGCCGCCCTTCACGCACCTGCACGTCCACACCCAGTACTCGCTGCTGGACGGTGCCGCGCGGCTCAAGGACATGTTCAACGCCTGCAACGAGATGGGCATGACGCACATCGCCATGTCCGACCACGGCAACCTCCACGGGGCGTACGACTTCTTCCACTCCGCGAAGAAGGCCGGAATCACCCCGATCATCGGGATCGAGGCGTATGTCGCCCCCGAGTCCCGGCGCAACAAGCGCAAGATCCTCTGGGGCCAGCCGCACCAGAAGCGGGACGACGTCTCCGGTTCCGGCGGTTACACCCACAAGACGATGTGGGCGGTGAACAAGACCGGCCTGCACAACCTCTTCCGGCTCTCCTCCGACGCCTACGCCGAGGGCTGGCTGCAGAAGTGGCCCCGGATGGACAAGGAGACCATCGCCCAGTGGTCCGAGGGCATCGTCGCCTCCACCGGCTGCCCCTCCGGCGAGGTGCAGACCCGGCTGCGCCTCGGCCACTTCGACGAGGCCCTCAAGGCCGCCGCCGACTACCAGGACATCTTCGGCAAGGACCGGTACTTCCTGGAGCTGATGGACCACGGCATCGAGATCGAGCGCCGGGTCCGCGACGGCCTGCTGGAGATCGGCCGGAAGCTGGGCATCCCCCCGCTGGTCACCAACGACTCGCACTACACGTACGCCCACGAGGCGGCGGCGCACGACGCCCTGCTGTGCATCCAGACCGGCAAGAACCTCTCCGACCCGGACCGCTTCAAGTTCGACGGCACCGGCTACTACCTGAAGTCCACCGAGGAGATGTACGCCATCGACTCCTCGGACGCCTGGCAGGAGGGCTGCGCCAACACGCTCCTCGTCGCCGAGATGGTCGACACCACCGGCATGTTCGAGAAGCGCGACCTCATGCCCAAGTTCGACATCCCCGAGGGCTACACCGAGGTCACCTGGTTCCAGGAGGAGGTCCGCCGCGGCATGGAGCGCCGCTACCCGGGCGGCATCCCCGAGGACCGCCAGAAGCAGGCCGAGTACGAGATGGACGTCATCATCCAGATGGGGTTCCCGGGCTACTTCCTCGTGGTCGCCGACTTCATCATGTGGGCCAAGCGCCAGGGCATCGCGGTCGGCCCCGGCCGAGGCTCCGCCGCCGGTTCGATCGTCGCCTACGCCCTCGGCATCACCGACCTCGACCCCATCCCGCACGGCCTGATCTTCGAGCGGTTCCTCAACCCCGAGCGCATCTCGATGCCCGACGTCGACATCGACTTCGACGAGCGCAGGCGCGTCGAGGTGATCCGGTACGTGACCGAGAAGTACGGCGCCGACAAGGTCGCCATGATCGGCACCTACGGCACCATCAAGGCCAAGAACGCCATCAAGGACTCCGCGCGCGTGCTGGGCTACCCGTACGCGATGGGCGACCGCATCACCAAGGCCATGCCCGCCGACGTCCTCGGCAAGGGCATCCCGCTGTCCGGCATCACCGACCCCAGCCACCCGCGCTACTCGGAGGCGGGCGAGGTCCGCGCGATGTACGAGAACGAGCCGGACGTGAAGAAGGTCATCGACACCGCGCGCGGCGTCGAGGGCCTGGTCCGGCAGATGGGCGTGCACGCCGCCGGCGTGATCATGTCCAGCGAGACCATCACCGAGCACGTCCCGGTCTGGGTGCGGCACACCGACGGCGTGACCATCACGCAGTGGGACTACCCGAGCTGTGAGTCGCTCGGCCTGCTGAAGATGGACTTCCTGGGCCTGCGCAACCTGACGATCATGGACGACGCGGTCAAGATGGTGAAGGCCAACAAGGGCCTCGACATCGACCTGCTGTCCCTGCCGCTCGACGACCCCAAGACCTTCGAGCTGCTCCAGCGCGGCGACACCCTCGGCGTCTTCCAGTTCGACGGCGGCCCCATGCGCTCGCTGCTGCGGCTGATGAAGCCGGACAACTTCGAAGACATCTCCGCCGTGTCGGCCCTGTACCGCCCGGGCCCGATGGGCATGAACTCCCACACGAACTACGCGCTGCGCAAGAACGGGCAGCAGGAGATCACGCCGATCCACCCCGAGCTGGAGGAGCCGCTCAAGGAGGTCCTGGACGTCACCTACGGCCTGATCGTCTACCAGGAGCAGGTGCAGAAGGCCGCCCAGATCATCGCGGGCTACTCGCTCGGCGAGGCCGACATCCTCCGCCGCGTGATGGGCAAGAAGAAGCCCGAGGAGCTGGAGAAGAACTTCGTCATCTTCCAGGCCGGCGCCCGCAAGAACGGCTACAGCGACGAGGCCATCCAGGCCCTGTGGGACGTGCTGGTCCCCTTCGCCGGCTACGCGTTCAACAAGGCGCACTCCGCGGCGTACGGCCTGGTGTCGTACTGGACCGCCTACCTCAAGGCGAACCACCCCGCCGAGTACATGGCCGCGCTGCTGACCTCCGTCAAGGACGACAAGGACAAGTCGGCGGTCTACCTCAACGAGTGCCGCCGCATGGGCATCCGGGTGCTCCCGCCGAACGTCAACGAGTCCGAGGCGAACTTCGCGGCCCAGGGCGACGACGTGATCCTCTTCGGCCTCTCCGCCGTCCGCAACGTCGGCACCAACGTCGTCGAGTCGATCATCAAGACCCGCAAGGCCAAGGGGAAGTACACCTCCTTCCCCGACTACCTCGACAAGGTCGAGGCCGTCGTCTGCAACAAGCGCACCACCGAATCGCTGATCAAGGCGGGCGCGTTCGACACCATGGGCCACACCCGCAAGGGGCTCATGGCGCAGTACGAGCCGATGATCGACAACGTGGTCGCGGTCAAACGCAAGGAGGCCGAGGGGCAGTTCGACCTCTTCGGCGGCATGGGCGAGGACACCGGCAGCGAGCCCGGCTTCGGACTCGACGTGGAGTTCTCCCCCGACGAGTGGGACAAGACCTATCTGCTCGCCCAGGAGCGGGAGATGCTCGGTCTGTACGTCTCCGACCACCCGCTCTTCGGCCTGGAGCACGTCCTCGCCGACAAGGCCGACGCGGGCATCGCGCAGCTCACCGGCGGCGAGCACGCGGACGGCGCGGTCGTCACCATCGGCGGCATCATCTCCGGCCTGCAGCGCAAGATGACCAAGCAGGGCAACGCCTGGGCCATCGCCACGGTCGAGGACCTCGCCGGCTCCATCGAGTGCATGTTCTTCCCGGCGACCTACCAACTGGTGTCCACCCAACTCGTCGAGGACGCCGTGGTGTTCGTCAAGGGACGCCTCGACAAGCGCGAGGACGTGCCCCGGCTCGTCGCCATGGAGCTGATGGTCCCGGACCTGTCCAGCGCGGGCACCAACGCCCCCGTGGTGCTCACCATCCCGACCGTGAAGGTGACCCCGCCGATGGTCAGCCGCCTCGGCGAGATCCTCAGCCACCACAAGGGCGACAGCGAGGTCCGCATCAAGCTCCAGGGCCCGCGCAAGACCACGGTGCTGCGCCTGGACCGCCACCGGGTCAAGCCCGATCCGGCGCTCTTCGGCGACTTGAAGGTGCTGCTCGGCCCGTCCTGCCTGGCCGGCTGACCCGTCACCGCAGGCGCCACCGCCTGAGCACGCGCGAAGGGGCGCACCCGCCAAGGGTGCGCCCCTCCTGTGTGCCGGGCTTCAACTGCCCTTAGTTGTGGCCGAAGCTCTTCCGCTTCTTACCAGCAGCATCCGCGGGGCTGCTCGCGACGCCCGCCATCGGGGACTCGTGCTCCTCCGCCGACGGACGCTGTGCGCGCTCCTGGGTGTGCTCGCTGTGCTGAGCGCGGTTCTGCGGGCCAGCCTGCTTGCGGTTCTTGTTCTTGGCCATGGTGATCTGCCTCCTGTGGGGGATCTAGGGGCCAGGGCCGGGACCAGATTCACATACGCTGACATCAAGCGCATGTCGGATAATTACCGTGTGTGACAGGGCAGGTGGGCGAGCGGGTCCCGCAAACGCCACGCCGAAGATCGAGTTCGGGCCGTTAACCCTCGCGCGGTCGGGCAGACTCGAAGGAAGTCCGAAGCAAAACCTGCCGGGAAGAGGGTGAGTCGCGTGGACCGCTGCATCGTCCTGGTGGACGCCGGGTACTTGCTGGGAGCCGCCGCCAGCCTCCTCGCCGGTGAGCCCTCGCGGTCCCGGATCACCGTCGACCACGCCGCACTGATCCAGGCACTGCGGGTACGCGCCGAGTCGGAGACCGAGTGCCCGCTGCTGCGCATCTACTGGTTCGACGGCGCCCCGGACCGGGTCCCCCAACCGGAGCATCGCCGGCTGCGTGTCATGCCCCGGGTCACCGTCCGGCTGGGCGCCCTCACCCGCAGCGACGGACGCTGGGCGCAGAAGGGCGTGGACGCCGCCATGCACGCCGAGCTGACCGAGCTGGCCCGCAACCGCGCCTGCTCCGACATCGTCCTCGTCACCGGCGACGGCGATCTGCTGCCCGGCATGATGGCCGCCAAGGAGCACGGCGTCGCCGTCCACCTGTGGGCCGTACAGGCCGCCGACGGCGACTACAACCAGTCCGAGGACCTGGTCGCCGAGGCCGACGAGCGGCGCGTGCTGGACCGCGCCTGGATCACCCAGGCCGTCCGCGCCAAGGAACTGACCGGCGTCTGCGCCCCGCCGCCCGCGCCCCGGCCCGAGATCGCCGCGATCCTCTCCGCGCCGCTGCCCGAGTCCGCGCTCGCCACGGCGGCCGAGCGGCCGGCCGGCCAGGGCGCGCCCCAGCCGGCCGCCGCCACGGAGAACGGCACCCAGGAGCGGGCCACCGTCAACAAGGGCGTCCCCACCCCCAAGGACCTGGCCGCCCTGCGCGCCCCCGGCGCCCAGCCCGTCCAGCACCCGGCGACCGCGACCCTGCGCTGGTCCTCCGACAAGGGCTGGGTGGACCGGCCGGGCGTCGTCGCCGAGCCGCCCGACATCGCCTCCATGCCGACGCTGGCCCAGCTCACCACCGCCGAGCAGCGGTGGGCGGACCGGGAGGAGGACATCACCACCGTCGGCGGCGATCCGTACGAGGTGGGGCAGGTCTTCGCCCGCCGCTGGATGTCCCGGCTCGGCGACCAGAGCCATCTGCAGAAGCTGTCGCAGATGTACCCGCGCATCCCGCACCGCATCGACGGGGAGCTGCTGCGGTACGCCGCGCGGTTCGGGCTGCTCGCCCACAAGGACGACCAGATCGACGAGCACGACCGCTACGCCATTCGGGCGGGCTTCTGGCGGGAGATCGACGTGCCGGCGGCCGCGGAGAGCGCGACGGGGGAGTGACCCGGGGTTCCCCGCCGGCCGGGCGGGGTTCCTTACCGGTCACGTACGGAAGTCGCCCCAAAGGCGAGTAAAGGGCCCCGACCCCGTACCCTCGTCCCTTGTGAGTACGCGCGCGGCACAGGCACTTCGGCAGGACGAGGTCGTCCGTGTGCGCGGGCTCGGCAAGACCTATCCGGCCGTGAAGGGCCGGCGCGGCGCGCCCGGCACCCCCGCGGTGCGGGCCACCGACGGCGTCGAGCTGGAGGTGCGGCGCGGCGAGGTCTTCGGACTGCTCGGGCCGAACGGAGCCGGCAAGTCCACGCTCGTCCGGCAGCTCACCGGGCTGCTGCGGCCGGACACCGGCAGCATCGAGATCCTCGGGCACGACATCGTCCGGCACCCCGAGCGGGCCGCGCGCCTGCTGGCCTACCTGGGCCAGGAGTCGTCCGCGCTGGACGAGCTGACCGTCTCCCTCGCCGCCGAGACCACCGGCCGCCTGCGCGGCCTGGACGGGACGCGGGCGCGGGCCGAGCGGGACGCCGTACTGGAGGAGCTGGGGCTCACGCCGATCGCCGGGCGGGCGCTGAAGAAGCTGTCCGGCGGGCAGCGGCGGCTGGCCTGCTTCGCCGCCGCCCTGGTCGGGGAGCGGCCGCTGCTCGTACTGGACGAGCCGACCACCGGCATGGACCCGGTGGCCCGGCGCGCGGTCTGGGCGGCCGTGGACCGGCGGCGCGCCGAGCGCGGTACGACCGTGCTGCTGGTCACCCACAACGTCATCGAGGCGGAGACCGTGCTGGACCGGGTCGCCGTCATCGACCGGGGCCGGGTCATCGCCTGCGACACCCCGGCAGGCCTGAAGGAGCAGGTGGCCGGCGAGGTGCGGGTCGAGCTGGTGTGGCGGGAGCGGGCGCCGCTGGAGGTGCCCGAGGTGGCCGTGCTGCGGGAGCGCGCGGTGGAGTCCGGCCGGCGCTGGACGCTGCGGCTCGCGCCCGAGGAGGCCCGTGCCGCGGTGGCCACCGTGACCGGTGGGGCCGCGTTCGCCGCCCTGGACGACTTCACGCTGGCCACGCCCAGCCTGGAGGATGTCTACCTGGCGCTCGGCGGAGCGGCCCGGCAGGGACTGGTGAAGGCGTGAGCGCGCGGGGTGCCGTATCCGTATGGGTGGGGGCGACCGCCGTAGGGAAGGGGAGCAGCTCGTCGTGAGTGTCGTACCCGCGGAGGTGCTGCCGGGCGGCGGCCGGGTCGTGCCCGAGCCGGCGCGGGGCGCGGCCGGACTCGCTCCGGCCGCGCGGCTGTGGCCGTCGCTGGCGGCCGTCTACCGGGCGCAGCTGTCCCGGGCCCGGGTGGCGCGGATCCCGCTGCTGTTCGTGGCCACCTTCCAGTCCGTCGGCATCACCGTGATGATGCGGGGCGTCGTCGACAGCACCGGCGAGGCCCGGTCCGTCGTGGCGGGTTCGTCGGTGCTGGTGGTCGCGTACGTGGCGCTGAATCTGCTGGCGCAGTACTTCGGGCAGCTGCGGGCGAGCGGCGGGCTCGACCACTACGCCACGCTGCCGGTGCCGCCGGCCGCGGTGGTGCTGGGCGCGGCGGCGGCGTACGCCTCCTTCACCGTGCCGGGGACGCTGGTGACGGCCGTCTTCGGATGCGTGCTGTTCGGGCTGCCGCTGGGCAGTCTGTGGATCCTGCTGGCCGTGATCCCGCTCGCCGGGGCCGCGCTGTCCGGGCTCGGCGCCGCCTGCGGGCTGCTGGCCCCGCGGCCCGAGCTGGCCACGCTGCTCGGCCAGCTCGGCATGTCGGCGGCGCTGCTGCTGGGCGTGCTGCCGACCGACCGGATGCCGGAGATCGTACGGCTGGCGCGGGATCTGCTGCCGTCGACGTACGGCGTGGAGGCTTACGCCCGGACGTTCGGGGCACACCCGGACTGGGCCGTCGTCCTTGTCGATCTGGGGGTGTGCGCGGGTGTCGGAGTCGTCTCGCTGGCCGTGGCGACGTGGGCGTACCGCAGGGCCGCCGTCCGGTGACGCGGCGCACAGCACGACCTGGCACGATGTCAGGGTGACCGCACCGTTGACTCCGCCTACGCCGCCGCACGACCAGTCCCCGCACGACGTCTGGCAGGCCCCGCCGCCCGCCGGTGTCCCCGGGGGCGTGTACGAACAGGACGGCCCCGGTATGAAGACCGAACTCCGGGAGGCCGCCGTGATCACGGTGGCCGTGGCGTTGGGCGGGGTGCTGCTCGGACTGCTGTGGTGGTGGCTCGCGCCGCACGTGCCGCTGGTCGGCGACCGCACCGGCCGGAGCTGGGTGGTCTATCTCAAGGACAGCGAGGGCGAGCAGGCGGTGGGGGTGGACGGCACCTTCACCCTGCTGGGGCTCGGCTTCGGGCTCGTCAGCGCGGTGCTGGTCTTTCTGCTGCGGCGGCGCGGGGGAGTGCCGCTCGTGGTGGCGCTGGGCCTAGGCGCGCTGCTCGGATCGCTGCTGGCCTGGCGGCTCGGGGTGTGGCTCGGCCCCTCGACCGACGTGCTCGCCCATGCCAGGCAGGTGGGCGAGGGCGTCACCTTCTCCGCGCCGCTGAAGCTCACGGCGAAGGCCGCGCTGCTGGCGTGGCCGCTGGCCGCGCTGCTGGTGCACCTCGGACTCACGGCGCTGTTCGGCCCCCGCGACCCCGAGCCGCCGTATCCGCAGCAACAGGCTTAGGGCCTGCCCGGCCCCTCCGGGCCGCCGCGCGGCGTGGGAGCCCCTTACGGCCCCCCTCGACGCCGGCCCCGGCGGCTCAGTCCCGCCCGATCGGCGCCAGTACCGCGTGCGTCAGCTTCGCCAGGTCCTGTGGAGCCAGCTCCACCTCCAGGCCGCGGCGTCCCGCCGAGACGCAGATCGTCTCGTGGGCCTCGGCGGAGTCGTCCAGGACCGTCGGCAGCCGCTTGCGCTGGCCGAGCGGGGAGATGCCGCCGCGGACGTAGCCGGTCGTGCGCTCCGCCAGCGTCGGGTCGGCCATCGTGGCCCGCTTGCCGCCCACCGCCGCCGCCAGGGCCTTGAGGTCCAGGGAGCCGGAGACGGGGACCACGGCCACGGTCAGGGCGCCGTCGACGTCCGCGACCAGGGTCTTGAAGACGCGGTCGGGGGAGACGCCCATCGCCTCCGCCGCCTCCTCGCCGTAGGAGGGGTGGGAGGGGTCGTGGTCGTAGGAGTGGACCGTGAAGTCCACCCCGGCCGACGACAGGGCGACCGTCGCGGGGGTGCCGGCGGACTGCTGCTTCTTCGACTTCTTCGCCATCGGTGAGTGCTGGGTCCCTCAGTTCAGACTGGTCGGCGTCCGCGTCAGCTCGAACGCGGGCAGTGACGGCAGGCTACGGATGATGGCCGTCTCCGCGCGAAGGAGTTTCAGCTCGTCCCGCAGCCGGGAGGCGGTGTCGGGGGCCTGCAGCAGCCGCTGCTTCGTCGGCGTGTCGTGCACCATCGCCGCCGCCACCAGGTACGACACCACCGACGGGTCGTCGGGCAGGTCCGCGCCCGCGGACAGCGAGCGCTCCCGCGCGCCCGCCAGCCGCTTCTGGTACTGGCGGAAGGAGCGCAGCACCCCCTCGGCCAGCGCGCCCGCCTCGTCGCCCGGCTCCTCCGTCAGCTCCTGGAGCTCCGCCGTCAGGAACGGGCCCGACGCGTCGACGGAGAGCAGCCGCACCCGGGTCGTCCCCGTCGCCAGCACCTCGAAGGTGCCGTCGGCGCGCTCCCGGACGGTCGCCGCGTCCGCCACACAGCCCACCCCGTGGAAGGCCTTGACCGGGTCGGGGCCGAAGCCCGCGGCCGGTCCCCGCTCGGGCTGCGCCGTGGGGTCCGGCATGCCGGGGGCGCTCGGCGCCACCTCGTGGCCGTCGCGGATGGCCACGACGGCGAACCGGCGCGGCTCGTCCTCCGGTGTCTTGAGCAACTCGCGCATCATCGCGCGATAGCGCTCCTCGAAGACGTTCAGCGGCAGCACGAGTCCCGGGAACAGCACGGTGTTCAGCGGGAAGAGCGGAAGACGGACGGTGGTCACGACGCCCCAGCCTAGTGGTCACCGGCGCCCGCGTGTCCGCCGCGCCCGCCGAGCGGCGCCGCGGGCCCGCTCATCAGGCCCGCCAGCGCCGCGGGCCCCGCCTGCCGCCCCGGCGTCAGCAGCTGATCGCGCACCCGCAGGAAGTGCCCGAGCGGGTCCTCGGAGAAGCGCTCCCACGGGAACGACGTGGCGTACGGGCCGATCAGCCGCAGCTGGGCGCGGGCGTCCTCCCAGCGGTCCAGGCGGATCAGCAGGTACAGGAGCTTGTTGCGGACCGGGGCGGGCCACGGGTCGGCCGCCGGGAAGCGGGCGGACAGCGCGAGCGCCCGGTCGGCCGCGGCGTCCAGCCGGGCCCGCGGGACCCCGGTGCCGCCGCCGGCCAGGTAGCCGAAGGCGGCCCGGGCCGGCAGGGCCTGGACGAGCGAGTCGGCCGGGGCGTCCTGCGCGGCCCCGTCGGCGAAGTCGAAGCACTCGCGGTGGGAGCCGCGCCAGCTCGCGGCGAGATAGCGCAGCGCGGCCACATGGCAGCCGTAGTGGTGCGGGGCACGGCGGACCGCCGCCGCCCACAGCTCCTCGAAGTACCGGTGCCCGGCGCGCGAGCCGCGCGCGTGGTCCAGGGCGATCCGCCAGGGCACCGGATCGCGGTCGTCGGCGCGGGCGGCGGCGGTGATCAGCGGGCTCGCCTCGCGCAGCAGCTCGGTCCGGGCCGGCGACGGCCAGGCGCGGTCCACCGCCAGCTGCGCCCCGACCAGCAGGACGCCGGGGTCGTCGGGGGCGGCGGCGCGCCAGGCGTCGAACCACTCGGGGCGGGAGCGGGCGAAGGCGGCCAGGTGCCGGGCGTACCGGTCGCGGTTCTCCCACTCGGCGCCGGCGCGGGTGGCGGCGAGCAGCCCGGCGGCGGCCGGGTACTCGCCCCGGCCGGCCGCGACCAGTGCGGGCGAGAGACGGTCGTCGGGGGCGTCGAGCAGGACCTCGTCCCCGGCGGGCGGGGGGCCGGCCGGGCGGGTGAAGCGTCTGCCCATCCGGGTGGGGCGGATGAACGGGGGGAGCGGAACCATCGTGCCGACCATTGAAAGTCCGCAGGTAGGCGGTGCGCCAGAGGCATCCGGCAAGTAATGGAAAGTTGTACGACGGACGGTCAAGGAGCGGTAAAGGTGAGGGTGCAACATGTGTCACAGCCGCCGCCGTGCGCCCCTCGCCCCCCACAGGCTCCGGCTCACCGGCGCTCAGCTCCGGCGCAGCAGCCGGGTTGCCCCCGCCGCCACGGTCGTCGCCAGGATCCAGCCGAGCAGGATCATCGCGGCCGCGAGCCACTGCCAGCCGCCGCGCAGCTGCCACTGGCTCGCCTGGCCCAGGTCGATCACCGGCAGCAGCAGGTCCAGCGTGAACAGGGCCGGGCTCCAGGCGGGATGGGAGTCGTGGTTCGTCGGCGGATGGTCGGCGTGCGCGAACGCCAGCGTGCCCGCCGCCCACAGCACCGCCATCCACACGGCGGCCCGGCCGGGCCGGTAGCCGTAGGCGACGGTCCAGTCCTGGAGGTACCCCCAGAACTTCCCGGCCAGCGGAAGCGTCTCGCGGCGCCGGCGCTGCTTGGCGAGCAGCACCTCCCGCGCGTCCTCGTCCTCGCCCGCCGCCCGCAGCACCGCCGCCAGGCGCTCGTACGGCTCGGGGGCGTACTCGGCGGTGGCCGCCGCCACCCAGTCCAGCCGGCCGGTGAGCGGGAACGGGCCGCGCGGCACGAGGTTCTCGTAGACGAAGCCGCCCATGTGCAGATTGCCCGGCCCCGGCCAGCTCGCCGCCCGGTCCACCAGGTTGACGATCCGCGCGCCGGACAGCACCACCTTGCCCCGCTGCGGCCCGTCGCCCAGGAAGCGCAGCTCCGAGGCGTGCACCCGGCGCAGGGACAGCTCCTGGTCGTCGGTGAGGGTGAACCGGGCCCGCTCGAAGTCGACGGCGTCCCCGAACCGTCCGTCGTCCAGGCGTATCCCGCCCCGGCAGTCGAAGCGCTGGATCCGCGTCCCGCGCGCCGGTGTCGTCCCGCTCAGCAGGGGGCTGCCCACGCCGGCCGGGGTGAGGTACAGGGTGCGCTCGACGGTCAGCTGGGGGGCGTTCAGGGCGTAGCGCGCGTACGGGTTGTCCAGGCTCGCCCCGCGCAGGCTCAGCGACACGCCGACCTTGGCGCCGCGCAGCCGGAGCTCGCCGTGCGACTGCAGCATCTCCGCCTGCAGGTCCTGGCCCACGGTCACGCCGTCCCCGGAGATCGACCGCCCGCTGCGGTCGCGGTACACCACCGCCTCGTTGAGCAGCAGGTCGGTGCCGATGTGCGCGTCCGTCAGCCGCACCCCGTTCTGGAAGCGGCAGCGCGGCAGGTGCAGGTCGCCCTCGGTGTGCAGGCGGGCCGCCTCCAGCCGGGGCACCGCGCAGTCCACCAGGCGCAGCGTGGTGAACCGGGCCTCCGGCAGCAGCACCTCGTCGTCGAAGCGGCAGCCGCGCAGCTCGACGTAGGGCCGTACCGTCCCGCCCGACAGGTCCAGCGGGCCGGTGATCCGCACGCCGGCCAGCTTCAGCGACGACACCCGGCCCGCGAGCGCCGGCGGGCCGTCCAGCAGCAGCCACGCCACCGTCCGCGCCCGCACGGTGCGCTCCGGGCCCCACGGGTGTCCGCCGTGCGGATCGTCCACCACGGCGTCGCCGCAGCTCAGGTCGTACACACTGCCGTTGCGGAAGGCCTGCCACATGCCCGCCTCCGCCGCGGTCAGGTCGTCCGGCAGGTCCCCGGCCGCGAAGCCGGCCTCCTCGGTCACCTCTGTCGTCTCCCGGTCCCCGTGCCGTGCTGTGCTTTCGTACAGCCGTTCATGCCCGCTGGGTCACGTCCGGAACACTGCGGGTGAAGACGATCTTCCAAGTCGCGCCACGTTCTGTATCAGCCATTGATACGCGCCACCGGCTCCGGACGGCGGTCTGAGAGTATTGGGACTGTGATTTCCCGAATCGATCTGCGCGGCGACGCCCTTCCCGAGGGCCTCGCCCTGCGCGACCTGCTGCCCCGAGCCGACTTCGACGTGTCGACCGCCCTGGAGAAGGTGCGTCCGATCTGCGAGGCCGTGCATCATCGGGGCGACGCGGCGCTGATCGACTTCGCCGAGAAGTTCGACGGAGTACGGCTGGAATCCGTCCGTGTCCCGGCCCAGGCCCTCACCGACGCGCTGGAGGCCCTCGACCCCGCCGTGCGTGCCGCGCTGGAGGAGTCCATCCGCCGCGCCCGCCTGGTCCACCGCGAGCAGCGCCGCAGCACCCGCACCACCCAGGTCGTCCCCGGCGGCTCGGTGACCGAGAAGTGGGTGCCGGTCGAGCGCGTCGGGCTGTACGCGCCGGGCGGCCGCTCGGTCTACCCCTCCTCCGTGATCATGAACGTCGTACCGGCCCAGGAGGCCGGCGTCGGGTCCATCGCGCTCGCCTCGCCGGCCCAGGCCGAGTTCGGCGGGCTGCCCCACCCGACTATCCTGGCCGCCTGCGCCCTGCTCGGCGTGGACGAGGTCTACGCCGCGGGCGGCGCCACCGCCGTCGCGATGTTCGCCTACGGCACCGAGTCCTGCCCGCCGGCCAACATGGTCACCGGCCCCGGCAACATCTGGGTCGCCGCCGCCAAGCGCTTCTTCACCGGCCGGATCGGCATCGACGCCGAGGCCGGCCCGACCGAGATCGCGATCCTCGCGGACTCCACCGCCGACCCCGTGCACGTCGCCTCCGACCTGATCAGCCAGGCCGAGCACGACCCGCTCGCGGCGGCCGTCCTCGTCACCGACTCCGCCGAGCTGGCGGACGCGGTGGAGCAGGAGCTGCAGCCGCAGGTCGCGGCCACCAAGCACGTCGACGACCGGATCGTGCCCGCCCTCAAGGGCCGGCAGTCCGCGATCGTCCTCGTCGACGGCATCGAGGAGGGCCTGCGCGTGGTCGACGCGTACGGCGCCGAGCACCTGGAGATCCAGACGGCCGACGCCGCCGCGGTGGCCGACCGGGTGAAGAACGCGGGCGCGATCTTCATCGGCCCCTGGGCCCCCGTCTCGCTCGGCGACTACGCGGCCGGCTCCAACCACGTCCTGCCCACCGGCGGCTGCGCCTGCCACTCCTCGGGCCTGTCCGTCCAGTCCTTCCTGCGCGGCATCCACATCGTGGACTACACGAAGGACGCGCTCGCCGAGGTCGCCCACCACGTGGTGACGCTGGCGGAGGCGGAGGACCTGCCGGCGCACGGCGCCGCGATCAAGGCACGTTTTGGGTGGAAGGTTCCTGAAGGCAAGTGACCAGGATCGACGATCTTCCCGTACGGGACGAGCTGCGCGGCAAGTCCCCCTACGGCGCGCCCCAGTTGGACGTCCCCGTACGGCTGAACACCAACGAGAACCCCTACCCGCTGCCCGAGCCGCTGGTCGAGCGGATCGCGGAGCGGGTGCGGGAGGCCGCCCGCGGCCTGAACCGCTACCCCGACCGGGACGCGGTGCAGCTGCGCACCGAGCTGGCCAAGTACCTGTCGAAGACCGGCAACCACCCGCTCGGCGCCGAGAACGTGTGGGCCGCCAACGGCTCCAACGAGGTCATCCAGCAGCTGCTGCAGACCTTCGGCGGACCGGGCCGTACGGCGATCGGCTTCGAGCCGTCGTACTCGATGCACGCCCTCATCGCGCGCGGCACCGGCACGGGCTGGATCTCCGGCCCCCGCAACGAGGACTTCACCATCGACCTCACGGCGGCCGAGCGGGCGATCGCCGAGCACAAGCCGGACGTCGTCTTCATCACCACCCCCAACAACCCCACCGGCAACGCCGTTCCGCCCGAGACGGTGCTCGCGCTGTACGAGGCGGCGCAGGCGGCCAAGCCGTCGATGGTGATCGTGGACGAGGCGTACATCGAGTTCAGCCACGGCGCCTCCCTGCTGCCGCTGCTGCAGGGCCGCCCGCACCTGGTGATCTCCCGCACGATGTCCAAGGCGTTCGGCGCGGCGGGCCTGCGCCTCGGCTACCTCGCCGCCGACCCGGCGGTCGTGGACGCCGTGCAGCTCGTCCGGCTGCCGTACCACCTGTCGGCGATCACCCAGGCGACCGCCCTGGCCGCGCTGGAGCACACCGACACGCTGCTGGGCTACGTCGAGCAGCTGAAGGCGGAGCGGGACCGGCTCGTCGCCGAACTGCGCGCGATCGGCTACGAGGTCATCGAGTCCGACGCCAACTTCGTGCAGTTCGGCCGGTTCCCGGACGCCCACGAGGCCTGGCGGAGGATCCTCGACCGGGGCGTCCTGGTCCGGGACAACGGCGTACCGGGGTGGCTGCGGGTGTCCGCCGGCACCCCGGAGGAGAACGACGCGTTCCTCGACGCGGTCCGTGAGTTGCTGTGTTTTGTGGGGGACACCCCCACGCCCCCGAAGGAGCTGTAAGGCATGAGCCGCGTTGGACGCGTGGAGCGTACGACCAAGGAGACCTCCGTCCTGGTCGAGATCGACCTCGACGGGACCGGCAGAACCGACATCGCCACCGGCGTCGGCTTCTACGACCACATGCTCGACCAGCTCGGCCGGCACGGTCTGTTCGACCTGACCGTGAAGACCGACGGCGACCTGCACATCGACTCCCACCACACCATCGAGGACACCGCCCTCGCGCTCGGCGCCGCCTTCAAGCAGGCGCTCGGCGACAAGGTGGGCATCTACCGCTTCGGCAACTGCACGGTCCCGCTGGACGAGTCCCTCGCCCAGGTCACCGTCGACCTGTCCGGCCGCCCGTACCTCGTGCACACCGAGCCCGAGAACATGGCGCCGATGATCGGCGAGTACGACACCACGATGACCCGGCACATCCTGGAGTCCTTCGTCGCCCAGGCGCAGATCGCCCTGCACGTGCACGTGCCGTACGGGCGCAACGCGCACCACATCGTGGAGTGCCAGTTCAAGGCCCTCGCCCGCGCTCTCCGTTACGCCTCCGAGCGCGACCCGCGCGCGGCCGGCATCCTCCCCTCCACGAAGGGCGCGCTGTAGAGCCATGAACAGCCTCTCCTCCCTGCTGATCGTCGTGGGTCTGTTCCTGGTCGGGGGCATCGTCTCCTTCGTCCGGCAGAAGATGCCCGCGAGCCTGATCGTCCTGCTCTCCATCGGTGCGGGCCTGTGCCTGGTCGCGGGCGTCATGCGGCTGGGGGTGTGGAATTGACCGGCAAGAAGGTCGTGGTCTTCGACTACGGCTTCGGCAACGTCCGTTCCGCCGAGCGTGCCCTCGCGCGCGTGGGCGCCGACGTCGAGATCACGCGTGACTTCGACGCGGCCATGAACGCCGACGGACTGCTGGTGCCCGGGGTCGGCGCCTTCGCCGCCTGCATGCAGGGCCTGCGCGCCGCGCGCGGCGACTGGGTGGTCGACCGCCGGCTGTCCGGCGGGCGTCCCGTCATGGGCATCTGCGTCGGCATGCAGATCCTCTTCGCGCGCGGCATCGAGCACGGCGTGGAGGCGGAGGGCCTGGACGAGTGGCCCGGCACGGTCGAGCCGCTCCAGGCCGAGATCGTGCCCCACATGGGCTGGAACACCGTCGACGCGCCCGCCGGCTCCCAGCTGTTCGCCGGCCTCGACGCCGACGCCCGCTTCTACTTCGTGCACTCCTACGCCGTCCACGACTGGCGGCTGGAGGCCCACAACCCCCGGATCGACGCCCCCAAGGTGACCTGGTCGACGCACGGCAAGCCGTTCGTCGCCGCCGTGGAGAACGGCGCCCTGTGGGCCACGCAGTTCCACCCCGAGAAGTCCGGCGACGCCGGAGCCCAGCTCCTCACCAACTGGATCGGAACCCTGTAGAGACATGGCCAAGCTCGAACTCCTCCCCGCCGTCGACGTCCGCGACGGCCAGGCCGTACGCCTCGTGCACGGCGAGTCCGGGACCGAGACCTCCTACGGCTCCCCGTTCGAGGCCGCCCTCGCCTGGCAGCGCGCGGGCGCCGAGTGGCTGCACCTGGTCGACCTCGACGCGGCCTTCGGCACCGGCGACAACCGCGAGCTGATCGCCGAGGTCACCCGGGCGATGGACATCAAGGTGGAGCTGTCCGGCGGCATCCGCGACGACGCCTCGCTGGCCGCCGCCCTGGCCACCGGCTGCACCCGGGTGAACCTGGGCACGGCCGCCCTGGAGAGCCCCGAGTGGGTCGCCAAGGTCATCGCCGAGCACGGCGACAAGATCGCCGTCGGCCTGGACGTGCGCGGCACCACCCTGCGCGGCCGCGGCTGGACCCGCGACGGCGGCGACCTGTACGAGACGCTGGAGCGCCTGAACAAGGAGGGCTGCGCCCGCTACGTCGTCACCGACATCGCCAAGGACGGCACCCTCCAGGGCCCGAACCTGGAGCTGCTGAAGAACGTGTGCGCGGCCACCGACCGCCCGGTCGTGGCCTCCGGCGGCGTGTCCTCCCTGGACGACCTGCGCGCCATCGCCGGGCTGGTGCCGCTCGGTGTCGAGGGGGCCATCGTCGGGAAGGCGCTGTACGCGAAGGCGTTCACCCTGGAAGAGGCCTTGGAGGCTGTGTCGTCATGAGCGATGCCGTGCGGCGTGTGCAGAGCGGAAGTCCCTGGGAAGAGAGTTTCGGTTTCGCACGCGCCGTCGCGGCGGGCGACCGGGTGCTGGTGGCGGGCACGACGTCCTTCAGGGGCGATGTGCTGTACGGCGAGGGCGACCCGTACGAACAGGCCAAGGTGGCCTTCACCAGCGCCCTCGAGGCGATCGGCGAGTTCGGGCTCGGCGTCGGCTCCGTCGTCCGTACCCGGATGTACCTGACCCACGCCCGGGACGTGGACGCCGTGGGCCGGGCGCACCAGGAGATCTTCGACTCCGTGCGCCCGGTGTCGACCCTGCTGGTCGTGGAGGGGTTCGTCGATCCGCGGATCCTGGTCGAAGTAGAACTCGAAGCATTCAGAGGAGCCTGAGCAGTCATGACCCTGGCGGTCCGAGTCATCCCCTGCCTGGACGTGGACAACGGCCGGGTCGTCAAGGGCGTGAACTTCCAGAACCTGCGCGACGCGGGCGACCCCGTCGAGATGGCCAAGGTGTACGACGCCGAGGGCGCCGACGAGCTGACGTTCCTGGACATCACCGCGTCCTCCGGCGACCGGGAGACCACCTACGACGTGGTGCGCCGCACCGCCGAGCAGGTGTTCATCCCGCTGACGGTCGGCGGCGGCGTCCGCACGGCCGAGGACGTGGACAAGCTGCTGCGGGCGGGCGCCGACAAGGTGGGCGTGAACACCGCCGCCATCGCCCGGCCCGACCTGATCCGTGAGATCGCCGAGCGCTTCGGCCGGCAGGTGCTGGTGCTGTCGGTGGACGCCCGCCGCACGCCGACCGGATCCTTCGAGGTCACCACGCACGGCGGCCGGCGCGGCACCGGCATCGACGCGGTGGAGTGGGCGCACCGGGCGGCGGAGCTGGGGGCCGGCGAGATCCTGCTGAACTCCATGGACGCCGACGGCACGAAGGACGGCTACGACCTGGAGATGATCGCCGCCGTCCGCAAGCACGTCACCGTCCCCGTCATCGCCTCGGGCGGCGCCGGCCGGCTGGCCGACTTCCCCCCGGCGATCGAGGCGGGCGCGGACGCCGTGCTCGCCGCGTCGGTGTTCCACTTCGGCGACCTGCGCATCGGCGAGGTGAAGCAGACACTGCGGGAGGCGGGCCACCCGGTGCGGTGACGCCGAGCCGAGCCGAGACCTGATACGAAAGGGAAGTTGCGCAACATCTATTGTGCAACTTTTCTTTCGTATCTACGGTGGATGCATGGCGAGCACCGGGAACCGCCGCATCGCGGACGTGGGGACACTCAAGGCTCTCGCGCATCCGTTGCGGGCCGACCTGTACCGGTTGCTGTGCATGGAGCGGGTGGCCACCGCCTCCCGGCTCGCGGAGCACGTGGACGAGGCCGTCTCCCTGGTCAGCTACCACCTGCGCAAGCTCGCCGATCACGGGTTGATCGAGGAGGCCGAGCCGCAGACGGCCGACGGCCGGGAGCGCTGGTGGCAGCCGGCGTCGGACGGTGTGACCATCCGGGACGAGGACTTCCGGGGTGAGCCGGGGAAGGCCGCCGCACACCTGGCGGCCACCCGGCTCTTCCACGACCAGCGGGCCGACCGGTACCGCCGCTACCTGGACGAGCATCCCGCCTGGGGGCCCGAGTGGAACACCGCGTCGCTGGACACCGAGTCCTGGATGCGGCTGACCCCGGCCGAACTCACCGAACTGAAGGACGAGTTGGACGCCCTTCTGCGCAGGTTCGACGCGCGGAGCCGGGCCGCCGAGGCCGCGGGCGAGACCGAGGGGCGAGAGCACGTGGCGCTCCACCTGTACGGCTTCCCGTTCCGCGTCTGAAAGGACCGCCTCGCGTGACCGCCACGCTCCTGCCGCCGGTGAGCGCACCGCCGGCCCATCGCGACCCCAACGTGCGGCGCTGGCTCGCCGCCTACACGTCCTCGATGCTCGGGGACGGCGTCTACTACCTCGCCCTGTCCTGGGCCGCCGTCCGCGCGGGAACCCCGGCCCAGGCAGGGCTCGTGATGTCGGCGAGCGCGCTGCCCCGGGCCGTGCTGATGCTGGGCGGGGGAGTCGTCGCCGACCGGTTCGGGCCGCGCCGGGTCGTCATCGGCAGCGACGCCGTGCGGTGTGCGGCCGTCCTCGCCGTGGCCGCGCTGCTGTTCCTCACCAGCCCAGGGCTCTGGCCGCTCGCCCTGCTGGCGCTGGTCTTCGGCACGGTCGACGCCGTGTTCATGCCCGCCGTGGGCGCCCTGCCGGCCCGCCTCACCGACCAGGACCAGCTCGCCCGGGTGCAGGGCATGCGGGGCCTGGCCATCCGGCTCTCCAGCGTGGTCGGCGCCCCGCTGGGCGGCCTGGCCGTGGCCCTCGGCGGCGCGGCCGCGGCGTTCGCACTCGCCGGGCTGCTCATCGCCGTCTCCGTGCCCCTGCTGCTCTCCGTGCGGGTACGGCACCTGCCCGGACCCGGCAACGGCACCACCGCCTGGAGCGATCTCGGCGCCGGGCTGCGCTACATCCGCCGCCACCGCGTCCTCGCCCCGCTGCTGCTCGCCATCGCGCTCGGCGACCTCGGTTTCGTCGGCCCGCTGAACGTCGGGCTGACCCTGCTCGCCGACCGGCGCGGCTGGGGCGCCGCCGGGATGGGCTGGGTGCTGGCAGGGTTCGGGACCGGCGCCGGAGCGGCCTCGCTGCTGCTGACGGTACGGGGACGGCTGCCGCGCGCCGGGCTGGTCACCGGGTGGACCTGCGCGGTGGGGGCCGTGGCCGTCGGCGCCCTCGCGTTCGTGCCCACACTGCTCGCGGCCGTCGCCACCGCCGTGCTCGTCGGCCTGCTCACCGGGCTCAGCGGCGCCCTGTGCGGCGCCCTGCTCCAGACCCAGACCGACCCGGCGTACCTGGGCCGCGTCACCGCCGTATCCAGCCTGGTCAGCCTCGGTCTGACCCCGCTCAGCATGCCGTTCGCGGCCGCCGCGGCCGGCACCTGGGGGCTCCGCCCGGTCTACGCCGTCAGCGCCGCCGTCTGCGGCCTCGGCGGGGTCGTCGCCCTCGTCGTACCGGCCCTGCGCCGCGCGGAACTCCCCGGCTGACCGAACGCCGTCCCCGGCCCGCTCAGATGCCCAGCTGCTTCGACTCGTGCAGCTTGGCGATCGCGTCCGCGTCGCCCTGCACGTCCACCTTGGCCGCGTCCTGCCGGCCGAACGCGTACATCAGCAGCTCCGACGGCTCGCCGGTCACCGTCACCACCGGCGCGCCCCGGTGTGCCACCGCCGTCTGCCCGTCCGGGCGGCGCAGCACCAGACCGGTCGGCACCCCCCGGGCCACCAGCCGCGCCGTGCGCTCCAGCCGCGACCACAGGGCGTCCTGGAAGACCGGGTCCAGCTCGCGCGGCGCCCACTCCGGCTGCGCGCGGCGGACGTCCTCGGTGTGGACGTAGAACTCGACGGTGTTCGCCGCCTCGTCGATCTGCTTGAGCTGGAACGGCGAGAACCGCGGCGGGCCGGTACGGATCAGCTGGATCAGCTCCTCGTACGGCTTCGCGGTGTACTCGGCCATCACCTTCTCCAGGCGCGGCGCGAGCTGCTTGATCAGCGAGCCCCCCGCCGCGTCCGGGCGGCGCTCGCGCACGACCACATGCGCGGCCAGGTCCCGGGTCCGCCAGCCCTCGCAGAGGGTCTCGGCGTCCGGACCGACGGTTTCCAAGAGGTCGGCGAACAGCAGCCGTTCACGCTTGGCGAAGGTCGACATGCCCTCAGCCTACGACCAGCCGGCCAGTCCGCGCAGTGGACACGGCGCCGGCGCCGTCCTGTCCGCGCGGCACAATGGCACCCATGACCAGTACGACCGGGACTCCCCGGCCCAGCAGCCTCGACCCGGAGATCGCCGCCCGCCTCAAGCGCAGCGCCGACGGTCTCCTGCCCGCCATCGCCCAGCAGTACGACACCGGAGAGGTGCTCATGCTCGGCTGGATGGACGACGAGGCGCTGCACCGCACCCTGACCACCGGCCGCTGCACCTACTGGTCGCGCAGCCGCCAGGAGTACTGGGTCAAGGGCGACACCTCCGGCCACGTCCAGTGGGTGAAGTCGGTCGCGCTGGACTGCGACGCCGACACCGTGCTGGTCAAGGTCGACCAGGTGGGCGCGGCCTGCCACACCGGCGCGCGCACCTGCTTCGACGAGGACGTGCTCCTCAAGGACGCCTCCGCCGCTCCCGCAGGCTCGGATCAGTAAGGTCAGCGGCCATGGACCTCGAGACCTTCCGCAAGCTCGCCACCGACCGGCGCGTCATCCCCGTCACGCGCAAGCTCCTCGCCGACGGCGACACCCCGGTCGCGCTCTACCGCAAGCTGGCCGCCGAGCGCCCCGGCACCTTCCTGCTGGAGTCCGCGGAGAACGGCCGCTCCTGGTCCCGGTACTCCTTCGTCGGCGTCCGCTCCGCCGGGACCCTGACCGAGCGCGACGGACAGGCCCACTGGCTCGGCACCCCACCGGTCGGCGTGCCCGTGGACGGCGATCCGCTGCAGGCCCTGCGCGCCACCGTCCAGGCCCTGCACACGCCGCAGCAGGAAGGCCTGCCGCCCTTCACCGGCGGCATGGTCGGCTACCTGGGCTACGACATCGTCCGCCGCCTGGAGAAGATCGGCCCCGGCGAGCGCGACGACCTGAGGCTCCCCGAGCTGACCATGCTCCTGACCAGCGACCTCGCCGTGATGGACCACTGGGAGGGCTCGGTCCTGCTGATCGCCAACGCGATCAACCACAACGACCTCGACACCGGCGTCGACGAGGCCTACGCCGACGCCGTCGCCCGGCTGGACGCCATGGAGGCCGACCTGACGCGCGCGGTCGCCCAGCCCCCGGCCGCGCTGCCGCCGTCCGAGCTGCCCGAGTACACCGCGCTGTGGGGCGGCCCCGACTTCCAGGCGGCCGTCGAGGACATCAAGGAGCGCATCCGCGCGGGCGAGGCCTTCCAGGTCGTGCCCTCCCAGCGCTTCGAGACCCCGTGCACGGCGAGCGCCCTGGACGTCTACCGGGTGCTGCGGGCCACCAACCCGTCGCCGTACATGTACCTGTTCCGCTTCGACGGCTTCGACGTCGTCGGCTCCTCCCCCGAGGCCCTGGTCAAGGTCGAGGACGGCCGGGCGATGGTCCACCCCATCGCCGGCACCCGGCCCCGCGGCGCCACTCCGCAGGAGGACCAGGCCCTCGCCGAGGAACTGCTCGCCGACCCCAAGGAGCGTGCCGAGCACCTGATGCTGGTCGACCTCGGGCGCAACGACCTCGGCCGGGTCTGCGAGCCCGGCTCGGTGGAGGTGGTCGACTTCATGTCCATCGAGCGCTATTCGCACGTCATGCACATCGTCTCCACCGTCACCGGCAAGGTGGCCGAGGGCCGCACCGCCTTCGACGTGCTCACCGCCTGCTTCCCCGCGGGCACCCTCTCCGGCGCCCCCAAGCCCCGCGCGATGCAGATCATCGACGAACTGGAGCCGTCCCGGCGCGGCCTGTACGGCGGCTGCGTCGGCTATCTGGACTTCGCCGGCGACTCCGACACCGCGATCGCCATCCGTACGGCCCTGCTGCGCGACGGCACCGCGTACGTCCAGGCGGGCGCCGGCATCGTCGCCGACTCCGACCCGGTCGCCGAGGACCAGGAGTGCCGCAACAAGGCGGCGGCGGTGCTCCGCGCGGTGCACACGGCCAACCGGCTCGGCAGGTAGGCGCCTTTCCGGCACATAGGACGCTTGTCATACGAACCCCGGGTGACGGTTCGCCCGGGGTTCAGGCGATAGTGGACTACGTGACTGCCGTACCTCACCCCCGTACCGAAGCCGCCGGTCCCGCCCGGTCCGGCCGCCGGAGCCTCGCCGTGGCCCTCCTGTGCGGTGCGCTCGGCGCGGCCGTGGCCCTGCTCGCGACCCGGCAGCGCTGGGCGGAGGGCACCGCGACGGTGGCCGGCGGAACCTTCCCGCTGACCGCCAGGGGCAGCGACGTCACGGGCGTCCCCGCGGCCCTCGCGATCGTGGGCCTCGCCGCGCTCGTCGCCGTCTTCGCGGTCCGCAGGGCCGGCCGGCTCCTCGTCGCCGCGCTGCTCGCCCTGTCCGGCGCGGGCATCGTGGCCGCCGCTCTCGTGGCCGCCTCCGACAGCTCCGCGCTGGACGAGAAGGCGGCCCAGGCGAGCGGCGACACCTCCGCCACCGTCGCCGCGCTCAGCCACACCGGCTGGCCCTATGTCGCGGCCGCCGGCGGCGCGCTGATCCTGCTGGCCGGCCTGCTCGCGCTGCGCTTCGGCAACCGCTGGCCCGCGATGTCCGGCCGCTACGAGCGCGGCGCCGACCGCCCCCGCCGCACCGCGCGCCCGGTCGACCCGGAGCGCCCCGAGGAACTCTGGAAGGCCCTGGACCGGGGCGAGGACCCGACCGGTTCCTGACCCCGGGCAGGGTGTGGCGAACCAGACGCCACCCCCGCGTCCGGCGCACGCGCGCGTACGGGACAATGGACGCGAGCGTCCGGCTCGGTCAGCGACGGACGGGCTCGGAGCCGTACGTCACGTACGACGCTCCCCTGGACACGTACTCAGCAACGAGGAGCACAGACATGGCGGGCAGCAGCCACGGCCACGGTCACACCCCGGCCGCCTGGACCGGTGTCATCATTTCCTTCATCGGTTTCTGCGTAGCGGGCGCCTTCATGGTGATGGCCCAGCCCGTCGGCTTCTGGGCCGGCATGGTGCTCATCGTCGGCGGCGCGGTGGTCGGCGGCATCATGCGCGCCATGGGCCTCGGCCAGAACCCCAAGCCGCTCAAGGTCACCGGCGCCCCCGCCGCGACCCGCGAGCCGGCCGGCGTGGAGAGCTGACCGCGCACCCGGCTTCCGCCGAGGGGCGGCCCGGCACCCGCACAGGGTGCGGGCCGCCCCTCGGCGTCTCCCGGCCCCCTTCGCACACCGGCGCGCGGGGCATCGGATCGCAGGGGACAATGCTGGGGTGAACCCCGACACGTGCCCGGCCCCGTCCACGGTCGCACCACCGGCCCCCCAAGCCACCGCGCGGCGGCGGCTCGCCGTCCCCGCGGGGCTGCTCGCGGCCGTCGCCGGCGCCTTCGCGTACGTCGGGGCCGTCGACCCGAACCAGCCGGGTCACTACCCGGTGTGCCCCCTGTACCGGCTCACCGGCCTGTACTGCCCGGGCTGCGGCGGGCTGCGCAGCGCGCACGCCCTCGTCCACGGCGACCTGCTCGCCGCCCTGCGGGACAACGCGCTGGGCGTGGCCGCCTGTCTGGGCTTCGCCGTGCTGTGGACCGTATGGGTGGTCCGCGCGGTGCGGGGCCTGCCGTTCCGGCTGGAGCTGCGGCCGGCGCCGATGTGGGCGGTCGGCGCGCTGCTGCTGGTGTTCACGGTTGTCCGGAACCTGCCGTCCGGTGGCTGGTTGCATCCTTGATCATCGGCGGAACGTCCAGGTACTGGGACCGGCGTCCACCGGATGCGGGAGCCGGCCACACCTCCGGATACCATCGCAATGACCACGGGTTTCACCACCTGAAGGAACCCGAAGGAACCTCCGTCTGAAAGGGGGCCGCTCGCGTGAGTGTGCTCGACGAGATCATCGACGGCGTCCGTGCCGACCTCGCGGAGCGGCAGGCACGCGTCAGCCTCGACGAGCTCAAGGAGCGCGCGGCCAAGGCCCCCGCCGCGAAGGACGGGGTGGCCGCGCTCAAGGGCGACGGCGTCAAGGTGATCTGCGAGGTCAAGCGCTCCAGCCCCTCCAAGGGCGCGCTGGCGGCGATCGCCGACCCGGCCGGACTGGCCGCGGACTACGAGGCGGGCGGCGCGGCCGTCATCTCCGTCCTCACCGAACAGCGCCGCTTCGGCGGCTCGCTGGCCGACCTGGAGGCCGTCCGCGCGCGCGTGGACATCCCGGTCCTGCGCAAGGACTTCATCGTCACGTCGTACCAGCTGTGGGAGGCACGCGCGTACGGCGCCGACCTCGCGCTGCTGATCGTGGCCGCCCTGGACCAGCCGGCCCTGGAGTCGCTGATCGAGCGCGCCGAGTCGATCGGGCTGACCCCGCTCGTCGAGGTGCACGACGAGGACGAGGTGGAGCGGGCCGTGGACGCGGGCGCCAAGGTCATCGGCGTCAACGCGCGCAACCTGAAGACGCTGGAGGTCGACCGCGGCACGTTCGAGCGGGTCGCCCCGGAGATCCCCGGCCACCTCGTCAAGGTCGCCGAGTCCGGCGTCCGCGGCCCGCACGACCTGATCGCCTACGCCAACGCCGGCGCCGACGCGGTCCTGGTCGGCGAGTCCCTGGTCACCGGCCGCGACCCGAAGACCGCCGTCGCCGACCTGGTCGCCGCGGGCGAACACCCCGCGTTGCGGCACGGCCGGAGCTGATCACCCGCTAAGCTGACCCCGATGACTCCCACCATGACGACCGTGGACCGGTACGCCCGCCTGGCGCGCGGCTGCCGCCCGAGGGGCTGCCGCGCCCCGGCGAGGCGTGTCCACGGCCGCCGGGTGCGGTACGTCATCGGCGATGAGCCCGGGCAAGTCAATGGCATGCGATGGCAGCAGCCGACCTGTAGGGGCGCGGGGAACTGCGCGCGCAACCACTGACAGCCCGCAGCCAACGGACCATCCCCGCCCCCACGGCGAACAGTGTCTTTTCACACGCACTCACCGTGAGGTTTCGGCATGCCCAGCACCTTCTTCCACCCCGACCCGGAGGGTCAGGTCCCAAGCCCCGAAGGCTACTTCGGGGTGTTCGGCGGCAAGTTCATCCCGGAGGCCCTCGTCGCCGCCGTGGACGAGGTCGCCGTCGAGTACGACAAGGCCAAGCAGGACCCCGAGTTCGCCCGCGAGCTCGACGACCTGCTGGTCAACTACACCGGCCGCCCGTCGGCGCTCACCGAGGTCCCCCGGTTCGCCGAACACGCCGGCGGCGCCCGCGTCTTCCTCAAGCGCGAGGATCTCAACCACACCGGCTCCCACAAGATCAACAACGTTCTCGGCCAGGCGCTGCTCACCAAGCGCATGGGCAAGACCCGCGTCATCGCGGAGACCGGCGCCGGACAGCACGGCGTCGCCACCGCCACCGCCTGCGCGCTGTTCGGCCTCGACTGCACCATCTACATGGGCGAGATCGACACCAGGCGGCAGGCCCTGAACGTGGCCCGGATGCGGATGCTCGGCGCCGAGGTCGTCGCCGTGAAGTCCGGCAGCCGCACCCTGAAGGACGCCATCAACGAGGCGTTCCGCGACTGGGTCGCCAACGTCGACCACACCCACTACCTGTTCGGGACCGTCGCCGGGCCGCACCCCTTCCCGGCCATGGTCCGCGACTTCCACCGCGTGATCGGCGTCGAGGCCCGCCGCCAGCTCCTGGAGCGCGCCGGCCGGCTGCCCGACGCCGCGATCGCCTGCGTCGGCGGCGGCTCCAACGCCATCGGCCTCTTCCACGCCTTCATCCCCGACGAGGGCGTACGGCTCATCGGCTGCGAGCCCGCCGGGCACGGCATCGAGACCGGCGAGCACGCCGCCACCCTGACCGCGGGCGAGCCGGGCATCCTGCACGGCTCCCGCTCCTACGTCCTGCAGGACGACGAGGGCCAGATCACCGAGCCGTACTCCATCTCGGCCGGTCTGGACTACCCGGGCATCGGCCCCGAGCACTCCTACCTCAAGGACACCGGCCGCGGCGAGTACCGCGCGGTCACCGACGACGCGGCCATGCAGGCCCTGCGCCTGCTGTCGCGCACCGAGGGCATCATCCCGGCCATCGAGAGCGCCCACGCCCTCGCCGGCGCGCTGGAGGTCGGCAGGGAGCTGGGCCCGGACGGGCTGATCGTCGTCAACCTGTCCGGTCGCGGTGACAAGGACATGGACACCGCAGCGCGCTACTTCGGCCTGTACGACACCGACGCCGAGGTGGCCGCTGACGAGACCGACACCGCCGAGATCGAGGGGGACGCCAAGTGAGCGGGAACATCCGGCTGCTGACCGACACCCTCGCGGGCGCGAAGGCCGAGGGCCGGTCCGCGCTCATCGCCTACCTCCCGGCCGGGTTCCCGACCGTGGACGGCGGCATCGAGGCGATCAAGGCCGTCTTCGACGGCGGCGCGGACGTCGTGGAGGTCGGTCTGCCGCACAGCGACCCCGTCCTCGACGGCCCGGTCATCCAGACCGCCGACGACATCGCCCTGCGCGGCGGCGTCAGGATCGCCGACGTCATGCGCACGGTCCGCGAGGTCCACGACGCCACCGGCAAGCCGGTGCTCGTCATGACGTACTGGAACCCCATCGACCGCTACGGCGTCGAGCGGTTCACCGCCGAGCTGGCCGAGGCGGGCGGCGCGGGCTGCATCCTGCCCGACCTGCCCGTGCAGGAGTCGGCGCTGTGGCGGGAGCACGCCGAGAAGCACGGTCTGGCGACCGTCTTCGTCGTGGCGCCGAGCAGCAAGGACGAGCGGCTCGCCCAGATCACCGCGGCGGGCAGCGGCTTCGTCTACGCCGCCTCGCTGATGGGCGTCACCGGCACCCGGGAATCCGTCGGCGCGCAGGCCCAGAACCTGGTCGAGCGCACCCGCGCCACCGGCACCGAGCTGCCCGTCTGCGTCGGCCTCGGCGTCTCCAACGGCGCGCAGGCCGCCGAGGTCGCCGGTTTCGCCGACGGCGTGATCGTCGGCTCGGCCTTCGTGAAGCGGATGCTGGACGCCCCCGACCACGCGACCGGCGTCGAGGCGGTCCGCGAGCTGGCCGGGGAGCTGGCCAAGGGCGTGCGCGGACAGGCGTAACCGCAGGTCACTTTCCCTATCAGAACACCCCTGTCGGAACATCCGGTCACTCGAACGGGTGGACCTGGGACCGGGGAGGCGCGCTGTGCCTCCCCGGTTCGTTCTGGGGGTGTGAGCGAGAAGAACCATGAGGGAAAGCGCGCGGCCCGGGAGCGGCTGGCGGTCGAGCGCGAGAAGCAGAAGGCCGCGGAGAAGCGTCGGCGCACGCTGATCGTGGGCGCGAGCGTCGTCTGCGTCCTGGGCCTCGCGGCGGTCATCGGCGTCGTCGCCGCGAACGCCGGCAAGGACAAGGGCGGTGAGAAGGCGGCGGGCCCGGTCGTGGCGCCCTCGGGAGCGCAGGGCAAGGACGGTCTCGCGATCCCGGTCGGCAAGGACGGCGCCAAGTCCACGCTCACCGTCTGGGAGGACGTCCGCTGCCCGGCCTGCCAGGCCTTCGAGACCGCCTACCGCCCCACGCTCCACGAACTGGCCGACTCCGGCAAGCTCAGAATCGAGTACCACCTGGTCCGGCTGATCGACGGCAACCTCGGCGGCACCGGCTCCCTGCGCGGGGCCAACGCCGCGGCGTGCGCCCAAGACGCCGGAAAGTTCCGCGACTACCACGACGTGCTGTACGCGAACCAGCCCAAGGAGTCCGACGACGCCTTCAGCAGCGACGACAAACTCATCGAGCTGGCCGGCAAGGTCGGCGGCCTGGACACGCCCGCCTTCCGGAAGTGCGTCGACGACGGCACCCACGACAGCTGGGTGGCCAAGTCCCACAAGGCGTTCCAGTCCAGCGGCTTCACCGGCACGCCCGCGGTCCTGCTCAACGGCAAGAACATCTACCAGGGCCAGACGATGACCCCGGCCAAGCTCAAGCAGATGGTGGAGGCGGCGGACCGCCGGTGAGGACCCTCCGTGCGGGGCCCTTTTCACACGCCCCCGTTATGCACCCGTAGCCGGGCTGCTTGCCGCCACCACGGCCCGGCACGGTAGCGTCGGACCTGCCATGGAACTTGCCTACATTCCCAGCCCGTCGCGCGGGGTGCTGTACCTCGGCCCCATCCCGCTGCGCGGCTACGCCTTCTGCATCATCATCGGCGTCTTCGTCGCCGTCTGGCTCGGCAACAAGCGCTGGATCGCCCGCGGCGGGCGGGCCGGGACGGTCGCCGACATCGCGGTCTGGGCTGTGCCGTTCGGCCTGGTCGGCGGCCGGCTGTACCACGTGATCACGGACTACGAGCTGTACTTCAGCCCCGGCCGTGACTGGGTGGACGCCTTCAAGGTGTGGCAGGGCGGCCTGGGCATCTGGGGCGCGATCGCGCTCGGCGCGCTCGGCGCGTGGATCGGCGCGCGCCGCCGCGGCATCCCGATGCCGGCGTACGCGGACGCCGTCGCACCCGGCATCGCGTTCGCGCAGGCCATCGGCCGCTGGGGCAACTGGTTCAACCAGGAGCTGTACGGCCGGGAGACCCATGTTCCCTGGGCGCTGCACATCACCTCCTCCGAGGGCGGCCGGGTGCCGGGCTACTACCACCCGACCTTCCTGTACGAGTCCCTGTGGTGCATCGGCGTGGCCCTGCTGGTGATCTGGGCCGACCGCCGCTTCACACTGGGGCACGGCCGGGCGTTCGCCCTGTACGTCGCCGCGTACTGCGTGGGCCGCGGCTGGATCGAGTACATGCGCGTGGACGACGCCCACCACATCCTGGGCCTCCGCCTGAACGACTGGACCGCGATGCTCGTGTTCCTCGCGGCGGTGGCGTACATCGTGGTGTCGTCGAAGAAGCGGCCGGGCAGGGAAGCCGTGGTGGAACCCGAGGCGGTCTCCGAGACGGCCGGTGAGACGCCGGACGCCGCCGACGCGGAAGAGAAGGCGGAGGAGAAGAAGGCCGAGCCGGAGGCCGCGGAGCAGGTGGAGCCGGTGGAGCCGGCGGAGGCGAAGGACGAGCCCGAGTCGGCGACGAAGAAGAGCTGACCGCCCGCGCTACGACACCGAGGGCGCCCGGATCTTCCGGGCGCCCTCGGCGTGTGCGGGGCCAGCCGGAAGAAGGTCACCTTCTGCGGGCCAGGGACAGGGTGCGCTGGGCCGTCGTCACCACGGCCGCGTCGATGAAGCGGCCGTCCGGCAGCGCCTGGGCGCCCGGCTGCGCCGCCGCTGCCTTGATGACCGTCTCGGCGTGTTCGATCTCCGCCGGGGTGGGCAGATAGGCCCGCTCGATCACCGGCAGCTGACGGGGGTGGATCGCGGCGCGGCCCAGGAAGCCGAGGGCGCGGCCGTGGGCGCAGGACGCGGCGAGGCCGTCCAGGTCCCGGATGTCGGGGTGGACCGACTGCGGCGGCGGGGCGAGGCCGGCCGCGCGCGCGGCGACGATCACCCGGGAGCGCGGCCAGTCGAGGCCGGCGTCGGCCCGTACGCCCAGGTCGGCCCGGAGATCCGCCTCGCCGAGGGCGATGCCCCGCAGCGCGGGGTGCGCGCAGGCGATGGCGTACGCGTGCTCGATGCCGAGGGCCGTCTCCAGCAGGGCGTACAGCGGCACCGGGGTGGCGGCGGCGACCCGCAGGACGTCGGCCGGGCCCGTCACGTTCGGCAGCCGCAGGCCGGACAGGCCCGGCAGCCGCGCCAGCGCGCCCAGGTCGGCGGCCGCCCAGGGGCTGTCCAGGGCGTTGACGCGGACGTGCACCGGAACCGGCTGGGGGTCGGCGAGGCGCTCGGCCGTGGCGGCGCGGGCGTACTCCTTGCGGTCCGGGGCGACCGCGTCCTCCAGGTCGATCACCACCACGTCGGCGCCCGCGGCCAGCGCCTTGGCCACCACGGGCGGGCGGTCGCCGGGGACGTAGAGCCAGGTCAGCGGGTGCGGTGTCACAGGGCGCCCTCCTCGCGCAGGGTGTGCAGCTCGGCCGGGGTGAGACCCAGCTCGGTGAGGACCGCCTCGGTGTCGGCGCCGTGCGGGCGGCCGGCCCAGCGGATCGCGCCGGGCGTCGCGGACAGCCGGAAGAGGACGTTCTGCATGCGCAGCGGGCCCAGCTCCGGGTCGTCCACGGTGGTGACCGTGCCCAGGGCCTGGTACTGGGGATCGGCCAGCACGTCCCGGACGTCCTGCACCGGGGCCACCGCCGCCTCCGCTTTCTCGAACGCCGCGAGCACCTCGGCACGGGTGCGGGCGGCGATCCACGAGCCGACCGCCTCGTCCAGTACGTCGGCGTGGGCGGCCCGGTCCGCGCCGGTGGCGAACCACGGCTGCTCGGCCAGCTCGGGCCGGCCCACCAGCCGCATCACCCGCTCGGCGACCGACTGCGCGGAGGTGGAGACGGCGACCCAGTGGCCGTCGGCCGTGCGGTAGGTGTTGCGCGGGGCGTTGTTCGCGGAGCGGTTGCCGGTGCGCTGCTGGACGTGACCCAGCTGGTCGTACCAGGTGAGCTGGGGGCCGAGGACCGACAGGATCGGCTCGATGATGGCCAGGTCCACGACCTGCCCGGCGCCGGTGCGCTCCCGCGCGGCCAGCGCGGTGAGCACGGCGCAGGCGGTCGCGAGACCGGCGACGGAGTCCGCGAGCCCGAAGGGCGGCAGCGTGGGCGGCGCGTCCGGCTCGCCGGTGATCGCGGCGAAGCCGCTCAGCGCCTCGGCGAGGGTGCCGAAGCCGGGCCGGTGCGCGTACGGGCCGGACTGGCCGAAGGCCGTCACCCGGGCCAGGACCAGCCGGGGATTGACGGCCGACAGCTCCTGCCAGCCCAGCGCCCACTTCTCCAGGGTCCCCGGGCGGAAGTTCTCGACCACCACGTCGGCGGTGGCGGCGAGCCGCAGCAGGACGGCCCGGCCGCCGGACGTGGACAGGTCCAGGGTGATGGTCCGCTTGTTGCGGCCCAGCACCTTCCACCACAGGCCGGCACCGTGCTTGGCCGGGCCGTGCCCGCGGGAGGGATCGGGCCTGCGCGGATGCTCGACCTTGATCACGTCGGCGCCGAAGTCGCCGAGCAGGGTGGCGGCCAGCGGGCCCGCGAACAGCGTCGCCAGGTCCAGCACCCGCACCCCGGCGAGCGGCGGGGTCGCCGTGCTCATGCGGTGCACAGGGCGTCGATCTCCGGACGGTACGGCATCGACACCGACGCCCCGGCCCGCTGGACGGAGATCGCCGCGGCGGCCGCCGCCCAGGACAGCGCCTCCCGCACCGGCTTCTCCTCGGCCAGGGCCACCGCGAGCGCGCCGACGAAGGTGTCCCCGGCGCCGGTGGAGTCGACGGCGGTCACCCGCGGCGCCGGGACCACCAGCGGCTCGGCGCCCCGGGCCAGGTACAGGCAGCCGGTCGCACCCAGGGTGACGACGACCTCGGGCACCTGCTGCAGCAGGTCGGCGGCGGCCTCGCGCGGGTCGGTGCGGCCGGTGAGGGTGACCGCCTCGTACTCGTTGGGCACCAACAGGTCGGTGACGGCGAGGAGTTCGGGCGGCAGCGCTTGCGCGGGGGACGGGGTGAGCACCGTACGGACCCCGTGCCGGCGGGCCGCCTCGGCGCCCAGGACGACCGCGCGCAGCGGGATCTCCAGCTGGAGCAGCAGGGCGTCGGCGGAGGCGATCACCCCCTCGTCGCCGGGGGAGAGATGGTCGACGGTGCCGTTCGCGCCGGGGATGACCACGATCGAGTTGGCGCCCTCGTCGTCCACCACGATGTGCGCGGTGCCGGACGGGCCCTCGACCGTGCGCAGGGAGTCGGTGTCCACGCCGGAGTGTTCGAGGGTGTCGCGCAGCCGCAGGCCGAAGGCGTCGTTGCCGACCGCGCCGATCATCGAGACGGTGGCGCCGGCGCGGGCCGCGGCGATCGCCTGGTTGGCGCCCTTGCCGCCGGGGATCGTGCGGAACTCCCGTCCCGTCACGGTCTCCCCGCGCTGCGGGGCCTTCGCGACATAGGTGACGAGGTCCATGTTGGTACTGCCGAGGACGACGATGTGGGTCATGAGCGGATCGCCTCCCAGTGGGCTGCCTGGTGGGTGAGGTGGGCGAGGGTGTCGAAGCCGGTTCCGTCGAAGTCGGCGACGGTGGTGGCGAGCCGGTTCTTCAGCGGGGCGCGCCAGCGCTCGGGCAGGGCGGCGGGGTCGCGCGCGAGCAGCCCGGCGACGCTTCCGGCCGTGGCGCCGGTGGAGTCCGTGTCCCAGCCGCCCGACACGGCACGGCAGACGGAGCCGGTGAAGTCGCCGTCGGCGTGGGTGAGGGCCGCGGCGAGCAGGGCGGTGTTGGGAATGGCGTGGACCCAGTGGTGGGCGGGCGCGTAGCGGGCGTGCAGCAGGTCCACGACCTCGTCGAAGTCCTCGTGGGCCGTGGCCAGCCGGACGGCGTGGTCGATCGCCCGCGCGAGCCGGGAGCGGGGCGGGACCACCGTACGGCCGGTGCGCAGACAGGCGTGGACGTCCTGGCCGCCCGCGGCGGCGGCGATCACGGCGGCGGTGAACATCGCCGCGTAGACGCCGTTGGCGGTGTGTGTGAGGACCGCGTCCCGGTGCGCCTGCTCCGCCGCGGCGGCCGGGTCGCCGGGGTTGGTCCAGCCGTGCACGTCGGCGCGGATCAGGGCGCCGATCCACTCGCGGAAGGGGTTGCGGTGGCGGGCCGTGTGCGGGGGTTCGATGCCGGTGAGCAGGTTGCGGTAGGCGATGCGCTCGGCGGTGAAGGCGCGGCCGGGCGGGAGTTCGTCCAGCCAGAGCCGGGCGACGTCGGCGGTGGTGAACGTCCTTCCGTGGCGCCGCAGGAGCAGCAGGTTGAGCAGGGCGTAGTCGAGGTCGTCGTCCTGCGGCATGCCGTCGATGTTCTCGGCGAGGGAGGTGCCGGCCGAGCGCCGGTTCCAGGGGTACTCGGCGAGCAGGCCGTCCGGGACGCCGCGTGCCGTGAAGTAGCCGGTGAGGGGCCAGTTGCCGGTGGCGCGGGCGAGGGCGCGGATGCCGTCGAGGGGGAGTTTCTCGACGGGTTTGCCGAGCAGGCACCCGATGGCCCGGCCCAGCCAGGCGGCTTCGAGGGCGGCCGGGGCGGGCGCCGGATCGCCTGTCCGCGCAGGGGGCGCCGGCCAGTCCGGGCACAGGGACGTGATGCGGGCCAGGTCCGTCGGCTCGTCCTCCGACAACGCGCTGGGCAGGTCGGCCAGTTCGTCCAGCAGATCCTCCGCCAGCAGCCGGAGGTAGCGGGACACGCCATGGGCGGACGCTCCGGCGCGGGGCGGTGCGTCCGGGCCGCCCGCCGCCCGCCAGCGCGCCTCGATCCGGGACGGCTCGCGCCCGTCCAGGCGGGCCTGGCGGATCTCGTGGCCGAGCAGGTCCTCCGGCTGGACCCAGGTCAGTCGGAGCATGCGGCGCCTCCGAGGTCCGCGAACGCCCGCTCGTGCGCGCGCCGCCGGTCCACGTCCCGCCGGAAGACCTCCCGCGTGACCTCGGCGAGCGTGCGGGCCGGTTCCCACAGGTCCAGCCGGCTGGCCTCCGCGACCGTCTTCGCCCAGTCCTCCGGGACCGGCGAGCCCAGGGCGCCGGCGAGCGCACCGGCCATCGTCGCGATCGAGTCGCAGTCGCGGCCGTAGTTGACCGCGCCGAGCACGGCGTGCCGGTAGTCGCCGCCGGAGACCACCAGCATGCCCAGTGCCACGGGGAGTTCCTCGATCGCGTGCAGCCGGGAGGGGCGGCGGGCGCCGAGGGAGGGCGCGCGGTAGTCGGGGCCGACGGTGTCGTACGGGGCGACCGCCGCGCGCAGCGGCCGCAGCGCCGACTCGAAGTCCCGGTGTCCTGCGGCCACTTCGCAGACCTTCTCGATCGCCTCACGGGTGCCGTCCTTCGCCAGGGACAGGCACGCGGTGACGACCGAGTCCGGGGTCGCGCCCGGCACCGCGGCGGCGGCGACGGCCGCGGCCAGGACACCGGCCGCCTCACGGCCGTACGACGACTGGTGCGCGCCGGCGACGTCCAGCGCCTCGGCGTAGGCGGCGGCCGGGTTGGCCGCGTTGACCAGGCCGACGGGGGCCATGTACATCGCCGCGCCGCAGTTGACGATGTTGCCGACGCCCGCCTCCCGGGGATCGACGTGGCCGTGGGCGAGCCGGGCCACGAGCCACTTCTCGGCGAGGAAGAGCCGGTGCAGCGGCAGGGTCTCGGTCTCCAGTTCCGGGATCCAGCGCGGGTTGGTCATCAGGTCCGGCACCAGATGGTCCGCGACGGCGTACGCGTCGAGGTGGTCGCGGACGCGGGCGTACACCCGGACCAGGGCGTGGGTCATCAGGGTGTCGTCGGTGACGTGGCCGTCGCCCTTGTGGTACGGGGCGAGGGGGCGGGCGGTGCGCCAGGCGTCGCCGTGCCAGGGGCCGACGACGCCGTGGACGCGGCCGCCGTGGCGCTCGGTGATCTGGTCGGGGGAGTACCCCTCGACGGGGCCGCCGAGGGCGTCGCCGACGGCGGCCCCGACGAGGGCGCCGGTGATCCGTTCGTCGAGACCGGGGGAGGACGGCCGATCGCGTTCTTCTTCGGAGGGTTGGGGCACTTTGGGCATCATGCCCCGAATCATCCTCCTGGCTGGGCCGGTTGCGCGGCTTCCAGGAGTCCGGCGAGTTCCACCAGGTCGGTGCCGGTGAGGCGGGGCAGGACGCAGCCGGAGAGGGTGCGGCAGGCGTCCCGCCAGGTCTCCGGGATCGCCGCGCCGCCGCCGAGGGCTCCGGTGAGGGCGCCCGCGAGGGCGGGGGCGGAGTCGGCGACCCGGGACAGGCAGGCGGCGGCCGGGACGGCGTCGGCGATCCGGCCGCCGGCCGCCGTGGCCAGGGCGAGGGCGACCGGGACGGTCTCGGCGGCGGCGATGCCGTAGCTGTAGACGTGGTCGACGATCTGGTGCTCCAGGAGCGGCACGAGGGCGAAGGCGGGCAGTCCGTCCTCGGCGAGGGCCAGCGCGTGGCGGGCGTTGCGCCCGATCTCCGTTCCGGCCGGGAGCTCGGCGAGCGCTGCGGCCACGCAGGTGTCCGGGCCGGTGCCGGTGAGGGCCAGCGAGAGGGCCGCGGCCATGGCGCGGGCGCCGTGCACGCCGTCGCCGTCCTGGGTGTAGCGGGCGTCGAACTCGGCGAGCGCGGCGGCGCGTTCGGGGTCGCCGGGGTGGGCGACGGCGAGGACGCAGGCGCGGACGCAGGCGGCGTCGTCGAAGTAGTGCGGGTTGTCGTGGCCGGTGGCGGGCGGGCGCAGCCCGGAGGCGAGGTTGCCGAGGCCGGCGCGCACGGAGATGCGGGCGCGCAGGGGCAGGACGGCGGACTCGACCTCGGGTGCGCGGTCCGCGGCGGCGGCCACCTCCGCGGCCACGGCGGTCCAGGTGAGGTCGATGGCGGCGCGGGTACGGCGCTCCCGGCTGAGGTCGCCGAGGGCGTCGTCGGCGCCGGCCCGCAGCACCGCCTCCGCGGCGAACGCCGCCCACTCGGCGTCGTCGGAGGGGCCGAGGCGGAGGGGCTCCGGGGGCTGGTTGAGGGCGATCGGCACCGGGAGGGTGGTGGTGGCGTTCTGCTCGGCGAAGGTGTCGAGCTCGCGGGTGAGGCGCCGGGTCCACTCGGGCATACGGGCGGCCCGGTGCCGCGCGGCCGGCCAGCCGGCGGCATCGCCCACGGCGAGACCGAGCAGAAGCCCTTCGATACGACGCGCTGTCATGACTGCCCCTCGCCCTCCGGGTGCCCGGCGTTCCCGGCCCCAACCAGCGGGCCGTGCCCCCGGCCGCCGCCCGCACCGGCTCGCGGTGCCGGCTCAGCCGGTTGCAGTGCGGGGGTGAGGGGTGGCGGCGCCACGGGCTCGGAGGCGGCGGTGAGGACCACACCGGCCCGCGCCCCGTCCGGCAGTACCGCCTTCGAACCGTCGGGCGGGGGCTGTGCGCTGTCCGGCGGGGCCTTTGTGCCGTCCGGCTGGGCTTCTGCGCCGTCCGGCGGGGCCTGTGTGTCGTCCGGCGGGGTCTTTGTGTCGGCTGGCGGGCAGGCCGGCGCTACGGCCCCCACCCTCTCGGGCAGCCCCATTCCCTCCGGCAGCACCGCCGCTTTCGGCAGTACCGCCTCCTCAGTCAGCGCCGCCCCTTTCGGCAGCCCCATCGCCTCCGGCAGCACCGCCTCCTCCGGCAGCAGCGCACCCTGCGGCAGCACCGCCCGCTCAGCAGGCTGCGCCCCCTTCTGCAGTGCCTCCTCCAGCAGCACCGCCCCTTCAGCAGGCTGCGCCCCCTCCGGCAGCACCGCCCCCTCCGGCACCACCCCCTCCGACAGCAGCGCCCCCTTCTGCAGCACCGCTCCCTCCGTCAGCACCGCCTCCTCAGCCAGCACCGCCGGCAGCGCCACCCCCGCGTCCCGCGCCACCCCCGCGTCCCGCGCCACCCCCGCGTCCCGCGCCACCCCCGCGTCCCGCGCCACCCCCGCGTCCCGCGCCACCCCCGCGTCCCGCGCCACCCCCGCGTCCCGCGCCACCCCCGCGTCCCGCGCCCTGTCCGCGTCCTCGCCCGGTACCAGCAGGTCTGCCACGTCCAGGACGTGGTGGCCCGCCATGGACGGCAGGCAGTGGCCGTGGGCCGGGCCGATCGCCGCGGCCCAGGGGGCCGGGATCGCGGCGGTCCCCTGGGCCGCTCCGGCGAGGGCGCCGGCCACCGCCGCCGTCGTATCGGCGTCGCGGCCCATGTTGACGGCGGTCAGCACCGCCTCCCTGAAGTCGCCGTCGGCCGCCGCGTACGCGCCGAAGGCGAGGGCGACCGCCTCGGGGGCCAGGTCGGTCCAGGGGTAGCCGCCGATGACGACGGTGGAGCGGAGCGCGCGTTCGCCGCGGTGGGACACGGCCACCGCGCGCCGCAGGGAGCGGGCCGTCCAGGAGTCCTCGGGGATCACCGCGAGCGCGGCGGCGACGACCACCGCCACCGGGGCGCCGGTCATCGCCGTGGCCACTCCGGCGGCGACGGCCTGGCCGCCGTAGATGCCCTCGCCCTCGTGGCTGACCGAGCCGTCGATCGCCACCAGGCGGGCCGCCTCGGCGGGGCGGCCGGCGGCGAAGACGCCGAAGGGCGCCGCCCGCATCGCCAGACCGTCGCTCCAGGCGTGGCGGTGCTGGGCCGAGACGGGGGCGGCGAGGCCGCGGCGCAGGTTCTCCAGCGTGCCGCGTTCGCTGAACCCCGCGCCCCGGAAGGGACCCTCGGCGCGGCCGGCGATCCACTCGTGCCAGGCCGCCTCCACATGCGCGGCGGTCAGCGCCGAGCCGTGCCGGGCCAGCAGCAGACCCGAGAAGATCGCGTACTCGGTGTCGTCCGTGCCGCACGGACTGTCGGTCACGTATCCGGTGATCCGGCCCCAGCGGGCGCGGATCTCGGACGGCCTGAGGTTCTCCGCGGGCGCCCCGAGCGCGTCTCCGACGGCCAGGCCGAGCAGCGCGCCGCGGGCCCTGTCCCGGAGTCCGGGGGCGCCGTCCGGCGCCGGTGCCGGGGGAGTGGGGACGATCGATGCCATGGGCGGCCTCCTTCGGCGGGACCACGGACGCGGCGGCGAAGACGCTCTGCGCATGTGTGCCACGCGCCGCCGCCGGCCGTGCCTCCACCGGGCCCGCATCACCCGCTTGGCATCTGAGCAAGATCATGCACGGATGAGCAATCCGGCCGTAAATCCGGTAAAGGCGCAGGTTAGCCCAGCCTTTCCTTGCTGGCGACGCAACCGGAATCGGCGTAGGTTCTGTGGTGTCGAAAAGTAGAACTCGTCCAAAGTTAGCTTTGGCTAAGCTATCCGGGGGGCCCGCATGGCCGTCATCGAAACGCAGGCCGCGCTCCACGAGGCGCACCGCGACAACCACACGCACCGCGATGTCAACGGCGGCTGGCTGCGCCCCGCCGTCTTCGGCGCCATGGACGGCCTCGTCTCCAACCTCGCCCTGATGACCGGTGTGGCCGGCGGGGCGGTGAGCCAGCAGACCGTTGTCCTCACCGGGCTCGCCGGGCTGGCCGCCGGCGCCTTCTCCATGGCGGCCGGCGAGTACACCTCCGTCGCCTCGCAGCGCGAGCTGGTCGAGGCCGAGCTGGACGTCGAGCGCCGTGAGCTGCGCAGGCACCCGCAGGACGAGGAGAACGAACTCGCCGAGCTGTACGTCTCGCGCGGGGTGGAGCCCGAGCTGGCCCGCGAGGTCGCCCGGCAGCTGTCCAAGGACCCCGAGCAGGCGCTGGAGATCCACGCCCGCGAGGAGCTGGGCATCGACCCCGGGGACCTGCCCTCGCCGCTGGTCGCCGCCGTGTCCTCCTTCGGTTCCTTCGCCCTCGGTGCCCTGCTGCCCGTCCTGCCGTTCCTGCTCGGCGCGACCGGGCTGTGGCCCAGCGTGCTGCTCGCCCTCGCCGGGCTCTTCGGCTGCGGCGCCGTGGTGGCCAAGGTGACCGCGCGCACCTGGTGGTACAGCGGTCTGCGGCAGCTCGCGCTGGGCGGCGCCGCGGCCGGTGTGACGTACGCCCTGGGCAGCCTGTTCGGTACGGCCGTAGGATAGCCGCGCCGGTAGTTATGCGTCGGGCCGCATAGGTACCCGCCAAAGTCCCGTTACTCGTGGGTTTCGACCGCGTGACCACCGGGCATGAGCCGTAAGCGCTGCGGGCAACGACGCCCGCCGCACCCCCGTGGGATGAGTGAAGCCGCTCCTCCCGCCCCCCATCGGGCCGCCGGACACCGATCCGACCGATCTCGTCCGCACGGTCCCCACTCGCCTTCGCCGCCACCGCGCGGCATCCCCGGCCGCCACGCGCGGCACCCACCGCCTTCGCGGTGACCGCCGCCCCGTGCGGCACCTCCGCCACGGACCCCGTGGCGTCCGCATGTTGGAACGGAGTATCCGGTTCCCGAGAACCGCTCCATCATGTAACCTGCACGAAATTTCGAGGTCACGCCTTTTGTGCGGGGATCTCGCGCAGAGGGCCAACGTCGTCCCTCGGCACCTGCCACATGCCACATGACGACGACGGGAGAGCCGATGCGTACGCCGCGCCAGCCGTCCCAGCACTCCGCGAACGGCCAGAACTGGTCGTTCATGGATGCTCGCCCTGCTGCGCAGGGTATGTACGACCCCCGCAACGAACACGACGCCTGCGGCGTCGGTTTCGTCGCCACCCTCACCGGCGAGGCGTCCCACACCCTGGTCGAGCAGGCGCTCACCGTGCTGCGCAACCTCGAGCACCGCGGCGCCACCGGCTCCGAGCCGGACTCGGGTGACGGCGCGGGCCTGCTCTCCCAGGTGCCCGACGCCTTCCTCCGCGAGGTGGCCGGATTCGAGCTGCCCGCCGCCGGCTCCTACGCCGTCGGCATCGCCTTCCTGCCCACCGAGGGCACCGAGGACGCCGTCTCGAAGATCGAGACGATCGCCGCCGAGGAGGAGCTGACCGTCCTCGGCTGGCGCGAGGTCCCGGTCGCGCCCGAGCTGCTCGGCGCCACCGCCCGCTCCACCATGCCGTCCTTCCGGCAGATCTTCGTCGCCGACGGCGCCAGCGAGGGCATCGCGCTGGACCGCAAGGCGTTCGTGCTGCGCAAGCGCGCCGAGCGCGAGGTGGGCGTCTACTTCCCGTCGCTGTCCGCGCGCACCATCGTCTACAAGGGCATGCTGACCACCGGCCAGCTGGAGCCCTTCTTCCCGGACCTGTCCGACCGCCGCTTCGCCTCCGCGATCGCGCTCGTGCACTCCCGGTTCTCCACGAACACCTTCCCGTCGTGGCCGCTCGCGCACCCGTACCGCTTCGTCGCGCACAACGGTGAGATCAACACCGTGCAGGGCAACCGCAACTGGATGCGCGCCCGCGAGTCGCAGCTGGCCTCCGACCTGTTCGGCGGCAAGGAGAAGCTGGAGCGGATCTTCCCGGTCTGCACCCCGGGCGCCTCCGACTCCGCCTCCTTCGACGAGGTGCTGGAGCTGCTGCACCTCGGCGGCCGCTCCCTGCCGCACTCCGTGCTGATGATGATCCCGGAGGCGTGGGAGAACCACGACTCCATGGACCCGGCCCGGCGCGCCTTCTACAACTTCCACTCCACGATGATGGAGCCCTGGGACGGCCCGGCCTGCGTCTGCTTCACCGACGGCACCCAGGTCGGCGCCGTGCTCGACCGCAACGGCCTGCGCCCCGGCCGCTACTGGGTCACCGACGACGGCCTGGTCGTCCTCGGCTCCGAGGTCGGCGTCCTCGACATCGACCCGGCCAAGGTCGTCCGCAAGGGCCGCCTGCAGCCCGGCAGGATGTTCCTCGTCGACACCGCCGAGCACCGCATCATCGAGGACGACGAGATCAAGGCGGCCCTCGCCGCCGAGAAGCCGTACGCCGAGTGGCTGGAGGCCGGGGAGATCGAGCTCTCCGACCTGCCCGAGCGCGAGCACATCGTCCACACCCACGCCTCGGTCACCCGCCGCCAGCAGACCTTCGGCTACACCGAGGAGGAGCTGCGCGTCATCCTCGCCCCGATGGCCCGCACCGGCGCCGAGCCGATCGGCTCCATGGGCACGGACTCGCCGATCGCGGCCCTGTCCGAGCGCCCGCGGCTGCTCTTCGACTACTTCACCCAGCTGTTCGCGCAGGTCACCAACCCGCCGCTGGACGCGATCCGCGAGGAGCTGGTCACCTCCCTGCGCAGCTCGCTGGGCCCGCAGGGCAACCTGCTGGAGCCGACCGCGGCCTCCTGCCGGTCCGTCGTGCTGCCCTTCCCGGTGATCGACAACGACGAGCTGGCCAAGCTCATCCACATCAACGCCGACGGCGACATGCCCGGCTTCAAGGCCGCGACCCTCTCCGGCCTGTACCGGGTGAACGGCGGCGGTGAGGCGCTGGCCGCCCGCATCGAGGAGATCTGCGCCGAGGCCGACGCGGCGATCGAGAACGGCGCCCGTCTGATCGTCCTGTCCGACCGCCACTCGGACGCCGAGCACGCGCCGATCCCCTCGCTGCTGCTCACCGCGGCCGTCCACCACCACCTCATCCGCACCAAGCAGCGCACCCACGTGGGCCTGCTGGTGGAGGCCGGCGACGTCCGCGAGGTCCACCACGTCGCCCTGCTCATCGGCTACGGCGCCGCCGCCGTCAACCCGTACCTGGCGATGGAGTCGGTGGAGGACCTGCTGCGCGCGGGCACCTTCATCAACGGCATCGAGCCGGAGAAGGCCATCAAGAACCTGATCTACGCGCTCGGCAAGGGCGTGCTGAAGGTCATGTCCAAGATGGGCATCTCCACCGTCGCCTCCTACCGCGGCGCCCAGGTCTTCGAGGCCGTCGGCCTGGACGAGGAGTTCGTCAACAAGTACTTCAGCGGCACGGCCACCAAGATCGGCGGCGTCGGCATCGACGTCATCGCCCAGGAGGTCGCCGCCCGCCACGCCAAGGCCTACCCGGCCTCCGGCATCGCCCCGGCGCACCGCGCGCTGGAGATCGGCGGCGAGTACCAGTGGCGCCGCGAGGGCGAGCCGCACCTGTTCGACCCGGAGACGGTCTTCCGCCTGCAGCACTCCACGCGCACGGGCCGCTACGACATCTTCAAGAAGTACACCTCGCGCGTGAACGAGCAGTCCGAGCGCCTGATGACGCTGCGCGGCCTGTTCGGCTTCAAGTCCGGCCGGAAGCCCGTCCCGCTCGAGGAGGTCGAGCCGGCCTCCGAGATCGTCAAGCGGTTCTCCACCGGCGCGATGTCGTACGGCTCCATCTCCAAGGAGGCGCACGAGACCCTCGCCATCGCCATGAACCAGCTGGGCGGCAAGTCCAACACCGGTGAGGGCGGCGAGGACCCGGAGCGCCTGTACGACCCGGCGCGCCGCTCGGCGATCAAGCAGGTCGCCTCCGGCCGCTTCGGCGTGACCTCGGAGTACCTGGTCAACGCGGACGACATCCAGATCAAGATGGCCCAGGGCGCCAAGCCCGGCGAGGGCGGCCAGCTGCCCGGCCACAAGGTCTACCCGTGGGTGGCGAAGACCCGGCACTCGACGCCGGGCGTGGGGCTCATCTCCCCGCCGCCGCACCACGACATCTACTCCATCGAGGACCTGGCCCAGCTGATCCACGACCTGAAGAACGCGAACCCGCAGGCGCGGATCCACGTGAAGCTGGTCTCCGAGGTCGGCGTCGGCACGGTCGCCGCGGGCGTGTCCAAGGCGCACGCGGACGTGGTCCTGATCTCCGGTCACGACGGCGGCACCGGCGCCTCCCCGCTGACCTCGCTCAAGCACGCCGGCGGCCCCTGGGAGCTGGGCCTCGCCGAGACCCAGCAGACGCTGCTGCTCAACGGCCTGCGCGACCGGATCGTCGTGCAGACCGACGGCCAGCTCAAGACCGGCCGCGACGTGGTCATCGCCGCGCTGCTCGGCGCCGAGGAGTTCGGTTTCGCGACCGCCCCGCTCGTCGTCTCCGGCTGCGTGATGATGCGCGTGTGCCACCTGGACACCTGCCCGGTCGGCATCGCCACCCAGAACCCGGTGCTGCGCGACCGCTTCGCCGGCAAGGCCGAGTACGTGGTGAACTTCTTCCAGTTCATCGCCGAGGAGGTCCGCGAGCTGCTGGCCGAGCTGGGCTTCCGCTCCATCGAGGAGGCCGTCGGCCACGCCGAGGTGCTGGACGTCGAGCGTGCGGTGAACCACTGGAAGGCGCAGGGCCTGGACCTGGAGCCGCTGTTCCACGTGCCCGAGCTGCCCGACGGCGCGGTGCGCCACCAGGTCGTCGAGCAGGACCACGGCCTGGAGAAGGCGCTCGACAACGAGCTGATCAAGCTCGCCGCCGACGCCCTCGCCGCGAACGACGCCACCGAGGCCCAGCCGGTGCGCGCCCAGGTCGCCATCCGCAACATCAACCGCACGGTCGGCACCATGCTCGGCCACGAGGTGACGAAGAAGTTCGGTGGCGCGGGCCTGCCCGACGACACCATCGACATCACCTTCACCGGCTCCGCCGGCCAGTCCTTCGGCGCCTTCCTGCCGCGCGGCGTCACGCTGCGCCTGGAGGGCGACGCCAACGACTACGTCGGTAAGGGCCTCTCCGGCGGCCGGATCATCGTCCGCCCGGACCGCGCGGCCGACCACCTCGCCGAGTACTCGGTCATCGCGGGCAACACCATCGGCTACGGCGCCACCGGCGGCGAGCTGTTCCTGCGCGGCCGCACCGGTGAGCGGTTCTGCGTCCGCAACTCCGGCGCGCTGGTCGTGTCCGAGGGCGTGGGCGACCACGGCTGCGAGTACATGACCGGCGGTCACGCGGTCGTCCTCGGCCCGACCGGCCGCAACTTCGCGGCGGGCATGTCCGGCGGCGTCGCCTACGTCATCGACCTCGACCGCGACAACGTCAACGCCGGCAACCTCCAGTCGGTCCAGGCGCTGGACGAGGCCGACCAGCAGTGGCTGCACGACGTGGTGCGCCGCCACGCCGAGGAGACCGGTTCGACGGTCGCCGAGAAGCTGCTCGCCGACTGGGACACGGCAGTGGAGCGGTTCAGCAAGATCATCCCCAGCACCTACCAGGCAGTGCTCGCCGCCAAGGACGCCGCCGAGCGGGCCGGTCTCTCCGAGAACGAGACCCACGAGAAGATGATGGAGGCTGCGCTCCATGGCTGACCCCAAGGGCTTCCTGAACCACGGCCGCGAGGTCGCCAAGACCCGTCCCGTCGCCGAGCGCGTCAAGGACTGGAACGAGGTCTACGTCCCCGGCTCCCTGCTGCCGATCATCAGCAAGCAGGCCAGCCGGTGCATGGACTGCGGCATCCCGTTCTGCCACAACGGCTGTCCGCTGGGGAACCTGATCCCCGAGTGGAACGACTACGCCTACCGCGAGGACTGGTCGGCCGCGCAGGAGCGGCTGCACGCGACCAACAACTTCCCGGAGTTCACCGGCCGCCTCTGCCCGGCCCCCTGCGAGTCGGCGTGCGTGCTCGGCATCAACCAGCCGCCGGTCACCATCAAGAACGTCGAGGTCTCGATCATCGACAAGGCGTGGGAGACCGGTGACGTCGCCCCGCAGATCCCGGAGCGCCTGTCCGGCAAGACGGTCGCGGTCATCGGCTCGGGCCCGGCGGGTCTGGCCGCCGCCCAGCAGCTGACCCGGGCCGGCCACACGGTCGCCGTCTACGAGCGCGCGGACCGCATCGGAGGCCTCCTCCGGTACGGCATCCCCGAGTTCAAGATGGAGAAGCGGCACATCAACCGCCGTATCGAGCAGATGCGCGCGGAGGGCACCCGCTTCCGCACCGGCGTGGAGATCGGCCGCGACATCAACGCCCGCGACCTGAAGAAGCGCTACGACGCCATCGTGATCGCCGCCGGCGCCACCACGGCCCGTGATCTCCCCGTCCCCGGGCGGGAGCTGAAGGGCATCTACCAGGCGATGGAGTACCTGCCGCTGGCCAACAAGGTCCAGGAGGGCGACTACGTCACCTCCCCGATCTCGGCCGAGGGCAAGCACGTCGTCGTCATCGGCGGCGGCGACACCGGCGCGGACTGCGTGGGCACCGCCCACCGGCAGGGCGCGGCCTCCGTCACCCAGCTGGAGATCATGCCCCGCCCGAACGAGGAGCGGAACCCGGTCAGCCAGCCCTGGCCGACCTTCCCGATCCTCTACAAGGTCACCTCGGCCCACGAGGAGGGCGGCGAGCGGATCTACTCCGCCTCCACCACCCACTTCGAGGGCGACGAGGACGGCAACGTCCAGTGGCTGCACCTGACCGAGGTGGAGTTCGTCGACGGCAGGCTGACCCCGAAGCCGGGCACCGAGCGCAAGATCCCCGCCCAGCTGGTCACCCTCGCCATGGGCTTCACCGGCACCGACCGGGAGAACGGCCTGGTGGAGCAGTTCGGCCTGGAGCTCGACGAGCGCGGCAACATCGCCCGCGACGCCGACTTCCAGACCAACGTGCCGGGCGTGTTCGTCGCCGGCGACGCCGGCCGCGGCCAGTCCCTCATCGTGTGGGCGATCGCGGAGGGCCGCTCGGCCGCCCGCGGCGTCGACCGCTTCCTCACCGGCGCCAGCGACCTGCCGGCCCCGATCCGCCCGACCGACCGCGCCCTGGCGGTCTGACGGCACCGACAGACGTCCCGTACAACGGCGTACGGAACACCGACGACGCCTGCCCGACTGTCCCCGACCGGACGCATGGGCAGGCGTCGTCGCATGCGTTACTCGTACCAGACGCCGGCGAGCGGCCCGCGCTCGGTGACGGCCCGCACCCCGGGCGGCAGCACGGCCCGGTCCCAGATCACCGCGGATGTGCTGGCAGAGCGTGGGCCTGGGCAGGCCGATGGCCGTCGACCGTGCCGGTGGCCTCCAGCGCCCAGGCGGAGGGGCGGTCGGTCAGGATGCACAGCTGGTTGTGCAGGCGGTCGCCGCGGACGCGGCCGCGTGGAAGTGCACGCCGACGTCGATCAGGTACGGCCGGCTCACCGCGCCGGACAGCTGCTTTTCCCGCTCCCGCGCGGGGTCAGCCGGTCAGGCGGGCCGCGGCGGCGCGCTGCCGCTCGCTCATCACGGACAGGAAGCGGACGACCGTCCGCAGCTCGTCCGTGCTGAACTCCTCGCACGCCTCGACGACGTCCCGCCCCCAGTCCTCGAAGAACTCGGCGAGTTCGGCGATCTTCTCCTGGTTCAGCTCGACGAGCACCCGGCGCTTGTCGGTCGGGTGCCGGACGCGGTGCACGAATCCCTTGGCCTCCAGCCGGTCGATCAGCCCCGTGACGGAGGCGGGGGCGAGTCCGGTCAGCTCGGCGAGCTCCTTCGCGGTGAGCGCCCCGTGCCGCTGGAGCAGGTCCAGGGTCTTCTCCTCCGTCGCGTTCAGCCCCTGCTTCGCCGCGATGGCCGAGTGGAACATGACCGTGACCCCGCTGTGGATCCGGCCCACCGTCATCAGCTGCTCCAGCGTCTCCGCCCGGGCCGCCTGGTCCCGCTTCTCGTCTGCCGTGGCCATGGCCTCAGGCTAGCAAAAATTTCGTTCGGCCAAACTAAGGACTTGCGGAGGCGGCCGTGTCGGTGCAACTCTTTCGTTAGTCCGAACGAAATAAATCCGGCGGACGCCGGACCCACGACACCCGAGGAGACCTCCGTGTCCGCAACGCTCACCGAACCCCCCGCCACCACGGCGGAACCGCACCCGCGCCGCTGGGCCGCCGCCGTCGTGATGATGATCGCGGCGCTCATGGACCTGCTCGACACCACGATCGTCAACGTGGCGGTCCCCTCCATCAGCCGCGACCTGCACGCCTCGCCCAGCGACCTGCAGTGGACCGTCTCCGCCTACCTGCTCGGCTTCGCCGCCGCACTGATCGTCTCCGGCCACCTCGGCGACCGCATCGGCCGCCGCCCGCTCTTCCTCGCCGGCACCGCCGGCTTCGGACTGGCGAGCCTGGCCTGCGGGATCGCCCAGTCACCGGCGCAGCTGATCACCGCACGCGCGGTGCAGGGCGTGCTCGCCGCCGTACTGGTGCCGCAGGTGATCGGCTCGTTCCGCACCCTCTTCCAGGGCAGGGAACGCGGGGCGGCCTTCGGGATGTACGGCGCCGTCGCCGGCTTCGCCTCCGCCGTCGGACTGCTGCTCGGCGGACTCCTCACGGACGCCGACCTGTTCGGCTGGGGCTGGCGCTCGGTGTTCCTGGTGAACGTGCCGGCGGCCGCGGCGACCTTCGCCGCCGGATGGCTGCTGGTCCCGGCCACACGCGAGCGGTCGGCGGGCCGGCCGGACGTCCTGGGCAGCCTGCTGCTCGCCGGCGGCCTGGTCGCGATCGTGCTGCCGCTGGTGCAGGGCCGGGAGAACGGCTGGCCGCTGTGGGGCTGGATCTGCCTCGGCGCGGGCGTGCTGACCGTGGCGGGCCTCGGGGCGTACGAGGCCGGGCGGCACCGGCCCGGAACCGTGCCGCTGCTTCCCGCCCGTGCCTTCCGGCTCCCCGCGTTCTCCGTGGGCGTCCTCGTCCAGCTGCTGTTCTCCGTCGGCATGCAGGGCTTCTTCCTGGTCTTCGCGGTCTGGCTGCAGGCCGGCGAGCGGTACACGCCGATGCAGGCCGGGCTGGTGACCGTCGCCTTCTCGGCCGGCGGCTTCCTCACCGCACCCGCCGCGGACGGGCTCGCCGTACGGTACGGGCGGCTGGTGCTCGGCGCCGGGGCGCTGATGATGGCGGGCGGCCTCGGCTGGACCGGCGCGGTGATCGACGGCGCGCCGGCCGCGCACACCGGGGCGTGGCCGCTGGTGCCGGGGCTCGTGATCGCCGGAGCCGGGCTCGGGTTCCTGGTGGTGCCGCTGGTGAACGTCGTGCTGTCCGCGGTGCCGGGGGAACTGGCCGGCGGGGCGTCCGGGATCTTCTCCACCGCCCAGCAGTTCGGCGGCGCGGTGGGGGCCGCGGTGGTCGGCACCGTGTTCTTCGGGGCCGTGGGGAAGGGGATGACCGGGGCGCTGGTCGACGCGATGCCGTGGGTCGTCGGGGCGTTCGTGGTGTGCGCGGGGCTTTGCGCAGCGCTTCCTCGCCGGGCGGCGTCCGAGCAGCTCGACTGATGCGCCGGCCACCCGGGGGCCTGGCCCTCCAGGCCCCCGTTCGCCCTTCCGGCCGCCTCTCGACCCAGCGAGCCGGGTCGTGGGTGGGCGCGGCCGGGTGTCTGGGGGCGGCGCCCACGGACGCGGTGACGTGAACCTACGTGTCGCACTCCAGCACCGTCCGGCACAGCCCGCACCGCGCCCGTACCCGCCCCTTCACCGGCACCCGGATCCGCTGGTGGCAGGTCGGGCACGGGAACGTCACCCGCAGGTGGCCCGCCGGGTCGGGGCTGAAGGCGTAGGGCGCCGTCGGCTGGACCCCCGACACGTGCCGCCGGTCGTGGGCGTAGCGCCGCCGCCCCGCCCAGCCGGCCCCGGTCAGCGGCGGCTGCTGCCCGTCCCGGCGGGCCACGGCCATCCCCTCGGCGTACGCCTCGTACGCCTGCGGGCTGGTGAACCACACCGAGGGATCCTCATGGAACAGCAGCGCGCGCTTGGCCAGGACGTACCCGAACTCCTCCGGCGTGAGATAGCCGAGCTTCTGCGAGGAGACCCCGTCCTGCCGGAAGGCGTCCAGCAGCAGCCACCCCGCGCCCAGGTAGGTCGCCACCGTGTCCGTGAGGATCTCGTTCTCCGGCGTGCCGGGGAAGGAGAGGTCCAGCCGGTGCAGGTACACGTGCGCCACCTCGTGGGCCAGTGCCGCGCCGATGTCGCGCCGGTGGGTGCGGAAACGGTCGTTCAGTTCCACGAAGTACTCCGGCCCCGCCGCCAGTTCGACGTTCGCCGCGTGGGTCATCTCCCGGAAGCCGACGATCAGCCGCGCGTCCGGGAGCCGGAAGTGCCGCACGATCTCGCGGGCCACCCGCTGCGCGCCCAGATGCAGGTCGTCGGTGTCGCAGAAGGCCACGTCGGCGGGGACCACGCTGGTCGCGAACGTCTGGACGGTCTCGTAGGACAGCCGCTTGTACAGCGCCGTGATGGCGGACCGCACCGTCTCCAGGTGCGGGTAGCCGTGCTGGACCGGTCCGCCGTTCGCCACGTCCGCACCCCCAAAGACGCCGGAACTCCTCTCCACTGTAGGCGCGCGGGACGCCCCGCCACACGGGCGGCAGCCGGGGCGCGCACCGGCCGGCGCCCACCTCGCCGGACTCCGGCACCCGCCCCGCTCCGGCCCTCCCGCACCCGCACCGGGCCTCCCGCACCCGCACCGGGCCGGGCACGTCCGGCGTGTCCGCCGGGCCGCCGGATGCAGTCGGCTTCGCCCCGGTCCGCTTCCGCGCCCAGCAGGGCCGCAGCGTGCCCGGGGGCTGGAGCGACCGCGTCCCCTATCCCGGCGATCCGCCGGTGATCCACTCTCCGGACAGCCCGGAGGACCGGCCCGCACAACCCATAAGGTGACTCGCATGACCACCAGCGACATCGGAACCGGTGACGTGGACCCCGAGGTCCGTCAGGAACTGGAGCGGCTGCGCGACAGCATCGACAACATCGACGCCGCCGTCGTCCACCTGCTCGCCGAGCGTTTCAAGGCCACCCAGCAGGTCGGCCGCCTCAAGGCGGTGCACCAGCTGCCGCCCGCCGACCCGGCCCGCGAGGCCCGCCAGATCGCCCGGCTGCGCCGGCTCGCGGAGAACGCCAAGCTCGACCCGGCCTTCGCCGAGAAGTTCCTGAACTTCATCATCGCGGAGGTGATCCGCCACCACGAGCGCATCGCCGAGGACACGGCCAACGGCCAGCAGCCGGGGGCCTGACCGGAGGCCTGACGGAGGGAAAGAGGCACGGAGGCCGGGCCTGAGGAAGAGACCAGAGGAGTGGCGGCCGAAGAGACCGGGGGCGGGCGGCGTCGGCCGGGGAGCGCGCCGGAACGAGCGGTGAGCCGGACATAAGCCGTGAAACCGCCCACCCCCTGTGCGCTGTCAGTGAGATCAGGCAGCATGGCCTGCATGTCCGTACTCACGCGCGATGAAGCGCAGCTCCGAGCACAGCTCCTCGACGTCCACCGCTACACGGTCGAACTGGACCTCACCACCGGGGACGAGACGTTCGACTCCCGCACGGTGATCCGGTTCACCGCGCGGTCCGCCGGGGACACGTTCGTCGAGCTGAAGCCCGCCGCATTGCGCGCCGCCACCCTCGACGGGCAGCCCCTCGACCCCGAGTCCCTGGACGACGGCCGGCTTCCCCTGCGCCACCTCACCGCCGGCGAACACGAACTGCGCGTCGACGCCGCCATGCGCTACTCCCGCACCGGCGAGGGCATGCACCGCTTCACCGACCCCGCCGACGGCGAGACCTACGTCTACACCCAGATGTTCATGGACGACGTCCAGCGCGTCTTCGCCGCCTTCGACCAGCCCGACCTCAAGGCCGTCTTCGAGATCTCCGTCAAGGCCCCCGACGGCTGGACCGTCCTCGCCAACGGCATCACCGAGCGGCGCCCCGACGGCGTCTGGCAGGCCGCCCCCACCCCCCGGATCTCCACCTACCTCGTCGCCGTCGCCGGCGGCCCCTGGCACTCGGTGCGCACCGAACACCGCGGACTGCCCTTCGGCATCCACTGCCGCCGCTCCCTCGCGCCGTACCTGGACACCGACGCCGAGGAGATCCTCGACATCACGCGCGCGTGCTTCGACCGCTACCACGAGAAGTTCGAGGAGCCCTACCCCTTCGACTCCTACGACCAGGCCTTCGTCCCGGAGTTCAACGCGGGCGCCATGGAGAACCCCGGCCTGGTCACCTTCCGCGACGACTTCGTCTACCGCTCCGCCGTCACCGACACCGAGCGGCAGACCCGCGCCATGGTCATCGCACACGAGATGGCCCACATGTGGTTCGGCGACCTCGTCACCCTCAAATGGTGGGACGACATCTGGCTGAACGAGTCCTTCGCCGAGTACATGGGCTACCAGACCACCGCCGAGGCCACCCGCTTCACCGACCCCTGGACCGAGTTCGGGGTCACCCGCAAGGCCTGGGGATACGACGCCGACCAGCGCCCCACCACCCACCCCGTCGCCCCCGAGAAGGTTGACGACACCGCCTCCGCCCTGCTCAACTTCGACGGCATCTCCTACGCCAAGGGCGCCTCCGCGCTGCGCCAACTCGCCGCCTGGCTCGGCGAGAAGGACTTCCTCGCCGGCATCAACACCCACTTCGCCCGGCACAGGTTCGGCAACGCCACCCTCGCCGACTTCATCGACTCCCTCGCCTCCGCCACCGACCGCGACGTGCCCGCCTGGGCCGACAGCTGGCTGCGCACCACCGGAGTGGACACACTCACCCCCCGCATCGCCTCCGCCGACGGCACCTGCACCCTCACCGTCGAGCGCGCGGGCAGCCGCCCGCACCACCTCACCGCCGGCCTGTACGACCACGACATCGCCGACGAGGGCCGCCTCGTGCTGCGCACACGCCTCGGCCTCGACGTCCCGCAGACCGACGCCCAGCCCATCGGCAAACGCCCCGCCCTGCTCCTGCTCAACGACGGCGACCTCACCTACGCCAAGATCCGCTTCGACCCCGACTCCTTCGACACCCTGCGCACCAGCCTCTCCGGACTGCCCGACCCCCTCACCCGCGCCGTCGCCTGGAACGCCCTGCGGGACGCCGTACGCGACGGCGAACTGCCCCCCGCCGCCTACCTGGACACCGCCCGCGCCCACCTCCCGCGCGAAACCGACCTCGCCCTCGTCCAGGGCGTCCTCGCCTTCGCCTCCGGCCAGATCGCCGACCAGTACCTCGGCCCCGAGGACCGCCCGGCCGCCCTCACCACCCTCACCGCCCTCTGCCGCGACCTGCTGCGCCGCACCGAGGACGGCGACCACCCCGGCCTGCGGCTGCTCGCCGTACGGCACCTGATCGGCGTCGCCGCCCACCCCGACACCATCGCCGCCTGGCTCGCCGACGGCACCGTCCCCGGCGGCCCGGAACTCGACCCCGACCTGCGCTGGAGCATCCTCGGCCGGCTCGCCGTACTCGGCGCCACCGACGAGACCGCCATCGCCGCCGAGCTGGAACGCGACCCGAGCGCCACCGGCCAGGAGGGCGCCGCCCGCTGCCGCGCCGCCCTGCCCGACCCGGAGGCCAAGCGCACCGCCTGGGAGGCGATGTTCGCCGGCGACGACCTGTCCAACTACCTCTTCACGGCCACCGCGCAGGGCTTCTGGCAACCCGAACAGGCCGACCTGGTACGGCAGTACGTGCCCCGCTTCTACCCGGACGCCGTCGCCGTCGCCGCCCGGCGCGGCCCCGCCATAGCCACCGCCGCCGCCCGCTGGGCGTTCCCCGCCCACGCCGTCGACGCCGAGAACCTGCGGCTCGGCCAGGCCTGCCTGCGCGACGCCGACCCCACCCCGGCCCTGCGCCGCACCCTCGCCGACCGCCTCGACGACCTCGCCCGCGCCCTGCGCGTACGCGGCGAACAGCAGACGCCGGCCGCACTGGGGGCACAGGAGGTACGGGAGGTACAGGAAGCACACCAGGACTAGGTCCGGCGGGCCTGGGGCACGGCTGGTCCCTGCCGCACCCCCGGAGGCACCCCGTGCTCGCAGTGACCGGCGCGACCGGCAGCGTCGGCCGCGCCCTCGTCGGCCGACTCCTCGCCGCAGGGCGGCCCGTGCGGGCGCTCACCCGCGACCCGCAGCGGGCCGCCCTGCCCGACGGCGCCGAGGTCGTCCGCTCCGGCCCGACGGCACCGCCGCCGCGCTCGACGAGGCCCGCCCTCTTCCGGTACGCACAGACCTGCACCCCCGGCCTCCTCAAAGCCGCCCGTGCCCAGGGAGTGCGGCACGTCGTGCTGCTCTCCAGCGGCCTCATCAAAGAGGGCGCCGCGCCGAACACCTTCGCCACCAACGCCCTGCAGTGGGCGCCCCAGATCCGCGCCGGAAACACCGTCCACGCTGTCTTCGCCCACGCCCGGTCCGCACCCATCCACGAGGACGACATCGCGGCCGTCGCCGAACGCGCACCCCTCGACGGCGGACACGAAGCCGCCATACACCGCCTGACCGGCCCCGAGGCCCTCACCCACGCCGGACAGGCCGCCGCCATCGGCGCGGCCCTCGGCCGGCGGCTGACCTTCGTCGAGACCGACTGCCGCCAGGCCGGGCCCGGAGCTGTTCCCGCCACGTCCCGCCCGGCATGCTCCAGCGCCCGCTGCGCACCTTCGAGGAGACCACCGGCGTCCCACCGGAGATCACCGGCACCGTGGAACAGCTGACCGGCACCCCGGCCCGCACCTTCGCCCAAGGGGCCCACGACCACGCGGACGACTTCACCGCACGGAGCTGAGCACGCACGTCCGCCGTACCCACTTTCGGGTCTCGCTCGTTGAGCATCGGGGACACACCGGGTTCTTCCCGTACAACCCGCAAGCCCACGAGTCGGTCCACGAGCGGAGGACAGGCGATGAGCGGTCAAGGACCCCTGCACACCCCAGCCCTCGCCTCGGGCCCGCACGGCCCCGCCGCCCTGCGCCCCCTCCTCGACACCGTCCTCGACGCCCTCACCACCGGCACCCGGGCACGCGGCGGGCCACTGCCCGGCGGCGGACCACAGGCCGTCGCCGCCCGCGTCACCGCCGCCCTCGCCGACGTCCTGCCCGACCACGGCGACCCCGACGCCCTGCACACCCTCGTCCACGCCCTCGCCGAGGGCGCCGCCGACCCCGCCGACCCGCTGTGCGCCGCCCACCTGCACTGCCCGCCCCTCGCCGTGGCCACCGCCGCCGACCTCGCCGTCAGCGCCCTCAACCCCTCCCTGGACTCCTGGGACCAGGCCCCCGCCGCCTCCGCCCTCGAAACCGCCGTCACCCGCACCCTCGCCCACGCCACCGGCCTCGCCGACGCCCTCGTCACCACCGGCGGCACCGAATCCAACCAGCTCGCCCTGCTCCTCGCCCGCGAAACCCACGGCGACGGCGTACGGCTCGTGTGCGGGGCCAACGCCCACCACTCACTGCCCCGCGCCGCCTGGCTGCTCGGCCTGCCCGACCCCGTCGTCGTCCCCGCCCCCCACGGCACCCTCGACCCCACCGCCCTCGACCAGGCCCTCACCACCCTCCCCGGACCCCTGCTCGTCGCCGCCACCGCCGGCACCACCGACGGCGGCCTCATCGACCCCCTCCCCGAGATCGCCGGCCTGTGCGCCGCCCACGGCACCCGCCTGCACATCGACGCCGCCTACGGCGGAAGCCTCCTGTTCAGCGACCAGCACCGCGACAAACTCCACGGACTCAACGCCGCCCACACCGTCACCCTCGACCTGCACAAACTCGGCTGGCAGCCCGTCGCCGCAGGCCTCCTCGCCGTCGCCCACCCCAGCGAACTCACCGCACTCCACCACCGCGCCGACTACCTCAACGCCGACGACGACACCGACGCCGGACTCCCCGACCTCCTCGACCGCTCCCTGCGCACCACCCGGCGCCCCGACATCCTCAAGATCGCCGTCACCCTCAAGACCCTCGGCCGCACCGGACTCGGCGCCCTCGTCGACCAGGTCTGCGACCACGCGAGCCGGCTCGCCGCCCTCATCGCCGAACACCCCGGCCTCGACCTCCACGACCGGCCCGTGATCAGCACCGTCCTGTTCCGGCCCACCGGCGCCGACGACGACACCGTCGCCGCCGTACGCCGCAGACTCCTGCACGAAGGCCGCGCCGTCCTCGGACGCGCCCGGCTCGACGGACGCCTCTGGCTCAAAGCCACCCTCCTCAACCCCCACACCCGGCCGGACGACCTGGCCCACCTCCTGAAACTCGTCACAGAAGGCACCCCCGCATGAGCACCCCCCCACGGCACGAGGCCACCTCCCCCCGCGACCTCGTCGGCATCGGCATCGGCCCCTGCAACCTCTCCCTCGCCGCCCTCGCCCACCCGCTCGCCGAACTCGACGCCGTCTTCTACGAACAACGCCCCGGCTTCGACTGGCACCCCGGACTCCTCATCGACGGGGCCACCATCCAAGTCCCCTTCCTCGCCGACCTGGTGACCCTCGCCGACCCCACCAGCCCCTGGAGCTTCCTCAACTACCTCAAAAACCGCGAACGCCTCTTCCCCTTCTACTTCGCCGAGCACTTCCACATCCAGCGCGCCGAATACGACGCCTACTGCCGCTGGGTCGCCCAGAACCTCCCCGGACTGCGCTTCGGCCACCAGGTCGACGCCGTCCGCTGGAACCCCGAACGCGACGTCTTCGAAGTCGACTTCACCCAACTCGACACCGAAGGCGAAGCCGAAGCACTCGGCCGCACCTACACCCGCAACGTCGTCCTCGGCGTCGGCAGCGAACCCTGCGTACCCGACCCCCTCAAACCCCTCGTGGACACCCCCGGCGTACCCGTCGTCCACGCCGCCGACTACCTCGACCACCGCACCGAGATCCTCGCCGCCGGCCACATCACCGTCGTCGGCTCCGGACAGTCCGGCGCCGAAGTCTTCCTCGACCTGCTCCGCCACCGCCCCGCAGGCCGCGAACGACTCCACTGGATCGGCCGCAGCGAAGCGTTCGCCCCGATGGAATACTCCAAACTCGGCCTCGAACACTTCACCCCCGACTACACCCGCTACTTCCACGCCCTCCCCGAACCCGTACGCGACCGCCTCGTCCCCGCCCAATGGCAACTCCACAAGGGCATCGACGCCCGCACCCTCGCCGCCATCCACGACGAGCTCTACCGGCGCACCCTGCACGGCGGCTGGCCCGACGCCGTCCTCACTCCCGGCGTCCGCGTCCGCACCGCCGGCCGCATCGCCACCCCCAAGATCGAACTCCACCTGGAACACCTCCAGCAGGACAGCCGCTCCCGGCTCACCACCGACGCCGTCGTCCTCGCCACCGGCTACCGCGCACGCCCCCTCGACCGCATCCTCGCCGGGCTCGACCCCTACCTGCGCCGCGACAAAAGCGAACGCCCGCGCATCGACCAGAACTACCGGCTCGTCCTCGACCCCTCCGTGACCGGCTCCGTCTACGTCCAGAACGCCGAACTGCACACCCACGGCATCGGCGCCCCCGACCTCGGCCTCGCCGCCTGGCGCAGCGCCACCATCCTCAACACCCTCACCGGAAAAGAGCCCTACCCCCAGCCCACCCGAACGGCCTTCACCACCTTCGGCCTCCAGGAAGACCGCCACCGGGTACCACCCACCCGGCAGGTACGGCACCTCACACCACTCGTCGACGGAACGTGACCACAGACCCGGTCACCCCGGCCACCCTCCGGACGGCCACCCGCCCCGCTCCGCCCCGCACGCAGCGGGCCACCGGCGGCCGTCCGGACACATCCGCCGGAATTCGCTCATCGGAGCGAGCACTCGCACAATTCAACACTTGTCAATAACCCTTAACTGAAAGGTCCTTGAGTGGTCATGTGCGACCGATTCTCTACCCGCGGGTAAGGCCTAGGCTCGACCCATGCGCCGAGCAAAGATCGTCTGCACTCTAGGGCCCGCCACCGACACATACGACCAGATCAAGGCACTGGTCGACGCCGGAATGGACGTCGCCCGATTCAATCTCAGCCACGGCACCCACGCCGAACACGAAGAACGCTACCGGCGAGTCCGAAAAGCCGCCGACGAAACCGGCCGCAGCGTCGGAATTCTCGCCGACCTCCAAGGACCGAAGATCCGACTCGGCCGATTCACCGAAGGCCCCGTACTCCTTGAACGCGGCGACACCTTCACCATCACCGTCGAAGAAGGCGCCGAAGGCGACCGCCACCAATGCGGCACCACCTTCGCCGGCCTCGCCGCCGACGTCACCACCGGTGAACGCATCCTCGTCGACGACGGCAAGGTCTGCCTCGAAGTCACCGCCGTCGACGGCCCCCGCGTCCACACCCTCGTCATCGAGGGCGGCATGATCTCCGACCACAAGGGCCTCAACCTCCCCGGCGTCGCCGTCTCCGTCCCCGCCCTCTCCAAGAAGGACGAGGACGACCTGCGCTGGGCGCTGCGCACCGGCTTCGACGTCATCGCCCTCTCCTTCGTCCGCAGCGGCGACGACGCCAAAGACGTACACCGGATCATGGCCGAAGAGGGCCGCCGCCTCCCGGTGATCGCCAAGATCGAGAAACCGCAGGCCGTGGAGAACCTCGACGACATCATCGCCGCCTTCGACGGACTCATGGTCGCCCGCGGCGACCTCGGCGTCGAGATGCCCCTCGAACAGGTGCCCATCGTCCAGAAGCGCGCCATCAAACTCGCCAGGCGCAACGCCAAGCCGGTCATCGTCGCCACCCAGATGCTCGACTCGATGATCGACAACGCCCGGCCCACCCGCGCCGAAGCCTCCGACGTCGCCAACGCCGTCCTCGACGGCACCGACGCCGTCATGCTCTCCGGCGAGACCAGCGTCGGCAAACACCCCGTCGAGACCGTACGCACCATGGCCAGGATCGTCGAAGCGGCCGAGGAGGACATGCTCGCCAAGGGCCTCCCCCCGCTCACCGAACGCAACAAACCCCGCACCCAGGGCGGCGCCGTCGCCCGCGCCGCCGCCGAAATGGGCGACTTCCTCGGCGCCCGGTTCCTCGTCGCCTTCACCCAGTCCGGCGACACCGCCCGCCGCCTGTCCCGCTACCGCTCCCCGATCCCCCTCCTCGCCTTCACCCCCGAACCGGCCACCCGCTCCCAGCTCAGCCTCACCTGGGGCGCCGAGACCTTCCTCGGCCCGCACGTCGACTCCACCGACGCCATGGTCGACCAGGTGGACGAGCTGCTGCTGAAGTACGGCCGCTGCGAGAAGGGCGACGTCGTGGTCATCACGGCCGGCTCCCCGCCCGGCGTCTCCGGCTCGACCAACATGGTTCGCGTCCACCACATCGGCGAGGACGACAGCCCCAGGTAGCTTTTCAGTGCTTGGGGCCGACGCGGGCGTCCATGAGCGCGCCGGAGGCCTTCTTGGCGACGGAGACGGTGACGGCGGCGCGGCTCTGGTTCAGCGTCCTCCACTCGACGCCGACCTTGTCGAGGGTGTCCGTGAAGAGACGGACGATGTCGGTCGAGGTGTTGGTGAAGAAGTAACGCGGATATTCGTACCGCTTCCGCTCACCGGCGACCATGCGGGTGGTCCAGTTGGTGATACGGCACCCGTCCGAGTGGATCAGGCCCCGGATGAACTCCCACGGGTGAGCGTCGACGATGGCGTGCTGCCAGGGTTCCAGGACGATCGGACGCTCATGCTTCTTACCGGGGCCGTGCTGGGGGAAGAGGCAGGGCCAGTGTGCGCTGTAGCTCACCACGGAGATGTAGCCGACAGCCTGGACTCGGTAGGCCTTCCCGCTGGGGCTGACGGCTTCGACTGCGGTGGCGCACGCCTCGATGAGGCCAGGCCATGAGTCGGCGCAGGCGATGCGGAGGTAATAGCCCGACCTCGGGGCGGGGCTGATGCACCCATCGCCCAGGTAGAGCCCCAGGAGGTAGCTGTACGACGTCCTGTCCTCGGGCGGTTCCGCCACGGGGCCGCACAGTGAGCACGGGGTCCTGCGGGGCAGTGGGTCGATTCGCGTCTTCCAGGAGCGGATGGCGGCCCTGGACACGCCGGTTTCTTTGCTGACCGAGTTCAGGCTGCGCCCCTGAGCAACCAGTGCGAGGGCTCGCTTGCGTGTGCTGACGTCGTACATGCGGACACCATGCGAGAGTGGTCGTGGCGACACGCAACGAAAAGCGAAGGATCACGCGAATGTGATCCTCCGCTTAACACTGCTGACCTTGGAAACCAAGGAAAAAGTGCCCCCGGTCGGACTCGAACCGACACTGTACGGGTTTTGAATCCGCGGCCTCTGCCGAATTGGGCTACGGGGGCCAATGAATCTAAGGTTAACGGTCGCCCGCTGTGCCCCCACCATACCGCAGCTAGGTACGCTCTTGGGAGCAGTACGTGCCCTGCCCTGGACCAAGGAGCCTCAGTGACCGCGCCCGAGTCGCCCCAGCCCGTAGACGCGCCCGACGACGACAAGTCGCACGTGCCTCCGCTGACGACCCGTGTCGTCATCGCCGAGGACGAGGCCCTGATCCGGCTCGACCTGAAAGAGATGCTGGAGGAGGAGGGCTACACCGTCGTCGGCGAGGCCGGGGACGGCGAGCAGGCCGTGGCGCTGGCCCGCGAGCACCGTCCGGACCTGGTGATCATGGACGTGAAGATGCCGAAGCTCGACGGCATCTCCGCGGCGGAGAAGATCGCCGAGGAGTCCATCGCGCCGGTGCTGATGCTGACCGCGTTCTCGCAGCGTGACCTCGTCGAGCGTGCTCGGGACGCGGGTGCGATGGCGTATCTGGTGAAGCCGTTCAGCAAGAGCGATGTCGTTCCGGCGATCGAGATGGCCGTCTCGCGCTTCACGGAGCTGAAGCAGCTGGAGAAGGAGGTCGCGGACCTCACGCAGCGTCTGGAGACCCGGAAGCTGGTGGACCGGGCGAAGTCGATCCTGCAGACGGAGTACGGCCTGACGGAGCCGGCGGCGTTCCGGTGGATCCAGAAGACGTCGATGGACCGCCGTATGTCGATGCAGCAGGTCGCGGAGGCCGTGATCGCCGACAACGAGGAGAAGAAGGCGGCCAAGAACGGCTGAGCGGCGTTCTTCGTTCTTCCTTCGTGCGAACCTTCGTACGACGCGGCCCGCACCCCGGAGAAGGGGTGCGGGCCGCGTCGTCGTGTGCGGACGGGTCAGTCCTCGCCGAGGTAGGCCTTGCGGACGGATTCGTCGTGGAGGAGGTCCTGGCCGGTGCCGGACAGGACGATGTTGCCGACTTCCATGACGTGGCCCTGGTCGGCGAGGGAGAGCGCCGCCTGGGCGTTCTGTTCGACGAGCAGGATGGTGGTGCCCTGTGCCTTGAGTTCGGCGATGGTGGACATGATCTTCTGCATCATGATCGGCGAGAGGCCCATGGAGGGTTCGTCGAGCATGAGCAGTTTGGGCTGGGACATCAGGGCGCGGCCCATGGCGAGCATCTGCTGTTCGCCGCCGGAGAGGGTGCCGGCGGCTTGCTTGCGGCGTTCTCCGAGGATGGGGAAGAGGTCGTAGGCGCGCTGGATGTCTTTTTCGATGCCGGGTTTGTCGTTGCGCAGGAAGGCGCCGAGGCGGAGGTTGTCCTCGATGGTCATGCGCGGGAAGATGTGCCGCCCCTCGGGGGAGTGGGCGAGGCCGAGGGAGACCACCTGGTGGGCGGGGACCTTCTTCAGCGACTTGCCGTTGAAGCGGATCTGGCCGCCGACGGGCTTGAGCAGGCCGGAGAGGGTGCGCAGGGTGGTGGTCTTGCCGGCGCCGTTGGTGCCGATGAGGGTGACGACCTGGCCGGCTTCGACCTTGAAGGAGATGCCTTTGACGGCTTCGATCTTGCCGTAGGCGACCCTGAGGTCCTCCACTTCGAGCAGTGCGGTCATCGGTCGTTCTCCTTGCCGGGCGCGGCGTCGGTGGTGTTCTCGGCGTTGCCTTCGGCCGGTTGGGGCGCCGCGGGTGTGCCGTCGGTGCCGGTGCCCGCCTCGGCGGCCTCCACCTCGGCCGCCTCTTCGTCGCCGGGGGCGTTTTCGAAGGGTTCGCCGAGGTAGGCGGCGATGACGCGTTCGTCGCCCTGGACGGTGGCGCTGTCGCCCTCGACGAGTTTTTCGCCTTGGACGAGGACGGCGACGCGGTCGCAGAGGTTGAAGATGAAGCGCATGTCGTGCTCGATGACGAGGACGGCGATGCCCTTGTCGCGGATGGCGAAGACGAGTTCCTCGGTGGCCCGGGTTTCCTGGGGGTTCATGCCGGCGGTGGGCTCGTCGAGGAGGAGCAGGCCGGGTTCGCTGGCGAGGGCGCGGGCGATCTCGAGTTTGCGCTGTTCGCCGTAGGGGAGGTTGCGGGCGAGGTGTTCGGCTTTGCGTTCGAGGCCGACGAACTCGAGGAGTTCCATGGCGCGTTCGCGGGAGGCCTTTTCGGCGCGGTGGAAGCCGGGGCCGCGCAGCAGGGCGGACCACAGGCCTTCTCTGGTGCGGGTGTGGCGGCCGACGAGGACGTTCTCGAGGACCGTCATGTTGGCGAACAGGCGGATGTTCTGGAAGGTGCGGGCGATGCCGGCGGCGGTGACCTTGAAGGACTTGGGCGGCAGGACCTGGCCTTTGTAGCGGACTTCGCCCTCGGTGGGGACGTACAGGCCGGTGAGGCAGTTGAAGAAGGTGGTCTTGCCGGCGCCGTTGGGTCCGATGAGGCCGACGATCTCGCCGCTGTTGACGGTGAGGTCGACGTTGCGTACGGCGGTGAGGCCGCCGAAGCGCATGGTGACGCCGCGGGCGTCGAGGACGGTCTGGCCGGAGGCGGGGGCGCCGGGGGTGGCGTCCTGGGTGGTGGTGTCGGTGGTCATGGTGGTCAGGCCCCTGCCTTGGTGAGGACGGCGGGCGCTTCGGTGTCTTCGTGGAACTCGAGTTGGCGGCGCCGGTTGGGGATGAGGCCTTCCGGGCGGAAGCGCATCAGGAGTACGAGCGCGACGCCGAAGGCGAAGAGCTGGTAGTCGCCCAGGAACTGGAGCTTGGCCGGGATGAGGTAGAGGAGGGCCGCGCCGACCAGGGGTCCGGAGATGGTGCCCATGCCGCCGAGGACGACGGCGGCGAGGAGGAAGGCGGAGTTGGGCGGGACGACGTGGGCGAACTGGTACTGCTCGGGGGTCACGGTGTAGGTGACGTGGGCCTGGACGGAGCCGGCGAGGCCGGCGAGGCAGGCGCCGAGGGCGAAGGCGATGAGTTTGACGCGGAAGCCGTTGATGCCCATGGCGAGTGCGGCGGTCTCGTCTTCGCGGATGGCGATCCAGGCGCGGCCGATGCGGGAGTCGCTGCTGCGCCGGAACACCACGACCACGATGAGGGTGATGAGCAGCATGAGCAGGAAGTAGTTCGCGAAGCGGCCGATGGTGGTGCCGAGGAGCTGGTGTTCCTGGCCGAAGTCGAAGCCGAGGATCTTGAGGTTGGGGATGGAGGAGATGCCGTTGGAGCCGTTGGTGACGTCGGGTCCGGAGGTGCCGTCCATGTTGAGGACGGTGATGCGGAAGATCTCACCGAAGCCGAGGGTGACGATGGCGAGGTAGTCGCCGCGCAGGCGCAGGGTGGGGGCGCCGATGAGGACGCCGAAGACCATGGCGACGGCGGCGCCGAGGAGTGCCGAGGCCCAGAAGGGCCACTGGACGTGCAGCGGCGAGGAGGGGGAGCCGGAGACCAGGGCGGCGGTGTAGGCGCCGACGCCGAGGAAGGCGACGTAGCCGAGGTCGAGGAGGCCGGCGAGGCCGACGACGATGTTCAGGCCGAGGGCGACGGTGGCGAAGATGAGGATGTAGACGCCGATGGTCGCGTACTGGTCGTCGGACTGGGTGAGGGGGAAGGCGGCCGCTGCGACGAAGGCGCCGGTCATGGTGATGCTGCGGTGCCGGGCGGTGATGGCCGAGAGGCGGGCGACGAGTCCGGCCTTGACGAGGGTGGCGAAGCCGAAGCCGGCGGTGATGAGGAAGCCGATGAACAGCTCGTCGTAGGAGGTGTCGATGCCGTAGGAGAAGACCGCCAGGCCGATGGCCATGGCCGCGGCGATGACGAGGATCTCGGCCCAGGCGGGGAGTTTGCGGCCGGGTCGGGGGGTGTCGGCGGCGAAGGAGGCCTTGAGGACGTTCCACTTCTGCCGGGTGTTGTGCTTGAACAGTTCCCAGCCGGTGTCGTCGGGGTCGGCGGGGTCGGGTTCGGGTCGTTCGAAGGGGAGGGCGAGTGCGCCGACGAGGGCGGCGAGGGTGGCGAGGGCGACGATGAAGCCGCCGGGTTCGAGGTTGACCAGTCCGCCGAGTTCGGTGCTGATGGCGATGACGGTGTACCAGGCGGTGGCGAAGGTGCCGAGTGCGGCCATCTTCAGGGCGGCGTCGGGGGTGCCGGGGGTGAGCCAGCCGAGGCCCTTGACGCCGTAGGAGGCGAGGCCGAAGAGGGTGGTGAGGATGCCGCCGATGAGGACGAGGACCTGCAGGCCGCCGGGGTAGCCGTAGACGGTGAGGTCGCCGGGGAAGTCGGTGGTCCAGGTCCAGGACAGGAAGGTGGAGGCGATCGCGAGGGCGCCGCCGCCGGTGGCGAGGGCTCGTCCGAGGGGGGCCGGCAGACCGATGAGGCCGGAGTGGGTGGCCTCGGGTGCGGTCGTGGTCTGCGGGGTCTCGGGGGAGCCGGATGCGGTGGTCTGTGTGGTCATCGCGATCACGCCCTGTCCGCGACGCGCTCGCCGAGCAGGCCCTGTGGCCTGAACAGGAGCACGAGGATGAGGAGTACGAAGGCCCAGACGTCTGCCCAGGACTGGCTGCCGAACTTGTCCATGCCGGGGATGTCCGCGATGTACGCGGTGGAGAGGGCCTCGGCGACGCCGAGGACGAGTCCGCCGAGCATGGCGCCGTAGATGTTGCCGATGCCGCCGAGGACGGCCGCGGTGAAGGCCTTGAGGCCGAGGATGAAGCCCATGCGGAAGTCGATCTGACCGTATTTCAGGCCGTAGGCGACGCCGCCGACCGCGGCGAACGCGGCGCCGACGGCGAAGGCGATCACGATGATGCGGTCGGTGTTGACGCCCATCAGCTTGGCGGTGTCCGGGTCCTGGGCGGTGGCCTGCATACCGCGGCCGGTGCGGGTGCGCATCACGAAGTAGGCGAGGATCGCCATGCTGATGGGGGCGGCGGCGACCAGGAAGATGTCACCGGTCTGGATGGTGACGTTGCCGATGTTGAAGGGGCCGCCGGGGATGTTGGGGAAGGTGCGGGCGGACTTCGCCTGGGGGTACCAGGCCCAGACGGCCTGCTGCAGCGCCAGGGAGAGGCCGATGGCGGTGATGAGGGGTGCGAGGCGCGGGGCGTTGCGCAGGGGGCGGTAGGCGAACCGTTCCGCTCCGACGGCGACGGTGACGGCGACGAGGATGGCGCCGATCAGCATCAGCGGCAGGGCCACCCACATGGAGGTGCCGTCGGGAAGGATGTACGCGTAGACCGTGAGCGCGCCGAAGGCGCCGGTCATGAAGATCTCGCCGTGGGCGAAGTTGATGAGCTGGACGATGCCGTAGACCATTGTGTAGCCGATGGCGACCAGCCCGTACATGGATCCTAGTAGCAGGCCGTTGACCAGCTGCTGCGGCAGCTCGTTCACCGCATGTCCTCCGGGACGTTCGGGAAGTTCGACGGATGAAGCCGGATGCGAGTCCGCGCGGGGCGCCAGTGGAACAGCGCCCCGCGCGGCTCTCGGCAGGTGCGGGTGTGGGGGTCAGCCGCCGTTGTAGGTGCCGGACTCCACGGCCTTCCAGGCGCCGTTCGTCACGGAGTAGACGGTGAGCTGCTTGTTGGTGGCGTCACCGTACTGGTCGAAGGAGACCTTGCCGGTCACGCCGTCGAAGGAGACGTTCTGGACGGCGGCGGTGACCTTGGCGCGGGCGCCGGAGGGCAGCTTGCCGCCGTTGTCGTCGACGACCTTCTTCACGGCCTCGATGATCGCCCAGGCGGAGTCGTAGGAGTAGCCGCCGTAGGCCGCGTACTCCTCCTTGTAGCCGGCTGCCTTGTAGTTGGCGACGAAGTCCTTGGCGGAGGGGAGGGTCTCGACCGGGGCGCCGACGGAGGTGGCCATGTCGCCGGTGGCGGCGCTGCCGGCGAGCTTGATGAAGTCGTCGGCGTAGATGCCGTCACCGCCGACGAGCGGGATGTTGGCGCCGGCGGACTTGATCTGCTTGCTCAGCGGGCCGGCCTGCGGGTACTCGCCGCCGTAGTAGACGACCTGGGCGCCGGAGTTCTTGACCTTGGTGGCGACCGCGGAGAAGTCCTTGGTGTCCGGGTTGATGTGCTCGGTGCCGACGACCTTGCCGCCGAGCTTCTTGAACTCCGCGGTGAAGGTGGCGGCGAGGCCGGCGCCGTAGGTCTTCTTGTCGTCGATGACGAAGACCTTGGTCTTCTTGGCCTTGTTGTAGACGTACTGCGCGGCGAACGGGCCCTGGATGGCGTCGGTGGTCGCGGTGCGGAAGTACGACTTGTACGGGCGGGACTTGGTCTTCTGCCAGTCGGCGCCCTGGGTCAGGGCGGGGTTGGTGTTGGCGGGCGAGACCTCGACCAGCTTGGCGTCGTCGAAGACCTTCTGCATCGACTCGGCGACGGAGGAGTTCAGCGGGCCGACGACGCCGAGGACGCTGTTGTCGGAGACGAAGGCGGAGGCGTTCTGCTGGCCCGAGGAGGGCTGCGCCTGGTCGTCCTTGGCCTCGATCTTGAAGGTGACGCCCTTGACGTAGTTCTTCTTGTTGGCCTGGTTGACGGCCAGGTCGACGGAGTTCTTGATGCCCAGGCCGAGCGCGGACAGGTCGCCGGTCAGTGGGGCGTCGACGCCGATGGTGACGGTGGTGCCACCACCCTTGCCGGAGTCGGAGCCCTTGTCGCCGCTGTCGCGCGAGCCGCAGGCGGTGAGGGTGAGTGCTCCCGCGGCCAGCGCGGCGGTGATGGCGATGAGCGAACGTTGACGCACGATCAGTCCTTTCCCCTGGACGACCGCCTCCCCGTGGAAGCGGTCGAGCCGCGCGCCCGACCGAAGTGACAGGCCCGATGGGCAATTGGGGGGCGCGGTGACTGGCCGTGACTCTAAGCGTGTGTGGGGAACGTGGAGGAGTGTCTGACCAATGCTGTGACTCTCTTGTTATGACACGACGTAATGCAGAGCGGTACGGCGTGGGAGTTAGGGCGGAATTCCGGCCGATTCGCCCCGTCCGCAATGTGAGAATCCGCAGGACCCACCTTGATCAATTCAGGTGTCTCGAGGGTTTTGGTGATGACGTGGTGTTGTTGCCGCAGGCGCCTTTCAGTGCTTGGGAGAGATGCCGGGCGTAGCGCGTGCCGAGGATGTAGCTCTGAATCTGTATTGCGCGCGTATTACGCAGAGTTACATCCAGGAATGGAAGCCCGGCGTCCATGGGCAGATGTGCGCATCGGGTCACGTGCAGGGTGATGGTGATCCTGCGGTCCGAACCCGCCTTTGTCCGGAAGGGCGTCGGCGGGTCCGTCACCAGCGAGAGTCCCGCGTACGGCTGGGTCACCCGGGTCACGGTGACCGGCGGCCCGGACTCCACGCTCAGTAGCACCGCGAAGCTGAAGCTGCGGGGCGGGGCGCCGGCCGGGGTGGGGCGCCCACTGGCGTACTCGACCTCGACCACCTGGGCGGGGTACGGCGCCGGGGGCGGCGGCTGCTGCCGGGGCCGGGCGGCGTAGAGGTAGCCGCCGCCGGCCAGGAGGACGGCCACCGCGGCGAACGCCAGCGTGGCGCGCCGGTGGCGGGCGTAACGGGTCGCCAGTAACGAGCGGACCCTCGCCGCGCGGCCGGCGGCGGGGGACGTGGGGTGCCGCGTGTCCCACGCGTGCGTGCCCTCGCCCGGCTCCAGGGGACCGATGCCGCTCATTGCCAGGGGCCTCCGCTCGGGGTTCCGTGCCGATATCGCTCGGCGCAGGACGCGCGCGCCTGACGGTCGATCAGCCTCTCGGCGGCCCCGGTGCCCTGACGCCGTTTCGCGGCGCGCGCGGCGTCGACGATCTCGCGCAGGATCGCGTACTGCCCGTTGGACAGGCCCATCGACTGGTAGTCGCCGTAGGTGTCGCTGTCGAGCACTTCACGGGCCCAGTGCGCGACGAGGCGGGTGCAGAGGGCGGCGGGGGAGGTGGGGGTGGGGGCGGTGGAGGCCGACGAGTCGGGGGAGTCGGTGGGGGCGGCGGAGGGCGTGGCCGGGGTGGGGGTGGCGGCGGTCGAGGTGGTGCCGGGGCGGGAGGCGGTGGGGTGTGCGGGGGCGGCGGTCCGGTCGCAGGCCGTCGCGCACAGCAGTGCCGGCAGCGCCAGGCCGAGCGCCAGGAGCCTCGCCCCCGGCCGGGGGTTCCCTCGCCGTCCCATGAGCAGAAGCTAAGGGGAGGGACGGCGGAGGGCAACGGGCCGGTGCGGCGGGAGCAGCTGCCCGCCGTGCGAGCGGGGCGGGGTGGTCAGGCGCCGGCGGGCGGGATCTGGGCCGCGTCGGCGGGGCGGGCGTCGCGCAGGAGGCAGGTCAGCCGGGCGGTGCACACGCGGCGGCCCTCCTCGTCGCTGATCACGATCTCGTACGTCGCCGTCGACCGGCCCCGGTGCACCGGCGTGGCCACCCCCGTCACCAGGCCCGAACGGACCCCCCGGTGGTGCGTGCAGTTCAGGTCCACGCCGACCGCGATCTTCGAGCTGCCGCCGTGCAGCATGGAGCCGACCGAGCCCAGGGTCTCCGCCAGCACCGCGGAGGCGCCGCCGTGCAGCAGGCCGTACGGCTGGGTGTTGCCCTCCACCGGCATGGTCCCGACGACCTTCTCCGCCGATGCCTCCAGGATCTGCACGCCCATCCGCGTGCCGAGGTGTCCGGCCGAGAACAGGGCGGGCAGGTCGACACCGAGCGCCGCGTACTCGTCGATGACCTCCTGCGGGAACTGAACTCGCTGCTGCTCACCCATGGGCCCGGCTCCGTTCTTCGTGCGCCTGTCTGCTCGCTGAGCAAACGCTCAGTCGGTCGCCGATTGTTCCAGACGGCCGCCCGCGGTGGCGGTGTGATCTTCGAGACGTACGACCACGGACTTGCTGGCCGGCGTGTTGCTGGTGTCGGCGGTGGCGTCGAGCGGGACCAGGACGTTCGTCTCGGGGTAGTACGCCGCCGCGCAGCCCCGGGTCGTCGGATAGTGCACGACCCGGAAACCGGGCGCCCGCCGCTCCACGCCGTCCTTCCACTCGCTGACCAGGTCCACGTACGCCCCCTCGGCGAACCCGAGCGCCCGCGCGTCCTCCGGGTGCACCAGCACCACCCGCCGGCCGCCGGTGATCCCCCGGTAGCGGTCGTCCAGGCCGTAGATCGTGGTGTTGTACTGGTCGTGCGAGCGCAGGGTCTGCAACAGCAGGCGGCCCTCGGGCAGTTCGGGGTACTCCACCGGCGCCGCCGTGAAGTTCGCCTTGCCCGTGGCGGTCGGGAAGCGGCGCTCGTCGCGCGGCGCGTGCGGCAGCGCGAAGCCGCCCGGCCGGGCCACCCGCGCGTTGAAGTCCTCGAAACCGGGGACCACGCGCGCGATGCGGTCGCGGATCGTGGCGTAGTCCTTCTCGAACTCCTCCCACGGCACGACGCTGCGCTCGCCGAGCACGCGGCGCGCCAGCCCGCAGACGATGGCCGGCTCGGACCTGAGGTGCGGGCTCGCGGGCGCGAGCCGCCCGCGCGAGGCGTGCACCATGCCCATCGAGTCCTCCACGGTCACGAACTGCTCACCATTGGCCTGCACGTCCCGCTCGGTGCGCCCCAGCGTGGGCAGGATCAGCGCACGCGCGCCCGTGACGACGTGCGAGCGGTTGAGCTTGGTCGACACGTGCACGGTCAGCCGCGCGCGCCGCATCGCGGCCTCGGTGACCTCGGTGTCGGGGGAGGCGGAGACGAAGTTGCCGCCCATGGCGAAGAACACCTTCGCCTCGCCGTCGCGCAGCGCGCGGATGGCCCGTACGACGTCGAAGCCGTGCTTGCGCGGCGGCGCGAACCCGAACTCCTTCTCCAGCGCGTCCAGGAAGGCGGGCGCGGGCCGCTCGAAGATCCCCATCGTGCGGTCGCCCTGGACGTTGCTGTGCCCGCGCACCGGGCACACGCCCGCGCCCGGCCGGCCGATGTTGCCGCGCAGCAGCAGGAAGTTGACCACCTCGCGGATGGTCGGCACGGCGTGCTTGTGCTGGGTGAGCCCCATCGCCCAGCAGACGATGGTCCGCTCGGAGGCGAGCACCATGGCGAGGGCCTGCTCGATCTCCGCGCGCGTGAGGCCCGTCGCCCTGAGCGTCTCGTCCCAGTCGGCGCCACGCGCGGCCTCGGCGAACTCCTCGAACCCGTGGGTGTGCTCGCGGACGAACTCCTCGTCGACCGCGCCCTCGGTTTCGAGGATCAGCTTGTTGAGCAGGCGGAAGAGGGCCTGGTCGCCGCCGATGCGGATCTGCAGGAACAGATCGGTGAGGGCGGCGCCCTTCAGCAGGCCCTGCGGGGTCTGCGGGTTCTTGAACCGCTCCAGGCCGGCCTCGGGCAGCGGATTGACGCTGATGATCCTCGCGCCGTTCGCCTTCGCCTTCTCCAGCGCGGAGAGCATGCGCGGATGGTTCGTCCCCGGGTTCTGCCCGGCGACGATGATCAGGTCGGCCCGGTACAGGTCCTCCAGCAGGACGCTGCCCTTGCCGACGCCGAGGGTCTCGCCGAGCGCCGACCCGGACGACTCGTGGCACATGTTGGAGCAGTCCGGCAGGTTGTTCGTGCCCAGCTCGCGCGCGAACAGCTGGTACAGGAACGCGGCCTCGTTGCTGGTGCGGCCCGAGGTGTAGAAGACGGCCTCATCGGGGGAGGAGAGGGCGGCGATCTCCTCGGCCACGATGTCGAAGGCACGGTCCCAGCCGACCGGCTCGTAGTGCGTGCCGCCCTCGGGCAGATACATGGGGTGGGTGAGCCGGCCCTGCTGCCCCAGCCAGTACCCGCTCCTGGTCGCCAGGTCGGCGACGGAGTGCGCGGCGAAGAACTCCGGGGTGACCCGGCGCAGGGTGGCCTCCTCCGCGACCGCCTTCGCGCCGTTCTCGCAGAACTCCGCCTTGTGCCGGTGGTCCGGCTCCGGCCAGGCGCAGCCCGGGCAGTCGAACCCGTCCTTCTGGTTCACCCGCAGCAGCGTCAGCGCCGTGCGCCGCACGCCCATCTGCTGCTGGGCGATGCGCAGCGTGTGACCGATGGCGGGCAGCCCCGCCGCCGCGTGCTTCGGCTCCACGACCTGCGGCGCGTCCTGAACCGGATCACCCTTGGGCGGCTTCGTCGCCATCGCACGCTCCCCTTCGACTGCGTGTGACCAGTACAACGCCGATCCTGCCACGTGGCACTGACAGCCGTGCCCGCCGGGCTAGACGAGAGCACCGGCACGCTCGGATACCGAGGGAGACCCTCCGCAGCCCGCTCCCCGGCCCCGGACCGGACTGTCAGTGCGGCGTGGCAGGATCGAGGGCGTGGCAGAGACAGCATCGAAGCAGACCGACAAGACCCCCGGCGGCACCCGTCCCCGGCTGATGCTCATGGACGGGCATTCGCTGGCCTACCGCGCGTTCTTCGCGCTGCCCGCGGAGAACTTCACGACCGCGACCGGCCAGCCGACGAACGCGATCTACGGTTTCGCGTCGATGCTGGCCAACACCCTGCGTGACGAGGAGCCCACGCACTTCGCGGTGGCCTTCGACGTCTCGCGCAAGACCTGGCGCTCGGAGAAGTTCACCGAGTACAAGGCGAACCGCTCCAAGACCCCGGACGAGTTCAAGGGGCAGGTCGAGCTGATCGGCGAGCTGCTCGACGCGATGAACGCCCCCCGCTTCGCCGTGGACGGGTACGAGGCGGACGACGTCATCGCCACCCTCGCCACCCAGGCCGAGGCCGAGGGCTTCGAGGTGCTCATCGTCACCGGCGACCGCGACTCCTTCCAGCTGGTCACCGACAACATCACGGTGCTCTACCCGACGAAGGGCGTCTCGGAGCTGACCCGGTTCACCCCGGAGAAGGTTTTCGAGAAGTACGGCTTGACGCCCGCCCAGTACCCGGACTTCGCGGCGCTGCGCGGCGACCCGTCCGACAACCTCCCCGGCATCCCCGGCGTCGGCGAGAAGACCGCGGCGAAGTGGATCAACCAGTTCGGCTCGTTCGCGGAGCTGGTGGAGCGCGTCGACGAGGTCAAGGGCAAGGCCGGGCAGAACCTCCGCGACCACCTGGAGTCGGTCAAGCTCAACCGCGTCCTCACCGAGCTGGAGCGCCAGGTCGAGCTGCCGAAGTCGGTCGCCGACCTGGAGCGGACCGCGTACGACCGCAAGGCCGTCGCGATGATCCTGGACACCCTGGAGATCCGCAACCCGTCCCTGCGCGAGCGCCTCTTCGCCGTCGACCCGGGCTCGGTGGAGGCCGAGGCCACGCCGATCGCCACCGACGGCGTGGAGCTGGACGGCGCGATCCTGCGCACCGGCGAGCTGGCCGGCTGGCTCGCCGAGCACGGCGCCGAGACGCTCGGCGTGGCCACCGTCGACGCCTGGGCGCTGGGCGCCGGCTCGGTCGCCGAGGTCGCCCTGGCCGCGGCCGGGGGAGCGGCCGCCTGGTTCGACCCGGCCGAGCTGGACGAGGCGGACGAGAACGCGTTCGCGGCCTGGCTGGCCGACCCCGCCCGCCCCAAGGTGTTCCACAACGCCAAGGGCGCGATGCGCGTCTTCGCCGAGCACGGCTGGTCCGTCGAGGGTGTGACCATGGACACCGCGCTCGCCGCCTACCTGGTCAAGCCGGGCCGCCGTTCCTTCGACCTGGACGCGCTGTCCCTGGAGTACCTCCACCGCGAGCTGGCGCCGGCCGCCGCTGCCGACGGCCAGCTGGCCTTCGGCGCCGACGAGGGGGCCGAGGCGGAGGCCCTGATGATCCAGGCCCGCGCGGTCCTCGACCTGGGCACGGCCTTCGAGGCCCGCCTGGCGGAGGTCGGTGCCGCCGACCTGCTCCGGGACATGGAGCTGCCCACCTCCGCCCTGCTCGCCCGCATGGAGCGCCACGGCATCGCCGCCGACCGCGCGCACCTGGAGGCGATGGAGCAGATGTTCGCGGGCGCGGTGCAGCAGGCCGTGAAGGAGGCGCACGCGGCCGCCGGCCACGAGTTCAACCTGGGCTCGCCCAAGCAGCTCCAGGAGGTCCTCTTCGGCGAGCTGGCCCTGCCGAAGACCAAGAAGACCAAGACCGGCTACACCACCGACGCCGACGCCCTGGCCTGGCTCGCCACCCAGACCGACAACGAGCTTCCGGTGATCATGCTCCGGCACCGTGAGCAGGCGAAGCTGAGGGTGACGGTCGAGGGCCTGATCAAGACCATCGCGGGCGACGGCCGTATCCACACGACGTTCAACCAGACGGTCGCCGCGACCGGCCGCCTGTCCTCCACGGACCCGAACCTGCAGAACATCCCGGTCCGCACGGACGAGGGCCGGGCGATCCGCCGCGGCTTCGTGGTCGGCGAGGGCTTCGAGTCCCTGATGACCGCCGACTACAGCCAGATCGAGCTGCGGGTGATGGCCCACCTCTCCGAGGACGAGGGCCTGATCCGGGCGTTCACCTCCGGCGAGGACCTGCACACCACGGCCGCGTCCCAGGTGTTCGGCGTCGAGCCGGCCGCGGTGGACGCGGAGATGCGCCGCAAGATCAAGGCGATGTCGTACGGCCTGGCCTACGGCCTGTCCGCCTTCGGCCTGTCCCAGCAGCTGAACATCGAGGCGGCGGAGGCCCGCGCCCTGATGGACGCGTACTTCGAGCGCTTCGGCGGCGTCCGCGACTACCTCCGCCGCGCGGTCGACGAGGCCCGGGCGACGGGCTACACGGCGACCCTCTTCGGCCGTCGCCGGTACCTGCCGGACCTCAACAGCGACAACCGCCAGCGCCGCGAGGCGGCCGAGCGCATGGCGCTCAACGCGCCCATCCAGGGCACCGCGGCGGACATCGTGAAGATCGCCATGCTCAAGGTGGACAGCGCGCTGCGGGCGGCGGACCTGAAGTCCCGCATGCTCCTCCAGGTCCACGACGAAATCGTGCTGGAGATCGCCCCGGGTGAGCGCGCGGCCGCCGAGCAGATCGTCCGCCAGGAGATGTCCAACGCCGTCCAGCTCCGAGCCCCCCTGGACGTCTCGGTCGGCGTGGGCCCGGACTGGGAATCAGCAGCGCACTAGCCCACGGCGCTCAACCGGGGGGCGTTGCAGCGAACCAGCACTGCGACGCCCCCCCGCCACCCCGGCAAAGGGAAGCCCGCCGCAACGGCGCCCGCCTCCACGGCGCATCCCGGCGGTGCGGATCCCACCGAACCCCACCGCCGATCCCACCGAACCCACCCCCAGCCACCGAACCCACCGCAATCCCCCCACTCCCGCCAGCACAGAACCCGGCACCCGCCCTCACCAGGTCGGCCGAACCCCCGGAGGGACCCGTCACTCACGTGGCCCCCGCCAGAACGCCCCTCCACGGCCCGCCGCGCAAAACTGCGGGCATGGGTATACGCATGCTTCACCGCCGGACGCCCGAGGCAGACATTCGGGCCTGGGCGGACACCGCCTCGGCGCAGGCCATGCTCGCCTCGCCGGTCCCGGCCCTCGCGGCCGACGCAAGCACCGCCCGCATCCCCGCGGACCTGACCGGGACCGTCCGCAGGGCCGCCGCCGGCCTCCGGCACAGACTCACCGGGCTGACCGCGCACGCGGACCACGCCCCCGACTGGCGCCAGTGGGCCGACCTCGCCCGCGGCTACCTGGCCCTCGCGCTCGCCGCGCTCCCGAGGCCGCGCCCCCGGCACACCCTCACGGTGTTCGTCGCGTCCCTCACCGAGCGGCCGGCCGCCCCCGCTCCGCACCGACCACCCCGCCCGGATCACCGGGAGCACCGAGATCACCGGGACCGCCCGGATCCCGGCGCCGACCCCACACCCTGACCCCGCCGGCGTACAGCACCAGCCCCAGAACCAGCCCCGCGCCCGCCCCGAAGCACAGGGTGGGCACCAGTTCCCACGGCCGCCCCGGCGCCCCCGTGAGCGCCCACCGGCGCGCCGCCCGCTGCACCGCCCCGGCCGCCGCACAGCCGCCGATCACCGCGCCGGCCCACCACCGGTCCCGCGCGGACAGCACCGGCACCCCCACCGGCTCCCCGTCCGCCGCACGCCGCAGCGCACGCGCGGCGAACGCCGCGATCGTCACCGCGCCCGCCACGGACGAGCCGTACTGCAGCCAGGTGAACAGCGGCGCGCCCGCCACCCGGTCCCGCCCGATGGCCGGAATCAGCCGTGTCCCCCACCGCCCTGATGGGTGAAGGCGTCCCACACCACATGGGTCAGCGCGCCCAGCACCGCGGAGATGTACCACCGGAGCACCGTGGCGGCGTCCGCACGCGCGCGTGGCGCACCGCAGCGCAGCAGCACGGCCGGCCGCTCCTGCCGGCCCCGGGGCAGCAGCGCGAGCAGCGGCTCGCGGACCAGGAGCCACAGGCCCACCAGCGCCCAGGAGATGGGCACGTCGACCGTGCAGACCCCGCCGAACGCGTGCGTGACCGCACCGAACTGCATGCCGCCCGGCAGGACATTCGCCGCATAGAACGGCATGTCGGGCGCGAAGGACCCCGCGACCAGCACCGCCGGCACGAGCGGGCCGCGGCCGGTCCCGTCCCGGCGGACCGCGGGCAGGACGGCCGCCGCATGGCTGAGAGTGAACGGCAACGGGTCCCCCGGGAGCGGTCGTCGGCCGCGGTGCGCGCACCGGTGGTCAGGCCGGTCCAGTATGCGGGACCGTCTGCCCCGGCCCGTACGTCCGCCCGGGGCCCGTACACGGCAACTGTGCGGCAACGCGAGTTGGCCATCCGGTGAAAACGGGCCTTGAACGGGTCCCGGTGCACAGCAAGTTGTCGTAGGGTCACCTGCGGTGCCGTGCCGGGCGCGCGGCCGGAACACACGTCACACCGCGGAAAGGGCGTCACAGGGGCAACCAGAACACCGGGTCAACCGTCACACCACAGCGAGGCAGACAGACGGAGACGGACGCACCGCGTCCACGGGAGGGTTCACTCGATGGCGGCGCATTTCGGAAGGCGGCTGCGCAAGGGGGCGGCGACCACCGCCGTGGCCGCGGCAGCGGTCGCGGCTCTGTCGGCGTCCCAGGCTCCGGGAACACCCGGCGAGGACCACGGGAGACAGACGACGGCCGGCGCCGCCACCCCTGTGCCCGACGCGGCCTCCGACGACAACGCCACCGGCAACTCGCCGTACTACACGGACCTGCCGCCGCTGAACAGCCCGAATCCCAGCCCCTCGCCGAGCGCCACCGGCACCCCCGTCGCCCAGGGCGACGCCGAGGCCGGCATACCGGCGACGGTCCTCGACGCCTACAAGAAGGCCGAGGCCGAACTGCGTTCCTCCAAGCCCGGCTGCAACCTGCCCTGGCAACTGCTCGCCGCGATCGGCAAGGTCGAGTCGGGCCAGGCCGAGGGCGGCCGGGTCGACGCGGGCGGCACCACGATCGGCAGGATCCTGGGCCCGGCCCTCGACGGCAACGGCTTCGCGCTCATCAAGGACACCGACCACGGTGCCTACGACGGCAACACCCGGTATGACCAGGCCGTCGGCCCGATGCAGTTCATCCCCTCGACCTGGGCCTGGGCCGGCCGCGACGGCAACGGCGACGGCACGAAGGACCCCAACAACGTCTACGACGCCGCCCTCGCCGCGGGCCACTACCTGTGCCGCAACGGCTGGGACCTCTCCCGCGAGGGCGACCTGCACAGCGCGATCCTCAGCTACAACAACTCGCAGGACTACCTGAACACCGTTCTGTCGTGGCTGGAGTACTACCGCAAGGGCACCCACTCCGTGCCGGACGGCACCGGCAGCGTGCCCACCCACCGCAGCGACGACGGCTCCCCGCACACCGACTCCCCGAAGCACACCAAGACGCCGAAGACGAAGCCGCATCCGAAGCCGGATCCCAAGCCCAGCACCCCCGGCGGCGGCAGCCCCGGCCCCACCCCGCCGAAGCCGCCCGCGCCGCCGACGACTCCGCCGACCAACACCGACACCGTGGACCACCTGGCGGACGCGGACACGGCCAAGCTCACCGCGATGGCCGGCCACGCCTTCGACCAGCGGATCGGCACCCGCGCCGTGACCAAGTCCGGCAAGCCCGTCGCCAAGGTCAGGATCCGCTTCACCATCTCCGGGGACACCGACGCCACCTTCACCGGCGGCGAGACCGTGGCCACGGTCGCCACCGACGCCCAGGGCGTCGCCCTCGCGCCGGCGCTCCAGGCCGGCGAGAAGACCGGCGACTTCAAGGTCACCGCGACCGTGGTGGGCCGCTCGGTCAAGGCCCTCGGCTACACGGCCACCGTCACCCCGCGCGCCGCCGACACCCTGACCCGCACCAGCGACACACCGCTGACCTGCACCCCGGGCGGCGAGTTCGCCGACCAGGTCCAGCTGAAGGCGACGTACAAGGGCGCCGTCGCGGACAAGGTCGCGGCCACCGCCACCCTGATCAAGTCCGACACGGACGCGACCGAGAACGACAAGGGCCCGTACTTCAAGGACGCCGACGGCAAGCCCGTACGCACGCTCACCGGACTCCAGACGGACGCCAAGGGCCTGCTGACCCTGCCCAAGCTGTACGCGGACGACGCCACTGGCACCTTCCTGCTCCGCATCACCACCACCGGCGGCGCCACGCTCACCGTCGAGCTGAAGGTCGCCGCCGCGGACTCCACGACGAGCCCGTCCCCGTCCCCCAGCCCGTCCGCCTCCTGACCCGCACACGAACCGCGGGGGCGCCCTCCACCGCACCAGCGGGAGGGCGCCCTCGTCCGTGCGCGCCCCGCTGCTGCGACGGAGCCACCTGACGACCCGTCAGAGGACTATGGCGCTGTACGCAGATGGAACCTGAACCGGTCAGCGCCTGAGTCGCGCGTTCGTGTGCCGGGTGGGCTCGGCGGTCGCCGGGTCCTCGGGCCACGGATGCTTCGGGTACCGGCCGCGCAGCTCGGCCCGCACGGCCTGGTAGCCGTCCTTCCAGAAGGAGGCGAGGTCGGCCGTGACGGCGACGGGCCGCCCGGCGGGGGAGAGCAGATGCACGAGCAGTGGTACGCCGGCCACCGCCGGCGTCCGGTGCAGCCCGAACATCTCCTGCAGCTTCACGGCGAGCACCGGCTGCTGAGGATCCCCGTAGTCGATCCGGACGCTCGACCCGCTCGGCACGGTGATCCGCTCGGGCGCCAGCTCGTCCAGCCGTGCCGCGTCCCCGCTCGCCCAGGGCAGCAGCCGCGCGAGCGCCTGCCCGGCGTCGATCCGGCCCAGATCGGCCCGTCGCCGGCATCTGCTCAGCTCCGGCTCCAGCCACTCGTCCACGCGCGCGTGCAGCGCCTCGTCGGACACGTCCGGCCACGGCTCGCCGAGGTGGGCGTGCAGGAACGCGAGCCGTTGCCGCAGCGCCTGCGCCTCCGCCGGCCGGCGCAGCAGCCCGAAGCCCTCCTGCCGCAGCCCGTCCAGCAGGGCGCCGCGCACGAGAGCCGGGTCGGCGTCCCTCAGCGGCCGTGCGGCGAGCTCGATGGCGCCGAGCCGTTCGACGTGCCGGGCGACGACGTCCCCGTCGGCCCAGTGCACCTCGTCCCGCTCCTCCAGCAGCGCCCCGGCGGCGCCGACCGCCACGCCCTCCTCCACGGCGGCTCCGAGCAGCACGCGCGCGTGCCCCTTTCCGGCGGGCCGGTCGGCAACGGCGACGACGATCCAGGGCGCGCCCCGCAGCGCCGACCCGTCCCCGAGCTCGGCCCGGGTGCCGGAGGCCATGAGGTACGACCCACCGTCGAGCCTGGCAACACGCTCAGGGAAGGCGAGGGCAGCGACGAGCCCGGCACGCCGCTCCTCCCCGGCCCCCTCCTCCACCAGGCTCGCGGGGGCCTGTTCGGCGGCTTGTGTCCGGCGGACACGGGTGGGCGAGTGGGACGACTCCGCCGAGGCGGCGCGCAGCCGCCGTACCTCCGCGGCCCACCGGCCCGCGTAGGCGTCACCCCCGCGCCGGGCCCGCCGCAACGCACCGGCGAGGTCGTCCCCGTAGTCGCGGGGCACTTCCTCGGACAGCAGGGCGACGACCTCGGCCGCCGCACCGGAGGTGTCCAGCAGCGCCCTCCCGAGCCGGGGGTGCACACCGAGCCGGGCCAGCCGCACACCGGTGTCCGTGGCCCGGCCGGCACGGTCCACCGCCCCCACCGCCGCCAGAGCGGAGCGCGCCGCCGCCATCGCCCCGCCCGGCGGGGGATCGAGCAACGCCAGCCCGGAGGCGTCCGGGTCGCCCCAGCAGGCCGCCTGCAGGGCGAACGCGGTGAGGTCGGCCACCTTGATCTCCGGCGCCGGAAAGGCCGGCAGGCGGACGTCCTCGGCCGGTGTCCAGCACCGGTACACACAGCCCGGCGCCTCCCGTCCGGCCCGCCCCGCCCGCTGCCGCCCGGCCGCCCGCGACGCCCGTACCGTCGTCAGTCCGCTCAGCCCCCGCGCATGGTCCACCCGCGGCTCCCGCGCCAGCCCCGAGTCCACCACCACGCGCACTCCGGGCACGGTCAGCGAGGACTCCGCCACCGAGGTCGCCAGCACCACCCGGCGCCGTGTCCCGGGAGCCAGCACCGCGTCCTGCACCGCGGCCGGCGCCCGCCCGTGCACCTGGAGCACGTCGACGCCGCCCAGCTCGCCGAGCTGCCCGGCGACACGCGCGATCTCACCCACCCCGGGCAGGAAGCACAGCACGTCCCCGTCCCGCTCCGCCAGCGCCCGCCGCACCACCGACGCCACGTGCGCCAGCAGCGCCGGATCGACGCGCATCCCGTGCGGCGGCCGTACCGGACGCGCCGGAGGCGCCCACACCACCTCCACCGGATGCGCGACGCCCTGCGCCTCGACCACCGGCGCCCCGCCCAGCAGCCGTGCCCACCCCTCGGCGTCCGTCGTCGCCGACGCGGCCAGCAGCCGCAGCTCCGGCCGCAGGGTCTGCCGTACGTCCCACAGGAACGCGGCCGCCGTGTCGGCGTCCAGATGCCGCTCATGGCACTCGTCGAGGACGACGGCGTCGACGCCGGGCAGCTCCGGGTCGCGTTGCAGCCGCTGCAGCAGCACACCGGTGGTCACGACCTCCACACGCGTGTGCCGCCCCACGACACGCTCGCCGCGCACCGTGAAGCCGACGCTGTCGCCCGGCTTCTCGCCCAGCAGCCACGCCATGCGCCGGGCCGCCGCGCGCGCCGCGATCCGGCGCGGCTCGGCCACCACGACCCGGCGCACCGGCCCGCCCCCGGTCAGCCCCGCCAGCACGAGCGGCACCAGCGTGGTCTTGCCGGTGCCGGGCGGCGCCACCAGCACGGCGGCGCCGGCGCCGTCCAGGGCGTCGGTCAGGGCGGGCAGGGCGGAGCGCACGGGCAGCGCGTCCAGGACGTCGTAACGGATCACGCCCCCAGTGTCGTACGACGGCGGAAGGGTCCCTCGCACGTGCGTGCACGTACGCACGCGTGTGCGAAAGCGGAACCGGCCCTCACGCGCGCGTGCACGTGCGCGCACATGAGAAGAGGGGCGTCAGTCGCGCTCGCACACGAAGATCGCCGTTCCCGGGATCAGGCTGCCCCGCAGCGGGGACCAGCCGCCCCACTCCGAGCTGTTCCAGGCCGGCCACTCCGGCTCCACCAGATCCACCAGACGGAAGCCGGACGCCACGATGTCCCGGACCCGGTCGCCCAGCGTCCTGTGGTGCTCGACGTAGACCGCGCGGCCCTGCTCGTCCTGCTCCACATAGGGCGTGCGGTCGAAGTAGGAGGCGGAGACCGACAGGCCCTCGGGGCCCGGCTCGTCCGGGAACGCCCAGCGGATCGGGTGCGTCACCGAGAACACGAACCGGCCGCCCGGCCGCAGCACCCGGCGCACCTCGCGCAGCACCAGCCGCGGATCGGCGACGAAGGGCAGCGCCCCGTAGGCCGAGCAGGCCAGGTCGAAGGAGCCGTCGGCGAAGGGCAGCGCGCAGGCGTCCGCACAGACGAGCGGAAACGATCCGCCGATCCTGAGGGCGTGCTGGAGCTGGCGGTGCGAGAGGTCCAGCGCCACCGGGCGGGCCCCCTGGGCGGCCAGCCAGCGCGCGCACTGCGCCGCGCCCGCGCCGATCTCCAGGACCTCCTTGCCCTTCAGCTCCTCCGGCGGGCCGAGCAGCTCCGCCTCCACCTCGTCCAGGCCCTCCGGGCCCCACACGAAGCGGTCGTCGCCGAGGAACGTGCCGTGCTCGACCTGGTACTCGTCGGCGTTGCGGTCCCACCAGCCCCGGTTGGCCCGTACGCTCTCCGTGACACCGGCGTCACGGCGTGTCGCCTCCGGTTCGAAGGCGTCGGTGACTTCGGGCTCGTACGCTTCCGGCTCTTGGATGATCGGCTCCCTCGTCGTACTCTTCCGTCCAACCCGCCGGGGTCCGTCACGGAGGCGGTCCCGGGGGCCTGTCTGGCCTCCAGGGACGTTTCTTCTGCCGGTTATGGGGTGATCTGCCCCGGGTGTGCGCCTTCGCGCATTGACCGTGTCCGGCTGCCCCCGTATGCTACAAGTTGCGCTGCGGGCCTGCGCACCTCAGACGTAGCAGGCTGCGCTCGCATCTGTTGTATGTCCCCTCGGTTGTCGAGGCGCCACCGGGCACCCGGTGTCCACAAGGTGGCGCTTCCTTGGCTGTCCGGCTTCTGCAGAGCGAAACGGGCTCCCGGCGTAAGCAGTACCTACGACTTCAATGTCCGTACCGGAGCCCTTTCCCACATGACGAGCAGCACCGAGACCACCGCCACCACCCCGCAGGTAGCGGTCAACGACATCGGTAACGAGGAAGCCTTCCTCGCAGCGATCGACGAGACGATCAAGTACTTCAACGACGGCGACATCGTCGACGGCGTCATCGTGAAGGTCGACCGGGACGAGGTCCTGCTCGACATCGGTTACAAGACCGAAGGTGTCATCCCGAGCCGCGAGCTCTCGATCAAGCACGACGTCGACCCGAACGAGGTCGTCGCCGTCGGCGACGAGATCGAGGCCCTCGTCCTCCAGAAGGAGGACAAGGAAGGCCGCCTGATCCTCTCGAAGAAGCGCGCCCAGTACGAGCGTGCCTGGGGCACCATCGAGAAGATCAAGGAAGAGGACGGCATCGTCACCGGTACCGTCATCGAGGTCGTCAAGGGTGGTCTCATCCTCGACATCGGCCTCCGCGGCTTCCTCCCGGCCTCCCTGGTCGAGATGCGCCGCGTCCGCGACCTCCAGCCGTACGTCGGCAAGGAGCTCGAGGCCAAGATCATCGAGCTGGACAAGAACCGCAACAACGTGGTCCTGTCCCGCCGCGCCTGGCTCGAGCAGACCCAGTCCGAGGTCCGCCAGACGTTCCTCACGACCCTGCAGAAGGGTCAGGTCCGCTCCGGTGTGGTCTCCTCGATCGTCAACTTCGGTGCCTTCGTGGACCTGGGTGGCGTCGACGGCCTGGTCCACGTCTCCGAGCTGTCCTGGAAGCACATCGACCACCCGTCCGAGGTCGTCGAGGTCGGCCAGGAGGTCACCGTCGAGGTCCTCGACGTGGACATGGACCGCGAGCGCGTCTCCCTGTCGCTGAAGGCGACCCAGGAAGACCCGTGGCAGCAGTTCGCCCGCACCCACCAGATCGGCCAGGTCGTGCCCGGTAAGGTCACGAAGCTGGTGCCGTTCGGTGCGTTCGTCCGCGTGGACGAGGGCATCGAGGGTCTGGTCCACATCTCCGAGCTGGCCGAGCGCCACGTGGAGATCCCGGAGCAGGTCGTCCAGGTCAACGACGAGATCTTCGTCAAGGTCATCGACATCGACCTCGAGCGCCGCCGCATCAGCCTCTCGCTGAAGCAGGCCAACGAGTCCTTCGGTGCCGACCCGTCCGCGGTCGAGTTCGACCCGACCCTGTACGGCATGGCCGCGTCCTACGACGACCAGGGCAACTACATCTACCCCGAGGGCTTCGACCCGGAGACCAACGACTGGCTGCCGGGCTACGAGAAGCAGCGCGAGGAGTGGGAGCGCCAGTACGCCGAGGCGCAGGCCCGCTTCGAGCAGCACCAGCAGCAGGTCATCAAGTCCCGCGAGGCCGACGCTGCCGCCGCCGCCGAGGGCGGCGAGGCCGCGGCTCCGGCCGCGACCGGCGGTTCGTACTCCTCCGAGGGCGGCGACCAGTCCGGCGCCCTGGCCTCGGACGAGGCGCTGGCCGCGCTGCGCGAGAAGCTGGCGGGCGGCCAGAGCTGAACTCCCCCAGCGGGGAACCCCAGCCGCTGAGGCTCAGCCGATAGCTGGTTCTTGAGGGGCCGTACCTTTCGGGGTGCGGCCCCTCAGGCGTGCTCGGGGGGCGTGCCGCTCGCCGTCCGGCCGCGGCTGGTCCGCGGTCGCGCGCAGTTCCCCGCGCCCCCAGGGAGTTGCGGTTGTCGGCACTTTCCTCGGCACCCCCCGAGAGCCCGGTCAACGGCGTGTCGCGGGAATGCCCACTCTTCAGGCCGTGTTGACCATGTCGAACACGAGGAGGAGCGGTCACAGTGCTTGATCCGCAGGGTTTGTACGCATGGGAGCCGAAGGGCCTCGCCGTGGTGGACATGGCGCTCGCCCAGGAATCGGCCGGCCTTGTCATGCTCTACCACTTCGACGGATACATCGACGCGGGCGAGACCGGCGACCAGATCGTCGACCGGCTGCTCGACTCACTGCCCCACCAGCTCGTCGCCCGATTCGACCACGACCGGCTCGTGGACTACCGCGCCCGCCGGCCCCTGCTGACCTTCAAGCGGGACCGGTGGACCGACTACGAGGTCCCGGCCATCGAGGTCCGCCTCGTACAGGACACCACGGGCGCCCCCTTCCTGCTGCTCTCCGGCCCCGAGCCGGACGTGGAGTGGGAACGCTTCGCGGCCGCCGTACGGCAGATCGTGGAGCGGCTCGGCGTCCGCCTGTCCGTGAACTTCCACGGCATCCCCATGGGCGTCCCGCACACCCGCCCGGTCGGCCTCACCCCGCACGGCAACCGCACCGACCTGGTCCCCGGCCACCGCAGCCCCTTCGAGGAGGCCCAGGTGCCCGGCAGCGCCGAGGCGCTGGTGGAGTACCGCCTGATGGAGGCCGGCCACGACGTCCTGGGCGTCGCCGCGCACGTCCCGCACTACATCGCCCGCTCCCCGTACCCGGACGCCGCCCTGACCGTCCTGGAGGCCATCACGGCCGCCACCGGGCTGGTGCTGCCGACGGTCGCCCACTCGCTGCGCACGGACGCGTACCGCACGCAGACGGAGATCGACCGCCAGATCCGGGAGGGCGACGAGGAGCTGACCGCGCTCGTCCAGGGCCTTGAGCACCAGTACGACGCGGCCGCGGGCGCCGAGACCCGGGGCAACATGCTCGCCGAGCCCGTGGACATCCCGTCGGCCGACGAGATCGGGCGCGAGTTCGAGCGGTTCCTGGCGGAGCGCGAGGGCGACAACTGACCTCCGCCGGTCCCGCTGTCGGTGGCAGCGCCTAAGCTGGCGCTCATGCTGAAAGTGGGCCTGACCGGTGGGATCGGCGCCGGCAAGAGCGAGGTGTCGCGGCTGCTCGTGGAGCACGGGGCCGTGCTGATCGACGCGGACCGCATCGCGCGCGAGGTCGTGGCGCCGGGCACGCCGGGTCTCGCCGCCGTGGTGGAGGCCTTCGGCGAGGACGTCCTCACTGCGGACGGCAGCCTGGACCGGCCCAGGCTCGGTTCGATCGTCTTCGCCGACCCCGGCAGACTCGCCGTCCTCAACTCGATCGTGCACCCCTTGGTGGGCGCGCGTTCCCGCGAGCTGGAGCAGGCCGCGGCCCCCGACGCCGTGGTGGTCCACGACGTACCTCTCCTCACCGAGAACGGCCTGGCACCGCTGTACGACCTCGTGATCGTCGTGGACGCGAGCCCCGAGACCCAGCTCGACCGGCTGGTCCGGCTGCGCGGGATGACGCAGGAGGACGCACGCGCGCGTATGGCCGCCCAGGCGACCCGTGAGCAGCGCAGACGGATCGCGGACATCGTGATCGACAACGACGTCCCGCTGGACACGCTGCACAAGCGCGTCGCGGAGGTGTGGGAGGACCTCGTACGGCGGGCGCGGGAGGACTCCGCGGAACAGGCTCCGGAATAGCGGCCCTCTCCGCGGGCGTTGAATCAGCGGAGTGAGGGAAGGACTCTGCCGTGCCCGAGACCAGCGGTTCCACTGGACCTACTCCGGAGACGCACGTCATCGACTTCCGCGCAGCCGAGCACCTGCTCAACTCGCGGGACCCGCGGGGCGCGGTGAAGCTGCTCGACGGAGTCATCGCCGCACATCCGGAGAACACCGCGGCCCGGCTGCTGCGCGCGCGTGCGTTCTTCGCCGCGGCGCAACTGCGGCCGGCCGAACTGGAATTCACGATCGTCCTGGAGCGCGAGCCGGACAACGCGTTCGCGCACTTCGCCCTGGCCCGCACCTACGAACGCCAGGGCCGCGCCGACCAGGCCAAACGCCATTTCCGGCTGGCAGCAGCGCTGGACCCGAACCCGCAGTACCTGAAGGCGGCCCGCTTCGACGACTGAGCCGCCGGCGACGAGCGGCGCTCTGCGCGCCGGGCCGGTCACGGATGCCGGTGTCTGGGTGGGCGCCGGAACGGGGCGCCGTTGTCCGGTGGCGGGTACGGCGGGACGTCGCGGCCCGGCTGGTAGTGCGGGCCCTGCCGGATGTGCCGGAGCACCATGGCCATGTCCGCGGTGACCACCAGCAACAGCACCCCGCAGGCAGCCGCCCAGCCGGGGCGCCCGACGAGCGCGAACGCCGCCGTGCCGAAGACGGCCCACACCAGGCCCCACACGCACAGCCAGAGCCGCGCCCGCAGAGCACTGCGCGCGGTCGCCGGTTCACTGCCCGTACGCATCGGACCACCACTCCTTCTTGCACCGTACTCTTCGAGAACGACGCTCACCAACGGCGCGACGCTCACCGACGGCGCTCGTCCGCCGCTCGTCGAAGGGGGAACCAGTGCTGCCGGAAGCCGACGACCTGCCCGAACTGCTCCTCGACCTGGCCGTGCCGCACGAGGACATCAACGCGCTGGTGGCCGGGCGGCGCCGGCTGTCCGGTGATCCGGGGGCGCTGAGACTCCTGGAGGAGTGCGTCGAGGAGTTGTTCCGCGACCCGCAGGACACCGGCCGCACACCCGACCTGGCGGAACTCTTCGGTGCGGCGCCCGCCGAGCTGGCCGGCACCTTCCCCGTGTACGTCTTCGTCGCCGCCGTCCCGCACACCCTCGCCCGGCACCGGGAGCGCGGCATCCCGGCCGGTGTCTCCCGGCGCACCCTGGCCGACCTGGGCCGGCACATGGCGGCGCACCGCAGACGGCACGGCACGACCGGCCTGCGGTCACGGCGCTGGCTGGTCCGGCACTTCCGCGGCGAGCTGTACCAGCTGGGCCGTCTGCAGTTCGAGCGGGCGCGGCACGGACAGCGCACGTCAGCGGTGATCTCCGCGGCCGGACTGGACGTGGCGCCCGGCACGCCCTGCCTGAACCTGCACGTCCCCGACTTCCACGGCCCGCTGACCCCGTCCGCCTGCGACCGCTCCCTGGCGTGGGCCCGGGAGTTCTTCGCCCGGCACTTTCCCGAGGAGCGGCCGGTGGCCGCGCTGTGCCACTCCTGGCTGCTGGACCCGCAGTTGAAGCGGTACCTGCCGGCCGACTCCAACATCATCCGCTTCCAGGACCGCTTCCGCGTCGCCCGCGAGGACACCGAGCCGTCCGACACCGAACCCGTCCAGTTCGTCTTCGGCGACCCGGACCTGCCGGTCGCGGAGCTGCCCCGGCGCACCACTGTGGAGCGGGCCGTGGGGGACCATCTGCGGGCCGGCGGGCACTGGTACATCGGGCACGGCTGGTTCCCGTTCCCGGACGACCGGCGCCGACCGGCCCCGCCTCACTCGAACGAGTGAACCAGCGGCGGAGGGGAACGGCTGTGCGGGGACCGGCCGTTGTCCGGGCATGACGGTCGAGATGCGTGAAGGATACGAGGGCACGGGACCCGGTGCGATCACCCCGGACGGCTGCGCGGTCGAGCTGTACGAACGGCTGCCGGTGGGCGAGGAACCGGACATCATCGCCGCGGCGGTACCCGCCGGGGCGCGCATCCTGGAACTGGGCAGCGGGGTGGGCCGGATCACCCGTCCCCTGATCGAGCGCGGGTTCGCGGTGACGGCGGTGGACGAGTCCGCCGACATGCTGAGCCGGGTCCGCGGGGCGCGCACGATATGCAGCCCCATCGAGCAACTGGACCTGGGCGGCGAGGAGTTCGACGTGGTGATGCTGGCGTCGTTCCTGGTGCACGCGGGTGACGAGGAGGTACGCAGAGGCCTGTTGCGCACCTGCGCCCGGTATGTGGCGAAGGACGGCTGCGTGCTCATCCAGCGCGAGGGCGAGGACTACCACACGAACGTGCCCCGGGAGCGCACCGACCCGAGCGGCTTCACGGTAAGGGTGCTCTCGGCGGAACCGCTCGGGAACGGAGCGAATTCGGTCCACGTCGAGTACGTCTTCCCGGACGCACGGTGGACCCAGACGTTCCTGTCCCGCCCGTTGACCAGAGAGCAGTTCGAGTCGGCACTGGAGGAAGCGGGGCTGGAGGTGGACTCGTATCTGACACCCGACCGGATGTGGGTGCGGGCGGTGCCGCGGGCGTAGGCCGGCACGCGGTCGGAGATGGTCCCCGTCACAGCGATGAGTTCCCGGACCGTGCGCCGTCTACATCGGTGACAGCAATCGACGATAGGCACCGCTTCCCCAGGAGACCCTCATGTCCGACTCCACCGCTCCCCTCGCCCACACCGCTTCCGTCACCTCCAGCGGTTCCCGCAGCGGCCGCAGGCGCGCGACCCGGGTCGCGCTGCGGACCGTACAGGTGCTGCTCGCGCTGTTCTACGGCATCGCGAGCGCGCTGCCCAAGCTCATCGCGCACCCCTCGGCCGTCGAGGCCTTCGACAAGATCGGCTGGGGCAGTGGGGTCATGTACACCATCGGCGCGCTCGAACTCGCCGGAGCCGTCGCCCTGTTGATCCCCGCGCTCCAGTCGGTCGCGGCGATCGCGCTCAGCGCGCTGATGGTGGGCGCGTTCATCGTCCAGCTCACGGTCTTCGCCGGCCAGAACGCCGCGACCCCGCTGATCCTCATGGTGCCACTCGCCCTGATCGCCTGGACCCGACGCGAGCACAACGCGGAACTCCTCCGACTGATACGCCGCCCCTGACCCCGCGGACCGGCATCGGCACCGACCGGCGGGGCGGGCGGGGAGCCGGCCGGCGGTGTCATGCGTGTCCGTTGCCCGCCGGGGCGTCGAGGGGGCCAGCTGGCGGTGTCGGTGTGTGACCGGCCGGCGGGGCAGGGGGCCGGGCTGACGGTGCCGGTGGGTATCCGGTCGAGGCCTCGCTGCTCTCGGCGGCCTCAGCGGGGCCCGCCTCGGTCAGGCTCCTCGAGGGCGCCCGGTGCTTCCGCCGGAGTCTGAGCCGTCACGGCCGCCGGGCCTTCCGGCTCCCTGGGAGCCGCCGGATCGGCTGCCTTCGCCGGATCAACTGCCTTTGCCGGACCTGCCGCGGTCGCCGGACCTGCCGCGGCCGCCCGGCTTGGAGCCGCCCCGGCCCCCGGATCCGCCCGGCGTGCCGGGTCCTCCGGAACCACTGAGGTCTCCGGCGGAGCCGAACGCCGGGAAGCCGCCCGGAAAGCCCGGGCCGGCGAGGCCGCGGAGGCGTTCCATCTCGCGGCGGTCGCGCTTGGTGGGGCGGCCGGCGCCCCGGTCACGGATGCCGGCGGGGGCGACGGCCTCGCGGGGCGGCGGCGGAGGCGAGTTGTCGATGTAGCACTGGGCGGCCACGGGCGCGCCGACCCGCTTGCGGATGAGGCGCTTGACGATCACCACACGCTCGCGGCCCTCGTGCCGCAGGCGTACCTCGTCGCCGACGCGCACGGAGTAGGCGGGCTTCACCCGCTCGCCGTTCACACGGACGTGACCGCCCCGGCAGGCGGTCGCACCGAGGGACCGCGTCTTGATCAGGCGCACGGCCCAGATCCAGCTGTCGATCCGGACCGTCTCCCCCTTGCCGGGCCCCGCGGCCTCGGCGGCGGCCACAGCGGCGGCGATCTTCGGATCGACGGGCTGCTCGGCGGCGGAAGCGCCGGAGCCGTGGGAATCCTCGGCGCCCTGGCCGGGGCCGGGCCCGTCCGGTCCACCGGTCCCACGGTTCACGTTCTCGTCCGCATCCTCGGAAGCCATGCCCCCGACCTTAACTCTCCGGGCGGCGTGAGCCGGACGCGTTTTCGCAGGGGTGGAGGGATACGGCAGCATCGCTGATCTGCGGATCGGTGCCGCCGGGCCCCGGGTGCACCCGAGCCGACGGGGCATACGGTGGCCGTATGGACGACAGCAGCGCCCTCGCTCGGCTCGACCGGCGTGTCGCGGAGTGCCGGGCCTGTCCCCGGTTGGTCGAGTGGCGGGAGGAGGTGGCCCGGACGAAACGGGCCGCGTTCGCCGACTGGACGTACTGGGGGCGGCCGGTGCCCGGCTTCGGTCCCGCCGACGCCCGGCTGGCGATCATCGGGCTGGCCCCCGCCGCGCACGGCGGCAACCGCACCGGCCGGATGTTCACCGGCGACCGTTCCGGAGACGTGCTCTACCAGGCGCTGTACGACGTGGGGCTCGCTTCGCAGCCCACCTCCGTCCGTGCCGACGACGGGCTGGAACTGTACGGCGTCCGGGTCACCGCGCCGGTGCACTGCGCCCCGCCCGCCAACAAGCCGACCCCAGGCGAGCGGGACACCTGCCGCCCGTGGCTGGTGCAGGAGCTGAAGCTGCTGCGGCCGACGCTGAGGGCCGCGGTCGTGCTCGGCGCCTTCGGCTGGCAGGCCGCGCTGCCCGCGTTCAGCGAGGCTGGCTGGACCGTGCCCCGGCCCCGCCCGGCCTTCGCCCACGGCACCCGCGTCGCCCTGGACGGCCTCGACCTCTTCGGCTGCTTCCACGTCAGCCAGCGCAACACCTTCACCGGCCGGCTCACCGCGGAGATGCTCCGCGAGGTACTGAGCACGGCGGCACAGGCGGCCGGACTCCGGTAACCGCCACTCACCGCCGACGGCGGAACCGGTCCCCGGTCACCACTGGCCCCGCAGCCCGAAACCGTCCTCGGCGGGCCGTCGGCCCTTCTCCCGAAACCGTTCTCGGCGGGAGGCCGGCCTCTTCTCCCGAAACCGTCCTCGACAGGCGGTCGGCCCCTTCTACCGAAACCCGCCCCTCAGCCGCCGTCGGCTCGGTCGTCGTCGACTCAGCCGCCGTCGGCTCGGTCGCCGACGGTGCTGCCGCCGTCGCCGTCCTCCGGATCCGTCCCGAACAGATGCCGGACCGTCGAGCGGTAGTTGGCGCGGACGTGGGCGAGGGCGTGGGTGCGGGCCCGGTCGGGGTCGCCGGAGGCGATCGCCTCGTACAACTCGCGATGCTCGGTGAGGAGTTGGGGCCACTCCTCGTTGCGCCGGGTGAGCCAGCGCAGGCGGCCGTCGACCGGCTCCATGACCGAGATCAGCAGGCTGTTGCCGGCCAGGGCGCGGATGCGGTCGTGGAAGCGGGTGTTGACGTCCGTGATCGCCTCGGCGTCGCCCTCCTTCGTGGCCCGCGCGGCCTGGTCGAGCAGGTCCCGCAGCTCCGCCAGGGCCTCGGGGGTCACCCGGGTCGCCGCCAGCCCCGCCGCGTACACCTCCAACGCCTCGCGCAGTTCGAAGAGTTCCCGGACGTCGGTCGGGGTCAGCCGGCGTACGACCGTACGGCGGGCGGACTCGAAGAGGACGAAGCCCTCGGCGACCAGTGCGCGGATCGCCTCCCGCACCGGCACCCGCGAAACACCGAAGCGCTCGGCGAGTTCCCGTTCGACGAGCCGGTCGCCGGGGGCGAGGCGCCCGGCGATGATGTCCTCCCGCAGGCTCGCCAGGACCCGCTCGCGCACCGCGCCCAGGGGCTCGATCTTCGTCATGGGCCCATCTTCGCCGACACGAGGGGACTTTTACGGGGCCGTAACGGCAACGACATCGGTCCGAACGCTTGACGACGGCACCATGTCCGCAGTTTGGTATACCAAACGACCCGCTTCCGTGCCTGACGCTGCCGCTCCATCGGTTTGCCCGCTGATGGTCCGTCCGAGTTCCAACGGTATGGCCCCTTCGTCCCCCGTTCAGGAGGCCCCGTGTCCCTCGCCGACCGCGCCGAAGCCACCGGCGCCCCCGTGTTCGCCCCCGACCCCCGCCTCGTCAACGAGGACCTCGCCCCCGCCAAGCAGCGGAACTGGAAGGTCTTCGACCTCTTCGCCATGTGGATGTCCGACGTCCACAACCTCGGCAACTACACCTTCGCCGCCGGCCTGCTGGTCCTCGGCATGAACGTCTGGCAGGTCTTCACCTCCCTGCTCGCCGGTTTCGTGATCATCTACGCCGGCATGAACCGGATGGGCCGGATCGGCCAGCGCCACGGCGTGCCCTTCCCGGTGGTCGGCCGCATCAGCTTCGGCGTCTGGGGCGCCAACATCCCCGCGCTGATCAGGGCCGTGATCGCCATCATGTGGTACGGCATCCAGACCTATCTGGCCTCCGTCGCCGTCAACGTGATGCTGCTGGCGGCCTGGCCGGGCCTGGAATCCCTCACCCGCCACTCCTTCCTCGGCCTGGACGCGCTCGGCTGGATCTCCTTCGTCTCGCTCTGGCTGCTCCAGGCGCTGATCATCAGCCGGGGCATGGAAGCCGTACGGAAGTTCCAGGACTTCTGCGGTCCGGCGATCTGGCTCGTGATGATCGCGCTGGCGCTGTGGGTCCTCGCCAAGGCCCACTGGAGCATCTCGCTCACCTCCACCCCGCACCCGGTGTCCACGGGCGAGCAGTGGCGGCAGTGGTTCGGCGCGATCGGCCTGATCCTCGCCACCTACGGCACGCTGATGCTCAACTTCTGCGACTTCTCCCGCTTCGCGCCCGACTACAAGACCGTCCGGCGCGGCAACTTCTGGGGCCTGCCCATCAACTCCACCGCCTTCGTCGTGGTGTCGGTGATCGTCACGGCCGGCTCGCTGAAGGCGTTCGGGCAGGCCATCACCGACCCCGCGGAACTGGTCGCCAAGGTCGGCAACACCTGGGTGCTCGTCGTCGCCGCGTTCACGTTCGCGGTCGCCACCATGGGCGTCAACATCGTCGCCAACTTCGTCTCACCGGCGTACGACCTCGCCAACGTCTGGCCGCAGAAGATCTCCTTCAGGATCGGCGGCATGATCAGCACGGTGGCGGCGCTGGTCGTCACCCCCTGGAACCTCTTCTCCAACCCGACCGTCGTCAACTACTTCCTCGGCGGCCTCGGCGCCTTCCTCGGCCCGCTGTTCGGCGTGATCATGGTCGACTACTACTGGGTCAAGCGCGGCAGGGTCGACGTGGACGCGCTGTTCGACGCCCGCCCGGGCACCCGGTACCACTACCGCAGGGGCGTCAACCCGAGGGCGCTGTGGGCGTTCCTGCCCTCCGCAGCGGTCGCCGCCGTGGTCGCGCTGGTGAAGAGCTTCAGCGACGTGGCGCCGTACTCCTGGTTCATCGGCACCGCGCTCGCCGCCGCCCTGTACGCGCTGCTGGGCCGCCGGGAGCGCGCGATCTCGGCGAAGGAGGGCTGACAGGCGTGCGGATCATCGTCACCAACTGCAACACCACGCGGGAGATGACCGAGGAGATCGTCCGCGGCGCCCGGGCCGCCGCGGGCCCCGGCACCACGGTGACCGGCCTGACCCCCGCCTGGGGCCCGGCGTCCGCCGAGGGCTGGCTGGACAGCTATCTCTCCGCGGCCGCCGTCCTGGACACCCTGCGGACGTACGACGGGCACGCGTACGACGCCGTCGTCCTGGCCGGGTTCGGCGAGCACGGCCGGGAGGGCGTACGGGAGTTGACGGACGTCCCGGTCGTGGACATCACGGAGGCCGCCGCCCACCTCGCCTGCCTCCTCGGCCGCCGCTACGGCGTCGTCACCACCCTCGACCGCTCCTGCGGCCAGATCGAGGACAGCCTGGAGACCGCCGGTGTGGCCCGGAACTGCGCCGCCGTCGTCGGTACCGGCCTCGGCGTCCTCGACCTCTCCGCCGATCCCGGCCGCACCGAGACGGCGTTCCTCACGGCGGCCGAGCGGGCCCGGGACATGGGCGCAGAGGTCCTCGTCCTGGGCTGCGCCGGGATGACGGGACTGCAGCGGACGGTGGGGGAGAAGCTCGGGCTGCCCGTGGTCGACGGCGTGGCGGCGGCGGTCAAGCTCGCCGAGTCCCTGGTCGCCCTGGGCCTGACCACCAGCCGCGCGGGCAGCTACCGGCCGCCGCTGCCCAAGGAGAGGAGATGGGGCCACCCGGCACGCTGAGCCGGCCCGCCGTGGCTCTCGTCCGCCTGGGCCGGCAAGTCCGGCGGTGGCGGGGGCGTGCGTCCCGCTCTGCCCCGCTCGGGGCGGCGCGCACGGTTGCTGCGCCCCTCACGGGCACCGGAGGTCGCCGGGGCGCGCTTGCTGCGGCCCTCATGAGCCCCGGAGGTCGCCGGCGCGCACGGTTGCTGCGCCCCTCACGGGCACCGAGGTTACTCGGGGGTCACGCCTGCGGTGTCCCTCGCGGGCGCCAGACGTACCGCACGTCCGGCTCCCGCTCCTCGTTGCCGCTGCCGTCCGTGAACTCGACGGCGGTGAAACCATGGCGCTCGTAGAACCGGTGGGCGGGCTTGTTGACCTGGAAGGTCCACAGGGTCAGCCCGCCCGGACAGCGCTCCTTGGCCAGCGCGACGAACCGGTCGCCGATGCCGCGCCCCCGCCACTCGGGGTCCAGATAGAGCTGCGACAGCAACTCGCCGTCCAGCACCATCAGCCCGACGACCGTTCCGTCACCGGCCTGCGCCACCCACGTCTCGCGCAATGGCACGACGACGTCCCGGATGTACGCCCGCACCTCGTCGTCGGTATGCGGCCGGACGACGGTGGGCAGGGCGGCACGAAAGGACCGCAGATACACGTCGGCGGCGGCCGCCGCGTCCGCCGCCACGGCCCGGCGCAGCAGGATGTCACCCGGCATGAGCGTCCCCCTCCCGCTCCGGTACCACCGCGGTGGCCGTGATCTCCACCAGTTGCCCGGTGTACCCGAGGCAGGCGACGCCGAGCAGCGTGGACGAGTGCGGCCCCGCACTCAGCCCGGAGGCCTCCACGACCTCCCACACCGCGGACAGCACCGCGGGCTCGCTGCTCACGACGTACACCTCCGTAGCCACCACATGGGCCAAGTCGCTTCCGACGGCGCCCAGTTGCTCCTGAAGGTTGGCGATCACCCGCTCCGCCTGCCGCACCGGATCGCCCGGCCCGACGATCTCCCCCTTCTCGTCCAGCGGCACGGCCCCGGCGAGAAAGGCCAGCTTCGTCCCGGCCTCGACGACCGAGGCGTGGGAGTACGCGGGTGGCGGGAAGAGAGCCGGAACGGTGACGCGCTGGATCATGAGGACTGTCCCCCGGAGACGGCAGTGAGCAACCCCCCGATGATCGCTCCCCTCCAGCCCGCCCGCATCCGAATTCCCGGGCACACCGTCCGACTTCTCAGGCACCGCCCGACTTCTCAGGCGCCCCGACGTGTCAGGACCCCGGCTTCTCAGGCACCCCCGACGACGGAACACCTGCCGCACGCCAGTGACAACGGCCCTGGCCGGCGAAGCGGAGGCGCGAGAAAACGGGTGGCGGTACGACCGCGCCGAGCGCTCCCATGAGACCCATGACCGACGACACCGACTTCCTCCGGAACGTCACCGACCGCCTGGCCGCTCTTCCCACGGTCAGGGCGGTGGCTCTCGGCGGTTCCCGCGCCCGGGGCACCCACCGCCCCGACAGCGACTGGGACCTGGCGATCTACTACCGGGGCCCCTTCGACCCGGACGACCTGCGCGCCGTCGGCTGGGAGGGCGAGGTGTCCGAGGTCGGCGGCTGGGGCGGCGGGGTCTTCAACGGCGGGGCATGGCTGACGATCGACGGGCGCCGGGTCGACGTCCACTACCGGGACCTGGACGTGGTCGAGCACGAACTGGCGGAGGCGGAGGCAGGACGCTTCCGGGTGGAGCCGCTGCTCTTCCATCTCGCCGGAATTCCCAGCTATCTGGTCGTGGCCGAACTCGCCGTCAACCAGGTGCTCAGCGGCACCGTGCCCCGCCCGGCCGGCTATCCGGCCCGGCTGCGCGCCACCGCCGCCGAGCGCTGGCACGGCACCGCCCGCGCCACCCTGCACTACGCCCGGCACAACCACGCCCCGCAGGGCCGCATCACCGAGACCGCCGGCTGCGTCGCCACGGCCGCTGCCCAAGCCGCCCACGGAGTGCTCGCGGCCCGCGGCGCGTGGGTGACGAACGAGAAGCGCCTGCTGGAACGGGCCGGACTGCGGGAGATCGACGACGTGATGGCCGCCCTGCGCGGCGAACCCGATGCGCTGGTCCATGCCGTCGCCGAAGCCGAGCGGATCCTCGGCACGTCGCGTTCCCAGCGGATCGCCGAGCCCAGTGCACAGGACGGTCACACAGACGGCCGGCAACAGGACGGAGAACGACAGCCGCAAAGACGGTCATAAAGGCGATTGCGGATCAAGGCGGAAAGAATCGCCGCGTTGCGTTCATTGAGAAAACGGCCCGTGCCCCACCTTTCACACGCGCGAAACGTGTGGGCCCCGTTCCTCGCCCCGTCGCCCCCTACCGTGGAAGCACCGCCCACCCGGCCGCCGTCGTCCGAAGGCTAGGCACACCCCGCCCGCGTACGACAGGAGGCCCGTGTCCCGGTTCGCCCCACCCCTCTGGCTCGCCCACGCCCTGCGCGCACAGCGCGGTCCCGTGCCCTGGAACGCGGTGATCCGGGGTGTGCTCGGCTGCGGGCCGCTGCTGCTCGCCGGTGTGCTCGCCGGGCGGACGCCCCTCGGCGTGCTCGCCGCCATCGGCGCGATGCTCGCCGGGATCAACGACCGGCCGGGCAGCCGACGCGCCTCCGTGCGGCGGCTCGGGGTGCCCGCGCTCGCCGGCGCCCTCGGGCTGCTCGCGGGGACGTACGCCGGGCAGGGGCTGGCCGCCGTACCGCTCACCCTCGTGCTCACCGCGCTCGGCCTGGTCGCCGGCGGCATCAGCGCGGTCGGGCCCGTCGCCTCCGCCGCCGGCACACACCTGCTCGTCGGCACCGCGATCGGCGCCGGGATGCCGGCGGCGGAGAGCGGCCGGCAGCAGGCCCTCGCCTTCCTCGCCGGAGCCGGCTGGCTGCTTCTGCTGCGGCTCGCCCTGCCCACGCCCGGCTCGCTCGCCGGGGACTTCCGGTTCGACGGGGAGCGGGAGGCGGTCGCCGGGGTGTACGACGCCATCGCCGCGCTGGTCGAGGCCGTGGGCGGGGCGCAGGCCACCGCGCGACGGGCCGCGCTCACCGCCGCCCTCGACCATGCCCAGGACGCCCTCGCCGGGCCCCGGCTGCGCCGGTACGCCAGTTCCGCCGCCGAGCGCCGGCTGCACGCCCGGTACGCGGCCGCGCTGCCCCTCGCCGAGGCCGCCACCGCCCTGTTCTGGGTGGGCGAGCCGGTCCCGGCGCGGGCCGCGGAAGGCCCCCGGCGCCTCGCCGCCGCCGTCCGCGCCGACACCGCCGCCGGCCCCCTCCCCGCCCCACCCGTCCCGCACACCCCCCGCCCCGGCCGTCGCCTGCGCCGGACCGGGAGGCCTCCCCACCACGCCGCGGGCCACCCACAGCAGCCTGAGGGCCGTCCTTCTGACGAGGGCCTGGACCACCACGTGAGCCGCCCTCACCCCGCGAGCCCCCACCCCGCCGGCACCTCCCTCGCCCCTGCCCTCCGCGCCCTCGACGACGCCCTGCTGTGTGCCGCCGAGGCCTTCGACCGGGGGGACGGCGCCCAACGGCGGCTGCTCACCCGGCGCCTGGGTCTCCGGGGCGCGCTGCGCGCCGTGTTCGGCAGTGGTGGGCGCGAGTACGGGATGCGGGTCGCCCTCTGCTTCGGGGCCAGCGCCGCCATCGCCCAGGCGCTGCACCACACCCGCTGGTACGGCCAGCACCAGCACTGGTACTGGATGCCCGCCACCGCCGTCTTCCTCGTCAAGCCCGACCTCGGTCCGCTCGCCTCCCGGGTACTGTGCCGGGCCGCCGGGACCGTGCTGGGAGCCCTGGTGTTCGCCGGGCTCGCCGCGCTGCTGCCCCGGCCGGCGGGGCTGATCGTGCTGGTCGCGGTGTGCGGGGCGCTCGTCCCGGTCGCCACCCGGCACTTCGCCGCGCTGACGGCCGTCGTCACCGTCCTCGTCCTCGCCCTGGTCATGGCAGGCGGCGAGCCGCAGGCCTCCGTCAGCCGGATCGGGGAGACCCTGATGGCCTGCGTGCTCGTACTGGTCGTCGGGCATCTGCCGATGCCGGGGCAGCGCGGCGGCGGGGTACGTGCCCGGCTCGCCACGGCCGGGGACGCCGCGCACGCCTATCTCGCACACGTCCTCGGTGAATCCGGCGGGTCCGGGGAGTCCGGCGGGTCCGGTGACCGCGCCGAGCGATGGGCGCTGCGCCGCGAGGCCTACCGCACGCTCGCCGAGGCCCGTACCGCCATCGCGCTCGCCGCCGCCGAACTGCCCGCACTCGCCCGGCACACCGCGGGCGCGGACGCCGTCGCGGACGCCCTGGAGCGACTTGTCGACACGACCACCGCCTGCGCCGTACACCTCGACGACACCGGCCGTCTCACGTCCCGGCACGTCGAGCAACTCCGTGAGGCGCTGGCCGAGTTGGGGCTCCAGGGAGTCGAGGTGCCACCGCACGGCCGTACGGCGGCCCTCGTCTGACGCTTCGGCCGGCCTCCTCGTCGCCGCGGGCCCCCGGACGTCCGTACGGCCGGGACGCCGTCGCCGAAAAGTCCGCTGCCGTAGGGAGCCGAAGAAAATCTTCGCGTCCGGCGATGAGTTCCGCTGCCCGCGACGGTCAGCACCTCGAACCGACCGCCGGACAGGAGGGCCCCATGTCGCTTCCGGAGATCGTCTCTCGTGAGCAGTGGCGCGCTGCGCGCGAGGAGTTGCTGCGCAAGGAAGAGGCGGTCAGACGGGCGCGCGAGGTGCTCGGCGCGGAGCGGCGGCGGCTGCCCATGGTCGAGGTGGACCCGGAGTACGTCTTCGAGGGCGGCGACGGCAAGGCCACCCTCCTGGACCTCTTCGAGGGCCGGACCCAACTCGTCGTGCAGCACTTCGTGTTCGCCCCGGAGCGGGAGACCGGCTGCCCGTGCTGCTCGGCCCTCCTGGACCAGGTCGGCCACCTCGCCCATCTGCGCGCCCGGAACACCTCCTTCGCGGCCGTCTCCCGGGCGCCGTTCACCAGGATCCTGCCCTTCAAGGCACGCATGGGCTGGACGGTGCCCTGGTACTCCTCCTCCCACAGCGACTTCAACCTCGACCTCGAGGCCACCGTGGTGACGGACCAGGGCCTGGCCGACCGTCCGGGCATCAGCTGCTTCCTGCGCGAACACGACCGGGTCTTCCATACCTATTCGGTGTACGGCGACGCGGACGACGGCTCGGGCGGACCGGGCGGCCTGGACGGACTCGGCACCCTCGCGGGTCTGCTCGACCTCACCCCACTCGGCCGCAACCCGTCCGGAAGCGACCGGCTGCGCCTGCACGACGAGTACGACCACTGACACCGAGCGTGCGCGTCGTGCCACAAAGTGATCAGACCCTCACGGTCCGCCCCGAACGGGTGTAGGTAATGTCTCAGTCCCGTCACTGGGCGAGCCGTTTCCCTTCTCCAGAGCGTTAACTCCTACGAGTACGACGCTTCTGGAGGTGCGAGATGGTGAACGGGCGAACGGTGCTCGAACGCTTTCCCGCCGGTGGTCCGCGGGGATCCTGGCCCGCGGAGGAGTTCGCGCAGGCGCGGCGTCAGGAAGGCCTGCCCGCCGAGGTCGTCATGGACCTCGCGACGGACGCGTTCCTCGTCATCGTGCGGGGTACCGAGTCCGCCGAGTGAGCGGACCGGCGCGGTCGGCCGCGCGGTGGCCTGTTCCGCCTGCAGGACGCACCGGTGGGAGTGCGCGGAAGTGAGGGGCGCACGGCCGGCCCCGGCCAAGCCGTGACGTAGGGGCGGCGCGGCCGATGTCAACCCTGGGACGCCGCGCGAGACCAGTCCGGGGCCGTCCCGGTCACCCGGCACAGGGCCAGGTAGAGCGGGATCGGCGGGGTGTACGGGACCGTGCCCTCCGGGCGGTGGATGAGCCGGGCGGCGCCGGTGACCAGGGCGCCGGGGGCGTAGTGGGCCGGGGACGGCCAGGGCAGGGCATAGTCGGAGTCCGAGGGGACGATCCACCACCAGCGGGCGCCGTCGGCGTACACACAGCCCAGCCGGGGCAGCCGAGGCACGACGAGCGGGCCGAGCCGGTCCGGCACCGCGACGGCGTCACAGCCGAGCGGCGCGGTCATGCCTTCCGGCACCGTGAGCCTTTGGGGCGCGTCCGGGGCCGACCTGCGCCGCTGCAGCCGCACCAGGGTGTCCAGCCCGAGGGACCGCTCGGAGGCCTGCCCGACGACACCGGCACCGGGTCGACCCGGGTCGAGGATCCTGCCGGTGACGTCCTGCCGGCGGGAGCCGCTGTCGGAGTCATGGCCTCGGGGGTCGTAGCCGCGACGGCCATGGCCGCCGGTCACGGACGCTCCCCGGCGCGCTGCTGCTCGTGGCGGTGATCGCCGGTCTGAACCCCACCGCGATGCTGGTCGGGGATCCGGTATTGCTCCGGCCAGTGCTCTCGGGCCCCATGCTGGTCGGGGATCCGGTGCTGCTCCGGCCGGTGCTCTCCGGCCCCATGCTGGTCGGTGACCCTGCGTTCCCCTGTGCGGTGCCGGTCGGCGCCTTGGTGCGGAGGCTGGTGCGGCGGGCGGTCCAGGAGCCGGTGCGGATGGGGCTCCGGTGTTCCACGGCGGGGCTTGTGCTCGGGATGGCGAGGGCTGAGGAGCCCGGCGGCGTCCTGCCGGCCCTCCGGAGAGTCGTCCTCGTCGGAGTCGTCCGGGCGGTCCGGCTTGGGGCGGGCGCCCCAGCCCAGGTCGTCCCGCGGAGCGGCGGTGTCGTCGGCCGTGTCCGTCCGGCGTGCCAGCTCGGCCCAGACCAGCAGCCCGGGGCCGTGTTCCTGGGCGCCCCAGGACAGACACAGAGCGTCGACGAGAAGCAGTCCCCTCCCGTGCTCCTCCTCAGGGCGCTGCGGGGAGGAGTGGGGTTCGCCCGGGGCGCAGCCCTCGTCATGTACGGCTATGCGCACGGTGTCGGCCCGGTCGTGCAGCTCGCACACCACACGGCTGCTCGCGGTGTGCACGATCGCGTTCGTGACCAGCTCGGACAGGACCAGGGCCGCGCTGTCGCAGGTGTCCGCGCACACCGACCAGCCGGTCAGCCAGGCGTGCGCGAGGCGTCTGGCCTGGGCGACGGAACCCGGATGCGCGGCCAGCTCGAAGCGGAACCGGCGCTCGGCAGCGCCCCCGCCGGAGGCTGCTCCCTGCCCCGCTCTCGAACCGGCTCCCGCGGGGATACCGCCACCGGCGCCACGACCGGACCGGTCTGCGGCGGCGTCTGTTCCTAAGGGCGCGGACGGAATCACGGTTGCCACTATCTCCCCGTCGTGAACACTTGGCAAGTGTCACTCTGAAAATTGCAGAGTGCTGTATGACTCGGTCAGGGGCCGTGGCACACTGCTCGCAACAGCACGTCGCGCGGCGCCAATTGGGAGCACCGGAGACCGTCCAGGTCTTCGAATGCATCTTCGAATGGCGCCGCAGGCCTGTCAGGGAACGTCTGCCGGGAACCGTCGGGCATCGGGCAGAGACAGAAGCAGATGGAGAGACACAGAGGCAGCCGGTGGAGGTGAGAGCGTGAGCGAGCCGCGGTCCGCGCCGACGGTCGGGCAAGTCGTCCTCGGGCGACGCCTGTCGGACCTCCGGGAACGTGCCGGGCTGAAACGCGAGGAAGCCGCCCGTGTGCTGCGCGTCGCGCCCGCCACCGTCCGCCGGATGGAGATGGCCGAGGTCGCCCTCAAGATCCCGTACCTGCAACTGCTGCTGAAGGCCTACGGCGTACCCGACGACGAGGCCGAACTCTTCGTCCAGCTCGCCGAGGAGGCCAACAAGCCCGGCTGGTGGCAGCGTTTCCACGACATCCTCCCCGGCTGGTTCTCGATGTACGTCAGCCTCGAGGGCGCGGCCAGCCTGATCCGCTCCTACGAGCCGCACTTCGTCCCCGGCCTGCTCCAGACCGAGGACTACGCACGCGGTGTGCTCAAGTCAGGCGCCGTCGGCCAGACCAGCCCCGAGGACATCGAGCGGCACGTCGCCCTGCGCATGCAACGCCAGGAACTGCTCACCCGTCCCGACGCCCCCCGCTTCTGGGCGGTGATGGACGAGACCGCCCTGCGGCGCCCGGTCGGATCACCGGAGGTGATGCGGGCGCAGATCGACAAGTTGCTCGAGGTCACGAAGCTGCCCCAGGTGACCCTCCAGGTCGTCCCGTTCGAGAGCGGGCCGCACCCGGGGACGTACGGGCCCTTCGTGCTGTTCCGATTCGCCATGCCGGAGCTTCCGGACATGGTCTACAGCGAGTACCTGACCGGCGCCGTCTACCTGGACGCGCGCGCCGAGGTGGCGACCCATCTCGAGGTCATGGACCGCATGGCGGCACAGGCCGCTACGGCACAACGCACGAAGGAGATCCTCCGGGATCTCCGCAAGGAGCTGTGAATGGATCGCATCACGCCGCGCGCACACGTGTACAACGGCATGCCCGCGCGGGAGTTGGGCAGCGAGGGCTGGCACAAGCCCTGGAGCGGCGGCAACGGCGGCAACTGCCTGGAGGCGATGAAGCTGGCCGACGGCCGGATCGCCGTACGCCAGTCCACCGACCCGGACGGGCCGGCGCTGATCTACACCACGGACGAGATGACCGCGTTCATAGAAGGCGCCAAGGCGGGGGAGGCCGACTTCCTGCTCTCCTGACCCCCGCCTGGCCGCGTGGTGCTGCTCGCCCGGCCTCCTCGTCACGGCACCGACCCGCACACCGGCACCGGCACACCGACCGAGCCGAACCCGCACCGGATCGCCCTCGCGATCGGAACACGCCGGCCCCGCCTACACCCGCATGGGCCGATCCCGCGGCGAGACCGGGGCCGGCAGTTGCGAACTCCCGGTCAGATAGCGGTCGACGGCCGCCGCCACCGCCCGTCCCTCCGCGATCGCCCAGACGATCAGCGACTGTCCGCGCGCCGCGTCCCCGGCGGCGAACACCCCGGGCACGTTGGTGGCGAAGCCGTCGTCCCGGGCGATCGTGCCGCGCGGTTGCAGCGCCAGACCCAACTGGCCGATCAGCCCGTCCTCCTGGTCCGGCCCGGAGAACCCGAGAGCGAGCAGCACGAGATCGGCGGGCAGCGTCCGCCCGCTGTCCGGCACCGGGCGCCGCGCCGCGTCCACGCCCACCAGGTGCAGCGAGCGCACCCGCCCGCTGTCGTCCCCGGTGAAACGGAGCGTGGACGCCGCGAAGAGCCGGGCATCCGCGTCCGCCGCCGGTGCCGTACGCAGGTCCCGGGCCTCCTCGTGCGCGGCCGACAGCCGGTACAGCTTCGGGTACGTCGGCCACGGCTCGGTGTCCTCGTCGCGCTCGGTGCCCGGCTGGGCGTAGATGTCCAGCTGGGTCACGGACGCGGCCCCCTCGCGCACGGCGGTCCCCAGACAGTCCGCTCCGGTGTCTCCGCCGCCGACGATCACCACGTGCTTGCCGGACGCCGACAGCGGGGAGACCTCCAGATCCCCCGCACAGACCCGGTTCGCCAGCGGCAGATACTCCATCGCCTGGTGTATCCCTTTCAACTCCCGGCCCGGCACCGGAAGTTCCCGCCACGCCGTGGCCCCCGTGGCGACCACGACGGCGTCGTACCGCCCGCACAGCTCCACCGCCCCGACATCCCGGCCGACGGCGGTCGACGTACGGAACTTCGTCCCCTCGGCCCGCATCTGCTCGATCCGCCGCTCCAGGTGCCGCTTCTCCATCTTGAACTCGGGGATCCCGTATCGCATCAGCCCGCCGATCCGGTCGTCCTTCTCGTACACGGCGACCGTGTGCCCGGCCCGGGTGAGCTGCTGGGCCGCGGCGAGCCCGGTGGGCCCGGAGCCGATGACGGCGACCGTCTTCCCGGACAGGCGCTCGGGCGGCGAGGACGGGACGAAACCTTCCTCCCAGGCCCGGTCGGCGATCGCGCACTCGACGTTCTTTATGGTGACGGCCGGCTGGTTGATGGCCAGGACGCACCCCGCCTCGCAGGGCGCCGGACACAACCGGCCGGTGAACTCGGGGAAGTTGTTCGTCGCGTGCAGCCGCTCGCTCGCCGCCCGCCAGTCCTCCCGCGAGACCAGGTCGTTCCACTCCGGGATGAGATTGCCCAGCGGGCAGGCGTGGTGGCAGAACGGGATACCGCAGTCCATGCACCGGCCGGCCTGCTTGCTGATGATGGGCAGCAGCGCTCCCGGGACGTAGACCTCGTCCCAGTCCCGCACCCGCTCCTCGACGGGCCGCCGCGGCCACTCCTGGCGCGGCGTGGTCATGAACCCCTTGGGATCGGCCATGGTCGTCTTCCTCGCGTACGGAGACCGCGCGGGCACCGCGTGTACGACCGGCCGTACGTCATCGGGCGGCATCCTTCGGCACCCTTTCGGCCACGATACGTCCGCACCGACGGCCGTGCAGAGTGGCTGACAGCGCTTTCTCCGGGTGTGCCGGGGCGGGTCGGGACCGAGAGGTGCACCCGGGGGTCAGGCGAGGGCCAGCAGGTAGACCAGGGCGGCCGCCGCGGAGGCGACCGTACGGACGTGGTTCCAGAACGTCCACTCCCGCACGTACGCCGGCCAGTACACGGCCGCCTCCGGCGCGCCCGGGGTCAGCCGGGCCAGCCGCTCGTTGCGCGGGACGTTCGCGGCGATCGTCAGCACGAACGCGCCGAAGAGATACAGCGCGCTGCCCAGCAGCAGTTCTGTCCTGCCGTCGTCCGGCCACACCACGAACGTCACCACCGCGATCATCGCGCTCAGCACCGCCGAACCCGTGAACACCGTCGTGAAGACGGGCCGCACCGCGGCGGCATTGATCGCGTTCATCGCGGCGACGCCCTGCGCGGGCGGCAGCGCGGCGAGCCCCCGCATCACGAAGGCCGAGAAGGCGCAGAAAACCCCGGCCATCAGCCCGGTACCGAGAATCCCCACCACGACCAGCACGAAGAACGGCCCGCCGATCATCTCCCACGCCCCATCCTGTCTCGTCCCACCCCGTACAAGCCCGGCATCCCCTCGGGGAGCCGGTTCCGGCCATGCGTGGCGAACGCAGCCGGTGAACGTTCGCGTCTCCGCCCCCGCGGCCGATTCCCGCCCTTCACCCAGCGGTGTCCGTTCGCTCCTCAGCCGACGTCCGCACCGGCGCTCTGCCAGCCCCGCAGCACGCCCTCCACCGCCGGGGCGATCCGGCGCCGTGCCTCGTACCGCGGCACACCGCGCATCAGCAGCTGGTCGTACGGCGTGTCCACGTGGCGTACGGCCGCCACGACCGCCGACACCACCGCTCCCTCCGACAGCGCCCGCCCGGCCGCGCTCCGCCCGACCCGTCCGCTGCCCCGGACGGACGCGTGCGCCGCGATCGCCTGCGCGCGATCGGCGGGGCAGCCGGGAAACAGCCGCAGGATCTCGGCCGCGAACGCCGCCGCGAACCGTTCGTCCTCCGCCGCCCGGCGCCGTGCGTCCCGTGCCCGTCGCCTGCGCCGCGCCTCCGCGTCCGCCAGACAGCGGGCCTCGGCCCGGGCCAGCGCCGCCTCCTCCACGAGCACGCCCTGCCGCTCGTAACGGCTCTTGCGCCGGTTGAACCGCACCACCACGACCGACAGCCCGCTCTCCTCCCGCGACCTGCGGGTCAGCGCGGTGTCCCCGCGCGGCAGGAAAACCAGGTGCCCGAGGTCCGCGCAGTCCAGGCAGCGCGGAGCCCCGTCCTCCAGCACGAGCAGCGACAGCGGCCCGCGCCGGCAAGCGGCGCACCGCTTGGGCTTCTGCGCCTGGATGACGACAAGCCGACCGGGGGAGTGGGGAGTCGAGGGAAGCGCCATACGCGGTTCATTCCCCGTCGTCCGCCCCTCCCACGCCGCGCCGGGTCCCTCCTCCTCTCTGCCTCACGTCTGCCTCACGTCTGCCCCACTTCTGTCCTCACCCCCTGTCTCCTCCCGCGTGTGGTCCTCACGCCCGGCTTCCCACGTGTGGGTCCTCGCGCCCGGCCTCCCACGTGTGGGTCCTCGCACCCGCCACCGGCGCCCGGCCCCCCTCCCGCATGTGGTCCTCGTGCCCGGGCTTCCCCGGCAGCCACCGTCACCTCACTTCCCGCCACCCGGCATCATGGGCCCCGTGCGACTCGAAGCGATCACCTGGGACCGGCTCGCGGAGCTGCTCGCCGATCGGCTGGCCGCGCTGGAGCCGGCCGACGGCAGTGCCTGGCCGCGTGTCGGCTTCGACGGGGCCCCGGCCGCCCGGCCCGGCGACCTCGCCGAGCGGGTCGGGGAGGCGCTCCGGGTGCGGGGCCGGCCCTCACTCGTCGTCGGCGCCGAGGGCTTCCTGCGCCCCGCCTCGCTGCGCCTGGAGCACGGGCGCCGGGACGCGGAGTCGTACTACGGCGGATGGTTCGACACCGGCGCCCTCTGGCGCGAGGTCTTCGGCCCGCTCGACCCCGGCGGCACCGGGCGCGTCCTGCCCGACCTGTGGGACCCGGCCACCGACCGGGCCACCCGCAGTCCCTATGTCCAACTCCCGCCCGGCGGAGTCCTGTTGCTCCACGGCCCCCTTCTGCTGCGGCACTGGTTCCCCTTCGACCTGACCGTGCACCTCATGCTCTCCCCGGGCGCCCTGCGCCGCCGTACCCCCGAGGCCGAACACTGGACGCTCCCCGCGTTCGAGCGCTACGAGGCCGAGACCGACCCCGTCGGCACCGCCGATGTGCTGGTCCGCGCCGACGACCCGCGTCATCCCGCCTGGAGCGGCTGATCCGAGTGGTTGATCCGAGCGGTCCAAGACTGGCCGGTCCGGAGCGGTTGATCCGCACGGCTCGGCAGGAGGGGTGCGGAGGTGACCCTGCGGGCCGCGCCGGGCCGGTGGATCAGAGCCAGCCGTTGCGCCTGAAGCCCCGGTACAGCGCCAGGCACGCCGCCGCCATGACGGCCATGACCAGGGGATAACCGAACCGCCAGTGCAACTCCGGCATGTGGTCGAAGTTCATGCCGTACACCCCGCACACCATGGTCGGCACGGCGATCACCGCGGCCCACGCCGTGATCTTCCGCATGTCCTCGTTCTGCGCGACGGTCACCTGTGCGAGGTGGGCCTGCAGGATCGAGTTGAGCAGTTCGTCGAACGCGGCGATCTGCTCCTTGGCCCGTATCAGATGGTCGAGCACATCCCGGAAGTACGCCTGGATCTCAGGGGCGACGACCCGTATGGGACGGGTGGCCAGATCCTCCACCGGGCGGCCGAGCGGCACCACCGCCCGCTTCAGCTCCAGCAGTTCACGCTTCATCTGGTAGATGCGCCCGGGGTCCAGCCGTGCGCCGTTCTCCGAGAACACCTCCGTCTCGACCTGGTCGATGTCGGCCTGCACCGCGTCGGTGACGCTCAGGTAGTCGTCCACGACATGGTCGGCGATCGCGTGCAGCACCGCGGCCGGACCCTTGGCGAGCTGTTGCGGGTGCGCCTCCAGCTCCTCGCGCAGCGGGCCCAGCGAGCCGTGCCTGCCGTGCCGCACCGTGATGACGAAGTCCTTGCCGACGAACACCATGATCTCGCCGGTGTCGACCACCTCGCTGGTCGCCGTGAGCTGTTCGTGCTCCACATAGCAGACCGTCTTGAACACCGCGAAGAGCGTGTCGCCGTAATGCTCCAGCTTCGGACGCTGATGAGCCTCGACCGCGTCCTCCACCGCCAGCGGATGCAGGTCGAACAGCTCCGCGATGCCCGCGAACTCACGGTCCGTCGGCTCGTGCAGCCCGAGCCAGACGAAGCCCTCGCCCGTCTTGCGCACCATCCGCACGGCGTCCACCAGGTCCGTGCACTGCGGCACGCGCACGCCGTCCTGGTACATCACACAGTTGACCACCGACGAGCCCAGCGGTGACCTGGCGGGATGGCTCAGGTCGACGCGTGGCCGCCGCCGGGTCAGGCGCGCCACCTTGCGCAGGCCGCCGACCCTGCTCAGCCCCGTGACCTTCCGCAGATTCCCCGCCATGGACATCTGGATCTCCTCGTCTGGATCTCCCTGCACTCGACGCTTTCGCGCCTTGCCCGGCAAGTCTGCCAGCCGCGGGCAAGGCGTGGGTAAGCCTGTGGGAACGTGAGGTTCCGCTTGGTTCCCGCCTGTGGACGAAGCGACGGCGGGCGAACAGGGCACCCGGTGCGGGGAGAACGCCGGTGTGCGGATGAGGCGCCGGTGTGCGGAGGGCGCATGATCGAGGCATGACCTCATCCGACGGGTACCTCCTGGACAACCGGCAGAACGAGGCCGGCGAGCGCTTCGGCGCGTTCACCGCCCTCTTCGATCCCACGACCTTCCGGCACATCGAGGCCCTCGGCATCCGGCCCGGCTGGCGCTGCTGGGAAGTCGGCGCCGGCGGAACCTCAGTGGTGTCCTGGCTCGCCGAGCAGACCGGCCCCACCGGAAAGGTCGTCGCGACCGACATCGACACCTCGCGGCTCGACGCCGCGTCCGGCCCGTCGGTGGAGGTCCGCGTGCACGACGTGGGCGCCGACGAACCGCCGGGCGAGGGCTTCGACCTGGTCCACGCCCGGCTCGTCCTCGTCCATGTGCCGGACCGGGCAAGGGCGTTGCGGTCCATGATCGAGGCCCTGCGTCCGGGCGGACGACTCCTCGTCGAGGACGCCGACCCCGCACTCCAGCCCTTGACCTGCCCCGACGAGTACGGCCCCGAGCAGCGGCTCGCCAACCGGCTGCGCCAGGGCTTCCGCAAGCTGCTCGCCGAACGAGGCGCCGATCTCTCGTACGGCCGCAAACTCCCGCGTCTGCTCCGGGAGGCCGGCCTGAGCGCGGTGGAGGCCGAGGCGTTCTTCCCGGTGACGTCTCCTGCCTGCACCGCTCTCGAGGCCGCGACGGTCCGCCAGATCCGGGACCGTCTCGTCGCCGCGGGGCTCGCCACCGACGAGGAGATCGACCAGCACCTGGCCAACGTCGAGGGCGGCGGCATGGACCTGGCCACCGCGCCGATGATCTCCGCGTGGGGGCGGAAGGACTAGGGGGTTCCGTTTGGATCAGCCCGGGTCCGCGACGCCCGGCACGGCACCTCGCTGCGTTGTCGGACCACCCGAGTACGCCCAGTACGCGGGTGATCCTCCGCCTTGCGATGCTCCCCCACTGCCTGAAGGGCGTGGGAGGTGCCCCCAGCACCGGACGCCGCGGCCTGATCCGGCCTGATCCAAACGAAACCCCCTAGCCGGGCGCCACCACGCCGACGCCCGTACCACTCCGTGGCCCCGGCCACGTCCGCCGGCGGCGTCCGCGATCCAGCGCCGGCCCGGGCCACCGCCGCCGGTGCCTTCGCGGCCGTCGGCGGGGAGCGTCGGCAGACGGCCGGGCGGCCCCCTCGGATGGTGCGGTGGGGCCGGGCGTCTCCCCGGGAAGCCGACCGCCGGCATCGGCCTCCCTTCCGGACAGGGGAATCAGCCTCCGCTCCCCGGACGCGGCGGTCTGCCGCCCACCCGTTCCACCGCCTCCGCACCCGCCCTGCAGCCGCGTGCCGCCGCCTCCTCAGGGGCCGTGCCCGCCAGCAGCGCCGCGAGGAACGCGCCGGTGAAGGCGTCGCCCGCGCCCGTGGTGTCCCGAGGGGACGCCGGCACCGCCGGGACCCGGGTCGGCATGCCGCCGGAACGGACGACCAGCGCACCGTCCGCCCCGGCCTTGACCACCACGAGCGGAACGAGACGGCTCAGCTTGACCGCCGCGTCCGCCGGATCCGGCAGCCCCGTGAGCAGGCACGCCTCGTCGCGGCTGGGCAGCAGGACGTCCAGCTCCTCCGCGAACGCCAGGAAGCGGTCCACCCCCAGGCGTACGAGGAAGCCCGCCGACGCCGGATCCAGGCTGACCGGTACGCCACGCGCGCGTGCCGCGGCGAGAGCCGTCCGCGCCAGCTCCCGGCTCGGCTCCGTGAACAGCAGGTAGCCCGACAGGTGCAGCCGGGCCACTCCGTCGAGCAACGCGTCCGACCAGTCGGCGGGATCGAGCCGCAGCGACGCCCCGCTGTCCGTGAGGAACGTGCGCTCGGCCGCCGCGCCGGCGTCGACGAGGCAGATCACCGTCCCGGTGGCCGTCGCCGGATCGACGACCAGCCGGGGTCGCACCCCGGCCGCGACCAGCTCGCGTTCGTGCCACGCGGCCGACTCCCCGCCCACCCGGCCGAGCAGCCGTACGTCCGCACAGCCCGTGTGCGCGGCCCAGCAGGCCACGTTGGCGCCCGCGCCGCCCGGCAGCGTCCGGATCACGGCGGCGGTGTCGGTGCCGGCCGCGAGGGGCCCGTGGTGCCGGGCGACCACATCGGTGACCACGTCGCCGACCACCAGCAGGGCCCCGCCCGGGCCCGCGGTCATGCCCGGGTCCACGCCGCGGCGATCCGTGCCGCCAGCCGTACGTTGCCGCGCACGGCCGCCAGATTGGCGTCCAGAGAGGCGCCCTCGGTGTGCCGGACCAGGTAGTCCAGCAGGAACGGGGTCACCGCCTGACCGGTGACGCCCTGGTCCGCGCAGGCGCGCAGCGCGTCGGCCAGCACGCGCGCGTGCAACCCGGGATCGAGCTGCTCCGCCTCGGGCACCGGGTTGGCGACGATCAGCGCGGAATGCGGCGCGTCCAGCGCGTCCTGGGCCCGCATGACGTCCGCGACCTGCTCCGGCGTGTCCAGCGTCCAGTCGACCGGGTGCCCCGAGTCGGACAGGTAGAAGCCGGGGAAGCGGTCCGTGCCGTAGCCGGCGACGGCCACGCCCAGTGTCTCCAGCCGCTGCAATGTCGCGGGCACGTCCAGGATCGACTTCACGCCGGCGCAGACCACGGTGATCCGGGTGCCCGCCAGCAGACGCAGGTCGGCCGACTCGTCCTGGGTCACCGTCCACTCCCGGTGCACCCCGCCCAGCCCGCCGGTGGCGAACACCCGGATGCCCGCGAGCGAGGCCAGCTGCGCCGTCGCCGACACCGTGGTCGCACCGCTCGCACCCGTGGCCACGGCGAGCGGCAGATCGCGGTGGCCGAGTTTGCGGACGCCGTCCTCGTTCGCGACCCGCTCCAGCTGCTCCTTGTCCAGGCCGATCCGGGGCCGGCCGTCGAGGACGGCGACGGTCGCGGGGACGGCGCCCTCCCGGCGGACCGCGTCCTCGAGTTCCAGGGCCACCTGGAGGTTGCGCGGGCGGGGCAGACCGTGCGCGATGATCGTGGACTCCAGGGCCACCACCGGCCGCCGTGCGTCGATCGCTTCCCGGACCTCTTCCGACACCATCAGCACCACAGGCACCGCCTCCTGTCCGTCGGTAACGGTCTTTCCTCATCTCTGGCGGGCGCCGGCCGCCGCTAAACGCTTGCGGCCTGTGGGGGACGCCACCAGCCTGGGGCGCATGACGAACACCAGCATGCGCCTCGACCACGTCGTCCTGTGGGTGGCCGATCCGGTCGCCGCGGCCGGCTTCTACGAGACGGCCGTGGGCCTGGAGCCGATCAAGGTCGCGGAGTTCGCCGAGGGCAAGGCGGCCTTCCCCTCCGTGCGGGTCAACGAGGAGACCATCCTCGACCTCGCCCCGCTCGGCTTCGCCCCGCGCATGAAGATGCTCCCCGGTGCGGCCGAGAGCGCGGGCCACCCCGTCAACCACATCTGCCTGTCCCTGCCGGCCGACGCCTTCGACGCCCTCCGCGCCCGCCTGCAGGAGCACGGAGTCACCGTGTCGTACATCGACCGCGACCTGTCCGGCGCCCGCGGCAACGCCACGCGCAGCTTCTACTTCCGGGACCCCGACGGCAACGTCTTCGAGGCACGGCACTACGACGGCTAGCCGGGCAGCCGCAGACGAGTGGGCAGGGTGGCGGAGAAGCCCGGGCCGGGCCCGTCGCAGGCGCGCGGGCCGGCCGGTCACGGATCCATGGGCGGGCCGGGTCAGAACAGCGGCTCGGGCAGCACTCCCTCCAGGGCGAGGAGCTTCCGCTTGGTCTCCAGCCCGCCCCCGAAGCCGCCGATCCCGCCGTCGCTCTCCACCACCCGGTGACACGGCACGACCACCGGCAGCGGATTGGCGCCCATCGCCGCGCCGACCGCCTGCGCACCACCCGGCTGCCCGACCCGCCCGGCCAGATCGCCGTACCCCACCACCGTGCCGTACGGCACCCCGGCCGCCAGCTCCCGCAGCACCTGCCGGTTGAAGCCGGAGATCAGCGACCAGTCCAGCGGCAGGTCGAAGTCGTGCCGCTCGCCCGCGAAGTAGGCCCGCAGCTGGCGTATCGCCTCCGCCAGCACCGGCGCGCCGGGATCCTCGACGGGAGCGGCGCCCAGCCGGGCGGCCAGGCGCTTCAGGGCACGGTCCCGCACCGCTTCCGTGGCGTGGAAGACGACGTTGACCAGGCCGTCGGAAGTCGCCGCCAGCATCAGCGGCCCGATCTCCGAGCGCACCACCGCCCACACGACCTGCTGCTCATCCTGCCCATGGCTGTCCATGCGGCCACGGTACGGCCCGCCACTGACAACGCCCGCCGCGCTCAGTACGAACCGAGTGCCGCCCGCACCACGTCCGGCTTGTTGGTGATGATCCCGTCGACGCCGCAGCCGGCGACCTTGCGCGCGGTGACCGCGTCGTTCACCGTCCAGGCGAACACCCGCAGCGGCCTGCCGTGCGCTCCGCGCAGCGCGTGTGCGGCGGCGACGTACTTCTTGGTGAGCGATCCGTACGACGGGTTGACGAGATCGGTGAAGGGCGCGTCCCTGCGCAGCTGCGCCGCAGTGGGCGACCCGAGGAGGGCGGTGGTGACCGCGGGCTTCAGCTCGTGGACCGTGCGGATGCTGCCGACGCTGAAGCTCTGCACGATCAGCCGCTTCAGATGCCCGCGGTCCAGCCAGCCCTCGTGGCCGAGGAGCTTCAGGGTCTGCTGCTCGATGCCGGGATAGAGCTCCGGATTCTTGATCTCCAGGAGCAGCTTCTCGTGGTTGTGCTCGACCCGGCGCATGTACTGCTTCAGGGTCGGCACGCGCGTGCCCGCGTACGCGGGGGAGTACCAGCTGCCCGCGTCCAGCCGGGCGATCTCGGCCGCGGTGAAGTCCTTCACCTTCCACGGGGCCCGGCCCGGGAAGAGCTTCTCCACGTTGGTGGTGCGCCGCAGGCTGTCGTCGTGGATGACGACCAGCTTGCCGTCCCTGGTGCGCTGGACGTCGTTCTCGACCCAGGAGAAGCCCAGCCGTGCGGCCTTGTCGATCGAGGCCAGCGTGTTCTCGGGAGCGTAGGCGGAGGCACCTCGGTGGGCGATCACCGTCGGTTCGCCGACGTCGCGCGCCCGGGCGTCGGAGATGGGGTTCAGCAGGGCCGCCGTCCCCAGGACCGAGGCGACCGCGACGGCAACTACGCGCACGTGCATGCACACTCCTCGCGTCGAACGAATAACGGACGGCAACCAGCCTGACAGCAGACGGTCCGCGGCACCGCGCCCACTACGGCCACATGCGGAATGAGTCTGTCCCGATTCCGCACACCGGTACCGCACAACTGAGGCAAGGCCGTGTTTCTTTGCCGGAACATCGTTCGACCATTCCGGTCGGGGTCATACTCTCTGCGACAGCCCTGACCGCCCCGGCGGTCCTGGGACGGGGGACAATTTCAATGGATTCCGGGACGCAAGAGGGCGGAAGGGCAGCCGCGGATGCAAGGCACGGTCGACGGATTCAGCTACGGGGCCGTCACCCCGTTGGTGGCCTATCTGATGGCCTGCCTCGGTGGCGCCCTCGGCCTGCGCTGCACCACCCGGTCCCTGCTGGTCACGCACTCCTGGCGGCCCGCCTGGCTGGCCCTCGGCTCGGCCGCGATCGGCTCGGGCATCTGGACCATGCACTTCGTCGCCATGATGGGCTTCGCCATCAAGGAGACGCCGATCCACTACGACACGTCGACCACCTATGCGAGCCTCGGTCTCGCCATCGTCATGGTCGGGATCGGGATCTTCATCGTCGGCTACCGGGGCGCCACCGGCACCGCCCTGTTCACCGGCGGCACGATCACCGGTCTGGGTGTCGCCTCGATGCACTACCTGGGCATGGCCGGTGCGCGTTTCCATGGGCGGTTCACCTACAACACGCCCACCGTCGTCGCGTCCGTCGTCATAGCGGTCGTGGCCGCCACCGCCGCTCTGTGGGCCGCCGGGCGGGTGCGCGGCTTCACGTGGAGCGTGGGGGCGAGCCTGGTGATGGGGCTCGCGGTCAGCGGCATGCACTACACGGGCATGGCGGCCCTCGGCGTCCACCTCGACGGCGCCTCCCACACCGCCGGAGGCGCGCCCGAGCCGTCCGTGCTCGCGCCGATGCTGATCGGCCCGCTCGCCTTCCTGCTCCTCGCGGGCATCGTCGTGATCTTCGACCCGCTGATGATCGCGGGCCGGGCCGCCCCCGGGCCCGTCGAGCACAAACCGGGCGTCCCGGCCGCCGCCGTCTCCTCCCACCCGCCCCGCCGTACCGTCCTGCACGAGGTGCACCAGCCCGAGCAGCACGCCTCCCGGACCCCGCAGAACCGCTGATCCGGGCCCGTTGTCAGTGCGGGGTCGTACGGTGGATGGCATGCGGCCCGTATCCCACATCGAACGCACGGTGGCGCCCTTCGAGGTCGTCAGCCCCTACCAGCCCAGCGGCGACCAGCCGGCGGCCATCGCCGAGCTGGCCCGGCGCATCCAGGCAGGCGAGAAGGACGTCGTCCTGCTGGGCGCGACCGGCACCGGCAAGTCCGCCACCACGGCGTGGATGATCGAGAAGCTCCAGCGCCCCACGCTCGTGATGGCGCCGAACAAGACGCTGGCCGCCCAGCTGGCCAACGAGTTCCGCGAGCTGCTGCCGAACAACGCGGTCGAGTACTTCGTCTCGTACTACGACTACTACCAGCCCGAGGCCTACGTCCCCCAGTCGGACACGTACATCGAGAAGGACTCCTCGATCAACGAGGAGGTCGAGCGGCTGCGCCACTCGGCCACGAACTCGCTGCTCACCCGCCGTGACGTCGTCGTGGTGGCCTCGGTGTCCTGCATCTACGGCCTCGGTACGCCGCAGGAGTACGTGGACCGGATGGTCCCCCTCAGGGTCGGCGACGAGATCGACCGGGACGAGCTGCTGCGCCGCTTCGTGGACATCCAGTACACCCGCAACGACATGGCCTTCTCCCGCGGCACCTTCCGGGTCCGCGGCGACACCATCGAGATCTTCCCGGTCTACGAGGAGCTGGCCGTCCGCATCGAGATGTTCGGCGACGAGATCGAGGCGCTGTCCACGCTGCACCCGCTCACCGGCGAGATCATCAGCGACGACCAGCAGCTGTACGTCTTCCCCGCCTCCCACTACGTCGCCGGCCCCGAGCGCATGGAGCGGGCCATCAACGACATCGAGAAGGAGCTGGGGGAGCGCCTGGCCGAGCTGGAGAAGCAGGGCAAGCTCCTGGAGGCCCAGCGGCTGCGGATGCGCACCACGTACGACATCGAGATGCTCCGCCAGATCGGCACCTGCTCCGGCGTGGAGAACTACTCGATGCACTTCGACGGCCGGCTGCCCGGTTCCCCGCCCAACACCCTCCTGGACTACTTCCCCGACGACTTCCTGCTCGTCATCGACGAGTCGCACGTCACCGTCCCGCAGATCGGCGCCATGTACGAGGGCGACGCCTCCCGCAAGCGCACCCTCGTGGAACACGGCTTCCGTCTGCCCTCCGCGCTGGACAACCGCCCCCTGAAGTGGGAGGAGTTCCAGGAGCGCATCGGCCAGACCGTCTATCTGTCGGCCACCCCGGGCCCGTACGAGCTGTCGCGCTCCGACGGCGTCGTCGAGCAGATCATCCGCCCGACCGGCCTGGTCGACCCGGAGGTCGTGGTCAAGCCCACCGAGGGCCAGATCGACGACCTGGTGCACGAGATCCGCAAGCGCACCGAGAAGGACGAGCGCGTCCTCGTCACCACCCTCACCAAGAAGATGGCCGAGGACCTGACCGACTACTTCCTGGAGCTCGGCATCCAGGTGCGCTATCTGCACAGCGACGTCGACACCCTGCGCCGCGTGGAGCTGCTGCGCGAGCTGCGCTCCGGCGAGTTCGACGTCCTGGTCGGCATCAACCTGCTCCGGGAGGGCCTCGACCTGCCCGAGGTGTCCCTGGTGGCGATCCTGGACGCCGACAAGGAGGGCTTCCTGCGCTCGGGGACCTCGCTGATCCAGACCATCGGCCGCGCGGCGCGCAACGTCTCCGGCCAGGTCCACATGTACGCCGACAAGATCACCCCGGCGATGGAGAAGGCCATCGAGGAGACCAACCGCCGCCGGGAGAAGCAGATCGCCTACAACAAGGCCAAGGGCATCGACCCGCAGCCGCTGCGCAAGAAGATCAACGACATCGTCGCGCAGATCGCCCGCGAGGAGGTCGACACCGAGCAGCTCCTCGGCTCCGGCTACCGCAAGTCCAAGGACGGCAGGGGCGCCAAGGCGCCCGTCCCGGCGCTGGGCGACAAGACGGCCAAGGGAGCGAAGGCCGGCAAGGCCGCCACCAAGGGCAAGGCGGCGGCCACGGTCCCCACGGACCGTCCTGCGGCCGAACTCGCCGAGCAGATCGAGGAGATGACCGAGCGCATGCGCGCCGCCGCCGCGGAGCTGCAGTTCGAGATCGCGGCCCGGCTGCGTGACGAGGTCTCGGAGATGAAGAAGGAGCTGCGCCAGATGCGGGAAGCCGGCCTCGCCTGACCCCCGCCGCCCGCCGGACCTCGGCATACGCGCAAGTGTTGCAACACCGACACAAAGCGCGGGCCGGGGTTCGGCACTGTCGGCGCCCCTGCGTAGGGTTCTTGGCAACCGCGCGCTGCGCGGCAACAGGGGACCTTCGAGAGGGGATTCAGCGGTGTCCGTCAACTTGAGCAAGGGTCAGGCCATCAGCCTGGAGAAGAAGGACGGGGCCACCCTGACCGCGGTCCGCATGGGGCTCGGCTGGCAGGCGGCGAAGCGGCGGGGCCTGTTCGGCTCCCGCACGCGGGAGATCGACCTGGACGCCTCGGCCGTCCTGTTCGCCGGCAGCCAGCCGGTCGATGTCGTCTTCTTCCGCCACCTGGTGAGCGACGACGGCTCCGTCCGCCACACCGGCGACAACCTCGTCGGCGGCGTCGGCCAGGGCGGTGACGACGAGGCGATCCTGGTGGACCTGCAGCGCGTCCCGGTCCACGTCGACCAGATCGTCTTCACCGTGAACTCCTTCACGGGCCAGACCTTCCAGGAGGTGCAGAACGCGTTCTGCCGCCTCGTGGACGAGACCAACGGCCAGGAACTGGCCCGCTACACGCTGGACGGAGGCGGCGACTACACCGCCCAGATCATGGCCAAGGTGCACCGCGCGGCCTCCGGTTGGACGATGACCGCCCTCGGCACCCCGGCGAACGGCCGTACGTTCCAGGACCTGATGCCGGCGATCCAGCAGCACCTGTAGGACCGCCCGCTCGACCGGCGGGGCGCACGACGGCACGACACGACGGACGGGGGCGACGGCGATGACGGCCGAGCTGGTGCGGGGGCAGAACCACCCGCTGTCCCAGGGCCGGCTGACGATCCGGATCTCGGCCGCGACGCCGGTCCTGGCCGGAGCCACGCTCAGCGACGAGAACGGCACGGTGCACGGCCCCCCGTGGGTCGCCCACCCCGGCGCCCCCGCTCTGCCCGGCGTCGAGACGCCCCGGCATGCCGCCGGCGAACACCGGCTGGCCGTCGACCTGGGCGCCCTGCCCGAGGCCGTGCACCGCGTCCACGTCTTCCTCGCCCTGCCCACCGGGGCCGGGGCACCGCTCCGGTTCGGCGCCGTAGCCGCCCCGCACACCACGGTCGAGACCCCGGACGGCGCCGAACTCGCCTGCTACACCCTCACCGGCCTCGACAGCGAGACGGCCGTGTTCGCCCTGGAGCTGTACCGCAGACAGGGCGCCTGGAAGGTGCGCGCGGTGGGCCAGGGCTATGCGGCCGGGCTCACGGCACTCCTCGCCGACCAGGGCCTGTACGGGGCAGCCGACCTCGCGGCCGCAGCCCACGAGGCGGCGGACCCCGGCGGGTCCGGCGCGTCACCGGCACCGTCCGCCGTCCCTCCGCCGCGGGAAACGTCACCGCACGAGACGGCAGCCCGCACCGCGCGCGTCACCCCGGCCCCAAGGCCGGACGACACCCGGGCGCCCCGGCCGCAGGAGACACCCGCGGCCGGCCCGCCACCCTCGCACACCCCGCAGCAGCCGGACTCGGCACCGTCGCACGAGGCACGGAACCCGTACGACGCACCGGCATCCGCCGCCCCGCGTGATCCGGGCGCCCGTGTCGACTACACCCACCCCGGCCGCCGCCCGCACGGCGCACCGCCCGCCGAGCCTCAGGCCGCCGGCGACACGCCCGCGCAGCCCGTCGCGGGGGACGCCGTGGGCTGGTCGATGGAGGAGCGGCTCTACAACCAGGTGTGGGGCATGTTCGAGGACCTGGCCCGCACGACCGCCGCCTACCGCAGCGCGGTCGACTTCGCCGACTCGCGCCTGGAGAAGGAACTCGACCAGGCCCTGACCGACCCCCGCGACCGGCTCGGAGCCGCGGGCGACGCCGCGCGGGAGGCAGCCCATGCCCGCCGGACGGAGCTGGTGGACCAGGCACGGGCCGTCCTCGACCGCGACCTCGCCCAGCTCACCGCCGAGTCCGAGGTGGTCGAGCCCGCTCTTCCGCCCGCCTACGCCCGCTGGGACAACCCCGTCTGGCACGGCTACCGCGTGCCCGCCGAGCCGCCGATGGCGCTGCGCCTGGGCGACCTCCGTCTGCCCGAGAGCGGGCAGCTGAGCATCCCGCTGCTGGTCAGACTGCCGCTGGAACGCGGCCTGTGGGTCGACAGCGGCCGGACGGCGGAATGCGACGGCTTCCCCGACTCCGCCCAGCTGCGGCACCTGGCGCTGGAGGCGGCGGTGGCGCTCGCGGCGCGGCTGCTGGCCGTGCATCCGGCGGGGGACTTCGCCGTACAGGTCATCGACCCGGCAGGCTCAGGTGCTGCGGCGTTCGCCCCGCTGACCCGGACCGGCGTGCTGACCGCGCCTCCCGCGAGTGGCGCGTCCGGGGTGACGCGGACGCTGGAGCGGCTCACCCGGCGGGTCGACCTGGTGCAGATGGCCGTGCGCGGCGGTGCGCCCGAGTCGTTGCCGGCCGATGTCGGCACCGCACGTCAGCTGCTGATCGTCAACGACTTCCCGCACGCTTTCGACGACCGGGCGGTGACCCGGCTGCGGTATCTCGCGGACGAGGGACCGGACGTCGGCGTCCACCTCCTCCTGGTGGCCGACCGCGAGGACGCCGCCGGCTACGGCCCCCTGCTCGACCCGCTGTGGCGTTCGCTGATGCGGCTCACCCCCTTGCCCGACGACCACTTCGCCGACCCCTGGGTGGGGCACGCCTGGACCTATGAACCCGCGCTGGTGCCGCCCGGCAGCCAGGTCGTGGACCGGGTTCTCACCGAGGTGGCAAGAGCCATGACCAAGCACAGGTAAAGGCGTCTGACCTGCGTACTTGATCTTTCTTTTGCTTTTTCCTTTACCTTTCCTTGGTGATTGGGGTACTGTCTTCCGTACGGAGGGGAGTACTCCCTGACAGCGGCGCACCCGTCAGTACGGACCGTTTCCGGTCCCGGGGCGCCGGCCCGACGCGGGTGGAAGAGACCTCCGGCAGCGACGACGCTGACGTGTTTGCCGTGATGTGACGCCGGAGGTGCTGTGGATATCTCGCTGACCGTGTGGGTCCTGACCATCGGGGGCCTCGCCGCCCTGATCGCGGTCGATTTCCTCATCGGGCGCAAGCCTCATGAGGTGTCGATCAAGGAAGCCGGGATCTGGACCGTCGTCTGGATCACGCTGGCCGGAGTCTTCGGCCTCGGTCTCCTCGTCTTCGGCGGCGGGCGGCCCGCCGGTGAGTTCTTCGCCGGATTCATCACCGAGAAGTCGCTGAGCGTCGACAACCTCTTCGTCTTCGTCCTGATCATGGCGAAGTTCGCCGTGCCTGCCCGGTACCAGCAGCGCGTCCTGCTCGTCGGCGTGCTCATAGCCCTGATGCTGAGGGCCGTCTTCATCGCCGCGGGGGCCGCGATCCTCGCCGGCTTCTCGTGGGTGTTCTTCCTCTTCGGCGTGTTCCTGATCTGGACCGCCTGGAAGCTCATCCAGGAGGCCCGCGCCGGCAAGGAGGACGAGGAGTACGAGGAGAACAGGCTGCTGAAGGCCGCGGAGCGCAGGTTCGGCGTGACCGACCGGTACCACGGCACCAAGTTGTGGATCCGGCAGAACGGCAAGCGGGTCATGACCCCGATGCTGGTCGTGATGCTCGCCATCGGCACCACGGACGTCCTGTTCGCCCTGGACTCCATCCCCGCGATCTTCGGCCTGACCCAGGACCCGTACATCGTCTTCACCGCCAACGCCTTCGCCCTGATGGGCCTGCGGCAGCTGTACTTCCTCATCGGCGGCCTGCTCGAGAAGCTGGTTCACCTCTCGTACGGCCTCTCGGTCATCCTCGGCTTCATCGGCGTCAAACTGGTGCTCCACGCGCTGCACGAGTCCGGCGTCCATGTCCCGCAGATCAGCATCCCGGTCTCGCTCGGCGTGATCTGCGCGGTCCTGGTCGTCACGACCGTCACCAGCCTGACAGCCGGCAGGAGGCAGGCGGCCGTCGAGGCGGCACGCAGCGAAGACGAAACCACCGCCAAGGACAGCGTCGACGCCTGATCGACGGACATGCGAAGCCTGTACGTCTCTGCGACCATCGCCGCATGATCACCCGGCTCCGGTCGCTCACCCCGCCATGGACGAGCCTCGTGCCCGTCCTCGCGGTCGTCCTCCTGGCGCTCACCTGGGGCCGTGCCCTGCCGGGTGCGATGATCGCCCTGGTGATCCTCGTACTGGCCGGCTCCGTACTGGCAGCCGTCCACCACGCCGAGGTCGTCGCCCACCGCGTCGGTGAGCCGTTCGGCTCCCTGGTGCTCGCCATCGCCGTCACGGTCATCGAGGTGGCGCTGATCGTCACCCTGATGGCCGACGGCGGCGCCAAGAGTTCCACGCTGGCCAGGGACACCGTCTTCGCCGCCGTCATGATCACCTGCAACGGCGTCGTCGGGCTCTGTCTGCTCGTCGCCTCGCTGCGGCACCGCATCGCGGTCTTCAACGCGGAGGGCACCGGCGCCGCCCTGGCCACCGTGGCGACACTCGCCACCCTCAGCCTGGTGCTGCCGACCTTCACCACCAGCAAGCCCGGGCCCGAGTTCTCCTCCCTGCAGCTGACCTTCGCCGCGCTGTCCTCATTGATCCTCTATGGACTGTTCGTGGCCACGCAGACCGTGCGCCACCGCGACTACTTCCTGCCGATCACCCGGCAGGGCGAGGTCATCACCGCCGAAGAGCACGCCACACCGCCGTCCGCGCGCACCGCCCGGATCAGCCTCGGACTGCTCGCCCTGGCCCTGATCGGCGTGGTCGGGCTGGCCAAGGGCGTGTCGCCCGCCATCGAGTCGGGCGTGGCGGCGGCCGGCCTGCACCAAGCCGTCGTCGGTGTGATCATCGCGCTGCTCGTGCTGCTGCCGGAGACGATCGCCGCGTTGCGCTCGGCGCGCCGGGACCGGGTGCAGACCAGCCTCAACCTCGCGCTCGGCTCTGCCATGGCCAGCATCGGCCTGACCATTCCGTCCGTCGCCCTCGCCTCCGTCTGGCTGTCCGGACCGCTCGTGCTCGGCCTCAGCCCGACACACATGCTGCTGCTCGCGCTGACCGTGGTGGTCAGTTCCCTGACGGTGGTGCCGGGACGGGCGACGCCGCTGCAAGGCGGAGTCCATCTGGTGGTGTTCGCGGCGTATCTGGAACTGGCGATCAACCCCTAGCCGGTCGGTCGGGTCAATCCGGCGGCAGGGTCAGCCCCCTCGGCCGGCTCAGGCCCTCGGCCCGGTCAGCCCGTCGCCGGCTCCACCGCCGCGACGGGCACCGGCCGCGTCTCCGGGAGCAGCGCGAAGCACACCAGGCTGACCAGCGCGATGCCCGTCAGATACGCGCCCACGGCCCAGGGCACCCGCCCGCTCTGCCCGGCGAGCGCCGTGGCCACGATCGGGGTGAGCGCGCCGCCGAGGACCCCGCCGAGGTTGTAGCCCACCGCGGCGCCCGTGCAGCGCACCCGTGTCTCGTACAGTTCCGGCAGGTAGGCGGCGACGACCGCGAACATGGTGACGAAGGCGAGCAGCGCGCCGAGGATGCCGAGGAACATCAGCAGCGGCCGGCCGGTGGCGAGCAGCGACACCATCGGCAGCATCCACAGGACGCAGGCCGCGCACCCCATGAGACACAACGGCCGGCGTCCGTAACGGTCGCCGAGCACCGCCACCAGAGGCGTGAGGGCGCCCTTCACGGCCACCGCCGCCATGACACAGGTCAGCATCACGGTGCGGCTCACCCCGAGCCGCTCCGTCGCGTACGCCAGCGACCAGGTCGTCACCGTGTAGAAGACCGCGTATCCGACGGCCAGCGCGCCGGCCGTCAGCAGGACGAGCCGCCCGTGGTGCCGTACGACCTCCACCAGCGGCACGCGCGCGTGGTCGTCGATCTCCAGGAACCGCGGGCTCTCGGCGAGCGACGAGCGCAGCCACAGTCCGGCGAGCGCCAGCGCGCCGGCCGCCCAGAACGGCACCCGCCATCCCCACCGCGCGAACTCCGCGTCGGACAGCGCCGCCGACAGGGCGAGCATCATGCCGTTGGCCAGCAGGAAACCGAACGCCGGCCCCACCTGAGGGAAGCTCGACCACAGCGCGCGGCGCGCGGCAGGCGCGTGCTCGACGGTCAGCAGCACCGCACCGCCCCACTCCCCGCCGAGCCCGAGCCCCTGCAGGAAGCGCAGGACGAGCAGCAGCAGGGGCGCCGCGACGCCGATCGTGCCGTACGCCGGCAGGCAGCCCACCGCGACCGTGGAGGCACCCGTGAGGAGCAGCGAGGCGACCAGCACCGGCCGCCGTCCGCGCCGGTCGCCGAGATGCCCGAACAGCACCGAGCCCAGAGGCCGGGCCACGAACCCCGCTCCGAACGTCCCGAACGCCGCCAGCGTCCCCGCCGACGGTGAGAACGCCGGGAAGAACAGTGGCCCCAGGACCAGGGCAGCGGCCGTGCCGTAGACGAAGAAGTCGTAGAACTCGATCGCGGTGCCCGCCAGGGAGGCGGCGGCCAGTCTCGGCATCGAAGGGGTGCTGACGGCGCGTACAGGCTGCATGCCGCGTCAACCAGCCGACGTGATCAACGGTTACGGGGCGCGTGGAGGCGATCGGGCGACCACGGCGTACGCCGAGGCCACCGGCGCACACGGCCCGCCGTGCGCTGCGGCCGCCGTGATAGACCGGTGCGAGCAGGCGGTCGTCGGCGTACCGCCCCGAACGGACCGGAGGAACCGTGCCCCGCACCCTGGCCAACGCCCCGATCATGATCCTGAACGGGCCCAACCTGAACCTGCTCGGCCAGCGTCAGCCCGAGATCTACGGCAAGGACACGCTGGCCGACGTGGAGGCGCTGTGCGCCAAGGCGGCGGCAGCGCACGGCGGCACGGTGGACTTCCGGCAGTCCAACCACGAGGGCGAGCTGGTCGACTGGATCCACGAGGCGCGCCTGAACCACTGCGGGATCGTCATCAACCCCGGCGCCTACTCCCACACGTCGGTCGCGATTCTGGACGCGCTCAACACCTGCGACGGCATGCCCGTGCTGGAGGTGCACATCTCCAACATCCACCAGCGCGAATCGTTCCGGCACCACTCCTACGTCTCGCTGCGCGCCGACGGCGTGATCGCCGGATGCGGCGTGCAGGGCTATGTGTTCGGCGTGGAGCGCGTGGCCGCCCTGGCGGGCGGGGCGCGGACCGAGGCGTAGCCACCGGCGCGGGCGGCCGGCCGGCTAGAGCCGACCCGCCTCCACGATCCGCCGCAGGAAGCGCCGTGTGCGCTCCTGCTGCGGGTCGCCGAAGACCTGCTCCGCGGTGCCGCGCTCCAGGACGACGCCACCGTCCAGAAAGCACACCTGGTCGGCGACGTCCCGCGCGAAGCCCATCTCGTGCGTCGCCAGCACCATGGTCATGCCCTCGTCCTTCAGGCCCCGGATCACCTCCAGCACCTCGCCCACGAGTTCGGGATCGAGCGCGGCCGTGATCTCGTCCAGCAGCAACAGCCGGGGCCGCACGGCAAGCGCCCGGACGATTGCCACCCGCTGCTGCTGACCGCCGCTGAGCCGGTCCGGGTAGGCCTCCGCCTTGCCGCCGAGTCCGAGGCGCTCCAGCAGCTCCCTGGCGCGTTCCTCGGCCTCCTCGCGGGTGACGCCGTGCACCCGGCGCGGCGCCAGCGTGATGTTGTCCAGCACCGTCATGTGCGGGAAGAGGTTGTACGCCTGGAACACCACGCCGATCCGGCGCCGCACCGCGTCCGGGTCGGCACGGGGATCGGTGATCTCCTCGCCGTCCAGCCAGATCGCGCCGTCGTCGATCTCCTCCAGCAGGTTGGCGCACCGCAGCAGCGTGGACTTGCCCGATCCGGAGGCGCCGATCAGCGCGGTGACCGTGTGCGGGGCGACCTCCAGATCGACGTCCCGCAGCACGAGCGAGGCGCCGAAGGTCTTGCGGACGGACTCCATGCGCAGCACGGGCGCGTCTGTGCCGCTCACAGTGCTCCTCCCTGGGCCCGCCGCCGGTCCGTCCGGGCCGTCACCCAGTCCGTGAAGCGGGTCATCGGAACGGTCAGCGCCACGAAGACCAGGCCCGCGACGATGTACGGGGTGTAGTTCAGGCTGCGCTGGGTGATGATGTCGGCCGCCCGTACGGCGTCGACCGCGCCGCCGATCGACACGAGCCCGGTGTCCTTCTGCAGCGACACGAGGTCGTTGAGCAGCGGCGGCACCTGGCGGCGTACGGCCTGGGGGAGCACCACGTACCGCAGCGCCTGGCGGCTGGTCAGGCCCAGCGAGCGGGCCGCGGCGCGCTGCGAGGGGTGCACGGACTCGATGCCGGCGCGGAACACCTCGGCGACGTACGCGGAGTAGGTCAGCGTCAGTGCCGTACCGCCCAGCAGCACGGGATCGACGGTCACGCCCTGCAGACGCAGGGCGGGCACGCCGAAGACCACGATCATGAGATTGATGATCAGCGGCAGACCGCGGAAGAAGTCCGTGTACGCGGCCGCCAGCACGCGCAGGGGGAAGAACACGGGCCCGGGCAGGGTGCGCGCGACGGCGATCAGCATGCCGAGGACGAGCACCAGCACGCCGCAGACCAGCAGCAACCGGACGTTGAGCCACAGCCCTTCGAGAACTTTGGGGAAGGCCTCGCGCGCGTAGTGGCCGTCGAAGAAGGTCTCCCTGGTGCGCGGCCAGCCGGGAGCGCTGACGACGACCAGACTCAGCACGGCGCCGGTGACCAGGGTGGACAGGGCGGCGATCGCCGTGGCACGGCGGGCACGCGCGCGTTTGTGCCGCTCGCGTGCCAGTCGCCGTTCGGACGGGACGTATCCGTCGCCCAGGTCGTCCTTGCCGAAGTCCTTCCCGGACTCCTCCTCGACGACGGTCACTTGAGCACCGGAGCGTCGACGGCGTCGGACAGCCACTGCTTCTCCAGCTTCGCCAGCGTGCCGTCCTTGCGCAGGGCGTCCACGGCCGCCGTCACGCACGGCGTGAGGCCGCTGCCCTTGTCGAGGACGAGCCCGAACTGCTCGGGCGCGCCGCCCTGGTTCTCGAACTGGCCGACGACCTTAGCGTCGGTCACCTGGGCGGAGGTGATGTAGAAGGCGGTCGGCAGATCGGTGACGATCGCGTCCACCTGGCCGTTCTTGAGCGCGGAGACGGCCTCGTCGTTCTTGGAGTAGGCGGCCGCCTGCTGCGACGGCTTCACCACGTCGCTGATGTAGCCGAGGCTCGTGGTGCCCACCTGGGCGCCCAGCTTCAGGCCCTTGAGGTCCGCGATCCTCGTCGCCCTGGCCGCCTTGCCGTCCTTCAGCGCGATGACGGCCTGGCGCACGTCGTAGTAGCCGGAGGAGAAGTCGACGGCCTTCTTGCGCTCGGCGCTGATCGACACCTGGTTGATGTCGAAGTCGAAGGTCTTCTCGCCGGGAGCGAAGGCCTTGTTGAACGGCACGCTCTGCCAGACGACGGCGCTCTTGCCGTACCCCAGTCGCCCGGCCACCGCGTAGGCGACCGCCGACTCGAAGCCCTTGCCGTTCGCGGGCTTGTCGTCCTGGAACCAGGGCTCGTACGCCGGCTCGTCCGTCGCGATCGTCAGCTTCCCGGACGTCTTGGTGGCCTGCTTGCCCTTGGCGCAGCTCTGCGAGGCCGAGCCGGACGGGGTTGCCGACCCCTTGTCCTCGGGCTGCGGAGCGCAGCCAATGGCGGTGGCGAGGAGGGCTACGGTGGCGGCGGCTGCCGCGCGGCGCAGGGCGCGAGGAGCGGGATGCATGCCGGGAGAGTGGCAGCGAACCGCGCGTTTGTCGAGGTCACGACCAGGACTGTCCGCATAGTGGGAGCGGGTGTTGCGGCCGTGTGAACGGCGGCTCGGCCACGGGCGGTTGGCCTGGGCCGCCGGCCGAGGGCGGGGTTGGAGACCGGCGGCCCTGCCGCGGAGGAGCCGTCATCCTCTGCGGGGTTGCCACCAGTTGACTGCGTGACACGGCGCGCGGGGAGCGCGCACGCGCCCCCGACACGGGTGAAACGTTCACACGGGGCGCGCGCCGGACGGTCACCACCCGCGCGCGTGCCACTCCGGCAGATGCGGCCGCTCCGCGCCCAGTGTCGTGTCGTTGCCGTGGCCGGGATACACCCAGGTCTCGTCCGGCAGCACGTCGAAGATCTTCGTCTCCACGTCGTGGATCAGGCTGGCGAAGGCCTTCGGGTTTTTGTGCGTGTTGCCGACACCGCCCGGGAAGAGGCAGTCGCCGGTGAAGACGTGCGGGTGGCCGTGCGGGTCGTCATAGACCAGGGCGATCGAACCCGGGGTGTGTCCGACGAGATGCCGTGCGGTGAGTTCCACCTGCCCCACCCTGATGACGTCGCCGTCGTCGACGAGGACGTCGGTGGGCACGGGGATGCCGGGGGCGTCCTCGCGGCCTGCGTACGTGCGCGCGCCCGTCGCCGCGACGACCTCGGCGAGCGCCTGCCAGTGGTCGCCGTGCCGGTGCGTGGTGACGACGGACGCGATGCCGTCGTCACCGATCATGCCGAGGAGCGTGCCCGCCTCGTTGGCGGCGTCGATCAGGAGCTGCTCGTCGGTGGCCCGGCAGCGCAGCAGATAGGCGTTGTTGTCCATCGGGCCGACCGCGATCTTCGTGATCATCAGGTCTTTCAGCTCGTGCACATCCGCCGGTCCGCCGACCCTGACCTCTCCGGTGTACGTCATGGAGATCAGCCTATAGCCGACAGGCGCCCGCGCACCGACGGCGGCCTACAGCGGAGGCAGCGTCGGCAGTGTGCCCTCCGCGGTGAGGCCGGAGCCGTCGCGCCGTCCTGCGAGCCAGCCGACCAGATCCGCCGGAGTCCCGCTGATCACGACCTCCGGCTCGTCCGCCTCCCGCCCGGTCAGCCACGCGCGCGTGCCGTCCGTGATCCGCGTCGGCGCGACATCGGGGTGCCCGGTGAACCGCTGGGCGAGAAACCCGGTCTCCCGCTCCAGGAACTCCGCGGGAAGATCCTCCAGCTCGTAGCCGATGCCGAGGTCCACATGGTGCAGCTCCACCTCCACCCACCGCCGGAACGGCACCCGCGCCGCCGAGTCGGTGACCCCGTTGCGCAGCTCCACGGTGCGCGACCAGTCCGCCGGCGCGTCCCCCGCCGCCTGGAAGCGGGCCGCGCTCTCGCGCAGGTCGGCGAGCTGGACGTCGATCGGGCGCGGGGCGCCCCGCTCGATGTCGGCCTCCCGCGCCTCGCCGCTCGGGTACATGGGGCGCCCCTCGAGAACGTTCACGAGCGCGTCGGCGTTGCGGGCGAGATGGGCGAGGACGTGCCCGCGGGTCCAGCCGGGAAGCCGTGACGGCTCGGCGAGCGACGCGTTGTCCAGTTTGGCGACCGCGGTGAGGAGCCGTTCGGTCGCGTCACGTACACATGCCAGGTCATGAGCGTGATCAATCATGTGCCTGACATTAGCCCCGCCACACCTTCGGGTGAAGGTGGTGAAGCTCGTCCGTGAATCGAAAGTGCGTGCTATATCGTCGGAGGCGGCGTCGGGCATGCTGGATGGCCGGAGGTTGTTATGCAACCGGGCAATCCGACCGGCGTTGTCAGTGGCTCCCCCTAGTCTGAAGAAGCACGGGGGCCCCGCCCCTGTCACTTCTCTCAAGAAAGGTGCGGACCGGCGTGGCCGACCGTCTCATCGTCCGTGGCGCGCGCGAGCACAACCTGAAGAATGTCTCGCTCGACCTGCCCCGGGACTCGCTCATCGTCTTCACGGGCCTGTCGGGGTCGGGCAAGTCCTCCCTGGCCTTCGACACGATCTTCGCCGAGGGCCAGCGGCGCTACGTGGAGTCGCTCTCCTCGTACGCCCGGCAGTTCCTCGGCCAGATGGACAAGCCGGACGTCGACTTCATCGAAGGCCTGTCCCCGGCGGTCTCCATCGACCAGAAGTCGACCTCCCGCAACCCGCGCTCGACGGTCGGCACCATCACCGAGGTCTACGACTACCTGCGTCTGCTGTTCGCGCGCATCGGCAAGCCGCACTGCCCCGAGTGCGGCCGGCCGATCTCCCGCCAGTCGCCGCAGGCCATCGTCGACCGGGTCCTGGAGCTGCCGGAGGGGAGCCGCTTCCAGGTGCTGTCGCCGCTCGTGCGCGAGCGCAAGGGAGAGTTCGTCGACCTCTTCGCCGACCTGCAGACCAAGGGCTACTCCCGCGCGCGCGTCGACGGGGAGACCATCCAGCTCTCCAGCCCGCCCACGCTGAAGAAGCAGGAGAAGCACACCATCGAGGTGGTCGTCGACCGCCTCACCGTGAAGGACTCCGCCAAGCGCCGTCTGACCGACTCCGTCGAGACCGCCCTCGGCCTGTCCGGCGGCATGGTCGTGCTCGACTTCGTCGACCTCCCGGAGGACGACCCCGAGCGCGAGCGCATGTTCTCCGAGCACCTGTACTGCCCGTACGACGACCTGTCCTTCGAGGAGCTGGAGCCCCGCTCCTTCTCCTTCAACTCGCCCTTCGGCGCCTGCCCCGACTGCACCGGCATCGGCACGCGCATGGAGGTCGACCCCGAGCTGATCGTCCCGGATGAGGACAAGTCCCTGGACGAGGGCGCCATCCACCCCTGGTCGCACGGCCACACCAAGGACTACTTCGGCCGTCTGATCGGCGCCCTCGCGGACGCGCTCGGCTTCCGCACGGACATCCCGTTCGCGGGCCTGCCGCAGCGCGCGAAGAAGGCGCTGCTCTACGGCCACAAGACCCAGATCGAGGTCCGCTACCGCAACCGGTACGGCCGTGAGCGCGTGTACACCACGCCCTTCGAGGGCGCGGTGCCGTTCGTGAAGCGCCGGCACAGCGAGGCCGAGAGCGACGCCAGCCGCGAGCGCTTCGAGGGCTACATGCGCGAGGTGCCCTGCCCCTCCTGCGAGGGCACCCGGCTGAAGCCGATCGTGCTCGCGGTCACCATCATGGGGAAGTCGATCGCCGAGGTCTCCGCGATGTCGATCAGCGACTGCGCGGACTTCCTGAGGCAGCTGAAGCTGAGCGATCGCGACAAGAAGATCGCCGAGCGGGTGCTCAAGGAGGTCAACGAACGGCTGCGCTTCCTGGTCGACGTCGGCCTGGACTACCTCTCGCTGAACCGCGCGGCGGGCACCCTCTCCGGCGGCGAGGCCCAGCGGATCCGCCTGGCCACCCAGATCGGCTCCGGCCTCGTCGGCGTCCTGTACGTCCTGGACGAGCCGTCCATCGGCCTGCACCAGCGCGACAACCACCGGCTGATCGAGACCCTGGTCCGGCTGCGCGACATGGGCAACACGCTCATCGTCGTGGAGCACGACGAGGACACCATCAAGGTCGCCGACTGGGTCGTGGACATCGGCCCCGGCGCCGGCGAGCACGGCGGTAAGGTCGTGCACAGCGGCTCGCTGAAGGAGCTGCTCGCCAACACCGAGTCGCAGACCGGCGCGTATCTCTCGGGCCGCAAGGCGATCCCGGTGCCGGAGGTGCGCCGTCCGCGCGACCCGTCCCGCCAGCTCACCGTGCACGGCGCCCGGGAGAACAACCTCCAGGACATCGACGTGTCCTTCCCGCTGGGCGTCTTCACGGCCGTCACCGGCGTGTCCGGATCCGGCAAGTCCACGCTGGTCAACGACATCCTGTACACGCACCTCGCCCGCGAGCTGAACGGCGCGCGGAACGTGCCGGGCCGGCACACGCGCGTGGACGGCGACGACCTGGTCGACAAGGTCGTGCACGTCGACCAGTCGCCGATCGGCCGCACCCCGCGGTCCAACCCGGCGACGTACACCGGCGTCTTCGACCACATCCGCAAGCTGTTCGCCGAGACCACCGAGGCGAAGGTCCGCGGCTACCAGCCCGGCCGCTTCTCCTTCAACGTCAAGGGCGGCCGCTGCGAGAACTGCGCGGGCGACGGCACGATCAAGATCGAGATGAACTTCCTCCCGGACGTCTACGTCCCGTGCGAGGTCTGCCACGGCGCCCGGTACAACCGGGAGACCCTGGAGGTCCACTACAAGGGCAAGTCCATCGCCGACGTGCTGAACATGCCGATCGAGGAGGCCACCGACTTCTTCGAGGCCGTCCCGGCCATCTCCCGGCACCTGAGGACCCTGAAGGACGTCGGCCTCGGCTACGTCCGCCTCGGCCAGTCCGCCACCACCCTCTCCGGCGGCGAGGCCCAGCGCGTGAAGCTGGCCAGCGAACTGCAGAAGCGGTCCACCGGGCGCACCGTCTACGTCTTGGACGAGCCGACCACCGGCCTGCACTTCGAGGACATCAGCAAGCTGCTCAAGGTCCTCGGCGGCCTGGTCGACAAGGGCAACACGGTCATCGTCATCGAACACAACCTCGACGTGATCAAGACCGCCGACTGGATCGTCGACATGGGCCCGGAGGGCGGCGCAGGCGGTGGTCTCGTGGTCGCCGAGGGCACGCCCGAGGAGGTCGCCGGGGTCCCGGCCAGCCACACCGGCAAGTTCCTGCGCGAGATCCTCGGCGCCGACCGCATCAGCGACGCCGACACCGTGCCGGCGCAGCGTGCGGCCACGACCAGGAAGACGGTCGCGGCGAAGACGGCGGCCAAGAAATCGGTGACGGCCAAGGCCAACAACACGGCGACCAAGAAGGCCGCCGCAGCAACGAAGAAGGCGACGCCCGCGAAGAAGACGACGCGGGCCCGCAAGGCCTGACACATCACCAGAAAAACGGCGCCCCGCGGGAACTCCCCGCGGGGCGCCGCTCGTTCCACCATCAGCCACCCGGCTCCGAGGTCCGGCAGATCCCCGCACCACGGTTCCGGCCGCACTTTGACAACATCAGAGAGGGAAGCGGCTGACGAGAAGAGGGGTCGCTCACAGATCACCGAGCTCGGCCGCGTACGGCGGCTCGGCCCCCGCCCGCGAACAGGTGATCGCCGCCGCGCGTGCCGCGAAGCGCAGCAGCCGCGTCCAGCCCTCCGCCCCGAGGGCGGCGAGCGCTTCCTCCGACAGCGCGTCCAGGGCCGAAATCCCGTGCAGCAAGGCCGCGTTCACCGTGTCACCGGCGCCGATGGTGTCCACCACGGCGATCTTCTCACCCGGCACGGAGTACTCCGCGCCGTCCCGGGTGAACACGGTCAGACCATCCCCGCCCCGGGTCACCACGACGGCCGCCGGTCCCGCGGCCAGCCACTCGCGCGGGGTGCCGCCCAGCCACTCGGCGTCCTCCGCGGACAGCTTGAGCAGCGTCACCGAGGGCAGCCAGCTCTTGAAACGCGCCCGGTAGGCGTCCGCGTCCGGGATCAGTCCCGCCCGGATGTTGGGGTCGAGCGCGGTGAACAGCCCCTGTGCGGCCGCCGTGCGCATCAGCTCCTCATAGGCGCTCGCCCCCGGTTCCAGGACGAGCGAGCAGGTGCCGAAGGACACCGCGCGCGTGCCGGCGGGCAGCGCGGCCGGAGCGGTGAACAGACGGTCGGCGGTGCCGTCGACATAGAAGGAGTACGCGGCCGACCCACCGTCGTCGATCGTGGCCACCGCCAGAGTCGTCGGCTCCGCCCCGCGCTGCACGCGCGACACGTCGACCCCCGCCCGCCGCAGCCCGTCCAGCAGGGCCTCGCCGAAGGCGTCCCGCGAGGTCCGGGAGCAGAACGCGGTGCGCGAGCCGAGGCGGCCGAGGGCTACGGCGGTGTTGTAGGGGCCGCCGCCGAGCGCCGGCTTCAGGGCCGCGAGAGCACCGGAGCCCTGCGGTACCAGGTCGATCAGTGCCTCACCGGTGACGACGATCACGAGGTGGTTCCCTTCTCCGACAGCGTGGATGACGCGGTGTGCCCGGACTCCCGGGTCCCGCCCGGCTCCTCCGGGCACCCGCAGGACGTGCGATGGACGAACGTGCACGGCAGCCGCACTGTCCTGACCGGCCGGCGCGGGTCGTCCAGGCGGTCGAGCAGCACCCGCACGGCCTCGCCGCCCAGCTCCCTGCTGGGCTGGGCGACGGCGGTGAGCCGGGGCGAGAACAGGTCGGCCCAGGTGAAGTCGTCGAAGCAGCACAGGGCGATGTCGTCGGGGACGGACAAGCCGTGCCGGCGCAGGGCGCGCAGCGCGCCGATGGTCATCGCGTTGTTGGCGGTGACCAGGGCCGTGGGCGGATCGGGGAGGGCGAGCAGGGCGGCCGTGGCCTGCTCGGCACCGGCGGCCTCCGAGTTCCCGGACACGAGGAGCCGCTCGTCGAAGGCCAGGCCGGCGGCGGTGAGACCGTCCCGGTAGCCGGAGACGCGTTCCCCGGTGGTGCTGAGGCCGGGCAGGCCCGCGACGAGGCCGATCCGACGGTGCCCCAGCCCGGCGAGGTGGGTGACCAGACGCGCGGTGGGTCCGGCGCTCTCGGCGCAGACCTGGTCGTACCAGGGCCCATCCGGGGTGGCGGCGCCTCCCACGTCCGCGCCCTCCAGCACGTCCGCGCCGATCATCCGGTCCAGGAACACGGTCGGTACGGAGTGCCGCCGGAGGTAGCCGACCAGTTCACGCGGCCGCGCGGACGGGGCGACGATCACGCCGTCCACCCGGCGTTCATGCAGCAGCTGCACGACCTTGCGCTCGTGCTCGGGATCGTCGTGCGGGTCCGCGATGAGCAGGCTGTAGCCCGCATCCAGGGCGGCGGCCTCGACGCCTTGAAGGATCTCCGTGAAGTACGGGTTGCTTATCGCCGACACCGCGAGTCCGATGGACCGGGTGCGGGAGGTCACCAGGGAGCGGGCCAGCGTGTTGGGGGTGTAGCCCAGGGCGTCGATGGCGTCCAGCACGGCCTGGCGGGTGTGGGGCAGCACCGGGCGGGTGCCGTTCAGCACGTGGGAGACGGTCGCCACGGAGACCCCGGCGCTGCGCGCGACGTCGGCCATGGTGGGCATCGCGTCTCCCTTCTCCTCCGCCCGAGCGCGGTCCTTCCGCGCCGGGACGGTATCCCATCGACCAGCCTGACGTAAACGCTTGCGTAAGCGTTTACGTCACTCACCCACCCTCTGCGGGCCGGCCCGGCCGGTTCTGCGCTCGGGACGCACGGACCCGCTCCCTACCGCCGGACCCGCTCCGGCCGCCGGAATCTCCCCGCCGCCCGGACCTGCTCCCACCATCAACCTCGCCGCCACCCGAATCCGCTCCAACCGCCGGAACCTCCCCCGCCGCCCGGACCCGCACCCTCCGCCCGGCCCGCCCCGCCCCGCCCCGGGGCCGGCCCTTCTGCCCGGGTATCGTCGCCCTGCACATCCCTTGAGCAGTGGAGTCCCAGATGCCCGCCCGACCGTCCGCGAGCCGTCGCACCGTCCTTCGAGGGGCCGCCGCGGTCCCGGCCGCCGGGCTCGGTCTGGCCGCCTGCTCGGCGCCGGGCCGGGGTGGCTCGGACCCGGCGGCCACCCCGGCCGCGCCGGTCGACCTCGGCGCCGAGAGCGAGGTCTCGAAGGGCGGGGCCAAGCTCTACCGCGACCACAACGTGATCGTCAGCCGCGACGGGAACGGCACGCTGAAGGCGTACAGCACGATCTGCACCCACGCGGGGTGTCCCATCAACAAACTGCAGGGGACCACTCTGGTCTGCCCCTGCCACGGCAGCCAGTTCGACGCCGTGACGGGCAAGGTGGTCCAGTCACCGGCCACCGAGCCCCTGGCGGAACTGCCGGTGAAGACGGCGAACGGCAGGATCATCGCGGGCCCGGGCGCCTGACCGGACAGCCGAGCCGGACCGGCCCGGCAGCGATCCGGTTCAAGTGCCGCGCGGCGAGGGCGACTTCACTCCCAGTCCCACGCGATGCCGACGATGCCCGGACGGATCCGCGGCTCGACCACGTGGACGCAGTGGTGTGGGCCGGTGACCGGCAGGTCGTGGCGGCCGCTGCGGGGTGCCGCCGGCGAGTGCTGGGCGAAGCGGTGACAGCGGACCGGCAGCGCGGCCGCGTCGAACCGGACCTGGAGGGCGTACTGGCCGCCGGGGATGGCGAAGCGGTGCAGGTACTCCCGGGCGGGCCCGGCCGTGCCGTCCTCGATGCCGTACCGGAAGAGGAAGGTGTCACCGGCGCGCAGCCGGGTGCCGAAGAGCAGCTCCGCGACCAGCACGCCGGTGTCCTGGTCCCAGCGGATCCGTCCCGTGCGGCAGTTCTCCAGCGCCCGCACTCTGATGTCGGCCGGGCGGCAGCCGGGATCTCCGTGGTGCACGGCGACGAAGCGGTCGACGCCGTCGCGGTGGGCCCGCACGATGTGGTGGGCCTCGCGGGCCGCCAGCTCGCGCCGGGCGCCGATGCGGACGCATTCGTGGTGACCCAGGGTGTGCAGCCCGCCGTCCAGCGACCAGCCCAGCTCGGCGCGGAGCCGGTCCAGGGCGTTCGAGGCCTCGGTCAGCAGGCGGTAGGAGCGTCCTGCCGGCCTGCCGGCCGTCGGGCGCTGGTCGGCCTCGGTGAGCAGCCGGATCAGTGACTCGTCCGGCAGCTGGAGGATCTCCTCCAGGGCCCGCACGGCCCTGAGCGACTCCGGCCGCTGGGGGCGGCGAGCGCCCTGCTGCCAGTAACTCAGGCTGGTGACACCGACCTTCACCCCGTACCGGGACAGATGATGCTGGACGCGCTGCAGCGGCAGCCCGCGCGCGGCGATCGCGGCGCGCAGCGCCACATGGAAGGGGCCGCCCCGCAGGGCCGTGTCCAGTTCCGCGGTGGGGAGGTGCGCGTGCTCCGTGGCATGCCGCATACCGGGGCGCCTTTCTGTGAGGTGTCGCTGCGGCTGGTCAGACCGCTGCGCTGGTGCCGGGGCCACCTCTTGGGCGCTGTGGACGCCCGTGCCTGCGCACGCCACGCCGGTACGCGTGGATGCACGGCCCCGAGTTCCTCCGCATTGAAGCGTGTTGACCAGACCCCGACAACACCTGGAACCCGCCAGGCCCTCGGAGGGCGGCGGCGCCGCGGCCGGATCCCGCAGCCGTCGGCCCCTCGCGCACCCCGCCCGCGCCGCTCGACAGGACGGCCCGTGCGCGACGCCCACGCCGCGCCGGTGCGCGGCGCCGCACGGGCCGGCCCCCGTCCGCACCCTGACCATGTCGACAAGGAGACCTGAGCGTTTCGGCGACGATCCCCGGACGGCTAGAACCTCCTCGCCGCCCGCCGCCCGCCGCCCGCCGCCCGCCGCCCGCCGCCCGCCGCCCGCCGCCCCGGCAAGCCTCCGTGTCGCCCAAGCAGGCCCCTTCCCCGGCCGTTCGCCCGTGATCGGTACCGGAGCCGGACGTGCCGTCGCCGCACACCGGTGCCGGCCTGTGGACGGACGGGCGCGCGGGTGCGGGCGTTGTCCACAGGCCCGACGCGGTGTCGGTGCTCGCCAGTAGGGTGTGAGACATGGCCGACCCCTCCAGCTACCGCCCCAGGCCGGGTGAGATCCCGGACTCCCCGGGGGTGTACAGGTTCCGTGACGAGCACCGCCGGGTGATCTACGTCGGAAAGGCGAAAAGCCTGCGCCAGCGCCTGGCGAACTACTTCCAGGACCTGGCGAACCTGCACCCGCGGACCCGGACGATGGTGACCACCGCCGCGTCCGTGGAGTGGACCGTGGTGTCCACGGAGGTCGAGGCCCTCCAGCTGGAGTACTCGTGGATCAAGGAGTACGACCCCCGGTTCAACGTCAAGTACCGCGACGACAAGAGCTACCCGTACCTCGCGGTGACGATGAACGAGGAGTTCCCGCGCGTGCAGGTGATGCGCGGTCACAAGAAGAAAGGCGTCCGGTACTTCGGTCCGTACGCGCACGCGTGGGCCATCCGCGACACCGTCGACCTGCTGCTGCGCGTCTTCCCGGTGCGCACCTGCTCGACGGGCGTCTTCAAGAACGCCGCCCGCACCGGCCGGCCCTGCCTGCTCGGCTACATCGGCAAGTGCTCCGCGCCGTGCGTCGGCCGGATCGGGCCCGAGGACCACAGGGAGCTGGCCGAGGAGTTCTGCGACTTCATGGCCGGCCGCACCGGCACCTACCTCCGCCGTCTGGAGAAGCAGATGATGGAGGCGGCCGAGGAGATGGAGTACGAGCGGGCGGCCCGGCTGCGCGACGACATCGAGGCCCTGAAGAAGGCCATGGAGAAGAACGCCGTCGTGCTCGCCGACGCGACGGACGCCGACCTCGTCGCGGTCGCCGAGGACGAGCTGGAGGCGGCGGTGCAGATCTTCCACGTGCGCGGCGGCCGGGTGCGCGGCCAGCGCGGCTGGGTGACCGACAAAGTGGAGGAGATCACCACCGGCGCCCTGGTCGAGCACGCCCTCCAGCAGCTCTACGGCGAGGAGACCGGGGACGCCGTCCCCAAGGAGGTCCTGGTCCCGGCACTGCCGGAGCCGGTCGAGCCGGTCCAGGAGTGGCTGACCGGCCGCCGCGGGTCCAACGTCTCGCTGCGCATCCCGCAGCGCGGCGACAAGAAGGCGCTCATGGAGACCGTGCAGCGCAACGCCCAGCAGGCCCTCGCCCTGCACAAGACCAAGCGCGCCTCCGACCTGACCACGCGCTCGCGTGCCCTGGAGGAGATCGCCGAGGCCCTCGACCTGGACAGCGCCCCGCTGCGGATCGAGTGCTACGACATCTCGCATCTCCAGGGGGACGACGTGGTCGCCTCCATGGTCGTCTTCGAGGACGGCCTGCAGCGCAAGAGCGAGTACCGGCGCTTCCAGATCAAGGGCTTCGCGGGCCAGGACGACGTCCGCTCCATGCACGAGGTGATCACCCGCCGCTTCAAGCGGTACCTCGCGGAGAAGGAGCGCACGGGGGAGTGGACGGAGGACTCCGAGGACGTCCTCGGAGACGGTGACGGCGCTCTGACCGGCCCGGACGCGGCCGTCAACAGCCTCAAGGACGACGACGGCCGCCCCAGGAAGTTCGCGTACCCGCCGCAGCTGGTCGTGGTCGACGGCGGCCGGCCGCAGGTCGCCGCGGCCCGGCGCGCACTGGACGAGCTGGGCATCGACGACATCGCCGTCTGCGGCCTCGCCAAGCGCCTGGAGGAGGTCTGGCTGCCGGGCGACGACGACCCGGTGGTGCTGCCCCGCACCAGCGAGGGTCTGTATCTGCTCCAGCGGGTACGGGACGAGGCCCACCGGTTCGCGATCACCTACCAGCGCACCAAACGCGCCAAGCGGTTCCGGGCCGGCCCCCTGGACGAGGTCCCCGGCCTCGGCGATACCCGCAAACAGGCGCTCATCAAGCATTTCGGCTCGGTGAAGAAGCTGCGGTCCGCCACAATCGAGCAGATCCAGGAGGTGCCGGGCATAGGCCGGAAGACGGCCGAGACCGTCGCCGCGGCCCTCGCCCAGGCGGCTCCGGCCGCACCCGCCGTCAACACGGCGACTGGAGAGATCATTGAGGACGAGGAACCCGATACGACGGCGGGTGCCTCGCGGGAGCCCGTAACCGCGGGCCTCCCGGACGAACGACGGGGGCAGGAGACATGACCGAGCACGATGCACAGCCCACAGCGGACCGAGATCCCGCTCACAGGGAGGCAGGGCAGGATCAGCCGCGAACCGCGGCCGGTCAGCAGCCCGCGGTCCAGGACGACGGAGCACAGGTGAGCACGGACGGTACACCGGCTGCAGGCCCCGACGCGGCCATCCCCGAGCTGGTGATCATCTCCGGCATGTCCGGAGCGGGACGGTCGACGGCGGCGAAGTGTCTGGAGGACCTCGGCTGGTTCGTCGTGGACAACCTCCCGCCCGCCCTCATCCCCACGATGGTGGAGCTGGGCGCCCGCTCGCAGGGCAACGTGGCGCGGATCGCGGTCGTCGTCGACGTACGCGGCCGGCGCTTCTTCGACAATCTGCGCGAGTCCCTCGCCGACCTCGACACCCGCGGCGTGACCCGGAGGATCGTCTTCCTGGAGTCCTCCGACGAGGCCCTGGTGCGCCGCTTCGAGTCGGTGCGCCGCCCGCACCCGCTGCAGGGCGACGGCCGGATCGTCGACGGCATCGCCGCCGAGCGCGAGCTGCTGCGCGAGCTGCGCGGCGACGCCGACCTGGTGATCGACACCTCCAGCCTCAACGTGCACGAGCTGCGCGCCAAGATGGACGCCCAGTTCGCCGGGGAGGAGGAGCCCGAGCTGCGGGCCACCGTGATGTCCTTCGGCTTCAAGTACGGTCTGCCGGTCGACGCCGATCTGGTGGCGGACATGCGGTTCCTGCCCAACCCGCACTGGGTCCCGGAGCTGCGCCCGTTCACCGGCCTCAACGAGGAGGTCGCCGCCTACGTCTTCAACCAGCCGGGCGCCAAGGAGTTCCTCGACCGGTACGCCGAGCTGCTGCGGCTCATCGCGGCCGGCTACCGGCGCGAGGGCAAGCGGTACGTGACCATCGCCATCGGCTGTACGGGCGGCAAGCACCGCTCGGTCGCGGTGTCGGAGAAGCTCGCCGCGCGGCTCGCGGCCGAGGGCGTGGAGACGGTGGTCGTGCACCGGGACATGGGACGGGAATGACGGAACGTACACGGCGGCTGGGCAGGCTGCGCCGGATGGTGCCCGAGGGCCGTTCGAGCCGTGCCGCGGCCGACGCCCGGGCGGCGGCGGCCCGGCCTGCCGAGGCCCGCGGTGGGCGGCCCCGCCGCCGGGGCGCGCAGCCCAAGGTGGTCGCACTCGGCGGCGGCATGGGCCTGTCCGCCTCGCTCGCCGCGCTGCGCCGGATCACCGGCGACCTCACGGCCGTGGTCACCGTGGCCGACGACGGCGGCTCCAGCGGCCGGCTGCGCGACGAGCTGGGCGTGCTGCCGCCCGGTGACCTGCGCAAGGCGCTGGCCGCGCTGTGCGGCGACGACGAGTGGGGGCAGACCTGGGCCCGGGTCATCCAGCACCGCTTCCAGTCCCAGGGCGATCTGCACGAGCACGCGGTCGGCAATCTGCTGATCGTCGCCCTGTGGGAGCAGCTCGGCGACCATGTGCAGGCTCTGGACCTGGTGGGCAAGCTGCTCGGCGCGCACGGCCGGGTGCTGCCGATGTCCGCCGTGCCGCTGGAGCTGCAGGCCCTGGTCAAGGGGCACGACCCGGACCGCCCGGACGACGTGGACACGGTGCGCGGACAGGCGAACGTCGCCCTCACCCCGGGCGAGGTCCAGTCGGTGCACCTGGTGCCCAACGACCCGCCGGCCGTGCCGGAGGCCGTGGCGGCGGTGCTGGACGCGGACTGGGTGGTGCTCGGCCCCGGTTCCTGGTTCTCCTCGGTGATCCCGCACCTGCTCGTCCCCGAGCTGCTGGACGCCCTCACCGAGACCAAGGCACGCAAGGTGCTGTCCCTGAACCTCGCCCCGCAGCCGGGAGAAACCGAGGGCTTCTCCCCGCAGCGTCATTTGGAGGTTTTGGGGCGACACGCCCCTAAACTCGCCCTGGACGTGGTGCTGGCCGACGAGGCCGCCGTGCCCGACCGCGACTCGCTCACCGAGGCTGCCAAGCGGCTGGGGGCCGCGATCGAGCTGGCGCCGGTGGCCCGGACCGACGGAAGCCCCCGGCATGATCCGGAGCTGTTGGCCGCCGCGTACGACCGTATTTTTCGGATGCATGGAAGGATCGGCCCATGGCGATGACGGCAGCGGTGAAGGACGAGATCTCCCGGCTCCCCGTCACCCGGACCTGCTGCAGGAAGGCGGAGGTCTCCGCCATTCTGCGGTTCGCCGGCGGCCTCCACCTGGTGAGCGGGCGCATCGTGATCGAGGCGGAGCTGGACACCGCGATGGCGGCCCGGCGCCTCAAGCGGGACATCCTGGAGATCTTCGGCCACGGCTCCGAGCTGATCGTGATGGCGCCCGGCGGGCTGCGCCGCGGCTCGCGCTACGTCGTCCGGGTCGTCGCCGGCGGGGACCAGCTGGCCCGCCAGACGGGGCTCGTGGACGGCCGGGGCCGTCCCATCCGCGGTCTGCCCCCGCAGGTGGTCTCGGGAGCCACGTGCGACGCGGAGGCGGCCTGGCGCGGGGCTTTCCTGGCGCACGGTTCGCTGACCGAGCCCGGCCGGTCCTCCTCCCTGGAAGTGACCTGCCCGGGGCCCGAGGCCGCGCTGGCGCTGGTCGGCGCCGCCCGCCGGCTGTCCATCGCCGCGAAGGCGCGTGAGGTGCGCGGCGTGGACCGGGTGGTCGTCCGTGACGGTGACGCGATCGGCGCGCTGCTGACCCGGCTGGGCGCGCACGAGTCCGTGCTGGCCTGGGAGGAGCGCCGGATGCGCCGCGAGGTGCGGGCCACGGCCAACCGGCTCGCCAACTTCGACGACGCCAACCTGCGCCGCTCGGCCCGGGCCGCCGTGGCCGCCGGAGCCCGGGTGCAGCGGGCGCTGGAGATCCTGGGTGACGAGGTCCCCGAGCACCTCGCCGCGGCCGGACGCCTGCGTATGGAGCACAAGCAGGCCTCCCTGGAGGAGCTGGGCGCGCTCGCCGACCCGCCGCTGACCAAGGACGCGGTGGCGGGCCGTATCCGCCGGCTGCTCGCCATGGCCGACAAGCGCGCCGCCGACCTGGGCATCCCGGGCACGGAGGCCAACCTCACCGAGGAGCTGGCGGATAACCTGGCGGGCTGACCGCCGCATGCCAACAGGCCGGTGCCGAGGCCCAGTCGGGCCGGGGCGCCGGCCTTCGCGCATCTGATGCCCCGTCATATGCGCGGGTCGCAGCCTCTGCTCACCGGCACCGTCTTCCCCTGGCGCATCACCGGCACCTCCGGCCTCGGCGCCCGTGCAGGTGTGGTCGGCGGCCGATCGGGCACCTCTGTCCGAGGACGGCGTTCCACGCGTTCCGGGAGGTGAGGGCCGCCACGTTGACAGATCATGCTCGCCTTGTTCCGACAGGTGAGCGCGGCCCCTCTCAACGGTGCGCGGAAAGGGCGTTGATCAAGTGAGCCGACCCGCTCACGAACGAGTGAACAGACCGTCAAAACCGCTCGGCATTCCGTAACAAATACGAGTGAAACCACCGTCGATCCGGCACGGTCCGTACCCCTACCGACGGGTACGGAATGCCTGCCCGTGTATGGGCCATCTCGATGTCACCCCGGGGCCATCGGAGAGGTAGGGTCGGTGGTGGTCGGGGACATCCCAAACAGAGCTCGCCGGCACCGCATGGCCGGCGTACCAACGAGGAGATCGGTTCGTGACGATCCGCGTAGGCATCAACGGCTTCGGCCGCATCGGGCGTAACTACTTCCGCGCCCTGCTGGAGCAGGGGGCGGACATCGAGGTTGTGGCTGTCAACGACCTGGGTGACACCGCGACCACCGCTCACCTGCTCAAGTACGACACGATCCTGGGTCGCCTCAAGCAGGAGGTCTCCCACACCGCCGACACGATCACCGTGGACGGCCACACCATCAAGGTGCTCTCCGAGCGCAACCCGGCCGACATCCCGTGGGGCGAGCTGGGCGTCGACATCGTCATCGAGTCGACCGGCATCTTCACCAAGAAGGAAGACGCCGCGAAGCACATCGCCGGCGGCGCCAAGAAGGTCCTCATCTCGGCTCCGGCCAAGGACGAGGACATCACCATCGTCATGGGCGTCAACCAGGACAAGTACGACCCGGCGAACCACCACGTCATCTCCAACGCCTCCTGCACCACCAACTGCGTGGCGCCGATGGCGAAGGTCCTCGACGAGAACTTCGGCATCGTCAAGGGCCTGATGACGACGGTGCACGCGTACACGAACGACCAGCGCATCCTGGACTTCCCGCACAAGGACCTGCGCCGCGCCCGTGCCGCCGCCGAGAACATCATCCCGACCACGACGGGCGCCGCGAAGGCCACCGCCCTGGTGCTGCCGCAGCTCAAGGGCAAGCTCGACGGCATCGCCATGCGCGTCCCGGTCCCGACCGGCTCGGTCACCGACCTGGTCGTCGAGCTCGGCCGCGAGGTCACCAAGGAAGAGGTCAACGCCGCCTTCCAGAAGGCCGCCGAGGGCGAGCTGAAGGGCCTCCTGGACTACACGGAGGACCCGATCGTCTCCTCCGACATCGTCAACGCCCCGGCGTCCTGCACCTTCGACTCCTCCCTGACCATGGTCCAGGAGGGCAAGAACGTGAAGGTCATCGGCTGGTACGACAACGAGTGGGGCTACTCCAACCGCCTCGTGGACCTCACGGTCTTCGTCGGCAACCAGCTCTGATCGCCGAAGCGGGACCTTGAAGTGAGAGCAGGGCTCGGGCAGCGCAGCGCCGCGCTGTCCGGGCCCTGTCTCGCGCCCGGACCACGTCCTCTTACGATCAGGTGCACCACGAGCCCTCCTTTGGAGTCCACTCAATGAAGACGATCGACGAACTTCTCGCCGACGGCGTGAGCGGCAAGCGGGTATTCGTCCGCGCCGACCTCAACGTGCCGCTGGCCGACGGGACGATCACCGACGACGGCCGCATCCGCGCCGTCCTGCCCACCGTCAAGGCCCTCGCGGACGCGGGCGCCAAGGTGGTCGTCGCCTCGCACCTGGGCCGCCCCAAGGGCGCCCCGGACCCCGCCTTCTCCCTCGCTCCGGCCGCCTCCCGCCTGGGTGAACTCCTCGGCTCCGCCGTGGCCTTCGCGACCGACACCGTCGGCTCCTCCGCCCGGGACACGGTCGAGGGCCTCGCCGACGGCCAGGTCGCCGTCCTGGAGAACCTGCGCTTCAACCCCGGCGAGACCGCCAAGGACGACGCCGAGCGCGCCGGGTTCGCCGAGCAGCTCGCTGCCCTCGCCGACGTCTACGTCGGCGACGGATTCGGCGCCGTGCACCGCAAGCACGCCTCCGTCTACGACCTGCCGAAGAGGCTGTCGCACTACGCCGGCCACCTCATCGCCACCGAGGTCGGCGTCCTGAAGAAGCTCACCGAGGACGTCCGCCGCCCGTACGTCGTCGCGCTCGGCGGCGCCAAGGTCTCCGACAAGCTCGCCGTCATCGACCAGCTGCTCGGCAAGGCCGACCGGCTGCTCATCGGCGGCGGCATGGCCTACACCTTCCTCAAGGCCAAGGGCTACGAGGTCGGCATCTCCCTCCTGCAGGAGGACCAGGTGCCCGCCGTCAAGGAGTACATGGAGCGTGCCGAGAAGCAGGGCGTGGAACTGCTGCTTCCGGTGGACGTCGTGGTCTCCCGGACGTTCCCGGACCTGAAGACCAAGGCGCCGACCGAGCACACCACAGTCGACGCGGACAAGATCCCCGCCGACCAGGAGGGCCTGGACATCGGCCCGAAGACCCGGGAGCTGTACGCCTCGAAGCTCGCCGACGCCGAGACCGTGTTCTGGAACGGTCCGATGGGCGTCTTCGAGCACCCCGACTACGCCGAGGGCACCAAGGCGGTCGCCCAGGCCCTCGTCGACGCGAAGGGCTTCACCGTCGTCGGCGGCGGTGACTCCGCCGCCGCCGTGCGTACGCTCGGCTTCGACGAGAACGCATTCGGCCACATCTCGACCGGTGGCGGCGCCTCCCTCGAATACCTCGAGGGCAAGACGCTCCCCGGCCTCGCCGCACTGGAGGACTGACCTTGAGCACGCGCACGCCGCTGATGGCGGGCAACTGGAAGATGAACCTCAACCACCTCGAGGCCATCGCGCACGTCCAGAAGCTCGCCTTCGCCCTGGCCGACAAGGACTACGAGGCCGTCGAGGTCGCCGTCCTGCCGCCCTTCACCGACCTGCGCTCCGTGCAGACCCTGGTCGACGGCGACAAGCTCAAGATCAAGTACGGCGCCCAGGACATCTCCCAGCACGACTCCGGCGCCTACACCGGCGAGATCTCCGGCCCGATGCTGGCCAAGCTCAAGTGCACCTACGTGGTCATCGGCCACTCCGAGCGCCGCCAGTATCACAACGAGACCGACGAGCTGGTCAACGCCAAGGTCAAGGCCGCCTACAAGCACGGCCTCACCCCGATCCTGTGCGTCGGCGAGGAGCTGGACGTCCGCGAGGCGGGCAACCACGTCTCCCACACCCTCGCCCAGGTCGAGGGCGGTCTGAAGGACCTCCCGGCCGAGCAGGCCGAGACGATCGTGATCGCCTACGAGCCCGTGTGGGCCATCGGCACCGGCAAGGTCTGCGGCGCCGAGGACGCCCAGGAGGTCTGCGCCGCCATCCGCGCCAAGATCGCCGAGCTGTACAGCCAGGACGTGGCCGACAAGGTCCGCATCCAGTACGGCGGCTCCGTGAAGTCGGGCAACGTCGCCGAGATCATGGCCCAGGCCGACATCGACGGCGCTCTGGTCGGCGGCGCCTCGCTGGACGCCGACGAGTTCGTCAAGATCGTGCGGTTCCGCGACCAGTGACGCGGGCTGTGAGTAGGCGGTAGCGGCAATACGTCGTACCCTTGCGGGGGCGCAGCCGGGACGCTGTGCCCCCGTCGTCCATCCGAATCCGAGGAAGTTGGTCCAGCCGTGGTTGTGGGGTTCTCGATCGCCCTGATCATCTTCAGCCTGCTGCTGATGCTGCTGGTGCTGATGCACAAGGGGAAGGGCGGCGGCCTCTCCGACATGTTCGGCGGTGGCATGGCGTCGTCCGTCGGCGGCTCGTCGGTCGCCGAGCGCAACCTCGACCGGATCACCATCGTGATCGGGCTGCTCTGGTTCGCGTGCATCATCGTCCTCGGCATCCTCATGAAGACGAACAGCTGACACCATCGCAGCACACACATCACGCATATTCGGTACGTAAGGCCCCATGTTCGGTACGCGCTCCAGGGCGCGGCCTATCATGGGGCTTGCGTCTGGGTGTGGGGCTGGTAACTCCCAACACTGGACGCGCGTTGGGCCTTACGTAGACTGAGGCGCTCGCAGCGGAGCGAAACGCCGACTCGCTTCGCGGCACCATCACGCAGGGAGTTACGACCGTGGCAAGTGGCAACGCGATCCGAGGAAGCCGGGTCGGGGCGGGGCCGATGGGCGAGGCCGAGCGCGGCGAGTCCGCGCCGCGTCTGCGCGTCTCCTTCTGGTGCTCCAACGGGCACGAGACGCAGCCGAGCTTCGCCAGCGACGCGCAGGTCCCCGACACCTGGGACTGCCCCCGCTGCGGCTTCCCGGCCGGCCAGGACCGGGACAACCCGCCGGACCCGCCGCGCACCGAGCCGTACAAGACGCACCTCGCGTACGTACGGGAGCGGCGCAGCGACGCGGACGGCGAGGCGATCCTCGCCGAGGCGCTCGCCAAACTGCGGGGCGAGATCTAGGAGTTGACACCGGCCGGGCGCCTTCCAGGTGCCCGGCCGGAGCCCTGTCGCCCCCGCTCGCACGGCCGATTGTCAGTGCCGCCCTCTACGGTTGTCGGTGCAGGCGAGAACCGCGCGAGGGGAGCTGACGGCAGTGGTCGGCACGGGGGAGACCAGGACGGGCCAGAGCCGTGCGCCCGGATGGCGCGGGGGCTTCGGACGGCTGTGGACGGCCGCCGTGGTCTCCCGGTTCGGGGACGCGTTACGGACCTCCGCGCTGCCCCTGCTCGCCGTCCGGCTCAGTGACGAGCCCCTGGTCATCGCCTCCGTGACGGCCTGTGGTTACGTGCCCTGGCTGCTGTTCGGCCTGCTCGGCGGGGCTCTGGCCGACCGGGTCGACGGACGGCGTGCGATGTGGGCCGTGGACACGGTCCGCGGCCTGCTGGTGGCCGCGTTCGCGGTCACGGTGGGACTGGGCCACGCCTCGATCCCCCTGCTGCTCGTCCTCGCCTTCACGCTGACCACGCTCCAGACCCTCTTCGACAACGCCGCGACGGCCCTGCTGCCCGCCCTCCTGGACCGCGCGGCACTGGGCGGCGCCAACGCCCGTCTGATGACGGGTCAGCAGATCGCCGGCGGTCTGCTGGCCGCGCCGCTCGTGCCGCTGCTGCTGACGGCGGGCGTGGCCATGCCGTTCGCGGCCGACGCCGGCACCTTCCTGGTGGCTGCCGCCCTGGTGGCGTCCCTGCGGATGCGTCCACCGGAGCGCGCGCCCCGCCCGGCGGGCAGCACCCTGCGCACGGAGATCGGTGCGGGCCTGCGCGCCCTGTGGGGCGACCGGGCACTGCGCGCGATCTGCGTGGCCACGCTGCTGTGCAACATCGGCATGGGAGCCCTGATCGCCACCCTGGCGCTGCACGTGACACGCTGGCTCGACGCGGGCGACGCCGGATACGCGGCCGCGATGACGGCCTACTCGGTCGGCAGCATCGCCGGGGGATTCGCCGCGCAGCGCCTCGCGCTGCGCACCGGCCGGGTGCGGGCGCTGCTGGTCGCCGGCGCTGTCCAGACGTCGTCCCTGCTGCTCATCGGATCCGTACGGCACCTGGCCGCGCTCGTCGCCGGCATGCTGCTGCTCGGCGCCATGAACCTGGTGTGGAACGTCAACCAGGTCACCCTGATGCAGCAGCGCAGCCCCGGGGCCATGGTGGGCCGGATCGCCTCCGCGTTCCGCACGGCGTCCACGTCCGGTGCGCCGCTCGGCGCACTCCTCGGCGGGGTGGCCGCCCGCGCCTACGGGCTGAACGGCCCGGCCCTGCTCGCCGCGGTGCTCTTCGCCCTCGCCGTCACCTCGCTGATACCGGCCCGCATGCCGGACGTACCTGTTGTCGCGCCGCACGGCGATGTCACGACGGCTCGCGCCGAGCGGTGATCAACTAGGTTGGAACAGCTGGGACAGGCACGAAAGAAGGCGGAAGTCGGAAATGAACGCAGACGGCCGTACCAGGCTCAACCAGACGCCCGAGTGGACCGCTCTCGCCAAGCACCGCGAGGAGCTGGCCGACACCCATCTCAGGGAGCTGTTCGCCGCCGATCCCGGGCGCGGTGAGACCTACACGCTCCAGGTCGGCGATCTCTACATCGACTACTCCAAGCACCTCGTCACCGACGAGACGCTGCGGCTGCTGCGCGAGCTGGCCGCCGCCACGGACGTGTCCGGGCTCAGGGACGCCATGTTCCGTGGCGAGAAGATCAACGTCACGGAGAACCGGGCCGTGCTGCACACCGCCCTGCGCGCTCCGAGGGACGCGGTGATCGAGGTCGACGGCGAGAACGTCGTGCCGAAGGTGCACGCCGTCCTCGACAAGATGGCCGCCTTCGCCGAGCGGGTCCGCTCCGGCGAGTGGACCGGGCACACCGGCAGGCGGATCAGGAACGTGGTCAACGTCGGCATCGGCGGCTCCGACCTCGGCCCCGCGATGGCCTACGAGGTGCTGCGCAGCTTCACCGACCGGGCGCTGACGGTCCGCTTCGTCTCCAACGTGGACGGCGCCGACCTGCACGAGGCCACCCGCGACCTGGACCCTGCGGAGACGCTGTTCATCATCGCGTCCAAGACCTTCACCACCATCGAGACCATCACCAACGCCACCTCGGCGCGCAAGTGGCTGGTCGAGGGGCTGGGAGGCGACGAGGCGGCGGTGGCCCGGCACTTCGTGGCGCTGTCCACGAACGCGGAGAAGGTGACCGAGTTCGGCATCGACCCGGACAACATGTTCGAGTTCTGGGACTGGGTCGGCGGCCGGTACTCGTACGACTCGGCGATCGGCCTGTCGCTGATGATCGCCATCGGCCCGGACCGCTTCCGGGAGATGCTCGACGGCTTCCGGCTGATGGACGACCACTTCCGCACCGCGCCCGCCGAGGCCAACGCCCCGCTGATTCTGGGCCTGCTGGGCATCTGGTACGGCAACTTCCACGATGCCCAGTCGCACGCCGTGCTGCCGTACAGCCACTACCTGTCGAAGTTCACCGCCTACCTCCAGCAGCTGGACATGGAGTCCAACGGCAAGTCGGTGCAGCGCGACGGCCGGCCGGTGGAGTGGCAGACCGGGCCGGTGGTGTGGGGCACGCCGGGCACCAACGGGCAGCACGCCTACTACCAGTTGATCCACCAGGGCACCAGGCTGATCCCCGCGGACTTCATCGGCTTCGCCCGGCCGGTCGACGAGCTGAGCGGTGAACTCAAGGCGCAGCACGACCTGTTGATGGCGAACTTCTTCGCCCAGACCCAGGCCCTCGCCTTCGGCAAGACCGCCGAGGAGATCCGCGCGGAGGGCGTGGCGGAGGAGCTGGTCCCGCACAAGACCTTCCAGGGCAACCGGCCGACGACGACCATTCTGGCGAAGGAACTCACCCCGTCCGTCCTCGGCCAGCTGATCGCGCTCTACGAACACAAGGTGTTCGTGCAGGGCGCGGTGTGGAACATCGACTCCTTCGACCAGTGGGGGGTCGAACTGGGCAAGGTGCTGGCCAAGCGGATCGAACCCGCCCTGACCGAGGGCGCGGAGGTGCCCGGCCTGGACCCCTCCACCAAGGCCCTGGTCGCCCGGTACCGGCAGCTGCGCGGCCGGAGCTGACCCCGCCGGCCTCCGCGGCAGCCCTTTCTGTGCGCCCTCTGTGCCGATCCTTTAAGGTTGGGCGACTTCAGGGGAGGGGCACATGGCGTACAGAGGGCTCGCCGCGGCGGTCGCGGTGGCCGTGGTCGGGGTGTCGGCGGTGGGCTGCGGCAGCAGGGGGGAGCCGGCGGAGGCGAAGAACGGCCGGCCGGCACCGGCCTACCAGGCGCTGTCGGACGTGCCGGAGCGGCTGGGCAACGACGGCACGACCATCATGGTCGGCGACCCGGCCGCCCCCGTCACCGTGCACCTGTACGAGGACCCGCGGTGCCCGGTGTGCAAGGATTTCGAGACCGGCGGAGGAGCGCCGCGGCTGCGCGCGGCGACCATCCGGCGGGAGGCGAGGACCGAGTACACCCTGGCCTCCTTCCTGGACGACCGGCTCGGCGGCGCCGGGTCGAGAAAGGCGGTCAACGCCCTGCGGGCCGCCCTGGACAAGGGCAGGTTCGCCGAGTACCACGACGTGCTCTACGCCCACCAGCCCGAGGAGAGCGTCGACGGGTTCACCGACGCCTTCCTGCTGAAGCTGGCCGCGCGCGTTCCCGGGCTGCGCGGCCCGGACTTCGACTCGGCGGTGAAGACCATGAAGTACCGCTCCTTCGTGGACCAGGCCGAGGAGGTGTACGAGGAGGCGGGTGGAGCACAGGACCCCCACGGCCCCGGCACCCCGACCGCCGAGATCGACGACGTGCGCATCCCGGCCGAGTACAACGCGGTGCTGTTCGACGGCGACGCCTTCGCCGGGCTGCTCACGAAGATCCGGGCCCACCCCGAGCAGTGGCACGACGTCGCACCCTGACGGCCGTCAGGCCACCGCGCTGAAGGTGTCCGCGAGGCGCCCGCGTGCCGAGCGGGCCGCGGGCAGCGCGGCCAGTCCCGCCGCCCCCAGCACGGCGGCCGCACCCAGCGCGAGCAGCAGTACGGGCGAGGGGGCCTGGGCGATACCGGCCCCGATCCCGCTGGAGCTGCCCTGGGCGTCGATCAGCCGGTGGCCCAGCGGCAGCCCCAGCGCCGTGGCGGCGATCGCCGCGGCCAGGGCCGTACAGCTCGTCGCCGTGACGGTGATCGCGGTGATCTGCCGTGGCGACATGCCGATCGCCTTCAGCGCCAGCACGTCCCGTTCGCCCTCGCGGATGCTGCCGCCGATGGCGGTGAGCAGCTCGACCAGCCCGATCAGGGCCAGCACGGCGATCAGTCCGGCGACGACGCCGCGCAGCGGGGACAGCCCGTCGGCCGGGTTCGTCACGGGGTGCACATCGAGGTGCCCCCGGCCGGACCGGGCGAGCGCGGCGGCCACGCTCTTCGCGTCGGCGCCGGGGCGCAGCCGCAGTTCCCAGAAGGCCGGGGTCAGCGCGGGGTCGTTCTCGCGCAGGGTGTCCAGGGAGGTGGTCACGACCCGGCCGGCGTTCTGCGGTTCGATGCTGCGGCCGACGATGTGCAGGATCTGCGGCCGGTCGCCCACCGTCATGCGCACCCAGTCGCCGACCCGCGCGTGCAGCAGGTCCAGCAGGCCCTGGCCGGCCACCGCCTCGTCCGGTCCGCGGGCCGCGCGGCCCGCGGCGAGGGCGTACGGGTAGGGCTCGGCGCGGGTGCCGACGCCGCGCAGCGCGATGGTGCCGGTCTGGCCGGGGACCAGCGCGGCGACCTCGACTCCGGGATAGGCGGCGGCGACCCGGGGGTCGCCGGTCAGCACGGACCGCACCCCGGACGCGGTCAGGGCGCCGTCCGTGCGGACGGTGAGCGAGGTGGGCAGGCCCACGCGGTCGGGGCTGCTGTGGAAGCGGTCGATCGTGGTCCAGGCGCTGAGCGCCACCACGATCAGCAGCAGCGGCAGCGTCAGCCGGGCCACCGCGGCCAGCGACCGGCCGCGCCCCGCGAACGCCTTGTGGCAGCCGAGGACCAGGGCGGCCGGCAGCCGCAGACCGAGCGCCCGCCGGGCCACACCGGTCAGCCGACCGACGGCCGGCCCGGCGCGGCGCGGCACGGGAACCGGCGGTACCCGACCGGCCCGCCACGCCGCGAGACCCGTGGTCAGGCCGATGAACAGCACCGCGCTCACGGGCACCACGCACAGCGCCACCGTGTGCCCGGGCAGCCCCTGCCAGACGCCCACGGCGTCCCCGAGCCGGCCCGGGATCCGGCGGCCCAGGGTCTCGGCGAGCGCGGCCGCGGCGAGAGAGCCGAGCAGGGCGTACGCCAGGTGCTGGAGCAGGAAGATCCGCACCACCTGGCCGGGCGTGAAGCCGATCGCCTTCAGCACCGAGATGTCCCGCAGATGCCCCCGGATGCGGGTGGCGATCGCGCCGTGCACGGCGAACCCGGCGGCGATCAGGGCACCCAGGCCGAACAGGCCGAGCACCTGGCCCAGCAGCCGGTCGTCGCCCTGGGCCGCCGAGCGCGCCTGCTGCCAGGTGGACACCTCGCCGACCGCGCCCGCCCCCAGCACGGTGACCGCCCGCTGCACCGCGTAGTCCGTGTCGGCCGGGTCGGCGAGCCGCAGGCCGATCACCTGGCCGCCGGGGGCGCGTACGGCGGACGGCAGCGCCCAGACCAGCCCCGGCTGCTCGCCCGGGCTGTAGCGGGGCTCGGCGCTGTCCGCGATGCCCTCCACGGTCAGGGTGCGGGCCGTACCGGGCAGGGTGAGGGTGTCCCCGGGCTCGGCCAGCAGCGCGCGGGCCAGGCTGCTCTCCAGCACCACGCCGTCCGGTTCGGCCGGGTCCAGCCAGTGCCCGGAGGCGAGCAGCGGCCGCCCGACGGAAGGCAGCCGCGGAGTGCCGCGCAGCTCCACGGAGGCGCGGGCGCCGCGTACGGAGACGGTGGCGGACTCGGTGCGGTAGGGGCCGGCCACGGCCTGGACCCCGTCCAGCCGGGCCAGGGCGCCGGCGTCGGCGGACGGCACGGTGTGGATCCACACGTGCGCCCCGCGGGCCTGGGTGAAGACCCGCTGCCAGGGATTGGTGGCGTACCCGAACAGGGCGGTGGCCAGCAGCAGCGAGGCGACGATCCCGGCGGTGGCCAGCATGAGGAACAGCGCCTCGCCCCGGTGCGTGCGCAGGTCGGAGTGCGCCCAGCGGAGGGCGGCCCGCACATCCCTGAGATCCGGCACCGTCAGTCCCTCAGCTCCAGCACGCCCGAGATGCCCGGCCTGCGGGGCGCGGGCGCGCCGTCCAGCGGGGCGTCGTCGGCTATGCGGCCGTCGAAGAAGCTGATCACGCGGTCGGCGGCGCTCGCGAGCCGGGCGTCGTGCGTGACGAGGACGATGGTCTGACCACGCCCGTGGAAGCGGGACAGCAGCCGCATCACCTCGCGCGTGCCCTTGCTGTCCAGGCTGCCGGCGGGCTCGTCGGCCAGCAGCAGCGCGGGATGGTTGACCAGGGCGCGGGCGAGCGCGACCCGCTGCTGCTCGCCGCCGGACAGCTCGCCCGGCATGCTGCGCTCCTTGCCCGCCAGCCCCAGCTCGGCCAGCAGCTCCTCGCGTTCGGCGCGCGCCTTCTTCGGCGGGACGCCGGCGAGCAGGGCGGGCAGCTCGACGTTGTCGGCGACGGACAGGTTCGACACCAGGTTGAAGAACTGGAACACGATCCCGATGGCCTTGCGGCGCTCCACCGCCCAGCGCGCCTCGCTGAAGGAGTCCGTGCAGCGCCCGTCCAGCCAGATGCTGCCCTCGTCCGGCCGCTGCAGCCCGCCGAGCAGATGCAGCAGCGTGGACTTGCCGGCGCCCGACGGGCCGGTGATCGCGACGAACTCGCCGCGCGCCACGGACAGGTCGACCCCGCGCACGGCGTGTGCGGGCGCGCCCTCGCCGTGGTGGGTCTTCACCAGGCCCTCGGCCCGCAGCACGGGAACCGTGTCCTCGCTCATTCCAGTTCCTCCTGGCACCGCTCCAGCCAGTCGAGGTCGGCCTGCAGATGCAGCATCGCGCCCTCGATGAGCAGGTGGGCGATGCGGTTGTCCCGGTTCTCGGCCGCGGCCAGTTTCGACAGGTTGCGCATGGTGTTGAGGTACTGGCGCCGCTGCTTGTTGATGAGGGCCATCTGGTCGGCGAGACCGGTCTGCGGGGCGAGGGCGAGCTTCATGAAGAACTCGTCCCGCACCCGCGGCTCGTCCTCGGTCTCCTCGAACCAGGCGTGCAGCGCCTCGCGCCCGGCGTCGGTGAGGTGGTAGACCTTCTTGTTGGGCCGGCTGGACTGCTCGACGTCCTCGCCCTCGATCAGTCCCGACTTCTCGAGGCGGCCGAGGGTGACGTAGATCTGGCCGACGTTGGGCTGAGGGTACGCGGAGCCCAGCAGTTGCTCAAGGTCCTGCTTCAGCTCGTAGCCGTGGGCCGGGCCGCGGGCGAGGAGTGCCAGGAGGGGCAGGCGCACGCGTGCTGTCCTCCTGTCCTCTCACAATGTGCTCCAGGCCCTAGTATCGCCCATACCTAACAGGTATACATGGCCCTGTCCCGGGCGAGGACGCCCGGAGCCGTGTGTACGTGTTCAGGGAGGAACCTATGCGGTGGATACGCGCCGCCGGTAGGGGTCTCCTCGTACTCGCCGTGATCATGACGGGGTACGTCGCCTCCGGCGCCCATGCCGACGACGCGGGCGGCGACGGCCGCGGCCCGCTCACCCTGGCCACCGCCGGGGACCTCACCGGCTATCTCGCCCCGCTGCTGCAGGGCTGGAACCGCACCCACCCCGGCGAGAAGGTCACCCTCGTCGAGCTGCCGGACTCCGCCGACGAGACCCACGCGCAGATGACCACCGATCTGCGCGGCGGCGACCGCGGCCGCTTCGACGTCCTCAACATCGACGTCAACTGGACCTCGGAGTTCGCGGCGGCCGGCTGGATCCGCCCGCTGCCGCGCGACCGCTTCCCGCTGCAGAGCTTCCTGCCGCCGGTCGTGGACACGGCCACCTACGACGGCCGCCTGTATGCGGTCCCGTATGTCACGAATGCCGGACTCCTCCTGTATCGCAAGGACATCCTCGCCAAGGAGGGCGTGCCCCCGCCGCGCACCTGGGCCGAGCTGGAGCACGACGCGAAGACCATCGCGCCCAAGTACGGACTCGACGGCTACGCGGGCCAGTTCCTGCCCTACGAGGGCCTCACCGTGAACGCGGCCGAGGCCGTCTACTCGGCGGGCGGCACCATCCTGGGCGGCGAGGGGACACGGGTCACCGTCGACTCCTCCGCCGCCCGCGAGGGTATCGGCTTCCTCGCCCGCGGCGTGCGCGAGGGCTGGATACCGAAGGCGGCGCTGACGTACAAGGAGGAGGAGTCCAAGCAGGCCTTCCAGGACGGCAGGCTGCTCTTCCTGCGCAACTGGCCCTACGCCTACGCCCTTGCCTCCGCCAGGGGCTCCAAGGTCGCCGGGAGGATCGGCGCCGTGCCGATCCCCGGACCCGACGGGCCGGGCACCAGCGTGCTCGGCGGCTCCGACCTCGCCGTCAACTCCCACACCCGGCACCCCGACTCGGCCGCGCGCCTGATCGCCTATCTCACCAGCGCGCCCGTCCAGCGCCAGGTGCTCACCCGGGGTTCGCTGCCGCCCGTGCGCGCCGCGCTCTACGAAGACCCGGCCCTGATCCGGCGCTTCCCCTACCTGCCGACGCTGCGCACCGCCGTGCTCACCGCCCGCACGCGCCCCAAGAGCCCGCACTACGACCAGGTCAGCCTGGTGGTGCAGGCGGTGATGCAGGACGCGCTCACCGGGCGCGAGACGCCCGGGCAGGCCGTGCGCCGGCTGGCGCGCGAGCTCGACGCGATCGCCCGTCGCTGACCCCGCTGCTAGTTACTTGTTAGGTAACGCCCGGATCTCATCTCGGTTCATGATGCCCCATTAAGTCCGGAATTGTTCCCTCAACTCTCCAGTAGCTTCCGTTCTTTTCGTTGACACCCTCGCGACACGGCTACCTAACATGCATGCATAACCGCTGCCCTTCGCAGCTGGCCCTTCGGAAAGACAGGCACAAGGGTTGAACAGGCATCATTGGTGGCGTGACGCGGTGATCTACCAGGTCTACGTCCGCAGCTTCCTCGACAGCACCGGCGACGGCGTCGGCGATCTGGCCGGAGTCCGGGCCGGACTGCCGTACCTGAAGAAACTCGGCGTCGACGGCATCTGGCTGAGCCCGTTCTACCCCTCGCCGCAGCACGACCACGGTTACGACGTGGCCGACTACTGCGACGTCGACCCGCTCTTCGGCGACCTCGCCGAGTTCGACCTGCTGATGGCGGCGGCCCGGCGGCTCGGCATCAAGGTGCTCCTCGACATCGTCCCGAACCACTGCTCCAGCGAGCACCCCTGGTTCCGCGAGGCACTGCAGAGCGCCCCCGGCAGCCCGGCCCGCGCCCGCTTCCACTTCGCCGACGGGCGCGGACCCGACGGCGCCGAACCGCCCAACAACTGGCACGCCATGTTCGGCGGCCCCGCTTGGACCCGGGTCGGTGACGGCCAGTGGTACCTGCACATGTTCACGCCCGAGCAGCCCGACTGGAACTGGCGCAACCCCGAGGTCGCCGACGAGTTCGACCGCGTCCTGCGGTTCTGGCTCGACCGGGGCGTGGACGGCTTCCGCATCGATGTGGCCGCCGGACTGTTCAAGCACCCCGAACTGCCCGACTCCGACGACCCGGAGGCCGACGCCCGCACCCGTGACTCGGTCAACCCGCTCGCCTGGAACCAGCCCGAGGTGCACGGCGTGTGGCGCCGCTGGCGCGCCCTGTGCGAGGAGTACACCGCACGCGACGGCCGCGAACGCCTCCTCGTCGGCGAGGTCTCCGTCCCCACCGCCCGCGAACACGCGCTGTACGTCCGCCCGGACGAACTCCACCAGGCCTTCTTCTTCGACCTGCTCGGCGCCCCCTGGGACGCCGACGCCTTCCGCAAGGTCATCTCCGAGGCCATGCAGGACATCGCCGGCACCGGCTCGACGGTCACCTGGGTCCTCAACAACCACGACCAGGTCCGCACCGTCACCCGCTACGGCGAACCCGCCCCCGAGGGCAGCGGCCTCGGCGCCGCCCGCGCCCGCGCCGCCGCACTGCTGATGCTGGCGCTGCCCGGCGCCGCGTACATCTACCAGGGCGAGGAACTGGGCCTGCCCGAGGTCGTCGACCTGCCCGACGACGTCCTCACCGACCCGATCTTCCGCCGCACCGGCAGCCGCGCCCGGATCCGCGACGGCTGCCGGGTGCCGCTGCCCTGGTCCGGCCAGGCCTCCCCGTTCGGCTTCACCTCCGGAGTCGAGGGGGTCAAGCCCTGGCTGCCGCAGCCGGACTACTTCGCCGAGTACGCCACCGACCGCGCCCTCGCCGACACCCGCTCCTTCTGGCACCTGTACCGCGACGGCCTGCAGCTCAGGCGCTCCCTGCCGCAGTTGGGCGAGGGCACGCTGACCTGGCTCGACTCCCAGCCCGGCGTTCTCGCCTTCACCCGCGGCGACGGCCTGGTCTGCGCCGTCAACTTCGGCACGGCCCCCGTGCCCGCCCCCGTCTCCGGCGCTCCCCTGCTCTCCAGCGGCTCCTGCCCGGCCGGCGTCCTGCCGGGCGCCACGGCCGCCTGGTGGCTCAGCGACCTGTGATCAACCACCTCTCGAAAAGGACATCGACGATGATGCGACGCCGTACCACCCTGCTCACCGGCTGCACAGCCCTCGCCCTCGCCCTCGGCGCCACCGCCTGCGGCGGCGGGCCGGTCTCCGCCGGCGGCGGCGACAAGGCGCTCAGCGGCCAGACCGTCACCGTGGCCGGCGTCTGGACCGGCAGCGAGCAGAAGAACTTCCAGAAGGTGCTGGACGCGTTCACCGCGAAGACCGGCGCCAAGACCCAGTTCATCTCCACCGGCGACAACGTCTCCACGGTCGTCGGCAGCAAGATCGAGGGCGGCAACGCACCCGACGTCGTGATGGTCCCGCAGGTCGGCGTCCTGCAGCAGTTCGCGAAGAAGGGCTGGCTCAAGCCCCTGTCCGCCACCGCCCAGCAGACGATCACCGCCGACTACGCGCCGGTGTGGAAGAAGTACGGCAGCGTCGACGGCACCGTCTACGGCCTGTACTTCAAGGCCGCCCACAAGTCCACCGTCTGGTACAGCCCCGACGCGCTCGCCCAGGCCGGGGTCAAGCCGCCGAAGACGTACGACGAGATGCTCAAGGACGGGCACACCGTCTCCGACTCCGGGCTCGCCGCCTTCGCCATCGGCGGCGAGGACGGCTGGACCCTCACCGACTGGTTCGAGAACATCTACCTCTCCCAGGCCGGACCCGAGAAGTACGACGCGCTCGCCGCGCACAAGCTCAAGTGGACGGACGCGTCGGTCGTCAAGGCGCTCACCACGCTCGGCAAGCTGTTCAAGGACAAGCAGCTGATCGCGGGCGGCCAGAAGGAGGCGCTGAACACCGACTTCCCCGGCTCGGTGGAGAAGGTGTTCGGTCCCAAGCCCGAGGCCGGCATGGTCTACGAGGGCGACTTCGTGGGCGGAGTCGCGCACGACCAGTTCGGCAAGACCATCGGCAAGGACGCGAACTTCTTCCCGTTCCCGGCGGTCGACGGCGGCACGGCGCCGGTCGTCAGCGGCGGTGACGCTGCGGTCGTCCTCAAGGACGGCAAGAACAGCAAGGCCGGCATGAAGCTCCTGGAGTACCTGGCCACTCCCGAGGCCGCGGCCGTCTGGGCCAAGGCGGGCGGCTTCCTGTCCCCGAACAAGAAGCTCGACCCGGCCTCCTACGGCGACGACGTCACCCGCGCCACCGCCAAGTCCCTGATCGACGCGGGCGACTCGGTCCGCTTCGACATGTCCGACCAGGCGCCGGCGGCCTTCGGCGGCACCAAGGGCGCAGGGGAGTGGAAGCTGCTCCAGGACTTCCTGCGCGACCCGTCCGACCCCAAGGGCACGGCGGCGAAGCTGGAGTCGGCCGCGGCGAAGGCCTACCAGGACTGACCATGGCCGCCACCACTGTTGTGAAACAGCGGGCGGCCGAGCCGGCCGCCGCCGGCGTGGCGCGCGGGCGCCGCGGCCGGCGGCGGGCCCGGCTGATCGCCCTGCTCTTCGTCTTCCCCGCGCTGCTCCTGCTCGGCGCGCTCGTCGTCTACCCGGTGCTGTTCTCCGTCGGCCGCAGCTTCTTCGACGCCTCCGGCACCCGGTTCGTGGGCGGCGGCAACTACGCCGAGATGTTCCGTGACCCGGCGACCCTGAAGGCCATCCGCAACACCACCATCTGGGTGGTCGTGGCCCCGGCCCTGCTGACCGGCCTGGGCCTGATCCTGGCCGTCCTGGTGGAGAAGGTCCGCTGGGCCACCGCCTTCAAGCTGCTGCTCTTCATGCCGATGGCGGTGTCCTTCCTGGCCGCCGGCATCATCTTCCGGCTCGCCTACGACGAGGACCCGAACAAGGGCGTGCTGAACGCGGCCGTGGTCTCCGTCCACGACGCCTTCAAGGGCACCGCGGCCTACCCGACGGCGCGCGGCCGCACGGGCCTGCTGACCCAGGACCGGGACGGCTCGTACCGTACGACCGCCGACGCCGGGCACACGGTGACGCTCCCCATGGTCGGCGTGCTGCCCAAGGACCTGCCCCAGGGCGCCGAGCCCGCCGCTGCGGCGGCCTCGCGCCCGGCCGCGCCCGGCGAACTGCGCGGTGTCGTCTACCTGGACTTCACCCCCGGCGGCGGAGGCAGACAGGGCAAGGTCGACCCGAAGGAGAGCGGCCTGCCCGGCATGAAGGTGCAGGCGGTGCGCGACGGGCGGACCGTCGCGAGCGCGACCACCGCGGCCGACGGCTCCTTCCGCTTCTCCGGACTGCGCGCCGGCACCTACACGGTGAAGCTCCCGGCGTCCAACTTCGCCCAGCCCTACCAGGGCGTCTCCTGGCTCGGGCCGACGCTCGTCACCCCGGCGATCATCGGCGCCTACCTGTGGATCTGGACCGGCTTCGCGATGGTCCTGATCGGCGCCGGTCTGTCCACACTGCCCCGGGACGCGCTGGAGGCGGCCCGGATGGACGGCGCCAACGAGTGGCAGATCTTCCGCAGGATCACCGTCCCCCTGCTGGCCCCCGTCCTCACGGTCGTCTTCGTCACGCTCGTGATCAACGTGATGAAGGTCTTCGACCTCGTCTACATCATCGCGCCCGGACCGGTGCAGGAGGACGCCACGGTGCTCGCCACCCAGATGTGGCTGGTGTCCTTCGGCGGCGGCAACAACCAGGGCCTGGGCAGCGCCCTCGGCGTGCTCCTGCTGCTGCTGGTGATCCCCGCGATGGTCTTCAACGTCCGGCGTTTCCGAAGGAGTCAGCGATGAGGAGTCAGCGATGAACGCGATCAGGCGGGGCCTGGGCAACGGCCTGGTGCAGGCCTTCCTGGTGGTGATCGGCCTGGTCTGGCTGACCCCCCTGGCCGGACTCTTCCTGTCCTCCCTGCGCTCGGCCCAGGACACGGCCAAGGGCGGCTGGTGGACGGCGTTCGCCAGCCCCGGCCAGCTGTCCTTCGACAACTACTCGGCGCTGCTGAAGAACTCCGGCATGGTGCAGGCCTTCTGGAACACCGTGCTGATCTCGGTGCCGGCCACCGCCCTGGTCGTGGTCATCGCCGCGCTCGCCGGATACGCCTTCGCCTGGCTGGACTTCCCGCTGCGGGAACCCCTCTTCCTGCTGGTGGTGGCCCTGCTGGTGGTGCCGGTGCAGATCGGCCTGCTGCCGGTGGCCAAACTCTTCGGCGCGCTGGGCCTGTTCGGCACGATCCCCGGAGTCGTCCTCTTCCACGTCGCCTACGGCCTGCCCTTCGCGGTGTTCCTGCTGCGGAACTACTTCGCGGAGATGCCGAAGGAGATGCTGGAGGCGGCCCGGATGGACGGCGGCAGCGAGTGGCGCATCTTCACCCGGCTCGTGCTGCCGGTGGGCCGTCCCGCGATCGCCTCGCTCGCCATCTTCCAGTTCCTGTGGGTGTGGAACGACATGCTGGTGGCGCTGCTGTTCGCGGACAGCTCCTCGCAGCCGCTGACGGTGGAACTCCAGTCGCAGATCCGGCAGTTCGGCAGCAACATCGACGTGCTGGCGCCGGGCGCCTTCCTGTCCCTGATCGTGCCGGTGGTGGTGTTCTTCGCCTTCCAGCGGCACTTCGTGCAGGGCGTGATGGCGGGCTCGGTCAAGTGACCGAGCCCGCCCGGGTCACGCGTACGTCCAGCGCCAGGCGCTGCCGCTGTAGGAGCACCTGATCGGGGTGCCGCCCGCGGTCGTGGTCGTCGCCCCGTGGTCGCCGCTGCGGCAGAACTGGCCCGCCTGGTAGCAGTTGCCCGCGTTGGAGACGATCGAGCAGGTGCCGCCGCCGCTGCTGCCGCCGCCGGTGCCGCCACTGCGCACGGTGCCGGAGGCGGCCCTGGTGACGGTCACCGTCGGTCCGGGCGTCCGCACGGTCTTCGTCCGGGTGACCGTGGGGCCGGGCTCCGGCTCGGCGGTCACGGTGGCCGTCGCCGTGACGGTCACCGTCGGCCGGGGCGTCGGCGCAGACGCCTTGGCCGTGCCGCCGGACTGGCCGCAGCCGGCCGCGCCGGCGGCCAGCAGCGCGACGCCGGCCGCCCACAGGCGCACCCGCCGGTACGGGCGCTGGTACGGGTTCACTCTCTTCCTCCCTGGGCCGCGCGGGGTCAGCCGTGGAAGGTGATGTAGCCGTTGCCGTCCCGGTCGTCGCGGGACTTGGTGTAGGCGTGGGTGTCCGCGTGGGCGCCGGAGGGCTTGTACAGGTAGATGGTGTCCTTGTCGTTGTTCCAGATGAAGTTGCAGTTCTGGCGGTAGACGACGTTCTTCGCGTCCGAGTCGGTGCCGTGGCCGCCGCGCAGCTTCACGTAGTCGCCGGGCTCGAGGTAGTGGTTGGACGGGAAGGTGAACCGGTTGCCGGCGGCGTCCTTGACGACGTAGCCCTTGAGGTTGACGGTCGTGCCGCGCGAGTAGTTCTTGATCGTCAGGTACTCGTCGCGGGTGTTGCCCGTCGAGCAGCTGTTGGAGTCCCGCCCCGGCGCGTCGTACTGGACGCCCTTGATCTTCAGGGCGGAGGAGTACTCGGTGGCCTGGGCCGGGGCCGGCACGACGACGGCGAGCGTTCCGGCCGTGACGGCGGTGGCGAGCGCGAAGCGTATGCGCATGATGAGGTCCCCCCTCAGTGGTGCGGATGCAGCGCATGGAGCTTACACACAAGTTGGCCGGTGCGTGGGCATCCGGTGGAGATTGTGTGAAGCGCCTGCGAGGGGGGACCTCAGTGGATCACGGCGACGCCGGCGGATACAGCGACCTCGGCAGCTGCGAGGCCGCCGCCGCGTCCAGCAGCCACAGCGTGCGCGAGCGGCCGTACGCCCCGGCCGCCGGGGCCTGGATCTCGCCCGCACCCGACAAGGCGATGGCCGCCGCCTCCGCCTTGTCCTCGCCGGCCGCGAGAAGCCAGACCTCACGGGCCGAGCGGATCGCCGGCAGGGTGAGGGAGATCCGGGTCGGCGGCGGCTTCGGCGCGCCGTGCACGCCGACCACCGTCCGCTCGGTCTCCCGTACGGCCGGCAACTCCGGGAAGAGCGAGGCCACATGGGTGTCCGGGCCGACGCCCAGCATCAGGACGTCGAAGGTGGGCACCGCACCGTGGTTCTCCGGTCCGGCCGCCTTCGCCAGCTCCGCCGCGTACGCCTCCGCCGCCGCCTCGACGTCCGTGCCGTACGGGCCGTCGGAGGCGGGCATGGCGTGCACGCGCTCCGGGTCCAGGGGCACGGAGTCCAGCAGGGCCTCGCGGGCCTGCGTGACATTGCGCTCGGGGTCGCCCTCGGGCAGATAGCGCTCGTCGCCCCACCACAGGTCCAGGCGCCCCCAGTCGACGGCGTCCCGGGCCGGCGCCGCCGCCAGCGCGGCCAGCAGACCGTTGCCGTTGCGGCCGCCGGTGAGGACCACGGACGCGGTGCCCCGGGAGGCCTGCGCGTCCACGATCTTCGTGATCAGGCGGGCCGCGGCGGCCTGCGCCATCAGCTCCTTGTCGCGGTGGACGACCAGCTGCGGAGTGCTCACTTCGCCGTCGCCTTCCTCGCCGGTGCCTTCTTCGCGGTCTTCGCCGCCGCCTTCTTCGCCGGCGCCTTGGCGGCCTCCTCCACGGGCTCCGGCTCGGCCACCGGCTCACTCGCCGGGGACTGCTGTTCCGGGACCGTGTTCAGCCGCTCCACGCCGTAGCGCAGCGCCGACGCGTAGGTGTCGTCCGGGTCGAGCCGGCGCAGCTCCTCCGCGATCAGCTCGGCGGTGTCCCGCCGCTTCAGCGCCACCGCGCGGTTCGGCTGGCCCTGGACGGACAGCGTGGCCAGCGTGCCGTCCGCGCGGTCCAGGACGATCGGGCCGCAGGTGGTGTCCATGCGGACCGCGGTGAGCCCCGGACCGGCCGACAGCGACCGCTTCACCGGGACGTCCAGCCGGTCCGCGAGCCACATCGCCAGCAGCTCGCAGCTCGGGTTGAACTCCTCGCCCTCCACCTCGACGGCCTTCACCTCGCACGCCACCTGGTCGAGCGCGGCCGCGAGCATGGAGCGCCACGGGGTGATCCGCGTCCAGGACAGGTCGGTGTCGCCCGGCGCGTAGGCCGCGGCGCGGGCGGACAGCTCCCGCACCGGCTGCTCGGCGGCGTAGGTGTCGGTGACCCGGCGCTGGGCGAGCGCGCCCAGCGGGTCCTTCGCCGGATCGAGCGGGGCGTTCACCGGCCACCACACCACCACCGGCGCGTCCGGCAGCAGCAGCGGCAGCACCACCGAGTCGGCGTGGCCCACGACCTCGCCGTACAGCCGCAGCACCACCGTCTCGCCGGTGCCCGCGTCCGCGCCCACCCGCACCTCGGCGTCCAGCCGCGAGGACGTGCGGTCGCGCGGACTGCGGGAGACCCGCTTGATGACCACCAGCGTGCGCGAGGGGTGCTCGCGCGAGGCGTCGTTGGCGGCCTTCAGGGCGTCGTAGGCGTTCTCCTCGTCGGTGACGATGACGAGGGTCAGCACCATGCCGACGGCGGGCGTGCCGATGGCGCGGCGGCCCCGCACCAGCGCCTTGTTGATGTCGCCGGCGGTGGTGTCGGTCAGATCGATCTTCATGGCCGGCGCCAGCTCCGTCCGTCTCGTGCGAGCATCTCGTCCGCCTCGGCCGGCCCCCAGGTGCCCGACTTGTACTGCGCGGGCCTGCCGTGCTTGTCCCAGTACTCCTCGATCGGGTCGAGGATCTTCCAGGACAGCTCGACCTCCTCCGTGCGCGGGAAGAGGTTGGCGTCGCCCAGCAGCACGTCCAGGATGAGCCGCTCGTACGCCTCCGGGCTGGACTCGGTGAAGGACTCGCCGTAGGCGAAGTCCATGGACACGTCCCGGATCTCCATGGAGGTGCCCGGCACCTTCGAGCCGAAGCGGACCGTGACGCCCTCGTCCGGCTGGACGCGGATGACGACCGCGTTCTGGCCCAGCTCCTCCGTCGCCGTGGTGTCGAAGGGGGAGTGCGGGGCCCGCTGGAAGACGACCGCGATCTCCGTCACCCGGCGGCCGAGGCGCTTGCCGGTGCGCAGATAGAACGGGACGCCCGCCCAGCGCCGGTTGTCGATCTCCAGCTTGATCGCCGCGTACGTGTCGGTCTTCGACTGCGGGTCGATGCCCTCTTCCTCGAGATAGCCGATGACCTTCTCGCCGCCCTGCCAGCCGCCCGCGTACTGCCCGCGCACGGTGCTGCGGCCCAGGTCCTGGGGCAGCCGTACCGCGCCGAGCACCTTCTCCTTCTCCGCGGCCAGCGCGTCCGCGCCGAAGGAGGCCGGCTCCTCCATGGCGGTGAGCGCCATGAGCTGCAGCAGGTGGTTCTGGATGACGTCGCGGGCGGCGCCGATGCCGTCGTAGTAGCCGGCCCGGCCGCCGATGCCGATGTCCTCGGCCATGGTGATCTGCACGTGGTCCACGAAGGACCGGTTCCAGATCGGCTCGAACATCGTGTTGGCGAAGCGCAGCGCCAGGATGTTCTGGACGGTCTCCTTGCCGAGGTAGTGGTCGATCCGGAACACCTGCTCCGGCTCGAACACCTCGTGCACGACCTTGTTCAGCTCCTCGGCGGACTTCAGGTCGTGGCCGAACGGCTTCTCGATGACCGCGCGCCGCCAGGAACCGCCCGACTGGTCGGCCAGGCCGTGCTTCTTCAGCTGCTGGATGACCACCGGGAACGAGCTCGGCGGCACCGACAGGTAGAAGGCGAAGTTGCCCCCCGTGCCCTGTGCCTTGTCCAGCTCCTCGATGGTGCCGCGCAGCCGCTCGAAGGCCTCGTCGTCGTCGAAGGTGCCCTGGACGAAACGCATCCCCTGCAGGAGCTGCTGCCAGACCTCCTCACGGAACGGAGTACGCGCGTGCTCCTTCACCGCGTCGTGCACGACCGCGGCGAAGTCCTCGTGCTCCCAGTCGCGGCGGGCGAAGCCCACCAGCGAGAACCCCGGCGGCAGCAGACCCCGGTTGGCGAGGTCGTACACCGCGGGCATCAGCTTCTTGCGGGACAGATCGCCGGTGACCCCGAAGATGACCAGGCCCGACGGCCCCGCGATGCGCGGGAGCCGTCGGTCGGCCGGGTCACGAAGCGGGTTCGCTCCCGAACCGGATAGGGGTGACAACTCAGCCCTCCGAAGGAGCGAGGCGCTCGAGCTCCGCCTGGGTGGACTTCAGCAGGTCGTTCCAGGACGCCTCGAACTTCTCGACGCCCTCGTCCTCCAGCACCTGCACCACGTCGTCGTACGAGACGCCGAGCTTCTCCAGCGCGTCCAGGTCGGCACGCGCCTGCTCGTAGGTGCCGGCGATCGTGTTGCCGCTGATCTCGCCGTGGTCCTCGGTGGCCTCCAGCGTGGCCTCCGGCATGGTGTTGACCGTGTTCGGCGCGACCAGCTCGGTGACGTACAGGGTGTCCGGGTACGCCGGGTCCTTCACGCCGGTCGACGCCCACAGCGGACGCTGCTTGTTGGCGCCCGCGTTCTCCAGCGCCTGCCAGCGGCTCGAGGAGAACACCTCCTCGTACGCCTGGTAGGCGAGGCGCGCGTTGGCGACGGCGGCCTTGCCGCGCAGCGCCTTGGCCTCGTCGGTGCCGATGCCGTCCAGGCGCTTGTCGATCTCGGTGTCCACGCGGGACACGAAGAAGGACGCCACGGAGTGGATCAGCGACACGTCCAGGCCGCGCTCCTTGGCCTTCTCCAGGCCGGAGAGGTAGGCGTCCATGACGGCCCGGTACCGCTCCAGGGAGAAGATCAGGGTGACGTTGACGCTGATGCCGAGCCCGATGGTCTCGGTGATCGCCGGCAGGCCCGCCTGGGTGGCCGGGATCTTGATCAGGGTGTTGGGCCGGTCCACCAGCCAGGCCAGCTGCTTGGCCTCGGCGACGGTGGCCTTGGTGTTGTGGGCGAGACGCGGGTCGACCTCGATGGAGACCCGGCCGTCCTTGCCGCCGGTGGCGTCGAAGACCGGGCGCAGGATGTCGGCGGCGTCGCGGACGTCCGCCGTGGTGATCATGCGGATGGCCTCTTCGACGGTGACCCTGCGGGCCGCGAGGTCCGAGAGCTGCTGGTCGTAGCCGTCGCCCTGCGAGATCGCCTTCTGGAAGATCGTCGGGTTGGTGGTGACGCCCACGACGTGCTGCTGGTCGATCAGCTCGGCGAGGTTGCCGGACGTGATCCGCTTGCGCGACAGGTCGTCCAGCCAGATCGCCACGCCTTCCTCGGAGAGGCGCTTGAGTGCGTCTGTCATGGAATTACATCTCCTACGTGTCGTATATGAGCGTCAGCGCTGGGCGGCGGCGATGGATTCCCGGGCCTTGGCGGCCACGTTCTCGGCAGTGAAGCCGAACTCGCGGAAGAGCACCTTGCCGTCGGCGGAAGCACCGAAGTGCTCCAGGGAAACGACGCGGCCGGCGTCCCCGACGTACCGGTACCAGGTCAGCCCGATACCCGCCTCCACGGCCACGCGGGCCCTGACGGACGGCGGGAGCACGGAGTCCCGGTACCCCTGGTCCTGCTGCTCGAACCATTCCACGGACGGCATCGACACCACGCGCGTCGGAACGCCCTCGGCCTGGAGCCGCTCCCGCGCCTCGACCGCGAGGTGCACCTCGGAACCGGTGGCGATCAGGATGACCTGCGGCTCACCGCCTTCGGCCTCGAACATCACGTAACCGCCGCGCGCGGCGTCCTCGTTGGGCTCGTACACCGGCACGCCCTGGCGGGTGAGCGCGAGGCCGTGCGGCTGCCCCTTGCCGATCTCCTTGGTCCAGCGGCGCAGGATCTCGCGCCAGGCGATCGCGGTCTCGTTGGCGTCCGCCGGGCGCACGATGTTCAGGCCCGGGATGGCGCGCAGCGAGGCCAGGTGCTCCACCGGCTGGTGGGTGGGGCCGTCCTCGCCGAGGCCGATGGAGTCGTGCGTCCACACATACGTCACCGGCAGGTGCATCAGGGCCGACAGGCGCACCGCGTTGCGCATGTAGTCGGAGAAGACGAGGAACGTGCCGCCGTAGACCCGGGTGTTGCCGTGCAGCGTGATGCCGTTCAGCTCGGCGCCCATGGAGTGCTCGCGGATGCCGAAGTGGATCGTGCGGCCGTACGGGTTGGCCTCGGGCAGCGGGTTGCCCGCGGGCAGGAACGAGCTCTCCTTGTCGATGGTCGTGTTGTTCGACCCGGCGAGGTCGGCGGAGCCGCCCCACAGCTCGGGGATCACCGCGCCGAGCGCCTGCAGCACCTTGCCGGAGGCGGCACGCGTCGCGACGCCCTTGCCCGGCTCGAAGACCGGGATCTTCTCCTCCCAGCCCGCGGGCAGCTCACCCCGGCTGATGCGGTCGAACTCGGCGGCGCGCTCGGGGTTGTCGTCCCGCCACACCTGCAGGGCCTTCTCCCACTCGGCGCGCGCCTGGGCGCCGCGCTCCAGGGCCTTGCGGGTGTGGGCGATCACCTCGTCCTCGACCTGGAAGTGCTTGTCGGGGTCGAAGCCGAGGACGCGCTTGGTGGCCGCGACCTCCTCCTCGCCCAGCGCCGAGCCGTGCGCGGCCTCGGTGTTCTGGGCGTTCGGGGCGGGCCAGGCGATGATCGAGCGCATCGCGATGAAGGACGGCCGGTCGGTGACCTTCTTGGCCTCCTGGATCGCGGCGTAGATCGCCTGCGGGTCCAGGTCGCCGTCCGCCTTCGGCTCGACGCGCTGCACGTGCCAGCCGTAGGCCTCGTACCGCTTGACGGTGTCCTCGGAGACGGCGGTCTCGGTGTCGCCCTCGATCGAGATGTGGTTGTCGTCCCACAGCAGGATCAGGTTGCCGAGCTTCTGGTGGCCGGCCAGCGAGGAGGCCTCCGCGGAGATGCCCTCCTGCAGGCAGCCGTCGCCGGCGATGCAGTAGACGAAGTGGTCGAAGGGCGACTCGCCCTGCGGCGCCTCGGGGTCGAACAGGCCGCGCTCGTAGCGGGCGGCCATCGCCATGCCCACCGCGTTGGCGACACCCTGGCCGAGCGGACCGGTGGTGGTCTCGACGCCCTTGGTGTGCCCGTACTCCGGGTGGCCCGGGGTCTTCGAACCCCAGGTGCGGAAGGACTCCAGGTCCTCGAGCTCCAGGCCGAAGCCGGCCAGGTAGAGCTGCGTGTAGAGGGTCAGGGACGAGTGGCCGGCGGACAGCACGAAGCGGTCGCGCCCGACCCACTCCGGGTCGGCGGGGTCGTGCCGCATCACCTTCTGGAAGAGGGTGTACGCGGCCGGGGCCAGGCTCATCGCCGTACCGGGATGGCCGTTGCCGACCTTCTGTACGGCGTCGGCGGCCAGGACACGGGCGGTGTCCACGGCCCGCTGGTCCAGCTCGGTCCACTCAAGGTCTGTGGTGGTCGGCTTGGTGCTCACCCTGGGTCAGGGCTCCTCTCCACATGTCGGTCGCCGGTCTTCGGGGCATGCGCCCACCCGGCCGCCGGCGTGCTTGCCGCCCGCCGGCCGCTGACGAGCCTACCCCCGTGGGGACGTGCATTTTTTCGAGTGTTTACAGACTGCCGGGACTCCGCGTCATCCGCCTCCCGACTGGCCGACAAGGGCATGTGGCACATGAATACGGAGGTGGTCATCTGAGCGCTCAATCGAGTGCCGTGTCCCCTCTTATGGGGGGTGTGCCAACACGACCCCACCCCCGCGAAGGCCGGGGTATGGGCAACGTCTAAAGTGGCGTGGTACGCGCGAGCCTTTGCCGGCACTTCCCAGGGGGAGGCTCGCTGGGAGTCTCTGTCAGGGGTGTGCGTGACGGCCGTCGAATCACGTCCAGCGGGCGTGCTGGGTGGTGCGAGCCAGGGCCCGGTTCACCGGCCGTTCGGGGCCCGTGTCAAGGCGTTCGTGGCTCTGACCAAGCCGCGGATCATCGAGCTGCTGCTCATCACCACCGTTCCGGTGATGTTCCTGGCCCAGCAGGGCGTGCCGGACCTGAAGCTGGTCCTGCTGACCTGTGTCGGCGGCTACCTCTCGGCGGGCGGCGCCAACGCGCTGAACATGTACATCGACCGGGACATCGACGCCCTGATGGACCGCACCTCGCAGCGGCCGCTGGTGACCGGCATGGTCAGCCCGCCCGAGTGCCTCGCCTTCGGCATCACCCTGGCGGTCGTCTCCACACTGCTGTTCGGATTCACCGTCAACTGGCTGAGCGCGTGGCTCTCACTCGGAGCGCTCCTCTTCTACGTCGTCGTCTACACGATGATCCTCAAGCGGCGTACGGCGCAGAACATCGTCTGGGGCGGCATCGCGGGCTGCATGCCCGTGCTGATCGGCTGGACGGCGGTGAAGGACTCCCTGTCCTGGGCCCCGGTCATCCTCTTCCTCGTCATCTTCTTCTGGACCCCGCCGCACTACTGGCCGCTGTCCATGAAGGTGAAGGACGACTACGCGCGCGTGGGCGTGCCGATGCTGCCGGTCATCGCCTCCAACAAGGTCGTCGCCAAGCAGATCGTCGTCTACAGCTGGGTCATGGTCGCCGTCTCCCTGCTTCTGACCCCGCTCGGCTACACCGGCTGGTTCTACACGGCGGTCGCGCTGGCCGCCGGCGGCTGGTGGCTGTGGGAGGCGCACGCGCTGCAGAACCGGGCCAGGGCCGAGGTGACCGGTGCGAAGCTGAAGGAGATGCGGCTGTTCCACTGGTCCATCACCTATGTGTCGCTGCTGTTCGTGGCGATCGCGGTCGACCCGTTCCTGCACTGACGCACACCGGGCGTACGTCACAGAGCCCTGCCCTCGCCAGTCGATCTACCCGCGAGTAGCATCCTGGCCATGGCAGACACGCAGCAGGTTGACGCGAGGGCCGAGCGCAAGGTGGCCAGGCTCGCCCGGGAGATCAGCGCCTTCGCCAAGGCCCACGGCGGCGCCGAGGGCCAGGTGGCCTACATCGGCGAGCGCGGCGCCCGCATCGTCCTCGTCGGCGAGGACGGCGGCTGGGGGGACCTCGTGGCGCCCAGCACCGAGATCGCCGGGAAGGCCGTCGAGAAGTCCGGCATCACCGTCCACGAGTCCTTCGACGGGGAACTCGCGGCGAAGGTGAGGACGGGCGCGTACGAGTGGAAGCGGATGGCGGGCATTCAGCTCGGCAGCTGACGGTTGAGCAGCCAACCCCAGAGGCGCGGGGCTGCATTGATGGCGGCTCCGCCGCGTGGGATCGAGCAACCACCGACGGGCCGCACTCGCCGACGTATGCGCAAGTCCCGAGCCGAACCGCGACCTCAACCCCGGTTCGCACGTTAGGCCGTTGAAGCCGAGCGCAGCGGGGAGGCCGGGGATGATCGAGACGCCGTCCCTCGTGGACCAGTACTGCCACGGCGTACTGAGAACCGAGCTGGGCCTCGGCACCTTCGAGGCCCAGCTCGCCCGCACCGAGGGACCGCCCGCGCCCGGAACCACCCTCTTCGACACCCAGACCGGCTTCGCCGTACGGCGCTGGTGCCCGCCCCTGCTCGGCCTGGAACCGCACTGCCCGCCGGCCCGCTATCTGGCCCGGCGCCGGGAACTGGGCGTGCTGGAAGCGGGCCGCAGACTGCTGCGCGGCAGCGGCATCACCACCTACCTGGTCGACACCGGCCTGCCCGGCGACCTCACCGGCCCCGGTGAGATGGCGTCCGCCGGCGAGGCCGAGGCCCGCGAGATCATCCGGCTGGAGCAGCTCGCCGAGCAGGTCGCCGACACCTCCGGCACCGTCGAGTCCTTCCTCGCCAACCTCGCCGAGTCGGTGCACGGCGCCGCCGCGAGCGCCGTCGCCTTCACCTCCGTCGCCGGCGTCCGGCACGGGCTCGCACTCGCGCCCGAGCCGCCGGGGCCGGGCGAGGTGCGGGGCGCGGCGGGGCGCTGGCTGGCCGGACGCCGGGTCGGCGGGCCGCTCACCGACCCGGTGCTGCTGCGGCACCTGCTGTGGATCGCGGTCTCCTCGGGCCTGCCCCTGCAACTGCACGCCGGGCTCGGCGAGCCGGGCTCCCGCATCGACCGCACCGACCCCGTGCTGCTCACCGACTTCGTGCGGGCCACGGCCGGCCTCGGCACCGATCTGATCCTGCTGCACGGCTACCCGTACCACCGCAACGCCGCCCACCTGGCCGGCGTTTTCCCGCACGTCTACACCGACTCCGGCGCCGCGCTCGTGCGCACCGGCGCCCGCGCGGCCACCGTCCTCGCCGAGATCCTGGAACTGGCCCCCTTCGGCAAGATCCTCTTCTCCACCGGCGCCCACGGCCTGCCCGAGCTGCACGTCGTCGGCGCCCGCCTCTTCCGCGAGGCCCTGGCCCGCGTCCTGGGCACCTGGGTCGCCGACGGCGCGTGGTCCCTGGAGGACGCCCAGCGAGTGGCCCGCATGGTCGCGGCGGACAACGCGCGCCGGGTGTACGGGCTGACCTGAGGTGTCCACACTGGGCGGATGCCGACCGCATCGCTGCTCGACCGGTTCCTGGAAGAACTGCTGCCCCTGCGGCCGCGCGCCGTGTGGGCACACGGCTCAATGGCGGGCGGTGACTACCAGGAGGGCCGCAGCGACCTCGACCTGATCGCCGTACTGCCGGGCCCTGTGCGCCTCGGGACCGTACGGCGCGTGGTGGCCCTGCACCGCAGACTGCGCACCCTGCCGCTCGCCGCGAAACTCCACTGCACCTATCTCACCCCGGCCACCCTGGACGACCCGGACCGCTCGCATCTCACCTGGGCACACGGCCGGGCCCTGCGCCGCCCGGTCACCCCCGTCACCCGGCGTGAGCTGCACGACTTCGGGCGGGTGCTGCACGGCGAGCCACCCGCCGGGCTCCTCCCGGCGGTGCTGGAGCGGCAGCTGCACGGCTTCGTCGTGCGCGACCAGCGGGACTACTGGCGGCCGGCGGTGGACAGGGTCAGGCTGTGGCGGCAGGACGTGTGGGTGGACCTGGGGCTGCTGACCTTCGCCCGGGCCACCGTGGCGCTGCGGGACGGGCGGCTGATCTCCAAGCGGGAGGCCCTCGCCGAACTCCCCGCCCTCGGCGCTCCCGCGGAGGTCGTCGAGGACACCGCCCGCCGGCGTTACGGCGCCGCTCCCGCCCGGGCCGGCGAGGACTGGGTCATCCGCCGTGCGGAGCTGACCCGCGCCTACCTCGCCCCGGCGATCGACGCGCTGGTCGCCGCGTACGGGTGAGTCACACGCGCGTGCCCACCGTCACCTCGGGCGAGGGGCCGGGAAGGTTCACGTCGGCCTCGGGGCGTTCGCGCAGGGCCAGCAGGACGCGCAGGACGCCGATCCACACCAGGCAGGAGCCGAGCATGTGCAGGCCGACCAGCAGCTCGGGCAGGTGCGTGAAGTACTGGACGTAACCGATCACGCCCTGGGCGAGCAGGACCAGGAACAGGTCGCGGGTGCGGGAGAGCGGGCCCTTCGGCGCGTCCACCGCCCTGAGCACGAACCACAGCGCGAACGTCAGCGTCACCACGATCCAGGCGAGCACCGCGTGCAGCTTGGCCACGGTCTCCCAGTCGATCGGGATCCGCTTGACGTCGCTGGAGTCGCCCGCGTGCGGCCCCGCTCCGGTGACCACCGTGCCGACCGCGATGAGCAGCAGGGACGCCGTCACCAGGAACCACACCAGCTGCTGCACGGCCTTGCCGACCAGCGGCCGGGGGGCGCCGTCGCCCTCGCGGGTGCGCTGCCACATCACCGCGGCGACGGTGATCAGGGCCGTCGCCAGCAGGAAGTGGGCCGCGACCGTGTACGGGTTGAGACCGACGAGCACCACGATGCCGCCGAGGACCGCGTTGCCCATCACCAGCCAGAACTGCGCCCAGCCCAGCCGGGTCAGGCTGCGCCGGCGCGGCTTCTCGGCGCGGGCGGCGATGATCGCCCAGCCGACGGCGGCGCACAGCACGTACGTCAGCATGCGGTTGCCGAACTCGATCGCGCTGTGGTAGCTCAGCGCGGTCGTCGGGGTCAGCGAGCCGTCCGTGCACTCCGGCCAGGTCGGGCAGCCGAGGCCGGAGCCGGTGAGGCGGACGGCGCCGCCGGTGACGACGATGACCGCCGACATCACGAGCGCGGCGAGGGCGGCCCGCTGGACGGTCCGGGGGGACGGGGTCCAGCGTGCGGCGATGAAGGCGAGCGGGTTGCGCACGGCCGCTGCGGCGTCGGCGGGGTTCAGCTTGGGCACGCCCTCCATCGTAGGCCGCCGCTTGTGCACGCGTTCACGAGGCTCCCTCGTGACGGCTCACTCCCAGCGGAAGAACCTCCCGGCCGCGGCCAGCCCCAGGACCGCCCAGACGGCGAGGATCCCCAGGTCGCCCCAGGGCGTCCCGGCGCCGTGCTGGAGCACGTCCCGCAGGCCGTCCGACAGCGCGGAGATGGGCAGCAGGCCGAGGACGTGCTGCCCGGCCGAGCCGAACTTCTCCAGGGGCACGATGACGCCGCCGCCGACGAGCAGCAGCAGGAAGACCAGGTTGGCGGCGGCCAGGGTCGCCTCCGCCTTCAGCGTGCCCGCCATCAGCAGGCCGAGGCCCGAGAAGGCGGCCGTGCCGAGGATCAGCAGGAGCAGCACGGCGGCGGGGTTGCCGTGCGGAGACCAACCGAGCGCGAAGGCGATCACCGTCAGCAGGACCACCTGGAGGACCTCCGTGACCAGCACGGAGGCCGTCTTGGCGGTCATCAGGCCCCAGCGGGGCAGCGGCGAGGCGGCGAGCCGCTTGAGTACGCCGTAGCGGCGCTCGAAGCCGGTGGCGATGGCCTGCCCGGTGAACGCCGTCGACATCACGGCGAGCGCCAGGACGCCGGGGGCGAGGAAGTCCACCGCCTTGCCCCTGCCGGTGTCCACGATGTCCACCGAGCTGAAGAGCACCAGCAGCAGGGTCGGGATGACCACGGTCAGCAGCAGCTGCTCGCCGTTGCGCAGCAGCATCTTCGTCTCCAGCGCCGCCTGCGCCGCGATCATGCGGGGGAGGGGCGCCGCACCCGGCTTCGGGGAGTAGGTACCCGTGGCGGTGGTCATGAGCGCAGCTCCTTGCCGGTCAGCTCCAGGAAGACGTCCTCCAGCGTGTGCCGTTCCACCGAGATGCGGTCCGGCATGACTCCGTGCTGGGCGCACCAGGAGGTCACGGTGGCCAGCAGCTGCGGGTCCACCGTGCCGACGACGCGGTAGCTGCCCGGGGTCAGCTCCGCGGCCGTGCAGGAGGCGGGGAGGGCCTTCAGCAGGGAGCCCACGTCGAGGCCCGGGCGGCCGGTGAAGCGCAGGGTGTTCTCGGCGCCGCCCTTGCACAGCTGCTCCGGGGAGCCCTGGGCGATGACCCGGCCGCCGTCGATGATCGCCACGTCGTCGGCGAGCTGCTCCGCCTCTTCCATGTAGTGCGTGGTGAGGATCACGGAGACGCCGTCGGCGCGCAGGTCCTTCACCAGGTCCCAGGTGGCCCGGCGGGCCTGCGGGTCGAGGCCGGCCGTGGGCTCGTCGAGGAAGACCAGCTCGGGGCGCCCGACGACGGCCATGGCGAGCGCGAGCCGCTGCTGCTGGCCGCCGGACAGCCGCCGGTAGCTCGTCCGCCCGCAGGAGCCGAGCCCCAGCCGCTCGATCAGCGCGTCCACGTCCAGCGGGTGCGCGTGCAGCTTCGCCACGTGCCGCAGCATCTCGTCGGCCCGGGCGCCGGAGTACACGCCGCCGGACTGGAGCATCACCCCGATCCGGGGGCGCAGCTCGGCGGACTGCCGTACCGGGTCGAGGCCCAGGACGCGCACCGTGCCGGAATCCGGCTTCCGGTACCCCTCGCAGGTCTCGACCGTGGTCGTCTTCCCGGCCCCGTTGGGGCCGAGGACGGCGGTCACGCCCGCCTCGGCCACCAGGTCGAGGCCGTCCACCGCGGTCTTCGTGCCGTACCGCTTCACCAGGGCCTGGACCTGGACCACAGGCTCACTTCGCATGGGTCCAGAGTCTAGGGAGACCGCTTGCCGGTCAGGCGGGCGGGTCGGAGAACTCACTCCTCCCGGGGCCGGTGCAGCGGCAGCCACCGCTCGGCGTAGGCCACGGCGTCCGCCACGGGGAACAGCCGGACGTCCGCCGCGCCCGCCTTTCCGCGTACGACCGGCCGGTCCCGCTCGAAGTCGTGGCCCAGCTCGTCGAAGCGGTCCGAGCTGATCGACACCTCCGTCACCGTCTGCCAGCCGCCGCCCGGCGCGGGCCGGCCCACCGGGACCAGCGGCGCGGGGATCCGGTACTCGGCCAGGTGGAAGCTGGTGCAGGCGTCGTACCCCGCGCCGAGCAGCAGCGCCCGGGCGCCGAGCTTCTCCAGCTTGGCGAGCGGGCTGCGCACGTGCGGGCCGAGCGCCGCGAAGGACGTGTGCGGATGCGCGCTGCGCAGGGCGCCCGGCCAGGTCCGCACGGTCTCCGGGATCACGCCGACCCCGCGCGAGGGCGTGATCAGCGGGTCGTACGGCGGCATGGTGGCCCGGATCCGGTCCCACCACTGCGGCGGCACGGGCGGCCTGCTCCACAGCGCGGGGTCCGACAGGTCGGCCGACTGGGTGGGGACGACGAGGGTGCCCGCCGGGCCGAGGACGTCGAGGAGTCCCTGGACGACGGCGACGGCGCCTCCGTTCACCCAGCCGAGTGCGCGGAGCGAGGAGTGGACCAGGAGGATCTCGCCGGGCTCGACGCCGAGCTGGCGCAGCTGTGCGGCGAGGCTGTCCCGGGTGACGAGAGGGCCGGTCGGAGGGGGTGTGGGCATGGTGGGGAGTCTCCCGGCCGGATGGCGAGGGTGTCACCCGGTTATCGGACGGATGATCGATAAAAGATCGTTTTCGCAGGTCGGATTAGGTATGCCTAAGTGACGCAGGGCACCGCCCGGTGATCCGGACGCCGCTTGTCAGGCTCTCGGGAATTACGCAACAATGGCGTTGTGAAAAACGTCGGCGAGGCTCGGGAGACCCCTCTGGGGGCCCCGCAGGAAGAGTTCGCGACCGGTGAGCGCTCCACGCGCAACCGCGTCGCGCGCTCCATCCTGGACCACGGCCCGTCGACCGTCGCCGAACTCGCCGGCCGGCTGGGACTCACCCAGGCGGCCGTCCGGCGCCACCTGGACGCGCTCGTCGCGGAGAACGTGGTGGAGGCCCGCGAACAGCGCGTGTACGGCACGCGCACGCGCGGCCGCCCCGCCAAGGTCTTCGCGCTGACCGACTGCGGCCGGGACGCCTTCGACCAGTCCTACGACAAGCTCGCCGCGGACGCGCTCCGCTGGATCGCCGAGCAGGGCGGCGGACCCGAGGCGGTCGCCGCCTTCGCCCGCGCCCGGATCGCGGCCCAGGCGAGCGCCTACCGCAAGGCGATCGAGGCGGTCAGCCCGGACAAGCGGGCCGAAGCGCTGGCCAAGGCCCTGAGCGTGGACGGGTACGCTGCTACGGCGCGCAGCGCACCGGTCGGCGAGCAGCTGTGCCAGCACCACTGCCCTGTCGCCCATGTCGCGGAGCAGTTCCCGCAGCTGTGCGAGGCGGAGACGGAGATCTTCGCCGAGCTGCTGGGTACCCACGTCCAGCGACTGGCGACCATCGCGCACGGCGACGGCGTCTGCACGACGTTCATCCCCAAGACATCCACCGACGCACCTGCAAGCACGGCCGGGAGGAACCCCGCATGACTCTCCCCACGGAGACTGCCCACCCCGAACTCGAGGGCCTGGGCAAGTACGAATACGGCTGGGCCGACTCCGACGTGGCCGGTGCCTCCGCCAGGCGCGGCCTGAACGAGGAGGTCGTCCGCGACATCTCGGCGAAGAAGGCCGAGCCGGAGTGGATGACCAAGCTGCGCCTGAAGGGCCTGAAGCTCTTCGAGAAGAAGCCGATGCCGAACTGGGGCTCCGACCTCTCGGGCATCGACTTCGACAACATCAAGTACTTCGTGCGCTCCACGGAGAAGCAGGCGGAGTCCTGGGAGGACCTGCCCGAGGACATCAAGAACACCTACGACAAGCTGGGCATCCCGGAGGCCGAGAAGCAGCGCCTGGTCGCCGGCGTCGCCGCCCAGTACGAGTCGGAGGTCGTCTACCACCAGATCCGCGAGGACCTGGAGGAGCAGGGCGTCATCTTCCTCGACACCGACACCGCGCTCAAGGAGCACCCGGAGCTCTTCAAGGAGTACTTCGGGACCGTCATCCCCGCCGGTGACAACAAGTTCGCGGCCCTGAACACCGCCGTGTGGTCCGGCGGCTCCTTCATCTACGTGCCGAAGGGCGTGCACGTGGAGATCCCGCTCCAGGCCTACTTCCGTATCAACACGGAGAACATGGGCCAGTTCGAGCGGACCCTGATCATCGTCGACGAGGGTGCCTACGTGCACTACGTCGAGGGCTGCACCGCCCCGATCTACAAGTCGGACTCGCTGCACAGCGCGGTCGTCGAGATCATCGTCAAGAAGAACGCCCGCTGCCGCTACACGACCATCCAGAACTGGTCGAACAACGTCTACAACCTGGTCACCAAGCGCGCCGTGGCCTACGAGGGCGCGACCATGGAGTGGATCGACGGCAACATCGGCTCCAAGGTGACGATGAAGTACCCGGCCGTCTACCTGATGGGCGAGCACGCCAAGGGCGAGACCCTCTCCATCGCCTTCGCGGGCGAGGGCCAGCACCAGGACGCCGGCGCCAAGATGGTCCACATGGCGCCGAACACCTCCTCCAACATCGTCTCCAAGTCGGTGGCGCGCGGTGGCGGCCGTACCTCCTACCGCGGTCTGATCGAGATCGGCGAGGGCGCCGCCGGATCGAAGTCGAACGTGCTGTGCGACGCGCTGCTGGTCGACACCATCTCCCGGTCGGACACGTACCCGTACGTCGACGTCCGCGAGGACGACGTGTCCATGGGCCACGAGGCCACCGTCTCCAAGGTCTCCGAGGACCAGCTCTTCTACCTGATGAGCCGCGGCCTGTCCGAGGACGAGGCGATGGCGATGATCGTGCGCGGCTTCGTCGAGCCGATCGCCAAGGAGCTGCCCATGGAGTACGCGCTGGAGCTCAACCGGCTGATCGAGCTGCAGATGGAGGGCGCGGTCGGCTGATCGCCGTTCCGCAGTCCCCCGTCAAGCCACTGACCTGAGAAAGCGAGCAATACGACAGCCATGGCTGAGGCCCAGAACATCCCCGTGGGTTCGACCACCGCGGGCTCCATCGCGGTCGCCGCGGAGTCGACCGTCGTCTCGCGCATGAGCGCGCCCCCCTCCTTCGACGTGGCGGACTTCCCGGTCCCGCACGGCCGCGAGGAGGAGTGGCGGTTCACCCCGCTGGAGCGCCTGCGCGGGCTGCACGACGGCACCGCCGTCGCGAACGGCGGGGGCGTGAAGGTCACCGTCCAGGCCCCCGAGGGCGTCGTCGTCGAGACCGTCGGCCGCGACGACGCGCGGCTCGGCAGGGCGGGCACCCCGGTGGACCGGGTCGCCGCCCAGGCGTACTCGGCGTTCGAGAAGGCCGGCGTGGTCACCGTCCCCAAGGAGACGGTGCTCACCGAGCCGATCCGGATCGCCGCGCACGGCGAGGGCGGGGTCGCCTACGCCCACCAGGTGATCGAGCTGGGCGCCTTCGCCGAGGCCGTCGTCGTCATCGACCACACCGGTGACGCCGTGCTCGCCGCCAACGTCGACTACATCCTGGGCGACGGCGCCAAGCTGACCGTCGTCTCCGTCCAGGACTGGGACGACAAGGCCGTCCACGTCGCCCAGCACAACGCGCTGGTCGGCCGGGACGCCTCCTTCAAGTCGGTCGTCGTCACCTTCGGCGGTGACGTGGTCCGCCTGCACCCGCGCGTGACGTACGCCGGCCCCGGCGGCGAGGCCGAGCTGTTCGGCCTGTACTTCACCGACGCCGGGCAGCACCAGGAGCACCGCCTGCTGGTCACCCACAACACCCCGCACTGCAAGTCGAACGTCGTCTACAAGGGCGCGCTCCAGGGCGACGACGCGCACGCGGTCTGGATCGGCGACGTGCTCATCGAGGCCGAGGCCGAGGGCACCGACACCTACGAGATGAACCGCAACCTCGTCCTCACGGACGGCGCGCGCGTCGACTCGGTGCCGAACCTGGAGATCGAGACCGGTGAGATCGTCGGCGCCGGCCACGCCTCCGCCACCGGTCGCTTCGACGACGAGCAGCTCTTCTACCTGATGGCCCGCGGCATCCCGGAGCACGAGGCCCGCCGCCTGGTGGTCCGCGGCTTCTTCGCCGAGCTGGTCCAGCAGATCGGTGTCCCGGACATCGAGGAGCGCCTGCTCGCCAAGATCGAGGAGGAGCTGGAGGCTTCGGTCGCATGAGCTTCGTACGCGTCTGCGGGCTGAGCGAGCTGGAGGAGGACACCCCGAAGCGGGTGGAGATCGACAGCACGCCGGTCTCGGTCGTGAAGACCGAGGGCGAGGTGTTCGCGATCCACGACATCTGCTCCCACGCGAACGTCTCGCTCGCCGAGGGCGAGGTCGACGACTGCCACATCGAGTGCTGGCTGCACGGCTCGCGCTTCGACCTCCGCTCCGGCAAGCCCGACAGCCTTCCGGCGACGCGCCCCGTCCCCGTATACCCCGTCAAGATCGAAGGGGACGACGTTCTCGTCTCCCTCACCCAGGAGTCCTGAGGCACCCATGGCAACGCTTGAAATCCGAGACCTGCACGTCACCGTCGAGGCCGACAACGCCACGAAGGAGATCCTCAAGGGCGTCGACCTCACCGTGAAGCAGGGCGAGACGCACGCCATCATGGGCCCCAACGGCTCCGGCAAGTCGACCCTCGCCTACTCCCTCGCGGGTCACCCGAAGTACACGATCACCAGCGGCACCGTGCTGCTCGACGGCGAGGACGTCCTGGAGATGTCCGTCGACGAGCGCGCCCGCGCCGGCCTGTTCCTGGCGATGCAGTACCCGGTGGAGGTCCCCGGCGTCTCGGTCTCCAACTTCCTGCGCACCTCCGCCACCGCCATCCGCGGCGAGGCCCCCAAGCTGCGCACCTGGGTGAAGGAGGTCAAGGAGGCCATGGAGCGCCTCAACATGGACCCGTCCTTCGCCGAGCGCAACGTCAACGAGGGCTTCTCCGGCGGTGAGAAGAAGCGCCACGAGATCCTCCAGCTGGAGCTGCTCAAGCCGAAGGTCGCGATCCTCGACGAGACCGACTCCGGCCTGGACGTCGACGCGCTCCGCATCGTCTCCGAGGGCGTCAACCGCGTCCGTGAGACCGGCGAGGTCGGCACCCTGCTGATCACGCACTACACGCGCATCCTGCGCTACATCAAGCCCGACCACGTCCACGTGTTCGCCGGCGGCCGCATCGTCGAGTCCGGCGGCCCCGAGCTCGCGGACAAGCTGGAGAACGAGGGCTACGAGGCTTACACGAAGGGTGGCGCATCCGAGTGACACAGCTGCCGGGCCTCCTCGACACCGAGGCGATCCGCAAGGACTTCCCCGTCCTGGACCGGCTGGTCCACGACGACCGGAAGCTCGTGTACCTGGACAACGCGGCGACGTCGCAGAAGCCGCGCCAGGTGCTGGACGCCCTGAGCGAGTACTACGAGCGCTACAACGCCAACGTCCACCGCGGTGTGCATGTGCTCGCCGAGGAGGCCACGGCGCTGTACGAGGGCGCGCGCGACAAGGTCGCCGCGTTCGTCAACGCGCCGAGCCGCGACGAGGTGATCTTCACCAAGAACGCCTCCGAGTCGCTGAACCTCGTGGCGAACATGCTGGGCTGGGCCGACGAGCCCTACCGGGTGGACCACGAGACCGAGATCGTCATCACGGAGATGGAGCACCACTCCAACATCGTGCCGTGGCAGCTGCTCGCGCAGCGCACGGGCGCGAAGCTGAAGTGGTTCGGCCTCACGGACGACGGCCGCCTGGACCTGTCCAACATCGACGAGATCATCACGGAGAAGACGAAGATCGTCTCCTTCGTGCTGGTGTCGAACATCCTGGGCACGGTCAACCCGGTCGAGGCGATCGTGCGCCGGGCGCAGGAGGTCGGTGCGCTGGTGTGTGTCGACGCCTCCCAGGCCGCCCCGCACATGCCGCTGGACGTACAGGCCCTGCAGGCCGACTTCGTGGCCTTCACCGGCCACAAGATGTGCGGCCCGACCGGCATCGGCGTGCTCTGGGGCCGCCAGGAGCTGCTGGAGGACCTGCCCCCGTTCCTCGGCGGCGGCGAGATGATCGAGACCGTCTCGATGCACTCCTCGACGTACGCCCCGGCGCCGCACAAGTTCGAGGCGGGCACGCCCCCGATCGCGCAGGCGGTCGGTCTCGGCGCGGCGATCGACTACCTCCAGTCGATCGGCATGGAGAAGATCCTCGCCCACGAGCACGCGCTCACCGAGTACGCGGTGCAGCAGCTGCAGAAGGTCCCCGACCTGAGGATCATCGGCCCCACCACGGCCGAGGACCGGGGCGCCGCGATCTCCTTCACGCTGGGCGACATCCACCCGCACGACGTGGGCCAGGTCCTGGACGAGCAGGGCATCGCGGTCCGCGTCGGCCACCACTGCGCCCGTCCGGTCTGCCTCCGGTACGGAATTCCTGCGACCACGCGAGCGTCGTTCTATCTGTACTCCACGCCGGCCGAGATCGACGCTCTGGTCGACGGCCTGGAGCACGTACGGAACTTCTTCGGCTGAGAGGCGTGAGCTGAGACCGTGAAGCTGGACTCGATGTACCAGGAAGTCATCCTGGACCACTACAAGAACCCGCACGGGCGTGGTCTGCGGGATGGCGACGCCGAGGTGCACCATGTGAACCCGACGTGCGGCGACGAGATCACCCTCCGCGTGAAGTACGACGGCACGCAGATCGCGGACGTCAGCTACGAGGGCCAGGGCTGCTCGATCAGCCAGGCCTCCGCCTCCGTGCTGAACGAGCTGCTGGTCGGCAAGGACCTGGCCGACGCGCAGAAGATCCAGGAGACCTTCCTGGAGCTGATGCAGTCCAAGGGCAGGATCGAGCCGGACGACGCGATGGAGGACATCCTGGAGGACGCGGTCGCGTTCGCCGGTGTCTCCAAGTACCCCGCGCGGGTCAAGTGCGCCCTCCTGAGCTGGATGGCGTGGAAGGACGCGACGGCCCAGGCGCTGGGTGGCGCCGACGCCGAAAGGAAGACGGCATGAGCGACACCGCTGAGATGAAGCCGGTCTCGGAGGAGGAACTCCGCGAGGCCCTGATGGACGTGGTCGACCCCGAGCTGGGCATCGACGTCGTCAACCTCGGCCTGATCTACGGCATCCACATCGACGACTCCAACGTGGCCACGGTCGACATGACCCTGACCTCGGCGGCCTGCCCGCTGACGGACGTCATCGAGGACCAGGCCAAGTCCGCCACGGACGGCCTCGTCAACGAACTGCGCATCAACTGGGTCTGGATGCCCCCGTGGGGCCCGGACAAGATCACGGACGACGGCCGCGAGCAGCTTCGGGCGCTCGGGTTCAACGTCTGACACAGAGCGGGCGAAAGGGGCCGCGGCCGAGTGCCGCGGCCCCTTTTCCGTGCGCTCCGCCCACGTCCGCGCGACCCATGTGTACGGCCGTACGCAACGGTGTGTACGCTCGTACACATGGGATATCTGACGCTCGCCGGCGCCATCGCCGCCGAGGTCGCCGCGACGACGGCGATGAAGTACAGCGAGGGGTTCAGCCGGCTGTGGCCCTCGCTCGTGACGGCCCTGGGCTATCTGGTCTCCTTCGCGCTGCTCGCCCAGACGCTGAAGACCGTCCAGATCGGCACGGCGTACGCGATCTGGTCCGGCGTCGGCACCGCCACAGTCGCCCTGCTCGGCCTGCTCCTCTTCGGGGAGGGGCTGAGCCTCGCCAAGGCCGGCGGCATCCTGCTGATCATCGGTGGAGTGGTCGTGCTGAACCTCGGCGGGGCGAGTCACTGATGGGGCGGCGCTACGACCCCGAGCGGCGGCAGCGGATCATCGACGCGGCCCTGCGGGTGGCCGCCCGCGACGGCATCGCCGGGCTCAGCCACCGTACGGTCGCCGCCGAGGCGGACGTCCCGCTCGGCTCCACCACCTACCACTTCGCCACCCTGGACGACCTGCTGGTGGCCGCCCTGTGCCAGGCCAACGAGGGGTTCGCACGGGTGCTCGACGCCAGCGGCGTCCTCGCGGACGGCGACGGCGACCTCGCGGCCGGTCTCGCCCGGGTCCTCGGCGAGTGGCTGGGCCGCGACCGGCCGGGCGTGGAGCTGGAGTACGAGCTGTACCTCGCGGCCCTGCGCCGCCCGGCCCTGCGCCCGGTCGCCGCCCAGTGGGCGCAGGAGACGGCGGACCGGCTGGCCGCGCGGGTGGACGAGGTGACGGCGCGGGCGCTGGTGGCCCTGATGGACGGGATCTGCCTCGAAGTGCTGCTCACCGGCGGTTCGTACGACGAGGAGCGCGCGCGTGAGGTGCTGGCTCGGCTGATCCCCTGAAGCGGCGCCCGGCACGTGAGACGCGGTTCGCCCCGACCACCCCGCCCACGTTAGGTTTTGTCCCATGACCGAGTCTGCTACCCGCACCACCGGCGCCGTCGCCGCCGGCCTCGCCACGATCGCCTCCGACGGCACCGTTCTCGACACCTGGTTCCCGGCCCCCGAGCTGGTCGAGCAGCCGGGCCCGGCCGGCACCGAGCGGCTCACCGCCGAGCAGGCGGCCGAGCTGCTGGGCGGCGGCGCAACCGCGGCGACCGGCCCGGACGCCCGCCGGGGCGTCGAGGTGGTCGCCGTCCGCACGGTCATCGCCTCGCTGGACGAGAAGCCGATCGACGCCCACGACGTCTACCTGCGCCTGCACCTGCTCTCGCACCGCCTGGTCAAGCCGCACGGCCAGAGCCTGGACGGCATATTCGGCCACCTCGCCAACGTCGCCTGGACCTCGCTCGGCCCGGTCGCGGTGGACGACATCGAGAAGGTGCGGCTGAACGCCCGCGCCGAGGGCCTGCACCTGCAGGTCACCTCGATCGACAAGTTCCCGCGCATGACCGACTACGTCGTCCCCAAGGGCGTGCGCATCGCCGATGCCGACCGGGTCCGCCTCGGCGCGCACCTCGCCCAGGGCACCACCGTCATGCACGAGGGCTTCGTCAACTTCAACGCCGGCACGCTCGGGACCTCCATGGTCGAGGGCCGGATCTCCGCGGGCGTCGTGGTCGGCAACGGCTCCGACATCGGCGGCGGCGCCTCCACCATGGGCACCCTGTCCGGCGGCGGCAACGTGATCATCTCCATCGGCGAGCGCTGCCTGATCGGCGCCGAGGCGGGCGTGGGCATCGCGCTCGGCGACGAGTGCGTGGTCGAGGCCGGCCTGTACGTCACCGCGGGCACCCGGGTCACCATGCCCGACGGCCAGATCGTCAAGGCCCGTGAGCTGAACGGCGCCTCCAACATCCTCTTCCGCCGCAACTCGGTCACCGGTGCGGTCGAGGCCCGCCCGAACAACGCGGTCTGGGGCGGCCTGAACGACATCCTCCACAGTCACAACTGACCCACCGCACCGCGCAGCAGCGCCCTCCGCCCCGTGTGGCGGAGGGCGCTGTGCCATGCCGGACAGGGACTGGGAGCCGGTGTTCGCCGAGCGGTGAGGTCTGCGGATGCGGGCGGGTGCGGGTGCGGGTGCGGGTTCCGGCTGTCCGTGGTCAGGGGGTGGTGAGTTCCTGGTACCGGGTCAGCAGTTCGTCGGTCGTGTCGCGGTCTGCGGGCAGCAGGGGTGCGCGTACCGGGCCCGCGGGGCGGCCGAGGGCCATGAGGAGCGCCTTCGCGGTGACCGTGCCGGGCAGGCCCGCGGCCATCATCGCCTCGATCAACGGCGTCGCCCGCAGCTGGAGTTGCGCCGCCCGCGCGGTGTCGCCGGCGTCGAAGGCGTCGAGGATCGCGGCGATCCGGCCGGGTACGGCGTTGGCGACCGTGCTGACGCAGCCCGCGGCGCCGACCGCGTACAGCGCCAGCACGTGTTCGTCGCAGCCCGCGTAGTACGCGAGATCGGTGTGCGCCAGCACCTTCTGGGTGCCTAGGAAGTCGTACGAGCAGTCCTTCACCGCGACGATCCTCGGGTGTTCGGCGAGGCGGATCATCGTCTGCGGCTCGATCCGGGTGCCGGTGCGGCCCGGGATGTCGTACAGCATCACGGGCAGTCCGCTCGCGTCGGCGACCTGGCGGAAGTGCGCCTCCAGCGCCTCCTGCGGGGGCCTGCTGTAGTACGGCGTCACCACCAGCACCCCGTCTGCGCCCGCCTTCCCGGCCGCGCGGGCCAGTTCCACGGTGTGCCGGGTGTCGGCCGTGCCCACCCCGGTGACCAGGGACGCGCTGTCGCCGACGGCCTCCCGGACGGCCGCGACCAGTTCCGTCTTCTCCGCGTCCGTGGTGGTGGGCGACTCGCCCGTGGTGCCGTTCAGCACCAGGCCGTCGCAGCCCTCGGCCACCAGCCGCTCGGCCAGCTCGCGGGCGCCGTCCAGGTCGAGGGCGCCCTCCTCGGTGAACGGCGTGATCATCGCGCAGAGGGTGCGGCCGAAGGGGCGCGGGGTGGTGGGTGTCGTCGTCATGGGGGTAGTGTCGGCCTCCCCTTGATCAAGCACTACTTAATTCTGCTACGCGCTATTGGTAAGTTCTGCTGAATTGATGCTCTGGTGGACGGAGGCCCTGTGTCCAACTCGGCCCTTCATGGGTCACTATGGCCGGAGGGTCACCGACGTCCGTCATGGGAGGCACCATGAAGCTCGGCAAGGCACTGGCCACCGGATACGCCGAGGAGCGGCCGCGCGGCGAAGAGGCCGGCCGGGAGGAGATCGTCCGCGAGGAGGTCGTCCGCGAGGAGCGGGGACCGCTTGCTGAGGACACCGCCCGCGTCGTGACGGCCGAGCCGGGCCGCGAAGAGGTTCCGGCCGTCCGATGAGACTGCGGCTCCCCGCGGAACGCCCGACGGAGCCGCCGACCGGATACAAGATCGCCCACCCGGTGCTGTCCCAGGACGGCACCCGGGCCGGGTTCACCGGAGTGTCGCTCGGCGGCGCGCTGCCGTACGGCGTCCTCGACGACGCCGCCTGCGTCTACGGGCGCCGGCACCGGCCGCCGGCCCGGCTGTGCGACTGCGGGTTCCACTGCGTCCACGACCGTGCCGCCGCGGAGGCCATGCTGTGCACCGCCGAGCACCGTACGGCCCTGCTGCTGGAGGTCTCCGTGCTGGGGGCCTACATCCGCTTCGAGCGCGGGTTCCGGTACGGGCGGCAGCGGGTGCGCACGGCCGTCGCCGGGCCGTGCGCCTGCGGCGCCGCCGCCGTCGCGCTCGCCGACGCCGGGTGGGGCAGGCCGGGGTGGCGGGGGCTCGCTCCGGCGTGCGCCGGGTGTGTGCGCGGGCGTACGTCCGTCTCGCTCGCCGGGTTCGCGCGGCTGGCCGGGGAGGGGCTGCGGGTGGTTGCGCGCGGTGGGGGTGCGGGTGGCTCCGCCGAGTTGGCGGCGGGGGCGGAGCTGGGTGTGCCCGAACTCGTGGCCGAGGCGGCGTTGTTGCAGGCCCGGCTCGACTGGTTCCAGAGCCAACTCGCCCGGCTCGGTGAGCGCGGGGGCGGGGGCGGGGGCGGGGGATCGGGGCGGGGGTGACGGCCTAACGGCCGCCTCTCCGGGTACCCGCAGCTCTGGAGCGGCCTGGTCGGTGCGTCTTCGGTGCGTGGGCCACTGCGGGTGCTTCGTGCGGTGCGGTGTCCCGTCGGGTGCGTGCGATGCCCTGCCTGCGGCGTTCCGTGCGGGTGCGGGTGCGTTCGATGCCTGCGGTGGTCTGCGGGGTGCGTTCGGTGCCTGCGGCGGCCCGTGCGGGTGCGTCGTGGGCGGGGTCGCGCCTACGGTGGTCTGTGAGTCGGTGCCGCGCCGGGTGGTGTCCGTCCTCGGTCCGGCGGGCCGCCTGCCGTGGAGTGCCCGGTGTTCTCGCCGGCCGCTGCGGGCGGACACCACCCGGCACGTCCCCTCCCGCCGCACGCGGCCTCCGGAGGCGACCCGCTCAGGCCTGTCCCGGGGCTCGGCAGCGGCCGGGCCGACGTCGACGCGAGAAAGGGCACACCGATGAAGCACAGGACTCCGCATCGTACGGGGGCCAAGGGACCCGACGAGCTGCGGCACCAGATCGAGCACGCCAGGCACCAACTCGGGGGCACCGTGGCCCAGTTGGTCGGCAAGGCCGATGTGAAGGGGCGGGCCCGGGTGCGGGCCGCCGATCTGCGGGACAAGGCCGGCGCCATGACCGTGCAGCTGCGGGTCAGCGCCGCCCAGGCCGGGCACGCCGTGCAGGGCCGGGCCGTCCAGGCCGGTCATGCGGTGCAGGGCCGGGCTGCCCAGGCCGGGCATGTCGTGCAGGGCAAGGCCGTCCATGCCGGGCATGTCGTGCAGGGCAAGGTGGCTCAGGCGGGGCATGTGGCGCAGGGGCGGGCCGGGCACGCCGGGCATGCTGCGCAGGGCAGGGCCGCGGGCGTTCTGGTGCGGCTGCGGCGGCCGGCGGTGCTCGCGGGCCTGGCGAGCGTCGCCGCCGTGGTCGCCGCCGGTGTCGCGCGGATGAGGCGACGCTGAACCTGCCCCGCCCACCGTGGACGAGAAAAGTTTTCGGTGGGAGGGTGTGGGCATGCTGGACGTGACCGTGATCGAGGACCCCGAGGCGGCGGCCGTGTCGCTGGACCCCATCCGGGCCCGGCTGCTCGCCGAGCTCGCCGTCGAGCCCGCCTCGGCGACGATGCTGGCCGGCAAGGTCGGGCTGCCCCGGCAGAAGGTGAACTACCACCTCAAGGCGCTGGAGCGGCACGGCCTGGTCGAGCTGGCCGGGGAGCGGCGCAAGGGCAACGTCACCGAGCGGCTGATGCGGGCGACCGCCGCCTCGTACGTCATCTCGCCCGCCGCTCTGCCGGGCGTCCAGCCGGATCCGGATCGCTTTCGCGATCAGTTGTCCGCGCGGTGGCTGCTCGCGCTCGGCGCCCGGCTGGTGCGGGACGTCGGCGCGCTGATCACCGGCGCCGCGCGGGCCCGGAAGGGGCTGGCGACCTACGCGCTGGACGGGCAGGTCCGCTTCGCCTCCGCCGCCGACCGGGCGGCCTTCGTACAGGAGCTGACGGCGGGCGTGAGCGCGCTGATCCGCAAGTACGACGCCCCGGACGCCGAGGGCGGCCGCGACCACCGGATCGTCGTCGCCCTGCATCCCACGGTCAAGGCCCCCGCACTGGACCAGTGAGCAGGAGTCCCGACATGCCCGAGGAATTCGAGATCGTCCGCGAGTTCGAGGTGGACGTCCCGCCCGAGAAGGTGTGGGAGGCCGTCACCACCGGCACCGGCGGCTACCTGTGGCCCATGGACCCGCCCGAGCCGCGCGAAGGCGGCAGGGGGCCCTTCGGGTCCACCGTCACCGCCTGGGATCCGCCGCACCGCTACGGCAGTCGCAGCGAGGACGTCGGCATGCCGACGCAGTCGGTCAACCAGCTCGACTACACCATCGAGTCCCGCGACGAGGGGCGCCGCGCCTGGGTGCGCTATGTGCACAGCGGCATCTTCACCGACGACTGGAACAACCAGTACGACGGCGCCAGCAAGCACACCAACTTCTACCTGCACACCCTGTGCGAGTACCTCACCCACTTCGCGCCCCGGCCGGTCGCCTTCGCCCAGCTGAACGGGCCCGCGGCCTCGGCGAGCCCGCGGGCGCTCGCCGCCGTCGCGCGCGCCCTCGGGCTTGCGGACGACGCGGCCGCCGGTGCCAAGGTGAGCGTCCGAGGGCCCGGCGGGCCCCTGGACGCCGTACTCGACTACCGCAACCCGTACTTCATCGGGCTGCGCACCGACCACGCCCTCATCCGCTTCTTCGGGCGGGGCCACTGGGGCGCCCCGCTCGGCATCAGCGTCCACGACTTCGCGCCGGACGCCGACGCCGAGGCGAACGAGGCCGCCTGGCAGGACTGGCTCAGCGGGGTGTTCGGCCGGTCCTGACGCAGGTCACGGGCGGAAGCGCAGCACCTGCGGGTCGTGGTCGCTGATCTGGTCGTTGAACTCCGAGTTGATGTGCACGCTGTCGTACTCGACGTCGCAGCCGCGCCGGATCGCCGGGCTGATCAGGATCTGGTCCAGGACCTGCTCGTTGCCCTGGTAGTCGTAGGTGTACCGCTCGCTCCTCGGCAGCGACTTGATCGCCGACCACAGTTCGCCGTCGCCCTCGAGGATCTGCGCCGTCTCGGAGAACTCGAAGTCGTTCATGTCGCCGAGCGCGATCACGTTCGCGTTCCTCTGGACTTCGAGGATGTCCTTGACGAAGGCGTTCACCTCGGTGGCCTGCGCGTGGCGCTGGATCTCCGAGCTGCGCGTCGGCGGCTGGTACTGGGAGGTCAGGCCCTGGTCGCCGCCCTTGGAGACCAGGTGGTTGGCGATCACGAAGACCGTCTTGCCGCGGAAGACGAACTGGCCGACCAGCGGCTTGCGGCTGTCCTTCCAAGCGGCGTTCTGCGGGTCGATGCGGCCGGGGGAGGCTGTCAGCTCGGCCTTGCCGTTCTTCTTGGCGACGCCGACCGCGGTGGTGGAGTCGCCGCCCGCGCGGTCCACGAAGGACACCCGCTCGGGGTTGAACAGGAACACCTGGCGGATGTTGCCGCCCGGCTGGCCGCCGTCCTGGTCGTTGACCGGGTCGATGGAGCGCCAGTCGTACTTCGGGCCGCCCGCCGCGACGATCGCGTCGATCAGCTTGTTCACGGTGACGCTCGCGTCGACCGTGCCGTCGTCCGTGGCGCCGTTGTCGTCCTGGATCTCCTCCAGGGACACGATGTCCGGCGCCTGCAGGTTGTTCACGATCGCGGACGCGTGCTGGGCGAAGGTGGTGTCCGAGGGGTCGAGGTTCTCGACGTTGTAGGTGGCCACCGCCAGCTCGCGGCCCGACTGCCTCCGCGTCGTCTCGCGTTCCAGGCCGGCGCTCTGCAGCGTGCCGAGCCTGCTCGCGACGAGGGTGTAGCCGCCGTACTGGTTGAAGTCGAGCGGGCCGGTGGTGGCGCCCTCCAGGGTGTCGCCGACGTTCGCCTTCGGGAAGTCGGCGGTGGAGCCCAGCGACTGGATCTGGAGGCGGCCGGTGTTCTGGGAGTCGTAGGAGCCGTAGACCGTGCCGCCTCGGCGGCCGGCGTGCTCGTGCGGCTTCACCGTGACCCACAGCTCGCTGTAGGGGTCGGTGGCGGTGACCACGCGGGTGTCGGCGACCTGGACGTTCATGCCCTCAAGGGACTCGTAGTAGTCCAGGGCGTACTTCGACGGGTCCAGCGGGAGGTTGTTGATCGAGCCGCCGGCCGCGGGGTCGCCCTGCGGGGTGTACGCGTCCGGCACCGAGTCCTCGTCGATCACGACCGGCGCCGGGACCGGATTGCCGGTGGAGACCGTGGTGATCACCGGCTTGGTGATCTCGGTCAGGGACTGGTTGCCGGAGGAGGCGCCGCCCGGGACGTACTCCGAGACCGTGCCGGTCACCGTCACCGCGTCGCCGACCGCCACCTTCGGCGTGGAGCCGGTGAAGACGAAGACGCCCTCGCTGGTGGCCGGGTCGGCGTCCGCATCCGGGTCCTGGAGCCAGAAGCCTCTGGAGGAGCCGTACGTGCGCGTGGCCGTGACGATGCCGGGCACGTCCGTCACCTTCTGCCCGGCGAACGGCGATATTCGGGTCGTGCCCTGGATGTCGTGGACGCGCACCGAGTCGGCGTGCGCGGGGGCGGTCAGGGCGACGGCGGACGCCGCGCTGCAGACGGCGGCGACGGTGAGCGCGGCGAGGCGCGCGGAAGACCTGCTCGGCAAGGGATCCCTCCGGGGACGTGACGATGCGCCGGGACGAGGGTGGTACGGGTGCGTGTGGGGGTCGTAGCCCTCCGTGACACGCGTAGAGCCGAGTGAACAGTCGTCCCCCCAACTTCTACGCGCGTCAATCTCCTGCCTGCGCCCGGGAGTTGTCAAGGTTTCGGCCATGTACGGCCGCTGACGGGGAGATGAACCGGGCGGCATGGGGCGAAATCCGTCTAGGCTGAGCGGCTGAGCCCGTTTCACGCTCCGAGGAGATCCAGCCGATGTCAGACAGCTCCCCCCTGCCGCCCGTACGGCTGCACTCCGAAGCGGAGCTGGCCCGCGCCGCGCTGTCCACGCCGCTGCTCTCCCGTGCCGCCCGCCTCGCCCGCTGGGCGGGGCCGGACACCCGCGTGGACGCCGGCGGCGTACTGGTCGAGGAGCAGCTTCCGGCCGCCGCCGAACTGCTCGGACTGAGCGGTGACGACGCCGCCGCGGACGCCGGCGAGGCCTGGCGGATCGCCGTGGACACGGGGCTGGTCGAGATCGTGGACGAGGAGGCCGGCACGGTACGGCCGGGCGAGGAGCTGAAGCTGCTCACCGGCGGCTCCCCGGCCGACGTGCTCTCCGTGTGGCTCACCGCGCTGGAGACCGTCCTCGCCGACGCGAGCGTGCCGGATCTGGACGGTCTGGCCGACGCCCTGGCCGAGGACGGCACGGTCGATTTCTCGTCACTCGGCTGGGACCCGGACGCGGAGGCCGCGTTCCTCGACGGCGTCCTCGGCAATCTGTATCTGCTGACGGTGAGTGAGGGCGGCCCCGGCGAGGGACCGGTCCCGCTGCCCGCCCTCGCCGCCTCGGTGATCGTCCCCGACGGCCCGGGCGAGCCCACCGACGCCGTCCTGCAGCAGGTCTCCGACGCGATGATGCGCCTGGACGACCAGTTCCGGATGCTGGAGCCGGTCGGTCTCGTGGAGTACCGGCCGGTGGACGAGGCGCTGATGGCCGACCCGGAGGAGGAGCCGGCCGCGCCGCTGGACGACGCCGACGTCACGCGCTACGGCATGGTCCGGCTCACCCCGCTCGGCGTGTACGGGCTGCGGGCGCGGCTGCTGGACGCCGGGTTCGCGGCGCCGGCCGTGGGCGAACTCGCCGACAAGGGCGCGGACGCGCTGCTCGACGGCATGGCCGGATTCGGTCAGGCCGCGGCGCGGGCCGAGACCGAGCAGTGGCTCGACCGGCGCGAACCGCTCGCCGCCGCCCGGGAGTTGCTCGCCGCCGCCCGGGGTGCGGACGCGGGCGCGCCGCTGCGCAGGCTGCGCTGCCAGCAGGCCCTTTCCCTGGTCGGCGCGGAGGCCGAGCCCGCGTTGCGGGAGGTGCTGGACGATCCCGAACTGGGCGGCCTGGCCCGCGTCTGGCTGAGCGAGCGGGGGATGGCCGGGGTGCCGGCGCCGTCCGAGGAGATGGTGTTCTGGCTGACCGTCGACACGCTGGCCGCGCAACTGGCCGCCGAGGGCAACTCCGAGGAACTGCAGGCGCTGGTGGAGGGGCTGGCCGCGCAGCACAGCGGGTTCTTCTCCGCCGCGTGGCGGGTGGAGCACCCGGCCACGGCCGAGGTGCTGGAGGCGATGGGACGGCTGCACCCGGACAAGAAGGTGGCGAAGGAGGCACGCAAGGCCGCGTTCAAGGCGCGGTCGCAGCACGGGGTGTGAGGCCGTCGCGGTACGGTCGGTCCTCTCCCGGCGCTGTGATCGAGTGCCGTCGCGGTGCGGGGGCTTCTTCTCGGTGGTGCGGCTGAGTGCCGTCGTGGTGCGGAGGCTTCTTCTCGGTGGTGCGGCTGAGTGCCGTCGCGGTGCGGGGGCTTCTTCTCGGTGGTGCGGCCGAGTGCCGTAGTGGCGGGTCGCCTTTGGGGTGGCCATGGGGTGTGCCATACGGATTCTTGAACAAGGGCCTTGGAAGCAGCCCGCTGTTCAACTCCCGTTCAAGGTGTGGCGGGAGCGTGTGCGCCGAACCGAGGTCCGCCACCCTCCACGGCACTCCCACCGTCTGTAGGAGACACATATGTCGCTCACCCGCAGGGACTTCGCCAGAACCTCCGCGATCGCCGGCGCCGGGATCGCCCTGGCGGGCAGCGTCGGCGCCCTCGCCACCGCGCCGAACGCCCTCGCCGCGACGGACGCCGACGGCGCCGGGGCGGAGTCGGCGCACGGGGGACACGGCGTCGGCTACGGTCCGCTGGTCCCGGACCCGAACGGCATCCTCGCCCTGCCCGCGGGCTTCAGCTACGAGATCGTCACCTACAGCGGCAGGACCAGGCTGGAGTCCGGCGAGTTCACGCCGTCCAACCACGACGGCACCGCCGCCTTCGCGGGACAGCGCGGCGCCACCCTCCTCGTCAACAACCACGAACTGAAGGGCCCGCGCGCCAACTGGGCGTACCCCGTGCCGCTCACCGAGGGCCTCGTCTACGACCCCGCCGCCTCCGGTGGCTGCACGGTCGTCGAGGTGCGCCGCGACCAGGTCGCCGAGTGGGTCGGCATCGCCGGCACCTCCACCAACTGCGCGGGCGGCTCCACTCCCTGGGGCACCTGGCTGACGTGCGAGGAGACCGAGGACAAGGCCGGCCAGAACGGCATGACCAAGGACCACGGCTACGTCTTCGAGGTCGACCCCGAGGACCACCGGGCCAACCGCGACCCCAAGCCGATCAAGGCCTTCGGCCGCTACGCCCACGAGGCGGTCGTCATCGACCCCAAGCGCGGGCACGCCTACCTCACCGAGGACGCGGCCGGCCCCAACGGCCTGCTCTACCGCTGGACCCCGCCGGAGGGCTTCCGGCACGGCCGGGGCAAGCTGCGCACCCTCGCCGACGACGCCGGTGTGCTCCAGGCCTTCAAGTGCTTCGACTCCGGCGGGAAGTTCGTGGACGACCTGTCCCGCGCCACCAGGATCGGCACCGTCTACGGCGTCGACTGGGTGGACGTCCCCGACCGCGACGCCCGGCAGGTCTCCACCCGCAAGCAGTTCGCCGACGGCCGGATCACCCGCGCCCGCAAGCTGGAGGGCATGTGGTGGGGCGACGGCGGCGCCTACATCGTCTCCTCCTACGCCCGCGAGGAGAGCCCCGTCCAGCACGACGGCCAGGTCTGGTTCTACGACCCGGCGCGCCGCACCCTCACCCTGAAGGTGCTGCTCGGCGTGAACCCGGACCCGGCGAAGGACGGCGCCTTCGACGGCCCGGACAACATCACCGTCTCCCCGTACGGCGGCCTCGTCATCGCCGAGGACGGCGAGGGCGTCCAGCATCTGTTCGGCGCCACCGAGAGCGGCCGCACCTACCCGATCGCCCGCAACGAGCTCAACATCGGCACCGAAGCGGAGCCGGAGTACAGCGAGTTCACCGGCGTCACCTTCTCGCCCGACGGCCGGACCCTGTTCGCCAACATCCAGACGCCCGGCATCATGCTCGCCATCACCGGCCCCTGGAAGCGGCAGCAGCGGTAGGCGCCGGGACCACCGAGCCGCTCCCCGCCGCGCCCGCGAGGCGGGGAGCGCCGAGGGGGTGTGCGGCGTTGTGGGCCGCCGAAGGCCGCGAGGCCAGCGCGCGGACCCGGGTCTGCCGCCGGTGAGCACGCACGCCGCCACCGCCGGCGCGGCCGGCACGATCAGGGAACCGAAGCCGAAGGCGCGCGACGCCCCGTGGTAAATACGGAGAGGGTTCCCGCTGTGCAAGGAGTTACTGGATGACGCAGGTCAGGCCCATGCGCGCGGACGCTCGGCGCAACTACGAGCGGTTGCTGAAGGTGGCGGCGGAGGCCTTCGCCGAGCATGGGGAGAAGGCGTCACTCGACGACATCGCCAAGCGGGCGGGCGTCGGCTCCGGCACGCTCTACCGGCACTTCCCGACCCGGCAGGCGCTGCTGGAGGCGGCGTACGTGGACCGCATCGAGGCGCTGGGGGCGCGCGCGGAGGAGCTGGCGGGGCAACTGCCGCCCGGCGAGGCCCTGATGGAGTGGCTGAACGAGCTGTGCGTCGCCACGATCCAGGTGCGGGGAATGAAGGCGCTGCTGGGTTCGGCGGTCACGGACGGCAGTTCGGCCGCGCTGACGGCGTGCGGGACGACGGTGAAGGGCGCGGCCGCGAGGCTGGTCGAGGCGGCGCGGGCGGAGGGGGCGCTGCGGGCCGACGTCGAGCCGATCGACGTGCTGCGGCTCGCCCACGGGGTCGCCACGGCATCCGAACTCGCGAACGGGCAGGGACGGGAGATCCGGCGGTATCTGACCCTGCTGGTGGAGGGGCTGCGGGGCTAGGGCCTGTCGTCACGCTTCCTCCCCCGGCCTTCGGCCCCGGCCCCGCGACGCCGTGCACGTGCTCCCGGGAGCTGCCCCGCCCGGGAGCGGAGGGGCGGCGTCCCGGGGCGCGGCCGTGTGCGGCGCGGCGGCCGGGCCGTAAGATCGGGGATCTCGTGGGGGAGGTGGTCATGGGCAGGCGACGCCCTGGCACGCCGACGCTGGAGGAGGTGGCCGCTCGCGCCGGAGTGGGGCGGGGCACCGTCTCCCGCGTCATCAACAACGCGGCGGGCGTGAAGGAGTCGACCCGTCGTGCCGTGCAGCAGGCCATCGCGGAGCTGGGGTATGTGCCCAATCTGGCGGCCCGTTCCCTGGCCGGGAGCAGGGCCGACGCGGTGGCACTGGTGATGACCGAGCCGGACTGGCGGCAGTTCGCCGAGCCCTTCTTCTCCGAGATCGTCAGCTCGCTCGGGGACGGGCTGGCCGACACCGGGATCCAGTTGCTGCTGACGCTGGTGCGGTCCGGCGCCGAGCGGCGGCGCCTGCTGGAGTACGCGCGCGGGGGCCGGGTGGACGGGGTGCTGCTGATGTCCGTGCACGCCGACGATCCGCTGCCCGACATGCTCGCCGAGGCCCGCGTGCCCACCGTGCTGCTCGGGCGCCGCTCCGGCGACGAGCACGTCAGCTACGTCGACGCGGACAACGTCGGCGGCGCCCGCAGCGCCGTCTCCCACCTGCTGGAACGCGGCCGGACGGCGATCGCCACCATCACCGGGCCGTCCGACATGTACGTCGCCCAGTGCCGGCTGCGCGGCTACCGCGAGGCGCTGGCGGCGGCCGGGCTGCACGGCAAGCCGTCCTGGATCGCCGAGGGTGACTTCACACGGGAGAGCGGGCGGCTGGCGATGGCGCGGCTCATCGAGCGGCACCCGGAGATCGACGGGGTGCTCGCCGCGTCGGACACCACGGCGGCCGGTGCGCTGCAGGCGCTGCGGGCGGCGGGGCGGCGGGTGCCCGAGGACGTGGCCGTGGTCGGTTTCGACGACTTCCCGCTGGCAGAGCAGACCGTGCCGCCGCTGACGACGGTGCGTCAGCCGCTGCAGGAGATCGGCCGGGCCATGGTCCGGCTGCTCCTGGAGGAGATCGAGGAACCCTCACTGGCCTGGCGGCATGTCATTCTGCGCACGGAACTGGTGGTGCGCGAGTCGGCCTGAGGCGCCCTGCATCAGGGCCCGGCGAGTTAAGGGTTTCGGGAGCGCTCCCGGGCGTGAGTATCTGACCTGCGCCTTCGACAACGCTTCGACGCATTCCCGCCCGACGTCTTGTCAGGGACATGCACTACTCCCTACAGTCCCACCGAAACCGAGGGAATGGGAGCGCTCCCATTCAATGACTTGGGAGCGCTCCCGCGACTACTTCCCCGTCCCTTCGGAGAGGACCCGCATGCGCACGTCACAGCACCATGTCCGTGGAGCCAGTGCCCTGTTCGCGGCGCTGCTCACCGTCCTCGCCGCCCTGGCGGCGCTCCTGACCACCGCCTCGGCCGCACAGGCCGACACGACGGTCTGCGATCAGTTCGGGTCGACCACGGTCCAGGGCCGTTATGTCGTCCAGAACAACCGCTGGGGCACCAGCGACACCCAGTGCATCAGCGCCACCGACTCCGGCTTCCGCATCACCCAGGCCGACGGCTCGGTGCCGACGAACGGGGCGCCGAAGTCGTACCCGTCGATCTACAACGGCTGCCACTACACCAACTGCTCACCGGGCACCAACCTCCCGGCGCAGCTCAGCGGCATCTCCAGCGCCCCGACGTCGATCTCGTACACGTACGTGAGCAACGCCGTGTACGACGCGGCGTACGACATCTGGCTCGACCCGACCGCCCGCAAGGACGGCGTGAACAAGACCGAGATCATGGTCTGGTTCAACCACGTCGGCTCGGTCCAGCCGGTCGGCTCGCAGGTCGGCACCGTCACCGTCGCCGGGCGCCAGTGGCAGGTGTGGTCCGGCAACAACGGCTCCAACGACGTGCTGTCGTTCGTCGCCCCGTCGGCCATCACCAGCTGGTCCTTCGACGTCATGGACTTCGTGCGCCAGGCGGTCTCCCGCGGACTGGCCCAGAGCAGCTGGTACCTGACGAGCGTTCAGGCCGGCTTCGAACCCTGGCAGAACGGCGCCGGACTCGCCGTGTCGTCGTTCTCCTCGGCAGTCAACACCGGCGGCACCACCCCGGCCGACCCCGGCACGTCGGCCTGCAAGGTGACGTACGGGACGAACGTCTGGACCGGCGGCTTCACCGCCGACGTCACCGTGGCCAACACCGGCAGCACGGCGGTGAACGGCTGGAAGGCCGGGTTCACGCTGCCCTCCGGCCAGCAGATCACCAGCGCCTGGGGCGCCACCGTGTCGCCGTCCTCGGGGGCGGTCACCGCGACCAGCCTCTCCTACAACGGGCAGCTCGCGCCCGGTGGTCAGACGTCCTTCGGGTTCCAGGGCACCTACTCCGGCGCCTTCGCCAAGCCTGCCGCCTTCACCGTGAACGGCACCGCCTGCACCGTCGCGTGACGCACCGGGCGCGGTACGAGGGCGCACCCTGCCGGGCCCTCGTACCGGACCGCGTCCGACCCCCACGCCGACGCCGGTGGCGTGCACCGCCTCGTCCCCTCCCGCCCGGGTGGCGCCTTCCCCGTGCGGGAGGGGCTCTCAGCGCCCGCGAACCGGCGGTCCGCCCGCGCTCCTCCCCGCCCCCGGCGGCCTACAGCGCCCGTGCCCCCGGGTCCACCATGTTCCGCACCGTGCGGGCCTTGACGAAGGCGCCCAGTGCCGTCATGTCCCACTCGCCGGAGTACTGGCGGACGAGCTTGGCCATCAGCACGCCGGTCTGGGGCTCGGCGTGGGTGAGGTCGAAGCGGACCAGCTCCTCGCCGGTGGTGCCGTCCAGCAGGCGGCAGTAGGCCTTGGCGACCTCGGTGAACTTCTGGCCGGAGAAGGAGTTCACCGTGAAGACCAGGCCGGTGACGTCCTGGGAGAGGCGGCCCAGGTCGACCGTGATCACCTCGTCGTCGCCCGCGCCCTCTCCGGTGAGGTTGTCACCGGAGTGTCTGATGGCGCCGTTCAGGATCGTCAGCTTGCCGAAGTAGCAGCTGTCGATGTGGTTGCGCTGCGGGCCGTAGGCGATGACCGAGGCGTCCAGGTCGATGTCCGCGCCGCGGAACGCCGGTTCCCAGCCGAGCCCCATCCTGACCTGGGAGAGCAGCGGACGGCCGCCCTTGATCAGGGAGACGGTCTGGTTCTTCTGCAGGCTCACCCGGCCCTTGTCGAGGTTGATCTTCCCGGCCCCCGGAGCGGGCGCGGGCGGGGCCGCGGGCGGCGACACCGGCGGGGCGGGTGGGGTCACCGGGGTCTGCACGGCGGGCGGCGGGGGAGCGGCGGCCCGGGGCGGGGCCGCCGGCGGGGCCGAGGGAGTGGCCGGCTGCGGCGGTGCCACAGGGGGCGCCGACGGTGCGGCCGGCTGCGGCGGTGCCGACGGGGCGGCCGGTTCCTCCACCGCCACGCCGAAGTCCGTGGCGATGCCGGCCAGCCCGTCGGCGTACCCCTGGCCGACCGCGCGGGCCTTCCAGGCGCCGTTCCGGCGGTAGACCTCCACCACGATCAGCGCGGTCTCGGCGCCGAGCCGCGGCGGGGTGAAGGTGCCCAGCACCGTGCCGGCGTCCGCGTCACGGATCGTGGCCGTCGGCTCGATGCCCTGGAAGGTCTGGCCGGCCGCGTCCGGGCTGGCCGTGACCACGATCTTCTCGATGTCCGGCGGGACGGCGGCGGTGTCGACCGTGATCGCGTCCGGGGCCGCACCGCCCCCGGACGCGTAGTTCACGCCCGGTCCCACCGGCTGGTTGTAGAAGATGAAGTCGTCGTCCGAGCGCACCTTGCCGTCGGCCGTGAGCAGCAGGCCCGACACGTCGAGCCGCACGGGCGCGGACACGTCCACGGTGACACGGGCGGCCGACAGAGGGATGTTCGAGCCAGGGGTCATAGCTGTCATGCCGGGTGAACGAACGACGTCGCTTTACCGTTCCCTTACCAGCGGAAACCCGCCGAACGGCCTACGGCACCACCACGATCTTGCGCCCCACCCCCGCGGCGAACTGCTCCAGCGCCTGCGGGTAGCGGTCCAGCGGGATCCGGTCGCTGATGAACACCTCGGGGTCGAGCACCCCGTTCGCGAACAGCTCCGCCGCCCGCTCGAAGCTGTGCAGCACCGCCATCGAACCGGTGATGGTGATCTCCTGGTTGTAGATCCGGTACGGGTCGATCGTCACCCGGGTCGCGTAGTCGGCCACGCCGAACTGCAGGAACGTGCCCGCCTTGGCCACCCGGTCCAGGCCGTCCTGGATCGCCGCCGCGTTGCCGGTCGCGTCCACGACCACGTCCCAGCCCTGCGGGCGGTCCAGTTCGTCCGCGCTGGCCGCCGAGGCGGACACGCCGAGCTGCCGGGCCGTCTCCAGCCGCGCCGGGTTGACGTCGACCACGTCCACGCTCGCCGCGCCGGTCCGCTTGGCCAGCTCGAGCATCATCAGGCCCATGGTCCCGGAGCCGTAGATCAGCACGTGCGCGCCGAGGCGGGAGTTGAGGACGTCGTAGCCGCGCACCGCGCAGGACAGCGGCTCCACCAGGGCCGCGTCCTCGGTGCGCACGTGCTCGGGCAGCTTCACGCAGTTGGCCACGGGGGCGACCGCGTACCGCGCCGCCCCGCCCGCCGTGGTGACGCCGATGGCGGCCCAGCGCTCGCACAGGTTGTTGTGACCGGTACGGCAGTAGCGGCACTCGTAGCAGTACAGGGAGGGGTCCACGGCCACCCGGTCGCCGACCGCGACCTCGGTGACCTGGCTGCCGACGCCGACGACCTCGCCCGCGAACTCGTGCCCGGGCACGATCGGCAGCTTGGGCGCGAACTCGCCCTGGAGGATGTGCAGGTCGGTGCCGCACAGGCCGCAGGCGGCGACCTCGACGACGACCTCACGGGGTCCCGGCGTCGGGTCCGGGACCTCGGTGACGACGGCGCGGCCCACGGACTCGATGACGGCGGCCTTCATTTCACGGCTCCCAACGACAGGCCCTGGACCAGCTTGTCCTGGGCGGCGAACCCCGCGGCGAGCACCGGCAGGGAGATGACGAGCGACGCGGCGCACACCTTGGCCAGGAACAGGCCCTGGCTGGTGATGAAGCCGGTCAGGAAGACGGGGGCGGTCTCGGCGACCACGCCCGTGAGGACCCGGGCGAACAGCAGCTCGTTCCAGCTGAAGATGAAGCAGATCAGGGCCGTGGCGGCGATGCCGGGCAGGGCGATCGGGGTGACCACGCGCGTGAGGATCGTCGGCAGCCGGGCGCCGTCGATCTGCGCCGCCTCGATCACCGCGACGGGGACCTCGGCGAGGAACGACTGCATCATCCACACCGCGATCGGCAGGTTCATGGAGGTGTAGAGGATGACCAGGAGCCAGATGTTGTCGAGCATCCCGGTGTTCTTCGCGAACAGGTAGACCGGCAGCAGGCCGGCCACCACCGGCAGCATCTTCGTGGACAGGAAGAAGAACAGCACGTCCGTCCACTTGCGCACCCGGCGGATCGAGAGCGCGTACGCGGCCGGCAGGGCCAGGAGCAGCACGCACAGCGTCGAGACGACCGAGGCCACGGTGGAGTTGATCAGCGCGGGCCAGGGGCTCGCGCCGCCGCCCGACCCGAAGAACTCGCGGTAGCCGTCGAGGGTGAGCGACGCGGCGAAGGACGGCGGGTTGGTGGCCGCGTCCGCCTCGGAGTGGAAGGACGTCAGCGCCATCCAGGCGATGGGCAGGAAGAACGCGATGCCGGTCAGCCAGGCCAGCAGGCCCAGCCCGTTGCGGCGCAGTGCGGCGTTCATGCGCGGGACACCTCCTCGCGGAACAGGGACGACACCACGCGCAGGGCGAAGGTCGCGATGATGATCGAGCCGATGACCACCAGGACGCCGGCGGCCGAGGCGAGGCCGTTCTCGTGGGCCTGGTAGAAGCTCTGGTAGACGGTGTAGGGCAGGTTGGCCGTGCCGAGGCCGCCGGACGTGATGGTGAACACCGCGTCGAAGTTCTGGACGATGTAGATCGAGCCCAGCAGGGCGCCGAGTTCGAGGTAGCGGCGCAGGTGCGGGAGAGTCAGATGGCGGAAGATCTGCCAGTCGTTGGCGCCGTCCACCCGCGCGGCCTCGATCTGCTGGTGGTCGCGGCTCTGCAGTCCGGCGAGCAGGATCAGCATCATGAACGGCGTCCACTGCCACACCAGGGAGGCCTCGACGGCGAGCAGCGGGGTGTTGGAGATCCAGTCCGGCTGGGGGCCGCCCACATAGTGCAACAACCCGTTGAGCAGGCCGTATTCAGGGTTGTAGAGCACATGCTTCCAGAGCAGGGCGGCGGCCACCGGGACGACGAGGAACGGTGCGATGAGCAGGGTGCGGACGATGCCCCGGCCGCGGAACTTCCGGTCCAGAAGCAGGGCCAGCACGAGGCCCAGGACCAGGCTGACCAGCACCACCGTCACGGTGAGCAGCACGGTCGTCCAGACCGAGTGGCGCAGGTCCGCGTCGGTGAGGACCTGGCGGTAGTTGTCCAGGCCGGTGAAGCGGCGGGCCTTGGGATAGAGGGCGTTCCAGTCGAAGAAGGAGATCACCAGCGTGGCCACGAACGGCAGCTGGGTCACGACGATCAGGAAGACGAGGGCGGGCATGAGGGGGGCCCGGGTGGCCCAGGCGCGCAGGCGGGCGGAGGGCTGCCGCGCGGCGCGTACCGGAGCGGTGGCGAGGGGTGCTGTGGTCGCGGTCATCGTCCCTCGTACTCCTTGGAGATCTTCTCGGCGAGCTTCTGGGACTTCTTCAGGGCCGACTCGACGGACTGGCGTCCGGCGACGGCCGCGCTGATCTCCTGGGAGACCTTGGTGCCCAGGTCGGTGAACTCGGGGATGTCGACGAACTGGATGCCGGGCGCGGGGCGCGGCTGCACCCCGGGGTCGGTGGGCCGGGCGCTCTCGATGGCCTGCTTCGTCATGTCCTGGAAGGCGGCGGCCGACTTGCGGTACTCGGGGTTGCTGTACGTCGAGGCCCGCTTGCCCGCCGGGACGTCGGGCCAGCCGCTGGTCTCGCCGACCAGCTGCTCGTAGCCCTTGCCGGACGCCCAGGACACGAACTTCCAGGCCTTGTCGGGGTTGCGGGAGGCCTTCTGGATGCCCCAGGCCCAGGTGTAGAGCCAGCCGGAGGAGGGGGTCTTCTCCACGGGGGCGGGGGCGTAGCCGAGCTTGCCCTTGACGGGGGAGCCCTTCGCCTCCAGCAGGCCGGCCGCGGACGTGGCGTCGTACCACATGGCGACCTTGCCCTGGGTCATGTCGTTGAGGCACTCGGCGAAGCCGGACTGGGCGGCGCCGGACTCGCCGTGCTTGCGTACGAGGTCGACATAGAACTTCGTCGCCTTCTCGAACTCGGGGGAGTCCAGGCGGGCCTTCCAGTTCTTGTCGAACCAGGTCCCGCCGAAGGTGTTCACCACCGTGGTCAGCGGCGCCATCATCTCGCCCCAGCCGGGCAGGCCGCGCAGGCAGATGCCCTTCATGCCCGGTTTGGCGCCGTCCACCCGGGCCGCGAGGTCGGCGACCTGCTGCCAGGTGGGGTGGGCCGGCATGGTCAGGCCCTTCGCCGTGAACACGTCCTTGCGGTACATCAGGAAGGACGACTCGCCGTAGAAGGGCTGGCCGTAGAGCTTGCCGTCGGAGGCGGTCAGGGACTGGCGCATGGGGGCCAGCACGTCCTTCTCGTCGTACGACGGGTCCTTGGCGACGTACGAGTTCATCTCGTGCAGCCAGCCGTTGCGGGCGTAGATCGGTATCTCGTAGTTGCTCAGGGTCGCCACGTCGTACTGGCCCGCCTGGTTGGCGAAGTCCTGGCTGATCTTGTCGCGGACGTCGTTCTCGGGCAGGACCGTGAAGTTGACCTTGATGCCGGTCTCCTTGGTGAAGTGCGCGGCGGTCAGCTTCTGCAGCTCGGTCATCTGGGGGTTGTTGACCATCAGGACGTTGATGGAGTCACCACCGCCGGTCCCGCCCGCGCCGACCCAGCAGCCGGAGAGCAGCGGGGCGAGCAGCGTCCCTGCGGCGGCCAGGGCGAGCGTGGCTCGCGGCCTCCGTCGGCTCTGGGTTCGCATCGATCGCTCCTGGAGATATCGGTATATAAGGGGCACTTCGAGGGCGTGAAGCGCCCGCAAGGGGGGTGAGTTGACTTTCAGACCCGGATGACCTGCGGGCCCAGCAGGGAGTAGCGGTGGGCCTCGGCGGCCGGGAGCTGGGTGCTCGTCACGATCGTCTCCAGCGCGCCGACCTCGGCGAACCGGCAGAAGCTGACCGCGCCGAACTTGGTGTGCACGCCCACGAAGACGGTCCGGCGCGCGGCCCGCATCGCCTGCGCCTTGACCTCGCTGACCGCCGGGTCGGGGGTGGTCAGGCCGTGCTCGCGGGAGATGCCGTTGGCGCCGATGTAGGCGAGGTCGATGACGAAGCCGGCGAGCATCTTCGTCGTCCAGTGGTCCACGGTGGCCAGCGTGCCCGCCCGGACCCGGCCACCGAGGAGCAGCACCTGGGTGTTCCCGGCCTCGGCGAGGGCGCCCGCGACCGGCAGGGAGGCGGTGACCACGGTCAGCGGCCGGTCGGCGGGCAGGGCCTCGGCGATGAGCTGCGGGGTGAAGCCCTCGTCCACGAAGACCGTCTCGGCGTCGCCGACCAGCTCGGCCGCGGCGGCCGCGATCCGGCGCTTCTCGGGCACGTGGCTGGTGGCGCGGAAGGCGAGCGTCGTCTCGAAGCCGGCGCTCTCCACCGGGTAGGCGCCGCCGTGCGTGCGGCGGACCAGCCCGTGGTCCTCCAGGGCACGCAGGTCGCGCCGGATGGTCTCCTTGGCCACGCCCAGCTCGACGGCGAGCGCGGTGACGTCGACCGAGCCGGTGGCGCGCGCGGCCCGCACGATCTCGCGCTGGCGTTCTTCCGCCGTCCTTGCGCCCATGTCGTCACCCACCTTCCGCGGAACTGCCCGTTCGGGCTTCATGGGGGAAGTTCTACAGCGAGGGGGCGGCAGTGACCAGGTCTGTTACGGGCCCGATACTGCCCGTTTGTGTCCGTTCACGGACGGCGGTGCCCGGCGCGGACCTGCGCGGCCGTGTCCGGCCGTGCGGGAACGGGCACCTCTCATGCCCGAACACGCCGACGGGCGGGCCCGTTCGGTGCCCGCCCGTGCGCTGAGCGATCGTTTTCCGTCGTGCGGAGCCTCCGGCGGGCTCAGTGCGGCCAGATCGGCGGGTCGGTCACGAAGTGCCCGCCGAGGCGGCTGTGCGCCGGGTTCTGCGGGTCCAGCTCGCCCTGCTCGGCGATCAGCTTCCCGGCGTACGGCTCGGAGTCGTCCTGCGGCTCGTAGCCGAGCGCCCGCGCGCTGGTGAGGTCCCACCACAGCCGGGTGTTGGCGGAGGAGCCGTAGACGACCGTGTGGCCGACGTTCTCGGCGGTCAGGGCCGCGTGGAAGAGGCGGGCGCCGTCGGCCGGGCTCATCCACAGCGAGAGCATGCGCACGCTGGTCGGCTCCGGGAAGCAGGAGCCGATGCGCACCGAGACCGTCTCCAGGCCGTGCTTGTCCCAGTACAGCTGGGCGAGGTCCTCGCCGAAGGACTTGGACAGGCCGTAGAAGGTGTCCGGGCGGCGCGGGGTGTCTACCGGGATCGGCGGCTCGCCCGGGCGGGGGGCCGGGGTGAAGCCGACGGCGTGGTTGGAGGAGGCGAACACGATCCGGGGCACGCCCTCCTGCCGGGCGGCCTCGTAGAGGTTGTAGGTGCCCTCGATGTTCGACTTCAGGATCTTCTCGAAGGGGGCCTCCAGGGAGATGCCCGCGAGATGCAGGACGGCGTCCACGCCTCGTACGGCCTCGCGCAGCGCCGCCGTGTCGGCGAGGTCGGCGGTGACGGCGTCCGGCTCGCCCTCGACGGGGCGTACGTCGAACAGGCGGAGCGTGTAGCCGTACTGGGGCAGCAGGGACCGCATCAGGGTGCCGAGGCCGCCGGCGGCGCCGGTGAGCAGAACGGTGCGGGGAGCGGGCATCCTCGGTTCTCCTTGTGGCCGATATTCACATACGTGGACACGCTAGAGACTCTCCCCGTGCACCGTCAAGTGTCGCGTGATCTCCGTGAATTCGCCCCGACTGTTGCGAGTTCGACCGCTTGACCTGCGGTGAAAAGGCCCCGTAGCGTGGTCGCGTTCAGAAATATAGACGTGGATCAGAGACATGCACCGGCGTGTCCCAAGGGAGAGTCCGTGACGCCAGCCCCTCTCACCGAACGGCTCAGCGCACCGCGCGGGCCGCTCTTCTTCCCCGTCACGGCCTACGGCCCCGACGGCTCCGTCGACCTCGACGTCTACCGCACCCATGTCCGCCGGGGCGTCGCCGCCGGCGCCGCCGCCGTGTTCGCCTGCTGCGGCACCGGGGAGTTCCACGCGCTGCTGCCGGAGGAGTTCGAGGCCTGCGTCCGGGTGGCCGTGGAGACGGCCGAGGGGCGCATCCCGGTGGTCGCGGGCGCCGGCTACGGCACCGCGCTCGCCGTACGCTACGCCCGGCTCGCCGAGCGGGCCGGCGCCGACGGCCTCCTCGCCATGCCGCCGTACCTCGTACTCGCCGGCCAGGAAGGGCTGCTGCGGCACTACCGGGAGCTCGCCGCGGGCACCGCGCTGCCGGTGATCGTCTACCAGCGCGACAACGCCGTGTTCACCCCGCCGACGGTGGTGGAACTCGCCCGCACCGACGGGATCGCCGGCCTCAAGGACGGCCTCGGCGACCTGGACCTGATGCAGCGGATCATCAGCGCCCAGCGCACCGAGGCCCCCGGCGGCTTCCTGTACTTCAACGGCCTGCCCACCGCCGAGCAGACCCAGCTCGCCTACCGCGCCCTCGGCGTCACCCTGTACTCCTCTGCCGTCTTCTGCTTCGCCCCCGAGATCGCCCTCGCGTACTTCCGGGCGCTGGAAACGGGCGACACAGCGACCGTACGACGCCTGCTGGACGGCTTCTACCGCCCGTTCGCCGAGCTGCGCGCCCAGGGCCGCGGCTACGCCGTCTCGCTCGTCAAGGCGGGCGTACGGCTGCGCGGCCTGGACGTCGGCGAGGTCCGGCCCCCGCTGCACGAGCCGGCGGAGGACCACGTCAAACAACTCGCCCAGCTCATCGAGCGGGGCTACGAGCTGCTGGAGGAGGACGCGTGAGCGCAGGTCCGTGCGGCGTGCGGGAGGCCGCGTGAAGGCGTCGGCGTTCGTCTACCCCTGGGACGTCAACGGGGACCCCGAGGCCCCCGCGCGCATCGCCGGGCTCGGCGTGGCACAGGTGACCCTCGCCGCCGCCTACCACTCCACCCGCGCCCTGACCCCCCGCCACCCCCGCCACCGCATCGTCACCGCCGAGTACGCGGCCGTCCTCTACCCCCCGGGCGACCGCTGGGCGGGCCGGGGACTGAGGCCGTACCGCGCCGGCCGCTGGGCCCTGGGCGACGCCTACGGCGAGGCGGCGCGCGCCCTTGCCGCGGCCGGCCTGGAGGTGCACACCTGGGTGGTGCTCGCCCACAACTCCCGCATGGGCGCCGAGCACCCGGACACCTCGGTGGTCAACGCCTACGGCGACCGCTACCCGTGGGCGCCCTGCATCGCCCAGCCCGCCACGCGCGCGTACCTGGTCGACCTGGCCGCCGAGGCCGCCGTACGCCCCGGCGCGCACGGCACCGAGCTGGAGTCCCTCGGCTGGTACGGGCTGCAGCACCTGCACGCCCACGACAAGACCTCCGGGGTCGCCCTCGGCGAGGCCGGGCAGTACCTGATGTCCCTGTGCTTCTGCCCGTCCTGCCGCGCCGGGTACGGCGGACAGGGCCTGGACGCCGACGAGTTGGCGGCCTCGGTGCGGGCCGCGCTGGAGCCGCTGTGGCGGGGCGCGGCGGACGACGCGGGCTGGCCGACGGTCGCGAAGCTGCTCGGCGAGGACACGGCGGCCCGCACGCGCGCGTGGCGCGACGAGGTCGCCGGCAGCCTCCAGGAGGAGGCCGTCGCCGCCGTGCGCGCCGCCGCGCCCGCCGGCTTCCAGGTCCTGCTGCACGCCGACCCGGTCTCCTACCACTGCGGCGCCAACGCCGGCGTCGACCCCGCCCGCGTCCTCGCCGCCGCCGACGGCGTGGTGGTGCCCTGCACGGACGGTACGGCCCTGCTGGCGCCCTTCGCCGAGCAGGCCCGGCAGCAGACGGTGCTGGCCGCCAACCTCACCGTCGTCTCCGGCATGGGCGGCAGCCCCGGAACGCTCGCGGCGGACGCGGCACGCGCGCGTGCCCGGGGCGCGACGGAACTGCGGCTCTATCACGCCGGGTTGGCGTCGGACGACGACCTCGCAGCGGTGCGCGAGGCGCTGTCGGCGCGCTGAGCCAGCGAGGCCGCCGTCAGCAGCAGGGCCACGGCGTACAGCGGCAGCAGCAGGACGGGGGAGGCGAGTTCGATCAGACCCGCGCCCGCGCCCAGGCCGATCACGTTGGGCGTGAAGACCAGGGTGCCGGCGGTGGCCGTCGCCCGGCCGAGCAGCGGGCCGGGCGTCTCCCGCTGCACGGCGGTGAACGCCGCGACGAGCACACAGGGCAGGCCCAGCCCGCCCGCCAGGGACGCCGCGAGCGCCTCCGCGTCCGCGGGCACGGCACGCGCGGCCACCGACAGCGCCGTCAGCACGATCCCCGCCGCCGCGAACCGGCGCGCGCCCAGCCGGCGCAGCGCGGCTCCCGAGAACAGCCCGGCCGTCACCGAACCGGCGCCCTGGACGGAGTAGAGCACGCCCGTGTAGGCGGGGGAGTGGCCGAGCCGGTCGACGACGGCGTACAGCGTCGTGCTGCTCAGGGAGGCGAGGAGCATGGCCGCCCCGGCCGCCCGGACCAGCGGGCGCAGTCGCGGGTGCCCCCACAGGTGCCGTACGCCCTCCGCGGTCTCCTCGCGCCAGGTGCCGCCCGCCCGGGCCGGGGGTTCCTCGCCCACCCTGAGCAGGGCGTACAGCACGGCGGCGACCGCGAAGGTGGCCGCGTCCAGGCAGGCGACGGCCGGACCGCCGAAGGCCGTGTAGAGGCCGGCGCCGGTCAGCGGGGCGACGAGCTTCATGCCCTCCGTGACGGCCATGCGCAGCCCGTTGAAGTCGCCGAGGCGCTGCGCGCCGACGGCCGCGGTCACCAGCGCCGACTCGGCCGCGTCGTGCACGACCTCGGCGGCGCCGTAGGCCAGCAGCACCGCGAAGAGCAGCCACACGCCGCCCGCGGAGCGCACGGTGCACAAGATGGGCAGCAGGGCCGCCAGGCCCGCGTTCAGGCCCACCAGCAGCGGCACCCGCCGCACGCGGTCGGCGATCGTGCCGAGCAGCGGGCCGGCCAGGGTGGGGGCCCACATGGCGAGCATGCACAGCGCGGCCAGGCCGTCGGACCCGGTGAGGTCCTTCACCCACACGCCCGAGGCCAGGAACAGCGCGGAGTTGCCGAAACCCGACACCACCACGGCTGCCAGATACAGCCCCGCGTTGCGGTCACGCAGCACGCGGAGCAGGGTCCAGGAAGTCGTCATGCCCGCTCATCGTGGGTCTGAGGAGGGCGGGCGCGGATCGGTAAGGTGCCTTATCCGGCCGGGCGCGGCGGCGACAATCCGCCGGAACCCGTCAGTCATGTGCCTGGGGCGCGCGGTGGCCGCTGCATACGGTCATCCGCATGCGCTACCTCGCCCCGATCGTGATCGGTCTCGTCTCGCTCGACCGGGCGGTGCCCCCATCCGCGCTGAAGCGGCGCCGGTGCGGCTCCGGTATCAGGGACATCAGCAGGACGACGCCGTGCACCGCCTCAAGGGCCACCCGATCATCCCGTTCGCACACGACTCCTCCTTCGGCTGCGCGCTGTGCGACCCGGTGATCGCGGTCTGGTGCCTCGGCGGCGGCCGCTCGCCGTGGGCGCGGCGGCGGGGGACCGATGAGTTCCGGGGCGCCGGCCGGTCTTCCCTGCGGAACAGGAGCGCGATCGTGAAGGAGTGAGCCATGACGATGGTGGACCTCGGCCCGCAGACCCGGATCCTGGCGCATCTCGCCGAGTCCGTCACCGACGACCGGCTGGCGGCCCCCACCCCGTGCCCGAAGTACGCGGTGCGGCATCTGCTGGGCCACCTCCACATGCTCTCGATGGCCTTCCGGGACGCCGCCCGCAAGGATCTCGGCGCGGGGACCGGCACCAGCCCGGACGCCGCCGTACCGGACATCGGCCCCGGCTGGCGGGCTCAGCTGCCCAAGGCCCTGGACGAGCTGGCCGACGCCTGGCGCGATCCGGACGCCTGGACCGGCATGACCCGCGCGGGCGGGGTGGAGCTGCCCGGTGACGTCGCCGGCGCCGTCGTCGCCGACGAACTGGTCGTCCACGGCTGGGACCTGGCCCGCGCCCTCGGCCGGCCCTACGCCCCCGACCCCGCCGCCCTGGAGGCGGCCCACCGCTTCCTGCTCGCGGCCGCGGAGGACCCGCACCGTGGCGGCGGCCTCTTCGGCCCGGTCGTCCCGGTGCCGCAGGACGCGCCGCTGCTGGAACGGGCGGTGGGACTGAGCGGCCGGGACCCGATGTGGCGTCCATGACCGAGTAGGAGGGCAGGGGCGGCCTGAGTACGTGCACGGGTGCGGCGGCCCGCTCCGCGCCGGTTCACTGCTCGCATGACGACACAGCGCATCGCACCGTTGCCGGGGCCGGCCGACCGGGATGAGCGGGATCCCCGGGCCTGGGTCGCGCCGGTGATCGCCACCGTCCTGATGGGCGTGCTCGGCCCGGCCGCCGTCGTGTTCGCCGGGTTCTCCGTGATGGCGACGGACAGCTGCGGACCCGACGACTGCTCGGCCGCGCTGAACACCGCCCTGTCCTGGATCTTCGGCCTGCTCCTTTTCGGCGGCCCCCTGTGCCTCGCCGCCCTGGCCACGGCCTGGGCCCTGCCCTGGAAACGCCGCTGGGCCGTGACGCGCGCCTGGACGGCGGCCCTCGCACTGGTGCCGCCCGCCGGGGTGCTGTGCCTGGTGTTCACCCTGCCCGCACCGTGAGCGGGGCACGGCCGCCGAAAGCCCCGGTACCGCTTGTCCGGTCGGGCGACGGCGGCGCCGCCCGGGGCCGTAATCTCCCCCCATGCCTCTCACGCTCACCGTCCTCGGCACCGCGTCCCCGCACCCCGGCCCCGGCCGGCCCTGCTCCGGATACCTGCTCGCCGGCGGGGGCGCCGAGGTGTGGGTGGACGCGGGCCCCGGCACGTTCGCCGCGTTGCAGCAGCACACGGACCCGGCGCGGCTGACCGCGATCTGGATCTCCCATCTGCACGCCGACCACAGCTCCGATCTGCTGTCGGCCGCCTACGCGTTCGCCCACGGCGGGATGACCCCGCCCGCACCCGTCCCGGTGTACGCCCCGCAGGACTGCGCCCGCCGCCTGGCCGGCTTCCTCGGGCGGGCGGACGTGGACTTCCTCAAGGACGTCCTCGACTTCCGGGCCCTGTACGACGGCCATGACGTGCGGCACTGGAACCTCCGCCTCACGGCCCGCGCCGTCGCCCACGACACCGAGGCGTACGGGCTGCGCGCCGAGTGCCAGGGCAGCGTCCTCGCGTACTCGGGCGACAGCGGACCGTGCCCCGCGCTCGGCGAACTCGCCGTGCGCGCCGATCTGTTCCTGTGCGAGGCGGACCTCGACGCCCATCGCGAAGGCGAACAGGTCCACCTGACCCCGGAGGACGCCGGGCGCATCGCCCACCAGGCCCGCGTGCGCCGGCTGCTCGTCACCCATGTCGGCCCCACGCTCACCCGAGAGACGGCCACCGCCCGCGCCGCCGCGGTCTCCGGCCGGCCCACGGACGCCGCGATGGAAGGCGAGACCCACACCTGCTGAGGCTCGTCCGCACGTACAGAAAGCGTTTCCTGTCAGAAGCATTGACGAAACCCGGGCCCCCTCCTACCTTCAACCGCGTCGTATTTCGTACGTCATATATGAGACGCGATATGTGAGATCCGAGAGGGCCGCATGACCTCTGTGCCCACCCCTATCCCGTCCCGCACCCAGTACGTGCTGGACGCGATCAGACACCGCATCCTGACCGGGCGGCTGACACCCGGTCAGGCGCTGGTCGAGACGGAACTGGCCGCGCAGTTCGGGGTGTCGAAGACCCCCGTGCGCGAGGCGCTGAAGACGCTCGCCGGCACCGGACTCGTCGTGATGAGCCAGTACAAGGGCGCCACGGTGCGCATGGTGGACGCGGACATGGCACGCGAGGTCTACGACGTGCGGCTGCTGCTGGAACCGGAGGCGCTGCGCAGGACCGTCCGGCGGGGCGCCTCCCTGGAGGCCGCGCGCGACGCGCTGCACCGGGCCGACGCCGCCACCGACACCGCCGAACGCTCCCTCGCCAACCGGGAGTTCCACCGCGCCCTGTACCTGCCGTGCGGCAACCCGCTGCTCGGCCGGATGCTGGACGAGGTGCGGGACCAGGCCGCCCTGGTCTCCGCCGTCGCCTGGGCCGCCGACCCCTCCTGGGAGCGGGAGGCCGCCGAGCACCGGGAGATCCTCCGGCTCGCCCTCGGCGGGGACGCCGACGGCGCCGCGAGCGCCCTGCACGCCCACATCGCCTCCTTCGTGGAGCGCGCGTTCCCCTCGGACACCGGCCCCCACCCACAGGAAGGTCATTCATGAACAGCGTGACGTTCGAGACCGGGCGGGCGGCCCTGGCCGACGTGGTGGCCATCCCGGTGACCCCCTTCGCCGAGGACGGCTCCGTCGACACCGGCACCCTCCGGGCGCTGCTGCGTCGCCTGCTCGACGGCGGGATCCGCACCCTCACCCCGAACGGCAACACCGGCGAGTTCTACGCCCTCACCCCCGAAGAGCGCCGCCTGGTCACCGAGACGACCGTCGACGAGGCCGGCGACCGGGCCGCGGTCCTGGTCGGCGTCGGCCACGACGTGCCCACCGCCGTGGCCTCCGCCCGGCACGCCCGCGACGTCGGCGCCGGGATGGTCATGGTCCACCAGCCCGTCCACCCCTATGTGTCGGCGGCCGGCTGGGTCGACTACCACCGCGCCATCGCCGAGGCGGTGCCCGAACTGGGCGTGGTGCCGTACGTCCGCAACGACCGGCTGCCCGGCGCCCGGCTCGCCGAACTCGCCGGCCACTGCCCGAACGTCATCGGGGTCAAGTACGCCGTCCCGGACGCCGCCCGCTTCGCCGCCTTCGCCCGCGACGCCGGCCTCGACCGGTTCACCTGGGTCGCCGGCCTCGCCGAGCCGTACGCCCCCTCCTACTTCTCGGCCGGCGCCACCGGCTTCACCTCCGGCCTCGTGAACGTCGCCCCGGCCGTCTCCCTGAACATGATCGAGGCGCTGCGATCGGGCGACTACCCGGCCGCCATGAAGGTCTGGGAGCAGATCCGCCGCTTCGAGGAACTCCGCGCCGCCGACGGCTCCGCGAACAACGTCACCGTCGTCAAGGAGGCCCTCGCCGCGCTGGGCCTGTGCCGCCGGGACGTCCGCCCGCCCAGCAAGCCGCTGCCCGAGGACGAGCGCGCCGAGGTCGCCGCCATCGCCGCCGGGTGGTCGATGTGAGGAAGCTGAGAAGCCATCAGTGGTACGGCACCGACGGGCTGCGCTCCTTCAGCCACCGGGCCCGGACCCGTCAGCTCGGCTACCTCCCCGAGGAGCACCTCGGCAAGCCGGTCATCGCGATCCTCAACACCTGGTCCGACATCAACCCCTGCCACGTCCACCTGCGCGACCGCGCCCAGGCGGTGAAGCGGGGGGTCTGGCAGGCGGGCGGGTTCCCGCTGGAGTTCCCGGTCTCCACGCTGAGCGAGACCTTCCAGAAGCCGACCCCAATGCTCTACCGCAACCTGCTCGCGATGGAGACCGAGGAACTCCTGCGGTCCTATCCGATCGACGGGGCCGTGCTGATGGGCGGCTGCGACAAGTCCACGCCCGCCCTGCTGATGGGCGCGGCCAGCGCCGACCTGCCCGCCGTCTTCGTGCCCGCCGGACCCATGCTGCCCGGGCACTGGCGCGGCGAGGTGCTCGGCTCCGGCACGGACATGTGGAAGTACTGGGACGACAAGCGGGCGGGCCTCATCGGCGACTGCGAGATGACCGAGCTGGAGAGCGGGCTCGCGCGCTCCCCGGGGCACTGCATGACCATGGGCACGGCGTCCACGCTGACCGCCGCCGCCGAGGCCCTCGGGGTGACCGTGCCGGGCGCGTCCAGCATCCCCGCCGTCGACTCCGGGCACGACCGGATGGCCGCCAAGGCCGGGATGACGGCCGTGGAGCTGGTACGCAACGACCGCAGGCTGTCGCGGATCCTCACCCGGGAGGCCTTCGAGGACGCGGTCACCACCGTCCTCGGGCTCGGCGGCTCCACCAACGCCGTCATCCATCTGATCGCCATGGCCGGCCGCGCCGGGGTGCGGCTCACCCTGGACGACTTCGACCGCATCGCCCGGACCGTGCCCGTCCTCGCCAACGTCCGCCCCGGCGGACAGAAGTACCTGATGGAGGACTTCCACTTCGCGGGCGGCCTGCCCGGCTTCCTGTCCCGGATCACCGACCTGCTCCACCTGGACCGGCCGACGGTGGCGCACGACACCCTGCGCGAGCAGCTGGACGGCGCCCGGGTGTACGACGACGACGTCATCCGCCCCCGCGACAACCCGGTGGCGAGCGAGGGCGGGGTCGCGGTGCTGCGCGGCAACCTCTGCCCGGACGGCGCGGTCATCAAGCACATCGCCGCCGAACCGCACCTGCTCAAGCACACCGGCCCGGCGGTCGTCTTCGACGACTACAAGACCATGCAGCGCACCATCAACGACCCCGGGCTCGGCATCACCGCCGACAGCGTCCTGGTCCTGCGCAACGCCGGCCCCAAGGGCGGCCCCGGCATGCCCGAGTACGGCATGCTGCCCATCCCCGACCATCTGCTGAAGCAGGGCGTGCGGGACATGGTCCGGATCTCCGACGCCCGGATGAGCGGCACGAGTTACGGCGCCTGCGTGCTGCACGTGGCCCCGGAGTCGTACGTCGGCGGCCCGCTGGCGCTCGTGCGCACCGGCGACCTCATCACCCTGGACGTCGAGGCCCGCAGCCTCCGTCTCCACGTGGACGACGCGGAGCTGGAGCGCCGGCGCGCCGCGTGGACCCCGCCGCCCGCCCGCTACGAGCGCGGCTACGGCGTCCTCTACAACGGCCAGATCACCCAGGCCGACACCGGCTGCGACTTCGAGTTCCTGGCCCGTCCGGGCCACGTGCCGGACCCGTACGCCGGCTGACCCACGCAGAGAGGTGAAGCGCTTCACCCTCCAGGGCGACGTCGACTTCGTCTCCGCCCGGGCGACGGCGGTGTAATCACCGTCCCGGAGAACCATCCCCAGCTCACCGACGCCGAGGCGGCCCGGCGCACCCCCGCCGCAGACCTCGGCGACCGGCACCCGACACCGGCGCTCTGTGTATCGATCGGGTAACAGGGCTCGCAGTGGGAGTTGTTATGCGCGTAGACAGTCCCTGGCCTGGTACATCCACTCTCCTCACCAGATCCGGAGAATCCATGCGGAAGTCCCACAGAGTCGTCGCCGCCGGTGCCGCCTGTGCCCTCGCCGGTGTCGCACTGTACGGCGCGGGTGCGGCCACCGCCGGGCAGTCGACGGCGAACTCCACCCACGAGCCCTACAACATCGGGCAGTTGGTGAAGGACATCGACACCTACTACGGCACGAAGGCCGACAGCAACGGCGTCTACCAGGCGTCCCCGGACAGCCCGTACGCCAAGGACCTGGCGGACATCGACGCGGACGCCAGGCGGTACATCGACAAGGCCGCGCGCCAGGCGCACCGGCACGGCGAGAAGCCGGCCGTGGTGTTCGACATCGACGACACGCTGCTGCTCAGCCTCGACTACGAGAAGCGCTACAACTACACGTACAACTCCACCACGTGGAACGACTACGTGAACCGCGCCGACCGCCCGGCCGTCTTCGGCAGCCCCGAACTGGTGCAGTACGCCGAGTCCAAGGGCGTCGAGGTCTTCTACAACTCCGGCCTGAGCGAGGCCCAGCGCACCGCCGCCGTCGAGAACCTGAAGAAGGTCGGCGCCGATGTGAACCTCGACGCCGACCACATGTTCCTCAAGGACAAGGCCAACCCGCCGGCCTACCTGAGCGACTGCGCCACCCCGAACGCCTGGAACTGCACGACCGTGCAGTACAAGTCCGGGACGCGCAAGCACATCGAGGACGACCTGGGGTACGAGATCATCGCCGACTTCGGCGACCAGTACTCGGACCTCGACGGCGGCTACGCCGACCGCACCTACAAGCTGCCGAACCCGACGTACTTCGTCAGCTGAGCCCCGCCCGTACGGCCTGATCGGCCGGAGGCGGGTCAGGCGGAGCGCGGCAGCCCCGGGGGACGGGGGACCGGGGCGCCGGTGCGAGGGCACCCGGAGGGGATGGGAGCCTTCCTCGCGCCGGCCTCCGCGGTCGGCTACGGCCCTCGTCGATTCGCCGGCGGAATGCTCTCCCGCCGTGCGCACTTCGCCGTCGTCACGTTCCTCGGCCGGCTGGGCGGCCTCCTCTTCGCGGGGACGGCCGCCCTCGCCGTACCCGCACACGCGGTGCGCTTCCCGGACCTGCTGTGGGGGCGCCCTGTCCGGCGCCGTCGTCCTCGCCTCCCTGTACCCGGCCGTCCCGACGGTTCTCGGGCTCGCCGTGCTGGGATGAGCCGCTGGTCCGCCGAAGCCGATTCCGTAACACGGGGAAAACCTGAAACCGGTTGAACAGGGGAACAATCCAGCCAGCATCCGCACGCCGATCATCAGGTGACGAGGAGTGGGACTCATGTCAGTGGACCGGTACTTCAGGATCTCCGAGCGGGGATCCACGTTCGGGCGGGAGATACGCGGCGGCTTCGCCACGTTCTTCACCATGGCCTACATCCTGGTCCTGAACCCGGTCATCCTGGGCAGCGCCAAGGACAAGTACGGCCACGCCCTGGACACCGGCCAACTGGTCACCGCCACCGCGCTGGTGGCGTGCGTGATGACGATCGTGATGGGCGTCGGCGGCAACCTCCCGCTCGCCATCGCCGCCGGCCTCGGCCTCAACGCCGTCGTCGCCTTCCAGCTGGCCCCGCTGATGAGCTGGGCCGACGCGATGGGCCTGGTGGTCCTGGAGGGTCTGGTCATCTGCCTGCTGGTGCTCACCGGGCTGCGGCAGGCCATCATGAACGCCATCCCGCAGCAGCTGAAGCAGGCCATCGGCGTCGGCATCGGCCTGTTCATCGCGTTCATCGGCTTCGTCGACGCCGGGTTCGTCAGCCGCATCCCGGACGCCGCGCACACCACCGTGCCCGTCCAGCTGGGCGCCGTCGGACGCCTCACCGGCTGGCCCGTGCTCGTGTTCTGCCTCGGTGTGCTGCTGACCATCGCGCTGCTCGCCCGGAAGGTGAAGGGCGCGATCCTCATCAGCATCGTCACGATGACCGTCGTGGCGATCGTCATCGACGCCGTCGCGGACGTCAGAAGCTGGGGCCTGACCACGCCCAAGGTCCCCGAAAAGGTCGTCGCCGCCCCGGACTTCGGGCTCATCGGTCACGTCAGCCTCTTCGGCGGCTTCGCCAAGGCGGGCGTCCTCACCGCGGTCCTGCTCGTGTTCACCCTGGTGCTGTCCGACTTCTTCGACGCCATGGGCACCATCGTCGGCATCAGCGCGGAGGCCGGGCTGCTCGACGAGCAGGGACAGGTGCCCGGCATCGGCCGGGTGCTGTTCATCGACGGCGCCGCGGCCGTCGCCGGCGGGCTCGGCTCCGCCTCCTCCAACACCGCCTACATCGAGTCCGCCGCCGGCGTCGGCGAGGGCGCCCGCACCGGCCTCGCCAACGTCGTCACCGGCGGCCTGTTCGGCCTCGCGCTCTTCCTCACCCCGCTGCTCACCATCGTCCCGCTCCAGGCGGCGGCGCCCGCACTGATCGCCGTGGGCTTCCTGATGATGACCCACGTCAAGCACATCGACTGGGACCGCTACGACATCGCCATCCCGGCGTTCCTCACCATCGCCGCGATGCCGTTCACCTACTCCATCACCGACGGGATCGGCGCGGGTTTCCTGTCCTACGTCGTCATCAAGACGGTGCTGGGCAGGGCACGCGAGGTGAACTGGCTGCTGTGGGGGGTCTCGGCGCTGTTCCTCGTGTACTTCGCCATCGACCCCGTCGAGCAGGTGCTCGGGGTGAAGTGAGGGGGCCGAGGCGAGGGGGCGAAGCCACGGGGTGAGGCGAGCGGCGCTACTTCAGCGCCGCCTGCATCATCGCCCTCGCCACCGGTGCCGCCAGGCCGTTGCCGCTGACCTCCGACCGGGCCGCGTCGGACTGCTCCACCATCACGGCGACGGCCACCTCCTTGCCGTTGGTCCCGGACTTGGCGAACGACGTGAACCAGGCGTACGGCGTCTTGCTGTTGTTCTCGCCGTGCTGCGCGGTGCCGGTCTTGCCGCCGACCGTGGCCCCGTCGATCAGGGCGTTGGTGCCCGTCCCCTCCTTGACCACCGTCTCCATCGCCGACTGGAGCTGCTCGGCGGTGGAGGCGCTGACGATCTGCCGGGTGTCCGCGCTGTCGTCGTAGTTCCGCAGCACATCGCCGCCGCTGTCGGTGATCTGCGCCACCATGTGCGGCGAGACCAGCTTGCCGCCGTCGGCTATCGCCGCGGACACCATGGCCATCTGCAGCGGGGTGGCGGTGACGTCGAACTGGCCGATGCCGGACAGCGCGGTCTGCGCCTTGTCCATGCCCGAGGGGTAGACGCTGGCGTAGGCCCGCACCGGCACGTCCTGCTTGTCGTCGTCGAAGCCGAACTTCTCGGCCATCGCCCGCACCTTGTCCTGGCCGAGCTGGACGGCCATGTGGCCGAAGACGTTGTTGCAGGAGTACTGCAGGGCCACGCGGATCGGCGCGTTCCTGCACGGCGCCGACTTGTTCTCGTTCTCCAGCACGTGCGTCGTGCCCGGCGGGGTGTAGGGGTCGGGGCTGTCGGTCGGTTCGTCCACGTTCTTGTACAGCCCGTCCTCCAGCGCGGCCGCGGCGACGACCAGCTTGAAGGTGGAGCCCGGCGGCAGCGGCTGGCGCAGCGCGCGGTTGGTGAGCGGCTTGTCCTTGTCCGCGTTGAGCCGCTTCCATGCGGCCCCGGCGGTGTTCGCGTCGGTCAGCGCGGACGGGTCGTACGACGGCGTGGACACCACCGCGAGGATCCTGCCGGTCTTCGGGTCGATCGCGACGGCTCCGCCCTTCTTGCCGTCGAGCGCGCGATAGCCCGCCTTCTGCACGTCCGGGTCGATCGTGGTGAGCACGTCGCCCGGATCGGCGCGCTCGCCGGTGAGCGTGTCCATCACCGTCTTCAGCCGGTTGTCCGTGCCGTTCAGCAGGTCCTGGTAGACGCCCTCCAGCTGCGTGGGGGCGTAGGCCTGCGAGGCGTAGCCCGTCACCGGCGCGTACAGCGGGCCGTCCGTGTACGTCCGCTTGTACGCGAGGTCGCTCCCCTTCGTCCGCGTGGAGCCGGTGATCGCGTTTCCGGCCACGATGATGTTGCCGAGCGGCCGCGAGTACGTCTGGATCGCGTTCCGCCGGTTGTCGTTGTCGTCCGCGAGGGCCTTGCCGTCGTAGAACTGCACCCATGTCGCCCTGGCCAGCAGGGCGAGCACGAGCAGCAGTGCGAAGACGGACGCCCGCCTGATCGTCTTGTTCATCCCGCTCCGAAGACGAGCGGGAGGGGGCCGGTCGTTCCCGTACGCCCCGATTTCTCATCCTGTGCTCAGAAAACCCGCCTCGTACGCAGTGGCGGGGTTCAGGCCTCCAGGACGAGCACGACCTCCTCGATCTCCCGGCCCCGCCCGCTCGCGTACCCGCGGGCCCGGGCCGTCTCGCGGAAGCCGCACTTGTGCAGAACCCGCAGCGACGCGGCGTTGTCGGCCGCCGCCCGCGCGTACAGCGGCCGTTCGGGCACCTCGGCGAGCAGGGCCCGCAGCGCCGCCGTGGCGACACCGCGGCCCCAGTAGGAGCGGTCGATCCAGTACGTCACCTCGCGCTCGCCGGCCGCTCCGTAGACCGCCGCGGTGCCCACCACGTGTCCGTCGGCCAGGACCGTGCGCCGGACGTCGGCGGTCGTGCGCAGCCGTTCCCAGTGGGCCGCGAAGGACTCCTCGTCGTAGGGCCGCTCCGGTCCGAACGCGGCCATCTCGACGGACTCCGGGTCGGTCATCTGCCGGAAGACCGCCGGCAGATCGCTGTCCTGGACGGCACGCAGTGCGATCTCCATGGGCCCGAGCCTACGACGGCCCGGGCGCGGCGCTCACCACCGCGCGCGCTCAGAGCCGGCGGGTGGCCAGCGTGAGCCGGTCGCGGGCGTCGAACAGCGCGTCCTTGATCATCTGTTCGTGGGCGGGGGTGAGCCGGGCCACCGGCACCGAGCAGCTGATCGCGTCCCGGGCCGGGGTGCGGTACGGGATCGCCACGCCGAAGCAGCGCAGGCCCAGCGTGTTCTCCTCGCGGTCCACCGCGAAGCCCTGCTCGCGCACCTGGTGCAGCTCCTCGATGAGCTTCTCCCGGTCGGTGATGGTGTTCTCGGTGAGCGCGGGCAGCGTCTCGGGCAGCAGCTTGCGCACCTGCTCGTCGCTGTAGGTGGCGAGGATGGCCTTGCCGAGGGAGGTGGAGTGGGCCGGGAGCCGGCGGCCGACCCGGGTGAAGGGACGCAGATAGTGCTGGGACTGGCGGGTGGCCAGGTAGACGACGTTGGTGCCGTCGAGCCGGGCCAGGTGGATGGTCTCCGTGGTGTCGTCGGAGAGCCGGTCCAGGGTCGGCCGGGCGGCGGCCACCACCTCGTCGCCGTCGATGTAGGAGGTGCCGACCAGCAGCGCCCGCACCCCGATGCCGTACCGCGTGCCCGTCGCGTCCGTCTCCACCCAGCCCAGCTCCACGAGCGTGCGCAGCAGCATGTACAGGCTGGACTTGGGATAGCCCACGGCCTCCTGCACCGCCGCCAGGGAGTGCATTCCGGGCTTTCCGGCGAAGTACTCGAGCAGTTCCACCGTCCGCACCGCGGACTTGACCTGCGCCCCGCCGCCTGTCTCGGCTGCCGACATCGCCCTTGACCCCTTCGTTGGACGCCACATAGTCTCCGACAGCATATTCATCATCAGAGACAGCGTTCAGTATATCGAACACCGCTGATGGATGAGCCAGTACTGCGGCATGACATGTGGAGGGATCCCGCGGTGGCAGCAGCACCAGTCTGGAGTGTCGACCCGCGTACCGGGAAGCAGCGTGAACAGGTTGCGGTGGAGGCCACAGCCCAGGAGGTGGACGCCGTGGTCAGGGCGGCCCACGCCGCGCGCGGCGCCCTCGCCGACCGGGCGGTGCGCTCCGCGTTCCTGCGCTCGGCCGCCGCGGGCCTGGACGCGGCCAGGGACGGCCTGGTGGACACCGCCGACGCGGAGACCGCGCTCGGCCCGGTCCGGCTGACCGGCGAACTCGCCCGCACCAGCTTCCAGCTGCGGGCCTTCGCCGGCATCGTCGACGAGGGCGCCTTCCTCGACGTCGTCATCGACCACCCCGACGCGACCGCGACCCCGCCCATCCCGGACCTGCGCCGCTACAAGGTCCCGCTCGGCGTCGTCGCCGTCTACTCCGCCTCCAACTTCCCCTTCGCCTTCTCCGTCGCGGGCGGCGACACCGCGAGCGCGCTGGCCGCGGGCTGCCCGGTCGTCGTCAAGGCCCACCCCGACCACCCGGCCCTGTCCGAGCTGGTCGCCAAGGTGCTGCGCCGGGCCGCCGCCGAGCACGGCATCCCCGACGGCGTCGTCGGACTCGTGCACGGCTTCGAGGCGGGCGTCGAGCTGATCAAGCACCCGCTGGTCGCCGCGGCCGGCTTCACCGGCTCCGTGCGGGGCGGCCGGGCCCTGTTCGACGCCGCCGCCGCGCGTCCCGTGCCGATCCCGTTCCACGGCGAACTCGGCTCGCTGAACCCGGTGCTGGTCACCGAGGCCGCCGCCGCCGAGCGCGCCGAGGAGATCGGCGCCGGTCTCGCCGGGTCCATGACGATGGGCGTCGGGCAGTTCTGCGTCAAGCCCGGCCTGGTGCTCGTGCCGTCCGGCGCGGCGGGCGACGGCCTCGTGAAGTCCCTGACGGACGCGGTGAGCGACACCGAGGCGGGCGTGCTGCTCGACCACCGGATGCGGGACAACTTCCTCGCCGGGGTCGCCGAGCGCCTCCGGCTCCCCGAGGTGGACTCCCCGGTCACCCCGGGCGCGGGCGGCGAGCACTCGGTGAGCGCCGGCTTCCTCACCGTGCCGGCGAGCCGGCTCGTGGACGAGGGCGCCCACGACCTGCTGCTGGAGGAGTGCTTCGGGCCGGTCACCGTGGTGGCCCGGTACGCCGACGAGGAGGAGGCCGCGGCGGTGCTGTCCCGGCTGCCGGGCAACCTCACGGCCACGGTCCAGCTGTCCTCGCAGGAGGCCGCCGGGCACGGGCGGGGGCCGGAACTGCTCGCCCGGCTGACCCCGTTGGCGGGGCGCGTGGTGGTCAACGCCTGGCCGACCGGGGTCGCGGTCGCGCCGGCCCAGCACCACGGAGGGCCGTACCCGGCGACGACCTCGACGTCCACGTCCGTGGGCGGTACGGCCATCGAGCGGTGGCTGCGGCCGGTCGTGTACCAGAACGCGCCCACCGCGCTGCTGCCGGCCGAGCTGAGGGACGAGAACCCGCTGGGGCTTCCCCGGCGGTTCAACGGCCGCCTCGAACGCTGAACACCGCAAGCCGCAGGGCGGGAACCTGAGAGACTCACCCCATGGACGTGGAGCTCCCCGAACTGCCCTTCGCGCTGCGCACCTACGGCCCCGACGGGCACTGGTCGTACGAGGACGGCGTGCTCACCGGGTGGGCCGGGCCCCGGCACGACCGGTTCGTGCCGCCCACCGGGGAGGCGCTGGACCCCGCCTGCGACGCCCCCCGGCTGCTGGGGGCGCCCGACGGGGACTTCCAGCTGATCGCCCGGGTGACCGTGGGGTTCCGGGCCGCCTTCGACGCCGGCGTGCTGTACGTCCACGTCGGCGACCGGGCCTGGGCCAAGCTCTGCCTGGAGTACTCCCCGGACGTGCCCACCGTCTGCACCGTGGTCACCCGGGGCCACTCCGACGACGCCAACTCCTTCACCGTCGAGGGCAGTTCCGTCTGGCTGCGGGTCAGCCGGACCGGGCGGGCCTTCGCCTTCCACGCCTCCCGGGACGGCGCACGCTGGACCTTCGTCCGGCTGTTCACCCTCGGCGACGAGAAGGAGACCGGCGACGCGCTGGTCGGCTTCATGACCCAGTCCCCCCTGGGAGAGGGCTGCGTGGTGACCTACGACCACCTCACCTACCACCCCGCCTGGCCGAACGACCTCCGGGACGGCAGCTGACCCCGGACACGCCTGGCGGGCCCCGGCTGAGTGGCCGGGCCGAGTTCCGGGGCGCTTCGCACGGAGCGGCGACGGCGGCTCCCCAGGGGCGCGGGGAACTGCGCGACCAGCCACGACGAACCCCACGCTCGCCCACCGACCAGGACCCCACGGCGCTGCGCCTGGTCCGCACCAGCGACCGCGGCCCCGCGTCGGCACCGCCCTGCACGCCGCCTGTGTCGAGCAGTGGCGCGCCGACGGCAAGCGGACGGCCGTCCTCGACGTACACGTGGACAACCGCCGCGCCCAGGCCTTCTGCACCCGCCAGGGCTGGGTCCCGGACCCCGCCGGCCCGCCCGCCGAGGGCGACCACCACCTCCTCCTGCGGTACGAGGTACCGGGCAGGGAATGGAACCGGCTGATTGAACGTTCACGTACCGGTCGTGGAGAGAGCCTCCGCACCCGTACGACCCGGAGAGAGCCGAAGACATGCGCGTCGAGATCTGGAGCGACATCGCCTGCCCCTGGTGCTACGTGGGCAAGGCCCGCTTCGAGAAGGCGCTGGCGGCCTTCCCGCACCGCGACCAGGTCGAGGTCGTGCACCGCTCCTTCGAGCTGGACCCGGACCGCGCCAAGGGCGACGTGCAGCCGGTGATCACCATGCTGACCCGGAAGTACGGCATGAGCCAGGCGCAGGCCGAGGCCGGTGAGGACAACCTCGGCGCCCAGGCCGCCGCCGAGGGCCTGGACTACCGCACCCGGGGCCGCGACCACGGCAGCACTTTCGACATGCACCGCCTGCTGCACTTCGCCAAGGAGCACGGCCGGCAGGACGAGCTGATCCAGATCCTGTACCGGGCCAACTTCGCCGAGGAGCGGTCCGTCTTCACCGAGGGCGACGAGCGGCTCGTCGAGCTGGCCGTGGAGGCCGGGCTGGACGCCGACGCCGCCCGCACGGTGCTCGCCGACCCGTCCCGCTACGCCGACGACGTCCGCGCCGACGAACGCGAGGCCGCCCGGCTCGGTGCGACCGGCGTGCCCTTCTTCGTCCTCGACCGGACCTACGGCGTCTCCGGCGCCCAGCCCGCCGAGGTGTTCGCCCGGGCGCTGGCCCAGGCCTGGGGCGAACGCGCCCCGCTGAAGCAGGCCGAGGAGAGGGGCGCCGACGCCTGCGGGCCGGACGGGTGCGCGGTGCCGCGGGGCTGAAACCGCAGGTCGGGGCGGATGTATAACGAGTCCTAGGCGGAGCCACGCAAAAAATCGCAATGGACGGGGACTTCGCAGGGCCGCAGAGTGGACGCATGAAGACCACGGAGTCCACGGAGACCTTCGACCGCCTCGTCCGCGCCGAGTTCGCCCCCGAGAACACCTACCTGAACACCGCGAGCAGCGGCCTGCTCCCGGCCCGTACGGTCGCCGCGCTGCACGAGGCGGTGGCCATCCGGGCCGCGGGCCGGCCGCTCGATCCGCTGTTCGACGACGTGGAGGCCGCCCGGGCCGCGTTCGCCCGGCTCGCCGGAGTGCCGACCGAGCGGGTGGCGGCGGGCCCGTCGGTCTCCGCCCAGACCGGCCTGATCGCGGCCTCCCTGCCCGCCGGCGCCGAAGTGCTCACCGCCGAGGACGACTTCACCTCCGTGCTGAACCCGTTCCATGTGCGTGGCGACCTCAAGGTGCGCGCCGTGCCGCTGGAACGGCTCGCCGAGTCGGTCCGTCCCGGCACCGCCCTGGTCGCGGTCAGCGCCGCCCAGTCCGCCGACGGGCGGATCGCCGACCTGCCGGCCCTGCGCGAGGCGGCCCGCACGCACGGTGCCCGTACCTACGTCGACTTCTCCCAGGCCGCCGGCTGGCTCCCGATCGAGGCCGAGGCCTACGACTTCACCGTCTCCACCACCTTCAAGTGGCTGCTCGGCCCGCACGGGGCCGCCTTCCTCGTCGTCCCCGAGGACTTCGGCGCGCTGTCGCCGCTGCTGGCCGGCTGGGTCGCGGCCGAGGAGCCGTGGAACAGCTGCTACGGCCCGGTGACCCGACTCGCCCACTCCGCACGGCGGTTCGACGTCAGCCCGGCCCTGTTCACCTATACCGGGGTGGCCTGCTCGCTCGCCCTGATCGAGGAGCTGGGCGTGGCCGCCGTACAGGCGCACGACCTGGCCCTGGCCGACCGGTTCCGCACCGGGCTCGTCTCGCTCGGCCACGAACCGCTGCCCGCGCCCGGCTCGGCCATCGTCTCCGTGCCCGGACTCGGCGTCCGTCAGCCCGAGTTGAGCCGTGCCGGCATCGAGGTCTCCAACCGCGCCGGCAACCTCCGCGCGTCCTTCCACCTGTACAACACGGAAGCGGATGTGGACCGTCTGCTGGACGTCCTGGCCGGCTGACGGCATGACCGGGCCGGAGCCCCCCGTCCCGCACGAGGAGGCCCCGGCCCGGTGCCGGAAGGGGATCAACGCACCGGGGTGAAGTCCCTGGCGCCGATGAACTCCGGGCGCCGTACGGGCGCCGCGAACGGCTCGACGGCCTTGTTCTCCACGCTGTTGAACACGATGAACACGTTGCTGCGCGGGTAGGGCGTGATGTTGTCGCCGGAGCCGTGCATGCAGTTGCAGTCGAACCAGGTCGCCGAGCCGGCCTTGCCGGTGAACAGCCGGATGCCGTACTCGCTCGCCAGCTGCGTCAGCGCCTCGTCGGACGGCGTGCCCGCGTCCTGCATCTGCAGCGACTTCTTGTAGTTGTCCTCGGGCGTGGCGCCGGCGCAGCCCAGGAACGTCCGGTGCGAGCCCGGCATGATCATCAGGCCGCCGTTGGTGTCGAAGTTCTCGGTCAGCGCGATCGAGACGGACACCGTGCGCATGTTCGGCAGGCCGTCCTCGGCGTGCCAGGTCTCGAAGTCCGAGTGCCAGTAGAAGCCGCTCGCGCCGAAGCCGGGCTTGACGTTGATCCGGGACTGGTGGACGTACACGTCGGAGCCGAGGATCTGCCGGGCGCGGCCGACCACGCGCGGATCGCGCACCAGGTTCGCGAACACCTCGCTGATCTTGTGGACCTCGAAGACCGAGCGGATCTCCTTCGACTTGGGCTCCACGATGGAGCGCTCGTCGGCGCGGATCGCCGGGTCGGAGACCAGCCGGTCCAGCTCGCGCTTGTAGACCTCGACCTCGTCGGGGGTGAGCAGCTGGTCGATGGCGAGGAAGCCGTCACGCTCGTACGCCTGCAGGTCGGCCGTGCTGATCGGGCCCGGCGTGTCCGGGGAGCCCCAGACGACCGGGTCCTGGCGCGGGACGGTCACCTCGGTGGTGCCGCGGGTCGGGTAGAGATCCTTCACGGGGGCAGTGGTCATGGGTTCTCACACCTCCTCGGGCTCGGTGAGCAGCGGGTAGACGCCGTTCTCGTCGTGGTCCTCCCGTCCGGTCACCGGCGGGTTGAACACGCAGATGCAGTGGAAGTCCTCCTTGACGCGCAGGGTGTGCCGCTCGTGCCCGTCGAGGAGGTACATGGTGCCGGGCGTGATGGTGTACGTCTTCCCGGCCTCGTGGTCGGTGAGTTCGGCCTCGCCCTTGGTGCAGACGACGGCCTCGATGTGGTTGGCGTACCACATCGACGTCTCGGTGCCGGCGTAGAGGATGGTCTCGTGCAGCGAGAAGCCGACCCGCTCCTTGGCGAGGACGATCCGCTTGCTCTCCCAGGTACCGGACTTGGACTTGACGTGCCGGTCGGTGCCTTCGATGTCCTTGAACGATCGGACGATCACGGTGGTGCTTCCTCCTGGTCGGCTCGCGGTTCAGACGGTTTCCCGGACGGCGCGGGCGAGGACGCTCAGGCCCTCGTCCAACTCGTCGGGGGTGACGGTGAGGGCGGGCAGCAGCTTGACGACCTCGCCCTCCGGGCCGGACGTCTCGATCAGCAGCCCGAGTTCGAAGGCCCGCCGGGCGACCTTCGAGGCGCGGCTCTTGTCGTGGAACTCCATGCCCCACACCAGGCCCCGGCCGCGGTACTCCTTGACGTCGGCGAGGTTCTCCTCGGTGATGGCGATCAGCGCCTGCTCGACCTGCTCACCCCGGGTGCGGGTCTGCTTCTCCATGGCCGAGCCGTCGGTCCAGTACGTTTCCAGGGCCGCGGCGGCGGTGACGAACGCCGGGTTGTTGCCCCGGAAGGTGCCGTTGTGCTCGCCCGGCTCCCAGATGTCCAGCTCCGGCTTGAACAGGCACAGCGACATCGGCAGCCCGTAGCCGCTGATCGACTTGGACACCGTGACGATGTCGGGCACGATCCCGGCCTCCTCGAAGGAGAAGAAGGCGCCGGTGCGGCCGCAGCCCATCTGGATGTCGTCGACGATCAGCAGCATGTCCTGCCGCTCGCACAGCTCCTTCAGGGCGCGCAGCCACTCCGGCCGGGCCACGTTGATGCCGCCCTCGCCCTGCACGGTCTCCACGATCACGGCGGCGGGCTTGTTCAGGCCGGACCCCTGGTCCTCCAGCAGCCGCTCGAACCACAGGAAGTCGGGGACCTTGCCGTCGAAGTAGTTGTCGAACGGCATCGGCGTGCCGTGCACCAGCGGGATCCCGGCGCCGGCCCGCTTGAAGGCGTTGCCGGTCACGGCGAGCGAGCCCAGCGACATGCCGTGGAAGGCGTTGGTGAACGACACGATCGACTCCCGGCCCTTCACCTTGCGGGCCAGCTTCAGCGCCGACTCCACGGCGTTGGTGCCGGTCGGGCCCGGGAACATGACCTTGTACGGCAGATCGCGGGGGCGCAGCACCAGGTCCTGGAAGGCCTGCAGGAAGGAGCGCTTGGCCGTGGTGGACATGTCCAGGCCGTGGGTCACCCCGTCCCGGGACAGATAGTCGATCAGCGCCCGTTTGAGCACCGGGTTGTTGTGGCCGTAGTTGAGTGAGCCGGCCCCGGCGAAGAAGTCGAGGTAGGCATGGCCGTCCTCGTCGAACATCCGGCTGCCCTGCGCGCGGTCGAAGACCGTGGGCCAGCCGCGGCAGTAGCTGCGCACCTCGGACTCGAGGGTCTCGAAAACGCTGAGGTCGGGCTGGGTGATGGTCACGGTGGTCGCTCCTCAGTGGGGGGTGGAGGCGGTCAGCGGGCCGATGCGGTACAGGACTTCGGGGTCGTGCGGGCCGTCCGGGAACAGCTCGGAGGGAAACAGCACCTCACGCTCCAGGCGCGCGCCGTGCCGGGCGGCGAACGAGGTGAACAGCCGCTCGGAGGCGGTGTTGCCGGGGGTGATGGTGGTCTCCACGTCGGTGACGCCGCGCTCGGCGGTGAGCCGTGCGGCCAGCCCGTCCAGCAGCCTGGCGGCGATGCCGCGGCCCCGCTGGGCGGAGTCGACGGCCACCTGCCAGACGAGCAGCGTGCGGGGGCGCTCCGGCCGTACGTAGCCGGTGACGAATCCGACCGGCTCCCCGTCCGCACCGCGCGCCACCGCTGAGGTGCCGGCGAAGTCCCGGCACCACAGCAGATAGCTGTACGAAGAGTTCAGGTCGAGGGTTTTCGAGTCCTTGGCGAGACGCCAGAGCGCTGCTCCGTCGCTCAGCGCCGGCTGTTCGACGATCAGTTCTGCGGGTGCGGCAGTCATGCGGCACGAATTTAGCGAGGCGAATTAGGAAATGCACGGGCGCCGTCGCTGTGCTGTACCGGAAGAGCGGAGAAATGCCCGAGTTATCCCGCTGCAAACCGGGACATAGCGACCCTACTGTGGAGTACGTCACACCACGGAAACCGCTCGAAACCTGCCGGAAAACTTCCCTGTTTAGCCTCGCAAAAAGCGGGCAGAAGAAGACGGGAAGCTATCACCGAGAAAATTGGCGGGAATTGTGAAATCAATCTGAATTTTGAATTCGGAATGCGATGGCGCCGTCGAATTCAGACGCCGAGCGCCGCACCGATGGCAGCCAGACACCTCTCCACGGTCTCCTGCGAGGCGTCCGCCCCGTAGTGGTAGACCCGGATCATCTCCTTGGCCAGCGCCCCGCCGCCGGCGGCGACCGGCAGCGCGGGATCGCTCGCGAGCACCCGGGCCACCAGCTCCGACGCCACCACCCCGGAGGGCACCCGCAATGTCGTCGCCACCGGCGCCGCGTCCTTCTCCTCGTACACGTACGGCTCGAGGCCCCCGGCCCAGGGCGAGAGCGCCCGCCCGCGCCGCCCGGGCGGCCTCCCGGTGCCGGGCCATCACCGTCTCCAGGCCCACCGACTCGATCCGCTCCAGGCACGCTTCGAGCGCCAGCATCTCCAGCTGCGCCGGAGCGTGCGGCAGCGCCCTGCGGCCCGCATCGATCCAGCGCTCCTTCCAGTCCGGCAGGGACAGACAGGAGCGGCGCGGCGCGTTCGGATTCGCCGCCATCCGCGGCCAGGCCCGCTCGCTCACCGAGATCGCCGACACCCCCGCGGGGCCGCCCATCGCCTTCTGCGCGCCGATCACGCACAGGTCCACACCCCACGCGTCCGGCAGCACCGGCTCGGCGCCCACCGAGGCGACCGCGTCCAGACGGAACAGCGCGCCCTGCTCCCGCACCGCCTCGCCGATCTCCGCGACCGGGTTGGTGTTGCCGGTCGCCGCCTCCGCGTGGACCAGGGACACGAAGTCGATCTCGGGGTGCTCGGCGAACGCCTCCCGGATCTGCCCGGCGGTCACCGCCGTGTGGAAGGGGACGGCGAGGTCGTACACCGTCGCGCCGGAGTCCCGCAGCCAGTTGCCGAAGGTCTGCCCGTACGGACCGGTGATCACGTTCAGGGCCACCGTGCCCGGACCGGCCGCGGCCCGGATCGCGCCCTCCAGCGGCAGCAGCGCCTCGCCCTGGGTGATCAGCACGTCCTGCCGGGTGCCCAGCAGCCCTCTCTTCGTTTCTCGGGGCCGATGCCGGGGCGAACTCCACCGATCTTAGGTCCGACGCCCCGGTGACCATCGGTTTGATTTGAGACCCTCAAACTCTTCCTTATAATCGGAACCCACCGTTCCCCCACAGAGAAGATCCCCCATGAAAACGCTCCTCGGACGCCGGACCCGCCTGCTGGCTGCCACCACCGCGACCGCCGGCCTCGTGCTCGTCGCGGCCGGCTGCTCCTCCAGCGGATCGGGGAGCGGCAAGACCACCGTCCACGGGGTCCACCTGGTCAAGGCCGGGCAGCTGACCACCTGCACCCACCTGCCGTACCCGCCGTTCCAGTCGGAGATCAACGGCAAGGTCCAGGGCTTCGACGTCTCCCTGATCGACCTGGTCGCCAAGAACCTCGGCGTGAAGCAGCAGATCCTCGACACGCCGTTCGAGAACTTCAAGACCGGCGCCTTCCTCAACTCCGGCCAGTGCGACCTGGCCGCCGCCGGCATGACGATCACGCCGGAGCGCAAGAAGAACGTCGACTTCTCCGACCCGTACTTCGAGGCCACCCAGGCCGTGCTCGTCGGCAAGAGCAGCGGCATCACCTCGCTCGCCGACGTCAAGGCCAAGGGCAGGAAGCTCGGCGCCCAGGCGCAGACCACCGGCGAGGACTTCGCCAAGAGCAAGGGCTTCGACCCGGTCTCCTTCGCCTCCTCCGACGCGGTCCTCAACGGCCTGCGCACCGGGCAGGTCCAGGCCGTGATCATCGACTACCCGGTGGTCCAGGGCTGGCTGAAGGACAAGGACAACGCGGCGAAGTTCAAGGTCGTCGACAACCTCAAGACCGGCGAGCAGTACGGCTTCACGGTGAAGAAGGGCAACAAGGCCCTGCTCGACGCCATCAACAAGGCCCTGCGGGACGCCAAGGCCGACGGCACCTACAAGAAGATCTACGAGCAGTGGATCGGCCCGTACAACTCCTCCGCCGCCTCCCCGGCCCCCTCCGCCTCCTGACCCCATGACCACCGACACGGACACCCCCATACAGCCCAGGAAGAGCGGCCTGACACGCCGTCAGAAGCAGCGGCTGTCGCGCGGGGCGCAGTACGTGGTCTTCGCCGCCGCGGTGATCGCCTTCGCGGTCACCGCGGACTGGGGCCGGCTGCAGAACCAGTTCGCGCAGGGCCGCATCGCCAGACAGCTGTTCCCGGACCTCATCACGGTGGCCATGAAGAACACCGTGCTGTACACCCTGTCCGGGTTCGCCGTCGGCCTCGCCCTCGGCATGCTCATCGCCCTGATGCGCCTGTCGTCCGTGGGGCCGTACCGCTGGCTCGCCGGCGTCTACATCGAGGTCTTCCGCGGCCTGCCCGCGCTGCTGATCTTCATCTTCGTGGGCACCGGCGTGCCCCTGGCCTTCCCCAGCATCGAGTACCCGGGCGGTGTCTACGGCAAGGTGGCCGTCGCCCTCGGACTGGTCTCCGCCGCCTACATGGCGGAGACGATCCGCGCGGGCATCCAGGCCGTGCCCAAGGGGCAGATGGAGGCGGCCCGTTCGCTCGGGTTCTCGCCCGGGCGGGCCATGGTCTCCATCATCCTGCCGCAGGCCTTCCGGATCATCCTGCCGCCGCTGACCAACGAACTCGTCCTGCTCTTCAAGGACTCCTCGCTGGTGCTGTTCCTCGGCGTCACCCTGGAACAGCGCGAACTGTCCAAGTTCGGCAACGACCTGGCCAGTTCGACCGCCAACTCCACCCCGATCCTGGTCGCGGGCCTGTGCTACCTGCTGATCACGATCCCGCTCAGCCTCGTCGTGCGCCGCATGGAAACCAGGGCGCGGAGGGAGATCCGGTGACCCGCCCCGAGATCCGCGTGACGGATCTGCACAAGTCCTTCGGCGACAACCACGTCCTGCGCGGCATCGACCTGGAGATCGGCCAGGGCGAGGTCGTCTGCGTCATCGGCCCCTCCGGCTCCGGCAAGTCCACGCTGCTGCGCTGCGTGAACCTGCTGGAGGAGCCCACCAAGGGCCAGGTCTTCGTCGGCGGCACCGAGCTGACCGACCCGGACGTCGACATCGACGCCGTACGCCGCCGGATCGGCATGGTCTTCCAGCAGTTCAACCTCTTCCCGCACCTCAGCGTCACCGAGAACCTCACGCTGCCGCAGCGCCGGGTGCTCGGCCGGGACAAGGCGACCGCCGCGAGGATCGCCGCCGAGAACCTGGCCCGGGTCGGCCTGGCCGAGAAGGCGGACGCCTACCCGTCCTCCCTCTCCGGCGGGCAGCAGCAGCGCGTGGCCATCGCCCGGGCGCTGGCGATGGGCCCGGAGGTGATGCTCTTCGACGAGCCGACCTCCGCGCTCGACCCCGAGCTGGTCGGCGACGTCCTGGCCGTCATGCGGATGCTCGCGCAGGACGGCATGACGATGATGGTCGTCACCCACGAGATGACCTTCGCCCGCGAGGTCGCCGACCGGGTCGTCTTCATGGACGGCGGCGTGATCGTCGAGGACGGCAGCCCCGAACAGGTCATCGGCGCCCCGCGGCACGAACGCACCCGCCACTTCCTCTCCCGCCTGCTCGACCCGGCGATGGCCGAGGTGGAGGAGGAGACCTCCGACCAGGTGGGTGACGGGCAGCCGTAGCTCGTTAAGGTCGGGGGCATGAGCGATGGCGCCGTGCTGCACGTGAAGGGGCGGGTCCTGGCCGGACCCGAGGACGTCCGCGACGAGCTGTGGGTGGTCGGGGGCCGGGTGTCGTACGACCGCCCCGCCGGCGCCCGTGACGTCCGTACCGTCGAGGGCTGGGCGCTGCCCGGCCTGGTCGACGCGCACTGCCATGTGGGCCTCGGCGCCGAGGGCCCCGTCGACGCCGCGACCGCGGAGAAGCAGGCGCTCACCGACCGGGAGGCCGGCACCCTGCTGATCAGGGACGCCGGCTCGCCCTCCGACACCCGCTGGGTCGACGACCGGGAGGACCTCCCGAAGATCATCCGGGCCGGCCGGCACATCGCCCGCACCCGCCGCTACATCCGCAACTTCGCCTGGGAGATCGAGCCCGGCGACCTCGTCGCGTACGTCGCCCAGGAGGCCCGGCGCGGCGACGGCTGGGTCAAGCTGGTCGGCGACTGGATCGACCGCGACCTCGGCGACCTCGCCCCCTGCTGGCCGCGCGAGGCGGTCGAGGCCGCCATCGCCGAGGCGCACCGGCTCGGCGCCCGCGTCACCGCGCACTGCTTCGCCGAGAGCTCCCTGCGCGACCTGGTCGAGGCGGGCATCGACTGCATCGAGCACGCCACCGGCCTGACCGAGGACCTGATCCCGCTGTTCGCCGAGCGGGGCGTCGCGATCGTGCCGACCCTCGTCAACATCGCCACGTTCCCGCAGCTCGCCGCGGGCGGCGAGAGCCGGTACCCGCGCTGGTCCGCGCACATGCGCCGGCTGCACGAGCGCCGCTACGACACCGTGCGCGGCGCCTACGACGCCGGGATCCCGGTGTACGTCGGCACGGACGCCGGCGGCTCACTGGCCCACGGCCTGGTCGCGGCCGAGGTGGCCGAGCTGGTCGCCGCGGGCATCCCCGCCGTGGACGCCGTCTCCGCGACCAGCTGGGGCGCCCGCGCCTGGCTCGGCCGCCCCGGCCTCGAGGAGGGCGCACCGGCCGACCTGGTGGTGTACGAGGGCGACCCGCGGGCGGACGTACGGGTGCTGGCGGCGCCGCGCCGGGTGGTGCTGAACGGCATCGTCGTCGAGTAGCCCCCAGGGGCGCACGGGAACGCCCGTGCCCGGTGATTCGAATCGGCGTGCGGGAAATCCACGTTTGAGTGAAGTGACCCAGGATAGCTGACCGTTCACCCACAGTGCGTACAAGGTTGACGGGTCCCAAGCCGGTTTCCACTGGGGGTCCCACGCCTTGAACAGCGACACCTTCCGCATGCCCGCACACCGTACGGCCGCCCTGGCGATCGCCGCCGCCCTCGCCCTGGCGCCCGCGGTGCTGGGCGCGAGCGCCGCGCACGCGACCACCGACCACGGTCGCGCCTCCGCCGTCGTGCTCCGCACCGGCCTCGACGTCTCCCTGCTGAACAAGACCGTCGACGTCCCGCTCGCGGTCTCCCTCAACGAGGTCCAGGCACCGCGGAGCGCCGACCGGACCGCGCTGTCCGCCCGGCTCGACGGCGTGGCCGGCGGCAGACCGTTCTCGGTCCTCCGCGCCGACGCCGCCTCCGCGAAGGCCACCGTGACCGCGCGGCGCGCCGAGGGCTCGGTCCGGCTGGTGAACGCCCGCCTGCACGTCCCCGGACTGCCCCTGCTGTCCCTGATCGAGGTCGGCACCGTCACCGCCGACGCGACCTGCGAGGCCGGCAGGGCGCCGGCGGCCTCGGCGAACGTCCTCGGCGCTGTCACGGTGCTCGGCAAGCGCGTCACGCTCACCGCCGGCGGCCCCACCGAGGTCAAGGTGCCCGGCGTCGGCGAGGTCCGCCTCGACCTCGCCCAGCGCCGCACCACGACCCGCACCGCCGCCGCCACCGCCCTCGAACTCCGGGTCTCCGTCAACCCGTTGAAGCTCAACGTGGCCGACGTCGAGGGCACCGTCACCCTGGCCAAGGCCACCTGCGAGTCCCCGATGGTGCCGCCCACCGGCCACCCGGCGCCGAGCCACGACCCGGCCGCCGCCGTGCAGCCCCAGGGCGCCCGCAACGACCTCGCCGAGACCGGCGGCAGCTCCGCGACCCCGTACATCGCGGGCGCCGCCCTGGCGCTGGTACTGGTCGGCGGGGGAGCGGCGACACTGGCCCGCCGCCGCAGGGGCTGACCCCGCCGCCGGGAGCCGCCGCAAGGGCTGGCTTCGGTGCGGCCGGCTGCCGCAACGGCTGACCTCGGTGCGGGTGGCTGCCGCACTGGCTGGCCTCGGTGCGGCCGGCCGTCGCAAGGGCCGCTTTGACGCCGGAGGCCGCCGCATGAACCGCCATGCCGTGCCCAGCGGGGCGTACTCCGCCTGAACCACCCCACGGGCCCCGAACTCAGGCTCACCCGGGAGATGTTGGACGCCTCGGCGGACGCCCGGCAACTCGTGGTGTTCCTGCCGGCGGACGAGGAGACGGCGACAGCGGTCGAGCGGCTCCGGGAACGCCCGCGGCTCAGGGTGATCTCGTAGTCTCCTTCGGCTTCGCCTTCTCAGCCGGAGGCTCCGGGCCACGGGAGCGCTGCCGACAGGGCCTTCAGGAAGCCGCTCGCCGTCACCCGGTCCCGCACGGCCACCCGTACCCATTCCTCGCCGAGCCCCGGGAACGTGTCTCCCCGCCGGACCGCGTACCCCAGGTCCCGCAGCCGGTGCCGCACACCCCCCGCGTCCGGCATGCGCACCAGTACGAAGGGCCCCTCCGCAGGCGACACCACCCGCACGCCGCGCGCAGCCAGCTCCGACAGTCCCGCCACCAGGTGACCCCGGTCCGCCGCGATGCGGTGCGCCGCGTGTCCCGCCTCCGCCAGCGCCCGAGGCGTGACACACGCCTCCGCCGCGGCCAGCGCCGGCGTGGAGACCGGCCAGAGCGGCTGCGCCCGCTCCAGCGCGGTGATGATCTCGGCGGCAGCCAGCACGTACCCGATCCGCAGCCCGGCCAGCCCCCACGTCTTGGTGAGGCTGCGCAGCACGACCAGCCCCGGCACATCGGTCCGCCCGGCCAGCGCCTCCCGCTCACCCGGCACCGCGTCCATGAACGCCTCGTCGACGACCAGCACCCGTCCAGGGCGGGCGAGTTGCGTGATGGTCGACGCCGGATGCAGTACCGACGTCGGATTGGTCGGGTTTCCGATCACCACCAGGTCGGCGTCCCGCGGCACCGCCGCCGGGTCCAGCCGGAACCCGTCCTCCTCCCGCAGCAGCACCCGGTCCACGGTGTGCCCGGCGTCCCTGAGCGCCGCCTCCGGCTCGGTGAACTGCGGATGCACCACGACCGGCCGCCGTACCTTCAGCGCCCGCGCGAGCAGCACGAACGCCTCCGCCGCGCCCGCGGTCAGCAGCACCCGCTCCACCGGCAGCCCGTGCCGCGCCGCCACCGCCGCCCGCGCGGCCCGCCCGTCCGGGTAGGCCGCGAGGGACGACAGCGAGGCGGCGATCTCCTCCCGCAGCCACGACGGGGGCGTGTCCGCGCGGACGTTGACGGCGAGGTCGACCAGCGCGGCCCCGTCGTCCCGCACCTCCGCGTCCCCGTGGTGCCGCAGATCCGGTTCCGTGCCCTCAGTGCGCATGGCTGTGCGAGTGCCCCCCGTGATGGTGGTGCCCGTGGCCGTGTCCGTGGTCATGCCCGTGGCCGTCGTCGTCGGGGTGGTAGTGCGGCTGCTGCGGCAGCCCCACCTTGTCCTCGAAGCCCGGCAGCGCGATCCGGTACACGCACGCGTCGCAGTTCATCCGCAGATCGCCCTTGACGGCCTCCGCGTACCGCTCCAGCACCAGGTCGAGCAGCTCCGGCTCGGGCCCGATGACCTCCGCCGACCGCACCTCGGTCTCCGGGTGCGCGGCGGCCCACTCCTCGGTCTGCCGTCGCACCCGGTCCGGCAGCACGCCGGTGAACAGGAAGTACGGCAGTACGACGATCCGGCGCGCCCCCAGCGCCCGGCACCGGTCGAGGCCGCTCGGCACGTCCGGCGCCGCCAGCGACACGAACGCCGTCTCCACCCCGGCGTACCCGCGGCCCTCCCACAGCAGCCGCGCCGCCTTGAACACCTCGGCGTTGGCGTCGGGGTCCGTCGAGCCGCGCCCGACCAGCAGCACGGTCACCTCCCCGCGCGGCACGGAGCCCAGCGCCTCGTCCAGCCGCCGCTCCAGCACGCGCAGCAGCGCCGGGTGCGGGCCCAGCGGACGGCCGTAGGTGTACGAGATGCCCGGGTGCCGTTCCTTCTCGCGGGCCAGCGCGGCCGGGATGTCGCCCTTGGCGTGCCCGGCGGACACCAGCATCAGCGGCACGGTGGCGAACCGCCGTACCCCTCGCGCCACCAGCCCGGCGACGGCCTCGCCCAGCGGCGGCGCGGACAGCTCGATGAAGCCGCCCGCGACGGGCATGTCGGAGCGCAGCTGCAGCCGGCGTACGAAGTCGCGGAACGCCTCGGCTCCGGCGTCGTCACGGGTGCCGTGTCCGGCGATGAGCAGGGCGGGCGGGGTGGTCACGGGGTCTCCTCAGGTGAAACGGGGTGGTACAGCAGGGCGTTGAGCGCGGCGGCGGCGACCGCCGAGCCGCCCTTCTCGGACACGTTGCTCACGGCGGGCAGCCCGCTCGCGCGCAGTGCGGCCTTGGACTCGGCCGCGCCGACGAAGCCGACGGGCAGGCCGATGACGAGTGCGGGGGAGGCGTCCAGGGTGAGCAGCTCCTCCAGGGCGGTCGGCGCACAGCCGATCACCCAGAGCGCGCCCGGCCCGACCTGCTCGTAGGCGAGCCGCACGGCGTGGGCCGAACGGGTCAGCCCCGGGCCGGACTTCGCGTCCTTGAGCCGGCAGACCGTCTCCCGGCGGGTGATGCCGGCCGCGACCATCTCCACGTCGACCACGACGGGCGCCCCGGCGTGCAGCGCCGCGTGCGCCGTCACCAGGTCGTCCTCGGCCATGACGAGATCGGTCGCGTACTCCAGGTCGGCGGCGGAGTGGATGACCCGCTCCACCACCGCCCGGGTCAGCGGCGGGAAGTGCGAGGTGTCCAGCCGGGCGCGCAGCCGCCGGAAGGACTCCTGCTCGATGGGGTGCACGATCCGGTTCACCGGTTGCCCTCCTGCCAGCGGTAGCCGCGCGGGGTCACCATGCGCCCGGCGATGGTCCGGGTGGCCGTGTTGCCCACGGTGACGACCGTCATCATGTCGACGGTCGCCGGGTCCAGTGCGGCGAGCGTGGTCACCCGGCTCGACTCGTCCGGCCGGGAGGCGTTGCGCACCACCCCGACGGGCGTCGTCGGCTCGCGGTGCCCGGCGAGGATGCCGAGCGCCTTCGGCAGCTGCCAGTCGCGGCCCCGGGAGCGCGGGTTGTAGAAGGTGACGACGAGGTCCGCCTCGGCCGCCGCCCGCACCCGCCGCTCGATGACCTCCCACGGGGTGTGCAGGTCGGACAGGCTGATGGACACGTGGTCGTGGCCCAGCGGCGCGCCCAGGATCGCCCCGGCGGCCAGCGCGGCCGTCACCCCGGGCACCCCGACCACGTCGATGTCGTCGGAGGCCTCGGCGAGCGCCGGGGAGGCCATGGCGTACACGCCCGCGTCCCCGCTGCCGATCAGCGCCACCGCGTGCCCCTCGCGCGCCTCGGCTACCGCCGTGCGCGCCCGCTCCTCCTCCGCGCCGAGCCCCGACTCCAGCACCCGGGTGCCCGGCCGCAGCAGGTCGCGGATCTGGTCGACGTACTGGTCGAGCCCCACCACCACCGACGCCCGGCGCAGCTCGGCCGCCGCGCGCAGGGTGAGCAGGTCCCGGGCGCCGGGACCGAGCCCGACCACGGCGAGCCGCCCGCGCCCCGGACGCCGTACGACGGCACAGGTCGCCATGGCCGACTTCCGCTTGGGCACGAGGAGTTCCCCGCCGCGCAGCAGGGCGGCGGCCTCCGCCACGGACGGCGTGCCGACGGCCGCGAGCGGCGCCGCGGAGGGGTTGGGCACCGCCACCGCCGCCAGCTCGTCGGCGCCGTACGTCACCAGCGGCACCCCCAGCCGCCCGGCGGCGGCCACGATGCCCGCCTCGTCCGCCTTGGCGTCCACGGTGGCGACTTCGGCCACCGACTTCGGGGAGAGCCCCGCCTGCGCCAGCGACTCCTCGATCAGCCCCAGGATCTCCTCCGCCGGCGCCCCCTTGGACGCGCCGACCCCGACCACCAGGGACGGCGGCCTGAGCAGCACTTCCCGCTCGCCGGGCGCGACGTCCCGGTCGGTGACCCGGATGGTGTACGCCCCCTGCGGCGAGACCGGCAGCGGCGGCAGCGGCCACGGCACCTCGGCCTCGAGGACGACCGGTTCGCCGTCCAGCAGCGCCCGGGAGACCTGGGCGACCGCACCCTCGTACGGCAGTCCCAGCGTGTCCAGGCCCGGCAGTCCGACGGAGTCCGTCGCGGTCGTCACCACCGGCTCGGCGCCCAGCAACGCGCCGACCTCGCGGGCGAGTTCGTTGGCGCCGCCGCCGTGCCCGCCGACCAGCGACACCGCGAACCGGCCGCCCTCGTCCACGCACACCACACCCGGGTCGGCCGTCTTGTCGCCGAGCAGCGGCGCGAGCAGCCGCACCACCGCGCCCGTCGCCAGGAAACACACCAGCTGCTCGCACTCGGCGAACGCGGCCCGCACCGCCTCCCCGACGGGCCCCTCGTACACCCGCGTCCGGTCCGGCCAGGCCGCGGCCAGCCGGTCGCGTGCCGCCGCGCCCGCCGCGGTGGCGGAAATCAGGCCGATCACTGAGCAACTCCTTCTCTAGACGCCGGGGTTCTGTCGCCCCAGAGCAGAAACACGGGATTGGTCGCCGCGAGCCGGGTCACGTCCCCGGGCAGCGGCGCCAGGCGCGACGACTGCAGCAGCACCCCGTCGCAGGCGAACCCGGCGGCCGTCAGCGCCTCGCGCGCCGCCGGCACCCGGTCGAGCGCGGCCATGGCGACGACCACGGTCCGCCGGGCCCGCCGCGCGCACGCGTCCACGACGGCGGGCAGGTCGCGGCCGCCCCCGCCGACGAACACCGCGTCGGGATCGTCGAGCCCGTCCAGGGCCTCCGGCGCCGCACCGTGCACCACCCGCACGTCGACACCGTGGGCGCGGGCGTTGGCGTGGATCCGCCGCACCCCGTCCGCCGCCTTCTCCACGGCGACGACGGCCGCGCCGAGCCGGGCGCACTCCACCGCCACCGAGCCCGAGCCGGCGCCCACGTCCCACACCAGGTCGCCCAGGCGCGGCCCCAGCCGGGCCAGCGCCAGCGCCCGCACCTCGAACTTGGTGATCATCGAGTCCCGGTACGCGAACTCGCTCTCGTCCAGCGCCCATCGGCCGGGTCCGGCCGGCGCCCCGGCGACCGTCCGCACCCCGCCGAGCGCGCGCGTCTCGTCGAGGCACAGCACCACGCTGACGTCCGGGCCCCAGTCCCGGGCGGCGGCCTCGGCGGGGGTGACCCGTTCGACGCGCTCGTGCGGGGAGCCGAGGGCGGAGGCGACGACGAGCACACGCCCCGGCGCGACCGGGGCGACCGGCGTGGCCGGGGTGGCAGGCGCGGGCAAGGGGGCAGGGGCGGCCCGGTCAGCAGGCGCGGCTGAGGTGGCCCGGGTGGCTGAGGTGGCTCGGTCAGCAGGCGCGGCCGGGGTGGCAGGCGCGGCCGGGGTGGCAGGCGCGGCGGACTCGGCCGTGGGGCCGGCCTCCGATGTGGTGGCTCCGGCCCCCGGTCCCGGCACGCGGCCCGCTTCGGCGGGTTTGGCCCCCGGTTCGGGTGGTGCGGCTCCCGGCTCGGCCGTCTCGTGGAGCAGCGCCGCGCCCAGTTCCGCCGGGCCGGCGCCCGGGCCCGTCAGCACCGCCGTCTTCGGACGCGCCCGGCACACGTTGACCGCCGTGCGCAGATCCCGGCCGTGTGCGCTGACGACCACGGCGTCGTCCCACGGCAGCCCCGCCCGCGCGAACGCGGCGGCGACGGACGAGACACCGGGGCGCACCCGCAGCCGCCGCGACCCGAACCGCTCGGTCAGCGCCCGCACGATCCCGAAGAACCCCGGGTCCCCGGAGGCCAGCACCAGCACCGGAAGCTCTTTGTCGACGTACTCGGCGATCGTGTCCAGGGCGGGCGCCAGCGGCCCGAGCACGACCCGCTCGGCGCCGTCGGGCAGCCGTACCGCGTCCAGGTGCCGGCGCCCGCCGACGACGAGGGCGGCCCCGGCGAGGAGATCCTCCGGAACCGGCGCCCCCGTCCCCGTGCCGACGACCGTGATCACCTGCTCGCCCCCCGCTCGCGCAGGGCCCGCCGGGCCTCCGGGTCCGCCTTGCGGTACCCGTGGAAGTGACCCGGGTGGTACAGGTGCGAGCGCGTGCCGTGTGCGTCCAGCGCCGGGCCGACCAGGAACAGCGTGTGCTTCCAGAGCTTGTGCTCCTTGACCGTCTCCTCCAGCGTGCCGACCGTGCACTTCACGATCAGCTCCTCCGGCCAGGTCGCCTGGTAGGCGACGATCACGGGGGTGTCCGTGGGGTAGCCGCCCTCCAGCAGCTCGCGCACCAGCTGCCCGCTGCGCGCGGCGGAGAGGAAGACCGCCATCGTCGTCCCGTGCCGGGCGAACTCCCGTACCTCCTCGCCGGGCGGCATCGGCGTCTTGCCGCCGCCCAGCCGGGTGAGCACCACGGACTGCGCGATCTCGGGGATGGTCAGCTCGCGCTGCGCGAGCGCGGCGACCGCGGAGAACGACGAGACCCCCGGTACGACCTCGGTGGCGATCCCGATCTCGGCGCACCGGTCGAGCTGCTCCTGCGTGCCGCCCCACAGCGCGGGGTCGCCGGAGTGGATCCGGGCCACCTTCAGGCCCTCGGCGTGGGCACGGCGGTAGACGGCGACGACCTCCTCCAGGGGCATGGTCGCCGAGTCCAGGATCTCGGCGTCCGCGCGCGCGTGCTCCAGGACCTCCGCCTGGACCAGGCTCGCCGCCCAGATCACCACGTCCGCCTCCGCGATGGCGCGGGCGGCGCGGAACGTCAGCAGATCGGCGGCGCCGGGGCCGGCACCGACGAACGTCACCTTGCCGGTGGGGGCAACGGCCATGGGAAGGGTCCTCTCGTACGGAGACTGCGGAACTGCGGGAACTGCGGGAACTGCGGGGACTTCGGCGACCACGGGAACGGCGACAGCCCGCGGGGGCCACCGGAACCGGGAAGACGCGAGGCGGAATCGGCGAAATGTCAGGGTCTGGGGGAGTGCGGCAGGCGCCCGATGTGCGCGAAGGCCCCTCGATCGGATAGCAAGGGCCTATGGCGGTCTTCGTCGCGCTCGGCGCGTTCCTGATGACGCTGGCCGGCGGCTGGACGGCACAGCGCGTGACCGACCGTCGCCATCTCGTCCTGGGCCTGGCCGGCGGCCTGATGCTGGGCGTGGTCGGCCTGGACCTGCTGCCGGAGGCGCTGCACGCCGCCCGCCGCTCGGTCTTCGGCGTACCCGTCGCCCTGCTGCTGTTCGTGGCCGGCTTTCTGGTGGCCCATCTGGTGGAGCACACGCTCGCCGCCCGCAAGGCCGCGCACGGCGGCGCCGAGGGGCACAACCACCGGGCGCCCGAGGTGGGCCTGGCGGCGGCCGGGGCGATGGTGGGGCACAGCGCCATGGACGGCGTGGCGATCGGCGCGGCCTTCCAGGTGGGCGGCGGCATGGGCGCGGCCGTCGCGCTCGCGGTGATCGCGCACGACTTCGCCGACGGCTTCAACACCTTCACCATCACCAGCCTGTACGGCAACGCCCGCCGCCGTGCGGTGGCGATGCTGGTGGCCGACGCCTGCGCACCCCTGCTGGGCGCCCTGTCGACCGCCTTCTTCCGCATCCCCGAAGCGCTGCTGGGCGGCTATCTGGGCTTCTTCGGCGGCGTCCTGCTCTATCTCGCCGCCGCCGAGATCCTCCCCGAGGCGCACCACGAACACCCCTCCCGCTCCACCCTGCTGTGCACGGTCGCGGGCGCGGCCTTCATCTGGCTGGTGGTTGGCCTGTCGGGCGGCTGAGCCGCCCGGCCGCCCGGCACATCCGCCGGCCTCCGGCCCCGGCCGCCCGGCGCATCCGTCGGCTTCCCGTCCGGGCTGCCTGGTGTATCCGTTGGCTTCCCGTCCGGGCTGCCTGGTGCATCCGCCGGCCTCCGGCCCCGGCCGCCCGGCACATCCGCCGGCTTCCCGTCCCGGCCGCCTGGTGCCTGTCACAGCTTTCCGCCCCGTCCGGCGTCCCGACGCGGGGGCGCGATCAGCGTCGACAGATACGGCAGCGGCGTCCCGTCCAGCTCGGCGGCCGGCCGCACCGACTCCTCCGGCAGACCCAGCGCCGACCCCCACACGGCGTCGGCCAGCCGCCCGGTCTCCTTCAGCACCTCGGCGACCTCGCCGGCCTGCCGCCCGAACTTGTACGCCACGACGGTCCCGGGCCCGGCCAGCGCCTCCTTCAGCACGGCCGACCCGGCCGTCACCGGCACCAGGGTGAGCGGCTCGGTGCCCTCGGTCAGCACCGCGCCGGAACGCGCCGCGAGATCCTGCATGGCGGTGATCCCGGGCACGGTCTCCACGGCCGTGCCGGGCACCAGCCCGGCGATCGTCTGCGCGAGGTAGGTGAACGTCGAGTACACGTTGGGGTCGCCGATCGTCGCGAAGGCCACCGTGCCGTGCTGCCGCAGCAGCGCCGCCACCCGCTCCCCGGCCGCGTCCCAGGCCGCCTCCCGGCGCGCCCGGTCGGTGCGCTCGTTCAGCGCGAAGACGACCCGGACCACCTTGTCCTCGGGCACGTAGTGCAACACGGTCGCCTCGGCCCGCCCGCGCTCCCCGGTGTCCATCACGGGGACGACGACCACGTCGGCGGCCCGCAGGGCGTTGACCCCCTTGACGGTCACCAGTTCCGGATCGCCCGGACCGACTCCGACCCCGATCAGCCTGCTGCTCATGACGTCCGGCACCTCTCCACGAACCGACGGGCGACACCGGGCTCGGACGCCCAGTGGGTGTGCAGATAGCTCGCGTGCACACCGCCCTGTACGAAACCTTCGACCCGCCTGGCAGGGTGGCGGACCCCCCAGGCGGGAGCCGCGCTGGCGCCGGGCTCCACGGCCGTGCGATGGAACTCGTGCCCCCGCATCCGCGTCCCGGCGACGGCCAGCGAACTGTCCGTGACGGCCACGGCGTCCCGGTAGCCGAGCGTGAGCCGCTCGGTCATCCGCGCGGTGGCGTCCAGCACCCCGCACATCGGCTGCCCGTCCAGCTCGCGGCACAGATAGAGCAGCCCGGCGCACTCGGCTGCGACCGGGGCGCCGGACAGCGCGAGGTCGGCGACGGCCTTGCGCAGCGGCTCGTTGGCGGACAGCTCGGCGGCGTACACCTCGGGGAACCCGCCGCCGACGACCAGCCCGGCGGTCCCTTCGGGCAGTTGCTCGTCGCGCAGCGGATCGAAGGTGACGACGTCGGCGCCGGCGGCGGCGAGCAGCTCGGTGTGCTCGGCATAGGAGAAGGTGAACGCGGGACCACCGGCGACGGCGACGACCTCACGCTTGTCCGCCGTGCCCGCGGGCGGTTCCCACGCAGTGCCGGACAACGCCCCCGCGCTGCGGGCCAGCGCCAGCAGAGCCTCGAGATCACAGCCCTGCTCGACCTGCGCGGCCATCGCCGCCACCGCGTCCACGGCGTCGGACCGCCGCTCGGCCACGGGTACGAGGCCGAGGTGCCGCGAGGGCGTGTCCACCCGGGCCGCCCGCCGCAGCGCACCCAGCACCGGCACACCCGCCGAGTCCAGCGCCTCCCGCAGCAGCTCCTCGTGCCGGTCGGACGCGACCTTGTTCAGGATCACGCCCCCGACCCGCACCCGCGGATCCCAGGAGGCGAACCCGTGCACCAGCGCCGCCACCGAACGCGACTGCGACGACGCGTCCACGACCAGCACCACCGGCGCGCCCAGCAGCTTGGCCACCTGCGCGGTGGAGGCCAGTTCGCCTTCCCCGGCCGCCCCGTCGTACAGCCCCATCACGCCCTCGACCACGGCCAGGTCGCAGCCCCGCGCCCCGTGCAGGAACAGCGGGGCGACCAGTTCCGGCCCGCACAGGTACGCGTCCAGGTTGCGGCCCGGCCGCCCGGTGGCGAGCGCGTGGTACCCGGGGTCGATGTAGTCCGGCCCGACCTTGTGCGGGGACACGGCGAGCCCCCGCGCGGCGAACGCGGCCATGAGCCCCGTGGCGACGGTGGTCTTGCCGCTGCCGGACGACGGCGCGGCGACGACCAGCCGGGGGACGGAGGTCACCACTCGATGCCCTTCTGGCCCTTCTGCCCCACGTCCATGGGGTGCTTGACCTTGGACATGTCGGTGACGAGATCCGCGAAGTCGACGAGCTTCCCGGGTGCGTTCCGTCCGGTGATCACCACATGCTGGGTGCCCGGCCGGTTCCGCAGCACGTCGACGACCTCGTCGGTGTCCACCCACCCCCAGTGCATCGGGTAGGCGAACTCGTCCAGCACGTACAGCCGGTACGTCTCGGCGGCCAGGTCCCGCTTGACCTGCTCCCAGCCCTCGCGGGCCTTCTCCTCGTTGTCCATCTGGGCGTCCCGCTGGACCCAGGACCAGCCCTCGCCCATCTTGTGCCAGGCGACGGTGCCGCCCTCGCCGGAGTCGCCGAGCACGCGCAGCGCCCGCTCCTCGCCGACCCGCCACTTCGCCGACTTGACGAACTGGAACACCCCGATCGGCCACCCCTGGTTCCAGGCGCGCAGCGCGAGCCCGAACGCGGCCGTCGACTTGCCCTTGCCGACCCCGGTGTGCACGACGACGAGCGGCCGGTTGCGCCGCTGACGCGTCGTCAGACCGTCGTCGGGGATGACACTCGGCTGTCCCTGCGGCATTACGCGGCCCTCCTGCTCTGCATGCCCTTCACCAGCCCGGCGATCGAGTCCGCCCGCAGCTCGTCCAGCGTGACGGCCGTACCGCCCAGCTCACCGGCGAGCTGCCCGGCGAGCCCCAGCCGCACCGGCCCCGACTCGCAGTCCAGGACCACCGACGCGACGCCCTCGGCCGCGAACATCCGCGCGGCCCGCCCCGCCAGCGCCACCGGCTCCGGACCACCCGTGGCCCGCCCGTCGGTCACCACCACGACCAGCGCGCGCCGCGCCGGATCCCGCAGCCGCTCCACCCGCAGCACCTCGTGCGCCTTCAGCAGCCCGGCGGCCAGCGGTGTACGGCCGCCGGTCGGCAGCGACTCCAGCCGTGCGGCGGCGGCGTCGACGGAGGAGGTCGGCGGCAGCGCCACCTCGGCGCCGGAGCCCCGGAAGGTCACCAGCCCCACCTTGTCCCGCCGCTGATAGGCGTCCAGCAGCAGCGACAGCACGGCGCCCTTCACCGCGCTCATCCGCTGCCGCGCCGCCATCGACCCGGAGGCGTCCACCACGAACAGCACGAGGTTGCCCTCGCGCCCCTCCCGGGTCGCCTGCCGCAGATCGTCCCGGCGGATCACCAGACCCGGCCCGGACCGGCCCCGGGCCCGCTGGTGCGGGGCGGCGGCCTGCACGGTCGCCGCCAGATGCAGCTTGGTCAGCGCACCCTGCGGCCGGCGCGCCCCGGTGGTGCGCCCGTGCTCGGTGCGCGCCCGGGAACGCCGCCCGGCCGCACCCTCGCCGATCCCGGGAACGCTCAGCACCTTGGTGCGGAACGGTTCGGCGGCCCGTACGGCGGACTGCTCCCGTGCGCCGGACGCCTGCGGCTCGCCGCCCTCGCCGGCCTCGGGGCGGGCGGAGGCGTCCCCGCCGCCCTGCGGACCGGAATCCGGCTGCGGCTGCCCGCCGCCCCCGCCCGGCCCGTCCGGGCCGGGATCGTCGTCCGGGGACTCCCCGGAGAACTCCTCCAGCGTCTGGTCGAGCTTGTCCTCGTCCAGACCCGGCGCGTCGAAGGGGTTACGACGGCGCCGGTGCGGCAGCGCCAGCAGCGCCGCCTGCCGGACGTCCTCGGCGAGCACGTCGGTCCGTCCCGCCCACGCGGCCAGCGCCGTCGCCGTACGGGCCATCACGATGTCGGCGCGCATGCCGTCCACCTCGAAGGCCGCGCAGGTCGCCGCGATCTGCCGGAGCGCGCCGTCGCCGAGGCGCACCTGCGGCAGCAACTCCCGTGCCGCGACGATCCGTCGCCGTACGGCGGCCTCCTCCTCGGCCCACCGGGCGGCGAAACCTGCCGGGTCGTCGTCGTACGCCAGCCGGCGCCGCACCACCTCGACCCGCTTCTCCGGCTCCCGCGAGGCGGCGACCTCCACGGTCAGCCCGAACCGGTCCAGCAACTGCGGCCGCAGCTCGCCCTCTTCGGGGTTCATGGTGCCGACGAGCAGGAAGCGGGCGGCGTGCCGCACGGAGACGCCCTCCCGCTCGACGTACGAGGCGCCCATCGCCGCCGCGTCCAGCAGCAGGTCGACCAGGTGGTCGTGGAGCAGGTTGACCTCGTCGACGTACAGGATCCCGCGGTGCGCGTCGGCCAGCAGGCCCGGCTGATACGCCTTCACGCCCTCGGCGAGTGCCCGCTCGATGTCCAGGGCGCCGACGAGACGGTCCTCGGAGGCGCCGACCGGCAGCTCGACCATCCGCGCGGGCCGGTGCGCGCCCGGCCCCGGCTCGTGCGGGCCGTCGGGACAGGACGGGTCCGGGGCCGCCGGGTCGCAGGAGAACCGGCAGCCGGGCACGACGGCGACCTCCGGCAGCAGCGCCGACAGGGCACGCACGGCCGTGGACTTCGCGGTGCCCTTCTCGCCGCGCACCAGCACACCGCCGACCGCCGGGGACACGGCGTTCAGCAGCAGCGCGAGCCGCAGGTCGTCCTGGCCGACAACGGCCGTGAAGGGGAAGGGGGTGGTCACTGGTCGTCGCCCTCCAAGTCGCCTTCGAGCTCCAGGTAGGTGGCGCGCAGCCGCTCCAGCGTGTCCGCGTCCGGCTCGGCCCACAGGCCCCGGTCCGCCGCCTCCAGCAGCCGCTCGGTGATCCCGCGCAGCGCCCACGGGTTGGACTGCTTCATGAAGTCCCGGTTCTCCGGGTCGAAGACGTACTCCGCGCTGAGCTTCTCGTACATCCAGTCGTCGACGACGCCCGCGGTGGCGTCGTAGCCGAACAGGTAGTCCACGGTCGCCGCCATCTCGAAGGCGCCCTTGTAGCCGTGCCGCCGCATGGCCGCCATCCAGCGCGGGTTGACCACACGCGCCCGGAAGACCCGGTGGGTCTCCTCGCCGAGCGTGCGCGTCCTCACCTGGTCCGGTACGGCGCTGTCGCCCACGTACGCCTCGGGGTTGGCGCCGGTGAGGTGGCGGACCATGGCGACCATGCCGCCGTGGTACTGGAAGTAGTCGTCGGCGTCGACCAGGTCGTGCTCGCGCGTGTCGACGTTCTTCGCGGCGACCGCGATCCGCCTGAACGCGGTCTCCATGTCCCCGCGCGCCGCCCGCCCGTCCAGGCCGCGCCCGTAGGCGTAGCCGCCCCACACGGCGTACACCTCGGCCAGGTCGGCGTCGGAGCGCCAGTTGCGGGCGTCGATCAGCGGCAGCAGGCCGGCGCCGTACGCGCCCGGCTTGGAGCCGAAGATCCGGGCCGTCGCGCGCCGCCGGTCGCCGTGCTCGGCGGTGTCCTCGTCGGCGTGCGCCTTCACGAAGTTGCTCTCGGCCGGCTCCTCCAGCTCGGCCACCGCCCGCACCGCGTCGTCGATCAGGCCGACGACGTGCGGGAACGCGTCCCGGAAGAAGCCGGAGATGCGGACCGTGACGTCGATGCGCGGCCGGCCCAGCTCCTCCAGGGGGACCACCTCGAAGCCCGTGACCCGGCGGGAGGCGTCGTCCCACACCGGGCGGCAGCCCAGCAGCGCCAGGATCTCCGCGATGTCGTCGCCCTGGGTGCGCATCGCGGAGGTGCCCCACACCGTGAGGCCGACGGACTTCGGGTACGCGCCCGTGTCCTGCAGATACCGCTGCACCAGGGAGTCCGCGAGCGACTGCCCGACCTCCCAGCTCAGCCGGGACGGAATCGCCTTGGGGTCGACGGAGTAGAAGTTCCGGCCGGTCGGCAGCACGTTCACCAGGCCGCGGGTCGGCGACCCCGAGGGACCCGCCGGGACGTAACCGCCGTCCAGGGCCCGCAGGATGTGCCCGATCTCGTCGGTGGTGCGGGCGAGCCGCGGCACGACCTCCTCGCACGCGAACTCCAGCACCGCGACCGCGTCCGGGAGTTCGGCGCCGAGCGCGTCCCGCAGCACCGCCGGTACGGCCGTCCGGTCCCAGGCCCGCTCCTCCATGCCCTCCGCGATCCGCCGGCACAGCTGCTCCAGCAGGTCGATCGCGTCGGACGCGGTGCGCGCCGGCCCCTCCGCCAGGTCGGTCAGCTCCACCGGCACCTTCACCGGGGCGCCCGGCTCGGCCAGCAACTCCTTCTCGTCCAGGCCGAAACGGGCGGCGAGGCAGGCCCTGAGCCCCGGCAGGGCGTTCGCCCGGCCGCCCCACACCTGGGAGGCGCGCAGCACGGCGAGCACCAGGTTCACGCGCGGTTCGCCGACCGGGCCGCCGCCCAGGATGTGCAGGCCGTCGCGGATCTGCACGTCCTTGATCTCGCACAGATAGCCGTCGATGTGCATGACGAACTCGTCGAACTCCTCGTCGTCCGGCTGTTCGTCCACATGCAGGTCGTGATGCAGCTCGGCCGCCTTCACCAGCGTCCAGATCTGGGCGCGGACGGCCGGGGCCTTCGCCGGGTCCAGGTCGGAGACGAGCGCGTACTCGTCCAGCAGCTGCTCCAGCTTGGCGAGATCACCGTAGGTGTCGGCGCGTGCCATCGGCGGCACCAGGTGGTCGACCACCGTGGCGTGCCCGCGCCGCTTGGCCTGGGTGCCCTCGCCGGGGTCGTTCACGATGAACGGGTAGACCAGCGGCAGGTCGCCGAGGACCGCGTCGGGCGCGCAGCCGCGCGACAGACCCAGCCCCTTGCCGGGCAGCCACTCCATCGTGCCGTGCTTGCCCATGTGCACGACGGCGTCCGCGCCGAAGCTGTTCTCCAGCCAGCGGTAGGCCGCCAGGTAGTGGTGCGAGGGCGGCATGTCCGGGTCGTGGTAGATCGCGATCGGGTTCTCGCCGAAGCCGCGCGGCGGCTGGATCATCACGACGACGTTCCCGAACCGCAGCGAGGCGAGCACGATGTCGTCGCCGTCGACGTACAGGCTGCCCGGCGGCTCGCCCCACGCCTCGGTCATCGCCTCGCGCAGCCCCGGGTCCAACTGGTCGAACCACGCCCGGTAGTCCGCGAGCGGCACCCGCGCGGGCGCGGCCGCCAGCTGCTCCTCGGTCAGCCACTCCACGTCGTGGCCGCCGGCCTCGATCAGCCGGTGGATCAACTCGTCGCCGCCGGAGGGGTACTCGGTCAGCGAGTAGCCCGCGTCCCGGAGCGCGTCGAGCACCCGGACCGCCGACGCGGGCGTGTCCAGGCCGACCGCGTTGCCGACCCGGGAGTGCTTGGTCGGGTAGGCGGTGAAGACCAGCGCGATCTTCTTCTCCGCGTTCGGCTTGTGCTTCAGCCGGGCGTGCCGTACGGCGATCCCCGCCACCCGTGCGGCCCGCTCGGGGTCGGCGACGTACACCGGGACCTCGTCGGGGCCCTGCTCCTTGAAGGAGAACGGCACGGTGACGAGCCGTCCGTCGAACTCCGGGATCGCCACCTGCATCGCCGCGTCCATGGGGGACAGGGCCGCGTCGGACTCCTCCCAGGCGGCCCGCGAAGAGGTCAGGCAGAGCCCTTGCAGGACAGGCACGTTCAGGTCGGCGAGCGCGCCGATGTCCCAGGACTCCTCGTCCCCTCCCGCCGACGCCTGCGAGGCGTGCGTGCCGCCCGCCGCGAGCACGGTCGCGACCAGCGCGTCGGCCTTCGAGAGCAGTTCGTACAGCCCGGCGTCCGCGCCGCGCAGCGAACCGCAGTACACGGGCAGCGCGTTGGCGCCCTGCGCCTCGACCGCCGCGCACAGGGTGTCCACGAAGGCGGTGTTGCCGCTCAGCTCGTGCGCCCGGTAGAAGAGCACGCCCACGGTCGGGCGGCCCTCGTGGACCTCGTACGCGCCGTGGACGCCGTACTCCGGCATCTTCCGCGGCTCCTCGAAGCCCTCACCGGTCAGCAGCACGGTGTCCGACAGGAACCGGGACAGCTCCAGCAGGTTCGCGGGACCGCCCTCGACCAGGTACTTCAGCGCCTCCGCGACGACACCGGCCGGCACCGACGACTCGGCCATCAGCTCGGCGTCCGGCACGGCCTCGCCGCCCAGCAGCACGGTCGGGATCCCGGACGCCTTCAGCGCGGCCAGCCCCTCCTCCCAGGCGCGCTTGCCGCCCAGCAGCCGTACGACGGCGAGGTCGGCGCCGTCGAGCAGCGCCGGCAGCTCCTGCCCGACGTCCACCCGGGTCGGGTTGCCGATGCGGTAGTCCGCGCCGGACGCCCGGGCCGCCAGCAGATCCGTGTCGGCGGTCGACAACAACAACACTGTGCTCATGCAGGCGCTCCCGGTGGGATGAAAGGCAGTCCTTGCGGCGCGCCCGACTCGATGAGCCGCCACAGCGCGTCCGTGTCCGCGTGCTGTTCGATCAGGTCGCCGAGCCGGTCGAGCTGCTCCTCGCGCAGCGCGGCGAAGGAGGTGTCCGGCGCGGGCACGAAGCGGCGGCCCGCGGCGGCGGCCACCTCGCGCAGGAAGGCCCGCCGGAAGCCGTCCGACTCCAGCGAACCGTGCCAGTGGGTGCCCCAGGTCTGGCCGACCCGGCAGCCGTCGAGGAAGGGCTCCCCGCTGTCGACCGTGGCCACCCCGTGGTGGATCTCGTATCCCTCGACCCGCTCGCCGAGGGCCTCGCCGGCCGGCCGGGTCAGGGTCTTCTCGCGGGCGAACCGCACCCGTACGGGCAGCACACCGAGGCCGTCGACCGCGCCGGCCCGCGACTCGACCTCGTCCTCGATGTGCTCGCCGAGGATCTGGAAGCCGCCGCAGATGCCGAGGACCGGGCGTCCTTCCGCGGCCCTGCGCACCAGGGCCTGAGCGAGCCCCCGCTCCCGCAGCCACTGCAGCGCCCGTACGGTCCCGCGGGTGCCCGGGATCACCGCCAGGTCGGCGTCGGCCAGCTCCTCCGGGCGGTCCACGAACCGCACCACGACGCCCGGTTCGGCGGCCAGCGCGTCCACGTCCGTGAAGTTGGACATCAGCGGGATCGCGCACACGGCGACGCGCAGCACGTCCTCGCCGACCGGGGGAGCCACGGCGGACTCGCGGACGGTGCCGCGCAGCGACACCCTGAGGCCGTCCTCCTCGTCGATGCCGAGACCGTGCCGGAACGGCAGCACGCCGTACGCACGACGCCCGGTGAGGCCCTTGAGCATCTCCAACCCCGGCTCCAGCAGCGAGACATCGCCCCGGAACTTGTTCACCAGGAACCCGGCGACCAGCTCCTGGTCCTCCCGCGACAGCAGGGCCACGGTCCCGAAGAAGGAGGCGAAGACGCCGCCGCGGTCGATGTCGCCGACCACCAGCACGGGCAGCCGCGCGTTCCGCGCGATCCCCATGTTCACGATGTCGGTCCGGCGCAGGTTGATCTCGGCCGGGCTGCCCGCCCCCTCACAGATCACCGCGTCATACGTGCCCCGCAACTCGGCGAGGCAGTCCAGCACCGTGCCGAGCAGCCGCTGCTGGCGCCCGCCGTGGTAGCCGCGCGCGCTCAGCTCGCCCACCGGCCTGCCCAGCAGCACCACCTGGCTGCTCTGCTCGCCGCCCGGCTTGAGCAGCACCGGGTTCATCAGCGCGGTCGGCTCGATCCGGCAGGCCTGGGCCTGCATGGCCTGCGCCCGGCCGATCTCCGCGCCCTCGCGGGTCACGAAGGAGTTGAGCGACATGTTCTGCGCCTTGAACGGCGCGACCTTCACGCCCTGACGCACCAGCCACCGGCAGATCCCGGCCGTCACGACGCTCTTCCCGGCGTCGGAGGTGGTCCCGGCGACCAGCAGCCCGCCCCCTGTCATGCCGTGTGTCCCTTCACGAGTCGGCGCGCGGCGAGGGTGACGCCGAGCGCGAGCAGGCCGACGCGGCGCGAGAGCCGTACGGCCCGGTCGATGTCGGTGACCCGGACGGCGCGCCCGGCGGCCCCGTTGAGGACCGGCCGGTGCTCGATCCGGCCGCCGTAGGAGAGGGTTCCGCCCAGCCGGACGCCGAGGGCGCCCGCGAACGACGCCTCCACCGGGCCGGCGTTGGGGCTCGGGTGCCGGGCCGCGTCGGCCTTCCAGGCGCGCAGGGCGCCGCGCGGGTCGGGGCCGGCGACGGCGGCGAGGACGGCGGTCAGCCGCGCCCCCGGCCAGCCGGCCACGTCGTCGAGGCGGGCGGAAGCCCAGCCGTAGCGCCGGTAGCGGGGGGACCTGTGACCCACCATCGCGTCCAGGGTGTTGACGGCCCGGAAGCCCAGCAGCCCCGGCACCCCGGCCACGGCCCCCCACACCAGGGCGCCCACGACGGCGTCGGAGGTGTTCTCGGCGACGGACTCCACCACGGCCCGGGCGATTCCGTCGGCGTCCAGCGCCTGCGGGTCCCGGCCGCACAGATGCGGCAGCCGCGCCCGCGCCGCCTCGACGTCCCCGGACTCCAGCGCGCGGCCGATCGCGCGGGCCTCGCGGGCGAGCGAGGTGCCGCCGACGACCGCCCAGGTGGCGGCGGCGGTCAGCGCGACGGAGGCGGCGGGGGAGGGGCGTACGACGCGTGCGGCCAGCGTGCCGAGTGCGACGGCGCCACCGGCGCACACGGTGGTGTGCAGGGCGCCCCAGCCGCGGTGGTCGTGCCACAACGCGCGGTCCACGGCAGCGGCCGCACGCCCGAACACGGCGACCGGATGCCCGCGGCGCGGATCGCCGAGGAGCAGGTCTCCGAGAAGGCCGGCGGCGGCGCCGTACGCGTACGTGCGATCGGCACCCATCGGCTCAGCCGGCCGTGGGGTGAAGTGCGGGCCTGGTAGCGGTCCTTGTCCTTCGGCAGCCGGGCATGGCGATCGATGTCCTCACTCAGGGTGTCCGCGCCCTGGTTCGACGAGATTCGGCGGTGAGAGTTCCTGGCTCCCGGGTTCTTCCCCGGTGACAGTGGCGGGACCGCGCCGGATTCGCACCGGCTTCCTCTCTTGCCGCCGTACATGGCCTGGGCAGTCCACCACGGGCCCGGAACGGCCGTCAACTTGCCGTTGACCTGCGCGGGGAGAGTGTGCCGATCCCCACACTGCGGGACGCCCGTGACGGCTGGGCACGGCGAAGGCTCCCCTCCGTCAGCGGCGGAGGGGAGCCTTCGGGATGCCCGATGCGTGCGGCTCGGCCAGGACGCGGAGACGACTCCGGTCAGGACGTGGAGACGATGACGGTCAGGACTTGGAGACGATGAGGACGATGCCGTACGCCACCGCCGCCGCGCACGCGGCGAAGCAGACGTAGGCGGCGGTGACCGCGAGGGCGGCGGAGCCGCCCTGCGCCGCGGCCTTCTCGCGCCGCGCCAGACCGTTGACGCCGAGGGTGAACAGGGCGACCAGGCCCACCGTGAACGCGAGGCTGACGCCGAAGACGGAGCCGAGGGCCGACCAGTCGATCTTCATGGGGTTGCTTCCTTGGGTACCGGTGTGGCCGGGGTCAGACGGTGGCGGCCGGCGGGACGGCCTCGGGCGTGGGCTCGGCGGCGGCCGGGGCCGGGATGGTGGCCGTCAGGTCCTCGCCGATCGTGCCCGCCGGGGGCGGGGTCACGGCGGCGATGGCGGTGGTCACCACACCGGCCGGCTCCGCGGACGGGTCCACGACGTTGGTGTGGTCGATGACCTCGCGGCGGGAGAGCTTCCAGATCCCGGCGCTCGCGGCGACGAGGAAGACGGCGACCACCGCAGTGCCCCAGTCGCCGAGAGCCGTGACGGTCTCGGCGCCCGCGCCGACCAGCGCGGCGGCCGGGAGGGTGAGCACCCAGGCTACGGCCATGCGGGTCGCGGTGGACCAGCGGACCACCCCGCCCTTGCGGCCGAGGCCCGCGCCCATGACCGAGCCGGAGACGACGTGCGTGGTGGACAGCGAGAAGCCCAGGTGGGAGGAGGCGAGGATGGCGGTGGCGGCGCTGGTCTGGGCGGCGAAGCCCTGGCGCGGCTCCAGCTCGGTCAGGCCCGTGCCCATGGTGCGGATGATCCGCCAGCCGCCGATGTAGGTGCCGAGCGCGATGGCCAGGCCGGCGGAGAGGATGACCCAGGTGGGAGGGTTCGAGCCCGGCGCGATGGCGCCGCCGGCGATCAGCGCGAGCGTGATGACGCCCATCGTCTTCTGGGCGTCGTTGGTGCCGTGGGCGAGGGAGACCAGGCCGGCGGAGGCGATCTGGCCGGCGCGGTAGCCCTTGCGGGTGGCCTCGCCCTCGGCCTTGCCGCCGATGCCGTAGGAGAACCGGGTGGCCACCATCGAGGCGACGCCGGCCACGACCGGCGCGGCGACCGCGGGCAGCAGCACCTTGGTGACCAGGACGTCACCGTGCACGGCGCCGAAGCCGGCGGAGGCGACGGCGGCGCCGATCAGACCGCCCATCAGGGCGTGCGAGGAGCTGGAGGGCAGGCCCACCAGCCAGGTCACGAGATTCCAGAGGATCGCGCCGACCAGGGCGGCGAAGATGACCTCGGGACGGATGCCGGTCTCGTCGACGAGACCCTTGGAGATCGTGTTCGCGACCTCCACGGAGAGGAAGGCGCCCACCAGGTTGAGGGCGGCGGACATGGCCACCGCGATCTTGGGCTTCAGAGCGCCGGTGGAGATGGTTGTCGCCATCGCGTTCGCGGTGTCGTGGAAACCGTTCGTGAAATCGAACGCGAGAGCGGTCACCACCACTATCGCGAGGATCAGCGAGAAGCTTTCCATTTGCCCAGGCAATCGTTCGAGGTCATTGGCTGGACGAACGTAGGCAACCTGGGTGAACGGAAGATGAACTGAGGCAGGCGTGGGGGTGTCGAAAGGGGAGGGTCGGGCTTCCGCTTTCCCCGGCCCGGCCTCATCGGCCCAGGCGCCCCTTGGCTACCGGCCCCGGGCGAGGATCTTCAGCCGGCTCGCGGACCCGTTGAAGAGATTCTGGTCACCCGGCAGCCGGCCCTTGGTCGCGAACTGCCAGAAGGTCCAGTACCGCCACCCGCCGGGCAGCCTGCCCGGCCCCGAGGCGCTGTGCCGGGCGATCCACAGGGCGTGGTTCTTCGAGAACGCGTGGCTGTCGCCGGTGCACTGCCGCCACCACTGGGCGGTCGTGTAGATCACCGGGCGGCGGCCGGTCTCCTGCCTGACCTCGTCGCTGAACGACCGGATCCAGCCGACCATCCGCTTCCAGCCCAGCCCGTAGCACCGGTGCTTGCTGCTGTAGGGGTTGTACTCGATGTCCAGCGCGGGCGGCAGGGTGCGGCCGTCCGCCGCCCAGTCACCGCCGTGCTGCACGAAGTAGGCGGCCTGCCGGGCGCCGGAGGACCTGTCCGGCAGCGCGAAGTGGTACGCGCCCCGGTACAGGCCCGCGCCGCCCGCGCCGTCGTACTGCCCGGAGAAGTAGGGGTTGGCGTAGTCCGTGGACTCGGTCGCCTTGACGTAGACGAACCGCGCGCCCGCGGACCGGGCGCCCTGCCAGTCGACGTACTTCTGGTGCGACGAGACGTCGTGCCCCCGCGGCAGTCCCGCGACCAGCGCCGGAGGTCCGGCGGCGGCGGACGCGGTGCCCGCGAGAGCGAGCGCCGCCATGGCCGCCGCGAGGACACCGGCGCGGCGACGGAGCAGGGTGCGTTCACGGGCCATGTGTCTCCCCGGGGTCTGCGGACGGACGGGTCGTCCGGCGGGCAAGAGGGACCATTGAAGGCCTGCTGATCATCCGAAACGGTGGCTATTTACGGCGATTCAGACTGATTTCGCCCGATCGGGGGTGCGGCTTTGTGGTGGCTGGACGGGGGGTCCTACGGGGGCACGGCCGACGCAACGCTGTGCTCGGCGGAAGCCGGGAACGCCGGGGGCTGCGCTCCTCCCGTGGATGCGCCCGACGGCGGCGGGCCGGCGCCGTGGCGGTCAACCCCGGACCGCCCGCATACGCCGGGCCCGGCCGGCAGGATCGCCGCGCGCGGCCGGAAGAACGGTGCTCCGCACTCGCGGCGCGGCGGGCTGCGGAACCGCGCTCGCGGCCGGGCGACAACAGCCCGCGCTCTTCCCGTGGGTGCGGTTGGCGCCGAGTGCGGTCGTGGCTGGCAGGCGATGTCCGGCCTGTGGGTGCGGCCTGCGGGGTCGTCGGTGGCGGCCGGAGAGAGACCGTCCGCGCTCTTACCGTGGACGCGGTCGGCGAGAAGCGCCGCCCGCGGCCCGAAGGTCACGGTTCGTGCTCCTGTGCAGGCTCGCCCCGCGGCCCGAAGCTCACGGCCCGTGCTCCCCTGCAGCCCCGCTCGCGGCCGGAAGGGCACCCGGCGTGCTCCTCCTCATGGACGCCGCCGGCGGGACCGTGCTCGCGGCCGGAGAAATCAGGGTCCGCCTCCCTCCCGCGGGCCCTGACTGGCAAGATCGCTGTATGGCTGAGCAGCGGCGGGACGCGGAGCAGGAGCGGATCTGGGCGGAGCTGGTCGCGACGGCGCGGCGGAGTGTGGCCGACGGGCTGGTGGTCGGCACCTCCGGGAACGTCTCCGCGCGCGTGGGCGACCTGGTGCTGGTCACCCCCTCCGGAGTGCCGTACGACCGGCTGACCCCGGAGGACATCACCGGCGTCGACCTCACCGGGCGACAGGTGCTCGGCACCCTGGTGCCGACCAGCGAGCTGCCCATGCACCTCGCCGTGTACCGCACCACCGACGCCCGCGCGGTCGTCCACACCCACGCCGTGCACGCGACGGCGGTGTCCACGCTCGTGCCCGAGCTGCCCCTGGTCCACTACATGGCCGCGGCCCTCGGCGGCCCCGTCCGCGTCGCCCCCTACGCCACGTACGGCACCGACGAACTCGCCGAGAACATGCTGCGCGCCCTGGCCGGCCGCTCCGGCTGCCTGCTGCAGAACCACGGCACGCTCACCTACGGCGCCGGCCTGGACCAGGCCTACGACCGCACCGCCCAGCTGGAGTGGATGTGCCGCCTGTGGCTGACGGCGTCCTCGGTGCCCGGCCTGACCCCGTCCCTGCTGACGGAGGCACAACTCGCCGAGACCGGGGAACGGTTGAGGGGGTACGGCCAACGGAGGTGACACCTTGCCGCACAGCACCCTGCTCCGACGCCTCGTCGACCGCCTCTCCCGCCGCCGGCGCCGCCTCACGCCGGTCCGCCGGATCCGCAACGGCGCCGGGCCGCGACGGACCACCCCGGCGGTTCCGGATCCGCCCGCACCGCGACGCTCCTCACCTGCCCCCGCCGCTCCACTGGCCGGTGACGGCAACCCCCGGGACACTGGACCCGTGCGCCCCGTCAAAGCGACCGCCCTCACCACGGCCATAGCCGCCGGCGTGGCCGTGGCGTCCGTCGCCGCCGGCCGCCTCGCCAGCGACGCCGCGCTGAAGGCGCCCGCCGGACGCCCGCTGCCCACCGAACCCCGCCTCACCGTGCACGGCACCGCCGCCGGCCAGATCACCCTCACCCGCGACCTGGCCTCGCTGCGCCCCGGCACCTACGGCCTCGCCGGCAACGGCTCCCACGCGGTCGTCGGCCCCGTCCTGGACAGCGCCCGGCACACCGCCGACACCGTCGTACGCCGCCTGGAGCGCGTCACGCACGGCACCCTCTCCTCCGGCGACGCGGTGTGGTTCACCCCGAACCTGTACGTCGGCGATCCGTCCGCCGCCCTCGGCCTCGACCACGCCGACGTCCAGGTGCCCGGCGAACTCGGCGACCTGCCCGCCTGGTTCCTGCCCGGCGCCCGGGACACCTGGCTGATCGCCGTGCACGGCCTCGGCGCCACCCGCGAACAGGCCATGAACCTCATGCCCGCCCTGCACGCCCGCCGGATGCCGGTCCTCGCGCTCGCCTACCGCGGCGACCCCGGCGCCCCGCGCCCGCCGGACGGCCTGAACCACCTCGGCGAGACGGAGTGGCGCGACCTGGACGCGGCGATCCGCCACGCCGTCCGCAGCGGCGCCCGCCGGGTCGTCCTGCTCGGCTGGTCCACCGGCGCCACGATGGCCCTGCGCGCCGCCGAGCACTCCGCGCTGCGCGAGCACATCTCCGGACTGGTCCTGGACTCGCCGGTGCTCAGCTGGGAGGCCACGCTGCGCGCCCTCGCCCGCGCCCGGCACACCCCGCCGCCGCTGCTGCCGCTCGCCGTGCGCGCCGCCCAGGGCCGGACCGGCCTGTACGCCGACCGGGTCCCCGAGATCACCGACCCGGGCCGGCTCAGCGTGCCGACCCTGATCTTCCACGGCCCCGACGACCGGGTGGCCCCCTGGGAGTTCTCCCGCAGGCTCGCCCGCCGCCGACCCGACCTGGTCGCCCTGCACACCGTGCCCGAGGCCCCGCACGCGGCGATGTGGAACGCCGGCCCCGAGGAGTACCAGGAACGGCTGCGCCGCTTCCTCACCCCGCTGGTGTGACGGCGCCGGGCCCCGGCCCCGGCGGCCCGGCGGCGAGGATTCCGTTTACGGCCGTACGGCTGGCCTGATCCCCCTCCTCACCGGGCTCCGGACGCCGTGCTCTGGCCTGCCCCGTCGCCCGCCGTGACATTCCGTTTGGGTTTTCGGACCGTCAACCGGAAGACTGCACCCGTGACGTCCCGTATCCCGCGCGACTCCAGGCTCCGACTCGTCCGACCGCGACCCCTGGCCGCCGCCCCCAGAGCTGTGAACCAGCGGCGCCCACGCCGCCCCGCACCCCGGCCGCCGGAGGGCACCCCGGCCCCCGCGGAACTGGCCGGAATGGCCCGCGCCGGACTGGCCGGCCCGGTCCGGGTGGCCCGCTGGGCCGACGCCGCACTCGGCCCCGGCAGCGACGGCGCCACCGCCGACGGCAAGGCCACCCTCTCCGACGCCACCGCCCGGCGCGCCGCCGCCGACCTCGGCCTGAGCGTCGCCCAGGTGCGGGCCGACTGGGACACGGCACGCCTCGCCGGACTCGTCGAGGTGCACGGCGACCGGGCGCGCCCCGGCTGGCGGCTGCGCGCCTGGGACCGCGACGACAGCGCCGTACTGCGCGGCTGGGTCGCCCTCTTCGACGCCTGGTCGCTCGCCTCCCCGGAACCCGAGGAGTTCGAGCCGGCAGCCGTCGCCGAGGTCGTCTCGGCCATGCCCCAGGTGCTCTCCTTCCTCCAGCTGTCCGCCGGGCCCGTCCCGGTCGAGCAGCTGCTCGACCTGCTCCAGCAGCGGGTCACCGAACTGCGCACCGAGCGCTGCGAGGTCCCCCTCGACCCCGGCACCGGCCGGCCCACCGACCCCGGCACCGCCCGGCCGGCGGTGCCGGGAGCCCGGCAGCCCGCCGAACCGGGCGCCGCGCGGCCCGCCGGCTCCGCGGCCACCCGCCCGGCCGTCGCGGCGGCCGGTGACCTCGCCGTGGCCGCACCGGAGGCCCCCGCCACCGGCGACGCCGCGCTCGCGCCGCTGCTCGACTGGGCGCTGCGGGCCCTCGCCGCCGTCGGCGCGCTGACCTACGGCGACGGCCAGGCCACCCTCACCCCGCTGGGCAGCTGGGCGGTGTGGGTCAAGCTGGAGCAGATCTGCGTGGCCGCGCAGAGCCCGGCCGGCAACATCGAGCAGTCCGCCGAGGACATGCTCCGCGGCTGCGCCCAGCTCCGCCCCAACGCCGCCCGCGCCGAGTACCGCGCCTGGCTCGCCGCCCGCACCGTCGGCGACGCCGTCACCGAACTGATCGACGCCGCACGCGGCGAGGACGCCCTCCTGCGCGGCCTGGCCTTCGAGGCGCTGCGCGTCGTGGGCGCCCCCGCCGAGCCCGACGTACGCGCCGTCGTGGACGAACCGGCGCTCAGGCCCTACGCCCTGCTGTGGCTCGCCGAGCACGACGGGATCGACCCGGAGGACGCCCACGAGGTCCTCACCCGGGAGGAGGCGACCTGGCTGTGGGTGGACACCGCCGCCGCCGTCGCCGACCACGGAGAGGCCTCGATGCTGGTCCGGCATCTGGAGGCCGCGGTGCAGCCCACCGTCCCGCAGCTGCTCGACGAGGTCCGCGCCGTCGGGCACCCGCGCACCGTGCAGGTCCTGGTCGCGCTCGCCGCCGCGCATCCCGACCCGGCCCTGGCCAAGGCCGTGCGCCGGGCCGCCTTCCAGGTGCACACCGGAGGCTGAGCCGGCCCGGAGGTCAGCCGGCGATCTCCGGGGCGTACGTCCCGAAGCTCCACACGTTGCCCTCGACGTCCCGGGCCATGTAGTCCCGCGAGCCGTAGTCCTGGTCGGTCGGGGGCATCAGGATGTCCACGCCGTGCTCCACGGCCCGCTGGTGGTGGGCGTCCACGTCGTCCACGACCACGTACACCCCCGCGGGCCCCGCGTCCTTCATCACCGTGTCGAACAGGCCGCCGCGGCCCTTGGAGCCGATCATCACCGCGCCGTTGCCCTGGACCAGCTCGGCGTGCATCACCGTGCCGTCCTCCGTCTCGTACAGCGACAGCTCGGTGAAGCCGAGCGCCTCCGTCAGCTGCTTGATCGCCGCTTTCGCGTCCGCGTACAGCAGCGTGGGGTAGAGGCTCGGCCGTCCGCCGCTCGTCCCTGCCATGCCGATCACTCCCTCGTGCCTCGGGTATGGGGCGTCCCGTTCAGTGTGGCAGCGGCCACTGACAACGCCCGGTGCGCGGCGCCCGCCTCGCCGCATGCCGCACGGATCCACCGCGCGCGCCCGCGACGATCTCCCGGGCCCTCACCGAACGCGCGGACGTAGAAAAACCGCTTGCACGGCCCCGTTAGACTTCCTCCCATGGCCATTCTCCTCGCGCATTAGACGGCGGGAACGTCCTCAGCCGCCCACCCGCCAATCCCTGTACGCCCTGGAGTCTGTCCGTGATCTCCGCCTCCGGTATCGAGCTGCGCGCCGGTGCGCGCGTCCTCATCGAGAACGCCACCTTCCGTGTCGCCAAGGGCGACCGCATCGGCCTCGTCGGCCGCAACGGCGCCGGAAAGACCACCCTCACCAAGTGCCTGGCCGGTGAGGGCATCCCCGCCGCCGGCACCATCACCCGCTCCGGCGAGGTCGGCTACCTCCCGCAGGACCCCCGCACCGGCGACCTGGACGTGCTCGCCCGGGACCGGATCCTCTCCGCGCGCGGCCTCGACGTGCTGATCCGCAAGATGCGGGAGAACGAGGAGCGGATCGCCAACGGCAAGGGCGCCACCCGCGAGAAGGCCCTCAGGCAGTACGAGCGCCAGGAGACGGAGTTCCTCACCAAGGGCGGGTACGCCGCCGAGGCCGAGGCCGCCACCATCGCCGCCGCGCTCAACCTGCCCGACCGCGTACTCGGCCAGCCGCTGCACACGCTCTCCGGCGGTCAGCGGCGCCGTATCGAGCTGGCCCGGATCCTGTTCTCCGACGCGGACACCCTCCTGCTGGACGAGCCGACCAACCACCTCGACGCGGACTCCATCATCTGGCTGCGGGACTACCTGAAGACCTACCGCGGCGGCTTCATCGTCATCTCCCACGACGTCGACCTGGTCGAGACGGTCGTCAACAAGGTGTTCTACCTGGACGCCAACCGGGCCACGATCGACATCTACAACATGGGCTGGAAGCTCTACCAGCAGCAGCGCGAGGCCGACGAGAAGCGCCGCAAGCGGGAGCGCGCCAACGCCGAGAAGAAGGCCGCCGCGCTCAACGCCCAGGCCGACAAGATGCGCGCCAAGGCCACCAAGACGGTCGCCGCGCAGAACATGGCCCGCCGTGCCGAGAAGCTGCTCGCCGGCCTCGAAGAGGTCCGCATGTCCGACAAGGTCGCCAAGCTCCGCTTCCCGGAGCCCGCGCCCTGCGGCAAGACCCCGCTGATGGCCGAGGGCCTGTCGAAGTCGTACGGCTCGCTGGAGATCTTCACCGACGTCGACCTGGCCATCGACAAGGGCTCGCGGGTCGTGATCCTCGGTCTCAACGGCGCGGGCAAGACCACCCTGCTGCGGCTCCTGGCGGGCGTCGAGCAGCCGGACACCGGCGCGGTCGTCCCCGGCCACGGCCTCAAGCTCGGCTACTACGCCCAGGAGCACGAGACCCTGGACCCCGACCGCACGGTCCTGGAGAACATGCGCTCCGCCGCGCCCGACATGGACCTGGTCGAGGTGCGCAAGGTGCTGGGCTCGTTCCTGTTCTCCGGCGACGACGTCGACAAGCCCGCCGGGGTGCTCTCGGGCGGCGAGAAGACCCGGCTCGCGCTCGCCACCCTGGTCGTCTCCTCGGCGAACGTGCTCCTGCTCGACGAGCCGACCAACAACCTCGACCCGGCCAGCCGCGAGGAGATCCTCGGCGCCCTGCGCACCTACAAGGGCGCGGTCGTCCTCGTCACCCACGACGAGGGCGCCGTCGAGGCGCTGCAGCCGGAGCGGATCATTCTGCTGCCGGACGGCGTCGAGGACCTGTGGGGCTCCGACTACGCGGACCTCGTCGCCCTGGCGTGATCCACTGCGTATGGATCATTCGGCTCATCCGTGATCCATCATCTGTGTGAGATCTCCTCGTATCGGGGTGTGTCCTACACGCATTTTCCGGCCGATCCCTTGCGCGCCAAGGGGTCGGCCGTTTCGCGTCCCTGACCTGGCACTTCGCGAATCCACCCGTTCGGCCCCACCGACACCACCCTTTGGAATCCTTGATTCCGCTTGTGGGGATCCACTCCTGTCGTCACAACGATGTCTCACGGACCTTGCCGAATGGGTGGCCATCACGCCCGGGAGGGGTGATCATGAGGAGACCAGAGCGCACTTCCCATGAGGAGGCACGGGTGGCCGAGACTCTGAAGAAGGGCAGCCGGGTGACCGGCGCCGCGCGCGACAAGCTCGCGGCAGACCTGAAGAAGAAGTACGACTCCGGTGCGAGCATCCGAGCACTGGCCGAGGAGACCGGCCGCTCGTATGGCTTCGTGCACCGGATGCTCAGTGAGTCGGGCGTCACGCTTCGTGGGCGTGGCGGAGCGACCCGGGGCAAGAAGGCCGCATCGTCCTGACCCCCGGGCGGCCCACCGGCTTCGATGGTGGCCATCCGGCCGGCCTCACCGCCGGGCCTGTGAGGGGCCCGGGGGCACTCCGGACCGGCCGGGTGGTTACTGTGCAGTCACTTAGCATGCCGTAACGGCACTGCGTGATGACCGCACCCATCGGAGGCGCCCCATGGCTTCGCCCGACCAGGACCTCGCTCCTGTACTCGACAAGGACGGCGTACGGCTCACCGTCGACGACGCGCTCGCCACGGTGACGCTGACCAACCCGGCCAAGCGCAACGCGCAGAGCCCCGCTCTGTGGCGGGCGCTGACCGAGGCCGGCCGGCTGCTGCCGGGCTCCGTCCGCGTCGTCGTGCTGCGCGGCGAGGGCACGTCCTTCTCCGCCGGGCTGGACCGGCAGATGTTCACCCCGGAGGGGATTCCGGGCGAGCCGACCTTCATCGAGCTCGCGCGCCGCGACGACGCCGGGCTCGACGCGACCATCGCCGAATACCAGGAGGCGTTCACCTGGTGGCGGCGCAGCGACATCGTGTCCATCGCCGCCGTCCAGGGGCACGCCATCGGGGCCGGCTTCCAGCTCGCGCTCGCCTGCGATCTTCGCGTCGTCGCGGACGACGTGCAGTTCGCCATGCGCGAGACCAGCCTCGGCCTCGTGCCCGACCTGACCGGCACGCACCCGCTGGTCGGTCTCGTCGGGTATGCCCGCGCGCTGGAGATCTGCGCGACCGGGCGGTTCGTCGGCGCCGAGGAGTCCGTGGCGTCCGGACTGGCCAACGTCGCCGTGCCCGCGGACCAACTCGACGACGCCGTACGGGACTTGGCGGCCGCGCTGCTGGCCGCACCGCGCGACGCCGTGGTGGAGACCAAGGCACTCCTGCGCGGTGCCCAGGACCGGGACTTCCAGGCCCAGCGCGCGGCCGAGCGCGCCGCTCAGGCCCGCCGCCTCAGGGACCTGGCGGGCCTCGGCGAATGAGCCCCGCACCGCAGACGGGCTGAGGCCGTCGTCCGGAACCGGCGGCGTTACGTCACGGCGCCTCCCGGCCGCCGGATCCCACGACGGCCCGGACGACTCCGCGACGGCCGGGACGACCCCGCGACGCGGCCTAGTCCACCGCCGTCACCAGTACCGCCACCGTGGGTCTGTCCTCCAGCGCGTCCCGTACGGCCGAGCGGACCTGCCGGGCCACGTCGAGGGCCCGGTGGTCCGCGCTCGCCGTCAGCTCCACGCGCGCGTGCCGGTGCGGCAGTCCGGGCTGTGCGGTGCCGGCGGTGCGCTCCTCCAGGTGCACCGCCCGGCCGAGCCCGCCGAGGGAACCCGTCAGAGCGGTCACCCCGGGCACGGAGAGCGCGGCGGCGGCCACCCGGGCCTCCTCGGGGTGCGTGGGTTCCCGTGCGGGCGCCGGCCGCGGTGGGCGTACGTCCGCGGCCGGCGCCCCCGCCTCCAGAAGGTCGGTGACCCGCAGGTCCACCTCCGTCACCGTGAGCCCGAGCCGCTCCGCCGCGGCCGTCGCCAGTGCCCGCCGCAGCCGGGACGCCACCGCCGGCAGCGGCTCGGCGGCCGTCGCGGCGAAGTCCGCCGTCAGCCGCAGCGCGCCGGGCGGCAGCGCGCTCGGCGGCGCCGGCACGACGGACTCCGGCGCCTCCTCCGGATCGGCCAGTCCCAGCCGCAGCCCGCCCAGCCGCACCCCGGACATCCCCTCCGCCGCCCGCCGCAGCACCGCCGCGGCCGCGGGCTCCGCGATCCACGCGCCGTCACCGGGCCCGCCGAGCGGCAGCAGCCTGCCCAGCCCCACCTGGCGTCGCACCGCCTGTACCCACTCCTGCGCCGTCATTCCTCCAGCCTGCCGTATCGCGGGCGCGCCGCCGGGGAAGCCCGCATACGGTGGACGGAGGACATCGAAGGGGACGACCACCGAAGGGACGGACGGCGATGACCGACCTGACGACCACCCCCGAGGGTGAGCCCGAGACGCAGGTGTCGGCCTCGGCCCGCAAGACCACCCGGCGCGGCGGCGGCGATCCGGCCGCCCGCGGCCGGACCACCATCGCCGACGGCGTCGTGGAGAAGATCGCCGGTCTCGCGGCCCGGGACGTCGTCGGCGTGCACGCCATGGGCGGCGGCCTGGCCCGCACCTTCGGCGCCGTGCGCGACCGGGTGCCGGGCGGCTCCAAGTCGGTGGCCCGGGGAGTGAAGGCCGAGGTCGGCGAGGTGCAGACCGCGCTCGACCTGGAGATCGTCGTGGACTACGGCGTCGCGATCGCCGACGTGGCCCGCGCCGTACGGGAGAACGTGATCGCGGCGGTGGAACGCATGACCGGACTGGAGGTGGTCGAGGTCAACATCGCCGTGAGCGACGTCAAACTGCCCGAGGAGGAAGAGGAGCCCGAAACGCCCCGGATCCAGTGACCTCGCCCCGCACACCCCGATGAGCTGAGGAGCGCTGCATGAGCATGGCCGTGGCCGGCATGATCGCCGGAATGGCGCTGGGATTCGCCGGGTATTTCGGCGGCTTCAGCGCGTTTTTGCTGGTGGCGGCGCTGGGCGCGGTCGGTTTCGTCGTAGGCCGGTTCGCGGACGGCGACCTGGAACCGCGTGACTTCTTCCGCACCCGCGACACCCGGCGCGACCGGCGGTGAGACGACGATGACCGCCCGGACGGGCGCGGTGCGCCCGCCGGCGGACCTGGTGCCGCCCGGCGAGCGCGGCGCCCTGCGGATCGCCGACCGGGTGGTGGCCAAGATCGCCGCGCAGGCCGCCCGCGAGGCACTGTCCCCGCCGTCCGCCGACGCGGCCGCCCCGCACGCCACGGTCGTCGTCCACCGCGGCACGGCCCGCGTCAGCGTCCGCGTCGAACTCGGGTACCCCTGCGACGTCGGCGCCCGCTGCGCCGCCGTGCGTCGCCAAGTCACCGAGCGGGTAGGCGCGTTGACGGACATGGAGGTGCCCGAGGTCGCCGTCCGGGTCGAACGGCTCCACCTGGCACCGCACGGGAGGGCGTGATGAGCGAGCCACAGCCGACCGCACCGACCCTCGAGAAGGGCCCCGGCAGCGCCCCGCCCGCCCCCGCCGAGGGCAGCGGCCGCTTCTGGTCGCCGCGCCGCGTCCCGGCCGCCGTCGTCGCGGTCCTGCTGCTGGGCGGCGCCGGCCTGCTGCTGTACGACATCGTCGCCGTGCGCGCCCACCGCCCCGCCATGCGCTGGCGCCGGGCACTGGCCCGGCAGCTGGCCGAACGGCCGCTGGACGACGCCTGGGTGCTGGCCGGCGCGGCCGTCGCCGCCGTGCTCGGCCTGTGGCTGATCGTCCTCGCGCTCACGCCCGGTCTGCGCGGCCTGCTGCCCATGCGGCGCCCGCACCCCCAGGTCCGCGCCGCCCTCCGGCGGGACACGGCCGCGCTCGTGCTGCGCGACCGGGCCATGGACGTCTCCGGCGTCCGGTCGGTCCGGGTGCGGATGCGCCGCAGGAAGGCCGACGTGCGTGTCCTGGCGCACTTCCGCGGTCTGGACGAGGTGGGCGCCGACCTGAACACGGTGCTCAGGGAAGCCCTCCAGGGGCTCGGCCTGCCCCGGCCGCCCACGCTGTCCGTGCGGGTGGCCCGGCCAGGGCGCAAGGGGTGAGGCGATGCGCAGCGCAGTCCTCCACCGCCTGCTGCTGGCCCTCGTCGGCTTGGTCCTGCTCGCGGTCGGCGGTGCGGTCCTGGCCGTCGGCCTGGGCGCGCCGCCGCCGTCCTGGTGGATCCACACCGGCCCGCACGACGTGCTGCTCAGCAGGTCGGAACGCACCCACTGGCGGACCGCCGGCTGGTGGTGGCCGGCCGTCATCGCCGCGCCGGCCCTGGTGCTCCTGCTCGCCCTGTGGTGGCTGACGACGGCCCTGCGCCGCCGCCGGCTGACCGAGGTCGTGGTCGACACCGGCGACGGCGCGTCCGCCCTGCTGCGCGCCCGCGCCCTGGAGTCGGCGCTGGCCGAGGACGCCGTACGGCAGGAGGGGGTGGCCCACGCCGAGATCCTGCTGCACGGCAGCCGTACGGCGCCCGTGGCGCGGGTGTGGCTCCAGCTGGAGCCGTACGTGGACCCGGCGAAGGCCCTGCACGCGTTCACCACGCAGACCCTGGCGCGCGCCCGCGAGTCGGCGGGTCTGGCCGCGCTTCCGGCGCACGTGCACCTTCGGGCGGTCGGGCACCGCGCGGAGCGGGTCCTGTGACGCGCTGCCGTGCGGGCCGTCCGGCGCGGTGCGGCCGTCGCTCGCGGCGCGCCGGCCGGCCCGCCCGAAGGCGCGCGTCGTGCGTCGGCCGACCCGCACGATGCGGCGCGGGCCCGGCGGTCAGAACCCGTGCCGCATGCCCCCGTCCACCGGCAGCATGATCCCGCTGAGATAGGAGGCGGCCGGCGACAGCAGGAACGCCGCGACGCGGCCGAACTCCTGCGGCGTGCCGTACCTGCGCAGCGGGATCCGGGACTCGTTGGCGGCGCGGGTGGCCTCGGGGTCGGCGGACAGCGCGTCCAGCTCGCGCACGCGGTCGGTGTCGATCCGCGCCGGCAGCAGGCCCACCACCCGGATGCCGCGCGGCCCGAGCTCGTCGGCGAGCGACTTGGCGAAGCCGGCGAGCCCCGGCCGCAGCCCGTTGGAGATGGTCAGCCCCGGGATCGGCTCGTGCACCGACCCGGAGAGCACGAAGCCGATGACCCCGCCCTCCGCCAGCTCGGCCGCCGCCGCACGGGCGAGCCGTACCGCACCGAGGAACACCGACTCGAACGCGTCCCGCCACTGCTCGTCGGTGTTGTCGGCCACGAACCCCGGCGCCGGGCCGCCCACGCTCACCAGTACGCCGTGGAACGCGCCGAAGGAGTCACGGGCGGCCGCGATCAGCCGCTCCGGCGCCTCGGGGTCGGCGTTGTGCACGGCCACGCCGGCCGCGTTCGGGCCCAGCTCCGCGGCGGCCTCGGCCACCCGCTTCTCGTCCCGGCCGCTGATCACGACCTTCGCCCCGTCGGCGACGAGTTCCCGCGCGGCGGCGTTGCCCAGCCCGCGGGTCGCCCCGGTGACGACGTACACCCGGTCCTTCAGTCCAAGATCCATGGCCCCTATCCTGCCTGCTCGTCCCCGTGGAGCGTGAGGGCGGTGTTCACCAGGCCGATGTGGCTGAACGCCTGCGGGAAGTTGCCCAGCTGGCAGCCGTCGACCGGGTCGTACTCCTCGGCCAGCAGGCCCACGTCGTTGCACAGGCCCACCAGCCGGTCGAACAGGTCCCTCGCCTCCTTGGTCCGGCCGGTCATGTGCAGCGCGTCGGCCAGCCAGAACGAGCAGGCCAGGAAGGCGCCCTCGCCGCTCGGCAGCCCGTCGATCACCGAGTCCTCGGTGTCGTAGCGGCGCAGGAAGCCGCCGTGTCCGAGGTCCTCGCGGATCGCGTCGACCGTGCCGACGACCCGCGGGTCGTCGGGCGGCAGGAAACCGACGCGCGGAATGAGCAGCAGCGCCGCGTCGAGTTCCCGGGAGCCGTAGTACTGGGTGAAGGTGTTGCGCCCGGGGTCGAACCCCTTCTCGCACACCTCCTGGTGGACCTCCTCGCGCAGCCTGCGCCAGCCCTCCAGGTCGCCGTCGAGGTCCCGGTACCGCTCGAGTGTCCTCACGGCCCGGTCGGCGGCCACCCACACCATCACCTTGGAGTGCACGAACTGCTGCCGGCCGCCGCGCACCTCCCACAGGCCCTCGTCCGGCTGCCGCCACGCCGTCTCGAGGAACCCCATCAGGGACCGCTGCATGGCCCACATGTGCGGGCGGGGAGACAGCCCCGCGCTGCGGGCCAGCGCGAGGGAGTCCATCACCTCGCCGTACACGTCGAGCTGGAGCTGGTCGACGGCGCCGTTGCCGATGCGCACAGGGGCGGAGCCGGCGAAGCCGGGCAGCCAGTCCAGTTCCGTCTCCGGCAGCCGCCGCTCGCCCGCGACGCCGTACATGATCTGCAGGTCGGCCGGGTTGCCCGCGACCGCGCGCAGCAGCCAGTCGCGCCACGCGGACGCCTCCTCGTGGTAGCCGGCGCTGAGCAGCGCGCCGAGGGTGAGGGTGGAGTCGCGCAGCCAGCAGTACCGGTAGTCCCAGTTGCGCACGCCGCCCGGCTTCTCCGGCAGGGAGGTGGTCGCGGCCGCGACGATCCCGCCGGTCGGGGCGTAGGTGAGCGCCTTCAGGGTGATCAGGGAGCGGACGACCGCGTCCCGGTGGGGGCCGGCGTAGCGGCACTGCCGGGCCCAGCACCGCCAGTCGGTGACGCTGCTCTCGAGGGCCTCGTAGGGGTCGGCGAGCGGCGGGCGGCGCTCGTGCGAGGGGTGCCAGGTGAGCACGAACGCCACCCGTTCGCCCTCGGCGACGGTGAACTCGGAGTGGGTGCCGAAGTCCTCGCCCCAGGTGTGCACGGCCGGCTCGGAGCGCAGCCACGCCGAGTCGGGTCCCGCGACGGCCACCCGGTGCCCGTCCGAGCGGCGCACCCACGGTGTGATCGAGCCGTAGTCGAAGCGCAGCCGCAGGGTGCTGCGGACGGTGACCCGGCCGCCGGTCCCCTCGACGATGCGTACGACGTCGGGGGCCCGGTCGCGCTGCGGCATCAGGTCGGTGACGCGGACCGAGCCGTCGGGGGTCTCCCACTCGGTGTCGAGGACGAGGGTGTCGGGCCGGTAGGCGCGCCGGGCGCAGGTGCCGGCTCCCTTCGGGGCGATCCGCCAGTAGCCGTGGTCCTCGTCGCCCAGCAGCCGGGCGAAGCAGGCGCCGGAGTCGAAGCGGGGCAGGCAGAGCCAGTCGATCGAGCCGTCCCTGCCGACCAGTGCGGCCGTCTGCTCGTCACCGATGAGGGCGTAGTCCTCGATGCGCGCGTTCACGGGATGCGGTTTCCCGGCGGATCAGGGGGCCAATCAGCGGTGCGCCGGGGGGGGTGAGGGGCGTGCGGCGGTGCCGGGTCACACGGCGGCCGGTGCGCTCTCCTCCGGCTTCGCCTCCGCCGCGGCCTCCTCGCGCTCGCGGATCTCCCGGCGGGCCAGGAACCACCAGCCGACCGGGACGCCCGCGGCGAACAGCCACCACTGGATCATGTAGGCGTAGTTCAGCGGGGCGTCCTCGCTGCCGGGATCGGAGATCTGCTCCGGGCCGCCCTTGGGCGTGGGCGCGGTCTGCTCGACATAGCCGCCGAGCACCTGCGCGCCGAGCCGGTGCGCCTCCTGCTCGCTGTTGATCAGCATGACCTGCCGGTCGGGCAGGCCCTTGACGTTCTTGATGCCGCTCGCCGCGGTCGTCTCGTCGGCCATCAGCCGCCCGGTGATGGTGGTCCGGTCGGACGGCGGGGCGGGGATCTTCGGGAACGCGGTCTGCGCGCCGTCCGCGGGGATCCAGCCGCGGTTGACGAGGAGCACCTTGCCGTCGGTGAGGACGAACGGGGTGAGCACGTGGAAGCCGACCTCGCCGTCGGAGTTGGTCCGGCGCCGGACCACTTCCTGCCGGGCGGTGTCGAAGGTGCCGGTCGCGGTGACCGTGCGGTACCGCTCGGTGCGGGTCACGGCGTGCCCGGGGGAGGACAGCCGCTCGACCGGGACGGGCCTGGCGTGCAGCGCGGCGGAGACCAGGTCGTTGCGGGCGGTGCGTTCTTCGTACCGGTGCTTCTGCCAGAAACCCAGCCTGATCATCGTCGGGATCAGCGCGATCGCGACGAGCGTGAGGATCACCCACTGGCGGGACAACAGGAAGCGGTAGCGGTGCACCCCACGACGGTACCTCCGGGCCGTGGGGTGCATTCAGGCGGGTACCGGGTCACACCCGGTCGACGATCCCCACCTTTCCCTCGGCGCGGGCGCAGTGCGCCCCGCAGTAGAACTTGCCGTCGGCCTCCACGCCCTGCCCGATGATCTGCACCCGGCAGTGCTCGCAGATGGGGGCCATCCGGTGGATCGCGCAGGAGAAGCAGTCGAAGACGTGCACCGCGCCCTGTGCGTGGACCTCGAAGGCCATACCGTAGTCATTGCCGCAAACTTCACATTTCGCCATGCGCCACAGGGTGGGCCGTCCCCGGCGCACGGGCGAGCGGGCGGCGGGTGAGTCGTCCGGCAACCACCCGTTCGTACGATGACCGTCCTCCGGCGCCGAGCGGTGCCTCACCCGTCGGCCGGCTCGACGTCCCGCAGCAGCTGCCCGAACGCCGCCTCGTCCACGATCGGGGTGCCGAACTGCCGGGCTCTGGCCACCTTGGACGTGCCCGAGTCGGGGTCGTTGGTCACCAGCAGGCTGGTCAGCCGGGAGATGCTGGACGCCACGTGCAGGCCCGCCTCGGTGGCCCGGTCCTCCAGCAGCTCGCGGTCGACGGAGGTGTCCCCGGAGAACGCCACCCGCATGCCCTGTTTGAGGGGTTTGCCGTCTTCGTAGCGGCCCGGGTTGGGATAGGGGCACGCCGGCCTTCTGCGGGAGGGGCGCCAACTGCCCGGCCGGTAGCCGCCGTAGCCGCCGGACGCCTGCCGGGGCACCGGACGGTCCGACCACTCCGTCAGCGGCCGGCACTCCAGCAGCGGCAGCCGGACGTTGCCCGCCGCCGCGGCCCGCAGACTGGGCCGGAACGCCTCCGCGAGCACGCGCGCGTCGTCCAGCGCGTGGTGCGCCCGCTGCTGGACGACGCCGTAGTGCGCCGCCAGGGACTCCAGCTTGAAGTTGGGCAGCGGCAGCCCCAGCTCCTTCGACAGCGCGATGGTGCACAGCCGCTGACGCACCGGCGCCTGGCGCTCCGCGCGCGCGTACTCCCGGGCGATCATCTGCCAGTCGAAGACCGCGTTGTGCGCGACCAGCACCCGGCCCTCCAGCCGGGCCGCGAACTCCTCGGCGATGTCCGCGAAGAGCGGGGCCCCTTCGAGTACCTCGCTCGTCAGGCCGTGTATCCACACCGGTCCCGGATCGCGCTCCGGGTTGACCAGCGTGTACCAGTGGTCCTCCACCTCGCCGCGCTCGTCCAGCCGGTACACGGCCGCCGAGATGATGCGGTCGTCCCGGGCCAGGCCGGTGGTCTCCACGTCAACGACCGCGTATCCCTTGGGATACGCGGCCGGCCACTGGGTGGGGGAGGACACTGCGGTCGCACGGTCTTCGAGCATGGTCACTGAGGATACGGGCCACGACTGACAGCGCGGTCCCAGAGGTACCGATGGCGCCGCCGGCACCGCACGCGCGTTCGCCGCAGGAACGGTGACGCGGTTTCACCGCCGCCCCGGCGGCCGCCGATACGAGCGCCCCGGCCCCCGGCGACCGCCGTTACGAGCGCCCAGGCACACGGCACCCGCGGAGACGAGCGTCCCGGCCCCGGCGCCCCGCAGCGGACCCCGGTGAGGAGCGTCGGTGCGGCGCGGGCGGCCCGGGCAGTGGGATCCTCGCCGGTGTGACCGAACCCACCCACGAAGAGGCCCACGGGGGCGCGCTCGGCTCGCGACTGAACTGGCTGCGGGCCGCCGTGCTCGGCGCGAACGACGGCATCGTCTCCACCGCGGGCATCGTCGTCGGCGTGGCCGGCGCGACACCGAGCCGGTCCGCGCTGCTCACCGCCGGACTGGCCGGCCTGCTCGCCGGCTCGATGTCCATGGCGGCCGGCGAGTACGTCTCCGTCTCCACCCAGCGCGACTCCGAGATGGCCGCGCTGGCTGTGGAGCGACGTGAACTGCGCGAGCAGCCGGACGCCGAGCTGCGGGAGCTGACGACGCTGCTGGAAGAGCGCGGACTGTCCCACGAGGTGGCCCGGGAGGCCGCCGTACAGCTCACCGCGCGGGACCCGCTCAGGGCGCACGCGCGCGTGGAACTCGGCATCGACCCGGAGGAGCTGACCAACCCCTGGCACGCGGCCTGGGCGAGCTTCCTCGCCTTCACGGTGGGCGCGCTGCTGCCGCTGCTGGCCATCGTCCTGCCCCCGGCAGGCCGGCGGTTGGGCGTCACCGTCGGCTCCGTACTGGCCGCGCTCGTCCTCACCGGCTGGACCAGCGCCCGGCTCGGCGCGGCGCACCCGAAACGGGCGGTGCTGCGCAACGTCGTCGGCGGCGCGCTGGCGATGGCGGTCACCTACGCGGCGGGCCGCCTGCTGGGCGCGACCGGCGTCTGACCCGCCATTCCCCGGCGTCGCCGCCCTGAGGTCACCGGTCGCCGGCGAGCGGTCTGGGCGGTGTCGTCAGACTCCCGCCGTCCGCCCGGAGGGCGGGCCTCGCGCCCGCTGCGGAGCAGCTGATGCATGCCGCAGGTGCGTGCTCTGGGGGAGGGAGTTCGACGACAGGCCTAGGTCCAGCGGATCGGCAGCGGCAGCGCCGTGAGCAGGCCGGAGACCGCGACGACCGCGCCCAGCGCGATGAGCTCCGCCCGCGCGGGCGTGTACGCGGTCAGCGGGTCGGGGGCCCGGCGCAGCCGGATGCGCGCCCACAGCGCGAGCAGGGCGACGGCGGCGACCAGGACCGTCTTGGCCAGCAGCGTGCGCCCGTACGCCGTGCTCGTCAGCTGGTCCAGGACCGTGCCCGGCGGCATGCGGCGCAGCGAACTGCACACGCCCGTCGCGGTGATGGCCGCGAGCAGAACGGCCGCCACGCGCGCGTAGCGGCCGAGCAGCACGGCGCCCGCCGGACCCCCGCGCCACAGCCTCAGCAGCCGCAGGGCGTGCAGCAGGCCGCCGGCCCACAGGGCCGCGCACGTCAGGTGCACCAGCGTCAGACCCGAGCCGGTCAGCGGACTCTGCTCGGTCGTGGGATGCGCGCGCAGCGCCTCGGCGGCCACCACCGCGGCCAGCGCCCCCATCTGCGCCGCAGGACGCCGCAGGAACGCGCACAGGGCAGCCAGCAGGAAGGCGTTGACCTCCAGCAGCGCCAGCCTGCCGTCCCGGGAGCCGTACAGGCCGCCGATGTCGATGTCGCCCGGGCCGCGCGGGATCAGATCGCCGGCGGACACCACCGCGGCGAGCGCCAGCGCGGCGACGAAACCGGCACAGGCGGCCAACGGCGCCCAGCTGTACGGCCGTTCGGGCGGGATGCCGGGCAGCCGCCGGGCGAGCCGGTGCACGAACAGCTCGCCGAGAGGCACGCTCAGGCCGGCGAACAGCACCGCGCGCAGCAGCCCGATGCCGCCGGCGCCCGGCGCGGCGGCCTCCCCGGTGCCGTGCAGCGCCGCGGACGGCCCGAGCAGCGGGATCAGGGCGCCCAGGGTCACCAGGGCCAGCAGGGCGGCGGCACGCCCGAAGCCCGGTCGCCGGGCGCGGACGCCTTCGTCGCCGGTCGTTTCGGCGGTCGGTCCGGTCAGCCTCACCCCGCGATCTTCGCGAGGTGTGGCAGAACCGGGCAAGTGCCCGAAAACAACTGGCAGTACGGCATTCCGCCCCGCCGCACGTTTCCGGCCGCCCGCCCGCTCACCACCCGCGGGCGGCGTCCGACCCCCACGGCACTGGGGGCCGCGCCCAGTTCGCGGGGCCGCCGGCGAAGGACACCGGTGGCAGGGCGTGCCGCAGCCGGCCCAGCGGGCCGTCCGTCTCGGTCAGCCAGGGATCCGGCCCGTCGTACGGCGCACCCGTGGCCGTGCCCGGCCGGATCCCATCCGTCAGCCAGTGCGCGGTCCGGGCCAGCGCCAGCCGCACCATCCGGCCGCCCCCGTCGTACGACTGCTCGGTCAGCGCCCGCAGGACGGCCGCCGCCAGCAGATAGCCGGTGCCGTGGTCCAGCGCCTGCGCGGGCAGCGCGCCGGGCTCCGCCGCCGAGCCCTCGGTGACGGCGATGCCGGTCGCGGCCTGCACCAGGCTGTCGAAGCCGCGCCGCCCGCCCCACGGGCCGTACGCGCCCCACGCCGAGATCTGCGCCACCACCAGGCCGGGGCGGCGCGCGACCAGCGCCCGCGGGGAGAGACCGAACCGGTCCAGGGCGCTCGGGCGGTAGCCGGTGACGACGACGTCGGCCGAGGCGAGCAGCGCCTCGAAGGCGTCGCGGTCGGCGGCGAGGTCGACGGCCGCCGACCGCTTCCCGAAACCCGTGTCGGCGTGCAGGTCGGGCAGTTCGGGCAGCCACGGCGCGTCCACGCGCAGCACGTCCGCGCCGAGCAGGGCGAGGGTGCGGGTGGCGACGGGGCCGGCGAGCACCCGGGTCAGGTCCAGCACGCGCAGCCCGGCGGCGGGCAGCAGGGCAGAGGCGGCCGGATCGAGGGGGGTGAGCGCGCGCGGCGGCGCGGAGCCCAGGCGCTCCCGCTCGACGAGCGGCCGTGCGGCCAGCTCGGCGGCCTGCCCGGTGGCCGCCCACTCCTCGGGCGTGCGCAGGGCCACGGCGAGACCGCCGGCGTCGCAGACCGCCTCCTCGACGCCCAGGGACGGCCGTTCGGCGAGCCGGGCGGCCACCGCCGCCACGGAGGCGTCCGCGGGCAGCCCCAGCCGGGTGAGCAACCGGGCCCGGTGGTGCGGGTAGTTGGCGTGGGTGCGCACCCAGCCGTCGGCCGTCCGCCAGAACCGCGACAGCGGTGCGAAGACGGCCGGGGCGCGCCCGTCGACCCGCAGCAGCCGCTCGCTGTGGAAGGCGGCGGCCACGGCCCCGTCGTCCACCCGCACCTCGGGCACCTCGCCGAGCCCCGCGCGCCGCGCCCCCAGCTCCGCGGCGGCCAGCGCGCAGGCCCCGACGCACGCGCGTGCCAGCTCGCGCACCGGCAGCCGCGCGGGAAGAGCACCCGGTCGGCCGACCGTGGCCACCCGGGAGACGAGGGCGGGGTCGCCGCCCAGCGAAGACCATGCCACCTCGATGTCAGCAGTCATGGCTTCACTATGCATCATGGATCAATCAATATTGATTGACTCAATATGTGTCCGCCCGGGCGGCAACTCCTACCTGGTCACCGCGGCCAGCGCGTCCGCCGTGCCGAAGCCGTAGAAGCCGTTGCGGTTCGTCGGCCCCTCGCACACCGCGTCGACCTTGCCGTCACCGTTGATGTCGTACGGGTCCGTGCACGGCGTGGCGTCGGCCTCCGCGTACAGGAGCGCCTTGACGGCGGCGGCCGGGGCGTGCGGGTGGGTTGACTTGATCAATGCGGCGACACCCACCACGTGCGGCGTCGCCATCGACGTACCGGCCATGTAGCCCCACTTGCCGCCCGGCAGCGGGCCCAGGATGAGACCGCTGGTCGCCGGTGGCGCCGGCTTCTGGTAGGCGGTCGAGTCGCCGCCGGGGGCGGCGATGTCGATCACGCCGAGGCCGTAGTTGGAGAAGGACGACTTCAGGCCCTTCGCGCCGGTCGCGGCCACCGTCACCACACCCGGCAGCTGGGTCGGTATGTCGTAGCAGGTGTGCGGGTCGATCACGCGGTCCGACGGGGTGCCGTCGTTGGGGGAGACCGGGTCGGTGATCGAGTCGGACGCGAGGTCGTAGTTCTCGTTGCCGGCCGCGGCGACGTTGACCGTGCCCTTCTTCTCCGCGTACCGCGAGGCCCGCGTGATGGCGTCCACCAGGGCCCTCTGGTCCGGGTCGGTGGTGCAGTTGAAGTACCACGGGTCGGTGTAATAGCTGTTGTTGGTCACGTCGACGTGGTGCTCGGCCGCCCACATGAAGCCGCAGACCACGGCCTCGGTGTAGAAGTACCCGTCCGGGTTGGCGACCTTGATGCCGGCCACCTTCACGCCCGGCGCCACGCCCGTGATGCCGACGCCGTTCCTGGCGCCCGCGATCTCCCCGGCCACGTGCGTGCCGTGCGGGCTCTCCGACGCGCTCGGCCGCCAGGCGCCGTCCGTCGTGTCGGCCTTGCCCGAGACGCAGTTGGCGGAGGCCGCGCGGTCGAAGTTGGGCGCGATGTCCGGGTGGGTGTCGTCCACGCCGGTGTCGATGACCGCGACCGTGACGTCCGGGCTGCCCAGTGTCTTCTCATGCGCCTTGTCCGCCTTGATGGCGGGCAGGTCCCACTGCAGCGGCTCCAGCGGGTCCTGCCCCGCCGTCGCCTGTGCGCCGGCCTCGGCTGCCTGCTCGGCGCCGAGCACCTTCGGCGTGCCCACGTCGGTGGTGGACTGGGCGGGCAGCGGCGCGTTGCGCGTGGCCCCGGCCGAGTCCACCCCGTGCACCGCGCGCATCCGCGCGGCGAAGTCCGGGGCGGCGGAGTGGGCGACGATCACGCCGATCGTGTCGTAAGCGGCCACCACCGAGCCGCCGTTGCGGGAGATCTCCCGCCGCACGGACTCGATCGTGCGGCGGTCCGTACGCGTGTTGACCACGTACGAGAGGTTCGGACCGGCGTCCGCCGCCCGCACCGCGCCGGCCGTGGCGGGCGCCGCCGAGGCCGCCGCCGGCAGGAAGCCGAGCGAGGCGGTCAGCGACAGCACGACGGGCACGGCGAGCGCGAGCCGGCGTCTGGAGCGCAGATGAGCCATGGGATCTCCACATCATCCGGGTACAGAACAGCCCGAGACACGGTGGCGCTCGGGCAGGTACATGACGGTGGTGCAGGCAGAAGCTATCCCACGGCCCACCGGACGGCAATGAGTTGGCAATGGCTCGACAAGTCGGCTTGCGGAAACAACTCATAGGACTTGAACCGGTCCTCGCGTGGCGCCGTGGACCTTGGACGGGGACCGCCAGCACCATCGAGCCCCCGTCCGAGACCGCTTCCGCAACGCGAGGAGACTCCGTGGCCACCGAGACACCGCCCCCCGCCACACCGGGGGCCCCACTTCCCTCCACCGAGGAGTTCACCGAGGTGCAGCAGAGCGCGGAGTTCGGTGAACTGCGCCGCGCCCACCGCTCGTTCGCCTTCCCGCTCGCCCTCGCCTTCACCGCCTGGTACCTGCTGTACGTGCTGCTCTCCAACTACGCGGGCGGCTTCATGGGCACCAAGGTGGCCGGCAACGTCAACGTGGCCCTCGTCCTGGGCCTCGCCCAGTTCCTCACCACCTTCCTCATCGCCTGGTGGTACGCCCGGCACGCCGCCGCCAAGCTCGACCCCAAGGCGCAGGCCATCAAGTCCCGGATGGAGGGCGGCGCATGAACCCCGCGATCACCCTGGCCGCCGGTGAGGCGAGCCAGCACCGGCCGCTGATCATCACCCTGTTCGCGGTGTTCGTCGCCGCGACCCTCGTCATCACCGTCTGGGCGGGCCGCCAGACCAAGGACGCCGCCGACTTCTACGCCGGCGGACGGCAGTTCACCGGCTTCCAGAACGGCCTCGCCGTCTCCGGCGACTACATGTCCGCCGCGTCCTTCCTCGGCATCGCCGGCGCCATCGCCCTGTTCGGCTACGACGGCTTCCTGTACTCCATCGGCTTCCTCGTCGCCTGGCTCGTCGCGCTGCTCCTGGTCGCCGAGCCGCTGCGCAACTCCGGCCGCTACACCATGGGCGACGTGCTGGCCTACCGGATGCGCCAGCGCCCGGTGCGCACCGCCGCCGGCACCTCCACGATCGTGGTCTCGATCTTCTACCTGCTCGCCCAGATGGCCGGCGCCGGCGTCCTCGTCTCGCTGCTGCTCGGCATCACCAGCGACGCGGGCAAGATCGGCATCGTCGCCCTGGTCGGCGTCCTGATGATCGTGTACGTCACCATCGGCGGCATGAAGGGCACCACCTGGGTCCAGATGGTCAAGGCGGTGCTGCTGATCGCGGGCGCCGTGCTGCTGACCTTCCTGGTCCTGCTGAAGTTCCACTTCAACGTCTCCGACCTGCTCGGCAAGGCCGCCGACAACAGCGGCAAGGGCGCGGCGTTCCTGGAACCGGGCCTGAAGTACGGCGCCACCGGCACGACCAAGCTGGACTTCATCTCGCTCGGCATCGCCCTGGTCCTCGGCACCGCGGGCCTGCCGCACATCCTGATCCGCTTCTACACCGTTCCCTCGGCCAGGGCCGCCCGTAAGTCGGTCATCTGGGCGATCGGCCTGATCGGCGTCTTCTACCTGATGACCCTGGCCCTCGGCTTCGGCGCCGCCGCGCTGATCAAACCGGACGAGATCATCGCCTCCAACAAGGCCGGCAACACCGCCGCGCCCCTGCTCGCCCTCCACCTCGGCGGGGTGGACTCCAACTGGGGCGCGATCCTGCTCGCCACCATCTCGGCGGTCGCCTTCGCCACGATCCTCGCCGTCGTCGCCGGTCTCACCCTGGCCTCCTCCTCGTCCTTCGCGCACGACATCTACGCGAACGTGATCAAGAAGGGGCAGGCCACCGAGAAACAGGAGATCGGCGCGGCCCGCTGGGCGACCGTCGGCATCGGCGCCGTCTCGATCCTCCTCGGCGCCCTGGCCCGCGACCTGAACGTGGCCGGCCTGGTCGCCCTCGCCTTCGCCGTCGCCGCCTCCGCCAACCTGCCGACCATCCTCTACAGCCTGTTCTGGAAGCGGTTCACCACCGCGGGCGCCCTGTGGTCGATCTACGGCGGCCTGGTCACCGCGGTCGGCCTGGTGCTGTTCTCCCCGGTGGTCTCCGGCAGCCCGGCCTCGATGTTCCCCGACGTCGACTTCCACTGGTTCCCGCTGGAGAACCCCGGCATCATCTCCATCCCGGTCGGCTTCCTGCTCGGCGTCCTGGGCACCCTCCTCTCCAAGGAGGTCCCGGACACCGGCAAGTACGCCGAACTGGAGGTGCGGTCCCTGACCGGCACCGGGGCACACTGACCTTCCGCGGCCGCGTCGGCAAGGGACTGTACGGTCCTACGACGCGGCCGCGCCGCACCTCGTCGGATCAAGCTGCTGTCGTTGTCGGTGGCGTCACGTAGGCTCGCAGGTGACGGAACACGATGGCCGGGACTTCAGGGAGGGGGCCTGCGTGCTCATCGACACCTACGGCCGAGTGGCCACCGACCTGAGGGTCTCGCTGACCGACCGGTGCAACCTGCGGTGCACGTACTGCATGCCCGAGGAGGGCCTGCAGTGGCTCGCCAAGCCCGACCTGCTCACCGACGACGAGATCGTCCGCCTCATCGACATCGCCGTGCGCACGCTCGGCATCGAGGAGGTCCGCTTCACCGGCGGTGAGCCCCTGCTGCGGCCGGGCCTGGTCGGGATCGTCGAGCGCGTGGCGGCGCTGACCCCCCGTCCCCAGATGTCCCTCACCACCAACGGCATCGGCCTCAGGCGCACCGCGGCCGCCCTGAAGGCCGCGGGCCTGGACCGGGTCAACGTCTCCCTGGACACCCTGCGCCCGGGCGTCTTCAAGACCCTGACCCGCCGCGACCGCCACAAGGACGTCCTCGAAGGACTCCAGGCCGCCCGCGACGCCGGTCTGACCCCCGTCAAGGTCAACTCGGTCCTGATGCCGGGCCTGAACGACGACGAGGCCCCCGACCTGCTCGCCTGGGCCGTGGAGCACGACTACGAACTGCGGTTCATCGAGCAGATGCCGCTCGACGCCCAGCACGGCTGGAAGCGCGAGGGGATGGTCACCGCCGGGGACATCCTCGCCTCCCTGCGCACCCGCTTCGACCTCACCCCCGAAGGCGCCGAGGCACGCGGCTCGGCCCCGGCGGAGCGCTGGCTGGTGGACGGCGGGCCGCACCGGGTCGGCGTCATCGCCTCGGTCACCCGCCCCTTCTGCGCGGCCTGCGACCGCACCCGGCTCACAGCCGACGGCCAGATACGGACCTGCCTGTTCGCCACCGAGGAGACCGACCTGCGCGCGGCCCTGCGCTCCGGCGCCCCGGACGAGGAGATCGCCCGCATCTGGAAGCTGGCCATGTGGGGCAAGAAGGCGGGGGCGGGCCTGGACGACCCGTCGTTCGTGCAGCCGGACCGGCCGATGTCGGCGATCGGCGGCTAGGAGCAAGCCCTCTAGGGGCAAGCCCTCTAGGCCCCTTCGGGCTCCTGCCAGTCCGCGAACTTCACCACGTCCTTCAGGAAGCCCCTGACCCCGAGGAACTGCGAGAGATGCTCGCGGTGCTCCTCGCACGCGAGCCATGTCTTGCGCCGCTCCGGCGTATGGATCTTCGGGTTGTTCCACGCCAGCACCCACACGGCGTCGGCACGGCAGCCCTTGGCGGAGCAGATCGGGGTCTCGGCACTCACGGGTTCGTCTCGGTTGTCGTTTCGGCTTGTCGTCTTGGTCTGTGTCTTGGTCTGTCGACGGAACAGGGCTCAAACAAGGCGACGCCGAGCAGCCACGGGGGGAGCTGCCCGGCGTCGGTCCGTCGCTCCGACGGGGGATGCGGAGCGCGTATGCAGTATGTCACGGCAACCCCGCCGCCCGGCACTGGAACGGCACATCGATCTGAGCATTTCTTGAGGTTGCCGGGCGACGACGTTCCGCTTCCCGCGCATGCGCCGTGGTCACCCGGGGTCGCTCCGCTCACCCGCCCCCGTCGGGTGCGCCGCCGTGTCCCCGGGGACGGACTCCGCCCGCGTCTCCTCCGCCCGCGGCGGCGTGATCATCGGCCGCATCGGCGTGGTGATGAACGTCGAGGGAAGGGACGGCGGCCGCTCCCGGCCGGCGTTCGCGATCACCACGGCGACATAGGGCAGCACCGCCCCGGCGACGAGCGCCACGATGGCGACGTACCGCTCGACATTCCACAAGGAGACCGCGAGGATCACCGACACCGTACGGATCGTCATCGAGATGACGTACCGCCGCTGCCGGCCCCGCACGTCCTCGGCGAGACCCGTCCGGGCTCCGGTGATCCGGAACACCTGGACGCCGCCGTGCTGTTTCCGCATCACAGTCCACCATCCGCCCGCATCGGAATCTCCCCGACCCTCCAACGTTACGCCGCGCCCGCACCGCTCACGAGACCGGGTCACCCGCTGCCTGCGGTGATGCGTGGCCGGCGCCCGTACGGGGGACCACGACATGCGCCGTACGGGCGACCGACCCACACTGGCCGTAATGCTCACGTCGAGCCGTACGAGGAGGCAGCCATGGGCTGGTTGTGGGCGATCATCGTGGGATTCGTGCTGGGCGTCATAGCCAAGGCCGTCATCCCGGGGAAGCAGCACAGCCCCCTGTGGCTGACCACCATCTGCGGCATGCTCGGCGCCATCGTGGGCAACGCGGTCGCCCGCGCCGTGGGCGTCGCCTCCACCCGCGGCATCGACTGGAGCCGGCACATCTTCCAGCTGGTGGCCGCGATCATCATCGTCGCTGCCGTGGACGCGCTCTACATGGCGACCCTCGGCAAGCGCAAGCAGCAGCGCGCCCGAGCCTGACAACGCCGTGCGGGCGGCACCCCCGCCACAGGCGCGGGGCTGTGCCGGTATGCGGCTCCGCCGCGATGGGGGTCCCCTGGGGTCGAGCGAAGCCGAGAACCTGGGGGAGCAACCAGCGCAGGCGAAGCCGCAGCCGCCGGATCACCCACGCCCCGACGACGCTCAGGCGCCCACGACCTCCACCGCGGCGAGGTTCTTCTTCCCGCGGCGCAGCACCAGCCACCGCCCGTCCAGCAGGTCCTCGGACGAGGGCACCGCGTCCTCGGAGGCGACCTTCACGTTGTTCACGTAGGCCCCGCCCTCCTTGACCGTCCGCCGCGCGGCGGACTTGCTGGCGACGAGCCCGACCTCGGCGAACAGGTCCACGACCGCGCCCAGCTCGGCGACCTGGATGTGCGGCACCTCGGACAGCGCGGCCGCCAGCGTCCGTCCGTCCAGCTCCGCCAGCTCGCCCTGGCCGAACAGGGCGCGCGACGCGGCGATCACCTTGGCCGTGTGGTCGGCGCCGTGCACCAGCGTCGTCAGCTCCTCGGCGAGCGCCCGCTGCGCGGCCCGTGCCTGCGGCCGCTCCTCGGTCTGCCGCTCCAGCTCCTCGATCTCCTCGCGGGACCTGAAGCTGAAGATGCGCAGGAACTTCGACACGTCACGGTCGTCCGCGTTGACCCAGAACTGGTAGAACGCGTACGGCGTGGTCATCTCCGGGTCGAGCCAGACCGTGCCGGACTCGGTCTTGCCGAACTTGGTGCCGTCCGCCTTGGTGATCAGCGGGGTGCCCAGCGCGTGCACCACGGCGTGCGGCTCGACCCGGTGGATCAGGTCGGTGCCCGACGTGAGGTTGCCCCACTGGTCGCTGCCGCCGGTCTGCAGCGTGCAGCCGTACCGCCGGTACAGCTCCAGGAAGTCCATGCCCTGCAGGATCTGGTAGCTGAACTCGGTGTAGCTGATGCCCGCATCCGAGTTCAGCCGCCGGGAGACCGCCTCCTTCGCGATCATCTTGTTGACGCGGAAGTGCTTGCCGATGTCCCGCAGGAACTCGATGGCCGACAGGCCCTGGGTCCAGTCCAGGTTGTTGACCATGACGGCGGCGTTCGGCCCGTCGAAGTGCAGCAGCGGCTCGATCTGGGCGCGCAGCCGCTCGACCCAGCCGGCCACCACCTCCGGCGCGTTCAGCGTGCGCTCGGCGGTCGGCTTGGGGTCGCCGATGAGACCCGTGGCACCGCCGACCAGCGCCAGCGGCCGGTTCCCGGCCTCCTGGATGCGGCGCATCGTGAGGATCTGCACCAGGTTGCCCAGGTGCAGGCTGGGCGCGGTCGGGTCGAAGCCGCAATAGAACGTGACGGGGCCGTCCGCGAACGCCTTGCGCAGTGCGTCCTCGTCCGTGGAGAGGGCGATGAGCCCACGCCACTTCAGCTCGTCGACGATGTCCGTCACGGTTCTCGTGTCTCCTCGATGATCTTCGGGCGGCCGGGTGACACCCGACCACGAACGCCTACGAGGTTATACGCCCTGACTGACAGAGCTCATGTTGAAATCCGGGATGCGCAGCGGCGGCATCGCGGCCCGGGTGAACCAGTCGCTCCACTCGCGCGGCAGGGTCCTCTCGGTCCGGCCCGCCTCGGTGGCCCGCCGCAGCAGGTCCACCGGCGACTCGTTGAACCGGAAGTTGTTCACCTGCCCGGTCACCTCGCCGTTCTCCACGAGGTACACGCCGTCCCGGGTCAGGCCGGTGAGCAGCAGCGTCGCCGGATCGACCTCGCGGATGTACCACAGGCAGGTCAGCAGCAGACCGCGCTCGGTGGCCGCGACCATCTCCTCCAGCGAGCGGTCCTCCCCGCCGTCCAGGACGAGGTTCCCGAGGGCGGGAGCCACCGGCAGCCCGGTCAGGCCCGCGCTGTGCCGGGTGGTCGTCAGACGCGTGAGGACCCCCTCGGAGATCCACTCCGTGGCATGGGCCGGCAGCCCGTTGTCGAACACGGACTGGTCGCCGCCGGAGGAGTGGGCGACCACGAAGGGCGGGCATTCCAGGCCCGGCTCGTTCGGGTCGCTGCGCAGGGTCAGCGGCAGCTCGCACAGCTTCTCGCCCACCCGCGTGCCTCCGCCCGGCCTGGAGAACACCGTCCGGCCCTCGGCCGCGTCCCGGCCCGACGCCGACCACAGCTGGTAGATCAGCAGGTCCGCGACGGCCGTGGGCGGCAGCAGCGTCTCGTAGCGGCCGGCGGGCAGCTCCACGCGCCGCTCCGCCCAGCCGAGCCGCACCGCCAGCTCGGCGTCGAGCGCGCCCGGGTCGATGTCCTTGAAGTCCCGGGTGGAGCGGCCCGCCCAGGCCGAGCGCGTGCGGTCGGGCGACTTGGCGTTCAGCTCCAGCGTGCCGGTGGGCTGGTCGTGGCGCAGCCGCAGCCCGGTGGACGTGCCCAGGTACGTCGACACCAGCTCGTGGTTGGCGAAGCCGTACAGCTCCCGGCCGCCGGCACGCGCGCGTGCGAACGCCTCGCCCAGCGCCGGCGCGAAGTCGGCGAAGACGGCGGAGGAGGTCTCGGCCGGCGCGTCCGTGAAGTCCGGCGACGCGGGCACGCCGGCGACCAGCGGCTGCGCGTCCTCGGCGGGCCCGGCGCCGCGCGCGGCGGCCTCCGCCGCCCGCACCAGCGGCTCCAGCTCCTCGGCGGTGACCGCGGACCGGGACACCACGCCGGAGGCGGTGCCCTCGGCGCCGTCCACGGTCGCGATCACGGTGAGCGTACGGCCGCGGGTCACGCCGTTCGTGGTCAGCGCGTTGCCCGCCCAGCGCAGGTTGGCGGTGGAGTGCTCGTCGGCGATGACGACGCAGCCGTCGGCCCGGGACAGCGCCAGCGCCTGCTCGACGATCTCGTGCGGCTTGTTCGTACGGGCGCTCATCGGCCGGCCTCCTGCGTGGTGTTCAGAATGGTGACGCCCCGGAAGAGGGCGGACGGGCAGCCGTGCGACACGGCGGCCACCTGCCCCGGCTGGGCCTTGCCGCAGTTGAAGGCGCCGCCGAGGACGTAGGTCTGCGGGCCGCCCACCGCGGTCATCGAGCCCCAGAAGTCCGTCGTGGTCGCCTGGTAGGCCACGTCCTTCAGCTGGCCGGTGATCCGCCCGTTCTCGATCCTGAAGAACCGCTGCCCGGTGAACTGGAAGTTGTACCGCTGCATGTCGATCGACCAGGACCGGTCGCCGACCACGTAGATGCCCCGCTCGACGCCTCCGATCAGGTCCTCGGTGGACATCCCGGCCGGATCGGGTTGCAGCGAGACGTTGGCCATGCGCTGCACCGGCACGTGCGCGGGGGAGTCGGCGTACGCGCACCCGTTGGACCGGTCGAACCCGGTCAGCCGGGCGATCCTGCGGTCCAGCTGGTAGCCGACCAGCGTGCCGTCCTTCACCAGGTCCCAGGACTGCGCCTCGACGCCCTCGTCGTCGTACCCGACGGTCGCCAGGCCGTGCTCGGCGGTGCGGTCACCGGTGACGTTCATCAGCTCGGAGCCGTACTTCAGCTTGCCCAGCTGGTCGAAGGTGGCGAAGGAGGTGCCGGCGTAGGCGGCCTCGTAGCCGAGGGCGCGGTCCAGCTCGGTGGCGTGGCCGATCGACTCGTGGATGGTCAGCCACAGGTTGGACGGGTCGACCACCAGGTCGTACAGGCCCGGCTCCACGCTCGGCGCGCGCATCTTCTCGGCGAGCAGCTCCGGGATCCGCTCCAGCTCCCCGTCCCAGTCCCAGCCGGTACCGGTCAGGTACTCCCAGCCGCGCCCCACGGGCGGCGCGAGGGTCCGCATGGAGTCGAACTCCCCGCTCGACTCGTCGACCGACACGGCCGTCAGCTGCGGATGCAGCCGCACCCGCTGCTGGGTCGTCACGGTCCCGGCGGTGTCGGCGTAGAACTTGTTCTCGTGCACGGTGAGCAGCGAGGCGTCCACGTGGTCGACGCCCTTCGCCGCCAGCAGCCGCGCGCTCCACTCCGTGAGCAGCGCCACCTTCTCCTCGTCGGGCACGGAGAACGGATCGATCTCGTACGACGACACCCACGTCTTGTCGGCGTGCACCGGCTCGTCCGCCAGCTCCACCCGCTCGTCCGACCCCGCGGCCTTGATGACCTGCGCGGACAGCTTGGCCATCGCGACCGCCTGCGAGGCCACCCGGGCGGCGGCGTCCATGGTCAGGTCCACCCCGGACGCGAAGCCCCACGTGCCGCCGTGCACGACCCGCACCGCGTACCCGAGGTCGGTGGTGTCCGACGACCCGGACGGCCTCGCGTCCCGCAGCCGCCAGGCCGCGCTGCGCACCCGCTCGAACCGGAAGTCCGCGTGCTCGGCACCCAGCGCACGCGCGCGTGCCAGCGCCGCGTCGGCGAGGGACCTGAGCGGAAGCGCCGTGAAGGCTTCGTCGATGGAATGAGGCACGGAGGTCTCCCTGCTGTCGTGGCCTGTCGGCTCCGATCATGTCGTGGCGGCAGCCGGCGGACCACACGTTTCACGCCGTGACCGGGAGCATTCTGTAGGGATCCGACAGCGACTGTCCTCCGCCACTGTCGGTGCCCGATTGCCCACGGGCCCGGCCGTACCGATAGGTTTCCGATGAAGCCGCCTGTCATCCAGGTGTCCGGGCGGGTTGTCCGGTATCTGCAGACCGCTATCGAAAGGGTGATCCGTTGAGCCGCTCGGTTCTCGTCACCGGAGGAAACCGGGGCATCGGCCTCGCCATCGCCCGCGCGTTCGCCGACGCAGGCGACAAGGTCGCGATCACGTACCGCTCGGGGGAGCCGCCGGCCGGCTTCCTCGCGGTCAAGTGCGACATCACCGACCCGGAGCAGGTGGAGCAGGCCTACAAGGAGATCGAGGACCAGCACGGTCCGGTCGAGGTCCTGATCGCCAACGCCGGCGTGACCAAGGACCAGCTCCTGATGCGCATGTCCGAGGAGGACTTCACCTCGGTCATCGACACCAACCTCACCGGCACCTTCCGTGTCGTCAAGCGGGCCAACCGCGGCATGCTGCGCGCCAAGAAGGGCCGCGTCGTCCTGATCTCCTCGGTGGTGGGCCTGCTCGGCTCCGCCGGCCAGGCGAACTACGCCGCCTCCAAGGCCGCCCTCGTCGGCTTCGCGCGCTCCCTCGCCCGTGAGCTGGGCTCGCGCAACATCACCTTCAACGTCGTCGCGCCCGGTTTCGTCGACACCGACATGACCAAGGTGCTCAGCGACGAGCAGCGCCAGAGCATCGTCTCGCAGGTGCCGCTCGGCCGTTACGCGCAGCCGGAGGAGATCGCCGCGACGGTGCGGTTCCTCGCCTCGGACGACGCCTCGTACATCACTGGAGCCGTCATCCCCGTTGACGGCGGACTGGGAATGGGTCACTGATCACCATGAGCGGAATCCTCGAGGGCAAGCGCGTCCTGATCACCGGCGTGCTGATGGAGTCCTCCATCGCCTTCCACGCGGCCAAGCTGGCGCAGGAGCAGGGCGCGGAGATCATCCTGACCGCGTTCCCGCGGCCCACGCTGACCGAGCGCATCGCCAAGAAGCTCCCCAAGCCCACCAAGGTCATCGAGCTGGACGTCACCAACGACGAGCACCTCGGCCGGCTGGCCGACCTCGTCGGCGAGGAGCTGGGCGGCCTCGACGGCGTCGTGCACTCCATCGGCTTCGCTCCGCAGGACGCGCTGGGCGGCAACTTCCTCAACACGCCGTTCGAGTCCGTGGCCACCGCCATGCACGTCTCGGCGTTCTCCCTGAAGTCGCTCACCATGGCCTGCCTGCCGCTGATGCAGAACGGCGGCTCGGTCGTCGGCCTCACCTTCGACGCCCAGTACGCCTGGCCGCAGTACGACTGGATGGGCCCGGCCAAGGCCGCTCTCGAGGCCACCAACCGCTACATGGCGCGCGACCTGGGCAAGCAGAACATCCGCTGCAACCTCATCTCCGCGGGCCCGATCGGCTCCATGGCCGCCAAGTCCATCCCGGGCTTCAGCGAGCTGGCCTCCGTCTGGGACACCCGCTCCCCGCTCGAGTGGGACCTGAAGGACCCCGAGCCGGCCGGCCGCGGCATCGTCGCCCTGCTCAGCGACTGGTTCCCGAAGACCACCGGCGAGATCATCCACGTCGACGGCGGTCTGCACGCGATCGGCGCCTGACCCCCGCCGGGACCGGACGGACAGCCGAGGCCCGCACTCCTTCGGGGGTGCGGGCCTTCGCCGTGCACGAGGGCGGGCCGGGGCCGGGCCGCGTCACCCGTTCGGCCCACCCGCCGGGCGCCCACCGCCCCGCGCGGCACACCCTGGACCTACGCGTCCATCCGCGCGTCCCTCCCCAGCCCGGCCGAGGAGGTCCCCCTTGTGCGCCTGTCCCGCAGCCTCGCCCCGGTGACCGTGGCCCTCGCCCTCGCGCTGTCGCTGCCGTACGACGCGATGCCCCACGCGCGCGTGGGCGACGCGGAGCACTCCGCGCCGGACCTCTTCGGAGCCGCCTGCCGTACGACCGTCCAGGGCTCCCATGTGGTGGTCTACTGCCACAACCCCTATGTGGACACCGATCGCGTGCGTCTGCACATCGAGTGCGCCCGCTGGTGGGACATCGACACGGACAGCGCACCGGTGGACGCCGCGCCGGCCATGACCGTACGGCTCACCGGCCGGTGCTGGAAGGAAGTCCGCTCGGTGTGGATCAGCCACCAGAAGGTGCGCTGAAGCGGCCCGGGCGGCACAGGAACGGATAGCTCGCGGCCTCGGCCGCCGCCGCCTCGGCGTCCTGGGCGCGGATGGCGTCCAGCAGACCCGTGTGGTCCATGTGCGTCTCCGGCGTCAGCTCCGCGCCCACGTCCGCGCGCAGCCAGTCCCGCAGCACCTCGCCCAGATCGGCGTACATGGCCGTCATCACGTCGTTGTGCGAGGCGGCCACGACGGCCAGGTGGAAGGTGGCGTCGGCGGTCACGAAGGCCTCCGTCTCGCCGGTCTCCCAGGCCAGCTCGCGCCGCTCCAGCAGGGCGTCCAGCTGTTTGAGGTCCTTCTCGGTGCGCCGCTCGGCTGCCAGCTTCGCCGCTGCCGACTCCAGCGCGGCCCGCAGCTCCGCGATGTGCCGGGGGTCGGCGCCGGCGAACCGGCGGTGCATCACGCCGGCCAGCTCGCTCGTCGCCACCACATAGGTGCCGGAGCCCTGCCGGATGTCCAGCAGGCCGTTGTGGGCCAGGGCGCGGACGGCCTCGCGGACGGTGTTGCGGGCGACGCCGAGCTGTTCGACGAGTTCCGGCTCCGTCGGGATGCGCGAGCCGACCGGCCACTCGCCGGACGTGATCTGGTTGCGCAGTTCGGCGATGACCTGCTCGGACAAGGCCGAACGGCGCGGGTGGCTCAGGGGCATGGCACACCTTCGCAGGCGAGGCCCGGGCGCAGACGCCGTGGGAATGGACAGCCAATCATCCCATCATTCTATGATGGATCTTATGGCACGTGAGGAAACCCGGACAGTGGAGATCCGTACGGCGATGACACCGGCCGGACGCGGTGCGGCCGCCGCGACGAGCACCCCCGAGACGACCGCCGGCGCCGGACGCACGCGCGCGTGGGCCACGCGGCTGGTCGTCGTCGGCATCGTGCTGTCCGCGCTGAACCTCCGCCCGGCCATCACAAGCCTCGGCGCACTCCTGGAGGAGGTGCGCGACGGCCTCGGCATGAGCGGCAGCGTGGCCGGCCTGCTCACGTCCGTGCCGCCGCTGTGCTTCGCGGTCTTCGGCGTCACCGCGCCCCGGCTGGCCCGGCGCTTCGGCCCGGCCGCCGTGGTGTGCGCCGGCATGGCCGCCATCACCGCGGGCCTGCTGATACGGCCGTACGCCGGCAGCACGGCCGGCTTCCTGGCCGCCAGCGCGCTCGCCCTGATGGGCATCGCCGTCAGCAATGTGCTCATGCCGGTCATCGTCAAGCGCTGGTTCCCCGACCGGGTCGGGTCCATGACCGGCCTGTACTCCATGGCCCTCGCCCTCGGCACCTCCGCGGCCGCCGCGGTGACCGTGCCCGTGGCGCACGCCCTGGGCGGCTGGCAGCCCGGTCTGACCGTGTGGGCCGCCCTCGCGGGCGCCGCCGTCCTGCCCTGGCTGCCGCTCGTCCGCGACCGCGACCGCGGTACGGCGCCCGCGCGGCCGGGGGAGGGGGAGCGCACGGCGGACCCGAAGCGCGGGACGGCGGAGCGAGAAGCGGGGACGCAGCCAGGCGCCGGGGCGCAGCGAGACGCCGGGGCGCAGCGAGAAGCGGGGCCGGAGCGGCATGCGCCCCTGCGTATCGCCCGCAGCCGCACCGCCTGGGCCCTCGCCGTCTTCTTCGGCCTCCAGGCCACCGCCGCCTACATCACCATGGGCTGGATGCCGCAGATCTTCCGTGACGCCGGCGTCCCGGCCGGCACCGCGGGCGTGCTGCTCGCCGTCACCATGGTGATGGGCGTGCCGCTGGCCTTCGTCATCCCCAGGGTCGCCGCCCGGCTGCCCCACCAGGGCCCGATCGCGCTGGTCCTGGGCGCGTGCGGCCTCGTCGGATACGCCGGCCTGTACCTCGCCCCGGCCGCCGGCGCCTGGGCCTGGGCCCTGCTGCTCGGCGTCTCCAACTGCGCCTTCCCGCTGGCCCTGACGATGGTCGGCATGCGGGCCCGCAGCGGTCCGGGCGTGGCCCAGCTGTCCGCGTTCGCGCAGAGCACCGGGTATCTCATCTCCATCCCCGGCCCGCTGCTGGTCGGCGTCCTCTACCAGCACAGCGGCGGCTGGGGCCTGCCGATCGCCCTGATGACCGGCCTGATGCTGCCCCAGATGGCGGTGGGCTTCCTGGCAGGCCGCGACCGCACGGTGGAGGACGAAGCGAACCGCTGACGGGGGCCGGCGGGGCCCGGTCGGCCGGGACCGGGACGGACCCCGTCCCGGGGCGGGCGGCTCGGGGTGGGCCGGGGGACGGCCTGGCTCGGGTTGGCCTGGTTCGGAGGCCTGGGACGGCCTGCTCGGGGACCCTGGGACGGCCTGGCTCGGACCCTGGGGCGGCCTGGCTTGAGAGCCCTGGGACGGCCTTGGCCTGGTATGGGCCCGGCACGCGGTGTTCCGGCTCAGGGTGCGGCCCGGCTCGGGGTGCGCCCGACGTGGGGTGCACCCGGCTGGGGGTTGGGCCCAGGGACGGCTTGGCTCGGGGTGCGCCCGACTTGGGATGCGGCCGGCTCGGGGTGGGCCCGGGGAGGGCCAAGCTGCGGAGGCAGCCCGGTTCGGGGAAGCACGGCTCCCGGACCGGCGGCCGGGTGGCCCGGCTTGTGCCGGGAGCGCGCGGGGTCGGCAGGCCGCACGGTACGCCGTTCCCGGCCGGCCTCCGGGACACGCGCCCCGGCCGAACCCCGCGGAGCGGAGGGTGCGAGACTGGGCGCATGCAGCCTGTGCTCGACCCGAATCCGCAGAACGGCCAGAAGAAGATGCTGCTCGTCTTCGGCGCGTTCTTCGCCATCTTCGCCGTCATCGCCGTCATCGCGACCCTCGCCTCCCCGTGACGGCCACCTTCCGGACCGTGGGCTCCCGGCCACGGCCCCCGGCGGATGGTGGGGCTAGCTCCACCATCCCCTAGGGGGTAAGGGTCAGGGTCAACTGGGTGGAACTCCGGATGGGTTGGCGGCCCCGGATTCCGTAGCGTCGAGATGTGACCGCGGCACACGGTCACGGACCCGCTCGAAGACCCACGGAGGAGATCATGTCGGCCCGCACCCACTCCCGGCCCCACCCGGCGACCACGGGCGGCGTGGACATCCGGCTGCCCTGGTGGGCCCTCGCCCTGCCCGCGCTCGCCTTCGTCGCCCTGCTGATGCTGATACTCAACCCGTCCGACGCCCACGCGGCGAGCGGCGACCCGGCGATCACCCACCTCCTCACCCGCGCCCAGCAGCTCCTCATACGCTGATCGGGAGCCTGCGCCGAGGGCGGGTCCGGAGCTCGTGCCGACGGTGAATCCTCAGCTCGCGCAGGGGTGAATCCCCATGCCAACTCCCCGCGCCCGCATGGCCTGTTTCATGCGAAGCTGGGACGCATGAGCGCCGCAGACCTTCGCAGCATCGTCCTCCTCCGGCATGCGAAAGCCGACTGGCCGCAGGTGTCCGACCATGAACGCCCGCTCGCCGAGCGGGGCCGCATGGACGCCGCGGTCGCCGGACGCAAGCTGGCCGACACCGGCATCACCTTCGACCTGGCCCTGTGCTCCACCGCCGTCCGGACCCGCGAGACCTGGAAGCTCGCCGTCCACGAACTGACGCACCGGCCGAAGACCGTCTACGAGGAGCGGGTCTACGAGGCCTCGCCCGGCGAGCTGATCGCCGTGCTGAACGAGATTCCGGACGACGTGCGGAACGTGATCCTGATCGGCCACAACCCCGGCATCCACGGTCTCGCCGACATCCTGTCGGGCAGCGCCGAGGGGGAGGCCCGCGCGCGGATGAACCGGCGCGGCTTCCCCGCCGCCGCCTTCGCGCTGCTGTCCTTCGAGGGCCCCTGGAAGAGCCTGGAGCCGGCCGTGGCCACGCTCACGGACTACTGGGCGCCCGCCGAGTGACGCGACCCAGGCGTGAGGGCCCGGCACCGCTCGGGCGCCGGGCCCTCACGCATCCGGGCCTGCTCAGCCCTCGTCGTGCGTGTCGGCCGCCTCGACCTCTTCCCGGGTGACGCCCAGCAGATACAGGACCGTGTCGAGGAAGGGGAAGTTCACCGCCGTGTGCGCGGCCTCGCGGACCACCGGCTTCGCGTTGAAGGCGACGCCCAGGCCGGCCGCGTTCAGCATGTCGAGGTCGTTGGCGCCGTCGCCGATCGCCACCGTCTGGGACAGCGGCACCCCGGCCTCCGCGGCGAACCGGCGCAGCAGCCGTGCCTTGCCCGCGCGGTCCACGATCTCGCCGGTGACCCGGCCGGTGAGCTTGCCGTCGACGATCTCCAGCGTGTTGGCCTGCGCGAAGTCAAGGCCCAACCGTTCCTTCAGATCGTCGGTGACCTGGGTGAAGCCACCGGAGACGACGCCGACCTGGTAGCCGAGCCGCTTCAGCGTGCGGACCAGGGTGCGGGCGCCCGGCGTCAGCCGGACCTCGTTGCGGACCTTCTCCACGACGGAGGCGTCCAGCCCCTTCAGCAGCGCCACGCGCGCGTGCAGCGACTGCTCGAAGTCCAGCTCCCCGCGCATCGCCGCCGCCGTCACCTCGGCGACCTTGTCCTCGCAGCCCGCGTGCGCCGCGAACAGCTCGATGACCTCGTCCTGGATCAGCGTGGAGTCCACGTCCATGACCACCAGGCGCTGAGCGCGCCGGTGCAGGCCCGCCGCGACGACCGCGACATCGACACCCAGTGCCGCCGCGTCCGTGGCCAGGGCCGTGCGCAGCGGCTCGGTCTCGACACCGGAGACCGCGAACTCCACCGCCGTCACCGGGTACTTGGCGAGCCGGAAGATACGGTCGATGTTGCCGCCGGCCTTCGCGATCCGGTCGGCGATGGCGGCCGTCGACTCGGCGGTCAGCGGATGACCGAGCACGGTCACCAGCGAGCGCCCGAGTCCGCGCGGGCGGTTGTCGCCGTGCCCGGAGATGATCTCCGCCTGCATCTTCATCGACTCGGCCCAGCTGTGCACGGTGGCCCTCAGGTCGCCCTCCAGGCCGGCCGGCGGCTGCGTCACCAGTGCGCACAGCACCAGGCGGCCCCGGGTGACGACCTGCTCGATGTCGACCACGTCGACGCAGTAGGCGGCGAGGGTGTCGAAGAGGCCCGCCGTGATGCCCGGCCTGTCCTTGCCGAAGATCTTGACGAGGAGAGTGGGAGCCTCGGGGTTCTGTGCGGCGGAGGTCTGCGAAGCGCTCATGGTGTCACCACCGTATCCGGCACCCAGTGCCGTCCGCCGCCGAGGTCCGACTGACGGACACCGAACAATGGATGGCGCGTCGGTGTCAGGGATCTTGCCACCGGGAGACACCGGCCCACCGGCAGACGGCGGCCCGCGGCCCCATCACGACTGTCCCACGAGATGCCCTGACGAGCAGGGCCAGGGCACGGCCGGGGCAGGGCCAGGGAGGGTCAGCGCAACGAGCGGTCCTGGGACGGGCGGTGCCTCCGGGGCGGAAACCCCGGTCCTCAGCCGCGGGGCTTCCGCTTCCCCGGTGGTGCCGGGGGCGGCGGGGGCGGGGGCGGCCACTCGGTGCCGTCCGTGCCCTGGGAGCGGTCACGGCGCCGTGCCGTGCCGTGGCGCCGCGGAGGGGGAGCGCCGTCGAGGGGCCCCGCGATGGTCGGGGCGCCGTAGACGTCGTCCGGGACTTCCGCAGGCCCGGCCCCCGTAGCCTCCTCGCGCACGTACTCCGGCGCCCGGGGATCCTCGGGCACCCGGAGATAGGGATTCGTGTCCGGGTTCGGCGGCCGGTACGGCGTACCCGGCGTGTACGGCCCTGCACCGCCGCCACCCCCGTACGCCGAGTCCCCGCCGTCCCCGCCCAGGGCACCCCGGTCCGCCCGGGCCCCGTCGCCGCCCGCCCCGGCGGCCGCCGCCTCCGCCGTTGCGCCGCGTTCGCCCCGGCCGGCCCCCGCCGCCAGCCGAGCCGCCGGCACCGCACGCGCCCCCGCCGCGCCCGCCGCGCACGCCGCGAGGGCGCCGAGGACCCCTGCGGCCGCGCCCCAGGCCGCGCCCAGAAGGAGGGCCGGGCCGAGGCGGCCGTGCAGGTCGACGTCCGCGTCGAAGGCGTCGAAGCCGAGGACGGACAGGGAGGAGGACACGGACACGCCCGTCAGCCGGACGAGCAGGGGCAGGGCGAGCGCGGTCGTGAGACCGAGCCGCAGGCCGCAGCGGGCGGCGAAGCCGAAGGCACCCTCGGCCTGCCGCCCCACCACCGACCGCCCCACCGGTGTCCGCACCGCCGTCAGGGTGCCCGCCAGCAGCATGGCCAGGCTCGCGGCCACGGCCAGCAGCCACACCCGGCTGTCCAGGCCGGCCAGCCGGCCGAGTGTCACGGGGCGGTCGGCGTGCGCGGTGAGGAGTCGGTCCAGCGGGTGCGGGAGGAACGCGGCGAGGGCGCCGGTGGCGTGGCCGTCCCAGGGGACGAGGAGACCGAGCGGGAGACCGAGCCAGACCCCGTTCGGATCGCCGAGGAGGGCCGCGCCGGCGATCCGCGCCGGGTGGTCGTCCCCGGCGGCCGCGTACGCCGCCGCCGCGAGCCCCGCCGCGACGGCCACCAGCAGCACGGTGGCGAGCGCCGACACCGCCGGCCGTACCGCCCGGTGCACGACGGACCAGCCCGGCGGCAGGGGAGCGCGCCGGGAGGCGAGCAGGGCGATCAGCAGGACACCGGCGCACCAGAGGGCGCCGCCGAGCAGCGTGGCCGTCGTGTCCACGGTGAAGCCGACCGAGGCCTTGGCGTGGACGAGGTCGCCGAGCCGGTCCGGCAGCAGTCCGCCGACGTCGCCGATGCCGGGGATGCTCAGTCCGCCGCCCTTGCCGCCCGTGCCCGGCAGCCTGTCCAGGCCGAGCGAGCCGCCGTCGAGGGTGACGACGTCATGACCGGCCCAGGCCAGACCGCCCAGCACCGCCACGAAGAGGACGACCACCGTGCCCGCGCGGGCGAGGAGTTCGGCGGGCGCGACGACAACTCCCGCCCTGCGCAGGGACCGCAGGAAGAACCACGACAGCAGCAGGGCACCCGCGAGACTGACCCCGAGTGGCGTGATCTCGACGGCGGTGTGGGCCTCGGCGCCCTTCAGCCCGAAGGCGGAGACATCGCCCGACGGCGAGACCGAACCACCCGCCGCGAGTGCCACAACTGCCGCTGTCATGGGGCCCAATGAGGCGGTGGAGTCCGCCTGGAGCAGGTGCAGCCCGAGCGCGGCCGTGCCCGCCATCCCGGCCAACGCCCAGCTCACCGCGGCGATCGCGGACAGCAGGACGTCCTTCCAGGGCACCGTCGCGGGGTGTCGTCCGGTCCCGGCGGCGGCCCCGGCGTTCGTGGCTGACCTCATGACAGACCCCCCGATATGGCAGACCTGATGGGCAAGCCCCCCGATCCGCGGTGCGGCACCGAAGCCGTCTCTGTCCCCCTCGTCGGGATTACCACTCTCCGGCCCGTTTTCAACCCCGTCAACGGGGGCGAGTTGAAGCGCGCGCGGGCGCCCGTGACAAGGCCCGGGTTTCGGTCAGAGGGCCGGGCCTGAAATAGTTCCCCCCGATGTTCGACATCCCTAGACTCCCTGTGATGGGGGTAACTCGGGGGACAACTCAGTGGGGCATGGAGTGCCGGAACTCGTACTGGAATCAAACGGACGGACCTGGACGCTGGACCCGTCCAGGCCCTACACCCTCGGCCGCGATCCGCAGGGTGACATCGTCTTCGAGGACGCCAGGGTGTCCTGGCGGCACGCCACGGTCAGCTTCAACGGCCGCAGTTGGGTCATCGAGGACCATGGCAGCACCAACGGCACGTTCGTGCAGGGCCGGCGGATCCAGCAGATGGAGATCGGGCCGGGCGCCTCGCTGCATCTCGGCAACGCGACCGACGGACCGCGGCTGAATCTGACCGGGGCCGCGGCCCGCCACCCGCAGCCGGCGCCGTACGCCGCACAGGGGGCCGCAGGCCAGGCGGCCGGCGCACCGGGCTGGGCCCAGCAGGCCGCCGCTCCACAGCAGGCGGCCCCGCAGCAGGCCGTACCACACCAGGCGCCCGCGCAGCCGCAGGCCCAGCAGCCGGGCTGGCAGCAGCAGGCGCCCGCGTTCCCGCAGCAGGCGGGGCCCGGCGACCAGTACGCGCAGAAGACACCCGGTGGTGGCGCGGGGGCGCCGCCGGTCTACGGCGACCGCAGCCCGACCACCTTCCACCAGTTCTCCATCGGCCGCGTGATGCGCATCGGCCGTGCCCTGGAGAACGACCTGGTCGTCTCCGACCTGCAGGTCTCGCGGCACCACGCCGAGTTCCACGCCACGCCCGACGGCCGGCTGGAGATCCGCGACCTCGGCTCGCACAACGGCACCTACGTCAACGGCCAGCCGATCCCCAAGGGCGGCTCGGTGCAGCTGGGCCCGGCCGACATCGTCGGCGTCGGCCACTCCGCCTTCCGGATCGTCGGCGACCGGCTCGAGGAGTTCGTCGACACCGGTGAGGTCTCCTTCTCCGCGCGCCATCTGACCGTCACGGTCGACGGCGGCAAGCAGATCCTGAAGGACGTCTCCTTCGGCGTCCCGGAGAAGTCCCTGATCGCGGTCATCGGCCCGTCCGGCTCCGGCAAGTCCACTCTGCTGAAGGCGCTCACCGGCTACCGGCCCGCCAACCAGGGCGAGGTGCTGTACGACAATCGCAACCTGTACAAGCAGTTCGCCGAGCTGCGCCAGCGCATCGGTCTGGTCCCGCAGGACGACATCCTGCACAAGGAGCTGAGCGTCAAGAAGGCCCTGAAGTACGCGGCCAAGCTGCGCTTCCCGGCCGACACCACCGCCGCCGAGCGCGACGCGCGCATCGACGAGGTGCTGCGCGAGCTCAAGCTGGACATCCACAAGGACAAGAAGGTCACCTCCCTGTCCGGCGGCCAGCGCAAGCGCGTCTCGGTGGCCCTCGAGCTGCTCACCAAGCCGTCGCTGATCTTCCTGGACGAGCCGACCTCGGGTCTCGACCCGGGCATGGACCGCGATGTCATGCAGCTGCTGCGCGGCCTCGCCGACGACGGCCGTACGGTGCTCGTGGTCACCCACTCGGTGGCCGAGCTGGCGCTGTGCGACAAGCTGCTGGTGATGGCGCCGGGCGGAGCCGTCGCCTACTTCGGCCCGCCGGAGGAGGCGCTGAACTTCTTCGGCTACGACAGCTGGGCCGACGTCTTCTCCGCCTTCGAGAACTACCGCGACTACGACTGGGCGGGCCGCTGGAAGGGCTCGCAGCACTACCAGATGTACGCCGCGGACGTGGACGCGGTGGCCCCGCAGTCCGTACCGATGCCTCCGCCGCAGGCCATGAAGCCGCCCAAGCCGCAGTCCTGGGGTTCGCAGCTGATGACCCTGATCCGGCGCTATGTGTCGGTCATCGTCTCCGACAAGGGCTTCCTCGCGCTGACGGTGATCCTCCCGGCGGTGCTCGGCTCGGTCAGCCTGCTGATCGACCACAACCGCGGCCTGCTGGTCAACGAGGCGATCAACCCCAGGACCGGCCAGCACATCCCCAACGGCACGGCCACCACCGTGCTGCTGATCCTCGCCGTCGGCGCGTGTTTCGCGGGCGCCGCGAACTCGGTCCGTGAGCTGATCAAGGAACGGGTGATCTACGAGCGGGAGCGCGCGACCGGCCTGTCCCGGTCGGCGTATCTGATGTCCAAGGTGGTCGTGCTCGGCGTCGTCACGGTGCTCCAGGGCCTGATGGTCGGCGTGATCGGCTTCTCGCCCCGCGAGATCCCGGACCAGGGGCTCGTCCTCGGCGGCAACACCCTCCTCGAGCTGTGCCTGCCGGTCATGGCGCTCGGCTTCACCTCGATGATGGTCGGCCTGGTGATCTCCTCGCTGGTGAAGACCGCGGAGAAGACCATGCCGCTGCTGGTGATGTTCGCGATCATCCAGGTCGTCTTCACCGGCTGCCTGTTCACCCTGCACGGCACGCTCGGGGTCAACGAGTTCTCGTACCTGATGCCGTCGCGCTGGGCGGTGGCCGCCGCCGGCGCCACGCTCGACTTCAACAACATCGCCCCGAACACCGACGACCCGGGCAGCACCGACCCGCTGTGGAACCACACCGCCGGGGCCTGGGGCCTGGACATGGTCGCGCTGATCGCGCTCGGCGTGGTCTGCGGCTTCCTCGTGGCCCGATTCCTGCGGCGCCACGAGCCGGAGGTCATGCGCAAGTAGCCGGGCGTACGACAAGAAGGGCGGCACCCCGTGCTGGGGTGCCGCCCTTCGGCGTCACGTGTCAGAGGTCCGCGCCAGCCCTCAGTACGCGCTGTTGACGTTGTCCATGGAGCCGTAGCGGTGCGCCGCGTAGTTGCAGGCGGCCGTGATGTTGGCGACCGGGTCGTAGATGTTCCAGGAGGTGCCGGCCACGTGGTAGGCACGGAACGTCGGGTCGATGACCTGCAGCAGACCCTTGGACGGAATGCCGTTCTGGGCGTTGATGTCCCAGTTGTTGATGGCGTTGGGGTTGCCCGAGGACTCGCGCATCACGTTGCGGTAGATGCCGTTGTAGCTGCCGGGGATGCCCTTGGCGCGCATGATGTCCAGCGAGTGCCGGATCCAGCCGTCGAGGTTGTTCGCGTACGTCTTGGCGGACACCAGCTCCATCTGCGGGCGCTCGGCGGAGCGGCTCGCGGCCTCCTTGGCGGCTCGGTCCTGCGCGGCCTTCCTGGCGGCGGCGTCGGCGGCGGCCTTCTTCGCGGCGGCCTCGGCGCGCTGCTTGGCGGCGGCGGCGTCGGCGGCCTTCTTCTGCGCGGCGAACGCGTCGAGCTTGACCGTCTGGGGAGCGAGCTGGTCGGTGACCGTGCCCTTGACGTTCTTCAGCTGGGCGTCGGCGGCGACCTGGGCGTCGGCGGCGACCTGGGCGGTGTCGGCGGCGGAGGCGCCGGTGGTGACGGTGCCGGAGTTGCCGGGGACGGCCGAGAGGGCGATGGCGGCGGTGCCGAGCGCGGCGACGCCGGCGACGGCGATCTGGCGCTGCTTGGTCAGGACCAGACTATGAGCACGATTGAGGATGTTCTTGGGCATGGCTGATGGACCTCTTCGTTGGCGCGGAGGTCGCTCCTGCGTCCGCCGGGGGAATCGGCTCCTCCCACACGAACGCCGCGGGCCGGTAACCCACGGCGTTGAGCGACGGGAGCAATTCTTAGCTGGCGCAAAAAGTCCAGGCAAAGGTGTGACGTACGATCCGGCATAGTGGACCCGGGAAGGGCAAAACGGGACAGACGCGACCGTCTGTCCCGTTCATCTGGGGATGGTTTATCTCCTATGCCTGTTCGTACGTGATGTGGACCCTATGCGCGGGCTCACATTCCCAGAGGTAATGAACTCACCAAGTGTTGCCATCGCAATGCTCTGAGTGAGGGCTCTCCTCCGGCAGGATGAGATGCACGTCGCCGAACTCGTGCCACAGATAGCGCCCCCGGACGGCCTCCTCGTACGCGCGGTCGACCGCGGCCCGCCCCGCGACCGCCTCCAGCATCAGCAGATGCGAGGCCTCCGGCTCGTGCAGCCCGGTCAGCAGCCCGTCCACCACCCGCACCCCGCGCTCCGGCGTCACGACCAGATCCGTCCAGCCGGCGGCCCCCCGCACCCTCCCGTCCGGCCCGGTCGCCGACTCCACCGCGCGCACGGCCGTCGTACCGACCGCGATCACCCGGCCGGCCCAGGACGCGCCGTGCCCCGACTGCTGCGCCTTCACCGCGTTGATCAGCCGCGCGGACGCCTCCGGCACCGCGAACCGCTCCGGATACGGCGGCTCGTGCGCCTCCGCCGACGCCACGCCCGTGTGCAGGGTGACCGGGGCGAACAGGACCCCCCGGCTCACCAGCTCCGTCACCAGACGCGTGGTGAAGGGCCGCGCCGCGCTCGGCATCTCCGCACTGCCCGACCCGTCCGCCGACGGCAGCGCGAACACCGTCTGGTACACCGACAGCGGCTGATCCCGCTCCGTGTACGCGTAGCGGATGGGCCGCCCGTGCGCGCGCAGCAGCCCGAGGACGTCACCATCCGGCCGGGCCCACCACAGCCGCTCCCCGCGCGGGCTCACGGGCTCCTCCAGCACCAGCCGGCCGGCCCCGGGCAGCTTCACCTCCGTACCCGTACGCGTGCCCGCACGCGCGCGCGTGGTACCCCGTCCGTCCGGTTCCCGCAGCTCGACCGCCCACCGGCCGTCGTCGCCGCGCGTGGAGAAATGCACCACCACGCGCGCGTGCCCGATCCGCCCGTCCACCGCCGCGGCCAGCGTGGGCGAGGTGTTCACCACCAGCAGGTCCCCGGCCCGCAGCAGCGGCGGCAGCTCACCGAACGCGTGATGCGTCACCTCCTCACCGCGCGACACCAGCAGCCGTACGGCGTCCCGGTCCAGCCCCGGCCCCCGCTGCTCGGCGGGCACGCGCGCGGACAGCCCCTCCGGCACCTTCCCCCACGTCCGCCTCCGCGCGAGCGGAGGGACCCCCGTGCCCCTGCTCACCGCTTCTCCAGCAGCGCCGGCGCCGTGTACCGCCCGCTGGCCGGCCGCTCGTCCAGCAGCCGCAGGAAGGCCGGTACGACCGTGGCGGGCGCCGGCCGCGGATCGTCGTCACCGGGCACGGCCGCCGCGTACAGCTCCGTCGCCATGTCCCCGGGATCCACCGCCCACACCCGCAGGCCGGGCTCCTCCACGCCCAGCACCGCCGCGAGCTGGTCCAGGGCCGCCTTCGAGGCGCCGTAGCCGCCCCACGTCTCGTACGCCTCGGCCGCCGCGTCCGAGCTGACGGCGATCACCGTCCCGGCCGGCGACTCCCGCAGCAGCGGCAGCGCCTCACGGACCAGGCCCAGCGCCGCCACCACGTTCACCTCCAGCGCCCGCCGCAGCCCCTCCACCGGCAGCTCCGCCAGCCGCATCAGCGGCTCGGCGCCCAGCGCGCTCGCGTTGCTGACCAGCAGATCGACACCGCCCAGCTCGCGCGCGGCCGCCACCAGCGCGGCCCGGTGCCCGGCGTCCGTCACATCACCCGCCAGCGCCTCCACACGCGTGCCGTGCCCCGCCACGCTGTGCGCCGCCTCCTTGAGAGCGCCGGCGCCCCGCGCGTCCAGCACCAGATCCCAGCCCCGCGCGGCCAGCGCCTCGGCGAGCGCCCGCCCCAGGCCCTTCGAAGCCCCCGTGACGATCCCTACCGGCATGACCACCGTCCCCTCGTCGCTCACCGCCCCCACCGGGCGATGGGCACAACCTAGGAACGGCGCCGCACCCGCCGCCTCGGGCGCGGGCCGCAAACCGCAGGGGCCCTTCGGCGTACACCGCCCGCCCGGGGCCCCGGGCCCTAGACCCGCCGCCCTAGGACCAGCGGCCGTGGTCCGGCGGCCAGTGGTCCGATCCGCGGTGTCACACCCCGCCGGTACCGTGAGGACATGAGTCAAGGCCCCCGGTCCGGCCTGGCAGCGGTGAGTTCCGCGCTGCTGGCCATGAGCAGGCATCTGGAGGTGCGCGACGTCCTCAAGACGATCGTCGCCTCCGCCCGCGAGCTGCTCGACGCCCAGTACGCCGCCCTCGGCGTCCCCGACGACCACGGCGGCTTCGCCCAGTTCGTCGTGGACGGCGTCAGCGACGAGCAGTGGCGCGCCATCGGACCGCTCCCGCGCCAGCACGGCATCCTCGCCGCGATGCTGCGCGAGGCGAAGGTCGAGCGCCTCGCCGACGTGCGCAAGGACCCCCGCTTCGAGGGCTGGCCGGGCGCCCATCCCGACCTGGCGGACTTCCTGGGCCTGCCGATCAAGGACGGCGAGGAGGTCATCGGGGCGCTGTTCCTCGCCAACAAGCGCTGCCCCAAGCCGGAGGGAAGCTGCGGCTTCACCGAGGAGGACGAGGAACTGCTCGCCATCCTCGCCCAGCACGCCGCCATCGCCCTGACCAACGCCCGCCTCTACGAACGCAGCCGCGAACTGACCATCGCCGAGGAACGCTCCCGCCTCGCCCACGAACTGCACGACGCCGTCAGCCAGAAGCTGTTCTCCCTGCGCCTGACCGCCCAGGCCGCCGTGGCCCTCGTCGACCGCGACCCCGCCCGCGCCAAGGGCGAGCTGCACCAGGTCGCCGCGCTCGCCGCCGAGGCCGCCGACGAACTGCGCGCCGCCGTCGTGGAGTTGCGCCCCGCCGCACTGGACGAGGACGGCCTGGTCGCCACCTTGCGCACCCAGACCCAGGTCCTCGACCGGGCCCACAGCGCGCGCGTGACCTTCACCAGCAGCGGCTTCCGCGCCCTGCCCGCCGCCCAGGAGGAGGCCATGCTCAGGGTCGCCCAGGAGGCTCTGCACAACGCACTGCGCCACTCCGGCGCCGAACACGTCGAGGTGAGCGTCGGGCGGCGCGGCTGCGGAGCCGTGCTCCGCGTCACCGACGACGGCAGCGGCTTCGACCCCGGCGCGGTCCGCCGCGCCGGACGGCATCTGGGCCTGGTCTCGATGCGGGACCGCGCGAGCGGGGTCGGCGGCACGCTGACCGTGGAATCGGCGCCCGGCAAGGGCACCACGATCGAGATGGAGGTGCCCGGTGGCTGACGCGATCAGGGTGCTGCTCGTCGACGACCACCAGGTCGTCCGGCGGGGCCTGCGCACCTTTCTGGAGGTGCAGGACGACATAGAGGTCGTCGGCGAGGCCGCCGACGGTGCCGAGGGAGTCGCCCGCGCCGAGGAACTGCGGCCGGACGTCGTCCTGATGGACGTCAAGATGCCCGGCATGGACGGCATCGAGGCCCTGCGCCGACTGCGCGAGCTCGACCACCCCGCGCGCGTGCTCATCGTCACCAGCTTCACCGAGCAGCGCACCGTCGTACCGGCCCTGCGCGCGGGCGCCGCCGGGTACGTCTACAAGGACGTGGACCCCGACGCCCTCGCCGGGGCCATCCGCTCCGTGCACGCCGGCCACGTCCTGCTGCAGCCCGAGGTCGCCGGCGCCCTGCTCTCCCAGGAGGAGGCCAACTCGGGCCAGGGCAGAGCCGGTTCGCTCACCGAGCGGGAGCGCGAGGTGCTCGGCCTGATCGCGGACGGCCGCTCCAACCGGGAGATCGCCCGCGCCCTCGTGCTCTCCGAGAAGACCGTCAAGACGCACGTCTCCAACATCCTCATGAAACTCGACCTCGCCGACCGCACGCAGGCCGCGTTGTGGGCCGTGCGCCACGGCGTGACCGGCTGAAACGCGCCGTGCGCGCAGGTGCGACCGGCAATACGGAGGGTTCCGCTCCGGACTGAGATTCATACCGTCGTGGGAATGTCACCCGGATGGCGCATCCTCCGGCGATCTCCGCCGTTCTCCAGTGCGTGCCGCGGCGGACCGCCGCGGTGACCGCCTAGGAGGGGTTGGAAAGTGAAGAACCTGAAGAAGGCAGCCGCCGTGACGATGGTGGCCGGTGGCCTCGTGGCCGCCGGAGCGGGCCTGGCCTCCGCCACGACCGGCAGCTGGGCCTGCGGCGAGGCCCACGGCTCCCCGGGCGTCGGCTCGGGCAACGTCGTCCAGGTCCCGGTACACGTCCCGGTGAACGCGGTCGGCAACAGCGTGAGCGTCATCGGCGTGCTGAACCCGGCCTTCGGCAACCTCGGCCTCAACCACTGAGTCCCGGCCGACACCGACCCCAGGCCTCCCGGCACCGCCCGGGAGGCCTGTCGCCGTGTCGCCCTCCGGGACGCAGGCCCACGGCCCGGCTCCATGCAGGCCGCCGGGCCGGTCGACTCCCAGCGGAGCCGCACCCCGGTATGCCCCGCAGCCCCGCAGGCGGCATGGCCCGGTCAGCGCGGCCTTTTTTCACGCAGACTCCACAGCCCGGTTTCGGCGCACCCTGTGCCCCCACCCCGCATCCCTCAGGCCGGCACGGCCCTGCTCCCCGCAGGCCGCACGGCTCGCTCAGCGCATCCCGCGGCCGCGCGGGGGTACGACCCCGCAGGCCGCACGTCTCGCTCAGCACATCCCGCGGTCCGCACGTCGGTACGGCACCGCAGACCGCATGCCCCGGTCGTCACTCCCCGCGCTCCCCACCCCGGTATGGCCCCGCCCGGACGCAGGCGGCCACCACCCGCCGTCGGTACCGGCACCGCGCGGGCAGCCCAGGCCCTCAGCGCACCCCGCGCTCGTGCTCCTCCACGATCGAGTTGTACGCCGCCACCTGCGCCCGGCGGGCCGTCCGCTCCACCGGCCGCAAGGCCTCCGCCCGGGCGGCCATCTCCGACGAGCTGACCGCACCCCCGTGCCCGTGGTCGTACGCCAGCGAGATCAGCAGCGCCACCCGCTGCGCCAGCTCCAGCACCCGCACCGCACGCGGCGGATATCCCGGCGCCAGCACCTCACGGCCCCGCTCGGCCCGTGCCCGGTACGCGTCGATCGCCGCCTCCGCCACCGGACCGGACCCGGCGACGTCCAGCTTCGCCAGTACCTCGGTCGCCTCGCGCAGCGCCTCCGCCAGCTCCCGCTCGGCCTCGCCCAGCGACGGCACATCCGCGGGCGGCGCCTCCCGGACCGGCAGCACACGCCACACGACCTCGGCATGCACATCACCCTCCGGCCCGGCCTCGTACACCTCCGGCACGAGCCCGAACGCGGCGCCGAAGCAGACCACCGCCTCCTCGGCCTCCAGGGCCCGCGCGTTGAACTCGGGCGGACCGCTCAGCCCCAGCGGATGCCCCGGCGCCGGCAGCGCCACCCGCAGCCCTGTCGCCCCCAGCGCCCGCAGCCGCCCCAGCGCCAGCGTCAGCCCGACCTGCGCGGACTCCCCGGGCAGCCCCTCCACCCGGTGCACCGTGTCCTCGCCCACAATGGCGATTGCGGCGTCATCCGGGGAGACAAGTCCGGCCAAAAGGGCATTTCCCCATGCGGCAAGGCGTCCTGAACGCGGTTCCGAGAGCATGCCCCCACCCTAAGGACCGGACCGAAGGAATGGAGCGGCGCGCGCGTGGCGTAGATTTCATAAGGGCTGCGCCCACAGGCGCGGCGGACCGAGCCACAGGCGTACGCGACCAGCCGAGACCGGCACACTGCAAGGGGAGACAACGCGCTCATGAGCGATGTTCTGGAGCTTCAGGACGTATCCGTGGTCCGCGAGGGCCGGGCTCTCGTGGACCAGGTCTCCTGGTCGGTGAAGGAGGGCGAGCGCTGGGTCATCCTCGGACCCAACGGCGCCGGCAAGACCACCCTCCTGAACGTCGCCTCCAGCTACCTCTTCCCCAGCAAGGGCACCGCCACCATCCTCGGCGACACCCTCGGCAAGGTCGACGTCTTCGAGCTGCGCCCCCGCATCGGCATGGCCGGCATCGCCCTGGCCGAGAAGCTCCCCAAGCGCCAGACGGTCCTGGAGACGGTCCTCACGGCCGCGTACGGCATGACGGCCCACTGGCAGGAGGAGTACGACGAGGTCGACGAGCAGCGCGCCCGCGCCTTCCTCGACCGCCTCGGCATGAGCGACTTCCTCGACCGCCGCTTCGGCACCCTCTCCGAGGGCGAGCGCAAGCGCACCCTGATCGCCCGCGCCCTGATGACCGACCCCGAGCTGCTCCTGCTCGACGAGCCCGCCGCCGGCCTCGACCTCGGCGGCCGCGAGGACCTGGTCCGCCGCCTCGGCCGGCTCGCCCGCGACCCCATCGCCCCCTCGATGATCATGGTCACGCACCACGTCGAGGAGATCGCCCCCGGCTTCACCCACGTCCTGATGATCCGCCAGGGCAAGGTCCTCGCCGCCGGCCCCATCGAGCTGGAACTGACCTCCCGCAACCTCTCCCGCTGCTTCGGCCTGCCGCTCGTCGTCGAGCAGGTCGGCGACCGCTGGACCGCCCAGGGCCTGCCCCTGTCCTGACCCCCCGTGCGCTTCCCCTTCGCGCCCTGTCCGCCGCCCGACCCCGGCCCTACCATGACCATGTGAACGACATCGACGCATGGGTGTGGTGGCTCGTCGGCGCGGCGGCACTCGGAATCCCGCTCGTCGTCACCGCCATGCCGGAGTTCGGCATGCTCGCGGTCGGAGCGGTCGCGGCCGCCGTCGCCGCCGCACTCGGCCTCGACGCCGTGCTCCAGGTCCTCGTGTTCGTCGTCGTCTCGGTCGCACTCATCGCCGTGGTCCGCCCCATCGCGGCCCGGCACAGCAGACAGCGCCCCCAACTCGCCACCGGCATCGACGCGTTGAAGGGCAGGCAGGCCGTCGTCCTGGAACGCGTCGACGGTTCCGGCGGCCGTATCAAGCTCGCCGGAGAGGTCTGGTCGGCCCGCGCGCTCGACACCGGCCGCGCCTACGAAGTGGGCCAGGAGGTGGACGTCGTGGACATCGAAGGGGCCACCGCCATCGTCATCTGAGGCAACACGCCCACGAGTTGGGCGAAGTCTGTCAGACTCGACCAGCAAGATCTTCTACAGGCACGGGATCTGCCGAAGGCGCCGAGGCGGAGAGGGGTACGGGGAACACGATGGAACCGGTCATCATCGTCCTGGTCATTCTGGTGGTGTTGGTCTTCATCGCCCTGATCAAGACCATCCAGGTCATCCCACAGGCAAGCGCGGCCATCGTCGAGCGCTTCGGCCGCTACACACGCACCCTGAACGCGGGCCTGAACATCGTCGTCCCGTTCATCGACACCATCCGCAACCGCATCGACCTGCGCGAACAGGTCGTACCCTTCCCGCCGCAGCCGGTCATCACCCAGGACAACCTGGTCGTCAACATCGACACCGTCATCTACTACCAGGTGACCGACGCCCGCGCGGCCACGTACGAAGTGGCCAGCTACATCCAGGCCATCGAGCAGCTGACCGTCACCACGCTGCGCAACATCATCGGCGGCATGGACCTCGAACGCACCCTGACCTCCCGCGAGGAGATCAACGCCGCACTGCGCGGCGTCCTCGACGAGGCCACGGGCAAGTGGGGCATCCGCGTCAACCGCGTGGAGCTGAAGGCCATCGAACCGCCCACCTCCATCCAGGACTCGATGGAGAAGCAGATGCGCGCCGACCGTGACAAGCGCGCCGCCATCCTCACCGCCGAAGGCACGCGCCAGGCCGCCATCCTCACCGCCGAGGGCGAGAAGCAGTCCCAGATCCTGCGCGCCGAGGGTGAGGCCAAGGCCGCCGCCCTGCGAGCCGAGGGCGAGGCCCAGGCGGTCCGTACGGTCTTCGAGGCCATCCACGCCGGCGACCCGGACCAGAAGCTCCTGTCCTACCAGTACCTCCAGATGCTCCCGAAGATCGCCGAGGGCGACGCCAACAAGCTCTGGATCGTCCCCAGCGAGATCGGCGACGCCCTGAAGGGCCTCTCCGGCGCAATGGGCAACTTCGGCCCCCTGGGCGGCGGCAACCAGGGCAACGGCGGAGCCAACGTGCCCGCCCAGAACAACGGCCCGAGCACGGAGCGCCGCGAGAAGCCCAGCATCGACTAGGGGTTACCGGAGAACGCCGGGTTCCTGCCGCGCCCCGACAGGGGCGCGGGGAACTGCGCGAGAAACCGCACCCAACCTGCGGTTGCCGTCATCGAGCGCCTGGCAGACGCTCAGGCCGCATCCCGGGCCAGCCACTCAGGGAGCGCCTCGAAGTCGTCCGCACCCAGCGCGAGCAGCATCGCATCCGCCGGCGTCGGCTCGAACGGCTCCCTCAGCAGCTTCATCCCGGCCTGCTCCGGAGTCCGGTCGGCCTTCCTGTGGTTGTCCTCCGCGCACGCGGCCACCGTGTTCAGCCACGTGTCCTGCCCGCCCTGCGCCCGCGGCACCACATGGTCCACGGTCGTGGCCCTGCGCCCGCAGTACGCGCACCGGTGCCGGTCCCGGACCAGCACTCCCCGCCTCGACCATGGGGCTTGTCTTCGGAACGGCACCCGTACGTACCTGCACAACCGGATCACCCGGGGCGCGGGTATGTCCACATCGGCGCCACGCATGCGCAGTTCGGGGTGGGCCTGCTCGACGACGGCCTTGTCCTGCAGCACCAGAACGACGGCTCGATTCAACGTCACCGTCGACAGCGGCTCGAAGCTCGCGTTCAGCACCAGCGTGTCCCGCATCCAGCCCACCTCCCGTGTGCACCTGCCCACCCCCCGGCGGGCTTGGATCAACTCTGGACGGGCGCGCCGTGATGGACAACGCAATAAAAAATGCCCGCCTCCGATCACTTCCAAGACCGGAGGCGGGCAAACGTTCCGTGAACGCTCGGCTGAATCGCGGCGCCGCGCTCAGCCCTGCGCCGGGTTCTCGTACTCCCCGATGAGCTGTGCGCGTGCGATGGTGTGGAACCGCAGGTTGAAGCCGACGACGGCCGGCGACGCGTCCGCGTTCGGACCGAGCTTCTCCTGGTCGACCGCGTACACCGTGAAGACGTACCGGTGCGGCCCGTCCCCGGGCGGCGGCGCGGCGCCGCCGAAGTCCTTCGTCCCGTAGTCGTTGCGCGCGTGTACGGCGCCCTCGGGTAGCCCCTCGAACTTGCCGCTGCCCGCACCCGCCGGCAGCTCCGTCACGGAGGCCGGGATGTCGAACAGCACCCAGTGCCAGAACCCGCTGCCGGTCGGCGCGTCGGGGTCGTAGCAGGTCACGGCGAAGCTCTTGGTCTCCGGCGGGAAGCCCTCCCAGCGCAGGTGCGGCGAGGTGTTGCCCTCGGCGTGGACCTGGGCGCTCTTGAGCGTCGCACCCTCCTGGACGTCGTCACTCGTCACCGTGAACGACGGCACGGGCGGATGGAAGTCGTGGGGGAGCGGCCGCCGCTTGAGCTCGGTCACCTCGGTACCTCCTGATCGATGATCTGGAACCAGCAGTTCCCGAGCCTAGAACCAGTTGCGCTTGCTGCCGACCTCGGACAGCCACTGGTTCAGATAAGCCGCCCAGTCGGTCCCCATCCAGTCGTTCAGCCCCACCTGGAACGACCGGTAGGTGTCCGAGCCCTCGCTGAACAGACCCGGCTTCTTGTCCATCTCCAGCACGACGTCCATCGCGTGCTCGTCGGCCACGAAGCTCAGCTCGACCTGGTTCAGCCCCCGGTACTGCGACGGCGGGTAGAACTCGATCTCCTGGTAGAACGGCAGCGTCTGCCGCGTTCCGCGGATGTGGCCGCGCTCCATGTCCGCGTTCTTGAAGCGGAAGCCGAGCTGGATGAAGGCGTCCAGGATCGCCTTCTGCGCCGGCAGCGGATGCACGTTGACCGGGTCGAGATCCGTCGAGTCGACGGCACGCGCGATCGCCAGCTCGGTCGTCACGCCGATGTGCATCCCGCGCAGCGCCTGCCCGTCGATCATCGTGACCGGCGTCTCCCAGGGCACCTCCAGGCCGAACGGCACCGCGTGCACCGCACCCGCCTGCAGCTCGAAGGCCCCGCCGAGCCGCACCTTGGCGAACTCGATGTCCTGCTTGTACTCCTGGTCGCCGCTCTCCACCTCGACCTTGGCCTGCAGACCGACGGACAACCCCTCGACGTCCTGGTTCACGGACCCGCCCTGGATCCGCACCTCGCCCTGGACGACACCGCCGGGCACGACATTGACCTCGGTCAGCACCGTCTCCACGGACGCCCCACCGGCACCGAGGCTCGCGAGCAGCTTCTTGAACGCCATTGACTCTCCCTTTACGAAGACCCTCGACCCCTACAAACGCGATCCACCCCCCGACCGGTTCCGCCGGAGCGGTTCCGCGTCTGCACTACCCTCGGAGGGCATGATCGCGCCCCCGGACCGTACGCCACTGCCCCGAGAGTTCTTCGACCGCCCGGTCCTGGAGGTCGCCCCGGACCTGCTCGGCCGGATCCTGGTGCGTACGACACCGGACGGCCCGATCGCCGTACGCCTCACCGAGGTGGAGGCGTACGACGGCCCGAACGACCCCGGCTCCCACGCCTACCGCGGCCGTACCGCCCGCAACGCCGTGATGTTCGGGGAGCCCGGACACGTGTACGTCTACTTCACCTACGGCATGTGGCACTGCATGAACCTCGTCTGCGGTCCCGAGGGCCGGGCGAGCGCCGTCCTGCTCCGCGCCGGCGAGGTCGTCGAGGGCGTCGAACTGGCCCGCAAACGGCGAGTTTCGGCCCGGAACGACAACGAACTGGCCAAGGGCCCCGCCCGCCTGGCGACGGCCCTCGAGGTGGACCGGGCCCTGGACGGCACGGACGCGTGCGCCTCCGGCGAGACCCCGCTGCGCATGCTGACCGGTACGCCGGTAGCCACTGACCAGGTACGCAACGGCCCCCGCACCGGAGTCGCCGGCGAGGGCGGGAACGGCGACGCCCATCCCTGGCGCTACTGGGTGGCGGGGGACCCGACGGTGAGCCCCTATCGGGCCCATGTGCCGAGGCGCCGCCGAAGTTGACGCGCCCCGCGAAGATGCGTAACGTATCCCGAGCCGCTGAACCGGGTACGGCGATCGCCTGCAGCCGGAGCGGCCAACCCACTACCTAGCTACCACCCCTCGACGGGGTCGATTTTGGTGCGCTCGCGTGCCCGAATTCGACTTCCCGGACTCGATTATGAGTCGCCGGGGAAATGAGCTAACGTAGTGAATGTCGAAAGGGCGGACGGCGAAAGCCGAAAAACCCCGCCGACAGCCCGCCGACCGGGAATCAGACGCCGAAAGGATCTGATAGAGTCGGAAACACCGAAGGGAAGCGCCCGGAGGAAAGCCCGAGAGGGTGAGTACGAAGGAAGCGACCGTTCCTTGAGAACTCAACAGCGTGCCAAAAGTCAACGCCAGATATGTTGATACCCCGTCTACCGGATGGTTTCCGGTGGCGAGGTTCCTTTGAAAAAACACAGCGAGGACGCTGTGAACGGTCGGGCTTATTCCGCCTGACTGTTCCGCTCTCGTGATGTGTCGCCCCGATCACGGGGAAGCATTCACGGAGAGTTTGATCCTGGCTCAGGACGAACGCTGGCGGCGTGCTTAACACATGCAAGTCGAACGATGAACCTCCTTCGGGAGGGGATTAGTGGCGAACGGGTGAGTAACACGTGGGCAATCTGCCCTGCACTCTGGGACAAGCCCTGGAAACGGGGTCTAATACCGGATACGAGCCTGGGAGGCATCTCCCGGGTTGGAAAGCTCCGGCGGTGCAGGATGAGCCCGCGGCCTATCAGCTTGTTGGTGAGGTAACGGCTCACCAAGGCGACGACGGGTAGCCGGCCTGAGAGGGCGACCGGCCACACTGGGACTGAGACACGGCCCAGACTCCTACGGGAGGCAGCAGTGGGGAATATTGCACAATGGGCGCAAGCCTGATGCAGCGACGCCGCGTGAGGGATGACGGCCTTCGGGTTGTAAACCTCTTTCAGCAGGGAAGAAGCGAAAGTGACGGTACCTGCAGAAGAAGCGCCGGCTAACTACGTGCCAGCAGCCGCGGTAATACGTAGGGCGCAAGCGTTGTCCGGAATTATTGGGCGTAAAGAGCTCGTAGGCGGCTTGTCGCGTCGGTTGTGAAAGCCCGGGGCTTAACCCCGGGTCTGCAGTCGATACGGGCAGGCTAGAGTTCGGTAGGGGAGATCGGAATTCCTGGTGTAGCGGTGAAATGCGCAGATATCAGGAGGAACACCGGTGGCGAAGGCGGATCTCTGGGCCGATACTGACGCTGAGGAGCGAAAGCGTGGGGAGCGAACAGGATTAGATACCCTGGTAGTCCACGCCGTAAACGGTGGGCACTAGGTGTGGGCAACATTCCACGTTGTCCGTGCCGCAGCTAACGCATTAAGTGCCCCGCCTGGGGAGTACGGCCGCAAGGCTAAAACTCAAAGGAATTGACGGGGGCCCGCACAAGCGGCGGAGCATGTGGCTTAATTCGACGCAACGCGAAGAACCTTACCAAGGCTTGACATACGCCGGAAAACCCTGGAGACAGGGTCCCCCTTGTGGTCGGTGTACAGGTGGTGCATGGCTGTCGTCAGCTCGTGTCGTGAGATGTTGGGTTAAGTCCCGCAACGAGCGCAACCCTTGTCCCGTGTTGCCAGCAGGCCCTTGTGGTGCTGGGGACTCACGGGAGACCGCCGGGGTCAACTCGGAGGAAGGTGGGGACGACGTCAAGTCATCATGCCCCTTATGTCTTGGGCTGCACACGTGCTACAATGGCCGGTACAAAGAGCTGCGATACCGTGAGGTGGAGCGAATCTCAAAAAGCCGGTCTCAGTTCGGATTGGGGTCTGCAACTCGACCCCATGAAGTCGGAGTCGCTAGTAATCGCAGATCAGCATTGCTGCGGTGAATACGTTCCCGGGCCTTGTACACACCGCCCGTCACGTCACGAAAGTCGGTAACACCCGAAGCCGGTGGCCCAACCCCTTGTGGGAGGGAGCTGTCGAAGGTGGGACTGGCGATTGGGACGAAGTCGTAACAAGGTAGCCGTACCGGAAGGTGCGGCTGGATCACCTCCTTTCTAAGGAGCATCTAGCTGCCGCAAGGCAGCCAGAGCCACTACGCCAGCGAGTGTCTGGCGGTGGTTAGCTCATGGGTGGAACGTTGACTACTCGGCACACTCGGTCTGCTTCTCTTCCTAGTACTGCTTCGGCGTGGAACGGAACGGTGAAGAGGCGAGGGTGTCGGGCACGCTGTTGGGTGTCTGAGGGAACGAAACTTTCCTCAGTCGCCGGCCCCGGTGAAGCATCAGTGAAGCTGGTGTGTGACGGGTGGCTGGTCGTTGTTTGAGAACTGCACAGTGGACGCGAGCATCTGTGGCCAAGTTTTTAAGGGCGCACGGTGGATGCCTTGGCACCAGGAACCGATGAAGGACGTGGGAGGCCGCGATAGTCCCCGGGGAGTCGTCAACCAGGCTTTGATCCGGGGGTTTCCGAATGGGGAAACCCGGCAGTCGTCATGGGCTGTCACCCATACCTGAACACATAGGGTATGTGGAGGGAACGCGGGGAAGTGAAACATCTCAGTACCCGCAGGAAGAGAAAACAACCGTGATTCCGGGAGTAGTGGCGAGCGAAACCGGATGAGGCCAAACCGTATGCGTGTGAGACCCGGCAGGGGTTGCGTATGCGGGGTTGTGGGATCTCTCTTCCACGGTCTGCCGGCCGTGGGACGAGTCAGAAACCGTTGATGTAGGCGAAGGACATGCGAAAGGTCCGGCGTAGAGGGTAAGACCCCCGTAGTCGAAACGTCAGCGGCTCGTTTGAGAGACACCCAAGTAGCACGGGGCCCGAGAAATCCCGTGTGAATCTGGCGGGACCACCCGCTAAGCCTAAATATTCCCTGGTGACCGATAGCGGATAGTACCGTGAGGGAATGGTGAAAAGTACCCCGGGAGGGGAGTGAAATAGTACCTGAAACCGTGTGCCTACAAGCCGTGGGAGCGTCGGAAGCACTTCGGTGCTTCTCGTGACTGCGTGCCTTTTGAAGAATGAGCCTGCGAGTTTGCGGTGTGTTGCGAGGTTAACCCGGGTGGGGAAGCCGTAGCGAAAGCGAGTCCGAACAGGGCGCTGTAGTAGCACGCTCAAGACCCGAAGCGGAGTGATCTAGCCATGGGCAGGTTGAAGCGGAGGTAAGACTTCGTGGAGGACCGAACCCACCAGGGTTGAAAACCTGGGGGATGACCTGTGGTTAGGGGTGAAAGGCCAATCAAACTCCGTGATAGCTGGTTCTCCCCGAAATGCATTTAGGTGCAGCGTCGTGTGTTTCTTGCCGGAGGTAGAGCACTGGATAGGCGATGGGCCCTACCGGGTTACTGACCTTAGCCAAACTCCGAATGCCGGTAAGTGAGAGCGCGGCAGTGAGACTGTGGGGGATAAGCTCCATGGTCGAGAGGGAAACAGCCCAGAGCATCGACTAAGGCCCCTAAGCGTACGCTAAGTGGGAAAGGATGTGGAGTCGCACAGACAACCAGGAGGTTGGCTTAGAAGCAGCCACCCTTGAAAGAGTGCGTAATAGCTCACTGGTCAAGTGATTCCGCGCCGACAATGTAGCGGGGCTCAAGCGTACCGCCGAAGTCGTGTCATTCGTGCATATAGCCCTAACGGGTGCACGGATGGGTAGGGGAGCGTCGTCTGCCGGGTGAAGCAGCACCGGAAGGTAGTTGTGGACGGTTGACGAGTGAGAATGCAGGCATGAGTAGCGATACAAACGTGAGAAACGTTTGCGCCGATTGACTAAGGGTTCCTGGGTCAAGCTGATCTGCCCAGGGTAAGTCGGGACCTAAGGCGAGGCCGACAGGCGTAGTCGATGGATAACCGGTTGATATTCCGGTACCCGCTGTGAAGCGTCAAACATCGAATCCAGTGATGCTAAGCCCGTGAAGCCGCCGGGGCGCGTCTTTGACGTGTCTCGGAGTGGTGGAGCCGGTGACCCGAGCTGGTAGTAGGTGAGTGATGGGGTGACGCAGGAAGGTAGTCCATCCCGGGCGGTGGTTGTCCCGGGGTAAGGGTGTAGGACGCAGGGTAGGCAAATCCGCCCTGCACGTAGTCTGAGACCTGATGCCGAGCCGATTGTGGTGAAGTGGATGATCCTATGCTGTCGAGAAAAGCCTCTAGCGAGTTTCATGGCGGCCCGTACCCTAAACCGACTCAGGTGGTCAGGTAGAGAATACCGAGGCGTTCGGGTGAACTATGGTTAAGGAACTCGGCAAAATGCCCCCGTAACTTCGGGAGAAGGGGGCCAGTCCTGGTGATCGGTCTTGCACCGTGAGCTGGGGGTGGCCGCAGAGACCAGCGAGAAGCGACTGTTTACTAAAAACACAGGTCCGTGCGAAGCCGTAAGGCGATGTATACGGACTGACGCCTGCCCGGTGCTGGAACGTTAAGGGGACCGGTTAGCTCACTTTCGGGTGGGCGAAGCTGAGAACTTAAGCGCCAGTAAACGGCGGTGGTAACTATAACCATCCTAAGGTAGCGAAATTCCTTGTCGGGTAAGTTCCGACCTGCACGAATGGCGTAACGACTTCTCGACTGTCTCAACCATAGGCCCGGTGAAATTGCACTACGAGTAAAGATGCTCGTTTCGCGCAGCAGGACGGAAAGACCCCGGGACCTTTACTACAGTTTGATATTGGTGTTCGGTTCGGCTTGTGTAGGATAGCTGGGAGACTGTGAAGCATGCACGCCAGTGTGTGTGGAGTCGTCGTTGAAATACCAGTCTGGTCGTGCTGGATGTCTAACCTGGGTCCGTGATCCGGATCAGGGACAGTGTCTGATGGGTAGTTTAACTGGGGCGGTTGCCTCCTAAAGGGTAACGGAGGCGCCCAAAGGTTCCCTCAGCCTGGTTGGCAATCAGGTGTTGAGTGTAAGTGCACAAGGGAGCTTGACTGTGAGACCGACGGGTCGAGCAGGGACGAAAGTCGGGACTAGTGATCCGGCGGTGGCTTGTGGAAGCGCCGTCGCTCAACGGATAAAAGGTACCCCGGGGATAACAGGCTGATCTTCCCCAAGAGTCCATATCGACGGGATGGTTTGGCACCTCGATGTCGGCTCGTCGCATCCTGGGGCTGGAGTCGGTCCCAAGGGTTGGGCTGTTCGCCCATTAAAGCGGTACGCGAGCTGGGTTTAGAACGTCGTGAGACAGTTCGGTCCCTATCCGCTGTGCGCGTAGGAGTCTTGAGAAGGGCTGTCCCTAGTACGAGAGGACCGGGACGGACGAACCTCTGGTGTGCCAGTTGTTCTGCCAAGGGCATGGCTGGTTGGCTACGTTCGGGAGGGATAACCGCTGAAAGCATCTAAGCGGGAAGCCTGCTTCGAGATGAGGACTCCCACCCACTTGATGGGGTAAGGCTCCCAGTAGACGACTGGGTTGATAGGCCGGATCTGGAAGCACGGTAACGTGTGGAGGTGACCGGTACTAATAGGCCGAGGGCTTGTCCTCAGTTGCTCGCGTCCACTGTGTCAGTTCTGAGGCAACGAACAGTTGCCGGCTTTGAGCTGGAACGCATAACTACAGAGTGTGCTTGTTCGCTCGAAACCATTAGGGTTTCGGTGGTCATAGCGTGAGGGAAACGCCCGGTTACATTCCGAACCCGGAAGCTAAGCCTTACAGCGCCGATGGTACTGCAGGGGGGACCCTGTGGGAGAGTAGGACGCCGCCGAACAATCTTTAGGGAAGGACCCCTGGTCACCAGCGTTCAGCTGGGACCAGGGGTCCTTTCGTTTTTACAATGCTTGTGGTACCGAAGACAGGAGTCACCATGTCCACCAACTCTCCCGACGACCGACCGGAGCGCGACCAGCGGCGACGGGACAGTGGTGACCGCGGTGATCGCGGCGGCTACCGGAGCGACCGCGGCGGCTTCCGCCGTGACAACGACCGCCGCGACAACGACCGTGGTGGTTACGGCCGGCGTGACGACCAGCGCGGTTACGGCGACCGTCGCGACGACCGCGGCGGCTTCCGCCGTGACGAGCGGCGTGACGGCCGTCGCGATGACCGTCGGGACGACCGGGGTGGGTTCCGTGGTCGGGACGACCGTGGTGGTTATGGCCGGCGGGACGATCGTCGTGAGGGGGAGCGGGGTTCGCGTCCCGGTTTCCAGCGGGACGACCGTGACCGTGGGCCGCGTCGGGACGACCGGCCCGATGACCGGGGTGGGTTCCGTGGCCGGGACGACCGTGGCGGGGACCGTCCGTCCTACCGCCGTGACGACGACCGTGGTGGTTACGGCCGGCGCGAGGACCAGCGCGGTTACGGCGACCGTCGCGACGACCGCGGCGGCTTCCGCCGTGACGAGCGGCGTGACGACCGTCGCGATGACCGGCGCGACGACCGCGGTGGGTTCCGTGGCCGGGACGACCGTGGTGGTTATGGCCGGCGGGACGATCGTCGTGAGGGGGAGCGGGGTTCGCGTCCCGGTTTCCAGCGGGACGACCGTGACCGTGGGCCGCGTCGGGACGACCGGCGCGATGAGCGGGGCGGGTTCCGCGGCCGCGACGACCGTGGCGGGGACCGTCCGTCCTACCGTCGCGACGACGACCGTGGTGGTTACGGCCGGCGTGACGACCAGCGCGGTTACGGCGACCGTCGCGACGACCGCGGCGGCTTCCGCCGTGACGAGCGGCGTGACGACCGTCGCGATGACCGGCGCGACGACCGCGGTGGGTTCCGTGGCCGGGACGACCGTGGCCGCGGGCCGCGTCGGGACGACCGGGGTGGGCGGCCCGGTGGCTTCCGGGGGCGGGACGACCGCAGGGACGACCGCCGGGGCGGTGGCCGCTTCCGCGACGAGCGCGAGCGCGACCGGGACCGGGACCGCGAGCCGATCAAGCGGCTGCCCATCCCGGAGGACGTCACCGGTGAGGAGATCGACAAGGACGTCCGGCAGGAGCTGCAGAGCCTGCCCAAGACGCTCGCGGACGACGTCGCCAGGAACCTGGTGATGGTCGCCCGGCTCATCGACGAGGACCCGGAAGGCGCCTACGGCTATTCCAAGGTGGCCCTGCGCCTGGCGTCCCGCGTGGCAGCCGTGCGCGAGGCGGCGGGGTTCGCGGCGTACGCCAACCAGAAGTACAGCGAGGCCCTCGCCGAGTTCCGGGCCGCGCGGCGGATGACCGGCACCGTGGACCTGTGGCCGGTGATGGCCGACTGCGAGCGCGGTCTCGGCCGGCCGGAGAAGGCGCTGGACATGGCCGGCGCCCCGGAGGTGCACAAGCTGGACAAGGCCGGGCAGGTCGAGATGCGGCTCGTCGCGGCCGGCGCCCGGCGTGACATGGGCCAGCTGGACGCGGCCATCGTGACCCTGCAGAGCCCCGAGCTGGCGTCGAACGCCGTACACCCGTGGACCGCGCGCCTGCGGTACGCGTACGCCGACGCCCTGCTGGCCGCCGGCCGCGAGGGCGAGGCGCGCGAATGGTTCGCCAAGGCCGTCGAGGCCGACCGGGACGGCAGCACGGACGCCTCCGACCGGCTCGCCGAGCTGGACGGCGTGGAGTTTCTCGACGCCCTGGACGAGAGCGAGGACGCGGGCGAGCCCGAGTCCGCCGAGCCGTCCGTGGAAGACGGCGACGACAAGGACTGACGACCGTCACGGAGTTCAGAGAGACGAGGGCGGGTTCCCCCACGGGAGCCCGCCCTCCTCGTGTCCGGGGCGGTCAGATCTCCAGCGCCCGCAGCACCAGCCCCGACGCCGGCTTCGGGCCGAACGACGTCGACTTGCGGGGCATCGTCACGCCTTGGCGGGCCAGGTCGCGTACGACCTCCTCGCGGACCGGGTGCATCAGCACGGCCGTACCGCCGTCGCGTTCCGCCTTGGCGACCGTCGCGGCCGTGTCGTGGATGTACGCGATGTGGGCGGGGGAGTCCTCCGGGATGTGCCACACATGGTCGAGCAGGGTGGCGTGCAGGACCGTGGCGTCCAGGGAACGCCAGGCGGAGGGGCGGTCCGCGGGAATCGTGCGGGCCAGCAGGCCCGGGTCCGGGCGGTCGAGCAGGTGGAAGGCGCCGTCGCCGGCCAGCAGGAAGGCGTTGCCCGCGCAGGACGCGTCCGCCAGCGCCTCCAGGGCCTCGGCGAGCGGCGTGTCGAGGCGCCGCACCCGGAACAGGCCCTGCACGGCCGCGAGCGCGTCGGCGACCGGGATGCCGTGCAGCAGACGGTGGATGGCGCGGACGCGCAACGGGTAGCGGGCGGTGTCGACGAGCAGGACCAGGCCGTGGTCCCAGGGACTGGGCGAGGGATGCTCGGCGCGCAGCCGCAGATAGGTGGCCCAGCGGTGGTGGCCGTCGGCGATCAGGGCCTGCTGGTGGGCCAGGTCCGACTGGATCCGGGCCACGTCGGCGGGGTCGGTGACGGACCACAGGCGGTGGCGGAAGCCGTCCTCCGTGGTCGTGGCCAGCAGCGGCGGCGTGCCTGCCGTGCGCTCGACGACCTCGTCCGCCGTACCGTCGCCGCGGTAGGTCAGCAGCAGCGGCTCCAGGTTCGCGCGCGTGGCGCGCATCAGGGCCGCGCGGTCGGCGACCACGGGCGGCATGACGTCCTCGTGCGGCAGCACCACGCCCTCGGCCGGCTCCGACACCCGCAGCGCGCCGATGATGCCGCGCTGGAGCAGGCCGTTGCCGTCCCGCTGCTCGTAGACGTACAGGCCGGGCTCCGGGTCCGCGGTGAGGACGCCCTCGTCCAGCCAGCGGCGCAGGGTGTCCGCCGCCTGCTCGGTACGGGCGCTCGGGGTGCCGGCCTGGGGCAGGATCAGCCGGACGATGTTGTACGGGTCGGCGGACTGGAGGTGGTGCACCCCGTCGGGACGGACGACGACGTCGTACGGCGGGGAGGTGACGGAGGCCAGGCTGCCGACCCGGTCGGGGTCGTAGCGAAGGCCGCGGAACGGGCTGAGTTCCAGACCCCGGCGCGCCGTTGCCTCCGAGTGACCTGCAGTGTTCATCCCGGCATCGTACGTGTGTCAGTGGCGTGCGGGATGATCGGGGGAAAGGCGGGAGAACGCCTTGGTACGACGCGGTGGGACGAGGAGCGATGTGGACATGAGCCAGGCGGTCAGGACGAGGCCCGAGGGCAGTGGGCAGCCCCTGAGCGAGGCGTACGACACGGCGCTGCTCGATCTGGACGGGGTGGTGTACGCGGGCGGCCGGGCGATCGCGCACGCGGTGGACTCGCTGGCGGTGGCGCGCTCCGGCGGCATGCATCTGGCGTACGTCACCAACAACGCGCTGCGGACGCCGGACACCGTGGCCGGGCATCTGACGGAGCTGGGCATACCGACCGGCGCCGACGACGTCATCACCTCCGCCCAGGCCGTCGCCCGGCTGATCAGCGAGCAGGTGCCGGCCGGGGCGCGGGTGCTGGTGGTCGGCGGCGAGGGTCTGCGGGTGGCGCTGCGCGAACGGGGCCTGGTGCCGGTGGAGTCGGCGGACGACGATCCGGCGGCGGTCGCGCAGGGCTACGGCGGGCCGGACCTGACCTGGGGGCGGTTCGCGGAGGCGTCGTACGCGGTGGCGCGCGGGGTGCCGTGGTTCGCGTCCAACACCGACCTGACGATCCCGAGCGGGCGGGGCATCGCGCCGGGCAACGGAGCGGCCGTGGAGGTCGTCCGGATCGCCACGGGCAAGGAGCCGCAGGTGGCGGGCAAGCCGCTGCCGCCGATGCACCGCGAGACGATCATCCGGACCGGCGCGAAGCGGCCCCTGGTGGTCGGGGACCGGCTGGACACGGACATCGAGGGGGCGTTCAACGGCCGGGTCGACTCGCTGCTGGTGCTGACCGGCGTCACCGACGCCGCCCAGCTGCTCGCCGCGCCGCCGCGGCACCGGCCGACCTATGTGGACGCCGATCTGCGCGGCCTGCTCACCGGCCAGCCGGAGGTCACCGCCGACGGCGACGGCTTCCGCTGCGGCGGGTTCACGGCGACGGCCCGGGCGGACCGGCTGGAGCTGGAGGGCGACGGTGAGGCACTCGACGGGCTGCGGGCACTGTGCGCCGCGGCCTGGACGGCGGCCGGTGACGGCTCCTGCACGCTGGACGGGGGGAAGGCGCTGGCACGGCTCGGACTGTGAGCGGGCACTGAGGAGCAGGTGCCGGCGAAGGCTCGGACTGTGACCGGGCCTTGAGGGCAGGCGACGGCGATGGCTTGACGGGGATCGGGGCCGGGGGCCGTGACTGCGGCGGACCCACCCCGGGGATCGAAACCGGCAGCGAGGGTAGGCTAACCTAACCTCGTGTTGGTCGACAGTCCCCCGGAACAGCGCGCGGAGAACTCCCCCGCGCCCCCAACTCGTCGGACGGCAAGGGCCGTTGGGCTCCTGCTCTCCGCCGTGTTCCTGCTGCTCGTCGCCCTGGCGAGCATCGCGGTCGGGGCGAAGGCGCTGTCGCCGGACCAGGTGTGGCACGGCCTGTTCCACGACACGGGGACCTACGGCGACGTGGTCGTGGACGAGCGGCTCGCGCGCACGGTCCTCGGTCTGCTGGCCGGTGCCGCGCTCGGTCTCGCGGGCGCGGTGCTCCAGGCGCTCACCCGCAATCCGCTGGCCGACCCCGGGCTGCTCGGCATCAACGCGGGCGCCTCCGCCGCCGTCGTCACGGCCATCACCTACTGCGGCGTCACCAGCCTCACCGGCTATGTGTGGTTCGCCTTCCTCGGGGCGGCGGCGGTCGGCGCGCTGGTGTGGTTCCTCGGCGGCAGCCGGGGCGCCACCCCGGTGCGGCTCGCGCTCGCCGGCACGGCGATCAGCGCCGCCCTGTACGGCTACCTCCAGGCGGTGATGATCCTGGACGACGTGGCGCTGGCCAGGATGCGCTTCTGGACGGTGGGTTCGCTGGCCTCGGCCGGCTACTCGACCGTCGTGCAGGTGCTGCCGTTCCTCGCGGCCGGCATGGTCCTCGCGCTCGCGCTCGCCCGCCCGCTGAACGCCGTCGCGATGGGCGACGACACCGCCCGCGCCCTCGGCGCGCACCTGGGCCGCACCCGCGCGCTCGCCATGCTGGCCGCCACCGTGCTGTGCGGCGCCGCGACCGCCGCCTGCGGACCCATCGTGTTCGTCGGCCTGATGGTCCCGCACGTCGTGCGCTCCTTCACCGGCCCCGACCTGCGCTGGATCCTGCCGTACGCCACCGTCCTGTCGCCGGTGCTGCTGCTCGGCGCCGACGTCGTCGGCCGGGTCGTGGCGCGGCCCTCGGAACTCCAGGTCGGCATCGTCACCGCGATCATCGGCGGCCCGGTCTTCATCCTGCTCGTACGACGGCGGAGGACGGCCCAGCTGTGAAGACCCGAACCACGCACCGGGCCGTGCGCGCCCCCGGCGGGCTCTCCCTGCGCCTCGACCTGCGGGCCCTGGTCGTCGTCGTGCTGCTGCTGGCCGCCGCCGGTGCGGCCGGGGTGGCGCTGATCGGCACCGGCGACGCGAAGATCCCCGCGGCCGACGTGCTCAGGACCCTCGCCGGGAACGGCAACGCGTACCAGGACTTCATCGTCAAGGAGCTGCGGCTGCCGCGGGTGCTGGTCGGCCTGCTGGTCGGCGCCGCGCTGGGCCTCGGCGGCGCGCTGTTCCAGTCCGTCTCCCGCAACCCGCTCGGCAGCCCGGACGTGCTGGGCCTGTCCCAGGGCTCGACGGCCGGCGCGCTCGTCGTGATCGTGCTGCTGTCCGGCAGCACCACCCAGGTCACCGCCGGCGCGCTGGCCGGCGGTCTGGTGACCGGGCTCGCCGTCTATCTGCTCGCCTGGAAGCAGGGCGTGCACGGATACCGGCTCGTCCTGGTCGGCATCGGCGTCTCCGCGATCGGCACCGCCGTCAACGGCTATCTGCTCACCAAGGCCGACCTGGTCGACGCGGCCCGCGCGGTCGTGTGGATGACCGGCTCGCTGGACGGCCGGGACTGGGACCAGGTCTGGCCGCTGCTCGCCGTGTGCGCGGTCCTCGTCCCGCTGGTCCTCGTCAACGCGCGCGGCCTGCGGATGCTGGAGATGGGCGACGACGTCGCGGGCGCCCTCGGGGTGCGGGTGCAGCGGGTCCGGCTGGTGCTGACGGTCTGCGCCGTGCTGCTCACCGCCGCCGCCACCGCGGCCGCCGGACCCGTCGGCTTCGTCGCGCTGACCGCGCCGCAGCTCGCCCGCCGCCTGACCCGCTCGCCGGGCCCTAACCTGGTGCCCTCCCTGTGCATGGGCGCCGCCCTGCTGGTCGCCGCAGACTGGGCCGCGCAGCGCGCCTTCGGCGCCGACCAGCTGCCCGTCGGGGTGGTCACCGGCGTCCTCGGCGGCGGCTATCTGCTGTGGCTGCTGGTCACCGAGCGCAGGGCGGGCCGGATATGAGCCACACCCCCACGAAGACGACCGGGAGCACCGTGAACCGCCTCTCCGCCGAGAACGTCACCCTCGCCTACGACCAGCGCGTCATCGCCGCACAGCTGTCGGTGGAGATCCCCGACAACTCCTTCACGGTGATCGTCGGCCCCAACGCGTGCGGAAAGTCGACGCTGCTGCGGGCGCTGTCGCGGATGCTCAGGCCCAGCGAGGGCCGGGTGCTGCTCGACGGCCAGGTCATCCAGTCGATGCCCGCCAAGAAGGTCGCCCGTACCCTCGGCCTGCTGCCGCAGTCGGCCGTCGCGCCCGACGGCATCACCGTCGCCGACCTCGTCGGCCGGGGCCGCTACCCGCACCAGGGCCTGCTGCGCCAGTGGTCGGCCGAGGACGAGCGGGTCGTACGGGAATCCATGCGGCAGACCGGGGTCGAGGCGCTGGCCGACCGGTACGTCGACGAGCTGTCCGGCGGGCAGCGGCAGCGGGTGTGGATCGCGATGGCGCTCGCCCAGCAGACGCCGCTGCTGCTCCTGGACGAGCCGACCACCTACCTGGACATCCAGCACCAGATCGACGTCCTCGACCTGTGCGCCGAGCTGCACGAGACCCAGGGCCGCACCCTGGTCGCCGTCCTGCACGACCTCAACCACGCGGCCCGCTACGCCACCCACCTCATCGCCCTGCGCGGCGGCGAGGTCGTCGCCGAGGGCGCCCCGAACGACATCGTCACGGCCGAGCTGGTGGAGGAGGTGTTCGGGCTGCGCTGTCAGGTCATCGACGACCCGGAGACCGGCACCCCGCTGGTCGTCCCCGCGGCGCGCGGGACCCGGCGGGAGCGGCTCACAGCAGCTTCCTGAGCCGGAACAGGTCCAGCAGGCTCGCCTCCAGCCGGACCCGGCCCGAGCCCCAGGCGGTCGCGAAGTTCAGCTCCCCGCCCACCAGCGCCACCAGGTCGTCGCCCGCCAAGGCGAGCCTGATCTGCGCCTTCTCCCGCGGCGGGCCGGGGTGGGTGTCGTCCACCTCGATCCGCCCGCCCGTCATGCGGCCGGCGAAGGTGACGTCCAGGTCGGTGATGTGACAGCTCACCGAGCGGTCCAGCGCGGCGGCCGCGCGGACGTCGCCCTCGGCGCCCTGCATGTTGTCCGAAAGCTTTCCCAGTGCGGCGCGGCACTCCTCGATCGTGGCCATCGCCACCGACCGTACCCCAGCCGTTCGGGGTAGCGTCTGCCCATGAGCGAGTCCGTGACCGAGGCCCCGGCGGAAGCCGTGACGGAGGCCGAGCCCGAGTACGACCCCGCAGCGCCCGCCCCTCTGGGGGTCCCGCGCACCCCCACCGGCAACGCGGAGGTCGACGCCCAGCTGGAACGGCTCGCAGACGCCGACCACCTCGCCACCGACGGGCACATGGAGGTGTACGAGGATGTACACCGGGGGCTGCGCGACGCGCTCACCGCGCTCGACGCCCGCCCGGGACCTCCGGTGCCCCCGCCTTCGTACCACCAGAGCAGGAGCTGAACCGAACGTGGCAGGAGTCGCACGCCGCCGTCTGGACGCGGAGCTGGTCCGCAGGAAGCTCGCGCGCTCGCGCGAGCACGCCAGCCAGCTGATCGCCGCCGGGCGGGTCACCGTCGGCAAGACCGTGGCGACCAAGCCGGCCACCCAGGTGGAGACCGCCGCGGCGATCGTGGTCCAGGCCGACGACAGCGACCCCGACTACGTCTCCCGCGGCGGGCACAAGCTCGCCGGCGCCCTGAAGGTCTTCGTTCCGCAGGGGCTCGTGGTCGAGGGCCGGCGCGCGCTGGACGCGGGGGCGTCCACCGGTGGCTTCACCGACGTGCTGCTGCGCGCGGGCGCCGCGCACGTCGTCGCCGTGGACGTCGGCTACGGACAGCTCGCCTGGTCGCTGCGGAACGATGAACGCGTCACCGTCAAGGACCGTACGAACGTACGCGAGTTGACGCTCGAAGCGATCGATGGGGAGCCGGTGGATCTTGTCGTGGGCGATCTGTCCTTCATTCCGCTCGGGCTGGTGCTGCCCGCCCTGAAGCGGTGCGTGACGCCGGACGCCGACCTGGTGATGATGGTCAAGCCGCAGTTCGAGGTGGGCAAGGAGCGGCTCGGCAGCGGGGGTGTCGTACGGAGTCCGCAGCTGCGGGCGGAGGCCGTGCGTGGTGTGGCCGAGAAGGCCTGGGAGCTGGGGCTCGGGGTGCAGTCGGTCACCGCCAGTCCGCTGCCCGGCCCCTCGGGGAACGTCGAGTACTTTCTCTGGCTGCGGGCGGGAGCACCCCAGGTGGACCCGGCCGACGTCGACCGTGCAGTGGCGGAGGGGCCGCGTTGACACAGAACCTGGCGCGTACTGTTTTCCTGCTCGCCCACACCGGGCGGCCCGCGGCGGTCCGCAGTGCGGAACTCGTCGTCAAGGGCCTGCTGCGGCATGGCATCGGGGTGCGGGTGCTGGAGGAGGAGGCGCGCGACCTGCCGCTGCCGGACCAGGTGGCGCTGGTCAAGGAGGCGACCCCGCAGTGCCTCGACGGGTGCGAGCTGCTGATCGTGCTCGGCGGTGACGGGACGCTGCTGCGGGGCGCCGAGTTCGCCCGTGCGTCCGGGGTGCCGATGCTCGGCGTCAACCTCGGCCGGGTCGGGTTCCTCGCGGAGGCCGAACGCGACGACCTCGACCGGGTGGTCGACCGGGTGGTGGCGCGGTCGTACGAGGTCGAGGAGCGGATGACCGTCGACGTCGTCGTGCACCGCAACGGGGACATCGTGCACACCGACTGGGCGCTGAACGAGGCGGCCGTGCAGAAGGCGGGCGCCGAGAAGCTGCTCGAGGTCGTGCTGGAGATCGACGGGCGGCCGGTGTCGGAGTTCGGCTGCGACGGGGTGATCCTGTCCACGCCGACCGGGTCCACGGCGTACGCCTTCTCCGCGGGCGGGCCGGTGGTGTGGCCCGAGGTGGAGGCGCTGCTGATGGTGCCGATCAGCGCGCACGCGCTGTTCGCCAAGCCCCTGGTCACCTCGCCGGAGTCCGTGCTGGCGGTGGAGGTGCTGCCGCACATCCCTCCGGGCGTCCTGTGGTGCGACGGGCGGCGGACCGTCGAGCTGCCGCCGGGGGCGCGGGTGGAGGTGCGGCGGGGCGCGGTCCCGGTACGGCTTGCTCGGCTTCATCACTCTTCGTTCACGGATCGGCTGGTCGCGAAGTTTGCGCTGCCGACGACGGGATGGCGAGGGGCGCCGCACTAGGGGGTTTCGTTTGGATCAGGTCGGACCCGGGCTGATCCGAACGAAACCCCCTGGCTCGCCCGGGTGACAATGGCGGGCCATGTGCGCTCCCCCGCCCGGACCTCGTATGGTCTGTTCCGTGTTGGAGGAGATGCGGATACGGTCGCTCGGGGTCATCGACGACGCCGTCGTCGAGCTGTCGCCGGGGTTCACCGCCGTCACCGGTGAGACGGGTGCGGGCAAGACCATGGTGGTCACCAGCCTGGGGCTGCTGCTCGGCGGCCGGGCCGACCCGGCGCTGGTGCGGATCGGGGCGGACAAGGCGGTCGTGGAGGGGCGGGTCACCGTGCCCGCGGACGCCGCCGCCGTCGTACGCGCCGAGGAGGCGGGGGCCGAGCTGGACGACGGCGCCCTGCTGATCAGCCGTACCGTTTCCGCCGAGGGCCGCTCCCGGGCGCACCTGGGCGGGCGCAGCGTGCCCGTGGGGCTGCTCGCCGAGCTGGCCGACGACCTGGTGGCCGTGCACGGGCAGACCGACCAGCAGGGGCTGCTGAAGCTGTCCCGGCAGCGGCAGGCGCTGGACCGGTACGCGGGCGACGCCGTCGCCGTGCCGCTCGCCAAGTACACCGAGGCCTACCGGCGGCTGCGGGCCGTCTCCGCCGAGCTGGAGGAGATCACCACACGCGCGCGTGAGCGGGCGCAGGAAGCCGACATGCTGCGCTACGGCCTGGAGGAGATCGCCGCCGTCGAGCCGCGCGCCGGGGAGGACGCCGAGCTGGCCGAGGAGGCCGAGCGGCTGGGGCACGCGGAGGCGCTGTCGTCCGCCGCGACGGCCGCGCACGCCGCTCTCGCGGGCAATCCCGAGGACCCCGAGGGGATCGACGCCTCCACCCTCGTCGCGGGCGCCCACCGGGCCCTGGAGGCCGTTCGGAGCCACGATCCGGCGCTCGCCTCGCTCGCCGACCGGATCGGGGAGATCGGCATCCTGCTCGGTGACGTGGCCGGCGAGCTGGCCGGGTACGCCGACGACCTGGACGCCGATCCGCTGCGGCTGGCCGCGGTGGAGGAGCGGCGGGCCGCGCTGACCGCGCTGACCCGCAAGTACGGCGAGGACGTCAACGCCGTGCTCGCCTGGGCCGAGCAGAGCGCCGCGCGCCTGACCGAGCTGGACGGCGACGACGAGCGGATCGCGGAGCTGACCGCCGAGCGGGACGCGCTCCGGGCCGAACTGGGCGGTCTCGCACAGGCGTTGTCGGACGCGCGGAGGGAAGCCGCCGAGCGGTTCGCCGCCGCCGTGACCGCCGAGCTGGCCTCGCTGGCGATGCCCCACGCGCGCGTGTCCTTCGACATCCGGCAGACCGAGGACCCCGAGGGCGTCGAGGTCGGCGGGCGCACGGTCGCGTACGGGCCGTCGGGCGTGGACGAGGTCGAGCTGCTGCTCGCCCCGCACCCGGGCGCCCCGCCGCGGCCCATCGCCAAGGGCGCGTCCGGTGGTGAGCTGTCCCGCGTGATGCTCGCCGTGGAGGTCGTCTTCGCGGGCACCGACCCGGTGCCGACGTACCTCTTCGACGAGGTCGACGCCGGTGTCGGCGGCAAGGCGGCGGTCGAGATCGGCCGGCGGCTGGCGAAGCTCGCCAAGACGGCGCAGGTCGTCGTGGTGACCCACCTGCCCCAGGTGGCCGCCTTCGCCGACCGCCAGCTGCTGGTGGAGAAGACGAACGACGGCTCGGTCACCCGCTCCGGGGTGAAGGTCCTGGAGGGCGAGGAACGCATCCGCGAGCTCTCCCGCATGCTGGCCGGCCAGGAGGACTCCGAGACGGCCCGCGCCCACGCGGAGGAACTACTGGCGACGGCCCGGGCGGACCTGTAGACGGGCTCGGCTTCCAGGGCAGGCGTGGTCGGCTTTTAGGGTGGCGGGATGATCGTCAAGCGTGAGTTCCGCTCCTTCCTGCTGTCCGCCGCGCTCACCCGGGCCGGCCTCGCCCTGCTGCGCGGCAACCCGCCCGGCGGCGCGCGGCGTTGGCAGCGTGAGAACTACGCGGGCCGGAGCGTCGAGCTGTACGCCGGGCCCGCCGCGGCGCTCGGTGCGGCCGGCGCCGTCGCGCGGGAGTGTCCCGGGGCGGGGCTCGCCGTGCTGGCCGCCGGGGTGTGCGGGGCGTACGACGATGTCGCCGGGGACCACCGGCGCGGCTTCCGGGCGCATCTGCGGGCGCTGAGGGACGGTGAAGTCACCAGCGGGGCCGTGAAGTTGTTCGGGATATCGGCCGCCGGGCTGGTCGCGGGGGCGCTGATGAAGGAGCGGCCCCTCGACAGGCTTCTCGCCGGGGTCGTCATCGCCGGTGCCGCACACTTCGTGAACCTCGTCGACGTGCGGCCGGGGCGGGCCGCCGGAGCGGTACTCGCGCTGGGGGCGCCCGGACTGCTCCGCGAGGGGCCCGCCGCCGGGCTGTCGGCGGCCGCGATGGGCGCCGCCGCGGCCGTCCTCCCCGACGACCTGGGCGAACGCGCCATGATCGGGGACACGGGGGCGCACGCCCTCGGGGCCGCGCTGGGGGCGGCCGTCGTGGCGGGCAACCGGCGCGCGGGGCTGCTCGCGCACGCCGTCGCCGTTGTGGCCGCCGCCGTGCACGGGGACCGGGTGAGTGCCTGGGCGCGGGCACTGTGAGCGTCTGACCTCGCGGTATGTATCAGTGCGGGGTTCGCCCGCGCCGGGACTCGGTTCCCCCGTGTGGGTGACGTGCTCCGGCGCATTGCCTCCGGCCCGCCGCACGGTGCGCCCCCGGATTTCCCTGAACGGCTCTGCGTCCTGGCATGCTTGAAGAGCATGTGGTCCGCGCGGGAGGCGCGCGGTGTACGTCCTTCCGCACTCCTGAGCCCGCTACGTTCTGTACGTTTCCTCGTGACCACCCACGCCGAACCAGGAGTCCCGGCCTCGTGAGCCCCCTGAGCAGCAACGCACCGCACGGCCAGCAGCCGCTGCGCACCGTGCAGGTGCTGGGCGGAGGCAACGCCGGCAGCAGCGCGCATGTGCGCTCGCTGGCCGAGGGGCTCGTGGCGAGGGGCGTGCGGGTGACGGTGTGCGCCCCCGCCGAAGCCGACCGCGCCTACGATTTCACCGGCGTCGGCGCCGAACACGTGCACGTGCCGCGCAGCAGCGACCCCGTCGCGGTGGCCGCGCTGCGAACGGCCTGCGCCAACGCCGACCTGGTGCACGCGCACGGGCTGCACGCCTCCTTCCGGGCCGTCCTCGCGCTCAGCGGCCGGCGCACCCCCTTGGTGGTCACCTGGCACAACCGGGCCTGGGCCGACGGTCCGCGGGCGCATCTGCTCAGGCTGCTGGAGCGGCGGGTGGTGCGGACGGCGGCCGTCGTCCTCGGCACCAGCCCCGACCTGGTGGACCGGGCCAGGCAGACCGGGGCACGGGACGCCCGGCTCGGCGCCGTCGGCCTGCCGGGGCAGCGGCGGCCCGCCGTCCTCGACGACCCCGACCCGCTGCGCCCCAAGGTCCTCGCCGAACTCGGCGCCACCGGACGCCCGTTGCTCCTCGCGGTCGGCTCCCTCGAGCGGCACCGCGGCTACGACGTCCTGCTCGACGCGGCCCGCGCCTGGCGGGGCCTGGACCCCGTGCCGCTGGTCGTCATCGCCGGGGAGGGGCCGCTGCGGCCGGAGCTGCAGCGGCGCATCGAGGACGAGGACCTTCCGGTGCGGCTCGTCGGGCACCGCGACGACGTGCCCGAGCTGCTCGCCGCCGCCGACCTGGCGCTGCTGACGAGCAGATGGGAGTCGCGGTCCGTGCTCGCCCAGGAGGCGCTGTACGCGCGCGTGCCGCTCGTCGCCACCCGGGTCGGCGGCATCCCGGACCTCGTCGGCGACGCGGCCGAACTCGTCCCGTACGGCGACCCGGAGGGGCTCGCCGCCGCCGTCGTACGGCTGCTCGCGGACCCTGAGCGCCGCCAGGAGCTGGCCGCGGCGGGGCTGAGGCAGGCCGCCACCTGGCCGACCGAGGACGAGACGGTGGCCCAAGTGCTCAGCGTCTACGACGAGTTGACCCAGCCGACACCGCTGGCCTAGGGCACGTGCCGGCGGGCCCGCAGGGCGAGGCTCAATGCCAGCACGGTCTGCGGGTCGTCGAGGTCGGTGCCCAGCAACTCCCCGATGCGGGCGAGCCGGTTGTACAGGGTCTGCCGGTTCAGGTGCAGCTCGCGGGCCGTCTCCGCCTTGCGGCCCGCGTGCGCCAGATAGGTCTGCAGCGTCGGCAGCAGCGGCGGCTTGGAGCGGTTGTCGTGGTCGCGCAGCGGGCCGATCGCACGGTCCACGAACGCGGCCAGGTCCGGGTGGTCGCGCAGCCGCCACAGCAGCAGGTCGATGTCGAGGCGGCGGGCGTCGTACCAGGGCCGGTCCGTCAGGCCCTGCGCGGCCGTCGCCGTCTCCGCCGCGTGCCTGAGCCCGGCCGACGCGGCCGCCCAGCCGCCCGCCACGCCGACCACCACGACCGGCGGCGGCGAGCCCGGCCGGCGCATCCCGGCCCGCTCCACGCCCGTGCGCAGCGCCGCCGCCACCCGGTCGGCGACGGCCGGGCGCTCCGACTCCGAGCGCAGGCCGAGCAGCACCAGCACCCGGCCCTCCACCGGCCGTACGCCCAGCAGCACCGGCACCCCGACCGCGGCCAGCTCCTCGGACACGGCCCGGGCGAGCACCGCCCAGCCCCCGCCGGGGGAGAGGCTGTCGCCGATCCGCATCACCACGGGCAGCAGCGGGCTGTCGCCGGGCTTGAAGCCTAGGACCCGGGCCTGCGCCGGGGCGTCCTCCGCGGTGATGCGGCCCTCGGCGAGGTCGGTGAGGAAGTCGCCGCGCCCGCGGGCCGCCAGCTCCTCCTCCTGCCGGGCCTGCATCAGCACCACGGCCAGGATGCCCGCGGCCCGCTCGGCGGCGATCCGGTGCACGGGGGCCAGCGCGCCGCGCACCGGCAGCAGCACCAGGCGGGCCCGCACCGAGCCCGCCGTGCCGGGACCGCCGCCGGGCACGTCCACCAGCACCGAGCCGGCGGGCGGCGGGGCGTCCTTGCGCGGCCCGCGCAGCCCCTCCCACACCTGGAGCGGGTCCGCTCCCTCGGGACCCTCCCCGGCGGCATACAGCAGGCGGCCGTCGGCCGTCTCCAGGAACACCGGGTTGCCGCCGAAGTCCGCCAGGATGCCCAGCACCTGCGGCACCCCGCCGCCGCCCAGCAGCGCCTCGGTGCAACGCCGGTGCACCTCCTCGGCCCGCTGCAGCAGCGCGTAGTGGCCGTTGACGATCTCGGTGTGGATCTCCTCGGTGACCGTCACGAACGGCACCTCGCGGTGCAGCTGCACCAGCGGCAGCCCGGCGGCGCGGGCGGTGTCCACCAGGGCGGCCGGCAGCCGGCTGAAGCGCGGGCCCAGCTCCACCACCAGGGCGGCGATCCCGCGCTCGGCGAGGGTGCGCACGAACGCCCGCTGCTCGGCGGGGCGGGTGCCCAGGCCGTAGCCGGTGGTGAGCAGCAGCTCGCCGCCCTTGAGCAGTGAGGCGATGTTCGGCACCTCGCCCGCGTGCACCCAGCGCACCGTGCGCCCCAGCCGGTCGGCGCCCGCCAGGATCTCCGGCAGCCCGCTGCGCAGTCCGGGCAGCTCCAGCGCCCGCTGAACGGTGATCCCGGCGCCCTGACTGTCGGGTCGGTTGTCCGTACGGCTGTCCATGCAGCGGACGCTACCTGCGAAGACGCCCGGAGAACATCTTCCGGTCACACCGGCTTGACGGCGCGGCCGAACCGGAAGACGTCGTCGGGATCCCAGCGCCGCTTGACCTTCTCCAGGCGCAGCAGGTTCCCGGCGCCCAGGCCCGCCCGGAGCCGCTCGGGGCCCTCGTCGCCAACGAAGTCCAGGCAGACGTCCCCGGTGCTCCAGGGCCGTACCTCCGCGCACGCCTCCCGTACCCAGGCCGTCTCCCGCTCGTCGTCCGCCGGGTCCGCCCAGCAGACGAAGGGGTGCGCGATCCAGGACGCGTCCCGGTACGCCACCGGGTACTCACGGGGGCCGGCGGCGACCGCGCCGCCCAGCGGGAACAGCGCGTGCCGGCTGCCGGGGGAGGCGGGCATGCGCTCCGCGCGGGCGTGGAAGAGGTCCACCAGCTCGTCGGGCAGGTCCGCGAGGCACTCGGCCGACCCCTCGCGGCGCAGGCCGGGCGGCGGGTCCAGCAGGCACTGCACGTCCGCGTACGGCACGGCGCCGACGATCTCCGTCTCGTGCGGCAGCGCCAGCAGCGGCTCGGCGAGCCTGCGCAGGCCGGACTCGCCGCCCGCGTACGTCAGCAGGGCGGCGCACCACAGCCCCGACTCGGCCGGCGGGCCGGTCAGGTACAGCACGGCGCCGCCGGCCTCGTCGGGCCCGGCACCGACGGTCTCGCGGAAGGCGCGCACCAGCGCCGGGCCGGACTGGGGCGGGCACAGCAGCAGCGCCGCCGAGAACTCGGGCAGTTCGCGCAGCGCCAGGGTGAGCGCCGTCACCACGCCGAAGGCGCCGTCGCCGCCGTGCAGCGCCCAGAACAGCTCCGGGTTCTCGTCGGCGTTGGCGTGCACCCGCTCGGCGTCGGCGGTCACCAGCTCGACGCCCAGCAGATGGTCCACGGCCAGGCCGAAGGCGCGGTCCAGCCAGCCGGTGCCGCCGCCGAGGGCGTGTGCGCCGACGCCGGTGGTGGAGACGCGGCCGCCGGTGGTCGCCAGCGCGTACGGCTGGGTCGCCCGGTCCAGGTCGCTCATCGTGGCCCCGCCCTCCACCCGGACCGCCTCGGCGGCCGGGTCGACGGTCACCGAGCGCATCCGGCGCAGATCCACCACCAGCGCGCCGTCGACCCTGGGCCCTGCCGGTCCGTCTTCGCCGCCCTGCACGGCGATGTGCAGGTCCAGCTCGCGCGCGAAGCGGACGGCACGGACCACGTCGGCCGCGTGCGCGCACCGGGCGATCACCGCCGGGCGCCGGTCGATCCGCGCGCCGCGGCCGCCCCGGGCCTCGTCGTAGCCCGGGTCCGGCGGGGCGAACACCTCGCCGGCCAGATCCTCGCGGAGCGCGGCGAGGGCCGTGTGCGCCTTGGAACGGACAGCCATGGCAGCCCCCTTCGAGCAGGGTGCTGCCTTTCAGCCTAGGCGCACGGCTCAGCCGCCGTACGCCCCCGAAGCGGTCAGCCGCAGCGCCGTGTCGATCAGCGGCACATGGCTGAACGCCTGCGGGAAGTTGCCGACCTGCCGCTGGCGCCGCGGGTCCCACTCCTCGGCGAGCAGGCCGAGGTCGTTGCGCAGCGCGAGGAGCTTTTCGAACAGCTTCCTCGCCTCGTCGACGCGGCCGATCATCGCGAGGTCGTCGGCCATCCAGAACGAGCACGCCAGGAAGGCGCCCTCGTCGCCCGGCAGGCCGTCGACGCCCGCGTCGGCGCCCTCCGTGGGGTAGCGCAGGATGAAGCCGTCCGGGGTGGACAGCTCGCGCTGGATCGCCTCGATGGTGCCGATCACCCGCTTGTCGTCCGGGGGCAGGAAGCCCATCTGCGGGATCAGCAGCAGCGAGGCGTCCAGCTCCTGGGAGCCGTAGGACTGGGTGAAGGTGTTGCGCTCCTTGTCGTAGCCCTTCTCGCACACGTCGCGGTGGATGTCGTCGCGCAGTTCCTTCCAGCGCTCCAGCGGGCCGTCCGCGTCGCCGGACTCGATCAGCTTGATGGTGCGGTCCACCGCGACCCAGGCCATCACCTTGGAGTGCACGAAGTGCCGGCGCGGGCCGCGCACCTCCCAGATGCCCTCGTCCGGCTCCTGCCAGTGGTCCTCCAGGTAGCGGATCAGCTTCAGCTGGAGCAGCGAGGCATAGTCGTTGCGGGCCAGGCCCGTCATGTGCGCCAGGTGCAGGGCCTCGGTGACCTCGCCGTACACGTCCAGCTGGAGCTGGTGCGCGGCGCCGTTGCCCACCCGGACCGGGGCCGAGTTCTCGTAGCCGGGCAGCCAGTCCAGCTCGGCCTCGCCCAGCTCCCGCTCGCCGGCGATGCCGTACATGATCTGCAGGTTGTCCGGGTCGCCGGCGACCGCGCGCAGCAGCCACTCGCGCCAGGCGCGGGCCTCCTCGCGGTAGCCGGTGCGCAGCAGCGACGACAGGGTGATCGCGGCGTCCCGGAGCCAGGTGTAGCGGTAGTCCCAGTTGCGCACGCCGCCGATGTCCTCGGGCAGCGAGGTCGTCGGCGCGGCGACGATGCCGCCGGTGGGGGCGTACGTCAGCGCCTTCAGGGTGATCAGGGAGCGGATCACCGCCTCGCGGTACGGCCCGTGGTAGGTGCAGTGCTCCACCCACTCGCGCCAGAACTCCTCCGTCGCCTCCAGCGAGGCCTCCGGCTCCGGCAGCGGCGGGGGCTGCTTGTGCGAGGGCTCCCACGAGATGGTGAACGCGATCCGGTCACCCGGAGCGACCGTGAAGTCGGCGTACGTGGTCAGCGACTTCCCGTAGGTCTCGGCCTCCGTGTCGAACCACACGGAGTCCGGCCCGGCGACCGCCACCGTGCGCCCCTCGTGCTTGTGCACCCAGGGGATGACCCGGCCGTAGGAGAACCGCATCCTGAGGGCCGAGCGCATGGGCACGCGGCCGGTGACGCCCTCCACGATCCGGATCAGCTGCGGGGCGCCGTCGCGCGGGGGCATGAAATCGGTCACGCGGACCGTGCCGCGCGGGGTGTCCCACTCGGACTCCAGGATCAGCGAGTCGCCGCGGTAGCCGCGCCGGGCGGCCGTGGGCGGCTGGGCGTCCGCCGCGTGGGCCGGGCCGAGCCGCCAGAAGCCGTGCTCCTCGGTGCCCAGCAGGCCGGCGAAGATGGCATGCGAGTCGAAGCGGGGCAGGCACAGCCAGTCCACCGTGCCGTCCCGGCAGACCAGTGCCGCGGTCTGCATGTCTCCGATGAGTGCGTAGTCTTCGATGCGCCCGGCCACGTGCAACTCCAGTCGAACGGCCACGTCACCCCCGCGCAGGGGGCTGTCGCTAGTGCGGTCAAGGGGTCGTTTGTTGTGCTCGTTGAGCGGTGAAGCAAAGCAGCCCGCCGAGCCCTGAGGCAACACGACAGTCTTTGCTCAACGAACTGCCGCGCTCTCGTTGTTCCGGGTGATGGTGGCGGGGGTGTGCCGTCGTTCCGGCCGGGCTCGGCAGCGAGTGTCCGAGCAGGATACGACGCACGTAGATGATCTGCGTGCCGCTCCGGGCAACCCGTGTGGGCCGAACGGGTGAGGAGCGGGTGACAGCCGTGTGACCTGCGCGTGCCTGCTGTGACACATGTGGCGGGCGGGGCCGGCTCCCGGGTGCGCGCGGGCCCTGGACGCCGGCGGGCGAGGCGCCCCGTGCCCGGCCGGACGCGGAGCGTGGCCGGGAGCCATCCCGGCCGGGCGCTGATACCCTGGTAGCCCGTGGACCGGTGGGCCCCGAAGGAAAAAGGGGCGTCCCCCGAACCGCAGCGACGGCACCCCCGGACTCGTCCGGACCGAAGGCCGTACCGCACGACAGACCGCGACCACGGGAGCCCCCTCTTGGCCATGCCGCCGAAATCTACGACGACCAAGCACATCTTCGTCACCGGGGGTGTCGCCTCCTCGCTCGGCAAGGGCCTCACCGCCTCCAGCCTGGGCATGCTGCTCAAGGCCCGCGGCCTGCGCGTCGTGATGCAGAAGCTCGACCCGTACCTGAACGTCGACCCGGGCACGATGAACCCCTTCCAGCACGGTGAGGTGTTCGTCACCAACGACGGCGCCGAGACCGACCTGGACATCGGACACTACGAGCGCTTCCTCGACCGCGACCTGGACGGCACCGCCAACGTCACTACAGGCCAGGTGTACTCCACGGTCATCGCCAAGGAGCGGCGCGGCGAGTACCTGGGCGACACCGTGCAGGTCATCCCGCACATCACCAACGAGATCAAGCACCGCATCCGGCGTATGGCGACGGACGAGGTGGACGTCGTCATCACCGAGGTCGGCGGCACCGTCGGCGACATCGAGTCGCTGCCGTTCCTGGAGACCGTCCGCCAGGTCCGCCACGAGGTCGGCCGGGACAACGTCTTCGTCGTGCACATCTCGCTGCTGCCCTACATCGGCCCCTCCGGCGAGCTGAAGACCAAGCCGACCCAGCACTCGGTGGCCGCACTGCGCAACATCGGCATCCAGCCCGACGCGATCGTGCTGCGCTGCGACCGCGAGGTCCCGACCGCCATCAAGCGCAAGATCTCGCTGATGTGCGACGTCGACGAGGCCGCCGTCGTCGCCTGCCCGGACGCCCGCTCGATCTACGACATCCCGAAGGTCGTGCACTCCGAGGGCCTGGACGCCTACGTCGTGCGCAAGCTCGACCTGCCGTTCCGCGACGTCGACTGGACGACCTGGGACGACCTGCTGGACCGCGTCCACAACCCCGAGCACGAGATCACCCTGGCGCTGGTCGGCAAGTACATCGACCTGCCCGACGCCTATCTGTCGGTCACCGAGGCGCTGCGCGCCGGAGGGTTCGCCAACCGCGCCCGCGTGAAGATCAAGTGGGTGACCTCGGACGACTGCAAGACCCCGGCCGGCGCCAAGGCCCAGCTGGCGGACGTGGACGGCATCTGCATCCCCGGCGGCTTCGGCGACCGCGGTGTGCTCGGCAAGGTCGGCGCGATCAAGTACGCCCGCGAGAACAAGATCCCGCTGCTCGGCCTCTGCCTCGGCCTGCAGTGCATCGTGATCGAGGCCGCGCGCAACCTGGCGGGCATCCCGGACGCCAACTCCACCGAGTTCGACCCGGCCACCGCCCACCCGGTCATCTCCACCATGGCCGAGCAGCTGGACATCGTCGCCGGCGAGGGCGACATGGGCGGCACCATGCGCCTCGGCATGTACCCGGCGAAGCTCGCCGAGGGCTCGATCGTGCGCGAGGTGTACGACGGCAAGGAGTACGTCGAGGAGCGGCACCGCCACCGCTACGAGGTCAACAACGCCTACCGCGCGGAGCTGGAGAAGAAGGCGGGCATCCTGTTCTCCGGCACCTCGCCCGACGGCAAGCTCGTGGAGTACGTGGAGTACCCGCGCGACGTGCACCCCTACCTGGTGGCCACGCAGGCGCACCCGGAGCTGCGCTCGCGGCCGACGCGTCCGCACCCGTTGTTCGCCGGCCTGGTGAAGGCCGCCGTCGAGCGGAAGATCTCGCAGTAACACAACAGTTGTACGGTGGCCGGGGCGCGCGGGTTCACAACGATCGCGCCCCGGCCGCTTCGCGCACGTGTGGAAGGACAGGGCATGACGATCAAGGACACCCCCGAGGAGTGGGAGATCCGGGCGACCCAGATTCCCTTCCGGGGCAACAAGACCTCCGTGCGCACCGACGACGTGGTCATGCCCGACGGCTCGGTGGCCCGCCGCGACTACCAGGTCCACCCCGGCTCGGTCGCCGTCCTCGCCCTGGACGAGGAGGACCGGGTGCTGCTGATCAACCAGTACCGCCACCCGGTGCGGCACAAGCTGTGGGAGATCCCGGCCGGCCTGCTCGACGTGCCGGGGGAGAACCCGCTGCACGCCGCCCAGCGCGAGCTGTACGAGGAGGCGCACGTCAAGGCCGAGGACTGGCGGGTGCTGACCGACGTGTACACCACGCCCGGCGGCTGCGACGAGGCCGTACGGATCTTCCTCGCCCGCGGCCTGTCCGACGCCGAGGGGGAGCGGTTCGCCGCGGAGCACGAGGAGACCGACATGGAGCACGCGCGCGTGCCGGTCGAGGAACTGGTGCGCCGGGTGCTGGCAGGCGACGTGCACAACAACTGCCTGGTCGTCGGCGTCCTGTCCCTGGTGGCCGCCCAGGCCGGCGACGGCCTCGACGCGCTCCGCCCGGCCGACGCCCCGTGGCCGGCCCGCCCCTTCCAGTCCTGACCGCGTCCCTTCCGTCCTGAACCGCGGCCGTTCGGCCCACTGGTGTGACGATCGCCCGATCCGATCAGGGGACGTTTCGGTCGCGCCCGTCACGGCACGTCGCAGAGCGTGAACTAGGCTCTGAAGGGCTCGTCCCGGAAGATCCGGCGGGCTTGCGTGAGGTGGGACGGGAGCGTGGCCCGTGACGGATCAGGCGGTGGACGCAGGCGGCGTACGACTCTCGGCGCAGGGCGGCGCGCACGACCATTTCCTGGGCCGCGTACGGGAGTTGAAGGAGCTGCGCGCGGACATCGAGCGCGCCGGGCTCGACACCCTCTCCGGCCGCAAGGCGCCACGCGCGCGCGTGCTGCTGATCGCGGGCCGCCCCGGCTCCGGCCGCACCGCCCTCGCCGAGGAACTCGTACGCCAGGTCGCCCACCGTTACCCCGACGGGGTGCTGCGGACCCGGCTCAGCGAGCCCGACGGCACCCCCGTCCCGCTCGGGCGCGCCGCCCGCGACCTGCTCACCGCGCTGAAGCTGCCGGCCCCCGCCGGCGCCGCCGAGGACGACCTGACCGAGGCGCTGCGCACCGCCCTCGCCGGCCGGCGCGCCGTGCTGCTCCTGGACGACGCGGCCGGCGCCGAGCAGGTCGACGCGCTGCTCCCCGAGGCCCCCGACTGCCTGGTGGTGGCCGTCTCCTCCGGCCCCCTCACGGGCATCGCCGACGTCCGCCCCTGCACCCTGGGCGGCCTGGACACCAAGTCAGCGGTGGAACTCCTCACCCGCTACGCCGGCAGCGTGCGCATCACGGTCGACCCGAGGTCCGCCGAGAGCCTGGCCGAGGCCTGCCAGGGCCATCCCGCCGCCCTGGTACTGGCCGGCGGCTGGCTCGCCGCCCGGCCCCAGGCCGCCGTGTCCGACCTCGCCAAGCGGCTGAACACCGACGACGGCACGGACGCCGCCCCGCCGGCCCGCCTCTTCCGGCACGTCCACGCCGACCTGGCCGCCCCGGCCGCCCGGATACTGCGCCTGCTCTGTCTCGCCCCGGCCGGCCTCGTCGACCCGCACACCGCCTCCGCCCTGGCCGGCTGCTCGGTCGACGCCGCCCGCGCCGCCCTGGACGACTTCGTCGCCCTCGGCCTGCTGCGCACGGTCGCCTCCCCGCTGCCCCAGTACGACGTCCCCGGCTGGCTGCACCCGCTGCTGCGCGCCCGCGCCGAGGCTGAGGAGCGGCCCGCGGAGCTGCAGCTGGCCCGCGCCCGGATGCTGGAGCGGACGGTACGGCTGCTGCAGGCCTGCCGGGCGATCACCGAGACGGACAGCCCGCAGGCCCGGGAGAAGCTGAACGCGATGCCCCGCGAGATCCGCTTCCCGAACCCCAGGGCCGCCGCCGACTGGCTGCGCGTCCGGCGCCCCGCGCTGCTGGCGTCCGCGCGGCTCGCGGTGGCCGACGGAGGGCTGGACAACCTCGCGAGACGGCTGATGTCCCAGCTGGTCAGGGCCATGGTGGCGCACGAGGGCACCCAGGCCGCGGCCGCCGACCTGTACGACGTGCACGGCCTCGTCCTGGACGTCGCCGAGCGGCAGGGACTGGCCCGGGAGCAGGCGGCGGCCCTGCTCAACCTGGGCGACGTGGACGCGCGGACCGGCCGTACCCGCGAGGCGCTGGCACGGTACCGGTCGGCTCTGGACGCCGGACGCAGAGCACATGACCCGTATGCGATCGGCCGCGCAATGGAATCCGTAGGTGCCGCCCACCAGGAGCTGGGGGACCACGACCGGGCCGCCGACTGGTTCGGCCGGGCGCTGGCCGAGCGGCTGGCCCGCGGCGAAGACGAGCAGGCCGCCCGGCTCTACGGCCGCATCGCCACCGCCCACACGCACGCGGGCCGCTACGGCGAGGCCCTCAGGAACTGGCGGGCCGCCGTCGCCGGCTACCGCAGGAGCGGCGATGCGGCCTCCCACGCGCGGGCGTTGAGCGAGCTGGCCCGCGTGCAGGAGCACGCGGGGCGGCCCGAGGAGGCGCTGCGCACCTGCCACGAGGCGGTGGAGTGCGCGCGCCGTGCCGACGACCCGGGACTGCACGCGGCGCTGCAGCTCCGGCTCGCCGACACCCTCGAGCACCTCGGCGACCCCACCGCCGCCCGTCTGCACCGCGTGGCGGCCGAGCGCATGCTGGCCGAAGAGGCTCCGGAGGACGAGACAGGCCCGGAACAGGACGCTAATGCCTGCGAAATCCGTAGTGCATCCAGCCAAGATTAATGCAATGAAAGGCTAGACAGCCGGAACACCTTCATTAAACTGGCTCTGCCGCACGTTCCTGCGGTGTCTCCCGGTATGCCCCCGCATGTCTGGGTACGTCTGTAAAGCACCCCCATACCCTCTGAGCCAAGGACCGTGATCGACGTGAAGGTCGGCATCCCCCGCGAGGTCAAGAACAACGAGTTCCGGGTGGCCATCACCCCCGCCGGTGTGCACGAGCTGGTGCGCAACGGACACCAGGTCGTCGTCGAGCGGGGCGCCGGCCTCGGTTCGTCGATCACGGACGAGGAGTACGCCTCCGCCGGTGCCGCCATCCTCGACACCGCCGACGAGGTGTGGGCCACCGCCGACCTGCTGCTGAAGGTCAAGGAGCCCATCGCGGAGGAGTACCACCGTCTCCGCAAGGACCAGATCCTCTTCACCTACCTGCACCTGGCCGCCTCCAAGGAGTGCACGGACGCGCTCATCGAGTCCGGCACCACGGCCATCGCCTACGAGACCGTCGAGCTGCCGAACCGCGCGCTGCCGCTGCTCGCCCCGATGTCCGAGGTCGCGGGCCGGCTGGCCCCGCAGGTCGGCGCCTACCACCTGATGCGCGCGGCCGGCGGCCGTGGCGTGCTGCCGGGCGGCGTCCCCGGTGTGACCCCGGCCAAGGCCGTCGTCATCGGCGGCGGCGTCTCCGGCTGGAACGCCACCCAGGTCGCCGTCGGCATGGGCTTCGACGTGACCCTGCTCGACCGCGACATCAACAAGCTGCGCGAGGCCGACAAGATCTTCGGCACGAAGGTCAAGGCGATCATGTCCAACTCCTTCGAGCTGGAGAAGGCCGTCCTCGACGCCGACCTCGTCATCGGCGCGGTCCTCATCCCCGGCGCCAAGGCCCCGAAGCTGGTCACCAACGAGCTGGTGGCCCGCATGAAGCCCGGAAGTGTCCTTGTCGACATCGCGATCGACCAGGGCGGCTGCTTCGAGGACTCCCACCCGACCACGCACGCCGAGCCGACCTTCCAGGTGCACAACTCGGTCTTCTACTGCGTCGCCAACATGCCCGGCGCGGTGCCCAACACCTCCACCAACGCCCTCACCAACGCGACGCTGCCCTACATCGTCTCCCTCGCCAACAACGGCTGGGTGGAGGCGCTGCGCCGTGACGCCGCGCTCGCCAAGGGTCTCAACACCCATGACGGCAAGGTCGTTTACAAGGAGGTCGCCGAGGCGCACGGCCTGGAGCACGTGGAGCTGGAGACTCTGCTCGGCTGACCCTCTGACCTGCCGAGTCGCTAAATCACCAGGGTGTGAAAGGCGATTCGTCAACACGTCTCGTCAACAGCGCGCACCCGGCCGGACCTTGCCCGACAAGGTCCGGCCGGATGTGTGTATGGTCACTTGGCGACTCTTGGTCAACTCGCCTCGAACGCAACCCTTCGACCGATTCGTACACCGGTGAAACCTGCTGTGCGACGGCCGTACGCCCTTGACAGCGAGATGTTTCATTGCCGACACATCCTGCCGGGTCCGGCGGATTGTGTTGCTGCGGACCGCCGACACGCCATAGAGTCGCCAACCGTCGGCATGGTGCCACGCTGACCTTGTCTAGAAGTTTCCTGGTCACCAAGGAGGTAAGACGACTTGTGAATGAGTCGACATTTTCTCCCGGGGGTGGTCAACCAGGAATGCCCGCACGGGGCCAGGGCCCCGCGGGATTCGAGGCTGTCGGCTCCGTAGCTGTGCGCACCTTCGCAGCCCACCAGAGTTCCGGTCCGCAGGCGGCCGGGACAGCACACCAGAGCATGGATGGCCATCACGTGAACGCCATGGCCGGCGACGGAAGTGGCGCGCCCCACAACCACTTCGCCGACTACGACGAACTGCCCGAGGGGCACTTCTACGACCCCGACGCCGAGTACGAGCCCGATCCCGAGTACGCGGCCACGCTCGCGCCCGACGCGGCCCGCCAGCGCCGCGAGCGCATCGGCCCGACCGGACGCCCGCTGCCGTACTTCCCGATCCCGGGCCCGCTGACCGACCACGGCCCCGCGAAGATCATCGCGATGTGCAACCAGAAGGGCGGCGTCGGCAAGACGACGTCGACCATCAACCTGGGCGCCGCGCTCGCGGAGTACGGCCGGCGTGTGCTGCTCGTGGACTTCGACCCGCAGGGCGCGCTGTCGGTGGGTCTCGGCGTCAACCCCATGGAACTCGACCTGACGGTCTACAACCTGCTCATGGAGCGGGGCATGTCCGCCGACGAGGTCCTGCTGAAGACGGCGGTCCCCAACATGGACCTGCTGCCCTCCAACATCGACCTGTCGGCGGCCGAGGTCCAGCTGGTCTCCGAGGTCGCCCGCGAGTCGACGCTGCAGCGCGCCCTGAAGCCGCTGATGCCCGACTACGACTACATCGTGATCGACTGCCAGCCCTCGCTCGGCCTGCTCACCGTGAATGCCCTGACGGCCGCTCACAAGGTGATCGTGCCGCTGGAGTGCGAGTTCTTCGCCCTGCGCGGTGTGGCCCTGCTGACCGAGACCATCGAGAAGGTCCAGGAGCGGCTCAACCCCGAGCTGGAACTGGACGGCATCCTCGCCACGATGTACGACTCGCGCACGGTCCACAGCCGTGAGGTCCTGGCGCGTGTGGTCGAGGCGTTCGACGACCACGTCTACCACACGGTCATCGGCCGCACGGTCCGCTTCCCGGAGACCACGGTCGCCGGCGAGCCGATCACCACCTACGCCTCCAACTCCGTCGGTGCCGCCGCCTATCGCCAGCTCGCCAGGGAGGTGCTCGCCCGGTGTCACGCCGAGTGAGTCTGCCCGGGGCCGACGAACTCTTCCGTACGACAGGAGGGATGGCGCTTCAGCCGTCGACTCCCCGGCGGGCGGCGGGCGGTGAGGCCCGGGTGCCGGCACCGGCGGGGGAGAGCGACGACGTGGCCGCCGCCGAGGACGCACCGCAGTCGGTGCCGGTCCAGGGCGGCGACGGCGAGGGCGCCGAACACGTCGCGGCGGAGGCCGAGCAGGACGGGGCAGGAGAGTCCCGCACCCGCCCGGCGCGGCGGCAGCCGGCGCAGGACGCCTCCGGCGCCCCCTCCGCCGCCGCGCAGCCGCGCAAGCGCGGGCGGGCGGCGGCACGGCGGCCCAGCGGACGCGAACGGCACGACGAGAAGATCACGGTCTATGTGTCGGCCGAGGAGCTGATGGACCTGGAGCACGCGCGTCTCGTGCTCCGCGGCGAGCACGGTCTCGCCGTCGACCGCGGGCGGATCGTCCGCGAGGCGGTGGCCGTGGTCCTGGCCGACCTGGAGTCCCGCGGGGACGCGAGCATCCTCGTACGGCGGCTGCGCGGGCGGTAGGGGTAGCCTGCGGGGGCCATGACCTCGAACGACCATCCCCTCCCCGGCGCCGGCGCCGGCCGTCGGCGTGCGCTGGGGCGGGGACCGGGCGCTCCGCGGGTCGAGCCGGCGGCCGCACCGGAGCCGGAACCCGAGGAGGTCGTTCCGGAGGTCGTCGCACCGGAGCCGGAGCCGGAAGAGGCGGTTCCGGAGGCCGTCGCACCGGAGCCGGAGTCGGCCCCCTCCGGGGACCAGCCGCCCTCCGACGGTGTCTTCAAGGTCCGCCTCGCCAACTTCGAGGGCCCCTTCGACCTGCTCCTGCAGCTGATCTCCAAGCACAAGCTGGACGTCACCGAAGTCGCTCTGTCCAAGGTCACCGACGAGTTCATGGCGCACATCCGGGCCATGGGACCCGACTGGGACCTGGACCAGACGACCGAGTTCCTCGTCGTCGCCGCCACCCTCCTCGACCTCAAGGCGGCCCGGCTGCTGCCCGCCGCCGAGGTGGAGGACGAGGCCGACCTGGCGCTGCTGGAGGCGCGGGACCTGCTGTTCGCGCGGCTGCTGCAGTACCGGGCGTACAAGCAGATCGCGGACATCTTCAGCGCCCGCCTCGACGACGAGGCCCGCCGGTGGCCCCGCACCGTCGGCCTGGAGCCGCACCACGCCGAGCTGCTGCCCGAGGTCGTCATCAGCATCGGCCCCGAGGGGTTCGCCAAGCTCGCCGTCAAGGCGATGCAGCCCAAGCCGAAGCCGCAGGTGTACGTCGACCACATCCACGCCCCGCTGGTCAGCGTGCAGGAGCAGGCCGGGATCGTGGTGGCCCGGCTGAAGGAGCTGGGCGAGGCCAGCTTCCGGGCGCTGATCGAGGACACCGAGGACACCCTGACCGTCGTGGCCCGGTTCCTCGCCCTGCTGGAGCTGTACCGCGAGAAGGCCGTCGCCCTGGAGCAGGAGGCCGCGCTCGGGGAACTGCTCGTGCGCTGGACCGGCGGCGACGCCGACACGGCGCCGATGGTCACCGACGAGTTCGACCGCCCGCCCGAGCGGCCCGAGGAGGAGAAGAAGGCATGAGCGAGACCACCGAGCTGCCCCCGGGGCTGCGGGGCGTCGCCGATCTCGGCCTCAAGCCCGCCCTGGAGGCGATGCTCATGGTCGTGGACGAGCCCGCGACCGAGGAGCACCTCGCCAGGCTGCTGGAGCGGCCGAGGCGGCAGGTCGCGGACGCGCTGCGGGAACTGGCCGACGAGTACACCGTGCAGGGGCGCGGCTTCGAGCTGCGGTTCGTGGCGGGCGGCTGGCGCTTCTACACCCGCGCCGAGTACGCGCCCGCCGTGGAGCGGCTCGTCCTGGACGGCCAGACCGCCCGGCTCACCCAGGCCGCGCTGGAGACCCTCGCGGTGGTCGCCTACCGCCAGCCCGTCAGCCGCAGCCGGGTCTCCGCGGTACGCGGAGTGAACTGCGACGGTGTCATGCGCACCCTCCTGCAGCGGGGTCTGGTCGAGGAGGCGGGCACGGAACCCGAAACAGGTGCGATCCTGTACAGGACGACGAACTACTTCCTGGAGCGGATGGGCCTGCGCGGCCTGGACGAGCTTCCGGAGCTCGCGCCCTTCCTCCCGGAGGCGGAGGCGATCGAGGCCGAGACCCAGGAAGGGGTTCCGTCGTTCGACCCGGACGCGCCCGACGCGCCCGGCGTAGAGGACGCAGACGACTAAGACGGAACTTTGATGCGAAGCAGCGGCAGCGGCAAGAGTGGCGGGCGCGGTAACTACCGCGGCGCCGGCAACAACCGGGACGAGCGGCAGGGGCAGGGCCGTCCCCGCAAGCCCCGCCCCGAGGAGCGCCGCTACGACGTGGGCCCCGGCGCCACCAAGGACGGCCCCAAGGCCGGGCGCGGCGGCGCGGCCCGCGGCGGCGCCAAGGGCGGCCCGAAGAAACCCCAGCAGCGCGGCCGTACGGCCCCGGCGCGCCCGCGCGAGTACGAGGCGCAGGTCGAGGAGCGCAACCGGCAGCGGTACGCCGGCAAGAAGGACGTCAGGCTGCCCAAGACCTTCCCCGGCGCCGAGCAGGAGGGCGAGCGGCTGCAGAAGGTCCTCGCCCGGGCCGGCTACGGCTCGCGGCGGGCCTGCGAGGAGCTGATCGAGCAGGCGCGGGTCGAGGTCAACGGCGAGATCGTGCTGGAGCAGGGCCGCCGGGTGGACCCGGAGAAGGACGAGATCAAGGTCGACGGCCTGACGGTCGCCACGCAGTCGTACCAGTTCTTCTCGCTGAACAAGCCCGCCGGCGTCGTCTCCACCATGGAGGACCCGGAGGGCCGCCAGTGCCTCGGCGACTACGTCACCAACCGCGAGACGAGGCTCTTCCACGTCGGCCGGCTGGACACCGAGACCGAGGGCGTCATCCTGCTCACCAACCACGGCGAGCTGGCGCACCGGCTCACCCACCCCCGGTACGGCGTGAAGAAGACCTATCTCGCGCACATCGTCGGCCCGATCCCGCGCGACCTCGGCAAGCGCCTGAAGGACGGCATCCAGCTGGAGGACGGGTACGCGCGCGCGGACCACTTCCGGGTCGTGGAGCAGACCGGCAAGAACTACCTGGTCGAGGTGACCCTGCACGAGGGCCGCAAGCACATCGTGCGGCGCATGCTGGCGGAGGCCGGCTTCCCCGTGGACAAGCTGGTCCGCACCGCCTTCGGCCCGATCACCCTCGGCGACCAGAAGTCGGGCTGGCTGCGGCGCCTGTCCAACACCGAGGTCGGCATGCTGATGAAGGAGGTCGACCTCTAGGCGGGCCTTCACAACGCCTTGCGTTGATCACCATCCCCCTTTATTGTCAGGGTGACGATAAAGGGGGATGATGATCCTATGTCCAAGCGCGCCGCCACCGGGGCACTCCTGGGCCTCGCCCTCGGGGACGCCCTCGGCTTCCCGACCGAGTTCAACGACGTGCCGCAGATCCTCGCCAAGTGCGGGCCCTGGCGGGAGATGGAGCTGCCGAAGCGCGCCTTCGTCTCCGACGACACCCAGATGACCCTCGCCGTCGGGCGCGCGCTCGGGACGGCCATGCAACGCGGGTATCTCGCCCCGAAGCGGCTGGAGCGGCCGCTGCGCGAGGAGTTCGTGGACTGGTACCACTCCCCGGACAACAACCGGGCCCCGGGCAACACCTGCCTGACCGCGTGCAGCCTGCTGAAGGAGGAGGGCCGGGCCTGGCAGGACGCCAGTCAGGCCGGCTCCAAGGGCTGCGGCGCCAACATGCGGGTCGCCCCCGTCGGACTCGTCCCCGGTCTGAGCGACGAACAGCGCGCCGGCGCCGCCCGGTTGCAGTCCGCGCTCACCCACGGCCACCCCACCGCGCTGGCCGCCTCCGAGCTCACCGCCCACGCCGTCCACCTGCTCGCCCAGGGCACCGACCCGGCCGGGCTGGTCGGGCGGCTGCGCTCCTACGCCCTCGACCACCGCACCGTCTACGACCACACCTGGCTCGGCGACCTGTGGACCCGCGCCCAGGACCCCAGCCCCGAGCATTTCGCCGCGCGCGGCTGGGACGAGTGCCTGGCCGTCCTCGACCGGCTCCAGGAGGCCGTGCGGACCGTCTCCCCGGAGACCGACCCGTGCCTGGCCACCGGCGCCGGATGGATCGCCGAGGAGGCCCTCGCCACGGGGCTGCTGTGCTTCCTGCTCTTCCCCGACGAGCCCGTCACCGCGCTGCGCCGGGCGGCCTGCTCCTCCGGCGACTCCGACTCCATCGCCTGTCTCACCGGCGCCTTCGCGGGCGCCTGGCTGGGCGCCGACGCCTGGCCCGCCGACTGGGCCGAGCGGATCGAGTACCGGGGCGACCTGTTGGCGCTGGGAGCGCTCTGGGACGCTTAGGCCCATGATCGACGACCTCGACATCGACCTGAGGCCCGTGGTCGCGGAACAGCCCGACCCCCTGCTGTTCGCGACCGTCTCCGGAGCCCATCTTTACGGCTTCCCCTCGCAGGACTCGGACGTGGACCTGCGCGGCGTCCACCTGCTCCCGGCGGCCGACCTCGTCGGGCTGCGCGAGCCGGAGGAGACCCGCTCCCGGGCCTGGGTGCGCTACGGCGTCGAACTGGACCTCGTCACCCACGACCTGCGCAAGTTCGTACGGCTGCTGCTCCGCCGCAACGGCCATGTGCTGGAGCAGCTGCTCTCGCCGCTGGTCGTGCACACCGGTGAGGCCCACCGCGAGCTGGCCGCGCTCGCCCCCGGCGTCCTCTCCAGCCACCACGCCCACCACTACCGGGGCTTCGCGGTGACCCAGTGGCGGCTGTTCGAGAAGACCGGCGAACTCAAGCCGCTGCTCTACACGTTCCGGGTGCTGCTCACCGGCATCCACCTCATGCGCAGCGGCGACGTGCAGGCCCATCTGCCCACCCTGCTGGACACGGTCGGCGCTCCCGCGTACGTGCCCGAGCTGATAGCCGCCAAGCGCGAACGGGAGCACGGCGCCGCCGACGTCGACCACGCGCGCGTGGAGGCCGACGTGGAGCGCCTGCACGCCGTGCTCGACGAGGCGCAGGCGGCATCGCCCCTCCCCGACGCGCCCAGCGCCCACGACGCCCTGCACGACTTCGTGATCCGGGTCCGCCTGGAGAGCTGACCGCCGTGTGGTCGCGTCCCGGGGTCTCGGGCCGCAAGCCCGGAGCGTACGACGTTCCCTCACGTCAGTTTGATCGAACTTCCCTGCACCTTGATCGACTTCGGGGGGAGCGGCCGGGTCGCCGGGCCGTGCGCCACCGAGCCGTCGGCGATGCGGAACCTGCTGCCGTGGCAGGGGCAGTCGATGGTGCCGTTCGCGACTTTGCTCACCGTGCAGCCCTGGTGGGTGCAGATCGCCGAGAAGGCCTTGAAGTCGCCCTTCTTCGGCTGCGTGACGACGACCTTCCGGTCCTTGAAGACCTTGCCGCCGCCCTCCGGGATGTCACTGGTCTTCCCCAGATCCCCGCCGCTCTTGACGCCGCTGCCGCTCTCCGTGGTGCTGCCGCCGCCGCTCTTGTTGCTGCCGCATGCCGCGACGGGCACGGCGAGCGCCACCGCCGCACCCGTCACCAGAACCGTGCGCCGCCTCACATCCTCGGTCACTGCCGCCTCCGTACATCAGTCGATATCTGCAGAAATCGATGCAAAGGACTCTCCGTATCGTCTCAGCGATCGGGCGCCGCGCATCTCGGGCGCGCGGGCTGACTACGCTTGACGAACCAGGAACAGATCCGCATGTCAGCAGGGAGCAGCGCCGTGACGGTACGAGCGGTCCGGGGGGCCGTCCAACTCGAACGGGACGAGGCCGAGCACATGGACGAGCAGGTCGGCGCCCTGATCACCGCCGTCCTGGAGCGCAACGGGCTGGGCACCGACGACCTGATCAGCATCTGGTTCACCGCCACCCCCGACCTGCACAGCGACTTCCCGGCGGCCGCCGCCCGCAAGCTCGGCATCGTCGACGTCCCCCTGATCTGCGCCCAGGAACTGGACATCGAGGGCGCCATGCCCCGCGTCGTACGGCTCCTCGCGCACATCGAGTCGGACCGGCCCCGCTCCGAGATCAACCACGTCTACCTGGGCGCCGCGGCCGCCCTGCGCAAGGACATCGCCCAGTGAGAACCGCCCTCGTCATCGGCACCGGCCTGATCGGCACCTCCGCCGCCCTGGCCCTGACGCAGCGCGGGGTCACCGTCCACCTCGCCGACCACGACCCCGAGCAGGCCCGTACGGCCGCCGCGCTGGGCGCCGGAACCGACGAGGCGCCCGGGGGCCCGGTCGACCTGGCGATCGTGGCCGCCCCGCCGGCCCATGTCGCCGGCGTCCTCGCCGACGCCATGCGCCGGGGGCTGGCCCGCGGCTACGCCGACGTGGCCAGCGTCAAGGGCGGCCCGCGCCGCGAGCTGGAGGCGCTCGGCCTGGACCTGTCGGCGTACATCGGCACCCACCCCATGTCCGGGCGGGAGAAGTCCGGCCCGCTGGCCGCGACCGGCGACCTCTTCGAGGGCCGTCCCTGGGTGCTCACCCCGACCCGGGACACCGACACCGAGGTGCTGAACCTCGCCCTGGAGCTGGTCTCGCACTGCAGGGCGGTGCCGGTCGTCATGGACGCCGACGCCCACGACCGCGCCGTCGCCCTCGTCTCCCACATGCCCCACCTGGTGTCCAGCATGGTCGCGGCCCGCCTGGAGCACGCCGAGGAGGCCGCCGTACGGCTGTGCGGGCAGGGCATCCGGGACGTGACCCGGATCGCCGCCTCCGACCCGCGCATGTGGATCGACATCCTCTCCGCGAACCCGGGTCCGGTCGCCGACCTGCTCTCCGACGTCGCCGCCGACCTCGGCGAGACCGTCGAGGCCCTGCGTGCCCTGCAGTCCTCCGACGAGGCCAAGCGGCGCGAGGGCAGCGCCGGCATCGAGGACGTGCTGCGCCGCGGGAACGCGGGCCAGGTGCGGGTACCCGGCAAGCACGGGTCCGCGCCGCGCGTGTACGAGACCGTCGCCGTCCTCATCGACGACCAGCCCGGCCAGCTGGCCCGCATCTTCGCCGACGCGGGACGGGCCGGGGTCAACATCGAGGACGTGCGGATCGAGCACGCCACCGGGCAGCAGGCGGGTCTGGTGCAGCTCATGGTCGAGCCGAAGGCGGCGCCGGTGCTGACGGAGGCGCTGCGGGAGCGGGGCTGGGCGCTGCGGCAGTAGGGCGCCCGGCGAGCGGGGCAGGCGCTGCGGCCGTGGGGCGCCCGGTGACGCGGGCGCATGCGTCCGGACGAGTGACCCGTACCCAGTAACCTTGTGCAGGGCGCTCTCGCCCCTCGCACCCGCCCGCACCGCACCAGGAAGGTGTCCCTCCGTGGAAAACGGCGCCGCCCCGTCCGCCAAGCCCGTGATCGTCGCGATCGACGGTCCCTCCGGCACGGGCAAGTCGAGCACGTCGAAGGCCGTCGCCGCGCAGCTCGGCCTGAGCTACCTGGACACCGGCGCCCAGTACCGGGCGATCACCTGGTGGATGGTGAACAACGGCATCGACCTGGAGGACCCGTCCGCCATCGCCGCCGTCGCGGGCAAGCCGGAGATCGTCTCCGGCACCGACCCGGCCAACCCGACCATCACGGTCGACGGCGTGGACGTGGCCGGCCCGATCCGCACCCAGGAGGTCACCTCCAAGGTCAGCGCGGTCAGCGCGGTGCCCGAGGTGCGCTCCCGGATCACCGAGCTGCAGCGCTCGATCGCCGCCGGCGCCGCGCGGGGCATCGTGGTCGAGGGCCGTGACATCGGTACGACGGTCCTGCCGGACGCCGACCTGAAGATCTTCCTCACCGCGTCCCCCGAGGCCCGTGCGGCCCGCCGCAACGGCGAGCTGAAGGGCGCCGACCTGCACGCCACCCGCGAGGCGCTGATCAAGCGGGACGCGGCCGACTCCTCCCGCAAGACCTCGCCCCTGGCCAAGGCCGACGACGCGGTCGAGGTGGACACCACCGAGCTCACCCTCGCCCAGGTCATCGAGTGCGTCGTCACCCTGGTCGAGGAGAAGCGGGCCGGGAAGTGAGCCTGCCTTCCGCCAGGGGCGCCGACGTCGGGCGGCGCATCGGCGTCGGCCTGATGCACGGGCTGTTCCGGCCGCGCGTGCTCGGCGCCTGGAAGGTGCCCGCCACCGGCCCGGTGATCTTCGCCGTCAACCACTCCCACAACATCGACGGCCCGATGGTCATGGGCGTGGCGCCCCGGCCGACGCACTTCCTGATCAAGAAGGAGGCGTTCGTCGGCCCCCTGGACCCCTTCCTGACCGGCATCGGCCAGCTGAAGGTGGACCGCTCGTCCGCCGACCGCGCCGCGATCAGCCAGGCACTGGGCGTGCTTCAGGCCGGGGGAGTGCTGGGCATCTTCCCGGAGGGCACCCGGGGCGAGGGCGACTTCGCCTCGCTGCGCGCCGGGCTCGCCTACTTCGCGGTCCGCAGCGGGGCGCCGATCGTGCCCGTCGCGGTCCTGGGAAGCGCGGAGCGGTCCGGACGGTTGATAAAGGCACTGCCCCCGCTGCGCTCGCGCATCGACGTGGTCTTCGGCGACCCCTTCGACGCGGGTGACCGCAGCGGACGGCGTACCCGCGCGGCGCTGGACGAGGCGACCGAGCGCATCCAGAAGCAGCTCACCAGCCACCTGGAAAACGCCAGGCGCCTCACCGGGCGTCAGGCGACACTTGAGTAGTGGATCAGCCCATGCGGGGCTTTTCCACCGATCACCACGAATGAACGACGAGGTACGGACTTCATGAACGACGACATCCAGCCCGGCGACTCGGCTGAGCACGAGTACGACCACGGGGCTCTCGGCGACGCCGAGTACGCGGAGTTCATGGAGCTCGCCGCGGAAGAGGGCTTCGACATCGAGGACGTCGAGGGCGCCATCGAGGCGGCGGGCCACGGCCCGCTGCCCGTGCTCGCCGTCGTCGGCCGCCCCAATGTCGGCAAGTCGACCCTGGTCAACCGGATCATCGGCCGCCGCGAGGCGGTCGTCGAGGACCGGCCGGGCGTCACCCGCGACCGCGTCACCTACGAGGCCGAGTGGGCCGGCCGCCGCTTCAAGGTCGTCGACACCGGCGGCTGGGAGCAGGACGTCCTCGGCATCGACGCCTCCGTGGCCGCGCAGGCCGAGTACGCGATCGAGGCGGCCGACGCGGTCGTCTTCGTCGTGGACGCCAAGGTCGGCGCGACCGACACCGACGAGGCGGTGGTCCGGCTGCTGCGCAAGGCAGGCAAGCCGGTCGTGCTGTGCGCCAACAAGGTCGACGGGCCGAGCGGCGAGGCGGACGCGGCCTACCTGTGGAGCCTCGGCCTCGGCGAGCCGCACCCCGTCTCCGCGCTGCACGGCCGCGGCACCGGCGACATGCTCGACGCCGTCCTGGAGGTGCTGCCGGACGCGCCGCGCGAGACCTTCGGCGGCACCGGCATCGGCGGCCCGCGCCGCATCGCCCTGATCGGCCGGCCGAACGTCGGCAAGTCCTCGCTGCTGAACAAGGTGGCCGGCGAGGAGCGCGTCGTCGTCAACGAACTGGCGGGCACCACCCGCGACCCGGTCGACGAGATCATCGAACTCGGCGGCAAGACCTGGAAGTTCGTGGACACCGCGGGCATCCGCAAGCGCGTCCACCTCCAGCAGGGCGCCGACTACTACGCCTCCCTGCGCACGGCCGCCGCCGTGGAGAAGGCCGAGGTCGCGGTCGTCCTGATCGACGCCTCCGAGTCCATCTCGGTGCAGGACCAGCGGATCATCACCATGGCCGTCGAGGCGGGCCGCGCGCTGGTCATCGCCTACAACAAGTGGGACACCCTCGACGAGGAGCGCCGCTACTACCTGGAGCGGGAGATCGAGACCGAGCTGGGCCAGGTCTCCTGGGCCCCGCGGGTGAACGTCTCGGCGCGCACCGGCCGGCACATGGAGAAGCTGGTCCCGGCGATCGAGACCGCCCTCGCCGGCTGGGAGACCCGCGTCCCCACCGGCCGGCTCAACGCCTTCCTCGGCGAGCTGGTCTCGGCCCACCCGCACCCGATCCGGGGCGGCAAGCAGCCGCGCATCCTCTTCGGCACCCAGGCCGGCACCAAGCCCCCGCGGTTCGTCCTGTTCGCCTCCGGCTTCATCGAGGCGGGCTACCGGCGCTTCATCGAGCGCCGCCTGCGCGAGGAGTTCGGCTTCGAGGGCACCCCGATCCACATCTCGGTGCGGGTGCGCGAGAAGCGCGGCGCGAAGAAGAAGTGACGCCGGTACGAGTGAAGGGCGGCGCCTGGTCCTCCAGGAGCCGCCCTTCACGCCGTATGCCGGTCACGCTCCCCGGCGCGGTCCCGGCGGCAGCGCCGCCGGGACGTGCTGCATCCCGGTGTCCTGCTGCCGCCCCAGCGTGCCGACCCGCTGCCACTGCGACTGCGACTGCTGCCGCGCGCTGTAGGCCCCCGCGCTGTAGGCGCTGTACGAGCTGCTGAACGAGCCCGCCCGGTGCCCGCCGTAGCCCCCCGTGCGGTCCGGGAGGTGCCCGAAGGGGCAGAACCGCAGCCCCTCCTCCCCGCTGCGGTCGCCCGGCAGTGTGCGGAAGCTCTTGACCCACTCGGCGTAGAGCGAGTCGTAGATCGGCGTGGCCGAGCCTCCACCACCCCCGTCCTGCGCCAACCGGGCGGAGGGAACAGAGACGAAGGCGGACCGGCGGGGCGGGGAGGTGTCGTATGCGTGCACGTATGTCCAAACGAGCAGATCCCCGAAGAGATGCGGTTCTGTTACTTTCCAGGGCCGCGGGGCCGGGTGGATGCGCGACCCGGCCGTCCGGGCGCTCGGACGGAAGGGCTCACGTGCCCGCGAGAGGCAGCGCCGCCGCCACCAGCCTTCCGTTCGCCGCCGCCTTGTCGAGGGACTCCCGTAGCAGGTCCTCCCGCGGCTGACGCCCGATCGACCCCACCGGCGCCGCGAACAGCAGCACCTGCTGGTGCTTGTTGGCGGCGGCCCGCCAGCTGTCCGTCACCTGCAGCGGCTGGTGCGCCTGCCACCAGGCGACCGGCCGGCCCCCGTGCGCCGAGGGCTGCAGCACCGCGTGCAGCTGCCCCACGGCGAGCAGCACTGACCAGCCGTGCAGCACCGGCGGCACGGACGTCAGCGCGGTCACCGGCATGAACCCCTGCTCGATGAGCAGCGCAAGGAACTCGTCGCCGGGCCCGGTGGAGCCCGGCCGGACGATCGGGGAGGTCGGCTCGACGACGAGCGCGGGGTGCAACTCGCCCTCGACCAGGACGAGTCCGCTGGTCACGCCGAGCACCGCCTGCTCGGGCACGGCCCGCCGCGGCTCGGCCGCGGCGGCGGAGCCCGAGCCGTCGGCGACGCCGCCGATGGAGCGGACGGCGCCCTGCAACTGCTCCTCGGTGACCTGGACGACCTGCGAGGGCAGGCAGCTGGCATGGGCGAAGGCGAGGACGGCGGTCTCGTCGCCGACGAACAGAACGGTGCTGGTGCGCTCCTGCTCGGAGTCGCCCGGGGTGCGGCAGGACGTGCAGTCGTAACTGCCCGGGGCGTTCTCTCCGGCGAGCAGCCGGTCGGCTTCTTCGTCGCCGATCTCGGCGCGTACGGCGTCGCTGACGTCGAGCATGCGCGGCACGGTGGCTCCCTCGGGATGTGGTGCTGGGTCGGCCGGGTGGCTCCCGGCCGCTGAGTCCCGGGGTTCCGGGCTCATGAAGAAGACAACGGACGTCCTGTGGTGGGAGTCACGCCCCACGGGCGACCTGTTCGAACCAACCGGCGCACACGGTCACCGGAACTCCGGAATCCGCTACTCACGGTCAACTCGTCGCTGTGTCAAGGAACTTGAAGAGGTGAAGTGGGTCACAGATCGCTGCGGCCGTTGGTCGAAAAATCCGGAAATCAGGGAATGTAGTGGGTGGCTGAAAATCGCCGATACCGGCGGTAACGGGCAACTGGCCTCGAATGACGGGGTGTTGGTTGATTCCGGCGGCTCGTCCTCCCTACATTCCTCCGCCGTGTGCAACGAGCACCGCTCGGGTACGTCCGACGCCCGGCACCGGCACAGCACCATCGCCGGCACCGGTCACGCGGACGGGGCGGGCACGAGGAACCGCGGTCCTGCGCGGCGACGCGTGCTCCGCCTGGGGGAGCCCGGGTTCGTGGAGAGGGAATTACATGTCCGAGTGTGCCGATACCACCCGCAGCACCGCCCGTCCCGAGGGCGCCCGCAAGGGCCGTACGACCGCCGCGCTGGCCGGAGCCGCGCTGCTCGCCCCGCTGGGACTGCTCGCCGCCACCGGCAACGCCGCCGCGGCGGACAACGGAGTGTGGGACCGCATCGCCCAGTGCGAGAGCGGCGGCAACTGGCACATCAACACCGGCAACGGCTACTACGGCGGGCTCCAGTTCTCCGCCGGCACCTGGCGCGCGTACGGCGGCACCGCTTACGCCCCGACGGCCGACCAGGCCTCCCGCCAGGCGCAGATCGCCGTCGCCGCCAAGGTCCAGCAGGCCCAGGGCTGGGGCGCCTGGCCGGTCTGCTCGGCCCGCGCCGGAGCCTCCGGCGCGGCCCCGGCGGCCGCGACCACCGGTACGAGCGTCGACAAGGGCAGCGTGACGACGAAGTCCGCTCCGGCGAAGACCCCGCAGCGTCCGACGGGCCACACCAACCGGAGCGAGTCCCGCGGCACGGGTGACTACACCGTCCGCGAGGGCGACACCCTGAGCACCATCGCCCTCCGGCACGGCACCACCTGGCAGCGGATCTACGCCGCCAACAAGAAGGTCATCGGTGACGACCCGAACCTGATCGTGCCCGGCCAGCGTCTCGCGCTCTGACCGCCGGCACCCGCGCGAAACAGCCGCTGCCCCTTGAGGACAGCGGCTGTCCGCGTTCCCCGACAGACCCCACCGCATGGCGGACACCGCGGCACGTCTGCCGCGCCCGCTCCTCCGGGCCCACCACCGGGGGCACCGCCCACGCCCTCGAGGCAGCGGGGGAGCCCCGCCGTCACCGCGCGCACCGTCCGCCGGTCGTGGACCGGGTGATCGGGCCCGCCGCGCTGACGGAGGAGATCAGGTGGATCCGGGACCGGCTCGGCGCGGCTCCGGCTCGGGCCGCGGCTCCGGCGCCTTCTGCGCGTACTCCGGGTGGTGCAGGTCGAACGCCGGGGACTCGCTGCGGATCCGGGGCAGGGTGACGAAGTTGTGCCGGGGCGGCGGGCAGGAGGTCGCCCACTCCAGGGAGCGGCCGTAGCCCCAGGGGTCGTCGGTCTCGACCTTCTCGCCGTACCGGGCGGTCTTCCAGACGTTGTAGAGGAACGGCAGCGTCGACAGGCCCAGCAGGAACGCGCCGATCGACGACACCGTGTTGAGCGCGGTGAAGCCGTCGGCCGCCAGATAGTCCGCGTACCGGCGGGGCATGCCCTCGGCGCCCAGCCAGTGCTGCACCAGGAACGTGGTGTGGAAGCCGGCGAACAGGGTCCAGAACTGGATCTTCCCGAGCCGCTCGTCGAGCATCTTCCCGGTGAACTTGGGCCACCAGAAGTAGAAGCCGCCGAACACCGCGAAGACGACCGTGCCGAAGACGACGTAGTGGAAGTGCGCGACGACGAAGTACGAGTCCGTGACGTGGAAGTCCAGCGGCGGGGACGCCAGGATCACCCCGGTCAGACCGCCGAACAGGAACGTCACCAGGAAGCCCATCGCCCACAGCATCGGCGTCTCGAAGGACAGCGAGCCGTTGATCATCGTGCCGGTCCAGTTGAAGAACTTCACCCCCGTCGGCACCGCGATCAGGAACGACATGAAGGAGAAGAACGGCAGCAGCACCGCGCCGGTCGCGAACATGTGGTGCGCCCACACCACCACCGACAGCCCGGTGATCGCCATGGTGGCGGCGACCAGCGTCAGATAGCCGAAGACCGGCTTGCGGCTGAAGACCGGGATGATCTCCGTGATGATCCCGAAGAACGGCAGCGCGATGATGTAGACCTCGGGATGCCCGAAGAACCAGAACAGGTGCTGCCACAGCAGCGCCCCGCCGTTCGCCGCCTCGAACACCTGCGAGCCGAACCGCCGGTCCGCCTCCAGCACCAGCAGCGCCGCCGCCAGCACCGGGAACGCCAGTAGGATCAGGATCGACGTGAACAGCGTGTTCCAGGTGAAGACCGGCATCCGGAACATCGTCATGCCCGGCGCCCGCATCCCGATGATCGTGGTGATGAAGTTGACCGCGCCGAGGATCGTCCCGAAGCCGGACAGCGCGAGACCCATGATCCACAGGTCCGGGCCGATGCCGGGGGAGTGCACCGCGTTGTTCAGCGGCGCGTAGGCGGACCAGCCGAAGTCGGCCGGGCCGTCGGGGGTGAGCAGCGAGCCCAGCACGATCAGCCCGCCGAACGCGAACAGCCAGTACGACAGCATGTTCAGCCGTGGGAACGCCACGTCCGGCGCGCCGATCTGCAACGGCATCAGTTCGTTGGCGAAGCCCGCGAAGCTCGGCGTCGCGAAGAGCAGCAGCATGATCGTGCCGTGCAGCGTGAAGAGCTGGTTGTACTCCTCGTTGCCCATGATCTGCAGCCCCGGCCGGGCCAGTTCCGCGCGCATCAGCAGCGCCATGACGCCGCCGGCCAGGAAGAAGCCGAACGCCGTGATCAGGTACAGGTGCCCGATCTTCTTGTGGTCGGTGGTGGTGAGCCAGTCGACCACCACCCGGCCGGCCCGCTTCGAGCCGTGCCCCCGCCCTGCCGTCGCCCCTACGGTCTCGGTCCCCATCGCTCGCCGCCCCTCCGCATCGCCGCGCCCGGGCCCGCCGACCCGCGTACCCGCGGGCAGCCGCCATGATGCTCCGGGCTCACCCGCTCCGACAGGGGGGCGTACGCGCAGATGTGCTGAATCCGTGAAAATTCCTATGCCGCGTCAGGTGCCCTCGCATCACCGCCGGATTGCGCGGGTAATCGCATCCGCAGATCCGTCCCCGGCGCGGTCGCGGAACTTTCCGCGGGGCAATTCGACGGGTCGCTCCGGCGTGCGTGAATTCTGTCCGATAACCGCAGCGGGCCGCCCGGAAACCCCCGTACGTGTGACCGGGTTCGGGGGAATCGAAGGCCGGGAAGCTGTGACAGAAGTGTGACGGGAGCCGGATACGGCTCTTACCTGGCGCTGCGCGGTAGCGTGGCGGCATGGCATCGATTCCCACTCCGCCAGCGGAGCCCCAGGACAGTCCGGAAGGGTACGTCGGCCTGGATGCCGAGAACGCAGAGCGGCTGGCCCGGCAACGGGGGTGGTCGACGGTGCGGTCGCTGCCGCCGGGCGCGATCATCACCATGGAGTACCGGGTGGGGCGGCTGAACTTCGAGGTGCGGGACGGCGTGGTGGCCCGTGCGTGGAAGGGCTGAGGGCCGCCACCGGGCACCCCGCGCACACGGCGAAGGCCCCGCTCCCTCTTCCGGGAGCGGGGCCTTCGCCGTGTGCGCGGGCCGTCGTGCGTACCGGGCCCGCTGCAGGCCGGGGTGGTCAGCCGCCCGTCAGCGGGCGGGCCGGCTGCCCCTGCCCGCGGGGCAGGCGGTGGTCGGTGTGCGGGGGGCGGCGGCTGCCGGCCGGCGTGACCGGGGTGCGCTCCGCGCGGGTCGTGTGCGGTCCCGGGGCCAGGTGCGCCGGGGCTCTGGCGGCGCGGGCCGAGGCGACCGGTTCGCGCACCGTAGCGGGCTGCTCCGCCGGCCCGCCGCGCGGCCTGAGCACCACCGGGGTGACGGGGACGGCCGGTTCGGGCACGGGCCGGCTGCGGCGGGCGCGCCAGCGGTCGCGCAGGTCGAACAGCCCCACCTCGGCCCGGGCGATCAGCGGCTCGAACCACGGCAGGGCGAGCAGGATCAGCAGGCCGGCGGCCCAGCCCAGCAGCACGTCGCTCAGCCAGTGCGTACCGAGGTAGACGGTGGTGAGGCCGACGCCGAGCGAGGTGATCGCGGACAGCGCCGACAGCCAGCGGCGCGCTCGCGGGGTGGAGGCCAGATAGGCCAGGATGCCCCAGGTCACGACCGCGTTGGCGGTGTGGCCGCTGGGGAATATATCGCCGCCCAGGCCCATCTCGTTCGAGCCGATCACGGTCGCGTAGTGCGGACCGAGGCGCCCCATGCCGTACTTGGCGGCGCCGACCGTGATGTTCAGCAGCAGCAGCGAGGTGGCCAGGGTGAGCAGCGGGCGCAGCGTGTGCTGCCGCCAGGAGCGCCAGCCGAGCCAGGCCGCGACCATCACCGCGGTGGGGCCGCGCTGACCGAGCACCACGTAGTAGTCGAGGAAGGCGTGGATCTGCGGCCACTGCTGGTACGGCCGGAAGAACATGACCTGCCAGTCGAGCCGGACCAGCCAGGACGTGATGACCACGGCCCACACGATCGCGAGGTAGAAAGCCAGGGTCGCGGTGAACAGCACGACCCGGTGCCGGCTCATCCTCGGCACATCGATGTGGGCCGGTCGTTCCGGCTCACGGTCGAGTCTGGCGAACACCCGGTCCAGACGCCGGGTGAGGTTTCGTTCGGTACGCACCCAATCGACGTTACAGCGAGTGAGGTGTGGTCCCGGTCGAAACAGCGGCTTTGTGATGACGATGTGATGTGGGAAACCTCTCAAGGGCGGCCCGAATTCCGGTGATTCCGCAATCCTGTGAGCGGGTTCCCTGCAATTCCTTTGATCATGCCGGGTGTTGTTTATATCGCGCTTATGAATGCGTTAACCCGGTCCTGGGGTGGAATTCTCCGGAGCGTCATCGGCCGGCCGGGGCGGTCACGGGGGACCGGAACCGTTCAGCCAGAACGCTCCGTAGACCGCCGCGGCGACCGCCAGTACGGCCGTGACCAGCGCGGATCGGGACGTGCGCAGCCGGGCGAGGGCGCCGGCGAGCGGCAGCAGCACGGGGAAGGCGGGCATCAGCAGCCGCGGTTTGGAACCGAAGTAGCTCGACGCGCACAGGGCGAGCGCGAGGACGACACCCGTGTACACCAGCAGTTCGACCGGCTGGCGCCGGCGGACGCCGGCCAGGTACAGCCACAGCAGCAGGGCGACGCCCGTGACCAGCCCTATGCCGGCGAACGCGGACGGAATCGACGTGAACTTGTCGGCCACGAAGCGCGCGAAGGCGTAACCGCCGTCGAACCCGTTGCGCCAGCCGGCCTGGACGTCCAGATATCCGAGCGGTCCCTTCCCGGTCCGCTGTCCGACCCAGAGCACGTAACCGGCGGCCCCCAGGGGCGCGATGAGCATGCCGAGCGCACGCCGCCAGGGCGGGGCCTGTGGGGCCGCTGTTGACCAGGAGGTCGAAGTGGCCCCTGAGGGCGGGGGTGTGTCCACCATGCACTCCAGCGTGCGCACCGATGCGCGCAGACCGTCGGACGCGCCCGGCTCGCGCGCTGGGGCGTGTGCGGTGCCCTGCGCGCTGGGCGTGCGCATCCCCCTCCGGTCTCGCCCGTACGACAGCAGGCCCGACACCCACACCGCCGCGACCACCGCGACCCCGACGGGGCGGGTCAGCCCCGCCAGCGCCGCCAGGGCGCCGGCGGTGATCCACCGGCCGGTCAGCAGCGCGTACAGCGACCAGGCCGCCAGCGCCGTGAACAGCGACTCGCTGTACGCCATCGACTGCACGACCCCGACCGGCAGCACCGCCCACAGCAGCACGGCGCAGAGCCCCGTCCGGGGCCCGTACACGCGCTCGGCGACGGCGAAGATCCCGCAGGCCGCGGCGAGCGAGGCGAGCAGGCTCACGGCGAAACCCGCGTCCGCGTACGACAGCGGCGTCAGGGCGTGCAGCGACCGCTCCAGCCACGGCAGCAGCGGAAAGAACGCGAGGTTGGAGTGCACGTCGCCGTTCGGCAGCCGTACCTCGTAGCCGTACCCCAGCTCGGCGACCCGCGTGTACCAGAGCGCGTCCCAGCGCGCGGTCAGCAGGGTGTACGCGCTCTTGCCGCGCGCGGCGCTCCACAGCACCAGCACCACGAGCCCCAGGGCCCGCACCGCCGCGTAGCCCAGCAGGGCCGGGGCGGCGCGCCGCAGGAGAGGGGCGTGGGGCCTGGCCACGCGCGTGTCAAGATCGGTCACGCACCCGATTATCGACGGGCGGCGGAACCGGACCGGCCGCCGGGGCGTGGTCGGGAGGGGCCGACGTGGCGTACGCCACACGGGTTCCGTCCTGCGTGTGAGAGGTCCGCCACGTACCCCTGTCACGGACTCGCGTACGCTGACGAGTCACCCGCGCCGGGTTGCGCGGGCCGGAGACCCCGCTCCTCTCCGGCCGTACGACAGGGAGTCCCCACCCCGTCGGTCCGCCCCGCGTGAGGCACATCTGGGAGGTACGTACATGTCCGGGACGACCACGGCTGCCGTACGGCCACGCCGTAGGACGGCCGGGCCCGGTGCGAACCGCTGGGTCGTCCTCGTCGTCCTCTGCGTCAGCCTGCTGCTCGTCGCCCTCGACGCGACCGTGCTGCACGTGGCGGTCCCCGCCGTCGCCGAGGACCTCAGGCCCAGCGGCATAGAGCTGCTGTGGATCGTGGACGTCTATCCGCTGGTCTGCGCCTCGCTGCTGATCCTCTTCGGCACCCTCGGCGACCGGGTCGGGCGCAGACGCGTCCTGCTGCTCGGTTACGGCCTGTTCGGCGTCGCCTCGGCGGTGGCCGCCCTCGCGCAGACCCCCGGGGCGCTGATCCTGGCCCGTGCGCTGCTCGGCGTCGGCGGCGCCATGATCATGCCGGCGACGCTGTCGATCCTGCGCCAGGTCTTCCCCGACCGGCGGGAGCGGGCGCTCGCGATCGGCATCTGGAGCGCGGTGGCCGCCGTCGGCGCGGCCGTCGGCCCGCTGCTCGGCGGCTTCCTGCTGGAGCACTTCTGGTGGGGCGCGGTCTTCCTCGTCAACATCCCGCTGATGCTGGTCAGCCTGCCGGTGGGCCGGATCCTGCTGCCCGAGTCGTACGGCGACCGGGACGGCCCCTGGGACGTCGTCGGCGCCCTGACGGCGGCCGGCGGTCTCTTCGGTGTCGTGCTCGGCGTGAAGCGGCTGGGCGGCGGTGAGGCGCCGGCGAGCCCCTTCACCGTGCTGCCGCTGCTGGCCGGCACGGCCCTCCTCGTCCTGTTCGTACGGCGGCAACGGCGGCTCGCGCACCCGCTGGTGGACCTGCGGATGTTCCGCCGGCCCGGGTTCAGCACCGCGGTGGGCTGCATCGTGCTGGCGATGCTCGCGCTCGTCGGCCTGGAGCTGATCGCCGCCCAGTACCTGCAGCTGGTGCTCGGGCTCTCCCCGCTCGAGACCGGTCTGCGGCTGCTGCCGCTGACCGTCGCGGCGATGGCGGCGGGCCTGGCGGGCGCGCGGATGCTGCGCCGCTTCGGGCCGCGCCGGATGGTGTGCTTCGGCTTCTGCCTCACCGCCGCCGCGGTGCTGATGCTCACCGCGATGGGCGCCGCCGACGACGCGCCGCTGCTGCTGTCCGGTTTCGTGCTGCTCGGCTTCGGTCTGGAGACCACGCTCTTCGGGGCGTACGAGTCGATGCTCAGCGAGTGCCCGGCCGACCAGGCCGGCGGCGGGGCCGCGATCGGCGAGACGTCGTACCAGCTCGGCGCCGGCATCGGCATCGCGCTGCTGGGCAGCGTGATGAACGCCGCCTACGCGCCGCATCTGCGCCAGGTGCCCGGCGTTCCCCGGGACGCCTCCCGGGCGGCCGGTCACTCGCTCGGCGAGGCCTACGAGGTCGCCGGACGGCTGGGCGGACCCACCGGCGAGGCGCTGCGCCGGGTCGCGCGGGACGCCTTCGTGCACGGGCTGCATGTGACGCTGCTGGTGAGCGCGGGCCTGTTGCTGCTGGGCGGGCTGATGGCGCTGCGGCTGCCGCGGGTCATGCAGTGCGCGGAGCCGCCGGCGGCGGTGGAGCTGCCCGCGCCGAGGGAAGTGGAAGCGGCCGAGCCGAGGGTCTCGGCCTGACGCACTGGACGTGCGGGAGAGCGCGCCGTAACGTCGGCCCCGAAACGTGACTAGCGGTGCTAGTTTTCTTGTGCCGGAGGGTGTCCCATGTCCGCGTCGCCGAAGCCGCCCGCCTTCGACCCCGCCGATCCGCTCGGGATCGACGACCTGCTGGAATCGGAGGACCTGGCCGTACGGGACACCGTGCGGAGCTGGGCGGCGGACCGGGTCCTGCCGCACATCGCCGAGTGGTACGAGCGGGGCGAGCTGCCCGGCATCCGCGAACTGGCCAGGGAACTGGGCGGGATCGGGGCGCTCGGGATGTCGCTCAGCGGATACGGGTGCGCGGGGGCCAGCGCCGTGCAGTACGGCCTGGCCTGCCTGGAGCTGGAGGCCGCGGACTCGGGCATCCGGTCCCTGGTCTCCGTGCAGGGCTCCCTCGCCATGTACGCGATCCACCGGTTCGGCAGCGAGGAGCAGAAGCAGCAGTGGCTGCCGCGGATGGCGGCCGGCGAGGTCATCGGCTGCTTCGGGCTGACCGAGCCCGACCACGGCTCCGACCCCGCCTCCATGCGCACCCACGCCAAGCGCGACGGTGGGGACTGGGTGCTGAACGGCCGGAAGATGTGGATCACCAACGGCTCGGTCGCCGGGGTGGCCGTCGTCTGGGCGCAGACCGAGGACGGCATCCGCGGTTTCGTGGTCCCCACCGACACCCCCGGCTTCTCGGCGCCGGAGATCAGGCACAAGTGGTCCCTGCGCGCCTCCGTCACGAGCGAACTGGTACTGGACGACGTACGGCTGCCCGCAGACGCCGTACTCCCGGAGGTCACCGGACTGCGCGGCCCGCTCAGCTGTCTGTCCCACGCCCGCTACGGCATCGTCTGGGGCGCCATGGGCGCGGCGCGCAGCAGCTTCGAGGCGGCTCTGGACTACGCGAGGACGCGGGAGCAGTTCGGGCGTCCCATCGGGGGCTTCCAGCTCACCCAGGCCAAGCTCGCCGACATGGCGGTCGAACTGCACAAGGGGATCCTGCTCGCCCACCATCTGGGGCGGCGGATGGACGCCGGCCGCCTGCGCCCGGAGCAGGTCAGCTTCGGCAAGCTCAACAACGTCCGCGAGGCCATCGAGATCTGCCGTACGGCGCGGACGATCCTCGGTGCCAACGGGATCTCCCTCGAATACCCCGTGATGCGGCACGCGACCAACCTGGAATCGGTGCTCACCTACGAGGGCACCGTCGAGATGCACCAGCTCGTGCTGGGCAAGGCGCTCACCGGGCTCGACGCCTTCCGGTGAGCCTTGACGGAGGCAGGGCCGGTGAGCGGCCCTGCCTCAGCTCTGGTTGAAGAAGCCGTCCTCGCGGTGCGCGGCCGGCTCGCCGCTGACGATCTCCGTGTTCGCCGGCGTCAGCAGGAAGACCCGGGTCGCGACCCGCTCGATCGTGCCGCGCAGACCGAAGGTCAGCCCCGCCGCGAAGTCCACCACGCGTTTGGCGTCGGCGGGCTCCATCGCCGTGAGGTTCATGATGACCGGGACGCCGTCCCGGAACAGCTCGCCGATGGCGCGGGCGTCCCGGAAGCTGTCCGGGGTGACCGTGCCGATCCGGCGGCCCTTCTCCTCGGCCGTGTCCGACGCCACCTTCACCCGGGGGTCCGTGACCCAGGCGTCCCCGGACTCGGTGCCCTCGGAGTACTCGTCGTCGTAGTAACGCTCGTCATCGTTGTCGTCGACGAGGCCGAGCCACGCACTCGCCTTGCGTACCGATCCCATGGACGCCTCCTCTCACAGCGGTCTTTTTTCTGCTCTCCGCGTCCCTATGGTCATCCATGATGCGGACGGCGCGCCAAGTGAATAGACGCCGCGCGGGGGGTTTGTGACGGTACTGGTGCACAGCCGATCCGTCGAGAGTCCTTGTGCCCCAAGGGTCGTGACTCATACGGCTGCTGACTGAGAGTGAAATATGATTGTCGGCGGCGGACGGGTGATGATCGGTGCGTCCGGGTGAACGTCAACGTCGTACCACATCACGGGGGATCGTCGTGTTCGGAATCGTCAGACCGTGCGCTCATCGACTCGGGGAGAGCCTGAAGGCCGAGTGGATGGCGCACTTGTGCGGGCTCTGCCTCGCGCTGCGTCGCGACCACGGACAGTTCGCGAGAGTCGTGACGAACTACGACGGGCTGCTCCTCTCGGTCCTGACAGAGGCTCAGACCGGACGGACCGCCGACGGCCGCCGTACGGCCGGGCCGTGCGCCCTGCGCGGGCTGCGCACCGCGTCCGTCGCCCGGGGCGAGGGCGCCCGGCTCGCGGCCGCCGTCTCGCTGGTGCTGGCCGCGGCGAAGGTGCGCGACCACGTCGCCGACCGGGACGGACTGCTGGCCCGCAGGCCCGTGGCCGCCGCCGCCCGCCGGGTCGCCGCCGGCTGGGGCAGGGCCGGAGCCGACAGCGGCGCCGCGGTCGGCTTCGACACCGGCGTCCTCGTCGAGGCCGTGGACCGGCAGCTCGGCCTGGAGGCCCTCGCCGGGTACGGCACCCCGATCCTGACCGTCACCGAGCCGACCGAGACCGCGACCGCCGCCGCCTTCGCCCACACCGCGGTGCTGGCCGGCCGGCCCGGCAACGCCGCGCCGCTCGCGGAGACCGGCCGGCTCTTCGGGCGGCTCGCGCATCTGCTGGACGCCGTGGAGGACCAGCAGGCCGACGCCGCGTCGGGCGCCTGGAACCCGCTGACCGCCACCGGCACCTCCCGGGCCGAGGCCCGCAGGCTCGCCGACGACGCCGTGCACGGCATCCGGCTCGCCCTGCGCGACGCCGACTTCACCGACGGAAGGCTGGTCCACCTGCTGCTCGTGCACGAGCTGCGGCGCTCCGTCGACCGGGCCTTCGGCACGCAGGCGTGCGGACACGCGCCCGAGGCCGCGTTCGGGCCGCCGCCGGGCCGGCAGGCGCCCACGCCCCCGGGCCACCCCTACGGCGACCCCTTCGGCGGGCAGCACCAGGGCCCGGAGCGGCGCGGCTTCTGGGCCGGCTGCGCGGCCGCTCTCGGCCTGTGCTGCACCTGCAAGGTGTGCTGCGCCGACGAGTTCGAGGGCCCCTGGTCGCGGAAGCGGCGCGAGGGCGCCTGCGCCACCTGCGACTGCGGCGACTGCGACCTGTCGTGCTGCGAGATCTGCGAGTGCTGCGAGTGCTGTTCGTGCTGTGACTGCGGGTGAGGGAACTGCCGGGCGCGAGGGGAGGGGTGCGCGTGTGAAGGCGAAGGAAGAAGGGAGGGAACGCGTGTGCGCCCGCCCGCGGGACGGACGCATGCAGGGGGTCGGCTCAACAGGAAGAGGACCACACGCGACCGAAGTCGATGTGGGAGCGCGTGACCAGCCACTGCTGCGGATGCATGGGCCAAGTGGAACAGGCATCCGGTTCCGCGTCAACTGACATGAGACGTACGGCTCACAGTATGGACAGCCTTGACAGTGCACCGAAACGCACGCGTACTCTCGACGGACGGTCCTGCTGAGGGGCTCGGCCGTACCGCGCCGCACGGCGCGCCCGTGTGAAGGCACCACCCGCGTTCTGACGTCTCTTCGCGTCACGGAGCCTTCGCATGTCATCCGACACCCTCGCCCCTTCCCCCGCCGCACCGGGGACTCCCGACCCCGCGCACGCCCCGTCGAGGCCCTCGCTGGTGATCGTCGGAGCCGGTCCGCGGGGGACCGGGCTCCTGGAGCGCATCGCCGCCAACGCGCCCGAGCTGTACGCCGGTCCGGGCCTCGACATCCATCTGGTCGACCCGCATCCGCCGGGCGGCGGCCGCATCTGGCGCCAGGCCCAGTCACCGCTGCTGTGGATGAACTCGCACGCCGAGGACGTCACCATGTTCACCGACGAGACGGTGACCATGGACGGCCCGGTGCGCGAGGGCCCCACCCTGCACGAGTGGGCCGGCCTCGACGGCGCCGCCTTCGCCGACCGGCAGCTTCAGGGCCGCTATCTGCGCTGGGTGTACGAGCGCGCACGGGCGGAGCTGCCCGAGAGCATCGCCGTCCACCACCACGCCCGGCGCGCCGTGCGGATCAGCGGGCCGCGCGACGCACGCCAGCAGGTCTGGCTGGAGGGCCGGCCGCAGCCCCTCCTCGCCGACCTCGTGATCCTCGCGATCGGCCACCTCGACGCCGAACTCGACGACGAACAGGCCGAGTTGGCCGCCTACGCCCGCGACCACAAACTGGTGCACCTGCCGCCCGACTTCACCGCCGACACCGACCTGAGCGCGCTGCGGCCCGGTGAACCCGTCCTCGTGCGCGGCTTCGGGCTGGCCTTCGTCGACCTCATGGTGCTGCTCACCGAGGGGCGCGGCGGGCGGTACGAGGGCGACGCCTATCTGCCCTCGGGCCGGGAACCGGTGCTCTACGTCGGCTCCCGGCGCGGAGTGCCGTACCACTCGAAGATCGGCTACGACTGGACCGGCGACCGCCCCCCGCTGCCCCGCTTCCTGGGGCCGGCCGAGATCGAGGGCCTGCTGGCCAGGCCGGAGGGTTTCGACTTCCGGCGCGATGTGTGGCCGCTGGTGGAGAAGGAACTGGGCTTCGCCCACTACCACCGGCTGTTCACCGCCCACGCCGAGCGCACGGCGATGGCCTGGGCCGACTTCGAGGAGAAGTACGCGGCCGCCACAGGCCCCGCCGAGACCCGGGCGCTCGTCGCCGCCGCCGTGCCCGACCCCGCCGACCGGCTCGACCTCACCGCGCTCGACCGCCCGCTCGACGGAGTGCGCTACGCCTCGCACGAGGACTTCCAGGACGGCCTGCGCGCCTACATCGAAGGCGACCTGAAGCGGCGTCACGACCCCTCGCACAGCGCCGACCTGGGCGTCTTCCTCGGGCTGCTCTCCGTCTACGGCCAGCTCGTCCGCCTCGGGAACATCGGCCCCTGGTGGCACGGCTTCTTCAGCCATCTGGCGTCCGGGCCGCCCGGACCCCGGCTGCGGCAGATGCTCGCGCTGTCCCGGGCCGGCCTGCTCAGATTCGTCGGCGCCGACATGACCGTCACCGCCGAGCACGGCGTGTTCCGGGCCGGCAGCCCCACCGTGCCCGGCTTCCGCGTCGAGACCCGCGCGCTGGTCGAGGCCCGGCTGCCCGAGCCCACCGTCCGGCGGGCCCGCGACAGCCTGCTGCGCCATCTGCACGCCGACGGCGCGGCCGAGACCCCCGAAGGGCTGCTCCGGGTCGACCCCGTCGACGGCCGGATCCTCGACGGCGCCGGACGGCCGCATCCCCGGCGCTTCGCACTCGGCCCGTACACCGACGCCCGTACCCCCGGCGCCTTCACCCGGCCCCGCACCGGGGGCCCCGCGTTCCGGCAGAACGACGCCGCGGCGCGCTCGGCGCTGGCCTTTCTGAGCAGGTCACGGACGGAGGGCGGCGCACGATGAGCGTCACGGTTCCGGGTGTGGGCGCTGACCCGGGGGCGGTGTGATGGGGCCACGGGGGTTGCTGCATCTCGCCGCCGCCGTCGACATGGCGGACTGTCCGGACGCCGAACCGTACGTCGAGCTGGTCCGGCTGGCCGAGCGCGGCGGGCTGGACTTCGTGACGCTGGACGACACGCTCGCCCGGACCGGTCCCGACGCGCTCACCGTGCTCTCCCGGGCGGCGCTCGCCACCCGGCGCATCGGCCTGGTCCCGGCCGTCCCGGCCACCCGCACCGGGCCGTTCCCGGCGCCGGCCGCCGTGGCGGCGCTGGACCGGCTCACCGGTGGGCGGGCCGGGTGGCGGATCGAGGCGGGCGACACCGGGAACGGCCCGGCGGAGACGGTGCCGGGGAGAAGGAAGAGGGAGGGCGCCGACGTCCTGCCGGTCCGCCTGGTCGACGCCACCGGGAGCCAGAACCGTACCGCCGCTGCCCGGCACGCGGACGTGGCCCTCGTCCGCGCCGCGACCGTGCAGCAGGCCGGCGCCGTACGCGACGAACTGCGCGCCGGAGCCGCCGAGTCGGGGCGGGACCCGGACGGCGTGCGGGTCCTGGTGAGCCTGCTGGTCGACCTCGGCGACGGCGAGTACGCGGCCGCGCCCGGACACGGCGGCGGGGGACCGCGGCCGACCGCGCGGGGGCCGCTGTACCGGGGCGGTCCGGTCGACCTCGCCGAACTGGTCGCCCGCTGGCACGCCGAGGGGGCCGCCGACGGCTTCCACCTCGTCCCCGTCGAGCCGCGCCGGGACCTGGAGCGGCTGGTCAACGGCACGGTGGCGGTGCTCCAGCACCGCGGCCTGTTCCGCACGTTCTACCCGGGCAGCACCCTGCGCGAGCACCTGGGCCTGGCGCGGGCCGGCGCTCCCGGCACGGGGCGGACGGGTGACGGCTTGTACGGACGAGACATCTGGCTGGAAGGAAACCACGACATGACGACGGACCCGGCCGACGCGTGGAAGCAGTGGCACGAGCGGCGTGTCGAGACGGTCTCGGCACCTTACGGACCGCTCGCGCTGACCGCCACGCACTGGGTCGAGGACTATCCGGAGGGCCGACTTCCGGACATTCCCGGGATCTGGGTGGCGGACGGCGACGGAATCGTGCTCACCGCCGCCGAGAGCGACGGCCTGACCGTGGACGGGCGGCGTTTCGCGGGCGAGGTCCGGCTCGCGGCCGACCGTCCGCCGGAGGCGGAGGCACGCGTCGCGTTCGGTGAGCAGCGGCTCTTCACACTGGTGCGCGAGGGCGTCTGGGGAGTGCGGGTCTACGACCCCGGGTCCGCGGCCCGGCGGTCCTTCCGGGGCATCGAGGCCACCCCGTACGATCCCCGCTGGTCGGTGCCGGGGCGTTTCACGCCGTACGACGGCGAACGCGTCGTGCGGGTCGGCAACGCGGACGGGCGCGAGCGGGGGCTCGCCCTCGCCGGGGAGCTGGCCTTCGCCCTGGACGGGCGGGAGTTGACGCTGCGGGTCGCGCGGCAGGGCGACGGGTCGCTGTGGGCGGTGTTCGCCGACGGCACCAGCGGCGACACCAGTTTCCGGTTCCGCTTCCTCCACCCGGCCGCGCCGGACGCGCAGGGGCGTACGACCGTCGACTTCAACCGCGCCCAACTCCCGCCGTGCGCCTTCGCCGACCACTTCCTGTGCCCCTTCCCGCCGCCCGGCAACACGCTGGACGTGGCGATCGAGGCGGGGGAGCGGGGGTTGAGTTGAGGGGTGGCGGCGCCGGTGGGGTGATGGGGGAGCGGAGGGCGGGCCGGGGAGGTGCGGGGCGTCGCCGCGTAAAGGTGGTTTAAAGGCCAACGGCCGAAAGGCACTCTTGTGGCGACCGGTCGTTCGGCCGAATACTCCCCCTCAGCGCTTGCCAGGGGGCATATGTGTTCGGAACCCCGCCGTTCCTCCTGGCTGCGCCTCACCGGGCCCCGACCCCACGCGGGCCCCCGACTTCCCCTGGGAGGGAACGACACGTGAGGATCAAGCGCACCACTCCCCGCAGCGGTCTCGCGAGACGGACCCGGCTGATCGCCGTGGCCACCGGCCTCCTGGCCGCGGGCGCGTTCGCCGCCCCCACGGCGAACGCGAGCGACGCGCACACCTTCAGCGCCGCCCAGCTCGACAAGGCCGGCTCCGCCGTCCTCAAGGCCGACATACCGGGCACGGCCTGGGCGGTGGACGGCAAGAACGACCGCGTCGTCGTCACCGTCGACAGCACGGTGTCCAAGGCCGAGATCGCCAAGATCAAGCAGCAGGCCGGCGCGAACGCGGGCGCGCTCACCATCAAGCACACCCCCGGCAGGTTCAACAAGCTGATCAGCGGCGGCGACGCCATCTACGGCGGCCAGTACCGCTGCTCGCTCGGCTTCAACGTGCACAGCGGCAGCACGTACTACTTCCTCACCGCGGGGCACTGCGGCCAGGTGGCGTCCACCTGGTACAGCAACTCCAGCCACACCACCGTGCTCGGCACCAACGTCGGCTACAGCTTCCCGGGCAACGACTTCGCGTTGGTGCGGTACACCAACTCCTCGGTCTCGCACCCGAGTGCCGTGGGCAGCCAGTCCATCACGAGCGCGGCGACGCCGTCCGTGGGACAGACCGTGTACCGGCGCGGTTCCACCACCGGTACGCACAGCGGGCGGGTGACCGCGCTGAACGCCACCGTGAACTACGGCGGCGGGGACGTGGTCTACGGGCTGATCCAGACCACGGTCTGCGCCGAGGGCGGCGACAGCGGTGGTCCGCTGTACGCCGGGACCGTGGCGTACGGGCTGACGTCGGGGGGCAGCGGTGACTGCACCTCCGGCGGTACGACGTTCTTCCAGCCGGTGACCGAGGCGTTGAACTACTACGGCGTCACGCTGCCGTAGCGGGTCCGACTCCGGCTTTCCGGGAGCCCCTGCATGCCCTTGTGGTGTGCGGGGGCTTCTTCGTGGGGTGGGGCGGTCCGGATATCGGGTGCGGGGTGCAGGCGTTGGGTTTTGGACAGGTGGTGTCGGACGCGCTCGGTGTGGGTTCCGTGCGGGTTGTGTTTGCTGTGCGAATTGCTCTGGTGTGACCGTGTGCAGTCAAGTACGCAGGGGCGTGCAAGCCCTCTCTACGCGCGTCCGGAAGTCAACCTTGTGTGCTCCCTGTGTCGTTCGGAAGAGTGGGCCCTCGTCAACCAGCCTTCCGGTCCGTCGAGTCCCCACAACTCGCGGACCATCCCCCCACAGGAGGACGTGAGTTGAAGCACCGACGCATACCCAGGCGGCGGGCCGCCGTGGCCGGTGCGGGAATCGCCGCACTGGTCGCCGCGGGGGTCACCTTGCAGAACGCGAACGCCAGCGAGCCTGCGAAGCCGGCTCCGGAGGTGAAGGTCCTGTCCGCTCCGGCGGCCGGAAACCTCGCCTCGACGCTGCTGAACCACCTCGGATCCCGTGCCGCGGGCAGCTACTACGACGCCTCGGCCAGGAACCTCGTCGTCGACGTGGTCGACCAGAGCGCGGCGAAGGCCGTCGAGGCGGCCGGAGCCAGGGCGAGACTCGTCGCCAACTCGCTGGCCGCGCTCGACGGCGCGCGGACCACGCTGAAGAAGGACGCGACCATACCGGGGACGTCCTGGGCCACCGACCCGGTGAGCAACAAGGTCGTCGTCACCGCCGACAAGACGGTGTCCGGCGCCGAGTGGGCCAAGCTGAGCAAGGTCGTCGACGGGCTCGGCGGCAAGGCGGAACTGAAGCGGTCGCAGGGGGAGTTCAAGCCCTTCATCGCCGGCGGGGACGCGATCAGCGGGTCCGGTGGGCGCTGCTCGCTCGGGTTCAACGTGGTCAAGGACGGGCAGCCGTACTTCCTGACCGCCGGGCACTGCACCGCCGCCATCTCCACCTGGTCGGACTCCAGCGGGAACGCGATCGGGCAGAACGCGGAGTCCCACTTCCCGGGGACGGACTTCGGGCTCGTGAAGTACACGTCGCAGGTCGACCATCCGAGCGAGGTCGACCTGTACAACGGGTCCACGCAGCAGATCACCGGTGCCGCCGAGGCCACGGTGGGGATGAAGGTGACGCGCAGCGGGTCGACGACCCATGTGCACGACGGGACGGTCACCGGGCTGAACGCCACCGTGAACTATCAGGAGGGCTCCGTCAGCGGGCTCATCCAGACGGACGTGTGCGCCGAGCCCGGGGACAGCGGCGGGTCGCTGTTCTCGGGGAGCAACGCGATCGGGCTGACGTCCGGAGGGAGTGGCGACTGCACCTCCGGCGGGGAGACGTTCTTCCAGCCGGTGACCGCCGCGCTGTCCGCCACGGGGGCGCAGATCGGGTAGCTTTGTCGTAGTTCGTCCATGAAGCCCCGTCCCGCGGATATGTGGGGGCGGGGCTTCGTCGTGTGCCTGCGGCGGCCTCTCGCTCGCCGTGGTGGCTGGTGTCGCGCCTGACGGGGGTGACACGTCCCCTCCCCCGCCGTGCGGGGCTGCGGCCATGGGGGCCTTGCGGTGGGTTTGTGCAGGTGGGAGGGGGGTGAGCGGATGTCGTACACGTGTTCGGGAATGGGGGTATGGTGGGGGTGGCAGTAGGGAACTGATGTTCGAGAGGCGTGCGAGTGCGGGAGGTGCGTGTGCCGGGCTTCGCGCATCTGCGCACCGTCTCCGGGTTCTCCGTGCGGTACGGGGCGTCCCACCCGGAGCGGCTGGCCGAGCGTGCCTCGGAGCGGGGGATGGACGTCCTCGCGCTCACCGATCGCGACACCCTCGCCGGTGCCGTGCGCTTCGCCAAGGCCTGTGCCGGGGTCGGGGTGCGGCCCGTGTTCGGGGTGGATCTGGCGGTCGGCGAGGCCGTACGGCCTGCGCGGCGGAAGACGCCGGTGCGGGGTGGCGCCTTTGTGGACGAGTCGGCTCCTCGCGTGACCTTTCTCGCCCGGGACGGAGGGCGGGGGTGGGCCGATCTGTGCCGGATCGTCACGGCTGCGCATGCCGGTGAGGGTGCGCCTTTGCTGCCCTGGTCCGCGCATCAGGGGGGCGGGCTCGTGGTGCTGCTCGGGCCCGGGTCGGATGTGGGGCGGGCTCTTGCGGCGGGGCGGCCGGACCGGGCCGCGCGGCTGCTCGCGGCGTGGCGGGAGGTCTACGGCGACGCGCTGCGGCTGGAGGCCGTCTGGCACGGGCGTGAGGGTACGGGGCCCGGCTCGCTGCGGCTGGCCGCCCGTACCGTCGGCTTCGCTGCCGAGCAGAGGGTGCGGCCGGTGCTCAGCAACGCCGTCCGGTATGCCGATCCCGGGGCGGGGCCCGTCGCCGACGTGCTGGATGCGGCGCGGCGGCTGGTGCCGATCGATCCGCGCGGGGAGCTGGACTCCGGGGAGGCCTGGCTGAAGGACGCGCAGGCGATGGCGAGAGTGGCCGAGCGGGTGGTGGAGGCTGCCGGGTACCGGCGGGACACCGCCCTGCGGCTGGTGGAGCAGACCCTGGCCACGGCCGAGGAGTGCCGGGTCGATCCCGAAGGGGATCTGGGGCTCGGGACCGTCCACTTTCCCGAGGCGCATCTGGTGGGGGCCGGCCGTCGCACCGCCCAGCGGGCGCTCGCCTCACGGGCGGTGGCGGGGATGGTGCGGCTCGGGTACGGCGGACGGCGCGAGTACTGGGAGCGGATGCACCACGAGCTGGACATCATCGCCCATCACGGGTTCGCTTCCTACTTTCTGACGGTTGCCCAGGTTGTCGACGACGTGCGGGAGATGGGGATCCGGGTGGCCGCCCGGGGGTCCGGGGCGGGATCCCTTGTCAATCATCTGCTGGGTATCGCCCATGCCGATCCGGTCGAGCACGGGCTGCTGATGGAGCGCTTCCTGTCCAAGGAGCGTGTGGTGCTGCCCGACATCGACATCGATGTGGAGTCCGCCCGGCGGCTGGAGGTGTACCGGGCGATCATCCGCCGGTTCGGCGAGGAGCGGGTGGCGACCGTGTCCATGCCGGAGACCTACCGGGTGCGGCACGCCATCCGGGACGTGGGCGCCGCCCTGTCCATGGACCCGGCGGAGATCGACCGCATCGCCAAGTCCTTCCCGCACATCCGGGCCCGGGACGCGCGCGCCGCGCTGGAGGAGCTGCCCGAGCTGAAGCGGCTCGCGGCGGAGAAGGAGCGGTACGGCAGGCTGTGGGAGCTGGTCGAGGCGCTCGACGCCCTGCCGCGCGGCGTCGCCATGCACCCGTGCGGGGTGCTGCTGTCCGACGCCTCCCTTCTCGCCCGTACGCCGGTGGTGCCGACCAGCGGTGAGGGGCTGCCGATGTCGCAGTTCGACAAGGAGGACGTGGAGGATCTCGGCCTGCTCAAGCTCGATGTGCTGGGCGTGCGGATGCAGTCGGCCATGGCGCACGCGGTCGCCGAGGTGGAGCGGGTGACGGGGGAGCGGATCGACCTGGACGCGGTGCCGGCCGGGGATCCGGAGACGTATCGGCTGATCCGGTCCACCGAGACGCTGGGGTGCTTCCAGATCGAGTCGCCGGGGCAGCGTGACCTGGTGGGGCGGCTGCAGCCGAGCACCTTCCACGATCTGGTCGTCGACATCTCGCTGTTCCGGCCCGGGCCCGTCGCCGCCGACATGGTGCGGCCGTTCATCGAGGCGCGGCACGGGCGGTCGCCGGTGTGCTACCCGCACCCCGATCTGGAGGAGCCGCTGAAGGGGACGTACGGGGTCGTCGTCTTCCACGAGCAGGTCATCGACATCGTCGCCATCATGACCGGGTGCGGACGGGGCGAGGCCGACCGGGTGCGGCGGGGGCTGTCCGACCCGGAGTCGCAGGGGCGGATCAAGGTGTGGTTCGCACAGCAGGCCGCGGCCAGGGGCTACGACGCGGAAACGATTCGGCGTACCTGGGAGATCGTGGAGGCCTTCGGGTCGTACGGATTCTGCAAGGCGCACGCGGTCGCCTTCGCCGTGCCCACGTATCAGTCGGCCTGGCTGAAGGCCCATCACCCGGCCGCCTTCTATGCCGGGCTGCTCACCCACGACCCGGGGATGTATCCCAAGCGGCTGCTGCTGGCCGACGCACGGCGGCGCGGGGTGCCGATTCTGCCGTTGGACGTCAATGTGTCCGGGGTCGCCCATCGGATCGAACTGGTGTCTGAATCAGGAGTGTGGGGACTGCGGCTCGCCCTGTCCGACGTGCACGGCATCAGCGAGACCGAGGCGAAGCGGATCGCGGACGGACAGCCGTACTCCTCCCTGGTGGACTTCTGGGAGCGGGCCCGGCCGAGCCGGCCGCTGGCACAAAGGCTCGCCCAGGTGGGCGCGTTGGACGCCTTCGGCGCCAACCGGCGTGACCTGCAACTGCACCTGGCCGAGCTGCACCGGGGCGCCCGGGGCGGCGGTGGCGGTCAGCTCCCGTTGGCCGGAGGGCGGAAGACCGCGCCGGCGGGGCTGCCGGACCTGACCTCGGCGGAGCGGCTCAGCGCCGAACTGGGCGTGCTGTCCATGGACGCCTCGCGCAATCTGATGGACGACCACCGGGAGTTCCTCCAGGAGCTGGGCGTGGTCTCCGCGCGCCGGCTGCGCGAGGCGCGGCACGGCGAGACCGTGCTGGTCGCCGGCGCCAAGGCGGCCACCCAGACGCCGCCGATCCGCTCCGGCAAGCGGGTCATCTTCTCCACGCTGGACGACGGCACGGGCCTGGTCGACCTGGCCTTCTTCGACGACTCGCACGACGCCTGCGCCCACACCGTCTTCCACTCGTGGCTGCTGCTGGTGCGGGGAGTGGTGCAGCGGCGCGGTCCGCGCAGCCTGAGCGTGGTGGGCTCCGCCGCCTGGAACCTCGCCGAGCTGGTGGAACTGCGGGCCGAGGGCGGCCTCGAGGAGGTGGCGGCGCGGCTCGCGGAGCCCGTGGCCGAGGGCGCGGGCGGCGATCCGACCGGCGGGCGGCGGATCCAGCTGCCGACCGGGTACCAGATGCATCCGTGGGCCGACCTGCGGCCCGCGGGGCAGGAGGCCTCGCAAGGGCCTGCTGCCGTACGGAAGTTGTGGCACCAGAGTCCGGGGAGTGCGGGATGACCATTCTCTGCGTACGTTTCCAGCTGCCGCCGGCGCAGGAGGCGGCCCTGCCGGGACTGCTCGGACTGCTGGAGGAGTTCACCCCGGTCGTGGAGGCGCTGCCCCCGGACGGGGCGCTGGCCGATCTGCGCGGCGCCGAGCGGTACTTCGGGCGCAGCGCGGTGGAGCTGGCCTCGGTGATCCGGGTGCGGGCGCTCGCGCGGTTCGGCGTCGACTGCGTGATCGGCGCCGGTCCGGGGCCGATGCTGGCCCGCGTGGCGCTGGGCGACGCCCGGCCCGGGGTGACCTGCGCGGTGCCGGAGGACGCCGTCGCCGAGTTCCTCGCCGACAAGCCCGTCGCCGCGCTGCCCGGTGTCGGCGCGGCGACCGCCCGCACCCTGAGCGAGTACGGCCTGGACACCCTGGGCCTGGTCGCCGCCGCGCCGCTGTCCACGCTCCAGCGGCTGATCGGCGCCAAGGCCGGCCGCGAGCTGCGCGAGAAGGCGAGCGGCGTCGACCGGGGCCGGGTCGTGCCGAACGCCGTGTCCCGGTCGCTGGCGACGGAACGCGCCTTCGACCTCGACGAGCTGAACCCCGACCTGCACCGCAGGGCCCTGCTGTCGGCCGCCGAGGAACTGGGCGCCCGGCTGCGCGCGGTGCGGAAGATCTGCCGCACCCTGACCCTCACCGTCCGCTACGCCGACCGGTCCTCGACCACCCGCAGCCGCACCCTGAAGGAGCCGACCGCGCACTCGGCGGCCCTGACCAGGGCGGCCTACGGCATGTACGAGGCGCTCGGCCTGCAGCGCGCCCGGGTCCGCGCGCTCGTCCTGCGGGCCGAGGGCCTGGCCCCCGCCGACCAGGCCTCCTACCAGCTCACCTTCGATCCCGTGGACGAGAAGGTGCGCCGGGTCGAGGAGGTCGCGGACCGCGCGCGGGCCAAGTTCGGGCCCAGGGCGGTGATGCCGGGGGCGCTGGGGCGCCGCGGCGGGGGCTCCTCGTCGGTCAACTGGCCACGGGCGGCGTGACGCGGGTGCGCCGGCCGGCTCCGCCTCCCGCGTGAGGGGACGGGCCGAACTGCCGGGCGAGGGTGAAGTGCGCGTGTCGGCCGCGCGTTTGGCGCGGATCACTCCCTATGGTCCGATCGCGCCTGCCTGGTGATGATCCGTCGGCGTTCGGCTGTCACTGGAAGTTTTTTACCGACACGTAACTTCACATGCGCCCTACTCGCCCGTAACTTGACGAGTGAACAGCATCCCGTGATCCGGATCACAGGGTAAGGCCCCCACCTCCCTTGAGCCGCAAGGAGATCACCCGATGCTGCCTTGGAAGCGAGCGTTCAGACCCCTCGCCGCACTGCTCCTCACCGCCGCCGCCCTCACCGTCCCCGCCGCCACCGCCACCGCTGCCGCCGACTCCGCCCCCTCAAGCGGTTGGAACGACTTCTCGTGCCGGCCTTCCGCAGCCCACCCCCGCCCGGTGATCCTGGTGCACGGCACCCTGGGCAACTCGGTCGACAACTGGCTCTCCCTCGCCCCCTACCTGGAGAGCCGCGGATACTGCGTCTACTCCCTGGACTACGGCCAACTGTCCGGCGTCCCCGTCTTCTACGGCCTCGGCCCCATCGCCGCGTCGGCGCAGCAGCTGTCGGCCTATGTGGACAAGGTGCTCGCCGCGACCGGAGCCGCCAAGGCCGACCTGGTCGGGCACTCCCAGGGCGGCATGATGCCCCGCTACTACCTGAAGTTCCTCGGCGGAGCCGCCAAGGTGAACGCCCTCGTCGGCATCGCCCCCGACAACCACGGCGCCACCCTGAGCGGCTTCACCAACCTGCTGCCGTACTTCCCCGGCGCCTCCGACCTGATCAAGGCCACCACCCCGGGCCTCGCCGACCAGGTCCCCGGCTCCGACTTCCTCACCAAGCTCAACGCGGGCGGCGACACCGTACCCGGAGTGCACTACACCGTCATCGCCACCAAGTACGACGAGGTGGCGACGCCCTGGCGGAGCCAGTACCTGAGCGGCTCCGACGTCCGCAACGTCCTGCTGCAGGACCTGTGCCCGGTCGACCTGTCCGAGCACGTCGTCATCGGCCTGTTCGACCGCATCGCCTTCCACGAGGTGGCCAACGCGCTCGACCCGGCCCACGCCACCGCCACCACCTGCGCGTCCGCGCTCAGCTGACGTGCCGCCGGGGCCTGTCCGGCCTGAGCCGCCGCACAGGCCCCGGAAATCTCACCGGCGGCGGCCGCCGTCCGCCGCGTGCCTCCGCACCGACAGGAACAGCGCCGCCGAACCGAGCGCCATCGCCGCCGCGCCGCCGATCGCGACGTACGAGGTGACGGGTGAGGCGCCGGTCTCCGCGAGGTCCTGCGAAGTCCCCGCTGCCTGCGGCCGGTTCGGCGCGGTGGAGGGCGGTGCCGCGGGAGCGGCCGTTCGGTCGCTGCCGTGACCGTGGTGCCGCATCGTCGACCGGCCGGCACCGGCCGCGATCTGCCGGTCGGAGGGCGCGGAGGCGGCCGGGGCGGGGCTGGAGTCCCGCGCACCGGAGCCGCCGAAGTCCACGTCGGAGCAGGAGTAGAACGCCTCCGGGCTGTCCGAGCGCTGCCAGACCGCGTACAGCAGCTGCCGACCGGACCGTTCGGGCAGAGTGCCGGAGAAGCTGGAGAAGCCGCCCGAGGCGACCGGGTCGGTGGCCGTCGCCACCGGGTGTTCCAGATCCAGCGCGGACCAGGACAGCGGCTCGGCGGGGTCGTAACCGGGCTTGGTCAGGTAGACCGTGAAGGTCCCCTTGTGCGGGGCCGTCACCCGGTACCTGAAGGTGTACGACCCGCTGTGGACGCTCGTCGCCGGCCAGTCGGCGCGGGCCAGGTCGAGGCCCTTGAACTCCTCGTTGTCCGCGCTGCACAGCTTGCCGTCCGGGATCAGCTTGCGGTGCTGTCCGGCGGCGTCGCCGATCCGGACGCCGTTCCAGTCGTACAGCGCCTGTGTGCCGCCGGCCGCCACCGCCGCTCTGCACGCCGCCGACCTCGGGCTCTGAGGACCCTCCGCGTAGCACTGGGCGACCCGGCTGACCGGGTCGCCCATCGAACCGTGCGCGGATGCCGGGGCGGCGGCCAGCGCGGTCAGGGCGAGGGGCACCGCCCCGAGCACGGCCGCGACGGCGGCACCGCGCCGGGCACGAGCGGGCGTACGACGGGCACGAGCGGGCGTACGGCGGGCGCGTGCGGGCATGCGGAACTCCTCGGCGGACGGTCCTTCGGCGGGGCGGGAGCCCGTGGGGGGCGCATCCGAAACTAGCCCCGGAAAACCGGGAAATCGCCTGCTGGAGGCCGGTGGAGGAGATCCTTATGGTGCCGTTAAGGCCGGACTAACCGGGGGCTCAGGAAGAGGAACCCGGTGGCCCACCTGCGCCCGAGCAGTGCGACTGTCCGCTTCGGTTCGGTCCGTTCGCCGCCGGACGCCCCGGTTGGCTCCCCGATTGGCTCCAGGCAGTGCGTGCACGTGTTGCCTTGCTGAGTGTCCCTCACTCGCTGCTCACTCGGAGGTCGGGTCCACAGGGTGAGCGCTACGGCGGTCTAGCGCCTGCAGTGGGCGCCTTGGCTGCGAACGGGCACGGTTGTGGCTCGCGCTGAGCGACCGGGCGCTTAGAAGAGAGTTGCACACTTCCACTCAACTAGGCCTCTCACGTGCACGTTTGTTGATGGCCGCATGTCGAGGGTGCCGGACTTTGCCGCGCATTCACCGGCGGGCAGCATTCCGGCGACGCCTTCGGACCCTGCAGGTTGTCCCACAACTGGAAGGTGCGCCAGCAAGACAGGGCCGATGAGAGGTCCAAGTAGGTGTGCAGCCCTGTAACTTGAACCAGCCGAGGGAGAGGGCAGGTATGGAGTTCTCGCTGTTGAACGACGAACCGGTATCTGAGCCGGACGGCGACCTGCTCGGCGTCGGCCGGGCCGCCGGGGAGCTCGCCCGGCTGCTGCACGACTCCCGTAACTCGACACCCTTCACGCTGGCCGTCGACGCCGGGTGGGGGATGGGCAAGAGTAGTCTCATGCGGCTGGTCGAGGCGGAGCTGCACCGACGGAGTGACACGGCGACTGTCTGGTACAACGCGTGGACCTCGACCGGGGCGGATGCGCTGGAGGGGCTGATCAAGTCCGTCCTGATGCGCTTTGACCGACGGGTGCTGAGGCGTGCGTTGAACCGTCTGACCGAGCGGCGGACGCTGATCACAGCGGCCCGTACGGCGATCGCCGTGGCAGCAGCCCCGCTGGGGGTGGCCGGGTTGGTTGATCGGTTATGGCAGGAACTGTCCGTCGACGCCACGTCCCGCAATGCGATGCGAGACGCGCTGCGTGAACTGGCCACGGAGTGGGCAGAGTCGGCCACCTACGTGCCCCGGCGGCTGCTTGTCGTCTTCGTCGACGATCTGGATCGTTGCTCGGAAGAGACGGTGCTCGCGGTGTGCGAGGCAGTGAAGGTCTACCTCGACGTGCCGGGCCTCGCTTTCGTGGTTGGCTGCGACCGCTCGGCCCTCGGGCCGTCGGGCCTGCTGCGGGACCTGTCACCGGCTGGGTCGGCCTTCATGGAGAAGATCTTCCAGACGAGCTATCGGCTACCGGCCCCGGGGCCGGACGACGTAGAGGTGTACGTCCGCCGGTGCGCGCTCCGTTCTGGTCTGCGTGAGCTGTTGGACAACGACTTGGTGAAGCTGATTGCCGAGCGCTCTGCCCGCAACCCGCGCCGAATCAAGCGACTTATCAACGGCTTCGGGTTGGAATACAGCCTCAACCCTGTGTGGGCCCGGTTCGCCCCGGAAGCAGTGATCAGGACGTTGCTGCTCCAGCACCTGTACGCGGATTTCTACCGGACCCTGATTACGGGCGACCGGTATCATCCCGACGCGGTCCGGGAGTTCCTGGACTACCGCAGGGCCCACAGGGTGCTAAGCCGGCCGTCGGTGCCGCCGGATCCGGAGGACTGGCGGATCACGGTCTCCTGCTTCTCGGAGCACGGCCTGTCTGCGCCAGTCCGGGACCAGCCTGAGGAGTGGAAGCCGTTGCTGGCCCGGCTGGAGGAATATCTCCCCACTGGCTTCCCGGCACTGGAGCGGGACCATACGTTCGTGACGCTACTTCAGGAGCTGATGGACCTGGACGGCGCCGACGAACTGCTGCGCCTTCTCCAGCATGGCGTCGCGTCGGTCACTGGGGCGTACCCCGGTGAAGAGCGTCTCGCCCCAGATGAGGAGAGCCCCAGCCCTTCGACCCGCTACACCGGAGCTCACGTGCTCTGGGTGGACGACAACCCAGACAGCATCAGTTTTCATGTGGGGCTGCTGGAGTCGCTGGGGGTGCGGGTGTGGCTTGCCCATGATGAAGAGGAGGCCGAGCGTGTTCTGGCCAGCACTCGGGTTGATCTGTTGCTCTCCGACATCGCGCGCAGCCAGGACGGGGATGAGGGGTTCGTCGCGCTCCGGCACTGGCGTGACAGCGGGCGCTATCTGGGGCCAGCGGTCTTCTACACCGGCCGGATCACCCCAAACCGCGTCAAGCAGAGCAACCGGCTCGGCGCGCAGATCACTACATCCAGCACAGAGTTGACCCGGATGATCCACTCTTTCTTGAAGGAGGCTCAGGATCGCCGTTCGGCTGACTGACGAGCTCGTGAGTTGAGCCCGGTTGGAGCCCACCCGCCTGCCCCGATGTCAGCCTTGAGCCCCGGAACACGTACGGCTGGCTCGTTGAGCGTTGGGCGGTGGCGATCGGCGGTGACTACGCTGAGCACGGGCATGCCTTCCCGACCCCTCCGGCGCCAGCACCGCCCTGCCCGCGGCCTGCCCAGCCGCGGCCCCATCGCAGGTTGTAGAGGTAGTTCCTTTCCTCGTTCCGCTGGTTCACCGTGTGCTCCCGGGCATCCGATGCCTATCCGGCCGCCTACACCTTGCGACACTCCGGATCGCTCTCGCGCAGAACCTTGAGCAGGCTCGGAGCCTGGCCGGCGAGGAGAGCGATCACGGCGGAGGTGCAGCGTGCCGACGGTGCTTGTGGGAGTAGTCGGCCAGTCCGTCAGCGTGAGCGGTTCGGTCGGAGTTCCCGAAGCCGGCGGCTATCCGTGTGAGGGTGTCGTGCTTGCGCAGGGACACCGGGCGACCAGTGGACGTCGGTGCGGCGGTAGCCGGACGCCATCACGTAACCCGTACCTGCACAGTTGGTAGCGCTTGTCAGTGGTGCTGGGCATCCTGTGGGGGGAACTACGTGTCCAACTCGCATAGGGGTACAGGGTGGATCTGGAACAAGCCCTCGAACAGTTCGACGCCGTAGACGCCAACCTTCGGAGACTCGAAAAGGTATGGGAGGAGCTGCGCCAACTCGTCCCCGATGGCGTTGTGTTCGCCGGTGGCAGCCCTGAAGATCGCCGCTACCAAGATCTCTGCCGCGCCTATCGCCAGATCCTGACCGGCCTCCCACCAATCGGTGACTTCTGCATCACATCCGCGCCAGAGAGCCTTAACGTCATTGCACAGAATCGGCTGGACGCCCAAGAAGTCGGCTTCTCTGAAGCGCTCGTATCAGTGGAAGAAGGCATCGACCAACCCGCGCAGGAGATTGATGAGTACCGTTTTCGCCTCAATCAAGCACGACGCGAACTCATCCGTGAACGTGTGCTGCAGCTGGCGAGCCAGATAAACAGTTTGCTCCCAGAACTGAAGGATCGCGTCGCTTCTGACAATCAGCCAGTAGAGGATGACGACTGGCACAGCTTTGTCCGGGCGTACACCGAGATCGAGCGGCTGACTGGTGGCTCGGTGCCCAAGAAGGCTCGTTGGCAGTATGTACGGAGACACATTGCCTGGGGTCAGGGACAAGACCTGCACGACATCGCGAGGCTTGATTGGCCCTCAGTTTGGAAGGAGATTCAGAACAGCCTCTACTCGGAGTTTGAAGCGCTTCCTGTGCAAGTCGACAACCTGGCATCACTCGTCGCTGCAAAGCCAACTGGGCCGGTCACAATCAAGTTGAATTGGAGTGCGATCTCTGCTGACGACTTTGAACGACTGTTGTTCAACCTGGTCGCGGATGCAAGGGACTACACCAACCCGCAGTGGCTCATGCACACCAATGCTCCTGATCGCGGGCGTGACATCTCGGTTGAACGCATCGCCGTCGATAGCCTCAGCGGCACGAAGAATCAGCGGGTCATCATTCAGGCGAAGCACTGGCAGAGCAAGTCAGTAACCGTCGCTGATATCTCCGAAGCCACCGCACAGATGAGTCTCTGGGAACCACCAGCGGTTCACGCGCTCGTGTTCGCAACGAGCGGCCGGTTCACTGCCGATGCTGTTGCATGGGTCGAGAAGCACAACGAGAACGACGAGCACCCGCATATTGAGATGTGGCCAGACAGTCACTTGGAACTACTGCTCGCCAGTCGTCCCCACCTGGCAGCGGAGTTCAAGTTGCGGTGAAGTTTGCTATCAAATCGGTCTTCAGGCGTGCACATGGTTAGCCGATGCGACGATCAACGCCATCCGAGCCGACGGCACAAGGGAGTCGACTAGAGGTTGTCCCGTAACCGGTGGGGCAGTTGGTGCGTTGGCTGGGCATGGGTGGGGTGATCTCAGCGGATGATCCGAGGTGGATCGAGCCGTTTACCGGGCTGAGCGAGTCGCAGTTCGCCAGGCTGGTGGCGTTGGTGCGGCGTCGTGGTGGTGACGTGCAGCGCGGCCGGCCGTGGAGGCTGCCGCTTGAGGACCGTGTGTTGCTGGTGGCGACGTAATGGCGCACGAACCTGACGTTGCGACAGGTGGCGCCGTTGTTCGGGGTCTCGAAGTCGGCGGCCGACCGCATCCTCGATCACCTGGCGCCCTTGCCGGCCATCTCGCCGGCCCGGCGGCCCCGCAAGGACACCGTCTACATCGTCGACGGCACCCTGGTGCCCACACGTGATCACAACCGGGCCGCGTCCAGCAAGAACTATCGGTACTCGACGAACCTGCAGGTCGTGATCGACGCCAACAGCCGCCTGGTGGTGGCGATCGGCCTGCCGCTGCCCGGCAGCCGCAACGACTGCAGGGCGTTCACGGAGTCCGGAGTCGACGGGGTCTGCCGCGGTGCACCGACCATCGCCGACGGTGGATACCAGGGCACCGGCTTGCTCATCCCGCACCGCAAACGACGAGGTCAGACGCACCTCACCCCACACCAAGAAGCGGAGAACGCCGTCCACCGCCGGGCGCGAGCGCGGGTGGAACACGCCCTGTCACGGTTGAAGAACTGGAAGATCCTGCGGGACTGCCGACTCAAGGGCCGCGGCGTTCACCAAGCGATGCTCGGCATCGCCCGGCTCCACAACGTGGCGCTCTCTGGGTAACTCACGCCCCATACGGGACAACCTCTAGAAGAGCCCCAAAGGCCCGTCTCTGAACTGCGGAAACGCTGCTCTGCTGGGCCTTTGGATCTTATCGTGCCGTTAAGGGGTGCTCAGGCTGCGCTCAGGTAGATAGCGTGCGCCCATGATCGAGAAGAACGCGGAGGGCGTCCGGGCGGCCGTCGCCGCCGATGTGGCGGCCGTCGAGGCCGTGACGGACGCGGCCTACCGCCCCTACACCGAGCGCATCGGCGTGGTGCCTCAGCCCATGGAGGCCGACCACGCCGCGAACGTGGCCGCCGGCAAGGTGTTCGTCACCGGCGAGCCCGTCCACGGGCTGGTCGTGATCGAGGCGCGCCCCGGCCATCTCTTCCTGGACAGCATCGCCGTCCACCCCGACGCCCACGGCACCGGCGCCGGACGCCGTCTGCTGCACTTCGTCGACGCACGCGCGCGTGAGCTGGGCCTCGGCGAGATCAGGCTCTACACGAACGCGTTGATGTGGGAGAACCAGAAGATCTACCCGAAGTACGGATACGAGGTCGTGGAACGCCGTGTCGACGGACCCTACGACCGGATCCACTACCGCAAGCGGCTGGACTGACGGCCGCTGCGGGCACTCGCCGGATCAACCGTCGGGCCACCAGGTACGGGCGATGTCCTTGCGCACCTCGGGACGGCCCACGGGGCGGTCCTCCGGCTCGTCGTGGACGCGGCGGCCGTTCGTCTTCTTCAGGGGCTTGTGCACGGTGACACGGCGCATGGCTGCCTCCTTCAGTGCCTACCGGGTTTCCGTGTTGTCACGGTGGTAGACGCTTTCGGCGAGAGTTCCTCATCGCAGCCGGATTGTCAGTGGCGGGTGTCACTCTGTGAGCATGACGAATCCGCAGGAGAACACGGATGCGCCGGGTGCCCCCGAGATCGACTGGGACGCCGAGGCCGCGGCCTTCGACGAGGAGCCGGACCACGGCCTGCGCGACCCCGCGACCCGCGCGGCCTGGGCGGCGCGGCTCGGCTCCTGGCTGCCCGGGCGCCCCGCCGACGTCCTCGACCTCGGCTGCGGCACCGGCAGCCTGTCGCTCCTCGCGGCCGAGCAGGGACACCGGGTGACGGGCGTCGACGCGTCACCGGCGATGGTCGAGCGGGCCCGCGCCAAGCTCGCCGGCCGCGACGCCGTCGTCCTGCACGGCCAGGCCGCGTCCCCGCCGGTCGGGGAGCAGCGCTTCGACGTCGTCCTCGTACGGCACGTGCTGTGGACGCTGCCCCGGCCCGACCGGGTGCTGCGGCACTGGCGCGACCTGTTGCGCCCCCGAGGCCGCTTCGTGCTGGTCGAGGGCGTCTGGGGCGCGGCGCACCCGGTGGGCATCCCCGCCGGCCGGCTCGCCGCCCTCCTGGCGCCGCTCGCCGCGGACATACGCGTGGAGCGACTGTCCGGCGACTCGGTGTTGTGGGGGAAGGAGGTGGAGGACGAACGGTACGCGCTGGTGGCGACGGTGTGACCCGGTGCTCCGCGCCGGGCCCCGGCTTTCGGGTCAGGCGAGCAGGCCGTCGAAGCCGGCGGTGCGGGCCAGTCCCTCCAGCTCCTCGAGGGCGGCCACGGCGGCGGACGCGGCCTCGGGATCCGTCCGCGCCAGACCGCTCTCGGCGAACTCGTCCTCGTCCAGACGCCGTACGTCCGTGCCGTCCGCGGAGCGCCACAGGTCCAGGTCGAGGTCCTCCACGACCAGCTCACCGCCGGTGCGGACGGCCGGACGGGTGATGTCGCAGTACCAGCCCTTCACGGTGCCGTCGACGGCGCGCACCTCCTTCACCGAGTACCACCGGTTCCGCCAGTAGTACTCGGTGAACAGGTCGCCCGGCTCGAAGCGGACGAAGCCGAAGTCGCGGACGCCGGAGCCCGCCCACGGGGCGCGTACGGCGATGCGGGTGCCGTCGTCCTGGAGCAGCTCGGCCGGGTAACGGATCTTCGTCCGGCCAGCCTTGACCAGGACGACCTCCAACCGGTCCGCCGGTTCAGGCCAGTTCGCGGACATAGCGCACCTCCGTCGCGCAGATCTCGTACCCCAGCCGCTTGTTGATCGCGATCATGGGCCCGTTGCCCGCGTCGTTGCCGGTGAAGGCCTCGGCGAGACCGGCGGCGCGGGCCCGGTACAGCGAGTGGATCTTGGCGAGCTTGGCCAGGCCACGCCCGCGGTGGGCGCGGGCGGTGCCGGTCATGGCGGTGCCGTACCGTGATCCGCCGTCGGTGTAGGCCACGCTGAAGGCGGCCGGGCGGCCGTCGGCCAGGACGACCGTCGTCAGCTCCCGGTCGAGCAGCGGATGTTCCCAGGTCTCCGCGAGCCAGGCCTGGTAGTCGGTGAACTCGGTGTCCACGTCGCTCGGTTCGTCCGCCGTCGTCTGTGCGTCCAGCTCGAACAGCGGACGCGGGTCCTCGGCGAAGTCGGCGGCGGTGCGCAGCTCGACGCCTGCCGGGAGCGCCGGCAGCGGGGGCAGAGGGGTGCGTCTCAGGTCCAGGCGGAGGAAGTGGGCCGAGCGGCCGGCGTGGTAGCCGCGCCGCTCGGCGAAAGCACGGTTGGCCGGCGTGTCCAGCAGCCAGGCGAACAACCTGGTCGCACCGTGCCCGGCCAGGTGTTCCTCGGCCGCGCGGACCAGGAGCCCGCCCGCTCCGCGCCGGACACGGTCCGGGTGCACGTAGATGTTGAGCAGCCCCTGGCCCGGCTCCGGGCTGTCGTACGCGAGGCTCACCTGCGCGGTGCCGAGCACCTCGCCGTCCTCCTCCGCGACGAGGGACCTGAAGCGGGCCTCGGGCGGGGTGCGGGTGAGCGTGTGCAGAATGCCCGCCGGGGTCCACAGGATGTACGGCAGAGCGAGATGCCGTACGTGTGCGAAGGTCTCCACATCGGACCGGTCGTCGGGGCGCAGGTCGCGCACGGTCACAGTCATGGGTCAGCACGCTAGGCGCAGGCGCGCGGGCATGCCCCCCATTTTCCGCGGGGTACGGGACAATCGGCCCGTGAGCCTGAAGATCCGCATCGATGACAGCGCGCCCCCGTACGAGCAGGTGCGGGCGCAGATTTCCGAGCAGGCGCGGTCCGGGGCGCTGCCGGTGGGGTACCGGCTGCCGACCGTGCGGGGGCTGGCCGAGTCCCTGGGCCTCGCGGTGAACACGGTGGCCAAGGCGTACCGGGCGCTGGAGAGCGACGGGGTGATCGAGACGCGGGGGCGCAACGGAACGTTCGTGGCCGCCGCCGGCTCGGCCGCGGAACGTGAGGCGTCCCTGGCCGCTCAGGCGTACGTCGAGCGGGTGCGGCGGCTGGGGCTGGGGGAGCCGGAGGCGCTGGCCGCCGTGCGGGACGCCCTGCGGGCGGCTTACGGGGGGTAGGTGTTCGCCGGACGCCGGCTGAGGAGGGTCCGGCACCGCCGGACCGCACCGGTGTGGCCGGGCGCCGTTGCGGCGGAGAGGAGCCGGCGGCGGGGCATCACCGGCGTTGCGCGGGCTCCGGAACGCGTGTGACCGTCAACCCCGCCCGTTCCGCCGCCCTTCCGAATGCCACCGCGTCCTGTACCGCCGCGCCGCCCGGGTCGTTGTTGAAATAGGCGTACACGTCCTCTCCCCGCTCCCACACCGTCCTGATGCGGTCGACCCATGTCTCCAGGGACCGCCTGCCGTAGCGGGGCCACGGCTGGGCGCGGCCCTGGTGGAAGCGGACGTAACCCCAGTCGGCGGTGCGCCACAGCGGGGTGACCGGGCGGGCCAGGACGTCCGCCCAGCACAGGGCCGCGCCCCGGGCCGACAGGACCGCGCGCACCTCGGGTGTCCACCAGGACTCGTGGCGCGGCTCGACCGCGACCCTCGTGCCGGACGGGAAGCAGGCCAGGCAGGCGTCCAGCAGGGCCGGGTCCGCGCGCAGGGTCGGCGGAAGCTGGAGCAGGACCGGGCCCAGGCGGTCGCCGAGGCCCGCCGCGTGGCTCATCAGGCGGTGGACCGGCTCCTCCGGCTCCTTCAGGCGCTTGATGTGGGTGAGGAACCGGCTGGCCTTGACCGCGACCACGAAGTCCTCCGGCACCCGCTCCCGCCACGCCGCGAAGGTCTCGTAGGACGGCAGCCGGTAGAACGCGTTGTTGATCTCCACCGTCGCGAAGAGGCGCGTGTACTCCTCCAGCCACAGCCGCGCCGGGACCCCGGCCGGATAGACGAGGTCCCGCCAGTCCTTGTACTGCCACCCGGAGGTGCCGACGAGCAAGGTCACAGGACCATCAAAGCACTACAGGTACAGGCCCGCGTCCGCGCCGTCGCGCGCCCCCGGCACCGAGGCCGGCGCCGTGCCCCGGCGCAGTGCGTACAGCTCGGCCAGCGTCGCCCCGTCCCGCCCGACGCCCTCCTCGGTGCCGAGCCACTCCACGGCCTCGCGCCGGGTCAGCCGGCCCACCTCGATGCGGGCCAGGCAGCGGCCCGGGCGGACCACGGCCGGGTGGAGCCGCTCCAGGTCCTCGTTGGTGGTGACGCCGACCAGGACGTTGCGGCCCTGGCCGAGCAGGCCGTCGGTGAGGTTCAGCAGCCGGGACAGGGCCTGGCCCGCGGTGTGCTTGGCCTCGCCGCGGATCAGTTCGTCGCAGTCCTCCAGCAGCAGCAGCCGCCAGCGGCCCTTGCCCGCGCCGTCCTCCTCGCCGATCGCGATGTCCATCAGATAGCCGACGTCGCTGAACAGCCGCTCCGGGTCCAGGACGCAGTCGACCTGGCACCAGTCGCGCCAGGAGCGGGCCAGCGTGCGCAGCGCGGAGGTCTTGCCCGTGCCCGGCGGTCCGTGCAGCAGGAGCAGACGGCCCGCGATGTCCTCGGGGGTCGTCCGCATCAGCCGGTCCATCGCCTGCGCCACCGGCGCGGTGTAGTTGGGCCGGACCTCGTCCCAGGTGCCCGCGGAGATCTGCCGGGTGGTGCGGTGCGGGCCGCGCCGCGGGGAGACGTACCAGAAGCCCATCGTCACGTTCTCGGGCTGGGGCTCGGGCTCGTCGGCGGCGCCGTCCGTGGCCTGGTCGAGGACCTTCTCGGCGAGTTCCGCGCTGGTCGCGGTCACCGTGACGTCCGCGCCGCGGCTCCAGCGGGACACCAGCAGGGTCCAGCCGTCGCCCTCGGCGAGGGTGGCGCTGCGGTCGTCGTCGCGGGCGACCCGGAGCACCCGGGCGCCGTCGGGCAGCAGGGTCGCGCCGGAGCGGACGCGGTCGATGTTCACCGCGTGCGAGTACGGCTGCTCGCCCGTCGCGAAGCGGCCGAGGAACAGCGCGTCGACGACGTCGGAGGGCGAGTCGGAGTCGTCGACGTTGAGCCGGATCGGCAGAGCGTCGTGTGGGTTCGCAGACATGCGGCCATGATCCGGCACAGGTGCGCTCCGCGCACGGTATTTCGGCTCGGGCGCGAAGAGTGGCTCGCCGGCCGTGGGCCGTCCGTGGCCGCCGCTCCCGCCCGGCCGGCTGACCGCGCCCCTCTCATCCGGCCCGGGTCCGCCCTTGCTCGTGGAAACGCGCCCAGGAGTGCTCCTGTTCCGCAACCGCCGTGCGCAGGCGGGCCAGGGAGTGGATGCGCGCGCCGGGGATGCGGGCCCGGAAGTCCCGCACCGGCGGCATCAGCGTGGCGCGCTCCCCGGTAGGCGCGGACGCCGGCCGGGGAATGGGGGCACGAGCTGCGAATCATTGCTTTACAGGCAGGTTCCGCAAGTCGCACCGGAGTCCCGCGGCCGGCCGTAACAGAGCAGTCCACAAGCCCTACAGCGACTTCCTGGGCCCGCCGGCACGGGGCACGGCGGCCGGCATCCCGGGATCGAGCCGCTCGTCCGGCTCAAGACCGCGCAATCCCTGCCGGAGGCCACGCCTCCGCCGTTACTGTGTCCCCGATGGGACGTCATGGGTGGGATTCTGATACTCGGCGGTGGCGGCTCACCGCCCTGCTCGGTGTGGGCGCCGCCGTACTGGCGCTGGCGGTGACCCTGTTCGGCACGCTGTCCGGCGGGCCCAGCACGGCCGGCACCATCCGCGACGGCGACAAGGTGCACGGCACCCCCGCGAGCCCCCGCGCGACACCGGAGCCGTACGTCGGCTGGGGCTTCACGCACACCCAGTACAGCGCCGACGAAGGCGCCGGCGCGGCCACGGAGCGCGTGCGCAAGCTGCTGGCGCAGGACGGCGGGCTGGCGCAGAACCAGGCCATCATGGGCTGGGGCGCCGACAATCCCGAACCGGTCGAGGGACACTACGACTTCGGCGCGCTGGACCGCCGTGTCGACTTCATCCGCGCCTCCGGCGGCACCCCGGTCATCACCCTGTGCTGCTCCCCGGACTGGATGAAGGGCGGCAAGCCCGGCGTCGACAACACGAACTGGAGCCAGGCGGCGCTGGAGACGGCGCCCACCCCCGGCCACTACCGGGACTTCGCCGACCTCGCCGCGACCGTCGCCCGGCGCTATCCGGACGTGAAGCACTTCATCGTCTGGAACGAGTTCAAGGGCTTCTGGAACGACACCAAGTCGCGCTGGGACTACGAGGGTTACACGACGATGTACAACCTCGTGTACCGGGCGCTGAAGAAGGTCGACAAGGACATCATGGTCGGCGGGCCGTACCTGGTGATGGACAGCCTCGACCCGCGCGACCCGAACGCCTCCGGCGCGCTGAAGGGGCCCTGGGGCGCCATGGACCAGCGGGTCCTCGACGCCTTCTCCTACTGGAACGCGCACAAGGCGGGCGCCGACTTCACCGTGGTCGACGGCTCCAGCTACACCAACGACGACGAGCTGCTGCCCGACGAGTTCGCCGCCACCGGCAAGCTGACGGCCGTCGGCGCGTGGGTACGGCGGCAGACGCACGACCTGCCGCTGTGGTGGGCCGAGTACTACGTGGAGCCCGCCGACAGCAAGGACGACCGCAAGGGCTGGACCGAGCCGCACCGGGTGGCCGTGCAGGCCACGGGCATGATCGCGCTGGTCAAGGGCGGCGCCGACTCCGGCTTCTACTGGAACCCGGAGGAGAAGACCGGCTCCGGCTGCGCCGGCTGCCTGTGGACGCCCACCGACAGCGCGGGCGGCGGCACGGCCCTGCCCATGTTCGACCTGGTGTCCCGGTTCGCCAGGGCGTTCCCGCCCGGCACCCGATACGAGACGGTGCCGGTCGCACCGGACGACGTGCCCAACGTCCGCGTCCTGGCCACCGCCAGGACGGCGCTGGTGGTCAACACCCTGAACCGGACGATCAGCGCCCAGGTCGACGGCAGGCGGTTCGACATGGGGCCGTACGAGGTGAAGTGGCTCGACCGCTGAGCGGCCGGGCCACCCGCCCCCACTTCCTCACTTCAGGGTCAGGAACCGCTGCACCAACGAGGCCAGCACCACCGCCAGCAGCGGCAGCGCGAACCAGAACGTGCCCTGCAGCAGCCGCAGCCGGCGAACGCCGGGCCGGACCGCGACCCGTACGACCTCCCGCGCGGCCAGCAGCAGGATCAGCACGACGGCGGCCAGCGCGCCGACCACCGACCACGGGGTCCAGGTGATCCGCGGCCCGATCGGACCCGGGTGCGGCTGCGGTACGGCGCCCGCCGGCCGCTTGCGCAGCGCGTACACGGTGACGTCGTCGTTGACCAGGACCTTGGTCAGCTCCTGCCGGTTGTCCAGGTTCTCGAGCAGCCGGGGCTCCCAGGCCGCCGAATAGCCGGCGTCGAGCTGCAGATAGGTCACCTGGCTGCGGTTGACCATCAGATACGAGTTCGGGCCGGCGTCCTTGAGCGCCTTGACCAGGCCCGACACCAGCACCGGGTCGACGGGTGCGAGGGTGGGCACATAGTCCACCCGCTCCATGTCCTTCGCGCCCCACGGCATCGCCGGGGTCACGTCGTTGACCGTGTCCTGGGTCAGCCACAGCAGCCGTACGGTCGGCCAGTCGTGGGCGTACACCCAGTTCATGGCCGCGACCTCGCCGGGCCGGGTGCGCTCGAACGACTCGTTGCCCCAGCGGGCCACCAGGAACCCGCCGATCAGCAGCAGCCCGGCGAGCAGCGCGGCCAGCGGGGCGAGGCTCACCCGGTCCCTGGCACGCTCCTCGGCCGTGGCCCCGGTGCGCGGGAAGAGGGCGAGGGCGCCGAGCAGGGCCGCGCCCGGCACCGCGAACATGAAGACGCGCAGCGCCATCTCGCCGCCGTACGACTGCATGCCGAAGCCCAGGAACGGCACGAAGGTCAGCACCAGCAGCGAGCGTTCGCGGTAGCGGTGGAAGCGCCGCTGCCACCAGCCCCAGCAGGCGAACGCCATGACCGAGCCGGCCAGCAGCACCCGGGTGTAGAGCACCAGTTTGTGGGTGGAGTCGCCGCCCTGGATCCGGCCGGAGACGGAGGTGGAGACATTGCTGCCGACGCCGCCGACCCCGCCGAACAGGTCGTTGAAGTGCCCGGACCAGTACGGCTCGGCCATGAAGCCCACCCAGACCGCGACCAGCACCGCGAACAGCAGCGGCAGGCCGCGCAGCTCGGAGCGGCCGAGCAGGACGAGCGCGGCGAGCACGCCGAGCATGACGAACGGGGTGAGCTGGTGCGCGGGCACGCTCGCCGCGTACAGGCCGATCAGCACGAGCAGCAGCACGGCCCGTTGCCGCCGGCCGGCCGGTTCCACCTCGGCCTCGCCCGGCCGGAACCTCGTCCAGATGACGCGGGGCGGGCGGAACCAGACCAGCAGGACCGCCACGAACATCAGGTACAGCAGATAGGTGAAGCCCTGCGGGGAGAAGTAGTCCTGGCCGACCCAGCCGCACAGCACGAACAGCCAGACGCCGGTCCACTTCGCCCGCCAGCTCGCCCTCAGCGACCGGGTGAGCAGGAACATCGGGGCGAGGTAGGCCAGCTGGATCGCCGTCGGCCACCAGCGGATCACCTCGGTGAAGTCGGTGACCCCGCAGGCCCGGCCGACGAACGCGGCCACCGCGAAGAATCCCGGCCAGCTCCAGCGGGCGTCCAGGTCGGGTACGGCGGACCCGGTGCGGTCGATGTAGTCGAGGAACCCCAGGTGCTGCCAGGCCGTCGGGAACCGCGGCTCCGTCTCGATCACGGCGGGCAGCGCGTGCAGCGACACGACCGTGGCGAGCAGCGTGAGCAGCAGCAGCGCCCGGTGCTCGCGGCGCAGCCAGAGCAGCGCGGCGAACACGGTGACCAGCAGGGCCGCTCCGACGAGGGTCGGCAGCGGCAGCACCGACACCAGCCCGAGGCCGCCCACGCGGTCCAGGTCGGCCTCGCCGAGCCGCAGCGCGGGCACCCAGTACAGCAGCAGCGCGGCGATCAGCAGACAGCCGAGGACGACACCGCTGCGGGTGGGCGGCAGCCGCCGCGCGGACACCGGCGCCGGCGGCTCCTCGGGCGCGGGTGCGTCCGGTACGGCCGGCTGCGCGGGCTCCGGCACGGGCGGGTCGGTCGTCCCCATGGGGTCGATCCTGCCCACCGACGCTTGCAGTTCCTCCTCGGTGAACGGCGCGTCCACCTCCACCGCCTCCGGGCCCGGCGAGGCCTCGCTGCGCGGTTCTCTCTCCTCCACCGGCAGTCCCAGCGGGGGCACCGGCGTGCCGGCGGGCGGGGTGCCGGGGCCCGGGCGGACGTCCGGGCGGCGTTCCACATGGTCGAAGTCGACGTGGACGCCCAGGGCGAGGGTGTCGGAGTCCAGCGCCCAGGCCGGGCTGTGCCGGCGCGCGGGGGAACCGGCCGGGACCTCGGGCGCCCCCAGGTCGGCGAGGTCGCCGTCGGGCGGCGCCGTGTTCGGCACGGCGTCCGCCCCGGTGCGGACCGTCTTCCACAGCTTCGGCGCGGCGATCGCCGCGACCACGGCCAGGCTGCCGGCCTCGGCGAGGCCCGCGCCGGTCAGCCCCATCCGCGGCAGGAGCAGCAGCGTCAGCCCCAAAACCAGCACGCACAGCAGGCCCTGCAGCCAGGCCAGTCCCGCGGTGCGGCTACGCGCCCGCAGCACCGCGAAGTACGTCTCGATCACCACGCGCAGCACCGAGCCGACCGCGAGCCAGCGCAGCAGCGGGGTCGCCGCGTGCGCGTAGCCCGAGCCGAACACGCCGAGGATCCAGGGCGCGCCGATGATCCACAGGGCGGCGATCGGCAGCATGATCCGGGCCATCCGCTTCAGCGCGGCGCGGGTGAAGGCGGCCAGCCGGGCCGGGTCGTGCGAGCCCTCGACCGTCAGGGACGCGCCCATGTTGATGGCGAGGAGGTCGGTGGTGCCGCCGATGGTGGTGGCGATGTAGAAGTAGGCGTTCTCCGCCGAGCTGACCTGCGCGGCGACGATCACCGGGACGAGGTAGATCACGGCGAGCGAGAACAGCGAACCGGTGTAGTCCCCGGCGAGGAACCGGCCGACCTGGCGCAGCGTCGGCGGCTGGACGTGGCCCTCGGTGGCCTTGGTGTGCCGGGGCACGAGCCGCCGGAACACCAGCCAGCCCAGCGGCACCACCGAGGTGGCGATCGCGGCCACCCAGGAGACGAAGACGCCGCTGGTCGGGATGGCGACGGCGAACGCGACGAGCAGGGCCAGCTTCACCGCCGAGAACACGGTGTTGCCGACCGGCACCCAGGTCGCGCTGCGCAGCCCGGTCAGCACCCCGTCCTGCAGGGTGAGCACGTTCCAGGCGATGACGGCCGCGACGAACCCGAGCCCGTTGACCGTCCCGTGCAGGAAGCGGTACGACGGTCCCCAGGTGTCCAGGGTGACCAGGAAGACGCCCGCCGCCACCGCCACCAGCAGCGAACTGCCCGCGTACGTACGGAAGATGAGCGTGCCGGTGCGTGCCCCGGCGATCGGGATGAAGCGGGCGAGGGCGCCGGTGAGGGTGACCGCTGTCAGCCCGGCGAGGAACTTCATCGCGGCGATGGCGGCCGACCCCTGGCCGACCGCCGACTCGGAGTACCAGCGTGCCGCGGCCAGCCAGAAGCCCAGCCCGAGGACGGCGGAGATGCCGGTGTTCAGCATCAGCGCGTAGGCGTTGCGGAACAGCGGGCTGCCGCCGGGGGACCGGCCCGTGCCGGGCAGCCGCAGGCGGCGCCCGGACTTCTCGGGCGCCTCGGCACCGGTCGTCGCGGACTCGGTCGTGGTGGTCGTGTCAGACACGGGAACGGATGGCCTTCCGGCGGACCTGGCGGGCTCTGCGGACGAGGGCGTACCCCTTGGTGAGGGCACGGTCCCTGGCGAAGGTGCGGGCGATGGACCGGCCGTGGAGCAGCCGCTCGAACTCCTCCACGCCGGTGGCGCGCCGGACCGTGACCCGCTGCAGCGCGTACGGCCCCTGGCGGCGGCGGGCGAGGCCGTTGCCGACGGCGAGCGCCTGGGCGTACCCGCCCGCGCGCACCGCCTCGCGGACCCGGCGGTCGGAGTAGCCGTACGGGTAGGCGAACGAGGCCGGTCGGGCGCCGAGTTCGCCGGCCACGATCTCGGTGCAGCGGGTCAGCTCGGTGCGCAGCGCGGCGTCGTCGAGCTGGTCGAGCTGCGGGTGGGTGTGGCTGTGCCCTCCGATCTCGACGCCGGCGGCGGCGAGGTCCCGCACCTGCGGCCAGTCCAGCATGGTGTCCAGGCCGCCCCCGGTGTCGTACCCGCCCCTGATCCAGCCGGTGGAGACGAACAGGGTGGCCGGGAAACCGTGCTTGGCGAGGACGGGCAGCGCGTGCCGGTGCACGCCCTCGTAGCCGTCGTCGAAGGTGATCAGCACCGGCCGGGCGGGCAGCGGCCGGCCGGAGCGCCAGCGGGCCGCGAGACCGGCGGTGGTGACCGGGGTCAGGCCCAGGTCGCCGATGAGCGCCATCTGCTCCGCGAACGCCTCCGGCGCGACAGACAGAGCGCGGGTGGCGTCGTTGGGCGCGGACGCCACGGAGTGGTACATGAGGATGGGCACCGGGGTGTCAGCCATGAACGCCCTCCTCGAGCGGCGCCACCGAGAACGTCGTACCGCCCCGCCGCGCCCGCAGGCTGCCGACGGCGTAGCCGCCGGCGGCGCTCAGCACCCCGGCGACGATCGCGGCCGCACGGCCCGCGCCGCCCGGCCGGGCCAGCAGGGCGTCCCGCAGGCCACGAGCGACCCCTGCGGGCAGGACCCGGCTGGTGTACCGGCGTTCGGACTCCAGGCCCTTGTCCGCGCCGACGCTCTTCGCGACCAGCGCCTTGGACAGGCCCTCGGCGTAGGTGCGGGTGCGGAAGTAGGCGAAGTGCTCGCGCGGTTCGGGGACCCGGTGGTGGATGACCGCGCGGTCGTCGATGAGCAGGACGGCGTCGGGGCGGACGCGGGTGAGGCGGATGCACAGCTCCGTCTCCTCGCAGCCGAGGGGGCGGCGGTCGCCGTCGCGGCCGATGCCGGTGGCGAAGCCGCCCGCCGCCTCGAACGCCGTGCGCCGGAAGGAGGCGTTCCCGCCGAGCACGTTGCGCACCCGGACCCGGCCCGGCGGCAGCCCCCGGTAGGTGCAGCCGACCACCCAGTCGAACTCCTCCGGGAACCAGGCGGGCCGCCGGCCCGAGGCCCAGACGGGCACCGTGCGGCCGCCGACCGCCATGACGCGCGGGTCGGCGTAGCCCTCGGCGAAGCGGCGCAGCCAGTCCCGTTCGGCCACGGCGTCGTCGTCGAGGAAGGCGATGACCTCGGCGCGGGAGGCGGCGATGCCGGTGTTGCGGCCGGCGGACAGGCCGCGCGGTCCGGCGTTGGCCAGCACCCGGACGCCCTCGGTCGCCTTGTACTCGCGTTCCAGCCGGTCCTTCAGCACCGGGTTGTGGTCCACGACCAGGAGCGTCTCCAGTGCCGGATACGACTGCGCGCGCACCGAGGAGACCGCCGCGAGGATGTCCTCCCAGCGGTCCTCGGTGTACACGCAGATCACGACACAGATGCCGGGATCTCTCAAGACACCTCTCCCCGTACCGTGTCGAGCATCGGCGAGTGGTGTTCCTGACGGCGCAGTTCACGCCGGTTGGAGCGCTCCTTGAGGATGACCTTGAGCACCCGGAACCCGTCGCGCACGGCCCGCAGATTGCTGGTGCCGTGGATGCGCAGGTACTCGTGGCTCGGGATCTCCTGGACCTTCAGGCCGGCCTTGACCACTCTGATGTTCATCAGCGTCTCGACCTCGAAGCCGGTGCAGTCGAGGTCGATCTTGTCCAGGCAGTGCCGCCAGAACGCGTTGTAGCCGTAGCACAGGTCGGTGTAGCGGGCCCCGAACTTGCGGTTGACGACGGTGCACAGCGCCCAGTTGCCGAGTTTGCGGATGAAGGTCATGTCGTCGGTGCCGCCGCCGTTGGCGAAGCGCGAGCCCTTGGCGAAGTCGGCGCCGGAGACCAGCGCGGAGACGTAGCTGACGATCTCGCCGCCGTCGGCCGAGCCGTCCGCGTCGACCATCACGATGATGTCGCCGGTGCACGCCTCGAAGCCGGTGATCAGGGCATCCCCCTTGCCCCGGCCCTGCTGTTCGACGACCTTGACGTCCGGCCACAGGGAGCGGGCCACGTCGACGGTGCCGTCCGTCGAATTGCCGTCCACCAGGACGACTTCGTGTATCCAGTCCGGAAGCGTCTTGAAGACGTAGGGCAGGTTCTCCGCCTCGTTCATGGCGGGAATCACCACGCTCACCGGCGGAGTGATCGCCAGGTGGGAGGAGATCGGCCGGTAGTGGGCGGCGATTAAAGGATCTTGCCCGGAACTCGGCGGGCGCAGGACGGAACTCATGAGTCTTTTCCCTCTCGTCCGGTGGGCCGCCCACCCCCGGGCAGCCCGGATCTGTGTCCGGTTCGAAAGGGGGGTTCTCATCTTCGGCGCGGTGAACTGGTCTCCGTGCACGACGATGAGCTGGCAAAGCTGGCCGGTCCGCCAGACGGCAGCCGGTCGCGCGGCACGGCTCGGTCACAGTTGCGGTCACCGAGCACGGCACCCCCCTACCGCGCCCCGCGCCGGTGGACGCCGCGGCCCCTGAGCCCTCCCCTGGTGCCGTGTGCCGACGTGCCGGTGCGGGTGAGATGTATGACGGTATTGACGATTGAACCGTATCGGCAACCCCTGGGGGCTGGCTCACGGTTTTGTTGGTTTGGCCGTTACACAACTTTGGCCGGTGTTGCTCGGCTATGTGTGCGTTTTCCGGAAATTCGTTCGCGGAGTACGACCAGGAGCAGGAGCAGCACGCTCAGCGCGGTCACCGCGACCACCCCGCCGCGGACCGACCAGCGGTGGACCGCGAGCATGCCTTGGGCAACCAGCATGTCGGCGACGACCGAGCCGGCAAGCGCGCACAGCACCCGGGCGAAGGGATCCAGCCCGCGCAGCGCCGCGGCGAGCGCCACGGCCGGCGCAGCCAGCAGGAAGAACAGGGTGCACGGGCCGCGCAGCCAGGATGTGGAATCGGCGAGAGCGAGCAGCGCACCGCACCCCGCGACGGCGGTCGCGGCCCCCGTGAGCAGTGGCAATGAAGATGTCTTGATGCGGATGGTCTGCATTGGCGACTTTGCCCCCCGACGCGCCGGATGCCGGGCTTCAATGTGGCCCAGCGCCGGGGAGGGCGTCAAGACGGACGGTCTGTCTTTGAACATTCATGGGGCCCCGCCGTGTTGACGCGGCGTCAACAGATCTGACATGTACGTGCAATAGATGAGCGGTGAATGTTTCGCGTTGATCCTGTTGAGACCACAAAAGTTTTGGCATGGACACTTCCCGTCAACACGCGTAGTTGCTACCACAGTTCTGGCAGAGATCCTGCTAAAGGGAGGTTCCATGAGACGTTCCCGACTTACCGGATTCGTGACCTCGCTCCTCCTCGCCGCCGGCCTCGGTCTCGCCGGAACCGGTCACGCGACGGCCGCGACCGGCGGCTATGTGGCCCTCGGCGACTCCTACTCCTCCGGAGTCGGCGCGGGCAGCTACATCGGCTCCAGCGGCTCCTGCGACCGCAGCACCAAGGCGTACCCGTACCTGTGGAACGCCGCCCACAGCCCGTCCTCGTTCGCGTTCAACGCCTGTTCGGGCGCCACGACGGACGACGTCATGGCGAACCAGCTCGGCTCCCTGAACTCCTCCACCTCACTGGTGTCCATCAGCATCGGCGGCAACGACGCGGGCTTCTCCGACGTCATGACGACCTGTGTGCTCCAGTCGGACAGCGACTGCCTCGCCAGGATCGCCACCGCCGAGGCGTACGTGGACAACACGCTCCCCGGCAAGCTGGACACCGTCTACAACGCGATCAGCGCCAAGGCCCCCAACGCCCGGGTGGTCGTCCTCGGCTATCCCCGCTTCTACCTGCTCGGCCAGACCTGTCTCGGGCTCTCCGACACCAAGCGGTCCGCGATCAACGGCGCGGCCGACTACATCGACGCCGCCATCCAGAAGCGCGTCCAGGCCCACGGCTTCGTCTTCGGCGACGTCCGCTCCGCCTTCTCCGCCCACGAGATCTGCTCCGGCAGCTCGTGGCTGCACAGCGTGAACTGGCTCGACATCAGCGAGTCGTACCACCCCACCGCGGCCGGCCAGTCGGGCGGCTATCTGCCGGTGTTCACCAACAACGCCTGACCCGAACGGCCTCGCCCCTCAGGGTGAACTCTCCGGCGAGCCGGAGCCCGAGGGGGAGGCCGTGCCCGACGGGGTCTCCGTCGGCGACGCCGTCGTGCAGTCCACCGAGAACGGCACCAGGTTCGACGTGGTCTGCACGGGTGCGCGCACCTTCACGCCGACCTGGTCACCGCTCGAAGCGCCACCCCGGTACACCGTCAGCGTCACCCGCACCTGCCGGGTCTTCCCGCCGCCCTCCGGGAACGACAGCGTGTGCCACCCCGGGTCGGACACCGATCCCCGTGCCGTCACCCACCGGTACTCCACCTGCGCCGGCAGCCGCCCCACCGTGAACGTCGCCGTGAAGGTGGGCGTCTGCGCGTCCGGCGGCGGACAGCTCCCGGAGTACGTCGTGTTCGCACCGGCCACGGTGACCTGCACGGACTGCGCCGGACGGGTGCTCGCCGACGTGCTGTTGCGCGCCGATGGCGGCGCTGTCGTGCCCGAGTCCGTGCTGCCGTGCGCGGTCGGCTTCCGCGCGCCACCGCTCGCCCGGGTGCCGTCACCCGCGTTCCTCTGAGCGCCGCCGTTGTCACGGTTGAGCAGCACGTACGTCAGCCCCGCCAGCGCGAGCGCGACCAGGAGCAGGCCCGCCACCAGCACCGCGCCTGCCCGCCGGTTGCGCTGCGGCTCGTCGGACGTCGTGGCCGTCGTGGGTGCCGTGGTGCCGGGCGGGGGCAGCGGCGGGGTGGGGGAGGGCTGTCGGTGCGGGGCGGCGACCGTCGGGGTGGCGTACGGCGGCACCGGCATCGTGGCCGCCGTGGACGTACCTCCCCCGGAGGGGGCGCCCCCGGCCGCGACGATCCGCAGGTCGTGCTCCGCCCGTTCGGCGTCGATGCGCTCCGCCGGATCCTTGCGCAGCAGCCCCTCGATGACGCCGGCCAGGGGCCCGGCCCGGCGCGGCGGCGGCAGCTCCTCGTCCACCACGGCGCGCAGGGTGCTGAGCGGGGTGTCGTACCGGAACGGGGAGACGCCCTCCACCGCCGCGTACAGCAGCACCCCCAGCGACCACAGGTCCGACTCCGGGCCCGGTGTCCGCCCGAGCGCCCGCTCCGGGGCGAGGAATTCGGGCGAGCCGATCACCTCGCCGGTCATGGTCAGCGCGGAGCTGCCCTCGACCGTGGCGATCCCGAAGTCGGTCAGCACCACCCGGCCGTCGTTGGCGAGCAGCACGTTGGCCGGCTTCACATCCCGGTGCAGCACCCCGGCGGCGTGCGCGGCGCGCAGCGCGGACAGCACCTCGGCGCCGACGTGCGCGGCCCGCTGCGGCGACAGCGGCCCCTCCGCCTCCAACTGGTCGGCGAGCGACAGCCCGCGCACCAGCTCCATCACGATCCACGGCCGGCCGCCCTCCATGGCCACGTCGTACACCGTGACCACATTGCGGTTGGCGACCCGGGCCGCCGCCCACGCCTCCCGCTCCAGGCGTGCGTACATCCGCTCCACGTCGGAGGCCGGCAGCCCGGCCGGGGCCCGCACCTCCTTGACGGCGACCTCCCGGTGCAGCACCTCGTCCCGGGCGCGCCACACGGTGCCCATGCCGCCCTCGCCCAGCGCGGACAGCAGTCGGTAGCGGCCCGCGATCACACGTTCGCGGCCCGGCTCTTCGGACACGGCGCCCCCCAAGGCAAGTCGCGTGATTTCTCCCCGTCGCGTGATTTCACCCCAAGTTAGCTCAGCCGAGCGCGGATGCGGCCCCCTTGAGCACCAATCCGGCGCCCAGAGCCATGACGGCCAGCGCCGACGCGAGCGGTACCGAGCGGCGCACCAGCGCGGCCACCGGGTGGGCGGTCCAGCGCGGACGCCGCTCCAGCACCCGGCTCATCCCCGAACCCAGCCGCACCACCGCGAACCCGGCCGCCGTGAGCGTCAGCGCGAGCCCGGCGCCGTAGGCCACGACGAGGAGCAGCCCGAACCAGGCCTTCCCGAGCGCGGCGGCACCGACGAGGACCACCACGGCGGAGGGGCTGGGCACCAGCCCACCGGCGAAACCGAGCAGGATGGTGCCGCGGAGGGTGGGGGCAGTGGGATGGGTGTGGGTGTGGCCGCCGTGGGTGTGGGCGTGCCCTTCATGGGTGTGGGTGTGGGGGTGACTGGAGTGGCTGTGCACGTGGGCGTGTCCCCCATGGGTGTGCTCTCCATGGGTGTGCTCTCCAGGGCGCGGGGGGTGATGGTGGCGGGCGGACCACACCCTCCGTACGAGGCCCGCACCCGCCGCCAGGACCAGCACCCCTCCCGCGATGCCCAGCCAGGCGATCACCGACGGCGTGGCGGCCGAACCGGCCGTGACGAGCAGGCCCAGGGCGACCACGCCGAGGGTATGGGTCACGGTGACCGAGGCGGCCAGCGGCAGCACGTCCCGCAGCCTCGCCCGGCCCCCACGGGCCGCCGCGGCCGCGGCCATCAGGGTCTTGCCGTGGCCCGGCGCGAGCGCGTGCATCGCGCCGAGGACGATCGCGACGAGCAGCGCGAGCGCGGCGAAGCCGACGGTGAGGTCGTGGCGGGCCACGAGGTCGTCCAGCGCGCGGGTCCAGCGGTCGGCGCCCCGCGGCAGGATCGCGGCCCCCGGTGCCGCCTGCCGCTCCTCGGCGAGGGCCGGGCCGCCGGGGCGCAGGCGCACGGAGGCGGCGGTGGTGTCGGCCGGTGAGGACAGCAAGTCCTTCGGATACGTGGTCAGTTCGTGCGAGACCGACGTCTCCGGCACATCGGCCCCGGTGAGTGTCATGCGGTCGCCGCGCGCGGTGATCTCCCGCCAGCCGGGTCCGCCGGTGCCGCCCGCGCTGTGGAAGCCGAGGGTCACGGTGGCGGCGCGGGGGAGCGGGGCGGTCAGCCGGCACTCCACGCGCAGGGTGTGCAGCCCGGCCTGGCCGGGACGCAGCCGCGCCGTGGCGCCGACGGCGGTCAGCGTGGCCGTACGGCCATCGACCGTGAGCCTGCTGCCCTCGGCGGCCCGCGCGCACCGCTGCCGGGCCCACTCGGCCGTGCCCAACCGCTTGAGGTCGGGCCCGGCCTGGGTCGCCGGGATCTCGGCGAGGTCCTCGACGTGGTCCACGCGCAGCTGTCCGGGGGCGGCGACCAGGCCGTCGTAGCGGTTGACGGTGAAGTTCCCGAGCGGATGCGCGCTCGCCGGGCCGGCCGGCAGCAGCGTGAGCGCGCACCCGGCGAGGAGGAGGAAGGGCAGGCGGAGCTTCACTGCGTGGCCTCCAGGGCTTTGCGGGCCTCGGTCGCGCCGAGCGGGGAGAAGCCGGGGTTCAGGCGCAGGGCCGCGGTGAGGGAGGCGCGGCCGGCCGTGCGGTGGCCCGTGGCCAGCTCGATCACGCCGCGGTGGTACAGGAAGGCGGCGTTGCGGTAACCGGTGGCGGTGGCCCGGTGCGCGTACGGCAGCGCCTCGGCGTCCCGGCCGTTCACATGCAGCGCCCAGGCCAGTGCGTCCGCGGTGTGCACGGTGGGCCGGCGGGCCCATTCGGCGCGGGCCGCGCGCAGGGCGGCCGCCTTGTCGCCGTGGTCGGCGGCGGCCAGCGCGGTGTCGAGGTCGGCGTTGACGCCGTTGGCCCGGGCCAGCGCGATCCAGGCGTCCACGAGCGCGTACTGCTGCCTTGCCCTGGCCCGGTCGCCGGCCGCGCCGCGCGCCTCGTACAGCTCGCCCAGTTCGACGAGCGGACCGGGCAACGGATACCGGGACACCACGGTCTCCATCCCCTTGATCGCCGCCGTGCGGTCCCCGCTCGCCGCCTGCGCCCGCGCGCGGCCCTCCAGCGCCGGCAGGTAGGTGTCGTCGGCGGCGAGGGCACGGGCGTAGCAGGTGAGCGCGGTCCTGTAGTCCCCCTGGTTCCAGGCGAGTTGGCCGAGCTGGGCGGACACGTACGCGATGTCGCCCGGGGAGGTGGCGCCCGCCAGCGCCTGCTTGAGGACCCGGCGTGCGGTCACCACGTCACCCTGCAGCTCATGCACATACGCGTACCGGGTGAAGACCGGCACCCCCGGCTTGCGGGCGTCGGCGGTCTCGGCGGCCTTCGAGGCCTCGGCGTACCGGCCGAGTTCGACCAGGGCGTCGATACGGGAGGACAGCGCGCGCTCGCTGTACGGGTTCTGTCGCAGTGCCTGGTCCGCGTAGGTCAGGGCGTCCTTGAAGTCGTGCCGGGCGGCGGCGAGGGCTGCGCGGCCGGCCAGCGCCTGGTCGTTGTCCGGCACCAGCGCGAGGGACCGCCCCAGCGCCCTGTCCGCCTGCGGATAGCGCGAGGGGTCCCCCTTGGTCCGCGCCTGCTCGACATATGCCAGACCCAGCGTGGCCCAGCCGCCGGAGTCCTTGGGCTGGGTCCGCAGATGCGCCTGAAGCGCCGCGATGCTCGCGTCCAGATCACCGCCGCCGAGCACACCGGGGTCCACGGCGGACGAGGCGACCGGCACGGTGACGGGCGCCCGACCGGCCCCGAGCGCGACGGCCGCACCGGTCACCGCCACGGCCAGCAGCGCCGCACACCCGATGAGCTGAGCGGCCCGCCAACGCCGCCCGGCAGCGGCGAACCGCCGAACGGCGGCCACACGCTGATCGGCCCCGGGGGCCGGGACGGTTCCGGAGCCGGCCTCCGCACCTTCGGCATCGGAGCGGCCCGGGCCGGCAGCGTCCGGCGCATCGTCCTCGGCGGCGCTCACCACAGGCCCGGCGTTGCCCTGGCGCCCGCTGCTCGCCTCCTGCCCGGCGTTGCCCTTCCGCCCGGCGCCACCGTTCTGCCCGGTGTCGCCCTTCCGCCCGTCCATGTCGTCGTCCTGTCTGCGCGGGCCCATGCCGTCTCCTGCGTGCGTCGGTCGTGTGGAAGGCGCGGCCCGTCGTGGGGGAGGGGAAGATACGGGCCGCGCCGGTCTGGGGTGGGGCGGGTCAGTACGGGCGGCGTATGCGCCGGCGCCACCAGCCGACGGCCGTGCCGAGGAGCAGGATTCCGGCCGCGCCCGAGGCCGCCGACGCGGCGATCAGCACCGTGTTGCCGGAACCGGAGCCGCCGGACCCGGCCGGTTGCAGGGCGTCGCCCAGCTGGCTTCGGACGTCCGTGCCCGCCGTCGTGCCCTTGGCGAGCGGGCCGCGCGAACCCGAGGTGGGCTCGGCGACGTACGGGAAGTACTTCTCGAAGCCCTTGTCGTTCTTGTCCACCGCGTCGCCCAAGTCGTTCTTCGAGCCGACCAGTTCACCCTCGACGACCTGCAACGCCTCGTCGATCACGTCGTCGGTGAGCCGGCGCCCGTTCGGGAAGCCCGCGTTGTCGCCGTCGAGCACGCCGAGCCGCTTGGGATGCATGGCCGGCTTGATGGAGGTGTTCAGGCGCAGTTCCTCCGCGGGGCGCACGTTCGGCGGCTGGTTGAGGCCCTTCACGCCCTTCAGGAAGACGTCGACCAGGTCGTTGCGCGGCTCGCTGGGCGCCTTGATCTTGTAGATCGACTCGATGAGCCTGGGCAGTTCGGGGTTGGTGACGTTCTTCAGGAACTGGGCGTCGTACCAGGGCTGGGAGGCGTTGAACCTGTCCTTGTCCTTCTGCGGGTTCACCACCTCGTTGACCAGCGGGTTGCCCAGGCGCGAGACCTGCGTCCAGTAGCCCTGCGCGTTGCGGCGCTGGGTGGTGGACCAGATGCCGACGACCGGCTGCCCGGCCGACTCGCGGATCAGGTCGTTCGGCACCTGCAGGGCGATGGTGTTGACGTTGTAGCCCTTCAGGGTGTCCCGGCCGACCTCGCTGAGGTTGCCGCCGTACAGCAGGTCGAAGACGCGCAGGTCCGCGAAGAACGGGTCGTCCGCCTGCCCGGCGAAGGTCGCGGCGCCGCCCGCCGTCTTGTACACGGCCTGCGCACGCAGTTTGCCGTAGTCCGGCATGGACGCCTTGCCGACGTCCGACGGCGCCACCGGCACGTCGTCGGCGAGCTTGGTGTCCGACATCACGTGCTGGTTCTTCAGCCGGATCAGATCGATGTCGTACGTCTGTGTGATGTTGAGGTCCGGGTCGGCCAGGCTGGTGACCGGGCCCGTGTTGTACAGGAACGTGTTGCCGTTCTTCGTGTGGGTCTTGAAGGTGTAGCGAAACACCAACTCGCCCTGGGCGTCACCGTTGTTGTCGACGTGGATGTCGTACTGGGCGTCGTCGGCGAACGTGTAGAAGTTCGGTCCGCCCGCCGGCTCCTCGAACGGGATCCAGTTCGCCACGATCGTCGTCGTGTCGGGCTTGTCCGGGCTGACGAACGCGTACAGGTCGGTGTTGTCGTACTGCGGGGTCCCCGAGATCAGCGGGGCCTCGCGGTGGGAGGAGGCGGAGGCCGCCCCGGGTTCCAGCGCGGCGGCGCCGGCGGCCGCGAGCCCGCCGGCCGCCAGCGCACCGCAGAGGAGCGCGGCCAGGCCCGTGCGTCCCGTGCCGCTCCGTGCGAAGGGCCCCCTGGAGAAGAGAGGTGTCATGCCGTCCGTCCTCAGTGCCGACTTGCCTTTGACGGACGGGTCTTCGGAGCGGCCCCGCCGATCGGATTGGCCGGACGGAGAAGATCCGCGGAAAAAACTTTGGGCACGCTCCGACCCGCGTTTTCGGCCCGCCGATCCGTATCACCCGCGGGAGGTGTGCGTTCGTGCGGATGCGTGGAGTGCGCGGAAGAGCCGGCTGCGGGCACAAAGAGGCCGCCGCTGAGCGGGCGGACGAGCTGCTGGTGCTGGTCGCCGACGGTGACCAGCGGGCGTTCGAGGACCTGTACGCGCTGGTGTCCGGGCCGGTGTACGGCCTCGTACGGCGGGTGGTGCGCGACCCCGCCCAGTCCGAGGAGGTCGCCCAGGAGGTCCTGCTCGAGACCTGGCGGCAGGCCGCCCGGTACGACCCCGGCCGGGGCAGCGCGCTGTCCTGGATCCTCACCCTGGCCCACCGCCGCGCCGTCGACCGGGTGCGCAGCGCCCGCGCCGCCGGCGAACGCGAGCAGCGCGAGGCCCTGCGCGCCGGGGAGCCCGCCTTCGACCAGGTCGCCGAGGAGGTCGAGGCCGGCATGGAGCGCGAGTGGGTGCGCCGCTGCCTGCGCCGCCTGACGGACCTGCAACGCCAGTCCGTGACCCTCGCCTACTACGACGGCTACACCTACCGTGAGGTCGCCGAGCGGCTCTCGCTGCCGCTCGGCACGGTCAAGACGCGCATGCGCGACGGCCTCACCCGGCTCCGCGAGTGCCTGGGAGGAGCCGTATGAGCGTCCTCGGCCGCCTGCTGCGCCGCGAGGGCCCGCACTCCCTCGCCGCGCCCTACGTCCTCGACGCCCTCGAACCGGCCGAGCGGCGCCGGTTCGTGAAACACCTGCGGGGCTGCGACCGCTGCACCTCCGAGGTCCGGGAACTGGCCGAGGACGCCGTGCGCCTCGCCTGGTCCACCGCGGCCCACGCGCCCCCCGCGCTGCGCGACCGGGTGCTGGCCGCCGTACGCACCACCCCGCAGGAGCGGGGCCGGACGCCGGCGCCGGAGCGCACCGCCCAGCTGCCCCCGCACGTCTGGGGCGCCCAGCCACCGCCGGGACGCACCCGTACGCCCCGCACGCGCCCTCTGTTCGTGCCGCTGGCCACGGCGACCGCGGCGGCGGCCCTCGTCGTCGCCTCGCTCTTCGCCGTGCAGGCCCAGCGCAGCCAGGGCCGGCTGGACGCGGAGCGGTCGCGGGCACGTGAGATCGCCCACGTTCTCGCCGCCCCCGACGCCCGCGCCGCCACCAGCCAGGACGCCCGGGGCCGCGGTATCGGAGTGATCGCTTCCGCCGCGGAGGGCGAAGCCGTCGTCACCCTCAGCGGATACGGCGCCCCGCCCGCCGGCCGCGTCCACCAGCTCTGGCTCATGCGCCCCCGCGCGCAACCGCGCTCCCTCGGGCTCTTCGCGGGCGACACGCCCTTGGTCGCGAAAGGTCTCGGCACCTCCGCGACGTCACTCGCCGTGACCGTCGAGCCTGACGGCGGGTCAGCAGAGCCCACTGGTCAGCCGATTGTCCAACTCACCCTGAAATCGGTCGGATTCGGAGAGTAGTCAACGACGGATGGTCAACCGCCTTGCAGGGAAGGTGAATCCTGTGGCCGAGATACACGCGTGCCCCACTGGGGCGATAGGGTTACTCTGCCCGGGCCGGGTGGACTCGTACGGGTGGGGAGTGACATGGAGCAGATAACAGTGCGCAGCAGGGCCAGGGTCCCTGCGATCACCTGCGGGAGCAGCGCGACCAGTTCGCGCCTCGACCGCCATCTGTCGGTGCTGGCGGGCCCCGCCATACCGCAGCGGGAGACGGTCGAGGCGACCTCGCTGATGCGTGAGCTGACGGCGCGTGACACCACGCACGAGCGTACGGGCCGGGGTGCCCGGGTGAGCCGGGTCTCGCTCTTCGCCCCGCTGCGTCGACTGCGCCGTTCGCTGTTCGGCGGCCACCGGCACTGAGCGCGCCGCGCGCTCAGGCCGCCACACCGTCCCGGCGCATCGCTGCGATCTCGTCGTCCGTCATCCCCACGGCACGCAGCAGCGGCCCGGTGTGCTGCCCGAGCGCCGGCACCTCACCCATCCGAGCCTCGTCCCCGCCCGGCAGTGTGATGGGAGGCAGCAGCGCCTTCAGCGGCCCGACCGGCGACTCCACCTCACGCCACCGCTCCCGGGCCGCGAGCTGCGGGTGCGCGGCCAGTTCCCGCAGATCCCGCAGCCGGGCGCAGGCGATGCCCGCCTTCTCCAGCCGGGCGAGCGCCTCCTCGGTGTCCAGCACGCCGAGCGCCCGCGCCACCAGCTCGTCCGTCGTCTCCCGGTTCGCCACCCGTGCCGCGTTCGTCGCGTACGCCGGGTCGCTCGCCAACTCAGGGCGCTGTATGACCTGTTCGGCCAGCCGCTGCCACTCCCGGTCGTTCTGCACGGACACCAGGACACGCCCGCCGTCCGCCGTCGCATAGGCGTCGTACGGCGCGATGACGGCGTGCGCCAGCCCCGTGCGCGCCGGCGGCTCACCCCCGTGCATCGTGTGGTGCAGCGGGTGCCCCAGCCACTCGGCGAGCGCCTCCAGCATCGACACCTCCACCGGCCCGCCCCGCCCGGTCGTCCCCCGCCGCACCAGGGCCGCGAGGACGCCCGAGAACGCGTACATGGCCGCCGCGATGTCCGCAGCCGGAATCCCGGCCTTCACCGGCTGCTCCGGCGTCCCGGTCACCGACACCAGACCGGCCTCGCACTGCACGAGCATGTCGTAGGCCCGCTTGTCCGCGTACGGCCCCGAGGAGCCGTATCCGGAGATGTCCACGGCGATCAGCCGCGGATGGGCCGCGCACAGCGTGGCCGCGTCGAGGCCGAGCCGGGCCGCCGCCCCGTGCGCGAGGTTCTGCACGAACACGTCCGCGTCCGCGATCAGCCGGCGCACGGCCTGAAGGCCCCGCGGGTCCTTCAGGTCCAGGGCGATGGACTCCTTGCCGCGGTTGCACCACACGAAGTGCGAGGCGAGACCGCGGGCCGCCGTGTCGTACCCGCGCGCGAAGTCGCCGCCGTCGACCCGCTCCACCTTGATGACCCGGGCGCCCAGATCGGCGAGCTGCCGGGTCGCGAACGGCGCGGACACGGCCTGTTCGACGGCGACGACGGTGAGGCCCGCGAGGGGCAGGGGCTGGGTGTCCGTGCGCTGTTCCATGCCCGGATCATGGCCCGTGACCGGCGGGTTTGTCAGTAGCCCCGCACTCGACCGGTTCGCCTTGTCCGTCACCCTGGTGCCGTCGAGGCGCCGATCGTCAGTCTCTCGCCCATATCGAGACCAGGCGCATGATGCCCGTCTGGAAGCCGCCCCGAAGCGCCGCTAGATCAGTGCGAACTGGCCCTCGGGCCCCTCCTCGTGGTGGTCCAGGACCGAGGCCGGGCGGCGGGACGCCTCCGGCACCGGCAGGACGCCCGCCCGCCGCAGTTCGGCCGCGCCGATCGCGGAGGTCACCTTCAACTCGGCCCGCAGCGGTCGCAGTTCGGCCAGCAGGGCGAGGACAGTGATCAGCTCCAGCAGTTCCGACGTCCAGGCCTGCGGCCAGCCGGCCGGGCGGATCGCGGCCAGGGTGCCCGGTTCCGGCGCGGTCGTGCGGGCCGCGAACCAGGACTCCAGCACCCTGGATCCGGCCACCTCGTACTCCCAGGCCTCCGGCGGCACGGGCGAGATACGGCCCTCGTCGAGGTGGAGGGTCTCCTCGTCGGGGTCGTAGCGCAGGGTGAGGGGCCGGGCCGGCAGGGGCGCGCGGACGTAGGGGCGGCGGCCGCCGGGCAGCTTGGGGCGTTCGCCGTCGCGGCGCATCAGCCACAGCATGCGGCGGCCGAGCTCGACGCCGGCCGTCCACACGGCGGGGTCGTCGGTGAGCGGGACGGTCAGGTCGGGGGCGGCGGCCGCCAGGATCCAGGCGAGGACGTCGACCGGAGCGGCCGGCTCGCCCAGGCGGCCGGAGAGGTGGGCCGCCAGGCCGGGTGCGAGGTTCGGTTCCGCGCCGCCGGGGCGGCGGTACAGGGGGCGGATGCGGCCGGTGCGGAGGGTGGGGAGCAGCGAGGTCGCCAGCAGGGGATCGTCGCCGCCCGTCTCCACCGTGAAGACCTGGTGGGCGTCCGCCACCCGCCACAGCTCCGGCCGGGCGGCGTCGATCAGCCGGTGGTCCGGGATCAGCCACTGCTCGTCGAAGGGCGCCGCGAGGACGCGGACCGGCTCGGCGCAGGGGCCCTCCGCGCGGGCGAGCCGGCCGGTGCCGGTGGACTGGCCGGGGAGCTGGCCCACCGCCGAGTCGAGGGTGCGGGCGCGGGTCGGCTCGAACAGCGCCTCCCGGTCGGGGCCGTCGGCCTTCAGCAGGGCGTCCCAGCGGGCCTTCAGACAGGCGGGGTCGGGCGCCGTCGGCCAGGCGCGGCCCGGCCGCAGCGGTGCGACGGACCACGGCATGAGGTCCGCCAGCAGCGGAGCGTCGTCGTGCGTCACGCAGGGCATCGTACGGCCTGACCGGGGCCCCGTATCAGGTCGCGTCCAGGGTCACGGTGAACGAGAACCGGTCCCCGCGGTAGTGGATGACCGCGACGTCCAGCACCCGTCCGCCGCTGTCGTACGTCACGCCCGTGTAGTGCAGGATCGGGCTCAGCAGCGGCACCTTCAGGAGCCGGGCGGTCTCCGGGTCGGCGAGCCGCGCCTCCACGGTGTCCGTGATACGGCTGATGTCCGCCCCGACGACGTCCCGCAGCACCTTCGTCATCGGCCAGCGGATCAGGTCCTCCAGGTGGATCCGCGCGGCGAGTTCGGGGCGGACGTGGTTGACGGCGTGGTTGGTCGGCTCGCCGGTCTTCTCGTCGCTGCGCAGCCGGTGGTAGGCGGCCACCTCCGCGAGGTCCGGGAAGTACTCGGCGAGAGCGGCCGGCACGGGCACGTTGCCGTGGTCCAGCAGCTCGGTCGTCATCCCCGACTGCTGGGCCACGATGGCGTCCACCGAACCCAGCAGCCGTACCGGCGCGCCCCGCCGGACGCCGGGCTCGATGAACGTGCCGCGCCGCCGGTGCCGGCTGATCAGTCCCTCGTCCTCCAGCTCCTTCAGCGCCTGCCGCATCGTCAGCACGCTCACGCCGTAGTGCTCCGCCAGCCGCTCCTCCGTGGGCAGCCGCAGCGGGTCCTCGGGGGAGCGGCCGAGTATCGAGGCGCGCAGCGACTGCGACACCTGGTACCACAGCGGCAGCTTGCGGTTCAGGACGATGGAGTCCGGGGCGAAGGAGGTCACTCGGCTATCCGTACCGGTCGATGAACGTCAGGCGCAACAGCGCTGTCACGCCGCTGTCAGGCGCGGAAACGGCTCTCGAGCCCCTTCCAGACGTCGTCGTAGCGCTGCTGGAGGTGGTCCGCGGACGCCGCGTGCGCGGTGAGGGTCACCGGCCAGCGGGTCTCGAACATGAAGGCCAGGCCGTCGTCCACCTTCTGCGGCCGCAGCTCCGCCGTGCTGGCCCGGTCGAAGGTCTCCCGGTCCGGGCCGTGCGCCGACATCATGTTGTGCAGGGAGCCGCCGCCCGGCACGAAGCCCTCCGCCTTGGCGTCGTACGCGCCCTCGATCAGGCCCATGTACTCGCTCATCACGTTGCGGTGGAAGTACGGCGGCCGGAAGGTGTCCTCGCCCACCAGCCAGCGCGGGGCGAAGACGACGAAGTCGACACCGGCCAGGCCGGGGGTGTCCGAGGGGGAGGTCAGGACCGTGAAGATGGACGGGTCCGGGTGGTCGTAGGAGATGGTGCCGATCACATTGAAACGGCGCAGATCGTAGACGTACGGCACATGGTTGCCGTGCCAGGCGACCACGTCGAGCGGGGAGTGGTCGTACGTCGCCGTCCAGAGGTTGCCGCAGAACTTGCTGACCACCTCCACCGGGCCGGTCACGTCCTCGTACGCGGCGACCGGGGCCTGGAAGTCCCGCGCGTTGGCGAGGCCGTTGGCGCCGATCGGGCCGAGGTCGGGGAGCCGGAAGGGCGCGCCGTAGTTCTCGCACACATAGCCCCGGGCAGAGTCGTCCAGCAGCTCCACACGGAAGCGCACCCCGCGGGGGATCAGCGCCACATGGGCCGGCTCCACGGCCAGCCGGCCGAACTCGGTGTGCAGCAGCAGGCCGCCGCGCTCCGGCACGATGAGCAGTTCGCCGTCGGCGTCGGAGAAGACGCGCTCCATCGAGGCGTTGGCGTGGTACAGGTGCACGGCCATGCCGGTGCGCTGGGTGACGTCGCCGTTGCCGCCGAGCGTCCACAGGCCCTCGAGGAAGTCGGTGCCGGCCGGCGGCTCGGGGAGCGGGTTCCAGCGCAGCCGGTTCGGGTCGGGCACGGTCTCGGTGAAGGGGGCCGTGCGGATCGCGCCGTTGTCGGTGCGGGTGAACGCCGGGTGCGCGGCCGAGGGGCGGATGCGGTAGAGCCAGGAGCGCCGGTTGTGCGCCCGCGGCTCGGTGAACGCGGTACCGCTCAGCTGCTCCGCGTACAGCCCGAGCGGCGCCCGCTGCGGCGAGTTGCGGCCCTCGGGCAGCGCGCCGGGCACCGCCTCGGAGGCGTGCTCGTTGCCGAATCCGGTCAGGTACGACAGCCCCGCCGCGGTCTTCCGCGCGTCCCCGCTCATGATCGCTCCCTTGCGCTCCCTATTCCTATGCAACACCGTAGGAATAGGTGGGGGCGGATGCAAGAGGGCGACGGGGGCGACGGGGGCCACTTGACAGGACGACGCGCACGCCGCGTACGAAACAGGACGACGCGCACGCCGTGTACGAAGGGAGGCGCACGCCGTGTAGGAAGGGAGACGCGCTCCACCGCCGCAAGCGCCCGCACTCGCCTCCCGGGACGCCGCGCCTACTCCGTCAGGCGGACGTCCGGAGCCTGCCGGAACCCGACTTCAGGCGGATTCGGCGGGCCGGCGCGTTGTCCTACTCTCCCGGCATGCCCAGGACGTCGTGGACCCGCAGGACGCTCGCCGTGCTCGCGGCGGCCGTCCTGCTGCCGCTCGGCGCGGCGGGCTGCGCGTCCGGTCACCACGGCGGCGGCGGGATCTCGCCCTCCCCGGTCGGCAAGATCCTCGACGGCACCGACGACACCGGCCGCCATCTGCGCGAGGTCGGCAAGAAGGACGCGCCTCAGGTCGCCGTCGAGGTGACCCCGGACCCGGCCGGCGGCTGGGACGTCCGGCTGACGTTCCGTCACTTCCGCTGCTCCCCGCCCGGCGCCGGGGCGACGGCGGTCGGCGGGCGCGGGCTCGTGTACCTCTTCGTCGACGGCCGCCGGATCGCCCGGCTGCGCTCCCACGGCCACCACCTGCCCGACGGCCTCGTCCCGCACGGCACCCACCACATCACCGCGCGCCTGTACGCCGACGACGGCACCGCCTGGGCCGTGCACGGCAAACCGGTGCAGACCACCGCCGACATCACGGTGTCGGACCCGGACCCGGCCGGTCCCCCGGCGGGTACGGCGACCCCCGCCGCCCGGAGATGAGTGCACCGGCCACTGTTCTCCGTACAGGAGGGTGAGGTTCACCCGACCCCGGCGGGGAGGCATCATGAGGTCCGTGCCCCATGCGACATCGCTCCGCCGCGCGCCCGTCCAGCGGCGCAGCGCCGAACGGCTGACCAGGATCCTGGACGCCTGCGCCGAACTCCTCGACGAGGTCGGCTACGACGACCTGAGCACCCGCGCGGTCGCCCAGCGCGCCGGTGTGCCCATCGGCTCGGTCTACCGGTTCTTCGGCAACAAGCGGCAGATGGCCGACGCCCTCGCCCAGCGCAACCTGGAGCGGTACAGCGAGCGGGTCACCGAGCGGCTGAAGAAGGCGGACAGGGGGGACTGGCGGGCCGCGATGGACGCGGTCCTGGACGAGTACCTGGCCATGAAGCGCACCGCGCCGGGCTTCTCCCTGGTCGACTTCGGCAACCAGATACCGGTGGGCTCCCGCCACGCCGAGCCCAACACCCGCGTCGCCGACCGCCTCACCGACCTGCTCTCCGGCTACCTCGGCCGCACCCCCGACGACCATCTGCGCCGCGTCTTCCTGGTCGCCGTGGAAAGCGCGGACACCCTCGTCCAGCTCGCCTTCCGCACCGACCCGGACGGCGACGAGGCGATCATCACCGAGACCCGCGAACTGCTGCGGGCGTATCTGGGGCGTGTGCTGGACTGAGTCCCCGCCGCGGTGCGGCAGGAGAGAGAACTCCGGAAAGGGCCAGGAAAGGACTCCGGAAAGGGCCGGGAAAGAACTCCGGAAAGGACTCCCCGGAAGGACTCCCCTCCATGCATACCGGTCGGTATGCTCACCCCGGCGGGCCGAGCCCGTCCGTGCTCGCCCCGGCACCGCCGCCGACCCCCGGGAGGACCCGTGTCCCGCACCGCCCTGCGAATCTGCCCCCTGTGCGAGGCCACCTGCGGGCTGACCCTGACCATCGAGGGCACCCGGGTCACCGCCGCCCGCGGTGACCGCGAGGACGTCTTCAGCAAGGGGTTCATCTGCCCCAAGGGCGCCTCCTTCGGAGCCGTCGACTCCGATCCCGACCGCCTGCGCACCCCGCTCGTGCGCAGGGACGGCGAACTGCGCGAGGCCACCTGGGAGGAGGCCTTCGACGCGGTCGCCGCCGGACTGCGCCCGGTAGTGGAGGGGCACGGGCCGGACTCCGTCGGCGTGGTCCTCGGCAACCCCAACGTGCACACCGTGGCCGGCGCCCTCTACCCGCCGGTGCTCCTCGCCGGCCTGCGCACCCGCAGCCTGTTCACCGCCTCGACGGTCGACCAGATGCCCAAGCACGTCTCCAGCGGGCTGCTCTTCGGCGACGCGAACGCCATCCCGGTGCCCGACCTCGACCACACCGACCACCTGCTGCTCATCGGCGCCAACCCGCTGGAGTCCAACGGCAGTCTGTGCACCGCCCCCGACTTCCCCGGCAAGCTGAAGGCGCTCAAGGCCCGCGGCGGCCACCTCACCGTGGTGGACCCGCGCCGCACCCGCACCGCCCGGCTCGCCGACCGGCACCTGGCGATCCGCCCCGGCACCGACGCCCTGCTGCTCGCGGCGATGGCGCACACCCTCTTCGAGGAGGGCCTGGCCGACCCCGCCCACCTCGCCCCGCACGTCCAGGGCCTCGACGAACTCCGGGAGGCGATAAGGGACTTCACCCCCGACGCCGTCGCCGAGGCGTGCGACATCGACGCGCCGACCATCCGCACCCTCGCCCGCGAACTGGCCGCCGCCCCCACCGCCGCCGTCTACGCCCGCATCGGCAGCTGCACCGTGCCGCACGGCACCCTGGCCAGCTGGCTGGTGGACGTCCTCAACATCCTCACCGGGAACCTGGACCGGCCCGGCGGCGCCCTCTTCCCGCAGGCCGCCACCGACAGGACGCCCCGCCCGGCGGGCCCCGGCCGGGGCTTCAAACTCGGCCGCTGGCACTCCCGGGTGCGCCGACTGCCCGAGGCCAAGGGCGAGTTGCCGCTCTCCGCGCTCGCCGAGGAGATCGACACCGCGACGGACGAGGGCGAGCCGGTCCGCGCGCTGATCGTCGTCGCCGCCAACCCGGTGCTGTCCGCGCCCGACGGCGACCGCCTCGACAAGGCGCTGGACTCCCTCGACTTCATGGTCAGCGTCGACCCGTACCTGAACGAGACCTCACGCCACGCCGACGTCGTCCTGCCCCCGCCCCCGCCGTCCCAGAGCCCGCACCACGACTTCGCCTTCAACACCCTCGCCGTGCGCAACCAGGTCCGCTACAGCCGCCCCGCCGTCCCGCTGGAGCCGGGCCGGATGGCCGAGAGCGAGATCCTCGCCCGGCTGATCCTCGCGGCCACCGGCATGCACGGCGCCGACCCGGCCGCCGTCGACGCCATGGTCATCGAGCAGACCCTCGCCAAGGCCGTACAGGAGGAGCACTCGCCCGTGTACGGGCGCGACCCGCAGGACCTCGCCGGGCAGCTGACCGGGGAGAACGGTCCCGAGCGGCGGCTGGACATGATGCTGCGCCTCGGCCCGTACGGCGACGGCTTCGGCGCACGGCCCGACGGTCTGAGCCTGGACAGGCTGCTCGCCCACCCGCACGGCATCGACCTCGGCCCGCTGCGCCCGCGCCTGCCGCAGCCGCTGAAGACCGCGAGCGGCAAGGTCGAGCTGCTGCCCGGGCCGATCGCCGCCGACCTGCCCCGGCTGCGCGAGGCGCTGCGGGAGCGGCCCGAGGGGCTTGTCCTGGTGGGCCGCCGCCATCTGCGCTCCAACAACAGCTGGATGCACAACGTGCCGGCCCTCACCGGCGGATCCAACCGCTGCACCCTGCACATCCACCCCGAGGACGCGGCCCGGCTCGGCGTCCGCGACGGGGCGGACGTCCGCGTCAAGGGCGCCGGGGGAGAGGTGGTGGCGCCGGCCGAGGTCACCGACGCCGTACGGCCCGGCGTGGTGAGCCTCCCGCACGGCTGGGGCCACGACCGCCCCGGAAGCCGGATCAGCCACGCCGCGAAGGACCCGGGCGTCAACGTCAACCAGCTCCTCGACGGCAGCCTGCTCGACCCGCTCTCCGGCAACGCGGTCCTCAACGGCGTCCCCGTCCAGCTGGACGCAAGCCTGTGACCTGACCGGCAACCGGCTCGGCCAGGTGGCGGCGCCGGCCGCCGCGGGCCTGGTCGCGGGACTGGCCGGGGTGGATTGCGCCGCACGAGCGATCTCTGACGACTCGCCGGGTGTCGGGTCGTCAGATCGTCTGCGCATCAAGCACAGTCCAGGCGAAAGAGCGATTTGTATGAAAATCGTCTGACGCGGAGGAATGTGCATGCCCACCTCGACCTCACCACGTGTTCTCCGCCCCCGCGCGGGCGCCACTGTCATCCTCACCGCCCTCGCCGCGGCGGGCGTGTCGTGGGTGGTGGCACCGACCGCGGCCGCCCAGGGGGAGAACGGCGACATCCTGATCCAGCCCGTGGGCGACCACTCCGAAGACGGCACCGACGACGCCCCGGTGGTGTGCAAGTTCAGGCTGGACGCCGTCAACTTCGACTCGCTTCCCCTCATCGCCTACACCATCACCCCGCTGCCTCCGCTGCCCAGCGCGGCCACCACCGCCGGCACCATCCAGCTCGGCGGGGGCGCCGGTCGCACGGACGTCATCGGGCTGGCCGACGGGAAGTACACGCTCGGCTGGATCGTGGGCACGCCCAGCAGCACCACCAAGCAGAAGATCTTCCGGGTCAGCTGCCACGGCAGGAGGCACGACGAGCGGCCCGGGCCGGGCGGTCAGATCACCGACGACCACCGCGACGACGGCGCCTGGGGCCGGGGCGCCCACAACGACCCGCGCGGCGGCGTGCACGCGGGCGGCGGCGGCCTGATCGACAAGGCCGCGGCCTACACGCCGGTGGCCGCCGCGGGCGCCGTGGGCCTCACCGCGATCGGCGGTGCCGTGTACTTCCGGCGCAGCCGCCGACGGCCCCATGGCGCCGCGTAGGCGGAGGAGAAGGCCCTGGTACCGGACCCGCGCCTACCGCCTCACCAGGACGGCCCTGCTGGTCACCGTCCTGGTGACGGTCACCGGCCGGTGCGGGGGGCACGGCGGGGCCGCCGGGGGCGGCGGCCCCGACGCCGCGGCGGCCGCCGGGCCGGGATCCGCGCGGTCCGACGGGCGCCCCACTCCCCCGCCCCGCCCGCTGCCCCGCTCCCGGCCGACCTCCTTCCGCATCCCCTCGCTGAGGATCGCGGCCCCGGTCGAGGGCGTCCGGCTGGACCAGGACGGGCGTCTTCGGACACCGCCCGTCGACCGGCCCAAGCTGGTCGGCTGGTACGAGGGCGGCGCCACGCCCGGGGAGTCCGGCACCGCGGTCGCCGTGGGCCACCGCGACACCACCACCGGTCCCGCCGTTTTCGCGGCGCTCGCCTTCGTCAAACCCGGCAAAACCGTCGAGGTGCGCCGCGCCGACGGCCGTACCGCCGTGTACACCGTGGACCGGGTGAAGGTCTTCGACAAGACGGGCTTTCCGGACGGGGAGGTCTACGGCCGTACCCGGCGCCCGGAGCTGCGGGTGCTGACCTGCGGCGGCTTGTACAGCCGGCGGACCGGCTACACGAGCAACGTGGTGGTCTTCGCCCACCTGACCGCGACCAGGTGACCGGCCGTGCCGCACGAGTCTTCCCCCCGCCGGGCACATTCCGTTAACTTCCGTGACCGACAGGCCCCGTCCGACCCGCACGGGGCCTTCGGACCACGGAGCGGCGTAGCTCCGGACAGTCCCCGGGGGCGGCAGCCATGACACGCGCCATCGCACTGCACGACGTGAGCAAGGCCTACGCACGCGGCCCACGCGTGGTCGACGGGCTCTCGCTGGACATCGCGCCCGGCGAGTTCCTGGTCCTGCTCGGGCCGTCCGGCTGCGGCAAGTCCACCGTGCTGCGGATGATCGCCGGGCTGGAGGACATCGACGAGGGCGAGCTGCTGCTCGACGGCGAGTACGCCAACGACTGGCTGCCCTCCGAGCGCCGCATGGCCATGGTCTTCCAGAACTTCGCCCTCTATCCGAACATGACCAGCGCCGACAACATCGGCTTTCCGCTGCGCATCGAGGACCCCGGCGCCGACCCCCGCCCGCGGGTCGGCGCCACCGCCCGCATGCTCGGCATCGAGGAACTGCTCGACCGCTTCCCGAGCCAGCTGTCCGGCGGTGAGCGGCAGCGGGTGGCGATGGGCCGGGCCATCGCCCGCCGCCCGTCGGCGTTCCTGATGGACGAGCCGCTGTCCAACATCGACGCCAAGCTGCGCAACCACCTGCGCGCCGAGATCTCCCAGCTCACCCGGGAGCTCGGCGTCACCACGGTGTACGTCACCCACGACCAGACCGAGGCGATGTCGCTGGGCGACCGGGTCGCCGTGCTGCGCGGGGGAGTGCTCCAGCAGGTCGGCACCCCGCGCACCGTCTACGCACTGCCCCGCAACGTCTTCACCGCCGCCTTCATCGGCACCCCGCGCATCAACCTGCTGCGCGGTCTGGTGCGGGCCCCGCTGGACGGCGCCATGACCATCAGCCTGGGCAAGCAGGCCCTGCGGCTGCCCGAACCCCTCTCGCTGGACCACCAGTTGCTGCGCGTGCAGCAGGGCCGCGAGGTGATCGTCGGGCTGCGCTCGGAGGCGGTCCGCATCGCCAAGCACAGCGCGGCCCGGCCGGGCGAGGTCGCGCTCACCGGTCTCGTGGAGCACGTGGAGTTCCAGGGCCACGAGATGCTCGTCCACTTCAACACCGGCTCCCTGCCCGCCGTCGTACCCGAGCTGGAGGCCCCGCGCCCCGCCGCCCGGCCGGTGCGGCGGCGCCGCAGAGAGGGACCGAAGGTGCTGGACCGGCTGCTGGAGCGGGCCGGCGCGCGGCGGGCCGGACCCGTGGTGACGCTCGGCCACCCCGGGGACGCCGAGCCCGAACCCGAGCCCGCGCCCCCGGAGGGCCGGCTCCCCGGCGACCTGGTGGTCCGCACCACCCCCGACCTCCGGCTGCACCACGGCATGCAGGTCCCGCTCCTGGTGGACCTCGCCCATCTCTTCGTCTTCGACCAGCAGGGAGAGCGCATCTGCCCGTCCCCGGACCGGCTGCCCGACCTGGACGAGTGAGCCCCGGCACAGGGACGCGTGAGCACCGCCCGCCCCGGCGATGATGTCCTGGTACCTCTGGCGCCAGAAAACTAACACCGCTAGTTTGTGTGCCGGACGACGCAGACCCGCCGGGAGGAAGCAGCATGAAGGCACACGACGGCCTCTACATCGACGGCGCCTGGCGCCCCGCCGGGACCACGGACGTCATCGAGGTCGTGAACCCCGCCGACGAGCAGGTCATCGCGAGCGTGCCGGCCGGCGGTGCCCTCGACGTCGACACCGCCGTACGCGCCGCGCGCGCCGCCCTGCCCGGCTGGTCGGCCACGCCCCCGGCCGAGCGCGCCGCCCGCCTGAGCGCCCTGCGGGACGTCCTCGCGGCCCGCAAGGACGAGATCGCCGAGACGGTCACCGCCGAACTGGGCTCCCCGCTGCAGTTCTCCCAGGCCGTGCACGCGGCGGTGCCGATCGCGGTGGCCGGCTCCTACGCCGAGCTGGCCGCGACCCACTCCTTCGAGGAGAAGGTCGGCAACTCCACCGTCCTGCACGAGCCCGTCGGCGTGGTCGGCGCGATCACGCCCTGGAACTACCCCCTGCACCAGATCGTCGCCAAGGTGGCCCCCGCACTCGCCGCCGGCTGCACGGTGGTCCTCAAGCCCGCCGAGGACACGCCGCTCACCGCGCAGCTCTTCGCCGAGGCCGTGCACGAGGCGGGCGTGCCCGCCGGTGTGTTCAACCTGGTCACCGGGCTCGGCCCGGTCGCCGGCCAGGCCCTCGCCGAGCACCCCGACGTCGACCTGGTCTCCTTCACCGGCTCCACGGCCGTGGGCCGGCGGATCGGCGCGGTGGCCGGCGGAGCCGTCAAGAAGGTGGCCCTCGAACTCGGCGGCAAGTCCGCCAACGTCATCCTGCCGAGCGCCGACCTCGCCAGGGCGGTCAACGTCGGCGTCGCCAACGTGATGTCCAACTCCGGCCAGACGTGCAGCGCCTGGACCCGCATGCTGGTCCACCGCGACCAGTACGACCAGGCCGTCGAGCTGGCCGCCGCGGCCGCCGCCAAGTACGGCGACCGCATCGGGCCCCTGGTCAACGCCAAGCAGCAGCAGCGGGTGCGCGGTTACATCGAGAAGGGCGTCGCCGAGGGCGCCCGGCTGGTCGCGGGCGGCCCCGAGTCCCCGCGCGAGAAGGGCTATTACGTCAGCCCGACGGTGTTCGCCGACGTCACCCCCGAGATGACGATCGCGCAGGAGGAGATCTTCGGCCCCGTCCTGTCGATCCTGAGGTACGACGACGAGGAGGACGCCCTGCGCATCGCCAACGGCACGGTCTACGGCCTCGCGGGCGCCGTGTGGGCCGGCGAGGAGTCCGAGGCGGTGGCCTTCGCCCGGCGCATGGACACCGGCCAGGTCGACATCAACGGCGGCCGGTTCAATCCGCTGGCCCCCTTCGGCGGCTACAAGCAGTCCGGGGTCGGCCGCGAACTCGGCGCGCACGGACTCGGCGAGTACCTCCAGACCAAGTCCCTCCAGTTCTAAGGAAGTACGCGACCCATGGCCGTACGAGCCGCCGTCCTGCCCGCCATCGGCGCACCCCTGGAGATCACCGGCATCGAGCTGCCCGACCCGGGCCCCGGACAGGTCCGGGTCCGCCTCGCCGCCGCCGGGGTCTGCCACTCCGACCTCTCCCTGTCCAACGGCACCATGCGCGTCCCGGTCCCGGCCGTCCTCGGCCACGAGGGCGCCGGCACGGTCGTGGCCGTCGGCGAGGGCGTCGCGCAGGTCGCCGAGGGCGACCCCGTCGTCCTCAACTGGGCCCCGTCCTGCGGAAGTTGCCATGCCTGCACGCTCGGCGAGGTGTGGCTGTGCGCCAACGCCCTGAACGGCGCCGCCGACGTCTACGCCCGCACCGCCGACGGCACCGACCTGCACCCCGGCCTGAACGTCGCCGCGTTCGCCGAGGAGACCGTCGTCTCCGCGTCCTGCGTGCTGCCCCTGCCGCAGGGCGTCCCCCTCACCGACGCCGCCCTCCTCGGCTGCGCCGTCCTCACCGGCTACGGCGCCGTCCACCACTCGGCGCGGGTCCGCGAGGGCGAGACGGTGGCGGTGTTCGGCGTGGGCGGGGTCGGCCTCGCCACCCTCCAGTCGGCCCGCATCGCGGGCGCGTCGCGGATCATCGCCGTCGACGTCTCCCCGGCGAAGGAGGAACTCGCCCGCGCCGCCGGCGCCACCGACTACGTCCTCGCCTCGGAGAACACCGCCCGGGAGATCCGCGCCCTCACCGGCAAGCAGGGCGTCGACGTCTCCGTCGAGTGCGTGGGCCGCGCGGTGTCGATCCGCGCCGCCTGGGAGTCCACCCGCCGGGGCGGCCGTACGACGGTCGTCGGCATCGGCGGCAAGGACCAGGAGGTCACCTTCAACGCCCTGGAGATCTTCCACTGGGGCCGCACCCTGTCCGGCTGCGTCTACGGCAACAGCGACCCGGCACGCGACCTGCCGGTGCTCGCCGAGCACGTACGGCAGGGCCGCCTGGACCTCTCCGCGCTCGTCACCGAACGCATCGCCCTCGACGGCATCCCGGCCGCCTTCGAGAACATGCTCGCGGGCAAGGGCGGCCGCGCACTGGTGGTCTTCTGACGGCTCAGCCGACCTTCTCGGACGTCTCCGGGCGCGGCTCCTCGCCGGCCGCGACCCGGACCGTCCGGCCCCCACGCGCCCTGGACCGCGACACCGCCACCCCCGCGAGACACAGCACACCGCCGCCCAGCGTCAGCACGCCCGGCACCTCGCCGAGCACCAGCCAGGACATCAGCACCACCAGTGCGGGCACGGCGTACGTCGTCGCGCCCATCCGGCTGGCGGTGGTGCGGGCCAGGGCGTAGGCCCACGTGGTGAAGGCGAGCGCGGTCGGGAAGACGCCGAGATAGACCATGCCGAGGGTGGCCGGCAGCGGCGCGTGCGCGGCCTGGTGCGCGAGCTGCCCGGCGAACGGCAGACACGCCACCGCCCCCACCAGACACCCGAACGTCGTCACCTGCAGCGCGCTCGCCCGCCCCAGGGCCGGCTTCTGCGCGACGACTCCGGCGGCGTACGCCACGGCGGCGAGCAGGCACAGCACCACGCCGAGCACGGAGGCTCCGCCGCCGCCCGACATCGACAGGCCCACGGTCACCGCGCCGGCGAACGACACGCCCATGCCCGCCAGCAGCCGCGGCGGCATCGGATCGCCGAGCAGCCGGGCGCCGAGCAGGGCGATCAGCAGCGGGCCGATGTTCACCACGAGGGCCGCGGTGCCGGCGTCCACCTGCTGCTCGCCCCAGTTGAGGACGACCATGTAGAACCCGAACCACAGCAGCCCGGACAGCAGGATGCCGCGCCAGGCCTCCCTGGGCGGCAGCCCCTCCCGGCGCACCGCCCATAGGACCCCCAGCGCCAGCGCCCCCGACGCCAGCCGCCCGAGGGCCAGCGCACCGGGGGCATACTCCTGCCCCGCACTCCGGATCGCCACGAAGGCCGACGCCCACAGCACGACGGTGACGACGGCCGCGGCGGCGGGGAGGAGGCGGTGACGTGGGGCGGTGTTCATCATGCTCCCGAGGTTAGGTGTGGCGTGGTGTCGTGGCTGGCGGAAACCGGACACTGGCCCGGGGGACCCGCACCCGGCAACGGGCAGAACCCTCACTCTGGTCAGCCGGATTCAGCACAGCTCTTCCCGCGAGATGCCGAGCAGCGCCGACAACTCCCGCTCCCCCGACGGGGTCACCTTCACCGCCCGCTCGGAGCCGATCCGCACACACCACCCCGTCTTCAGCGCGTGCCGGCACAGCGCGGCCCCCGCCGCGCCCGCGAGATGGGGCCGCCGCTCGGTCCAGTCCAGGCACGCACGGGCCAGCGGACGCCGGCCCGGGACCTCGAGCGGGATCCCCGCCGCGCCGAACCACTCCAGCCCCGCGTCCGTCAGCGCGAACCCCGTGTCCTGCCGCAGCAGCCCCCGCAGGGTCAGCGCATCGGTGACGGCGATCCCGAGGCGCCCCGCGAGATGGTCGTAGCAGGTACGGCCCCGGGCCATGGCCGATCCGGCACTCGACTCGCGCAGGCTGCGCGGAGCCCGCCGTCCGGCCGCCGGAGGCAGCTGCGCCACGAGGTCCTCCACGAGCTGCGCCACATGCGCGCCGGCGAGCCGAACGTACCGGTGCCGGCCCTGCCGTTCCTCCGCGATCAGGCCTCCGGCGACCAGCCTGCCCAGATGCTCGCTGAGCGTCGACGCGGCGACCCCGGCGTGCCGGGCCAGCTCGCCGGCGGTCCAGGCCCGCCCGTCGAGCAGGGCCAGCAGGCACGTGGCCCGGGTCTCGTCGGCGATCAGTGAGGCCAGCGCGGCGAGGCCCGCGGCCTGCGGATCCTTGGCGGTCATAGGTCCAGCATGCGGCAGGGACACTTCGGTCCGCGCCGAATCATCGCCGGACGCTCTGCCGTACCTGCGCGTACTGCTGCGCCAGCCCGTCCAGCAGCGCCGTAAGACCCGTCTCGAAGGCCCGCTCGTCGATCTTCTCCTGCTGCTCGGCGAGCAGATGGGCCTGGCCGAGATGAGGGTAGTCGGCGGGGTCGTACGCGCTCGCGTCGTCCACGAAGCCCCCGGCGAAGGAGCCCAGCGCGGAGCCCATGATGAAGTACCGCATCAGCGCGCCGATGGAGGTCGCCTGGGCCGGCGGCCAGCCGGCGTCGACCATCGCGCCGTAGACCGCGTCGGCGAGCCGCAGCGCGGCCGGCCTGCGGCCGGGGCCGCGCGCCAGGACCGGGACGATGTTCGGGTGGTCGCGCAGGGCGGCCCGGTAGGAGACGGCCCAGTCGTGCAGTGCGGTGCGCCAGTCGCGGCCGTCCTCGAACATCGACAGGTCCACCAGGGAACTGACCGAGTCGGCGACCGCCTCCAGGATGTCGTCCTTGGTGCGGAAGTGGTTGTAGAGCGAGGGCCCGCTGACTCCCAGCTCGGCGGCGAGCCGGCGGGTGGAGACGGCCGCCAGTCCCTCCCGGTCCACGAGGTCCCGGGCCGTCTCGACGATCCGGTCGGTGCTGAGGAGGGGCTTGCGCGGTCGGGCCATGGCGCACATAGTAGGGCTGCGGCTGGAAACTAGCAGTGCTAATTTAAATGTACGTCTTTCAAGATCTGGCTCGGATTCCTTCCCGGATCCGTTCTTCTGTGGGGTGATCGCGTGGTGAACCTGGAGCTGAGCGAGGAGCAGGCCGCGGTACGGCAGCTCGCCCGGGACTTCGTGCAGCGCGAGATAGCCCCGCACGTCGTGGAGTGGGACCGCGCCGAGGAGGTCGACCGGGGCATCGTGAAGAAGCTCGGCGAGGTCGGCTTCCTCGGGCTGACCGTCGACGAGGAGTACGGCGGCTCGGGCGGCGACCACCTGGCGTACTGCCTGGTCACCGAGGAGCTGGGCCGCGGCGACTCCTCGGTGCGCGGGATCGTGTCCGTGTCCCTCGGGCTCGTCGCCAAGACGATCGCCGCCTGGGGGAGCGAGGAGCAGAAGCGGCGCTGGCTGCCGGGGCTGACCGCCGGCGAGTACGTCGGCTGCTTCGGCCTGACCGAGCCGGGCACCGGCTCGGACGCGGGTAACCTCGCCACCCGTGCCGTACGCGACGGCGACGACTACGTCGTCAACGGCACCAAGATGTTCATCACCAACGGCACCTGGGCCGACGTCGTCCTGCTCTTCGCCCGCTCCACCGACGCCCCCGGCCACAAGGGCGTCTCCGCCTTCCTGGTGCCCACCGACACCCCCGGCCTGACCCGCCGCACCATCCACGGCAAGCTCGGCCTGCGCGGCCAGGCCACCGCCGAACTCGTCCTCGAAGACGTCCGGGTGCCCGCGTCCGCGATGGTCGGCGAGGAGGGCAGGGGATTCTCCGTGGCCATGTCCGCGCTGGCCAAGGGGCGGATGTCGGTGGCCGCGGGCTGCGTCGGCATCGCCCAGGCCGCACTGGACGCGGCCGTGCGCTACGCCGGTGAGCGCGAGCAGTTCGGCAAACCCATCGCCCGGCACCAGCTGGTGCAGGAGCTGATCAGCGATATCGCCGTCGACGTGGACGCCGCCCGGCTGCTCACCTGGCGGGTCGCCGATCTGATCGACCGCGGCCGGCCCTTCGCCGTCGAGGCCTCCAAGGCCAAGCTGTTCGCCTCCGAGGCCGCCGTCCGCGCCGCCAACAACGCCCTGCAGGTCTTCGGCGGCTACGGCTACATCGACGAGTACCCGGCCGGCAAGCTCCTGCGCGACGCCCGCGTGATGACCCTCTACGAGGGCACCAGCCAGATCCAGAAGCTGCTCATCGGCCGTGCCCTGACCGGGGTGTCGGCGTTCTGAGTAGCCGGTCTGAGTATCCGCGCGGATGTGGCGCGGGCCACGTCCGCCGATGCTCTTCCCATGAGTGACACACCGGTCAAGCAGCAGAGCACGGCCGCCTTCTACGGCCAGGCCGTCGCCTCCTTCGCGGTCGCCATGTCGGCCACGGCCATCGGCATCTACCAGCTGGACACCAGCGCCTGGGTCCGGGGCTTCCTCGCGATCGCGGTCCTGTACCTGGTCACCTCCGCCTTCACCCTCGCCAAGGTGATCAGGGACCGCCAGGAGGCCGGGCAGATCGTCAGCCGGGTCGACCAGGCCCGGCTGGAGAAGCTCCTCGCCGAGCACGACCCCTTCGAGAAGCTCTGAGGGCACGATCCGGACAGCCACGCTAAGCGCTCGCTCACCGTCGGCGGTATGGTGGTGCTCCTGTCACCGAGAGGGGCGAGCAAGCGATGAGTACGGCGGAGGAGACGACCGGCGGCGAAGTGGAGCCGTGGGAAGAGGTCACCCCGGACGCGGCCCGGCGGCTGCTCGTCGCCGCCGTGGAGGCCTTCGCCGAGCGCGGCTACCACGCGACGACCACCCGCGACATCGCGGGCCGTGCCGGCATGAGCCCGGCCGCGCTCTACATCCACTACAAGACCAAGGAAGAGCTGCTCCACCGGATCAGCCGGATCGGCCACGACAAGGCCCTCGACATCCTGCGCACCGCCGCGCGGCGGGAGGGCACCGCCACCGAGCGGCTGGCCGGCGCGGTCAGCTCCTTCGTCCGCTGGCACGCGGGGCGGCGCACCACCGCGCGGGTCGTGCAGTACGAGCTGGACGCGCTCGGCCCCGAGGCCCGCGCGGAGATCGTCGCGCTGCGCCGGCAGGTCGACGCCGAGGTGCGCGGGATCATCGAGGACGGCGTCGCCTCGGGCGAGTTCGACGTGCTGGACGTCCAGGGCACCACGCTCGCCGTGCTGTCGCTGTGCATCGACGTGGCCCGCTGGTTCAACGTGGACGGCCCGTTCACCCCCGAGGAGGTCGGCGCGCTCTACGCCGACCTCGTGCTCCGGATGGTCGGGGTCAAGTAGCCCCGGCGGCTACAGGTAGTACCGGGCCACCGACTCCGCGACGCACACCGGCTTGTCGCCGCCCTCGCGCTCGACGGTGAACGCGACGCTCACCTGCACGCCGCCGGTGACGTCCTCCACGCCGGTGATCTTCGCGGTGGCGCGCAGCCGGGAGCCGACCGGCACGGGGGCGGGGAAGCGGACCTTGTTGGTGCCGTAGTTCACGCCCATCTTCACGCCCTCGACCCGGATCAGCTGCGGTCCGAAGAACGGCAGCAGCGAGAGGGTCAGGTAGCCGTGGGCGATGGTCGTCTTGAACGGTCCCGCGGCGGCCTTCTCCGGGTCCACGTGGATCCACTGGTGGTCGCCGGTGGCCTCGGCGAACAGGTCGATGCGCTTCTGGTCCACCTCCAGCCAGTCGGTGTACCCCAGCTGCTCGCCGACGGCGGCCTTCAGCTCGTCGGGGGAGGTGAAGGTCCTCGGTTCTGCCATGTCCCGGCCTCTCGCTCGCGTCTCGCTCCTGCTCTAAGCAACTGCTTAGCATGGTCGGGCGCGGGGCCTCTGTCAACGGCACGCTGCCGCTAGGCTCTGAGGAGTGCCGCAGATTCCTGAGAAGATCCATGAGCTGACCGTCGGCCAGTTGTCCGCGCGCAGCGGCGCCGCGGTGTCCGCGCTGCACTTCTACGAGTCCAAGGGCCTGATCAGCAGCCGCCGCACATCCGGCAACCAGCGCCGGTACAGCCGCGACACCCTGCGCAGGGTCGCCTTCATCCGGGCGGCCCAGCGGGTCGGCATCCCGCTGGCCACGATCCGCGACGCGCTGGCGGAACTCCCGGAGGAGCGGACGCCGACCCGGGAGGACTGGGCGCGGCTGTCCGAGAAGTGGCGCTCGGAACTCGACGAACGCATCAAGCAGCTGAACCGCCTGCGCGACCACCTGACCGACTGCATCGGCTGCGGGTGCCTCTCGCTGGAGAACTGCGTGCTGTCCAACCCGGACGACGTGTTCGGCGAGCGGCTGACCGGATCGCGGTTGCTGGCCGAGGGACGGTGAGGCCCGGCCGCGGAGGAGGGGGTGCAGCCCCGGCCGACCGCACCTCACTCGTACTCGGTGCCGCCCTTGCGCGTCAGATAGGCCGGACTGACCGCCTTGGCGATCGCCCGCCCCCCGGTCACCGCGCTGTACCGCTCCACGGCGGGCCGTATCACCACGCCCTCCCGCAGATGCAGCCCCCGCCCGGACACCGTCTCCCGGCCACTCGCGAACTCCAGCACCCGCTCGATGCCGTACGGCCCCGCGTACAGCCGCGGCACCACCGGCAGCTCCCCCTCCAGCAGCTGCGCCGCGTCCAGCCAGCGCACGGTGCCGTCCACCTCGGCCGATACGTCGAACGCCGCATACCCCAGCGTGTCCCGCCGCCCGTCGGCGCCGTACGACAGGTCCTGCACCCCCGCGCCGTACACCTCCCCGAAGATGCCGACGCGCGAGGCGCCCAGCCGCTCGCAGAGCCTCGCCGCCGCCTCGGCGACGCCGTGCCCGCGCACCGCCCGCCAGTACAGGTTCCGCGGATCCTCCTTCAGGGCGAGCGACTTGGCGCCGAAGCCCTTGGAGGACACGAACACCCGTCCCTCGTCGGCGACATGGGTCAGCAGGCAGGCCGAGCCGTGCAGCTTCTCCGTCAGCACGACCGGCTCGCCCGGTGCGAAGATGTCCGGGTAGCGCTGGATGTTCTCGATGTCGACCCACGGCAGCAGACCCGGCGCGGACTCCACCTCGCCGTCCATGGTCGGCGGGACCGGCGGCACCCACTTGGTGATGCCCAGCCGCTCGGCGAAGTCCGTGCCCTCGGCCGCCGCCCGCGCCAGGTCGACGTCCGCCAGCGCCTTCGGCCGGCACACGATCCCCTGCGACAGCTCGCCGCGCAGCCGTACCGCCTTGACCCGGTTGGCCTCGCCGCCCGCCAGCCGCCCGGTCAGCCCCAGCTCCTCGATCAGATCGGGCGGCAGCACGGACTGCTCGGGGATGTAGACGGCGGCCTCACCGGTGCGGTACGCGCCCTTGGCGACGACGGCGCGGTACAGGCCCACCTGGGCCAGTTCCAGCGCGTCGGCGTTCGGATGCTCGTGGACGGTCAGCACTTCGGCGGTGACCCGCAGCGTGGACATGGGACTCCCCGTGGTCATGGGTTCGGTTTCATCGCCTCCACTGTCCGCACGGCAATCGGGTGGAGCGAGCGGATTTGCCGCTGGTAGCGTCGGCCTCTTCGGTCGGCGGCGACGCCGGGCACGGAGTAGTGAACGGGACCGGACTCCCCTGCGCACGCTCGCACTTGCCGCCGCTCTGGCGGATGTCGACACCGTCTTCAACGGCTTCGCCGCCCCCGCCGAGACCGGTTGCGAGCGCTGTTTCACCCCGGAGGAGACGGCCTGCCTGCGCACGCCGCACACCCGCCTTCCGCCCGGCCTGCTGAGCCGCTTCCTGCGCAAGGCGCCGGACCACTTCGAGGACCACGCCGCCGTCATGCGGCGCCTGCTGCCCCAGTGCGCGCACGCGATGGCGGACGGCACCCTGGACGCCGTCGGCTGGGCGCCGCACGGGCTGAGCCGGGTGGACTGGCGGGCCTGGCCGGCCGAGCAGGCAGCGGCCGTCGAGGCGTTCGTGCTCGCCTGGTGGCAGGACGTGCTCGCCGCGTCCGAGCCGCCGTACCGGGCCGAGGACGTCTTCGAGACCTGCGCCTCCATCCTGCGCACCACGACCCCGCTGCTCGAGCACTGGCCGGCCGCTCCGGCCGCCGACGCGCACCTCGTGGACTGCGCCCGGGCCTGGCTGTACGACCTGGTCGACGACGACTGGCCGCTGACCTGGTGGACCCCGGAGGACGAGGCCGCCGGAGTCGCCGAACTCCGGTCCTGGCTCGCCCGGCACGCTCCTGAGCGGCTGCGCGCCCGGGGCGAGACGGACCTGGCGATCCGCGCCCGGCTCGTCGGGCTGCCCTACGACGAGCGCTGGAACGACCCGTCCTGGAGCAGCCCCTCGGCGACCAGCTGAGCGTTGCCGGACGCCCGCCGGCCGTCCGGCAGGAACAGGGTGTCCTCCAGGCCGATCCGGGTGGCCAGGCCGAGCCGGCCGGCCAGCCGCAGTACCGGCCAGGCGCCGCCCTCCTCGCCGTGCAGCAGCACCGGGCGGCCGTGGGCCGGGCCCAGGGCGGCGAGCAGTGAGCGCGCCGAGTCCTCGGCGGTGGCCGGGTCCGGGTCGGTCACCTCGGCGAGGACGCGCAGCACCCTCGGCCCGAGAGGCGAGGCCGTGAACCGGGCCGCGCCGTCGGTGCCGGACCAGATGCCCGCCTCCACGCCCACGCCCAGGGCGAGGAGCTGCCCGGCGACCGCTTCGGCGCCCGGCTCATGCCAGTTGACCGAGGCGAAGTCGGGCAGCACGGACCAGCTGCGCACCCGGGCGAGCCGGGCCGCGGGGTCGGGCTCCGCCCAGGCGCCGGTGGTCACACCGACCGGCACCCGCACCCGGGACCGTATCGCCTCCAGGGTCGCGGCGAGGACGCGCGGGGAGAGACTGTCCCGCCCGCACGGCGTCTTCGGGTGGACGTGCACCTGCGTGGCCCCGGCCGCCACCGCCTCTGCCGCCGAACGGGCCAGCTCCTCGGGCGACAACGGCACCACCGCGCCCTCGGCGGCCGAACGGCTTCCGTTGAGACACACCTGCACCATGCCCCGATGGTGCCAGCCGGCACCGACAACCGGCCGGAACGCCGGCAGCGCAGAGGGCGCGGCACCCCCTGCACGCCCCCTTTTTTTCAAGAAAGTCCCCCGTTGGCCGGCGGCTTGGTGCTCAGGCCGACATCAGCAGTGCCCCCCGGCGGGCGGACTCCAGCGCCCGCGGTGTGAGGACCGGGCGCGGCACGAGGATGCCGCAGTCGGTGCACACCGGACCGGAGGACGGCTCGTGGTCCAGGCCGTACCGCCAGACCAGACGGTCGCCGCCGCAGACCGGGCAGGTGGAGCCCGGTTCCCGGTTCAGCGCGGCGATCAGCCGGCGCAGCACCTCCGCCAGCGGCTCGTGCGGGTGGACCCGCGGGTCGTCGCACCAGGCGACTCCGAAGCCGCCCCAGGTCAGCCGGTGCCAGTCGTCCACGCTGCCCGGCCGGCGCAGCCCGTCGTGCTTCTCCTTCCTGCGCCGCTCGGTGAAGTCGGTCTCGTAGGCGAGCCAGACGGACCGGGCCTCCTCCAGCTCCTCCAGTGCGGCCACGAGCCGCGCCGGGTCGGGGGAGCGGTCCTCGGGCCCGAAGCCCGCCCGGGAGCACAGGTGGTCCCAGGTCGCCCGATGCCCGTAAGGGGCGAACTTCTCAAGGCACTTGCGCAGTGAGTACCGCCGCAGCGCCAGATCGCAGCGCGGATCTCGTACTTGTCTCGCCAGACTCCGGAAACCTGCCATCGCCCTGCACCTCCGTCACACCTGCACCTGTACTTCGGTCACTTCGGCGTCGTCGCACGGACGTCGCCGAATAGACGTATCGACAGGCGATTCGGCTCCATCTCTTCGCGTGGTCTTCTCGTGCGTTCTGCTTGCGGACTCCGGAAAGTGACGCATGTTCATCTTTAAACGCGGGGATACCGGCGGTAACGTTCGGCCACCTCTGTCGCTAGGAGCTGCCATGCCACGGCGAACCCCACGGACCACCCTGGACAGACTGAGAACGTCCCGCCGCTTCACCGGGTTCCTGAAGACGGCGTCCGTATGCGTTCTCGTCGCCGGACTTCTCTCCCCCCTCACCCAGCAGGCGGCCGCCGCCACCGCCACCGCCCCGAACGACTACTGCGGCGGCCAGTGCTCGGACATCCTGCCGCCCGGCGAGAACGGCAACGCCACCCTCGCCCAGATCCTGCTCAACCAGGCCTTCGGCACCCAGCCCTCGCACGCCGAGGACCAGCTGGGTCCGTACGCGAACCTGGCCACCGGCTATCCGGGCCTGACCGACTCGACCGTCAACACGTTCTTCAACGACGCGTCCTTCGGCGTCCCCTCCGACCAGGTCGCCTCCACCGAGAAGCCCGGCGGACGCGGCGACGTCACCATCGTCCGGGACAAGAAGTCCGGTGTGCCGCACATCACAGGCACCACCCGGTACGGCACCGAGTACGGCGCCGGGTACGCGGCGGCCGAGGACCGGCTGTGGCTGATGGACGTCTTCCGGCACGTCGGCCGCGGCCAGTTGACCTCCTTCGCCGGCGGCGCCGCCGCCAACCAGGGCCTGGAGCAGCAGTTCTACCGCAACGCGCCCTACACCGAGGCCGACCTCCAGGCGCAGATCGACAACGCGGTGGCCAGGAACGGAGCCCGCGGGCAGCAGGCCCTCGCCGACGTCAAGGCCTACCTCGACGGCGTCAACGCCTACATCGACGCCTCCGACAGCGGCCGCTACTTCCCCGGCGAGTACGACCTGACCGGCCACAAGGACCCGATCACCAACGCCGGGACCATCGAGCACTTCAAGGTCACCGACCTCGTGGCGCTGGCCTCCGTCATCGGCTCCCTGTTCGGCTCCGGCGGGGGCGGTGAGGTGAACAACGCGCTGTCCCTGCTCGCCGCCCAGCAGAAGTACGGCGTCGAGGAGGGCACCAGGGTCTGGGAGTCCTTCCGCGAGCGCAACGACCCCGAGGCCGTCCTGACCGTCCACGACGGCCGGAGCTTCCCGTACGGCGGCAAACCCGCCGACGCCAAGGGCGAGGCCCTGCCCGACGCCGGCTCGGTCACCCAGGAACCGCTGGTCTACGACCGTACGGGCAGCGCGGCCACCGCCGCCGCCGAGAGCGCCTCGGCCACCGCGGCGAAGACCGCGCTCGGCTCGGCCCGGCGCGGCATGTCCAACGCGCTCGTCGTCAGCGGCAAGTACACCGCCGGCGGCCACCCGATCGCGGTCTTCGGACCGCAGACCGGCTACTTCGCGCCGCAGCTGCTCATGCTCCAGGAGATCCAGGGCCCGGGCATCAGCGCCCGCGGCGCCTCCTTCGCCGGCCTGAGCATGTACGTCGAACTCGGCCGCGGCCAGGACTACTCCTGGAGCGCGACCACCTCCGGCCAGGACATCATCGACACCTACGCCGTCGAGCTGTGCCAGGACGACCACCACTACCTGTACCACGGCGTCTGCACGGCCATGGACGAGGTCGAGCAGAAGAACTCCTGGTCGCCGACCACCGCCGACAGCACCCCGGCGGGGTCGTACACCATGCGGGTGTGGCGGACGAAGTACGGCCCGGTGGAGTACCGCGCGACCGTCGGCGGCAAGAAGGTCGCCTACACCACCCTGCGCTCGTCCTATCTGCACGAGGCCGACTCGATCATCGGCTTCCAGATGCTGAACGACCCCGGCTTCGTCAAGGGCCCCCAGGACTTCCAGGCCGCGGCCCAGCACATCAACTTCACCTTCAACTGGTTCTACGCCGACTCCCGGCACACCGCGTACTACAACAGCGGTGACAACCCGGTCCGGGCGTCCGGCGTCGACGCGGAGTTCCCGGTCTGGGCGCAGCCGGCGTACGAGTGGCGGAACTGGGACCCGGCCACCAACACCGCCGACTACACCCCGGCCTCCGCCCACCCCGGCTCCGTCGACCAGGACTACTACGTCTCCTGGAACAACAAGCAGGCCAAGGACTACACGACCGCGTCCTGGGGCGACGGGTCCGTGCACCGCGGCAACCTGCTCGAGGACCGGGTGAAGAGGCTGGTCGCGGCCGGCGGCGTGACCCGCGCCGAGCTGGTGCAGGCCATGGCCGACGCGGCCCTCGCCGACCTGCGCGCCGAGGACGTGCTGCCGAAGCTGCTGAAGGTGATCGACTCCTCCGCGGTGACCGACCCCACGGCCGCCGCGGCGGTCGCCAAGCTGAAGGCGTGGGCCGGCGCGGGCGCCAAGCGCACCGAGACGTCCGCCGGTTCGCACACCTACGCCGACGCCGACGCGATCCGCATCCTGGACGCCTGGTGGCCGCTGCTGGTCAAGGCGGAGTTCGAACCGGGCCTCGGCAGCGATCTGTACAACGCCTTCACCGGCAACCTGTCCGTCGACGAGGCGCCGTCCGCCGGACACGGCCCGACCGGCTCGCACGCGGGAAGCTCCTTCCAGTACGGCTGGTGGAGCTATGTCGACAAGGACATCCGGGCGGTGCTCGGGGAGGACGTACGCGGCGGCCTCGCCGAGAAGTACTGCGGCAACGGCAGCCTCGGCGCCTGCCGGGACGTCCTGATCAGCACCCTGGACCAGGCGGCCGGGATGACCGCCGCGCAGGTCTACCCGGGCGACGACCAGTGCCCGGCCGGCGACCAGTGGTGCGCCGACTCCATCGTCCAGCGCACCCTGGGCGGCATCAAGCACGGAAAGATCAGCTGGCAGAACCGGCCGACGTTCCAGCAGGTCGTGGAGTACACGTCGCACCGGTGACCAGGCGTGGGCGAACCGGCGCCGGCCCACGGTATGGGCCGGCGCCGGCGGGCCCCCAGGGGCTTGAGCGGCGGGTCACGTGATGCGGCCCGCCGCCAGTACCACCCGGGCCAGTTCGGGGTGCAGGATGTCGCTGTGTGCGCCGGACGGCGGGCCGCCGCGGCGGACCACCGCGGCCGCGTCGACGTTCGCGCAGCCCCTCGCGGGCAGTCCGCCGGCCAGGGCCGCCGCGAGGTCGAGCCGTGCGGTCCCCGGTACCGCCTGCACCCCGTCGTGCCCCATCGCCCCCCACTGCGGTCCCAGCACGGCGGCGATCTCGTGGCCGAGACACGAGCGGTCGTCCCCGGCCAGCCAGGAGGCCAGCGGATAGAACGTGCCGAGTGCCGTGTCGAAGTGCGAGTAGCAGCACACCAGCGGGCCGTCGATCCGCCGCTGCCGGTCCCTGAGCGCCCCCGCCCTGTCCGGGGCCTGCGGCAGCCGCTCCGCGAAGGCGTAGTGCGAGAAGGCGCCCTGGAGCAGGGTCACGGACTTCACCGTGCCCACGCCGTCGGGCAGCCCGAGCAGCGCGAACGACACCAGCCGCCCGCCGAAGCTGTGCCCGGCCAGATGCACCCGCACCCCGGGCGCCGCATGCGCCAACTGCCCGATCACCGGCCCGAGTCCGCGCTGGCCGACCGTGCCGGCCCGCCGTTTCATCGAGTAGTACGTCGCCTGCCGCAGCAGTTCCTTGGCGCCGTCCCAGGGGTTCGGAAGGCTGAATCCCTCACCCGGCGGGCCGGCTGCCGCCAGCGCGTCGGCGAAAGCGGCGCAGGCGGTCGCCGGGTCCCCGGTGAACACGGCCGGCTCGCCGTCCTCGTCCGTGTCGGTGGCGCCCTGCCGCCGCCCGTCCTCGACCAGCAGTCCGGCCAGCCGCCCGAACTCCCTCAACGCGCCGGTGCCGGCGGGCCGTTCGTCCAGCATCCGGGCCAGCTGGTCGATCACGGAGGCCCGGCCGGGGAAGGCCGCGAGCAGCGCGCGCCGGGTGTCCTTGTCCAGCGCGGGACCGGGGGCCGCCTGAGCCTCCGTGGTGGCCACGGAGCGCGGGAAGTCCGGGATCGGCTCGTCGCTGAACCGCATCGACGGCCAGATCACCCCGACGTACCCGAGCCGGGCCCGGGGCGCGAGCGCGGGGACCGGTGCGAAGAAGCTCCGGTACAGCGCGGTCGCGCCCGAGCGGTCGTTGTTCCAGCCGTGGGCGAAGACGATCAGGTCACGGACGCCCCGCGCCGTGACCTGCGCCACCAGCCGGTCGCGTTCGGGGCCGTCCACGTCCCCGTCCGCGTCGAAGGTCAGCTCCCAGTAGGGAGTCACGCTCATCCCAGGATCCGCCATGCCAGGCTCCCTCGTCCCCCCGGAAACGATGCGTTACGGGCCTATCGTCCTGCGCGGGGGCGAAGTTGGCCATACAGTGCGGCTCATCCGGTGCGGCTCACACAGTGCGGCTCACACCGCGCGGCTCACCGGTACAGCAGGTACTCCCTGCGGATCCGCCGGAACGCGGCGAGCTCCTCCTGCCAGGCGCCGACCACCTCGTCCGTGCCGGCCCCCGCGTCGATCATCGTGCGCACCCGGGTGGAGCCGGTGAGCTTGTCGATCCAGTCGTCCGACCGCCAGGCGAAGCCGTCCCAGACCTTCCTGGCGGTCACCAGCAGCGCGATCCCGGTGCGTACGGGGTCGTAGGCGGCCCGGTCGTGGACGTGGATCTGCACCCCGCCGACCGTCCTGCCCTGGAACTTGGAGAAGGCGGGCGCGAAGTACGCCTCGCGGAACCGCACACCGGGCAGGGCGAGTTCGTTGGCGGCGGCGGCCCAGCGGCCGTCGATGCCCTCGGCGCCGAGCAGTTCGAACGGCCTGGTGGTGCCCCGGCCCTCGGAGAGGTTGGTGCCCTCGAACATGCAGGTGCCGGAGTAGACGAGCGCCGTGTCCGGGGTCGGCATGTTCGGGCTCGGCGGTACCCAGGGCAGCGCGGCGGTGTCGTACCAGTCCGAGCGCTTCCAGCCGGTCATCAGGACGGTGTCCAGCTCGACCGGCCTGCTCAGGAACTCCGCGTTGAACATCCGCGCCAGCTCGGCGACGGTCATGCCGTGGGCCTGCGCGATCGGCTGCCGCCCGACGAACGTGGCGAACTCCTTGTGCAGCACCGGCCCGAGGGCCTGGCGGCCGGTCACCGGATTGGGCCGGTCGAGGACGACGAACCGCTTGCCCGCGAGCTGCGCGGCCTCCATGCAGTCGTACAGCGTCCAGATGTAGGTGTAGAAGCGGGCGCCGACGTCCTGGATGTCGAAGACGACCGTGTCGACCCCGGCGGCGGTGAAGACGTCGGCGAGCTGCTGTCCGCTCTTCAGGTACGTGTCGTAGACGGGCAGGCCGGTCGCCGGGTCGTCGTAGCGGCCCTCGGAGCCGCCGGCCTGCGCGGTGCCGCGGAAGCCGTGCTCCGGGCCGAAGACGGCGGTCAGCCGCACGCGGGGGTCGGCGTGCATGACGTCCACGATGTGCCGGACGTCGCGGGTGACCCCGGTGGGGTTGGTGACGATGCCGACGCGCGCGCCCTTCAGCAGGGCGTAGCCGTCGGCCGCGAGCCGCTCGAAGCCCGTGTGCGGTTCGTCACGGCGGCCGGGCGTGGCGGGCAGGGATGCGGGAAGTGCCGCCACGGTTGCCGATGCGAGGAGGTTCCGTCTGGACAGATGCATGACCAGAGGTTGTGGCAGTGGGCCTTCCTTCACACATACCGACCGGTTAGTCTCGCGTGAGCAGAGCCGATGCGCGCCGCGCTGAGTCGTGTCGAAGGAGACCGATGGTGGAATCCGTGCAGGATGCGGGAGTGGTCGTCACCGGGGCCGGCGGAGGAATCGGCGCCGCCCTGGCCCGGCGGTTCGCCGCCGAGGGCGCCCGCGTGGTCGTGAACGACCTGGACGGCGACAAGGCCAAGGCGGTCGCCGAGGAGATCGGCGGGACCGCCGTGCCCGGTGACGCCTCCGCGATCGTCGGCGACGCCAGGGACGCGCTCGGCGGCACCGTCGACGTCTACTGCGCCAACGCCGGCGTCGCCTTCGAGGACGGCGCCGCGGACGGCCCGCTCGACGAGAGGACCTGGGCGGTCTCCTGGGACGTCAACGTGATGGCGCACGTCCGCGCCGCCCACGAGCTGCTGCCGGACTGGCTGGAGCGCGGCGCCGGGCGGTTCGTGTCCACCGTGTCGGCCGCCGGGCTGCTCACCATGATCGGCGCGCCCTCCTACAGCGTCACCAAGCACGGCGCCTACGCCTTCGCCGAGTGGCTGTCGCTGACCTACCGCCACCGCGGCCTGAAGGTGCACGCGATCTGCCCGCAGGGCGTGCGCACCGACATGCTGGCCGCCACCGGCAGCGCCGGCGACCTGGTGCTGCAGCCCACCGCGATCGAACCGGACGCCGTCACCGACGCCCTGTTCCGTGGCATCGAGGAGGACCGCTTCCTGATCCTGCCGCACCCCGAGGTCGCCGAGTACTACGCGGCGCGGGCCACCGCCCCCGACCGCTGGCTGGCCGGCATGAACCGCGTCCAGCGCACGTGGGAGGAGTCCCGGTGACCGCCTCCCGGTACGCGGCGCGCCCCTGGCTCGCCCTGCTCGACGACGCCCAGCGCGCCCCGATCGACCCCGCCGACTCGCTCGTGCACGCCCTGCGGACCGCCGTCGCCGAGGCGCCCGAGCGCACCTTCCTCGCCTACTTCGACGCCCGGCTGAGCTACCGCGAGGTGGACGAGCTGAGCGACTCCGTCGCCGCCCACCTCGCCGCGCGCGGCCTGGAGCCCGGCGACCGGGTGGCCGTGCTGCTGCAGAACTCCCCGCACTTCGTGCTCGCCGTCCTCGGCGCCTGGAAGGCCGGCGCGACCGTCGTCCCGGTCAACCCCATGTACAAGTCGGGCGAGATGGGGCACATCCTGCGCGACGCCGAGGTGACCGCGCTGATCTGCTCCGACCGGGCCTGGGAGGCGTACCTCAGGAAGACCGCCGCCGACTCGCCGGTGCGGATCGTGCTCACCGCGACCGAGCGGGACTTCCAGACGCGCGACGACGCGCGCGTGCTCGGTTTCGAGCAGCTGCCCCAGGCGCCGGACGCCGACGACCTCGTGGCCGTCGCCCGGCAGGGCGGCACCGCGCCCGGGGGCCGCGACCCGCGCCCCGGCGACATCGCGCTGATCAGCTACACCTCCGGGACGAGCGGCACGCCCAAGGGCGCCACCAACACGCACGGCAACATCATGCACAACGCCGAGCGGCAGCGGACCGGGCTCGCGCTGCCCGAGGCGCCCGTCTACTACGCGCTCGCGCCGCTGTTCCACATCACCGGCATGGTGTGCCAGTTCGGCGCCTGCCTGAACAGCGCCGGCACCCTGGTGCTCACCTACCGCTTCGAGCCCGGAGTGGTCCTGGAGGCCTTCGCCGAGCACCACCCGCACTACACGGTCGGACCGTCGACGGCGTTCATGGCGCTGGCCGCCCGCCCGGACGCCACCCGGGAGCACTTCGCCTCCTTCGTCAACATCTCCTCCGGCGGCGCGCCGGTGCCCCCGGCCCTGGTGGAGACGTTCCGCGAGCGCTTCGGGCCGTACATCCGGGTCGGCTACGGCCTCACCGAGTGCACCGCGCCCTGCGCCTCGGTCCCGCCCGGCCTGGAGGCGCCCGTGGACCCCGTCTCCGGGACGCTGTCGGTGGGCCTGCCCGGCGCCGACACGGTCGTCAGGATCGTGGACGAGCGCGGCGAGGAGGTGCCCTTCGGGGAGCAGGGCGAGATCGTCGTACGCGGGCCCCAGGTGGTCCCCGGCTACTGGCGGCGCCCGGACGCCACCGCCGAGTCCTTCCCGGACGGCGAGCTGCGCACCGGCGACATCGGCTTCATGGACGAGCAGGGCTGGCTCTACGTCGTCGACCGCAAGAAGGACATGATCAACGCGTCCGGCTTCAAGGTGTGGCCCCGCGAGGTCGAGGACGTGCTCTACACCCACCCGGCGGTGCGCGAGGCGGCCGTCGTCGGCGTCCCGGACGGCTACCGTGGCGAGACCGTGCGGGCGTACATCAGCCTGCGTCCGGGTGCCGAGGCGACCCCGGACGAGCTCGCGGCGTACTGCAAGGAGAGACTGGCCGCCTACAAATACCCGCGTCAGGTGGAGATCCTGCCCGACCTGCCCAAGACGGCGAGTGGCAAGATCCTCCGTCGGGAACTGCGTTCCCGCGCGCAGGACATTCGGTAAGCATCACGGAAAGGCAGGTGGCGGCAGTGCCCAGGACGACGGACGGAGACGGGACGCCCGTTCCGCAGCGGCTGCTGGCCGCCGCCACCCGGCTCTTCGCCGAGCAGGGCTACGACCGGACCTCCGTGCAGGAGATCGTGGAGGCGGCCGGCGTCACCAAGGGGGCGCTGTACCACTACTTCGGCTCCAAGGACGACCTCCTGCACGAGGTGTACGCGCGCGTGCTGCGCATCCAGCAGGAACGGCTCGACCACTTCGCCGGCATGGACGCGCCGGTGGAGGAACGGCTCAGAGCCGCCGCGGCGGACGTGGTCGTCACGACGATCGACAACCTCGACGACGCGTCGATCTTCTTCCGGTCCATGCACCACCTCAGCCCGGAGAAGAACAAGCAGGTGCGCGCCGAGCGCCGGCGCTACCACGAACGCTTCCGCGCGCTGATCGAGGAGGGGCAGAAGGCGGGCGTCTTCTCCACGGCGACCCCGGCCGACCTGGTGGTGGACTACCACTTCGGCTCCGTCCACCATCTGTCCACCTGGTACCGCCCGGACGGCCCTCTCACCCCGCAGCAGGTCGCCGATCACCTCGCCGACCTGCTGCTGCGCGCGCTGCGCCCGTGAGAGCACGTGCGTGCGGGGCGGCCGCCCGAGGCGGCCGCCCCTCACCCGTGTTCCGCTACAGGTACTTCTTCAGCTCCCTGCGCGCCAGCGACCGCTGGTGCACCTCGTCCGGGCCGTCGGCCAGCATCAGGGTGCGGGCGCTCGCGTACAGCTCGGCCAGCGGGAAGTCCTGGCTCACCCCGCCCGCGCCGTGCAGCTGGATCGCCCGGTCCAGGATGCCGACCACCGCGCGCGGGGTGGCGATCTTGATGGCCTGGATCTCGGTGTGGGCGCCCTTGTTGCCGACGGTGTCCATCAGCCAGGCCGTCTTCAGCACCAGCAGCCTGAGCTGTTCCACCGTGACCCGGGCGTCGGCGATCCAGTTCTGGACCACTCCCTGCTGGGCCAGCGCCTTGCCGAAGGCCGTACGGGACACGGCCCGCCGGCACATCAGCTCGATCGCCCGCTCGGCCATGCCGATCAGCCGCATGCAGTGGTGGATCCGGCCGGGGCCGAGCCGGGCCTGGGCGATGGCGAAGCCGCCGCCCTCCTCGCCGACGAGGTTCGACACCGGCACGCGCGCGTGGTCGAAGACCACCTCGGCGTGGCCGCCGTGCCAGTGGTCCTCGTAGCCAAACACCTGCATGGCGCGCTTGACGGTGACGCCCGGGGTGTCGCGCGGCACCAGGACCATGGACTGCTGGCGGCGGATGTCGGCACCGTCCGGATCCGTCTTGCCCATCACGATGAAGATCTTGCAGTCCGGGTTCATCGCCCCGGAGATGTACCACTTGCGGCCGGTGATGACGTACTCGTCGCCGTCCCGCTCGATGTGCGTGGTGATGTTGGTGGCGTCGGAGGAAGCCACCTCCGGCTCGGTCATCGCGAACGCCGAGCGGATCTCGCCCGCCAGCAGCGGCTCCAGCCACTGCTTCTTCTGCCGCTCGTCGCCGAACTGCGCCAGCACCTCCATGTTCCCCGTGTCGGGCGCGGCGCAGTTGGTAGCGGTGGGCGCGAGGTGCGGGGAGCGGCCGGTGATCTCGGCGAGCGGCGCGTACTGGAGGTTGGTGAGTCCCGCGCCGTACTCGGCGTCGGGCAGGAAGAGGTTCCATAGGCCCTGCCTGCGGGCCTCGGCCTTCAGCTCCTCGACCACGGCCGGGGTGTCCCACGGGGAGGCCAGCGCGGCCCGCTGCTCCTCCGCCACCGGCTCGGCCGGGTAGACGTACTCGTCCATGAAGGCGAGCAGCTTGGCGCGCAGCTCCTCGGTGCGCGCGTCGAACGCGAAGTCCATGACCGGTCAGCCTTCCTGAAGAGTGGTCAGTCCGTGGTCGATGAAGACGGGCACGAGGTCCCCGATCCGGTCGAAGCCGCGTCCGACCGTCTGGCCGAGCGTGTACCGGTAGTGGATGCCCTCGAGGATGACGGCGAGCTTGAACCAGGCGAACGCCTCGTACCAGGAGACGGCCGAGACGTCCCGGCCCGACCGCTCGGCGTACCGCTGGACCAGCTCCTCGGGAGAGGGGTGTCCGGGCGCCTCGGCGGTGGTGGAGACGGGGGAGTGGGGCATGCCCAGCGGCCGGCTGTACATCACCAGCAGGCCCAGGTCGGTGAGCGGGTCGCCGAGGGTGGACATCTCCCAGTCGAGGATGGCGTTGATCCGGTCGTCGTCCCCGATGAGGACGTTGTCGAGCCGGTAGTCGCCGTGCACGACGGCGGGGGCGGGCGAGCGCGGCAGCTCCCGGCCCAGGGCCGCGTGCAGTTCGTCGATGCCGGCCAGCTCGCGGTTGCGGGAGGCGTCCAGCTGCTTGCCCCAGCGGCGCAGCTGCCGGTCCAGGAAGCCCTCCGGGCGGCCGAAGTCCTCGAGGCCCACCTCGGCGGGATCCACCGCGTGCAGCTCGACCAGCGTGTCCACCAGGGACAGCACCGCGTTGCGGGTGCGCTCGGCGCCCAGCGGGGCGAGCTGCTGGGCCGTGCGGTACGGGGTGCCCTCGACGAACTCCATGACGTAGAACGGCGCCCCGAGCACGTCCTCGTCCTCGCACAGCAGCACCGGGCGCGGGACCGGCACGTTCGTCGGGTACAGGGCGTCGATCACGCGGTGCTCGCGCCGCATGTCGTGCGCGGTGGCCAGGACGTGGCCGAGCGGGGGGCGTCGTACGACCCACCGGGAGGTGCCGTCGGAGACCGCGTAGGTGAGGTTCGACCGTCCGCCCTCGATCAGCCGGCCGGTCAGGGGGCCGGTCACCAGACCGGGGCGCTCGCGGTCGAGCTGGGCGCGCAGCCGGTCCAGGTCGAGTCCGGGCGGGTGGTCGGCGCTCATACATCACTCCTGTGAACGGGTGAACACGATGCCCCTCATGATGCCGACCGGTCGGTATGCCGTCCAGTGGGTGTACCCGCCATAAGGCCAAACGTGACGGGAGCCACGATAGGCCGACGGCCTCCCGGCGCGCTGCCGGAAAGCCGTCGGACCTGTTCCCTGTGTGTTCCCGAGAGGGGTCAGTGGTCGTCCCAGTGGCCCTCGTGCTCGGCGTGCCGGTGGCCGCCGTGCAGATAGTCGATGTGGTCGCCGTGGCGCACCTGGGCGTGCCCGCACTCGTCGTAGTGCACGTGCTCATGGTCCTGGTGGACGGTGTGCCCGGCCGGTTCGCACTCGTCCCAGTGACCCGCGTGCTCGCGGTGCAGATGCCCGTCGTGCGCGTAGTCCAGGTGGTCGCCGTGCGACACGGCGTTGTGCCCGCATCCCGGACCGTGGCGGTGCGTGTCGTGCTCGGTGTGTTCCTGGTGAGGGGTGGTCATGGTGCCCGCCTTCGTACCGCTTGCGTGGGGCACGAGTACCCCGGAGGGTCGAGGACATGAAGGGCATCAGCTACCGCCGCTACGGCGGACCCGAGGTGCTGGAGTACGGCGACGTGCGCGACCCGAAGGTCGGCCCCGACCAGGTGCTGGTCCAGGTCCGCGCCGCGGCCGTCAACCCGGTCGACTGGAAGTGCCGCGAGGGCCACCTGGACGCGGTCCTGGACGCCGTCTTCCCGGTGATCCCCGGCTGGGACGTCAGCGGGGTGGTCGTCCGGCCCGGCGCCGCGGTCACCGAGTTCGCCGCCGGCGACGAGGTCATCGGCTACTGCCGCGAGGACTTCCTGTCCCGCGGCACCTTCGCCGAGTACGTCGCCGCGCCCGTGCGCACCCTGGCCCGCAAGCCGCGCACGCTGTCCTTCGAGGAGGCCGCCGGCCTGCCGCTCGCCGGGCTCACCGCCTACCAGGTGCTGGTCAAGGCGCTCCAGGTGCGGCGCGGCGAGACCGTGCTGGTGCACGCGGCGGCCGGCGGGGTCGGCTCCCTCGCCGTGCAGATCGCCGCCCACCTCGGCGCCCGGGTCATCGGCACGGCGAGCGACCGCAACCACACCTACGTCCGCGGTCTCGGCGGCGAGCCGGTGGCCCACGGCGAGGGCCTGGCCGCACGGGTGCGCGCGCTCGCCCCGGACGGCGTGGACGCGGTCTTCGACACCGTCGGCGGCGACACGCTGAAGACCTCCGCCGGCCTGCTCGCCCCGGAGGGCCGGATGGCGTCGATCGCCGACCCGGAGGTGGTGCGTCACGGCGGCCGCTACTGCTTCGTCCGCCCGGACGCGGAGGACCTGGGCACCCTCGCCGCCCTGGCCGACAGAGGCGTGATCTCGGTGCACGTCCAGGAGACCTTCCCGCTGGAGCGGACGGCGGACGCACACCGGCTGAACCAGGAGGGCCGCACCCGCGGGAAGATCGTGGTCACCGTCGACCGGCAGGAAGCAGAGGGCGCCGTCTGGACCAGAGACGAGGAGCGCCTCCTGTACGCTGCCGGCCAGGACGGCATGCTCTGAGGCCTGTCCGGCCATTCAGACTGGCCCTGCCACCAGCGCCGCCGCGCACACCGCCAGCGCCACCGCGCACAGCGCCGCCGCCGTCGCGTGCCGGGGGGCGAGCGCCGCGGGGCGGGGAGCGGCCGCAAGAGCGCGGATCCGGCGGTGGGCCACCAGCACGAAGCCCAGGAACAGCGCGCAGCACAGGACGCAGACGGTCACACCGGTGGCCGTCAGGCCGCCGTGCAGGGCGGCCTTCACGGCGAGGACCGCGGCCACGGCCGCCGAGAGGGTCGTACGACGCCAGGCCAGCCGGGTGCGCTCCGGCTGCAGCCCCGGATCGCGCCGGGCCGGGCTCACCCCGCCCATCCGGCCAGCACCACCACGACCATCGCCACGGCCACCACCGCGACGACCAGGCTGAGCAGCGCCGGGAACCGGGAAGCGGGCAGGTCCTCGCCGCGCCGGATCGCCCGCTCGCAGCGCACCCAGTGGTTCACCGCGCGCAGGGCGCACAGCACACCGGCGCCGAGCAGCGCGAGCGCGAGACCGGCCCGCCACGCCCAGCGCAGATGGGGCAGGAACTGGTCCACCGCGAATCCGCCGCCGATCAGCGCGAGCGCCGTGCGCAGCCAGGCGAGGAAGGTGCGCTCGTTGGCCAGGGAGAACCGGTAGTCGGGCGTGCCGCCCTCGTCCCGCACCCGCTCCGGCGCGAACCACAGCCGGATGTTCGTCACGAAGTCGCTCACGCGGCCGACCCTACCGGGCGGTCACCGGGCCGAGCGGAAGGCCTTCAGCCGCTCGTACGCCGCCAGCCCGTCCGGCACCCACTCCCATTCCCCGAGCCGCCGCTCGACCTCCTCCTCGGGCAGGAAGCCGTGCCACTGGACCTCCTCGGCCTGCGGGTGGACGGGCAGCTCGCAGCGCACCTCGTACACCGCCGACCACCAGCTGTGCCCGGCGCCGTCGTCGTACAGGAACTTGAAGAGGAAGTCCGGCCGGGGCAGGCCCGTCACGCCCAGCTCCTCCTCGGCCTCCCGCAGCGCGGCCTCGTCGTAGGACTCGCCCGCCCCGACCACGCCGCCGACGAACATGTCGTACAGCGCCGGGAAGACCAGCTTGGTGGCGGTGCGCCGGTGCACGAAGAGCCGGCCGGCCGCGTCCCGGGCCTGGACGAACACACAGCGGTGCCGCAGTCCGCGGGCGTAGGCCTCGCCGCGCGGCGACCGGGCGATCACCCGGTCGTTCTCGTCGACGATGTCGAGGATTTCGTCAGCGGGGTTCATGCGGGCCATCCAAGCAGAGGGCTCAGCGGCGCTGCAGGTCCCGGGCCGGGGGCTCCGCCTCGGCCGGGCCGCACGGCATCGCCGGATGCAGCCCGAGCAGCACGATGCCCGCGACCACCGCCGCGAGCCCGGCCGCCTCCCCGGCCAGCGCCCCGGTGTCGGTGCGCAGCCGGTCGCCGAGGAAGCCGACGCCGCACAGGATCCCGGCGAGCGGCTCGGCCGCGGTGAGCGCGGGCAGCGACATGCGCAGCGGGGCCGTCTCGAAGGCGCTCTGCACCAGCAGCAGCCCGGTCGCCCCGCACACCAGCACGCCGTACGGCTGCCAGCCGGTGAACAGCTCGGCGAAGCCGCCCGCGGAGAAGCGGGTGCCGCTCACCCGGGTCAGCGCGTCCTGCACGCCGTACAGCAGCCCGGCGGCGGTGGCCAGCAGCACCGGGCCCCAGCTCAGCCGGGACCGTTTGGCGTACGTCGTGAGCACCAGGGCGGCGCCGACCATCGCGCCGATGATCAGCCAGTGCCGCAGCGGGTCGGCGATGGCGTGGCCCGCCCGCGGCTCGCCGGCCAGGATGAACGCGGTCACCCCGCCCGCGAGCAGCAGCAGCCCGGCCCAGCCCTGACGCCCCAGGGACTGCCTGGTCTGGTGCCGGGACAGGGCCAGCGCGAACAGCAGGTTCGTCGCGAGCAGCGGTTCGACCAGGGAGATCTCGCCCTTGCCGAGGGCGACCGCGCCGAGCACCATCCCGGCGATCATCAGCCCCAGGCCGCCCAGCCAGCGCGGCACCCGCATCAGGTCGAGCAGCAGCCGGAACGTCAGGAAGTCGCTCAGCGGCGCCTTCTGCGCTGCGTTCTGCTGCAGGACGAATCCGAAGCCCAGACAGCAGGCGGCACTCACGGCGAGAAGGAGAACCAGAACGGACACGCTGCGTACCTCGATCATCCGCCGGACCACGGGTGCGTAGTGGCCGACTGTAGCGCCCCCGGTACGGCATCGACCCGGAAGTGCGCGGAACAGAGCAGTTGACTCGCCATCGTGTGGGGCCGGACGGCCCGGCGCCATGGCGTACGCCACACAGGGGTACGGAACCCTGGGTCCCGCAGCGGTGCCACCTGCGCGGAGTTACTCAAGTTCCTTGTGAGCAACGGTGGTTGAAGGCCAGATCAGCCGGTTCGGCTTGACGCAAACCTTGGCTGGGGGTTTGCTGTGCGTGATCGGCCGATGGCAGCTGGAGAAACAGGAAGTCCCGCGGTGCCCCCACTCCCCTCCGTGCTCGGCACCCGCCGGGCCCTCACGGACCACGCCGGCGACACCGCCCCGGACGAGTCCGGCGCCTTCGACCCCGCCCTCGACGACGCCGAACTGCGCACCGCCCGCACCGCGTTGACCCAGGGCCGGCGCCAGGCCGCCCGCTCCCTGCTGCGGCACACCGGCGACGACTGGGACCGCCGCGGCCACCGCCTCACCGTGCTCGCCCGGGAACCGTACGCCGTGGCCCGGGCCCGCGACTGGCTGCAGGCCGAACCCGGCTGCGTCGACGCCGCCGCCCTGTACGCCCTCGCCCTGGTCCGGCGCGCCCTGTGCGGCGAGGAGGACCCCGGCCGGGCCCGCGAGGCCTGCGCCGACGCCGCCGCGCTGGCCCCCGCCGACCCCACCCCCTGGCTGGGATTGCTCCGGCTGGCCCGCAGCCTCGGCCCGGAGCGCGAGGTGCTGGCCGCCTTCGCCGAGCTGCGCCGCCGCCACCCCGAGCACCACCACGCCCACCACCTGTTCCTCGCCCGCCTCGCCGAACGCCCCTCGGGAGGCCGGGCGCCCGAGGCCCACGAGGTCTACGACCGCGCCGAGCTGGCCGCCGCCGAGGCCCCGGCCGACTCCCCGCTCGCCGTCCTGCCCCTCGTCGCCTACGCCGAGCGCTACCGGGTCCTCGCCGCCACCGGCCTCGCCCCGGCCGACCCCGCCGCCTCCGGCCACTGGTCCGGCCCCCGGGCCCGCCGCATCCTGCGCACCTGCTTCGACTGGTGGCTGGAGTGGGAGCACGACGAACACCCCCGCCGCCACATCGACCTCAACCACCTCGCCTTCGCCCTGTCCTGCGCCGGCCGCCCCGCCGAGGCCGCGGTCCTCTTCCGGCGCATCGGCCCGCACGCCACCCGCGTGCCCTGGTCCTACACCCACCGCGACCCGCGCTCGGCCTTCCGCGAGGCCCGCGCCCGCGCGCTCGGCCACTGAACGGCACGGCCGGCCGGGACGTAAGAAGTGATGACGAAAGTCTGACCAACCACCCGGCTCCCTGGCCCGCCACAGCCCCGAGTGCTCGAATGAGAACGTGAACCCCGAACGATCCGAGGAACAGGGCGGCACGCCCGTCGGCCGCCGCGTCTTCCTCGGCACCCTCGGCCTGGGCGCGCTCGGCGTCGCCGCCGCGCCCGCGCTGCAACGCGGCCTGGAGGGTGTCCTCGGCGCCGTCGCCGGCAAGGACCCGACGGGCCTGACCGGCCTGCTGCCCAACGGGGGCGGCTTCCGCTACTACTCCGTCGCCGCGTCCGTGCCGCGCCTGACCGCCGCCGAATACCACCTGAAGGTCGGCGGCCTGGTCGACCGCCCGCACACCTACACCCTGGCCGATCTGCGCGCCCTGCCGCAGACCCGGCTGGTCAGGGACGTCCAGTGCGTCACCGGCTGGCGGGTCCCCGGCACCCCCTTCGAAGGCGTACGCCTCTCCGACCTGCTGGACGCCGCCGGGGTCCGGCCCACCGCGAAGGCGGTCCACTTCACCTGCTTCGACGGCGCCTACACCGAGAGCCTCACCCTCGCCCAGGCCCGCCGCCCGGACGTCCTGGTCGCCCTGCGCATGCAGGACAAGGACATCTCCCACGACCACGGCGGCCCGGTCCGCCTCTACGTCGCCCCCATGTACTTCTACAAGTCCGCCAAGTGGCTCTCCGGGATCACGGTCACCGACCATGTGCAGCCCGGCTACTGGGAGCACCTCGGCTACGACGTCGACGCCTGGGTCGGCCGGTCGAACGGACGCACCGATGAGCCTACGAGCTGACGCCCCGGCGCCGCCCGCCGCCCGTGTCCACCGCTTCAGCCGGGCCGAACGCTGGGTCCACCGCACGACGGCCGCGCTGATGGGGGTCTGCGTGGTCACCGCGGCCGTCCTCTACATCCCCCAGCTGGCGGTCCTGGTGGGCCGCCGCGAACTGGTCGTCCGCGTCCACGAGTGCGCCGGGCTGGCCCTGCCCGTCCCGGTGCTGCTGGGCCTCGCCTCCCGCGCCTTCCGCGCCGACCTGCGCTTCCTCAACCGCTTCGGCCCGCACGACAAGCTCTGGCTGCGCGCCGCGCTGGCCCGCGACGCACGCCCTTCCTCCCGCCCGGCGGGCAAGTTCAACGCCGGCCAGAAGATCTACGCCGCCTGGATCGCCGGCGCCACCCTGGTCATGCTCGGCACCGGCCTGCTGATGTGGTTCACCCACCTCGCGCCGCTGATGTGGCGCACCTCGGCGACCTTCGTCCACGACTGGCTCGCCCTGACCATCGGCGTGGTCCTGGCCGGCCACATCGGCATGGCCCTGGCCGACCCGGAGGCGAGACGGGGCCTGCGCACCGGGACGGTGAGCAGGGAGTGGGCGAAGCGGGAACACCCGCTGTGGCGGCCCTAGTTCCCGAACTCCAGCAGCACCTTGCAGGACCGGCTCCTGTCGGCGGCCAGCTCGAAACCGGCGGCAGCGTCCCGCACCGGAACCACCGCACTGACCAGCCCGTCGAACTCCCCGCGCGCGGCGAGCAGGTGCAGCGCGTCGTCGAACTCGGCGCCGAAGCGGAACGCACCGCGCAGCTCGATCTCCCGGCTCACCAGCAGGTTCCCGGCGAACGGCGACTGCCCCGGCGGCAGCATCCCCAGCTGTACGACCACGCCCCCGCGGCGCACCCGCCGCAGGCACGCGTCCAGTCCGGCCGCGACCCCCGACGCCTCGACGGCCACGTCCACCTCCTCGGGCCACCCGGCGTCCCCCGGATCGTCGGCCCGTACCAGCGTGTCGGCGCCGGCGACGGCGGCGTACGCCAGCGCCTGGGGCACCAGGTCGGTCACCGTCACCCGTGCCGCGCCGGCCGCCTTCGCCGCCGCGACCACCAGGCACCCGATCGGCCCGGCCCCGGTCACCAGCACATGCCGGCCGGCCACGTCCCCGGCCCGCCGCACCGCGTGCAGCGCCACCGACAGCGGCTCGGCGAGTGCGGCCCGGCGCAGACCGAGCCCGTCCGGCAGCGCCCGCACCTGCCCGGCCGGTACGGCGATCCGCTCGGCGAAGCCGCCCTGGACATGCGGAAAGCGGGCCGCGCTGCCCAGATACCGGGTGTCCCGGCACACGTTCGCCCGCCCGGCGGCGCACTCCGGGCAGCGCCCGCACGGCGTGGCGGGGTGCACGGCGACCGCCGTACCCGGCGCGGGACCACCGGCCCCGGTGCCGTAGGACACCACCGTGCCCACCACCTCGTGCCCGAGCACCATCGGCTCCCGGAGCCGGAAGTCCCCGACCCCGCCGTGCCGCCAGTAGTGCAGATCGGAGCCGCACACACCGCCGTAGCGGACGGCGACCAGGACCTCGCCGGGCCCGGGGCGGGGCACGAGCAGCTCCGTCACGCGCAGCTCGCCCGCGCCGTGGATCACACAACCCAGCATCGCCGCGGCCCCGTTCACAGGACGCTCGTCATGCCGCCGTCGACGTACAGGACCTGACCGCCGACGAAGTCCGCGGCCGGCGAGGCGAGGAAGAGCAGGCCGCCCACCAGGTCCTCGGTGCGGCCCCAGCGGCCGGCCGGGGTGCGCCGGCGGACCCAGGCGCTGAACTCCTCGTCCGCCACCAGCGGCCGGGTCAGCTCGGTCTCGATGTAGCCGGGCCCGAGCCCGTTGACCTGCACGCCGTACGGCCCCCAGTCCGCGCACATGCCCTTGGTGAGCATCTTCAGCGCGCCCTTGGTCGCCGCGTACGGCGCGATGCCGGGCCGGACGACCTCGCTCTGCAGCGAGCAGATGTTGACGATTTTGCCGTGGCCGCGCCGCGTCATCCGCCGGGCGGCCTCGCGGCCGACGAGGAACGCGCTGGTGAGGTTGGTGTCCAGGATCCGGTGCCAGTCGGCGTCGGTGAACTCCAGCAGGGGCGCGCGCAGTTGCATGCCCGCGTTGTTGACGAGGATGTCGAGCGGGCCCACCCGCTCCTCGACGTCCGCGATCCCGGCGGCCACGGACGACCCGTCGGTCACGTCGAACACCGCGGTGTGGATCCGGTCCCCGGGCAGTTCGCGGGCCGCCTCGGCCAGCCGGTCCGGGTCGCGCCCGTTGAGGACCACCGTGCAGCCGGCCTCGGCCAGGCCCCGGGCCAGCGCGAGGCCGATGCCCCGGCTGGAGCCGGTGACCAGGGCGGTGCGGCCGGCGATGTCGAAGAGCGGGTGACTCATCGCCGTACTCCTAGATGATCAGCGACAGGACCAGGACCAGACCGCCGGCGACCACCGAGAGGATGGTCTCCATGATCGACCAGGTCTTCACGGTCTGCCCGACGCTCAGCCCGAAGTACTCCTTCACCAGCCAGAAGCCGGCGTCGTTGACGAAGCTGAAGAAGAGCGAGCCGGCGCCGATCGCCAGGACGAGCAGGGCGGTGTGGGTGGTCGACGTGCCGGCCGCGAGCGGGGCGATCAGACCGGCGGCGGAGACCGTCGCCACCGTCGCCGAGCCCGTCGCCAGCCGGATCACCACGGCGATCAGCCAGGCGAGCAGCACCGCCGGGATCGACCAGTGCCTGGAGACGTCCAGGATCATCTGGCCCACGCCGGAGTCGATCAGCGTCTGCTTGAAGCCGCCGCCCGCGCCGACGATCAGCAGGATGCCGGCGATCGGCATCAGACCCTTCTCGACGGTCTGCTGCAGCCGCTCCTTGCTGAACCCGGCGGGCCGGCCCAGCGTGAAGAAGCCGACGAGCACGGCGGCGAGCAGGGCGATCATCGGGGAGCCGATGACGTCGAAGACGCGCTGGGTGTGGTCCGCCGGGTCGTCCACGACGATGTCCACCAGGGCCTTGAGCAGCATCAGCACCACGGGCAGCAGCACCGTCGACAGGGTCGCGCCGAAGCCCGGACGGCGCTGCAGCTCCTCCGAGGGACGCTGCGGCAGCATCCGCTCGGGCGCCTGGACGTCCACCCAGCGGGCCGCGACCTTCGAGAACAGCGGACCGGCGATGATCACCGACGGTATGGCGACGAGGATGCCGAGCGCCAGGGTCACGCCCAGGTTGGCCTTGAGCGCGTCGATCGCGACCAGCGGGCCGGGGTGCGGCGGGATCAGGCCGTGCATCACGGACAGACCGGCGAGCGCCGGGATGCCGATGCGCATCAGGGAGTAGTTGCCGCGCTTGGCGACCATGAGCACGACCGGGATCAGCAGCACGATCCCGACCTCGAAGAACAGCGGCAGGCCGATCACGGAGGCGATCAGCACCATCGCCCACGGCATGGCCCGGCCCCCCGCCTTGGCGAGGATCGTGTCCACGATCTGGTCGGCGCCGCCGGAGTCGGCGAGGAGCTTGCCCAGGATCGCCCCGAGCGCGATCAGGACGCCCACGCCGGCCACCGTGGAGCCGAGCCCGGTGGTGAAGCTGGTGATGGCCTTGTCGAGCGGTGCCCCGGCGGCCGCCCCGAGCGCCAGCGACCCGATGGTCAGCGCCAGGAAGGCATGGAGCTTGAACTTGGTGATGAGCAGGACGATTACGGCGATGCCCACCAGGACGGCGATGCCCAGCTGGGCGTGTCCGGCGGAGGTGATCGGCGGAGGCGCGTCCGCTGCCAGCATCTCGACGCTGAGTCTGGTCACGGGTGTTCCCTTGCGTTACGGGGGGGGGACGGGGGTGAGTGCTACGCGGTGGTGTCGGGAAGCGCCTCGAGTGCCTTCGCGGCACGCTCGGTGATCTCCTGCGGGCCGCCGGCGACGTCCACGGCGACTCCCGCCTCGTCCGGGCCCAGCGGCTCCAGCGTGGCGAACTGGGAGTCCAGCAACGCGGTCGGCATGAAGTGTCCCTGCCGCTGCGCCATCCGCTCCTCGATCAGCTTCCGGTCCCCGGTGAGGTGCACGAACACCACGCCGGGAGCGGCGGCCCTGAGCCGGTCGCGGTACGACCGCTTCAGCGCGGAACTGCTGACCACCCCGCCCAGTCCGGCCCGCCCGTGCGCCCACTGGCCGATGGCGTCCAGCCAGGGCCACCGGTCGCTGTCGTCGAGCGGGATCCCGGCCGACATCTTGTCGATGTTGGCCTGCGGGTGGAAGTCGTCGCCCTCGGCGTACGGGACGCCCAGCCGCGCGGCGAGCAGGGGACCGATCGTGGTCTTGCCCGTCCCCGCGACGCCCATCACGACGACGACCTGGGGGGTTCGCATGTACTGCCTCGCTGTCTTCCTCGACATCCGACGCCACGGCGGCGTCGCCACACTGAAACCCATTAGGTACGACGAATTCAAGAGTCTGTGACATATAAGTCTGACTTTTTCGGCCGGTGATCCACGCCGTACGCTGAGTGCATGACCACACCGGGCCGGGGGCTGCACGGCCGTGTACTGGACACCCTCGGCCCCGCGATCACGGCGGGCGAGTACCCGCCGGGCAGCGTGCTGCGTACCGACGAGCTGGCACAGCACTTCGAGGTGTCACGCTCCGTGATGCGCGAGGCGGTCCGGGTCCTCGAGTCCATGCACCTCGTGGAGTCCCGCCGCCGCGTCGGCGTCACCGTCCGCCCGAAGTCCGAGTGGAACGTCTACGACCCGCAGGTCATCCGCTGGCGTCTGGCGGGCGCCGACCGCCCGCACCAGCTGCGCTCGCTGACCGTGCTGCGCTGCGCGATCGAACCGGTCGCCGCCGGGCTCACCGCCAAGCACGCCACGGCCGGACAGTGCGCCGAACTCACCGAGTGCGCGCTCGGCATGGTGGCCAACTCACGCGGCCACCGGCTCGAGGAGTACCTGGTCCACGACATCGCCTTCCACCGGGTCATCCTGAACGCCTCGGGCAACGAGATGTTCGCCCGGCTCGGCGACGTCGTCGCGGAGGTCCTCGCCGGCCGCACCCATCACGAGGTCATGTTCGAGGACCCCGACCCGGCGGCGGTCACCCTGCACGTACAGGTGGCGGAGGCCGTCCGCGCGGGCGACGCCACCCGCGCCGAGGAGCTGACCCGGCAGATCACCGTGGGCGCCCTCCAGGAACTGGACATCCTGGCGCCCTAGTCCGCACACCAGGTGCGGCCTCAGTCCAGGAAGTCCCCGTCCACGTACACCCATGCCCCGCCGACCCGCTCGAACCGGCTGCGCTCGTGCAGCGAACCGCCCCGGTAGGAGGCGCGGAAGGTCACTGTGCCCGTGGTGTGGAAGGCGGACCCGCCGGTGGTGTCCAGGATCTCCAGCCCCGTCCACCGCATCCGCGGATCGAGCTCCAGCCGCTCCGGCCGGGTCCGCGGATGCCAGGTGCGCAGCAGATACCCGGCGTCCCCCGTCACGAACGCGCTGTACCGCGAGCGCATCAGCGCCTCCGCGGTCGGCGCGCTCGCGGCCCCCGTGTGGAACCGGCCGCAGCAGGCGTCGTAGGGCCGGGGGAGTCCGCAGGGGCAGGCACGCGAGGTCATGGGCCACATTCTGCCCGCACGACAGGAGGCGTCCGCCCCCGGCCGGGTGCACAGTGGAAGGGCAGTGCAGCCCAGGGAGGCGGACGACGATGACCCGACCCGCGATGAGCCGTCCTCCGGCCGTCAAGGAATGGCGGCTGAACCTGTACCTCTCCGAGCACGATCCGGAGACCACCGCCCGGATCGTCCTGGACACCGGCGACAACGTCCTGGAGAGCCACGCAGAGGCCCGCCGCAACCCCTACGACCCCGACGTGCCCGAGATAGGCGACGAACTCGCCGCCGGACGCGCCCTGATCGCCATGGGCCGCAGGCTGCTGCGCGCCGCCGACGGGGACATCAGGGCGGTCGGAGCGGCCGACGCCGAGGAGGACCTGTCACCGCTGTGGCTCGACCGCGAGTGACTCTCCGCACCGGTCCCGCGCCATCCGCCGTCACCGGCCCTTGCGCAGGAACCGGCGCAGCCTCGTCAGCGGCCAGGTGTTGATCACGTCGTCCTTGGTGAGCCAGCCGCGCTGCGCGGTGCCGACGCCGTAGCGCAGCTGCGCCAGGTGCGGGATGGAGTGCGCGTCGGTGTTCACGGCGAACCTCACCCCGTGCTCCCGCGCGCGCAGGATGTCCTCGTCGCGCAGGTCCAGGCGGTCCGGCTGGGCGTTGACCTCCAGTGCGGTGCCGGTGCGCGCGCAGGCCGCGAACACCTCGTCCCAGTCGGCGTCGACCCCCGGCCGTTTGCCGATCAGCCGGGTCGTGGGGTGCCCGATGATGTTCACGCACGGGTGCTCGCAGGCCCGCACCAGCCGCCGGGTCATCGCCTTCCTGTCCAGGTCGAAGTGCGAGTGCAGCGAGGCCACGCACAGGTCGAAGCCGGCCAGGAAGTCGTCCGGCCAGTCCACCCCGCCGTCCGGGTCGATGTTCAGCTCCGTGCCGTGCAGCAGCCGCATCCTGCGGTGCGCGCCGTCCAGCTCCCGCACCCGCTCCCGCTGGGCGAGGATCTTCTCGTCGGTCATGCGCTGCATGTACAGGTTCGGCGCGTGGTCGGTGACCGCGTAGTACGCGTGACCGCGCTCGGCGGCGGCCGCCACCATCTCCTCCAGCGGGGCCAGGCCGTCGGTGAGATCGGTGTGGGTGTGCAGGTCACCGCGGATGTCCTGCTCCGTCACCACCTCGGGCAGCTCACCGTTCAGGGCCGCCTCGATCTCCCCGCGGTCCTCCCGCAGCGCCGGCGCGATCCACGGCAGCCCGAGCCGGGCGTACACCTCCTGCTCGGTCCGCGAGGCCAGCGACTCCCCGCTCTCCGCGTCGAACAGGCCGTACTCGGACAGCTTCAGCCCCTGGTGCACGGCGATGGTGCGGGTACGGATGTTGTGCGCCTTGGAACCGGTGAAGTACTGCATGGCGGCGCCCCACGACTCCGGCGGCACCACCCGCAGGTCGACCTGGAGCCCCCTGCCGGTGCGGATCGACGTCTTCTTCGAACCCCGCGCGATGACCTCCGCGGTGGCCGGCAGCTCGCACAGCGCCGCCATGAACGGCTCCGACCTCTTCGCCGCGACCAGGAGATCCAGATCACCCACGGTCTCCCGCATCCGCCGCAGCGAGCCCGCGTACGCGCAGCGCGTGCACCCGGTCACCCCGGACAGCTCGGCGACGATCTCCTCTGCGGTGTCCAGCGCCAGCGACAGCGGCACCCGGGCGCCCGCCCGCTGCAGCAGTTCGATGCCGTGCCGGATGTTCTCCTGCGTCTTCTCGCCGAAGCCCTTCAGATCGGCCAGCGCGTCCGCCTCGATCGCCGCCGCCAGCTCGTTCACCGACGAGATGTGCAGGTCCTCGTAGAGCCGCAGCGCCTTCTTCGGGCCCAGGGTGGGAATCGTGATCAGCTCCCGCACCCCGGCGGGGATCTTCGCCCGCCGCTCCTCGACCACCGCCATCTTCCCCGTGCGCAGGTACTCGGCCACCTTGTCGGCGATCGACTTCCCCACGTTCGGGATCTCCCTCAGCCCGTCCTCGTCGAGCGTGGAGATGTCGGCCGGATACCCGCCGATGGCACGCGCGGCCTTCTCGTAGGCGCGCGCCTTGAAGGCGTCGCCTCCGGTGATCGCGATGAGGTCCGCGTACTCCTGCAGGAGCGCCTCGACCTCGTCATTGGGCCGGGCCACCCCTCAAGTGTGGGACCCGGCCGCGGGGAGAAGCAAAAGGCCCCTGCTGAGCAGGGGCCTCGCTGGTGTCCGAGGGGGGACTTGAACCCCCACGCCCGATAAAGGGCACTAGCACCTCAAGCTAGCGCGTCTGCCATTCCGCCACCCGGACAAGGTGTCTGTCGTGCTCGGGACCCTTTCGGCGGGGTTTCCCTCGCGGCGACGAAGGAAACATTACCAGGCTTTCGGAGGTGGCCGATCACCCCGGTCCCCGGCGCCGGTGGTGCGTGAACGGCGTGTGACGGGTGGGCACCGGTCTTGGGCCGCGGGCGGGACGGAGGGAGGATGTGGAGGACCACCAGCAGCGACAGCGCGGGAGGAAGCACGTGAGCGACACGGGCACGACCAGGAACGTCACCGGCGAGGACGAGGTCGTGGACCTCTGCCGCGAGCTGATCAGGTTCGACACCAGCAACTACGGCGACCACTCGGGCCCCGGCGAGCGCCAGGCCGCCGAGTGGGTCGCCGAGAAGCTCGCCGAGGTGGGGCTCGAGCCGAAGATCTACGAGTCGCACCCCGGCCGCGCCTCCACGGTGGCCCGCATCGAGGGCGAGGACACGTCCCGGCCCGCGCTGCTGATCCACGGCCACCTGGACGTCGTACCGGCCAACGCCGTCGACTGGACCCACGACCCGTTCTCCGGAGAGATCGCCGACGGCTGCGTCTGGGGGCGTGGCGCGGTCGACATGAAGGACATGGACGCCATGACCCTCGCGGTCGTGCGCGACCGGCTCCGCAGCGGCCGGCGGCCCCCGCGGGACGTCGTCGTCGCCTTCCTCGCCGACGAGGAGGCCGGCGGCACCTACGGCGCCCGCTACCTGGTCGACCACCACCCCGAGCTGTTCGAGGGGGTCACCGAGGCGATCAGCGAGGTCGGCGGCTTCTCCTTCACCGTCAGCGAGCAGCGGCGGCTCTATCTGATCCAGACGGCCGAGAAGGGCATGCACTGGATGAAGCTGACCGTCGCCGGCACGGCCGGGCACGGCTCGATGATCCACCGGGACAACGCCATCACCGAGCTGTCCGAGGCCGTCGCCCGGGTCGGCCGCCACAGGTTCCCGGTGCGGGTCACCAAGACCACCCGGGCCTTCCTGGACGAGCTGGGCGACGCGCTCGGCACCGAGCTGGACCCGGAGGACATGGATTCCACCCTGGCCAAGCTCGGCGGCATCGCCAAGCTGATCGGCGCGACCCTGAGCAACACCGCCAACCCGACCCAGCTGAACGCCGGTTACAAGGTCAACGTCATCCCCGGCGAGGCCACCGCGCACATCGACGGCCGCTTCCTGCCCGGCCACGAGGAGGAGTTCCTCGCCGACCTCGACCGGCTGCTCGGGCCGAACGTCCGCCGCGAGGACGTGCACGCCGACAAGGCCGTCGAGACCGGCTTCGACGGAGCGCTGGTGGAGGCCATGCAGTCCGCGCTGCTCGCCGAGGACCCCACCGCCAAGGCGATCCCCTACATGCTCTCCGGCGGAACCGACGCCAAGTCCTTCGACGACCTCGGCATCCGCCACTTCGGCTTCGCACCCCTGAAGCTGCCGCCGGAGCTGGACTTCGCCGGCATGTTCCACGGCGTGGACGAGCGGGTGCCGGTGGACGGGCTGCGGTTCGGCGTGCGGGTGCTCGACCGGTTCCTCGACGCGTCGTGAGGTCTGCCGGGGGAATTCGGGCGGCCGTGCGAGGGTGACTGAGAAGGGTGAATCGGACCATAAGCTCGTAGCCCCATTACTCCCTCCTCGTTACAGGTGATGCGATCCCGCACCTTGGGATCGCTTTGCCAACAAGGAGGAATAATGATCAAGAAGGTCGTCGCTGCTGCGGCTGCCACCGGTGGGCTGGTTCTCGCGGGCGCGGGCCTCGCTGTCGCCGACTCCGGTGCCCAGGGTGCCGCCGTGCAGTCCCCGGGTGTCGTCTCCGGCAACGTCGTCCAGGTGCCCGTGCACGTGCCGGTGAACGTCTGCGGCAACACGGTCAACGTGATCGGGCTCCTGAACCCCGCCTTCGGCAACACCTGCGTCAACCACTGACGCCGGCTCCCTGGAGGGGACCGTCGGTCCCGAGGGAGCGTCCTTGACGAGCCGTCGGCCTCGGAGCGCGCGCCACGCACTCCGAGGCCGACCGGCCTTTTCGATCGGCCCGTTCTTTTTTGGATCTCTTTGGATCTCTTTGGATCTCTTCCGGGCCGGTCGCTTATCGGGAAAACGAAGGCAGGGGGGAACTCAGCATGCGACAAGGGACCCGAAAGGGCCTGATGACCATGGCCGCCGCGACCGGTGTGATCGCCGCTGTGAGCGGCTACGCCCACGCCGACGCGGGCGCGTCCGGCGCCGCCGCCGGCTCACCCGGCGTACTGTCCGGCAACACGGTGCAGGCGCCGGTGCACGTGCCGGTGAATGTGTGCGGCAACACCGTGAACGTCGTCGGGCTGCTCAACCCGTCCGTGGGCAACACATGCGCCAACCACGGCGGCACTCCGGCGGGCCACGGCGGCTCCGGCGGCTCGCACGCGGGCGGCCACACCTCGGGCTCGCCCGGCGTGGGCTCCGGCAACACGGTGCAGGTGCCGATCGACGCTCCGGTGAACGTCTGCGGCAACAGCGTCAACGTCATCGGAGCCGGCAACGCCGCCACGGGCAACGACTGCGGCAACGCAGGCCACGGCCACGGCAACCCGCCCGGGCAGCCGGGACAACCCGGTCACCCAGGCCACCCAGGTCATCCGGGCCACCCGGGCCATCCTGGCCACCCCGGCCATCCTGGCCACCCGGGACACCCCGGTCATCCGGGCCACCCCGGCACCCCGCACCAGCCGGGCGGGCCGACCCACCCCGGCACCCCGGCGACCCCGCCCGGCCAGGGCGGGCACACGCCCGGCGGCCCCCACGGGTCGACCCAGGTCAAGCAGACGGGCGGGCACTCCGCCCAGCCGCTGACCGGCGCCCAGCTCGCGCACACCGGCAGCGATCTGCCGCTGGGTCTCGCGCTGCCCGTCGGCGCGGGCGCGCTCCTCGCGGGCGCGGTGCTCTACCGCAGGGCCCGGTCCATGGCCTAGCGGGCACGCCGGAAACGGAGCGGGCCCCGCCGGCATGGCGGGGCCCGCTCCGTTCAGACGGCCTGTCTCACCACGTGGCCCGCACCTGGCGGATGATCCGCCGGCGCAACCGCACCCTGCGGCTGCCGTCACGCAGCAGGCTCAGTCGGTCCAACTCCCAGTGTCCGTACTCGGCATGGTCCGTCAGCAGACGCGTCGCCTCCTTGCGGGACACCCCGCGAGGCACGTACACGTCGACAAATTCGTATTCCGGCATCGCATCTATTGTGCGGGCTGGGGCCCGGTACGGATAGCGTCTGCAGTATGTCTGATGCTGCGCAGCCCACCGCTGCCGAGGTACGCGCCGCCGCCGAGGCGATCAAGACCGCGCTCGACCGTCATCTGGCCGCGGTCGAACGCAGGTCGGGGGAGGACGACCCGGCCGTGCTGGAGGCGTTCAACCAGCTGGCCGCGGCCGCCGAGGTGTACGACGAGCTGCTCTACGACCGTTACGACGAGGTCACGCCCTTCGAGATCCCCGGTGCGGAGGAGCTGCCGCCGTACGCGGGCCCCGAGGAACCGCACGCGATCAGCGTGCTGATCCGCCGCGACTACGCCGTGGTGGAACCGCAGCGGCTGCTGGCGCAGGCGCAGCGGGTCGAGGCGGCGGAGTACGAGGCCCCGGGCGGCCTGTCCGAGGAGGCCGCCGGGACGGTTCCGGGCGCGCTCGGCATCCTGTTCGGCGAGTTCGAACCCGACGAGATCGCCTCCCGGCACAAGGAGTTCGGCCTGGAGGAGGGCGACTCGACGCTCTGGGTCACCGCGGCGGAGGAGGCCCCCGAGGCGGGGGAGTGGCTGGACGCGCCGTTCGAGCACATCGACCCGCAAGGAGTGGTGTGCCGGTTCGACGTCAGCGCGGTCTTCGACGACGAGGACGACTCCGACGAGGAGGACGACCTCGAATTCGTCGAGGACGAGGATGAGGTCGAGGACGAGGATGAGGCCGAAGACGACGAGGTCGAGAACGTCCAGAGGTGAGTGCGCCGAAGGGTGAGCGCCTCGAGAAGTGAGGGCGACGGCGGCCGGCGGCGCTGTGCGCACGGCGGTGCTGTGCGCACGGCGGTGCTGTGCGGCCGGAGGCCGGTGCGGCGCTGCCGGTTCCGCACCCCAAGGCTGGTCGCCGTTCCGGCCGCGGACAGCTTGCGCGGCCGGAACGGGATGCGCGGCCCGGGTCAGCTCAGCTCGCCGGCACCTGGGTGCGCAGCAGCGTCTGCAGCCGGGTGGTGCGGGGCTTGGCCGGGGTCTCCGCCACCGCCTTCGGCAGGGCCTGCTCCACGCCGTGCACCACGGACAGATGCCGCTCCGCCCGGCCGAACGCCGTGTAGACCCAGGGCCTGCTGAGGGCCTGCGCCGCGTCGCCGGGCAGCACCACGACCGCCGCCGGCCAGCGCGCGCCCACCGCCTGGTGCGCGGTCAGCGCCCAGCCGTGCCGTACGGCGCTCTCCACCCGCTCGCGGGGTACGACCACCGGGACGCCCGCGCACGTCAGGTGCAGCCCGTCCGCGTCGGCCTTCACCACCACGCCCGGCACCGTACGGCCCGGGGCGGGGGAGTAGGCGATCCGGTCGCCGGGGTCGAAGCCGCCGAAGCGGCCGGGGCCGGGGTTGAGGCGCTCCTTGAGCGCGGAGTTGAGGGCGCGGGTGCCCGCCGCACCGCCGTGGCCCGGTGTGATCACCACCGTCTGGTCGGGCGGTACGCCGATCGCCCGCGGCACCGAGTCCGCGACCAGCTGGACCGTCCGGTGCACGGCCTCGCCCGCGTCCCGCACCGGGACGATGACGATCTCCTTGCCCGGAGCGGCGACCTGGTTCAGCTCGCCGATGCCGATGCCGGAGACCAGCTCGCCGATCGGCCCCGGGTCGGGGATGCGCGAGGCGATCTGCGGGACGACGCGTGCGGCGAGGAGGTCGGCGAAGACCCGCCCCGGCCCGGCCGACCAGAGCAGCGCCGGGTCGCCGCTGAGCACCAGCCGGGCCCCGTCGGGCAGCGACTCCACCAGCGTCGCCGCGCTCTCCACGTCGAGCTGCGGCGCGTCCAGCACCACCAGCAGATCCAGCTCCAGCGTCCCGTCCGCGTCCCGCCCCGGCCCCTCCGCACCGGCCAGCAGCCCGGCGACCGTGCCCACGCCGAGCTCGGTGGCGGAGGAGGGGTGCGCGTGCTCCTCCGGCCCGGCGCCGGCGTCCGTGCCCGCGTCGGGCCGGGCCGGGGCTGTGGCCGCGAGGGTGGCGGTGAGGCGGCGGCAGCCGTCGGGAGTGTGGCAGACGGCGAAGGCCCGCAGGCCCGCGGCGCGCGCCGCGGCGAGCAGCGCGGCCGGTTCCGCGCGGGCGGCCTCTCCGCCGGTGTGCAGCACCAGCCCGTGTCCGGCGACCGCGCGGGCCAGCTCGGCGGCGCCGCCGGACAGGGCGCCCGCAGCCGACGCCCAGGCCTGCTCGCTCTCCTTGGACGGCGAGTTGACCAGCCGGGCCAGTCCGTCGGCGAGGCTCTCCTCGGCCAGTGCGTACCGCTCCAGGCCGACGAGGACCCGGACCGGGCGCTCGTCCTCGCCGTCGCCGCCGCCGGCCGCCTGCGGGGCCGCCGCCCCCGGCTCCTCCAGGGCGTCCTGGAACGCCAGGGCCTCGCCCTCCGCGAGCGTGCTCTGCACCGCCGCGTCCGGGTCCGGCACGCTCTGCCGGGCCAGGGCCGCGGTGAGCGTGGGCAGCTCCAGCGCGGTGTGCCCGGCCAGGGCCGCCTGCTCCAGCAGCCAGACGGTGATCGCACGGCCCCGCCGCTCGTCGCCCGGCCCGCAGGCGGCGCCGAGCAGCGCCCGCGCGAAACCGTCGGCCTGGTCGGGCCGTACACCGCCGATCCGCAGCAGCTGCCAGGGGTCCTCGCGCAGCACGGCGTCGGCGCCCTCGCCGAGCGCAGCGGCCACCTGGGGAGCGAGGGCCTCGGGCGCGCCGCCCTCGGCCAGCACCCGGCGGACGGCCTCGACGGTCTCCGGCGCGGGCGCGGCGGCCGGAACGCCCGCGGGCGCGGCGGGGACGGGCTGCGGGCGGCGCACGGGCTCGGGGGCCGGGCGGCGCGGCGCCGGCGTGGGCTCGGCGAACACCGCGGCCACCGGCTTCTCGCCGCTCTCCACCGCCCGCACCGCGGCGAGGAGGTCGGCCGCCTTGCCGCTGAGCTTGGCGCCGCTTTCGATCCGGCCCTTCTTCTCGGCCTTGCGCCGCTCGATCCGCTCCCGCTCGAGCCGCTGCGCCGCCAACTCGGCCTCGGCCTCGGACAACTGCGACGCGTCACCGGCACCGCCCTCGCCTTCGGCGTCGCCCGCGCGAAGACCGCCCCTGCCTTCGGCCCCGCCGTCGGCGTTATCGCTCGCGCCCGACCCGCCCTCCGCGCCGCCCGGGCCCGCGTCCGTGCCCGACCCTGCCTCGGCGTCGCCCGCGTCCGTGCCGCTCTCGGCGCCGCCCGGGCCCGCGTCGCTCTCGGCCCGGCCCTCGCGCGTGTCCGCGTCGCTCGCTCCTCCGGCCACGTCTGCCCCTGCGCCCCGGGCAGCCCCTGCCGCCTCCGTGCCTTCGCTCCCGGTGCCGGACCCGCTGTCCCCGGTCCCCGCAGGCCTCTGCCCCGCACCGGCGCCGGCGTCCGCACGGCTCTGCCCGGGGGTCGCCTTCTGCCCGGCGGTCTCCGGAACGTCCGGTGTCCCCGGCCCGGCTTTCTCCGTGGTCTCCGGCTCCGTGCTCACAGCGTGCTCCAGTCGTGATCGGGATAGCGGTGCACGGGCGCCGACACATCGTCCAGCGCCCGGCAGATCTCGTCAGGAAGACTAAGGGCCTCCACTGACAACGCCGCCGTGAGCTGCTGTGCGTTGCGCGCGCCGACGATCGGCGCCGCCACGCCGGGCCGGTCCCGGACCCAGGCGAGGGCCACCTGCAGCGGGGTGACCGCGAGCCCGTCGGCGGCCGTCGTCACCGCGTCCACGATGCGGCTCGCCGTGTCGTCCAGATACGGCTCGACGAACGGCGCGAGGTGCTCGGAGGCGCCGCGCGAGTCCGGGGGCGTGGTGTGCCGGTACTTGCCGGTCAGCACGCCCCGGCCGAGCGGCGAGGAGGGCAGCAGACCCACGCCGAGATCCAGCGCGGCGGGCAGCACCTCCCGCTCCACGCCCCGCTGCAGCAGGGAGTACTCCATCTGCGTGCTGGCCAGGCGGGTGCGTGTGCCCGGCGCCGCGAGCTGCCAGGTGGCGGCCTTGGCGAGCTGCCAGCCGCAGAAGTTCGAGACGCCCGCGTACCGCGCGCGGCCGCTGCCGACCGCTATGTCCAGCGCCTGGAGGGTCTCCTCCAGCGGGGTCTGAGGGTCGTAGGCGTGGACGTGCCACAGGTCGACGTACTCCGTGCCCAGGCGGGCCAGGGAGGCGTCGAGCGCGGCGAGCAGATGGCCGCGGGAGCCGTCGAAACGGCGGTCGGGGTCGGGCACGCTGCCGGCCTTGGTGGAGATCACCAGGTCCCGGCGCGGCACCAGGCCGTCCATCAGCCGCCCGAGCAGGTACTCCGCCTCCCCGTCGGCGTACACGTCGGCGGTGTCGACGAGGGTCCCGCCGGCCTCCCAGAACGCCTTCAGCATGTCTGCGGCGTCGTGCTCGTCGGTGTCCCGGCCCCAGGTGAGGGTGCCGAGCCCGATCCGGGACACGCGCAGGCCGGTACGGCCGAGATGCCTCTGCTCCATGCGGGCGAGATTACTGGCCAGGACCGGTGCGGTGGGTGGCCTGTGGACAACCGGTGCCCCGCGCCGTGGCTGGGCGGGTGGCGAGGCGCTAGTGTCACCCCCGACAGGGACGTTACTCACCGGTAAGAGGAGTCGGCGATGCAGCTCGGGATCAACCTCGGCTACTGGGGTGCCGGAATGGACGGGGACAATCTGGCCGTGGCCCAGGAGGCCGACCGGCTGGGCTTCTCCGTGTGCTGGGCCGCCGAGGCCTACGGATCCGACGCGGCGACCGTGCTGTCCTGGGTCGCCGCGCAGACCGAGCGCATCGACGTCGGCTCGGCCATCTTCCAGATCCCCGCCCGGCAGCCCGCGATGACCGCGATGACCGCCGCGACGCTCGACTCGCTCTCCGGCGGCCGCTTCCGGCTCGGCCTCGGCGTCTCCGGCCCGCAGGTCTCCGAGGGCTGGTACGGCGTCAAGTTCGACAAGCCGCTCGCCCGGACCCGCGAGTACGTGGAGATCGTGCGCAAGGCCATGACCCGGGAGCGGCTGACGTACGAGGGCGAGCACTGGACGCTGCCGCTGCCCGGCGGCCCGGGCAAGCCGATCAAGCTGACCGTGCACCCGCAGCGCGAGCACATCCCGCTCTACATCGCGGCGATCGGGCCGAAGAACCTGGAGCAGACCGGCGAGATCGCCGACGGCGCCCTGCTGATCTTCCCCTCCGCCGACGACCTGGAGGAGACCACCCTCAGGCACCTGCGCGCGGGGCGCGAGAAGGCGGGCAGGACCCTCGACGGCTTCGACGTCTGCCCGACCCTGCCGATCGCCGTCGGCGACGACAAGGACGTGGCCCGCCTCGCCGACACGTTCCGCCCCTACACCGCGCTGTACGTCGGCGGCATGGGCAGTGCCAAGCAGAACTTCTACAACCAGCTCGCCCGGCGCATGGGATACGAGAAGGAGGCCGCGGAGATCCAGCAGAAGTACCTGGCGGGGGACAAGCAGGGCGCCGCCGCGGCGGTCCCGCAGGACCTCATCGACCGGACGACACTGCTCGGGTCCGTCGACCGCATCGCCGACCGGATGAAGGCCTACGCCGCCGCCGGCGTCACCACGCTCAGCCTGTCCCCGGCCGGCTTCACCCTGGAGGAGCGACTCGCCTCGCTGCGGGCCGGCATCGAGGCCCTGGAACGCGCCGGCCTGGCCTAGGCACCGGCGGGAGCTTCAGCGGCCGTGGTGGGGGCTCGGGGGGTCTTCCCCGCCACGGCCGTCACCCGGAACAACGGTCCGGGCGCCGTGCGGTTACGACTCCGGCGTCGCTTCTTTCGGCCTTTCGGCCCAGCCGGCGCGCACCCGTGTTGCGGCCCCCCTGCGGCCGCCATTGACTCGTTCTTCGCGGAAGCCCGCGAAGGCGTCGCGGACTGCGGCGCACCGGTGCGCAGGCGTGCGGGAGAGGTGGCGTCCATGCTGTCGGCCAGGAGTCTGTTCCAGGAGATCCTCTACCACGACGAGTCGTTCCGGCTGTTCTGCTCCATCGCCGCAGGCGGGGAGTCCCAGGGCGGCTGGGAGAACGGGCGGATCGCGGCGCTGGTCCCGCTCGGCGAACGCGCCATGGCCCCGAAGATCGCCCGGCACGGCGCCGACGAGGACAAGCACGGACGCATCTTCCTCGCGCTGATGAGGAAGCGCGGTCTCACCCCCGTCGCCGTACCGCCCGAGACGGACTACACGATGCTGCTGGAGCGGCGCGGCATCGGCCTCGCCCACGACAGGCTCCGGCGGGACGAGCCGCTCACCGAGCGGGACATCATCGTCTACCTCGCCCACAGCCGCGTCACCGAACAGCGCGCCGCCGAGCAGATGAGGCTGCTGCTCGAGCACTTCGCCGACCACCCCGAGATCGGCCGGGCCGTCCGGATGATCGCCGACGACGAGGACAAGCACCTCGCCTACACCCACGAGGAGCTGCTGCGGTTCGCCGCCGCCGGGCACGGCCCGCTGATCCGGCGCACCCTGCGCGCCTGCGCCCTCGCCGAGATCCGCGTCCACCGGGACGTCAGCCTCGCGGTGATGGCCCACATGCGCCGCATCCTCGGCTGGTCCCGCGCCCGGTACGCCCTCCTCGCCGCCGGCATCCACGCCGTGTACGCCTACGAACTCCTCGCCGGCCGGCGCCGCATGGTCACTCTGCGCATGCCGGCCCGCCGCGACCCCCTCGGCGGCCCCGCCGCCTCCGCCCGCGAGTTCGCCTGAGCGGCGCGGAGCCGCCTCACAGCCAGCCGCGGCGCTTGAACAGGCGGTACAGCAGCACCTCCAGCGCCGCCATCACGAGGATCACCGCCGGATACGACCACAGCCAGTGCAGCTCCGGCATGTGGTCGAAGTTCATGCCGTAGATGCCCGCGATCATCGTCGGCACCGCGGCCATCGCCGCCCACGCCGAGATCTTGCGCATGTCGTCGTTCTGCCGCACGCTCATCTGCGCCAGATGGGCCGACAGCACGTCCGACACCAGCCGGTCCAGGGCCTCCACGGACTCGTTCACGCGCGCGAGGTGGTCGCCCACGTCCCGGAAGAACGGGCGCGCCTTGTCGTGCACGAACGGCACGGGGGCGCCGAACTGCCCGGTGCCCGCCAGCCGGCTCAGCGGCAGCGCCAGCGGGCCGGTGGCCCGGCGGAACTCCAGCACCTGCCGCTTGAAGCCGTAGATCCGCGACGCGGTGCCCCGCGAGCCGCCGCCCTCCGGCAGGAACACCTCCGCCTCCAGCTCCTCCAGGTCGGTCCCCAGCTCCGTCGCCACCTCCAGATAGTGGTCGACGATCGCGTCGGAGATCGCGTACAGCACGGCGGTCGGACCCTTGTCCAGCATGTCCGGCTCGTCCTCCAGCCGGCGCCGCACGGCCGCCAGCGGCGAGCCCTCGCCGTGACGGACGGTGACCACGAAGCAGTCGCCGACGAAGACCATGATCTCGCCTGCCGAGACGGTGTCGCTGCGCGGCTCGTACACGACCGGTTTCAGCACCATGAACAGCGAGTCGTCGTACACCTCGAGCTTGGGCCGCTGATGCGCCTTGAGGGCGTCCTCCACGGCCAGCGGATGCAGCCCGAACTCCTGCGTGACCAGGTCGAACTCCCGCTCGGACGGTTCGTGCAGACCGATCCACACGAACCCGCCGGCCGCGCGAGCATCGGCCAGCGCGTCGGAGAAGTCGTCCGGTCCCTCGGTACGGTGCCCGTGCCGGTAGATGGCGCAGTCGACGATCACGGAGCGCATTCTCCCTTCGGCCGTTCCCCGGTTCATGTGCTGATACCCCTACGCTGGGCGGCATGCCCACGCTGATCCTCGTCCGGCACGGACGCTCCACCGCCAACACCTCCGGTGTCCTCGCCGGCTGGACGCCGGGCGTCGCCCTGGACGAGCGCGGCGCCGCCCAGGCCGCCGCCCTGCCCGCACGGCTCGCCGCCCTGCCGATCTCCGAGGTCGTCACCAGCCCCCTGCAGCGCTGCCAGGAGACCGTGCGGCCGCTGCTCGAGGCCCGCCCCGGCCTGCGCGCCCACACCGACGAGCGGATCGGGGAGTGCCACTACGGCGACTGGTCCGGCCGCAAGCTCGCCGAGCTCAAGGACGAGCCGCTGATGGAGGTCGTCCAGGCCCACCCGTCGGCCGCCGCCTTCCCCGGCGGTGAGTCGATGCGCGCCATGCAGACCCGCGCCGCCGAGGCCGTACGCGAGTGGAACGCGCGCGTGGAGCGCGACCACGGCGCCGACGCCGTGTATCTCATGTGCTCCCACGGTGACATCATCAAGTCCCTCGTCGCCGACGCCCTCGGACTGCACCTCGACCTCTTTCAGCGGATCTCCGTGGAACCGTGTTCCGTCACCGCGATCCGCTACACCCGGTTGCGGCCATTTCTCGTTCGCCTCGGCGACACCGGGGATTTCGCTTCCCTCGCCCCGCGCGAGGAACCTGGTGAGGGCGACGCACCGGTCGGAGGCGGTGCGGGCGCACCGTGATCGTCGGCCGCAGTAGGGTGAAGCGATCCGCACCGTCGCCGATCCGCTGTGGCCCGCAGCCCCGAACCACTCGAACCCACTCTCACTGGAGACAGGACGTGTCCCGTCAGGTGTTCCTCTACGACCAGCCGGACCGCTTCGTGGCCGGCACGGTCGGACTGCCCGGACGCCGTACGTTCTTCCTCCAGGCCACCGCAGGCTCCCGGGTGACCAGCGTGGCTCTGGAGAAGACCCAGGTCGCCGCGCTCGCCGAGCGCATGGACGAACTGCTCGACGAGGTCGTACGGCGCAGTGGCGGCAGCGCCGCCGTCCCCGCCGTGGCACCCACCGAGATCGCCGACACCGCCCCGCTGGAGACCCCCATCGAGGAGGAGTTCCGGGTCGGCACCATGGCGCTGGCCTGGGACGGCGAGGAACAGCGCATGATCGTCGAGGCGCAGGCCCTGGTGGAGCTGGACGCCGACACCGAGGAGGACCTCGCCGAGGCCGAGGAGCGGCTGCTCCAGGACGAGGAGAACGGACCCCCGATGCTGCGGGTCCGGCTGACCGGCGCGCAGGCCCGTGCCTTCGCCAAGCGCGCCCTCGACGTCGTCAACGCCGGAAGGCCGCCGTGCCCGCTGTGCAGCCTCCCGCTCGATCCGGAAGGACACGTATGTCCGCGCCAGAACGGATACCGCCGCGGAGCGTGACGCCCACCGACGCCGCAGCCGGCCCGGCCGCCGCCGAGCTGCTCGCGCGCGGTGAGCTGACCGTGCGCGGCCGGATCCGCGAGGCGTCCAACGCCGCGCTGTTCTGCACCATCGCCCTCGACGGCCGCGAGGCGTCCTGCGTCTACAAGCCGGTCGCCGGGGAGCGCCCGCTGTGGGACTTCCCCGACGGCACCCTGGCCGCCCGCGAGGTGGCCGCCTACGAGGTCTCCGAGGCCACGGGCTGGGGCCTGGTCCCGCCGACCGTGCTGCGCGACGGCCCGTACGGCGAGGGCATGTGCCAGCTGTGGATCGACGTCCAGGCCGAGGCGGAGCTGCTCGCGCTGGTCGACGCCGAGGAACCGGAGCCGGGCTGGAGGGCGATCGGCCTGGCCGACGTCGGCGAGGGCCGCACCGCCCTGCTGGTGCACGCCGACGACGAGCGGCTGCGCCGGCTCGCCGTCCTCGACGCGGTGATCAACAACGCCGACCGCAAGGGCGGCCATCTGCTGCCCACCCCCGACGGCCGGCTCTACGGCATCGACCACGGCGTCACCTTCAACGTCGAGAACAAGCTCCGCACGCTGCTGTGGGGCTGGGCCGGGGAACCGCTGACCGACGAGGCCGTCGAGGTCCTCAAAGGGCTCCAGGGGGCCCTCGACGGGCCGCTGGGCGAGCGGCTGGCCGCGCTGATCACCCCGGCCGAGATCGACGCCACGCGCGCGCGTGTGGAGGCGCTGCTGACCACGGGAGTGCACCCGGAGCCGGGCGGCGAGTGGCCGGCCATCCCCTGGCCTCCCGTGTAGGCGGCGGGGTTTCAAGAGGCCCGGCGCGCAAGCACATCGGCCGCGAAGGTACAAGACCGTACAACCGGCCATCCGGCGCGATCCCGTTCGTATGCGCAGCAGGCGGCCGGTTAGGCTCAGGTACATGCATGCCTGGCCCGCTTCCGAGGTCCCCGCCCTGCCTGGTCAGGGCCGCGACCTGAGGATCCACGACACCGCGACCGGCGGTCCGGTCACCCTCGACCCCGGTCCCGTCGCCCGTCTCTACGTCTGCGGCATCACCCCGTACGACGCGACCCACATGGGTCACGCGGCGACCTACAACGCGTTCGACCTCGTTCAGCGCGTGTGGCTCGACACCAAGCGGCAGGTTCACTACGTCCAGAACGTCACCGACGTCGACGATCCGCTGCTGGAGCGCGCGGACCGGGACGGCGTCGACTGGGTCGCCCTCGCCGAGAAGGAGACGGCCCTGTTCCGTGAGGACATGACCGCCCTCAGGATGCTCCCGCCGCGGCACTACATAGGCGCCGTGGAGGCCATACCCGGGATCGTCCCGCTCGTGGAGCGGCTGCGCGACCTCGGCGCGGCCTACGAGCTGGAGGGCGACATCTACTTCTCCGTCGAGTCCGACCCGAACTTCGGCAAGGTCTCGCACCTCGACGCGGCCGCCATGCGGCTGCTGTCCGCCGAGCGCGGCGGCGACCCGGACCGTCCGGGCAAGAAGAACCCGCTGGACCCGATGCTGTGGATGGCGGCCCGCGAGGGCGAGCCCAGCTGGGACGGCGGCACCCTCGGGCGGGGCCGGCCCGGCTGGCACATCGAGTGCGTGGCCATCGCGCTGGACCACCTCGGCATGGGCTTCGACGTCCAGGGCGGCGGCTCCGACCTCGCCTTCCCGCACCACGAGATGGGCGCCTCGCACGCCCAGGTGCTCACCGGCGAGTTCCCCATGGCCAAGGCCTACGTCCACGCCGGCATGGTCGCCCTGAACGGCGAGAAGATGTCCAAGTCCAAGGGCAACCTGGTCTTCGTCTCGCAGCTCCGCCGCGACGGCGTCGACCCGGCCGCCATCCGCCTCGCTCTGCTGGCCCACCACTACCGCGCCGACTGGGAATGGACCGACCAGGTCCTCCACGACGCCGAAGCACGCCTCGCCCGCTGGCGCTCCGCCGTCTCCCGCCCCGACGGCCCGTCCGCTGACGCGCTGGTCGAGGAGGTCCGCGAGGCCCTCGCGAACGACCTCGACGCCCCCGCCGCGCTCACGGCCGTGGACCGCTGGGCCGCCCGGCAGGAGCAGGAGGGCGGCACGGACACGGGCGCACCGGGCCTGGTGACGAGGGCAGTGGACGCGCTGCTCGGAGTGGCCCTGTAAAGCCGTCCGACAACCCGAATCGGCACCCTCGGCGCGTCTGCACCACGAAGAAGGGGCGTTTCCCGGCACCGGGAAACGCCCCTTCTTCGTGCCTCGGCCGCTCAGTCCTCGGTGTCGTCCTCGTCGTCCTTGGAACCGCCGGGGGCAGGACGCGGCTTACCGCCCGGAGGGCTGACGTCCCGCCGCCGCAGATACCGCTCGAACTCGCGGGCGATCGCCTCACCCGACGCCTCCGGCAGCTCCGCGGTGTCCCGGGCCTCCTCCAGGGTCTGCACGTACTCGGCGACCTCGCTGTCCTCCGCGGCCAGCTGGTCCACCCCCACCTGCCAGGCGCGCGCGTCCTCCGGCAGCTCGCCCTGCGGGATGCGCAGGTCCAGCAGGTCCTCCAGGCGGTTGAGCAGCGCCAGTGTGGCCTTCGGGTTGGGCGGCTGGGAGACGTAGTGCGGCACGGCCGCCCACAGCGACACCGCCGGGACGCCGGCGTGCGTGCACGCCTCCTGCAGGACGCCGACGATGCCGGTCGGGCCCTCGTACTTGGTCTCCTCCAGGTCCATGCGGCGGGCCAGGTCCGGGTCGGACGTCACCCCGCTGACCGGCACGGGACGCGTGTGCGGGGTGTCGCCGAGCAGAGCGCCGAGGATGACCACCAGCTCCACGCCCAGCTCGTGCGCGAAGCCGAGCAGCTCGTTGCAGAACGAACGCCAGCGCATGGACGGCTCGATGCCGCGGACCAGCACCAGGTCGCGCGGCTTCTCGCCGCCGACCCGCACGACCGACAACCTGGTCGTCGGCCAGGTGATCTTGCGCACACCGGCGTCCATGAACACCGTGGGCCGGTTCACCTGGAAGTCGTAGTAGTCCTCGGCGTCCAGCGCCGCGAACACCTCGCCCTTCCATTCGCGTTCCAGATGCGCGACCGCCGTGGAGGCGGCGTCGCCGGCATCGTTCCAGCCCTCGAACGCGGCCACCATGACTGGGTCGATCAGCTCGGGAACCCCCTCCAGCTCGATCACCCAGTGCCTCCTTCCGACGTGCCCTCGCTTGACTCACCAACCTTACGGCGTCCGGCGGGGGCGCCCGCAGCCCCCGTGCGTGGGGGAGTGACCGGATCACTGCCCCGTTCGCCAGGCCGGAACACCCCGCGGGACGATCCGCCCGGCCTCGCCCCGGCCCAGCTCACAGCGTGGACCGCAGCCACTGCTCCACGCTCGCGATGTGCACGGTCGCCCAGGAGCGGGCCGCCTCGGCGTCCCGGTCGCGCAGCGCCGCCAGGATCGCCCGGTGCTCGCGCAGGGTGCGGCCGACCGCGTCCTCCTGGGTGAGGCCCCGCCAGATCCGGGCCCGCGTCGTCGGGCCCGACAGCCCGTCGAGCAGCGAGCACAGCACCGAGTTGCCGGCGCCGCGCACGATGCCGCGATGGAACCGAAGGTCGGCGGCGACCAGTTCCTCCACCGACGGGTCCTCACCGAGGGCGTCCAACTGGGCGGTCAGCGCGTCCAGTTCGTCCTCGCCGATCCGCACGGCTGCCATCGCCGTCGCGGCCGGCTCCAGGATGCGGCGCACCGCGAGGAACTCCAGCACGGTGTCGTCGCGGTGGAAGTCCACGACGAAGCTCAGCGCCTCCAGCAGCAACTGCGGGTCGAGGCTGGTGACATAGGTGCCGTCGCCCTGCCGCACGTCCAGGATCCGGATCAGCGACAGCGCCCGTACGGCCTCCCGCAGCGAGTTGCGCGACAGCCCCAGCTCGGCGGCGAGTTCGCTCTCCTTGGGCAGCCGGTCGCCGGGCCGCAGCGCACCGGAGACGATCATGCCCTTGATCTTCTCGATCGCCTCGTCGGTGACTGCCATGACCGGCCTCCCAGTGGCTCAGACATCGGATGTCCGAGCACATTATGCGGGCCGCGCGGAAGGGCGATTCCCTGCCCGCGCCCTCCCGCTCCGGGCAGGAGAGAGGGGCGGCTCCATCGGCGGGAGCCGCCCCTCTCGTCGGTCCGGACCCGGTGCGGCGGGGTCCGGCGTCTCGGTGGCGGCCGGTCCCGGTCGGGGAGGGCGGACCGGCCGCCGCCGAGGCCTACTTCTTGTCGAGCAGGTCCTGGACCTTTGCCCTGACCTCGTCCGTGGCCAGGCCGCGGATGGTCAGCGTCGTCCTGCGGCGCAGCACGTCGTCCGGCGTCTCGGCCCACTCGTGGTCGCGGGCCCACACGACCTGCGCCCAGATCTCCGGCGCGTCGGGGTGCACCCGCTCGGCCAGTTCGGGGTTCTCGTTCGCCAGGCGGGCGATGTCGAAGGCCAGCGAGCCGTAGTGGGTGGCCAGGTGCCTGGCGGTGTCGGCGGCCATGCGCGGCCCGGGCGCCGGGCGGTCGGTGAGCAGCCGGTGGGCGACCGCGCGCGGGTTGGCGATGCCGGGCAGCGGCAGCTTCTTCGGCAGCGAGGAGATCGGCTCGAAGTCGTCGCCGAGCGGCTGACCGGGCAGCGACTCCAGCTTCTTCATGATCGTACGGCCGATGTGCCGGAACGTGGTCCACTTGCCGCCGGCGACGGACAGCATGCCGCCCTTGCCCTCGGTCACCACGGTCTCCCGCTTGGCCTTCGCGGTGTCGCCGGGACCGCCCGGCAGCACCCGCAGACCGGCGAACGCGTACGTGATCAGGTCCCGCTGGAGCTGCTGGTCGCGGACGGAGAACGCGGCCTCGTCCAGGATCTGCGCTATGTCCTTGTCGGTGACGGACACGTCTGCCGGGTCGCCCTCGTACTCCTCGTCGGTGGTGCCGAGCAGCAGCATGTCCTCCCAGGGGAGGGCGAAGGTGATGCGGTACTTGTCGATGGGCGTCGCGAGCGCGGCCTTCCACGGGGAGGTCCGCTTCAGCACCAGATGGGCGCCCTTGGACAGGCGGATGGACGGCGCCGCGTTCGGGTACTCCATCTTCCGCAGGTGGTCGACCCAGGGGCCGGTCGCGTTCAGCACCAGACGGGCGTCGACGCCGAACTCGTCGCCGGACAGGCGGTCCTTCAGCTCGGCGCCGGTGACCCGGCCCCGCGTGAAGCGCAGGCCGGTGACCTCGGCGTGGTTCAGCACGACCGCGCCCGCCTCGACGGCCGCGCGGACCGTCATCAGCGCCATGCGCGCGTCGTTCATCTGGTCGTCGCCGTACACGGCCACGGCCTTGAGGTTCTCGGTGCGCAGCTCGGGCACGTCCTGCGCCGCCTTGGCGGGGGAGAGCAGGTGGCCCACGCCGTCGCCGAACGCGGAGAGCGCGGAGTAGGCGAAGACGCCCGCGCCGAGCTTCGCCGCGCCGTGCGGCCCGCCCTTGTACACCGGAAGGTAGAAGGTGAGGGGGTTCGCCAGGTGGGGGGCCACCTGGCGGGAGACCGCACGGCGCTCGAAGTGGTTCTCCGCCACCAGCTTCACCGCGCCGGTCTGCAGATAGCGCAGACCGCCGTGGAGCAGCTTGGAGGAGGCGGAGGAGGTGGCGCCGGCGAAGTCGCCGGCGTCGACCAGAGCCACCCTCAGGCCGGACTGCGCGGCGTGCCAGGCGGTGGAGATGCCCAGGATGCCGCCGCCGATCACCAGAAGGTCGTACGACGCCTTGGAGAGCTGCTCCCTGGTCTCGGCCCGGCTCGGGTTGGAGCCGGAGGCCGGGTGCGTCCCCAGGGCAGGCACGGAACTCAGGGTGGACTGACTGGTCATGTCGGGTACTTACTCCTCGTCAGAGCTGTCTCGCGGGCAGCTCAGCTCTCGTCCTCGATCCAGCCCATGGTCCGCTCGACGGCCTTGAGCCAGTTCTTGTACTCACGGTCGCGGGTCTCCGCGTCCATGCGGGGGGTCCATTCGGCGGCCCGGCGCCAGTTGGCGCGCAGTTCGTCGGTGCTGGACCAGAAGCCGACGGCGAGGCCGGCGGCGTAGGCGGCGCCGAGGCAGGTGGTCTCGGCGACCATCGGGCGCACCACGGGCGCGTCCAGGACGTCGGCGAGCGTCTGCATCAGCAGGTTGTTGGCGGTCATGCCGCCGTCGACCTTGAGGGCCACCAGCTCGTCGCCGGAGTCCTTCACCATCGCGTCGGCGATCTCCCGGGTCTGCCAGGCGGTGGCCTCCAGGACGGCGCGCGCCAGGTGGGCCTTGGTGACGTACCGGGTCAGGCCGGCGATCACACCGCGGGCGTCGGAGCGCCAGTGCGGGGCGAACAGGCCGGAGAACGCCGGGACGAAGTAGGCGCCGCCGTTGTCCTCGACCGAGAGCGCGAGCGTCTCGATCTCGGCGGCGGTGGAGATCAGGCCCATCTGGTCGCGCATCCACTGCACCAGGGAGCCCGTGACGGCGATCGAGCCCTCCAGGGCGTAGACCGTCGGCTGATCGCCGATCTTGTAGCCGACGGTGGTCAGCAGACCGGCGTAGGAGTTGATGATCTTGTCACCGGTGTTCATCACCATGAAGGTGCCGGTGCCGTAGGTGGACTTGGTCTCGCCCTCGGAGAAGCAGGTCTGGCCGAACAGGGCCGCCTGCTGGTCGCCGAGCGCGGAGGCGACCGGGATGCCGCCGAGCAGGTCGCCGAGCTTGCCGCCGGTGACCTCGCCGTAGACCTCGGCGGAGGAGCGGATCTCGGGCAGGATCTGCATCGGCACGCCGATGGACTCGCAGATCTTCTCGTCCCACTGCGTGGTGTGCAGGTTCATGAGAAGGGTGCGGGAGGCGTTGGTGACGTCGGTGACGTGCTTGCCGCCGTTGACACCGCCGGTCAGGTTCCAGATGACCCAGGTGTCCATGGTGCCGAAGAGGATGTCCCCCGCTTCGGCGCGCTCCTTGAGGCCGTCGACGTTGTCGAGCAGCCAGCGGGCCTTGGGCCCGGCGAAGTACGAGGCCAGCGGCAGGCCGGTCTCGCGGCGGAAGCGGTCCTGGCCGACGTTGCGGCCCAGCTCCTTGCAGAGCGCGTCGGTGCGGGTGTCCTGCCAGACGATGGCGTTGTGGACGGGCTCACCGGTGTTCTTGTCCCACAGCACGGTGGTCTCGCGCTGGTTGGTGATGCCGATGGCCTTGATGTCGTCACGGGTGATGCCGGCCTTCGCGACGGCACCGGCGACGACTTCCTGGACGTTGGTCCAGATCTCGTTCGCGTTGTGCTCGACCCAGCCCGGCTTCGGGAAGATCTGCTCGTGCTCCTTCTGGTCGACGGAGACGATACGGCCGTCCCGGTCGAAGACGATGCAGCGCGAGGAGGTGGTGCCCTGGTCGATCGCGGCGATGAAGGGGCCTGCGGTGTGGGCGTCGGTCACTGTGTGCTCCTGAAAGATCCGTAGTGAAGAGGCATGTCGTACGGCGCGAGCTTCGCGGTCGGGCTCAGGCGAACGCGACGTTGTATATGCCTGCCGCGATGGCGCCGCCGATCAGCGGACCGACGACCGGGATCCAGGCGTACGACCAGTCGGACCCCCCCTTGTTGGGCAGGGGCAGCAGGGCGTGCACGATGCGCGGGCCCAGGTCGCGGGCCGGGTTGATCGCGTAGCCCGTCGGGCCGCCCAGCGAGAGGCCGATCGAGACCACCACGAACGCGGTGATCAGACCGCCCAGGATGCCGAGGCCGTTGCCCTTGTCGTTCAGGCCCTGCGTGAGGACCGCGAGGATCAGCACGGTCGTGCCGATGATCTCGGTGGCCAGGTTCTGCGCCGCGTTCCGGATCTCCGGACCGGTGGAGAAGATGCCGAGGACCGGCCCCGCGCCCTTCTCCTGGGCCTCGACCGCCTTGGCCGTGGTGGCCTGCGCGCCGGGACCGCCGACGATCTCCTTGTCGGTGAGGTGGGCGTGGAACTGGCCGTAGTAGGCGACCCACACCAGGGCCGCGCCGATCATCGCGCCGAGCAGCTGGCCGGCGAGATAGACCGGGACGTTGCTCCAGTCGTTGTTCTTGATCGCCAGGGCGACGGTGACGGCGGGGTTGAGATGTGCGCCGGAGAGCGGTCCTGAGATGTAGACGGCCGTCATGACGGCGAAGCCCCACCCGAAGGCGATGGCGAGCCAGCCGGCGTTACGGGCCTTGGAGGCCTTCAGCGTGACGGCCGCGCAGACGCCGCCGCCGAGCAGGATGAGTATGGCGGTACCGATGGTCTCGCCGATGAAGATGTCGGAGCTGGACACCCGCGACTCCTTTGTCCTTCGTCCAGGGGTAGCCGAACCCCGGGTCCCTCCGGTGGTTCTGGCGCCCTCGGGGGGTGAGAGCGATGCCGGCCCTTGGCGTTGTCACACTCTAGCGCTTATTGCCGTTAGGTGTTCGACAATGCCGACCGATGGACGGGAGTCTCGCTTCGGCCTCACGCAGGAGTCAAGGGTTCTGTTATCGAAAACAGGATCGTTATTGATCGTCGGCGGTTATCACTCTTCGCCCCTTGACATGGCATTTAGCCCATTTTGTCCACATCAGGGTAGGGCGAGAACCGGAACGCCGCCCGGCGTTCCGGTCGTACCGCAGCAGGTCCCGGGCCCTCCGGGGACCGCTCAGAACCGGCCCGCGCCGAGGTCCCTGGAGACTGCGCGGGCGCAGTCGCGCACGGCCGCGATCAGCTCGGGGCGCAGCTGCCCGTCCCGGCACAGCCGTTCCACCGCGCCCGTGATGCCCACCGCGCCCACCGGCATGCGGCGCCGGTCGTGGATGGGGGCCGCGACGGACGCCACGCCCTCCCAGGTCTCCTCGATGTCGGCGGCGTAGCCCCGGGCGCGCGTGAGGTCCAGCAGGTGCTCGAACTCCTCGGGGTCGCACACCGTGCGGTCCGTGAACGGCTTGCGGTCCGACTCCAGCGCCTCGCTGTGCGCCACCGGGTCGTAGGCCGAGAGCACCTTGCCCAGTGCCGTGGAGTGCAGCGGCTGCATCGCGCCGATCTCCAGCACCTGCCGGCTGTCGTCCGGCCGGAAGACGTGGTGCACGATCAGCACGCCCTGCTGGTGCACCACCCCCAGGTAGACGCTCTCCCCGCTGGAGCGGGCCAGGTCGTCCGTCCACACCAGCGCCCGCGCCCGCAGCTCGTGCACGTCCAGGTACGTGGTGCCCAGGCGCAGCAGCTCCGCGCCCAGCTGGTAGCGCCCGGAGGCGTCGTCCTGCTCCACGAACCCCTCCTGCTGGAGGGTGCGCAGGATGCCGTGGGCGGTCCCCTTGGCGAGGCCCAGCGAGGAGGCGATGTCCGACAGACCGAGCCGCCGCTCGCCGCCCGCGAGCAGCCGCAGCATCGCGGCCGCCCGTTCGAGCGACTGGATGTTCCGTGCCATCGCCGTCCTGCCTCCGTCCCCTTCGACTGCCGTACCGGCGCTTCGGTTTCACGCCGTTCGGCAATGTCGAACACTACCGGTCCATGCCGACCTCCCGCTAATGGTCGGTCGGCACCTGTTACATCACCCGTGACCCGGCCGTGGCGCCAGGGTCACCCGCGTCCGCGTCGTGGACGCCGCTGCCCATCCAAGCCGACTCCCGGTTACGCTGACGCCGTGCGGCATCCCCGCCCGCCAGGAAACGTGCCCGGGGGCGCCGCATAGCCGACAGCCGTCGCATCTAGGGAGCCCCTTCATGGCCTCGTCGCCACCGTCCCCTTCCGCCGACAGCCGGACCCGTGCGTCCGCGCTCCGAGAGGCGCTCGCCACCCGCGTGGTGGTCGCCGACGGAGCCATGGGCACCATGCTCCAGGCGCAGGAACCCACCCTCGAGGACTTCCAGCAGCTCGAGGGCTGCAACGAGATCCTCAACCTCACCCGCCCCGACATCGTCCGCTCCGTCCACGAGGCGTACTTCGCCGTGGGCGTCGACTGCGTCGAGACCAACACCTTCGGGGCCAACCACTCCGCCCTCGGCGAGTACGACATCTCCGAGCGCGTCCACGAGCTGTCCGAGGCCGGCGCCCGGGTCGCCCGCGAGGTCGCCGACGAGTTCACCGAACGGGACGGCCGCCAGCGCTGGGTGCTGGGCTCCATGGGCCCCGGCACCAAGCTGCCCACCCTCGGCCACGCCCCCTACACCACCCTGCGCGACGCCTACCAGCGCAACGCCGAGGGCCTGGTCACCGGCGGCGCCGACGCCCTGCTCGTCGAGACCACCCAGGACCTGCTGCAGACCAAGGCCGCCGTCCTCGGCGCCCGCCGCGCCCTCGACGCCCTCGGTCTCGACCTCCCGGTGATCGTCTCCGTGACCGTGGAGACCACCGGCACCATGCTCCTCGGCTCCGAGATCGGCGCCGCGCTCACCGCGCTGGAACCGCTCGGCATCGACATGATCGGCCTGAACTGCGCCACCGGCCCGGCCGAGATGAGCGAGCACCTGCGCTACCTCGCGCGCAACGCCCGCATCCCGCTGTCCTGCATGCCCAACGCGGGCCTGCCCGTCCTCGGCAAGGACGGCGCCCACTACCCGCTGACCGCGCCCGAGCTGGCCGACGCCCAGGAGACCTTCGTCCGCGAGTACGGCCTGTCCCTCGTCGGCGGCTGCTGCGGCACGACGCCCGAGCACCTGCGCCAGGTCGTCGAGCGCGTCCAGGGCCTCACCCCGCCCGAGCGCCACCCGCGGCCCGAACCGGGCGCCGCCTCCCTCTACCAGAGCGTCCCCTTCCGCCAGGACACCTCCTACCTGGCCATCGGCGAGCGCACCAACGCCAACGGCTCCAAGAAGTTCCGCGAGGCCATGCTTCAGGGCCGCTGGGACGACTGCGTGGAGATGGCGCGCGAGCAGATCCGCGAGGGCGCGCACATGCTCGACCTGTGCGTGGACTACGTCGGCCGCGACGGCGTCGCCGACATGGAGGAACTCGCCGGCCGCTTCGCCACCGCCTCCACCCTGCCGATCGTGCTGGACTCCACCGAGGTCGACGTCATCCGGGCGGGCCTGGAGAAGCTCGGCGGCCGCGCGGTGATCAACTCGGTGAACTACGAGGACGGCGACGGCCCCGACTCCCGCTTCGCCAGGGTCACGGCCCTGGCCAAGGAGCACGGCGCCGCCCTGATCGCGCTCACCATCGACGAGGAGGGCCAGGCCCGCACCCCCGAGAAGAAGGTCGAGATCGCCGAGCGGCTCATCGCCGACCTCACCGGGAACTGGGGCATCCGCGAGGAGGACATCCTCATCGACACCCTGACCTTCACCATCTGCACCGGTCAGGAGGAGTCCCGCAAGGACGGACTCGCCACCATCGAGGCGATCCGCGAGCTGAAGAAGCGCCACCCGGCCGTCCAGACCACCCTCGGCCTGTCCAACATCTCCTTCGGCCTCAACCCGGCCGCCCGCATCCTGCTGAACTCCGTCTTCCTCGACGAGTGCGTCAAGGCCGGCCTGGACTCGGCGATCGTGCACGCCTCCAAGATCCTGCCGATCGCCCGGTTCAGCGAGGAGGAGGTCACCACCGCCCTCGACCTCATCTACGACCGCCGCCGCGAGGGCTACGACCCCCTGCAGAAGCTGATGCAGCTCTTCGAGGGCGCCACCGCCAAGTCCCTGAAGGCGGGCAAGGCCGAGGAACTGGCCGCCCTCCCGCTCGAGGAGCGCCTCAAGCGGCGCATCATCGACGGCGAGCGCAACGGCCTGGAGCAGGACCTGGACGAGGCCCTGAAGGACCGCCCGGCCCTGGACATCGTCAACGACACCCTGCTGGACGGCATGAAGGTCGTCGGCGACCTGTTCGGCTCCGGCCAGATGCAGCTGCCGTTCGTCCTGCAGTCCGCCGAGGTCATGAAGGCCGCCGTCGCCTACCTCGAACCGCACATGGAGAAGTCCGACGCCGAGGGCAAGGGCACCATCGTGCTGGCCACCGTGCGCGGCGACGTCCACGACATCGGCAAGAACCTCGTCGACATCATCCTGTCCAACAACGGCTACAACGTGGTCAACCTGGGCATCAAGCAGCCGGTCTCCGCCATCCTGGAGGCCGCCGAGGAGCACCGGGCCGACGTGATCGGCATGTCCGGCCTGCTGGTGAAGTCCACGGTGATCATGAAGGAGAACCTGGAGGAGCTCAACCAGCGCGGCCTCGCCGCCCGCTTCCCGGTGATCCTCGGCGGCGCCGCCCTCACCCGCGCCTACGTCGAGCAGGACCTGCACGAGATCTACGAGGGCGAGGTCCGCTACGCCCGCGACGCCTTCGAGGGCCTGCGCCTGATGGACGCCCTCATCGGCGTCAAGCGCGGCGTGCCCGGCGCCAAGCTGCCCGAGCTGCGCCCGCGCCGGGTACGGGCCACCCCCGCCGTCGAGACCGAGGAACGCCCCGAGGAGGGGCACGTCCGCTCCGACGTCGCCACCGACAACCCCGTGCCCACCCCGCCGTTCTGGGGCACCCGGATCGTCAAGGGCATCCAGCTCAAGGAGTACGCGAGCTGGCTCGACGAAGGCGCCCTGTTCAAGGGCCAGTGGGGGCTGAAGCAGGCCCGCACCGGCGAGGGGCCGTCGTACGAGGAACTGGTGGAGACCGAGGGCCGCCCCCGGCTGCGCGGCCTCCTCGACCGGCTCCAGACGGAGAACCTGCTGGAAGCAGCGGTCGTCTACGGCTACTTCCCCTGCGTCTCCAAGGACGACGACCTGATCATCCTGGACGAGCAGGGCAACGAGCGCACCCGGTTCACCTTCCCGCGCCAGCGACGCGGCCGCCGGCTGTGCCTGGCCGACTTCTTCCGCCCGGAGGAGTCCGGCGAGACCGACGTCGTCGGCCTCCAGGTCGTCACCATCGGCTCCCGCATCGGCGAGGAGACCGCGAAGCTCTTCGCGGCCAACTCCTACCGCGACTACCTCGAACTGCACGGCCTGTCCGTGCAGCTGGCCGAGGCGCTCGCCGAGTACTGGCACGCACGCGTCCGCGCCGAACTCGGCTTCGCCGGTGAGGACCCGGCCGACATCGAGGACATGTTCGCGCTGAAGTACCGGGGCGCCCGCTTCTCCCTCGGCTACGGCGCCTGCCCCGACCTGGAGGACCGCGCCAAGATCGCGGAACTGCTGGGCCCGGAGCGGATCGGCGTCCACCTGTCCGAGGAGTTCCAGCTGCATCCCGAACAGTCCACGGACGCCATCGTCATCCATCACCCGGAGGCGAAGTACTTCAACGCCAGGTGAGTGCGGGGGCATGACGACGGCCCCCTGGCCTGCGCAGAGGGTGATTTTCGGCATACCCCCGTGCGCGAGTGGCAAACGAGGCGTTTCCGTCGCCGGCGTCGTACACTGGTCGGTCCACTGCTGGCCGGTTCCCTGTCCGGGAACCGGCCTGCTCGTCCCTCAAGGAGGTGCGCCGGATGACCAGCACGGTTCCCGCGCTCGGAACCCGTACGGCCGAAGGCTCAGCCCTGCAGGCCGTGCTCCTCGACATGGACGGCACCCTGGTGGACACCGAGGGATTCTGGTGGGACGTCGAGGTCGAGGTCTTCGCCTCCCTCGGCCACACCCTGGACGACTCCTGGCGGCACGTCGTGGTCGGCGGCCCCATGACCCGCAGCGCCGGCTTCCTCATCGAGGCCACCGGCGCCGACATCACCCTCGCCGAGCTCACCGTGCTGCTCAACGAGGGCTTCGAGGACCGCATCGACCGCGGGCTGCCGCTGATGCCGGGCGCCGCCCGGCTCCTCGCCGAGCTTCACGAGCACGCCATCCCCACCGCCCTGGTCTCCGCCTCCCACCGCCGCATCATCGACCGTGTGCTGAAGGTGCTGGGCCCGCACCACTTCGCCCTGTCCATCGCCGGCGACGAGGTCTCCCGCACCAAGCCCTTCCCCGACCCCTACCTGCTGGCCGCGGCCGGACTCGGCGCCCGGCCGGACAGATGCGCGGTCGTCGAGGACACCGCGACCGGCGTCGCCGCCGCGGAGGCCGCCGGCTGCCGCGTCGTCGCCGTCCCCTCCATCGCCCCCATCGGCCCCTCCGCAGGACGCACCGTGGTCAGTTCGCTGGAAGAGGTCGACCTGGCATTTCTCCGCGGTCTGATGGCGCAGACGGTCTAGCCGTTCACCCAGCGTGAAAAGGCCATTGGCCAGGGCTCATCGGCCCAGTGGGACACATTTCCGGGGAAGTACCCGCAAGGGGAATTCACAGACGGTCGTCCGGCCTGAATTCCACCGGGTCCCCGCACAGTTGGGAATGTGAGGTTCCCCACCCCGGCGGCCCTCGACAAGCCCGGCCGGGTGTGCTGAACGCCCCCGTTCGGCCCGGAACGGCGGGTCTTTGTGTCCCGATTGATGGAACGCTGCACTAATCATGCCGCTGTCGGGTTTTCGGTGTGTCCGCAACCGGTTTCACTGCGTGATGGGGGGTCAACTCACGTAGCCGTGAGCCCTGCTGCGGGCGCGGACTAATCTCATCGCGAGAACATCACCGCAACCCCCGTGATCCGCGGCACACACCCATGCATGGCGGATACACGGACCCGAACAGCTCTGGAGAAACTCCCGCATGAACCGCAAGACTTTGGTGCTGCCGGCGGTCGCCGGCCTGCTCACCCCGGTTCTCGCCGCGTGCGGCACATCCGACAGCGGGAGCAAGAGCTCGGACGCCATCGTCGTCGGCACCACGGACCAGTTCACGGCCACCAAGGACGCCCCGGCGCCCATCGACCCGGCCTACGCCTACGACGTCGGCACCTGGAACATCCTGCGCCAGACCGTGCAGACCCTGATGGCCCAGCCCAAGGGAGAGGGCGACCCCGTCCCCGACGCCGCCGAGAGCTGCTCCTTCACCGACAGCGGCAGCGAGCGCTACGCCTGCAAGCTGCGCGACGGCCTGAAGTTCGCCAGCGGCGACCCGGTCACCGCACAGGACGTCAAGTACTCCATCGAGCGCGCCCTGCGCATCAAGGCCAGCAGTGGTGTGTCCTCCCTGCTGAACACCATCGACACCATCGAGACCCAGGGCGACCGCGAGGTCATCTTCCACCTGAAGACCGCCGACGCCACGTTCCCGTACAAGCTGTCCACCCCGGTCGCGGGCATCGTCAACCCGAAGGACTACGAGAAGGACAAGCTCCGCGACGGCTTCGAGGTCGACGGCTCCGGCCCCTACACCTTCCACGCCGACGTCAGCGGCAACACCGTCACCACCGCCACCTTCACCAAGAACCCCTACTACAAGGGCGCCGTGAAGGTGAACAACAACAAGGTGGAACTGCGGTCCTTCCCCGACGCCGCGGCCATGGGCGCCGCCATCGACAAGGGCGACATCGACGTCATGACCCGCACCATGTCGCCCGCCCAGATCCAGAAGCTGGACGCCGGCAACGACGACAAGGTCGACCTCGTCGACATGCCGGGCCTGGAGATCCGCTACCTCGCCTTCGACACCAACGCGCCCAGCGTCAAGTCCAAGGCCGTACGCCAGGCCATGGCCCAGCTCATCGACCGCGCGGAACTCGTCTCCAAGGTCTACGGCACCCAGGCCGAGCCGCTGTACTCGCTCGTGCCCGCCACCGTCACGGGCCACTCCAACTCGTTCTTCAACAAGTACGGCAACCCCAGCCTCGCCAAGGCCAGGGACCTGCTGACCAAGGCCGGCATCAGCACCCCGGTCAAGCTGACCCTGCACTACACCACCGACCACTACGGCTCGGCCACCAAGCAGGAGTTCCAGATCCTGCAGAAGCAGCTCAACGACAGCGGCCTGTTCGACGCCTCCATCCAGGGCCACCCCTGGGCCGCCTTCCGCCCCGCCGAGCAGAAGGGCCGCTACGACGTCTACGGCATGGGCTGGTTCCCCGACTTCCCCGACGCCGACAACTTCCTCGCGCCCTTCCTCGACAAGGACAACTTCCTCGGCTCGCCGTACTCCAACACCACCATCCAGCGCACGCTGATCCCGGCGTCCCGACGCGAGGCCGACCGGCTCAACGCCGCCAAGAGCCTGACCGCGATCCAGGACATCGTCGCCGACGACGTCCCGGTCCTGCCGCTGTGGCAGGGCAAGCAGTACGTCGCCGCACGCGACGACATCACGGGCGTCTCCTACGCCCTCAACTCGTCGTCTACGCTCCAGCTGTGGGAGCTCGGCCGCGGTGTGAGCGGCTGACGGCTCTCGTGCGGGGGGCCGGCGACGGCTGCCCGGACTCCCCGGGGCCAGGACGGCGGCCCCGGGGGTGACGAACCGACGACAAGGCACTGCAAGTGAACCAGCGCAACACGTGGCCAGTCCTGCCCGCCGTGGCGGTACTGGCCTCCGGCCTGTTGACCGCCTGCGGCTCTCAGACCGGTGATTCCGGGGGCACCGGCTCCTCCGTGGTGATGGGGATGTCCGACGACGTCCTCGCCACGGACCCCGCCTCCGGCTACGACCCGGGCTCCTGGCTGTTGTTCGACAACGTCTTCCAGTCGCTGCTCAGCTTCCCCAAGGGTGCGACCGAGCCCCAGCCGGAACTGGCGAGCGGGTGCACCTTCACCGACTCCCGGGCCACCGTCTACCGGTGCACGCTCAAGGACGGCCTGAAGTTCAGCAACGGCGACCCGCTCACCTCGAAGGACGTGAAGTTCTCCTTCGACCGCATGCTGAAGATCAACGACCCCTCCGGGCCCGCGATCATGTTCCCGATGCTCGGCAGCGTCGACACCCCGGACGCCAGGACGGTCGTCTTCCACCTGAAGACCTCCGACGCCACCTTCCCCAGCAAGATAGCCTCCGGCGCCGGCTCCATCGTCGACCACCGCCAGTACCCCGCGAACAGCCTGCGCACCGACCACAAGGCCATCGGCTCCGGCCCCTACAAGCTGGACTCCTTCGACAAGGACCAGGCCGTCTTCTCCGTCAACGCCCACTACAAGGGCACCGCCAAGGCCAAGAACTCCGGCGTCACCCTGAAGTTCTTCCACGGCGACCGCGCCGCCCTGAAGAAGGCTCTCCTCGGCGGCGACGTAGACATCGCCTACCGAGGCCTCACCGCCTCCGACATCGCCGGCATCGAGAACCAGAGCGACGACAAGGGCCTCGAGGTCATCGAGGGCACCAGCGCCGAAGTCCAGCACCTGGTCTTCAACATGAAGGACCCCGTCGCCGGAAAGCTCGGCGTCCGCAAGGCCATGGCCTACCTCGTCGACCGCGACGCCCTCATCAAGAACGTCTACCAGGGCACCGCCACCCCGCTGTACTCGATCATCCCCGCGGGTATCACCGGCCACAACACGGCCTTCTTCGACACCTACGGCGCCCGCCCCTCCCGGGCCAAGGCCGCCGCCGCCCTGCGCGCCGCCGGCATCACCGGCAAGGTCAGGCTCACCCTGTGGTCCACGCCGTCGCGTTACGGCCCCGCCACCGACGACGAGCTCAAGGCCATCGCCGGCCAGCTCAACGCCAGCGGCCTGTTCGACGCGGACGTCAAGTCGGTCCCCTTCGACCAGTACGAGAAGGACATCGCGGCCGGCAAGTACGGCGTGTACGTCAAGGGCTGGGTGCCCGACTACCCGGACCCCGACAACTTCACCGCGCCGTTCTTCGGCAAGGGCAACGTGCTGGACAACCACTACGGCAACGCCACCATCAGCGGCACCCTCATCCCGGACACCGCCGCGCAGAGCGACCGCGCCGCCACCGACAAGGACTTCGCGCGGCTGCAGGACATCGTCGCCACCGACCTGCCCGTCCTGCCCGTCTGGCAGGCCAAGCAGTACGCGGTCGTCCACGACGGCGTCTACGGCCTGGAGTACTGCCTGGACGCCTCCACCGTGTTCCGGTTCTGGGAACTCAGCAAGAGCTGACCCCCGCCGGCACGGCACCGCCGGCGCCACAGACACCGAGGGCGCCCTTCTCCACGCGGGAGGGGCGCCCTTCGCCGTCGTACGCGCTACTGCGCGCCGGGGCGCACCAGACCGCTCTCGTACGCGTACACCGCCGCCTGCACCCGGTCCCGCAGGCCCAGCTTGGTCAGCACATGCCCCACGTGCGTCTTCACCGTCGTCTCGCTGACGAACAGATCGGCCGCGATCTCCGCGTTCGACAGCCCGCGCGCCACCAGCTTCAGCACCTCCACCTCACGGTCGGTGAGGGTGTTCAGCGTGTCCGGCACCGGCTCCTCACCGGAGGGCAGATGCCCGGCGTACTTGTCCAGCAGCCGGCGCGTGATGCTCGGCGCCAGCATCGCCTCACCGGCCGCCACCACCCGGATCGCCTGCACCAGTTCGTTCGCCGGCGCGTCCTTCAGCAGGAAACCGCTCGCCCCGGCGCGCAGCGCCTCCACCACGTACTCGTCCAGATCGAAGGTCGTCAGCACGAGGACCTTCGCCGGACCGTCCCGTCCCGGCCCGGTGATCTGCCGGGTCGCCTCCACCCCGTCCATCCGCGGCATACGGATGTCCATCAGCACCACGTCCGGCTGCAGGGCCCGCACCTGGTCGAGGGCCTGCAGACCGTCACCGGCCTCGCCCACGACCGCGATGTCCTGCTCCGCCTCCAGGATCATCCGGAAACCCGTACGCAGCAGGGGCTGGTCGTCGACCAGTAGGACACGGATGGCCACGTGACACTCCTTCGCTAGTCGCGGCCCATTCTGCCCTGCCCGGGTTTTCCGGTTCACCCGGTCCCGGCCACCGGCAGCGGATACGGCGGGGGAGTGCCGCCGAACTCCGGGCAGTGCGCCTGGTGATCGCACCAGCCGCACAGCCTGGTCGGCCGCGGCCGCCACTCCCCGGTCTCCGTGGCCTGCCGGATGGCGTCCCACAGCGCGTGCAGCTTGCGCTCCACCCGCTCCAGATCGGCGAGCACCGGGTCGTACGTCACCACGTCCCCGCTGCCCAGATACACCAGTTGCAGCCGCCGCGGCACGACCCGCTTCAGCCGCCACACCACCAGGGCGTAGAACTTCATCTGGAACAGCGCGCCCTCGGAGTACTCCGGCCGCGGCGCCTTGCCCGTCTTGTAGTCGACGATCCGGACCTCACCGGTCGGCGCCACGTCCACCCGGTCGATGATCCCGCGCAGCCGCAGCCCCGACTCCAGCTCGGCCTCCACGAACAGCTCCCGCTCGGCCGGCTCCAGCCGCGTCGGATCCTCCAGCGTGAACCAGCGCTCGACCAGCCGCTCGGCCTCCGCCAGCCACCCGGCCAGCCGCTCGCCGTCCGGATCGTCGGCGAACAGCTCCGTCACCTCCGGCCTGCTCTCCCGCAGCCGGTCCCACTGCCCCGGGATCAGCGCCTTCGCCCGCGGCGCGGTCCGCTCCGCCGCCGGCGCGTCGAACAGCCGCTCCAGCACCGCGTGCACCAGCGTGCCCCGGGTCGCCGCCGCGCTCGGCTTCTCCGGCAGCCGGTCGATCACCCGGAACCGGTACAGCAGCGGACACTGCATGAAATCGCTCGCCCGCGACGGGGACAGCGACGTCGGCGCAACGGCCACCCGCCCGGCCCCGGCCTCCACCGCGACCGGCACGACCGAACCGGACTCGGGGGCCGCTGTGGCTCTCGCCGAGCCGGGTGCGGGAGACGCTGTGGCCGTGGTCGAGCGAGGACCAGGGCGCGCTGCGGGTGTCGCCGAGCCGGGGTCAGGGGTCCCTGTGGCCGTGGTCGAGCCGGTGTCAGGGGTTCCCGTGGGTGTCGCCGAGCCGGGCCCGAGGTCTGCTGGGGCCGTCGCTGAGCTGGGCTCAGGGATCCCCGCGGGCGTCGCCGAGTCCGGGGCGGCGGTTCCTGTGACCGTGACCGAGTCGGGCTGAGTGTTTCTTGTGGCCGTCACCGAGTCCTGCTGAGCGGTTTCTGTGGCTGTCGCCGGGTCCGGGGCAGCGGTCCCAGTGGCCGTCGCCGGGTCCGGGGCAGCGGTCCCCGTGGCCGTCGCCGAGCCGGGCTCAGGGGTCCCCGCGGGCGTCGCCACAGCCGTCGAGGGCTCCGGCACCGGAGCCGTCACGGGCGCCGGTCGCGGCGCCCCGTCCGGATCCGTCTGCCCGGCGCCGCCCGACCGGGCCTCCGTGTCCTCGATGCTGCTGTCCATGACCACAGACCTTACGGCCCGCCACTGACAGTGACCCAGCCGTCGCCGTGTTCGACCGCGCGGCCACGGGGCAAACACAAGGGGTGCCGGGGCGGAACACCTCGCCACGGCCGCATACCATCGACCACAGACCCTTCCGTTCCGCAGGTACGGAAGACGCTTCGAACGAGGGGACACCGTGGACGTGAGCGGCGGGAGCGGGCAGCCGCGGTCCGGCAACGACAAGCCGGCCGAGCACCCCGCGGGTCCGACGGCCCCGACGACCGACCCCACCGGCCCGGAGCCCCAGCCCCCCACGGACCACCACCGGGCCGAGACGGACGACACCCGGACCGATCGGCCCGGCCGCGGGGACGCCCCGCCCCCTCGGCAGCCCGGCACGGCCCCCGGCAGCGCAGGCTCCGGCGCCCCGGACGCCACCGAGCCCGGGGAGGACACGGCCGGCCTTCGCTCGGACACCGCCTCGGCCGCCTCCGCCTCCCCGGAGCGCACGGACAGCACGGACAGCACAGGCTCCGGCACCGGCTCGGACACCGACGCGAGCGAGGACCGTACCGACGCCGCAGCGCCGCCCGGCCCTCCCGAGGGTCCCGGCACCGGCGGCGCCGGCGATGCTGCGGGCGCCGAAGGGCACGCCGGCCGCCCCCAGCCCCCCGGCACCCCCTCCCGGCCGGGTCACGCTCCCGGCGCCCCGCGCGACGAGCAGCACGAGCACCGGTCCCTCGCCCACTCCGGGATCGCCAAGGGCGAGCCGCCGCAGCCGCGGCCCAAGGAGCCCGGCGGCGGCATCCTCATGGGACGGCCCTTCGGCGTGCCTGTGTACGTCGCCCCCAGCTGGTTCCTCGTCGCCGCACTGATCACCTGGGTCTTCGGCGGCCAGCTCGACCGCGTGCTGCCCGAGCTGGGCGCCGCCCGCTACCTCGTCTCCCTGTTCTTCGCCGTCGCCTTCTACGCCTCCGTCCTGGTCCACGAGCTGGCCCACACGGTCGCCGCGATCCGCTTCAAGCTCCCGGTCCGCCGCATCCAGCTGCAGTTCTTCGGCGGCGTCTCGGAGATCGAGAAGGAGGCCGAGACCCCCGGCCGCGAGTTCGTCCTGGCCTTCGTCGGCCCGCTGCTCTCCCTCGTCCTGGCCGGCCTGTTCTACGTCGCCATGAAACCCGTCGAGCCCGGCACCGTACCCGGCGTCCTGCTGGCCGGCCTGATGATCTCCAACCTCATCGTCGCGGTCTTCAACCTCCTGCCCGGCCTGCCCCTCGACGGCGGCCGCATGCTCCGCGCCGTCGTCTGGAAGATCACCGGCAGGCCCATGAGCGGCACCGTCGCCGCCGCCTGGGTCGGCCGCGCCCTCGCCGTCACCGTCCTCATCGGCCTGCCCCTGCTCAACCAGTCCGGCGCCCTCGGCGGCGGCAGCACGGACACCGGCGGCATGGACACCGTCACCGACGCCCTGCTCGCCGCCATCCTCGCCGCCATCATCTGGACCGGCGCCGGCAACAGCCTGCGCATGGCCCGCCTGCGCGAACACCTCCCCGAGCTGCGCGCCCGCACCCTGACCCGGCGCGCCGTACCCGTGGAGACCGACACCCCGCTCTCCGAGGCCCTGCGCCGGGCCAACGCGGCCGGCGCCCGCGCCCTGGTCGTCGTCGACGCCCACGGCACCCCCGTCTCCCTGGTCCGCGAGTCCGCCATCGTCGGCGTACCCGAACACCGCCGCCCCTGGGTCGCCGTCAGCGGCCTCGCCCAGGACCTCACCGAGGGCATGCGCGTCTCCGCGGAACTCGCCGGAGAAGAACTCCTCGACGTCCTGCGGGCCACCCCCGCCACCGAATACCTGGTCGTCGAGGAGACGGGCGAGATCTACGGCGTCCTGTCAGCGGCAGACGTGGAGCGGGCCTTCGTCAGGGCGATGGCAAGACCGGCTTCATAGCCCGCCGCACCGGAGCGCGGCCAAGCCCCCGGCGGGGAACCGGTACGCTGGTCACATGTCCGAACCGACCGGTGCCGCCCGCAGGCGCGGGCCCTTCAAGGTCGGGGACCAGGTACAGCTGACCGACCCCAAGGGTCGCCACTACACGTTCACGCTCGAAGCCGGGAAGAACTTCCACACCCACAAGGGTTCCTTCCCGCACGACGAACTGATCGGCGCTCCCGAGGGCAGCGTTGTCCGCACCACCGGCAACGTCGCCTACCTCGCGCTGCGCCCCCTGCTCCCCGACTACGTCCTGTCCATGCCCCGCGGGGCGGCCGTCGTCTACCCGAAGGACGCGGGGCAGATCCTCGCCTTCGCCGACATCTTCCCCGGCGCGCGCGTCGTGGAGGCCGGCGTCGGCTCCGGCTCGCTCAGCAGCTTCCTGCTGCGCGCCATCGGCGACCAGGGCATGCTGCACTCCTACGAGCGCCGCGAGGACTTCGCCGAGATCGCCAAGCAGAACGTGGAGCGCTACTTCGGCGGCCCCCACCCGGCCTGGCAGCTCACCGTCGGCGACCTCCAGGACAACCTGTCCGACACCGACGTCGACCGCGTCATCCTCGACATGCTCGCCCCCTGGGAATGCCTGGAAGCCGTCTCCAAGGCACTCGTCCCCGGCGGCATCCTCTGCTGCTACGTGGCCACCACCACCCAGCTCGCCCGGACCGTGGAGTCCATCCGGGAGATCGGCTGCTTCAACGAGCCGACCGCCTGGGAGACCATGATCCGCAACTGGCACATCGAGGGCCTCGCCGTCCGCCCGGACCACCGGATGATCGGCCACACCGGCTTCCTGCTCACCGCCCGCCGCCTCGCCGACGGCGTCGAGCCCCCCATGCGTCGCCGCCGCCCCGCCAAGGGCGCCTACGGCGAGGACTACGCCGGCCCCAACGCCGACGGCGGCACCGGCCGCTGACCCACCCGCACCCGGCACAACCCATGGGCGCCGCGCCGCTGTTCCCCCACCCCGGCGGGAACTCCGGCGCGGCGCCCGCGCGTTGACACGGCACCAGGATCCCCGCCCCCCACGGCCCCAACCCCCGCCACGCGCGCGGGCCCCGCCTGCGGGAATCCTCCGACCCCGCCGTTCCCCCGCACTGTGACGTGTGGCACCATGCTGGCCACCCCCACCGGCACAGCCCTCACAGGAGACACTCCTAGTGCAGCAATCCGCCGTTCCGGAGCTCGCCCACGCCCAGACCCGGCCCATCCACTGGGTCGCCACCGCCACGGCCGTCGCCGGCGTCGTCGCCCTGTCCTCCGTCGTCCAGCCCGGATCGGCCACGGCCGCCCAGACGCACACCGAAACCCACCGAAGGACCGCCCCCGCGGCCGCCGCACCGCCCGGCACCACCGGCGTCGACTTCCCGCTGCAGTGCGGACCCACGAAAGCCGTGGTCGCCAGGAAAGCCACCGGAGACCTCGACGGGGACGGCAGACCGGAAACCGTCGCCGTCGTCCACTGCGACGCCACCATGGGCACCCCGCCCGACGGCGTCTACGTCCTCACCCGCTCCGCCGACAGCGGCGCACCCCGCATCGTCGCCACGCTCGTCGACCCCAAGGACCGGGTCACCGTCACCGGCTTCTCCCTGCGCGCCGGCACGGTCGCCGCCACCCTCCTCGGCTACTCCTCCGACGCCGTCCCCAACTGCTGCCCCGACCTGAAGACCCCGACCGCCTGGCACTGGAACGGCACCGCGTTCCTGCGCACCCCACCCGCCGGCACCCACAGCGTCTGAAACGGGGCCCGGCCCGGACTCACTCCGCGTCGGGCCCGTACACCTCGACCCTGTCCGAAACCCGCCGCACATGAATGCACTCGCCGGGACACTCCCGCGCCGAGTCCACCACATCCGCCAGCAACGGCAGCGGCACCGGCGCCGTCGCACCCGGAGCCTGCAACAGCTCCTCGTCCGCGCCCTTCACATAGGCCAGCCCGTCGATGTCCAGCTCGAACACCTCAGGGGCGTACTGGGCGCAGATCCCGTCGCCGGTACACAGATCCTGGTCGATCCAGACCTCCAGCGCCTCCCCGCCCGGGGCCTCCTGCTGCACGGTCACCTCTCCTGCCGTCGGGAACACCGGGCGGAACCGGCGCCGCAAGGGCCAGCCGGGTCCGCACCAGCGGCTGTTGAACACCCCCGACCCTACCTCCGCCCGCCCGCCGCCCACGCCTCACCGGCACCGGTGGTTTCCGCCCCCGTCCGCCCGGGTACCAGCGCGGATCCAGGACGACGACACCCGTCCCCGGCCACGGCACCCGACCGGTTCCAGCCGCGGCCGGACGTGACACCCACCGACCGGACCGTCGCTCTGCGTGATGCACACAGAGCGCCCGCACGCCCCCCGTTACCACAACCACCCGCCCGCAACGGACAACTCCGGCCACTACCGAAGGGTTTCGACCACGCGATGCCCGGAACAAGCTGCTTCCCTATCACGTTGAGTGGGTATCCCCTCCGTGCGAGGGAGAGCGCAACGGGTGACCGACGACACACCTTGACAGTCTTTGTGATCTAGGGGTTTCAATCGACACCCACCCAGGTAGGGTCTGGAAGCGTCCAGCTCCCCTTGGAGGAGGTGAGGACCGTGGCAGCCCACGACGACGACATGAACCGCGGCATCCGCCCGGGACGAGGGTCCGACGACCCGGCCGGGCAGATCGCCTACCTTGAGCAGGAGATCGCCGTCCTGCGACGCAAGCTCGCCGACTCTCCGCGACACACGAGGATTCTCGAGGAGCGGATCGTCGAGCTGCAGACCAACCTGGCCGGCGTGTCCGCCCAGAACGAACGGCTGGCCAACACCCTCCGCGAGGCCCGCGACCAGATCGTGGCCCTCAAGGAAGAGGTGGACCGGCTCGCCCAGCCGCCGGCCGGCTTCGGCGTCTTCCTGCAAGCCAACGAAGACGGCACCGCCGACATCTTCACCGGCGGCCGCAAGCTCCGGGTGAACGTCAGCCCGAGCGTCGACCTCGACGACCTGCGGCGCGGCCAGGAAGTCATGCTCAACGAAGCGCTCAACGTGGTCGACGCCATGGAGTTCGAGCGCGTCGGCGACATCGTCACCCTCAAGGAGATCCTCGAGGACGGCGAGCGCGCCCTCGTACTGGGGCACACCGACGAGGAGCGGGTCGTACGGCTCGCCGAGCCCCTGCTCGGCACCACCATCCGCGCCGGCGACGCCCTCCTGCTCGAACCCCGCTCGGGGTACGTCTACGAGGTCGTCCCCAAGAGCGAGGTCGAGGAACTGGTCCTCGAAGAGGTCCCCGACATCGGCTACGACCAGATCGGCGGCCTCGGCAACCAGATCGAGGCCATCCGGGACGCGGTCGAGCTGCCGTACCTCTACCCGGACCTCTTCAAGGAGCACGAGCTGCGCCCGCCCAAGGGCGTCCTGCTCTACGGCCCCCCCGGCTGCGGCAAGACGCTCATCGCCAAGGCCGTCGCGAACTCGCTGGCCAAGAAGGTCGCCGAGGTCACCGGCCAGGCCGCCGGCAAGAGCTTCTTCCTCAACATCAAGGGCCCCGAGCTGCTCAACAAGTACGTCGGCGAGACCGAGCGGCAGATCCGCCTGGTCTTCCAGCGTGCCCGTGAGAAGGCCAGCGAGGGCACACCCGTGATCGTCTTCTTCGACGAGATGGAGTCCCTCTTCCGCACCCGCGGCTCCGGCGTCAGCTCGGACGTGGAGAACACCATCGTCCCGCAGCTGCTCGCCGAGATCGACGGCGTGGAGGGCCTGCAGAACGTGGTCGTCATCGGCGCCTCCAACCGCGAGGACATGATCGACCCCGCCATCCTGCGCCCCGGCCGGCTCGACGTGAAGATCAAGATCGAGCGTCCCGACGCCGAGGCCGCCAAGGACATCTTCGGCAAGTACCTCACCGAGCGTCTCCCGCTGCACGCCGACGACCTCGCGGAACACGGCGGAGACAAGAGCGCGACGGTCCAGGGCATGATCCAGACCGCCGTCGAGCAGATGTACGCCGAATCCGAGGAGAACCGCTTCCTGGAAGTCACCTACGCCAACGGCGACAAGGAAGTCCTCTACTTCAAGGACTTCAACTCCGGCGCCATGATCGAGAACATCGTGGGCCGCGCCAAGAAGATGGCGATCAAGGACTTCCTCGAGAAGAACCAGAAGGGCCTCCGCGTCTCCCACCTCCTCCAGGCCTGCGTGGACGAGTTCAAGGAGAACGAAGACCTGCCCAACACCACCAACCCGGACGACTGGGCCCGGATCTCCGGAAAGAAGGGCGAACGGATCGTCTACATCCGCACCCTCATCACCGGAAAGCAGGGCGCGGACACCGGACGCTCCATCGACACGGTGGCGAACACCGGTCAGTACCTGTAACGGCAGGGCGGCTGCGGGTGCCCTCACCGGGTACCCGCAGCCGACTGTTTTTCTGGCCACGACCGGAGCAGGCAATGACGCAAATGATCTCCCCACCAGCGCAAAGGCGTTCTAGGCTCGTTCCTACCGCCGAGTCGCGCAGTGCGGGGACGGGCACCGCACACGCACCGGAGCGCCAGCGGTACGTGAGCGGCGCCCACGACCGAGGGTGCCGCCGGGCAAGGAGGGCCGCATGACCGTACGGCGAGTAATGGGCATCGAGACGGAGTACGGGATCTCCGTCCCCGGCCACCCCAACGCCAATGCCATGCTCACCTCGTCCCAGATCGTCAACGCCTACGCGGCGGCGATGCACCGGGCCCGCCGGGCCCGCTGGGACTTCGAGGAAGAGAACCCGCTACGCGACGCGCGAGGCTTCGACCTCGCCCGGGAGGCCGCCGACGCCAGCCAGCTCACCGACGAGGACATCGGCCTCGCCAACGTCATCCTGACCAACGGAGCACGGCTCTACGTCGACCACGCCCACCCCGAATACAGCGCCCCCGAGGTCACCAACCCCCGCGACGCCGTCCTCTGGGACAAGGCCGGGGAACGCATCATGGCCGAGGCCGCCGAACGCGCCGCCCAGCTCCCCGGCGCCCAGCCCATCCACCTGTACAAGAACAACACCGACAACAAGGGCGCCAGCTACGGCACGCACGAGAACTACCTGATGAAGCGGGAGACCCCCTTCTCGGACATCGTGCGCCACCTGACCCCCTTCTTCGTCTCCCGCCAGGTCTTCGCCGGCGCCGGCCGCGTCGGCATCGGCCAGGACGGCCACGAACACGGCTTCCAGCTCAGCCAGCGCGCCGACTACTTCGAAGTCGAGGTGGGCCTCGAGACCACCCTCAAACGGCCCATCATCAACACCCGGGACGAACCCCACGCCGACGCGGAGAAGTACCGCCGCCTGCATGTGATCATCGGCGACGCGAACCTCTCGGAGATCTCCACCTACCTCAAGCTGGGCACGACCAGCCTGGTCCTGTCCATGATCGAGGACGGCTTCATCGCGGTCGACCTCGCCGTCGACCAGCCCGTGCGCACCCTGCACCAGGTCTCCCACGACCCGTCGCTCAAGCGCCTGGTCACCCTCCGCAGCGGACGCACCCTGACCGCGGTGCAGCTCCAGATGGAGTACTACGAGCTGTCCCGCAAGTACGTCGAGGAACGCTACGGCGAGGACGCCGACGAGCAGACCAAGGACATCCTCACCCGCTGGGAGGACACCCTCACCCGGCTCGAGAACGACCCCATGAGCCTGGCCGGCGAGCTCGACTGGGTCGCCAAGCGCGAACTCATGGAGGGCTACCGCCGCCGCGACAACCTCGACTGGGACGCCGCCCGGCTCCACCTCGTCGACCTGCAGTACGCCGACGTACGCCCCGAGAAGGGCCTGTACAACCGCCTCGCCGCCCGCGGCCGCATGAAGCGGCTCCTGGACGAGGCGGACGTCGAGCGGGCCATGAGGAAGCCGCCGGAGGACACCCGGGCCTACTTCCGCGGGCGCTGCCTGGAGCAGTACGCCGACGACGTCGCTGCGGCGAGCTGGGACTCGGTGATCTTCGACCTGCCCGGCCGGGACTCGCTGCAGCGCGTTCCAACCCTGGAACCGCTACGCGGAACGCGAAATCACGTCAAGGAGCTGCTGGACCGCTGCCGCACCGCGGAAGACCTGGTCAGGGTCCTGTCCGGCGGGTGAGCGGGCCAGGGGGGTACTCGGTGCGGCCCGGGCGGACAGGGTGGAAATCCTGCCGCCCGGGAATCATCGAGATGGCCCCCGTACGTTGGAGAAACTGCGGGGCCGATGTCGGACCCGGCTTGTAGGGTCTGATCATCACCGATCGGCAGGCGAACTGAGCGGGGTGAGGGTTATGGCAACCAAGGACACCGGCGGCGGCCAGCAGAAGGCCACGCGCGCGACCGAGGAGGTCGAGGAGCAGGCGCAGGAAGCGCAGGCCTCGGAGGACCTCAAGGAGCGACACGAGAAGCTGAGCGACGACGTGGACTCCGTCCTGGACGAGATCGACGACGTCTTGGAGGAGAACGCAGAGGACTTCGTGAGGTCCTTCGTTCAAAAGGGTGGACAGTAGTCACTCTTATGAACAGCGGGGGGTCGGAGAAGTGCTCGGCATGCCAGGAGATGCTTCCGGTCAGCGCATTCGCGGCGAACAGGTCGAGGCCAGACGGTCTGCAGACCAATTGCCGTGAGTGCGCAGCCGAGTATTACCGGCGCCGACAGGAGGCCCGGGGCAAGGCGGTCCGTGCACGGGTGGACGTGCCCGATGGGCACAAGCTCTGTCTGAAGTGTGGCGAGGTCAAGCCGTGGAGTGAGTGGCATCGAAATGCGACCGCCTCGGATGGCCTCTCGACACGGTGCAAGGCGTGCCGTGCTGCAGAAGGCCGAGCGAATCACCTGAAGCGAAGCTACGGCCTCACCGAAGCCGGGCGCGACGCGATGGTCGCCGCTCAGTACGGGCTCTGCGCGATCTGTCTGGCCGCTCCACCCGCGCATGTGGATCACTGCCACAAGACGGGTAGGGTCCGTGGCGTACTGTGCTTCAACTGCAATTCGGCCATCGGCAAGTTGCGTGACGACCCCGAGGCCGCACGCCGAGCCGCCGCCTATCTGGAAGGAACCTTGTGGAAGCCAACACTCGTGGCACCGGGCGTCTACCAGCTGCCTTCCTGACGCCAGGGTCTTCCTCCTTCATGGACTTCCTCTCCGAGCACCAGCCCGAGCTGCTGCCCGGCAACCGGCAGCTGCCGCCCACGCAGGGTGTGATCGAGGCGCCGCACGGGACGACGATCGTCGCCGTGACGTTCCCGGGAGGCGTCGTGCTGGCGGGTGACCGTCGGGCCACCATGGGCAATGTCATCGCTCAGCGGGACATCGAGAAGGTGTTCCCGGCGGACGAGTACTCGGCCGTCGGCATCGCCGGCACCGCCGGTCTCGCGGTGGAGATGGTCAAGCTCTTCCAGCTGGAGCTGGAGCACTTCGAGAAGGTCGAGGGCGCTCAGCTGTCGCTGGAGGGCAAGGCGAACCGGCTGTCCACCATGATCCGTTCCAACCTCGGCATGGCCATGCAGGGCCTGGCGGTGGTCCCCCTGTTCGCGGGGTACGACCTGGACCGCGAGAAGGGGCGGATCTTCTCGTACGACGTGACGGGCGGCCGCTCGGAGGAGCAGAACTTCGCGGCGACGGGTTCGGGCTCGATCTTCGCGCGCGGTGCGATGAAGAAGCTGTTCCGTGACGATCTGACCGAGGAGCAGGCGACCACGCTGGTGGTGCAGGCTCTGTATGACGCGGCTGACGACGACTCGGCGACCGGTGGTCCCGATGTCGCCCGCCGGATCTACCCGATCATCACCGTGATCACCGAGGACGGGTTCCGCCGGCTGACGGAGGACGAGGCCTCCGAGCTGTCCCGTGCGGTGCTGCAGGGGCGGCTGGAGGAGCCGGACGGCCCGAAGGCGGCCCTGCTCTGACGGCGGGCCCCGGTTGTTTTGAAGGTGATCCAGTGACCATGACAGAAAGGGACGGATAACCGGTGTCGACGCCGTTCTATGTCTCACCTCAGCAGGCCATGGCCGACCGGGCGGAGTACGCCCGCAAGGGCATCGCGCGTGGCCGGAGCCTGGTCGTGCTGCAGTACGCCGACGGCATTGTGTTCGTCGGTGAGAACCCGTCCCGTGCGCTGCACAAGTTCAGCGAGATCTATGACCGGATCGGTTTCGCGGCCGCCGGCAAGTACAACGAGTACGAGAATCTGCGGATCGGCGGTGTGCGGTACGCCGATCTGCGGGGTTACACCTATGACCGTGACGATGTGACCGCCCGGGGCCTGGCGAACGTGTACGCCCAGACGCTGGGCACGATCTTCTCCTCGGCGGCCGAGAAGCCGTACGAGGTGGAGCTGGTCGTCGCCGAGGTGGGGGAGACGCCGGCGGGTGACCAGATCTACCGGCTGCCGCATGACGGTTCGATCGTGGACGAGCACGGTTCGGTCGCCGTGGGTGGCAATGCCGAGCAGATCAGCAGTTTCCTCGACCAGCGGCATCGCGACGGCATGAGCCTGGCGGAGGCGCTCAAGCTGGCGGTGCAGGCGCTGTCGCGGGACACCAACGGCAGCGAGCGGGAGATCCCCGCGGAGCGTCTCGAGGTGGCGGTGCTGGACCGTACGCGTCCGCAGCGGCGCAAGTTCAAGCGGATCGTGGGCCGTCAGCTCTCGCGTCTGCTGGCGGCGGACGGTGCGGCCACGGAGGCGGAGAGTGCCGAGGAGGACGGTTCCGAGGAGGAGTGACGCCGCCGCTCGATCGTCTGCTCGTGTGTGCCCCGGCCGTGCCTCGGCCGGGGCACACGGCGTTGGGGCCGCGGGGGGCCTAGGAGGCCGGTGGAGGCGCCGTGGAGCCGCGGACGACCAGTTGGACCGGGATGTCCCCGCTGTCGGGTTCGCGGCCGTCCAGGACGGCGAGGAGGGCGTGCATGCCGCGTTCGCCGAAGCGCTCGGCGTCGAGCCGTACGGTGGTCAGTTCGGGGTCGATGGCGGTGGCGAGGCCGAGGTCGTCGACGCCGGTGACGGAGATGTCGTCGGGGATGCGCAGGCCGAGGCGGCGGAGGGCCTTGTAGGCGCCGGCGGCGAGTTTGTCGTCGTCGCAGACGATGGCGGTGGGCCGGGGCCCGGGTGTGGTGAGCGCGGTCTCGGTGGCGGTGCGGGCGCCGTCGATGGAGATCGGGGCCCGGGCGGTACGGACTTCCGCGCCGGGTACGGCCGCGATGCGTGCCGCCAGTTCTCTCGCCCGGATCTCGAAGGTCCAGGAGGGGACGTCGGCGGCCAGGTGGAGGATGCGGCGGTGGCCGAGGGCGGTCAGGTGCTCGGTGACCTGGCGGATGCCGTCGGTGATGTCGAGGTTGACGGTGGCGGCGCCGAGGCTGCCGTGGGGGTCGCTGTCGAGCATGACGAGGGGGAGCTGGTCGCCGCGGATGGCGGTGAGGGCGTCGGCGGCCATGGAGGAGGCGATGACGCCGTCGAGGGCGGCCTGTGCGGAGGCGAAGGGGTCGCGGGCGGGGCCGACGCCTTCGGGGGAGGGGTACAGGACGACGCCGAAGCCGTGGTCGGCGGCGACGCGGGCGGCGCCGGTGTAGACGCCGGCGAAGAACTCGGTCGTGAGGGCGGGGACGACGAGCAGGACGGTGCGGGTGTGGCCGAGGCGCAGGTTGCGGGCGGCGAGGTTGGGCCGGTAGCCGAGGTCCCGTGCGGCGTCGCGGACGCGTGCGGCGGTGGCCTCGGAGACGCGGCCGCGCCATTTGCCGCCGAGGACGAGGGAGACGGCGGCCTGGGAGACTCCGGCCGCCCGGGCGACGTCGCGGCTGGTCGGGCGGGTGCTGCTGCGTGCCACCGGGGGCCTGCCTCTTCGTGTGGACGTCCGAACTGGGCACATGGTACGTATGACGGCGGGGGTTATACGTAAAACTTCGGCTGGAGGGCGGCACATGGCCACGGGCTATCTGGAGGTGCTCCGGGCGCGGCACGCGCTCCGGCTGCTCACCGGCACCCTGGTGGGGCGGCTGCCGAACGCGACGGCCGCGATCGCGCTGGTGCTGTTCGTGCGGGCGCAAGGAGGCACCTACAGCCTCGCGGGCGCTCTGGCGGCCGTCTACGGCGTCGCCAACGCGGTCGGCCAGCCGGTGCTGGGCCGGCTGGTGGACCTGCACGGCCAGCCGCGCGTGCAGCTGCCGGCGGCTGTTCTGGCGGCCGCGTCGATGGCGGTGTTCGCCTTCTGCGGCACCGCTCCGCTGCCGCTGGCGTACGCGGCGGTGGGGGCGGCGGGCCTGTTCACGCCGCCGCTGGAGGGCGGCCTGCGGGCGCTGTGGCCGTCGGTGCTGCGCGGGGAGGAGCGGGTCCACACGGCGTACTCCCTGGACGCGATCGCGCAGGAGATCATGTTCACGGTGGGGCCGCTGCTGGTGACGCTGTGCGTGTCGCTGTGGGACGAGCGTGCGGCGCTGCTGGTGCTGAACCTGCTGGGCGTGCTGGGCGCGCTGTCGGTGGTGGTGTCGCCGCCTTCGCGCGCGTGGCGGTCGGCGCCGCGTGAGGCGCACTGGCTGGGCGCCCTGCGGTCGCCGGGCCTGCTGGCCCTGCTGGGCGCCTTTCTGTTCGTGGGGATCGCGCTGGGTTCCATCACGGTGGCGTCCGTGTCGTACGCCGACGGTCACGGCGGTGACGCCGTGTACGGCTGGATGATGGCGGGGCTGGGGCTCGGCGCGCTGGTGGGCGGCTCGGTGTACGGGGCCCGTGCCTGGCGTGGTGCGCCGGAGCGGCGACTGCGGGTGCTGGTGGCGTCTCTGGCGGTGTGTTACCTGCCGCTCACGCTGACACCGCGGGCGGTGCCCATGGTGCTGCTGTCGGTGCTCTCCGGGGTGTTCCTGGCGCCGTGCATCGCCTGCGCGTTCATCATCGTGGACCGGCACGCGCCGAGCGGGACGGTGACGGAGGCGTTCTCGTGGCTCGTGACGACGTTCACGGTGGGCGCGTCGGTGGGGACGGGCGTGGCGGGGCCGGTGGTCCAGGCGGGTGGCACCGTGTGGGGGTTCGCGGTTCCGGGCGCGGCGGGAGCGGTGTCGTTGCTGGTGCTGCTGGCCGCGGGGCGGGTCCTCACAGCTCCGGTGCGGAGCGGGGTCGTTGCGTCTTCATCGGAAAATGATCCAAATCGTGCTGTCGAACCCCGTTTCAGCTCGGGGGATCGGGCGTAATGTTCAGTCATGGACCGCCGCATTTTCGGGCTGGAGAACGAGTACGGCGTCACGTGCACGTTCAGGGGACAGCGGCGCCTGTCTCCTGACGAGGTGGCGCGGTACCTCTTCCGCCGTGTCGTGTCATGGGGCCGCAGCAGCAATGTCTTTCTGCGAAACGGCGCCCGGTTGTATCTCGACGTGGGCTCACATCCGGAATACGCGACACCCGAGTGTGACAATGTGATCGAACTGGTCACCCACGACAAGGCCGGCGAGCGCATTCTCGAAGGACTCCTGGTGGACGCGGAACGACGCCTGCACGAGGAGGGAATCGCGGGCGACGTCTACCTGTTCAAGAACAACACGGACTCGGCGGGCAACTCCTACGGCTGTCACGAGAACTATCTGGTGGCGCGGCACGGGGAGTTCTCGCGGCTCGCGGACATCCTGATCCCGTTCCTGGTCACACGGCAGCTGCTGTGCGGCGCGGGGAAGGTGCTGCAGACGCCGCGTGGCGCGGTGTACTGCGTGAGTCAGCGGGCGGAGCACATCTGGGAGGGTGTGTCCTCGGCGACGACCCGTTCGAGGCCGATCATCAACACGCGTGACGAGCCGCACGCGGACGCGGAGCGTTACCGCCGGCTGCATGTCATCGTCGGTGACTCCAACATGTCCGAGACGACGATGCTGCTGAAGGTCGGCGCGACGGATCTGGTGCTGCGCATGATCGAGGCGGGCACGGTGATGCGCGACCTGACGCTGGAGAACCCGATCCGGGCGATCCGCGAGGTCAGCCACGACATCACCGGGCGGCGCAAGGTGCGGCTGGCGAGCGGCCGCGAGGCCTCCGCGCTGGAGGTGCAGCGGGAGTACTTCGACAAGGCCGTGGACTTCTGCGACCGCCGCGGGATCCGCACGGGCACGGTCGCGCAGGTCCTGGAGCTGTGGGGCCGGACGCTGGACGCGATCGAGACCGAGGAGCTGGACCGGATCGCCACCGAGATCGACTGGGTGATGAAGTACAAGCTCATCGAGCGGTACCGGTCGAAGAACAACATGACGATGTCGCATCCGCGGGTCGCGCAGATAGACCTCGCCTACCACGACATCCACCGTCGTCGTGGCCTGTACTACCTGCTGGAGAAGAAGGGTCAGGCGGCCCGGGTCTGCAACGACTTGAAGATCTTCGAGGGCAAGTCCGTTCCGCCGCAGACGACTCGGGCGCGGCTGCGCGGTGACTTCATCCGGCGGGCACAGGAACAGCGCAGGGACTTCACGGTCGACTGGGTGCATCTGAAGCTCAACGACCAGGCGCAGCGCACCGTGTTGTGCAAGGACCCGTTCCGTTCGGTGGACGACCGGGTGGAGAAGCTGATCGCCGGAATGTAGTGCAAGCCGGGTGAGTCAAGCGTTTCCGGTGTGAAATGCCGGAGCGCCACACGGGCGTCGTACGTTTCTCGTACGGCGCCCTTCTCACGCCGTAGAGTTGCGCGCACGCCATCCGCAAGATCGACCGATTACGAGGCTCTTCCGTGCGCCGACGCTCACTTCTCCTCGCCGCCGTTCCCGCCGGACTGGTCACCGTGTCCGCGTGCGGTGACAACAAGTCCGGATCCAGCAAGGCCGGCGTCTCGCCGTCGCCGTCGCCGTCGGTGTCCACGGCTCCTCCGCCGAAGATCGTGGACGCCCCGCTGCCGGCGATCACGGGGGGCACGAAGTTCGGGGAGAAGCCGGCCGTGGCGAAGGGCCCCGGCGCGCCGTCGAAGGACCTGGCGGTGAAGACGGTGATCGCGGGCGGTGGCCGTGCGGTCGCGGAGAACGACTTCATCCAGGCGAACTACCTGGGCCAGATCTGGGACACGGGCAAGGTCTTCGACAACTCCTACGACCGCAAGCGCCCGCTGGTGATGCAGCTCGCCCAGGGCAGCATCATCGACGGCTGGCGGTACGGGCTGGCGGGGAGGAAGACCGGCAGCCGGGTGCTGATGGCCGTGCCGCCGACCTGGGGTTACGGCAAGGAAGGCAACCCGCAGGCGGGGATCAAGGGCACGGACACGCTGGTGTTCGTGATCGACCTGATCGACTCGTTCAACTCCAAGAGCTCGGCGAAGGGCCGGGCGGTGCCGCAGACGGACGCCGCGCTGCCGAAGGTGGGCACGAACACCGACGGCACGGTCCCGAAGGTCACCGTCCCGAGGACGGCGGCGCCGAAGAAGCTGGTGTCGGCCTATGTCCTCGAGGGCGACGGGCCGGAGCTGAAGGCCGACCAGACGGTGCTGTGCCAGTTCCAGGGCCTGGTGTGGGACGGTGGCAAGACGTTTCAGCGGACGTATGGTTCGGGCCGGCTGAGCCAGTTCGCGCTGGAGCAGATGCAGCAGGCGGTGAAGGGGCTGGCGCAGGGGCTGACCGGCAAGAAGGTAGGCAGCCGGGTGCTGATCGTCGTGCCGCCGGAGCTGGGCTACGGCGACACTCCGCCGAGCGGCGGTGTCATCAAGAAGGGCTCGACGCTGGTGTTCACGGTGGACATCCTCGCCGCGATGTAGCCCGCGGTGACCGTCTGCGCGCCGTGTCCGTGCCGTGTCCGGTGACGGAGCCGGTGTCCGTGGCGGGCGGCGAGCAGCCGGGATGAAAGACTGTCGGCGTTTCGTGTCGTACACAAGCAGGAGCTTTTGACGTGAACATCGAGAAGCCCGAGATCGACTTCCCGGGCGGCGAGCCCCCGGCGGACCTCGAGATCAAGGACATCTGGGAGGGTGACGGGCCGGTGGCGCAGGCGGGTCAGACCGTCACCGTCCACTACGTGGGTGTCGCCTTCAGCACCGGCGAGGAGTTCGACGCCAGCTGGAACCGCGGCACTCCGTTCCGCTTCCCGCTGGGCGCGGGCCGGGTCATCGCGGGCTGGGACCGGGGTGTGCAGGGCATGAAGGTCGGCGGCCGCCGCCAGCTGACCATCCCCGCCCACCTCGCCTACGGCGACCAGAGCCCCACCCCGGCGATCAAGCCGGGCGAGACGCTGATCTTCGTGGTGGACCTGCTGGGCGTCTGATCCCCGCCGGATCCCGCCCGGTCCCACGGGACCGTCACTGATCGACCGGCCGGATCCGACCGGATCCGATCACCTGGGGCCCATGCCTGTGCGGGCATGGGCCCTCGGCTTTTGCCGGTGCCCCCCGGAGCGGTACGGTCATCGGTCGGAAGCACCATAGGAAAGGCGAAGGGCGTCGATGGCCATTGCCAAGGCCGAGCGGCTGATGAACCTCGCGCTGTGTCTGCTCGGCACACGGCGGCCTCTGAGCAAGCGTGAGCTGCGCGAGTCCATCGAGGCCTACCTCGAAGCGGGCAGCGACGACTCCTTCAACCGGATGTTCGAGCGGGACAAGGACGACCTGCGCGAGCTGGGCCTGGTGATCGAGACGGTCGAGAACCTGGACGGCGAGGTCGGCTATCTCGCCCGCCGGGACAGCAACCGGCTGCCGCCCATCACCCTGGACGCCGAGGAGGCCGCGGCGCTCGGGCTCGCCGCGAAGGTGTGGCAGCAGGCCCGCCTGGCCGGGGCGGCCAGCGGCGCCCTGCAGAAGCTGCGGGCCGCGGGGCTGCCCGAGGACGTCGACCCGTACGAGGCGCACGGCGCTCTGGAACCCCGTATCCCGGTGCACGAGGCCGCCTTCGAGCCGCTGATGCTGGCCTGCCGCGACCGCCGCCCGGTCGTCTTCGACTACCGCAAGGCCTCCGCCGCCCACCCCGAGCCCCGGCATGTCGAGCCGTGGGCGCTGGAGTGCTGGCGCGGCCACTGGTACCTGGCCGGCTGGGACCGCGACCGGGGCGCCGAGCGCGTCTTCCGGCTGTCCCGGATCACCGGCCGGGTCCGCTCGCGCGGCACGGGCTTCACCGCGCCGGTGCCCGACGTCGTCACCGTGCGGGAGACCGTCGCGAGCTGGGCGGGCGAGATCGCCGACGGCACGGCGCTGATCCGGCTGCGTTCCGGCGCCGGTTACCCCCTTCGGGCGAAGGCCACCCGGGTGCGGGAACTCGGCGACGGCTGGGACGAGTTGGAGATTCCGTACGGGCACGGCCTGGACGCTTGGCTGGTGGAGTTCGGGCCGGACGTGGTGGTGCTGGAGCCGGCCGAGCTGCGCGCGGACGTGGTGGACCGGCTGCGTGCCGTGGCCAAGGGCTGAGGGGGAGCGGGACTGTGGCAGGCAAACCGGTCAGGACGGTGAACGCCATCGACCAGACCCGGCGGATGCTGTCCCTGGTGACCTATCTCAGGGAGCGGCCCGGCGCGCGGATCGCGGACGTGGCGCGCGCCTTCGGCATCACCGAGGACGAGCTGGTCGCCGACCTCGATCTGCTGCCGATGTGCGGCACCAGCTTCCGCGGCGGTGATCTGCTGGACATCGACACCGACGGCGAGCGGATCTGGTGGCACAACCCGGCCGCGCTCGGCGAGGACGCGGCCGAGCCGCTGCGGCTCGCCGCCGACGAGGCGACCGCCCTGCTGGTGGCCGCGCGCGCCGTCTCGACCCTGCCCGGGCTCCGCGAGAGCGACCGGCAGGCCCTGCTGCGGGCCACCGCCAAGGTGGAGGCCGCCGCCGGTGAGGCCGCCGGGGCCAGCTCCCGGCTGTCGGTGACCTTCGAGTCCGAGGGCGGCGTCTTCGCCGACGTCGACCGGGCGATCTCCGAGCGCCGCCGGCTGTGGATCCGCTACTACTCCCCGGCCCGCGACGAGGTCACCGAGCGGGAGATCGACCCGATCCGCCTGGTCAGCGTCGGCCACACCTATGTGGAGGCCTGGTGCCGCCGCTCCGAGGCGCGGCGCACCTTCCGCCTGGACCGGGTCGCGGAGATCCGGATCCTGGACGAGCCGTCCGCGCCGCCCGAGATGGAGCTGCGCGATCTGTCCGAGGCACTGGTGCAGCCGGCCGCCGAGGACCCCGAGGTGGTGGTCGAGGTCGGCCCGGGCGGCCGCTGGGTGGCCGAGTACTACCCGCACGACAGCGCCGATGAGCTTCCCGACGGCGGGCTGCGTATCACTCTGCGCACGCCCGATCCGGCCTCGCTGCGCCGGCTGGCCCTCCGGCTCGGCCGCGACGGGCGGATCGTCTCCCCGCCGGAGCTGGCCGACAGCGCCCGCAGAGCGGCGGCGGAGGCGCTGGCGGCGTACGACTCGGCGCAGCAGGCGTGAGCGGCCGGGCACCGGGCGCCCCGAAGGGGCGCGGCGAACCGCGCGACCGGCCACGATGGCGCCGCAGCCGGCAAGGGCGCATCGCCGGCGGGCGAACGACCACGAGGAGGAGCGAGTCCTGTGAGCGAGCGTGCGGGTGAGATGACGGTGGCGGCCGCCTTCGCCGGGATGAGGAGAGCGGTCCCCGTGGTGTTCAGGGCGGGCTGCCCGGACTGCCGGGGCCGCTTCGAGCTGGCCGCGAGCGCGCTGCGCCTCGCCATCGGCGCCACCAGCAGGACCACCTTCTACTCCTTCACCTGCCCCGAGTGCGGCGCGGCCGTCCGCAAGCCGGCGGGGGAGCGCATCGTCGAGCTGCTCACGGGCGGCGGGGTCAGGACGCTCAGGCTGCACTCCACGGCGTAGGCGGCTGCGGTCCGCCGCGGCGGACGGTCTAGTCTCGACGTCATGTTCTGGCCGATGTTCGCGGTAGCGCTGGGTTTCCTGGGTCTCGCGGTGCTGGGGGTGCTCGCCGTCCGGGTCTTTCTGGAGGCGCGGCGCCTCGGGCAGCAGGTCGCGGACTCCGCGCGCCGGATCAACAGGGCGGCCGAGGACCTGGAGCGGTCGGCGGTCAGCGCGGCACGGTCCGTCGACGCGCTGTGAGGCCCCGAAGGCCGCCCGGCACAGGCTGTCGGTGCGCCGTGAGGCCCCCGGAGGCCGGCGCGGCACAGGGTGCCGATGCGCTGTGAGACCTGGGAGTCATGCGCTTTGGGTCACTTCGCCCTGTCACCCGACCGGTCCGTCCAGGTACGCTGCAGATCGCGGCCCGGAGAGTTGAGGCGCGGTCCGCACGGAGAGCGGGAGTACGCACGGGGATTGTCCTACGTTCACCCCCGGGCGCTACGATCGCTGCCAGCACGATGGTCAGACACTTGTCCGACCCGTCGGACATGCCCCGCCGCCCCGCCTCAGTGAGAAGGTGAAGACTTATGTTCCGCAACGCACTTGAGCCGTGGCACATTGTGTTGCTGATCCTGGTGATCGTCCTCGTGTTCGGCTCCAAGAAGCTTCCGGACATGGCCCGCTCGCTCGGCAAGTCGGCGCGCATCCTCAAGAGCGAGGCCAAGGCGATGAAGGAAGAGGGCAAGGCGGCATACAACTCCGCGGAGCCCGCCGAGGAGCAGACCCCGGCCCAGCGCACCATTCAGGCGGCGCCCGGCGACGTGACCAGCTCCCGGCCGGTCAGCGAGCCGACGGACACGACCACCCAGCGCTGACGCGAGGACCGGGCATCCGGTCCGCTGCACGAGATGAGGATGTGGGTTGCTCAAGTCTGCCCGCAAGCAGGAGAGGGATCCCGAAGGGCGGATGCCGCTCGCGGATCACTTGCGTGAGCTGCGCAACCGGCTCGCGAAGGGTGTTCTGGCGATTCTCGTGGTCACGATCGTGGCCGCGTTCTTCTACCAGGACATCATCAACTTCATCACCGAGCCGCTCCTGCGCTCGGTCGGCTGCTCGCAGTCCTTCGGGCAGCTGGCCAAATCGAAGAACGTCCACTGCGCGCACCTCACGGTCAGCGGCCTGCTGACGCCCTTCACCCTGGCGCTGAAGGCCTCGCTGACCGCCGGCATCGTGGTGGCGTCGCCGATCTGGCTCTACCAGCTCTGGGCCTTCGTCGCGCCGGGCCTGCACCGCCACGAGAAGAAGTACGCCTACGGCTTCGTCGGCTTCGGCTTCCCGCTCTTCATCGGCGGTGGCTACGTCGCCTACCACGTGCTGCCCACCACGGCGAAGGTGATGATCGATCTCACGCCCAAGGGCGCGGAGAACCTGCTGCCGCTGGACAACATGCTCGACCTCGTGACGCGCATGGTGGTGGTCTTCGGCCTCGCCTTCGAGATGCCGCTGCTGCTCGTCATGCTCAACCTCACCGGCATCGTCTCCGGCAGGCGCATGCTCGGCTGGTGGCGGGGCATGGTCGTCGGCATCGCCGCCTTCGCCGCCGTGGCCACGCCCGGCGCCGACCCGATCTCGATGCTGGCGCTCGCCGCGCCGATCTGGCTGCTGTTCTTCATCGCCGTGGCCGTCTCGCTGTTCAACGACCGGCGCCGGGCGCGCCGGGAGGCCGAGGGCCCCGCCGACGACGAGGCCTCCGAGCTGGACCTCACCCCCGAGGACATCGGCGAGATCGAGCCGGTGACCGCCAGCGGCGCCCTCGAGCCGCCGGGCACCGACCACGTCAACGGTTACGACGACGTCACCTGAGCCGCTCCGCACCGGACGGAACACCACGACGATGCCCCCGCCCCCGAAGGGCCGGGGGCATCGTCGTCGCAGGTCGGCCGACGTTCCGGATAATGATCGTCCTGTTGTCGGTGCGGCCCGGTACGCTCGAAAGCACGATGACAGAGGACCTCTCACCGGCCGAGCGGTACGCGGCAGCCCGCAGGCGGGCAGCCGAGCAGGCCACCGCGCTCGCGTCCTTCCGCGAGATGTACGACTTCGGCCTCGACCCCTTCCAGATCGAGGCCTGCCAGGCACTCGAGGCGGGCAAGGGCGTGCTGGTGGCCGCCCCCACCGGCTCCGGCAAGACGATCGTGGGCGAGTTCGCCGTCCACCTCGCCCTGCAGCAGGGCAAGAAGTGCTTCTACACGACACCCATCAAGGCGCTGTCGAACCAGAAGTACGCCGACCTGTGCCGCCGCTACGGCACCGGCAAGGTCGGCCTGCTCACCGGCGACAACAGCGTGAACTCCGAGGCCCCGGTGGTCGTGATGACCACCGAGGTCCTGCGGAACATGCTCTACGCCGGCTCCCAGACCCTGCTGGGCCTCGGCTATGTGGTCATGGACGAGGTGCACTACCTCTCCGACCGCTTCCGCGGCGCCGTCTGGGAAGAGGTGATCATCCACCTGCCCGAGTCGGTGACACTGGTGTCACTGTCGGCGACCGTCTCCAACGCCGAGGAGTTCGGCGACTGGCTGGACACCGTCCGCGGCGACACCGAGGTGATCGTCTCCGAGCACCGGCCCGTGCCCCTGTTCCAGCACGTGCTCGCCGGGCGGCGGATGTACGACCTGTTCGAGGAGGGCGAGGGCCACAAGAAGGCCGTCAACCCCGACCTCGTGCGCCTGGCCCGCATGGAGGCCACCAGACCGTCGTACCAGGACCGCAGACGCGGCAGGTCCATGCGCGAGGCCGACCGGGAGCGGGAGCGCCGGCAGCGCTCGCGGGTGTGGACGCCGGGCCGGCCCGAGGTCATCGAGCGCCTGGACTCCGAGGGCCTGCTCCCGGCGATCACCTTCATCTTCAGCCGCGCCGCCTGCGAGGCCGCCGTCCAGCAGTGCCTGTACGCGGGCCTCAGGCTCAACGACGAGGAGGCGCGGGAACAGGTCCGCGCCCTGGTCGAGGAGCGCACCGCGCACATCGCGCCGGAGGACCTGCACGTCCTCGGCTACTACGAGTGGCTGGAGGGCCTGGAGCGCGGCATCGCCGCCCACCACGCGGGCATGCTGCCGACCTTCAAGGAGGTCGTGGAGGAGCTGTTCGTGCGCGGCCTGGTCAAGGCGGTGTTCGCCACCGAGACCCTCGCGCTCGGCATCAACATGCCGGCCCGCTCGGTGGTGCTGGAGAAACTCGTCAAGTGGAACGGCGAGCAGCACGCCGACATCACCCCCGGCGAGTACACCCAGCTCACCGGCCGCGCCGGCCGCCGGGGCATCGACGTCGAGGGCCACGCGGTGGTGCTGTGGCAGCGCGGGATGAGCCCCGAGCACCTCGCCGGTCTCGCGGGCACGCGCACGTACCCGCTGCGCTCCAGCTTCAAGCCGTCGTACAACATGGCGGTCAACCTGGTCGAGCAGTTCGGCCGGCACCGCTCCCGCGAACTGCTGGAGACCTCCTTCGCGCAGTTCCAGGCGGACAGGTCGGTGGTCGGGATCTCCCGCCAGGTGCAGCGCAACGAAGAGGGCCTGGCCGGCTACAAGGCCTCCATGACCTGCCATCTCGGCGACTTCGAGGAGTACGCGCGGCTGCGCCGCGAGCTGAAGGACCGGGAGACCGAGCTGGCCCGGCAGGGCGCCGCCCAGCGCCGGGCCGAGGCCGCCGTCGCCCTGGAGAAGCTCAGGCCGGGCGATGTCATCCATGTGCCGACGGGCAAGTACGCGGGCCTCGCGCTGGTGCTGGACCCGGGCCTGCCCGCGGGCCGCTCCAACGGCCACCGCGGCTTCGACCACCACGACGGCCCGCGCCCGCTGGTGCTGACCGCCGAACGGCAGGTCAAGCGGCTGGCGTCGATGGACTTCCCGGTGCCGGTGGAGGCGCTGGACCGGATGCGGATCCCGAAGTCCTTCAACCCGCGCTCGCCGCAGTCCCGCAGGGACCTGGCGTCCGCGCTGCGCACCAAGGCCGGGCACATCCCGCCGGAGCGGGCCCGCAAGAAGCGCTCGCAGGCCGCCGACGACCGCGAGATCGCCCGGCTGCGCTCCGCGCTCCGCGCCCACCCCTGCCACGGCTGCAACGACCGCGAGGACCACGCCCGTTGGGCCGAGCGCTACCACCGGCTGCTGCGCGACACCTCGCAGCTGGAGCGCCGTATCGAGGGCCGTACGAACACCATCGCGCGGACCTTCGACCGGATCGTCGCGCTGCTGACCGAGCTGGACTATCTGCGCGGCGACGAGGTCACCGAGCACGGCAGACGGCTCGCCCGGCTGTACGGCGAACTGGACCTGCTGGCCAGCGAATGCCTGCGCGAGGGGGTCTGGGAGGGGCTCAGCCCCGCCGAACTCGCCGCCTGCGTCTCGGCGCTGGTGTACGAGGCACGGGTCGGCGACGACGCGATGGCGCCCAAGCTGCCCTCGGGCAAGGCGAAGGCCGCGCTCGGCGAGATGATCCGCATCTGGGGCCGGCTGGACGGTCTGGAGGAGGAGTTCCGGATCAGCCAGACCGAGGGCGTCGGCCAGCGCGAGCCCGATCTGGGCTTCGCGTGGGCCGCGTACATGTGGGCCTCGGGCAAGGGGCTGGACGAGGTGCTGCGCGAGGCGGACATGCCCGCAGGTGACTTCGTGCGGTGGTGCAAGCAGGTCATCGACGTGCTGGGCCAGATCTCCGCGGCGGCTCCCGCGGAGGGCTCGACCGTGGGGAAGGCCGCGCGCAAGGCCACCGACCAGCTGCTGCGGGGTGTGGTCGCCTACTCGTCGGTGGGGTGACCGAGGGCCCTTTCCGGGCGGATGCGAGGGTTCCCCCGCAGGGGTGATCCGCACCCGCCCGTGGCCCCGGTGTCAGGGGTCGTACGAGCCGTTCACCTATCACGGTGAGCGGCTTTCGTACGCCTGTGCGGCTTCACCGTACGTGTTCGAACGAACGCCCGCCGTGTAAATGGAGCCGAGCGTACTCCCGTCGTACGGGCGATTTCAGGTGCTTGCCGAATATGACACGGCGATGATCCGGTCGGACTAAGCTCGCCCGCGGCGCACCGAGTTGAGGTGAATTCGTGCGCCTGTTCCCAATCGTGCGTTAGATCCCGGCAGTTCCATGAACCTTCCCCCCGCAAGCTCTTCCGACACCCAGCCGATTCGTCTCAGAAGGCATCCATGGTGAGTGTGCAGAAGCCTCCCGGTGGCCGTGAACGTCCCTACGCGCGCGTGCTGTTGCCGCCGGCCATAGTGATGGCCGCCGCGATCGGTGCGGCCCTCGCCCTGGGCCCGGCGTCGGCCCGGGTCGCCGTCGGCGCGGTCGGGGCCGTGGCCCTGCTCCTGATCCTCGCCACGGGCGCGGAGGCCGCACGCCGCGGCAGGACGCTGCGCGCCGAACGGGCCGAGAACGCCCGGCACACCGCGTACCTGGAGCACCGGCTCGCCGCCCACGACGAGCTGATGATGCGCTTCGCCACCGAGGTCATCCCCAACGGCCATCTGCGGCTGCGGGCCGGCGAACCGCTGCGCGACGTGATGGTCAACGGCTACGACGCCGACCCCGAACTGCGCGGCCTGCCCGACTCCTACCGCCAGATGTTCCGGGCCGCGATGCGCGGCGCCGACCGCGAGATCTCGATGCGCGACGCCACCGAGCGCTCCTACGTGAGCATCGCCCGCCGTGTCCAGGCCATCGTCCACCAGCAGTCCAACGAACTGCGGGAGATGGAGGAGGACCACGGCCGCAACCCCGAGGTCTTCGACGACCTGCTGCGCATCGACCACGGCACCTCGCTGATCGGCCGGCTCGCCGACACCATCGCCGTCCTCGGCGGTGGCCGCCCCGGCCGGCAGTGGCCGCTGCCGGTCTCCCTCTACAGCACGCTGCGCGGCGCGATGTCGCGCATCCTGGAGTACCGCCGCATCCAGCTCAGCTCCATCGTCAACATCAACATCAAGGGCACCAGCGTCGAGCCGGTCATCCACGCCGCCGCCGAACTCCTCGACAACGCCACCCGCTATTCGCCGCCCACGGCCAAGGTGCACGTCACCGCCACCGAGGTGCAGGCGGGCATCGCCATCGAGATCGAGGACGCCGGCGTCAGCCTCACCGAGGAGTCCCGCGCCCGCATCGAGAAGATGATCGAGGACGCCAAGAACCTCGACGACGCGCACAACCTCGGCGACAGCCCCCGCCTCGGCCTCGCCGTCGTGGGACGGCTGTGCCGGATGTTCGACATGGAGGTCTCGCTGCGGGCCTCCGCCTACGGCGGCTGCCGCGCGATCCTCATCGTGCCGTGCGTGATGACCACCACCGAGCCCGGCGTGGGCGCCGCCCACGGCATCGGCGCGACCGGCACCCCGATGCCCGAGCTGGGCGCCGTCGAGGGCCCCAAGCGTCCGCCCAAGCGGCGCCGCCCCACCAGTCCCAAGATCCCGGCCGGGATCTCCATGGAGGACGACGTCCCGGTGGTCACCGAGTGGACGGCGGGCGGCCTGCCGCAGCGCCGCAGCCGGGTGAAGACCCCGATCAGCCAGCGCTTCGCCGAGCAGGCCGAGATCGAGCAGGCCGAGCGCGAGGGCAGGCCGACGATCTGGTCCCAGCCGAAGCCCGAACCCGAGCCCGGGATGGACCCCGAGATCAAGAAGCTCAGGGACCGGCCCATCGGCCAGGGCATCGAGGACTTCTGGAACGGCCTGCGCAAGGGCATGCCCGAGGACGCCACCGGGCCGGAACTGACCGACTTCACGCGGCACCCGGAAAAGTACGTGCACCTGCTCAATGACTACGCGGACGAGCCCGCCGAGGGCGCCACCGAGGCCGACGACGAGGGGGACCTCAAGTGATCCAGCAGCGAGGCAACATCGACTGGATGCTCAAGCAGCTCAACGACGGCGTGCCGGGCATCGAGATGATCGTGGTCCTCTCCGCGGACGGGCTGCGCATCGCCCGCTACGGCGGCGACCCCGACGCCGCCGACCGCGTCGCCGCCGCGTGCGCGGGCGTACAGAGCCTGGCCGGCGCCATCATCCAGGAACTGCCGGGCGCCGGTGATCTGAAGGTCGTCGTCTTCGAGATCGACGGCGGCTACTTCTACCTCATGAACGCCGGCGACAACGCCTACCTCGCCGTCCTCGCCGACGTGACCTGCGAGCCCGGCCGGATGAGCGGCATGATGCGCGACCTCGTCGTCCGGATCGGCGCCCATCTCACCAGTCCGCCCCGGCGGAACGGGCAGACCGTATGACTCCTCCACGACGCAAACGGCGCGAGCCGAACCCCCCACCGCCACCCCGGCCGGCGCCGCCCGCACCCGCGGAGGGCCAGGCCGAACCCAAGAACCCCGAACGGCTCTACGCCGTCGCCGGATCCGAGGACGGCGCACGCGCCGAACTCGACCTCGTGACACTGATCGTGGCGCGCCACGCGCCCGAACCGGCCGCCTCACCGGAACAGGCCGCCGTCCTGCGGCTGTGCGCCAACCCCCTGTCCGTGGCCGAGCTCTCGGCCTACTTGAACCTGCCGTTCAGCGCGATGACCGTCCTGATCACCGAGCTGATCACGGCCGAACTGGTGCAGGTGCGCGCCCCGGTCGTCCGCCGGGCGCTCCCCGACCGTTCACTCCTCGAAGCGGTGATGCATGGACTTCAACGCCTCTGACACCATCCCCGGCCCACGCACCGAGGACCACCTGCCGCACACCGCCCAGGCCGCGGTGAAGATCGTGATCGTGGGGGGATTCGGCGTCGGCAAGACCACCATGGTCGGCTCCGTCAGCGAGATCAGACCGCTGACCACCGAGGAGACCATGACCCAGGCCGGCATCGGCGTGGACGACAACTACGGCTCCGAGTCCAAGACGGCGACCACCGTGGCCATGGACTTCGGCCGGATCAGCATCAGCGACAAGCTGGTGCTCTACCTCTTCGGGACCCCCGGCCAGGAGCGCTTCTGGTTCCTGTGGAACGGGCTGTTCGAAGGTGCGCTCGGCGCGGTCGTCCTCGTCGACACCCGGCGCCTGGAGGTCAGCTTCGACGTGATGGGCCGGCTGGAGGAACGCGGCGTGCCCTTCGTCGTCGCCGTCAACTCCTTCCCGGACGCGCCCCGTTACCCCCTCGAGGAACTGCGCACCGCGCTCGACCTGACCCCGGAGATCCCGATCGTCGAGTGCGACGTACGCCGCCGGGCCTCCAGCAAGGAGGTCCTGATGACCCTGATGCGCTTCCTCCACTCCATCGCCCTGTCCCGCACCCTCGCCTGACCGCGACCCGCCCGACGACCCCCGATCCCCACACCGTCCTTTCGCTCCGGAGCGACACCGTGACGTCTGAAACCCCTTCGCTGACCGACACCGACCCCACCCCCGGACCGCCCCCCGGCTGCCCCGCGCACGGCCTCGGCCCCGGCGGGCTGCGCCGGCTCTACGGCCCCGACGCCGAGGACCTGGGCGCCCTCTACGAACGGCTGCGCGAGGAGCACGGCCCCGTGGCGCCCGTGCTGCTCCACGACGACGTACCGATGTGGGTGGTCCTCGGGCACGCCGAGAACCAGCACCTGGTGCGCAGCCCCTCCCTCTACACCCGGGACAGCCGGATCTGGAGCCCGCTGCTGGAGGGCATGGTCAAACCCGACCACCCGCTGATGCCGCACATCGCCTGGCAGCCGATCTGCTCGCACGCCGAGGGCGACGAACACGAGCGGCTGCGCGCGGCGGTCACCGCGGCCATGGCCCCCATCGACCACCGCACCCTGCGCCGCCACATCGGCCGCTACACCCAGGGCCTGGTCAACAGGTTCTGCGAGCGCGGCCGGGCCGACCTGGTCTCCCAGTTCGCCGACCACCTGCCGATGGCCGTCATGTGCGAGATCCTCGGCATGCCCGAGGAGTACAACGACCGGATGGTGCAGGCCGCGCGGGACGCCCTGAAGGGCACCGAGACCGCCCTGCAGAGCCACGCCTACGTCATGGACGCGCTGAGCCGGCTCACCACGCGCCGCCGCGCCCAGCCCGAGGAAGACTTCACCAGCCACCTCATGGCCCACCCGGCCGGACTCAGCGACGACGAGGTCCGCGAGCACCTGCGGCTCGTCCTGTTCGCGGCCTACGAGGCCACCGCGAACCTGCTCGCCAACGCGCTGCGCATGGTCCTGACCGAGCCCGGCTTCCGCGCCCGGCTCAGCGGGGGCCAGATGACGGTGCCGGAGGCGATCGAGCAGTCCCTGTGGGACGAGCCGCCGTTCAGCACCGTGCTCGGCTACTACGCCAAGCAGGACACCGAGCTGGGCGGGCAGCGCATCCGCAAGGGCGACGGCCTGCTCTTCGCGCCTGCCCCCGGCAACCTCGACCCGCGCATCCGTCCGGACCTGTCCGCGAGCATGCAGGGCAACCGCTCCCACCTCGCCTTCGGCGGCGGCCCGCACGAGTGCCCCGGCCAGGACATCGGCCGGGCCATCGCCGACGTCGGCGTCGACGCGCTGCTGACGCGGCTGTCCGACATCCAACTCGACTGCCGGGTGGAGGAGTTGCGCTGGCGCTCGTCCATCGCCTCCCGGCACCTGGTGGCCCTGCCCGTGCGTTTCGAGCCGAAGCCGCAGCAGGACGTCGACACGCTGCCGAAGCCCATTGCCGTCCCGGCGCAGCGCACCTGGCAGACCGGCCATCAGGGCCCCGGCCAGACCGCAGCCGCCGACCCCGCCCGCCCCGCCGCACCCGAGCCCTCCGCCACGGCACCACAGACGACACCGCGCCGGCCGAACGTCTGGCGGCGGCTGCTCGACTGGTGGCGGGGGGAGTGACCGGCGCTTCGCGGTGAGGCGGCGGGGCATCCCTGACGCGCCGAGGGCTTGTGCGGAGCAGCAGGGTGACGGCGTCGGCCGCCCTAGGCCGCGGTCGTGCTCGATGCCGCCTCGCGCGCCTGCCCCGCGCCTCTAACCCCGGCCCGCCCAGGCGTCGTACGACTCCCAGGCCTGGAGCACGCGTCCGCTGTCGAACGTGTGCTCCGCGCCGGTGACCGGATCGGTGAACTCGAGCCTGCGGGCGAGCAGTTGCAGGGGGCGCCGGAAGTCGCCGGGCGGCACCGGGGCGGTCACCTCCGGGTACAGCGGATCGCCGAGGACGGGTACGCCCAGCGCGTTCAGATGCACCCGCAGCTGATGGGTCTGCCCGGTCGCCGGCACAAGCCGGTACCGGGCGAGACCACCCCGGCGCCCGGCAAGTTCGACGTACGTCTCGGCGTTCGGCTCGCCCTCCACCTCCCGGGCCGCCTGCACCCCGCGCTCCTTCACGATCCGGCTGCGCACGGTGCGGGGCAGTTCCAGCGCGGGGTCGTACGGCGCGACCGCCTCGTACTCCTTGCGCACCCGCCGGTCCCGGAACAGGGTCTGGTACGCGCCGCGTTCCTCGGGCCGGACCGTGAACAGCACCAGCCCCGCCGTCAGCCGGTCGAGGCGGTGCGCGGCGGTCAGCGCCGGCAGGCCCAGCTCGCTGCGCAGCCGGGCCAGCGCGGTCTCGGCCACATGGCTGCCGCGCGGGGTGGTGGCGAGGAAGTGCGGCTTGTCGGCGACGACGATGTGCTCGTCCCGGTGGACGACCTCCACCGGGTACGGCACCGGCACCTCGGCCGGCAGTTCGCGGTGGAACCACACGAACATCCCCGGCACGTACGGCGCGTCCGGCGCCACCGGCCGCCCGTCGGCGCCGACGACCGACCCCGCGTCGAACATCGCCTCGACCATGCCGGGCGGGGCGCCCGTCAGCCGCTGCACCAGATGCTCCCGCACGGTGGCCCACGTCCCGCCGTACGGCAGCCGCACCCGCACGGGGTCGACGCCGTCGCGCTGGGGGAGCGGGGCGGGCGGAGGTGGCGTACGGCGTCTCATCGGGGTCAAGGGTACGAGCCCGAATCCGGTGGGCCGACGGGGTGCGCGGTCGGCAGGATGCGGATCATGCCGTATCTCAACAGGCCGGTCGTCCCCGCCGGCACCCTCGCCCGCATTCCCCAGCCCAGCCTGCCCACCGGCGACGGCCTGCTCCTGCGCCCCTGGCAGGCGAAGGACGCGCCCGCGGTGTACGCCGCCTTCCAGGACCCGTTGATGCACCAGTGGCACATCAGGTCCGCCGACTCCGAGGCGGAGGCCGCCGGCTGGATCGTCCAGTGGCAGAGCGGCTGGAAGGACGAGCGCGAGGCCCACTGGGCCGTCACGGCCGCGGACACCGGTGACCTTCTCGGCCGGGTCGCGCTGCGCCGGATCCTGCTCGGCGACGGCTGCGCCGAGGTCGCGTACTGGACGGTGGCACGCGCGCGTGGACGCGGTGTCGCGGTGCGGGCCGCCACCGCGCTGTCCCGCTGGGCGCTGGACGAGATCGGCCTGCACCGGCTCGAACTGTCGCATGCCACCGCCAACCGGGCCTCCTGCCGGGTTGCCGTGAAGGCCGGGTTCGCCGCCGAGGGGACCCGGCGCAGCGCGCTGCTCCATGCCGACGGCTGGCATGACATGCACCTTCACGCGCGCGTGCAGGGGGACTGACGGTATCGTCCACACGCGATACATCGTGTGTATTGACCAACGCGACTGGAACGCGATATGTTCGCTCGCGGATATTCGGGAGCGAGGTGATCGCCGTGGCCATGAAGCGCCGCAAGCCGGGCAACCCGCTGGCGCTCGCCGTGCTGGCGACCCTCTGGCAGAAGCCCATGCATCCGTACGAGATCGCCCGGACCTTGCGCCGCCAGGGCAAGGACACCAGCACGAAGATCAAGTACGGCTCGCTCTACACGGTCGTGCAGAACCTGGAGAAGCACGGCTTCGTCGAGGTGACCGACGTGGAGCGGGCGGGCAACCGCCCCGAGCGCACGGTGTACGGGCTGACCGACGCCGGGCGCGAGGAGCTGACCGAGTGGCTGTCGGACCTCATCGCGGTCCCGGTGAAGGAGTACCCGATCTTCGAGACCGCCCTCTCGCTCATGGGCGCCCTGCACCCGGACGAGGTGGTGCGGCTCCTCGAGGAGCGGCTCACCGCGCTGGAGATCCAGGTGGCGAGCGGCCGAGGCGCGCTGCAGAAGCTGTACGAGACGCTGCCGCGGCTCTTCCTCGTCGAGACCGAGTACCAACTGCACATGACCGAGGCGCAGGCCGCGTGGGTCCGCGGCTTCCTGGCCGAGATCAAGGAGGGCACCCTGCCGAGGGTCGACGACTGGCGGCGCTACCACGAGACGGGAGAGCTGCCGCCGGACATCGCCGCGACCACCTGATACAGAAAACGACCCCGACGGGGCTGTTGCAGCAGCTCCGCCGGGGTCACGAACCCCGAAACGGATCCGCCGTGCGGCGGCTCCGGGCGATCGAGGTGCGGCACACCCAGGATAGCCCGGCGCTCTTCACGCGGATCTTCCGTCCTTCGCACCCGCAGGAGAGCAGTCGTCATGAGCACCCGTGCGCCCGCAGTCGAGGCGCGCCAGCTGACCAAGACCTACCCAGGTGGTGTCACCGCGCTGAGCGGCATGGACATCACCGTGGCACCGGGCACCGTCTTCGGGCTTCTCGGCCCGAACGGCGCCGGCAAGTCCACCACCGTCAAGATCCTCACCACCCTCGCCCGCCCCGACTCCGGCACCGCCACCGTCGCCGGGCACGACGTGCTGCGCCACCCCGACCGGGTGCGCCGCGCGATCGGCGTGGTCGCCCAGCGCTCCGGCGCCGACCCGGTCGCCACCGGCCGGGAGAACCTGCAGCTGCAGGGCCGTCTGTACGGACTGACCGGCGCCGCGCTGAACCGCCGGGTGGACGAGCTGCTGGAGCGGTTCGCCCTGGCCGACGCCGGCCGCCGGCAGGTCAAGGGCTACTCGGGCGGCATGCGGCGCCGCCTGGACGTCGCCCTCGGGCTGGTGCACCGGCCCGAGGTGCTCTTCCTGGACGAGCCGACCACCGGCCTCGACCCCGAGGCACGCACCGCGATGTGGGAGGAGATCGGCCGGCTGGCCGGCGAGGAGGGGCTGACGATCCTGCTCACCACCCACTACCTGGAGGAGGCCGACCGGCTCGCCGAGCGCGTCGCGATCGTCGACCGCGGCCGGTTCGTGGTCGAGGGCACCCCGGACGCCCTCAAGGGCGAACTGCGCGGCGACGCCGTCCACCTGGAGCTCGCCGAACCGGTCGGCGAGGCCGGCCGCACCCTGCTCACCGGCACCCTGACCGCCCTGCCCGGCGTGCACGAGGCACTCTGCGAGGGGCGCCGGATCAGCGTCCGCGCCGACGACGGGGCGGCCCGCGTGCCCGCGCTGCTCGCCGCGCTGGACCGGGCCGGGGTCACCGTCGCCTCGGCCACCGTCGCCCGGCCCTCGCTCGACGACGTCTACCTCCGTCACGCGGGCCGCCGGTACACGGAGGCCGAGGCGGAGACCCGCGGCGTGCTCGCCGGAGGTGTGCGATGAGCGCCGCCCTCACCCAGACCTGGTACATGACGCAGCGTCAACTGCGCGTGTTCGCCCGGCAGCCCGCCTACGCGGTCATCACTCTGGTCCAGCCGGTGATCTGGCTGTTCCTGTTCGGCAACCTCTTCAAGAAGATCGTCCAGCTCGGCGGCTTCGGCACCACCTCCTACCTGGACTACCTGGTGCCCGGCGTGGTGGTGATGAGCGCGCTCAGCGCCAACATGTGGGCGGGGATGGCCACCCTGGAGGAGATCCAGCGCGGCACCCTGGACCGCTTCCTGACCACCCCGGTCAGCCGGGCCGCGCTGATGAACGGCAACGTCGTCAACAACGGCCTGGTCACCGCGTTCCAGTCGCTGGTCATCGTGCTGCTCGGACTGCTCGGCGGCGCGGACTACCCCGGCGGCACCGGCGGTGTGGCGGTCCTGGTGCTGGCCGCCGTCCTGCTCGGCACGGTCTTCGGGGCGCTGTCCAACGCGCTCGGCATGCTCGTGGGCGAACGGGAGTCGATCATCGGCATCAACACCTTCCTGCTGCTGCCGCTGACCTTCCTGTCCAGCGCGTTCATGGCGCCCTCGCAGATGCCCGGCTGGATGCGGCACATCGCCGACTTCAACCCGCTCAACTGGGCGATGGTCGCGGGCCGTTCGGCGATGTCCGCACAGCCCGACTGGGGCGTCGTCCTCGGCCGCGGCGGCGCGCTGCTCGGCCTGGCGACCGCGGCGGTGTGGCTGTCCATCCGCACCTTCCGCTCCTACCAGCGGTCGGTGTGATGATGTAGGACATGCCGCCCTACGACCTCGCGAACCGGCTCGTCGTCGGTGTCGCCTCCAGCGCCCTGTTCGACCTGAGCGAGTCGGACGCCGTCTTCCGCGAACAGGGCGAAGAGGCCTACCGGGCCCACCAGGAGGAGCACGTCGACGACACGCTCCCGCCCGGCGTGGCGTTCGCGTTCATCCGCAGGCTGCTGTCCCTGAACGACCTCGGCGAGCCCGACGACCCGCTCGTCGAGGTCATCATCCTCTCCCGCAACGACCCCGACACGGGCCTGAGGGTCATGCGGTCCATCCAGGCCCATGAACTGCCGGTCACCCGGGCCGTGTTCATGCAGGGGCGGTCGCCCCACGCGTTCATGACCGCGCTGAACATGTCCCTGTTCCTGTCCGCGAACGGCGAGGACGTGCGCGCGGCGGTCGCCGCCGGCCTGCCGGCCGGGCATGTGCTCGGATCGTCGTACGCCGACGACCCCGACGACCCGGAACTGCGCATCGCGTTCGACTTCGACGGCGTCCTCGCCGGCGACGCCGCCGAGCGGGTGTACCAGTCCGGCGGCCTGGCGGAGTTCCGGGCCCACGAGACCCGTAACGCGGCCACCCCGCACGACCCCGGACCGCTGCGCGACTTCCTCGCCGGGGTCAACCGGATACAGCGCCGGGAGGAGGAGCGGCGCAAGGCCGACCCGGACTACCCGAGCCGGGTCCACGTCTCCATCGTGACCGCGCGGGCGGCGCCGGCCCACGAGAGGGCGGTGCGGAGCCTGAAGCAGTGGGGGCTGACCGTCAACGGCGCCTTCTTCCTCGGCGGCATCGACAAGGGCGCGGTGCTGAAGGTGCTCAGGCCCCACATCTTCTTCGACGACCAGGTGACCCACCTGCGCAGCACGTCCCGCACCACGCCCAGCGTGCACGTCCCGTTCGGAGCGATCAACGAGCCCTGAGCGGGCGCGCGTTCACGCCGCCGCCGCGCTGCTCTCCTGCTCGGCCTCGATCCGGGCGTTCCACTCCCGCTTGGAGGCCTGCCAGCCGTCCTCGTCGTGGCCCAGGCGCCAGTAGCCGGAGATCGACAGGTCCTCACGGGGGATGTTCAGCTCCACCCGCAGCAGCCGGCGCAGCTCCTTCACGAACCCCGCCTCCCCGTGCACGAACGCGTGCACCCGGCCCTCGGGGAACCGAAGCCCTCGTACGGCCTCGAGCAGCGCCTCGCCGACCGGCCGGTCCCCCCGGTGCAGCCAGACGACCTCGACATCGGAGTCGATCTTCTGCTCCTCCTCGGGGCCGGACACCTCCACGAAGGCATGGACGCGGGCGCCGGCGGGCAGCGCCTCCAGGGACCGCGCGATCGCGGGCAGCGCGCTCTCGTCCCCGGCGAGCAGATGCCAGTCGGCGGCCGGGTCGGGCGCATAGGCGCCGCCGGGGCCCATGAAGCGCACGGTCTCACCCGGCCGCACCCGCGTCGCCCACGGCCCGGCCAGGCCCTCGTCGCCGTGGACGACGAAGTCGAGGGTCAGCTCGCGGTGCCCGGGATCCCAGGCCCGCACGGTGTAGGTGCGGGTCACCGGCCACTGCTCGCGCGGGAACTCCGCCCGGATCCGCTCCAGGTCGAAGGGCTCGGGATAGGTGACGCCCGCGGGGCAGAAGAGGAGCTTCACGTAGTGGTCGGTGCAGGTGTCCGCCGAGAAGTCGGCCAGACCCTCACCGCCGAGCACCACCCGCTGCATGTGCGGGGTGAGCCGCTCGGTGCGGACCACATGGGCGGTACGGGTCTTGCGCGGCTTTCGCGCGGGACGCTCTGCCATCACGACCTCCAGCAAAGGTGGTTAGGTTTACCTAAGTTAGCATCCCCTCAGTGGTAACACCTCTCCCTCGAGTGCCGTCGGAGCGACCTTTGCCGGAATATTCCGGTCAAGCTCACGCACGCGGCTCGGTGAGGGTGGTCACCAGCCGCTGCAACGAGCCCCCGAGCCCCCACCGCCTGGACAGCTGCTCCAGGGCCCCCGGATCGCGCGGGGCACGCGGCAGCGCGGTGTCGACCTCCGGCAGCGGCACGTCGTCGGCCACCCGCACCACCTTCGGCGCGACCGCGACATACGGCCGGGCCTCGTCGAGCCGCCTGCGCTGCGACGGCGTGAGCTTCGCCCCCGGGTCGTCGACCGCCGTCATGATCCCGGCCAGGTCCCCGAACTCGGCGAGCAGCCTGGCGGCCGTCTTCTCGCCGATCCCGGCCACGCCCGGCAGGCCGTCGCTCGGATCGCCGCGCAGCAGCGCCAGATCCGCGTACCCCCGCCCGTCGACGCCATACTTCTCGCGCAGCACCGCCTCGTCGGTCAGCTGGAGCGTGCCGACCCCCTTCAGCGGATACAGCACCCGCACCCCCCGCGCGTCGTCCACCAGCTGGTACAGGTCGCGGTCGCCGGTGACGATGTCCACGGGGCCCGTGGCGCGCGCGGTGAAGGTGCCGATCACGTCGTCCGCCTCGTACCCCGCGACGCCCACCCGGGCGATGCCGAGCGCGTCCAGCACCTCCTCGATGACCGGCACCTGCGGGGACAGGGTGTCCGGCACCTCCTCCACGTCCGGCGCGTCCTCGTGCTCCTCGGCGACCCGGTGCGCCTTGTACGTGGGGATGAGGTCCACCCGCCACTGCGGCCGCCAGTCGGCGTCCATGCAGGCCACCAGGTGCTCCGGCCGGTGGTCCTTCACCAGCCGGTCGATGAAGTCCAGCAGCCCGCGCACGGCGTTCACCGGCGTGCCGTCCGGCGCCTTCACGGAATCGGGGACGCCGAAATAGGCGCGGAAGTACAGCGAAGCGGTGTCGAGCAGCATGAGTCGTCCGGTCACGCTCGCATCATGCCGCACCGCACCGACACTCACCCGGCCGGCGACAGCAGCCACCTCCAGCGCGGTCGCTCCGTGACCAGGACGGCCAAGGCCAGCACGGTCACCGGCACGGCGGCCCAGAGCGGCCACAGCCACCACGCGGAGACCACCGCGGCCGCGAGCTGCATCAGCACGAGCAGGACGGTGACCGCGCCGGGGACCGGCACCATCACCTTCTGCTTGTCGCCCGGTGTGGCGAACACCGCCGGCAGGCCGATGAGGACCACCAGCGACAGCACGGCGAGCGGCCACCCGTAGGCGGCCAGCGCCCAGGGAGTGGCCACCCAGGCGACGAGTTCGGCGGCGAAACGGAACGCCGACGGAACGCGGTCATCGGGTCGTTCCACTGCTTCCCCCCCTCGGCAGCGTCCGGCCGCCACATCGTAGAGGCGCGATGTGAAGTGAGCCACTTAAAAGTTTGACCATCTCGATCGTGGGGAGGCGCGGCCACTGTCCCAGACCCCCAGACGAGAGGTACGCGTGCACCCCAGGCTTGAGGCCGAGCACCTGTTCAAGGTCTTCGGCAGACGACCGGACCGAGCGGTGGACCGTCTGCGGCAGGGCGCCGACCGGGAGGAGCTGCGCGCCGACGGCACGACGGCCGCCGTGATCGACGCCTCCTTCCGCGTCGAGGAGGGCGAGATCTTCGTCGTCATGGGCCTGTCGGGCTCCGGCAAGTCCACCCTGCTGCGCATGCTCAACGGCCTGCTGGAGCCGACCGCCGGCAGTGTCCGCTTCGACGGCCAGGACCTCACCGCGCTCACCGCCCGCGAGCTGCGCGAACTGCGCTCGAAGCGGATCAGCATGGTGTTCCAGCACTTCGCGCTGTTCCCGCACCGCAGCGTCCGCGACAACGCCGCCTACGGCCTCGCCGTGCAGGGCGTGCCCCGCGCCGAGCGCGAGCGCCGCGCCGACGAGGCGCTCGCCCTGTGCGGCCTGGCCGGCTGGGAGGACTCCTGGCCCGACGAGCTGTCCGGCGGCATGCAGCAGCGCGTCGGCCTCGCCCGCGCCCTCGCCACCGACGCCGACCTGCTGCTGATGGACGAGTCCTTCAGCGCCCTCGACCCGCTGATCCGCCGCGACATGCAGGACCAGCTCCTCGAACTGCAGAAGACGCTGAAGAAGACCATCGTCTTCATCACCCACGACCTCAACGAGGCCATGCGGCTCGGCGACCGCATCGCCGTCATGCGCGACGGCCGCATCGTGCAGACCGGCACCGCCGAGGACATCCTGCTGCGCCCGGAGAACGACTACGTCGCCTCCTTCATCCAGGACGTCGACCGCTCCCGCGTGCTGACGGCGGGCGCCCTCATGGACACCTCGGTCACGGCCGACGCCCCCCTGTGCGGCTGCGAGACCGCGACCCGCGAGACGCCGTTCACCGAGCTGTGCGCGATCAGCGCCCGGCTGTCCCACCGCGTCAGTGTCGTGGACGAGGCGAACCGCGTCGTCGGTGTCGTCCCCCGGCAGCGCCTGGTCGGCTTCCTCGGCGAGGAGACGGCCGAACCCGCGCCCTGCGACAGCCCGGACGGGAAGGCGAAGGTGATCAGCCGTGCCTAGGATCCATCTCGGCGACTGGGTCGACTCCGGCGTCAACTGGCTGGTCGGCCACCTCTCCTGGCTCTTCGACGCCGTCAAGGCGGTCATGGAGGGCATGTACGACGGCATCGACGCCGTGCTCGGCGCGCCCCAGCCCCTGCTGATGGCCGGCATCCTCGCCGTCGTCGCGTGGTGGCTGCGCGGCCTCACCGCCGGCGTCCTCGCCTTCGCCGGATTCGCGCTGGTCGACTCGCTCGCCCTGTGGGACCAGGCCATGTCCACGCTCGCCCTGGTCCTCGTGGCGACCGTGATCGCGCTGGTGATCTCCCTCCCGCTGGGCGTCTGGGCCGCCCGCTCCAAGGCGGTCAGCGCCGCCGTGCGCCCGGTCCTGGACCTGCTGCAGACCATGCCGTCGATGGTCCTGCTGATCCCGGCCATGCTGTTCTTCGGGCTCGGTACCGCGGCCGGCGTCGTCGCCACCCTGATCTTCGCGCTCGCCCCCGGCGTCCGCATGACCGAGCTCGGCATCCGCCAGGTCGACGCCGAACTGGTCGAGGCCGCCGAGGCGTTCGGCACGACCCCGCGCGACATCCTCTGGCGGGTCCAGCTGCCGCTCGCCCTGCCGACCATCATGGCCGGCGTCAACCAGGTGATCATGCTCGGTCTGTCCATGGTCGTCATCGCCGGCATGGTCGGCACCGGCGGCCTCGGCGGCGCGGTCAACGAGGCCATCGGCCAGCTCGACATCGGCTACGGCTTCGAGGCGGGCGTCGGCATCGTCGTCCTCGCCATCTACCTCGACCGCGTCACCGGCGCCCTCGGCACCCAGCTGTCCCCGCTGGGACGCAGGGCCGCCGCGAAGGCACGCACGCGTGCGTGGTCGTACCGGCCGCGCCCGGCCGTCGCCGTCGTCGGCGTGGTCGTCCTCGCGCTCGTCGCGGGCGGCCTCGGCATCTTCGGCTCCGGCGCCGGCACCAGCTCCGAGGCCTCCGGCACGGACGTCGGCAAGGGCAAGGAGATCCGCATCGGTTACATCCCCTGGGACGAGGGCATCGCCTCGACCTTCCTGTGGAAGGAGATCCTGGAGGAACGCGGCTTCAAGGTCACCACCACCCAGTACGCGGCCGGCCCCCTCTACACCGGCCTCGCCACCGGCCAGCTCGACTTCGAGACCGACTCCTGGCTGCCCACCACCCACGCCGAGTACTGGAAGAAGTACGGCAAGCAGCTCGACGACCTCGGCTCCTGGTACGGCCCGACCTCCCTGGAGCTGACCGTCCCGTCCTATGTGAAGGACGTGAACTCCCTGGCGGACCTCAAGGCCCACGCCTCCGAGTTCGGCGGGAAGATCGTCGGCATCGAGCCCAGCGCGGGCGAGATGGGCCTGCTGAAGAGCAAGGTCCTCAAGGCGTACGGCCTCGACGGCTCCTACCAGGTGATCGACGGGTCCACCCCGGCCATGCTCGCCGAGCTCAAGCGCGCCTACTCCAAGAAGCAGCCGGTCGTCGTCACCCTGTGGTCCCCGCACTGGGCGTACAGCGACTACGACCTGAAGAAGCTCAAGGACCCGAAGGGCGCCTGGGGCAGCGGCGACGGCGTGCACACCCTGGCCCGCAAGGGCTTCGCCGCCGACGATCCGCAGGTCGCCCGCTGGCTGAAGCACTTCTCCATGACCGAGAAGCAGCTCACCGGCCTGGAGGCGCGGATCCAGAAGGCCGGCAAGGGCCACGAGCAGGACGCCGTACGCGGCTGGCTGCGCGAGCACCCCGGCCTGGTCGACGCCTGGGCCCCGGTCGCGGGGAAGGACGCCAAGAGCCGGGCGGCCGGGTGAGCCCCGGACGCCGGGCGGCTGGATGAGCCGAGAGCCTGGCGGCCGGGTGACCTGACGACTGGCCCGGACCGCCTCCCGAGGGGCGGGTACCGCCGGACGCCACCGCGCGACCGGCGGTGCCCGCCCTTCGCGGATTTCCGGCACGAGAAGGATCCGGCCAATCACCGTACGTCACGACCGCCGGCCCGTGCGGGGGTCCGCGGCCCGGCCGGCGGGGGTGTCCGCCACCTGCCGGCCGCGAGTTCCGGTGGCGTCCGGCCCCTGGCACACTGGCGCGAACCGCGGGGGTGGGGGACTGGACATCATGCCGGGTTTGTGACAGCCGCGTGAAACAGTTTGCCGAACATGCGTAGGGTGCAGAGAAGTCATCGGAAGGGGTGCGCCGCAGAGCGGGCACCCGGAGAGCGGCACGACGAGCGAGGGAGGGAGCCGGAGCGATGGGCGACCACAAAGAGCAGCAGCCCGTGCGGGTGGGCGCGGCCGTCCGGCGGCGCCGTCGTGCCCTGGAGCTGACCCTCGCCGTCGTGGCCGAGCGCAGCGGCCTGTCGGTGCCCTTCCTCAGCCAGGTCGAGAACGACCGGGCCCGCCCCAGCCGCACCTCGCTGGAGCGGCTGGCCGACGCCCTGCGCACCACCGCCGTGGAACTCCTCGCCGCCGCCGACCCGGCGGCGAGCGTCGACGTCGTCCGCGCCGACCCGGCCGCCGAGGACGACTTCGCGCCCCGCACCCGTTCCCTGGTCCGCGGCCACCACCAGCTGCACGCCTCCGAGTTCACCGGCGACCACGACGCGGGCCGCGAGTTCCAGCACCGCAACGACGAGCTGATGTACGTCGCCGACGGCGCGGTCGAGATCGAGGCGGAGGGGCGCGCGTACCGCCTGGGCCGGGGCGACACCCTGTACCTGACGGGCGGCGTCAGGCACCGGTGGCGGGCGACGGTGCCGGACACCCGGGTGGTGGTCGTGGCGGTCGCCGAGCACATCGAGGCCGTGCAGGACAGGTCCCGTTAGTGCGGGTCGTCTCCCTGGTCCCGTCCCTCACGGAGGCGGTGGCCCGGACCCTGCCCGGCGCCCTCGTCGGCGCCACCGACTGGTGCACGCACCCGGCGGACCTCGACGTCACCAGGATCGGCGGCACCAAGAACCCCGCGCTCGACCGCATCCTCGCCCTCGCCCCCGACCTGGTGATCGCCAACGAGGAGGAGAACCGCGCCCCCGATCTCGACGCCCTGCGCGCCGCGGGCCTCGCCGTGCTGGTCACCGAGGTGCGCAGCGTCCCGCAGGCCTTCGCCGAGCTGGACCGGGTCCTTCGGGCGTGCGGTGCGCACGGGCGGCCCCGCTGGCTGAAGGAGGCGGAGGAGGCCTGGGCCGCGCTGCCCGAGCCGGCCGGGCGCAGGACGGCGGTCGTACCGGTCTGGCGCCGGCCCTGGATGGTCCTCGGCCGGGACACCTTCGCCGGTGACGTGCTGGCCCGGCTCGGCGTGGACCACCTGTACGCCGGCCACCCCGACCGCTACCCCCGCGTGCCGCTGGACGACCTGCGGGCGGCGGCGCCGGACCTCGTGGTGCTGCCCGACGAGCCGTACCGCTTCACCGGGGACGACGGCCCCGAGGCCTTCCCCGGCCTGCCCTGCGCCCTGGTCAGCGGGCGCCACCTGACCTGGTACGGCCCGTCCCTCACCGAGGCGCCGCGGGTGCTGTCCGAGGCGCTGCGAGCAGCGCGCCGCTGAGCAGGCCCCGCACGGTGCCGGAGGCGGCCGCGAGCCAGCCGGCGGCGAGCAGCGCGTACAGCCCGACGGCCAGCCCGCCGTACACCACGAGACCGGTGTGCCGGGCGAGCGCCATCGCGCCGGTGACACACGTGCCCACCGGGAAGGTGAACGCCCACCAGGTCATCGCGAACCTCATGCCGTGCCGGCGCGCCCGCACCACGTGCGCCGCCGCCAGCGCCAGCCACAGCAGCGCGAACCCCATGACCGGCACCCCGTACAGGACGGCGAAGACGTCCAGCCCGCGCGCGTACGGCGCCGGTACGACCCCCGCCGCCGCATCCGCGATCTTGCCGACCGCCGTGGTGGACTGCCCGAGCGGACCCAGGACCAGGAACAGCGTCGGGGTCAGCGCGAGCGGCAGCGGGCCGGAGAGCAGCCGGCCGAAGACCAGCGGCAGCATCAGCAGCGTCGCCAACAGGCTCAGCCCGAACAGGGCGAGACTGCCCAGCAGCAGGGTCGCGCGCGCCTGACCGGGCGGCACGTGCGGCACCAGCAGCGGGCCGAGCGCGGCCGACACCATCGGCGCGACCAGCGGCAGCAGCCACGCGGGGGACGCCTGCGCGGGCCCGGCCCGGTGCCGTACGGCCATCAGGTACGGCACGGCCACCGCGGCCGCCAGCCCGACCGCCGTGCCCGCCGTGAACAGGACGGCGTCCAGCACGACCGCGGCGCGGGCGCCGATCACCTGCTGCCCGGCGGTCAGGGCCCCGCCGCCGACCGCCAGCAGGGCCATCGACAGGCAGCCGTAGAAGGGGGCCACGGCCGGGTCGAGGAGATGGGCGCGGGCCTGGTCGCGGTGGTGGGCCCAGTGCAGGGAGCGGGCCGCCAGCAGGGCCGCCAGCATGATCAGGGACAGCACCCAGCAGGCGGCGAAGACGACGCGCAGCACCGCCGCGTGCGCGGGCAGCGCCACGCCGGCCGAGCCGAGGACGGCGGTGCCCATGACGGCGGCGTACCAGTTGGGGCCCAGGTGGCGGACCCGGGCGGCCGGCGTGACGGAGGCGGCGGACAAGGGATGGGCTGCGGTGACCATGGCCCCACGGTCCCGCCGCCCCTCGCGCGTGACCAGGGAGTTCCCTCCTATGAGGACATAAGCTGGTCTTATGAGCGAGACGGCGGGGCGGCGAGAGCGCACATCGGAACGCACGGCACCGGATCACCCGGAGCCGGACCGCACGGCATCGCTGGCCCACCGGGTGCCCGATCTGGCCGCGCTGGAGCTGCTGCTCGCGGTGGCACGGCTGGGCAGTCTCGGGGCCGCGGCGCGGGAGGTCGGGATCACCCAGCCCGCCGCCAGCAGCCGGATCCGCTCCATGGAACGGCAGCTCGGTGTGGCCCTCGTCGACCGCTCGCCCCGGGGCTCCCGGCTCACGGACGCCGGCGCGCTGGTCACGGACTGGGCCCGCCGCGTCGTCGAGGCGGCGGCCGCCTTCGACGCGGGCGCGCGGGCGCTGCGGGACCGCCGGGACTCGCGGCTGAGGGTCGCGGCGAGCATGACCATCGCCGAGTACCTGCTGCCCGGCTGGCTCCTCGCCCTGCACGCCGAGCGGCCGGACACCGCGGTGTCGCTCCTCGCGGGCAACTCCGCGAAGGTCGCGGAACTGCTGCTCGCGGGCGAGGCGGACCTCGGGTTCGTGGAGGGCCTGTCCGTGCCCACGGGGCTCGACTCCGCCGTCATCGCCCGCGACCGCCTGATCGTCGTCACCGCGCCGGCCCATCCCTGGGCCCGCCGCCGGCGCCCCCTGACGCCGGACGAGCTGGCGGCCACCCCGCTGATCCTCCGGGAACGCGGCTCCGGCACCCGCCAGGTCCTCGACGCGGCGCTCGGCGGCCTCGCCCGCCCCCTGATCGAGCTGTCCTCCACCACGGCGGTCAAGGCCTCCGCGGTCAGCGGCGCCGGCCCCTCGGTGCTCAGCGAACTGGCGGTGGGGGAGGAACTGGCCATGCGGCGCCTGGTCAGCATCCCGGTCGAGGGCGTGTCCCTCCGCCGCGACCTGCGCGCGGTCTGGCCGACGGGCCACCGCCCCACGGGCCCGGCGCGGGAGCTGCTCTCCCTGACGCGAGGGTGACGCGCGCTCCGCGACTGGGCGGAATGCGTCCCGCGCCCGGCTGGGGGAGGCACGACTGCCCGCAGCGCCGGCGACGCTGACAAGCCGACGGCTCTGCAACGCCCCAGGGGCGCGGGGAACTGCGCGACCAGCCACAACGCACCCGCACCCCGCGGACGGCCCGTGGGCGACGCCCGCCCGGCACCCACAAGGCGCGGGCACCCCGCAGCAATCGGCTTCGCCGAAAACCCCTTGGCCAGGTGGCGCAGCCACACGGCAGTCGGCGCCAACCGTCATCCCGTGGCGGAGCCGGCCGCAGTCACCAGCGCGCGCATCACCCGCACGTCCTCGCCCATCTCCGGGTGCCACTGCACGCCCAGCGCCCAGCCCCGGCCGGCCGGCAGCTCGATCGCCTCCACCGTGCCGTCCGCCGCGTAGGCCGACGGCACCAGGCCCGCACCGAGGCGGTCCACGGCCTGGTGGTGGTAGGTCGGCACGGTCGTCTCCTCCGGGACGATCCCGGCGTACAGGCTCCCCGGCACCGGCTTGACCGGGTGGCCGCCGAACACGCCGACCACCTCCGCGTGCCCCTCCAGGTGCTGGACCAGCGTTCCGCCGAGCGCCACGTTCAGCAGCTGCATGCCCCGGCAGACGCCCAGCAGCGGCACCCCCGCGGCCAGCGCTGCGTCGATCAGCGCCAGCTCCCACGCGTCCCGTTCGAGCGCCGGCGGCCCCGTGCGCGGGGAGCGCTCGGCGCCGTACCGGGCCGGGTCCACGTCCGGGCCGCCGGCGATCACCAGGCCGTCCAGCCGGGCCACCGTCTCCGCGGCGCGCTCCGGCGCGTCCGGCGGGAGCATCGCGGCCAGGCCGCCGGCCCGCTGCACCAGCCGCGGATAGCCGGCCGGCAGCAGCGCCGCGTCCAGCTCCCACACCCCCCACCGCGCGGCGGACTCCAGATAGGTGCTGACGCCGATCAGCGGTCGTACGGTCATGCCGGCCTCCCCGGAAGAAAAAGGTTTGCTTTCATACCTTTAAGGGTCATGCGAGGAAGCCCCGCAACAGCGCCGCCGTGCCCGCGCAGTGCTCGCGCATCATCTCCCGCGCGCCGTCCGCGTCCCCGTCCAGCACCGCCTCCACCAGCGCGGTGTGCTGGCGCTGCGAGTGCTCCAGGTTGCGCACCAGCAGCGGGATGCAGTCGAGCAGATCGTTCACCTGCGCCCGCACCGACGCGTACTGCGCGGTCAGCGAGGGGGAGCCGCACAGCTCGGCGAGGGTCAGGTGGAGCAGGGTGTCCTGGCGTCGGTAGTCCGCCAGCGGGGCGTCGTGCGTGCGGGCCAGCGCCTCGCGCAGCCGGTCCGCCCGGCCGTCCGTGAGACCGTGCGCCGCGCACAGCCCGGCCGCGCCCACCTCCAGCACCTCGCGGAACCGCAGCACGTCCTCCAGGTCGACCCCGGCGACCCGCCGGCGCAGCTCGTCCTCGCCGCCGCCGTCCGCGCGCGGCAGCACGAACGTTCCGCCGTAGCGTCCGCGCCGCGCCTCGACCAGACCCTGGTCCTGGAGCACCTTCAGCACCTCGCGCAGCGTCACCCGGCTGATCCCGAGCCGCTCCGCCAGCTCCCGCTCGGCCGGCAGCCGCTCGCCGCCCGGCACCAGGCCGAGCCGCACGACCTGGAGGATCTGCTCCAGCGCCTCCTCGAAGCCGTTGCCCGCCCGCACCGGCCGCAGCACCGGAGCCAGCCGGTCGCCCACCCCCCGGGGGTGGCTCTCCCACGACATCCGGCCGTACCCCCTTCCCAGGCAATGGTTCCGGGCAATACCTTATGGCTCCCGGCTCGGCCGAAAAAGCGCTCCAGGCGCCGAAGGAGGCTTCTCCCGTGGCAGACCGCACACCCCCGCTCAGTGTCGAGGAACTGCACGCCCTCGTCGCGAGCGGTGAGATCGACACTGTCGTCCTGGCCTTCCCCGACATGCAAGGGCGCCTCCAGGGCAAGCGGTTCGCCGCCCGCTTCTTCCTCGACGAGGTCCTCCACCACGGCACCGAGGGCTGCAACTACCTCCTCGCCGTCGACACCGAGATGAACACCGTCGACGGCTACGCCATGTCCTCCTGGGACCGCGGCTACGGCGACTTCGCCCTGCACCCCGACCCCGCCACCCTGCGCCGCATCCCCTGGCACCCCGGCACCGCCCTGCTCCTCGCCGACCTCGCCTGGAACGACGGCTCGCCGGTCGACGCCGCCCCGCGCCAGATCCTGCGCCGCCAGCTGGAGCGGCTCGCCGCACTCGGCTACACCGCCCGGGTCGGCACCGAGCTGGAGTTCATCGTCTTCAAGGACAGCTACGAGGCCGCCTGGGACGCCGGTTACCGGGGCCTCACCCCGGCCAACCAGTACAACGTCGACTACTCCGTCCTCGGCACCGGCCGCATCGAGCCCCTGCTGCGCCGGCTGCGCAACGAGATGGCCGGCGCCGGCCTCACCGTCGAGTCCGCCAAGGGCGAGTGCAACCCCGGCCAGCACGAGATCGCCTTCCGCTACGACGAGGCCCTCGTCACCTGCGACCAGCACGCCCTGTACAAGACCGGAGCCAAGGAGATCGCCGCCCAGGAGGGCGTCTCGATCACCTTCATGGCCAAGTACAACGAGCGCGAGGGCAACTCCTGCCACATCCACCTCTCGCTCGCCGACGCCGACGGCGACAACGTCATGGCGGGGGACGGCGAGGGCGGGATGTCGGACGTCATGCGCCGGTTCCTCGCCGGGCAGCTCGCCGCGCTGCGCGACTTCTCGCTCCTGTACGCCCCGAACATCAACTCCTACAAGCGGTTCCAGCCGGGCTCCTTCGCCCCCACCGCCGTCGCCTGGGGCCACGACAACCGCACCTGCGCGCTCCGCGTCGTCGGCCACGGCCGCTCCCTGCGCTTCGAGAACCGCCTCCCCGGCGGCGACGTGAACCCGCACCTCGCCGTCGCCGGCCTGGTCGCGGCCGGCCTGTACGGCATCGAGCACAAGCTCGAACTCCCGGCCCCCTGCCCCGGCAACGCCTACACCGCCGGCTACGAGCACGTCCCGACCACCCTGCGCGAGGCCGCCGAGCTGTGGGAGAGCAGCCCCATCGCCAGGGCCGCCTTCGGCGACGAGGTCGTGGCCCACTACCGCAACATGGCGCGCGTCGAGCTCGCGGCCTTCGACGCCGCGGTCACCGACTGGGAGCTGCGCCGCTCCTTCGAACGCCTGTGAAAGGTCATCCCGTGACTGACCCGCACCAGCTCGTCGTCCTCAACCCCGCCACCGAGGAGGTCGTCGCCACCGTCCCGGCCGCGAGCGAGGAGGACGTGGCCGCCGCCGTCGTACGGGCCGTACGCGCCCAGACCGGCTGGGCCGCCCTCGCGCCCGCCGACCGGGCCCGGCTGCTGCGCCGCTTCGCCGACACCGTCGACGCGCACCTCGAGGAACTCGCCCGGCTGGAGGTCCGCGAGGCCGGCCACACGCTCGGCAACGCCCGCTGGGAGGCCGGCAACGCCCGCGATCTGCTGCTGTACGCGGCCGGCGGCGCCGAACGCCTCCTCGGCAAGCAGATCCCGGTGCCCGGCGGCTGGAACGTCACCTTCCAGGAGCCGCTCGGCGTCGTCGGGGTCATCGCCCCCTGGAACTTCCCCATGCCGATCGCCGCGTGGGGCTCCTTCCCGGCGCTCGCCGCCGGCAACGCGGTCGTCCTCAAACCCGCCGAGACCACCCCGCTCACCGCGCTCCGGCTCGCCGAACTCGCCCTGGAGGCAGGGCTGCCCGAGCACGTCTTCCAGGTGCTGCCCGGTCACGGCCACACCGCGGGACGCGCGCTCGTGGACCACCCGGACGTCGCCAAGATCGTGTTCACCGGGTCCACCCGCACCGGCCGCGAGGTCATGGAGCACTGCGCCCGCCTGGTCAAGCCGGTCACCCTCGAACTCGGCGGCAAGAGCCCCAACATCGTCTTCGCCGACGCCGATCTGCCCCGCGCCCTCGACCCGTTCTCCTTTCTGGACAACTCCGGCCAGGACTGCTGCGCCCGCACCCGCATCCTCGTGCAGGAGCCGGTGCTGGAAGAGGCCCGCGCGTTCCTCGCCGACGCCCTCGCCTCCGTCGTCGTGGGCGACCCGGCCGACGAGAAGACGCAGATGGGCCCGCTGATCTCCCGGCGGCAACTGGACCGGGTGCGGTCCTACGTCCCCGAGGACGCGCCCGCCCTGCGCGGCAGCGCCCCCGACGGCCCCGGCTTCTGGTTCCCGCCGACCGTCCTGACGGGGGAGCGGCACGACGGCCGGGCGGCCCGCGAGGAGATCTTCGGGCCGGTGGCCGTCCTCCTCCCCTTCACCGACGAGGCCGACGCGATCCGCCTCGCCAACGACACCCCCTACGGCCTCTCCGGCTCCCTGTGGACCCGGGACCTCGGCCGCGCCCTGCGCGTCTCCCAGGCCGTCCGCGCCGGCAACCTGTCCGTCAACTCCCACTCCAGCGTCCGCTACTGGACCCCGTTCGGCGGCTACAAGCAGTCCGGCCTCGGCCGCGAACTCGGCCCCGACGCCCTGACCGCCTTCACCGAGACCAAGAACGTCTTCATCAGCACGGAGGGCCCCGCACAGTGACCTCTCAGTCATCGGACATCATCTGCCGCCGCCTGACCGGCCGTACCGCCGTCGTCACCGGAGCCGGCAGCGGCATCGGCCTCGCCGCCGCCCGCCGGCTCGCCTCCGAGGGCGCGCACGTGGTCTGCGCGGACGTGGACGAGGTCCGCGGCAAGGCCGCCGCCGACGAGGCCGGCGGACTCTTCGTGAAGACGGACGTCACCGACCCCGAGCAGGTCGAGGCGCTGTTCAAGGCGGCGTACGACACCTACGGCAGCGTCGACGTCGCCTTCAACAACGCGGGGATCTCCCCGCCCGACGACGACTCCATCCTGGAGACCGGCCTGGAGGCCTGGAAGCGGGTCCAGGAGGTCAACCTCACCTCCGTGTACCTGTGCTGCAAGGCCGCCATCCCCTACATGCGGCGCCAGGGCAAGGGGTCCATCATCAACACCGCGTCCTTCGTGGCGCGGATGGGCGCGGCCACCTCGCAGATCTCCTACACGGCCTCCAAGGGCGGCGTCCTCGCCATGTCCCGCGAGCTGGGCGTGCAGTTCGCGCGGGAGGGGATCCGGGTGAACGCCCTGTGCCCGGGCCCGGTCAACACCCCGCTGCTGCAGGAGCTGTTCGCGAAGGACCCGGAGCGGGCGGCCCGCCGTCTCGTCCACATCCCGGTCGGGCGGTTCGCCGAGGCCGAGGAGATCGCCGCCGCCGTCGCCTTCCTGGCCAGCGACGACTCCTCCTTCGTCAACGCCACCGACTTCCTGGTGGACGGCGGCATCGCGGGCGCGTACGTCACGCCCCTGTAGGTCTCACAGGAAGGTGCGGCCCTCACCCCGGTAGGTGGGCACGGTCGCGGTCACCGCGTCCCCCTCGACCAGGTGCAGGGTGTCGAACCGCTCGCACAGCTCGCCCGCCTTGGCGTGCCGGAACCACACCTTGTCGCCGATCAGCAGATCGTCCGCGGGCGAGCCGAGCAGCGGCGTCTGCACCTCGCCGGGGCCCTCCTGGGGGTCGTACGCCAGGCCCTCCGGCAGGTACGGCACCGGCAGCCGGTCGGGTCCGGCGGCGCCGGAGGCCGGGTAGCCGCCGCCGAGCACGGTGACGACCCCGACCCCCGGCCGCCGTACGACGGGCAGGGCGAACAGGGCCGCCGGACGGCCGGTGAACGACGTGTAGTTGTCGAAGAGCCGGGGCACGTACAGCCCCGAACCGGCGGCTATCTCCGTCACCGCGTCCTCGGCGGCGGTGTGCTGCACGCTGCCCGTGCCGCCGCCGTTGACGAACTCCAGGTCCGGGACGACCGCCCGCACCGCGTGCACCACCGCGGCCCGCCGCTCGGCCAGTTCACGCCGGGCCGCGGCCTGCATCAGCCGGATCGCCCGGGACCGCAGCGGCCGCCCGGCCACCGCGTCCCCGACGCCCGCGATGTGTCCCTCGTACGCCATGATCCCCACCAGCCGGAAACCCGGCCGGCGGGCCACCGAGCGGGCCAGCTCGGCCAGTTGGGCGGGGGAGTGCAGGGGGCTGCGCCGCGCGCCGACCCGGACCCGGCCGCCGAGCAGCTTCAGCGAGGTGTCCAACTCCAGGCAGACCCGCACGACTTCCCGCCCGCCGTCCCGTGCGGCGTCGACGAGGTCGAGCTGCGCGGGGTCGTCGACCATCACGGTGACGGCGCCGGCGAGCTTGGGATCGGCGGCCAGTTCCGCGTAACCGGCCCGGTCGGCGGACGGATAGGCCAGCAGGATGTCGTCGAACCCGGAACGCGCCAGCCACAGCGACTCCGCCAGCGTGAACGACATGATCCCCTGGAAGCCGTCCCTGGCCAGAACCCGCTCCAGCAGGGCACGGCAGCGGACCGACTTGCTGGCGACCCGGACCGGCTTGCCCGCGGCCCGGCGGACGAGATCGGCCGCGTTGGCGTCGAAGGCGTCCAGGTCCACGATCGCGAGAGGGGCGTCGAGATGGGCGGTGGCCCGGTCGTAACGGGCCCGGTCGGCGGCGCGCGCAGTCATGACGGAAGCCTGCCAGACAGGATTACCGCAGGGTAGGGGGACGTTCCGGGCAGATGCCCCGGCACCCCGGACTGGTTCTGAATCCGGTCCGGACAACCCGTAGAGTGACGCGCACGTACGCGGAACGCGCCCGGCCGCTTCACCTGAACCGGGATGCCCGTCCCGCCGTACGGGTATGCGTGCCCGGGACGGACCTTCAGCGCCGGGCAGCACCGGGCGGCACAGCGGCCCGCGCACACGCAGGACGGCCCGGGCACGAGGAGAGGACGGCCCGGGGACGAGGAAACGGGGGGTGCATGACCACGGAAGCGCGCCACGCTCCCATCCCCCCACGCCCGTCCACTCCCCCCGCCGACCTCGACGACGAGCCCTCGGTCTTCACCCCCGGCCAGGGCCGCGCGCAGCGGAGTGGCGCCGTGCAGGAGGGGGACGCGTCCGAGGGCGGTACCGCCCAGCAGGGGCACGCGTCCGGAGGCGGTACCGCGCACGAGGGGCACGCGTCCGGAGGTGCCCCGGGCCGGGACCGTTCGCCTGCCGGCGGTTCCGCGGGACAGGGGACGCCTTCTGCCGGGTCGTCCGCGGGCCATGGCGCGGCTTCCGCCGCGGGGGCCGCGGACAAGGGCTCGCCCTCCGGCGGGCGGCCCGGGAGCGGCGGCGCGTCGGACGGGCAGGCCGCCGCGCGTGACGTCCGGACGCCCGGGGGCTCCGGTGCCGGACCCGCGCAGCAGGTCCGGCCCGGTGCGCCGCGGCCCGCCGTGCCGGCGGCCGGAGTGCCCGTGAGCCCGCCACCGCCGCCTGCCTCGGCCCGGTTCCCCGACGCTCCGCCGAGCACGGGGCGTGACGCGCACCGGCCCGGAAAGGATCCCCGGCGGCCCGGGGCCCCGGCGGAGACCCAGTCCGAGACGACGGCCCGGCTCCGCCCGATCACCACGCCGGAGACGAGCGCCACACCCGGCTCGGCCACCGCGTCCGGGTCTGCGGCCCGGCCCGGCTCCGTCACCGCGTCCCGGTCCTCGGCCGCACCTCGCCCCGACGCCCCCGCCCGGCCTTCGGCCCCGCCCCGCTCTGCCACCGCGTCCGGGTCCTCGGCCGGGCCCCGCCCCGCCACCCCCTCGGAGACCACCGCCCGGCTCCGTCCGGTGACCGACGCCCCCCAGGCGCGGCGCGGCGCGGCGGCCCCCGCTGCCGGGGCGGGCCGTACCGGGGCCGGTGTCGCGGGTGCGCAGGAGCGGGCGTGGAGTCCTCTCACGCCTGGTCACCCCGTAGGACCGCCGCCCGGATTCGCCGGGCCGGATCCGGCCCTGTCGTGGGGTGCCGGGGCGGCCGTACGGCCCGTGGTGTCGTTCGGGGAGCCGGAGGCCTTCAGCGAGCGGCCGGGGCACCGGGTGGCGCCCCGGACCGCCGTCGCCGCCGCCTGCCTCGTGCTCGGCCTCGGTCTCATCGGCGGTGCCGCCACCGGGAGTTGGCTCACCGGCGGCGGCGGGGACGCCACCGCCGGCGACCACTTCGCCACCGCCGGGGCGCTGTGGCACAGCGTGCCCGTCGACCAGCTCTTCCCGCCCACCGTCCAGGGCCCCGGCGCCGGCCCCGGCGGCGCCGACCGCACCTGGACCCGGATCGCCGTCGCCCCGGACGGCGGCTGCGCGCACGCCTTCGACCCGCTGCTGCAGAAGGTGCTCGCCCCCGTCGGCTGCCGGCGGCTCCTGCGCGCCACCTACACCGACGCCACCCAGAGCTATGTCACCACCGTCGGCCTGCTGTTCACCGAGGCCGATCCCGCCGCCATGTCCGCGCTCGCGCACCGCTTCCGCACCGAGCGCCTGGACCGGCGCGCCGACCTGATGCCACGGCCGTACGCGGCCGAGGGCACCGCCGCCGCCGGCTTCGGCGACCGGCAGCGGGCCTCCTGGACGATCTCCGTCCTCACCGACGCGCCCGTCGTCGTCTACGCCGTCTCCGGCTGGGCCGACGGCCGCGCCGCCGACGCGCCCCAGCCCGCCGCCGACGCCGTCGCCGACGGCGCCACCACCCCACCGGCCCAGGCCGGTCTCGGCAACGAGGCACAGGGCCTGGCCGACCGCATCGAACGGCGGCTGCGCCAGAACCTCGGCACGGCCACGGAGAAACCCTCATGAGGCGAACGAGGCCCTCGGTCCGCGGCCGCCGCACGGCCCGCGCCGGCGCCGCCCTGAGCCTGCTGCTCACCGGCGCCCTCACCCTGCTGCCCGCCGGCGCGGCCCACGCCGACGGCATCCGCGCCCAGCAGTGGGGCCTGTCCGCGCTGCACCTGGACCAGGCCTGGCGCGTCACCAAGGGCCGGGGCGTCACCGTCGCCGTCCTGGACACCGGCGTGGAGGCCGACCATCCGGACCTCGCCGGCAACGTCCTGCCCGCCAAGGACATGATCGGCTTCGGCGCCACGCAGGGCGACCGCGACTGGGCCCGGCACGGCACCGCCATGGCCGGCATCATCGCCGGGCACGGCCACGGCCCCGGCGGCGGCGCCGGTGTCATGGGCGTCGCCCCCGAGGCGAAGATCCTGCCCGTGCGGGTGATCCTGGAGGACAACGACCCCGCCCGCGCCCGGGCCCGCACCACCCGCGGCAACGCCCTCGCCGACGGCATCCGCTGGGCCGCCGACCACGGCGCCGACGTCATCAACCTCTCCCTCGGCGACGACTCGAACTCGGCGCACCCCGAGGCCGGCGAGGACGAGGCCGTGCAGTACGCCCTGAAGAAGGGGGTGGTCGTCGTCGCCTCCGCGGGCAACGGCGGCGACAAGGGCGACCACATCTCCTACCCGGCCGCCTATCCCGGCGTCATCGCGGCGACCGCCGTGGACCGCTACGGCACCCGCGCCTCCTTCTCGACCCGCCGCTGGTACGCGACGGTCAGCGCGCCCGGCGTCGACGTGGTCATCGCCGACCCGGACCACAAGTACTACGCGGGCTGGGGCACTTCGGCCGCCTCCGCCTTCGTCTCCGGCGCGGCGGCCCTGGTCAGGGCGGCCCACCCCGAGCTGACCCCGGCCCAGATCAAGAAGCTCCTGGAGGACACCGCACGGGACGCGCCGGCCGGCGGCCGGGACGACTCCCGCGGCTTCGGCATGATCGACCCGGCGGCGGCCCTGCGCGCGGCCGACCGGCTGAAGCCGCGGAGCCTGCGCGCGGCGGCGTACGGGAAGACGTACTTCGGCGACGGTCCGGACGCCCCCAAGGCCGCCTCCTCGACCGCCGACTGGGCGGGCCCCCTGGCCGGCGGCACCGGCGGGGTCCTGCTCGTGGCGGGCGTGGTGCTGTGGCGGGGGCGTCGGCAGACGGCCTGAGCGCGCCCGGTACGTACGCCACCGTCACCCACGGGTCCCCCGTCACGTGCCGGTGAACGCCGACACCGCCGCCTCGGCCGCCGCCTCCACCAGCGCGATGCCCCTCGCCTGGCTCTCGGTGCCCTCCGACAGCACCGCCACCAGATAGCCGGCGCCGTCCACCGTCACCCGCCCGATGCTGTTCACGTCCCACAGGCCCGTCGTACTGCGTGCCAGCCAGCCGTTCTTCAGCGCGCAGGAGCTGCCCTCCGCGACGGCCGACACCCCCCACCGCTGGTCCGGCTCGACCGACTCCATCAGCCCCTGCACATAGCTCCGGGAGGCCGCGCTCAGCTCGGACTCCTCCCCGAACACCTGCCGGAGCAGGACCAGTTGGTCGGCGGCCGTGGTCTGCGTCAGCCCCCACAGCCCGCCCTCGCCGCCGGAGGTCGAGGTCAGCCCGAAGCGCTTGTTCGCGGCGTCCAGGCCCTCCGCCCGCCCGATCGTGTGCCACAGCGCCGTCGCCGACGCGTTGTCGCTGTTCTCGATCATCTTCGTGGCGTACGACCGCTCGGCCGCCGTCAGCCGCCGGTCCGCGTCCTGCGCCTGGAGCAGCAGCGCGGCCAGGATGTCGACCTTCACGATGCTGGCCGTGTCGAAGGCCGCGTCCCCGTACGCGGCGCTCTGCCCGGAGTCCACCGCCAGCACCGCCGCCGACACCCGCGCGCCCGACGGCACCTTCACCGCCGTCATCGCCTTGCCCAGCAGCGCCGTCCGGTCCGCGGCCGGCTCCGTCACGGGTTCCACCGAGGCCTCCTCGCCCGCCCCGGCCGAGGGGGAGGCCGAGAGCGTCGCCGACGACGATACGGCCGCCGTCCCCGGGTGCGCCCGCGCCTTCACGTACACCGTGCCGCCGGCGGTCATCCCGGCCACGGCGGCCAGCGCGAGCGCGAGGGACAGCAGCGGACGGCGCCGGGACGGGCGCGCACGACGGCCGCGGCGGGCTCTGGGGGACTCCATGCCCGCGATGCTCGGCGCGTGTGCTGTGCGCTGCGTCGGTCCGGGCTGAGACAGGGATCAGGGAATGCTGAGATTCCTGTGAGGACTCCCGTGCCCGGGGCCGCGGACCGCGCCGACGGGCCCGGTGACCGGTGGCGATAGGGTCGGTGACCGTGGCGAACAAGAACATTCCCGACCCCGGCTTCTCCGACGACGACGGCTCCGCCGACCCCCGGCTGAGCGCCGCGCTCGCGGCCTGGGCCGAGGACCGCGGCGCCCTCGGGCCGGTGCTGGAGGCACTGAAGGGCGCCCGCCTGCTCGTGCCGGTCGTCGCCGTGCTCGGCGAGGCCGAGGAGGACGAGAACGGACTGCGCCGCGAGAAGACCAGCGACATGGCCGTACCCACCCTGAAGGCCGGCGGCCGCACCGCGCTTCCCGCCTTCACCTCCACCGACTCCCTCGCACGCTGGGATCCGGCGGCGCGCCCGGTCGCCGTACCCCTGCACCAGGCGCTGCAGGCCGCCGCCCACGAGAAGGCCGACACGGTGGTGCTGGACCTCGCCGGGCCCGTGCCGTTCGAGCTGACCGGCCCGGCGCTGCTGGCCCTCGCCGAGGGCCGTACCACTGCGGATCCGCTCGCCGACCCGGCGGTGATCGAGGCCGTCCGTACGGCCGTGGCGGCGGAGCCCGCCGTGCTGCGCGCCCACCTCGGGCCCGGACGCGCCGACGGCACCCTCGCCCTCGTCGTCGACCCGGCCGCCCCGACCGCCGAGGCCGCCCGCGCGGTCGCCGAGCGCCTGGCGGCCGACGAGACACTGAGGGCCCGCCTGGTGCGCGGCCTCGACCTGGCACTGCTGCCGGCCGGGACCACGCCTCCGGGCGAGCCCCTGTACGTCAAGGAATAGATCAGCCGTAGACCGGGCCGGTGTACTTCTCGCCCGGCCCCTGGCCCGGCTCGTCCGGCACGGTCGACGCCTCGCGGAACGCCAGCTGCAGCGACTTCAGGCCGTCGCGCAGCGGGGCCGCGTGGAAGGAGCTGATCTCCGTCGTGCTCGCGTCCAGCAGGCCGGCGAGCGCGGTGATCAGCTTGCGGGCCTCGTCCAGGTCCTTGTACTTCTCGCCCTCCTCGCTCAGCCCGAGCTTCACCGCGGCGGCGCTCATCAGGTTGACGGCGACCGTGACGATCACCTCGACGGCGGGGACCTCGGCGATGTCCCGGGTCATCGCGTCGAAGTCGGGGTTCTCGGGATTCTCAGGAGGGGTCTCACTCATGCCCCACACCATAGGCGGTGCCGGATCACCGCTTCCCCCGAGCCTTGTCGCGCGCTCGCCGGTTCGCCCTTGTCAAGCGATCCTGCTAGTCTGGTTCACGACCGGCCGGGTGTGCCCTGCGTGCAACAGAGCTCCCGGCCCACAAGTGGAGGCTCCGATCTCCCACCTGACCGTCCTCCGGGACGGCGGGTCACCCGGTCAGGCGGCCACCATCGTTCCGTACGGACGATGGAGTCGCCCGAGACGCGCCCCGCGGCATCGCGGCGGTGCTCCGGTAGTGCGTTGGAGCCCCGCCTGTGATCGTCCGGGGCATTTTTTCTGCTTCGGCGCGGTTAGGTCTAACGAAAAGACATACGCGGCTGTCCGCCAGACAACCGTGTGGTGCTACCGAGGAGGATCCATCAGCGCCGAGCCCCGCATCAACGACCGGATTCGCGTTCCCGAGGTGCGACTTGTCGGTCCCAGTGGCGAGCAGGTCGGCATCGTGCCGCTCGCGAAGGCACTGGAGCTTGCGCAGGAGTACGACCTCGACCTGGTCGAGGTCGCGGCGAACGCCCGTCCGCCCGTGTGCAAGCTCATGGACTACGGGAAGTTCAAGTACGAGTCGGCCATGAAGGCCCGTGAGGCGCGCAAGAACCAGGCGCACACGGTCATCAAGGAGATGAAGCTCCGGCCGAAGATCGACCCGCACGACTATGACACCAAGAAGGGTCACGTCGTCCGGTTCCTCAAGCAGGGCGACAAGGTCAAGATCACGATCATGTTCCGTGGCCGCGAGCAGTCCCGTCCCGAGCTGGGCTACCGACTGCTGCAGCGCCTCGCGGAGGACGTCCAGGACCTCGGTTTCGTCGAGTCGAACCCGAAGCAGGACGGCCGCAACATGATCATGGTCCTCGGTCCGCACAAGAAGAAGACCGAGGCCATGGCCGAGGCCCGGCAGGCACAGGAAGCCCGCAAGGCGGAGGCGAAGGCCCACCCCGGTCGTTCGCAGAACCCCGCCGAGGCCGAGGCGTCCGCCGAGGAGCCCGCCGAGGCGTGACCCCGGGGGACACCCGTCCCCAGTGGATGTAACCGAAAGAAGAGCGACGCTCCACAGTGCCCGGTTTTCGCGACCGGGCACCGGAGCGCCACCGACGAGGAGATAACGGCGCTATGCCGAAGAACAAGTCGCACAGCGGTGCCAGCAAGCGCTTCAAGATCACCGGCTCCGGCAAGGTGCTCCGCGAGCGTGCCGGCAAGCGCCACCTGCTCGAGCACAAGTCGTCCCGCGTCACGCGTCGCCTCACCGGCAACGCCGAGATGGCCCCGGGCGACGCCGCGAAGATCAAGAAGCTTCTCGGCAAGTGACCTGCGGCGCCGACTGAGCGCCGTACGTCTGGACCGGGACCGAATCGTTTCCGGGTCGTGTGAGGACCACCACGACCCCGCTACAAGGAGTTAACAAGTGGCACGCGTCAAGCGGGCAGTCAACGCCCACAAGAAGCGCCGGGCGATCCTCGAGCAGGCCTCCGGCTACCGCGGTCAGCGTTCGCGCCTGTACCGCAAGGCCAAGGAGCAGGTCACCCACTCGCTGGTCTACAACTACAACGACCGCAAGAAGCGCAAGGGCGACTTCCGTCAGCTGTGGATCCAGCGCATCAACGCCGCTGCCCGCGCCAACGGCATCACCTACAACCGCTTCATCCAGGGTCTGAAGGCCGCGAACGTCGAGGTCGACCGCAAGATCCTGGCCGAGCTGGCCGTCAACGACGCCGGTGCGTTCGCCGCGCTCGTCGAGGTCGCGCAGAAGGCGCTGCCTTCGGACGTCAACGCGCCCAAGGCCGCGTGACGCTGCGCTGGCTTTAGCCGACGTTCACTGGACCCGCAGGCTGTCATGGCTTGCGGGTCCTGTTGTTGGGTGGCTCGGTCGTTTTCCGGCCGCGGGCCGGCGGGGGCTGGCCGCGCAGTCCCCCGCGCCCCTATTCGGGGCGTTGCAGCCCCCGGCGCCACACAGTGAAGACTTTCTCGAAGGTGAAGAAACAGGATGCCCAGCCCCGAGCTGATCTCCCCCCGGTCCGCGCGTGTCTCCGCTGCCCGGCGGCTGGCCAAGCGGAACTTCCGGGGTAAGGACCGGCTGTTTCTGGCGGAGGGGCCGCAGGCTGTTCGGGAGGCGGCTGGGCATCGGGCAGGCGGGCAGGCCACGCTCGTAGAACTGTTCGCCACCCTCGAGGCCGCGGAGCGGTACGCCGACATCGTCGGGGCCGCGCGGGACGCCGGTGCGCGGGTGCAGCTCGCCTCCGACGAGGTGATCGCCGACATCTCCACCACCGTCACCCCGCAGGGGCTCGTCGGGGTGTGCCGGTTCCTGGACGCGCCCTTCGCGGAGATCCTCGCCGCCCGGCCGAAGCTGGTCGCCGTGCTGGCGCATGTGCGCGACCCCGGGAACGCCGGGACGGTACTGCGGTGCGCCGACGCCGCCGGGGCCGAGGCCGTGATCCTCACCGACGCCTCCGTCGACCTGTACAACCCGAAGGCCGTCCGCGCCTCCGTGGGCTCGCACTTCCATCTGCCCGTCGCCGTGGGCGTGCCCGTCGAGCGGGCCGTCGAGGGGCTGAAGGACGCCGGAGTGCGGATCCTCGCAGCCGACGGGGCGGGGGACCGCGACCTGGACGAGGAGCTGGACAAGGGGAGCATGGGCGGGCCGACCGCCTGGGTGTTCGGCAACGAGGCCTGGGGGCTGCCGGAGGAGACCCGCGCGCTCGCCGACGCCGTGGTGCGGGTGCCGATCCACGGGAAGGCCGAGAGCCTGAACCTCGCCACCGCCGCCGCCGTATGTCTCTACGCGTCGGCCCGCGCGCAGCGCGCCTCCGGAGGGTGCCGCTCCGTCACCCAGAGCTAGTAGGGTGACCAGCTCGGGGCCCTGCGCCGTCGAAAGAGGTGGGGTACGGGGATGAGTGTGGCCGGCACGAGCACCGCGCCGGAGGGACGGGACGCGCGGGGCACCTCCGCGCCCCGGTGCGCAGAGCACCCCGGCATCGACCCCGACCAGCTGCCCGACGGCCTCGTCGTCGCCGACGAGCAGGGCCGCGTCGTCTGTTTCAACGCCGCCGCCGCGCGGATCGCCGCCGTACGCCCCGCCGACGCCCTCGGCCAGCCCCTGGAGAAGACCCTGCCGTTAGAGGACCTGGACGGCCGCCGCTGGTGGCAGCTCACCGATCCCTACGGCGGCCTCGCGATCCGCACCCGGCAGCCCGAGCGCAATCTGCTGCTGCCCGGCGGCAGGGAGGTGCTCGTCTCCGTCCGGTACGTGCGCGAGCGGCCCCTGGGGCCCGTCCGGCGGGTCGTCGTCTCGCTGCGCGACACCGAGGCCCGCCGCCGTACCGAGCGCAGCCACGCCGAGCTGATCGCCACGGTCGCCCACGAGCTGCGCTCGCCGCTCACCTCGGTGAAGGGCTTCACGGCCACGCTCCTCGCCAAGTGGGAACGCTTCACCGATGACCAGAAGCGGCTGATGCTGGAGACCGTCGACGCCGACGCCGACCGCGTCACCCGGCTCATCGCCGAACTGCTGGACATCTCGCGGATCGACTCCGGGCGGCTGGAGGTGCGCCGGCAGCCCGTCGACATCGGGGCCGCCGTCTCCCGGCACATCCAGGCCTACGTCACCGCCGGCCAGCCCGCCGACCGCTTCCTGCTGCGCATCGAGCAGCCGCTGCCCGCCCTGTGGGCCGACCCCGACAAGATCGACCAGGTGCTCAGCAACCTCATCGAAAATGCGGTGCGGCACGGCGAGGGAACCGTCACCATTGACGTCATGCCCTGCGCGTCCCCGCGCGAGGGCGAGCGGACCGGCACGTCGGTCACGGTGAGCGACGAGGGTCCCGGCATCCCGGAGGAGTCCATGAACCGCGTCTTCACCCGCTTCTGGCGGGGCAGCAAGCGCGGTGGCACCGGCCTCGGGCTGTACATCGTCAAGGGCATCGTCGAGGCCCACGGCGGGACCATCACGGTCGGCCGCGCCCCGGGCGGCGGCGCCGAGTTCCGATTTACCCTGCCCGTGGCCGCGCCGGCGTATCTCGCCTGACGGCCCGCGGGCTCTTCGTACACCTCCACCCCGTTAGACTCGGCCTTTGGCACCTTTGTGTCCTTCACGCGGCCCTCGCGAGTCGAGTCGGTGACGGGGACCATCCGCCAGCCAATCGGAAGCACGGGAAGAGATGTCGGCACCCAATAAGTCGTACGACCCTGTCGAGGTCGAGGCGTTGAAACCGGAAGAGATCGAGCGCATGCGGGACGAGGCGCTCGCCGCCTTCGCCGCCGCGGACTCCCTCGACGCGCTCCACGAGGCCAAGGTCGCCCACACCGGCCCCGCCTCTCCGCTGGCCCTCGCCAACCGCGAGATCGGCGCCCTGCCTCCGCACGCCAAGGCCGACGCCGGCAAGCGCGTCGGCATGGCCCGCGGCGCCGTGAACAAGGCCCTCGCCACCCGCCAGGCCGAGCTGGAGGCCGAGCGCGACGCCCGCGTGCTGGTGGAGGAGGACGTCGACGTCACGCTGCCGTACGACCGCGTCCCGGCCGGCGCCCGCCACCCCCTCACCACGCTCTCGGAGCGCATCGAGGACATCTTCGTGGCCATGGGCTACGAGGTCGCCGAGGGCCCGCAGGTCGAGGCCGAGTGGTTCAACTTCGACGCCCTGAACATCGGCCCGGACCACCCGGCCCGCGGCGAGGCCGACACCTTCTTCGTGCAGGGGCCCGATGGCGGCACCGAGTCCGGCGTAGTGCTGCGCACCCACACCTCGCCCGTGCAGATCCGCTCGCTGCTCGACCGCGAACTGCCGGTCTACGTGATCTGCCCCGGCCGCGTGTACCGCACCGACGAGCTGGACGCCACGCACACGCCCGTCTTCCACCAGGTCGAGCTGCTCGCCGTGGACGAGGGCCTGACCATGGCCGACCTCAAGGGCACCCTGGACCACATGGTTCAGTCGCTGTTCGGCGAGGGCATGAAGACCCGGCTGCGGCCGAACTTCTTCCCCTTCACCGAGCCCAGCGCCGAGATGGACATGCTCTGCTACGTCTGCAAGGGCGAGTCCGTCGGCAACCCCGACCGGCCCTGCCGCACCTGCTCGTCCGAGGGCTGGATCGAGCTGGGCGGCTGCGGCATGGTCAACCCGCGGGTGCTCACCGCCTGCGGCGTCGACCCGGAGAAGTACAGCGGCTTCGCCTTCGGGTTCGGCATCGAGCGGATGCTGATGTTCCGCCACAACGTCGAGGACATGCGAGACATGGTCGAGGGTGACGTCCGGTTCACCCGGCCGTTCGGGATGGAGATCTGATGCGGGTCCCGCTTTCTTGGCTGCGGGAGTACGTCGACCTGCCGGCGACGGAAACCGGCCGCGACGTCCAGGAGAAGCTCGTGTCGGCGGGGCTCGAGGTGGAGACCGTCGAGCAGCTCGGCGCCGACCTCAAGGGCCCGCTGGTCGTCGGCCAGGTGCTGACCATCGAGGAGCTGGAGGGCTTCAAGAAGCCGATCCGCTTCTGCACCGTCGACGTCGGCCAGGCCAACGGCACCGGCGAGCCCCAGGAGATCGTCTGCGGCGCCCGCAACTTCTCCGTCGGCGACAAGGTCGTGGTCGTCCTCCCCGGCGCCACGCTGCCCGGCGGCTTCTCCATCTCCGCCCGCAAGACCTACGGCAAGGTCTCGCACGGCATGATCTGCTCCAGCGACGAGCTGGGCATGGGCGACGACGGCAGCCACGGCATCATCGTGCTGCCGCCGGAGACCGAGGTCGGCAAGGACGCCATCGAGCTGCTGGAGCTGGTCGACGAGGTCCTGGACATCGCCGTCACCGCCAACCGCGGCGACTGCCTGTCCATCCGCGGCGTCGCCCGCGAGACCGCCATCGCCTACGGCCTGCCGCTGCGCGACCCCGCCCTGATCGACGTGCCGGCCCCGAACGCCTACGGCTACCCGGTCCAGGTGACCGAGCCGCTGGGCTGCGACCGCTTCGTCGCCCGCACGGTCACCGGCCTGCGCCCCGAGGCCCGCTCCCCGATCTGGCTGCAGCGCCGCCTGCAGAAGGTCGGCATGCGCCCGATCTCGCTCGCCGTCGACGTCACGAACTACGTGATGATGGAGCTCGGCCAGCCCCTGCACGCCTACGACCGCTCCCTGGTCCAGGGCACCATCGGCGTGCGCCGCGCCCAGGAGGGCGAGAAGCTCGTCACCCTCGACGGCGTCGAGCGCACGCTGCACGCCGAGGACCTGGTCATCACCGACGACCGCGGCCCGATCGGCCTCGCCGGCGTGATGGGCGGCGCCAACACCGAGATCGCCGACCACGAGCCGACGGAGAACGGCTCGAACGGCACCACGGACGTGGTCATCGAGGCGGCCCACTTCGACGCCGTCGCGATCGCCCGCACCTCCCGCCGCCAGAAGCTGCTCACCGAGGCGTCCCGCCGCTTCGAGCGCGGCGTCGACCCGCAGGCCGCAGCGGCCGCCGCGCAGCGCACGGTGGACCTGCTGGTGCTGCTCGCGGGCGGCACGGCGGAGGCCGGTGTCACCGAGATCGTCGCGCCCTCGGCCCCGCGCACCATCACCATCCCCGCCGACCACCCGGACAAGGTCGCGGGCGTCGTCTACGGCCGCGAGACCGTCGTACGCCGCCTCCAGCAGGTCGGCTGCGACGTCGTGGGAAATGCTGCCGCGTGGAACGCGTCGTCGAGGGGCGGTGGTCGGGAGACGGGCGGGAAAGACGAGCTGATCGTCACCGTCCCGTCCTGGCGGCCCGACCTGGTCGACCCGAACGACCTCGCCGAGGAGGTCATCCGCCTCGAGGGCTACGAGAACCTGCCCTCCACGCTGCCCAAGCTTCCCTCGGGCCGTGGCCTGACCCACCGTCAGCGGCTGCACCGCCGGGTCGGCCGCGCCCTGGCCGGTGCCGGCTATGTCGAGGCGCCGAACTACCCCTTCATCAGCGAGCAGGTCTTCGACCAGTTCGGCCTGGACGCCGACGACCCGGCCCGCCGTGTCGTCCGGCTGGTCAACCCGCTCAGCGACGAGGAGCCCGCGCTGCGCACGACGCTGCTGCCGGGCCTGCTCGGCGCGCTGCGGCGCAACGACGGCCGGGGCTCGCACGACCTGGCGCTGTTCGAGACCGGGCTGGTGTTCCACCCCCGCGAGGAGCAGCGGGTCGCCACGCACCTTCCGGTCGACCGGCGGCCCACCGACGAGGAGATCGCCGCGCTGAACGCCGCGCTGCCCGAGCAGCCGCGGCACGTGGCCGTCGTCCTCGCCGGCGCCCGCGAGCAGGCCGGCTGGTGGGGCAAGGGCCGTCCGGCGGACTGGGCCGACGCGGTCGAGGCGGCGCGCGTCGTCGCCCGCGAGGCCGGTGCCGAACTGACCGTCCGCAAGGGCCAGTACGGCCCCTGGCACCCCGGCCGCTGCGCCGAGCTGGTGATCGGCGCGGACGGCGCGGAGCGGGTCGTCGGCCACGCGGGCGAGCTGCACCCGCGGGTGCTGAAGTCCCTGGGGCTGCCCGAGCGCACCTGCGCGATGGAGCTGGACCTCGACGCCCTGGAGGCGGCGGGCGACGGCGCTCCGCAGGCGCCGCGGATCTCCACGTTCCCGGTCGCCACGCAGGATGTCGCCCTCGTCGTCGACAGGCCGATCCCCTCCGCGGAGGTCGAGGCGGCGCTGCGCGAGGGCGCGGGCGAACTCCTCGAGTCCATCCGGCTGTTCGACGTCTACGAGAACGCCGAGCAGCTGGGCGAGGGCAAGAAGTCCCTGGCGTACGCGCTCCGCTTCCGGGCCGGGGATCGCACCCTGACCGTGGATGAGGCCTCAGCTGCGCGGGATGCGGCCGTTGCCCTCGCGGGCGAGCGGACGGGTGCGGTTCTGCGGGGCTGATCGCCGTAGCGGTTCTGTGCGTGGCCGGCTGCGGGTATTCCGTGGCCGGTCACGCGCACGCGGCGGAGCCGCGTGTCAACCGCGGCCCCGCGCCCCTTCGGGGTGCTGCGGTGCCGCCGGCCTCGCGGTGCGGCCGCAGCGCCTCTTCGGGCCGGCCGGCGAGGCGGTGGGTCTCGGCGTAGCCGTCGGATGCGGGAGCCGGACCGGGTGATGGCCGAACGGCTGCACGCCGTGGTCACGGCCGCCGCGCCGGAACTCGCCCCGAAGCTCTGGTACGGCATGCCCGCCCACGCCCTGGACGGCAAGGTCTTCTGCTTCTTCCAGAGCGCGCGGATCGCCGAACTCGGGCGGCGGGCCGTGCGCTGAATCCCCGCGCGGAAGGGTGTTCATCCCTTCGGAGACCTGCATAAATGCAGGTTGACCGGCGTGGGCTCACTCGATCGGGTGGGAACCGGGGGCGATCCGGTCTCCTCGGGCCATGCCCTCGACAGAATCGGACCGGCCTTTCGGGGCCGGTCCGTCTGCCCTGTCAGGGACTCTCCATGGGGGACCAGTGGCATGATCCGCATCAAGGCACGGGCGCCCACCGCGCGGGGAGCCGTACTGCCCATGGTCTGGGGAGCCGTGGCGGTCGGTTACCGGTTCGGCTGTCCCCTCGCCCACCAGCAAGGGCTCGGCGCTCGCCTTCTCACCAGCGCCGTCTTCGTCGCCGTCGGCACCGGACTGATAGCCCACGCCCGCCGCGCCCCGCTGCGGGAGCTGCGGCAGGCCCGCCGGGTGGCGCGGGCCGCCCAGAGCGTCGTCCTGCGGCCCCTGCCGCCCCGCCTCGACGGGCTGAACCTCGCCGCGGCCCAGCTGTCCGCGGAGCGGGGCGCGTGCGTCGGCGGCGACCTGTACGAGGCGATCGCCACCGATCACGGGGTGCGGGTGGTGATGGGCGACGTCCGAGGACACGGCCTGGCGGCGCTCGGCACCGTCGCCGCCGTCCTCGGCAGCTTCCGCGAGGCCGCCCACGACGAGCCCGACCTCACCGGCGTCCTGCGCCGACTGGACCGCGCCCTCGCCCGCCACCTGCGCGAGCGCGCCCGCGCCGAACACCCCGCCCACGGCGCCCCGGACCCCGACCACCCGGTCGCCGAGGAGTTCGTCACCGTGCTGCTCCTGGAGATCGACCGCGCGGGTGAGGTGCGCGCCCTCAACTGCGGTCACCCCTGGCCGTACCGGCTCAGCGGCACCAGGGTCGAGCCGCTGACGGGCGCCGAACCGCTGCCCCCGCTCGGCCCCTTCCCGCTGCCGGCCGAGCTGGAGGACCGGGCCTGCGGTCATCTGCTTCCCGGTGAGTTTCTCGTCCTCTTCACGGACGGCGTGGAGGACGCGCGGGACGGCCAGGGCCGGTTCTTTCCGCTGCCGAAGGCCCTGAGAGACGCCGTACGGGAGCACCCCGTCTCCGCCCGGACGGTCCTGGGCACCCTCTTCACCGCGCTGCTGCATCACACGGCCGGCACTCCCGCGGACGACACAGCGCTCCTCGTCCTGCGCAACGACCGGAACCCCGCACGGTGCACCGCTGCCGGGGCGCGGGACGGCGCCGTGTGCGGCTCCGCGGCGCGGGGACGGCCGGCCCCGGACGACGCGCAGCCGACGACCCGCCGTTGACTGCGCCCCATGAGCCGCCCCTCACCCGGCCAAGCCACCGCTTTTCGAGGGGGAGCCGGCGGCTTGGCCGGAAGCCCAGTGAACCGGAAGACCACGCTGAGCGACACCGCATGCACCCTGCGGATGCGAGCACTCCGTTCACACCCCGTGCGAACCCGGACCCACTACGCTGAACCGCACAGGCCATTCGGGGGGCATCCATGCAGCCCAACACTCTGCTCGACGCGATCCTGGACGAGGCGGGGATCTCGCACGCCGGCCTCGCCGCCCACGTGAACCAGGCGGGCCGGAAACGGGGCCTCGCGCTCCGGTACGAACACACCGCCGTGGCGCGGTGGCTGAAGGGCCAGCGGCCGCGCGGCCAGGTCCCCGACCTGATCTGCGAGGTGCTCGCCGCCCGCCTGCACCGTCCCGTCACCCTCGACGACATCGGCCTGGGAGTGCCCGGCGAGCCCGGCACCCCGCACGCCGGCTCGCTGAACGGCTTCGTGGAGCGGGCCACCGCCCTGTGGCGCTCCGACGAACAGCAGCGGCCGCATGTGCTCGGCGCCCCGGCCGTCACCGGCACGCCGGCCGTGATGCCGGTGTGGGAGTGGGAGAACCCGCCCGAGGACGTCGACGTCTCCCGCGGCGGCCGGCACCGGGTCACCCCGGCCGACATCGCCATGCTGCGGGCCGCGCGCACGCACTACGAGCAGATGTACCGCAAGGCCGGCGGCATCGCGACCCGCAGCCGCATCGTCGGCTTCCTCAACTCCGAGGCCGCGCCGCTGCTCCGCGGCAGCTACACCGACGCCACCGGACGCCAACTGCACCGGGCCACCGGCGGATTGGTGGCGATCGCGGGCATCTGCGCCTACGACTCCGACGCCCACGGGCTGGCCCAGCGCTACTTCCACCAGGCGCTCAGGCTGGCGAAGGCCAGCGGTGACCGGGGACTTGGCGCGTACGTGATAGCGCTGCTGGTCAACCAGTCGCTGTTCATGCGGGAGTACCGGCAGGCCGTCGCCTTCGCGGAGGCCGCGCTGCGGGCCGCCGGCAAGCACATCACCCCGGCGCTCGCCTCGGATCTGTACGCGATGCAGGCCAAGGCGTACGCCCACCTCGGCGACTCCGCCGGCGCGCTGTCCTGCATCCGGCGCGCCGAGACGGCCGCCGAACGGATCCGGCGCGGTTACGAGCCCGACGAGACCGGCTACGTCCAGCCGGGCCTCGTCAATGTGCAGGTGGCCGAGGCGCTGCTCAGCCTCGGGGAGCTGACCGCCGCGGGGGAGCACGCGGCGGCGGCCGTCGACAACCCCGCCCACGACCGGGGCCGGGTGCACCGGCTCGCCATGCTCAGCACCATCGAGCTGCGCCAGGGGAACGCCGACAAAGCGGTGGCCACCGCCGTGCAGATGGCGGAGCAGGCACGCGGGATGGAGTCGCAGCGGCTGCGCGACAGACTCCGCGCGGTGCGCGAACACCTGGTGCGCTGTGGCTCGGCCGGCACCGCCGAAGCCGCCGAACTCATCGACGGCGCACTGCGCGTACCGCTGTAGGCCCACTGTGGGCGCACAGTCCCTGCTGCGATATTGCCACTTACTCGGCGGAAGGTGGCAGAACCGTGCAGTGGACGAAACTGAACGAACAAACTGTGTACGCAAACCGCTGGTTCAGCGTCAATCTCGCAGATGTCGAGCTGCCGGACGGCCGGCACCTGGACCACTTCCTGATCCGGCTGCGGCCCGTGGCCGTGGCGACCGTGGTCAACGACGCCAACGAGGTGCTGCTGCTGTGGCGGCACCGCTTCATCACCGACAGCTGGGGGTGGGAACTGGCCGCGGGCGTCGTCGAGGACGGCGAGGACATAGCGCAGGCGGCCGCCAGGGAACTGGAGGAGGAGACCGGCTGGCGGCCGGGGCCCCTGCACCACCTGATGAGCGTGGAGCCGTCCAACGGCCTCACCGACGCCCGGCACCACATCTACTGGTCCGACCGGGGCGAGTACGTCGGGCACCCCGTGGACGACTTCGAATCGGACCGCCGGGAATGGGTTCCGCTCAAACTCGTCCCCGACATGATCGCCCGCGGGGAGGTCCCGGCCGCCAACATGGCGGCCGCGTTACTCCTGCTGCACCACGCGAGGCTCGCAGAGGGCTAGCGGCTACTCCTGCTGCACCACGCGAGGCTCGCCCAGGGCTAGCGGCCCAGACTCTGCCAGACCGTCGCCACCAGCGCGCCCAGCGCGGTGAGCACGGCGAGGGAGGGCAGCGGCCAGCGTGCGTGTTCCAGCGAGACGATCCGGGAGTTCAGCTCGTCCAGCTCCTTGGCGGTCTCCTCGGTGCGATGGCTCAGCAACGCCAGCCCTCCCTCGACCCGGGCGTAGGCCACGTCGAGGCGGCGGCGTAACTCTGCGAGTTCTCCCTGGACCACGGGATGCTCCGGATCGGCGGTCACAAGTCCGCTCCTTTCTGTAGTCGAACGGGTGGTTCCGCGTCCCTTGCATGCGCATGAGGAGTCAACTCTCCTGGTGGGCGCGTGGGGAGCGTGTGCGAGCGGCATATGCGTGCCCGCCGCGCACACGGTGTGTGAAACAGATGGGCCCGGCACCGGGTTCGGTGCCGGGCCCGTAAGCGTCGCTCTGCGTGATCAGCCGTGGGTGGAGAAGCGATCAGCCGTAGGTGTAGAAGCCCGAGCCGGTCTTCCGGCCCAGCCGGCCCGCCTCGACCATGCGCTGGAGCAGCGGGGGAGCGGCGTACAGGGGCTCCTTGTACTCGGCGTACATGCTGTTGGCGATGGAGACGATGGTGTCCAGGCCGATCAGGTCGGACAGCTTCAGCGGGCCCATCGGGTGGGCGCAGCCCATCTCCATGCCGTTGTCGATGTCCTCGCGGCTGGCGATGCCCGACTCGAACATCCGGATCGCGGAGAGCAGGTACGGCACGAGCAGCGCGTTGACCACGAAGCCGGAGCGGTCCTGGGCGCGGATGCAGTGCTTGCCGAGCACCTTCTCGGCGAAGACCTGGGCGCGGCTGAGGGTGCCCTCGGAGGTGGTGAGCGCCGGGATCAGCTCCACCAGCTGCTGCACCGGGGCCGGGTTGAAGAAGTGGATGCCGACGACGTGGTCCGGGCGGGAGGTGGCGACCGCCAGCTTCACCAGCGGGATCGAGGAGGTGTTGGAGGCGAGGATCGCGTCCGGGCGGATCACCACCTGGTCCAGCACCTGGAAGATCTCGGTCTTCACCGGCTCGCTCTCCACCACGGCCTCGATCACCAGATCACGGTCGGCGAACTCGCCGAGGTCGGTGGTGAAGGTGAGCCGCGCCTGGGTGGCGTCCCGCTCCTCCTCGGTGATCTTTCCGCGCTGGGCGGCCTTGGCCAGGGAGTTGAACAGCCGGGTACGGCCGATCTCCAGGGCCTCGCCGGTGGTCTCGGCGACCCTCACGTCCAGTCCCGCGCGGGCGCACACCTCGGCGATGCCCGCGCCCATCTGGCCGCAGCCCACGACTCCGACGCGCGTGATATCTCCCGATGGGAAGCCTGTCACATCGACCCCTTCGCTGGTTCTCCGGCTCGCTGGCAGGACTTCCGGGTTCGGCGCCTGCTCCGATCGAGCACGTTACCGTCAAGTATCGATGATCGATCGGCGGGGTGGGGGCCATCCTGGGGCGCGGAACGGTCCGTGACGAAGCGGATCCCGAGCGTAGGGGTGTGCCGATGCCTCCACTGTCCCGGCGAGCCTTCGCCCTGGCCCTGCCGGCGCTGGTCACGGCGCCGGGAGCCGCGGACGCGGCGGAGCGCCGGCCCGTGCCCGGCGCGGGCCGGCGGGCGCGCGCGGCCAGGGAGATGCGCGGCGTCTGGCTGGCGACCGTGGCCAACCGGGACTGGCCGTCCCGGCCCGGTCTGCCGGCCGCCGCGCAGCGCCGGGAGCTGATCGCCCACCTCGACAGGGCGGCCCGCGACCGGCTCAACACGGTGATCTTCCAGGTACGCCCCGCCGCCGACGCCCTGTGGCCGTCCCCGTACGAGCCCTGGTCCGAGTGCCTCACCGGTACGCAGGGCAGAAGCCCCGGCTGGGACCCGCTCGGCACCGCGGTGGGGGAGGCCCACGCCCGGGGCCTTCAGCTGCACGCCTGGTTCAATCCGTACCGGATCGCGCTCCACACCGACCCCGGCCGGCTCGCCGCTTCCCATCCGGCCCGCAGGCACCCGCACTGGGTGGTGCCGTACGGCGGCGGGCTCTCCTGCAACCCGGGCCTGCCCGAGGTCCGCGCCTTCGTCCGGCGGGCGGTCCTGGACGCGGTCGCCCGGTATCCCGTCGACGCCGTCCACTTCGACGACTATTTCTACCCGTACCCGGTCGCCGGGCAGACCTTCGACGACGATGACGCCTACGACCGTCACGGCGGCGGCTTCTCCGGCCGGGCCGCCTGGCGGCGTGCGAACATCGACGCGCTGATCAGGGACACGGCCGCCGCCGTCCGGCGCGTCCGGCCCGGCGCCCGGTTCGGGATCAGCCCCTTCGGGGTGTTGCGCAACGCCTCGGCCGACCCGCGCGGCTCGGACACCCGGGCGCAGGTGCAGTCGTACGACGACCTGTACGCCGACACCCGCGGCTGGGTGCGGCGGAAAACTGGATCGACTACGTCGTCCCGCAGCTGTACTGGCACCTCGGCGCGGCCGATGCCGACTACGCCACGCTCGTCGCGTGGTGGGCGGACGTCGCGCAGGGCAGCCGGACGCGGCTCTACATCGGGGAGGCCCTGTACCGGGCGGGAGCGGCCGGGCAGCCCTCGGCCTGGCAGGACCCGGTGGAGCTGTCCCGGCACCTCACCCTCGCCGCCGGACACCCGCAGGTGAGCGGGCATGTCTTCTTCGCCGCCAAGGACGTGGCGGCCGATCCGATCGGCGCGATGTCACGCGTGATCACCGACCACTACGGGCGGTCGGCGAAACCGCCGCGCTGATCCCTCTCCTCGTGGTGCTTGACCTGGCAGTCGGGGCCGGGTGACATGATCGCCTCGTGGCCGTCCTGGAAACGGACGCGATAGGGCGGGTTGCCCTCGGGGCCCAGTACCTCGACCACTTCCGAGACCTGGTCGTGTTGGCCGACCACCCTGCCGTGCTGGACAAGACGGTCGCCCTTGGATGCACGCATCTCGCAGGCCCTCCTCATGATCACGACCGTTGGGTGACGGCGATGCAGACGAGCACGGCGACGGCGGTCACGGGAGCGGCCGCCGTGAAGTGCTCGCCCAGCAGCAGCGCCGACCACACCAGTGTGAGCAGCGGCTGAGCCAACTGCAACTGGCTGGCCCGGGGGACGCCGATGTCCGCCATGCCCCGGTACCACACGACCAGGCCGAGGAACTGGGAGCCGAGAGCCACCCACAGCAGGCCGGCGACGCCGTGCCCGGTGAGGTGCACCGGCTCGCACGCCAGGGCCACCGCGGCGGCCGGCACGCTGAGCGGCAGGCACAGCACCAGCGCCCAGCCGATCACCTGCCAGCCCGGCATGACCCGGGCCAGCCGGCCGCCCTCCGTGTAGCCGGCCGCGCACACCAGCAGTGCCGCGAACAGATAGCCGTCGGCGAGGGTGAGCGCGCCGCCGCTCTGTCCGACGGTGAACGCGACGACGGCCCCGGCTCCCGCCAGCGCCGCCAGCCAGAAGCGGCGCGAGGGGCGGCTGCCGGTGCGCAGGGCGGAGAACACGGCGGTGGTCAGCGGCAGCAGCCCCACCACGACCGCGGCGTGCGCGGTGGTGGAGGTCCGCAGGGCGAGCGTGGTCAGCATCGGGAAGCCGAACACCACGCCGGACGCGACGACGGCGAGACCCGGCAGATGCCGCCGCTCCGGCAGCGGTACCCGCAGGACCACGAGGCAGCCGCCCGCGACGAGCGCCGCGAGGACGCTGCGCACGGCCACCAGCGACCAGGGGCCGAAGCCCTCGAGGCCCCAGGCGGTGGCCGGGAAGGTCAGGGAGAAGGAGGCGACACCGAGGGCGGCGAGGCCGGTGCCGAGGCCCCGGCGCTCGCGGGGAGCGGTGACTGCTATCGGCTCGGCGGCAGTAGCGCTACTCTGTGTTCTCATGGACCAGCGTAGCAGTGTCAACGAACTGGCAGAACAGCTCCGACGGGACCTCGACCGCTACTCTCCCGGTGGAAAGCTCCCGTCGAGCCGGGAGCTGGTCGAGCGGTTCCGGGTCAGCCCGGTGACCGTCTCGCGCGCGCTCGCCCAGCTGGCCGCGGAGGGGCTGGTGGTCACCCGGCCCGGAGCCGGCGCCTTCCGGGCCCGGCCGCGCACGCTCGAGACGCCCGTCGGGGACACCTCGTGGCAGGAGGTCGCGCTGAGCGCCGACGGCGCCACCGACCTCGTACCGCGCACGGTCGACGCCTCCGGGGTCACCGTCTCCCTGGCCGCGCCGCCGCCCGGCGTGCTGGAGTTCAACGGCGGCTATCTGCATCCCTCCCTCCAGCCGGAGCGGGCCATGGCCGCGGCCCTGGCCCGGGCCGGGCGGCGGCCCGGCGCCTGGGGGAGACCGCCGCTGGAGGGGCTGCCGGAGCTGCGGGAGTGGTTCGCGCGCGACATCGGCGGGGGCGTCACGGCGGCCGAGGTGCTGATCGCGGCCGGCGGCCAGTCCGCGCTGGCCACCGCCCTGCGCGCACTCGCCCCGCCCGGCGCCCCGGTGCTCGTCGAGTCGCCCACCTACCCCGGCATGCTGGCCATCGCCCGCGCGGCCGGCCTGCGGCCCGTCCCGGTACCGGTCGACCCCGACGGCGTGCGCCCCGGCCTGCTCGCCGACGCCTTCCGGGCCAGCGGCGCCCGGGTGTTCGTCTGCCAGCCCCTGTTCCAGAACCCGACCGGCGCCGTGCTCGCCCCGGACCGGCGCGCCGAGGTGCTGCGCATCGCCCGCGAGGCCGGCGCCTTCATCGTCGAGGACGACTTCGTACGGCGCCTGGTGCACGCCGACGCCGGCCCGCTGCCCCGCCCGCTCGCGGCCGACGACCCCGACGGCGTGGTGGTGCACGTCGGCTCGCTGACCAAGGCGACCTCGCCCAGCTTCCGGGTGAGCGCGCTGGCCGCGCGCGGCCCGGTGCTGGAGCGCCTGCGCGCCATCCAGGTCGTGGACAGCTTCTTCGTGCCCCGCCCGCTGCAGGAGGCGGCCCTGGAACTGGTCGGCTCCCCGGCCTGGCCCCGCCATCTGCGGGCGCTGGCACAGGAGTTGAAGGCCCGCCGGGACGCGATGACGGCCGCGCTCGCCGGACGCCTGCCCGAACTCGCCCTGCCGCACGTCCCCTCCGGCGGCTACCACCTCTGGCTGCGCCTGCCCGAGGGAACCGACGAGACCGCCCTCACCGCCGCCGCCCTCCGCGCGGGCGTGGCGCTCACCCCCGGCCGCCCCTACTTCAGCGCCGAACCCCCCGCGGCCCACCTGCGGCTGAGCTTCGCCGCGGTCGCCGGGGCCGGGGAGATCGGCGAGGGGGTGCGACGGCTCCGCGCGGCCTGCGACGAGGTGTTCCGGGGCACGGCGACCGTGCCGCAGCCGGCCTCCGGGGGCGCGCCCCGTGGCGTGCCACCCGTCATGGACGACGCCGTTGCCCGGTCAGTCGAGTGAGCAGCCGCTTACCCCCCGTAGCTCACAGTCAGCACCCCTTGACCAGGACACACAATCGGCACACCATCACCGCATGCCACTGAGGGTGACGTTCGTCGCCGCCGCGCGCAGCGCCCCGCTGCTGGCGGAGCGCTTCCAGGACGACCGGCCGCTGGACCAGGCCGGCTGGGACGAGGTGCAGCGCGCCGCCGCGGACCTGCTGCCGCTGGCGGCGGCCGAGCTGCGGTACTGCTCGCCCACGCCGCGCAGCCGGGCCACCGGTGACGCGCTGGGGTACGCCCCCCTGGTCCAGCTGGCCCTGCGGGACTGCGACATGGGCCGCTGGAGCGGCCTGACCCTGGGCGAGGCGATGGCGCGCGAGCCGGACGCGGTGGACGCCTGGCTCGCCGACCCGCGCGCCACCCCGCACGGCGGCGAGTCCCTGCTGGCGTTCATCTCGCGGGTCGGAGGCTGGCTCGACACCCGCCCGGCGGACGACGGCGGCCGGATCGTCGCCGTCGCCGAGCCCGCCGTGATCCGCGCGGCCCTGGTCTACGCCCTGAAGGCGCCGCCGTCGACCTACTGGAACATCGACGTGCGCCCGCTGTCCACGACGACCGTCACCGGTCGCGGTGGCCGCTGGAACCTGCGCCTCGACGGGGTCCCGGCCCAGCTGTCGCACACCTAGGCCCTGTCGTCAGCACGCGTGTCACCAACGTCCCCGGACAGCACACCTAGGACCCCTCCTCGCGCACGTAGTCGGTGGTGAGGAGGAGATCCTTCGCGGGGCCGCCGACCCGCCACACCGTGCGCCAGTGGCCGGCGTCCCGGACGGTGAACTCGCCCCGGTAGAGGTCGGCCGCGCACGGGTGCTCGGCCACCCAGTGCCCGGTGCGGAGGTCCAGCTCGTGGAAGGGCCGCCCGTCGGCGAACCGGACGTCGGCCGTGCCCGGCGCGGCCCCGGGCAGGAACCGCAGCGCACGGGTGGCCGGCCGGGTCACGCCCTGCCAGGTGAAGGCGCCGGACTCCTCGTGCAGCAGGGCTCCGCCGGGCAGCGCGGTGAAGTCGACCGCCCCTTCGAAACGGCCCTCGTCCCCGCTCGCCAGATCCCGCACCTCCCGCTCGACACGCCAGCGGCCGGCGAGATGCGCCAGCACATCGGCCACCGGCCAGAACCCGCCGTCCATCACCATGCCCTCCGTCGTGCGTCGCGGCCTCCGGGCGCCCATCGGGCCTCACCGAGCTTAGCGGCGCCACCAGCCGCCGCCTCACCCGAGCCGCCCGCGGTCCGCAAGGCCGGTTCACCGTAAAAACACCTCCCGTAAATCAGAGATTTCCCGGGACGTCATCAAATTCATCCGGTGTTTTCCGTATTCGGAGGACGGCGCTTCACTTTTCGGTGAGCGCACAACCAACCCGAAATCCGGGCCGTCTACGTCGGCGAAATAACGGGCACGTATGCGTGGGGGGACATCGGACAATGAGACTGGGTGGGAAACCGATGTCCCGTCCGGGGCGCGCCGCCGCGCTGCTCGGCGCGGCCGTCGCCGTCACCGCGTTCTGCGCCGGGGACGTACTCGCCCGCAGCTACCCCTTCGGACCCCGCACCCGCAGCGTCAACGACCTCGGCAACCAGTACGTGCCCTTCCACGCGCATCTGTGGGACCTGCTGCACGGCCGCGCCGACGGCGGCCTGCTCGTCAACTGGCAGTCCGGATACGGATCCAGCTTCCTGCCCGACCTCGGCACCTATCTCGGCAGCCCCTTCGCGCTGCTCGTCGCCGTCTTCCCCAGGGACCGGATCGACCTCGCCGTCTACGCCGTCACCGCCCTGAAGACCGGCTGCGCCGCGGCCGCCATGGCCTGCCTGCTGCTCGCCCTGCGGCCCGGCCGCTGGTGGGCGGCGGGCCTGCTCGGCGCCTCGTACGCGCTGTGCGGCTGGACCCTGGCCGACGCCGGCTACAACCCGATGTGGCTCGACGGCCTGATCGCCCTGCCGCTGCTGTGCCTGGTCGGCGAGTGGGCGCTCGCGGGGCGCCGCCCGCTCCTCGGCGTCCTGGTCGTCGCCCTCGCCTGGACCGCCGACTTCTACACCGCCTACATGGCCACCCTCGGCGCCGCGCTCGTCCTCGCCCTGCGCCTGCTGCTCACCCGCCCGCCCCGCCGGCAGGCGCTCGCGGCGGCCGGCCGCGCCACCCTCACCGCCGCCCTCGGCGCGGGCCTGGCCGCCCCGCTCGTCGCGGTGGTCTACTTCGGCACCCGGCACGCCTACCCCGGCCGCGTACGGCCGTTCACCCCCGTGCCGGGCGAGGACCTGCTCGCCCGGCTGCTGCCGGCGACGTACGGCTTCGGCTCCCCGGCCCTCTACGTCGGCGTCACCGCCCTGGTGATCGCCCTCGCCCTGCCCTTCCACCGCGCGGTGCCCGCCCCGGTCCGCGCGGGCTGGACCGCGCTGGTGCTCCTGGTCGCCCTGTCCCTGCAGTGGGCGCCCACCAGCCTGGCCTGGCACGCCTTCGCCACCCCGCAGGGCAGCTCCTACCGGCAGGCCTTCGTCCTGTGCGGGCTGCTGGTGATCGCCGCCTGGCACGCCCTGGCGTACGGCCCGCCCGACGGGCGCGCGCTCGGCGCCGCGACCGCGCTGCTCGCCGTACTCACCGCCGTCGCGAGCCGCAGCGCGCTGGTACGGCCGCACACCTGGCCGGTGCTGCTGCTCGCCGTCGCCGGCACCCTGACCGGGCTCGTCCTGCTGGGTCGCGCCGGGCCCCGCACCCGGCTCGCCGGAGCCGCCGTCGTCCTGCTCCTCGGGGCGCAGGTCGGCGAGAGCGCCGCGACCTCCGCCGTCGCCGCCGGGCTGCGCCTGAAGCACCTGGACGACTACGCGCCCTGGGGCGAGCGGCAGCAGCGGCAGGCCGCGGTGATCGCCGAGAACGACGGCTGGCCCCGCTACCGCACCGACCCCGGCCGCGAACAGACCGTCGGCAACGACCCGCTGCTGGTCGGCGGCCAGGGCGCCCAGTACTACAGCAGCCTCACCTCCGACGTCCTCAGCCGGACCCTCACCGCGCTCGGCGGCGGCTGGACCTCGCGCGGCCGCAGCGTGCAGAGCCTGGACAACGCCGTCACCGACGTCCTCTTCTCCGTCGGCGCCCGGCTGCACGACCCGCCGGACCCGCACCAGGGAACCCCGGCCTTGGGAAGCGACCGGATCACCGTCACCCGGCGCGACGTGCCGCCCCTGGTGACCGTGCGGACCGCGCCCGACGACGCCCCGTTCGGACCGTCGCCGTACCGCAACCAGGAACTGCTGCTCGGCAGCCGGGTCTACGCCGTGCCCCGCATCGCCGTGTACGACGACGTCGGGAAGCCCGTGAAGAGCCGGTACGTGGGCTCCGGAAGCGCCCTGACCGGGCCCGTGATCACCGCCCGCTGCCCGGCCGGGACCCAGGTCGAGCTGTGGGCGCCGCACTTCTCCGGCACCGCGCGGCTCGCCGCAAGCGGCACCGGCGTCCCGTTCCGGTTCACGTACGGGCGCAACCGGGCCGCCATGGCGCCGCTCGGCACCGCACCGGCCTCCGGACGCGTGCGGATCGAGCTGACGCCGGACCGGCCCGGCCGCATCCCGCCCGGCGCCGTCGGCTGCCTGGACACCGCCCGGCTGGGGGCGGCCGCCGCGCGTCTGAAGGCCACCGGCGCCACCTGGGTGAGCGTTTCCGACGGCACTCTCCGGGCCCGGCTGCCCGCCGGCAGCAAGGGCATCGCGGTCGTCGCCGCCCCCAGGATCGCCGGCTGGCGGTGCGCCACCGGCGACCGCGCGGCCCGGCCCGCCGGGGCCTACCACGGGCTGATCGCCGTCCCGCTCGACGGCCGCTCGACCAGCCTGACCTGCACCTTCCACCCGCCCGGCCTGCGGCTGGGCACGACCGTCTCACTCGTGTCGCTCACGGCCCTCGCCGTGCTCACCGCCCTCACCGCCGTCCGCCGCCGGCGCGTCCCCGCGCCGCCCGCCGGCACATCGCCACGCGCGCGCGTGACCGCCGCACCCTGACCGCGCCCCTGGGGGGAACCCGCCATGCTGATATCGATCGTCGCGCCCTGCTACAACGAGGAAGCCGTCCTGGAACGCTTCCACGACAGGATCCAGGCCGTCGCCGAGGACCTGCTGCCGCTCGGCCACGACATGGAGTTCGTCTACGTGGACGACGGCAGCCGCGACCGTACGCTCGCCGTCCTCAAGCGCCTCGCGGAGCGCGACGCACGGGTGCGCTACGTCTCCTTCAGCCGCAACTTCGGCAAGGAGGCCGCCCTGCTCGCCGGCCTCAGGCACGCCTCCGGCGACGCGGTGGTCGTCATGGACGCCGACCTCCAGCACCCGCCCGAACTGATCCGGCGGATGGTCCAGCTGCGCGAGGAGGGCCACGACCAGGTCGTCGCCCGGCGCACCCGCACCGGCGACGGCCTGGCCCGGACCCTGACCGCGCGCCTGTACTACCGGCTCGTCAACCGCCTGGTCGACGTCGAACTCGTCGACGGCGCGGGCGACTTCCGGCTGCTGTCGCGCCGCGTGGTGGACGCCGCGCTGGCCCTGACCGAGTACAACCGCTTCTCCAAGGGCCTGTTCGCCTGGGTCGGCTTCCCGAGCACCGCCTTCACGTACGAGAACGCCGCCCGCGAGGCCGGCCGCAGCTCCTGGAACCTGCGCGGCCTGCTCAACTACGGCATCGACGGGCTGCTGTCCTTCAACAACCGCCCGCTGCGCGCCGCCCTCTGGCTCGGCATGGTGCTGCTGTGCTGCGCGGGCCTCTACACGGCCTGGATCGTCGGCGCCGCCCTGATCCACGGCGTCCAGACGCCCGGCTATGTCACCATCATCACCGCCGTGACCGCTCTCGCGGGCGTCCAGATGGTCATGCTGGGCGTGATCGGGGAGTACACCGGCCGCATCTACTACGAGGTGAAGCGCCGCCCGCACTTCCTGGTGAAGGCGACCAACGTCGAACGGACGAAAGACCTCATTCCCTGATGTCGAGACAGATAGCCGTCTTCGCCGTCGTCGGCGGCGTCAACACCGCCACTTATTACGGTCTCTATCTGCTGTTCCTCGCTTTCCTCCCGTATCTGGCCGCGCACGCCCTGGCATTTCTGCTGAGCATGGTCGGTTCCTTCTTCCTGAACGCGCGTTTCACCTACCGGACGCGGCCCACCTGGCGGAAATTCCTGCTGTTCCCGCTGACCAACCTCACCAATTTCGTCATCACCACGGCCGGGGTGTACGTGATCGTGGACGTCCTGCACGCGGGGAGCCGCTTCGCCCCGCTCCTCGCCTCGGCGGCCGCCATCCCGGTGACCTTCCTGCTCTCCCGCCGCATCATGCTGCCCGGCCCGGACCGTTGCATAAAAGTGCAGCGAAACGTATAGTCATGCCATCCAGAGGAGGACGGCATGACGGTACGTGCGGCGGTGGCCGGAGCGAGCGGATACGCGGGCGGCGAGGTCCTGCGCCTGCTCCTCGCGCACCCCGAGGTCGAGATCGGTGCCCTGACCGCGAACTCCAACGCCGGCCAGCGGCTCGGCGCGCTCCAGCCACACCTGCTGCCGCTGGCCGACCGGGTGCTCACCGAGACCACGGCCGAGGCGCTCGCCGGGCACGACGTGGTCTTCCTCGCGCTCCCGCACGGGCAGTCCGCCGCCGTCGCCGAGCAGCTCGGCCCGGACGTCCTCGTGATCGACATGGGCGCCGACTTCCGGCTGCGGGACCCGGCCGACTGGGAGCGGTTCTACGGCTCCGAGCACGCCGGCACCTGGCCCTACGGCCTCCCCGAACTTCCGGGCGCCCGCGCCGCGCTGGAGGGGTCCAAGCGCATCGCGGTGCCCGGTTGCTACCCGACCGCGGTCACCCTCGCCCTGTTCCCGGCCTACGCCGCCTCGCTCGCCGAGCCGGAGGCGGTGATCGTCGCCGCGTCCGGCACCTCCGGCGCGGGCAAGGCGCCCAAGCCGCATCTGCTCGGCAGCGAGGTCATGGGATCCATGTCGCCGTACGGCGTCGGCGGCGCCCACCGGCACACCCCCGAGATGATCCAGAACCTCAGCGGGGTGGCGGGGGAGCGGGTCTCGGTCTCCTTCACGCCGACCCTCGCGCCGATGCCCCGCGGGATCCTCGCCACGTGCAGCGCGTCCGCCGTCGCGGGGGTGACGGCGGACTCCGTCCGCGCCGCCTACGAGAAGGCCTACGCCGACGAGCCCTTCGTCCACCTGCTCCCCGAGGGCCAGTGGCCCGCGACGGCGTCCGTCCACGGTTCCAACGCCGTTCAGGTGCAGGTCGCGTACGACGAGTCCGTGGGCCGCATCATCGCCATCAGCGCCATCGACAACCTCACCAAGGGCACCGCGGGCGGTGCCGTCCAGAGCATGAACATCGCCCTGGGTCTCCCGCAGACCACCGGGCTTTCCACGATCGGAGTCGCACCGTGAGCTGGGGGCACCGCCCAGCGGTAGCTGGGGGAGCACGTGCAGCCACCGGGCCGCAGACGACGATGAAAGCCGCACCGGCGCGCTGCACGGGCGGCAGTGACATCAGCCGCTACCGCGGCGGGGCGAACAAGGAGATGCAGTGAGCGTCACGGCAGCCAAGGGATTCACGGCGGCGGGCATCGCCGCCGGGATCAAGGAGAACGGCAACCCCGACCTGGCCCTCGTGGTCAACAACGGGCCGCGCCGTGCCGCCGCGGGCGTCTTCACCTCCAACCGCGTGAAGGCGGCGCCGGTGCTGTGGTCGGAGCAGGTCGTCAGGAGCGGCCAGGTCTCGGCCGTGGTCCTCAACTCGGGCGGCGCCAACGCCTGCACCGGGCCCAAGGGCTTCCAGGACACCCACGCCACCGCCGAGAAGGCCGCCGAGGTGCTCGGCCGGGGCGCCATCGAGGTCGCCGTGTGCTCCACCGGCCTCATCGGTGTCCTGCTGCCCATGGACAAGGTCCTCAAGGGCGTGGAGACGGCCGCCGCTGCCCTGAGCGAGCACGGCGGCGAGAAGGCCGCCATCGCCATCAAGACCACCGACACCGTCCACAAGACCTCGGTCGTCACCAAGGAGGGCTGGACCGTCGGAGGCATGGCCAAGGGCGCCGGCATGCTCGCGCCCGGCCTCGCCACCATGCTGGTCGTCCTCACCACCGACGCCGACCTCGACAGCGCCACCCTGGACAGGGCCCTGCGCGCCGCCACCCGGGTCACCTTCGACCGCGTCGACTCCGACGGCTGCATGTCCACCAACGACACCGTGCTGCTGCTGGCCTCCGGCGCCTCCGGGATCGCCCCGGAGTACGCCGAGTTCGCCGACGCCGTACGCCAGGTCTGCGACGACCTCGGACAGCAGCTCGTCCGGGACGCCGAGGGCGCCAGCAAGGACATCAAGGTCGAGGTGATCAACGCGGCGAGCGAGGAGGACGCCGTCGAGGTGGGCCGCTCCATCGCCCGCAACAACCTCCTGAAGTGCGCGATCCACGGCGAGGACCCCAACTGGGGCCGGGTGCTCTCCGCGATCGGCACCACGAAGGCCGTCTTCGAGCCCGACCGTCTCAACGTCGCCATCAACGGCGTCTGGGTGTGCAAGAACGGCTCGGTCGGCGAGGACCGCGAGAAGGTCGACATGCGCTACCGCGAGGTGCACATCGTCGCCGACCTGGCCGCCGGCGCCGAGACCGCGACGATCTGGACCAACGACCTCACCGCCGACTACGTCCACGAGAACAGCGCCTACTCCTCATGAGCACCCGCAAGCACACGGCCCTGCCGAAGGCCCAGATCCTCATCGAGGCGCTGCCCTGGCTGACCCGGCACCACGGCAAGATCGTCGTCATCAAGTTCGGCGGCAACGCCATGGTGAACGAGGAGCTGAAGGCCGCCTTCGCCCAGGACGTGGTCTTCCTGCGGCACGCCGGCCTCAAGCCGGTCGTCGTCCATGGCGGCGGCCCGCAGATCAGCGCCGCCCTCGACAAGCACGGCATCGTCAGCGAGTTCAAGGCGGGCCTGCGCGTCACCACCGAGGACGCCATGGACGTCGTGCGGATGGTGCTCGCCGGGCAGGTGCAGCGCGAGCTGGTCGGCCTGCTCAACCAGCACGGCCCGCTCGCGGTCGGCCTGACCGGCGAGGACGCGCGCACCATCACCGCCACCAAGCACCAGCCCGAGATCGACGGCGAACTGGTCGACATCGGCCGGGTCGGCGAGATCACCGGGATCGACACCGGCGCCATCGAGGCCCTGCTGGCGGACGGCCGCATCCCGGTCGTCTCGTCGATCGCCCGCTCCCAGGACGACCACCATGTCTACAACGTCAATGCTGATACGGCGGCTGCGGCACTCGCTGCGGCACTGGGCGCCGAAACCCTCATGGTCCTCACCGACGTCGAGGGCCTCTACGAGGACTGGCCGAACTCCGACGAGGTGATCAGCCGCCTCACGGCTTCCCAGCTGGAGAAGCTGCTGCCGGAGCTGAGCTCCGGCATGGTGCCGAAGATGGAGGGCTGTCTGCACGCCGTGCGCAACGGGGTGCACACCGCCCGCGTCATCGACGGCCGGGTCCAGCACTCGATCCTGCTGGAGATCTTCACGGACGAAGGCATCGGCACGATGGTCGTGCCCGACGACATTCCGGTCGAACAGGGGGAGTCATGAGCAACCAGGAGCTGACCCACCGCTGGCAGGGCGCGCTCATGAACAACTACGGCACCCCGCGCCTGCCCCTCGTGCGCGGCGAGGGCGTGAAGGTGTGGGACGCCGAGGGCCGGGAGTACCTCGACCTCGTCGGCGGCATCGCCGCCAACGCGCTCGGCCACGCCCACCCGGCGGTCGTCGCGGCCGTCACCGAGCAGATCGGCCGGCTCGGCCACATCTCCAACTTCTTCATGGCCGAGCCCACCGTCGCCCTCGCCGAACGGCTGCTGACGCTCTTCGGACGGGAGGGCAGGGTCTTCTTCTGCAACTCCGGAGCCGAGGCCAACGAGGCCGCCTTCAAGATCGGCCGGCTCACCGGGCGCACCCACATGGTCGCCACCGACGGCGGCTTCCACGGCCGCACCATGGGCGCCCTCGCGCTCACCGGCCAGCCCGCCAAGCAGGACCCCTTCCGGCCGCTGCCCCCCGATGTCACCCACGTCCCCTACGGCGACGCCCAGGCGCTCGCGGCGGCGGTCACCGAGAAGACGGCCCTGGTGATCATCGAGCCGATCCAGGGCGAGAACGGCGTCGTGGTGCCGCCGGCCGGCTATCTCAAGGCCGCGCGCGCGATCACCGCCGCCACCGGCGCCCTGCTGGTGCTGGACGAGGTGCAGACCGGCATCGGCCGGACCGGGACCTGGTTCGAGTACCAGGCCCACGAGGGTGTGCTCCCCGATGTCGTCACCCTCGCCAAACAGCTCGGCGGCGGTCTGCCGCTCGGCGCCACCGTGGCCTTCGGCCGGGCCGCCGAACTGCTCCGGCCGGGCCAGCACGGCACGACCTTCGGCGGCAACCCGGTCGCCTGCGCCGCCGGACTCGCCGTCCTCGACACCATCGAGGGCGAGGGACTGCTGGAGAACGTCAAGCGGCAGAGCGAGAAGCTGCGCGAGGGAATCGAGGGCCTCGGCCACCCGTTGATCGATTATGTGCGAGGCGCCGGCCTCCTCCTGGGTATCGTGCTCACCGGGCCGCACGCGCAGCAGGCGCAGGCGGCGGCCCAGGAGGCCGGGTTCCTGGTGAACGCGCCCGCCCCCGACGTCGTACGGCTCATGCCGCCGCTGAACATCACGGACGCCGAGGTGGGTGCCTTCCTGCGGGCGCTGCCCGGCATCCTCGACGCAGCGAACCCAGTGGATGGGGACGGACGATCCGGAGAATAGGACGACGATGAGCCAGGCGCAGGATCACGAGCAGGCGGCCGCCGGGCCGGCCGTGCCGCAGACCCGTACCGCGCGGCACCGCCGGATCGTGGACATCCTCAACCGGCAGCCGGTGCGGTCGCAGAGCCAGCTGGCGAAGCTGCTCGCCGACGACGGGCTGAGCGTCACCCAGGCGACGCTCTCCCGGGACCTCGACGAGCTGAACGCGGTGAAGATCCGCAACACCGACGGCGAGCTGATCTACGCGGTGCCGAGCGAGGGCGGCTTCCGCACCCCCCGCGCGCCGCTGGGGGAGTCGGCGAAGGAGGAGCGGATGCGGCGGCTCTCCCAGGAGCTGCTGATCTCCGCGGAGGCCTCCGCCAACCTCGTGGTGCTGCGCACCCCGCCGGGCGCCGCCCAGTTCCTGGCCTCCGCCATCGACCAGGCCGAGCTGCACGACATCCTCGGCACCATCGCCGGCGACGACACGCTGCTGCTGATCAGCCGGGACCCGAGCGGCGGGCAGGCCCTCGCGGACCACCTGCTGCGCCTGGCGCAGAACGGCCACTAGGTCCTGTCGTCGGACTCCCTCCGCCGGTCTGCGGCCGGGGGCGCCCGGCGCGAGTGCGGCGCCCGGCCCGTCGGCGGAGAATGAGCGTGTGATCTTCCGCGGCGGGCGGGCAGGTGGGCGGGCAATCCCCTGGCGGCCGTCGTCCGTATACAGAAGTGTGTCGGGTCTGCGGTTCCCCGAGGGCCGTCTCCCGGACGAGGCCCTGCTGGCCGGGCTGGCCACCGGGGACCCGGAACTGGCGGCTGTCTTCGTCCGCAGGTTCCAGCGCCGGGTCTTCGGCGTCGCCATGGCCGTCACCGGCGACGAGCAACTCGCCGAGGACGTCGCCCAGTCGACGTTCGAGCGGGCGTGGCGTCATGCGCAGATCTACGACTCCCGCCGCGGCTCGGTCGCCACCTGGCTGACGACCATCGCGCACAACCTCGCCGTCGACGCCGTCCGGGCCCGGCGGAGCCGGCCGATGGCCCCCGAGGACGTCGACGCCGTCATCGGCGTCGTCACCGAGACCCCCGAGCAGTGGGCGCTGGCCGACGAGGCCTCCGCCGAGCTGCGGGCCGCCGTTTCCCGGCTGCCCCGGGAACAGGCCCGGGCCCTGGTGATGGCGGGCATCTACGGCATGACGGCCCAGCAGATCGCCGAGACCGAGGAGATCCCGCTCGGGACCGCCAAGACCAGGATCAGGTCGGCCATGGCGAAACTGCGCACCACGCTCGCGTCCCCGAAGCGAGGCGACCATGTCGAGTGACGCCGGCTGCGAGAAGCTCCGGGAGATGGGCGCCGAGCTGGCGCTGGGCGTGCTGCCCGGCCGCGAGCGCGCGGAGGCGGTCGCCCATCTGGACCGGTGCGCGGACTGCCGGGAGTACGTCCGCCGGCTCACCCTGGTCGGCGACCGGCTGATCGGCCTGCTGCCGGACGCCGACCCGCCGGCCGGGTTCGAGACCCGGACGGCGCGCAGGCTGGCCGGGCAGGCGTCCGCGCACGAGGGCCGGGAGGGCGCCGCGGCCCGCGCGGCCCGGGGCCTGCGCGGGCGGGCCCGCCGGGCCAGGCTGCGGTTCGCTGCCGTCGTCGCCGCGGTCACCGTCGCCGTCGGCTTCGCCGGGTGGGGGGTCGGCACCGCCGTGGAGGCGGTCATCGCCTCGACCGCGCCCGCCGTCGTGTCCGAGCCGATGATGGTCGGCGACATGACGTCGGCCGGGCACGGCGGGCAGTCCGCCGGCGAGGTCTACGCCCACCCCGGAAGCCCCGGCTGGGTGTTCGTGTCCGTCGCGCTCGCCGGGCCGCGCCGCTCGTACACCGGAAAGGTCACCTGTCTCCTGCAGCACTCCGACGGCACCTCCGTGCGGGTCGGCGACTTCCCGCTGACCGGTGGGCGCGGCCAGTGGGGCGTGGCCGCGCCGGGCGACCTGTCGACGCTCACCGGCGCCCGGCTGACCGCTCCCGACGGCACCGTCCTCGCCACGGCCCAGCTGCACAAGGGCCAGGTGGTGGAGTCCGAGGCGTGACGGCGGCCGCCCCCGCTCAGGGCTCCGGCGGCAGCGCCGGCTCCAGGGCCGCGGTCAGCTCGGCGACCGTGGGCCGCGCCGCCGGGTCCGGCCGCAGACAGGCGTCCACGGCGGCGGCGAGCGGGCGCGGCAGCCGCCGCCGGGACGCGATGGGCGGAGCCGTCTCCGCGGCCCCCGGGCACCGGCCGTCCGTGGTGCCGCCGCTGTCGTCCGCCGTCTCCCCGTGGCCGAACGGCGGCTCGCCGCACGCCACCTCGAACAGCGTGACGCCGATGCCCCACACGTCGGCGGCCGCCGTGAGCGGTCCGCCGCGCGCCTGCTCCGGAGCCCGGTAGCCGCACGTGCCCACCCCGGCGGGCGCGCGTCCCGGCGGCCGGGCGACGCTCAGGTCCAGCACCTTGGCGTGACCGCGCTCCACCACCACGTTGGACGGCTTGAGGTCCAGATGCAGCAGGCCCCGGCCGTGCAGATAGTGGGCGGCGGAGCACAACTGCACGCCGAGCAGCGCCACATCGGCCGCGGCCGGCCGGCGCCGCAGGCGGTGCACCAGATGGGACAGCGTCTCACCGGTCAGCGTCTCCAGGACGACGAGCGGTTCGGGCCGCTCCACGGTCTCGTAACCCCGCACCAGGTGCGGATGGCTGAACTCCCGCAGCCACCGGCCCTCCCGCAGCAGCCGCGCGCCCAGCCCCTCCTCGCCGCGCAGATCCGGCCGTACGACCTTGATCACGCACCGGCAGGCCCGCTCCTCGCTCCACGCGTCGTACACGTCGAGCCAGCCGGTGCGGGTCAGATGGGCCAGGATCGCGTACCCGGGAGCCGGGTGCGCGCCCGGTGCCAGGGCCGGGGGTGCGGGGCCGCTCATGACAGCACCGTGCCCGCGCTCAGCCGGTGCAGCCGGGCGTACGCACCCTGGCGGCGCAGCAGGTCGTCCGGGGCGCCGTGCTCGACGACCCGGCCGTGGCCGAGCACCACGATCCGGGTGGCGTCGCGGACGGTCGGCAGGTTGTGGGAGATCACGACGGTCGTCCGGCCGGCCATGAGCCGGCGCAGCGGTTCCATGATCCGCCGGCCCGAGCGCACGTCGAGCCCGGTGGTCGGCTCGTCCAGCAGCAGCACCGGCGCGTCCCTGATCATCGCCCGCGCGATCGCCAGGCGCTGGCACTGCCCGCCGGACAGCGTGCGGCCGCGCTGGCCGACGAGCGTGTCGTAGCCCTCCGGGAGCCGCTCGATGAACTCGTGGGCGTCCGCCGCGCGGGCCGCCGCGACGATGTCCGCCTCGCTCGCCCCCGGCCGGCCGTAGGCGATGTTCTCCCGCACGGTTCCGTGGAAGACGAGCGTCTCCTGGAGCACCACGGCGACGCTGTCCCGGACGTCGGACAGCCGCAGCTCCCGCAGATCGGTCCCGTCGAGCCGGACCGCGCCCCGGTCGGGGTCGTAGAACCGCAACTGCAGCTTGGCGACGGTCGACTTGCCGGCCCCGCTGGCGCCGACCAGCGCCAGCGTCTCGCCCGGGGCCACCCGGAAGGACACCGCCGACAGCGCCCAGGACGGGGCGCCGGGATAGCGGAACCAGACGCCGTCGAACTCCAGCGCGCCCCGCGCCCGCCCGGTCCGCCGGGCGTCGGCCCGCTCGCGGACCTGCGGCCGCTGGTCCAGCAGCTCGATGATCCGCTCGGCCGAGGCGGAGGCCGCGTAGAAGGTGGTGCCGAGCCCGGACAGGCCGTGCACCGGGCCGTACAGCTTGCCGATCAGGGCCAGGAAGACCAGCAGCCCGCCCAGCGTGAGCTGACCCTGGGCCAGCTTCCAGGTGCCGAGACCCATCACCGCGAGACCCCCGGTCACCTCGATGATCTCGACGACCGGCGCGTAGACGGCCCGGATCCGCGCGGAGGCCATCACCGCCCGGAACCTGCCGACGCCCTCCCGCTCGAACCGGCGCTCCTCCCAGCCCTGCCGGTTGTACGCCTGCACCAGCGCCACGTTGCCCAGCACCTCCTCGGCGATCGCGCTGAGGGAGCCGCTGCGCCGCCTGCGCTCCCTGGACGCCGCCTTGACCAGCCGGGAGAAGTGCCGGGCGGCCCCCCAGAACAGGGGCACGATGAGCAGCGCCAGCACGGTCAGGTCCCAGCGCAGGTAGAAGAGCAGGCCGAGGAAGAGGGCGAGGCGGATCACGTAGTACAGGGCGTCCGCGACCCCCGAGAGCAGGAAGGTCTCCACCGCGTCGACATCACCCGTGATGCGGGAGAGCACGTCGCCGAGCCGCCGGCGCTCGAAGAAGCCGAGCGACAGTCCCTGGACATGCCGGAAGACGTCGCAGCGCAGCGACAGCAGGAAGCGTTCGCCGACCCAGGTCGAGATCATGTCGTCGGCGAAGCGCAGGACGCCGGAGAAGAGGATGAGGCCCAGATAGGCCGGTGCGATCCACACGAAGGGCCGCAGGTCGCGGGGGACGAGGACGGCGTCCACCACGGTCTTGAACAGCCACAGCTCGGCGGCGTCCACGGCCGGGCCGAGCAGGCTGAAGACGACGACGGGCGCCAGCCAGCGCCGGCCGCCGCGCGTATAGGGCCAGAACCGCCGGAACACCGCGCGCGGCGGCACCGGGGGCGCGGCCGCCACGACGCCGTCGGACGCCTCCGCGACCGACAGCAGACGCCGCAGGACATGCGCCATGGGAGGGTCCCTCGGGGATCGGCGGCGATCGGCGGAGCGGACCGGGGCCTGGCGGTCTCCGGTCCCCTCCGCCTTCGTGGGCGATCAGTATCCGTGGTGGTCGTGGTCGCCGTGGCTGTGACGGTCGAAGTGGTCGTGGCGGTGACCGCCGGTGTGCCGGTGCCCGTGGCGGTGCCCGTGCCGCGTGCCGAAGTGACGTGAGGTGTCGTCGCGGTCGCGGTCACGGCGCTTGGCGGGCAGCAGACTGCTGAAGATGGCCATAGCGCTCCTCCTGGAACTCGTTGCACACGGGATACGTCCCAGGACGGAAACGGGATGGCCTTCACCGGCAAAAAGATGCGGGTCAGCCCAGTCGCGCGGCCAGCCCCCCGGTGCAGCGCACCTCGTCCCCGGCCGTGATCAGCAGGGCCTCCACGCCGGGCAGCGACTCCAGCCAGGCCAGCCCTGCCCGCGACCCCATCGCGAACGCCGCCGTGGCCCAGCAGTCGGCCCAGGTGAGCCGGGGTCCCACGACCGTCACCGCGACCAGGTCCGACACCGCCGACCTGCCCGTACGCGGATCCACGATGTGCGCGCCCCGCTCGGCCGTGCCCGAGGTCGCCACCGACAGCTCCGCCAGACCCGCCGCCGAGATCACCGCCGCCAGACCCCCGGGCCGGAGCGGATCGGCCACTCCCACCCGCCACGGCCGCTGCGGCTCCGGCGCACCGAGCATCTGCACGTCCCCGCCCCCGTTGACGCTCACCCCGCGCACCCCGGCCACCCCCGCCAGCAGCCGCGCCGCCCGCTCGGCGGCCCAGCCCTTGACGATGCCGGTGGGGTCCAGCGAGCCGCGGTAGCGGGGGCTGAACCAGCCCTCGCTCACCCGCTCCGCCTCGTCGGCCAGTACCAGCACCTCGGCCACCTCGGGCGAGCAGTCCGCCACGGTCAGCTCACCGCGGACGAGCCGCGAGACCTCGCTGTCCTCGCGGTAGGTGCTGAAGACCGCGTCCGCGCGGTGCAGCCCGGCGACGGCCTCGGCCAGCGCCTGCCGCACGGCGCCGGGTTCCCCGCCGCGGACGTCGAAGGAGAAGACGGTCCCCATGACCTCCTCCGCGTGACGCACCGCGGCGGGAGCTTCGGCCGGCTCGGTCACCGTGTCAGCCACCGGCCTGGTCCAGCGCCGACTGGAGGGACTGCCGGTAGCCGGTGCTGGTGTAGGTGGCGCCGGAGACGGCGTCGATGTGCGCGGTGCCGGCCGCGACGGCCTCCTGGTTCAGCTTGGGCACGGCCATCGCGGTCTTCTGGTCGCTGAGTCCGCCCTTGGGCGCCTGGACGGCCTCCGCCTTGGTGATCTTCCCGCCGGCGACGGTGATCCGCACCTGGACCGGCCCGTACTGCGTCTGCGCCACCTTCCCGGTGACCGTACGGGCCTGCGCCGCACCGGAGGAGCCGGCGCCCGACGCACCGGAACCCGCCGGCTTCATCTTGTCCAGCGCCGACTGCAGCGACTTCTTGTAGCCGTCGCTCGTGTACGTCGCCCCCGACACCGCGTCGATCCGCGCGCTCTGCGCCGCGACGGCCTCCTGGTTCAGCTTGGGCACGGCCATCGCGGTCTTCTGGTCGCTGAGCCCGCCCTTGGGCGCCTGGACGGCCTCCGCCTTGGTGATCTTCCCGCCGGCGACGGTGATCCGCACCTGCACGGTCCCGTACTGCGTCTGCGTCGCGTCACCGGTCACCGTGCCGGAACCCGCGCCCGCCGCCTGCGACCCGCCCTGCGGGGCCTGCTGCCCCGCGACCGTCTGCTGCGGCGCGGCGCCCGCCGCCGAAGCGGCGGCCGGACCGGACGCCGGCTTCAGCGACAGCAGCAGCACGACACCGGACACCGTCGCGGCGGTGGCCAGCACGACCCGCCGAATGGGGTGGCTCTTCCTCATCTGTCCGTAGCTCCCGCTCACATCTCGAACGACTCGTGATGGATGCGGCGGGCGGGGACCCCCGCGCCGCGCAGTGCCTCGTACACCGACTGGGCGAACCCGGGCGGGCCGCACATGAAGACGTCGTGGCGGTCGATGTCCGGGATCTTCCGCTTCAGGTTCTCCGCGGAGATGTCCGGCCGCTCGCCGTCGGGGCTGTTCACCGCGTACATCAGCCGGGCGCCCCGCTCGTCGGCGATCTTCGCCAGCTCGTCCCACAGGGCCAGGTCCTGGGTGCTGTTGGCCCGGTAGAGCAGGGTGATGTCACCGGCCGCGCCGGGCAGCGTCTCGAACAGCGCCCGCATCGGGGTGATGCCGACCCCGCCCGCGACCAGCAGCACCTTGCCGCGGCTGCGGCGCTGCGCGGTGAGCGCGCCGTACGGCCCCTCCGCCCACACCCGGGTGCCGGGCGTCAGCTCGCGCAGCCGCGCGCTGTGGTCGCCGATCGCCTTCACCGTGATCCGCAGCATGTCCGGGCGGGGCGCCGCCGACAGCGAGTACGGGTGCGAGCTGAACCGCATCCCGGGCGCCAGGAACCGCCAGCGGAAGAACTGGCCCGCCTCCGCGCCCATCCGGTGCAGCCTGCGCCCGCCGATCAGCACCGACACGATGCCCGGCGTCTCCTCGATGACGGCCTCCACCCGCATCCGGTGCCGCAGGTTCAGCCGGATCGGGGTGAGGATGCGGTACCAGAGCACCAGCGCGGTGACCGCGCCGTACAGGCCGTACCAGAAGGTCTTCGCCACGGGCTCGACCGCGAAGTCGTTGCCGGTGGTGATCTGGTGCCAGAACGTCAGGAACACCGCCGCGTACGTCATCAGGTGCACGTGGTACCAGGTGTCGTACGGCATCCGGCGGCGGACCGCGCCGACGGAGGTGAGCCCGATCAGCACGAACAGGCCGGTGCCGACGGCAGCCTTGCCCAGGTCCGGCAGCTGGTTGATGGAGTCCATGGTCTGCTGGACGATGTCGCCGAGCGACTTGCCCGCCTGCCGCGCGTACCCCCACATGGTGAGGAAGACGTGCGCCACGATCAGGGAGAGGGTGTAGCGGCCGCTCATCGCGTGCCAGCGGGCCACCCGGTCCGAGCCGACCCGCCGCTCCAGCGCGGGCACGCGCGCCATCTGGAGCACGACCAGCGCCATCAGATAGCCGGCCAGCAGGCCGGTGATCCGGCCCGCGTTGAGGATCCTGCCGGTGTCGTCGGCGATGGACGGGGTGTTGTGCCACCAGAGCCACAGCACGGCCGCCGCGCCCGCCCAGACGGCGAGCAGCAGCGGTACGGCCGGGCTGCGGCGCGGGCGGATGCGGCGCATCGTCTGGCGGCGGGCGGCACGTCCGCCTGCGAGCGTGGTGGTCACGGTTCCTCCGTGGGGACTTGACCCTTGGCCCTCAGATACGTGCCGCATGCGCTCGGTGTTCAGCGTGACCGCTCACAGCCCCGCGGAGTCGAGCGCGGACTGCAGGGACTGCTTGTAGCCGGTGCTGGTGTACGTGGCGCCGGACACCATGTCGATGTCCGCGCTCTGCGCCGCCAGCGCCTCGCGCCGCAGCTGGGGCAGCGCGTAGCTGTTGATCTCCTGGTCGCGCGGGTTGTCCTGCGGGTACCGCACGGCGGTCACGTCCGTGAGCTTCCCGCCCGTGATCGTCACCCGCACCTGGACCGGGCCCCAGCGGGTCTGGACGGTGTCGCCGGTGGCGGTCCTGCTGCCCGTCGCCGACCCCGGGGAAGAGCCGCTCGATCCCCCCGACGAGCCGCTCGACGGGGCCGAACTGCCCGACACCGTGGGGGACTTGGTGTCGGCCGTGGCGAGCGTGGGGCCCGTGTGCGGCTTCAGCGACAGCAGCAGCACCATCCCGGTGACCGTGGCGGCGCCGGCCAGCACGATGCGGCGCAGGGGGCGGTTCCTCTTCAGGGCATGCACGTGTTCTGCCTCACAGCTTCGCTGGTTGTCACAGTTCGAACGACTCGTGGTGGATACGGCGGTCCGGGACCCCGGCGGCCCGCAGCGCCTCGTACACCTCGCGGGCGAAGCCGTGCGGCCCGCAGATGTAGACGTCGTGGCCGGCGATGCCGGGGAAGGCCGCGCGCAGCGACTCCGCCGTGATGCGGGGCCGCTCGCCCCGGGGACCGTTCAGCGCGTACAGCACCTGGGCGCCGCGCCGGCGGGCGATCGCCTCCAGTTCCCCGCCGAGCGCCAGGTCCTCGACGCCGCGCGCCCGGTACAGCAGGGTGACCTCGCCGGGCAGCGTCTCGAAGAGCGCCCGCAGCGGGGTGATGCCGACGCCGGCCGCGATGAGCAGACAGTGGTGGCTGGTGGCCCGGTCGGCGGTCAGGGAGCCGTAGGGGCCCTCCGCCCACACCCGGGTGCCGGGCCGCAGCAGGGCGACGGCCGCGCTGTGGTCGCCGAGCGCCTTGACCGTGATGCGCATCATGTCCGGGCGCGGCGGCGCGGACAGGGAGTACGGCGTCGACGTCCAGCCCAGCCCCTGGCCGAGGAACCGCCAGCGGAAGAACTGCCCCGGCCGCGCCGCCAGCTCGTCCAGGCGCCGCCCGCGCACGACGACCGAGTACACACCGGGCGCCTCCTGGTGGACGGAGTCCACCCGCAGCTGGTGGCGCCGGTTGAGGCGGACCGGGGTGAGGATCCGGTACCAGAGCACCAGGGCCGCGACGCCCAGGTACAGCGCGTACCAGACGGCGGTCGCGACGGGCTTGCCGTTGAACTCGTTCCCGAGCGTCAGCTGGTGGAAGAAGGCCAGGAACACGGCCGCGTACGTCAGCAGGTGGACGTAGTACCAGAACTCGTGGCTGGTGCGGCGGCGCACCGCCCGCGCCGAGGTGACGCCGACCGCGAGGAGGATCACCGTGCCGGCGGTGGCCTTGAGCATGTCCGGATAGTCCAGGACGACCGTCACCGCCTCGTGCCACAGCGAGGCCCGGTCCTGGGCGGCGTACCCGGCGAGGATCAGCGCGATGTGCGCGAGCAGCAGGCAGACCGTGTACCGGCCGGCCATCGCGTGCCAGCGCGCCACCCGGTCCGAGCCTGTCCGCCGCTCCAGCAGCGGCACCCGCGCCATCAGGCCGACCAGCACCGCGCAGGCGTACCCGCACAGCAGCCCGGCGATCCGCCCGGCGCCGGTCAGCCAGCCGGCCGTGCCGACCACGGAGGCGGTGTCCGCCCACCACAGCGCGACCACGGCCGCCGCCCCGGCCCACAGCACGGCCAGCACGGGCCCCGCGGGGGAGCGCCGTGCGGTCACGGGCGCCGGCGGGGCCGCCCGCCCCGCATCCACGGTGGTCATCGATCGCCGTCCCTTCGTCGTCGTACCGGGCCACTGTGCGCGGCGAAGCTCTGAGCCACCTCTGAACGACCCCCTGACCAGGTGCTGTGAGAGCAGACTCAGAGGTGGTTCTCAGCCGGTCTTCAGCGGACCGGGGACCGGCTCAGAGAAAACTCAGAGGGCGGGCGGTACGCCGCACCCCGCCATCTGGGTGATGCTGGTAGGCGCGATGAACACGACCCGTTCCGGCCGCCCGGCCCTCACCCGACCCGACGGCACCCCCGTGCGCGTCCTCGTCGTCGACGACGACCCCGACCTCGCCGAGGTGCTCACCGGCGCCCTGCGCTACGAGGGCTGGCAGGTGCGCGCGGCCGGCGACGGCGCCGCGGCCCTCGACGGCGCGCGCGAGCTGCTGCCCGACGCCGTGGTCCTGGACGTGATGCTCCCGGACACCGACGGCTTCGCCGTGCTGCGCCGGCTGCGCGAGGTGAAGCCGGACGTCTGCGTGCTCTTCCTCACGGCCCGGGACGCGGTGGAGGACCGGATCGCGGGCATCACGGCCGGCGGCGACGACTACGTCACCAAGCCGTTCAGCCTGGAGGAGGTCGTCGCCCGGCTGCGCGGCCTGCTGCGCAGGGCCGGCATGGCCCGCCAGCAGGAGGAGGGCCCGCGGCTGACGGTCGGCGACCTGGTCATGGACGAGGAGGCCCGCGAGGTCAGCCGGGCCGGCGAGCTGATCGAACTCTCGCCCACCGAGTTCGAACTGCTCCGCTTCCTCATGCGCAACCCGCGCCGGGTGCTCAGCAAGGCGCAGATCCTCGACCGGGTGTGGTCCTACGACTTCGGCGGCCGGGCCCATGTCGTGGAGCTGTACATCTCCTACCTGCGCAAGAAGGTCGACGCGGGCCGCGCACCCATGATCCACACCGTGCGCGGGGCGGGATACGTCCTGAAACCGGTGACCACGTGAGCCGTCCGCATGTCCGCGCCCGCCTCGCCCGGCTGCCCCGGCCCCGCACCCTGCGCGCCCGCCTCACCTTCGGCCTCGTGGTGCTGCTGGCGGTGAGCTGCGCCGCCGTGGGCCTCGCGGCCGTCGTCGAGCTGGACGGCTTCCTCACCCAGCGCTTGGACGAGCAGCTCGCCCAGGTCGGCACCCGCTTCCCGGAGAGCCTGGAACACAACGGGAGGGTCCCCGACGACCACGACGGGGACGAGAAGGGCGACACCCGCCGCATGGCCACCGGCACCTTCGGCGCCCGCCTGCTCGACGGCACGGTCACCAACAAGGGCCTCATCCGCTCCGGGGACCTGGGCGCGGACCTGAACGTCGACCTGACCGCGCAGGATGCGGCCCGGCTGGCCCGCGTCCCGGTCGACGGCCGGCCGCACACCGTCGAGCTGTCCTCCCTGCACCACTACCGCGTCGTCGCCTCCGCCGGCCGGGACGGGGACGTGCTGCTGGTGGGACTGCCGCTGGAGCCGGTCGAGAGCGCGGTCCACCGGCTGGAGGCGGTCGCCGCGATCGTCTTCGGCGCGGCCCTGGTGGTGACGGGGGTGGCCGGCGCGCTCTGGGTCCGCTGGTCGCTGCGTCCCCTGAGCCGGGTCGCCGCCACCGCCACCCGGGTCAGCGAACTGCCGCTGGCCAGCGGGGAGGTGGCGCTGCCACCGCGCGCTCCGGACGCCGACCCGGGCACCGAGGTCGGCCGGGTGGCGGCCGCCTTCAACCGCATGCTGGGCCATGTCGAGGACGCCCTGACCAAGCGTCACGCGAGCGAGGAGCGGCTGCGCCGGTTCGCCGCCGACGCCAGCCACGAGCTGCGCACCCCGGTCGCCTCGGTCCGCGGCCACGCCGAACTGGCCCTCCTCCACCCGGGCCCGGTGCCGCCGGAGGTGACCCGGGCGTTGCAGCGCATCACCGCCGAGTCCGCCCGCATGGGGGAGATGGTCGACGACCTGCTCCTGCTCGCCCGCCTCGACGCCGGCCGCCCGCTGGAACGCGAGCCGGTCGACCTGACCCGCCTGGTCCTGGACGCGGTCACCGACGCCCGCGCCGCGGGCCCCGGCCACCGCTGGAGCCTGGACCTGCCCGAGGACCCGGTGACGGTCCCCGGCGACGCCCACCGCCTCCACCAGGTGGTGGCCAACCTGCTGGCCAACGCGCGTACGCATACCCCCGCGGGCACGAAGGTGACGGTCACCCTGGAGGCAGACGCCGGTTCGGCCGTCCTCCGCGTCCACGACGACGGCCCCGGCGTCCCGGAAGAGGTCCGGCCCGGCGTCTTCGAACGCTTCACCCGGGCGGAACACCGCCGCCACCCGAACGCCTCCGGCGCGGGCGCGGGCCTGGGGCTGTCGATCGTGGCGGCGGTGGCGGAGGCGCACGGCGGGACGGTGGGGCTGGAGAGCCGGCCGGGCTCCACGGCGTTCCGGGTACGCCTGCCCCGCTGAGCCGGCCCGGATCCGCCCCCGGGGCACCGGCTCTCAGTACCGGGTGACGGCCGTGACCCCGTCCTCGGTCCCGATGGCGACATGCGGCCGCTTGGCCGGATCCGCCCACTGCAGGATCCGCCGCATCGCGTCCTCGGGCACCGACACGCAGCCTGCCGTGGCCGCCTTGCCGTTCACATGGAGGAAGATCCCGGCGCCGCGCCCGCGCACCGGCCGGTCGTAGTTGAAGCCGATCACGAGCGCGTACGCGTACTGCGTCGCATAGGAGACGAGGTGCTCGGACTCGGACGCACGACAGTCCTGCGGCAACGGCTCGACCCACCGGTTGTACGAAGCCGAGTCATTGTCCTGGCACCACCACGAACTGTCCTTCACCGCGCGATAGGCGACCCTCGTCCCGCTCGGCGCCGCCTTGGTCCCGAAGGCGAACGGAAGGTCGTACAGACCGGTCGGCGTGGTGTTCGTGCCCTGGGTCCGTGAGCCGCCCTCGGCCAGTCCGTTCGCTCCGAACCGCGCCGGAGCCGTCCCGGCCGCCACCCACCGACCGTCCCGGAGGTCCCACCACGTCAGCGTCCCGGACGTCGCGTCGGTGCCCGCCGCCTGCGCGGTGATCAGCTGGCTGCCGCCGCCGGTGTCGGCCATCCGCGCGGGCAGCGGGGTGGACCCGGGACCCGGAGTGAGGCCGAGCAGGGCGAGCGAGGAGACGGACACGAGGGTCAGCACGACACCGGGGCGCATGGCTCAGACGGTAGACGGAGGCAGGGGGAGCGGCAGCCCGGGCAGTCCGTCCAGGCTCGTCGCCACGTGCTCCTTCTTCTCGAAGTACGCGCTCAGGGAGACGTCGTCCTCCCGCGCGAAACGCTTTCCGTGCAGGTCGCGGTCCGCCTCGTACGCCATGTAGGGGACGGCGTACCCGCAGGTGTCGCGGATCAGCTCCGCGTGGACGACGATGATCGCGCGCAGCCCGTGCGTGCTCGGGTCGATGCCGGGGAAACGGCTGAGCAGGTCCTTGAAGCGCGGGTCGTCCCGGAAGACGGGCTCGCCCCTGCCGTGCACGCGCACGATGTTCGGCGGGCCCTGGAAGGCGCACCACATCAGGGTGATCCGCCCGTTCTCCCGGAGGTGCGCGATGGTCTCGGCGTTGGACCCGGCGAAGTCCAGGTAGGCCACGGTACGTTCGTCGAGCACGGCGAAGGATCCCTTGAGGCCCTTGGGGGAGAGGTTGACCGTGCCGTCGCCGGACAGCGGGGCGGTCGCGGTGAAGAAGAGGGGCTGCTCCTCGATGAACGTCCGGAGCCTGCCGTCGATGCGCTCATAGGTCTTTCCCATGTCCAGGATTATCCGCGCAACTCTTTCGAGTGTCTAAGTATTTGCCCCGCTCTTTCGTGCCCGGCGCCGCTGATTGACGAATCATGCAGAGCTCTGCATACTCATGCACAAGGCAGGCGCAGTGTGAGAACCCACTTTCCTAGGAGCAGCCCAAGTGAGCAGCAACAGCGGTGACGTACGGCTCTGGGGCGGCCGTTTCGCCGACGGTCCCGCCGAGGCCCTGGCGAAGCTGTCCGCGTCCGTCCACTTCGACTGGCGGCTCGCACCGTACGACATCGCCGGTTCGCGCGCCCACGCGCGCGTGCTGCACAAGGCCGGCCTCCTCACCGAGGACGAGCTGCAGCGCATGATCGCCGGGCTGGACCAGCTGGAGGCCGACGTGGCGTCCGGCGCCTTCGTCGGCACCATCGCCGACGAGGACGTGCACACCGCCCTGGAGCGCGGCCTGCTGGAGCGCCTCGGCCCCGACCTCGGCGGCAAGCTGCGGGCCGGCCGGTCGAGGAACGACCAGGTGGCGACCCTGTTCCGGATGTACCTGCGCGACCACGCCCGCATCATCGGCGGGCTGATCGCCGACCTCCAGGACGCCCTGATCGGCCTCGCCGAGGCCCACCCGGACGTGGCGATGCCGGGCCGCACCCACCTCCAGCACGCCCAGCCGGTCCTGTTCGCCCACCACGTCCTCGCCCACGTGCAGTCCCTGTCCCGGGACGCCGAGCGCCTGCGCCAGTGGGACGAGCGCACCGCCGTGTCCCCGTACGGCTCCGGCGCGCTGGCCGGCTCCTCCCTCGGCCTGGACCCGGAGGCGGTCGCGCGGGACCTCGGCTTCGAGCACGGCAGCGTCGGCAACTCCATCGACGGCACGGCCTCCCGGGACTTCGTCGCCGAGTTCGCCTTCATCACCGCGATGATCGGGGTGAACGTCTCCCGGATCGCCGAGGAGATCATCATCTGGAACACGAAGGAGTTCTCCTTCGTCACCCTGCACGACGCGTTCTCCACCGGCTCGTCGATCATGCCGCAGAAGAAGAACCCGGACATCGCCGAGCTGGCCCGCGGCAAGTCGGGCCGCCTGATCGGCAACCTGACGGGTCTGATGGCCACGCTGAAGGCCCTGCCGCTCGCCTACAACCGCGACCTTCAGGAGGACAAGGAGCCGGTCTTCGACTCCTGCGACCAGCTGGAGGTGCTGCTGCCCGCCTTCACCGGCATGATCGCGACCCTCACCGTCAACCGCGAACGCATGGAGGAACTGGCCCCGGCCGGCTTCTCGCTCGCCACGGACATCGCCGAGTGGCTGGTCAAGCAGGGCGTGCCGTTCCGCGTGGCGCACGAGGTCGCGGGGGAGTGCGTCAAGGTCGCCGAGGCCGAGGGCAAGGAGCTGGACGACCTCACGGACGAGCAGTTCGCGAAGATCTCCGCCCACCTCACCCCGGACGTGCGCTCCGTCCTCAACGTGCCGGGCGCCCTGGCCTCCCGCGACGGGCGCGGAGGTACGGCGCCCAGCGCGGTCGCCGTCCAGCTGGCCGAGGTCAAGGCGGACGTGGCGGCCCAGCACGCGTGGGCGGACGCGAAGAAGAACGGCTGAGGGCGGGCGCCGACGGCGGGCGTCCCGCAGGGCCGGCCCTTGCGGGACGCGGGGCTGTATCCATGTGCGGCTCCGCCGCGCGGGCGCGGGCAACCACGGGGGCGCGCACCCGCCCACGTGCCGTGAGCCCCGAGCTCCCGGCGCCCGGCTTCCCAATCGGAGCGTCATCGCGGGTTACGTTGGTCGCCAGCCGTACCGGAGCCGACCGAACGGAGCCCGCGATGCCCTTCGCCCGCCTGGCGACAGCGACGACCCCCACCTGCCACATCGGACTCGGACTCGCCGCCGTCGGCCGGCCCGGCTACATCAACCTGGACCGCGACCAGGACCTCGGAGACAACCGCAGCGTCGACGCGCTGGGCGCCCGGACCCACGAACTCCTCGACGCCGCCTACGCGCAGGGCGTGCGCTACGTCGACGCGGCCCGCTCCTACGGCCGTTCGGAGGAGTTCCTCGCCGACTGGCTGAACGCCCGGCCCGACATCGACGACGTGGTCGTCGGCAGCAAATGGGGCTACACCTACACCGCCGGCTGGTCGGCGGACGCCGAGACCCACGAGGTCAAGGACCACAGTCTCGCCGCGTACGAGCGGCAGCGCGCCGAGACCGAGGCGGTGCTCGGCGACCGCCTCGACCTCTACCAGATCCACTCGGTGACCCCGGACAGCCCCGCCCTCACCGACAAGGAACTCCACGCCCGGCTCGCCGAGGCCGCCGCACAGGGCCTGACCATCGGCTTCTCCACCAGCGGTCCCGCGCAGGCCGAGGCCGTCCGCGCCGCCCTCGCGGTGACCGTCGGGGGCGAACCGCTGTTCCGCACCGTGCAGTCGACGTACAACCTGCTGGAGACCTCCGCCGCGCCCGCGCTCGCCGAGGCGCACGAGGCCGGGCTCACCGTGCTCGTCAAGGAGGGCATGGCCAACGGCAGGCTGGCCGGGCCGCACGCGCCCGAGGCGCTGAAGGCCGTGGCCGAGGAGACCGGGCTCGGCTGCGACGCCGTGGCCCTGGCCTGGATCCTCTCCCGGCCCTGGGCCGGCGTGGTCCTCTCCGGCGCGGCGACGGTCACCCAGCTCGTCTCCAACCTCCACGCCCCCGCCGTCGACCTCGACGAGGACCAGCTGTCCCGCCTCGCCACCCTCGCCGAGGACCCGCACGCCTACTGGGAGCGGCGCGGCCGGCTGCCCTGGCACTGATCGCACACGTCACCGACCAGCCGACCAGCACCTATGAGTCACGCACGCCTTGTATGAGACAAGTTTGTCTCATCCAAGCTATTCTTGTCTCATGGCTCTCGACCGTGACCACGTGCTGCGCAGCGCGGCCGCCCTGCTGACCCGCAAGTCCACCGCGACCATGGACGAGGTCGCCAAGGCCGCGGGGATCAGCCGGGCCACGCTGCACCGGCACTTCGCCGGGCGGGACGCGCTCGTCCGGGCCCTGGAGGCGCTCGGCATCGAGGAGTGCGAGGCGGCCGTGGACCGCGCCCGCCCCGACGACGGGCCCGCGAGCGAGGCCGTACGCAGGCTGGTGTGCGAGATCCAGCCCGCGGCCGGACTGCTCGCCTTCCTGTACGGCGAGAGCCAGCTGTGGGAGGGCGAGCGGCAGAACGACGGCTGGCAGCGGCTGGACGCGCGCATCGGCGCGGTCTTCCAGCGCGGTCAGCGAAGCGGCGAGTTCCGCATCGACCTCACCCCGGTCTGGCTCACCGAGGCGCTCTACGGCCTGATCGCCTCCTGCGCCTGGGCCACCCTGGACGGCCGCGTGGCCGCCAGGGACTTCCCGACGATGGTCGCCGAGCTGCTGCTCGGCGGCGCTCTGCGAAGAGAGGAATCATGACCAGCACCCTGCAGCCGGCGCACGCGGCGGAGGCGGTGAAGCGCCCGGGCCGCTGGCTCGCGCTCTGCGTCCTCGTCCTGGCCGTGCTGCTGGTGGCCGTCGACGCCACCGTCCTCGGCCTGGCGACCCCCTACATCAGCGAAGACCTCAACCCCTCCGGCACCCAGCTGCTGTGGATCGGCGACGTCTACTCCTTCGTCATCGCCGGTCTGCTGGTGTCCATGGGCAGCCTCGGCGACCGCATCGGCCGCAAGCGGATCCTGCTCGGCGGAGCCACGGCGTTCGGCGCGATCTCCGTGCTCAACGCGTACGCCACCACACCGGACCTGATGATCCTGGCGCGGGCGCTGCTCGGTGTCGCGGGCGCGACCCTGATGCCCGCCACCCTCGCCCTGATCCGCAACCTCTTCCACGACTCCCGCGAGCGCAGCGTCGCCGTCGGCATCTGGGGTGCCGCCGCCTCCGCAGGCACGGCGGTCGGGCCGATCACCGGCGGCTTCCTCCTCGAGCACTTCTGGTGGGGCTCGGTCTTCCTGATCAACCTGCCCGTGATGGCGGTGCTGGTCCTGGTCGGCATCCGCACCCTGCCCGAGTCGCGCAATCCGAACCCCGGCCCCTGGGACCTGCTCAGCGTCGTGCTCTCGCTGGCCGGCGTGATCGGTGTCGTCTACGCGGTCAAGGAGACGGCCACGCACGGTCTCTCCGTGCCCGTTCTCGCCGCGGGCCTGCTGGGCGCGGCCGCGCTCTACGGCTTCGTGCACCGCCAGCTCACCATGCCGACGCCGCTGCTGGACATGCGGTTGTTCCGGCAGCGCGGCTTCAGCGGCGCGGTCCTCGCCGACCTGCTGACCGTGCTGGGCATGTCCGGCCTGGTGTTCTTCCTCTCCCAGTACCTGCAACTCGTCCAGGGCAGGCGCCCGTTCGAGGCGGGCCTGGCCGAACTGCCCGCCGCCGTCGGCGCGGTGGCGGCCGGCCTGGCCGCGGGCGGCGCGGCCCGCCGCTTCTCGGTCCGCGCCGTGGTCTCCGGCGGCCTCGCGGCGGTCGGCCTGGCCCTGGCCGCGCTGACGGCACTCGGCCGGGCCACCGGCTACCCGGCCCTCGGCGCCGCGCTCCTGGTCGTGGGCGTCGGCGCGGGCCTGTCCTTCACCGTCACGGCCGACGTGATCCTCTCCAGCGTGCCCAGGGAACAGGCGGGCGCGGCCTCGGCGGTCTCCGAGACGGCGTACGAACTGGGCGCGGCCCTGGGCATCGCCCTGCTGGGCTCGATCGTCACCGGCGCCTACCGCGACTTCACGGGCCCGGCCGGCACCCCCGCCCAGGCCCATGAGTCACTGGGCGCGGCGGTCGAGACGGCGAGGAGCATGCCCCCGCACACGGCAGGAGCACTCCTGAACGCGTCCCGCGACGCCTTCGTCCACGGCCTGCACCTGGCCTCGGGCGCGGGAGCGGCGGTCCTGCTGGGAACGGCGGCCGCGGCGTGGTTCCTGCTGAGGGGGCAGCGACTGGAGAACACGGCGGAGTGAAGCGCCGGCGGCGTCCGGCAGCTTGGCCTTCCGGCGCTTCGGCCTTCCGGCGTCCAGGGTCCGGCACTTTGGCTTTCCGGCGTCGGCACCTTGGCTTTCCGACGCCCGGCATGTTCCTCGCGGCGCCCGGCCCCTTGGCCATCCGGCGTCCGGGGGGCCGGCGCAGCAAGCCGCTCAACGGCACGGCGTCCACGGGCGACGGCTGCGCGACCGCCATCCGCTCCTAGCGGACGTCTGCGCGGGACGGGGCGTTTTCCGGCGTACCCGACGACCGGCCGAACCGGCAGCGGCTCACGCCGCCTTGGCCTTGGTGGCGTACATGTCCACGTACTCCTGCCCGGACAGCCGCATGACCTCGGCCATCACCGAGTCGGTCACGGCCCGCAGCACGTAGCGGTCCCGGTCCATGCCGTCGTACCGGGAGAACTCCATGGCCTCGCCGAAGCGGACGGTGACCTTGCCCGGCCGCGGGATGCCCCGGCCGCCCGGCTGCAGCTTGTCCGTGCCGATCATGGCGAACGGGACGACCGGCGCGCCGGTCATCAGCGTCAGCCGCGCGATGCCGGTACGCCCCCGGTACAGCCGCCCGTCGGGCGACCGTGTGCCCTCGGGGTAGATCCCGAAGATCTTGCCCTCCTCCAGGATCCGGCGCCCGGTCATCAGCGCGGCCACGCCGCCGCTCGCGCCGTCCCGGTCCACCGGGATCATGCCGACGCCGGTGAAGAACCACGCCATCAGCCGGCCCTTGACGCCCTTGCCGGTGACGTACTCGTCCTTGCCGATGAAGAAGACCTGCCGCTTGGTGACGAGCGGCAGCACGATCGAGTCGATGAACGTGAGGTGGTTGCCGGCCAGAATGACCGGACCGTCGCCCGGGATGTGCTCCGCGCCCTCCACCTGTGGGCGGAACATCAGGCGCATGATCGGTCCGAGCACTGCCTTGATGAGCGCGAAGCGGGACAACGGGTCCTCCGATGTCGAGGGGGGCGATATGTGTCTGTGCAGGTGAGGACATTACTCGCGGCTCCCGGCCGGGCGCACATCGGGGACGCCCGGTTCACCGAGGTCTTACGAACTGTTGACGCGGGTTTACCTGCGGTGACGCCCGGGAGACGGGCCGTAACACCCTCGCGACGGTGTGACGGATCTCGCGAACGGCCGTCACCCACTCGGCTACCCGGTCGCCGGCCGCCCAAGCCGACGGCCCGTCAGCACACCGCCCCCACAGGACATACGGCGTCACCCGGGTGTTCCGCCCTGGGACTCCCTTCGGTCATGTCCGCGCCCCTACGATCGGCGCGACTCACGAGGCCGACGGCAGGAGGGCGCTGATGAGCGGCGACCAGGCGGACAAGAAGACCCCGGGCACCGGGCGGCGGGCGATCCTCGGCGCCGCGGTGCTCGGCGCGGGCGGAGCGGTCCTCGGGCTGCCGGGCGCGGCCGAGGCCGCCGGGGCCCGGACCGCGAGGCAGGGCGGCCGGGGCCTGAAGAGCCTGCCGGTACCGACGATCATCGGCCACCGCGGCGCCAGCGGCTACCGCCCCGAGCACACCTTCGGCTCGTACGACCTGGCCCTGGACCTGGGCGCCGACGTCGTCGAGGCCGGCGACCTGGTGCCCACCAAGGACGGCCATCTGGTCTGCCGGCACGAGCCGGAGATCGGCGGCACCACGGACGTCGCCGCGCACCCGGAGTTCGCCGGCCGCAAGACCACCAAGGTGGTCGACGGCGTGCCCACCACCGGCTGGTTCACCGAGGACTTCACGCTCGCCGAGCTGAAGACCCTGCGCGCGGTCGAGCGCATCCCGGCCAACCGGCCGCACAACACCCTCTACAACGGGCGCTGGGAGATCCCCACCTTCGAAGAGGTCCTGAAGTGGCAGGACGAGCAGACCCGCAAGCGTGGCAGGCAGGTCTGGATCTACCCCGAGACCAAGCACCCCACCTATTTCCGCAAGCTCGGCCTGGGCCTGGAGGAGCGGGTGGCCAAGCTGCTGCACAAGTACGGCAAGGACGGCCGGAACTCGCCGGTCATCCTGCAGTCCTTCGAGCCCACCAGCATCCAGAGGCTGAACCAGCTGGTGGACAACCCGCTCGTCGTGCTGCTCTCCACCGCCGACAGCCGCCCCTACGACTTCGTGGAGGCGGGCGACCCGCGCACCGTCGCCGATCTCATCACCCCGAAGGGCCTGCGGGAGATCGCCGGTTACGCACAGGGCATCGGGCCGACCCTGGACCTGGTCATCCCGAAGAACGCGGACGGCACCCTGGGCAAGCCCACGACCCTGGTCGCCGACGCGCACAAGGTGGGCCTGGTCCTGCACCCCTACACCATGCGCAACGAGAACCCGTTCCTTCCGGCCGATTACCGCAAGGGCAGCGCGGCCGACGGCTACGGCGACTCCTTCGGCGCCTTCCGGACCTACTTCGAGACCGGCATCGACGGCGTCTTCACCGACAACGCCGACACCGGCCTGCTCGCCCGCGCCGACTTCCTCGGCCGCTGACCGGCGTCAACCGCGGCACCCGCCGGCACCCCGTTCGGAGTGTTGGCCCGCCGCCCCGGAAACCCGCTCCCGGGGCGGCGCGTCGTTCCGCATATGACGCATGACTTGGTAGCCGTTCTGCATCCCCTGCTCACCGCGGAGGCGTCCGCCGAGGCATATGCCTCCGGAAGCGAGCCGGACGACCTGGAACAGGCCGTCTGGGTCCGGCTGCTGGAACGGCTGGAGACCGACGGGCCGCCGGGCGACCCGCAGCGCTGGCTGCGCAGGGCCGTACGGGCCGAGGCGCGCCGCAGCCGCCGTACCCGCCGGCGGGAACGGCCCTACGGCCTCGAACCGGTCGACTACGGCCGCCCCGGACCGGAACAGCTCGTCCTCACCGCCGCCCGGTACCGCGCGCTGCGCGACGCGGTGCGCCGGCTGCCCGGTCGCTGCCCCCGCCTGCTCGAGGCCCTGCTGTCCCCGAAGGACCTGACATACCGGGAGATCGCGGGGGAGTTGGGTATCTCACAGGGCAGCCTCGGCCCGGAACGCTCCAGATGTCTGGGATGTCTGCGTCGATTGCTCGCACCGGAGGTTGCGGCCCGCGAAGTGCGGGGATAGGAGTGAGGGACGACAGGTGATCAGGTGAGCGGGAGGCGTGCGCACATGGGCATGAGCGTGACCATCTCGGCGGCGACCGAGCAGGACGCGGAGCAGATCTTCAGGCTCCAGTACCTGTGCTTCCAGAGCGAGGCGGCGCTGTACGGCAACTACCGCATCGACCCGCTCGTGCAGACCCTGGACTCCGTCCGCGAGGAGGTCGCCTCCGACTGCGTCTTCGTCGCCCGGCTCGGCGACGAGGTGGTCGGCTCGGTGCGCGGCAAGGTCACCGAGGACGGCGCCGCCGCCATCGGCAAGCTCTGCGTCCACCCCCGTCTGCAGGGCCACGGCATCGGCGCACGCCTGCTGCGCGCGGCCGAGACGGCGCTGGAGCAGGAGCGGGGCGCCACCCGCTTCCGCCTCTTCACCGGCCACCGCAGCGAGGGCAACCTCCGCCTCTACCGCCGCTCCGGCTACGAGACGGTGGGCCGCTCCCGGGGCGACGACGGGGTGGAGCTGATCATCCTGGAGAAGCAGGCCGGGGCCTACGCCGCTACGGCGTGACGGCGGCCCTACGCGCCCGCCGCAGCCAGTACATCGCCGAGATGGGCAGCAGTACGGGGATGAAGACGTACCCCGCCCCGTAGTACGACCACACCGTCGTGTCCGGGAACGCGGAGTGGTCGACCAGGGTCCAGGTACCGACGAGCAGCACCCCCGCGAGTTCGGCGGCACAGCACACCAGTGCCGCCCTGCGGGCCGTCTCCCCGCCCCGGATCAGTGTGAACGTGATGAAGCCGTACACGACACCGGCCACGGCCGACAGCGAGTAGGCGAGCGGCGCCCGGTCGAACTCCGTGGAGATCTGGAAGGCCGAACGCGACACCGCGCCGACCACCATCACGCCGTAGAACCAGACGAGCAGCATGCCCGGTCCCTTGATCAACCGGGTCGGCTTCTCCTCCACCGCCGTCATCTCAGCCTCCCCAGATGTCGAAGAGCCGCACTTCCAGCACGGCCAGCACCACACCGCCCGCGGCGACCGTCACCGAGCCCCAGCGGGTCCGCTCCGCCAGGGACATGAACCCGGCCGCCGGGATGCACGCGAACGCGCCCAGCAGGTACGCCACGAAGATCGTCGTGCCCTGCGCCGGCTTCTCGCCCCGCGCCAGCTGCACGACGCCGACCACCAGCTGCGCCACGGCCAGCAGCGACACCACGGCCATGCCGATGAAGTGCCAGTCCTTGGTCGGCTGGTCCCGGTAGGCGGCCCAGCCGCACCAGGCGGCGAGCAGCAGCGCGGCGACCCCGGTCACCAGCGTCAGGGCATTGAGCATGCCGTGACCTTATTACGGCCGAAACGGACGCCGGCCGCCGACCCCGCCGTAGGCCGGAGGGTCTAGACCACATCGTAGGGTCTGGGTATGACGATCCACGCGCACGCCCTCCTGTTCGACAACGACGGCACCCTCGTCTCCTCCCTCGACTCCGTCGAGCGCTGCTGGACCAGGTGGGCGAAGGAGTACGGAATCACCGCCGAGCAGTTCGGGCGCGTGGCACTGCACGGGCGGCCCGCCGCCGAGATAGTCGCCGACCTGCTGCCCGCTCGCCTGGTGCCGGAGGCGGTCGCCCGGGTCGAGCAGCTGGAGGTGGACGACGTGCCGGACGGCGGCGTACGGCTGCTGCCCGGCACCCGGGACTTCCTGGACGCGCTGCCGGCCGACCGCTGGGCCGTCGTCACCTCCGCCACCCGGCGCCTCGCCGAGGCCCGCCTCGACGCCGTCGGCATCCTGCCCAAGACGCTGATCGCCGCCGCCGACGTCACCCGCGGCAAGCCCGATCCCGAGCCCTACCTGCTCGCCGCCCGGCAGCTCGGCGTCGACCCGGCCCACTGCGTCGTCTTCGAGGACGCCCCCGCCGGACTCCGGGCGGGCCGCGCCGCCGGGATGACCACCGTGGCCTTGGCCACAACCCATCGGGCCGAGGAACTCCACGCCGACCTCGTGGTGGAGAACCTGTCGGCCTTGTCCGCACTGGTCACGGACGAGGGTGTGGAGGTCTCCGTCCGCCGCTGACCGCCTGGGCCGGGCTGTCCGCCGCTGTCCACTATCCGGACAGCGGCGACCGGTCAGCACCGTGGGTCTGGTTTACTGATCGCATGACCACGACGAGCTGCCGCACCCGTGCGACCGAGGCGACCATGACGCCGCCCGGTGCTCGTTGTCTGTGTCGCCTGATGTGTCGAATGTGCGCCTTCTAGAGGGCCCCCGCATCAGCTGAGTCTCGCGCCCCGAAGCGAGAGCCGTGGCATGTCCGTGCGCGCAGTCCGTACGGGACGCACCACCACTTCCCATGTCTGACACATGCCTGACCGCATGCACCCGTGCCCGGGCACACCCCTGCCCGCGCACTCGACAGTGACGGAAACCCACGTGATCACCACCTCGGGCCTGACCAAGGTCTACCGCTCCCGCGGCCGCGAGGTCACCGCCCTCGACGGCGTCGACCTGCATGTCCGCGAAGGCGAGGTCTACGGCGTCATCGGCCAGTCCGGCGCCGGCAAGTCCTCCCTCATCCGCTGCGTCAACCTGCTGGAGCGCCCCACCTCCGGCACCGTGACCGTCGCCGGACAGGACCTCACCGCCCTGGCCGGCCGCGGCCCGCGCGCCGGCCGGGAACTGCGCCGGGCGCGCAGCCGCATCGGCATGGTCTTCCAGCACTTCAACCTGCTGTCCTCGCGGACCGTGCAGGACAACGTCGAGCTGCCGCTGGAGATCCTCGGCAAGTCCGGGAAGGAACGTTCCCGCAAGGCGCTGGAACTCCTCGACCTGGTCGGCCTCGCCGACAAGGCCAAGGCCTACCCGGCCCAGCTCTCCGGCGGTCAGAAGCAGCGCGTCGGCATCGCCCGCGCCCTCGCCGGCGACCCCAAGGTGCTGCTCTCCGACGAGGCCACCAGCGCCCTCGACCCGGAGACCACCCGCTCCATCCTCCAGCTGCTGCGCGACCTGAACCGGCAGCTGGGCCTGACCGTCCTGCTCATCACCCACGAGATGGACGTCGTCAAGGCCGTCTGCGACTCCGCCGCCCTCATGGAGAAGGGCCGGATCGTCGAGTCCGGCACCGTCAGCGAACTGCTGGCCACCCCCGGCTCGGAGCTGGCCGCCGCGCTGTTCCCGGTGAGCGGCGAGCGCACGGGCGCCGACCGGACCGTCGTCGACGTCACCTTCCACGGCGAGGCGGCCACCCAGCCGGTCATCTCGCAGCTGTCGCGCACCTACAACATCGACATCTCGATCCTCGGCGCCGCCATCGACACCGTCGGCGGCCTGCAGATCGGCCGCATGCGCATCGAACTGCCCGGCCGCTACGAGGACAACGTGGTGCCGATCGGGTTCCTGCGCGAACAGGGCCTGCAGATCGACGTCGTGGGCCAGGAGGCCCTGCTGGTGAAGGAAGGTGCCAAGTGACCTGGTCCGAGATGCAGCCGCTGCTGCAGCAGGCGTGTACCGAGACCTTCTGGATGGTGCTGTGGTCCACCCTGATCGCCGTCGCCGCCGGCCTTCCGCTCGGCATCCTCCTCGTCCTCACCGACCGGGGCGGCCTGCTGCAGAACGTCCTCGCCAACAAGGTGATCGGCCAGATCGTGAACATCGGCCGGTCGATGCCGTTCATCATCCTGATGGTCGCGCTGATGAGCTTCACGCGCTGGGTCACCGGGACGACGATCGGCACGACCGCAGCGATCGTGCCGCTCGCCATCGGCGGCATCCCGTTCTTCGCCCGGCTGGTCGAGACGGCCGTCCGCGAAGTGGACCATGGCCTCGTCGAGGCCGTGCAGGCCATGGGCGGCAACACCTGGACGATCGTCCGCAAGGTCCTCGTCCCCGAGGCCCTGCCCTCGCTCATCGCCTCCACCACCACCACGGTCATCGCCCTCATCGGCTACTCCGCCATGGCCGGCACGGTCGGCGGCGGCGGCCTCGGAGACCTCGCCGTCCGCTACGGCTACCAGCGCTTCGAGACCGAGCTGATGTGGATCACCGTCGCGATCCTCGCCGTCGTCATCTCCCTCATCCAGTTCGCCGGCGACCTCGCGGCCCGCTCCCTGCACAGCCGCGGCGGCCGCTCCGGCCCCGCCCCCAAGCTCCGCCTGCTCAAGGCGAAGGAGCCGGCGGCGGCCGACATCAGCAAGGTCGCGTAACGCCGTTTCGTACGGCACCCCCCAGACTCCCCGTTTACCCGTACACGGGGTCGCACCACCCATCAGGAAAGGCACTTTTCGTGCGTAACACCGCCAAGCTCACCACCGCCGTCCTCGCCGCCGGAGCCCTCACCTTCGGGCTGACCGCCTGCGGCTCCGGCAGCTCCTCCGCCTCCCACGACTACAGCGGCCCGCTGGTCGTCGCCGCGAGCCCCACCCCGCACGCCGAGATCCTGGACTTCGTCAAGGACAAGCTGGCGAAGAAGGCGGGCCTCGACCTTCAGGTCAAGGAGTTCACGGACTACATCACGCCGAACACGGCGACCGAGGACGGCTCGGTGGACGCCAACTACTTCCAGAACCAGCCGTACCTGGACGACTTCAACGCCAAGCGGGGCACCCACATCGTGCCCGTCGTCACGGTGCACCTGGAGCCGCTCGGCCTGTACTCCCACAAGGTCAAGAAGGCCGACGCGCTGAAGAGCGGTGCGACCGTCGCCGTCCCGAACGACGCCGTCAACGAGGCCCGCGCCCTGAAGCTGCTCGCCGCGGGCGGGCTCATCACCCTCAAGTCCGGCGCCGGCAACGAGGCCACCCCGCAGGACATCGCCAAGAACCCCAGGAACCTGAAGTTCAAGGAGGTCGAGGCCGCCCAGACCCCGCGCTCCCTGGACGACGTGGACGCGGCCGTGGTGAACGGCAACTACGCCATCTCCGCCGGTCTGAAGCCCGCCAAGGACGCCATCCTGCTGGAGTCCGCCAAGAACAACCCGTACGCCAACTTCCTCGCCGTGAAGAAGGGCAACGAGAAGGACCCGCGGGTCGAGAAGCTCGCCAAGCTCCTCGTCTCGCCCGAGGTCAAGAAGTTCATCGAGGACAAGTACCAGGGCTCGGTCATCCCCTCCTTCTGATCCGGCCCGCCCGCCCTCGGGGCCCGCTCCCGCACCGGGAGCGGGCCCCGTCGTGCGGTTCAGTGGTTACATGCTGCATGCTGGGCAGTTCAGCAGGCCCTGAAGGTTCATTCCGAAGGTTACGGAGCGGCGCATGACTAGCACCTTCCCCAACATCTCCATCAGCACGGAGCGGTTGGTGCTGCGTCCCTTCGAGGAGTCCGACATCGAGGCCTTCGCCGAGATGATGAACGACGAACTGGTCACCGCCTGGACCTCGGTGCCGCAGCCGTACACCGAGGCCGACGCCCGCGCCTGGATCACCGAACACGCCCCCGCCGAACGGGCGGAGGGCCGCGGCATCGTCTTCGCCGTCGACGAGTTCCTCACCCAGCGCCTGGTCGGCACGGTCCATCTGCGGCACGCCGACTGGCGCGTGCGCTCCGCCGAGATGGCCTACGTCATCGCCCCCTGGGCGCGCGGCGAGGGCTACGCCTCCGAGGCGGCCCTGGCCACCGCCCAATGGTTCTTCCGGGACCAGAAGTTCGAGCGCCTGGAGCTGCGCACCGCGGCCGACAACACCGCCTCCCAGCAGGTCGCCCAGAAGATCGGCTGCATCAGCGAGGGCGTCCTGCGCGGCGCCTGGATAGCCCGGACCCGCGACACCCACGGCGAGTGGACGGACGTGCGCACCGACCTCATCGTCTGGAGCCTGCTGCCCGAGGACCTGGACGGCGTCGAGGAGCAGCTGGCCGACACGGGCGGTTTCACCTCCTACTCCGACTGGAACTGAGCCCTCAGCCGCACCAGGTACGCTCAGGGGGCCCGCTGGGGCCCGTACCCTGACGACCTGCGAAGACCTGGAGAGAAACGACGATGGCCGACCGGGTCACGGTGATCGGCTGGGACGGCTCGCCGCTGACCGACACGGCACGCGCCGCCCTCGGCGCCGCCACACTCGTGGCGGGCGCGGCCCACCACCTGGCGCTGCCCGAGGTTCCGCCCGCCGCCGAACGCGTCCGCCTGGGCAGCGTCGCGCTCGCCGCCCGCCGGATCGCCGCCCACCGCGGCACCGCCGTCGTACTCGCCGACGGCGACCCCGGCTTCTTCGGCGTCGTACGCACCCTGCGCGCCCCGGAGTTCGGCCTGGAGGTCGAGGTCGTCCCCGCCGTCTCCTCGGTGGCCGCCGCCTTCGCCCGCGCCGGCATGCCCTGGGACGACGCCCAGGTGGTCGTCGCCCACCCGCGCACCCTGCGCCGCGCCGTGAACGTCTGCCGCGCCCACACCAAGGTCGCCGTCCTCACCGCACCGGGCGCCGGACCCGCCGAACTCGGGCTGCTGCTGGAAGGCGTCCACCGGACCTTCGTCATCTGCGAGGAACTGGGCACCGAACGCGAGCAGGTCACCGTCGTCACCTCCGACAAGGCAGCCGACCACACCTGGCGCGACCCCAACGTCGTCATCGTCATCGGCGGCCCGGCCGGCGCGGGGGAGGGCGGCGGCTGGATCGCCGGCCGCGACCCGGGCGCCGGACCGCGCGGCTGGGTGCAGCCCGACGCGAGCTACGCCGAGGGACCGGCCGGCGGACCCGGCGGCGGCCTCGGCGAGGGCGAGCGGCAGCTGCTGCGGGCCGCCCAACTCGCCCGGCTCGGCCCCCGGGTCGGCGACCTGGTCTGGGACATCGGCAGCGGCTCCGGCGCGTTCGCCGCCGAGGCCGCGCGCGCCGGAGCGGCCGTCATCGCCGTCGACCGGGATCCCGCGGCCTGCGCCCGCACCGACTCCGCCGCGCGCCGGTACGGTGTCCAGCTCCACGTCGTCCACGGCACCGCCCCGCACGTCCTGGAGAACCTGCCCGAACCGGACGTCGTCCGGGTCGGCGGCGGGGGAGCGGCCGTCGTCTCTGCCGTCGCCGACCGGCGCCCGCAGCGCATCGTCACTCACGCCGCCACCCGCGACGCCGCCGAACTCATCGGCCGCGACCTGACCGAGCACGGATACCACGTCGAGTGCGCGCTGCTGCAGTCCGTCGAACTCGACACCCGCGCCTGGACGGAGACCGAGCGGAGTGTCTCGTTCCTGCTCATCGGAACACTGCCGCTGCGCGAAGCGCCTCGTTGAGGGGTGGTGGCCGGGCGACGGGCGGGCGCTGCCGGATCGCGCCCCGTGATCCGGTTGTCGTACCGCGCGCGGTAGGCTGGCCGATCGTTGTGCCACACCGGCGGCCCGGAACTTCGTTCGCCAATGTCCGGAAAGCACGCCCGTTTTGGGGCGGGTGCGGTACTGCGGAACCGGAGGACGCGCAACGTGGCGCAGTCCACAGCGTGCCGTCGCGGATCATGCTGTCGCGACGGCCGGGCGGCCGGGACAATGCCACTGAATGGCTTTGTCGCCTTTTCCGGCGGGTCGTTCGTGCCGCTGGGCACGGACGCTCGTTCTTCACTACGGGCGGTCGGTGCGCCGTTCCGGGTGAGCTGGTCGTAGGAGCACTAAACCGATGGGCGAGGGGTACGCATGACCGACACCGGCCAGGTCCCGGGCGAGGGGCAGCCGGAGAGCGCAGGCATGGTGGAGCAGCCGGGCGTCGCCGCGCACGGTGCGTACACCTACCTCTCCGAGGCACCCGCCGAGGACGAAGACCTGCTGCTGCCGGGCGCCCAGGGCGCATGGGGCAACGAGGTTCCGCCACCCGCGCCGGAACCGGTCGTCGAGGCCGTCCACCAGCCGGGGCCGCACGAGACGGCCGGCCGGGACAGCGGCTCCGTCGACCTCAGCGGCGTCCGCCTGCCGAACCCGGCCCCGGCCTCCGTGCCGCCGTCGCCGATACTGTCGGCCCCGCAGGAGCAGCCGGCCGCCGCGCAGGCGCCGCGCCGTCCGCTGCACCTCGGCCCGCCGATCCCCGACGCCTCCGCGAGCCCGGTCCGCTCCCTCGCCGACCGCGGCCCGGCCGGCGCGCCGGTACGGCAGCCCGGTCCGGTCGCGGCCGGCCCGGAGTACCTCGACGCCCAGCCGCCGTACGAGACGGCCCCGCAGGGCGCGGCCCCCTGGGGCGCCGCCCACGCGGCCCAGGCCGACGCGCAGGCACCGGCTGCCGAAACGGTTGACCCGGCCGCCGTCGCCGTGGACACCGCCGCGCAGACCGACCCGTCCGGCGCCGCGCAGGCCGCCGTCACCCGCCTCGCGACCCAGGCCGCCGCACCGGTGCCGGGCACCGCGCACCTGGTCCACGGCCACGACGGCGTACAGCCCGCGCACGGCCATGACGGGGTGGTGCACACGGCTCCTACGGCGGCGGTGCCCGAGGAGGCTCGTCCGCTCGCCGGTGGCCAGGAGGCCGGGGCCGCCGGACCCGGTGCGGCGGAGGGCGTTCAGGCTGCTGTTGCCGGGCAGGAGGCCGACGGCGTTCAGCACACTGTCGCCGAGACCGGTGAGAGCGCGCCGGAGGCGGCCGGTGCGGAGCCTGCCGAGGACACGACCGCCGTGGACGGCGGGCTCGCCGCCGCCGTCGGCGCTCCCGCCGCCGACGTTGGGGCCGAGGCCGTGGCGAACGCCGGTCGGTCTGCCGAGGGCGCGGAGACCGGGCAGGCCGCCGCGGGCGCCGAGGGCGCACCGGTGCCGACGACCGCCGAGACGGCTGCCCCGGATCACGACCAGGCCGTCGCCCCGCAGGCGGCAACGCCCGCGCAGGCCGAGGCCGTTGCGGCCGGGCAGGCAGCGGGTCCCGCCGCCGACGGCGTCGAACCGGCCGAGGCCGCTCAGCCGTCCGGCGAGGCCGGGCCGGGCCGGCACCCGGAGCAGGCCGCGGGCGAACCGCGGGGCGACGCCGAGTCGTCGGCCGCGGACACTGCCCCTGCCGCCGAGGGCGGCACCGCGGCTCAGGGCGTAGACGGCACGGCGACGGTGCCGTCCGGCCACGCCGCCGTCGCCACCGACGGCGCCCCCGCGGCCCAGGAGAGTGCCGCGACCGTTCCCGCGGCACAGGCGCCGAACGCCGCTCCGGGCGCCCCGGACACCCCGGAGGACGCCACCCCGGCACCGCCAGCCCCGCAGAGCCCCGATGCCGTTGTGGACGCCCAGCCCCCGGCCGCCGCGGACGCCGTACGCGCCTCCGGGACCGCCGTCGCACCCGAGGCCGGCGCCGTGACCGCGCCCGCGGTCGGCACCCCGGCCGGCGTTTCCGAGGCGTCGGAGGTGCAGGCCGCCGAGGTGGTTGTGGCCCCTGACGTCGTACCGGGGCCAGCGGCCGAAGGCTCCGGCGGCCCCGCGCCGCACCCCCACCCCCAGGGCCCGCAGCTGGCCGAGCCCCTCGCGTACGACGCCCAGGCGGCCCCCGGCGCACCGCAGCCCCACCCGGCCGCGGAGTTGAATCCACAGGTCCAGCCCGACGCTGCCGCACCTGAAGCCGTCCCGCAGGCCGAGCCCGAGGCGAGCGCCCCCGAAGCCCTCCCGCAGCCCCAGCCCGACACGGCCACCCCCGAAACCGTCCCGCAGGCACCGCCCGCGGAGACCGCCACCACGCCGAACGCCGACGGCACCCCCGCGCAGCCCACCGACGCCACCCCGGTGCCGGCCGCCGCCGAAGCAGCTCCCGTGGCGGCGGGCCCGGCCGAGTCGGCGGAGACCGGCGGGCAGCACGCCCCGGCCGAGCCGGCGGAGCCGCTGCCCTCCCATGTGCCGCCGCACCCCGAGCAGCCGCTCGGGCAGTTCGTGCCGGTCGCGGGCCAGGTCCCCACGACCCCGCACCTGGCGCCGACCCCTCCGCAGCCCCTGGTCCTCCCCACGGAGGAGACGCAGCAGGCGGCGGCCACGGTGCCCGCGCCGCGCGAGGGCGAACCCGCGCCGGCCCCCGATGTCGTACAGCACGCGGAGGACCTGCGGACCAGGGCCGCCGACCAGGAGGAAGAGGGCACGGGAGCAGTGGCGGAAGCACGACAGTCCACCGGCCCGGCCGCGCCCGGCTACGCCGACGCCGAGCGCGAGGCCGTCCTGAAGGTCATGCGCGAGCGCAGGGACATCCGCAACGGCTTCCGCAGCGACCCCATCCCGCACGAGGTGCTGCTGCGCGTCCTGGAGGCCGCCCACACGGCGCCCTCCGTGGGCCACTCGCAGCCCTGGGACTTCGTCGTCATCCGCTCCGCCGAGACCCGGCGGACGATGCACGAGCTGGCGATGCGTCAGCGTGAGGCCTACGCCAAGTCGCTGCCCAAGGGCCGGGCCAAGCAGTTCAAGGAACTGAAGATCGAGGCCATCCTCGACACCCCGGTCAACATCGTCGTCACCGCCGACCCCACCCGCGGCGGCCGGCACACCCTCGGCCGGCACACCCAGCCGCAGATGGCGCCCTACTCCTCGGCGCTCGCGGTGGAGAACCTCTGGCTCGCCGCCCGCGCCGAAGGCCTCGGCGTCGGCTGGGTCAGCTTCTTCGACGAGCGGGAGATGGTCCGCGCGCTCGGCCTGCCCGAGCACCTGGAGGTCGTCGCCTATCTCTGCGTCGGGTACGTCGACGAGTTCCCGGACGAGCCCGAGCTGATGCAGGCCGGCTGGTCCAAGCGGCGCCCCCTGTCCTGGGTGGTGCACGAGGAGACGTACGGCCGCCGCGCCCTGCCCGGAGAGGAACCCCACGACCTGCTTGCCGAGACCGTCGCCCAGATCCGCCCGCTCGACGCCAAGGCCCTCGGCGAGGCCTGGGAGCGCCAGAAGCGCATGACCAAGCCGGCCGGCGCGCTCGGCATGCTCGAGATCATCTCCGCGCAGCTGTCCGGGCTGTCCCGGCAGTGCCCGCCGCCGATCCCCGAGCCCGCCGCCGTCGCCATCTTCGCCGGCGACCACGGCGTGCACGCCCAGGGCGTCACTCCCTGGCCGCAGGAGGTCACCGCCCAGATGGTGGCCAACTTCCTGGGCGGCGGAGCGGTCTGCAACGCCTTCGCGGGCCAGGTCGGCGCCGAGGTGTGCGTCGTGGACGTCGGCGTCGCCGCAGACCTGCCCGCCACCCCCGGCCTGCTGCCCCGCAAGATCCGCGGCGGCACGTCCGACATGACCACCGGGCCCGCGATGACCCGCGAGGAGGCCAAGCAGGCCATCGAGGTCGGCATCGAGACCGCCCGCGACCTGGTGGCGGCCGGCAACAAGGCGCTGCTGACGGGCGAGATGGGCATCGCCAACACCACGGCGTCGGCCGCGCTCATCTCGGTGTTCACCGGCGCCGACCCGGCCGAGGTCACCGGCCGCGGCACCGGCATCAACGACGAGACGCTGGCCCGCAAGACCGAGGTGGTCCGCCGCGCCCTGGAACTCCACCAGCCGGACCCGGCCGACCCCATCGGCGTCCTGGCCGCGATCGGCGGCTTCGAGCACGCCGCCATGGTCGGCCTGCTCCTCGGCGGCGCCTCCCTGCGTACGCCGGTGATCCTGGACGGCGTCAGCGCCGGCGCCGCGGCGCTGGTCGCCCGCGCCATCGCCCCCGAGGTCCTCGCCGCCTGCATCGCGGGTCACCGCAGCGCCGAGCCCGGCCACGTGGCCGCCCTCAACAAGCTGGGCCTGCGCCCGCTGGTCGACCTCGACCTGCGCCTCGGCGAGGGCACCGGCGCCCTGCTGGCGCTGCCGCTGGTGCAGAGCACCGCGCGGGCGATGCACGAGGTGGCGACGTTCGACTCGGCGGGGGTCACCGAGAAGTAGGCGCCACGGCACGGGTGGTCCGGTGTTCAGCTGTCGGACCACCCGGTGCCCTCTGCCCTGCGCATCGCTAAAATCGCACGTCAGGGCCGCTCCGAAGGTGCAGCGAGCCCCCACCGCACAGCTGCACGAGGAGCCGCCCCTCATGGCCGAACACCCCGCCTACCCCGTAGGCCTCCGCCTCTCCGGCCGCCGCGTGGTCGTCCTCGGCGCCGGCACGGTGGTCCAGCGCCGCCTGCCGGCACTCATCGCGGCCGGCGCGGACATCGTCGTCGTGTCCCCCGAGGCGACCCCCTCCGTCGAGGCCATGGCGGACACGGGCGAGATCACCTGGATCAGGCGCCCGTACCAGGACGGCGACCTCGCCGAGGCCTGGTACGCCCTGATCGCCACCAGCGACCGCGAGGCCAACGCGCGGGCGTCCGCCGAGGCCGAGCGGCACCGCGTCTGGTGCGTCCGCTCCGACGACGCCGACCAGGCCACCGCCTGGACCCCGGCCACCGGCCACAGCGAGGGCGTCACCGTCGCCGTACTCACCACGCAGGCGCGCGGCCGCGACCCCCGCCACACCGCCGCCATCCGGGACGCGGTGGTGGAGGGTCTGCGCGACGGCACCCTGGTGGCCCCGCACCACCGCACGCGCACGCCCGGCGTCGCCCTGGTCGGCGGCGGACCCGGCGACCCCGACCTGATCACGGTCCGCGGCCGCCGGCTGCTCGCCGAGGCGGACGTCGTCATCGCCGACCGGCTCGGCCCGCGCGACCTGCTCGCCGAACTCCCGCCGCACGTCGAGGTCATCGACGCGGCGAAGATCCCGTACGGCCGCTACATGGCCCAGGAGGCCATCAACAACGCGCTCATCGAGCACGCCAAGCAGGGCAAGTCGGTCGTCCGGCTCAAGGGCGGCGACCCGTTCGTGTTCGGCCGGGGCATGGAGGAGGTCCAGGCGCTCGCCGAGGCCGGCATCCCCTGCACCGTGGTCCCCGGCATCTCCAGCTCGATCTCGGTACCGGGCGCGGCCGGCATCCCGGTCACGCACCGGGGTGTGGCGCACGAGTTCACGGTCGTCAGCGGCCATGTGGCCCCGGACGACGAGCGTTCCCTGGTCGACTGGCCGTCGCTGGCCAGGCTCACCGGCACGCTGGTGATCCTCATGGGCGTCGACAAGATCGGGAAGATCGCCGAGACGCTCGTCGCGCACGGCAAGTCCCCGCAGACCCCCGTCGCGCTGGTCCAGGAAGGCACGACGGCCGCGCAGCGCCGCGTCGACGCCACCCTCGCCACGGTCGCCGAGACCGTGCGGACCGAGGACGTCAGGCCCCCGGCGGTCATCGTGATCGGCGAGGTCGTGACGGTCGGCCCCGCGCCCGCCGGGTGACGACCAGCCCCTTGATCATGCATAACCCCGGGTAACCTAGTCGTTCCAGCCGTTGGCTCCGCACCCCCAGGACAAGGCAGCATCACCCTGTGGCCGATCTCATCACCGTCGAGGATCCCGACGACCCCCGCCTGACCGACTACACCGGGCTGACCGACGTCGAGCTGCGCCGCAGGCGCGAGCCTGCCGAGGGCCTGTTCATCGCCGAGGGCGAGAAGGTCATCCGCAGGGCCAGGGAAGCGGGCTACGAGATGCGCTCCATGCTGCTCTCGGCCAAGTGGATCGACGTCATGCGCGACGTCATCGACGAACTCCCCGCGCCCGTCTACACCGTGAGCCCCGAACTGGCCGAGCAGGTCACCGGCTACCACGTGCACCGCGGCGCCCTCGCCTCCATGCAGCGCAAGCCCCTGCCGACGGCGGAGGAGCTGCTGCGGGACGCCCGCCGCGTCGTGATCATGGAGTCGGTCAACGACCACACCAACATCGGCGCGATCTTCCGCTCGGCCGCCGCCCTCGGCATGGACGCGGTCCTGCTGTCGCCCGACTGCGCCGACCCGCTGTACCGCCGGAGCGTCAAGGTCTCCATGGGCGCGGTGTTCTCGGTGCCGTACGCCCGGCTGGAGACCTGGCCGAAGGGCCTGGAGTCGGTCCGCGGGGCCGGCTTCACGCTGCTCGCGCTCACCCCGGACGACAAGGCCCGCACCCTCGACGAGGCAGCCCCGCACCGGATGGACCGGGTGGCCCTGATGCTCGGCGCGGAGGGCGACGGACTGTCCACCCGGGCCCTGGTCGCCGCCGACGAATGGGTCCGCATCCCGATGTCCCACGGCGTCGACTCGCTCAACGTCGGCGCGGCCGCGGCGGTCGCCTTCTACGCGGTGACCGCCGGCCGCCCGGAGTCCTAGACGAGTAAGTCCGAAGGGGCCGAGTGCATGAAGCGAGGGTCTCGTTGGTCCGTTTGTGACGACAGACCTCGAAACCCTCGCGACTGCACTGTACGTGAAGATCGATGACTCTCTGGCAGGATCGCGTCGATGGGGCCGCCCGCCGAGCCTGAGCGATGCCGAGTTGTTGACGCTGGCGGTGATGCAGGCCCTGCTCGGGTTCGTCTCCGAAGCCCGCTGGCTGCGGTTCGCCCGCGTCCATCTGGCGGCCGAGTTCCCCTACCTGCCCGGGCAGTCCGGGTACAACAAACGCCTGCGGGCCGCGAACACGCTGATCAGCAGGTTCATCCGCACCCTGGCCCGGGACAGCGACCTTTGGCACGACGACGTGTGGATCGTGGACTCCACCCCCGTGGAGTGCGCCCGCTCACGGCCCACCGCGAAGCGCTCCGACCTGGCCGGCTGGGCCGGCTACGGCTACTGCCCCTCGCACTCCCGGTTCTTCTGGGGCCTGCGTCTTCACCTTGTGTGCACCCCCGGCGGCCTCCCGATCGCCTGGGCCCTGGCCAACCCCAAAGTTGACGAACGCGAGGTGCTGGCCGACATGCTCACCGGCGACCAGGACCTACTGGCCACCCACCCCGGACAGACCATCGTCGGCGACAAGGGCTACGTATCCAGGCACCTCGACGCCTTCATGGCCGAGCACGGCCTGACCCTGCTGCGGCCGACCTACCGCAACATCACCCCCCGGCCCGGCGAACACCTTCTCAAGCCCATCCGACAGCTCATCGAGTCGGTGAACGACACCCTCAAGGGCCAGCTCGACCTCGAGCGTCACGGCGCGAGAACCCCCGCCGGCGTTCTCGCCCGTGTCGGACAACGGATCCTCGCCATGACGACCGCGATCTGGCACAACCGCAACACAGGCCGAGCCATCACACGCTCACTGATCGCCTACGACCACTGACCAACCCTTCGGACTTACTCGTCTAGGCCCTGTCGTCAAACTCCCTCCCCCAGCCTTCGGCCGGGGGGACCCCCAGAGCACGCACCTACGGCATGCATCAGCTGCTCCGCAGCGGGCGCGAGGCCCGCCCTCCGGGCGGACGGCGGGAGTTTGACGACAGGACCCAGCCGCTGATCAGCCCACGCGGCCCGTGCCCGGGGCCGGGCCGTACCGGCCGGGCACCGGAAGGCCGGCGTCCGCCGTCGCGTGGGCCGGCTGGGCCTGCCGCTGACGTCGGACGCCGTCGTCGCCGAGGCCGCGGGCGGGACCCTGGCAGCCCTGCGCCACCGCGATGCCGAGCGCCACGAGCAGCGTCACCACGACGAACACGAACAGCCGCTGGCGCAGCAGCCGGGGATTGGCCGGCCGCAGCCCGGTGCCCGTCGTCCGCTGCGCCGGCCGCCCGGAACCGCCCCGTGCGGCCGGACGGCCCCCGCCGCCCGAGCGCGGCGCGCCGCCGCGCTGCGCCGGGGGCGTACGCCCGGAGCCCGGCCGTGCGGAGCGCCCCGAGCCGGTGCCGCGCGGGCCGCTGCCGGTCCGCGCGGACGCGCCGCCGCGCGCCGGCGTACCGCCCCGGGCGGGGGTGCCACCGCGCGGCACCGGCGTGCCGGGGGACATGCGGCGGGTGCGCTGCGGCTCCGGGTAGGTGTCCACGAGCCGCCCGGTGGGCCGGTCCTCCGCCGCGGCGCGCGGCGCGGGCGGCCGTACGCCGTCCAGGCCCTGAGCCTCCCGTGCCGCGATCTCCTTGAGCCGCAGCGACAGCTGCAGCGTGCTGGGCCGGTCCTCGGGGTCCTTCGCCAGACAGGCCCTAACCAGCGGGGCGAGCGCGTCCGGCACGCCGGACAGCTGCGGCTCCTCGTGCACCACCCGGTACAGCATCACCTCCGAACTGCCGTGTCCGAAGGGTGAGTCGCCGGTGGAGGCGTAGGCGAGGGTGGCGCCGAGCGAGAACACGTCCGTCGCCGGGGTGACGGCCGCGCCGCGCACCTGCTCCGGCGCGAGGAAGCCGGGGGAGCCGACCGCCGTGCCCACGTGGGTGAGGGTGGAGGCGCCGGTGGCCCAGGCGATGCCGAAGTCGATGATCCGCGGCCCCTTCGGGGACAGCAGGATGTTGGAGGGCTTCAGGTCCCGGTGGACGACGCCGGCCTCGTGCACCGCGACCAGGCCCTCGGACAGGGCCGCGCCGATCGCGGCGGTGTCGGCCGCGCTGAGCGGGCCCTCGTCGGCGACCTTGTCGTGCAGGGAGGGGCCGGGCACGTACTGCGTGGCGAACCAGGGCCGCTCGGCCTCCAGGTCGGCCGCCACCAGCCGGGCCGTGCAGCCGCCCCGGATGCGGCGGGCGGCGGAGACCTCGCGGGCGAACCGCGACCGGAACTCCTGGTCCTCCGCCAGGTCGGGCCGGATCACCTTCAGCGCGACCCGCTGCCCCTTCTTGTCGGAGCCGAGGTAGACCACACCCATCCCGCCCGCGCCGAGCCGTCGGTGAAGCCTGAACGAGCCGACGACGCGCGGGTCCTCGCGCCTCAGGCGCATCATCGCCATGTTCATCCCCGCTGCCCGGTCCCTGTGACGTGGCACAGCTTACGTTTCCACGGCCGCCCGCGCGCAGAGGCCGCGCCCTCCGGTGCGGAAGGAATGTGACGTCGACCGGTACGACGTGAAAAGCGGTCAGGAGACCTGCCGGCGTCGGGGCGTTGGGCCGCCGCCGTGCCCAACCGCTCGCGGACGAGAGGGCGTTGGGATCATCACGGGCCAGGTGGCGTCGGTTCCCCGGCCCGCCCGGCGCCCGCCGCGAAGGGCCCGCGGACACCGGCGCGGGGCCGGCGGCGGACCGTGCGCGGTTCCGGCTCCACCCCAGGGCGGAGTGATCGAAGTCACTCCGTCCGGCCGTAGGACGCGTCGGACATGACCGACACGGCGGGCGACCCCTCCGGGAAGACCCCGAGACCCTGATGCGCGTCTCCACCCAGGGGAGTACGTCCCGGATCGTGGCTCATCCTCGGGGAGGCCCGGCAATCGGTACGAGGGCATGACGCCCGGATGCGGCCCCGCGCCTAGATTTGAGGTCAAGCGGCGGGTGCAGCACTCGTCCCCCGAGGTCAGACATCCGCCGCTGCCGACGACAACCGACACGGTCAGGAGAGGGACCATGGCCCACACGGCACCGCGACGCCCGGCGTTCGCACCGCGCCGGACGGGCCGCCGCCACCCCCTGGTGGCGACACTGATGGCCCTTCCCCTGGCGGCCCTGCTCCTGCTCGTCTTCGACGGCTGGGAGACGGTGGCCACACAGGCGTCGTCCGTGGGTGTGATGCTGGGGCGCTGAGCGGCGACCCCAGGCCCGGAAGAGCGGTCCGGGCGGGGACATCCATCCAGGAAACCCCGTGGGGACGGGGGTGCGGCGGACGGCACAAATGCCGGCGCAGCTGGGGAGCTGCGCCGGCATGCGCCGTTTTCGGGGCGCTTCCGGGCGGGGCGCGCCGCGCGCGTGCGGCACGTGGATCTCCGCCCCGGGGACTGCCGGCCGCCTCGTGACCGGCCGCGCCCGCGCGGCGGCAGCCGCACCTCGGACACGGCCGCGCGCCCCTCCGGGAGCTGCGGCGCCGCCGGCTTCCCGGCGCGGTCGAGCGTCCCCGCCCCGCCCGCCGCCGGTACGCTCAGCCGCGCAGCCCACCTTGCCGAGGCACCGTTGACCACAGACACCCCCGCCCTCATCCCCGCGCTCAGCGCGAAGGTCCGGGCCGCCGCCCATCCCGGCCGCACCGAGGACACCCCCTGCGCCTGCGCCGGCGGCGCTCTGGCCGACCGCCCCGACGCCACCGTCGTACGGCACGCCGGCACCGTCGCGAAGGCCCACGCCCCCGGCACCGACCCCGGCGAGCTGACCAGGCGCCTCGCCGCGGCCGCCCGCCTGCCCGGCGTCCTGCTGCCGCCGCTCACCCCGGCCCCCACCCCGCTGCAGGGCCGCCTCGTGACCTTCTGGCCGTACGGCGCCCCCGTGGATCCCGGCGCCCCGGACGCGGCCCCCTGGGAGGCCACCGCCACCCTCCTGGCCCGGCTGCACCGCACACCCCCGCCCCCCGGCCTGCCCGCGATGCGCGGCCCCGCGAAGGCCGCCCGCGCCGTCGCCCGGCTCCACAAGGCCCTGGACGGCGGACCGCACCCCGCCGCCGGTGCCGTCCTCGCCGCCTGGGCCGCTCTCCCCGCCTGGGCCCGCGCCGAGGCCCCCATGCCCGGCGCACCCGCCCTCTGCCACGGCGACCTGCACCTCGGCCAGCTCGTCCGCCACCCGGCGCCGGACGGGCCCTGGCGGCTGATCGACGTCGACGACCTGGGCGCCGGCGTCCCGGCCTGGGACCTCGCCCGCCCCGCCGCGTGGTACGCCTGCGGGCTCCTCCCGCCCGACGACTGGACCCGTTTCCTCGGCGCGTACCGGCGGGCCGGCGGCCCGGCCGTGCCCGCGGCCGGCGACCCCTGGCCCGCCCTGGACGTGCCGGCCCGCGCGCTGACCGTGCAGACGGCCGCCCTCGCCGTCGTCAAGGCGCGTGCGGCCGGCCGGCCGCTGGACGAGGTGGAGCAGGCGGTCGTCGACGCATGTGCCCGAATGACCCCGGTTCCGCACCAGTTGCCGCCGGAAGGCACCGGCTAGGCTGCAACCGCCCGGGGCCGGACGGAGTCTGTCCTGGGGAACCACGAAGCAGGACCGACCGGCGAGGAGTTGAGCCGACCATGCATTGTCCGAAGTGCCACGCGCCGATGCACACCTACAACCGCAGCGGCGTCCAGATCGAGCAGTGCAGCGGTTGCCGCGGCATCTTCCTCGACTACGGCGAGCTGGAGGCGCTGACCCAGCTGGAGGCCCAGTGGTCCAAGCAGGCGCCGCCGGCCCCGCCCGCCCCGCAGCCGTACCCGGCCCCGCACGCGCCCGCCTGGGGCGCCCCGCACGGCGGTCACCACGGCGGCCATGGGCACCACCACGGCCACCACAAGAGCTGGGCGCACATGCTCTTCTCCAGCTGACCCTGCGACACCCGGGCTGAACAGGCGAAAGCCCCCGGCCGTACGAGACGGCCGGGGGCTTCGTGCTGTGTGGACGATACTGGGATTGAACCAGTGACCTCTTCCGTGTCAGGGAAGCGCTCTCCCGCTGAGCTAATCGTCCGCGGGCTGTGACACGTACATCACAGGCAGTGCGCGATACTGGGATTGAACCAGTGACCTCTTCCGTGTCAGGGAAGCGCTCTCCCGCTGAGCTAATCGCGCGGGCGGGGATCTTCAAGAAGATCCGAGGATCCTGCGAGAAGATCCAGTGGACGATACTGGGATTGAACCAGTGACCTCTTCCGTGTCAGGGAAGCGCTCTCCCGCTGAGCTAATCGTCCTTGGAGGTGGAGACGGGATTTGAACCCGTGTAGACGGCTTTGCAGGCCGTTGCCTCGCCTCTCGGCCACTCCACCAGGAGTGTAGGGGATCGGGAGACCCCCTCTTCCTTCGAGCGGACGACGAGGCTCGAACTCGCGACCTCAACCTTGGCAAGGTTGCGCTCTACCAACTGAGCTACGTCCGCCTGTCGTTTCGGTCCGCTTGCGCGTCCCGGCGACGTGTTGAACTCTAGCGGATTCCCGGGCCAGTACAAAAACGCGTTTGCGCAGCGTGCTGCGCCGACCGTGGCGGACCCCGTGGTCACAGCGTCCTCGGGGACATCACACGGCTACCCGCCGGACACCCGACCTAGACTCGTCCACGTGCTTCACGACCCCTCCGTCCTGCCTGCCCTGGCCCGTTTCGGCGACCGCGTCGCCACCGGCCTGCTCGACGTCACCAGCGACCCGGCCGCCCTGGACTCCACGGGCTTCTGGGCCGTCTGCGCGGACTTCGAGGGCCAGCTGACCTGCGCCCGCTTCGCGGACGTGCGCAGGGAGCCGGTGCCCGCCCCGGTGCCGGGCGGCTGGCGGGGCCCGGCGGTGGGGGAGTGGACCTCCTCCCTGGACCGGGCCGCGTACACGGAGGCCGTCCGCCGGATCCGCGGGCACATAGCGGCCGGCGAGGTCTACCAGGCGAACCTCTGCCGGGTGCTCGGCGCGCCGGTCGCCCCGGACGCCGACGTGGACGCCCTGACCGCCCTGCTGGCCCGCGGCAACCCGGCGCCGTACGCAGGAACGATCCGGCTGCCGGAACACGGCGTGGAGATCGCCACCGCGTCGCCCGAGCTGTTCCTGCGCCGGGACGGGCGTGTGGTGGAGTCCGGGCCGATCAAGGGGACCGGCCGTACCGAGGCGGACCTCCTGGAGAAGGACTACGCCGAGAACGTGATGATCGTGGACCTGGTCCGCAACGACATCGGGCGCGTGTGCGCCACCGGCAGCGTGACCGTCCCCGACCTGTGCGCCGTGGAGAAGCACCCGGGACTGGTCCACCTGGTCTCCACCGTCCGCGGCGAACTGGCCGAGGGCGCGGGGTGGCCGGACCTGCTCGCCGCCGCCTTCCCGCCCGGCTCGGTCACCGGCGCGCCGAAGTCCAGCGCCCTGAAGATCATCGAGGCCCTGGAGACCGCGCCGCGCGGGCCGTACTGCGGCGGCATCGGCTGGGTCGACGCCGACCGGCGCACGGGCGAGCTGGCCGTCGGCATCCGCACCTTCTGGATCGACCGGGAGGCCGGGATGCTGCGCTTCGGCACCGGCGCCGGCATCACCTGGGGTTCCGACCCCGAGGGGGAGTGGCGGGAGACCGAGCTGAAGGCGTCCCGGCTGCTCGCGGTAGCGTCGGGGGCGTACGACGCGAGTGGAGGGCTGTGCGCATGAGGATCTGGCTGGACGGCGGACTGCGGGACCTGGAGTCCGCGCGTGTCTCCGTCTTCGACCACGGGCTCACCGTGGGCGACGGCGTCTTCGAGACGGTGAAGGCCGTCCACGGCAGGCCGTTCGCGCTCACCCGGCACCTGGAGCGGCTGACCCGCTCGGCCCGGGGCCTCGGCCTGCCCGACCCCGACCACGACGAGGTCCGCGAGGCCTGCGCGGCGGTTCTGGAGGCGAACCCGATGCCGCTCGGCCGGCTGCGGATCACCTTCACCGGCGGCCACGGCCCGCTCGGCTCCGACCGCGGCGAGCACGGCCCGACCCTCGTGGTCGCCCTCGGCGAGACCGCCCGCCGCCCGGACACCACCGCCGTGATCACCGTCCCCTGGACCCGCAACGAGCGCGGCGCCCTCACCGGCCTGAAGACCACCTCGTACGCCGAGAACGTCGTCGCCCTCGCCCGCGCCCACGAACACGGCGCGTCGGAGGCGCTGTTCGGCAACACGGCCGGACAGCTCTGCGAGGGCACCGGGTCGAACGTCTTCGTCGTCCTGGACGGCGAGATCCACACCCCGCCCGTCTCCTCCGGCTGCCTCCCCGGCATCACCCGCGCGCTGACCGTCGAGTGGACGGGCGCCAAGGAGACCGACCTGCCGCTGGACGTGCTGCGGCGCGCCGACGAGGTGTTCCTCACCTCCACCCTGCGCGACGTCCAGGCCGTCCACCGGGTCGACGACCGCGAACTGCCCGGCACCCCGGGACCGGTCACCGCCAAGGCCATGCGGATCTTCGACGAGCACGCCGCGCGGGACCTCGACCCCTGAGCCGGGGCACGGCCCTGCGGCGCTGCGGAAAACGGGCTGACTGGGCGGTCGGCTACGGGTAGAACACCTGTGATGACCACGACCCTGCGGCCGGTCGAGCCGCTGCAGCAGCACCCCGACGGCACCCGTTCCCGCCGCTACCAGGTGTGCGTGAACAGCCGGCCCGTCGGCGAGATCCACCTCGGCACCTCGCCGTCCCTCGGCGAGGCGGTGGCCCGCGTCATCGACCTGCGGATAGCCGAGCCCGACCGCCGGCGCGGCCGGGGCACGGTGGCCGCGCTCGCCGCCGAGGAGGTGGCGCGCGGCTGGGGCTGCACGCAGATCGAGACCCTCGTCCCCGCCTCGGCCGGCATCGCCCTGAGGCTGTTCGGCGCCCTCGGCTACACCCTGCGCAACCGCGGCATGGAGAAGCGCCTCGGCACCACCCCGCCCGACCTGCCGCCGGGCAGCCGGGCGCGGCCCATGACGGCAGCGGAGTTCGACGCGTGGCACGCGCACGAGAGCGAGCACTACGCGCGCGCGTGGATCGAGCGCGGCGTCCCCGAGGCCGCGGCACGCGCCAAGGCCCGCAGCGACCACGAGGCGCTGCTGCCGCACGGTCTCGCCACCGACGGCATGGTCTTCAGCGTCCTGGAGCACGAAGGGACCCGCGTGGGCACGCTGTGGGTGGCCCTGCAGGACGACAAGGCGTTCGTGTTCGACGTCGGGACCGACGCGGCCCAGCGCGGCCGGGGACACGGCCGCACGCTCATGCTGCTGGCCGAGCGCCAGGCCATCGAGGCCGGCCGGCCGGTCCTCGGCCTCAATGTGTTCGCGGGCAACACTCCCGCCGAGCGGCTGTACGAGTCCCTCGGCTATGAGACGACGACCCACGCCCTCGCCAAACCCCTGCTGTAGGCGTTCCGCCCCGGCCGCCGGCGGTCCGCGGGGTCAGGCGCCCCCGCCCAGCAGCCGGTCGGCGATCTCCTCGATGCGCGCGCGCAGCCCCTCCTGGCTCTTGCCGCCGTCGAGGCGCTCGCCGCCGATGACGTACGTCGGGGTGCCGGTCACCCCGATCGCCTTGCCCTCGGCCTGGTCGGCGTCCACGATCAGGATGTGCCGGCCGTCGATCAGCGCGGTGTCGAACTCCTCGGCGTCCAGGCCCAGTTCGCGCGCCATCTCGACCAGGAAGGGTTCGCCCTCGCGGTCCAGCTCCTCGACCCGCTCCAGCACGGCCTCGACGTACGGCCAGCCCCGGCCCTGCGCCAGCGCCTCCTCGGCGGCCTGCGCGGCGGCGAAGGAGTGCTTGTGCTTCTCCAGCGGGAAGTGCCGCAGCCGCAGCTCCAGCCGGTCGCCGTAGCGCTCCCGCAGCGCGCGGACGTCACCGAGGGCGGTACGGCAGTCGGGGCACTGCAGCTCGCACCAGACGTCGAGGACGACGGCGCCGGCGCGTGTGGGGGTCGATTCGGGGGAGGCATCGGTCATGCCGCCCAGTCTTCCAGGCCGGCCCCGGCCGACCCAATCGGGACGGTACGGCCGCCGGTGCCCTGGCTTTGCGGCATGTGCCGGTACGGCCCCGGGCCGGCACTCCAGTAGGAGACGACCCGGAGATGTCCCTGATGTCCCGCTGGAGCATGGCATCGCAGGGAGGGGGCGGTGCACGATGGAGGGGACGGAGGCGGCGTGCCGTGCCGGTGTGCAGCGTCCGCCGACTGCCCGCCGCCCGACCCAGCCCGCCAGGAGGACCGGATGATTGCCGAGACCGTCTGCTCCGCCGTGTCCGCGGCGGGCCTGGGCATCGCGGTGGTCACGGCCTACCGCAGGCGTTTCCTCGCGGCGGCCCGCATCGCGGCCTACGCACTGGTGCCGGTCGGCCTGGTGATGACCGGGCTGGTCGGCTGGCTCGCCCACACCGCCTTCAGCCCCACCGCGTGGGCGGGGTTCGGATTGCTGGGCGCGGCCTGGCTGCTGTTCGCCGGCACCCGGGCGGTGGAGCGCCGGCGCGCCGGGCGCGCGGCGGCCGGCAGCGAGCGGACCGAGGCCGTGGCCCCGGGATCCTCCGCTCCGTCCCTGGGCGGATCCTCCGCTGCGTCCCTGGGCGCCGGCAGCCGGCCCGCGAAGGGCTCCGCCGCCCCGCGCCCGACCGGCTCGGCGGCCCCCACCGACGACTTCAGCGACATCGAGGCCATCCTCAAGAAACACGGCATATGACGGCCGCGGCCCTCCGCGCCGCGGCACGTGCACCACAGGACCCTCCCGGACCGAAACGACACAGAGCGTCGCGCGCCCGGCCCGAATCGTTCACAACCCGAAGCGAGTCGGACGGGACGGTGCGACAAGCGGCAACTCCCGCGCCCGGCGAGCGTGTGGATCGCGCGCAGGCCCCCATCTGCGCCATGATCTGCGGCGAGATGCTGGACACGAGACAGAGCGAGGCCGCGCCGCCGAAGGACGAGCCGCGCGGGTGCCTCTTCGCCCTATCCCAGCCACCGCTGATGATCTTCCTTGCGGTGATCGGGTGTCTGCTCCTCATGGCTGCGCTGCACGACCTGCTGTTGCTGTGAGCCGTACACGTCCGTCCCGGCGTCACCCGCCGGGACGGACGTCGCCCCGGCCGGCCCGTGCCGGTCAGCCCGCCGCTTCCTTCCTCCTGGCCCGGTAGGCGGCCACATGGAGCCGGTTGCCGCAGGTGCGGCTGTCGCAGTAGCGCCGCGAGCGGTTGCGGGAGAGGTCGACGAAGGCGCGCCGGCAGTCCGGTGCCTCGCAGCGCCGCAGCCGCTCCTGCTCCCCGGCCACCACGAAGAAGGCCAGCGCCATGCCGCAGTCGGCGGCGAGATGGTCGGCCACGGAGGCGCCGGGAGCGAAGTAGTGCACATGCCAGTCGTAGCCGTCGTGGTCCGTCAGACGCGGGGTGGTGCCCGCCGCGGCGACCAGCTCGTTGATCAGCACCGCAGCCGAGCGGGCGTCCGGCGCGGCGAAGATCGCCGCGAAGCGCCCCCGGACCCTGCGCACCGCCGACAGGTCGAACTCCGACAGCACGCCGACATCGCTGATCTTGTGGTTTCGTACGAATTCCGCGAGGGCCGGGACATCGGGCAGTCCGTCGGCCGCCGCGTCGTCCTCCGGCGCGGTGTTCACCAGATCCACCACGGTGTCGAGCGCGCACCGGGTGTCGTGGGTGATCAGCACTGTTCGCTCCCTGGCCTGGGGGGTCGGGCCGAGGCCCGCCGATGCTGGCCGATGGTAGCGACATCCGCGCCCACCGCACCGGTCCGAGTCCGACCTCGATTGCCGGTAGAACGCCTCGGCGCGCGGGCTGGTTCCCTCCCCGCGCCGGCGTACACGAGTCACCCGGCCGGCGGAAGCGGGCGGGCACACCTGGGCGCCGTCCCGTGTGCATCGCTCACGGTGACGGCGCCGGGCTGTGCCGTATGCGGTTGTCTTGGCCCGAGCCGTCTCCCCGAGTGGACGGCACCGGGCTGCTTTCGAGGGCCGCGGCCTAGCTCTCCGCCAAGATGTGCGAGAGCTCCTGATCCAGATCGAAATGCCGATGCTCCGTGCCGGGGGGCACGGCGGCGTCGGTTCGCTTCAGGAAGGACTCGAGGGCCCGCGCAGGGGCCTCGAGCAGGGCCTCCCCCTCCGGGGAGCTGAGGGCGATGCACACGACGCCCTGACCATGGCTGCGCGACGGCCAGACTCGGACGTCGCCGGTGCCGGTGGGACGGTGCAGCCCCTCGGCGAGGAGGTCGCGGGCGAACACCCACTCGACGGTCTCCTCGGCTCCGGTGTGGAAGGTGGCGTGCACGGCGTAGGGGTCGGCCGTGTCGTACCGCAGGCCTGCGGGGACAGGCAGGGAGGACTCGCTCGACACAACGAGGCGCAGGTGCAGCTCGCAGCTGACCGTGGTGTTCATAAGCGCCAGGGCCTTTCGCTCAGTGTGCGCTCGGGGATTCGCACGTCGGCGAAATCGACATGCCACCTACGATGCCGTTGTAAACCCCTCTGAGGGTTTTGCGTGTCTTTACGTAACTCTTCCGGCCGAGAACTCGTACGAGATCTACGACCATTCCGGTGACCGATTCACTCCGGTAGGGTTTGTATGTATGAATACGCGGAGTGACGGGCGGAACGAGGCCGCCGTGGGGGTCGGGGACGAGCACCCTGACGGGCATCGCGGAGAAGGCCGCGAGGACGCCGTACCCGCGGCCGGCGGCCGGCTCGGCTCCCGGGCGCCGGAATTCATCAGGGCCCGCCCGATGCTGCACCTCGGCTGGCAGGTCTGCGTCTTCCTGGTCGGCCTGGCGGTCGTCGCCGCCGGGATCGTGATGCTGCCGCTGCCGGGACCCGGCTGGGTGGTGATCTTCGGCGGCATGGCGATCTGGGCGACCGAGTTCGTCTGGGCGCAGCTCGTGCTCCGCTGGACCAAGCGCAAGGTCACCGAGGCCGCCCAGCGCGCCCTCGATCCCAAGGTGCGCCGTCGCAACATCGTCCTGACCGTGATCGGGCTGGTGATCGTGGCCGTGCTGGTCGCGGTCTACACGTGGAAGTTCGGCTTCGTCATGCCGTGGAAGATCAAGCACCAGTGACGTCTCCTGCGCCGCCCGGCGGTCCACCGCCCCGGCCCTGGTCGGAGGCACCCCCTGACATGGGGTAATGTTCTTCCTGAGCCCGGGCGATTAGCTCAGTGGGAGAGCGCTTCGTTCACACCGAAGAGGCCACTGGTTCGAACCCAGTATCGCCCACCCCAACCGACGGCCCACCTGCGACAGAGCGGGTGGGCCGTCGGCGTGCGCGGGCCTGTGGGCTCGGTGGCAGGGTTGCCGCGCCGGTCGGCTGCTGCGGGCTTGTGTGCCTCGGCGGAGGCTGCCGTGTCGGTCGGTGCTGGGGGCTGGTGCGGGTGGTGGTGGGCTGCTGTGCTGGTCGGCTGCTGCGGGCTCGTGCGGGTCGGTGGGGTCCTGCCGCGTCGGCTCGCCTCTGCAGGCCTGTCCGGGTCGGTGGAGGCTGCCTGCCGCTCGGCTGCTGCGGGCTTGTAGTGGCTTGGTGGAGTCCTGCTGCGCCGGCTTGCAGGTCAGCCGTGTGGGGTCCCCGTTCGCAGGATGCCGGCACCTGCGGTCTCCGTCCGCCGAGGCCCATGCACGGACCGTTCCTTTTGCCGAAGCGGCAACTTTCCTCGTGCTCACCGGGCCGGCCATCGCACCATCGTCCACATCGGCCGCCACCGGACCGACGCCCTTCGCCGGTCGCTCCGACCGGGCAGCCGCGAGCCGCCCCTGCCCGGCCTTCCACCCCACCTGACCAGCACTTAAGCCGAGAACACCCCGGCGCACGACTTGTCCGGGAGAGGCGACAGAGCGATAGATCGGCAAGCCGACAAACCGACAGGACCGACGCCCCGCCACCACGCGCACCTCGGGCGACGGCCGGCACGCCAGGACCTGGCAAGCCGGTACACCGACAGTCCCGCACCGCCGGCCGTCAGCCTCGAAGATCCGTGCCCTTGAGCGGCCCCGCACACCCCGTGACCGTGAACGCCCCAGACGACCCGACGTCGGAGCCCTCCGCAGGAGACCCCGTGCCCGAGACGCCCGCAGCAGCAGCCACGCCCAAGAACGCCGCCCCGCCCCCCACTCCAGCACCAGCCAGGCCCAAGAATCCCGCCCCCGCCCCCGTCCACCGCCTGGTGTCCTCCCCGGCGGGCCGTGTGCACCTCGTGGAGCAGGGCCGCGGCCCCCTCGTGCTGCTGGTGCACGGTTTCCCGGAGTCCTGGTACTCGTGGCGGCACCAGTTGCCGGCCCTGGCTGCCGCCGGTTACCGGGCCGTGGCCGTGGACGTCCGGGGCTACGGCCGGTCGTCGAAACCGGCGGCCGTGGATGCGTACCGGATGTTCGACCTGGTCGCCGACAACCTCGCCGTGGTGGAGGCGCTGGGGGAGGAGTCCGCGGTGGTGGTGGGGCACGACTGGGGCGCCACGATCGCCGCTACGTCCGCTCTGACCAGACCGGACGTCTTCCGAGCAGTGGCTCTGCTGGGGGTGCCGTACAGCCCTCCCGGCGGTCCCCGGCCCAGTGAGATCTTCGCGGGCATGGGTGGGGAGGGGGAGTTCTACGTGGCGTACTTCCAGCAGCCGGGCCGGGCCGAGGCGGAGATCGAGCCGGATGTGCGCGGCTGGCTCGCCGGCTTCCACGCGGCCCTGTCCGCCGGCACCATGCCCGGGCCGGGCGCCCCCGGCCCGCACTTCACCGGCCGTGGCGGCACCCTGCGGGAGCGTTTCCCCGCCGGTCCGCCGCCCGCCTGGCTGGGCGAGGAGGCCCTGGACTTCCTGGCCGGGGAGTTCGAGCGGACCGGCATGACCGGGGCGCTGAACCGGTACCGGAACATGGACCGTGACTGGGCGGACCTGGCAGGTCACGCGGGCGCCCCGATCCGGCAGCCCTCGCTGTTCATCGCCGGAGCCCTGGACCCCTCGCTCGCCTGGCTGGCCGACGCGGTCGCGGCCTACCCCGAGACCCTGCCCGGCCTGCGCGGCTCGCACCTCCTCGACGGCTGCGGTCACTTCGTCCAGCAGGAACGCCCGGAAAAGACCAACCGTCTCCTGCTCGACTGGCTGACGGGCCTGCCTTCCTGAATCCCACGTGTCTGCGTGACTTACCCGGCCGCCGCCGCCCACCTGCGGCGCCGGGGGCGGCGGCGGAAGCGGTTCCGGGGACGCGAGGGTGACGATCCGTTACTCGCGGTGGGGCGCCGAGGAGCGGATCAAGAAGATCAACCAGACCATCGCGCTCTTCGAGAAGAAGTATCCGAAGATCAAGGTCAAGACCGACTTCCAGACGTACGCGTCCTTCTGGGAGAAGTTCCAGACGCAGGTCGCCGACGGAAATCCCCCGGAGTTTTCCAAAACGCCGTCACTTTTCTCCGGAAGTACGACAAGCGCGGAATTCTCCTCGGCCTCGGATCTCAGGTGCAGGCAGGTAATCTGACTCCGGATCACTTCCGGGCCGGAACGACGAAGGTCGGCGAGGTCTACGGAAAACAGCTCGGAATTCCCGTCGGCTCCAACACCATGGCGCTCGTGATCGACAAGAAGGTGTTCCAGAAGGCCGGCGTCGAGCCGCACCCGGACTGGACCTGGGACGACTACTTCAAGGCCCTGAAGACCGTCCACGACCGGACGAAGGTCCCCGGGGACACCGGCTACTTCCCCATCATGTACCTGTACGACCTCCGCCTCCGGCAGAACGGCAAGGCGATCTTCACGAAGGACGGGCTCGGCTTCGACAAGACCGATCTGACGGAGTGGTGGACCGACGGCTACAACCGCGTCAAGGCGTCCCCTGGTCGGCGCCGTGGAAGACGGACAAGCTGACCGGGCCCGGCACCCTGGTCGAGGGCAGCGAGGCGAGCCGGGTGTCCAGCAACGACACCGCGCTGTACGGCCTCGCGGCCATCGAGAACCTGGTGCTGCTCCGCGACAGGATGCCGTCGTAGCCGGTGATTGGGGGGAGCGCCGGCGCACGGGCGGCGGCGCTCCCCGAAGAGTGTGGCCCGCGTCACGGTACGGCGCATGAGTACGCGTACTCAGATTCATCCGCCCCGGCCGGGCACACTCCCGGCATGGACTGGAACCACTACCGCTTCCGCAGCCTGTGGCCCCTGCCCGCGCCGCCGGCCGACGTGTACGCGGTGCTGGAGCGGCCCGAGGACTATCCGCGCTGGTGGCCGCAGGTGCGGTCGGTGACCAGGCTGGACGCCGACACCGGTGTGATCACCGTCCGGTCCGTGCTGCCGTACGCCATGACCTTCACCGCGCGGCGGATCCGCCGCGACCCCGACGCCGGTGTGCTGGAGGTCGCCCTGTCCGGTGACATCGAGGGCCGGGCACGCTGGACCGTCACCGCCGAAGGCCCGGGAACCCTGGCCCGCTACGAGCAGGAAGTGGACGTGCACAAGCCGCTGCTGCGCCGGCTCGCCGTACCCGGCCGTGCGGTCTTCCGCGCCAACCACCGCCTGATGATGCGGTCCGGGCGCCGCGGACTGCTCCGGCACCTGCAAGCGGTTTGAAGGATCGGCGCCGGGGCCTGTATTGTTCAGTGCGTTCCCGGGCGATTAGCTCAGTGGGAGAGCGCTTCGTTCACACCGAAGAGGCCACTGGTTCGAACCCAGTATCGCCCACCGGGAAAGGGCCGGTCCGCAGCAGCGGGCCGGCCCTTTTGATGCCACGGGCGAGCAACACGCCCCGGGCCTGCGGCGCCGCACCAGGGACACCGGCTCCCCGGACCCGGTCACCGGCGAGGTCCTCGGGTGCCTCTTCGGCGGTCGCGACGAGATCACGCCGAGCCGGTACGACACGACCTTCCAGGCTGGCTGGTCGCTGCTGGCGCGCCGCCTCGAGGACTGGCAGGCCGCGAGCGGTCTGTGGGACGCGGCGTCCGTGCGCCGGGCACGCGCCGGACGGTACGCTGGCATCGCCGGCGCCGTGCTCGGTTTCGTCATCGCCGTGGTGGGCGCGGGCCTCGGCGGCAGCCGCCATGCGGCCGGAGGACCCGTGCTCGTCGCCGGCGCGGTCCTCTTCGGCACCGGGCTCGCGATGGCGCGGCAGGCCTGGGAGCTGCACCGGCGCACCCCCGACGGCAGCGCCCAGTGGCTGCGGGTCGAGGCGTTCCGGCGCTATCCCGCCGACCCGTCCGCCCATCCCGGCACCGAACCGCTCGACGACGACCAGGTGCGGCTCTGCACGGCCTGGGCGGTCGCCCTCGGCCTGGACGACACCTGGCGGCATGCCGTCGAGACGACCGCCGTGCCCACCCGGCGGCCGTCCTCGCACGCCGTGCGGCCCGGCCCGGCGCCGGCCGCCGGACTCGTCGCCTCGGCCGCGCTCGCCTCCACGACGGCGTCCTCCGGCGGCGGCTCGAGCGGAGGAGGTTCCCCGCGGCTGTCGGCGGCGGGGCGGGCGGCGGAGGCGCTCCTGGTGACCGCCGTACGGGGCGCGGTGCCCGGGCCGTGCCTCGCTGAGCCTAGGCCGCGGCCGGCAGCTCCGGCCTGAGCGGCCAGTCCGTGCTGACGATCTCGTCCGAGCCGCTGCGCGCGAACCACGCCTGAAGACCGCGGGCCTGCGCCGCGTGCCAGCCGGCCTGGAGCGTGTGCAGCTCGGCGGGGGTCAGGCGCTCCAGACGGGTCGCGAAGCGGCGGCCCAGGGCGCGTACGACGTCCAGCGCGGCCAGCGCGTCCGCCGCCGCGTCGTGCGCGCCCTGCAGCGTCACGCCGTAGTGCTCGCACAGGTCGGTCAGGGTGCGGCGGCCCTTGCGGTAGCGGTCCAGGTGCTTGTCCAGCACCCGCGGGTCCAGCACCCTGAGCGGCGCCGACTGGAACCACCGGTCCAGCGAGGACGCCCGGTGCCTGCGCAACTCCCGGTCCAGCAACGTGAGATCGAAGGGCGCGTTCATCACCACCAGCGGGCGGCCCATCGCCGCGTGCTCCGCCAGCTGCTCGGCTATCTCGTACATCACCGGCGCCGGCCAGCGGCCGTTGCGCTGCAGGTGATCCTCCGTCAGACCGTGCACCGCCGTGGCCTCCTCGGGCACCGGCACGCCCGGGTTCACCAGCCACCGGGTGACCCGGGGCCGGGTGCCCGGCGCGTCCTGGACGACGACGGCGGCCGACACGATCCGGTCGGTCTCGACGTCCACGCCCGTCGTCTCCGTGTCGAAGGCGGCCAGCGGCCCCTCGTACCAGTACGTCATCCCAACCCAACTCCTCGTTCACCCGGGGCAGGTGACGTTCCGTCTTCTGCCCGTTTGGTGATACCCGGGCCGTTTGCGCCGTACGCCGGGCGGAGACAACAGGAGTACGGGTCTTTGCTGTTCAGCGGCCCTCAGCGGGGAAACACTTGGCTTGGAAGGCTGTTGGTCATGGCCATTGCGCAGCCCGAGCGGGGCGGGCTGCTGCCCGATCGCACGGGCCCCCTTCGCGGCACGCTCGCCACCACCGCCTGCATGGAGACACTGCAGGTCGGCTATCTCCACGCGGTCGCCGCCGCGGCGGGATGCTCGCTGTCCCAGCCCTTCCCGGACAACGGCATCGACTGGCATGTCAGCCACAGCGCGCCCGGGCACACCGTCGACGACGAGGTCACCATCAAGGTGCAGCTCAAGGCCACGTACCAGGTCGCGCCGAACCCTCCGGGGCGCTCCTTCTCCTTCACCCTCGACAACGACCATCTGCGCAAGCTCGCCCGCACACCCGTCTCGGTGCACAAGATCCTCGTCGTGATGCTCGTCCCGCGCTCCCAGGACGACTGGCTGCGCGCCAGCCACGACCGGCTCGACCTCAGGCACTGCTGCTACTGGGTCAACCTGGCCGGTCACGCCGTCACCGGCCGGCACCGGACCACCGTGCGGATCCCGACCTCGCGCATCTTCGACGACCGGGCGCTGTGCGAGATCATGACGCGGGTCGGGACGGGAGGCAGGCCATGAGGAGCCGTCCGTACGAGGAGCCGCCGCGCCAGGTCCGGCCGCATCCCGACGACCCCGCCTGGCAGCGGCCGCCCGACCCCGGCCGGGTCGACCCCGCCGTGCTCGGCGCCCTGCTGCGCCGGCACGGCTGGCAGCGGCGCGGCGGGGCCCCGGGACGCTACGGCCGCTGGACCCCGCCCGGACCGGGCGGCGGCGGGACCAGCCTGCTGGTGCCGGAGAGCCGGGCCTTCCCCGACAGCGACGACCTGCTCGGCGAGGCCCTCGACGCTCTCGCCCGCAGCCACACCCCCGCCGCGCGCGAGGTGCTGATCTCCCTCGCCGTGCCCAGCGACGAGATCCGCTGGTGGCGGGACACCCCGAGCGGACCCGTCGGCGCCGCGCCCTGGTCGGCCGACGAGCAACTGCGCGGCGCCGCACGGCAGATGCTGCTCGCCGCCGCGCTCGCCACACGCGCCCGTGCCGGCTACCACGGCGCCCGCCACCGCCGTGCGGCCGCCGCGCTCCTGGACGACGTCCTCGTCGGCCCCGCCGCCGAGGGCCGGCGTCTCACCGCCTTCGTGCCCGTGCCCACCGGCCGCCCGCTCGCCGTCCGCCTCCACCAGGCCCTGTACGCCGCCCGGGAGGCCGTCGACTACCGGCGGGCCACCGGCGGTATGGACGCCTTCGACGGCGCCGTCGAGGCCGGCGTCAGCCGCGAGCTGACCGAGGCGCTGGCCGCGCTCGTCCGGGGCACCGAGGGCGCCCGGATCGCCGTCGCCTGGGCGCCCGGCGCCGGTGTCCCCGAGGGCTGCGCCCCCTCCGCCGAACCCGTCGAGTTCTCACCCGGCGACCTGCCCGTCCTGCGCGAGGCCGCCGCCCGCTACCTGCGCGAGGAACCCTCCGTGCCGGTCCGGATCACCGGCGCCGTGGTCCGCATGCGCCGCTCCGGACCCGGCGGCGCGGGCACGGTGCGGCTGCGCGTCCTCGCGGGCGCCGACGTGCCGCACGTGCGCGTCACCCTGGACGAGGAGGACTACCGCATCGCCGGCCACGCCCACCTCGTCGGACTCCCGGTGCGGGTGCACGGCCGGCTGGAGCGGCGCGGCGGCTTCCGGCGGCTCACCGGCGCCTCCGGCGTCGTACCCGTGCAGGTCGACGAGGGGGAGCGGGACCGGCTGATGAAGTCCCTGCAGGAGAACCTCGACTTCTTCGAGGAGGCGTGCGGCGACAGGGAGCCAGGAGAGTACGGGGACGAGGACTGAGGGTGACCGTTTCGCGGTCGGCGCCGTGAGGTCGGTACGATCGCCTGTGCGCGCGCTCCTGGTACGGCGCCGCACCCACCTTCAGTCAGGAGAGACCGGTGTCAGACGTCCGTGTGATCATCCAACGCGATTCCGAGCGGGAAGAACGCGTGGTGACGACGGGCACTACGGCCGCCGACCTCTTCGCGGGCGAGCGCTCGATCATCGCCGCGCGCGTGGGCGGCGAGCTGAAGGACCTGGCGTACGAGCTGGCCGACGGCGACGAGGTCGAGGGCGTCGAGATCTCGTCCGAGGACGGCCTGAACATCCTGCGCCACTCCACCGCACACGTCATGGCACAGGCCGTGCAGGAGCTGTTCCCCGAGGCCAAGCTGGGCATCGGCCCGCCCGTCAAGGACGGCTTCTACTACGACTTCGACGTCGACAAGCCGTTCACGCCCGAGGATCTCAAGGCCATCGAGAAGAAGATGCAGGAGATCCAGAAGCGCGGGCAGCGCTTCTCCCGCCGTGTGGTCACCGACGAGGCCGCCCGTGAGGAGCTGGCGGACGAGCCGTACAAGCTGGAGCTGATCGGCCTCAAGGGCTCCGCCTCCTCCGACGACGGCGCGGACGTCGAGGTCGGCGCCGGAGAGCTGACGATCTACGACAACCTGGACGCCAAGACCGGCGAGCTGTGCTGGAAGGACCTGTGCCGCGGTCCGCACCTGCCCTCGACCCGGCTGATCCCGGCGTTCAAGCTGATGCGCAACGCGGCCGCCTACTGGCGCGGCAGCGAGAAGAACCCGATGCTCCAGCGCATCTACGGCACCGCCTGGCCGTCGAAGGACGAGCTGAAGGCGTACCTGGACTTCCTCGCCGAGGCGGAGAAGCGCGACCACCGCAAGCTCGGCACCGAGCTGGACCTGTTCTCCATCCCGGAGCAGATCGGCTCCGGCCTCGCCGTCTTCCACCCCAAGGGGGGCATCGTCCGCCGGGTCATGGAGGACTACTCGCGCCGCCGGCACGAGGAGGAGGGCTACGAGTTCGTCTACACCCCGCACGCGACCAAGGGGAAGCTCTTCGAGACCTCCGGGCACCTGGACTGGTACGCCGAGGGCATGTACCCGCCCATGCAGCTCGACGAGGGCGTGGACTACTACCTCAAGCCCATGAACTGCCCGATGCACAACCTGATCTTCGACGCGCGCGGCCGCTCCTACCGCGAACTGCCGCTGCGCCTCTTCGAGTTCGGGACCGTGTACCGGTACGAGAAGTCGGGCGTCGTGCACGGCCTGACTCGCGCCCGGGGCTTCACGCAGGACGACGCGCACATCTACTGCACCCGCGAGCAGATGTCCGAGGAACTGGACAAGACGCTCACCTTCGTCCTCGGTCTGCTGCGCGACTACGGCCTGACCGACTTCTACCTGGAGCTGTCCACCAAGGACCCGGAGAAGTTCGTCGGCTCCGACGAGGTCTGGGAGGAGGCGACCGAGACGCTGCGCCAGGTCGCCGAGAAGCAGGGCCTGCCGCTGGTCCCGGACCCGGGCGGCGCCGCCTTCTACGGCCCGAAGATCTCTGTCCAGGCCAAGGACGCGATCGGCCGGACCTGGCAGATGTCGACCATCCAGCTCGACTTCAACCTGCCCGAGCGGTTCAACCTGGAGTACACCGGTCCCGACGGCTCCAAGCAGCGCCCGGTCATGATCCACCGCGCCCTGTTCGGCTCCATCGAGCGGTTCTTCGCGGTCCTGCTGGAGCACTACGCGGGCGCCTTCCCGGCGTGGCTGGCGCCGGTGCAGGCGCTGGGCATCCCGATCGGCGACGCGCACGTGGAGTACCTGGAGAAGTTCGCGGCGGCGGCCCGCAAGAAGGGCCTGCGCGTCGAGGTGGACTCCTCCTCGGACCGCATGCAGAAGAAGATCCGCAACGCCCAGAAGCAGAAGGTGCCCTTCATGGTCATCGCGGGCGACGAGGACATGTCGAACGGCTCGGTCTCCTTCCGCTACCGCGACGGCTCCCAGGAGAACGGCATCCCGTTCGACGAGGCCATCGCCAAGATCGCGAAGGTCGTGGAGGACCGGGTCCAGGTCTGATCCACCCCGTGTGAAGAGCGCGGACAGGCCCCCGGGACCCCAGTGGATCCCGGGGGCCTTTCCCGGTCGGCGGGGGTGACGCCATATGCTGCACAGCATGACGAGTGAGCCGGAGCAGCAGATCGGAGTGGGGACGCAGGACGCGTTCCAGCGCCTGTGGACGCCCCACCGGATGGCCTACATCCAGGGCGAGGGCAAGCCGACCGGTCCCGGGGCCGACGACGGCTGCCCCTTCTGCACGATCCCGGCCAAGTCCGACGAGGACGGACTGATCGTCCGGCGTGGCGAGCACGTCTACGCGGTGCTCAACCTCTACCCGTACAACGGCGGCCATCTGATGACGGTCCCGTACCGCCATGTCGCCGACTACACGGAGCTGACCGGTCCGGAGACCGCCGAGCTGGCCGAGCTGACCAAGCAGGCCATGACCGCCCTGCGCAGCGCGTCCGGCGCGCACGGCTTCAACATCGGCATGAACCAGGGCACGGTCGCGGGCGCCGGCATCGCCGCCCACCTGCACCAGCACATCGTCCCGCGCTGGGGCGGCGACACCAACTTCATGCCGGTGGTCGGCCACACCAAGGTGCTGCCGCAGCTGCTGGCGGACACCAGGAAGATGCTGGCCGAGGCCTGGCCGGCGTAGTCGCTCCGGTGCCCTCCGCCGAGGGCACCGCTCACGCGTCGTACAGGTCGGCCTTCGTCGGTGTCGGGTCCTGCACCAGCCCGCTGAGGACGCCCGAGCGCGTGCCGAACTTCTCCGTGTCCACGCCGTTCTCCTCCAGCACCCTCATCGCCGCCGCGTGCACCACCCGCAGCACCGGCGTGGCCGCGCGCAGCGCGTCGTCGGCCATGAAGCGGTGCCGCCACGGCTGGTCGGCCCAGGCGTGCCGCAGGCCGAACGGCTCGGGCAGGACCAGCTGGCCGCCGAGCCAGTTGAGCAGCGGCGGATACCAGGTCAGCGGGGCGCGCGTGGCCAGCCGGACCACCTCGTCGGTGGTGGCCAGCGGCAGCATGACCTTGCGGGTCTCCCACGGCTTGAGGGACTTGGCGACCTCCTTGCTCGGCGGCTCCGGCTTGGAGGTGAACAGCGAGTTGACCGGCCCCAGCGCGTGCCCGGTGACCTCGATGCGCAGCGTCTCGTGCAGCACCGTCACCGTGATCAGCATGGTGATGACCAGCTGACCGTCCCACAGCGTCCACTGCACGCCCAGGTAGTGCCGGTCGCCGCTGCCGAACTGCTGCTTGTTGCAGATCTCCTGTATCGCGTGCGGCTTGACCTGGAAGGCCTCGACGTCGGTGCCCTGCGGGCGGGACACCTCCGTGGCCTTCTCGCCGATCGGCGTGACGATCCAGTGCTTGATGGACGGCTTGGGGAAACCGCCGGTGTTCAGCGGGCCGCGCTCCAGCAGGGCGAGCTGGTCGTGGATCGCGCGTATGACGTCCCAGCTGCGGAACGGGTGGATCTCCCGGGACGGGTCGGCCGGCACCAGGTCCTCGGCGAGCTGCCAGGAACCCCAGCGTGTGCCCATGCCGAGTATGCCCTTGGGGCCGGCGTAGAAGACCGAGTTGGACTGCTGCTCGGCGCTGAGCCGGGCCAGTGACTGGCGCAGCTCCTCGGCCGCGGTCTGGTTCGGTCCGCGCGGCACCGCCTCCGGGACCTTGGCGCCGACGCTGGTGCCCGACAGCAGGCCGTCCCAGCGGGCCCGCAGGTCTCTGGCCGTGCGCTCGCAGATCTGCTTGGCCCAGAACCAGCCGAGGACGGGCACCACCACGCAGGCGCGCGCGTACCACCCCCAGAATCCGCCGAACGGCATCTTGATCAGGAACAGCGCGGCGAGCAGGCCGACGCCGAGGAGGAGGACGGTGGCGAGCGCCCCCGCCCGTCTGTCCTCGCGGGTGGCGACGAACGTGCGCAGCTGGAAGACGAGCAGCCAGCCCAGCAGCCCGGGCAGGAAGAGCACCCCGCACAGCAGCGTCACGGCGGTCAGCCGGTTGTCGCGCTCCCGGCGGATGTTGTTGGCCGCGAGGCAGTGCTCGACGACGAACTGGGGCTCCGAGCCGAAGGACTGGATGAGCGGCTTGCGGCCGGGCGCGAGCATCCGGGTGATCACGGCGCGCGAGAACGCCTCACCGAGATTGGGCCGCAGCAGCGCGATTCTGCCGGGCTTGAGGGTCGACTCGTGCCATTCGTTGTCGGCCTTCTTGATCTCCTCCATCGGGCTGTCCCGGTACGCCGCGGAAGCCAGCGCGGCGGTCGCCGCCTGGCCCTCGTCGCCCGAGACGGGCACCTGGGGTCCGTCCCACTCCGTTCCCAACGACATTCCCGCCCCCATCGCCGCCGGTGTCGCTTCTGCGGCCTTCCCGCCTTCCTCGCTCCGCACACCTGTTGAACAGGCCGTCGCGTCGATTACCCGTCACAACCGGACGGCTGCGGCACGACGCGATCAGGTGATCAGCGTAGTCGCCGCCACCGACAACCGGCGGGCGGACGGCCGAAGCCGCCCGCCCGCACACCCGGCCCGGGGTGCTGGACTACCCGTTGTCACCGGCCTGTTCACGGATCCTTTCGGCGATCTGCGGCGGCATCGGCTCGTGCCGGGCGTACGCGCGGTCGAACCGCGCCGTGCCGTGCGACAGCGAGCGCAGGTCGACGGCGTACCGGCCGATCTCGAACTCGGGCACCTCGGCCCGGATCAGGGTCCGCCCGGAGCCCACCTGCTCGGTGCCGAGCACCCGGCCGCGGCGGCCGGACAGGTCGCTCATCACGGCGCCCACGTAGTCGTCGCCGACCAGCACGGACACCTCGGCCACCGGCTCCAGAAGATGGATCTTCGCGCCCGCCGCGGCCTCGCGCAGCGCCAGCGCGCCCGCCGTCTGGAAGGCGGCGTCGGAGGAGTCCACCGAATGCGCCTTGCCGTCCACCAGCGTGACCCGCACGTCCACGAGCGGATACCCGGCGGCGACGCCCTTGGCGGCCTGCGCCCGCACGCCCTTCTCCACGGACGGGATGAACTGGCGCGGCACCGCGCCGCCGACCACCTTGTCCACGAACTCGATGCCCGAGCCGCCGGGCAGCGGCTCCACCTCGATCTCGCAGATGGCGTACTGCCCGTGCCCGCCGGACTGCTTCACGTGGCGGCCGCGGCCGGTCGCCTTGTTCGCGAACGTCTCCCGCAGGGACACCTTGTGCGGCACCACGTCGACCTGGACGCCGTAGCGGCTGCGCAGCCGCTCCAGGGCGACGTCCGCGTGGGCCTCGCCCAGGCACCACAGGACCACCTGGTGGGTGTCCTGGTTCTGCTCCAGGCGCATGGTCGGGTCCTCGGCCACCAGCCGGGCCAGGCCCTGGGAGAGCTTGTCCTCGTCGGCCTTGCTGTGCGCCTGGATGGCGAGCGGCAGCAGCGGGTCGGGCATCCGCCAGGGCTCCATCAGCAGCGGGTCGTCCTTGGCGGAGAGCGTGTCCCCGGTCTCGGCCCGGCCCAGCTTGGCCACGCACACCAGGTCGCCGGCGACGGCGTGCGTCACCGGGCGCTGCTGCTTGCCGAACGGCATGGACAGCGCGCCGACCTTCTCGTCGACGTCGTGGTCCTCGTGACCGCGGTCGGCGAGCCCGTGACCGGAGATGTGCACCGTCTGGTCGGGTCGCAGGGTGCCGGAGAAGACACGGACCAGCGAGATCCGGCCGACGTAGGGGTCGGAGGACGTCTTGACCACCTCGGCGACCAGCGGACCGTCGATGTCGCACGGCTTGAGCTCGCGCGGCTTGCCGTCGACGGTCGTGACCTCGGGCAGCGGGTGCTCGAACGGCGTCGGGAACCCGCGGGTGATCAGCTCCAGCAGCTCCACCGTGCCGAGTCCCTGCTTGGCGCCCTCGGGCGCGGGGGCGGCCGCCAGGACGGGGAAGAACGAGCCGCGCGCCACGGCCCGCTCCAGGTCCTGGATCAGCGTCTTGACGTCGACCTCCTCGCCGCCGAGGTAGCGGTCCATGAGGGTCTCGTCCTCGCTCTCGGCGATGATGCCCTCGATGAGCCGGTTACGGGCCTCCTCGATGTCCGGCACCTGGTCCTCGCCGGGGTCGGACTCCTCGCGCTTCCCGGCCGAGTAGTCGAACAGCTTCTGCGTGAGCAGCCCGACCAGCCCGGTCACGGGCGCGTGCCCGTCGGGGCCCTCCGGGCCGCGCAGCGGCAGATACAGCGGCAGCACCGCGTCGGGGTCGTCCCCGCCGAATGCCTCGGCGCAGATCCGGGTCATCTCCTCGAAGTCCGCGCGCGCGGCCTCCAGGTGCGTGATCACGATCGCGCGCGGCATGCCGACGGCCGCGCACTCCTCCCACACCATCCGGGTGGAGCCGTCCACGCCGTCCGAGGCCGAGACGACGAAGAGGGCCGCGTCCGCGGCGCGCAGACCGGCCCTGAGCTCACCGACGAAGTCGGCGTATCCGGGGGTGTCCAGCAGGTTGATCTTGATGCCGTCCCATTCGACCGGCACCAGGGAGAGCTGTACCGAGCGCTGCTGCCGGTGCTCGATCTCGTCGTAGTCCGAGACGGTGCCGCCGTCCTCCTTGCGGCCCGCCCGGTTCACCGCCCCCGTCGTCAGCGCGAGGGCCTCCACCAGAGTCGTCTTGCCCGAACCGGAGTGGCCGACCAGCACCACGTTCCGTACGGACGCGGGCTGGTCGGCCTCCAGAGCCCTGCCGGCGGCTCCGGGGTGTGTCTGAGTCTTGTCGCCCATGATCCTGCCTCCCGTGCACGGTGAGGTCACTGTGGGCGCGGACACGCGGGACCCGCGTGCACTGGCGGCTCCGGCGACGCCCGCGGTTATTCGAGCTTTCCACTCCCGTCACGCTGCGTCCATACGAACGACAGCCGCGGCCCAGCGGCGGCCCTCCGTGCGCCCCGCGCACGGCGGCGCGCACCGGTCCGCGCGACCGGCTGCGGGTGCCCGCCCGCCACGCACACGCGCGCGTGGCTACGATGGGCCAGCCGGAGGCCACCAGGGGCCACGGCGACACGACCGTCGGGAAGGCCATGCTGAACAAGTACGCGCGTGCATTCTTCACGCGTGTCCTCACACCGTTCGCCGCGTTTCTCATCCGCCGGGGCGTCAGCCCCGACACGGTCACCCTCATCGGCACGGCCGGTGTGGTCGCGGGAGCGCTGGTCTTCTACCCCCAGGGCGCGTTCTTCTGGGGCACGGTCGTGATCACCCTGTTCGTCTTCTCCGACCTGGTCGACGGCAACATGGCCCGCCAGCTGGGCCGTTCCAGCCGCTGGGGAGCCTTCCTGGACTCCACCCTCGACCGGGTCGCGGACGGCGCCATCTTCGGCGGCTTCGCCCTCTGGTACGCGGGCCACGGGAACGACAACGTCCTGTGCGCCGTGTCGATCTTCTGTCTCGCGAGCGGGCAGGTGGTGTCGTACACCAAGGCGCGCGGCGAGTCCATCGGGCTGCCGGTCGCCGTCAACGGCCTCGTGGAGCGCGCCGAGCGGCTGGTGATCTCGCTGGTCGCGGCCGGTTTCGCGGGCCTGCACGCGTTCGGCGTGCCGGGCATCCAATGGCTGCTGCCGATCGCGCTGTGGATCGTCGCCGCCGGCAGCCTGGTCACGCTGGTCCAGCGCGTCGTCACCGTCCGCCGCGAGTCCGCCGAGGCGGAGGCGGCGGCCCAGCACGGCGCCGAGGCGGCGAAGTGAGCGCCGGCGAACGGCTCACCGACGCGCTGTACGGGCTCGGCTGGAGCACCGTCAAGAAGCTCCCCGAACCCGTCGCGGTCCGCCTCGGGCAGACCATCGCCGACCTCGCCTGGAAACAGCGCGGCAAGGGCGTACAGCGCCTGGAGTCCAACTACGCGCGCGTGCTGCCCGACGCCGGCCCCGAGCGCCTGCGCGAGCTGTCCCGCGCGGGTATGCGCTCCTACCTGCGCTACTGGATGGAGTCCTTCCGGCTGCCGGCCTGGAGCCGGGAACGCGTGAAGTCGGGCTTCGACCCCAAGGACCTGCACTTCCTCACCGACGGGCTGGCCGCCGGCAAGGGGGTGGTCCTGGCCCTGCCGCACATGGCCAACTACGACCTCGCCGGCGCCTGGGTCACCACCGCGCTGGAGACGCCCTTCACGACGGTCGCCGAGCGGCTGAAGCCCGAGACGCTGTACGACCGCTTCGTCGCCTACCGGGAGGGCCTCGGCATGGAGGTCCTGCCGCACAGCGGCGGCTCCGCGTTCGGCACCCTGGCCCGCAGGCTGCGCGACGGCGGCCTGGTCTGCCTGGTCGCCGACCGCGACCTGTCCGCCTCCGGCGTCGAGGTCGAGTTCTTCGGCGAGCGGACCCGGATGCCCGCGGGGCCGGCCCTGCTCGCCCAGCAGACCGGAGCGCTGCTGCTGCCGGTCACCCTCTGGTACGACGGCTCGCCCGTCATGCAGGGCCGTGTGCACCCCCCGGTCGAGGTACCCGAGTCAGGTACGCGCGCGGAGAAGACGTCTGTCATGACACAGGCGCTGGCCGACGCCTTCGCCGGCGGCATCGCCGAGCACCCGGAGGACTGGCACATGCTCCAGCGCCTGTGGCTCGCCGACCTCGACCCCGCGAAGGGACCCTCGTGAGAATCGGGATCGTCTGCCCGTACTCCTGGGACGTGCCCGGTGGCGTCCAGTTCCACATCCGCGACCTCGCCGCGTACTTCCTGCGGCTCGGCCACGACGTCTCCGTCCTCGCCCCGGCCGACGACGACACCCCGCTGCCGCCGTACGTCGTCTCGGCCGGCCGCGCGGTCCCGGTGCCGTACAACGGCTCCGTGGCCCGCCTGAACTTCGGCTTCCTGTCGGCCGCGCGGGTACGGCGCTGGCTGCACGAGGGCGCCTTCGACGTGGTCCACATCCACGAGCCGGCCTCGCCCTCGCTGGGCCTTCTGACCTGCTGGGCGGCCTCCGGCCCGATCGTGGCCACCTTCCACACCTCCAACCCGCGCTCGCGCGCGATGATCGCCGCGTACGCGATCCTGCAGGCCGCCCTGGAGAAGATCAGCGCGCGCATAGCGGTCAGCGAGTACGCCCGCCGGACGCTGGTGGAGCACCTGGGCGGGGACGCGGTGGTCATCCCCAACGGCGTCGACGTGGACTTCTTCGCCAAGGCCGAGCCGAAGGCGGAGTGGCAGGGCGACACGATCGGCTTCATCGGCCGCATCGACGAGCCCCGCAAGGGCCTGCCGGTGCTGATGAAGGCCCTGCCGAAGATCCTGGCGGCCCGCCCGCGGACCCGGCTGCTGGTCGCCGGCCGGGGCGACGAGGAGGCGGCCGTCGAGGACCTCCCCGCCGAGCTGCGCGCACAGGTGGAGTTCCTCGGCATGATCAGCGACGAGGACAAGGCCCGCCTGCTGCGCAGCGTCGACCTGTACGTCGCCCCCAACACCGGCGGCGAGAGCTTCGGCATCATCCTGGTCGAGGCGATGTCCGCGGGCGCCCCCGTGCTCGCCTCCGACCTGGACGCCTTCGTGCAGGTCCTGGACCAGGGCGAGGCGGGCGAGGTGTTCGCCAACGAGGACGCCGACGCGCTCGCCGAGGCCGCCGTACGGCTCCTGGGGGACCCGGCCCGCCGCGCGGAGCTCCGCCGGCGCGGGAGCGCCCACGTGCGCCGCTTCGACTGGGCCACGGTCGGCGCCGACATCCTCTCCGTCTACGAGACGGTCACGGCCGGCGCGGCGGCGGTCGCGGCCGACGAACGGACGACGGGGCTGCGGGCCCGGTTCGGGCTGGCCCGCGACTGAGGCCGCGGAGACCGTACGACCGCACCCGGAGCCCGGCTCGGACGGGACGCCGCCGAAGGGGCCGGAGGCGGTGCGGGATCGCCCTGAAGGGCGGGCGGCGGCAGCCGATAGCCTTCGGCCGTGACCGCAACCCTGATCTGGATCCTCGTCGTGCTCGTCGCGATCGGCGTGTACCTGAGCTGGACGGCCGGGCGGCTGGACCGGCTGCACGTGCGGATGGACGCCGCACGGGCCGCGCTCGACGCCCAGCTGCTGCGCCGGGCCTCCGTCGCGCAGGAGCTGGCCACTTCGGGCGTGCTGGACCCGGCCGCCTCGATCGTGCTGTACGAGGCCGCGCACGCGGCCCGGCAGGCCGAGGAGGAGCAGCGGGAGGTCGCCGAGAGCGAGCTGAGCCAGGCGCTGCGCGCGGTCTTCGGGGAGCCGGCCCAGGTGGAGGCCGTGCGGGAGGCCCCAGGAGGCGAGGAGGCGGTCCGTGAGCTGGCGGAGGCGGTCCGCAGGGTCCCGATGGCCCGCCGCTTCCACAACGATGCCGTGGGAGCCGCTCGCAGGCTGCGCGAGCACCGCAAGGTGCGCTGGTTCCGGCTGGCCGGCCACGCTCCCTTCCCGCTGGCCTTCGAGATGGACGACGAGCCCCCAGCGGCACTGGTGGAGCGGCCGTCCTGAGCGGGCGTCCCGGACGGGTCCCCTGAACACCGGGCGAACCCGCCCGGTCCGAAAAGGATCCACCGGCTTGCCATTGGCCCTTGCTGTGGCCTGGTCCACTCGCGTTTCCTCGTCGGTGCAGTAAACCCTCTTCCCATCAGTGAGGTCACCCGTGTCCACCATCGAGAACCAGGCTCCCGAGACCGGCACCGCGCGCGTGAAGCGCGGCATGGCCGAGCAGCTCAAGGGCGGCGTGATCATGGACGTCGTCACGCCGGAGCAGGCGAAGATCGCCGAGGACGCGGGCGCCGTCGCCGTCATGGCCCTGGAGCGTGTCCCGGCCGACATCCGCAAGGACGGCGGCGTGGCCCGTATGTCCGACCCGGACATGATCGAGAGCATCATCGACGCCGTCTCGATCCCGGTCATGGCCAAGTCCCGCATCGGCCACTTCGTCGAGGCCCAGGTCCTGCAGTCCCTCGGCGTCGACTACATCGACGAGTCCGAGGTCCTCACCCCGGCCGACGAGGTCAACCACTCCGACAAGTGGGCCTTCACCACCCCGTTCGTGTGCGGCGCCACCAACCTGGGCGAGGCCCTGCGCCGCATCGCCGAGGGCGCCGCGATGATCCGCTCCAAGGGCGAGGCCGGCACCGGCAACGTCGTGGAGGCCGTCCGCCACCTGCGCCAGATCAAGGGCGACATCGCCCGCCTGCGCGGCCTGGACAACCACGAGCTGTACGCCGCCGCCAAGGAGCTGCGCGCCCCGTACGAGCTGGTCAAGGAGGTCGCCGAGCTGGGCAAGCTCCCGGTGGTCCTCTTCTCCGCCGGCGGCGTGGCCACCCCGGCCGACGCGGCCCTGATGCGCCAGCTCGGCGCCGAGGGCGTGTTCGTCGGCTCCGGCATCTTCAAGTCCGGCGACCCGGCCAAGCGCGCCGCCGCCATCGTGAAGGCCACCACCTTCTACGACGACCCGAAGATCATCGCGGACGCGTCCCGCAACCTCGGCGAGGCCATGGTCGGCATCAACTGCGACATCCTCCCCGAGTCCGAGCGCTACGCGAACCGCGGCTGGTAATCCCCACCCTCAGAGGACTGCACGAAACACATGACTGACGCACCCGTCATAGGCGTCCTGGCCCTCCAGGGCGACGTACGGGAGCACCTCATCGCCCTGGCCGCGGCCGACGCCGTGGCCAGGCCGGTGCGGCGCCCCGAGGAACTCGCCGAGGTCGACGGCCTCGTGCTGCCCGGCGGCGAGTCCACCACCATCTCCAAGCTGGCCGTCCTGTTCGGCGTGATGGAGCCCCTTCGCGCGCGCGTGCGCGACGGCATGCCTGTCTACGGCACCTGCGCCGGCATGATCATGCTCGCCGACAAGATCCTCGACCCGCGCTCGGGCCAGGAGACCATCGGCGGCATCGACATGATCGTGCGCCGCAACGCCTTCGGACGGCAGAACGAGTCCTTCGAGGCCGCGGTCGACGTCAAGGGCATCTCCGGTGACCCCGTGGAGGGCGTCTTCATCCGCGCCCCCTGGGTGGAGTCCGTGGGCGCCGGGGCCGAGGTGCTCGCCGAGCACGACGGCCACATCGTCGCCGTCCGCCAGGGCAACGCGCTCGCCACCTCGTTCCACCCGGAACTGACCGGTGACCACCGCGTGCACTCCCTGTTCGTCGACATGGTGCGCGCCAACCGGACGTGAGAGTCCTTGTAGGATCTCTGGCGTTCGTACAGAGATGGGTTACGCGAAGGAGACAGGCAGATGTCCGGCCACTCTAAATGGGCCACGACGAAGCACAAGAAGGCCGTGATCGACGCCAAGCGCGGCAAGCTCTTCGCGAAGCTCATCAAGAACATCGAGGTCGCGGCCCGGATGGGCGGCGCCGATCCGGACGGCAACCCGACGCTGTACGACGCCATCCAGAAGGCGAAGAAGTCGTCGGTCCCGAACAAGAACATCGACTCCGCGGTCAAGCGCGGCGCGGGCCTGGAGGCCGGCGGCGCCGACTACGAGACGATCATGTACGAGGGCTACGGCCCGAACGGCGTCGCGGTGCTCATCGAGTGCCTCACCGACAACCGCAACCGCGCCGCCTCCGAGGTCCGCGTCGCCATGACCCGCAACGGCGGCTCCATGGCCGACCCGGGCTCGGTGTCGTACCTGTTCAACCGCAAGGGCGTGGTCATCGTCCCCAAGGGCGAGCTGACCGAGGACGACGTGCTCGGCGCCGTCCTGGACGCCGGCGCCGAGGAGGTCAACGACCTCGGCGAGAACTTCGAGGTCATCAGCGAGCCGACCGACCTCGTCGCGGTCCGCACCGCGCTCCAGGAAGCCGGCATCGACTACGAGTCCGCCGAGGCCAACTTCGTCCCGACCATGCAGGTCGAGCTGGACGAGGAGGGCGCCAAGAAGATCTTCAAGCTGATCGACGCGCTCGAGGACAGCGACGACGTGCAGAACGTCTTCGCCAACTTCGACGTCAGCGACGAGATCATGGAGAAGGTCGAGGCGTAGCACGCACGGCTTGCCGGCGGGCCGACGGGACACACCCCGTCGGCCCGCCGCTTTGTCAGTGCCACCCGATAGCCTGCACGAACAGGCGATCGGCAGGGGATCGGCAGGCCGTCGGAGGGAGGGGCGCGTGCGCGTACTGGGGGTGGACCCGGGACTGACCCGGTGCGGTGTCGGCGTCGTCGAGGGCGTCGCAGGCCGCCCGCTCACCATGCTCGGCGTCGGCGTCGTCCGCACACCCGCGGACGCCGACCTCGGCCACCGCCTCCTCGCCGTCGAGCAGGGCATCGAGCAGTGGCTGGAGGAGCACCGGCCCGAGTTCGTCGCCGTCGAGCGCGTCTTCAGCCAGCACAACGTGCGCACGGTGATGGGCACCGCCCAGGCCAGCGCCGTCGCCATGCTGTGCGCCGCCCGGCGCGGCATCCCCGTGGCGCTGCACACGCCCAGCGAGGTCAAGGCCGCCGTCACCGGCTCGGGCCGGGCCGAAAAGGCGCAGGTCGGCGCCATGGTGACCCGCCTGCTCCGGCTCTCCGCCCCGCCGAAGCCCGCCGACGCCGCCGACGCCCTCGCGCTCGCCATCTGCCACATCTGGCGCGCCCCCGCCCAGAACCGGCTCCAGCAGGCGGTCGCCCGCCACACACTCCACGCAACGAAAGGCCGTACGGCATGATCGCCTTCGTCAGCGGCACGGTCGCCGCGCTCGCCCCCGACGCCGCGGTCGTCGAGGTCGGCGGCGTCGGCATGGCCGTCCAGTGCACGCCGAACACGCTGTCCACGCTCCGCGTCGGACAGAGCGCCAAGCTGCACACCTCGCTCGTCGTCCGCGAGGACTCGCTGACCCTGTACGGCTTCGCGGACGACGACGAGCGCCAGGTGTTCGAACTGCTGCAGACCGCCAGCGGCGTCGGCCCGCGCCTCGCCCAGGCCATGCTCGCCGTGCACACCCCCGACGCGCTGCGCCGCGCCGTCGCCACCGGTGACGAGAAGGCCCTCACGGCCGTCCCCGGCATCGGCAAGAAGGGCGCGCAGAAGCTGCTGCTGGAGCTGAAGGACCGGCTCGGCGAACCCGTCGGCGCCCCCGCGGTCGGCGCCCCGGTCACCCAGGGCTGGCGCGACCAGCTGCACGCGGCCCTCATCGGCCTCGGGTACGCCACCCGCGAGGCCGACGAGGCCGTCGCCGCGGTCGCCCCCCAGGCCGAGGCCGCGGGCGGCGCCCCGCAGGTCGGCCCGCTGCTGAGAGCCGCGCTGCAGACCCTGAACCGCGCCCGCTGACCCCGAGCCGAAGGCACACGCACATGAACTGGGACGACACGACCGGCACGCCCGCCGCGGAGCGGCTGGTGGGCTCTGTCGCCGACCGGGAGGACCAGGCCGTCGAGGCCGCGCTGCGGCCCAAGGACCTCGGCGAGTTCATCGGCCAGGAGAAGGTCCGCGAACAGCTCGACCTCGTGCTGCGGGCCGCACGCGCGCGGGGCGCGACCGCCGACCACGTGCTCCTGTCCGGCGCGCCCGGACTGGGCAAGACCACCCTGTCCATGATCATCGCGGCCGAGATGGGCGCTCCCATCCGCATCACCTCCGGCCCCGCCATCCAGCACGCCGGCGACCTCGCCGCGATCCTCTCCTCGCTCCAGGAGGGCGAGGTCCTCTTCCTCGACGAGATCCACCGCATGTCCCGGCCCGCCGAGGAGATGCTGTACATGGCGATGGAGGACTTCCGCGTCGACGTCATCGTCGGCAAGGGCCCCGGCGCCACCGCCATCCCGCTGGAGCTGCCGCCCTTCACCCTGGTCGGCGCCACTACGCGCGCGGGCCTGCTGCCGCCCCCGCTGCGCGACCGCTTCGGCTTCACCGCGCACATGGAGTTCTACGAACCGCACGAGCTGGAGCGGGTCGTGCACCGCTCGGCGAGACTGCTGGACGTCGAGATCGAGCCGGACGGCGCCGCCGAGATCGCCGGCCGCTCCCGGGGCACGCCCCGCATCGCCAACCGCCTGCTGCGCCGCGTCCGCGACTACGCGCAGGTCAAGGCGGACGGGCTGATCACCCGCGAGATCGCCGCGGCGGCCCTCGCCGTGTACGAGGTCGACGCGCGCGGCCTCGACCGGCTCGACCGCGCCGTCCTCGAAGCCCTGCTGAAGCTGTTCGGCGGCGGCCCGGTCGGCCTGTCCACGCTCGCCGTGGCGGTGGGGGAGGAGCGGGAGACCGTCGAGGAGGTCGCCGAGCCGTTCCTCGTCCGGGAGGGGCTGCTCGCCCGCACCCCCCGCGGCCGGGTCGCCACGCCCGCCGCCTGGGCGCACCTCGGCCTCACCCCGCCCCGCTCGGCGACCGGCGGAAACGGGCAACAGGACCTGTTCGGGAGCTGACCGCGCAATGATGGAGGTGGGACGGCGCAGACATTGGCCCGGGCAGGAACTCAGGTGCCATGCTGAGCGTTGTTCCATGCGCGCGGACTCGCTTAGACTCCGCCGATGCCGCCCTTGCGGGCGGCGCCGACCCACACCCCCATCAACAGGCCGCTCTCCGTCGCGGTCGCGCGAAGGAAACCCCGTCCCGTGAATGCCTTTACCCTTCTCCCCTTCATCGTGCTCATCGCGGCCATGTTCCTCATGACGCGCTCGGCCAAGAAGAAGCAGCAGCAGGCCGCCCAGATGCGCAACGAGATGCAGCCCGGCTCCGGTGTCCGCACGATCGGGGGTATCTACGCGACGGTCAAGGAGGTCAACGAGGAAACCGTCCTCCTCGACGCCGGGCCGGGCGTCGAGCTCCTCTTCGCCAAGAACGCGATCGGCGCCGTCCTCAGCGACGACGAGTACAACCGCATCGTGCACGGCATCGAGCACGACCTGAAGTCCGACACCGACATCGTCCCGGACGACGCCTCCTCCCTCACCGAGACCGACGACTCCGACTCGCCCGCTGCCGCCGCCTCCGACGACAAGGCCGTCGACCTCGGTAAGAAGGACGCCGACGAGGGCGACACCGACGCGGCCGAGGCCGCCGAGGCCAAGGCGGAGGACGCTCCGAAGAAGACCGACGGCGACTCCGACGCGAAGTAGTCACGTCCCGGTGGTGCGCTGCGCGGCATGATCCGCCCCGCGCACCACCGGGCGTCTGTTTCCCGCACGGAACAGCCCGACACCATGTCATGGCCGTCCGCGCCCACCGGCGCGAGCGGCCCGAGAGGGAGTACGAGAAGGTGGCAGCACCTAAGAGGGGCCGGAGCGCGAGCGCCCAGAGCAAGCCAGGGCGCTCGCTGGCCCTCATCCTGATCGCCATCGTGGCGCTCACCGGAGGCATGTTCCTCTCCGGAAACACCACTCCGCGTCTCGGCATCGACCTCGCCGGTGGTACGAGCATCACGCTCAAGGCGAAGGCCGATCAGGGGTCCGCGATCAACAAGGCCAACATGGACACCGCGGTCGACATCATGAACCGCCGTGTCAACGGCCTCGGCGTCTCCGAGGCGGAGGTGCAGACCCAGGGGACCGACAACATCATCGTCAACATCCCCAAGGGCACCAACTCCAAGGAGGCCCAGCAGCAGGTCGGCACCACCGCCAAGCTGTACTTCCGCCCGGTCCTCGCCAGTGAGCCCAGCGGCGGCGCCGCACAGAGCCCCTCGCCGAGCGCCTCCCCGAGCGGCAGCTCCAAGCCGAGCCCGAGCCCCACCGCCTCCTCCAAGCAGAAGGCGTCCTCGTCCTCCACCGCGTCCCCCACGGCCTCGGCGACCTCCCAGGGCCGCGCCGTCACCGACGCGCTGAAGGCCGGCTCCACCCCGTCGCCGAGCACGTCGGCCTCGGACGGCGCCAAGCCGACGGCCACCCCCTCGGCCTCCTCCAGCGCCGGTTCCGCCGCCGCCAAGCTCCAGGCCCAGTACGCCGCCCTGGACTGCACCAAGCCCGCCGAGCGGGCCAAGGTCGGCGGCGCCGCCAAGCCCGGCGAGCCCACCATCGCGTGCGGCCAGATCAGGAAGGTCTGGTACAAGTACATCCTCGGCCCGGCCGCCGTCGACGGCACCGAGGTGAAGAAGGCGCAGGCCGTCTTCGACACCCAGGGCGCCTCCGGCTGGCAGGTCCAGATGACCTTCACCTCCAGCGGCGCCAAGAAGTTCGCGGACATCACCGGCCGGCTGGCGAAGAACCAGTCCCCGCAGAACGAGTTCGGCATCGTCCTCGACGGCGAGGTCGTCTCCAGCCCGTACGTCAGCCAGGCCATCACCGGCGGCCAGGCGGAGATCACCGGCAGCTTCACCCAGCAGGACGCCCAGAGCCTCGCCAACATGCTGTCGTACGGCGCCCTGCCGCTGTCCTTCCAGGAGCAGTCCGTCACCACCGTCACCGCCGCGCTCGGCGGTGAGCAGCTGCACGCCGGTCTGCTCGCCGGCGCGATCGGCCTCGGCCTGGTCGTGATCTACCTGGTCGTCTACTACCGCGGCCTGTCCCTCGTCGCCATGGCCTCGCTGGTGGTCTCCGCGATCCTCACCTACGTGATCATGTCGCTGCTCGGCCCGGCCATCGGCTTCGCGCTGAACCTGCCGGCCGTCTGCGGCGCCATCGTCGCCATCGGTATCACCGCGGACTCGTTCATCGTGTACTTCGAACGCATCCGGGACGAGATCCGCGAGGGCCGCTCGCTGCGTCCCGCCGTCGAGCGGGCCTGGCCGCGCGCCCGGCGCACCGTCCTCGTCTCCGACTTCGTGTCGTTCCTCGCCGCCGCCGTCCTGTTCATCGTGACCGTCGGCAAGGTCCAGGGCTTCGCGTTCACCCTCGGCCTGACCACCCTGCTCGACGTCGTCGTGGTCTTCCTGTTCACCAAGCCGCTGATGACGCTCCTCGCCCGCCGCAGGTTCTTCGCGAGCGGCCACAAGTGGTCCGGCCTCGACCCGAAGAGCCTGGGTGCCAAGCCGCCGCTGCGCCGCACCCGCCGTCCCGCCGGCCCCGCCGGCTCTGTCGACCCGAAGGAGGCCTGAGCGATGTCGAAACTGGGCAACCTCGGCGCTCGACTGCACCGCGGCGAGATCTCGTACGACTTCGTCGGCAAGCGCAAGATCTGGTACGGCATCTCGATCCTGATCACCATCACGGCCATCGTCGGCCTGGCGGTGCGCGGCCTGAACATGGGCATCGAGTTCAAGGGCGGCGCGGTCTTCACCACGCCGACCCACATGAGCACCTCGGTGACCCAGGCGGAGAACTACGCCAAGGACGCCTCCGGCCATGAGGCGATCGTGCAGAAGCTCGGCAACGGCAGCCTGCGCATCCAGATCGCCGGCATCGACACCGGCCAGTCCGACAAGATCAAGCAGGAACTGGCCAAGGACCTGAAGCTCGACCCCGAGAAGCTCGCCGCCGACCTGGTCGGCCCGAGCTGGGGACAGCAGATCGCCGACAAGGCCTGGGAGGGCCTGGGCATCTTCATGGTGCTCGTGGTGATCTACCTGGCCATCGCCTTCGAGTGGCGCATGGCCATCGCGGCCCTGGTCGCGCTGATCCACGACATCACCATCACCACCGGCATCTACGCCCTCGTCGGCTTCGAGGTCACGCCCGGCACGGTCATCGGTCTGCTGACGATCCTCGGCTACTCGCTCTATGACACGGTCGTCGTCTTCGACAGCCTCAAGGAGCAGACGAAGGACATCACCAAGCAGACCCGCTTCACCTTCAGCGACATCGCCAACCAGTCGATCAACGGCACGCTGGTGCGTTCCATCAACACCACGGTCGTCGCGCTGCTGCCGGTCGCCGGTCTGCTCTTCATCGGCGGCGGCTTCCTCGGCGCCGGCACGCTGAACGACATCTCCCTGTCGCTGTTCGTCGGCCTCGCCGCCGGCGCCTACTCGTCGATCTTCATCGCCACCCCGCTCGTCGCCGACCTCAAGGAGCGCGAGCCCGCGATGAAGGCCCTCGCCAAGCGGGTCATGGCCAAGCGGGCCCAGGCCGCCGCGGAGGAGGACCTCGCCGCCGACCGCGCCGACGACCCCGAGGACGCGGCCGCCGCCGTCGTGGGCCCCCGCAACCAGCCCGCCTCCCGCAGCCGGGGCCGCGGCCGACCGCAGGGGAAGCGCCGATGACGGAGATCAGGGAGCTGCTGCTCAGCCGTATCCGGGACGTCGCCGACTATCCGGAGCCGGGCGTGATGTTCAAGGACATCACGCCGCTCCTCGCGGACCCGGCCGCGTTCACGGCGCTCACCGACGCGCTGGCCGAGATCGCGGCGAACACCGGCGCGACCAAGGTCGTCGGCCTGGAGGCCCGGGGCTTCATCCTGGGCGCCCCGGTCGCCGTCCGCGCGGGTCTCGGCTTCATCCCGGTCCGCAAGGCGGGCAAGCTCCCCGGAGCGACGCTGCGCCAGGCCTACGACCTGGAGTACGGCTCGGCGGAGATCGAGGTGCACGCCGAGGACCTCTCCTCCGGCGACCGCGTCCTCATCGTGGACGACGTCCTCGCCACGGGCGGTACGGCCGAGGCCGCGATCCACCTGATCCAGCGCGCCGGCGCCGAGGTCTGCGGCCTGGCCGTGCTGATGGAACTGGGCTTCCTGGCCGGCCGGTCCCGCCTGAAGCCTGCCCTTGGCGAGGCCCCGCTGGAGGCGCTGCTCCAGGTCTGAACGGACCCCGCACGAAGCGGCCCGGGCCACGGCCCGGGCCGCTTCACATACCCGACCGCACCGGCCGACGGTGCCGCCGGCCCCCGGTTACGCCGAGACAGTCGAGGGGGCCCGCACCAAGGCAGGGGAGGGCCGACGGGGGCCGCCCGCCCCCTGTGACGGCGAGAGAGCCCGCAGGGGTCCCGCAGCGCGCCGACGGCGAGGGCCGACGGGGTCCCGCACCCGGCCGGCGGCGAGGACCTGTAGGGGTCGCTCGTCCCCTGTGACGGTGAGAGAGAGCCCGCAGGGTCTTGCAGCGCGTCGATGGCGAGGGCCGGCGGGGTCCCGCACCCGGCCGACGGCCAGGGCCCGCAGGGGTCGCCCGTCCCCTGTGACGGTGAGAGAGAGCCCGCAGAGGCCCCGTAGCGCGTCGACGGCGAGGGCCGACGGGGTCCCGCACCCGGCCGACGGCCAAGGCCCGCAGGGGTCGCCCGCCCCCGGTGACGGCGAGACACTCCGCAGGAGCCCCACACCCCGCCGGCGGCCAGGGCCCGCAGGGCCGCCCGTACCCGCGGAAGCCGGCGACGCTCCTCGCGGGCCACGGAGGCCCTCCTCGCGGGCCATGGAAACGCTCCGCGCGGGCCATGGAGACCCTCCGCGCGGGCCACGGAGACGCTCCTCGCGGGACACCCGCACGACAGCCCCCGCACGTCTCCGTATCACCCGGAGTCCATCTTCCGGAATCCGGCGGGAGCCTCTCGTGTTTCAGGGGTAGACGGTCCTCACTTCCGGCTGAGGGCGATGACCAGCCGCAGGATCGCTACCATGGGATCTCCGGAGCCTGACCGGGGGACCCGGATCGCGCACGAGGAGTCCTCTTGCCAGACGAGGCCCAGCACCTGACCGCCGCAAAGCCCGAGTCCGCCTCGGCCGCCGCGGCGAAGCCCGCGCCGAACGTGTCCAACGCGAAGAACGACACCCGCGGGCCGATCGAGCACGCCCAGTCCGCGCCCGTCGAGAAGGCAGCCGAGGCCACGCGTCCCAAGCCGGCCCCGCCCGAGCGTCCGGCACAGCCGCCCGTGGTCCGCCAGCCCGCCGGACAGCCCCGCAGCGGCTCCTCCAACCGCGTCCGCGCCCGTCTGGCCCGGCTCGGCGTGCAGCGCGCGAACCCCTACAACCCGGTCCTGGAGCCGCTGCTGCGGATAGTGCGCAGCAACGACCCGAAGATCGAGAACTCCACCCTGCGCCAGATCGAGCGCGCCTACCAGGTCGCCGAGCGCTGGCACCGCGGCCAGAAGCGCAAGAGCGGCGACCCGTACATCACGCACCCGCTCGCCGTGACGACCATCCTCGCCGAGCTGGGCATGGATCCGGCCACCCTGATGGCGGGCCTGCTGCACGACACCGTCGAGGACACCGAGTACGGCCTCGACCAGCTGCGCCGCGACTTCGGCGACACCGTCGCCCTGCTCGTCGACGGTGTCACCAAGCTGGACAAGGTCAAGTTCGGCGAGGCCGCGCAGGCCGAGACCGTGCGCAAGATGGTCGTCGCGATGGCGAAGGACCCGCGCGTGCTGGTCATCAAGCTCGCCGACCGCCTGCACAACATGCGCACCATGCGCTACCTGAAGCGGGAGAAGCAGGAGAAGAAGGCACGCGAGACCCTCGAGATCTACGCGCCGCTCGCCCACCGCCTCGGCATGAACACCATCAAGTGGGAGCTGGAGGACCTCGCCTTCGCGATCCTCTACCCCAAGATGTACGACGAGATCGTCCGACTGGTGGCCGAACGGGCGCCGAAGCGTGACGAGTACCTGGCCATAGTGACCGACGAGGTCCAGGCCGACCTGCGTGCCGCCCGCATCAAGGCGACCGTCACCGGCCGCCCGAAGCACTACTACAGCGTCTACCAGAAGATGATCGTCCGCGGCCGTGACTTCGCGGAGATCTACGACCTGGTGGGCATCCGTGTCCTCGTCGACACGGTCCGCGACTGCTACGCCGCCCTCGGCACCGTGCACGCGCGATGGAACCCGGTCCCCGGCCGGTTCAAGGACTACATCGCGATGCCCAAGTTCAACATGTACCAGTCGCTGCACACGACGGTCATCGGCCCCAACGGCAAGCCGGTCGAGCTGCAGATCCGCACCTTCGACATGCACCGCCGCGCCGAGTACGGCATCGCCGCGCACTGGAAGTACAAGCAGGAGGCCGTCGCCGGCGCCTCCAAGGTCCGCACGGACGCGCCCAGGACGTCCGCGAAGGACAAGGACGCCATCAACGACATGGCGTGGCTGCGGCAGCTGCTGGACTGGCAGAAGGAGACCGAGGACCCCGGCGAGTTCCTGGAGTCCCTGCGCTTCGACCTGTCCCGCAACGAGGTCTTCGTCTTCACCCCCAAGGGCGATGTCATCGCGCTGCCCGCGGGCGCCACCCCCGTGGACTTCGCGTACGCCGTCCACACCGAGGTCGGCCACCGCACCATAGGAGCGCGGGTCAACGGCAGGCTCGTACCGCTCGAATCCACCCTGGACAACGGCGACTTGGTGGAGGTCTTCACCTCCAAGGCACCCGGCGCCGGACCCTCCCGCGACTGGCTCGGCTTCGTCAAGTCGCCCCGGGCGCGCAACAAGATCCGCGCCTGGTTCTCCAAGGAGCGCAGGGACGAGGCGATCGAGCAGGGCAAGGACGCGATCGTCCGGGCGATGCGCAAGCAGAACCTGCCGATCCAGCGCATCCTCACCGGCGACTCCCTCGTCACGCTCGCGCACGAGATGCGGTACTCGGACATCTCCGCGCTGTACGCGGCGATCGGCGAGGGCCATGTCTCCGCGCAGAACATCGTGCAGAAGCTCGTCCAGGCCCTCGGCGGCGAGGAGGCGGCCACCGAGGAGATCGACGAGACCGTCCCGCCGTCCCGCAGCCGGGGCCGCAAGCGCCGCTCCAGCGCCGACCCGGGCGTCGTGGTCAAGGGCGTCGAGGACGTGTGGGTCAAGCTGGCCCGCTGCTGCACGCCGGTGCCGGGCGACCCGATCATCGGGTTCGTCACCCGCGGCAGCGGCGTCTCGGTGCACCGCAGCGACTGCGTGAACGTCGAGTCGCTCTCCCGCGAGCCGGAGCGCATCCTCGACGTGGAGTGGGCGCCCACCCAGTCCTCGGTCTTCCTGGTCGCCATCCAGGTCGAGGCGCTGGACCGCTCCCGGCTGCTGTCGGACGTCACCCGCGTGCTGTCCGACCAGCACGTCAACATCCTCTCCGCGGCCGTCCAGACCTCCCGCGACCGGGTGGCCACCTCCCGCTTCACCTTCGAGATGGGCGACCCCAAGCACCTCGGGCACGTCCTGAAGGCCGTGCGGGGCGTGGAGGGCGTGTACGACGTCTACCGCGTGACGTCGGGACGCAGCCGGTCGTAACGTCCGGCGACCAGCCGTTACGTCCGTCGATCAGCGTTACCTCCGGCGATCAGCGTTTACGTCCGTCGACCAGTCGATCCGTCGCAGGAACGGAAAAGGCCCCGTACGCGCCGTACGGGGCCTTCGCCTGTGGGGTGGGGGATCAGCCGCCGAACTCCTGCAGGCCCTTCAGAGCCTGGTCCAGGAGCGCCTGGCGGCCCTCCAGCTCACGCTCCAGCTTCTCGGCCTTGGCGTTGTTGCCCTGGGCGCGAGCCTGCTCGATCTGCGCCTTCAGCTTGTCGACGGCGGCCTGCAGCTGACCGGTAAGACCCTCGGCACGCGCGCGTGCCTCCGGGTTCGTGCGGCGCCACTCGGCCTCCTCGGCCTCCTGGATCGCCCGCTCCACCGCGTGCATCCGGCCCTCGACCTTGGGACGCGCGTCGCGCGGCACATGGCCGATGGCCTCCCAGCGCTCGTTGATCGAGCGGAAGGCGGCCCGCGCGGCCTTCAGGTCGCTGATCGGCAGCAGCTTCTCGGCCTCCTCGGCCAGCTCCTCCTTCAGCTTCAGGTTCTCCGCCTGCTCCGCGTCCCGCTCGGCGAACACCGAGCTGCGGGCCGCGAAGAACACGTCCTGGGCGCCGCGGAAGCGGTTCCACAGGTCGTCCTCGTGCTCGCGCTGAGCGCGGCCCGCGGCCTTCCACTGCGCCATCAGCTCGCGGTAGCGGGCCGCCGTCGGACCCCAGTCCGTCGAACCGGAGAGCGCCTCGGCCTCCGCGACCAGCCGCTCCTTGGTCCGGCGGGCCTCCTCGCGCTGCGCGTCGAGCTGCGCGAAGTGCGCCTTGCGCCGCTTGGAGAACGCCGACCGGGCGTGCGAGAAACGGTGCCAGAGCTCGTCGTCGGACTTGCGGTCCAGACGCGGCAGACCCTTCCAGGTGTCCACCAGCGCCCGCAGCCGCTCACCGGCGGCCCGCCACTGGTCGGACTGCGCCAGCTGCTCGGCCTCGGCGACCAGCTCCTCCTTGGCCTTGCGGGCCTCGTCGGACTGCCTGGCCCGCTGCGCCTTGCGCTCCTCGCGGCGCTTCTCGACGGTCTCCACCAGCTTGTCCAGCCGCGCCCGCAGCGCGTCCAGGTCGCCGACCGCGTGGTGCGCGTCCACCTGCTCGCGCAGGTGGTCGATCGCGGCCATGGCGTCCTTCGACGACAGGTCGGTGGTCCGTACTCGCTTCTCGAGGAGGCCGATCTCGACAACCAGGCCCTCGTACTTGCGCTCGAAGTAGGCCAGCGCCTCCTCGGGGGAGCCGGCCGCCCAGGAGCCGACGACCTTCTCGCCGTCGGCCGTACGCACGTACACGGTCCCCGTCTCGTCGACGCGGCCCCACGGGTCGCTGCTCACAGCGCCTCCTCCACATGATGCCTGCGCAGGGCCTCAGCGCCCCGGGGCATCGTCCACAGTTTCGTCACGGCCAACATAGGCGACCAGCGGGTTGCCTGTCCGCATCCAGCGCGACCGAAATTCCGCAGTTGACCGTCCTTGGCCGTCATTGCGGTCAGGACTTCGTCACCGTCGCCTTGTTGATCACCACGGTCGCGTTGGGAGCGGTGTTGCCGGAGGTGGGATCGGCCGGCTGGGCGCCGGCGGCGGCGATCTTCTCGAGCACCTTCATGCCGGCCGGCGACACCGTGCCGAACGGCGTGTAGCTGGGCGGCAGCGGGCTCTTCTTGTAGACCAGGAAGAACTGGCTGCCGCCGGTGTGCTTCTGGCCGGTGTTGGCCATCGCCACCGTGCCCGCCGGGTAGGTGTTGCCCTTCAGGCTCTTGTCCTTCAGGTTCTCGTCCGGGAGCGTGTAGCCCGGCCCGCCCATGCCGGTGCCCTGCGGGTCGCCGCACTGCAGCACGAAGATCGCGTCCGTGGTCAGGCGGTGGCACTTGGTGTGGTCGAAGAAGCCCTGGCCCGCCAGGAAGTTGAACGAGTTCACCGTGTGCGGGGCCGCCGCCGCCTTCAGCGCGATGTCGATGTCACCGCACGTCGTGGCGAGCTTCATCGTGTACTTCGCCGACGTGTCGATCGTCATCGCCGGCTCCTTCTTCCAGCTCAGCTTCTTCGCCGAGCCGGCCGCCGGCTTCGCGCACGGGTCCGGGGCCTTGCTGGTCGGCGAGGCGCTGGGCGTGACGTCCGCGGCGGTGTTGGTCTTCTTGTCGTCGCCGCCCTTGAGCACATCGGTCGTGTACAGCACGACACTTCCGATGACGACGATGCCCAGTACCGACGCGATCACGGAGTTGCGCACGCGGGCCTTGCGGCGCGCCTGGGTGCGCCGCTGCTGCTGCCGCAAGAACTTCTCCCGGGCGAGCTGACGCCGCCGCTGCTCCTGGCTGACCACCGGTTTCTCTCCTCATGCGTGTCGATGCGTGTGTGCCGACCGGTACGCGTGCGTGCTCGTGAGCCGACCGCTGTGTGTAGCCACGTACCGTATATGGGTTAGCTGAGGAAACGGCAGCGCCGGTAGGCTCTGGACCACAGCTTGTGGTCACCCGTATCGACACAACGAAGGACGATCGTGCTCATTGCCGGGTTCCCCGCCGGGGCCTGGGGGACGAACTGTTATCTCGTCGCCCCCGCCGCCGGTGAGGAGTGCGTGATCATCGACCCCGGCCACCAGGCTGCCGAAGGCGTCGAGGAAGCACTGAGGAAGCATCGGCTCAAGCCCGTCGCCGTCGTCCTCACCCACGGGCACATCGATCACGTGGCCTCGGTCGTCCCGGTCTGCGGCGCGCACGACGTACCGGCCTGGATCCACCCCGAGGACCGGTACATGATGAGCGACCCCGAGAAGGCGCTCGGCCGGTCCATCGGCATGCCGCTGATGGGCGAGCTGACCGTCGGGGAGCCGGACGACGTCCGCGAGCTGGCGAACGGCACCACCCTCGACCTGGCCGGCCTGGAGTTCTCCGTCGCGCACGCGCCGGGCCATACCAAGGGGTCGGTGACCTTCCGGATGCCCGAGACCGCCGACATTCCGTCGGTGTTCTTCTCCGGGGATCTGCTGTTCGCCGGCTCCATCGGACGCACCGATCTGCCGGGCGGATCCATGGCGGACATGCTCGAGTCGCTGGCCCGCGTGTGCCTGCCGCTCGACGACTCCACCGTGGTGCTGTCCGGCCACGGCCCCCAGACGACCATCGGCCAGGAGCGCGCCACCAACCCCTATCTGCGGCAGGTGGCGGCCGGCCAGGGAGCGGACGCGAGCACCGCTCCCCGACGAGGAATGTGACGAGAGAGCCTTTCGTGAGTACCTTCCAGGCCCCCAAGGGCACCTATGACCTGCTGCCGCCGGACTCGGCCAAGTACCTGGCGGTCCGCGAGGCGATCGCCGCTCCGTTGCGCAACTCCGGCTACGGCTACATCGAGACGCCCGGCTTCGAGAACGCCGAGCTGTTCGCGCGCGGGGTCGGCGAGTCCACCGACATCGTGACCAAGGAGATGTACGCCTTCGAGACCAAGGGCGGCGACAAGCTCGCCCTGCGCCCCGAGGGCACCGCCTCCGTGCTGCGCGCGGCCCTGGAGGCCAACCTGCACAAGGCGGGCAACCTCCCGGTCAAGCTGTGGTACTCGGGCTCGTACTACCGCTACGAGAAGCCGCAGAAGGGCCGCTACCGCCACTTCTCCCAGGTCGGCGCCGAGGCGATCGGCGCGGAGGACCCGGCGCTCGACGCCGAGCTGATCATCCTGGCCGACCAGGCGTACCGCTCTCTGGGCCTCAGCCGGTTCCGGATCCTGCTGAACAGCCTGGGCGACAAGGAGTGCCGGCCGGTGTACCGGACCGCGCTGCAGGACTTCCTGCGCGGCCTGGACCTCGACGAGGACACCCGGCGCCGCGTCGACATCAACCCCCTGCGGGTGCTGGACGACAAGCGTGAGTCGGTGCAGAAGCAGCTCACCGGCGCCCCGCTGCTGCGCGACTACCTGTGCGACGCCTGCAAGGCGTACCACGAGGAGGTCCGCGAGCTGATCACGGCGGCGGGCGTGGCCTTCGAGGACGACCCGAAGCTGGTGCGCGGTCTGGACTACTACACCCGCACCACCTTCGAGTTCGTGCACGACGGGCTGGGCTCGCAGTCCGCGGTCGGCGGCGGTGGCCGCTACGACGGCCTGTCCGAGATGATCGGCGGCCCCGCGCTGCCGTCGGTCGGCTGGGCCCTCGGCGTCGACCGCACGGTCCTCGCCCTGGAGGCGGAGGGCGTGGAGCTGGACCTGCCGTCCGCCACGTCGGTCTACGCCGTCCCGCTCGGCGAGGAGGCCCGCCGCGTGCTGTTCGCCAAGGTCACCGAGCTGCGCAAGGTCGGCATCGCCGCGGACTTCAGTTACGGCGGCAAGGGCCTGAAGGGCGCCATGAAGAACGCCAACCGCAGCGGCGCCCGGTACACGATCGTGGCCGGCGAGCGCGATCTCGCCGAGGGCGTCGTCCAGCTCAAGGACATGGACTCCGGCGAGCAGACGGCGATCGGCGTGAACGAGATCGTGGCGGAACTGGAGTCCCGGCTCGGCTAGCCGAGCGGTACGGGAGGGCGCCGCGGACCCGGCGCCCTCCCGTGGTCCGCCCTCCGGGTGGCCGTCAACTCCGCGGGCGTCGATTCCTCCTGGAGGACGATTTCCCACAGGATCTCCACGCGCGCGTGGCCGTCGCCGGGCCCGTGCGAGGACGGACGCCGGTGACGGCCCCGCACGGCTCGATCAGCGGCCGGAACCGAACGCTCCGTGCCTGCCGTGCGTACGTCCTTATGTGCTTCGAACGGTGCCCGCACACGTGCGTGCGGCACAATGAGCCATGCCCGAAGATGGTCCAGCTCTCAAGTGACGGAATCGGCGTGATGAGCAAGACGACAGTCAACGACGTCTCCACGGAGTCGGGTCCCGAGCGCGCCGCCGACGGCCCGCGCACGGTGGGCGGCAGCCGTGCCTTCGCCCTGCTGCTCGTGATCACCGGAGCGGCCGGACTGCTGGCCGCCTGGGTCATCACGCTCGACAAGAACAAGATCCTCGAGGCGAAGCTCGCCGGGAAGACGTTCACGCCGGGGTGCAGCGTCAACCCGATCGTGTCCTGCGGCAGCGTCATGGAGAGCAAGCAGGCGGCGGCCTTCGGCTTCCCGAACCCCTGGCTCGGCCTGGTCTGCTACGGCATCGTCGTCTGCGTCGGCATGAGCCTGCTCGCCCGCGCCCGCTTCCCGCGCTGGTACTGGCTGACCTTCAACTTCGGCACGCTGTTCGGCGTCGCGTTCTGCACCTGGCTGCAGTTCCAGTCCCTGTACCGGATCAACGCGCTGTGCCTGTGGTGCTCGCTGGCCTGGGTCGCCACGATCACCATGTTCTGGTACGTCACCTCGTTCAACGTCCGCAACGACTTCCTGCCCGCACCGCGCTGGCTGAAGTCGTTCTTCGGCGAGTTCACCTGGGTGGTGCCGGTCACGCACTGCGGCATCATCGCCATGCTGATCCTGACCCGGTGGGGCAGCCAGCTCTGGGCCTGACCGGGCCGGGCGGCGTTGTCAGTGCCGTGATTTAGGGTTTCAGCGTGGAACCCGACCTGTTCACCGCCGCAGCAGAAGAACGCCAGGAGAAGGACCCGGCCGCGAGCCCCCTGGCGGTACGGATGCGCCCGCGCACGCTGGACGAGGTGGTGGGCCAGCAGCATCTTCTGAAGCCCGGCTCCCCGCTGCGCCGGCTGGTCGGCGAGGGCTCGGACCAGAGGGGCGGGGCCGCAGGCCCCTCCGGCAAGGGCGGTGGCGGGAGCCGGGTGGGACCGGCAGGACCGTCCTCGGTGATCCTCTGGGGCCCGCCCGGCACCGGCAAGACCACGCTGGCGTACGTGGTCTCCAAAACGACGAACAAGCGGTTCGTGGAGCTGTCCGCGATCACCGCCGGCGTCAAGGAGGTCCGCGCGGTCATCGACGGGGCCCGCCGCGCCACCGGCGGCTTCGGCAAGGAGACCGTCCTCTTCCTGGACGAGATCCACCGTTTCAGCAAGGCCCAGCAGGACTCCCTCCTGCCCGCGGTGGAGAACCGCTGGGTCACCCTCATCGCGGCCACCACCGAGAACCCGTACTTCTCGGTGATCTCGCCGCTGCTCTCCCGCTCCCTCCTGCTCACCCTCGAACCCCTCACCGACGACGACATCCGCGGCCTGCTCAGGCGCGCGCTGACCGACGAGCGCGGTCTGAAGAGCGCCGTCGGCCTCCCCGAGGACACCGAGGCGCACCTGCTCCGCATCGCCGGCGGCGACGCCCGCCGGGCCCTCACCGCCCTGGAGGCCGCCGCCGGAGCCGCCCTGGACAAGGGCGAGAGCGAGATCAGCCTGGAGACGCTGGAGCAGACGGTCGACCGGGCGGCAGTGAAGTACGACCGCGACGGCGACCAGCACTACGACGTCGCCAGCGCCCTGATCAAGTCCATCCGGGGCTCCGACGTGGACGCGGCCCTGCACTACCTGGCCCGCATGATCGAGGCCGGCGAGGACCCCCGCTTCATCGCCCGGCGCCTGATGATCTCCGCGAGCGAGGACATCGGCCTGGCCGACCCGCACGCGCTGCCCCTCGCGGTCGCCGCCGCCCAGGCCGTCGCCATGATCGGCTTCCCCGAGGCGGCCCTCACCCTCAGCCACGCCACCATCGCCCTCGCGCTCGCCCCGAAGTCCAACTCGGCGACGACCGCGATCGGCGCCGCCCTGGAGGACGTACGCAAGGGCCTGGCCGGCCCGGTGCCGCCCCATCTGCGCGACGGGCACTACAAGGGCGCGGCGAAACTCGGCCACGCGCAGGGCTACGTCTACCCGCACGACCTGCCCGAGGGCATCGCCGAGCAGCAGTACGCCCCGGACGCCCTGAAGGACCGCGAGTACTACACCCCGGGCCGGCACGGCGCCGAGGCGCGGTACGCGGACGCGGTGGAGTGGACCCGCAAGCACCTCGGTCGCAGGCGGTCCTGAGCGCCCTGTAGACTTGCCCGAAGTGCTGAGTCCCGTGCAGTCAGAGCGGGACACCCAGCCGGAACCCACGGCCGTCAGGACGCGCGGTTCCAGGAGCGTCGCGCACCGTCGAACGGTGTCGCGGGCAGCCCACCACCCCTCGGAATCCCGGGACGGTCGGTGGGCCACTCGCGTGCTGCACGTATGTGCCCAGACCAGGGGAGCGGCTGCCCGGCAGGTCCCAGCGGACCCGGCGGGTTTCCCCGGCTGCGGATGCGACCTCCCTCAACACTGACGAGCCGAACACTACGAAAGAGATTGAGACAGTGGCGAACCAGTCCCGCCCGAAGGTCAAGAAGTCGCGTGCCCTCGGCATCGCACTGACCCCGAAGGCCGTCAAGTACTTCGAGGCCCGCCCCTACCCGCCGGGTGAGCACGGCCGCGGCCGCAAGCAGAACTCGGACTACAAGGTCCGTCTGCTGGAGAAGCAGCGTCTGCGCGCGCAGTACGACATCTCCGAGCGCCAGCTGGTCCGCGCCTACGAGCGTGCGGCCAAGGTCCAGGGCAAGACCGGTGAGGCCCTGATCGTGGAGCTCGAGCGCCGTCTCGACGCCCTGGTCCTGCGTTCGGGCATCGCCCGCACCATCTACCAGGCCCGTCAGATGGTCGTCCACGGCCACATCCAGGTCAACGGCCAGAAGGTCGACAAGCCGTCCTTCCGTGTCCGTCCGGACGACGTCGTGCAGGTCCGCGACCGCTCCAAGGACAAGACGCTCTTCCAGATCGCCCGCGAGGGTGGCTTCGCCCCCGAGGGTGAGACCCCGCGCTACCTGCAGGTGAACCTCAAGGCCCTGGCGTTCCGCCTGGACCGCGAGCCGAACCGCAAGGAGATCCCGGTGATCTGCGACGAGCAGCTCGTCGTCGAGTACTACGCCCGCTGACCCAGGCGACCGCGTAACACCGCAGCCCGCCGTCTCCCCGCCCTCCGGGCGAGGGAGGCGGCGGGTTTTCGCATGGGGCGGCCTTCCGGCGGTGCGCGCCGTGCCCACCGCCGGAAGGACGGCCGCTCTCAGGGCGCGGGCCGGCGGGGACTCGGCGCGCCCCGCGTCGGAGCCGCGTCGTGCCGCGGCCCCGTGCCCCTTCGGGGCGCCCTGTCCGGCGGCGCCGCTCCCCGCGGGGCCGGCAGCGCCCCCAGCGGCCGTACCGCACCCCGCTGCAGCGCACGGGCCACGGCCTCCGCGCGCTCCAGCCGGGCCCCCTCCCGTACGCACTCGTCGTACCGCGCGTCCCCCAGCGCTTGCCGTGCGAGCGCCTCGCAGTGTTCGTGCGGGGCGTTGTAGTGCGCCGAGCCGAACAGCGGCAGCCCCACCGACGGCCACATCCGGCCCGCCGCGCCCTGGAGCCGCGCGGCCTCGGCCGGCTCGCCCTGCGTCGCCGTCACCAGCGCCAGCAGCTCCAGCGCCAGCACGGAGCCGAGCAGGTCGTGGAAGGCGTGCGCGTTGCGCAGGCACTCCCCGAGCAGTTCCCGCGCCCTGTCCTGGGCACCGTCCCGCCAGGCCGCGTACGCCAGCACGTACAGCGCGTAGGAGCGGGCCCAGCGCTCCCCGTGGTCCTCGCACACCCGGCGCGCGTCCTCGCACAGCCGGACCGCGTCCGCGAGGTCGCCCTGGAAGGCCCGTGCCATCGCCAGCTCCACCTGGCCCATCAGCACATTGCTGTTGAGTTCGCCGATCTCGTGATAGCGCGCGAGCGCCGACCGCAGCAGGGTCTCCGCGCGGGCCATGTCATCACTGACCAGCGCCAGACAGCCGGTGCGGTGCTCGGCGTACGCCACCGCCGTGGCGTCCGCGACCCGCTCGGCCTGCTCCCGGCACTCCCGCAGCGCCGCCAGCGCGAGCACGGTGTCGCCCTGGAGGATCGCCACGTACCCGAGCACCCACAGCGCCTTCAGCCGCGACTGCTCGTAGCCCGACTCCAGTTCCACGCTGCGGGTCAGCCAGCGGCGGCCCTCCGCGAGCCGTCCGCAGCCGACCCAGCAGAACCACAGCGACCCCGCCAGGTACTGCCCGAGGTGGGCCTCGTCCGGCTCGGTCAGACAGAACTCCAGGGCGGCCCGCAGATTGGGCAGCTCCGCCTCGACGCGCGCGGCGACCTCACCCTGCCGGGGCGAGAACCAGTCCAGCTCGCACCAGGTCGCCAGCCCCAGGTACCAGTCCCGGTGCCGCCTGCGCAGCCGGCCCGCGTCCCCGACGGCCTCCAGCCACTCGGCGCCGTAGGCCCGGACCGTGTCCAGCATCCGGTAGCGGGGCCCGGCCGGGCTCTCCTCGCGGGTCACCACCGACTGGCACACCAGCTCCGACAGTACGTCCAGGACGTCCTCGGCGGGCAGCCCGTCCCCGCTGCACACGTACTCGGCCGCCTCCAGGTCGAAGGTCTGCGCGAACACCGAAAGACGGGCCCACAGCAGCCGCTCGGCCGGCGTGCACAGCTCATGGCTCCAGCCGATCGCCGTGCGCAGCGTCTGGTGGCGCGCCGGAGGCCCGCCGGGCACGGACGCCGGGCCGGAGCCCGCCGTCAGCAGCCGGAACCGGTCGTCCAGCCGCTGCAGCAGCTGTTCCGGGGACAGCGCCCGCAGCCGTCCGGCGGCCAGCTCCAGCGCCAGCGGGATCCCCTCCAGACGCCGGCACAGCTCCCGCACCGCGGGGCCGTCGGCGACCTCCAGCCCCTGCTCCCGCGCCCGGTCCGTGAACAGCCGCACCGCGTCGTCCTCGCCCAGCGGCGCCAGCGGGAACAGCCGCTCGCCCGCCAGCCCCAGCGGACGCCGGCCCACGCCCAGCACGCGCAGGTCCGGCAGCTTCCGCAGCAACTCCGCCGCCAACTCGGCGCAGGCGTCCGCCAGATGCTCGAACCCGTCCAGCACCAGCAGGACCGGCCGGCCGGCGAGATGCTCCAGCAGGATCTGCCGGGGCGACCGCGAGGTGTGGTCGGTCAGGCCCAGCGCCTCCACCACCGCGTACTCCACGAACTGCGGATCACGCACCGGGGCCAGCTCCACCCGTCCGGAGACGGACTCCCACCCGGCGGCGACCTGCGCGGCCAGCCGGGACTTGCCGACCCCGCCGACCCCGGTCACGGTGACCAGCCGCGCCCCGGCGAGCGCGTCCGCCAGCCCGGCCAGCTCGGCCGAGCGCCCGACGAAGGTGGTCAGTTCGAGGGGCGGATCGCCGTCGGAGAGGGGATCCGCGCGCTGAGGACCTCGCATGGGACACGGAGCGTACTGAACCGTGTGCAGGGCGTACAATCGCTTTCCGCAACTCCGTCCCCGCCGCCCGGTAATCCGGTACGGAGCCCAGGCCCCGGCGCGATAGGCTCGGACTCGACTTTTTCGATGGTGAGGCACGTTTCAGGGAGCGGGTGCGCACAGTGTCCGGTGGAGAGGTGGCCGGGATCCTGGTGGCCGTCTTCTGGGCGATCCTGGTCTCCTTCCTCGCGGTGGCTCTCGCGAGGCTGGCCCAGACGCTCAAGGCGACCACCAAGCTGGTGGCGGACGTGACCGACCAGGCCGTCCCGCTGCTCGCCGACGCCTCCCAGGCGGTGCGGTCCGCGCAGACCCAGATCGACCGCGTCGACGCGATCGCCTCGGACGTCCAGGAGGTCACCTCCAACGCCTCCGCGCTGTCGACCACGGTCGCCTCCACCTTCGGCGGCCCGCTGGTCAAGGTCGCGGCCTTCGGCTACGGCGTCCGCCGGGCGCTCGGCGGACGCAAGGAGGACGTGCCCGCGAAGGCGCCCCGGCGTACCGTGATCGTGGGCCGGACGGTCCCTGCCGCGCGACGCAAGCGGAAGTAAGGACTGAGACCGAGCGATGTTCCGCCGTACGTTCTGGTTCACCACCGGTGTCGCCGCCGGTGTGTGGGCCACCACCAAGGTCAACCGCAAGCTGAGGCAGCTGACCCCGGAGAGCCTCGCCGCGACCGCGGCGAACAAGGCCCTGGAGACCGGTCAGCGGCTCAAGGACCGCGCGGTGGGCTTCGCGCTCGACGTCCGCGACAACATGGCACAGCGGGAAGCCGAGCTGGAGGAGGCCCTGGGGATCCACGCGAACCCCGAACTGCCCTCGCCCCGCCGCTACGCCGCCATCGAGAACGACAGCGACAACCGCAGCACACCGAAGTACATCGAAGCCCCGATGCACTCGTACAACCGGAATGAGGACCACTGATGGAGTCGGCCGAGATTCGCCGCCGCTGGCTGAGCTTCTTCGAGGAGCGCGGGCACACCGTCGTCCCTTCGGCGTCGCTCATCGCGGACGACCCGACTCTGCTCCTCGTCCCCGCCGGCATGGTGCCCTTCAAGCCCTACTTCCTGGGTGAGGTCAAGCCGCCGTTCCCGCGCGCCACCAGCGTGCAGAAGTGCGTGCGCACGCCCGACATCGAAGAGGTCGGCAAGACCACGCGGCACGGCACGTTCTTCCAGATGTGCGGCAACTTCTCCTTCGGCGACTACTTCAAGGAAGGCGCCATCAAGCTCGCCTGGGAGCTGCTCACCACGCCCCAGGCCAAGGGCGGTTACGGCCTGGAGCCGGAGAAGCTCTGGATCACCGTCTACAAGGACGACGACGAGGCCGAGCGCATCTGGCACGAGGTCGTCGGCGTGCCCATGGAGCGCATCCAGCGCCTGGGCATGAAGGACAACTTCTGGTCCATGGGCGTGCCCGGCCCCTGCGGCCCCTGCTCCGAGATCAACTACGACCGCGGCCCCGAGTTCGGCGCCGAGGGCGGCCCCGCCGTCAACGACGAGCGGTACGTGGAGATCTGGAACCTCGTCTTCATGCAGTACGAGCGCGGCGAGGGCACCGGCAAGGACAACTTCGAGATCCTCGGGGACCTGCCGAGCAAGAACATCGACACCGGCCTCGGGCTGGAGCGGCTCGCCATGATTCTGCAGGGCGTGCAGAACATGTACGAGATCGACACCTCCATGGCCGTCATCGACAAGGCCACCGAGCTGACCGGCGTCCGCTACGGCGACGCCCACGACTCGGACGTGTCCCTGCGCGTGGTCACCGACCACATGCGCACCGCCACCATGCTCATCGGCGACGGCGTCACCCCCGGCAACGAGGGCCGCGGCTACGTCCTGCGCCGCATCATGCGCCGCGCCATCCGCAACATGCGCCTGCTCGGCGCCACCGGCCCGGTCGTCAAGGACCTCATCGACACCGTGATCGGCATGATGGGCCGGCAGTACCCCGAGCTGATCACCGACCGCGAGCGCATCGAGAAGGTCGCCCTCGCCGAGGAGAACGCCTTCCTCAAGACGCTGAAGGCCGGCACCAACATCCTCGACACCGCCGTCACCGAGACCAAGCAGTCCGGTGGCACGGTCCTGTCCGGCGAGAAGGCCTTCCTGCTCCACGACACCTGGGGCTTCCCGATCGACCTCACCCTGGAGATGGCCGCCGAGCAGGGGCTGTCCGTGGACGAGGAGGGCTTCCGCCGCCTGATGAAGGAGCAGCGGGAGCGCGCCAAGGCCGACGCCCAGGCCAAGAAGACCGGGCACGCCGACATGGGCGCCTACCGCGAGATCGCCGACACGGCCGGCGCGACCGACTTCATCGGGTACACCGACACCGAGGGCGAGTCCACGATCGTCGGCCTGCTCGTGGACGGCGTCTCCTCGCCGGCCGCCACCGAGGGCGACGAGGTCGAGGTCGTCCTCGACCGCACCCCGTTCTACGCCGAGGGCGGCGGCCAGATCGGCGACACCGGCCGGATCAAGGTGGACTCGGGCGCCGTGATCGAGGTCCGCGACTGCCAGAAGCCGGTGCCGGGCGTGTACGTCCACAAGGGCGTCGTCCAGGTCGGCGAGGTGACCGTCGGCGCCAAGGCCCACGCCTCCATCGACGCCCGCCGCCGCAAGGCCATCGCCCGTGCCCACTCGGCCACCCACCTGACCCACCAGGCCCTGCGCGACGCCCTCGGCCCGACGGCCGCCCAGGCCGGTTCCGAGAACCAGCCCGGCCGCTTCCGCTTCGACTTCGGCTCCCCGTCCGCCGTGCCGCAGACGGTGATGACCGACGTCGAGCAGAAGATCAACGAGGTGCTCGCCCGCGACCTGGACGTGCACGCCGAGATCATGGGGATCGACGAGGCCAAGAAGCAGGGCGCCATCGCCGAGTTCGGCGAGAAGTACGGCGAGCGGGTCCGCGTCGTGACCATCGGCGACTTCTCCAAGGAGCTGTGCGGCGGCACCCACGTGCACAACACCGCCCAGCTGGGCCTGGTCAAGCTGCTCGGCGAGTCCTCCATCGGCTCGGGTGTGCGCCGTATCGAGGCCCTGGTCGGCGTGGACGCCTACCACTTCCTCGCCCGCGAGCACACGGTGGTCAACCAGCTGACCGAGCTGCTCAAGGGGCGCCCGGAGGAGCTGCCGGAGAAGGTCTCCTCGATGCTCGGCAAGCTGAAGGACGCCGAGAAGGAGATCGAGAAGTTCCGCGCCGAGAAGGTGCTCCAGGCCGCCGCCGGTCTCGCCGAGTCCGCCAAGGACGTCAGGGGCGTCGCACTGGTCACCGGTCAGGTGCCGGACGGCACCACGCCGGACGACCTGCGCAAGCTGGTCCTCGACGTACGCGGCCGCATCCAGGGCGGCCGGGCCGCCGTGGTCGCGCTCTTCACGGTCAACAACGGCAAGCCGCTGACCGTCATCGCCACCAACGAGGCCGCCCGCGAGCGCGGTCTCAAGGCCGGTGACCTGGTCCGTGCCGCCGCCAAGACCCTCGGCGGCGGCGGTGGCGGCAAGCCGGACGTGGCCCAGGGCGGCGGCCAGAACCCGGCCGCGGTCGGCGAGGCCGTGGACGCCGTCGAGCGCCTGGTCGCCGACACCGCCAAGTAAACGGGCACGTAAGGAAACGGTCGGACATGCGCAGAGGGCGTCGGCTCGCGATCGACGTCGGGGACGCCCGGATCGGGGTCGCCTCGTGCGACCCCGACGGGATCCTCGCCACCCCGGTGGAGACGGTCCCCGGCCGGGACGTTCCCGCCGCCCACCGCCGGCTGCGGCAACTGGTGGAGGAGTACGAGCCGATCGAGGTCGTCGTCGGGCTCCCTCGTTCCCTCAAGGGGGGCGAGGGCCCGGCCGCCGCCAAGGTCCGCGCCTTCGCCCAGGAACTGGCCAACGGCGTCGCGCCGGTGCCGGTGCGCCTGGTCGACGAGCGGATGACGACGGTCACCGCCAGTCAGGGACTGCGCGCCTCGGGCGTGAGATCGAAGAAGGGCCGCTCGGTCATCGACCAGGCGGCGGCGGTCATCATCCTCCAACAGGCCTTGGAATCCGAACGCGTGTCAGGTAAAGCACCCGGCGAGGGCGTCGAAGTGGTCACCTGATCGCGATACGGTAACGTTCCGCGCGATGTGCCGGTGTTCGAACAGCGGGCGCACAGCAAGAGGCGGAACGGAAGCGGGCCGGCCGGCCACGTGACCGGTCGGCCTCGCGGCTCTAGGGGATCGATGACTGAGTATGGCCGGGGCCCAGGCCCCCAACCGTGGCATCCGCAGGACCCGTTGTACGGGGACGGCGGATGGGAAGGGCAGCAGGCCCCCGGCGGCCATCAGCCTGCCTACGGCGACCGGCCGGAGCAGCACTACCCGCAGCAGCCGCAGCAGCACTACCCGCAGCACCCCGAGCAGTACTACCCGCAGCAGCCGCAGTACGACGACTGGAACCAGCAGCCCCAGCCCGGCTACGGGCACGAGCAGTACCCGTACTACGACGAACAGGGACAGCAGCAGTACCCCGGCCACGCCCAGCAGCCGTACCCGCAGCAGGGCGGCTGGGACGCGTCCGGCGGCCACGGCCAGATGCCGTACGGCGCGGATGCGGGCGACCCGTACGGCCGGCAGCACATACCCCATGACGGGCAGGAGCCCGACTACTACGGCGCCGAGGAGTCCTACCCTCCGCCGCAACCGCCCGGCCGCACCGGCCCCGAGGCCGAACCGGGCCCAGAGGCCGCGCCCGAGGAGGAGGACCACGCCTTCTTCGCGGGAGGCGACGACGAGGATGACGAGGAGTACGAGCTCCAGAGCCGCCGTGAGCGGCGCGGCAAGGGAGACAAACAGGGCAAGAAGGGCAGGAAGAGTCGCAACGGCTGCGCCTGCCTGGTCGTGGTCCTTGTCCTCGGCGGAGGCGTCGGCACCGTCGGCTACTTCGGCTACAGGTTCTACCAGAACCGTTTCGCCCCGGCTCCCGACTACCAGGGCGACGGCATCGCCCAGAAGGTGACGGTCGAGATCCCGAAGGGTGCAGGCGGCTGGGACATCGGCCGCCTGCTCAAGGACGCCGGGGTCGTCAAGAGCGCCGGGGCCTTCGTCCACGCACAGAGCGAGGCTCCGGGCGCCGGCACGATCCAGGCGGGCGCCTATGTCCTGAACAAGGAGATGTCCGCCGCCAGCGCCGTGCGGCTGATGCTGGATCCGAAGAGCCACAGCTTCGTCCTGGTGCGACCGGGTGAGCGCAACGCGGGTGTCTACGAGGACATCGACAAGAAACTCCAACTCGCCGACGGCACCACCCGGAAACTCGCCGAGAAGGAATACAAGAGCTTCGGCCTGCCGTCCTGGGCCCGGAACACCCAGTACGCCGGCTCCATAAAAGATCCCCTGGAGGGGTTCCTCTTCCCGGGCACCTACGCGGCCGCCAAGGGCATGAAGCCGGACAACATCCTCAAGCAGATGGTCGCCCAGGCCACGTCGAAGTACGACTCCTACGGCCTCGCCTCCAAGGCCCGGTCACTGGGTCTCGACAACGCGTTCCAGCTGGTCACCGTCGCCAGCCTGGTGCAGGCCGAGGGCAAGACGCGCGACGACTTCCGCAAGATGGCCGAGGTCGTCTACAACCGCCTCAAGCCCACCAACACCGAGACGAACCAGTACCTGCAGTTCGACTCGACCTACAACTACGCCAAGGGCACCAGCAACATCCACATCTCCGAGAAGGCGATCAACAGCGACCAGAGCCCGTACAACACGTACACGCACAAGGGACTTCCGCCCGGTCCGATCGGCAACCCCGGCGAGGACGCGCTCAAGGCGGCACTGAATCCGACCCACGACGGCTGGATCTATTTCGTGGCGACCGACGGCGTGAACAACACCGAATTCGCCAAGACCTACGCCGAATTCAAGCAACTCAAGGACAAGTTCAATGCCAGCTCGGGCAACTGACGCCCGCCGGGCCGCCGTACTCGGCAAGCCCATCGCCCACTCCCTCTCGCCGGTGCTGCACCGGGCCGCGTACGAGGAGCTGGGGCTCACCGGATGGTCGTACGACCGCTTCGAGGTGGACGAGGCCGGGCTGCCCGGCTTCCTGCGGGAGCTGGGGCCCGAGTGGGCGGGCCTGTCGCTGACCATGCCGCTGAAGCGGGCGGTGATCCCGCTGCTGGACGAGATCAGCGAGACGGCCTCCTCCGTCGACGCGGTCAACACCGTCGTCTTCACCGAGGACGGCCGCCGGCTCGGCGACAACACCGACATCCCGGGCATGGTGGCCGCGCTGCGCGAGCACGGCATCGAGCAGGTCGGCTCCGCCGCGATCCTCGGCGCCGGCGCCACCGCCTCCTCCGCCCTCGCCGCCCTCTCCCGGATCTGTACCGGCGAGGTCGTCGCCTACGTCCGCAGCGAGGCCCGCGCCGCCGAGATGCGCCGGTGGGGCGAACGGCTCGACGTGGACGTCCGTACGGCCGACTGGGCGGACGCCGCGCAGGCGCTGCGCGCCCCGCTGGTGATCGCCACCACGCCCGCCGGCTCCACCGACGCCCTCGCCGCCGCCGTGCCCGAGCGGCCCGCCGCCCTCTTCGACGTGCTCTACGAGCCCTGGCCCACCGAGCTGGCGGCCCGCTGGTCCATGTTCGGCGGAGCCGTGGTCAGCGGCCTCGACCTGCTGGTCCACCAGGCCGTGCTGCAGGTCGAGCGGATGACCGGACGCTCCCCGGCCCCTCTGGACGCCATGCGCCGGGCCGGCGAGCAGGCGCTCGCCGCCCGCTGACCCGCCGCCCGCGCGTCCGCCTTGTGGACCTGTGGCCGGTTTCCGGCCCCGGACGTGGGAGGATCGGAAGGTGGCGGGCCGGGGTCGCGCACCCGGTCACGCCGTCGCCGTACGCGAGGACGCGCGTACGCCGGGCAGTACCGGGCGCGAACACGGAGGAGCACCGTTGAGCAGGCTGCGTTGGCTGACCGCGGGGGAGTCCCACGGTCCGGCACTTGTCGCGACGCTGGAGGGCCTTCCCGCCGGCGTGCCGATCACCACGGAGATGGTGGCGGACCACCTGGCGCGGCGGCGGCTCGGCTATGGCCGCGGTGCCCGGATGAAGTTCGAGCAGGACGAGGTCACCTTCCTGGGCGGCGTCCGGCACGGTCTCACCCTCGGCTCCCCGGTCGCGATCATGGTGGGCAACACCGAGTGGCCCAAGTGGGAGCAGGTCATGGCGGCCGACCCGGTGGATCCGGAGATCCTCGCCGGGCTCGCCCGCAACGCCCCGCTGACCCGCCCGCGCCCCGGCCACGCCGACCTCGCCGGCATGCAGAAGTACGGCTTCGACGAGGCCCGCCCGGTCCTGGAGCGCGCCTCAGCCCGCGAGACCGCGGCCCGGGTGGCGCTCGGCGCGGTCGCCCGCTCCTACCTGAAGGAGACCACGGGCATCGAGATCGTCTCGCACGTCGTCGAGCTGTGCTCGGTGAAGGCCCCGCAGGGCGTGTACCCCACCCCGGCCGACGTCGAGAGGCTGGACGCCGACCCGCTGCGCTGCCTGGACGCGGACACCTCGAAGGCGATGGTCGCGGAGGTCGACCAGGCCCACAAGGACGGCGACACCCTCGGCGGCGTGGTCGAGGTGCTGGCGTACGGCGTCCCGGTCGGCCTCGGCTCGCACGTGCACTGGGACCGCAAGCTGGACGCCCGGCTCGCCGGCGCCCTCATGGGCATCCAGGCGATCAAGGGCGTCGAGATCGGTGACGGCTTCGAGCTGGCCCGGGTGCCGGGCTCGAAGGCGCACGACGAGATCGTGAACACCCCCGAGGGCATCAAGCGCGTCTCCGGCCGCGCCGGCGGCACCGAGGGCGGCCTGTCCACCGGAGAGCTGCTGCGGGTGCGGGCCGCGATGAAGCCGATCGCGACCGTGCCGCGCGCCCTGCGGACCGTGGACGTCACCACCGGCGAGGAGGCGCAGGCCCACCACCAGCGCTCCGACGTCTCCGCCGTGCCGGCCGCCGGCATCGTCGCCGAGGCGATGGTCGCGCTGGTGCTCGCGGACGCGGTCGCCGAGAAGTTCGGCGGCGACTCGGTGGCCGAGACCCGCCGCAACGTGCGCTCCTACCTCGACAACCTGCGGATCCGGTGAGCGCCGTGCCCGCCGTCGTACTCGTCGGCCCGATGGGCGTCGGCAAGTCCACCGTGGGCCGGCTGCTCGCCGAGCGCCTCGGACTCGGCTACCGGGACACCGACGAGGACATCGTCGCCGCCGAGGGCCGCACCATCGCCGAGATCTTCGTCGACGAGGGGGAGCCCGCTTTCCGCGCCCTCGAGAAGCGGGCCGTGCACACCGCGCTCGCCGAGCACGAGGGCGTCCTCGCGCTCGGCGGCGGGGCGGTCCTCGACGCCGACACCCGCGCCCTGCTCGCCGCGCACCGGGTGCTCTACCTCTCGATGGACGTGGAGGAGGCCGTCAAGCGCACCGGCCTCAACGTGGCCCGGCCGCTGCTCGCGGTCAACCCGCGCAAGCAGTGGCGCGAGCTGATGGAGGCCAGGCGGCACCTGTACGAGGAGGTCGCCACCGCCGTCGTCGCGACGGACGGCCGCACCCCCGAAGAGGTCACCCAAGCAGCGCTGGACGCACTGGAGTTGAAAGAAGCATGAGCGAGGCAGTCACCCGCATCCAGGTCGCCGGCACCGCGGGCACCGACCCCTACGAGGTGCTGGTCGGACGCCAACTCCTCGGCGAGCTGGCCGACCTGATCGGCGGCAAGGCCAAGCGGGTCGCGGTGATCCACCCGGAGGCGCTGGCCGAGACCGGTGACGCGCTCCGCGCGGACCTGGCCGAGCAGGGCTTCGAGGCGATCGCCATCCAGGTGCCCAACGCCGAGGAGGCCAAGACCGCCGAGGTCGCCGCCTACTGCTGGAAGGCGCTCGGCCAGTCGGGCTTCACCCGCTCCGACGTCGTCGTCGGCGTGGGCGGCGGGGCCACCACCGACCTCGCCGGTTTCGTCGCGGCGACCTGGCTGCGCGGGGTGCGCTGGATCGCCATTCCGACGACCGTGCTGGCCATGGTGGACGCGGCCGTCGGCGGCAAGACCGGCATCAACACCGCCGAGGGCAAGAACCTCGTCGGCGCCTTCCACCCGCCGGCCGGCGTCCTGTGTGACCTGGCCGCGCTGGACTCCCTCCCGGTCAACGACTACGTCTCCGGGCTCGCCGAGGTCATCAAGGCCGGCTTCATCGCCGACCCGGTGATCCTCGACCTGATCGAGTCGGACCCCGAGGCGGCGCGGACCCCGGCCGGCCCGCACACGGCCGAGCTGATCGAGCGCTCGATCCGGGTGAAGGCGGATGTCGTCTCCTCGGACCTGAAGGAGTCGGGTCTGCGCGAGATCCTCAACTACGGCCACACGCTGGGCCACGCCATCGAGAAGAACGAGCGCTACAAGTGGCGGCACGGCGCGGCCGTCGCGGTCGGCATGCACTTCGCGGCCGAACTGGGCCGACTGGCGGGCCGGTTGGACGACGCGACGGCGGACCGGCACCGCACGGTCCTGGAGGCCGTCGGCCTGCCGCTGCACTACCGCTACGACCAGTGGCCCAAGCTGCTGGAGGCGATGAGGATCGACAAGAAGTCGCGTGGCGACCTGCTGCGCTTCATCGTCCTCGACGGCCTGGCCAAGCCGACGGTCCTGGAGGGGCCGGACCCGGCCGTGCTGCTCGCCGCGTACGGCGAAGTGGGCCGGTAAGCCCCCGGCTGCCGCCTCCGCTCGAGGCGGGGTCTCGACTTCCTTTGCGGAACGGGCACTTCGGGCCGCCCTCGGCCGTTTCACCAGACGACGGCGGGGGACGGTACCGTTCGGTAGGCAGCAGGGCCCGGCCCTGCTGCCAGCACGAACGAGCCGCGAGACGACGAGACGGAGTGGCCACGGATGCAGCACGCAGTGGGGTCTCCGCTGCCGCCGCCCCACGAGCCGGGGCAGGGGCCGCACGCCCGCTGGGCCTCGGCCGCACACCACCCGGGCCCGCACCCGGGAGTCCCCCAGGGGCCCGCCCCCGTGCCCCCGCCGCCGGGCTTCCCGGCCCCGGTGGGCGCCGTCCCGCCGACGCCCCCGCAGCGGCCGCTGCCCCAGCCTCCGGCCCCGCAGCCCGCCGCCGGACAGCCGGCCCCCGACACCACCGGTCATGTCCCGCTGCCGCCCGGCGGCCCGGTCGGCGTGCCCCCGGCGCCCGCCGCGGCCCCCGACCCGGCGACCACCACCCTGGCCGTCCTGCTGATCGGCCCCGCCGGCGCCGGAAAGACCAGCGTCGCCAAGTACTGGGCGGACCACCGCCGGGTGCCCACCGCGCACATCAGCCTGGACGACGTCCGCGAATGGGTCCGCTCCGGCTTCGCCGACCCACAGTCCGGCTGGAACGACAACTCCGAGGCCCAGTACCGCCTGGCCCGCCGCACCTGCGGCTTCGCCGCCCGCAACTTCCTCGCCAACGGGATCTCCTGCATCCTGGACGACGCCGTCTTCCCGGACCGCCCGGTCGTCGGCCTCGGCGGCTGGAAACGCCATGTGGGCCCCGGCCTGCTGCCCGTCGTCCTCCTGCCCGGCCTGGACGTCGTGCTGGAGCGCAACGCGGAGCGCACCGGCAACCGCCGCCTCACCGACGAGGAGGTCGCCCGCATCCACGGCCGCATGGCCGGCTGGTACGGCTCGGGCCTGCCGATCATCGACAACTCCCAGCTGGACGTCCCGGGCACGGCGAGGGTCCTGGACGAGGTCCTGGCGAGGGCCATCGCGAGCCCCCCGAACTGGTGAGCGGGGGCAGCCGCCGTGCCGCAGGGCGCGCGGGCACCGCCTCCGCGCCCGCGTCCGGCGATCCACAGGCACCGCCCCCCACCTGCTCCGCAACCCCACTCGGCCCCCACGAATCGGCATAATCCGCACAAAACTCCTACGCTCATCTCATGTCAGAGGTGTACGCGACCCGCCGATCCCGGCTGAGAGACCACTTCACCGCGGCCGGCACCGCGGCAGCGCTCGTCACCCGCCCCGCCAACGTGCGCTACCTCGCGGGCACGGCCCCGCACGGCGCCGCCCTGCTGGTGGGCAAGCGCGATGACCTGCTGGTGTGCACCGGTCCGCCCGAGGACCGGCCGTACGAGGGCCGGCCCGACGAGAACCTGCGCCTGCACGTCCTCCCGGCGAACAACGGCGACCCCGCCGTCGAGGCGGCCGCCCACGCCGCGGGCCAGGACGCCGACTCCCTCGCCGTCGAGGAGCACCACCTCACCGTGGCCCGCCACAGAGCCCTCGCCGCGGCGGTCCCGGCGCTGCGCCTCACCGATCTCGGCGCGGCCGTGGAGCAGCTCAGGGTGGTCAAGGACGAGGAGGAGATCTCCTGCCTGCGCATCGGCGCCGAGATCGCCGACCAGGCCCTCGGCGAGCTGCTGGAGTCGATCCTGGTCGGCCGCACCGAACGGCACCTCGCGCTGGAGCTGGAGCGCCGCCTGGTCGACCACGGCGCCGACGGCCCGGCCTTCCCCACCTCCGTCGCCACCGGACCCAACTCCGGCCGCCGCGGGCACCGCCCCACCGACCGGCGGGTGGAGGAGGGCGACTTCCTCTCCGTGTGCCTGGGCGCGACCTACCGCGGCTACCGCTGCGAGATCGGCCGCACCTTCGTGATCGGCACCTCGCCCGCGGACTGGCAGGTCGAGCTCTACGACCTGGTCTTCTCCGCGCAGCGCGCCGGACGCGAGTCCCTGGCGCCCGGCGCCGCCTACCGCGACGTGGACCGCGCCGCGCGCCAGGTGCTGGACTCCGCGGGCTATGCGGAAGCCCTGCCACCGCTGACCGGACACGGGGTCGGACTCGAAATCGACGAGGACCCGCAGTTGGCCCCCGCGGCCATGGGTAAACTGGACGCTTGCGTGCCGGTCACCGTCGAACCGGGAGTCCACCTCCCGGGCCGGGGCGGTGTCCGGATCGATGACACGCTCGTCGTACGCCCCGAGGCGGACGGCGGACCCGAGCTACTCACCATCACGACCAAGGAGCTGCTCGCGCTGTAGCGGCAATCCACCGCGGCGCCTGCCCCGGGGTCGTACGTCAGTCCAGGAGATTCCGCAACCGTGGCTTCCACGAACGACCTCAAGAACGGCATGGTGCTCAAGCTCGAAGGCGGCCAGCTCTGGTCCGTCGTCGAGTTCCAGCACGTCAAGCCCGGCAAGGGCCCGGCCTTCGTGCGCACCAAGCTCAAGAACGTGCTGTCCGGCAAGGTGGTCGACAAGACCTTCAACGCCGGAGTCAAGGTCGAGACGGCCACTGTCGACAAGCGCGACATGCAGTTCTCGTACATGGACGGCGACTACTTCGTCTTCATGGACATGGAGACCTACGACCAGCTGCACATCGACCGCAAGGTGGTGGGCGACGCCGCCAACTTCCTGGTCGAGGGCTTCGAGGCCACCGTCGCCCAGCACGAGGGCGAGGTGCTCTTCGTCGAGCTGCCGGCCGCCGTCGAGCTGACCGTCGCCGAGACCGAGCCGGGCGTCCAGGGCGACCGCTCCACCGGCGGCACCAAGCCCGCCACGCTGGAGACCGGCCACCAGATCCAGGTCCCGCTCTTCATCACCACCGGTGAGAAGATCAAGGTCGACACCCGCACCAGCGACTACCTCGGCCGGGTGAACAGCTAACCGTGGCTGCCCGCAACACGGCCCGCAAACGCGCCTTCCAGATCCTCTTCGAGGGCGACCAGCGCGGCGCCGACGTCCTGACGGTCCTCGCGGACTGGATCCGGCTGTCCCGGTCCGACACCCGGCAGCCGCCGGTCAGCGAGTACACGATGCAGCTCGTCGAGGGCTACGCCGAGCACGCGAAGCGCATCGACGAGCTGATCGCCCAGTACGCGGTCGGCTGGACGCTGGACCGGATGCCGGTCGTGGACCGCAACATCCTGCGGCTCGGCGCGTACGAGCTGATCTGGGTGGACGAGACCCCGGACGCCGTCGTGCTCGACGAGATGGTGCAGCTGGCGAAGGAGTTCTCCACCGACGAGTCGCCGTCGTTCGTCAACGGCCTGCTGGGCCGCCTGAAGGAACTCAAGCCGTCCCTGCGCCGGGACCAGGCGTAGAAGCCCGGTACGACATCGCCGGAGGGCCCGCAGCACGCTCGTGCTGCGGGCCCTCCGGCATTCCCTCCCACAGCCGTGCGAACGCCTGTGAGAACGCCGCCGGGGTGGCCGGAACCGCATGGTTCCGGCCACCCCGGCGGCACGTTTCTGCTCGGGTGTGGAGCGGCTCAGCTCTCCTCGTGCGCGGCCACCGCGCGGCGCGCGTCCGCGTCCAGCACACCCCAGCTGATCAGCTGCTCCGTGAGGACCGAGGGGGACTGGTCGTAGATGACGGCGAGTGTGCGCAGGTCGTCCTGGCGGATGGAGAGCACCTTGCCGTTGTAGTCGCCGCGCTGGGACTGGATCGTCGCCGCGTAACGCTGCAGGGGTCCCGCCTTCTCGGCCGGCACGGTGGCCAGCCGCTCGAGGTCCAGGACCAGCTTCGGCGGCGGCTCGGCGGCGCCGCCCGGCGTGGTGCCCGGCAGCAGCTCCTGAACCGGAACGCCATAGAAATCGGCCAGCTCGGCGAGCCGCTGGACGGTCACCGCACGGTCGCCACGCTCGTAGGACCCGACCACCACGGCCTTCCAGCGACCCTGGGACTTCTCCTCGACACCGTGGAGGGAAAGGCCCTGCTGGGTGCGGATGGCCCGGAGCTTGGCCCCGAGCTGTTTGGCGTATTCGCTGGACATATAGCTCCCCGGACACTGTGTCGACGCGACTGGGCTGGGTTCCCGCCGCGCGGCTGGTAACTCACTGTGAGGTTACGCAGCGTGATTCTTCTGCGTCAAGCCGAATGGTCCACACCGACTCTTCCGTGGTAGCGGCAACCGGTTGGGCCAGGGGGGTGACCGGAGCCCTCTGCATGACCTGCTACGGTGGATGGCGCAAATCAGGCGTCCTTTAAGGTCCGTCCCGTGAGGCGGAGAAGGAGGTCCTTTTCGTATGGACAAGCAGGACTCGCACGCGACTCCGCCTGCGTCCGATGCGCGGCCCGTTCTCGAGGGCCCCGACATCGCGCGGGTGCTGACCCGCATCGCCCACGAGATCGTCGAGCGCGCCAAGGGCGCCGACGACGTGGTGCTCCTCGGCATCCCCACCCGGGGTGTCTTCCTCGCCCAGCGGCTCGCCGCCAAGCTGGAGCAGATCACCGACCGCAAGATCCCGGTCGGCTCCCTCGACATCACCATGTACCGCGACGACCTGCGCATGCACCCGCCGCGTGCGCTGGCCCGCACCGAGATCCCCGGTGACGGCATCGACGGCAAGCTGGTCGTCCTCGTCGACGACGTGCTGTTCTCCGGCCGCACCATCCGCGCCGCCCTCGACGCCCTGAACGACATCGGGCGCCCCCGCGCGGTACAGCTCGCGGTCCTGGTCGACCGCGGCCACCGCGAACTGCCCATCCGCGCCGACTACGTCGGCAAGAACCTCCCCACGTCGCTGCGGGAGACGGTCAAGGTCCAGCTCGCCGAGGAGGACGGTCGCGACACCGTGCTGCTCGGTGTGAAGGCCGACCAGTAGCACGTCAGGCGCAGGGCGCGCTCCGGCGTACCCACGCACGCGCCCGTCTGCCCCGAATCTCCCGATTGAACTGCCTTACGGAGCCTGACAGATGCAGCGTCATCTCATCTCGGCCGCCGACCTCACCCGTGACGACGCCGTCCTGATCCTCGACACCGCCGAGGAGATGGCCCGGGTCGCCGACCGGCCGATCAAGAAGCTGCCGACCCTGCGCGGCCGCACCGTCGTCAACCTCTTCTTCGAGGACTCCACGCGCACGCGGATCTCCTTCGAGGCCGCCGAGAAGCGCCTCTCCGCCGACGTCATCAACTTCTCCGCCAAGGGCTCCAGCGTGTCCAAGGGCGAGTCCCTGAAGGACACCGCCCAGACGCTGGAGGCCATGGGCGTCGACGCCGTCGTCATCCGGCACGGCGCCTCCGGAGCGCCGTACCGCCTGGCGAACTCCGGCTGGATCGACGCCGCGGTCATCAACGCCGGCGACGGCACCCACCAGCACCCCACCCAGGCCCTGCTGGACGCCTTCACCATGCGCCGCCGGCTCATCGGCCGGGACGCCGGGCTCGGCCAGGACCTGTCCGGCCGGCGGATCACCATCGTCGGTGACGTCCTGCACAGCCGGGTCGCCCGCTCCAACGTGGACCTGCTGCACACCCTCGGCGCCGAGGTCACCCTCGTCGCCCCGCCCACCCTGGTGCCGGTCGGCGTGGAGACCTGGCCCTGCGAGGTGTCGTACGACCTCGACAGCGCGCTGCCCAAGTGCGACGCGGTGATGATGCTGCGCGTCCAGCGCGAGCGGATGAACGCCGCCTTCTTCCCGACCGAGCGCGAGTACTCCCGCCGCTACGGCCTCGACGGCGACCGCATGGCCAAGCTGCCCGAGCATGCCGTCGTGATGCACCCCGGCCCGATGGTCCGCGGCATGGAGATCACCGCCGAGGTCGCCGACTCCGACCGCTGCACCGCCGTCGAGCAGGTCGCCAACGGCGTCTCCATCCGGATGGCCGTCCTGTACCTGCTGCTCGGCGGCAACGAGCCCGCCGTCACCCACGCCCGTACCACCGAGGAGAAGTAACCCCCATGAGCAAGACCCTGATCCGTGGTGCGAAGGTGCTCGGCGGCGAGCCGCAGGACGTGCTGATCGACGGCGAGACGATCGCGGCGGTGGGCACCGGCCTGTCCGCCGAGGGCGCCGAGGTCGTCGAGGCCGGCGGCAAGGTGCTGCTGCCGGGCCTGGTCGACCTGCACACCCATCTGCGCGAACCGGGCCGCGAGGACTCCGAGACCGTCCTGACCGGCACCCGCGCGGCCGCGTCCGGCGGCTACACCGCCGTGTTCGCCATGGCCAACACCTTCCCTGTCGCCGACACCGCCGGCGTGGTCGAGCAGGTGTGGCGGCTCGGCCAGGAGCACGGCTACTGCGACGTGCAGCCCATCGGCGCCGTCACCGTCGGCCTCGAGGGCAGGAAGCTCGCCGAGCTGGGCGCCATGCACGACTCGGCGGCCGGCGTCACCGTCTTCTCCGACGACGGCAAGTGCGTGGACGACGCGGTGATCATGCGCCGCGCGCTGGAGTACGTGAAGGCCTTCGGCGGGGTCGTCGCCCAGCACGCGCAGGAGCCGCGGCTGACCGAGGGCGCCCAGATGAACGAGGGCGTCGTCTCCGCCGAGCTGGGCCTGGGCGGCTGGCCGGCCGTCGCCGAGGAGTCGATCATCGCCCGGGACGTGCTGCTCGCCGAGCACGTCGGCTCCCGCGTCCACATCTGCCACCTGTCGACCGCCGGCAGCGTGGAGATCGTCCGCTGGGCCAAGTCCCGCGGCATCCAGGTCACCGCCGAGGTGACCCCGCACCACCTGCTCCTCACCGACGAGCTGGTGCGCACCTACAACCCCGTCTACAAGGTCAACCCGCCGCTGCGCACCGAGCGCGACGTGCACGCCCTGCGCGAGGCCCTGGCGGACGGCACGATCGACATCGTCGCCACCGACCACGCCCCGCACCCGCACGAGGACAAGGACTGCGAGTGGGCGGCCGCCGCCATGGGCATGGTCGGCCTGGAGACCGCGTTGTCAGTGGTCCAGGAGACCATGGTCGACACGGGCCTGCTGGACTGGGCCGGCGTCGCCGACCGGATGTCCTTCAAGCCCGCGCAGATCGGACAGGCCACCGGACACGGCCGTCCCGTCTCGGCTGGTGAGCCCGCCAACCTCACCCTCGTCGACGCGGCATACCGTGGCCAGGTGGACCCCGCGGGCTTCGCCTCGCGCAGCCGCAACACCCCGTACGCGGGACGTGAGCTGCCGGGCCGTGTGACGCACACGTGGCTGCGGGGCAAGGCCACGCTCGTCGACGGGAAGCTCACGTGACACCTGTAATCCTGCTGGCCGAGGCGGAGAAGTCGGCCCCGGTCACCGACTGGCCGGCCCGCATCGGCTGGCTCGTCGGACTCGCCCTCTTCATCGCGCTCGTCTACTGGCTGATGCGCGAGGGCTGGAAGTGGCGCGGCACGCTCCAGAGCGACCTGCCCGTGCCGCCCGGCGCGCCGGAGGAGACCGGCCCGGTGAAACTGAGCATGAGCGGCCGCTACCACGGCTCCACCACGGCCGGCCAGTGGCTGGACCGCATCGTGGCCCACGGCCTGGGCACCCGCAGCCGGGCCGAGCTCACCCTGACCGATGCGGGCCTGGAGGTCGAGCGCCCCGGCGCGAGCGACTTCTTCGTCCCCGCCGCCGCACTGCGCGGCGCCCGGCTGGACAAGGGCATCGCCGGCAAGGTCCTCACCGAGGGCGGACTGCTGGTGGTGACCTGGGCGCTGGGCGACAAGCTGATCGACTCCGGCTTCCGCTCCGACCACGCGGCCGAGCACGCCGAGTGGGTCGCCACCCTGAACGAGATGACCAACGACACGGAAGGCGCACGATGACGACCTCCACAAGGGGAGCTGACAGGGTTCCCGCCGTACTCGTCCTGGAGGACGGCCGCATCTTCCGCGGCCGTGCCTACGGGGCCGTGGGGGAGACCTTCGGCGAGGCCGTGTTCTCCACCGGCATGACCGGCTACCAGGAGACGCTCACCGACCCGTCGTACGACCGCCAGATCGTCGTCGCGACCGCCCCCCAGATCGGCAACACCGGCTGGAACGACGAGGACGACGAGTCCGGACGCATCTGGGTCTCCGGCTACGTCGTGCGCGACCCCGCGCGCGTGCCGTCCAACTGGCGTGCCAAGCGCTCCCTGGACGACGAGCTGGTGCGCCAGGGCGTGGTCGGCATCTCCGGCATCGACACCCGGGCGCTCACCCGCCACCTGCGCGAGCGCGGCTCCATGCGCGCCGGCATCTTCTCGGGCGAGGCGATCGCCGCCGAGTCCGAGCTCGTCGCGCGCGTGCAGGCCCAGCCGCACATGAAGGGCGCGAGCCTCTACGAGGAGGTCGCGACCAAGGAAGCGTACGTCGTCCCGGCGATCGGCGAGAAGAGGTTCACCGTCGCCGCCATCGACCTCGGCATCAAGGGCATGACCCCGCACCGGATGGCCGAGCGCGGCATCGAGGTGCACGTCCTGCCCGCGACCGCCACGGCCGACGAGGTCTACGCCGTCAACCCGGACGGTGTGTTCTTCTCCAACGGCCCCGGCGACCCGGCGACCGCCGACGGCCCGGTTGCGCTGATGAGCGCCGTCCTGGAGCGGAAGACGCCCCTGTTCGGCATCTGCTTCGGCAACCAGATCCTCGGCCGCGCCCTCGGCTTCGGCACCTACAAGCTGAAGTACGGCCACCGCGGCATCAACCAGCCGGTCCAGGACCGTACGACCGGCAAGGTCGAGGTCACCGCGCACAACCACGGCTTCGCCGTGGACGCACCGCTCGACAAGGTCAGCGAGACGAAGTTCGGCCGCGCCGAGGTCTCGCACGTCTGCCTCAACGACGACGTCGTGGAGGGGCTGCAGCTGCTCGACCAGCCGGCCTTCTCCGTCCAGTACCACCCCGAAGCGGCAGCGGGACCGCACGACGCCGCCTACCTGTTCGACCGCTTCGTCTCCCTGATGGAGGGCCAGCGTGCCTAAGCGCACCGATATCCAGTCCGTCCTGGTCATCGGCTCCGGCCCGATCGTCATCGGCCAGGCCGCCGAGTTCGACTACTCCGGCACCCAGGCGTGCCGCGTGCTCAAGGCCGAAGGCCTGCGCGTCATCCTCGTCAACTCCAACCCGGCGACGATCATGACCGACCCGGAGATCGCCGACGCCACGTACGTCGAGCCGATCACCCCGGACTTCGTCGAGAAGATCATCGCCAAGGAGCGCCCCGACGCCCTGCTGCCCACCCTCGGCGGCCAGACGGCCCTGAACACCGCCATCGCCCTGCACGAGAACGGCGTCCTCGCCAAGTACGGCGTGGAGCTGATCGGCGCCCGGCCCGAGGCCATCCACAAGGGCGAGGACCGCGACCAGTTCAAGGAGGTCGTGGAGGAGGTCCGCAGGAAGATCGGGCACGGCGAGTCCGCCCGCTCGGTCATCTGCCACTCCATGGACGACGTCCTCAAGGGCGTCGAGACCCTCGGCGGCTACCCGGTCGTCGTCCGCCCGTCCTTCACCATGGGCGGCGCCGGCTCCGGCTTCGCGCACGACGAGGAGGAGCTGCGCCGCATCGCCGGGCAGGGCCTCACGCTCTCCCCGACCACCGAGGTGCTCCTGGAGGAGTCCATCCTCGGCTGGAAGGAGTACGAGCTGGAGCTGATGCGCGACAAGAACGACAACGTCGTGGTCGTCTGCTCCATCGAGAACTTCGACCCCATGGGCGTGCACACCGGTGACTCGATCACCGTCGCGCCCGCGATGACCCTGACCGACCGCGAGTACCAGATCCTGCGGGACATCGGCATCGCCGTCATCCGCGAGGTCGGCGTCGACACCGGCGGCTGCAACATCCAGTTCGCGGTGAACCCCGAGGACGGTCGCGTGATCGTCATCGAGATGAACCCGCGCGTGTCGCGCTCGTCGGCGCTGGCCTCCAAGGCCACCGGCTTCCCGATCGCCAAGATCGCCGCCAAGCTGGCCGTCGGCTACACGCTGGACGAGATCCCGAACGACATCACGGCCGAGACCCCGGCCTCCTTCGAGCCCACGCTCGACTACGTCGTCGTCAAGGCCCCGCGCTTCGCCTTCGAGAAGTTCCCGCAGGCCGACTCCACGCTGACCACCACCATGAAGTCGGTCGGCGAGGCCATGGCCATCGGCCGCAACTTCCCCGAGGCGTTCCAGAAGGCGCTGCGCTCGCTGGAGAAGAAGGGCAGCCAGTTCACCTTCGTGGGCGACCCGGGCGACAAGCAGGCGCTGCTGGAGGAGTCCCGCCGCCCCACCGACGGCCGGATCAACACGGTCATGCAGGCCATCCGCGCGGGCGCCACCCCCGAGGAGGTCTTCGCGTACACGAAGATCGACCCGTGGTTCGTGGACCAGCTCTTCCTGATCAAGGAGATCGCGGACGAGCTGGCCGAGGCCCCCGAGCTGACTCGCGACCTGCTCGCCGAGGCCAAGCGGCACGGCTTCTCCGACCAGCAGGTCGCCGAGATCCGCGGCCTGCGCGAGGACGTCGTCCGCGAGGTCCGGCACGCGCTCGGCATCCGCCCGGTCTACAAGACGGTCGACACCTGCGCCGCCGAGTTCGCCGCGAAGACGCCGTACTTCTACTCCTCCTACGACGAGGAGACGGAGGTCGCCCCGCGCGAGAAGCCGGCCGTGATCATCCTGGGCTCCGGCCCGAACCGCATCGGCCAGGGCATCGAGTTCGACTACTCCTGCGTCCACGCCTCCTTCGCGCTGTCCGACGCCGGGTACGAGACCGTGATGGTCAACTGCAACCCGGAGACCGTCTCCACCGACTACGACACCTCCGACCGGCTGTACTTCGAGCCGCTCACGCTGGAGGACGTGCTGGAGATCGTCCACGCCGAGCAGCAGGCCGGACCGGTCGCGGGCGTGATCGTGCAGCTGGGCGGACAGACCCCGCTCGGCCTGTCGCAGGCCCTGAAGGACAACGGCGTGCCGATCGTGGGGACCTCGCCCGAGGCGATCCACGCCGCCGAGGACCGCGGCGCCTTCGGCCGGGTGCTCGCCGAGGCGGGCCTGCCCGCCCCGAAGCACGGCACGGCCACCACCTTCGCCGAGGCCAAGGCCATCGCCGACGAGATCGGCTACCCGGTCCTGGTCCGGCCGTCGTACGTCCTGGGCGGCCGCGGCATGGAGATCGTCTACGACGAGACCCGCCTCGCCGCCTACATCGCCGAGTCCACCGAGATCAGCCCCTCCCGGCCGGTCCTCGTCGACCGGTTCCTGGACGACGCCATCGAGATCGACGTCGACGCCCTCTACGACGGCGAGGAGCTGTACCTGGGCGGCGTCATGGAGCACATCGAGGAGGCCGGCATCCACTCCGGCGACTCGGCGTGCGCCCTGCCCCCGATCACCCTCGGCGGCTTCGACGTCAAGCGCCTGCGCGCCTCCACCGAGGCCATCGCGCGCGGTGTCGGGGTGCGCGGCCTGATCAACATCCAGTTCGCGATGGCCGGCGACATCCTCTACGTCCTGGAGGCCAACCCGCGCGCCTCCCGTACCGTCCCCTTCACCTCGAAGGCGACCGCGGTGCCGCTGGCCAAGGCCGCCGCCCGGATCTCGCTGGGCGCGACCATCGCCGAGCTGCGCGCCGAGGGGCTGCTGCCGAAGAACGGCGACGGCGGCGAGCTGCCGCTGGACGCGCCGATCTCCGTCAAGGAGGCCGTCATGCCGTGGTCGCGCTTCCGCGACATCCACGGCCGCGGCGTCGACACCGTCCTCGGCCCGGAGATGCGCTCCACCGGCGAGGTCATGGGCATCGACTCCGTCTTCGGCACGGCGTACGCCAAGTCGCAGGCCGGCGCCTACGGCCCGCTGCCCACCAAGGGGCGGGCGTTCATCTCGGTCGCCAACCGCGACAAGCGCTCGATGATCTTCCCGGCGCGCGAGCTGGTCGCGCACGGCTTCGAGCTGCTGGCCACCTCCGGCACCGCCGAGGTCCTCAAGCGCAACGGCATCAACGCCACGGTCGTGCGCAAGCAGTCCGAGGGCACCGGCCCGAACGGCGAGCGGACCATCGTCCAGCTCATCCACGACGGCGAGGTCGACCTCATCGTCAACACCCCGTACGGCACCGGCGGCCGCCTCGACGGCTACGACATCCGTACGGCGGCCGTGGCCCGCTCCGTGCCGTGCCTGACGACCGTCCAGGCCCTTGCGGCGGCCGTCCAGGGCATCGACGCCCTCAACCACGGCGACGTGGGCGTGCGCTCGCTCCAGGAACACGCGGAGCACCTGACCGCCGCCAGGGACTAGCAGCCGGCCCCGAGGGGGACACCGGAAACGGTGTCCCCCTCTTCATGAGGACTACTGAGGACTTTCCGAGATGTACAAGCTGTTCTTCCGTCTGGTGTTCACCCGGATGGACCCCGAGAAGGCCCACCACCTCGCCTTCCGCTGGATCCGCCTCGCCGTCCGCATCCCCGTGCTGCGCACCTTCCTCGCCGCCGCCCTCGCGCCCCGCTACAAGGAGCTGCGCACGGAGGCCTTCGGGCTGCGGATGCACGGACCCTTCGGGCTGGCCGCCGGCTTCGACAAGAACGCCGTCGCCGTCGACGGCATGGCGATGCTGGGCTTCGACCATGTGGAGATCGGCACGGTCACCGGCGAGCCGCAGCCGGGCAACCCGAAGAAGCGGCTGTTCCGCCTGGTCGCCGACCGGGCGCTGATCAACCGCATGGGCTTCAACAACGACGGCTCCCTTGCCGTCGCCGCCCGTCTGGCCACCCGCGAGCCGGTGTTCCGGACCGTCGTCGGCGTCAACATCGGCAAGACCAAGGTCGTCCCCGAGGCGGAGGCCGTCGGCGACTACGTGAAGTCGGCCGAGCGCCTCGCGCCCTACGCGGACTACCTGGTCGTCAACGTCTCCTCCCCGAACACCCCCGGCCTGCGCAACCTGCAGGCCACCGAGGCGCTGCGCCCGCTGCTGACCGCCGTCCGCGAAGCCGCCGACCGGGCGGTCGCCGGCCGGCGCGTCCCGCTCCTGGTGAAGATCGCCCCCGATCTCGCCGACGACGACATCGACGCCGTCGCCGACCTGGCCGTGGAACTGGGCCTGGACGGCATCATCGCCACCAACACCACCATCGCCCGCGAGGGGCTCGGCCTGAAGTCCGCGCCCGCGCTGGTGAAGGAGACCGGCGGTCTGTCCGGCGCCCCGCTGAAGGCACGCTCCCTGGAGGTCCTGCGCCGCCTGTACGCGCGCGTGGGCGACCGGATCACCCTCGTGGGCGTCGGCGGCATCGAGACCGCCGAGGACGCCTGGCAGCGCATCCTGGCCGGCGCCACGCTGGTCCAGGGCTACAGCGCCTTCGTCTACGAGGGCCCCTTCTGGTCCCGCGCGATCCACAAGGGCCTCGCCGCCCGTCTGCGCACCAGCCCCTACGCCACCCTCGCCGACGCGGTCGGCGCCGACGTGAGGAAGCCCGCATGAGCCCGACGGAGCCCTTCGGCGCCCGCCTGCGCCGCGCCATGGACGAGCGCGGCCCGCTGTGCGTCGGCATCGACCCGCACGCCTCCCTGCTCGCCGAGTGGGGACTGAACGACGACGTGGCCGGACTCGAGCGGTTCAGCCGCACGGTCGTCGAGGCCGTCGCCGGCCGGGTCGCCGTGATGAAGCCGCAGAGCGCCTTCTTCGAGCGTTTCGGCTCGCGCGGGGTCGCCGTGCTGGAGAAGGCCGTCCAGGAGGCGCGTGCGGCCGGCGCCCTCGTCGTGATGGACGCCAAGCGCGGCGACATCGGCTCGACCATGGCCGGGTACGCCGAGGCCTACCTGCACAAGGACGCCCCGCTGTTCTCCGACGCCCTGACCGTCTCGCCGTACCTCGGCTACGGCTCGCTCAGCCCGGCCGTGGCGCTGGCCCGGGAGAGCGGCGCCGGTCTGTTCGTGCTGGCGCTGACCTCCAACCCGGAGGGCCCCGAGGTCCAGCACGCGGTCCGCGCGGACGGCCGGACCGTGGGCGCGACCATGCTGGCCCACCTGGCCGCCGAGAACGCCGGGGACGAGCCGCTGGGCTCCTTCGGCGCCGTCGTCGGCGCCACGGTCGGCGACCTGTCGTCGTACGACCTCGCGATCAACGGACCGCTCCTCGCGCCCGGTGTCGGCGCGCAGGGCGCCACGGCGGCCGATCTCCCGAAGGTGTTCGGGCCGGCGGTGCGCAACGTCGTGCCGAACGTCAGCCGGGGTGTGCTGCGGCACGGTCCCGACGCGGGGGCGCTGCGCGCGGCCGCGGAGCGCTTCGCGGAGGAGGTCCGGGCGGCCGTTTCCGGCGCCTGAGACCTCGGAGGGGTGCTCGGCTGGGCGGCCTTGCGGCGACTTGAGTGTGAATACATCCTCAAATCGGGGGCAGAATGTCGTAAATGTCCGACCTGGCGGAGGCTGACCAGGACTTTTCCGCTGTTCTCGCTGACTCTGGCGGCCTTGACCGCTAGTCTCCGAGCTGTGGGGACACCCCCACACCCATGAGGTAGTGGGGGAGAACGGGCGAAGCGTGTTGCTCGTAGCTCCCCAGGTGTGGGGCGACTAGGTTCCTCACCGGTCCGTATCCGACAGTTCGACATCCGAGGTGACGTAGGCGTGGCTCTTCCGCCCCTTACCCCCGAACAGCGCGCAGCCGCGCTCGAAAAGGCCGCCGCGGCTCGCCGGGAGCGGGCCGAGGTCAAGAATCGACTCAAGCACTCCGGCGCCTCCCTGCACGAGGTCATCAAGCAGGGCCAGGAGAACGACGTCATCGGCAAGATGAAGGTCTCCGCACTGCTCGAGTCGCTGCCGGGCGTGGGCAAGGTCCGCGCCAAGCAGATCATGGAGCGTCTGGGCATCTCCGAGAGCCGCCGCGTGCGCGGTCTCGGTTCCAACCAGATCGCTTCCCTGGAGCGTGAATTCGGCAGCACCGGCTCCTGAGCCCGCCTCCCCGCGCAGGGGGAGCCGGACCGGGAGTCCCGGGCACACCGGGATTGCTGGAATAATCGCTGCATGAGTGAACGTCCGCGGCTGACCGTGCTCTCCGGCCCCTCGGGGGTCGGCAAGAGCACGGTCGTCGCCCATATGCGCAAGGAACACCCCGAGGTCTGGCTCTCGGTGTCGGCCACCACCCGCAAGCCGCGCCCCGGCGAGAAGCACGGAGTCCACTACTTCTTCGTCACCGACGAGGAGATGGACAAGCTGATCGCCAACGGCGAGCTGCTGGAGTGGGCCGAGTTCGCCGGCAACCGCTACGGCACGCCCCGCGCGGCCGTGCAGGAGCGGCTGGAGAAGGGGGAGCCCGTCCTGCTGGAGATCGACCTCCAGGGCGCCCGGCAGGTACGGGAGTCCATGGGGGACGCCCAGCTGGTGTTCCTGGCTCCGCCCTCCTGGGAGGAGCTGGTGCGCAGGCTGACCGGCCGGGGCACCGAGCCGCCCGAGGTCATCGAGCGCCGCCTGGAGGCGGCCAGGACCGAGCTGGCGGCCGAGCCGGAGTTCGACACGACCTTGGTCAACACCTCCGTCGAGGACGTGGCGCGCGAGCTGCTAGCCTTGATGGATGTTGTGTGATCACGTTGCGTGGTCATGAATGATCTTTTCCCACCCATCGGAAGGTAGAGCGTGTCCTCTTCCATCACCGCGCCCGAGGGCATCATCAACCCGCCGATCGACGAGTTGCTTGAGGCCACCGACTCGAAGTACAGCCTCGTGATCTACGCGGCCAAGCGGGCCCGCCAGATCAACGCGTACTACTCGCAGCTCGGCGAGGGCCTGCTCGAGTACGTCGGTCCCCTCGTCGACACCCACGTCCACGAGAAGCCGCTGTCGATCGCCCTGCGCGAGATCAACGCCGGCCTGCTGACCTCCGAGGCCGTCGAGGGCCCGGCGCAGTAACCGTTCGTTCTCGCATGACAGGCCCGGCGGCGCGGCTGCCGGGCCTGTGGTGTGTCATGGGGTGTGCAGGGTTGACGAGTCCGGGGAGTGAGCGTGGACAAGCCGAAGGTCGTTCTGGGGGTCAGCGGCGGCATCGCCGCCTACAAGGCCTGTGAGCTGCTGCGCAGGTTCACGGAGTCGGGCCATGACGTGCGCGTGGTGCCCACCGCCTCCGCGCTGCACTTCGTCGGCGCCGCCACCTGGTCCGCCCTGTCCGGCAACCCCGTCTCGACGGACGTCTGGGACGACGTCCACGAGGTCCCGCACGTCCGCATCGGCCAGCACGCCGACCTGGTCGTGGTCGCGCCCGCCACCGCCGACATGCTCGCCAAGGCCGCCCACGGCCTCGCCGACGACCTGCTGACCAACACCCTCCTCACCGCCCGCTGCCCGGTCGTCTTCGCACCCGCCATGCACACCGAGATGTGGGAGCACCCGGCCACCCAGGAGAACGTGGCCACGCTGCGCCGCCGCGGCGCCGTCGTCATCGAGCCCGCCGTCGGCCGGCTCACCGGCGTCGACACCGGCAAGGGCCGCCTGCCCGATCCGGTGGAGATCTTCGAGGTCTGCCGCCGGGTGCTGGCCCGGGGTGTCACCGAGCCCGACCTGAAGGGGCGGCACGTCGTCGTCTCCGCCGGCGGCACCCGCGAGCCCCTCGACCCGGTGCGCTTCCTCGGCAACCGCTCCTCCGGCAAGCAGGGCTACGCCCTCGCCCGCACCGCCGCCGCCCGCGGCGCCCGGGTCACCCTGATCGCCGCCAACGCCGGGCTGCCCGACCCGGCGGGCGTCGACGTCGTACCGGTCGGCACGGCCGTCCAGCTGCGCGAGGCCGTCCTGAAGGCGGCGGCGGACGCCGACGCGGTCGTCATGGCCGCCGCCGTCGCCGACTTCCGCCCCGCGGCCTACGCGACCGGCAAGATCAAGAAGAAGGACGGCCAGGACCCCGACCCGGTCGTCCTCGTGCGCAACCCGGACGTCCTCGCGGAGATCTCCGCCGAGCGCGCCCGCCCCGGCCAGGTGGTCGTCGGGTTCGCCGCCGAGACCGACGACGTCCTCGCCAACGGACGCGCCAAACTCGCCCGCAAGGGCTGCGACCTGCTCGTGGTCAACGAGGTCGGGGAGCGCAAGACGTTCGGCTCCGAGGAGAACGAGGCCGTGGTGCTGGGCGCCGACGGCAGCGAGACCCCCGTGCCGCACGGGCCCAAGGAAGCCCTCGCCGACGTCGTCTGGGACCTCGTCGCACAGCGCCTGGGCTGAGTCCGCCCGGCCTCCGCGGCAGGTGCACGTCAGCCGCAATTGGGGTGTGGCGGGCCTGGCCAATGCCGCCCGGCATTGGGCAGAATGCCCGTGCCGCAGGTCACAGCGCTCCCGAGAGGCGAGACAGGTGACCCGTCGGCCGAGTGCGACCGATAAACTGTCCACGGCCGACGCCGGGCGCAGCCTCCGTGCGTCGACCGCAAATGATCAGCCAGCAGCCGCTGCAACCCCAGGGAGCGTTGTGTCCCGTCGCCTGTTCACCTCGGAGTCCGTCACCGAGGGTCACCCCGACAAGATCGCTGACCAGATCAGCGACACCATTCTCGACGCGCTTCTGCGCGAGGACCCGACCTCCCGGGTCGCCGTCGAGACGCTGATCACCACGGGCCTGGTGCATGTGGCCGGCGAGGTGACGACCAAGGCCTACGCGGACATCGCGACCCTCGTCCGCAGCAAGATCCTCGAGATCGGCTACGACTCCTCCAAGAAGGGCTTCGACGGCGCCTCCTGCGGTGTGTCCGTCTCCATCGGCGCGCAGTCCCCGGACATCGCGCAGGGCGTCGACGCGGCCTACGAGGCCCGGGTCGAGGGCGACGACGACGAACTGGACCGGCAGGGCGCCGGCGACCAGGGCCTGATGTTCGGCTACGCCTCGGACGAGACGCCGACCCTGATGCCGCTGCCGATCTTCCTGGCCCACCGCCTGTCCAAGCGGCTGTCCGACGTGCGCAAGAACGGCACGATCCCCTACCTGCGCCCGGACGGCAAGACGCAGGTCACCATCGAGTACGACGGCGACAAGGCCGTCCGTCTCGACACGGTGGTCGTCTCCTCGCAGCACGCCTCCGACATCGACCTGGAGTCGCTGCTCGCCCCCGACATCCGCGAGTTCGTCGTGGAGCCGGAGCTGAAGGCCCTGCTGGACGAGGGCATCAAGCTCGACACCGAGGGCTACCGCCTGCTGGTCAACCCGACCGGCCGTTTCGAGATCGGCGGCCCGATGGGCGACGCCGGCCTGACCGGCCGCAAGATCATCATCGACACCTACGGCGGCATGGCCCGCCACGGCGGCGGCGCCTTCTCCGGCAAGGACCCGTCCAAGGTGGACCGCTCGGCGGCGTACGCGATGCGCTGGGTCGCCAAGAACGTGGTGGCGGCGGGCCTGGCCTCCCGCTGCGAGGTCCAGGTCGCCTACGCGATCGGCAAGGCCGAGCCGGTCGGCCTGTTCGTGGAGACGTTCGGCACCGCCAAGGTCGACGCCGAGAAGATCGAGAAGGCGATCGACGAGGTCTTCGACCTCCGTCCGGCCGCGATCATCCGCGACCTCGACCTGCTCCGCCCGATCTACGCCCAGACGGCCGCCTACGGCCACTTCGGCCGCGAGCTGCCCGACTTCACCTGGGAGCGCACGGACCGCGTGGACGCCCTGCGCGCCGCGGTCGGCCTGTAACCGGCCCGCTCGCTCGCGACGAGGCCCGGTCCCCGCCTCCGGGGGCCGGGCCTCGACGTGTCGGGGCTCAGCCGGCCGGGGCGGCCGGATCCGGCGGTCGTGCCCGTCGCCGGCTCCCCTGCCAGGTGCGGGTCTGTGCGCGGGACCCGATCGGCGGCCGGCGCCCGTTGTCGGTGGGGTTTGGTAAGAATGCAAGGGTGAGCAGCGAGAACGAGCCGGGGGGCGGCGGGGCCGAAGGGGCGCCGCCGGAGCAGCTCGCGCTGATCCGGGAGAGCGTGCGCAAGGCGCGGGCGCCGCGGGCCAAGCCGCGCACCTGGCGGGGGGCCGCACTCGCCGAGGAGCTGCCCGTCGCCCGGGTGCTCGTCGACAAGGGCGTCCTGCACCTCGACCGGTACTTCGACTACGCGGTCCCCGCCGAGCTGGACGCCGACGCACAGCCGGGCGTTCGGGTGCGGGTGCGGTTCGGGGCCGGGCGGCACCGGGTGCGCGAGGGGCGCCGCGAGGGCGGCGGGCTCATCGACGGCTTCCTGATCGAGCGCCGCGCCGAGTCCGACTACAGCGGCCCGCTGGCCGCACTGGCCCAGGTCGTCTCCCCGGAGCGTGTGCTCAGCGAGGAGCTGCTCAGTCTCGCGCGAGCCGTCGCCGACCGGTACGCCGGAAGCCTCGCCGACGTCCTCCAGCTCGCCGTGCCGCCCCGCAGCGCGCGAGCGGAGCAGCGGCCGTCCCCCGCGCCGCTGCCCCCGCCCGCAGCGCCCGAGGCGGGCTCCTGGGGGCGCTACGAGCACGGCAGCGCCTTCCTCCACGCCCTCGCCGCCGGCAACGCGCCCAGGGCCGTCTGGAACGCGCTGCCGGGCCCGCTGTGGAGCGAGGAACTGGCCCGCGCCGTCGCCGCCACGCTCGCGTCCGGGCGCGGCGCCCTGGTCGTCGTACCGGACGGGCGGGCCGCCGCGCGCGTCGACGCCGCGCTCACCGGCCTGCTCGGCGCCGGCCGGCACGCGCTGCTCACCGCCGACGCCGGGCCCGAGAAGCGGTACGCGCAGTGGCTCGCCGTACGGCGGGGGTCCGTACGGGCCGTGGTGGGCACCCGCGCCGCCATGTTCGCGCCCGTGCAGAACCTGGGGCTCGTCGCCATCTGGGACGACGGCGACGACAGCCACAGCGAGCAGCACGCCCCGCAGCCGCACGCACGCGACGTGCTGCTGCTGCGCGCCGCGCTGGACAAGTGCGCCTTCCTGCTCGGCGGCTTCGCCTGCACCGTCGAGGCCGCCCAGCTCGTGGACAGCGGCTGGGCCCGGCCGCTGGTCGCCGGCCGCGAGCAGGTACGCCGGGCCGCGCCCCTGGTCCGCACCGTCGGGGACGGCGACCTCGCGCGCGACGAGGCCGCCCGCGCCGCCCGGCTGCCCACCCTCGCCTGGCAGACGGCCCGCGAGGGGCTGCGGCACGGGCCCGTGCTGGTCCAGGTGCCCCGGCGCGGTTACGCACCCCGCCTGGCCTGCGCACAGTGCCGGGCCCCCGCCCGCTGCGCGCACTGCTCCGGGCCGCTGCAGGGGCAGGACGCGGGGGTGCTGCGATGCGGCTGGTGCGGGCGCGAGGAGAGCGGCTGGCACTGCCCCGAGTGCGGCGGATTCCGGTTGCGCGCCCAGGTCGTCGGGGCCCGGCGGACGGCCGAGGAGCTGGGGCGCGCCTTCCCCGCCGTCCCGGTGCGCACCTCGGGGCGGGAGCACGTGCTGGACACGGTGCCGGGCACGCCCGCGCTGGTGGTGAGCACACCGGGGGCCGAACCGGTCGCCGAGGGCGGATACGCGGCTGCCCTCCTGCTGGACGGCTGGGCCATGCTCGTACGACCCGACCTGCGGGCCGGCGAGGACGCGCTGCGCCGGTGGATCGCGGCGGCAGCGCTGGTGCGGCCGCAGAGCGAGGGCGGCACGGTGGTCGTGGTGGCCGAGCCGACCCTGCGGCCGGTGCAGGCGCTGGTGCGCTGGGACCCCGTCGGGCACGCGGTGCGCGAACTGGCCGAACGCGCCGAACTGGGCTTCCCGCCCGTCTCGCGGATGGCGGCGGTGTCCGGGACGCCCGCGGCCGTCGCCGAGTTCCTCGCCTCGGTCGAACTGCCGCAGGACGCGGAGGTGCTGGGGCCGGTGCCGATACCGCCGGCGCCGCCCGGCGGGCCCCGCAGACCCGGGGCGCCGCCGCCGGGTGAGCACTGGGACCGGGCGCTGGTCCGGGTCCCGCCGGGCAGTGGGTCCGCGCTGGCCTCCGCGCTGAAGACCGCGCAGGCCGCCCGGATGGCGCGGGGGAGCGGGGAGGCGGTGCGGGTGCGGATCGATCCGCCGGACATCGGCTGACGAGCCGGCAGACCTGCTGCCGCTCGCGGCGCCCGCCGGTCAGTGGGTGCCGGGCGGCTCGTTCCTGCTGCACACGTCTGCCCTCCCGGACGTTCGGGAGGGCAGGGAGGAGACGGCGGGCGGTCCGCCGCGGATCAGGGGTTGCGCGGGCCGGGGAAGGCCGTCGGGCGGGCGTCGTCGCGCAGGGACTGGCTGCCCGCGGTGGGCTGCGTCGGCATGGAACGGGCCGCGGGGACCGTCGGGACCGCCGGCAGGCCGCTGTTCACGTTGACCGTGCGGGTGCCGGACGGCTCCGCGGCCCGTTCGGCCTCGGCCGCCGCCTGGGCGGCGGCGCGGCGTGCGCCGTAACGGCGGTGCACCGCCTGCTTGGTGACGCCGAGCGCAGAGCCCACCGCGTCCCACGAGAAGCCGAGGGAGCGGTCGAAGTCCACGGCCGCCGTGACGAGCGTTTCGACGCTGTCCCGGAGTTCCTGGGCGAGGCGCACCGTCGGGGCGGGGGCACGTCCGTAGACGACGAAGCCCGTGGACGGGCCGGAGCGGCGCGGGCGGTAGACGTTGCCCAGCTGGGCGGTGAGCGTGCGCAGTGCGTCCACCTGCCGGCGGACCCGCTCGATGTCCCGCACCAGCGAGTGCAGGCTGGCCCGGGCCTGGGCGTCGTGGGTGGCGTGGTCGGCCATGAACAAGCCTCTCGAACCGGCGTTGAAAGGAATCGGGCCGAGAAAGCGGCCCTGTGTGGTCAACTCTTTCTTGACCAACGCGTGGGCGCTCCGCTGGTCACGGGGTGGGGGCGTACGGGCATATGCATACGCCGGGGTGGTCCGGTGCGCGCCGTCCGTCGGCATGGGGCCGTCCCCGTCGTGGTCATAGACTGGTGCGCTGCCCGGTCAACCCCCGCCCGAGAGGCCCGATCCCGCCCATGAAGCTCGTCTTCGCCGGTACCCCCGAGGTCGCCGTTCCCGCTCTGGACGCTCTGATCGCCTCCGGGCGGCACGAGGTCGCCGCCGTCGTCACGCGGCCCGACGCGCCGGCCGGGCGCGGCCGCAGGCTGGTCGCGTCGCCCGTGGCCGAGCGGGCGGAGGAGGCCGGGATCGAGGTGCTGAAGCCGGTCAGGCCGCGGGATCCCGAGTTCCTCGAGCGGCTCAGGGAGATCGCCCCGGACTGCTGCCCGGTCGTCGCCTACGGCGCCCTGCTGCCCCGCGTCGCCCTCGACATCCCCGCCCATGGCTGGGTCAACCTGCACTTCTCGCTGCTGCCCGCCTGGCGCGGGGCGGCGCCGGTGCAGCACGCCATCATGGCCGGTGACGAGATCACCGGGGCTTCGACGTTCCTCATCGAGGAGGGGCTCGACTCCGGGCCCGTCTACGGCACCGTGACCGAGGAGATCCGGCCCACCGACACCAGCGGCGACCTGCTCACCCGGCTCGCCTTCGCGGGCGCGGGACTGCTCGCCGCCACCATGGACGGCATCGAGGACGGCACCCTGAAGGCCGTGCCGCAGCCGGCCGAGGGCATCACCGTCGCACCGAAGATCACCGTCGAGGACGCCCAGGTGGACTGGGCCGCGCCCGCGCTGCGCGTGGACCGGGTGGTGCGCGGCTGCACCCCGGCGCCCGGCGCCTGGACCACCTTCCGCGGCGAGCGGCTCAAGCTCATCCAGGTCACGCCCGTGCCCGAGCGCACCGACCTCGCGCCCGGGCAGCCGGCCGTCGGCAAGAACAGCGTGCACGTCGGCACCGGTTCGTACGCCGTCGAGCTGCTGTGGGTGCAGGCCCAGGGCAAGAAGCCGATGCGCGCGGCCGACTGGGCGCGCGGCGTGCGCATCGGCGAGAGCGAGAGGCTCGGCGGCTGAGCTCCGGCGGCAGGACGCGGGGACGCGCCGACGTACGCTGGGAGACGCATCCCCTTCGTCACATCCGGAGCACCTTTTTCGTGAGCGAGCAGTCCCGGCGCCCCCGCAGGCCCGCCAAGCCCTACCGCCGTCCGCAGAAGGACCCCGTGCGCATCCTGGCCTTCGAGGCGCTGCGCGCGGTCGACGAGCGGGACGCCTACGCCAACCTGGTGCTGCCTCCGCTGCTGCGCAAGGCCCGCGAGAAGGGCGACTTCGACGCGCGGGACGCCGCCCTCGCCACCGAGCTGGTGTACGGCACGCTGCGGCGGCAGGGGACGTACGACGCGGTGATCGCCGCCTGCGTCGACCGGCCGCTCGGCGAGGTCGACCCGCCGGTCCTCGACGTGCTCAGCCTCGGCGTGCACCAGCTGCTCGGCACGCGGATCCCGAGCCACGCCGCCGTGTCCGCCACCGTGGAGCTGGCGCGGGTGGTGCTCGGCGACGGGCGCGCCAGGTTCGTCAACGCCGTCCTGCGGAAAGTGGCCCAGGACGACCTGGACGGATGGCTGGAGAAGGTCGCGCCGCCCTACGACGAGGATCCCGAGGACCACCTCGCCGTCGTGCACTCGCATCCCCGCTGGATCGTCTCCGCGCTCTGGGACTCGCTCGGCGGCGGGCGCGCCGGCATCGAGGACCTGCTGGAGGCCGACAACGAACGGCCCGAGGTGACCCTGGTGGCGCGGCCGGGGCGGGCCACCGCCGAGGAACTGCTGCGCGAGGACGCCGCCGTACCGGGGCGCTGGTCGCCGTACGCGGTGCGGCTCGCCGAGGGCGGCGAGCCGGGCGCGGTCGAGGCCGTGCGCGAGGGGCGGGCCGGAGTGCAGGACGAGGGCAGCCAGCTGGTCGCCCTCGCACTCGCGGGCGCGCCCCTCGAAGGATCCGACAGCAGGTGGCTCGACGGGTGCGCGGGGCCCGGCGGCAAGGCCGCGCTGCTGGCCGCCCTCGCCGCCGAACGCGGCGCCACCCTGCTCGCCTCCGAGAAGCAGCCGCACCGGGCGGGCCTGGTCGCCAGGGCGCTGGCCGGAAACCCGGGGCCGTACCAGGTCGTCGCCGCCGACGGGACCAGGCCGCCGTGGCGGCCCGGCACCTTCGACCGGGTGCTCATGGACGTGCCCTGCACCGGACTCGGCGCCCTGCGCCGGCGTCCCGAGGCCCGCTGGCGCCGCCGCCCCGAGGACCTGGACAGCTTCGCCCCCCTCCAGCGCGCCCTCCTGCGCACCGCCCTCGAGTCGGTGCGTGTCGGCGGCGTCGTCGGCTACGCCACCTGCTCCCCGCACCTGGCGGAGACCCGCGCCGTCGTGGCCGACGTGCTCAAGCAGCGCCCGGAAACGGAGCTGATCGACGCCCGCCCCCTGCTCCCGGACATGCCGGCGCTGGGCGAGGGCCCGGACGTACAACTCTGGCCCCACCTGCACGGCACGGACGCGATGTACCTGGCCCTGATCCGCAGAACGGCCTGAACGCCGCAGGGGCCGGCGCCCCGTAAGGGGCGCGGGGCTGTATCGATATGCGGCTCCGCCACGGGGCGCGATCAACTCCCACCGGCCCGCGGACGAATGACCACCGCAACGGACCGCCGTTACAGCCCGGCGCTGCGGCATGGCAGGCTTGGGGCATGGCCCAGATCAACCCCAGCATCCTGTCCGCCGACTTCGCCCGCCTCGCGGACGAGGCCAAGGCGGTCCAAGGCGCCGACTGGCTGCATGTCGATGTCATGGACAACCACTTCGTCCCGAACCTCACGCTCGGCGTGCCGGTCGTGGAGTCCCTGGCGCGAGCGACGGACACCCCGCTGGACTGCCATCTGATGATCGAGGACCCCGACCGCTGGGCGCCCCAGTACGTCGAGGCGGGCGCCTCCTCCGTCACCTTCCACGTGGAGGCGGCCGCCGCTCCCGTGCGGCTGGCCCGGGAGATCCGCGCCAAGGGCGCCCGCGCCTCCATGGCGCTCAAGCCGGCGACGCCGATCGAGCCGTTCGAGGACCTGCTGCCGGAACTCGACATGGTGCTGATCATGACGGTCGAGCCCGGCTTCGGCGGTCAGGCGTTCCTCGACATCATGCTGCCCAAGATCCGCCGGACCAGGGAGCTGATCGCCAAGCACGGCCTGCAGTTGTGGCTCCAGGTCGACGGCGGCGTCTCGGCCTCGACGATCGAGCGGTGCGCGGACGCGGGAGCGGACGTCTTCGTGGCCGGCTCGGCCGTCTACGGCGCCGAGGACCCGGCGGAGGCGGTCCGGGCACTGCGCGCGCAGGCGGAGGCGGCCACCAGCCAGGCGTCCTGGGCATGCGACCACTGAGCCACAGCTACGTGAACGGTTAAGTGAAGGCCGCCCTACGGGGCGGATCAGCAGCGCCGAATCTGCAAGGATGAACGGCGAATCCAGAGTGTGAACAGCAGTGAGGAGATCGCCGTGTCGGGTATGTCGGCGGGCCGGTCAGCCATGCGGATGGGACCCGCTGAGCTGGTGCAGGCGGCGGCCATGGCCCGCCGCTTCTACCTCGAGGGCAAGTCCAAGATCCAGATCGCGGAGGAGTTCGGCGTCAGCCGCTTCAAGGTGGCCAGGGTCCTGGAGACGGCCCTCGAACGGGATCTCGTGCGTATCGAGATCCGTGTCCCCGCCGAGCTGGACGCCGAGCGCTCCGACGCGCTGCGCGCCCGCTACGGCCTGCGGCACGCCGTCGTGGTCGAGTCCCCGGCCGACGCCGAGGAGACCCCCGACCCCGAGAACCTCGGCGAGGTCGCCGCCGACCTGCTCGGCGAGCTCGTCAACGAGGGGGACGTGCTCGGGCTGGCCTGGGGCCGGTCCACGATCCACATGGCGGCGGCGCTGGACCGGCTGCCGCCGTGCACGGTGGTCCAGCTGACGGGGGTGTACGACGCCGGGACCTCGGAGCGCGGCTCGGTCGAGGCCGTACGGCGTGCGGCGCAGGTGTCGGGCGGCGACGCCCACCCCATCTACGCGCCGATGCTGCTGCCGGACGCCGCCACCGCCGCGGCGCTGCGCAACCAGACGGGGATCGCGCGGGCCTTCGAGTACTTCGACAAGGTCACCGTCGCCTGCGTCTCCATCGGCTCCTGGGAGCCGGGCATCTCGACCGTGCACGACATGCTCAGCGACGAGGAGCGGGCGCACTACGCCTCGCTCGGCGTCGCCGCCGAGATGGCCGCGCACCTCTTCGACGCCGAGGGGCGCCGGATCGGGCGGGACCTGGGGGAGCGGTGCATCACGGTCAAGGCCGACCAGCTGCGCCGTATCCCGGAGGTCGTGGCGATCGCCGGCGGGCAGCGCAAGGCCGCCGCGATCGACGCGGTCCTGCGCTCCGGGCTCGTCACCAGCCTGGTCACGGACACGTCGGCGGCCGACTACCTGATGACGGCGGGCCCCACCCCCAAGCCGGCCCTCAGCCGGTCGGACCCCGACGGCCACTGACGGGGACCACGGCGACCGGCGGGGGAGCACGGGGGTTGTGGGCGCGGCGGCGCCCGTACGCCGCGGGGTCAGCGTCCGCAGGAGGGCGCGGCCGGGGACGGCGAGCGCGTCACGGCGGGCCCCGGCGGGTCGTGGCGCGGTATGCGCGGGACGGCCGTGGCAGCATCGTCGGCATGTTGCCGCGGTTCGTCCCCCACACGCCCAGACGGCCCCTCGTAGCGCATCCCACGGCCGAACGGTCCCCGGCCTCACCGCTGGCGCCGGGACCGCTCCCTGCCCCCTCTCAGGCCCCCGTACCGCCCCCGGCCTCGCCCGCCGCCCCCGGACCGTCGTCGGCTCTGCCGCGCCTGCTCGTGGGGCTGCTGGCCGGCCTGTTCCTGCTGGTGCTCGCCGGGTGCTCGTCCGGTGCCGGGGCGGGGACGAGCGCGGGCACGCACGCGCCCGGGACGAGCGCGTCCGCGCCGGCGTGGGCGCGGGGGATGGGGACCGTCAACGCGTCCCGGCTGCCGGCCGAGGCCCGCAGGACGCTCGCGCTCATCGACAGGGGCGGACCCTTCCCGTACGCCAGGGACGGGGTCGTCTTCGGGAACTTCGAGGGGCGCCTGCCGAAGCACCCGCGCGGCTATTACCACGAGTACACCGTCCCGACGCCCGGCTCCCGCGACCGCGGCGCCCGGCGCATCGTCACCGGTCGGGGCGGCGAGATCTACTACACCGGCAATCACTACAACTCCTTCCGGGCGGTGCTGAGATGAGCGGGGACCTGACGGATCTGACCGGGCGGCTCGTGGTCGACCTGGACCTCGGCGGGGTCACCGGCAAGGCCGGTCTGATGGACCGCGCCGCCCGCGCCCTGGCGCTGCCCGAGTGGTTCGGCCGCAACTGGGACGCGCTCGCCGACTCCCTCGCCGACCACACGGTCTGGCCGGAGGGCGCCGTCGAGCAGGGACTGCTGATCGTCGTCCGCGGCTGGCAGCCGTACGCCGAGGAGAATCCGGGCGAGTGGCGGACCGCCCAGGAGGTGTTCACCGAGGCCGTGGACCGGACGCCCGCCCTCGCCGTCGTGCTGGCCCTCGGAGGATCCTCCTAGGTGATCGGCGCGCACCCTGGATGTTCCGTCGGGGCATGCCGGCCACCCCGACATGGGACAATGAAGTACGTGCTCTTTCCCCCCGGCGCACCCGTCGGGGGGTCACCTCTGATCGACTGGGATGTGCAGCACGTGCGTTTCCTCAATGACATCCAGCCCGCGTACGACCTGACGTACGACGACGTGTTCATGGTGCCGAGCCGCTCCGCGGTGGGCTCCCGTCAGGGCGTGGACCTCAGCTCGCCGGACGGCACGGGCACCACCATCCCGCTCGTCGTGGCCAACATGACCGCCATCGCCGGCCGCCGCATGGCGGAGACGGTGGCCCGGCGCGGCGGCCTGGTGGTCATCCCGCAGGACATCCCGATCGACGTCGTCACCGACGTCATCTCCTGGGTGAAGAGCCGCCACCTCGTGCTGGACACGCCGATCGTGCTGGCCCCGCACCAGACCGTCGCCGACGCCCTGGCGCTGCTGCCCAAGCGCGCCCACAACGCCGGTGTGGTCGTCGACGAGGAGCAGCGGCCCGTCGGCGTCGTCACCGACGCGGACCTCACCGGCGTCGACCGCTTCACCCAGCTCGAAGTGGTCATGTCCAAGGACCTGCTGCTCCTCGACGCGGACATAGACCCGCGCGAGGCCTTCAACACCCTCGACCAGCACAACCGGCGCTACGCCCCGGCGGTCGACAAGGACGGCAAGCTGGCGGGCATCCTCACCCGCACGGGCGCGCTGCGCGCCACCCTGTACACCCCGGCCGTCGACGCCGGCGGCCGGCTGCGGATCGCCGCCGCCGTCGGCATCAACGGCGATGTGGCGGGCAAGGCCAAGCAGCTGCTCGACGCGGGCGTGGACACGCTCGTCATCGACACCGCGCACGGCCACCAGGAGTCGATGATCAGCGCCATCAAGCTGGTGCGCGCCCTCGACCCGCAGGTGCCGGTCGTCGCGGGCAACATCGTCTCCGCCGAGGGCGTCAGGGACCTCATCGACGCCGGCGCGGACATCGTCAAGGTCGGTGTGGGCCCCGGCGCCATGTGCACCACCCGCATGATGACCGGCGTGGGCCGGCCGCAGTTCTCCGCGGTGCTGGAGTGCGCCGCCGAGGCGAGGAAGTACGGCAAGCACGTGTGGGCCGACGGCGGCGTGCGGCACCCGCGCGACGTGGCGATGGCCCTCGCGGCCGGCGCCTCCAACGTGATGATCGGCTCCTGGTTCGCCGGCACCTACGAGTCCCCCGGCGACCTCCAGCACGACGCCGACGGCCGTGCGTACAAGGAGTCGTTCGGCATGGCCTCCGCGCGTGCCGTGGCCAACCGCACCTCGGAGGAGTCGGCGTACGACCGTGCCCGCAAGGCGCTGTTCGAGGAGGGCATCTCCACTTCCCGCATGTTCCTCGACCCGGCCCGCCCGGGCGTCGAGGACCTGATCGACTCGATCATCGCGGGCGTCCGCTCCTCCTGCACCTACGCCGGCGCCGCCACCCTGGAGGAGTTCGCCGAGAAGGCGATCGTCGGCGTCCAGAGCGCGGCCGGCTACGCCGAGGGCAAGCCGCTGCACGCCAGCTGGAACTGATCCCACCCGCCTCCGTACGGCCCCCGTCCTCCCGATCGCCGGGAGGGCGGGGGCCGTTGCCGTGCAACGGTCGTCAGCGGGCGCACAACGATTTGTCATTCCGGGCCGAGGAACGCAATGATCATGCAGGGACGCGCAAGGTTGCTGCATTACGCCCGTGAAGGCCACCCCCGTAAGGTGCTGCGCTGTACGTGGCGTGGCGGGGACCCCGCTCGATGGTTCCTGCCGTCCGCAGGCTCCCTCGGTCCCCTCCGCGAGGTCCGGCAAAGGCGCCGGTCCGCCCCATGTGACCGACGGCAGCGAGAAGGAGCCAGCGCGTGCTCGATCAAGGCGCACCCCCGCACGACCGCACAGCGACCGCCCCCGCGTCCCCGGGCGTCGCCGCGCGCCTCATGCGGCGCAAGCCCGTGGAACGCCTGGTCGCGGAGGGCGGCCACGGCGAGGGAGGAACGCTGCGGCGTTCCCTCGGGCTGTGGCAGCTGACCATGATCAGCATCGGTGCCACGCTCGGCACCGGCATCTTCGTCGTCCTCGGCGAGGCCGTCCCGAAAGCGGGCCCGGCCGTCACCCTGTCGTTCGTGATCGCGGGTCTCACCGCGCTGTTCTCGGCCCTGTCCTACGCCGAGCTGGCGGGCACCATCCCGGTCTCCGGCTCCTCGTACTCGTACGCATACGCAACGATGGGCGAACTGATCGCCTGGGTCTGCGGCTGGTGCCTGCTGCTGGAGTACGGCGTCTCCGTCGCCGCCGTGGCCGTCGGCTGGGGCGAGTACCTCAACGAACTGCTCAGCGGCACCATCGGCGTCACCATCCCGCAGGCCCTGTCGGCCCCGCCCGGCGACGGCGGCGTCTTCAACCTGCCCGCGCTGATCGTCGTGCTCCTCGCGATGGTGTTCCTGCTCGGCGGCGCCAAGGAGTCCGCGCGGGCCAACACCGTCATGGTGTGCGTGAAGATCGCCGCGCTCATCATGTTCTGCGCCATCGGCTTCATGGGCTTCAAGTCCGGGAACTACTCTCACTTCATGCCGCTCGGCATGGCGGGCGTCAGCGCGGCCGGCGCCACGCTGTTCTTCTCGTACATCGGCTTCGACGCCGCCTCCACCGCCGGTGAGGAGGCGAAGGACGCCCAGCGCGACCTGCCGCGCGCGATCATGCTCTCGCTGGTCATCGTGACCGCGCTGTACGTGCTGGTCGCCGCCGTGGCCGTCGGCGCCAAGCCGTGGCGGACCTTCAACGACTCCGAGGCCGCGCTCGCCCAGATCATGAAGGACGTCACCGGGCAGAGCTTCTGGGGCACCCTGCTGGCCTTCTGCGCCGTCATCGCCATCGCGAGCGTCGTGCTGACCGTGCTCTACGGCCAGACCCGCATCCTCTTCGCCATGTCCCGCGACGGACTGGTGCCCAAGATCTTCGCCAAGGTCCACCCGAAGACCGGCGCGCCGCGCGCCAACACCGTGATCGTCTCGGTGTTCTGCGGGGTGCTCGCCGCCGCGATCCCGCTGGGCCAGCTGGCGGACGCCACCAGCATCGGCACGCTGTTCGCCTTCGCGCTGGTCAACATCGCGGTCGTGGTGCTGCGCCGGACCCGCCCGCACATGAACCGCACCTTCCGCGTCCCGCTGTCGCCGGTGCTGCCCGCGCTGGGCTTCGCCTTCTGCGTGTGGATGATGGGCAGCCTGTCGACCGTCACCTGGATCGTGTTCGGTGTCTGGATGGCCGTCGGGCTCGTGTTCTACTTCGTATACGGCTATCGCCGTTCCCGTCTCGCGGCCGGTGAGGACGTCGCGGTGGCGGCAGCGAAGTGACCTGACCGAAGAAGTGAAACACCCCCTGTGCTGAACGATCTCGACGAACGCATCGTGCACGCCCTCGCCGAGGACGCCCGCCGCTCCTACGCGGACATCGGGCAGATGGTCGGCCTGTCCGCGCCCGCGGTGAAGCGGCGCGTGGACCGGCTGCGGGCCACCGGAGCGATCACCGGGTTCACCGTCCGGGTGGACCCGGCGGCGCTCGGCTGGGAGACCGAGGGGTACATCGAGATCTACTGCCGGCGCAACACCTCGCCGGACACCATCCAGCGGGGCCTGGAGCGCTACCAGGAGGTCGTGGCCGCGTCCACCGTCACCGGGGACGCGGACGCGATCGCCCAGGTCTTCGCCTCGGACATGCGCCACTTCGAGCGGGTGCTGGAGCGGATCGCCGGGGAGCCGTTCGTGGAGCGGACCAAGTCGGTGCTGGTGCTGTCGCCGTTGCTGCGGCGCTTTTCCTCCGGGGCGCCGGGGTGACTCCCCGCGCCCGTTCGGGCAGGTTGGACTGCGGCTCCTTCAGGGGCGCGGGGAACCGCGCGAACAGCCACGGACGACCCGCACCCGGTGACGGCGAAGGCGCCCCGGGCTCTACTCCGCGGTCTTGCGCGCCAGCGCGTTGTTGTCGATGGAGTTCCGCACGCTGAAGCTCACCGCGTCCGGCCGGTACCGGTCGTCCGACCACTCCACCGGGCGCCCTTCACGCGTCGTCGTCACCCGCCGTACCCGCAGCAGCGGACTGGTGCGGCGGACCCCCAGCAGCTCGGCGTCCTGGGCGCCGGCCGCGACCGCGTCGATGATGTGCTCGCCGTAGGCGAAGACCAACCCCGTGTCGTCGTAGAGGCGTTGGGTGACCGAGGGACAGTCCGGCTCGATCGACTCGACGGCCGGGGAGATCCAGTCGGCGTACACCGTGCGTTCCAGCAGCACCGGTTCGCCGTCCAGGCCGCGCACCCGCAGGACGTGCAACACCTGGGTGCCGACGGGCAGTTGGAGTCGTACGGCGTCCTCGTGGGTCGCCGGGCGGTACTCCTGGGCCACCACGTGTCCGGTGGCCTCGCGGCCCATCGCGCGGGCCCACTGGGCGAAGCTGCGCAGTTCCTCGAAGCTCTGGCTGCGGCGGCTGGCGAGGACCACGCGCCGGGCGCCCTGACGGGAGCCGATGAGCCCCTCGGCGGTCAGGGCCGAGACGGCCTGGCGGACCGTGCCGCGCGAGACGCCGTAGTGCGCGGCCAGCTCCGACTCCGAGGGCAGCCGGCTGCCGACCGTGTACTCCTCGCGGTCGATCGCCCGCCGCAGCTCGTCGGCGATCTCCTCGTGTCGCGCCGTCATGCTTCCCCTCTGCTCAGGTCGCTGTGCACAGCGTGACCAGCCTAATCGAGACCTGAGCGTGATCTGCCCGGGTCTGGATTGTGCAGCCAACCAAGGTTCAGAGTTTCGCTCCCGTTTACAGACAGGACACCGCGAGCGGGCGTACTGTGACGCAACTTGTTCAGACAAGTTCTCCGCAACCCTCGTGCGCCCCTGGAGAGACCGTGACCGTGTCCCTGCCGAGAAACGCCGCACTCGGCGGCTGCATCGCCGTCGTCGCCGCGCTCGCGCTCAGCGCCTGCGGCGCCGCCCCCGACAACGCGTCGACCACCACCAAGGACGGCAAGAGCGCCGCCACCGCCACCTCCGCCGCCGACTTCGGCGGCATGGACGCCCTGGTCAAGGCCGCCAAGAAGGAGGGCGCGCTGCACATCATCGCGGTGCCCCGCGACTGGGCGAACTACGGCGCGATCATCGACGGCTTCCAGAAGAAGTACGGCATCAAGATCCAGGACGAGAGCCCCGACGGCTCCAGCCAGGACGAGATCAACGCCGTCACCACCCGCAAGGGGCAGGACCGCGCCCCCGACGTCCTCGACCTGGGCTCCTCCTTCGCGCTCAGCGCCGCCCAGCAGGGCCTTCTCGCGCCCTACAAGGTCGCCTCCTACGCCGACATCCCCGAGGCCCAGAAGGACCCGCAGGCCCGCTGGTACAACGACTACGGCGGCTACATCTCCATCGGCTGCGACGCCAAGCGCGTGAAGAGCTGCCCGACCAGCTTCAAGGACCTGCTCAAGCCCGAGTACAAGGGACAGGTCGCCCTCAACGGCAACCCCACCAAGTCCGGCTCGGCCTTCGGCGGCGTCTACGCGGCGGCCCTGGCGAACGGCGGCTCCTTCGACGACATCCAGCCCGGCCTCGACTTCTTCGCCAAGCTGAAGAAGAACGGCAACTACACGCCCGTCGAGTCCACCCCGGCCACCGTCGAGAAGGGCGAGACGCCGATCTCCATCGACTGGGACTACCTGAACGCCGGCTACGCCGACGAGTTCAGGTCCAAGGGCCTCGACTGGAAGGTCACCATCCCGAGCGACGGCCAGTACGCCCAGTACTACTCCCAGGCCATCACCAAGGACGCCCCGCACCCGGCGGCCGCCCGCCTGTGGCAGGAGTACCTGTACAGCACCGAGGGCCAGAACCTGTGGCTCAAGGGCTACGCCCGCCCGGCCCTGATGACCGCCATGGAGAAGGCCGGGACGCTGGACAAGACCGCCGCCGCGAAGCTCCCGAAGGTGACCGGCACGCCGTCCTTCCCGACCGAGACCCAGCAGAGCAAGGCCAAGACGGTCATCGCGCAGGGCTGGGGGAAGGCCGTCTCCGGATGACCGCCGCTCTCCCGCGCGCGGACGTGGCGCCCGTCGCTTCGGCGAAGCGGCGGCGCCGCGCCCCCGGCTGGCTCGCCGTCGTGCCGCTGCTGGCGTTCACGGCCGTCGCCTTCGGCCTGCCCGCCCTCGCCATCGTGAACGGCGCCTTCTCCGTCGACGACGCCACCACGGGCGCCACCCGCTACACCGGCGCCAACATGACGGCCTCGCTGCAGGGCCCGTACCTGACCGCCCTGCTCGGCAGCGTCAAGCTGTCCGCGATCTCCGCCGTGCTCGGCGCCCTGCTCGGGCTGCCGCTCGCCCAGGCCGTGGTCTCCTCCCGCTCCCGGCGGCTGCGCGAGGCCGTGCTGACCGCCTCCGGCGTGCTCGCCAACTTCGGCGGGGTCCCCCTCGCCTTCGCCTTCGTCGCCACCCTCGGCAACGCGGGCGTCCTGACCGTGCACCTCGGCCTGAAGGACAGCGGCTGGGATCTCTACAGCTTCTGGGGCCTGGTCCTCGTCTACCTGTACTTCCTCGTCCCGCTCATGGTCCTCACCATCACCCCCGCGCTGGACGGCCTGCGCGCGCAGTGGCGCGAGGCCGCGCTGAACAACGGCGCCACCGGCGCGCAGTACTGGCGGCACGTGGCGCTGCCCGTGCTCGCGCCCTCGCTGCTCGGCGGCCTGGTGCTGCTGTTCGGCAGCGCCTTCTCCGCCTACGCCACCGCCGCCGCCATGGTCGGCAGCGCGGTCCCGCTGGTCACCCTGCAGATCGCCGACGCCCTGTCCGGCAACGTGCTGGTCGGCCAGGAGAACGTCGCCCTCGCCCTCAGCCTCGACATGGTGCTGGTGGCGGGCCTGGTGATGGCCGTGTACCTGCCCCTTCAGCGAAGGAGCGCCCGATGGCTCGACGCCTGACCCCGTGGCGCTGGGCCGTCCTCGGCCTCGCCGCCCTGTACTTCCTGGTGCCGCTCGCCGCCTCCGTGGTCTTCACGGTGGACGTGCCCGGCCAGGGCCTCACCTTCGACGCCTACACGAAGATCCTCTCCGCCGACGGCTTCGTCTCCAGCCTGCTGCTCTCGCTGGAACTCGCCGTCGCCACCGTCGCGGTCGTGCTGCTGCTGACGGCGCCCGCCGTGGTCGCGCTCCGGCTCGGCGCGCCCCGGCTGCGTCCCGTGGTGGAGGTGGTGTGCTCGCTGCCGCTGGTGGTGCCGCCCATCGCGTTCGTCGCCGGGATCGCCACCGTCCTGAAGTGGGGCCCGGAGCATCTCTCCCGGACGCCGCTGTTCGAGACGTTCGTGGTGGTCCAGAACGACCGCTTCCCCCTCGTGCTCGTGCTCGCCTACGTCGTGATGGCCCTGCCGTTCGTCTACCGGGCCCTGGACGCCGGCCTGCGCGCCATCGACGTACGGACCCTGGCCGAGGCGGCCCGCAGCTGCGGCGCCTCCTGGCCCAAGGCCCTCGTCCGGGCCGTACTGCCCAACCTGCGCGGCGCCCTGCTGAACGCGTCCTTCCTCACCCTGGCCCTGGTCCTCGGCGAGTTCACGGTCTCCCACCTGCTGGGCTACGCGCCCTTCGCCGTGTGGATCTACAACGTCGGCGGCGAGCAGGCCCAGATGTCCGTCGCCGTGTCCGTGCTCAGCCTGCTCGTCACCTGGGCCCTGCTCCTCGCGCTCGCCGGTGCCGGCGGCGGCCGCAACCGAACCGCTTCTTCCCGGGGATGACCACCATGACCGCCACCACGCTCGAGAAGGCCGTCACCGAACAGGCCGCCACCGTCGAATTCCGGGCGCTGCGCCGGGAGTTCGGGCCCACCGTCGCCCTCGACGGGCTCGACCTGACCGTCCGCCCGGGGGAGTTGCTGGCCCTGCTCGGCCCCTCCGGCTGCGGCAAGACCACCGCGCTGCGCATGCTCGCCGGGTTCGAACACCCCGACTCCGGCGCCGTCCTCGTGGACGGCGAGGACGTCACGCACGTCCCGGCCCACCGCCGCGACGCCGGCATGGTCTTCCAGTCGTACAGCCTCTTCCCGCATCTGAACGCCGTCGACAACGTCGCCTTCGGGCTGCGCATGCGGGGCGTCCGTACGGCCGAACGGCGCGCCCGCGCCGCCGAGTTGCTGGACCTGGTCGGCCTCGCCGACAAGGGCGAGCGCTATCCGCACCAGCTCTCCGGCGGCCAGCAGCAGCGCATCGCGCTCGCCCGCGCCCTGGCCCTGCGCCCGCGCGTGCTCCTGCTCGACGAGCCGCTGTCCGCGCTGGACGCCAAGGTGCGGCTCACCCTGCGCGAGGAGATCCGCCGGCTCCAGCAGGAGCTGGGCATCACGACGCTGTTCGTGACGCACGACCAGGAAGAGGCGCTGTCCGTCGCCGACCGGGTCGCGGTCATGCGCGCCGGACGCCTCGAACAGTGCGCCGAACCGGCCGAGTTGTACGGCCGTCCCGCCACCGCCTTCGTCGCCGAGTTCGTCGGCACCATGAGCCGGATCCCGGGCGAGCTGAAGGACGGCACGGTCGAGGTGCTCGGGCAGCGGCTGCCCGCCGACGGCGAGGCGCCCGACGGCCCGGTGGACGTGCTGGTGCGGCCGGAGGCCGTCCACGTGCGCCCGGACGAGCAGGGCGCCGCCCGGGTCGTCGCGACGGCCTTCCTCGGCGCGGTCGTCCGCGTCACCGTACGGCTCGCCGACGGCACCGAGGCCAAGGCCGACCTGCCCGCCCACGAGGCCGCGGCGCTCGGCGCCGGAACCCCGGCCGCCCTGTCCCTGCCGGAGCGGCCGGTGCTCGTGGCCGAACGCGCCCAGAAGTGAACTGCGCCCAGAAGTGAGGAACAACCCGAACATGACCCCCCACACCGCCCTCCAGGCGGTTCTGTTCGACATGGACGGCACGCTCGTCGACACCGAGCGGCTGTGGTGGGAGGCGGTCCAGCAGGTCGCCGGACGCCCGCTGACCGAGGCCGACCAGCCGGACGTGCTCGGCCGCCCGGTGGAACACACCGCCGCCTGGCTCGCGGCGGCCACCGGCCGGCCGGCCGCCGACCTCGCGGCCGGCCTGCACCGGGAGTTCGCCGAGCGCGTCCGCACCGGGACCGTGCCCCGGCCCGGCGCCCTGGACCTGCTGGACGCGCTGGCCGCCCACGGCGTGCCCGTCGCCCTGGTCACCGCGTCCCCGCGCGCGGTCGCCGGCATCGTCCTCGACGCCCTGGGCGCGGAGCGCTTCGCGGCCTCCGTCACCGCCGACGACACCGCCCGCACCAAGCCCGCCCCCGACCCCTACCGGGCCGCGTGCCGCGCCCTCGGCGTCGACCCCGCCGCCTGCGTGGCCGTCGAGGACACCGAGACCGGCGTCACCTCCGCCGAGGCTGCCGGCTGCGCCGTCCTCGCCGTGCCGTCCCTCGCACCGATCGGCGCCGCCCCCGGCCGTACCGTCCGGGACAGCCTCGAGGGGGTGACGGTCGAGGAACTGCGGCGCATGGTCGAGCCCGAGCTGCGGGTGATGAGCTGGAACCTGTGGCTCGGCGGCAGCCAGGTCGACGACCACCGCGCCAAGCAGCTCAAGATCATCCTGGACAGCGGCGCCGACGTCGTCGGGCTCCAGGAGACCGGCGGCACCGCCGCCCCGGAACTCGCCGAGGCCCTCGGCTGGTACCACCACCGGGCCGGCGAGAACCTCGGCGTCATCAGCCGCCACCCCGTCACCGCCCGCCTCGGCGACCCGGACGTCGGCTTCTACGGCGCAGCGGGCGTCCGGATCGCCGTGGCGCCCGGCCGCGAGGTCGACGTGTGGACCGCCCATCTGCACTACACGCCCTACGGCCCCTACGAGGCGGCCTTCGACGGACTGCCGGCCGCCGAGCTGATCGCCCACGAGGAACTGCGGCTGAGCCAGATGCGGGAGGCGCTGGACCGCATCGCCGCGACCTCGCGCGACGGCGTCCCCGTCGTCCTCGTCGGCGACTTCAACTGCCCCTCCCACCTGGACTGGCCGGACGTGCCCTGGCCCGTGACGAGGGCCGCCGAGGAGGCGGGCTTCGCCGACTCCTACCGCGAGGCCCACCCCGACCCCGCCGCCGAGCCCGGCCACACCTGGTCGCCGGTCCACCCGGTGCACGAGGACGGCAGCGGCCGGCCCGAACCGCAGGACCGGATCGACTACGTGCTGCACCGGGGCCTGACCGTGCGGGACGCGCGCACCCTCGTCACCGGCAGCCCGCGGCCCTGGCCGGACGTCGCGGACAACGACTGGCCCTCCGACCACGCGGCGGTCCTCACCACCTTCACGCTGCCGCCGAGGCCCGCCTGACCGGGTGTTACCGATGGTCACCATTGCGGTACGCGGTGGCGTCCCGTAGGTTGTGCCGGACTTTCTACTGACTGGTAACACCGGTAGGTGCCCCATGCGCTGGCCCCTCGGCCGTCCCACCACCGTCCGCACGCGGATCGTGGCGCTCGCGCTCGCGCCGGCCGTCGCGCTGATGGCGCTGTGGAGCTTCGCCATGTGGTCCGTCACCGGTGAGACCCGCGCGCTGATCCGGCTCCAGGGGGTGTACGAGGACTTCGGCACCCCCGTGGACACCGCGGTCGGGCAGATCCAGATCGAGCGCCGGATGTCCGCCGCCTACCTCGGCGCCCCCCTCGACACGGCGGCGGCCGGCCGGCTGCTGGAACAGCAGCGCCGTACCGACCGGGCCGTGGACGCCATGCGGCAGGCGATCCGGGACGGCGGCCGCGGCCGGCTCACGGCCCGGCAGCGGCAGGCGCTGGACGCCATGGACGCGGCCACCGGAAAGCTGGACGGGCTGCGCACGCGAGTGCTGTCCCGGCAGATCACCTGGGACCGGGCCGTGGACGAGTACAGCGCGCTGGTGGAGCCCGGCTTCGACGTGCAGTCCACGCTCACCGCCCTGCAGGCCGGACAGCTCGCCCGCGAGGCACAGGTCGTCATCGAGCTGGTGCGGGTACGGGAGTTCGTCTCCCGGGAGGACGCGCTGGTCGCCGGGGCACGGGCGGCCGGCACGCTGACCGACCGGCAGTACGACACGCTGACCGCGACCATCGAGGACCGGCGGGTGTTCCAGCGGACGTACGTGCCGGACCTGCCCGACGACTCGCGTGCCCTGTTCGAGGACTTCCAGCGCGGGGACCTGTACGGCTCGCTCGTGCGCGGCGAGGACGCGCTGCTGCGGGCCGGGGCCGCCGGCGCCGGGAAGGCGGTCGCGGCGAACACCTGGCGGTCCACCACCGACCGGGCCGTGAAGCGGTACATGCAGCTGTGCACCCGCTCCGCCGAGAACTCCGCCGCGCGCGGCCGGGCCTTCGCCTACCGGGAGCTGACCAAGGCGGCCGTCGTCGGAGCGGTGGGCCTCGCCGCCGCGGGGCTCTCGCTGTGGTTCGCCGTGCGCGGCGCGCGGCGCTTCTCACGGCGCCTGGAGACCCTGCGGGACGCGGCCGACCTGCTGGCCCAGCGCCAGCTGCCCGACGTCATGCGCAGACTGAGCGCCGGCGAGGAGGTGGACGCGGCGGCGGAGGCGCCGCCGCTGGCCGCCGACGAGGTGCGCGACGACGAGATCGGACAGGTCGGCCGGTCCTTCAACGCCGCGCGGCTCGCCGCGATCGAGGCCGCCGTCAGACAGGCGACCCTGCGCCGGGGCCTGTTCGCGGTGCTGCTCAACATCGCCCGCCGCAACCAGGCGCTGGTGCACCGGCAGTTGAAGCTCGTCGACACCCTGGAGCGGCGCACCGACGACCCCGACGTCCTGCGCGACCTGTTCCGCATCGACCACCTGACCACGCGCATGCGCCGGCACGCGGAGAGCCTGATCATCCTCTCCGGCGCCGCACCCGGCCGCCGCTGGCGCCGGCCGGTGCCGGTCGCGGACGTCGTCGCCTCGGCCGTCGGCGAGATCGAGGACTACGCGCGCGTGGTGGTGCCGCCCATGCCGGAGACCGGCGTGGCGGCGGACGCGGTCGCCGACGTCGTCCACCTCCTCGCCGAACTCCTGGAGAACGCCACGGTGTTCTCGCCTCCGCACACCCAGGTCACCCTGCGCACCGGGCGGGCCGGGGGAGGCTTCGTCCTGGAGATCGACGACCGCGGCCTCGGCCTCGACGCCGAAGCCCGTGCCCGGGCCCAGGCCACCCTCACCGACCCCGACACCTTCGACCCCACCCGCCACGACCGCCTCGGCCTGTACGTCGTCGGCCGCCTCGCCGCCCGCCACGCCATCGAGGTGAGCCTGCGCGATTCCCCCTACGGCGGTACGACGGCGGTGGTGCTGCTGCCGGACGCGGTACTGGCACCGGTCGAGCCGCGCGCGGCCGGGGCGGCGGTACGGGAGCTGCCCACGAGGAAGCGGACGTCCGCGTCCGCGCCGAGTCAGCCGTCCGGCACGCCCGCGAGCGTCCTGTCCGCGCCGAGTGAGCCACCCGCCGCACCCGCGGACGCCCCGTCCCCGCGGCAACGCCTCGCGTCCGTGCCGGCGCCGGGCGCCGGGGGCGTGACCGGGCCGGCGCCGGGGCACGGTCCGTCGGCTCCGGACGTCCCGGAATCGAGAGCCGCGCGGGAGAGGCCGTCGGACGGGGGCACGGCCGGGGCCGGCGGCGCTCCGGGCGCCGGCTCCGCACCGCCCCCGCGAGAGCGGCCCGCGTCGTCGACCGCGCGGGAAGCGCGGCCGGCGTCCTCCACCGCGCGCGCCCGCGAGGCGGTGTCCGAGTCGCCGGCGCCCCCGCCCGCCCTCCCCACGCGCGTCCGGCAGGCCTCTCTCGCGCGGGAGCTGCGGGACGAGCCGCCGGCGCGGCAGAGCGGGGCCGGCACGCGGCTCGACGCCGAGGAGATGCGGGCGGTCTTCGGAGCCTTCCAGCGGGGCCTGGAGCGCGGCCGCAGGGGCCTGCCGGCCGCCGGCGAGGCTGCCCGGAGTTCCGGTACCGACACACCGACGGCACCGCAACCCCCCGGGGGCGCGAGGCCGGGTCCGGATACGCCGCTCCGCCGCCGGGGCGCGACCAGCCCCCACGTATCCGCACCCGAAGTACCCGCGCCCGCCCCCTGGGACGACACGATCACCGACACCGCGACCACCCACGCCCACGAAGGGACGGACACCGACGATGCCCGGTGACGAACAGAGGCCAGAGCGACCCGTCGAGACCGGCGAAGCGCCCGGCACGGATCTCGGCTGGCTGCTGGACGATCTCGTGGCACGCACGGACCATGTGCGCCAGGTCGTGCTGCTGACCGCCGACGGCCTGCCGCTCAGCACCTCGGAGGGGATGCGCCGGCGGGACATCGAGCACCTGGCCGCCGTCTGCTCCGGTTTCCACGGCCTGGCCCGCTCGGCGGGGGAGCGGTTCGCCGCGGGCGAGGTGCGGCAGACCATGGTGATGCTCGACGACGCCTACCTCTTCATCACCCCGGCCGGGCACGGCAGCCGGCTCGCCGTCCTGACCGAGGCCGGCACCGACGTCGGCCAGCTCGCCCACGAGATGGCCCTGCTCGTGCGCCGCCTCGGCCGCCACCTGGACGCGGCCGCCCGCACCGCCAGATGATCCCGCGGTGAGCGACGAGCACTGGTACGAGGACGAGACCGGGCCGATGGTGCGCCCCTACACGGTGACCAGGGGCCGCACCCGGCCCTCGGCCGCCCTCGCCGTCGACCTGATGTCCCGCGTCACCGCGCTCGACACCGGCGGGCCCGCACCGGCCGTCGACCACGCCGGCGCCGCGCTGCTCGAGCTGGTCCGGCGCGGCCCGCGGCCCGTCGTGGAGCTGGCCGCCGACGCCGACCTGCCCCTGACCGTCCTCAGGGTCCTGCTCGGCGACCTGGCCGAGGCGGGCCTGATCCGCATCGACGCCCCCCGCCGCCACCCGGCCGACGGCGACCCGGCGACCGATCCCGTGCTCTTGCGGGAGATCATGGAGCGTCTGAAGGAGCTGTAGGCGGCCGGGACCCGGTCAGCGGCGCCCAGGAGCCGGGGCACGAACACCGGTGTGCGCAACGAATCGCCGTTCCAGGCCTGTCGTACGCAACAAACCGCGCACGGGCGCGCAACGGCTCCTTCTTGTCCGGCCGAGCGCGCCGACCGTACCTTCTTCATGGCCCCGAAAAACGTCGCGGCCGCCCCCGACAAGCCTCTTTCCGGTGAGGATCCGCATGCGCACCGCCCTGCTCCAGAGCTCCGGCCGCCCCGGCTCCGTCGCCGAGAACCTGAAGGTCCTCGACGATGCCGCGGGCCGTGCCGCCGCCGCGGGCGCCGCGCTGCTCGCCGCACCGGAGATGTTCCTGACCGGGTACGCGATCGGTGACGCCGTCGCGCGCCTCGCCGAGCCCGCCGACGGCGACTCCGCCGACGCGATCGCCGAGACCGCCACCCGGCACGGCATCGCGATCGCCTACGGCTACCCGGAGCGCGACGGCGAGACGGTGTACAACTCCGCCCAGCTGATCGCCGCCGACGGCACCCGCCTCGCGAACTACCGCAAGACCCACCTCTTCGGCTGCGCCGAGCGTGACCACTTCACGCCGGGCGAGCAGTCCCTCGTCCAGGCCCGGCTGGGCGGCCTGACCGTCGGCCTCATGATCTGCTACGACGTCGAGTTCCCCGAGAACGCGCGCGCCCACGCCCTGGCCGGCACCGACCTGCTCGTGGTGCCCACGGCGAACATGCACCCGTTCCAGTTCGTGGCCGAGGCCATGGTGCCGGTGCGCGCCTGGGAGAACCAGATGTACGTCGCGTACGTCAACCGGCTCGGGCACGAGGGCGAGTTCGAGTTCTTCGGCCTCTCCGCCCTCGCCGGCCCCGACGGCATCGCCCGCGCCCGCGCCGGCCGCGGCGAGGAACTGGTGGTCGCCGACGTCGACACCGCCTTCCTGGCCGCCTCCCGCGAGGCGAACCCGTACCTGAAGGACCGCCGCCCCGGTCTGTACGGGTCCCTCGTCTGACCTCCCCGAGCCCTTCCCCGAACCACCCCGCGCAAGGAGTCCGCACCCCCATGACGTCCACGGTGCCCAACGCCGTCGAGCACACCGACGAGCAGCAGCCGCCGATCACCATGTTCGGCCCGGACTTCCCGTACGCCTACGACGACTTCCTCGCCCACCCGGCGGGCCTCGGCCAGATACCCGCGACCGAGCACGGCACCGAGGTCGCGATCATCGGCGGCGGCCTGTCCGGCATCGTGGCCGCGTACGAGCTGATGAAGATGGGCCTCAAGCCCGTCGTCTACGAGGCCGACCAGATCGGCGGCCGGCTGCGCACCGTCGGCTTCGAGGGCTGCGACGAGTCGCTGACCGCCGAGATGGGCGCGATGCGCTTCCCGCCGTCCTCCACCGCCCTCCAGCACTACATCGACATGGTCGGCCTGGAGACCAGGCCCTTCCCGAACCCGCTGGCCGAGGCCACCCCCTCGACCGTCGTGGACCTCAAGGGCGAGTCGCACTACGCCGAGACCATCGACGACCTGCCCCAGGTGTACCGGGACGTCGCCGAGGCCTGGAGCAAGTGCCTGGAGGAGGGCGCCGACTTCTCCGACATGAACCGCGCCATGCGCGAGCGGGACGTCAAGCGCATCCGCGAGATCTGGTCGAAGCTGGTCGAGAAGCTCGACAACCAGACCTTCTACGGCTTCCTCTGCGACTCCGAGGCGTTCAAGTCCTTCCGGCACCGCGAGATCTTCGGCCAGGTCGGCTTCGGCACGGGCGGCTGGGACACCGACTTCCCGAACTCCATCCTGGAGATCCTGCGCGTCGTCTACACCGAGGCCGACGACCACCACCGCGGCATCGTCGGCGGCTCCCAGCAGCTGCCGCTGCGCCTGTGGGAGCGCGAGCCGGAGAAGATCGTCCACTGGCCGTACGGCACCTCGCTGAAGTCCCTGCACGTGGACGGCGAGCCGCGCCCGGCCGTGACCCGGCTGCACCGCACCGCCGGCAACCGGATCACGGTGACGGACGCGAACGGCGACATCCGCACCTACAAGGCGGCGATCTTCACCGCCCAGTCCTGGATGCTGCTGTCCAAGATCGAGTGCGACGACTCGCTGTTCCCGATCGACCACTGGACCGCGATCGAGCGCACCCACTACATGGAGTCCAGCAAGCTCTTCGTGCCCGTGGACCGGCCCTTCTGGCTGGACAAGGACGAGGAGACCGGCCGGGACGTCATGTCGATGACGCTCACCGACCGCATGACCCGCGGCACCTACCTGCTCGACAACGGCCCGGACAAGCCCGCCGTCATCTGCCTGTCCTACACCTGGTGCGACGACAGCCTGAAGTGGCTGCCGCTGTCCGCGAACGAGCGGATGGAGGTCATGCTGAAGTCGCTCGGCGAGATCTACCCGAAGGTCGACATCAGGAAGCACATCATCGGCAGCCCGGTGACGGTCTCCTGGGAGAACGAGCCCTACTTCATGGGCGCGTTCAAGGCCAACCTGCCGGGCCACTACCGCTACCAGCGGCGCCTGTTCACGCACTTCATGCAGGACCGGCTGCCCGAGGACAAGCGGGGCATCTTCCTCGCCGGCGACGACATCTCCTGGACCGCCGGCTGGGCCGAGGGCGCCGTCCAGACCGCGCTGAACGCGGTCTGGGGCGTCATGCACCACCTCGGCGGCCAGACCGACCCGGCCAACCCCGGCCCGGGTGACGTGTACGACGAGATCGCCCCTGTGGAGCTGCCCGAGGACTGAACGCAACAACGAGCAAGGACCAGGCGCGGGCGGCCGGAGTCGGACTCCGGCCGCCCGCGCCTTTTCGCACAGCCCGGTCCGGTGAGCCGCCGGAGACGGAAGACGGCACGCGGCCGGGTCAGCCGGTGAGCGGTGTCAGCAGCATCCGCCCGGCGAGTCCCACGGCGGCGTCCAGCCGTTCGGTGAACTCCTCGGCGATGCCGCCGCAGTGGCGCAGCGTCCACAGGGTCCGGGCGGCGACCCAGGCGGCGTCCCGGGCCCGCTCCAGGCTCCAGCAGCCCAGCAGGTGGGTGAGCGGATCGGCGAGCTGGAGCAGGTCGGGGCCCGGCATCAGGTCCTCGCGGACGCGCTCCTCCAGCGCGACGAGGAGATCGCCGACGCGGTCGAACTCGTCCTCCAGATCGGGCGGTTCGCAGCCGAGGGTGCGGCAGGCGTCCACCACGGCGAGCGCCAGGTCGTGCCCGACGTGCGCGTTGATGCCCGCGAGCGCGAACTGCAGTGGTCTTACCCCCGGGTGGCGGCGGAGCTGGAACAGCGGGCGCCAGCAGGCGGGTGTACGGAGGTCGGCGGCGGCCGCGCCGACCGCCGCCAGATAGCGCTCGGCGAACCGCACGTCCAGCGCGATCGCGGCGCGTGGGTCCGGGAACGCCCCGCTGTCCACGCGCCGGTCGATCTCCTCGGTGACGGTGAGGTAGACGCGGTTGAACACGGCGACGCCGTCCCGCTCGGGCAGCGTCGCGCCGAGGGCGCGCATCCGGGAGACGACCGCGTCGAGGGGAGTGGTGAGATGTTCCAACTGCGGCATGCGGGAAGGGTCGCAGGCCCGGGACGGCGGGCGCGCCCGACCGGCCCGGTGCTTCCCCGGAACGGGGGAACGGACCGCCGCGGCGCGGATGCGGGGACGGCCGGACGCGCGCGGGGGAGCCGCACCGTCGGCGCGCGGCCCGCACCTCGCCGGCGGCCCTACGACGTGGCGCGCGGCGGCTGCGGGCCGGCGGCCTCCGCGTCGTAGGCGGACGTGCCCTCGTCCAGCAGCGGTTCCTGCGTCTTCAGGTGGGCCGGGGCGAAGGCGCGCAGCGCGTGGTAGCCGGTGATGACGACCAGGGTGCCCAGGGCGATGCCGCTGAGCGAGAAGTTGCCGGTGAACTTCATGCTCACGTTGCCGACGCCGATGATGATGCCCGCGGCGGCGGGCACCAGGTTCAGCGGGTTGCGCAGGTCGACCCTGGCGTGCAGCCAGATCTGGGCGCCGAGCAGGCCGATCATGCCGTAGAGGATCACGGTGATGCCGCCGAGGACACCGCCCGGGATCGCGGCCACGACCGCGCCGAACTTGGGGCACACGCCGAACAGCAGGGCGAAGCCGGCGGCGGCCCAGTAGGCGGCGGTGGAGTAGACGCGGGTCGCGGCCATCACGCCGATGTTCTCGGAGTAGGTGGTGTTCGGCGGGCCGCCCACCGCGGTGGAGAGCATGGACCCGATGCCGTCCGCCGAGATCGCCGTGCCGAGCTTGTCGTCCAGCGGGTCGCCGGTCATCTCGCCGACCGCCTTGACATGGCCCGTGTTCTCGGCGACCAGGGCGATCACGACCGGCAGCGCGACCAGGATCGCCGACCACTGGAAGGACGGCCCGTGGAAGTGCGGCAGCCCGATCCAGTCGGCCTTGGAGACACCGGACAGGTCGAGCCGCCAGTGGTCGGTGACCTTGCCGCTGGGGCTCATGGAGTGGATCTTGCCGAAGATCCGGTCGAAGGCCCAGGAGACGGCGTAGCCGAAGACCAGCCCGAGGAAGATCGCGATACGGGACCAGAAGCCGCGCAGACAGACCACGGCCAGCCCCGTGAACAGCATGACCAGCAGGGCGGTCCACTGGTCCTGGGGCCAGTAGGTGGAGGCGGTGACCGGGGCGAGGTTGAAGCCGATCAGCATGACGACCGCGCCGGTGACGATCGGCGGCATGGCCGCGTGGATGATCCGCGCCCCGAAGCGCTGCACCGCGAGCCCCACCAGGAACAGCACCACGCCGACGACGAACACCGCGCCGGTCACCGTGGCACTCGTGCCGCCCTGGGCGCGGATGACGGCGGCCACGCCCACGAACGACAGGGAACAGCCCAGGTAGCTCGGCACCCGGCCGCGGGTGGCGAGCAGGAAGATCACGGTTGCCACGCCCGACATCATGATGGCCAGGTTGGGGTCCAGGCCCATCAGCACGGGCGCGACGAAGGACGCCCCGAACATCGCGACCACGTGCTGGGCGCCAAGGCCCACCGTGCGGGGCCAGGAGAGCCGTTCGTCGGGGCGTACCACCGCTCCGGGCGCGGGCGTGCGCCCGTCACCGTGCAGTTTCCAGCGCACGCCGAGGTCCATGGTGGGGTTTCGCTTTCTTACGTACGTGAAGACGGTCCGAACCATTGTCAGGGGTAACGAGCGGTTCTACGCTCACACGGTCGCACTCATGAATTGCGTTCACATATCTGATATCGGATGATCGGAGTGCCCATGAGCGGAAGACCCCGTGCGGCCCTGCTGCTCGCGGCGGTGGCGGCCTTCACGGCCGTGCTCGTCCCGTCCGCGCAGGCCGCGTCCGCCCGATCCGCGCACGCCGCACCCAGGGCGCCGCGCACCGCCGTCCTGGACGCCGCCCGCCTGCAGCGGACCCGCGCCCGCCTGGACCGGGACCCTGGGCTCCGGCACGCGCTGCGGGACCTGACCGCCCGCGCCGACACCTGGCTGGACCAGGGCCCCTGGACGGTGGTCGACAAACCGCGCCCCGCACCCGGCGGCGACGTCCACGAGTACCTGAGCCAGGCCCCCTACTGGTGGCCCACGACCACCCCCACCGCCGGCAATCCCTGGGGCTGCCCGTACGTCCAGCGCGACGGGCAGCGCAACCCCGAGGTCGACAGCGGCACGGACCGGCAGGACGCGGAGAAGGTCTTCGACTCGACGTACGACCTGGCGCTCGCCTGGTACTACACGGGCAAGCGGACCTACGCCGAGAAGGCCGGGCAGATCCTGCGCACCTGGTTCCTGGACCCGGCCACCCGGATGAACCCCGACCTGGACCACGCCCAGTTCATCCCCTGCAAGTACGACGGACGGGCCATCGGCATCATCGACTTCTCCCAGTCGTACACCAGCGTCCTCGACGCCCAGGCGATCCTCGCCGCCGGCGCCCCCGGCTGGAGGGCCGCGGACCGCACGGCGATGGAGAAGTGGAACGCCGACTTCCTGGACTGGCTGAAGAACAGCGGTTTCGGCAAGGAGGAGGGCGCCGCCGCCAACAACCACGGCACCTTCTACGACATGCAGCTCGCCGCGCTCGCCTACGCCACCGGCGACACCGCCCTGGCCCGCCGGACCGTGCTGGACGCGCGCGCCAGGCGGATCGACCCGCAGATCGCGGGAGACGGCAGCCAGCCGCAGGAACTCGCCCGCACCCGCAGCTGGCACTACTCCACCTTCGACCTGGTCGCCTACACCCGGCTCGCGGCCGTCGGCCGGCACGTGGGCGTGAACCTGTGGACGTATCAGGGGCCGGACGGGCAGAGCCTGTTCAAGGCGGTCGGCTATCTGCTGCCGGCCGCGACCGGCGCCGCCGCGTGGCCGCACCCGGAGCTGGAGTTCCACCGGTACGCGGCCACCGACGTCGTGCACGCGGCGGCGGACGCCGGCGACCCGGCGGCCCGGGCGGCCGTGGCGAAGCTGGAGGCGCCGCCCGGAGGAGACCTGTGGGCGCTGCGGCCGGCCGCCGAGCAGCTGGACTCGATCGCGGGCTGAACGGGCCTCGGCCAGGGCTTCTGAGCGGTCGCTTAGTATGGATCGTCAGCACCAGCCATGCTCAGGAGCCCCACCCGTGACCGCCGAAGCCCCGACCGCCCCCGTCGTCTCCTACGGCCGGCTCATCCCCGTCACCGTGCACTTCGACGACCTCGACGCGCTCGGCCTCCTGCACAACGCCCGCTACCCGCTGCTGGTCGAGCGGGCCTGGACCGAGCTGTGGAGCGCCTACGGCGTCCGCTTCGACGGCGACTGGCACGCGGCCGGCGACGCCTGCAACGCCGTCCGTGAACTGCGCATCAGCTACGAGGCGCCGGTGACCAGCCCCGGCACCTACGCCGTCCACCTCTGGCTCGACCGGCTCGGCACCACCGGCCTGACCTACGGCTTCCGCTTCTGCTCGGCCGACGGGACGCTGACCTACGCCCAGGGCGCCCGGGTGCTGGTCCGGCTGGACGCGGCCACCCTGCGCCCGGCGCCCTGGTCCGACGCCTTCAGGGCCGCGGGTCGGGAACTGCTGGGGCCGGCCGGCTGACCTCGCTCCGGCCGCCGCGCTCGGCGCTGCGCAGCACGCCCGCGAACGCCGTGAGCCCGCAGGCCAGGGCCGTCACCACGCAGAACGACACCACCAGGCTGGTCGCCTGCGCCACTCCGCCGATCAGGCTGGGCGCGATCAGACCCGAGGTGTAGGTGATCGTCGCCACGCCGGCGATGGCCTGGCTGGGATGGGGCCCCGCGTGCCCGGCCGCCGCGAAGCACAGCGGTACGACCACCGCGATGCCGAGCCCCATCAGCGCGAACCCGCCCATCGCCACCGCCTCGTGCCCGGCGCCCACGATCAGCAGGCCGCCCAGCACCGCCAGGCCGCCGCCGGCCCGCACGGTACGGACCGCGCCGAACCGGTTCACCACCGCGTCCCCGGCGATCCGGGCCACGGCCATCGTCAGCATGAACCCGGTCGTGCAGGCCGCCGCCAGCCCGGCCGAGCTGCCCAGCCGGTCCCGCAGGAACACCGCGGACCAGTCCAGGCTCGCGCCCTCCGCGAACACCGCGCAGAAGCCGACCGTGCCGATCAGCAGCGCCGAGCGGGGCGGCAGCGCGAACCTCGGCGGCGGCTCCTCGTCCTCGGCGGGCTGCAGGTCCAGCACCCAGGAGCAGGCCGTCAGGCCGAGCGCGGTCAGCACGGCCGCGGCGAGCGCGAAGTGCAGCCGGGCGTCCGAGCCGAGGTGGGCCGCCAGGGTGCCGGCCGCCGAGCCGACGAGGGCGCCGGCGCTCCACATGCCGTGCAGGCCCGACATGATCGACCGGCCGAGCAGCCGCTCGATCTCGACGCCGAGCGCGTTCATCGCCACGTCGGCCATCCCCGCGCTCGCGCCGTAGGTGAACATCGCCAGGCACAGGGTGTACAGGTTCGGCGCGAGGGACGGCAGGACCAGGGAGAACGTCCACAGCGCGATCAGACCGCGCAGGGCCGTACGGCTGCCGAAGCGGTGGCTGATCCGGCCCGCCAGCGGCATCGAGCACGAGGCGCCGAACGCCGTGAAGGCCAGCGCGAAGCCCAACTGGCCCGCGCCGAGCGAGGCGTGGTCCTGGATCCACGGCACCCGGGTGGCGAACGAGCCGGTCACGGCGCCGTGCACGGCGAACACGGCCGCCACGGCGTACCGTGCCCGCCTGACCTCACCGCGCGCGTCACTCAGGTCGCTCATCTTCCGCCCCTCCCGGGAGTTCCCGCCCCGCCTCGAGCCCACGCACCCGCCGTAAACTATCAGGGAGCCTGCCTGATAGATAGTGGGTTTCAGGGCCGCCGTCGGCGCGCGTCGATCTGGGAGGATTCCCGTCATGCCCGCATCACCCAGCACCGCCCGGGCCATCAACGACCGCCTGGCCCTGCGTCTGCTGCAGCAGGAAGGCCCGCTCACGGCGGGCCAGTTGAAGCAGCTGACCGGTCTGTCCCGGCCGACGGTCGCCGACCTCGTGGAACGGCTCACCGCCGCCGGACTGATCACCGTCGTCGGCGAGTCGGGCGAGCAGCGCCGCGGCCCCAAGGCCCGCCTCTACGGCATCGTCGCCGACCGGGCCCATCTGGCCGCGCTCGACGTCCGCACCGGCGGCGTCGTCGTCCTGGTGTCCGACCTGGTCGGCCGGGTGCTGGCCGAGGTGTCCGTGCCGATCGGCGGGGACACCGGCACCGGGACCGCCGTCGAGCAGGCGGTGACCGCGGTGGAGCGGACCGCGAAGGAGGCCGGCGCCGACCGGCTGCACACCGTCGGCATCGGCGCGCCCGGCCTGATCGACCCGGCCACCGGCGACCTCAGGGACTCCGGGGGTCTGCCCGCCTGGCACCGCAGTCTGGCCACCGCCCTGCAGGACCGGCTGCCGGGCGCCCGGGTCACCGTGGAGAACGAGACCAACCTCGCCGCCCTCGCCGAGCAGCGCGAGGGCGCCGCCCGCGACCGGGACACCTTCGTCCTGCTCTGGCTCGGCCACGGCGTCGGCGCGGCGGTCGTCCTCGACGGCACCCTCCGCCGCGGCGCCTCGGGGGGCACCGGCGAGATCGGCTTCCTGCCCGTCCCGGGCACCGCCTCACTCCCCTCGGCACGGGACTGCGACGGCGGCTTCCACTCCCTGGCGGGCGCGGCGGCCATCGGCACACTGGCCGCGGACCACGGCCTGCCGGTCCCGGCCCCGACGGACGGACCGGGGGCGGCTGCGGTGGTCGAGAGAGCGGTGGCGGAAGTGGAGGACGCGGGGGCGGGGCGTTCGGGGGCGGTGGCTCCGGGCGTGGCTCGCGCCGAGGGAGTGGGCCTGGGTGCGGGGATGCCCGGTGGGGCAACAGGTGCGGAGGCGGCGGGTCCGGGTGTGACGTCGCCGCGGGCGGACCGGCCGGACGGCGAGCGGCGTGCCGGAGCGTTCCTCCACGCCCTCGCCGACCGGATCGCCGTCGGCGCCGCGTCCGTCGTCGCCGTACTCGACCCCGGCTGCGTGGTGCTCGGCGGAGAGGTCGGGCAGGCCGGGGGGCCGGTGCTGGCCGGCCTCGTCGAGGACCGCCTGAGCCGTATGTCGCCCCTGGTCACCGAGGTGCGCGCGAGCACCCTCGGCGGCGCCGCGGTGCTGCGCGGCGCGCTGCTGACGGCCCGGGACCGCGCCCAGGACGACCTCTTCGCACCTCCGGACCGGATGCCCGGAACCGCCGTGCTCCAAGGCTGATCACGTTCTGGGCGCCCCGGCGTGCGGTCAGGGGCCGGCGCGTCCGGCCGTCCTGGCGGTCCGGCGGCGGGCAAGGGCCGTCGTCACCGCCACCGGACCCGCCCGCACGATAAAAGGACTAGACCATTCGGGTCAATGGGTGCGAGCCAAGGTCAACCGGCTCTGCACGCCTGTGAGTCAGGCGCTGCGGCTGCGTCGCGCAAGGACGGTGACACGCGCTGTGAGGGAACCCACACCCTCCGCCTGTCTGTACGGCCGCCCGGCGTGGCAGACTGGCCCTGTACCAGAAGCAGCGCACTCCGGGGTCGGTGAAAGTCCGAACCGGCGGTTACAGTCCGCGACCCGGTCGCTTCCAGCGGCCGGTTGACCAGGTGAAATTCCTGGACCGACGGTTAAAGTCCGGATGGGAGGCAGTGCGCGGCGGGCGGGCACACACCCGTGCGCGTCGCCGTATCTGGGGCTGGTCCGTACGCGGACGGCCCTTTTTCGGCGTCGCCCGGCGTGCTCACCCGTACATTCTGTCGTCATCGACAGGCCCCGGAGTCCGTGCCCGAAGAGGCAGGAGGACCCGGGAAGTGTTCACCGGAATCGTCGAAGAGCTGGGTGAGGTCACCGCCGTCGAGAACCTCGGCGACGCCTCCCGCTTCCGGCTCCGCGGCCCCGTGGTGACCGAGGGCGCGCGGCACGGCGACTCCATCGCCGTGAACGGGGTCTGTCTCACCGTCGTCGAGCACGAGGGCGACGAGTTCACCGCCGACGTGATGGCGGAGACCCTGCAGCGTTCCAGCCTCGGCGCGCTCACCGTCGGCTCCCGCGTCAACCTCGAACGGCCCATGGCCGTCGGCGCGCGCCTCGGCGGGCACATCGTGCAGGGCCACGTCGACGGCACCGGCGAGATCCTGGAGCGCAAGCCCTCCGAGAACTGGGAGATCGTGAAGATCTCCCTGCCTGCGGACCTCTCCCGCTACGTCGTCGAGAAGGGCTCCATCACCGTCGACGGCATCAGCCTCACGGTCGTGGACGCCGGCCCCGACTACTTCACCGTCAGCCTCATCCCGACCACCCTCGCGCTGACCACGCTCGGCCACAAGCAGCCCGGCGACCCGGTCAACCTCGAGGTCGACGTCGTCGCCAAGTACGTCGAGCGGCTGCTCGGCGACCGCGCCCAGGGAGCCGCCAAGTGAACTGGCTGAACTCCGAGGCCTTCACCCTCTTCGGCCAGCGCATCATCTGGTCCGACATGACCGGCAACATCCTCGGTCTGATCACCCTCGCCCTCGGCTGGCGCCGCTCCCTGTGGACCTGGCCCGTGCAGTTCCTCTCCGGGCTCGTCCTGTTCGCCGCCTTCTTCGGCCATCTGACCGGCAGCGCCGGCAAGCAGGCCGTCGTCATGGCCGTCGCCCTCTACGGCTGGTGGCAGTGGCGGCGCAACAGGGACCGCTCGGACGACGGGCACATCGCCCCCCGGTTCGCCACCTGGCGCGAGCGCGCGGCGATGCTCGGCGCGGCCGCCGCCGGCACGGTCGCGGTGGCCCTGCTCTTCACGGCCTACCCGTCGCTGTCCTGGGACCCCTGGCCCGACGCCTACATCTTCGTCGGCACCATCGTCGCCATGTACGCCCAGGCCAAGGGCATGGTCGAGTTCTGGATCGCCTGGCTGCTGGTCGACCTCGTCGGCGTGCCCCTCAACTTCGCCAACGGCTACGCCTTCTCCGGTTTCGTCTACGTCATCTACGGCGCACTCGTCCTGTGGGGCATGCGCGACTGGTGGCTGCGCTCCCGCAGGAGCACGCAGCCCGTCCTGGAAGGAGCCCCGGCATGACCTCGGCACCGCCCCTGTACGCCACCGACGCCATCGAGAACTTCGGCCTCGACCCCGTCGAGCAGGCCATCGCCGACATCGCGGCGGGCCGCCCGGTCGTCGTCGTGGACGACGAGGACCGCGAGAACGAGGGCGACCTCGTCATCGCCGCCGAGCACGCGACCCCCGAGATCGTCGCGTTCATGATGAGCGAGTGCCGGGGACTGATCTGCGCGCCCATGGAGGGCGGGGAACTCGACCGGCTCCAGCTCCCGCAGATGGTCCAGGACAACACCGAGTCGATGAAGACCGCGTTCACCGTCTCGGTGGACGCCTCCGCCGCGCACGGTGTGAGCACCGGCATCTCCGCCTCCGACCGCGCGACCACGCTCCAGCTGCTCGCGAGCGGCACGGCCGAGCCCACGGACTTCGTCCGGCCCGGCCACATCTTCCCGCTGCGCGCCAAGCCCGGCGGCGTCCTCGTCCGCAACGGCCACACCGAGGCCGCCGTCGACCTCGCCCGGCTCGCAGGGCTCCGCCCGGCCGGCGCCATCGTGGAGATCGCCGGCGAGGACGGCCGGATGCTCCGCCTGCCCGAGCTGATCCCGTTCGCCCGCAAGCACGGCCTGACGATCATCTCCATCGAGGACCTGATCGCCTACCGCCGCGGCAGCGAGCCCACCGTCCGCCGCGAGGCCGAGACCCGCCTGCCCACCCGGCACGGCACCTTCACCGCCTACGGCTACCGGTCCACCGTCGACGGCGTCGAGCACGTCGCCCTCGTCCACGGCGAGATCGGCGCCGGCGAGGACGTCCTGGTCCGCGTCCACTCCGAATGCCTCACCGGGGACGTCTTCGGCTCCCTGCGCTGCGACTGCGGCCCGCAGCTGGACGCCGCCCTGCGGCGCATCCAGGAGGAGGGCCGGGGCGTCGTGGTCTACCTGCGCGGCCACGAGGGACGCGGCATCGGCCTGCTGTCCAAGCTCCGGGCGTACGAACTGCAGGAGCGGGGCCGCGACACCCTCGACGCCAACCTCGAACTCGGCCTGCCCGCCGACGCCCGCGACTACGGCGCGGGCGCGCAGATCCTCGCCGACCTCGGCGTGCGCAGCGTCCGGCTGATGACCAACAACCCCGACAAGACCGACGCGCTGCTGCGGAACGGCCTGAAGGTCACCGGCCGCGAGTCGATGCCGGTCCAGGCCGGCGAGCACAACCTGCACTACCTGCGCACCAAGCGCGACCGTATGGGACACGACCTGCCCTGGCTGGACACGCCGGCCGTGGCGGCCAACCAGTAAGCCGACAGGCACGACAGCAAGGCACTTGAGGAGACACGTGAGCGGCAAGGGTGCACCGGAGTTGTCCGTACGCAACGCGAGCGACCTGAGGGTCGCCGTCATCGCGGCGCAGTGGCACGAGAAGGTGATGGACGGTCTGGTGAACGGCGCCCTGCGCGCCCTGCGCGAGCTGGGGATCGACGAGCCGACCCTGATCCGGGTCCCGGGCAGCTTCGAACTCCCGGTCGCCGCGAAGGTGCTGGCCGGGCGCGGCTACGACGCCGTGGTCGCCCTCGGCGTCGTCATCCGCGGCGGCACCCCGCACTTCGAGTACGTGTGCCAGGGCGTCACCGCCGGACTCACCCAGGTCAGCGTCGAGACCGGCGTGCCCGTCGGCTTCGGCGTGCTCACCTGCGACACCGAGGAGCAGGCGCTGGACCGGGCCGGCCTGGAGGGCTCGAGCGAGGACAAGGGCCACGAGGCGGTGACCGCGGCGGTCTCGACCGCCGCCACACTGCGCTCGGTATCCGAACCCTGGCACTGAGGCACCGGCCGGAGCGCGTAGGGTAAGGACCACCATGTCCAAGAAGACGTTCGAGGAGCTCTTCACCGAGCTCCAGCAGAAGGCCGCCCACGGCGACCCCGCCACCTCCCGCACCGCCGAGCTGGTCGGCAAGGGCGTCCATGCCATCGGCAAGAAGGTCGTCGAAGAGGCCGCCGAGGTCTGGATGGCCGCCGAGTACGAGGGCAAGGAGGCGGCCGCCGAGGAGATCTCCCAGCTGCTGTACCACGTCCAGGTGATGATGGTCGCCCGCGGGATCTCCCTGGACGACGTCTACGCCTACCTGTAACGCCCTGCCACAACCGCCGTAGAAACCCCTTCACGCAAAGGAAGCCGACCTCATGCTGCGCATCGCCGTCCCCAACAAGGGTTCACTGTCCGGCCCTGCGGCGGAGATGCTGCATGAGGCCGGCTACCAGCAGCGCCGCGAGTCCAAGGAACTGCGGATCGTCGACCCGGTGAACGAGGTCGAGTTCTTCTACCTCCGCCCCCGCGACATCGCGATCTACGTCGCCTCCGGCCGTCTCGACCTGGGCATCACCGGCCGCGACCTGCTGATCGACTCCGGCGCCGACGCCGAGGAGATCCTGCCGCTCGGCTTCGCCCGCTCCACCTTCCGCTTCGCCGCCAAGCCGGGCACCGCGAACGGCGTCGAGGACCTCAAGGGCAAGACGGTCGCCACCTCCTACGAGGGCATCGTCGCAGGGCACCTCGAGGAACGCGGCATCGACGCCTCCGTCGTGCACCTGGACGGCGCCGTGGAGACCGCGATCGAGCTGGGCGTCGCCGAGGTCATCGCCGACGTCGTCGAGACCGGCACCAGCCTGCGCAACGCCGGCCTGGAGGTCTTCGGCGAGCCGATCATGAAGTCCGAGGCCATCGTCATCCGCCGCACCAGCAGTGACGCCGAGGACCCGAAGGTCCAGCAGTTCCTGCGCCGCCTCCAGGGCGTCCTGGTCGCCCGGACGTACGTGATGATGGACTACGACTGCCGGGTCGAGCAGCTCGAGAAGGCCGTCGCGCTCACCCCGGGCCTGGAGTCCCCGACCGTCTCCCCGCTGCACAACGAGGGCTGGGTCGCGGTCCGCGCCATGGTCCCCGCCAAGGAGGCGCAGCGGATCATGGACGACCTGTACGCCATCGGCGCCCGCGCCATCCTCACCACGGCCATCCACGCCTGCCGCCTGTAAGGGTCCGCGCCAGATGTCCGACACGCCCACCACCCCCGCCCTTCCCGTCACCTTCCGGCCGGGCCACACCCGGGCGATCCTGCTCACCGCCGGTGTGCTGATCTTCCTGACCATCTCCGGGATCGGGATGCTGCTGGAGCAGCTCGGTCCGGGGGAGCGGGCCAGCTTCGTCATCACGGGCGCGCTGATCTTCTGGGTGCTGGCCCGGATCTCCCGGGTGAGGGTCGTCGCCGACGAGTCCGGTGTCACCGTGGTGAACATCGCGAGCAAGCGCCGCCTGGAGTGGCCGGAGATCCTTCAGGTGAACCTCCGTCCGGGGGATCCCTGGGTCTTCCTCAACCTCAGCGACGGCACCAGCCTGCCCGCGCTCGGCATCCAGCCGGGGCTCGCCAAGCAGCGCGCCATCGCGGACGCGCAGGCGCTGCGGGCCCTCGCCGAAGCCCGTGCGACGGCGCACCCGGCGGACAGCCGGGGCTGACCCGGGGGCGTGTCAGGGGTGATTCGGGGCTCACTCCGGGTCGCCCACCCTGCCCCATCGGGCGCCGTCTTGATTAATCTGGTGGCGGAGGCCCTTTCGCCGGGCCTTCGCCCCTGGACGCCGCCCGGCGCACAGGGGTTCCTGCTACCCGAGGAGTGACTCCCTCCAGCGATGGACGGATCGTCCTGTAGTACCTGCGCCGCCCCGACCCGACATACCGGGAAGGCGGTGGCAGCGTGACCATCTCCCTGCTGCTCCTGGGAGCGGCTTTCCTGCTGATCCTCGCCAACGGCTTCTTCGTGGCCGCCGAATTCGGCCTCGTGACCGTCGAGGCGACGGAGGCCGAGAAGGCGGCCGCCGAGGGCGACCGACGGGCCCGCAGGGTCGCCGAGTCGCTCAAGGAGCTGTCCTTCCAGCTGTCCGGCACGCAGCTCGGCATCACCATCACCTCCCTGGTCGTCGGCATGCTCGCCGAGCCCGCCCTGGCCCGGCTGCTGCGCGGCCCGTTCGCCGCGCTCGGCATCCCCGACGGCGCCGTCTCCGGTGTCGCCGTGGTCGTCGGCATGCTGCTGGCCTCCGCGGTCCAGATGGTGATCGGCGAGCTCGTGCCCAAGAACTGGGCGGTGTCCAAGCCGCTGCCCGTCGCCCGGTTCGTGGCCGGCCCGCAGGCCGGCTTCTCCCGCCTGTTCCGCCCGGTGATCTCCGCGCTCAACACGGTCGCCAACCGGCTGGTGCGAGCCCTCGGCGTCGAGCCCGCCGAGGAACTGGCCTCCGCCCGCACCCCGGGCGAACTCGTCTCCCTGGCCCGCCACTCCGCGCAGGCCGGAGCCCTGGAGCAGGACACGGCCGACCTGTTCGTGCGCACCCTGTCCCTGGGCGAACTGACCGCGCAGCACGTCATGACCCCGCGCGTGAAGGTCAGCGCCCTGCAGGACACGGCCACCGCCGAGGACGTCGTCAACCTCACCCGGGCCACCGGCCTGTCCCGCTTCCCCGTCTACCGGGAGAAGATCGACGAGATCGTGGGCATGGCCCATCTGAAGGACGCCCTCGCCGTCCCCGTGCACGACCGCCTGCGCACCCCCGTCGGCCGCATCGCCCGCAAGGCGCTGCTGGTCCCGGAGACCCTGCCGGTCCAGCCCCTGCTGACCCGGCTCCGCTCCGAGCAGCCCATCGCGGTCGTCGTCGACGAGTACGGCGGCACGGCCGGCGTGGTCACCCTGGAGGACATCGTCGAGGAGCTCGTCGGCGAGGTGCGCGACGAGCACGACGCCAAGGACATGCCCGAGCTGGCCCCGGCCCCGCCGGAGGACGGCCGGCCCGCCTGGGACGCCGCCGGCAGCTGCCGGGTCGACATCCTCCAGCGCATAGGCCTCGACGTGCCCGAGGGACCGTACGAGACGGTCGCCGGACTCGTCGCCGACCTGCTGGGCCGCATCCCGGCGCCCGGAGACCGGGCCGAGCTGCCCGGCTGGCGGCTCTCGGTCCGCCAGGTCGGCCACTACCGCGCCGAGCGGGTCCGCCTGGTCCGTACGGCCCCGGCGGCAGACATGATGGAGGCCGCCCGATGAGCGTCCTCCAACTGGTCTTCGCCGCGATGCTCGTGCTCGCCAACGGCTTCTTCGTCGGCGCCGAGTTCGCGCTCGTCTCGGTGCGCCGCAGCCAGATCGAACCGCTCGGCACCGCCCGCGCCCGCCAGGTGATCCACGGCCTGGAGCGGCTGCCGCAGATGATGGCGGCGGCCCAGTTCGGCATCACGGTCTGCTCGCTGACCCTCGGCGCCGTGGCCGAGCCGACGATGGCGCATCTGCTGGAGCCGGTGTTCGCCGCGGTCCACCTCCCCGACGGCATGGTCCACCCGCTGGGCTACGTCATCGCGCTGGCCGCGGTGGTCTTCTTCCACCTGGTCGTCGGCGAGATGGTGCCCAAGAACCTGGCGATGGCGGCCCCCGAGAAGGCGGCGCTCTGGCTCAGCCCCGGGCTGGTCTGGTTCGCCCGCGTCTGCAAGCCGATCACCGTGACCCTCGGCGCCTGCGCCCAGGGCATCCTGCGGCTCTTCCGGGTCGAGCCGAAGGACGAGGTCGAGGCCGTCGTCACCACCGAGCAGCTCAACCGCCTGCTGGAGGACTCCGGCCAGGCGGGCCTGCTCGACCCCGAGGAGCGGGAGCGCCTGGAGGACGCACTCGAACTGGGCTCCCGCCCGGTGACGGACGTCCTGCTGCGCCGGGAGTCCCTGGTCACGGTGACACCGGCGGTCACCCCCGGAGAGATCGTGGAGCTGACGGCCCGCACCGGGTACTCCCGGTTCCCGGTCGCCGCGGCGGACAAGGGCCCCTTCATGGGGTACCTCCACGTCAAGGACGTGCTGGACCTGGAGCACTCCGACCGCGCCGTCCCGCAGCACGTCTGGCGCCCCATGACCACCCTGCGGGCCGAGCTGCCGCTCGACGACGCGCTGACGGTCATGCGGCGGGCGGCCACGCACCTGGCGCAGGTCGCCGACGCCTCCGGCAAGGTGCTGGGGCTGGTGGCCCTGGAGGACGTCCTGGAGCTGCTGGTGGGCGAGGTCCGCGACCCGGCCCACCGGGAGATGCGAGACGTCAAGCTGGCCGAGCCGAGGGTGAGCGGGGAACCGGAGGGGGCGCTCGCCTAGGCCCTGAGTTCGAGTGGTGGGGCGCTTCACATACCCGGTGGATCGTGGGGCCCCCGCCCCGACAGCACCTCTCCGTACGCCTGCATCAGGTCGGGCAACCGCAGCGTGGCCAGGTCCTCCCGGGACAGGGAACCCGGGTACGTCGACAGCCTCAGGTCCCGGTACGCGCAGCTCTTCTCGTACAGGGTCCTGAGGAACCGCCCGTTGCCCAGTTCGTCGATCCAGCCCTGTTCGACCACATGCCCGGCGATCGAGCGCAGCTCCTCCAGCGCCTCCTCGTCCCACACGTCCCCGTTCTCCCCGGCCAGCACCTTGCCGATCTCGGTGAGTTCCTGCGGACGGTAGGAGGGGAAGTCGACGCGGGTGGTGAAACGGGAGGACAGCCCGGGGTTCGCGGCCAGCAGCCGGTCCATGCCCTCCGGGTAGCCGGCGAGGATCACCACCAGGTGGTCCCGGTTGTCCTCGGCCCGCTTCAGCAGCACCTGCAGGGCCTCGTCGCCGTAGGCGTCCCCCTTGCCGTACCCGGAGTTGGACAGCGAGTACGCCTCGTCCACGAACAGCACCCCGCCGATCGCGGAGTCGATCAGCTCGTTGGCCTTCACCGCCGTCTGCCCGAGGTACTCGCCGACCAGATCCGCCCGCTGCGCCTCCACCAGGTGGTCGCCGCCGAGCAGCCCGAGCGCGTAGAACACCCGGCCCAGGATCCGGGCCACCGTCGTCTTCCCGGTGCCCGAGGGCCCGGAGAAGACGAAGTGCCGTTTCGGCGGCTGCACCGGCAGCCCCTGACCGGCCCGCAGCCGGGCCATGTTCAGCTGTGCCGACAACGCCTTGACCTGGCGTTTCACCGGTTCCAGGCCGACCATGCGCTCGAGTTCGGCGAGCGCCTCCTCAAGGAGGGCGGGGTCGGTCGGACCGGCCGGAACGGGCGAGGTGGACGACAGGCCGGTCTTCGTCCGCACCGCCGGATCGGCCACCGACGGCAGCGGCCCCGTCGGCAGATCCGGCTCCGGCAGCCGCAGATCACGCCCCTCGGTGCCGAAGATCGGATCGAAACCGTCGGGGCCGTCCACGCTGTCCTGCCCGGCGCCGGTCAGCGTGATCGCGGCGAGGTCGGCGGTGTCGTCGTACCCGTCGCCCTCGGCGATCGCCGCCAGCCGGGCCGAGGTGTCCATGAAGGCGGGGTCGACGCGGTGCACGGCCCGGTACAGGGGGAGGGCCGCCGCCGAGCGTCCGGTGCCCTCGTGCGCCCGCGCCAGCCAGTAGCGCAGCTCCTTGCGCTGCGGCTGCTCGCTGCGGCAGCGCATCAGCGCCGCCGACAGCAGGGGTTCGGCCTGGCCGTACATCTCCAGCCGGACCCGGGCCATGCCGCCGAACAGGCCCGCCTCGATGCCGAGCATCGGATCGTCCAGCAGCGGATCGGTGTGCCGTACCAGCTGCTCCCAGTCCTTGACCAGATAGGCGCGGCAGGCGTGCAGAAAGCGGACCTGGGGGTCGGTGTCGACCGGGGGCAGCCCGGCGAGGGCCCGGTCCAGTTCGGGCACGTGCCGGCCGTCCAGCCAGTGCGAGGCGTGCGCGAGCAGCAGGTCGCGCGGGCTCTCCAGCACCGGTTGCACCCACCAGCCCAGCCAGTACCAGGAGTTGAGCGACCTGCGGTGCCGGGCGCGCTGTTCGCCGAAGCGGTCGCGGTGCCGGAACATCCTCAGCAGCGAGGTCGTCGTGTCGACCCGGAGCGCGTGCAGCCCGAGCCAGCCGTCGGCCATTCCGGGGTCCATCCGCACCGCGGCGCGGAACTCCTCCTCCGCCTGCGGATAGGCGCCCATCGTGTAGGCGTCCACCCCCCGCAGCCAGGCCAGGTCGGCCGGGGCCTCGGGGCCCTGCGTGCCGAAGTCCATCCCGTCCCCCCACAGACGTGTCCCCGTGGATCACCACCGGGCAGTCGCCCGACGGCCGCCGCGGTCGAACCGCTGTGCCGCGGACCGGAGTTGCCAGTGCGCGAGGCAGCCTCGAAGCTCGCACCGAGGGCATCGTACCCGCGCGGAGACCGCGTGCCGAAGGGTGCCGCACAGGGCGTTCGACGAGGTGGGAGCAGACGGGGCGCACGGGGCTCGGTGACCGTGGGTGAGCGGATCGGTGTGCGCGGGGCCGGGAAAGGGGTGAAGCGGGCAGAACGAAGCCCCCGATCACGGGGGAACAACCGGGGGCTTCGCGTCTGCAGCGGCTTCGCATCACCGCTCATTGAGAACGTAAGACCTGTACGGCCCCCGGGTCAAGCCGAGTTGGGACACTGGCGGAAGTTCCCCCGCAAGGGTCTTCACGCGTTCACCACAATGCGGACGATCCATCACTGTGGGTCACGTCTTGGTCCGGTCCAGTCGTCGACCCAGGCCCCGGAAGCACCTCATATCCCTCCGGCGTCTGCATTACCAGGAGATCGGCATGGGGGCGTGAGGGGTCCCGGGCGAAGTGCGCGCGCTCCGCCGCGATCCAGCCGTTCCAGAACTCGCCCTGCTCCGGTCCGTCCCGCAGCCGGCCGCGCGCCCAGGACTCCTCCCGGGGCACCTCCATCCACAGCAGCAGGGCCAGATACGGCCGCAGCGCCCGGCGGCCCGCGCCGACGCCCTCGACGAGGACCACGGGAGCGGCCGGCAGCGGGCGCGGCGCACCGAAGGTGCGGGCCCGCCAGTCGTAGGGCGAGTAGGAGGCGCTCTCGCCGCGGGCGAGCGGCTCGATCACCTGGGTCGTCAGCCGGCCGGTCCACTCGAAGAGCTGCTCGTGACTGGCGATGTCGTCGAGGTGCAGCACCGGGGTCCCGCCGAGGGCGGCGGCCAGCTGCCCGGCGAACGTGGACTTCCCCGAACCGGCGTGCCCGTCGACGCCGACCAGCCGGACCGGCCCGACCGAGGGAGGCAGCCCGCGCAGCCGGGCGGCGAGTTCACGAATGACGGTTCCCCGTTCCGGGTCGATGCGGGCGGTTGTCCGGAAACAGTGTAGTAGTGCCGTATAGAGGCCCGGTGTGACCCTTTGCCGCCGTACGGCCGGGACCGCGCGGCACCGAAAAAGTCGCGTTTTAAATCATCGGCGGGCGGCCGGCCATTGGCCTCGGATAAACATTCACGAAACCACTGACCGATATGTCGAATCACCCGTTCCGGGTGCGCCCGCCACTGAGTAAGGTGCCTCCAGCACGACCGACCACGGGGACTGGCAGGGGGAGATGGCCGCGGAGTTATTCGAAGGGCACTATGTGTGGCACCCGGCGGCCGACGACCGTGTCCTCGCGAGCGCATGCGTCGATGTGCGCGCCGGGCGTTATCGCTGCGCCTACGAAGCGCTCGCCGAGACGCGTTCCGACTTCGCCCTGCGCGCCCATCGCTCGCTGGTCCTCGCCTCCGAGGCGGCCGGCACCGATCTCGTCGAGCGCTGGCTCGCGGAGGAGCCGACCCCCGAGGCCGCGCTGATGTGGGCCAGGGTCGCGGTGCAGCGCGCGCTGCGGGCCGCCGACGCGCACGACGAGCGCGCCGAGGCGCTGGAGCGGATCGCGCTGACCGCCTGCGACCGGGCCGCCGCCATGGCGCCCGAGGACCCCACACCCTGGGTCGCCAGGCTCGCCATGGCCCGGCTGCACCGGCCGCGCGACCCGGCCCCGCACGGCCTGCTCACCTCGCCGCCGGGCCCCTGGCGGCTGTTCGCGCACGTCCTGTCACTGGACCCCTGGCACCGCGAGGGCCACCACCGCTTCCTGTCCTTCTTCTTCACGCGGCACGGCGGCACGGTCAACGCGGCCTGGGACGTGGCCGCCTTCCTCAGCCAGCGGGCGCCCGCCGACTCCGCCCTGCGGCTGCTGCCCCTGGTGGCCCTGGTGGAGAGCTACAACCCCACCCAGCTGCTCGCCGACCGTGTCTGGGAACAGCCGCAGTGGCGCTCCACCGCGCTGGCGATCTACCAGAACTGGCTGCCGGCGGTGGCCGGTTACCGCTTCACCCCGGTGCTCGACCTGGCCTACCTCGCACACGCCCTGGTCATGGCCCAGTGCGCGTTCGAGGCCCGGGCGGTGCTCACGGCGATGGGCCCGTACGCCTCGCGCATGCCCTGGAGCGCCTTCGGCGACCCCGCCGAGCAGCTCTCCCGGGCCCGGCGCGCCTGCGGCCTGCCCGTGCCACGGTCCGACTGAGCCGCATCTGCTCCGCCCCTCCCCCCGGATTCACTCAGAGAAAGGCCCATCTGTGTCGGAACGGACATCGAAGCCCCGGGCGCAGGCTCGCGCGGGCGCGGACCCGGTCGTACTCGACGACGACGCGACCCTGCATGCGATGGGTTATCCGCGAAAACTCACCCGGCGTTTCCAGGCATTCGACAATTTCGCGATCTCCTTCACCATCATCAATATCCTGTCGGGTATCTTCTCGTCGTTCGGATTCGGCATGAACGCGGGCGGTCCCCGCATTCTCGTGTTCGGCTGGATCGGCGTCTGCGTCATGGTTCTGCTCATCGGTGCTTCCATGGCGGAAGTCGCCTCCGCCTATCCGACGAGCGGCGCCCTGTATTTCTCCGCCGGTAAACTCGCGAAGCGGCACAAGGGCGCCTGGTCCTGGTTCACCGGCTGGCTGAACTTCGTGGGCCAGATCGGCGGCACCGCCGCCACCGGCTATGCGGCCGCCACCTTCATCCAGGCGTTCGTGCAGCTGCAGTGGCCCTCCTACCAGCCGACCGCGCACCAGACGGTGCTGATCACAGCCCTGATCATCGTCGTGCAGGGGCTCGCCAACACCTACACGGTGCAGCTCGTCGCCGTACTGAACCGTATTTCCGTGTGGTGGCTGCTGATCGGACTCGTGGTGATCGTGGGGGCACTGATAGTGATGCCCGATCATCATCAGCCGGTGTCCTTCGTGACGCATTTCGAGAACAACACCGGCTTCTCGAGCGGGCTTTACGGCGGCATGCTCGGCCTGCTGGTCACCAGCTGGACGTTCACCGGGTTCGACGGCAGCTTCCACATGTCCGAGGAAACGGTGCACGCCACGGTGAACGCGCCGAAGGGGATCACCCGCGCCATCGGCTATTCCGCGATCACCGGCCTGATCCTGATGCTCGCACTGGTCTACAGCATCGGCGACTACGCCAAACAGGCGAGCTCCGACGCGCCCCCCGTCCAGATCCTCATCGACGGACTCGGCCTCGGCGCCGCCAAGGTGATGCTCCTCATCGTCATCGGCGCGATGCTCTTCTGCGGGCTCGCCAACCTCACCAGCAACACCCGGCAGATCTTCGCCTTCTCCCGCGACGGCGCCATGCCGGGCTCACGCTGGTGGCACTCGGTCTCGACGCGCACCCGCACCCCCGTGAAGGCGGTGTGGCTCGCGGTCGCCTGCTCGCTGGCGCTGGTCGTGCCCGGCTGGTGGTCCCACACCGCGTTCACCGCGATCGTCAGCGTCAACGTGGTCGGTCTCTTCCTCGCCTACGCGGTGCCGATCTTCCTGCGGCTGCGGCTCGGTGACGCGTTCCAGCCGGGGCCGTGGCACCTGGGGCGCTGGGGGCGGCCGGTCGGCTGGCTCGCGGTGGTCTGGATCGCGCTCAGCAGCGTCCTGTTCATGCTGCCGCAGGCCTCGCCGATCACCGTCGACTCCTTCAACTACGCGCCGATCGCGCTCGCCGTCGTCCTGGTCGTGGCGACGGTGTGGTGGTTCGCCACGGCCCGCCGCCGCTTCCAGGGACCGATCAGCTACGGCCGCCCGGACGAGGTGGCGGCGATGGACCTCGTCTGACCGGCACGCTCGCCCGGGTGTACGGGCGCGGGGGCCGATCGCCCGGTCCCCGCGCTCCGCCCTGGCTCCGTCCCGGCTCGCTCCGGCTCGCCCGGGCTCCGCCCCGGCTCCGTCCCGGCCCGCCCTGGCTCCGTCCCGGCTCGCTCCGGCTCCGTCCCGGCTCCGCCCCGGCCAGGCCCGGCCCAGGCTCCGTCCTGGCCCGCTCCCGCTCCGGCTCCGTCCCGGCTCGCTCCGGCTCGGCCCCGGCTCGCTCCGGCTCGGCCCCGGCTCGCTCCGGCTCGGCCCCGGCTCGCCCAGGCTCCATCCCGGCCAGCCCGGGCTCCGCTCCGGCTCGCTCTGTCCCGGCCCGCTTCGGCTCCGTCCCGGCCCGCCCGGGCTCCGTCCTGGCCCGCTCCCGCTCCGGCTCCGTCCCGGCTCGCTCCGGCTCGGCCCCGGCTCGCTCCGGCTCGGCCCCGGCTCGCCCAGGCTCCATCCCGGCCAGCCCGGGCTCCGCTCCGGCTCGCTCCGGCTCGCTCTGTCCCGGCCCGCTTCGGCTCCGTCCCGGCTCGCCCGGGCTCCGTCCTAGCCGGCACTGGCTCCGCCCCGGCCGGCCCCGGCTCCGCCCCCCGCCCCGGTACCGCTCGGCTGCGGAAGGCGCTTTCAGCGGTCCAGACCAATATTGGTGGCGCGGCATGCGCCGAAGTGCTGGCAGGCCCCTGCCGCCTGCTCCATAGTTGGCGCACAACCGCACCGGATCACCGGACACCTGGGGGTAATCGCGCCCATGAGCAGAGCCCGACAGCCGTCCCGCAGAACCGTCCTCACCGCCGCCGTCGCCGCGGCGGTGGCCGGCGGCACGGCCCCCGCTGCCGCCGCCGCGCGGCGACCCGCCGCCGGTACCGGCGGAGCGCCGGCCCGCCCGATCGATTACCACGCCTGGACCACCTACCGCGAGTGGCGTCTCGGCACCGCCCAGGGCGTCCGGGCCGTCGCCGGCGCCCGCCCCGGCGTCGTGATCGGCGTCCCCGCCGGCCGCACCGACTACACCGACCCGCACACCGGCACCACCGCCGCCTGGGAGTACGCCACCTGGACGTCTCCCGTGCACCGGCTCGCCGTCCCCGCCACCGAGGTCGTCTCTTCCTGGAACGCGCACACCCCCGACGGCACCTGGCTCCAGGTGGAGCTGCAGGGCTCCTACTCCGATGGCACCGAGACCCCCTGGTACGTGATGGGCCGCTGGGCGGCCGGCGACCAGGACATCAAGCGGACCTCGGTGGACGGCCAGAGCGACGGCAAGAGCAGCATCTGGACCGACACCTTCGCCATCGACGACGCGAGCACCGGACTGCGCCTGACGTCGTACCGGCTGCGCCTGACCCTCTACCGCAGGCCCGGTACCCACCTGACCCCCACCGTCTGGCGGCTCGGCGCCATGGGCTCCGACATCCCCGACCGCTTCACCGTGCCCGCCTCCACCCCGGGCCTCGCCCAGGAACTGGCCGTCCCGCGCTACTCGCAGGAGATCCACAAGGGCCAGTACCCGCAGTACGACGGCGGCGGCGAGGCCTGGTGCAGCCCCACCTCCTCACAGATGATCATCGAGTACTGGGGCGGCCGGCTCACCCCCGAGCAGCTGTCCTGGGTCGACCCGGCGTACGCCGACCCGCAGGTGGACAACGCCGCCCGGTTCACCTACGACTACCAGTACGAGGGCTGCGGCAACTGGCCGTTCAACGCCGCCTACGCGGCCACGTTCGATGGCCTGCAGGGCGTGGTCACCCGGCTCGCCTCGCTCACCGACCTGGAGACGCTGATCGCCGCCGGCATCCCGGCCATAACGTCCCAGTCGTTCCTCAAGACCGAGCTGACCGGCGCGGGTTACGGCACCTCCGGCCATCTGATGACGGTGATCGGCTTCACCGCGGACGGCGACGTGATCGCCAACGACCCCGCCTCGCCGAACGACGACGCGGTCCGACGGGTGTATCTGCGCCGGGAGTTCGAGAACATCTGGCTGCGCACCAAGCGGTACAACGCCTCCGGGAACGTCGCCTCGGGCACCGGGGGAGTCTGCTACCTGTACTTCCCGGCCCACCCGACCTCGCTCCAGCGCAAGGCCCTCGCCGCGGTGGGCGTGCGCTGACCCTGTGAGCAAGCTCATCGCCGCAATCGGCGTCGCGGGTGGCAAGGTGGCCACATGCACACGACCGCACTCCCGGCCACCGCCACCCGCGCCCGCACCGGCGGCCCCCAGGACGACGGCCCGCAGATCCTCGAGCACGTCATGGGCTGGATCCTCGTGGCGGTCGTCGCGATGCTCCTGACCCGGCTCGGCCTGCTCTGACGCGACCCGCTCACGTGTGCGGCATGTTCTGACATACTGCTCGGGTCCCGCCGACCGCCTGGAACAGGGCCGACCTTGAATACGCCGCATCAGCGTGCCCTCGTCCGTCCCCGGACGCGCGGCACCGAGCGCTCGGCAGCGCGCCGCGCCGAACTCATCGCCATCGGGCGGAAGCTGTTCGCCGACACGTCCTACGACGCGCTGTCCATGGACGACATCGCCCGCCAGGCCCATGTCGCCAAGGGGCTGATCTACTACTACTTCCAGTCCAAGCGCGGCTACTACCTGGCCATCGTCCGGGACTCCGTCGCCGACCTGGTCGCCTTCGCCGCGAGCGGGCTGGAGCTGCCCGCCGTGGAGCGCGTCCACCGCACCATCGACGGCTATCTGCGGTACGCCGAGAACCACCAGGCGGCCTACCGCACCATCGTCAGCGGCGGCGTCGGCTTCGACACCGAGGTGCACGCCATCCGGGACGGGGTGCGCGAGGCGATCATCGCCACCATCGCCGAGGGCGCCTACGGCCGCGGCGACATCTCGCCGCTGGCCCGGATGAGTCTGCTGTCCTGGGTGTGCGGAGTGGAGGGGGCGACCCTGGACTGGATCGACCGCCCCGAGCTGTCCCGCACCACCATGCGCGAACTGCTGGTGAAGACGCTCGGCGGGGCCCTGCGCGCCGTCGAGGAACTGGACCCCGCCTACCGTGCACCGGAGCCGGCCCGCCGCGACGCCTGAGGCGCCGGAGGCGCAGGCGCGGAGCGGGCACCGCCCGAGCCGCGGTGACTGTCATGGGCGGCCGTACGCGCGGAAGATCCGGACCGCTCTCCGGTCCCCCGCACGTCCTGATCCGGCGCCGTGCGGAGCCCCCGGCTGGATTCTCGAAGTAAGCGGTCGTTAACTGGTGACGTGAAGTCGCTGATCGGGCATACTCACTGCGCACAGCCGCTGGTCAGCCGCTTCCGCGACCCGGAAGAGGGCGCCTTCGGCCATTCGAACGACCAGGCGGAGCCGCCCCCACCCGACGGGCCCTGCCGCCGGTGCCCTAACGAGGGAGGAGACCGTCGCCATGTCCGACCGCGACCCGCAGCCGGTGGAACGTCAGCTGCCGACGGAGGAGGCGCGGGATCTGCTCGCCCTCGTCCGGGACATCGCCCAGCGTGAGATCAGGCCGAGGGCCGCCGAGGAGGAGGACGCGGGACGCTTCCCGCGCGAGGTCTTCACCCTGCTGTCCCAGTCGGGCCTGCTCGGCCTGCCGTACGACTCCGAGCACGGCGGCGGCGACCAGCCGTACGAGGTCTACCTCCAGGTCCTGGAGGAGCTGGCGACGGCCCGGCTCACCGTGGGGCTGGGCGTCAGCGTGCACACGCTCGCCTCGTACGCGCTCGCCACCTACGGCACCAAGCAGCAGCAGGTCGAGCATCTGCCCGCCATGCTCGGCGGCGGTCTGCTCGGCGCCTACTGCCTCTCCGAGCCGTCCTCCGGCTCCGACGCGGCCTCGCTCCGCACGAAGGCCGTGCGCGACGGCGACGACTGGGTGATCACCGGCACCAAGGCCTGGATCACGCACGGCGGCATCGCCGACTTCTACACCGTGATGGCCCGCACCGGCGAGGAGGGCCCGCGCGGGATCACCGCCTTCCTGGTCCCGGCCGACGCGCCGGGGGTGAGCGCCGCGGCGCCGGAGAAGAAGATGGGCCTGAAGGGCTCGCCCACCGCGCAGGTGCACTTCGACGGCGTCCGGGTCGGCGACGACCGCCGGATCGGCGAGGAGGGCCAGGGCTTCGTCATCGCCCTGTCGGCCCTCGACTCCGGCCGGCTCGGCATCGCCGCCTGCGCGATCGGGCTCGCCCAGGCCGCCCTGGACGAGGCGGTCGCCTACGCCACCCAGCGCCGGCAGTTCGGCCACCCCATCGCCGACTTCCAGGGCCTGCGCTTCATGCTCGCCGACATGGCCACCCAGATCGAGGCGGGTCGCGCCCTGTACCTCGCGGCAGCCCGGCTGCGCGACGCCGGCAAGCCGTTCGCCAAGCAGGCGGCCATGGCCAAGCTGCACTGCACCGACACGGCCATGAAGGTCACCACGGACGCCGTGCAGATACTCGGCGGCTACGGCTACACCGCGGACTTCCCGGCCGAGCGCTACATGCGCGAGGCCAAGGTGCTGCAGATCGTCGAGGGCACCAACCAGATCCAGCGGATGGTCATCGCCCGTCACGTGGCGGGACCGGAGGGTCGCTGAACTGCCCCTTGAGGACCGTCGGGGCCGCCAGCCGGGTCCACTCCGGGTCGTGGCGGCCCGGCAGCGTCCGGCCCCGGTCGGCCCACGTGCGCATGAGATCGCGGTAGATCGGCGGGTCCTGCGGCACGGGCGGCGGAACTGATTCCGCCGGGCGCGGGACGAAGATGCGCCGCTGACGCCCGGTGACCGAGTGCATGGGGGTCATGCCTGGGCAACGCCCGAGCCCCCGGACAGGTCACCGTCCGGCGGAATCGGGCGTCAGTTCAGCGGTGCCCACTCCGGCTCCGGCCGTCCGGCAGGCCGTTCCCCCGCAGGCGTACGCGCGCGGCCGGCGTACTTCGGACCGGCGTACTCCGGAAACGGGCCTCGTCCCGGCGGACCGGACACGCCTGCCCGCACCACGACGGCCTGCGCGCCATGGCGCGGGGCAGGTGAACCGAGGCGGCTCAGGCGGCTCAGGCTGCCTGGCGGCGCATCGCCGGCACGCGCATCGGGCGCGAACCCGGGCCGCCGACGTGCGAGAAGGGCTGCGTCCGCCAGTTCAGACCCTGCGGGAGCGTCAGCAGCAGGGCGGTGTCCTGCTCCTGCGGCCCCACGGACTCGTCCGCGGGGCGGGCGTCGGCCGCGGACCGGCCGGTGCCGGCGCAGACCGTGAGCCCGAACGGGTTCCACGGCGAGGCGCACAGCGCGTGCTCCGGCAGGACCTCCTCGTCCGCCAGCAGTGCGATCGGCTGGGCGCAGTCCGGGCAGATCACCCGGTACATCTCGAAGGTGTCGTAGGCGTCCGGTTCGTCGTCGTAGGCGTCGGGTTCGACGCCCTCCGGCTCGGGCTCGACGACCGGCTGCTGCTGCCGCTTGGACGCGGATCGACCAGGGCGATGGGCACTCTGCATGGGATTCTCCCCCTAAGGCTGGGCCGTTGACGGCGCTGCGGCCTCGACCACAGCAAGCACTTCCCGCCCGCCCTCGGCGGTAATCACGGGAACATCTCGGAGGCCGTCCACGGTGTGTGGCGTTCGTCACATGCCGCATGCAGGTGCGCACTGTGGGCGGTTCGCACCGCTTTTTGTATCGAAGCGGCCATGACCTGCGCTCTCGGCTATCCCCGGAGATCAGGCGCACTGTAGGTTTTGGCGCCATGGAGGAGCTCGACCGACAGATCGTGCAGCTGCTCGTCAAGGACGGGCGGATGAGCTACACAGACCTGGGCAAGGCCACGGGCCTGTCCACGTCGGCCGTGCACCAGCGGGTGCGCCGGCTGGAGCAGCGCGGCGTCATCCGCGGCTACGCCGCGGTGGTCGACCCCGAGGCCGTCGGGCTGCCGCTCACCGCGTTCATCTCGGTGAAACCGTTCGACCCGAGCGCCCCCGACGACATCGCGGACCGCCTCGCGGGCGTCCCCGAGATCGAGGCCTGTCACAGCGTCGCGGGCGACGAGAACTACATCCTCAAGGTGCGGGTGGCCACCCCGCACGAGCTGGAGGAGCTGCTGGCGCGGCTGCGCAGCCTGGCGGGGGTGTCGACCCGCACGACGGTGGTCCTGTCCACGCCGTACGAGGCCCGGCCGCCCCGCATCTGAGCACCGCACGGCGTGCCGTGCACGTGCCCCGGGTGCAGCGGGCGCCGGCCGGGGCGGGAGACTGTCGCCATGAGTGACAGCACCGCCGAGCCCCCCAAGACCGTCCTGCTGCGCCGCGGCGAGGTGCACAGCCCCGCGGACCCCTTCGCCACGGCGATGGTGGTGGAACGCGGTCACGTCGCCTGGGTCGGCTCCGAGGGCGCCGCCGACGCCTTCGCCGACGGCGTGGACGAGGTGATCGACCTCGACGGCGCCCTCGTCACCCCCGCCTTCACCGACGCCCATGTGCACACCACCGCCACCGGTCTCGCCCTGACCGGCCTGGACCTGTCCGGCGCCCCCTCCCTGGAGGCGGCCCTCGCCCTGGTGCGCGACTTCGCCGCCGCCCGCCCGGACGACCGCGTCCTGCTGGGCCACGGCTGGGACGCCGCCCGCTGGCCCGGCGGCCGGCCGCCGACCCGCGCCGAGCTCGACGAGGCCGCCGGCGGCCGGCCGCTGTACCTCTCCCGCATCGACGTGCACTCGGCGGTCGTCACCACGGCGCTGCTCGACCTGGTGCCCGGAATCGCGCCGGGGGAGGGCCCGTTGACCGCCGACGCCCACCACGCCGTGCGCGAGGCCGCGCTCGCCGCCGTCACCCCCGCCCAGCGCGCCGAGGCACAGCGCGCCGCCCTCGCCCACGCGGCCTCGCTCGGCATCGGCTCGGTGCACGAGTGCGGCGGACCGCAGATCTCCTCCGAGGACGACTTCACCGGCCTGCTGAAGCTCGCCGCCGAGACGCCCGCCCCCCGGGTCATCGGCTACTGGGCCGAGCAGAACGCCGACAAGGCACGGGAACTGGGCGCGGCGGGCGCCGCCGGCGACCTGTTCGCCGACGGTGCCCTCGGCTCGCACACCGCCTGTCTGCACGAGCCGTACGCCGACGCCGGCCACACCGGCACCGCCTACCTGGACGCGGACGCCGTCGCGGACCACGTCGTCGCCTGCACCGAGGCGGGACTGCAGGCCGGGTTCCACGCCATCGGCGACGCGGCCGTGACCGCCGTCGTGGCGGGCGTGCGCGCCGCCGCCGAGAAGCTCGGCCTGGCCCGGATCCGGGCCGCCCGCCATCGCGTCGAGCACGCCGAGATGCTCACCCCCGACACGATCGCCGGCTTCGCCGAGCTGGGCCTGATCGCCTCCGTGCAGCCCGCCTTCGACGCGCTGTGGGGCGGCGAGGACGGCATGTACGCCCGCCGTCTCGGCGCTGAACGGGCCCGCACCCTCAACCCCTTCGCGGCCCTGCTGCGCGCCGGGGTGCCGCTCGCTTTCGGCTCCGACAGCCCGGTCACCCCGCTCGACCCGTGGGGCACCGTCCGCGCCGCCGCGTTCCACCGCACGCCCGAGCACCGGGTCTCCGTCCGCGCCGCGTTCACCGCCCACACGCGCGGCGGCTGGCGGGCCGTGGGCCGGGACGACGCGGGCGTCCTGGTGCCGGGCGCGCCCGCCGACTACGCGGTCTGGCGCACCGACGAGCTGGTCGTCCAGGCCCCCGACGACCGGGTGGCCCGCTGGTCGACCGACCCCCGCTCGGGCACGCCCGGCCTGCCCGATCTCACCCCGGGCCGCGACCTGCCGGTCTGTCTGCGCACGGTGGTCGGCGGGCGGACGGTCTTCGTACGGCCGGGCGAGTGATCTACGGGGGTGGCGCGGCGGCGAACGGCCGCCGCGGTCCCGCCGCCCCACCTGCGCATCCTCCCCGGCGAGTCCGGCCTTCCCCGCGTCGTGCCAGGTCAGACGGCTGTTGACAGTCGGCGGCCAGGGGCCGGTAGGTTCGTCCGAGTCCACCACCGGACGCCCGACCGGGGAGTGTTCGCGCAACTCGGCGCAGCGCCGCTGGGTCAGGGACGGTGTGCCGCACCGGGGCACCGCCACTGGGAGCCAGGCTCAGCGCCCGCGCCGCCGAGGGAACGCTTCGGCCGGTCGGCAAGGTGTGACCCGGGTGGGGCCCGTGCGCTCAGTAGACAACGGCTTTCGGTCGATCCGCAGCCAGCGGGTCCCAGGTCGGCCCGAAGGGCGCCGGGCCCCCATCCGCAGGGGTCGCGAGGGTACCGAAAAACGCATTCTTACCCCACTCTTGTGGAATCGACACCCCCATACGAACGACGTGTGCCGTCTTCCCACACGGCGGCCACTATGGTGGACCCCTGCGTACGATCAGAAGGGGCAGCAGTGAACGACGGCGACGGGACCCTCGCGGCGAAGGCCCAGGGGAGGCAGTTCGGTCCGCTCGGCACGGCCTTGGTGATCATTCCGACCTACAACGAGGCGGAGAACATCAAGACCATCGTCGGCCGGGTGCGCAAGGCCGTCCCAGAGGCGCACGTACTGATCGCGGACGACAACAGCCCCGACGGCACCGGCAAGCTCGCCGACGAGCTGGCCGCCGACGACACCCACGTCCAGGTGATGCACCGCAAGGGCAAGGAGGGCCTCGGCGCCGCCTACCTCGCGGGTTTCCGCTGGGGCCTGGAGCGCGACTACGGCGTGCTGGTCGAGATGGACGCCGACGGCTCCCACCAGCCCGAGGAGCTGCCCCGGCTGCTCACCGCGCTGAAGAGCGCCGACCTGGTGCTCGGCTCGCGCTGGGTGCCCGGCGGCCGCGTGGTGAACTGGCCCAAGTCCCGCGAGTTCATCTCCCGGGGCGGCAGCCTGTACTCCCGGCTCGCGCTCGATCTCCCGCTGCGCGACATCACCGGCGGCTACCGCGCCTTCCGCCGCGAGACCCTCGAGGGTCTCGGCCTGGACCAGGTCGCCTCGCAGGGCTACTGCTTCCAGGTCGACCTGGCCCGCCGCGCGGTCAAGGCCGGCTACCACGTCGTCGAGGTCCCGATCACCTTCGTCGAGCGCGAGCTGGGCGACTCCAAGATGAGCAAGGACATCCTCATCGAGGCGCTGTGGCGGGTCACCGCCTGGGGCGCGGGTGACCGGTTCGCCCGCCTCACCGGCAGGAACAAGAGCTCCAGGTAACCCGCGGCGGACCGGCCGGTCAGCCCCTTATCCCGTGCTGAGCCGCCGCCAGGCACACTGGGGGCATGACGACTGGCGCTCCCACCTCTCCGTACACCGCCCGGCCCCGGCGCTCCCGGCTGCGCAGGTATCTGCCGCTCGGGGTCGCCGCCTGGCTGGTGCTGGAGATCTGGCTGCTGACCCTGGTCGCGGGCGCGGCCGGCGGGCTCGCCGTGTTCCTGCTGCTCGTCGCGGGCCTCGTGGCGGGCTCCGCGGTCATCAAGCGGGCCGGCCGGCGCGCCTTCCAGAGTCTGAACGAGGCACTGCGGCGCGGCGGTTCACCGGAGCGCGGCGGCAACGGCCTGATGATGCTCGGCGGACTGCTGCTGATGATCCCCGGCGTCCTGTCGGACGCCGCGGGTCTGCTCCTGCTGCTGCCGCCGGTGCAGCGGGCCGTGCGCCGGTACACGGAGAACGCACTGGACAAGCGGCTGCGCACGGCCGCTCCGGGCAGCCTCCGCGACGCCTTCCAGCAGGTCCGCATCCACCGCCCCGACGGCAAGGTGGTGCCGGGCGAGGTCATCCGCGAGGACCGGCCGGGGCCGGGGGAGCGGCAGCGGCCGCCGCTGACGTGGTGAGCAGGTCCCCGGACAGACGAGACCGGTGAGCAGGTTCCCGGACAGACGAGACCGCGGGCGCCGTACGTGAATCCGTACGGCGCCCGCGGTCTTCGTATGCGCTGTGTCCGGCCCGGCCCCGCAGGGACTAGGCCGACTTCCGGCTGTCCCGGGGGTGAACCGCGATGTTCATCGCCCCCGAGCGCAGAACCGCCAGGCGCTCCTCGAGGACCTCTTCGAGCTCCTCACGGGTGCGCCGCTCCATCAGCATGTCCCAGTGGGTACGCGCGGGCTTGGCCTTCTTCTCCTCAGGGCCGTCGCCGTCGACGAGGAGTGCCTGGGCTCCGCAGACCTTGCACTCCCACTCCGGCGGGATCTCCGCCTCGACCGAGAAGGGCATCTCGAAACGGTGCCCCTTCTCGCATGCGTACTCCACGGCCTGGCGCGGAGCCAGGTCGATACCGCGGTCCGTCTCGTAGCTGGTCACCACGAGGCGCGTACCGCGAAGAGCTCGCTCACTCATGAATCGTGCCTCCCGGGCTTGTCGCCCACAGGACAGGTGTCGCTGTCGTCGTCATCCGGTCAACGTCCGGTCGGCGGTAAAGATTCCCGTTCCGTGTCCCGTTCCGGGTCATGCGTCGCCGTCGTAGCCGCCCCTTGTTCTACCCACCGGCGCCCGGTTTGTCACATCTGCTAGCAGATGTCACCCAGCGTTTCGGCTTCTTTGACGCGCAGTAACGGTACGCCTGGCAGGCCAAAGGCGTACACTACCGCCCTTTGGGGTTGAACGCTAAATCGGCGCTTCAAATCTTCTCCGGAACCGGATTGCCCGCGGCGCCGATCGCCCGCCGCACCGGGACCCGCGCCAGCAGCACGAAACCGATGACGAAGAACGCCACCAGCGAGATGATCGCGGACCGGTAGCTTCCGGTCAGCTGGTAGGTCATGCCGAACAGCAGGGGTCCCAGCCAGCTCATCCCGCGGTCGCTCACCTCGTACGCCGAGAAGTACTCCGCCTCCTTGCCGGGCGGCACGAGATGGGAGAACAGCGACCGGGACAGCGCCTGGCTGCCGCCGAGGACCAGCCCGATCCCGGCGGCCAGGACGAAGAAGAACACCGGGGCCTTCGCGGGCAGGAAGTAGCCGGCGGCCAGGGTGGCCGTCCATGCCACCAGCGAGCCGAGGATCGTCCGCTGCGCGCCGTAGGTCCTCGCCAGCCGTCCCATCGCCAGCGCTCCGGCCACCGCCAGCACCTGCACCAGCAGCACGGCCGTGATCAGCGTCGACTGGCCGAGGCCCAGTTCCTGCGAGCCGTAGACGGAGGCCTGGGTGATCACCGTCTGGATGCCGTCGTTGTAGACGAGGTACGCCAGCAGGAAGGACAGCGTCAGCGGATGCCGGCGCATGTCCCGGACCGTCGCCGCCAGCTGCCGCAGGCCCGGCGCCGCCGAGCGCTCCACGCGCGCGTGCCGGTCGCGCAGCCTGCGCAGCGGTACGACCGTGAAGGCGCCCCACCACAGGCCGGCCGAGGCCAGGCAGACCCGGACGGCGGCCGTCTCGGTCAGGCCGAAGGAGTCGTGCGCCGAGTACAGGACCAGGTTGGCGACCAGGACCGTGGAGCCCGCGGCGTAGCCGAAGGCCCAGCCCCGTGAGGAGACCGCGTCCCGCTCCTCGGGCGGCGCGATCTGCGGCAGATAGGAGTTGTAGAGCATCATCCCGACGGACTGCGCCGCGTTCGCCACCACCAGGAGCAGCCCGCCGAGCAGATACCGGTCGCCGTCCAGGAAGAACATCCCCGTGGTCGCGGCCGCGCCGGTGTACGCCGCCGCCGCGAGCAGCGGTTTCTTGCGGCCCGTACGGTCGGCCAGGCTGCCCGCGAGCGGCATCACCACGACCGCGAGGATCACCGACAGCGACACCGAGTACGCGAAGAAGGAGCCCGCCCGCACCGGGACGCCCAGGGGATGCACATAGCCGCCGGCGTCCGCGGCCCGCTCGGCGACCGCCGTGAGGTACGGCCCGAGGAACACCGTCACCACGCTCGTCGAATAGACCGAGCAGGCCCAGTCGTAGAAGTACCAGCCGCGCTGCTCGCGCCGGAGGCCCGCGGTGTCGGCCGCCGCCTCCGCCCGCACGGTGTCCGTGCCCACCCCTGCCCTCGCTTCCCCGCTCACCCGCTCAGGCGCGAAGGCTCGGGCCGGGCGCCGGCCGGTCAGACCCAGACGCCCCGCTCCTCCATGACCTTGCGCAACGTGTCGATGTGATCGGTCATGATGCCATCGACCCCCAGGTCCAGGAGCCGGTGCATCCGCTGGGGTTCGTTGACCGTCCACACGTGCACGTGCAGCCCGCGCGCGTGGGCGGCGCGGACGAAGCGGTGGTCGACCACCGGCACGCCCGACTGGGCCTCGGGCACCTGCGCGGCGACGGCGGACCGGCGCACGGCGGCTGGCAGCCCCCAGGAGCGCAGCCGCAGGTTCAGCACCCCGCGCGTGCCGAACGAGGTGGCCAGCCGCGGCCCGGCCAGCCGCTGGGCCCGCAGCACGCGCGCCTCGGAGAACGAGCCGACGCAGACCCGGTCCCAGGCGCCCATGCGCTCGATCAGGTCGAGGGTGGGGCGCAGGGCGGGCTCCGCCTTGACGTCGACGTTCCACCGGACCTCGGGGAACGTCTCCAGCAACTCCTCGAACAGCGGCACCGGTTCACGGCCGGCTACGCGCGCCTGCCGCACCTCCTCCCACGGCAGGTCCGCGATCCGGCCCGCGCCGTCGGTGACGCGGTCCAGCGTCGCGTCGTGGAAGGCGACGAGCTGGCCGTCGGCCGTGGCGTGCACGTCGGTCTCCATGTAGCGGTAGCCCGTCTCGGCTGCGCGCCGGAACTGCGCCACGGTGTTCTCCAGCCCGTCGGCCGCCCCGCCCCGGTGGGCGAAGGCGATCGGTCCGGGATGGTCGAGATAGGGATGGCGCAGACGCGGGCTGGTGAGGGTCACGAACGCAGTATCGCTCCTTGCGGTGTCGTACCGGCAACGACCGTGCTGCGACCCGGTGCCTGAGGGACGGCGAACACCCGCAGGAACAGCTGCGCCAGCGGGCCGATGGACACCGCGTACAGCACGGTGCCGACGCCCACGGTCCCGCCCAGCAGGAACCCGGTGACCACCACCGCCACCTCGATGCCGGTCCGCAGCAGGCGGATCGAGCGGCCGGTGCGCCGGTGCAGTCCCGTCATCAGGCCGTCGCGCGGGCCCGGGCCGAAGCTCGCCGCGATGTACAGCCCGGTCGCCGCGCCGTTCAGCACGATGCCCGCGAGCAGCAGGGGGACGCGCACGGTCAGCGTGTGCGGGTCCGGGACGAGCGCGAGCGTGCCGTCCATGGCGAGCCCGACCACGAAGACGTTGGAGACCGTGCCGAGCCCGGGGCGCTGGCGCAGCGGGATCCACAGCAGCAGCACCGCGGCCCCCACGACGATCGAGACGACGCCGATGGTCAGCCCGGTGAGCTCGGCGAGGCCCTGGTGCAGCACGTTCCAGGGCTCGAGGCCCAGGCCCGCCTCGACGAGCAGGGCGGAACTCGCGCCGTAGAGCGCGAGCCCGGCGTACAGCTGGATGAACCGTCGTCCGAGACGGCGCGGAACGGACACGACGTACCCCCCTGGGTGGTGGCGGTGGCCTGGTGCATGTCACTCTGTGGCTTGCAAGTAATCACCATCCATGGCCAATCCGGGGAAGGTGGACTGATCTTCATGGCGCAGTGGACCTCTGCGATGGGCGCCGCGCAGCTCGCCCGGCTGCTCAAGTCCCAGCAGGACCGCCCGGCCGGCCCCGGCACCCGCCGTCCACCGGCCTACCGCGCTCTCGCCGACGGCATCCGGCTGCTGGTGCTCGAAGGACGCGTGCCGGTGGCCGCCCGCCTGCCCGCCGAACGGGAGCTGGCCCTCGCCCTGTCCGTCAGCCGCACCACCGTCGCCGCCGCGTACGAGGCACTGCGCACCGAGGGCTTCCTGGAGTCCCGGCGCGGAGCGGGCAGCTGGACCGCCGTGCCGGCCGGCAACCCGCTGCCCGCCAGGGGGCTCGAACCCCTGCCGCCCGAGGCCCTCGGCTCGATGATCGACCTCGGCTGCGCCTCCCTCCCCGCCCCCGAGCCCTGGCTCACCCGTGCCGTGCAGGGCGCCCTGGAGGAACTGCCCCCGTACGCCCACACGCACGGCGACTACCCGGCCGGGCTGCCCGCGCTGCGCGCGATGATCGCCGAGCGGTACACGGCGTGCGGGATCCCCACCATGCCCGAGCAGATCATGGTGACGACCGGCGCGATGGGCGCCATCGACGCGATCTGCCACCTCTTCGCGGGCCGCGGCGAGCGGATCGCCGTGGAGTCCCCCTCCTACGCCAACATCCTGCAGCTGATGCGGGAGGCGGGCGCCCGTCTGGTACCGGTCGCGATGGCCGAGGGCCTGTCCGGCTGGGACCTGGACCGCTGGCGCCAGGTCCTGCGCGAGGCCGCGCCCCGGCTCGCCTACGTCGTCGCCGACTTCCACAACCCCACCGGGGCGCTCGCCGACGAGGACCAGCGGCGGCGTCTGGTGGACGCGGCGCGCTCGGCCGGCACGGTGCTCGTCGCCGACGAGACGATGACCGAGCTGTGGCTGGACGAGCAGTTCGCGGACGGCGGCATGCCGCGCCGGGTCTGCGCCTTCGACCCGGCCGGCTCGACCGTCATCACGGTCGGCTCGGCCAGCAAGGCGTTCTGGGCGGGCATGCGGATCGGCTGGGTGCGGGCGGCCCCGGACGTCATCCGCAGCCTGGTCGCCGCGCGGGCGTACGCCGATCTCGGTACGCCGGTGCTGGAACAGCTCGCCGTCAACTGGCTGTTCAGCACGGGAGGCTGGGAGCAGGCGGTGGAACTGCGCCGGGCCCAGGCCCGGGAGAACCGGGACGCGCTGGTGGCGGCGGTCCGGCGCGAGCTGCCGTCGTGGGAGTTCACCGTGCCGCAGGGCGGCCTGACCCTGTGGGTCCGCGCCGGCGGCCTGTCCGGCTCCCGGCTCGCCGAGGCGGGGGAGCGGACCGGCGTCCGCGTCCCGTCCGGCCCCCGGTTCGGCGTGGACGGCGCCTTCGAGGGCTACCTCCGGCTGCCGTTCACCGTCGGGGGAGCGGTGGCGGAGGAGGCGGCGGTCCGACTGGCGGCGGCGGCGCGCCTGGTGGAGACGGGCGGCACCGGGGGTACCGAGGCGCCGCGTACGTTCGTGGCGTGAGGGAGCTCGCCGGCTCAGGGGCGAGGGACGGAAGCGTCTCACGTCTGGGCGATGGCTCGGGGCCGCGGTGTGCCGGGGCGGCCGCGGCGGCCCGGCCGAGCGCGTGCACCGCGTCGGCGGGCTCGTGCCCGGCGGGGCGGCCCGGCTGAACCCAGGCACCGCGTCGGCGAGCGGCCCCGTCCCGACAGCGCAGGAACCCTACGAGGGCTCCGCGGCCATGACCTCCGCGCTCACCGGCGCGACGTCAGTCTCCGGCTTCGTGAGATCCGCCGGCTGAGCCGCCACCGCGGTGGCCCGCGGGGGCAGCAGCTCGAGCACCGCCTGCCGGTCGGCGTCGCTGGTCGCGTCGTCGTACGGATCCGGCGTACGCGGCACCTGCAGCCGGTGCACCGGCCCCGGCCCGAGCCGCGCGTACCCCCGCCCCGGCGGCACGTGGCCCGGCGGCGTGGTGGGTGGCGGAGCGCCCAGCGCCTCCTCGACCTGCCGGGCCGCCACGGGCCCGAGCACGACACGCGCGCGTGTGTGCTGCCGTACCGGTTCGCTCAGGGCGTCCTCGCCGTCGAACTGCTCGGCCACGACGACCGTCACGTTCGCGGCCCGGCCGTGCCGCAGCGGCACCCGCAGCAGCGACTGCGGGTCCTTGCGGCCGTCCGCCATGGCCAGATGGGCGAAGACGGAGGGGCGGTCCAGCAGGATCCACAGAGGGCGGCGGGCGTCGGCGGGGGGCGGGTCGCCGGCCTGCCGGGCCAGGTTGATGGCGATGAGCCGCCGCTCGGTCTCCTGCGCCGCCCACTCCAGGCTGGCCAGCGCCCCGGGCAGCGAGCACTCCACGGCCAGCACTCCGTCCCGGCCGGTCAGGCAGGCGTACTCGCCGGTGCCGCCGCCGTCGACGATGAGGACGTCGCCGAACCGCAGGACCTGCAGGGCGATGGAGCGCAGCAGGGTCGAGGCGCCGCTGCCGGGGTGTCCCAGGGCCAGCAGATGCGGTTCGGTGGAGCGGATGCCGGTGCGCCAGACGACCGGCGGCACATCGATCCGTTCCTCTCCGTAGGAGAGGGGGAGCGTGCGGTGGACCTCGCTCGCGTCCGTGAAGCCCAGCACGATCTCGCCGGGCGCGGTCACGAAGTGCTGGGCCGGGATGTCGGCGGGCAGCGGGGGCAGGGCGGTGACGGTGAGCTGGTTGCCCTCCTCGTCCCACGCGAAGCGGTATTCGCGCCCCCGGCCGGCCTTCGCGGTGAGCAGGTGCTCGATCCGGGCCCGGGCCTCGGGCTCGCCGTCCGGGAAGTACGCCGGGTAGCGGATCACGAGATGGCCGACGCGCCCGCTGTCGTCGAACTCGTGCGAGGCGAACGCCTTCTCCCACGCGCCGCCGTGCGCGTACAGCGGAGCCGGGTCGGCGGGGCTGGAGAAGTAGGGCACCAGGGCGTCGTAGAGCGACTGGAGCCGCTCGGTCCGGGACTCGTCGGGCTCCTCCGCGGCCGGCGGGGTGCGGTCGCGGCCGTGCCAGGCCGCTGCCGCCATCACGGTGACGACGGCGAGCAGCGGACCGTACGGCATGAGGAACACGGCCAGGACCACACAGGCCACCAGGAACAGCAGCGGCCCTCGCCTGTCCTTGGGCGTGTCGGCCCATCTGCGCAGCCCGGCCGAGGCCAGCCGGCGCAGCCCGCGCGTCACCGTGATCAGCGGATGGAGGACGTCGGTGGCGCCGTCGGCCGCCGTCCGGGCCAGTTCCCGGCTCCTGGCGAGCTGCGTCCGGGCGATCTGGGCGCTGTCCTTGCTCAGAATGCGGGGGAGAGGGCGCCGGGCCACTGCTGTCTCCTGTTGACTGGTGGGTGCGGGTGGGCGGTGGGCGGACTCAGAACTTGATTCCGCCGAGGAGGCTCGCGAGGCTGTCCCCGCCCGCCTTGATGCTCGGAGCGATGCCCGTGCTCGACAGGTAGAAGCCGAACAGCGCCGACACGCACGCGTGCGAGCCCTTGAGGCCGTCCTTGCGGAAGAACAGGAACACGATGGTGCCGAGCAGGACGACGCCTGACATGGAGAGGATCATTTGAGGCCTCCTGGTGGGAGTGGGGGACAGTCACCATGAGTTCTTCCAGGATCACAGGATGTATCCATACGATTAAAGGTGCAACTGGGTGAAATTCGGGCGATTTCCCCCGGCTGGCGGAGGGTCCCTGCTCGCCTGGGCCGGTCTGTCCGTCCCGGCGGGGGCCATCGGTGATCTTTACCTCGGGCGCATCGGGTCATGTGCCGCACAAGCCAGTACCCTTGCGATTCACCCGTACGGCCGTGCTCCGCTCGCTTGCCGTACGCTCCCCGAAGTCCCGAAGTCTGCACGAGAGGCGGTCCGCCGATGAGTGAAGCCCCCGACCCCGAGGTCGTGGAGCTGGCGACCAAGATCTTCGACCTGGCCCGGCGCGGCCAGACGGAGGCGCTCGTGGCATACGTCGACGCCGGCGTTCCGGCCGACCTCACCAACGACCGCGGCGACTCCCTCGTGATGCTCGCCGCCTACCACGGTCACGCCGACGCGGTGCGCGCCCTGCTCGCCCGGGGCGCGGCGGCCGACCAGGTCAACGACCGGGGCCAGACCCCGCTCGCGGGCGCCGTCTTCAAGGGGGAGACGGACGTGATCAAGGCCCTCCTGGAGGGCGGCGCCGACCCCGCCGCGGGCACGCCGTCGGCCGTGGACACCGCCCGCATGTTCGGCAAGACGGAACTCCTGGAGCTGTTCGGCGCGCACTGACGCGCCCATCCTGACCAGGTACGACACGGAAAACGGGGGAGGCGGTACGGGGCCGCCGGAAATACGGTCGCGGCAGCGCAAACCGCCGGGTCATCATGACGACGTGATTCACGGACGCGATGGCTGGGCAGGTGTTGCCGCACCGCGCGGGCCGTGATGCGGTCCGCATGGGCCACCGACGAGAGGCAGAGAGAGATGGTCTTCAGCAAGCAAGAGACGGCGGGCGCTCCGACGTTGTGTCACGCGGCCAGGTAACGCGTGTTCCCCGGTTGCGTCGACGCTTGATGTGAGGCTGTTTCCCATGTTCGATCCGGTCATAGCGCCCAGCGGTACGCTGCTCGGCCTGCTCCAGCGGGGCCGCGGCGACGGCACACTGCACGCGCTCACCGCCCCCCGCGCCGAAGCGCTGGCGGCCCTGAACCACTGCGTGCAGCGCGATCCCCGCCACGACTGGCAGGTGGAGAACCGCTCCCTGTACTACGCCCGCCTCTACCTCGACCTGAACGGCGAGCTGGACGCGGTCGAGGCGCACCTCTTCGACCCCGAGGACGTCCTCGACACCGACGAGTCCCGCACCGGCCTCGCCCTGGCCGTACTCGGCCACCTCGCCTCCTACGGCAGGCGGGACGCGCTCGAACTGCTGCGCAGGTACGCCGCCCACGGTTCCAACTGGGCCTGGGCCCTGGACGAGCTGGCCCTGCGCGACGACGACGCCGGCCTGCGAGCCCTCGCCGCGCCCGTCCTGGCCCGCTTCCCGGCCGACCCCGAGGGCGAGGCGGAACTTGCGGCCGCCGTACGCGACGCCTTCGAGCCGCGGCCCTGGCGGCTGTGGGCCGAGGACCCGCGCCCGTCGATCGCCGCACGCGTGCGTGCCGCGCAGGAGACCGGCTGTTTCGACCGCTGGCAGCGCCAGATGCGGCCCACCGGCCCCCGCCCGGACTGGAGCGTGCGCGCCGTCTTCGAATGGGCCCAGCAAGGACTCGACCGCGGCGCCGCCCTCCATGTGCCGGCCGCCCGCTGCCTGGTCGCCGTGGCCGGCCCCGAGGACCGGCCGGAGATCGTCCAGGCCGCCCGCGCCGGCGGCGACGGGGCCCGCTGCACGGCGTTGCGCTACCTCGCCGACGGCAACGACCCCGACGCCCTCGACCTGATCGAGGCCGCCGTCGCCGACGGCACGAGCGTCGTCGTCGAGGCCGCCGTCGACGCCTTCGAACGGATGCGCAGCGTCGCCGCAGTCGACCGCGCGCGCCGCTGGGCGCAGCGCCCCGATCCGCTCGGCGCCGCCGCCGGACGCATGCTCGCCTGCCGCGGCGGCGTACGGGACCGCGACCTCGTCCTCGGCGCCCTGCGCGAGGCCGTACGCGGCGAAGGCCCCGACGCGCCCACGCTGTGGACCCTCGTGGACGGCGCCGGACGCCTCGGCATCGCCTGCGCGGCCCCCGTGCTGCGCCACATCTACCGCGAGACGGCCTCCTCGCACCTGCGCGGCCGCGCCGCCCGCGCCCTGGCCGCCACCGATCCCTCCTTCGCCGCCGGCTTCGCCGTCGAATGCCTGTGGGACTGCGAGGAGACCACCCGCGAACTCGCCGCCCGGCACGCCGAGACCGGTGACGCCCGGGTCGTGGAGCGCCTGCGCCGCCTGGCCGCCGATCCCGCCGAGGAGGCGGAGGTGCAGACGGCGGTGCGCAGCCGCTTCGGACCGGACGCGGCCCTCGGCTGACCCGCGCGCCCACGAGCGGGCCGGACGACCGCCCGCCGGATGAACACCGGATGTCCCGCAGGTCAGGCGGTCATGACGGCCGTCTGACCTGCCCGGGTGCACAGCCCAACGCTCATGGGACGTTCCCCGCGCGGAAAGATCGACGTTGACGCGGCCACGTCCGGCACGGCGACAACACCCGTATGCGTGTCGTCATCGTGACCGAATCCTTTCCCCCCGATGTGAACGGCGTGGCCCACTGCGCGCTCCAGACCGCCCGGCACCTCGTAGATCGCGGTCACCATCCGCTCGTCGTCGCCCCCGCCCCCGCTCCGGGCAGCGGACCGGACACGGACGCCCCGTGCCCGGTCGTCCGGATCCCCTCCCTCCCGCTCCCCGGCTACCCCCAGGTCCGCGTCGCCCTGCCCAGCCGGCGGCTCGCCGCCGCGCTCGTCCAGCACCGCGCCGACCTGGTCCATCTCGCCAGCCCCTTCGTCCTCGGCGTGCGCGGCATGGCCGCCGCCGCCCGGCTCGGCATCCCCGCCGTCGCCGTCTACCAGACCGACCTGGCCGGATACGCCCGCACCTACATGGGCGCCGGCGAGGCCGCCGCATGGCGGCGCATCCGCTCCGTGCACGCCGCCGCAGACCGCACCCTGGCCCCCTCCAGCGCCTCGCTCGGCGACCTGGAGGCACACGGCGTGCCCCGGGTGCGGCTCTGGCCCCGCGGCGTGGACACCGAACGTTTCCGGCCAGACCTGCGGGACGAGACGCTGCGCCGTGAGCTCGCCCCGAACGGCGAGCTGATCGTCGGCTACGTCGGCCGGCTCGCCCCCGAGAAACACGTCGAACTCCTCGCCGGCGCCTGCGCCCTGGAGGGCGTCAAGGTGGTGGTCGTCGGCGACGGCCCCAGCCACGCCCACCTCGCCGAGGCGCTGCCCGGCGCCGTCTTCCTCGGCCGCCGCACCGGCGGCGACCTCGCGCGGATCTTCGCCTCACTGGACCTGTTCGTGCACACCGGCCCCTTCGAGACGTTCTGCCAGACCGTGCAGGAGGCCATGGCCAGCGGGGTGCCGGTCGTCGCACCCGCCGCCGGGGGCCCCCTCGACCTGGTCGCCCACGCCCGCACCGGATACCTGGTCCCGCCGCGCGACGCGGACGCCGTCAGGGAGGCCGTCCGCGAACTGGCCGCGCACCCGGAGCGGCGCACCGCGTTCGGCGCCGCCGCGCGCACCATGGTCGAGGGCCGCACCTGGGCCGCCGTCGGCGACCAGCTGATCGCCCACTACGACGACGTGCTCGCGGCACGCAGGACGGCGGTGGCGGCATGAGCGGTCAGTCCCTGCGCATCGTCCGGCTCGCCAACTTCGTCGCCCCGGCCTCCGGCGGCCTGCGCACCGCCCTGCGGGAACTGGGCAAGGGCTTCAAGGCGGCCGGCCACGAACCCGTCCTGATCGTGCCCGGCGAACGGCACACCGACCGCGACACCGAGCAGGGCCGGGTCATCACCCTGCCCGGCCCGCTGCTGCCCGGCACCGGCGGCTACCGCGTCCTCACCGACAAGCGGCGCGTGGCCGCCCTGCTGGAGGAGCTGGCCCCGGACCGCCTGGAGGTCTCCGACCGGACCACCCTGCGCTGGACCGGCCGCTGGGCGCGCCGCGCGCGCGTGCCCGCCGTGATGGTCTCCCACGAGACCGCCGACGGCGTGCTGCGCACCTGGGGCGTGCCCGAGAACCTCGCGCGCCGGGCCGCCGACGCCCTCAACACCCGCACCGCGCACGTCTACTCGCGGGTGGTGTGCACCACCGAGTTCGCCGAGCGCGAGTTCGTGCGCATCGGCGCCCGCAACGTCGTACGCGCCCCCCTGGGCGTCGACCTGATGGAACGCCACCCCGCCCTGCGCGACCCGGGGCTGCGCACCCTGCACGCGCGCGGGGGCGAGGCGCTGCTCGTGATGTGCTCCAGGCTGTCCGTCGAGAAACGCCCCGGCACCGCCCTGGACGCCCTGGAGGCGCTGATACGGCGCGGACGGCGGGCGGTGCTCGTGGTCGCCGGGGACGGGCCGCTCAGGGCCCGCCTGGAGGAGCGCGCGCGGGAGCACGGGCTGCCGGTGACGTTCCTCGGGCACGTCTCCGACCGGGCCGCCCTCGGCGCCCTCCAGGCGACCGCGGACATCGCCCTGCAGCCCGGCCCGGCCGAGACCTTCGGGCTCGCCGCGCTGGAGGCCATGGCCTGCGGCACACCCGTCGTGGCCAGCCGGTCGTCGGCGCTGCCCGAGGTCATCGGCTCGGCCGGGGCGACCGCCGCCGACCGCGGCGAGGCCTTCGCGGACGCGGTGGAACTGCTCCTGGACCGTGCCGAGCCCGCACGCCGGGACGCGGCACGCGCGCGTGCGGAGTGCTTCGGCTGGGGTACGGCCGTGGAGGCGTTCCTCGCGGCCCACGACGCGGAGGTGCTCCGCCCGTCCGGCGCCAGCCGTACCGTTCCGGAGGGCGTGGCATGAGAGCCGTCCGCTTCGTCGCGCTCGGGGACTCGCTGACGGAGGGCGTGGGCGACCGCGTCGGGGAGCACTGGCGAGGCTGGGCGGCGCTCCTGGCACCCTGTCTCGCCGAGAACCCCGGCACCGTGCAGTTCACCAACCTCGCGGTCAGCGGCGCCCAGACCCACGACGTGCTGACACGGCAGACGCCGGCCGCCCTGGAACTCCGTCCCGACCTGGTGTCGGTGGTGATCGGCGTCAACGACACACTGCGCCGCACCTTCGACATCCGGGCGGTGGCCGCCCACCTCGACGAGGTGTACGCGGCCGTCACCCGCCAGGGCGCCACCCTGCTCACCGCCTGCCTGCCCGACCCCGGCGCCATGCTCGGCCTCCCGGGCGCCCTGGCCCGTCCGCTGGCCCGCCGGCAACGGGCCGTCAACACGGTCGTCCACGCGCTGTCCGAGCGCTACGGTGCCCTCCACCTGCACGCCGCGGACGGCGCCTGGATCAGCGACCGGGCCCTGTGGAGCGCCGACCGCCTGCACCCGGGGGAGCGCGGGCACCGCCAGCTCGCCGTCCGCTTCCACGCCCTGCTCGCCGAGGCGGGCCACGCGACGGGGCAACCGCCGTCTCCGGAACCGGAGTTCCCCCCGCCGACCCGGGCCGCGACCCTGCTGTGGCTGGCCACGGCCGGCACCGCCTGGGTGGTCCGGCGCTCCCAGGACCTGCTGCCGCAACTGCTGCGCCTGGCCGCCGACGAGGTGCATCACCAGGCCCGCGGCACCAGCGCCCACCTCGACCTGCACGCCTCGGCCGCGGTCTCGGCGGCGCTGGCGGCCCTGCCGCAGCGCACGGCCGCGGACATCGAGGCTCAGCGGCTCCCCGGCGGCAGGAACACACCGGCGATCCCACGGCAGGCCCGGCCGACCGGCGCGCCGGGCACGGGCTCTGGGGCTCCGGCGGTGACTGCTTCCGGCGGGGCGGACGACGAGCCGTTGGTCGCGGTGGGGTCCGTCAAGCCGTGACGGCTTCGCCGCGTGCGGGGCCGGTGCGGCGCAGCGCCGGGCGGTCGTAGGGGCGCAGGCGAGTCCGGGGCGTACGGCAGTGGGCACGCCGCACCCACGCGCGCGTGGGCCGCGGAACCGGAGCCGTGTCTCCGCCGCACCGGGGCCGGCCCCTGCCTCAGTCGACGCCGACCAGCCGGTACTGCTCGTCGCGGGCGTCGGTCAGGAACATCTGGCCCGGGGCGTGGGTGATGGCGAACGGCGGCCGGGAGGCCGTCACCGCCGCCTGCGGGGTGACTCCGCAGGCCCAGAAGACCGGGATGTCACCGGGTCCGAAGGTCACCGGGTCACCGAAGTCGGGCCGGGAGAGATCCGCGATGCCGAGCCCCGCGGGGTCCCCGCAGTGCACCGGACCGCCGTGCACGGCCGGCAGCAGGGTGCTCTCCCGGATCGCGGCGCGGAGGTGCTCCGGCGGCACCGGCCGCATCGACACCACCATCGGCCCGCGCAGCCGTCCCGCCGGCCGGCACGCGCGCGTGGTCACGTACATCGGCACATTGCGGCCCTGCTCGACATGCCGGATCGGCACGCCCGCCCGGGCCAGCGCCCACTCGAAGGTGAAGCTGCACCCGAGCAGGAAGGACACCAGGTCGTCCCGCCAGTACGCGCGCACATCGGTGGGCTCCTCGACCAGTTCGCCGTCCCGCCAGACCCGGTAGCGCGGCAGATCCGTGCGCAGGTCCGCGCCTTCGGCGAGGACGGTCGACCTGGCGCCGGCGTCCGTCACGTCCAGCACCGGGCACGGCCTGGGGTTGCGCTGGCAGAACACCAGCATGTCGTACGCCCAGTCGGCCGGCACGGAGATCAGATTGGCCTGCGTGTGGCCCGCCGCGACCCCGGCCGTGGGCCCCGACAGGCCCTCCCGGAAGCGGGCCCGGGCGGTTTTCGGGCTCCATGCGTGCGCGTGCTCGTCCACTGCGATGACGGGGAGGTCCTGGATACGCGGGGTCTGCGCCATGCCGGCTCCTCGAGGAGGTGAGCGGTGCCGTTCCCAGCACGGTAGAGGATTGTTCAACGATCCCTCAATACCCATGTTGTTTCGTTCCGGTCCGTGCGATTGAATTCCCGGCATGGCAGAGCAGCTGACGGCACTGGCCGACGACCGTGCGCTCCTGGGGCGTACCAGCACGGCGGAGCGCGTTTCGGACATCCTCCGGACCCGTATCGCCGACGGGTACTTCCCGCCCGGCACCCGGCTGTCCGAGGACGGCATCGGCGGGGCGCTCGGGGTCTCCCGCAACACCCTGCGCGAGGCGTTCCGGCTGCTCACGCACGAGCGCCTCCTGGTCCACGAGCTCAACCGCGGCGTCTTCGTACGCGTCCTGACCGTCGAGGACGTCGAGGACATCTACCGCACGCGCTCACTGGTCGAGTGCGCCGTCGTACGCGGGCTCGGCCGGCCGCCCTACCCGCTGGACGGCGTGGCGGCGGCGGTCGCCGAGGGGGAGGCGGCGACCGCGGAGCACGACTGGAAGGCGCTGGGCACCGCGAACATCCACTTCCACCGGGAACTCGTCGCCCTCGCGGGCAGCGAACGCACCGACGAACTGATGCGCAGTGTCTTCGCCGAACTGCGGCTCGCCTTCCACGTCGTCGACGACCCGCGCCGCCTGCACGAGCCCTACCTCGTCCGCAACCGTGAGATCCTGCGCGCGCTGCAGGCAGGGGACAACCGCGAGGCCGAGCGTCTGCTCGAGACGTACCTGGCGGACTCGCTGGAGCGGGTGGTGGAGGTGTACCGCCGCCGGGTCGCCCCGTAAGGGCTGAGCCGCGACTCGGCGGCGGGACGCGGCAGGCCCCGCCGAGCCATACCACACCCCTCCGCGTACGGGCGGAGCCACGCCGCTCCCGGCCGCCCCGAGGCAGCCCGCGGCGCCCCCGCCAATCCGGCGGAGCCGCTCGTTTGGGTCGATGTCAGACCCAGGACCTAGTCTGTGCACCGTGACTTCGCCTGCATCGACGGACAGCGTTCCGCCCCAGCTCAGCGCGGGGCCGCGCCCGGCTCCGGGCCCGGCCGCCGACGAGGGGCTGGCGCGGCGGCTGCGCGCGCTCGCCTGCACCGCGCCGCTGCACGACCTCGACGCGCGCAAGGCCAACCTCGCCGGTGAGTACTCGGTGTACGGCATGGCCGAGGTGGCCCTCGCCGCGATCGACCTGGTCACGCTCAACATGGACTTCGACACCGGCGCCGACCACGAGCAGATCGTCGCCCGGCTCGTCCCGCGCATCGCCGCCCAGGCCCCGCACCGGCCGGCCGCCGAGCACGAGCGCGTGGCCCGCTGGGTCCTGGAGAACCTGATCAACGTCGGCAGCGTGGACCGCGGCTTCCGCGCCGTCTACGGCACCTTCGCCCCGGACGGCACCTACGTCCGGCGGGACTACGACTTCAAGCTGATCGAGGAGGTCCCGGGCCCCGGCGGCACGGTCTACCTGCGCACGACGGACGAGGCGGTCAACGTCCTGGTCGGCGCCCTCGACACCGACGTCACCAGCGCCCAGATCGCCGCCGAGGTCAAGCTGGAGGTGCTCATCAGCCGCGGCCGGCTGGCCGACGCCCAGCTCGCCGCCGAGCAGGCCCGCTACCGCACCGTGCAGTACTCGGAGAGCCTGCGCCGGGCCCTGGAGGCCACCCGGCGCAACGTCCGCGCGGTGGACTGGCTCAACGCCGTGCCCGACATGATCGCCGAGGCCCTGGACCACGTCGCCGACCGCTACCGCCACGAGAACGCGATCCTCACCAACATCCGCAAGGCCCGCGACGAGACCGAGGAGCCCGAGCACAAGCGCCGCGCCGCCGAGCTGGTCGACATCGTCAAGGACTGCATCCGGCGCCACACCCAGCTGCAGTCCCGGCTGCTGGAGGCGGGCCCGCTGTTCCGCGCCGAGCAGGACCGGCAGGCCTTCGCCACGCCCGCCAGGACGTCCGGGACGGACCTGTACGGCCATCTCCTCGCCCCCGTCCTGCCGTTGCCCCTGGAGCAGGCCATCCGGGTCACCGACGCGTTCTTCGCGCACGGCACCGGCCTGCGCACGCCGGTCTCCGTCCGGGTGACGGACCTCGTCGACATACTGCTGACCCCGCCCGTCGAGCGGGAGCACCTGGGCGCGGAGATGCCCGAGCCCGACCTGATCGCCACACCCGACGACAGCCGGTTCAGCGAGGAGCAACTGGCCGCCGCCATGGAGCTGCTGGACCTCCCGGCCGACGCTCCGCGCAGACTGTCGGGACTCCTCGCCGAGGCCCGGCGCACCGGTGACCCGGACCTGGCCTATCTGGTCGCCCTGCTGGCCGTCCACGCGGCCAGCCCGGCGGTCGGAACGGCCTACCGGCAGGGCGAGGAGAAGCTGCTGTTCGCCGTGGACGACGGGACCGAGCTGGACGATCCGGAGTTCGGCGGAGCCGATCTGATCGTGGGAACCGCGCTGCTGGACGCGGCGGGGATGGCCGCGGACCGGACCGAAGCAGCATGAGTGAGCACCAACGCGACAAGGAGTCACAGCCGTGAGCGAGCACGTCGAGTGGAGTGAGGCGGAGCCGTCCGCCCCGTCGGCGCCCGCCGCCGTCACCCCGGCCGACGCCGCCGACGCGGCCCGGCTCGTCGCCTTCGGGCTCCAGCCCAAGCTGCAGCCCGCCCGCGACCAGGAGTACACCGAGCTGCTGCGGCGCTACCGCGAGGACCCGGCGTTCGCCCGGCTCGCCGACGCCGTCGCCGCCGGTCTGGGGCTCGTCGTCCTCGAGGTGTCCCCGCGCGCCGGGATGGCCGTGACCGCCGCCGAGGACTCGGTGTTCGCCGTCCGCATGGGCGACTACGCGCGTCGCACCGCCGCCGACTCCGGCGACCGCTTCCTGCACGGACTCGCCCATCTCGCCGTGGCCGCGCTGGCGTTCCCGCGCCCCGAGGACCTCGCCGACGACACCTACATCGGCCGTGTCACCGTCAACGGCGTCGACGCCTTCGTACGCCAGGCCTGCCGCCGCCTGGAGGAGCGGGCCGAGGAACGCGGCGAGAACACCGACCCGGCGACCGACGCGCCCGGCCTCGAGGCCGCCTGGCGGATCTGGGCCAGACGCAGCGCCACCGGAGCCACCAAGGACGCCCGCCGCCCGGCCGCCTCCACCACCGGCATCGTCGCCAAGGCCCTCGCCTTCCTCACCGACTCGGGCTTCCTGCAGCGCACCGGCGACGACAACGGCGGCACGTACCGCACCACGGCCCGCTACCAGCTCCAGGTCCGCGACATGGCCGGCAGCGCCGCCCTGGCCGAACTGCTGGAGCTGGGCGTCGTCCCGGTGACCGACGGCACGGCCAGCCTGCTGCCCGCCGAGGACGCCGACGACCTGGAGCTGGTGGCCGACGCCGGGCTGCCGTTCCACTCCTGAACTCCCGCACCCCCCGCACGTTTTCCGAAGACTTACGACGAGAGTCCGCCATGTACGAGCTGTCCCGGGTCCGCCTCTACTCCATCGGTCCCGCCGGTGCGCGCTACGCCGACACCGTGCTTGACCTGCGGGGCGTCGGCGAGCCCGTGCCCGACCCGGCGCCCACGCAGGCGGAGTTCTTCGAGGAGGAGCCGTCCGGCCCGCCGCGCCGGCCCGCGCCCGCGGGCGTGCTCTTCCTGGAGAACGGCGGCGGCAAGTCCGTGCTGCTCAAGCTGATCTTCTCGGTGATGCTGCCGGGCCACCGCAACACCCTCGGCGGCGCCAGCTCCGGCGTGCTGCGCAAGTTCCTGCTCGCCGACGACTGCGGACACGTGGCACTGGAGTGGCAGCACGTGCAGACCGGCGAGTGCGTGGTCGTCGGCAAGGTGAGCGAGTGGCGCGGACGGCAGGTCTCCAGCGACCCGCGCAAGTTCGCCGAGGCCTGGTACTCGTTCCGGCCCGGACCGGGGCTCAGCCTGGACAACCTCCCGGTCGCCGAGTCCACCGCCGTACGGCCGCCCGCCGAGGGCACCTCGGGCGCCCAGGGCCGCCGCCGCACCATGAAGGGCTTCCGCGACGCCCTGACGGAGGCCGGCAAGGCCTACCCGCACCTGGAGGTGCACTGGGAGGAGATCCACGACCGCTGGATCGAGCACCTCGGCGACCTCGGCCTCGACCCCGAACTCTTCCGCTACCAGCGGGAGATGAACGCCGACGAGGGCGAGGCGGCCGGCCTCTTCGCGGTCAAGAAGGACTCCGACTTCACCGACCTGCTGCTGCGCGCCGTCACCGACACCCGGGACACCGACGGCCTCGCCGACCTCGTCAGCGGCTTCGGCAACAAGCTCGGCCGGCGCGCCGAGCTGATCGCCGAACGCGACTTCACCGCCGGCTCCGTCGACCTGCTCGGGCGGATCGTCGAAGCCGCCGGGGCACGCGCACGCGCGCGTGAGGTCCACGTCGGCGCCGAGCGCCGTACCCGCACCCTCGCCCGGCGGCTGACCGCGCGGGCGGTGCAGGAGCGGGTGCGCGCCGCCGACCTCGCCCAGCGGGTCACCGCCGCCGCGTACGCCGTCACCCACTCCGAGGGCGCCCGCGAGCGCAGCGCCCTGATCGCCGCCGAACTCGCCTACCGGCACGCCTCCCTGGCGCTCGCCGCAGCCGAGAAGTCCGCCGCCGCGCAGAAGCGCGAGCTGGCCGACGCCCGCACCCTGCACTCCGCCTGGCAGGCCGCCGAGGCCGTGCTCCGGCACCGCGCCGCCGCCGACCGCGTCGCGCGCGTGTCCGCCGCCATCCAGGAGGCCGAGCGGGACGCCGCGCCCGCGCTCGCCGCCCGCGCCAAGGCCGCCGTGGACCTCGTACGGGCCCTGCACGCGGCCGCGGAACGCGCCGAAGCCCTCGCCAACGAGGAGGAGGAGCGCTCCGCCGCCCTCCAGGAGGCCTCCGACTCCGCCTACCGGGACTCCACCACCGCCGCCACCGAGGCACAGCGCGCCCGCAGCGAGGCCGGGCATCTGCGCCAGCGCCTCGCCGAGGTCGAGCAGGAGACCGCCGAGGCCGTCCGCGCGGGCTGGCTCGACGACAGCGCCCCCGACGCCGACCCGGCGCGCGCCGCCCTCGCCGCGAGCGACGCCGAGAAGAGCGCCGTCGCCGCCTGGGACGCGGCCCGCGAGGCCGCCCGCAAGGCCACCGAGCACGCGCGTGAGGCCGCAGCCGCCGAGACCCGCGCCGAACTGACCGCGGCCCGCGCGGCGGACGCCGCCACGGCCGCCCAGCGCGCCTACGACGCCGAGCGGCGCCTCGCCGAGTCCCTGGCCGCCGAAGAGCGGCTCGCGGAACTGCTCAGCCTGCCGGGCGCGCCCGCGGCCGGCCGGCCCGGAGTGCCCGGTCCCCGGTCCAGCGCCGACGACGCGCCGGGCGCCCGGGGCGGCGCGCGGGCCGAGCAGGGCACTGACGCGGAAACGGATGCCGGCACGCGTGACGGCGCCGCCCAGCCGGCGGGACCGGGCGCGCACGGCACCTCCCGCCCGCTCGCCGAAGGCCCCCTCACCCCCGAGGAACTGGACCGCTTCGCCGACGAGTTGCGCGAACTCCTCGACGACGCCGTCTCGGCCGCCGAACGGCACCTCTTCGAACTGCGCACGGCCGCCGCCGACGACTCCAGGATCCTCGGCGCGCTCGGCGACGGCGGACTGCTGCCGCCCGGCCCCGACGTCCTGGCCACGGTGGAGTTCCTCGGCGAACACGGCATCCCGGCGCTGCCCGGCTGGCGCTACCTCGCCCAGGCCGTCGACCCCGCCGACCACGCGCGGGTGCTCGCCGCCCGACCCGAGCTGGTCGACGGCGTCATCATCACCGACCCGGACACGCACGCGCGTGCCCGCGAGGCCCTCCAAGACGCCGCCCTGCTGCCCCGCTCCGCCGTCGCCGTAGGCACGGCCGCCGCCCTGCTCGCCCCGGCCCCCGCCGCCGACGCCGCTCCGGGCGACGTCTTCCTCGTGCCGCCGAACCCGGCCATGCACGACGAACACGCCGCCGACGAGGAACGCCAGGCGCTGCGTGCCCGGGCCACCGAGCGCGACGAGGAGATCCGCGCCCTCGCCGCCCGGCTCGGCAAGGACCGCGAACTGGCCGCCCGGCTCGCCTCCTGGCGCACCGGCTGCCCTGCCGGACGCCTCGCCGAACTGGCCCGGGCGGCCGAGGAGACCCGCGCGTTCGCCGAGGAGGCCGAGGCCGAGCTGGCCGCGGCCCGAACCGTCCGCGCGGAGGCCGACGAGGCCGCCGCCGAGGCCGTGCAGGCCCGCGACGAGCGGCAGGAGGCCGCGCAGAAGGCCCGCCGCGCCGCCGACGCCCTCGCCGGACTCGCCCACCGGCTCCGCGAGCGCGCCGGCTGGCAGGCCCGGCTCCGCGAACTCGCCGACGAGGCCGCCGAGTCCGAGGCGCGCGCCCAGACCTGCCTGGAGCGCGCCCGCGCCGCCGACGAGGACCGCCGCGCCGCCCAGCGCGCCGCCGACGACGCCCGCCGCACCGCGCGCGCCCTGCGCGCCGAGCGCTCCGAGATCGCCGGCGCCCCCGACGACGTACCGGTCGAGGACGCCGACGCCCCCCAGGCCTCCCTGCCCGCCCTCCGCGAGGCCTACCGGGCCGCCTCCCAGGTGTACGAGAAGGTCGGCGTCGGCGCCGACCTGCGCGCCGAGCAGGCCCGCGCGGAGAGCGACGAGAGCGCCGCCCGCGCCGAACTCGACCGGCTCAGCAACAAGGTCCGCACCCGCGCCGAGCAGCTCCTCCAGTCGCCCGACGGCTCCGACGGGCCCTCCCGGCAGGCCGCCGCCGCACGCGCGGAGGAGCTGGTGCAGCTTCTGGAGACCCGCATGTCCAGCGCGAGCGAACAGCTCGGCCGGCTGCGCGGCGAGGCCGAACGGCACGCCCCCGAGGACGGCGAGGCGCACACCGAGCTGCCCGAGGAACTCGTCCCGCGCGACGCCGAGCACGCCCAGGCGCTGCTGCGCACCGCGACGGCCGAACTCGCCGCCCGCACCGAGGCGCTGGCCGAGGCCCGCGAGGCGCACGCCGAGCTGCTGGAGGCCCACCGGGCCGCCGAGGACGCGGCCGGCGGCTTCGACGAGATCGCCGCGATGCTCCGCGACCTGCTGCGCGAGCACACCCCCGACGAGGAGCAGGAGGAGCCGGAGCCGTACCCCGGCAGCCTGGAGGACGCCCGGCAGTCCGCCGCCGAGGCCCGCCGCTCACTGCGCGGCTGCGCCGCCGACCTGTCCGCCGCCGAGGCGGCCGTGCGCGAGGCGAGCGACGTCCTCGTCCGGCACGCCAACTCCACGCGCTACGAACAGGTCCGCACCCCCGCCCGGCAGCAGATCCGCGAACTGCCCGCGTCCGCGCTGCCCGAGCACGCGCAGAAGTGGGCCGACGCCTTCGCGCCCCGGCTGCGCGTCCTGACCGACGAGCTGGCCCAGCTCGAACGCAACCGCGACTCCATCGTGGACCGCCTCCGGGGCCTCGTGGAGTCCGCCCTCGCCACCCTGAGGTCCGCGCAGCGGCTCTCCCGGCTGCCCGAGGGCCTCGGCGAGTGGTCCGGCCAGGAGTTCCTGCGCATCCGCTTCGAGGAGCCCGACCAGGCCACGCTCACCGAACGCCTCGGCGAGGTCATCGACGAGGCCACCCGCGCGGCCGTGAAGAAGAACTCCGACCTGCGCCGGGACGGCATGTCGCTGCTGCTGCGCGGCGTCGCCGCGGCGCTCCAGCCCAAGGGCGTGGCCGTCGAGATCCTCAAGCCCGACGCCGTACTGCGCGCCGAGCGCGTCCCCGTCGGGCAGATGGGCGACGTCTTCTCCGGCGGTCAGCTGCTCACCGCGGCGATCGCCCTGTACTGCACGATGGCCGCGCTGCGCAGCAACGACCGGGGCCGGGACAAGCACCGGCACGCCGGCACGCTGTTCCTGGACAACCCGATCGGCCGCGCCAACGCCACCTACCTGCTGGAGCTGCAGCGCGCAGTGGCGGACGCCCTCGGGGTGCAGCTGCTCTACACCACCGGCCTGTTCGACACGACCGCCCTGGCCGAGTTCCCGCTGGTCATCCGCCTCCGCAACGACGCCGACCTCAGGGCCGGCCTGAAGTACATCAGCGTGGAGGAACACCTCAGGCCCGGACTGCCCCGGCAGCCCCGGGCCGGGGAAGCGGTGCACAGCGAGATCACGGCGACGCGCATGTTCAGGAAGCCGGCGCCGGCCACGCCGTAGCGGCGCGGCCGGCGACTCAGGGATGGGACAGCTGCCCGGCGCCGCCCCGGCGGCGTATCCGGTCCTGCTCGCGCAGGGCCGCGCGCTCCGCGCGCCGCCGGGCGCGCCGCTCGCGGCGCAGCGCCCGGGCCGTGCTGCTCGGCTCGGAGACCACGCCGTACCGTTGGTTCCACACCTGGCGGGTCACCCACACGTCGACCGCGGCCCAGGTGGCCACCACCGTGCTCACCACGCTGCTGATCACCAGGGGGAACGCCGGCCAGGTCCCGGCCATCGTGCACAGGAACGCCACCATCGCCTGTATCAGCGTCACCGCGATGATCAGCAGCGCCCGCACCGCCGCCGTACGCACCGGATCCGGCAGCGGATGCCGCTTGGCCGGCTCCTCGACCCACAACGGCCGGTAGTACTGCGGCTCGGCGGTCTCCTCGGCGCGCCGACGCGCCGGAATGCCGCGATCCGGTGACCCAGGGCCCCGCCCCGCCGCCGGGCGTCCCGCCACGCTCTCCTCGGGCGCTTCGCGCCGCTCCGCAGTGTCCATCACCGTGTCACTCCCCACCGCCAGACCGCTCGCCCCGGCGTCACAAGACTCCGACTCCCCAGTGGCTGCCCGGCTTGCGCTGTTTTACGCCGCCGGGGTGCGGGATGCGGCTCCTGTGGCCCATTCCGCCCCCATTTCCCGTAGAGGAGGACGAACGAGATCACCCGATGATTCCCGGTCGGCGAAAAATTCCAGCCAACCACCCGGTAACGACGCGTCGGTCCCACCATGCTCGGGTGCTGGATCGAGGCGGCCATCTCCCGCAATGCCCGGACAACTCGCCCTGTCTCGCCGCCGCAGCGGAAGTTCGCCCTCCGGACATGTCTTCGAGTTAACTGTGAGGCGGTAGTAGGCTCGCGCCGTTTGTTGACGGACATGTGCACCCCCGGCCGGCGGGGGTCGAGCTGGGGGAGGCCATGCGCTTTCGCGGGAAGTCCATCCGCCGGAAGATCGTGGCGCTGCTTCTCGTGCCGTTGGTGTCCCTGACCGCCATCTGGGGCTTCGCGACGGTACTCACAGGGCGCGAAGCGGCCCGGCTGTTCCAGGTGACGGACGTCCAGCAGGACATCGCCTACCCCGCCGAGGACGCCATCCGCGTCCTGCAGCAGGAGCGCCGCCAGACCCTCGTCTACCTCGCCGACCCCAGAGCCGCCGACGCCGTGTCCGCGCTGCGGCGCACCCGCGCCGCGACCGACCGCGCCCTCGCCAAGATCCGCCGGAACGCCGGCGGCAGGCACGTTTTCGACGGCCTGGACGTGGCCGACAACGAGCGTCTGACCGCCGTCCTGGACGCCTTCGACGGCCTCGACTCCCTGCGCCACGGCGTCGAGCAGGGCACGGTCACCCGGGCCCAGGCCTACGATCTCTACAACCGCCTCGTCGACCCCTGTTTCACGCTGCTCGCCTCCCTCGAAGGCATCGACGACGTCGCACTGGACGCGCAGGCACGCGCGATGGTCAACATCGGTCGCGCCCGCGAACTGCTCTCCCGCGAGGACGCCCTGCTCGGCTCCTCGCTCGTCGTCGGCCGGCTGACCCGCGCCGAGCGGCGCGCCATCGCGGACCTCGCCGCCCAGCGCACCGTCCTGTACGACGTCAGCCTGCCGCTGCTGCCCGCCGCCGAGCGGGACCGCTACGAAGGCTTCTGGAAGAACGCCGCCACCGCCCCGCTGCGCACGGCCGAACGGACCGTCATCGACGCGGAGTCCGGTACGCCGCGCGGTGTCACCGCGCAGAGCTGGGACTCGGCCGCCGCGAGCGCCCTGGACGACCTCGGCACCCTCGACGACCAGGTCGGCGACCGCTTCCAGGACCGTACGCGCCCGGTGGCGGTCGGCGTCATCGTGCAGGCCGCCGTCGCCGGGCTGCTGGGCCTGGTCGCGCTCGTCGCCTCCCTCGTCGTGTCGGTCCGGATCGGCCGCCGCCTCGTCCGCGACCTGCGCCGGCTGCGCACGGAGGCGCACGAGGCGTCCGGTGTCCGGCTGCCCAGCGTGATGCGCCGGCTGTCCGCGGGCGAACAGGTCGACGTCGAGACCGAGGTGCCGCGCCTGGAGTACGACAAGAACGAGATCGGCGAGGTCGGACAGGCCCTCAACACGCTCCAGCGCGCCGCCGTCGAGGCCGCCGTCAAACAGGCCGAACTGCGCGCCGGCGTCTCCGAGGTCTTCGTCAACCTCGCCCGCCGCAGCCAGGTGCTGCTGCACAAGCAGCTCACCCTCCTCGACACCATGGAGCGCCGCACCGAGGACACCGACGAACTCGCCGACCTCTTCCGCCTCGACCACCTCACCACCCGCATGCGCCGGCACGCCGAGGGCCTGGTCATCCTCTCCGGCGCCGCGCCCTCCCGGCAGTGGCGCCGCCCGGTGCAGCTGATGGACGTCGTACGGGCCGCCGTCGCCGAGGTCGAGGACTACGAACGCGTCGAGGTACGGCGCCTGCCCCGGGTCGCCGTCACCGGTCCGGCCGTCGCCGACCTCACCCACCTCGTGGCCGAACTCCTCGAGAACGCCACGGTCTTCTCGCCCCCGCACACCGCCGTGCAGGTGCTCGGCGAGCGGGTCGCCAACGGCTTCACGCTGGAGATCCACGACCGGGGGCTCGGCATGACGGCCGAGGCGCTCCTGGAGGCCAACCTGCGCCTCGCCGAGACGCCCGAGTTCGAACTGTCCGACACCGACCGGCTCGGCCTGTTCGTGGTCAGCCGGCTCGCCCAGCGGCAGAACGTCCGGGTCTCCCTCCAGCCGTCGCCGTACGGCGGCACCACCGCCGTCGTCTTCATCCCGGACGCGCTGCTGTCCGACGACGTACCGGACACCAACGGCCTCGGCTTCCGCCTCGACCGGGACCGGCCGGCGAAGGGCGGCGCGCAGGCGGGCCTCGCCGGCGTGCGGTCCATGGCGCCTGCGCCGCTCCCCGGCCTGCCCACCTCGCTGCTCGACGGCCCGGTCGAGCTGGAGGCGCCGGTGGATCTCGACGCCCTCGACGACTTCCCCGGAGTCCTGGCCGACGAGGACAGCACGCGCGGCGGGCTGTTCCGGCCCCGCCGCTCCGGTTCCGGGGCGGACGACACGGCGCCCGCCCCGTCCGCCGAGGCCGACGACACCGGGCCCATACCGCTGCCGCGTCGGCAGACCCCGAAACTGGTCAGCTCGCACGGCAGGCCCGTCACCGGCCGGCGCTCCCGCCGCGACGAACCGGACCCGCACCCCTCCGCCGGGTCCCGCAGCCCCGGCGCCGAAGGACCGGCCCCCCTCCCGACCCGCCGGCGCACCCCCACCCGCGGACAGCCCGCCGACCCCGCGGACCGGGCCGGTGAGCGCGAGGCGACCGCCCTGGAGAGCAGCGACGTGCCCGCGCTGCCGCGCCGCACCCGCACGACGCCCTCCGCCGAACCGCCCGGCCGGACCGCCGAGGACCGCGAGGCGCTCGCCGCGCAGAACACCGACGCGGTGCCCGACGCCCCCGCCTTGCCCCGGCGTACCCGGCCTACGCCCTCTGCCGACGGCACCGAGGGGATGTCGGGTGGCGCTGCGTTGCCGCGGCGTACCGGGTCCACGGCCTCGGTCGAAGGCGCTGAGGGGATGTCGGGTGGCGCTGCCCTGGCCCGGCGTGCCCGGTCCACGCCCTCCGCCGAAGGCATCGAGGGGGCGTCGGATGGCGCTGCAGCCGGGGACTCGGACGCTGCCGAGCCGTCCGCCGGCCCCCTGCCCCGGCGCATCCGTCAGGCCAGTCTGGCCCCCCAGCTCAAGCAGGACACCGCGCCGCGCGCCGAGCGCGGGGCACAGCCCGCCGACCGCGACGCCGAGGAGGTCCGCAGCCGGATGGCCTCGCTCCAGCGCGGCTGGCAGCGCGGCCGGCGGGAGAACGCCGCGGGCGACGACGCCCACGACGGCACAGCACAAGGAACGACAAAGGGGGACGGTCGATGACCGCACCGAAGGCGACCGGCCACACGGCGACCGACAAGGGAGGGCTCAACTGGCTCCTGGACGACCTGGTCGACCGGGTGGCCAGCATCCGCAAGGCCGTCATCCTGTCCGGCGACGGGCTCCCGACGGGTGTGTCCAAGGACCTGACCCGCGAGGACAGCGAGCATCTGGCCGCCGTCGCATCCGGCTTCCACAGCCTGGCCAAGGGCGTGGGCCGCCACTTCGACGCGGGCGGCGTCCGGCAGACGGTGGTCGAGCTGGACGACGCCTTCCTGTTCGTCACGGCCGCCGGGGACGGCAGCTGCCTCGCCGTCCTGTCCGACGCCGACTCCGACGTCGGACAGGTCGCCTACGAGATGACCCTGCTGGTCAAGCGGGTCGGCGCACATCTGGGCAGCGCACCGCGCACCGATCTGCCCGCAGGCGGGTAGTGAGATGTCATGAGCGCAGACGGTCAGGGAAGAAACCACTGGTTCGACGACGAGGCCGGGCCGGTCGTCCGTCCCTACGCCATGACGCGCGGCCGGACCACGAGTCCGGGCCAGCACCGGCTCGACCTGATCGCGGTGGTCGTCACGGAACCCGGCGTGGAGGACCCGGAAACGGATCCGACGCTGGCGCCGGAGCACGTGGAGATCGTCGGGCTGTGCCGCCGCGAACCGCAGTCGGTCGCCGAACTCGCCGCCGAACTCGACCTGCCGGTCGGTGTGGTGCGTGTCCTCGTCGGCGACCTCGTGCACGCGGAACTCGTCCATGTCACGCGTCCGGTGCCACCGGCCGAGCTGCCGGACGAGCGGATCCTGCGTGACGTGATCAACGGCCTCCGGGCCCTGTGACGTCGGCCAGGAGCCCTCGGCCAGGAGCCCTCGGCCAGGAGCCCACGGCCAGGACTGTCACGCAGGACTGCCAAGCACGATCCCTGTCAAGCACGATCCCTCCAGCAGGGCCCCCGAGCAGGAGAAGAGACCGATGATCTTCGGGCGTTCTGAGCGCGGCGCGTCCCCGGTCGAGCCCGTCACGCTCAAGATCCTGGTGGCCGGCGGCTTCGGCGTGGGCAAGACGACCCTCGTCGGAGCCGTCAGCGAGATCAGGCCGCTGCGCACCGAGGAACCGCTCACCGAGGCGGGCCGCCCGGTCGACGACACCAGCGGGGTGGAGGGCAAGCACACCACCACCGTGGCCATGGACTTCGGCCGCATCACCCTGCGCGACGATCTGGTGCTGTACCTGTTCGGCACGCCCGGACAGGAACGGTTCTGGTTCATGTGGGACGAGCTGTCCGAGGGCGCGCTCGGCGCCGTCGTCCTGGCCGACACCCGCCGTCTCGAGGACTGCTTCGCCGCGGTCGACTACTTCGAGCGGCGCGGCATCCCCTTCCTCGTCGGCGTCAACTGCTTCGAGGGAGCGGCCCGTTACCCGGCCGAGGTGGTCCGGCAGGCCCTCGACCTGGACGACGGCGTTCCCGTGCTGCTGTGCGACGCGCGAGAGCGGGAGTCGGTCAAGGAGGTGCTCGTCGGAGTCGTCCAGCACGCGATGGACCACGCCGCGGACCGCCGCCGGGCCGCCCTGCGCTGACCGGCGAGGCGGCCTCTCCGCTGAGTGAGGGGCACGGCCCGTACCCCCGCCGACAGGGGTACGAGCCGTGGTCCGGTGAGGAGCCCTCACGCGCGCGTGCCGGGACTCTTCGACGAGTGGCCCTCACGCGCGTGTGCGCGATCCCCTACGCGTCGCCCTCCTCCAGCCAGCCGAAGCTCTTCTCCACCGCCTTGCGCCAGTTGCGGTACTCGCGGTCGCGTACCGACGGCTCCATCGCCGGTGTCCACTCCGTGTCCCGCTGCCAGTGGGACTTCAGCTCGTCCAGGTCGTTCCACACGCCCGTCGCTAGACCGGCCGCGTACGCGGCGCCCAGACAGGTCGTCTCCGACACCCGGGGCCGGATCACCGGTACGCCGAGGACGTCCGCCTGGTGCTGCATGAGCAGGTTGTTCCTGGTCATGCCGCCGTCGACCTTCAGGGTGCTGATCCGCACCCCGGAGTCCTGGTACATGGCGTCCACGACCTCCCGGGTCTGCCAGCTCGTCGCCTCCAGCACCGCACGCGCGAGGTGCGATTTGGTGACGTACCGGGTGAGGCCGGTGACGACACCGCGCGCGTCGGAGCGCCAGTAGGGCGCGAACAGGCCCGAGAACGCGGGCACGATGTAGGCGCCGCCGTTGTCCTCGACGCTCGCCGCCAGCGTCTCGATCTCGTCGGCGGTACGGATGATCCCGAGCTGGTCGCGGAACCACTGGACGAGCGCGCCCGTGATCGCGATGGAGCCCTCCAGGCAGTAGACCGGCGCCTCCCCGCCGATCTTGTACCCCATCGTCGTCAGCAGCCCGCTCTTGGACGGCACCGGCCGGTCGCCGGTGTTCAGCAGCAGGAAACTGCCGGTGCCGTAGGTGTTCTTCGCGGTGCCCACGTCGTAGCAGGCCTGCCCGAAGACGGCGGCCTGCTGGTCGCCCAGCGCGGAGGCGACGGGCACCCCGGCGAGCTGTCCGACGGCCGTGCCGTACACCTCGGCGGAGGAGCGGATCTCCGGCAGCATCGCCTCGGGGATGTCCATGGCGGACAGGATGGCCGGATCCCACTGGAGGGTCTGAAGGTTCATCAGCATGGTGCGGCCGGCGTTCGTGACGTCGGTGACATGCCGGCCGCCCTCGGTGCCGCCGGTGAGGTTCCAGATCAGCCAGGAGTCGATGGTCCCGAAGGCGATCTCGCCGCGCTCGGCGCGTTCCCGCAGGCCGGGCACGTTGTCCAGCAGCCAGGCCGCCTTGGGCCCGGAGAAGTAGCTGGCGAGCGGCAGTCCGGTCTGCTCCCGGAAGCGGTCCTGGCCGTCCGCGCCGCCCAGTTCGCCGCACAGGGCCGCGGTGCGCGTGTCCTGCCAGACGATCGCGTTGTGCACGGGTTTGCCCGTGGCGCGGTCCCACAGGACGGTGGTCTCCCGCTGGTTGGTGATGCCGAGGGCGCTCAGCCGGTCGGCGCGCAGCCCGGCCTTGGCGAGCGCTCCGGCCACCACGGCCTGCACCTTGGACCAGATCTCGGTCGCGTCGTGCTCCACCCAGCCCGGCTTGGGGAAGATCTGGCGGTGTTCGCGCTGGTCGACGGCGACGATGGCGCCGCTGTGGTCGAAGACGATGCAACGGCTGGAGGTGGTGCCCTGGTCGATGGCGGCGACGTAGGTGTCGGCGGTGTCCGTCATGGCGGTCCCCTGGGTCGCTGGGTCGGGTCGCTGGTCTGAGGGGCGCGTTGCGGGGAGAGCGGCGAAGCGGGCGTTCGGGGCCGGAAGAAAGGGATACGGCGGATCAGAAGGCCGCGTTGTAGAGGCCGCCGGCGATGGCCCCGCCGATCAGCGGCCCGACGACCGGTATCCAGGCGTAACCCCAGTCGGAGGTGCCCTTGTTGGGGATCGGCAGGAAGGTGTGCACGATGCGCGGGCCGAGGTCGCGGGCGGGGTTGATGGCGTAACCGGTGGGGCCGCCCAGGGAGAGCCCGATGCCCACGACGAGCAGGGAGACGATCAGCACGGTGGTGCCGGACTCGCCGAGCCCCTTCGTCAGCCCGAAGGCGAGGATCGGCAGCACCAGGGCGACGGTCGCGATGATCTCGGTGACCAGGTTGGCGATCGGGTTCCGGATCTCGGGGATGGTCGAGAAGATGCCGAGCGTCGGCACCGGTTCGTCGGCCGTGCCCTCCGTGGTGTCCTCCTTGCGGACGTTGGCCTGGAACTGGGCGAGGTACACCAGATAGGCCAGCACGGCCCCGAGCATCGCGCCGACGAGCTGCCCCAGCAGATACACCCACACCTTGCCCCACTTGCCGGTGTCGATGGCGATGCCGAGGGTGACCGCGGGGTTGAGCTGGCCGCCGGAGAGCGGAGCGGCGGTGTACGCGCCCGCGAGGACGCCGAAGCCCCAGCCGAACGCGATGACGACCCAGCCGGAGGCCCGTGCCTTGGAGTATCTGAGGGTGACGGCGGCGCAGACTCCGGCACCGAAGAGGATCAGGATCGCGGTGCCGATGACTTCGCCGACGAAAATGTCTCCGTTGCTCATGGCGGCTCCCTTGGCGCCTTTCGGGGCGGGCGGCCCCGGACTTCCGTGCGGGAAAGCTCCGTTGGCGTCTGCAGCCGGAGGCAGGGAGTCCTCAGTCCCGCCCGGCGACCGTGACGAGCGTGCCGTCGCAGCCGTATCGCCGGGGAAGGACGGGTCGTGGAGCAGGACAGACCCGTGACGCAGTGCCTGATAACGCCGAGAATGTACGGCGATGTCGGCTGACACCGGGAAGTGTTCACCGGCGCCCGGGGGGCGTCAAGGTGGTCGACGGCGACGGTGACATCGAGGCGCGCTGACCGTGGCCTCCCAGAGCCCCTCCCCGCGCCGGACGACCTTCGCCGCCCGGGTCACCGACGCCCGGCCGCGACGGACAGGTGGCCCCGCCGGCACATCGCTCACCCGGCCATGGGCCGCAACGGGCAGGAGCGGCAGGGATCTTCACCGCCCCGGTTCCACCACCGCGTAGCCGGCAGGCGCCGGCGCCGCCCCCGAGCCGCGCCGCACCTCGTGACCGGGCAGCCCCGCCCGCCCCAGCACCCAGCTCGCGCCGCGCAGCGCCTTGGCGGCCTGCTTCAGCGGAGCCAGCTGGGCGGCGGCCTGCCGGTGGTCGCCCACGCTGCCCGGTGCGCACACCACGGTCGCCAGCGAGAGGGTGACCGGCCGGCCCCCGGCCGACCAGGGCGCGTCGAGCACGGCGGCGACCAGCGGACCGAGCGCCTCCTCCTCGGCCAGCACCAGGAAGTCGTCGCCGCCGATGTGCCCCACGCGCGCGTGAGCCGGGGCCGCCTGTTGCAGGGCCCGTCCGACCGACCGGATCAGCTCGTCGCCCGCGGCGAACCCGGCGCCGTCGTTGACCTGCTTGAAGTGGTCGATGTCCAGCCAGCTGAGCGCGAAGGCGCGGCCGTCCGCGATCCGCCGGTCCACCTCGCCGGTGATCGCGTCCGAACCGGGCAGCCGGGTCAGCGGGTTGAGCCCGGCCGCCTCCTCCACCCGGCTTTCGGCCAGCGCCCGCACCAGGTCCGCGAGCCGTACGACGCCCACGCACCGGCCGTGCCGGTCGACCACCGCGACATCGTCGGACGTGCGGTCCCGGCCACCGACCGCGACGACGTCCAGCACCTCCCAGGCGGTCGCGTCGACGCCGACCGTCCGGGGCGCGTCCCCGAGTTTGAAGGCCGGCCGGTCGGCGTACAGGGCGTGCCCGTAGCGGCCGGACATCGACAGCAGGAACCGGGACCGGTGCACCGAGCGCACGGGCCGGCCCGCCTGGTCCACCAGCAGCACCCCGGACACCTCGGGCGACCCGGTCAGCAGCGCTCGGACCTGTCCCGCCGAGGCGGTCACCGGCAGTACGGCGGCCGGGCGCACGAACTCCCGTACCGACGGCCCCGACCGGGGCGCACCGACGGTGCCGGGGGAGCGGGGCGGAACGTATACGTCCGCGGCGGGGATCCGGGCCGGCGGCGCGAACAGCTCGCCCTGGCCCAGTTGCGCCCCGGCCGACAGCGCCGCCGCGTACTGCAGTTCCGTCTCCACGCCCTCCACGGCGACCAGGGCGCCCAGTTCCTCGCACAGCGTGCGCATCGCCCGCACCGCGGGCGGCCGGGCCAGCAGGCAGGCGTCCAGCTTGACCAGGTCGGGGGAGAGGTCGGTGAGCAGCCGGAGCGGTACGTCACCGTCCCCGACGCCGTCGGCGCTGATCCGGAACCCCTGTTCGCGCAGCGCGGCCACCGCCTCCAGCAGGGCTCGCTGCGGCACGTGCGTGTACGGCGGGACCACGTCCAGCGTCACCTCCCAGGGCAGCCGTCCGGCCGCGCGCACGGCGTCGTGCAGCGGGGTGAGGCCACCGAGGTCGGCGAGCGTGGCCGCGAACACGTTCAGGTGCAGCGGCAGCAGGGTCTCCTTGCGTGCCGCGGCGCGCAGCGCCGACACCGCGAGTCTCCCGTCGAGTTCGGGATCCCGGCGGGCCTCGGCCAGGATGTCGCCCGTCTCCGGGCGGGCGAGTGTCTCCAGTGCGGCGACCGCGCCCGTCCTCAGGTTGACCACCGGCTGGAAGGCGAAGCGGAGAGTGTCCGTCCAGGAGTGCACGGGAGCATGATTGCGCTGCCCGCGTACGCCCAGGCGCAGTTCATGAGACGTTCACGCAGGATTCCGGGGCGGTCACTCAGCGTGGCATCCCAGGGGTCACCATGCCTCCCTCACCCCACCGTGATCGGCGCCGCCGGTCCGGAAGGGGGCGCAGAGCTTCCCGGCCGCAACGCGCACCTGATAGATGCAGGAGACATGACACGACTCACCAGTGCAGTCCGCGGTCTCGTCACCGCCCTCGCCGCCCTGCTGGCCGTGACCACCGCCCCCGCGACCGCCGGGGCGGCCACGGATCCCAGGGCGCCCAAGGACTTCGTGGCTCTGAGCAGCGTGGATCCCACGATTCTCCAGGAGATCCGCTACTTCACCCCGCACAACTTCGTGGGCGAGCGCATCGACGGCTACGAGCAGCCCCTCTGCATCCTCACCCGCCCCGCCGCCGAGGCCCTCCACAAGGCCCAGCGCCTCCTGCTGCGCAAGGGCTACACCCTCAAGGTGTACGACTGCTACCGGCCGCAGCGCGCCGTGAACCACTTCGTCCGCTGGGCCCAGGACCTCGACGACCAGGCGATGAAGGCCGAGTTCTACCCGAACGTCGACAAGACCCGGCTCTTCGCGGACGGTTACATCGCCGAGAAGTCCGGCCACAGCCGCGGCTCGACCATGGACCTCACGATCGTGAAGCTCCCGGCGCGGCCGACCCGCCCCTACCACCCCGGACAGCCGCTCGTGCCCTGCTACGCGCCCAAGGACGAGCGCTTCCCCGACAACTCCGTCGACATGGGCACCGGGTTCGACTGCTTCGACACCCTCGCGCACACCCTCGACCCGCGCATCCAGGGCGTACAGCGCGCCAACCGCCTGCTGCTGAAGAACACCATGGAGAGCCTCGGTTTCGTGAACCTCGCCGAGGAGTGGTGGCACTACACGTACCAGCCCGAGCCGTACCCGGACACCTATTTCGACTTCCCCGTGTCCCGGAAGTCGCTCACCGGCGGACACTGACCGCCTGCGCAAGACCGACCCACTTCCGATCGGATACAGTCCGCGCGTGTCCGAAACTCAGCACTCAACTGCCAATTCCGCACCGGACTCGCATTGTTCGAGGTGCGGAGCGCCCTATGGAGAGGGCGTTTCCGGCTGGCCGCGCACCTGCCCCGCGTGCGGAACGGTCGCCTACCGCAATCCGCTGCCGGTCGCGATCGCGCTCCAGCCCGTGTACGACACCAAGGGCACGGCCCTCGTCGTCATCACCCGGACCGTCGCCCCCGCGCGCGGGGGCACGGCCCTGCCCGGCGGCTACATCGACGACCGGGAGGACTGGAAGCAGGCCGTCGTGCGCGAACTCAAGGAGGAGACCGGCATCGACGCGGCCGCGCGCGACGTGCGGCTCGTGGACGCCATGAGCTCACCCGACGGGCACCTGCTGCTGTTCGGACTCCTCCCGGAGCGCCCGGTGGAAGGCCTCCCGCCCGCGGGCCCCACGGACGAGACCGAGGGCTGGGAGCTGCTGCGCCGGCCCGAGGAACTGGCCTTCCCGCTGCACACCCTGGCCGTCAGGGCCTGGTTCGAGGGCCGGTACGTCTGACCGGCGCGGCTCAGCCGAGCCCCCGCACCCGCACCGGGTACGGCGGCTCGGCGGAACCCCCCTCCCCGTCCCGCGTGACCACCACCCGGGCGCCCTGGCGGCGGGCGACGTACCGTTCGGCCTCCGGTTCCTCCCACCCGTCACCCGTGTCCGGCACCACCAGACCGCCGCCCGTACGGCCGTGCGCGGGCGCCCACACCTCCAGCTCGAGGCCGCCGTCGGCGCCGCGCACCGGGACGACCGCGCCCGCGCGCGCGAACACCGGTATCCGCGACAGCGGCGTGTCGACGACGACCCGCGCCGGCCCGTCGTACGCCTCCTGCGTCACGGTGTCGTACCACCGGCCCCGCGGCAGCCGCACCGCACGCCGTTCGGCGCCCGGATCCAGCACCGGAGCCACCAGCAGAGCCTCCCCGAGCAGAAACGCGTCCTCGCAGTCGCGCAGCGTCCGGTCCTCCGGCGCCGACCACCACAGCGGCCGCACATAGGGAGCGCCGGTGCGCCGGGCCAGATGCGCCAGCGTCATGAAGTACGGCCGCAGGCGCCGCCGTTCGAGCAGCGCCACGCGCGCGTGCCGCAGCACCTCGGGACCGAACTCCCAGGGCTCCCGGCGGCCCGCCCGCAGGCTCGCGTGGGTGCGGAACAGCGGCAGATACGCCCCCAGCTGGAACCACCTGAGATACAGCTCCGGCGACGGATCGCCGTCGAAACCGCCCACGTCCGGACCCGAGTACGGCACCCCGCACAACCCGAGGCCCAGCACCAGCGACAGCGACGCCCGCAGCCCCGGCCAGCCCGTCGCCACGTCCCCGGACCAGGCGCCCCCGTAGCGCTGCAGCCCCGCCCAGCCCGAGCGCGAGAACAAGAACGGCCGCTTGCCGGGCGACAGCTCGCGCAGCGCCTCGTAGCCCGCCCGGGCCATGCAGAGCGCGTACACGTTGTGCGCCTCCCGGTGATCGCCGCCGCACCCCTCCAGCGCGTGCCGGGCCGAACGCGGCAGGGTCGGCTCGCCGAAGGCGGTGAAGGACGTCGGCTCGTTCATGTCGTGCCAGAACCCGGCGAAGCCCTGCCCCAGCCGCTCCTCGTACAGACCGCCCCACCACTTGCGCACGCGCGCGTGCGTGAAATCCGGGAAGACCGACTCCCCGGCCCACGCCACGCCGCGCACCGTGCGCCCGGAGGCGTCCCGCACGAACGCGTCCACGGCCGACCCGCTGTCGTACACGGCGTTGCCCGGCGCCGCCTTCACCGCCGGGTCGACGATCGACACCAGCCGGATCCCGTCCCGGCGCAGCTCCTCGGCGAGCTGCGGCAGCTTCGGGAACCGCTCCTGGTCGACCGTGAACACCTGGTGGTCGTCGTAGTGGTCGATGTCCAGGTGCACGGCGTCCAGCGGCAGCCCGCGCTCCCGGTATCCCGCCACGATCCGCCGGACCTCCTGCTCGCTGCCGAACCCCCACCGCGCGTGCTGGTGACCGAGCGCCCACGCGGGCGGCACCGCGGGCGCCCCGGTGAGCGAGGCCCACGTGTGCAGCACGCGCGCGGGGGTGCCCACGATCACCCAGCAGCGCAGCGGGCCGCCGTCCATCCGCAGCTCGCAGCGCCCCGCCCGGTCGTGTCCCGACCCGGCCCCCTCCTCGCCCTCGCGCAGCACCACCGTGCCGTCCCACGTGGTGTCGTGGAACACCAGATGCGTGCCGGCGTCCGCCACCACCAGCTGCACCGGCATGGTCAGGTACAGCGGATCGTCGCCGGGTCCGAAGGCCCGGCCGGGGTCGGTGTTCCACAGCCGGTACGTCCCGTCCCGCAGCCGGGGCCCGGACGCCCGGCCGCCCAGACCGAAGAAGCGCGCGTCCGCCGGCACCTCCGACCGCTGCATCCAGCGCGCCGGGCCCCCGCCGGCCGGCTCCCACCAGCGCGGCGGCAGGTCACGCCGCAGGGTCACCCCTCCGGGTGTGCGCACCTCCACCGCGCCGTGCCGCGACACGGCGACCGTCACCCGCTCGGCGACCACCCGCCAGCCACCGTCCTTGTCCGGCTCCAGCACGGCACGCGGATCCGGCTCCGGGCAGGTCCCGTCGAGCGCGTACGACGGCTGCGGCCCCACCTCGTCCCAGCCCCAGAACACGGCCCCGTTCACCGCGACGGTGATCCGCAGCTCGGACCGCGCGAACCGGATCAGCCCGCCGCCCGGTCCCGGCTCCGTGCTCTCAAGCCGACCCGGGACCCGTGCCCGCTCGGCACCCCGCGGCGGCAGCGCGGCGGCGTCGATCCGCCGCCTGCGCCACGCCGCCCGGACGGTACGCAACCTCCGAGCCGCCCTCCCCGCACCGACTCCACTCATCGAACGCACCAGGTCACGACCGTCCATGCTGCTCACCCTGCCACTGCGCGCCCCACGCGCGCGTGTCGTTCAACTGCCGTTCACCCGTGGCGGGACCACATCTTCACGACACCGACTGTGTGGGGCGCACCCTGGTGCAGAAGTCGATCACATGGCATCGTCCCTGTCAGCCGCGTCACGCGCACACCCCAGCCGTGCGCGGACCGACGCACACGACGCGCACAGCCCGGGAGCCGCCACCATGTCGACCGCGAACCCCCAGCCGCTCTGGCAGCCCGATCCCGAGCGGATCGCCCAGGCACGCATCACCCGGTTCCAGGCCTGGGCCGCCGAGCATCACGGCGCGCCCGCCGAAGGCGGCTATCCCGCACTGCACCAGTGGTCCGTCGACCACCTCGAGACGTTCTGGGAAGCCGTCACCGAGTGGTTCGACGTCCGCTTCTCCACGCCTTACGCGCGCGTGCTCGGCGACCGCGCGATGCCCGGCGCCCAGTGGTTCCCCGGAGCCACCCTCAACTACGCCGAGCACGCCCTGCGCGCCGCCGCCGACCGCGCGGACGAGCCCGCCCTCCTCCATGTCGACGAGACCCACGAACCGCGCCCGGTGACCTGGGCCGAGCTGCGCCGCCAGGTCGGCTCCCTCGCCGCCGAACTCCGCGCGCTCGGCGTCCGCCCGGGCGACCGGGTCAGCGGCTACCTGCCCAACATCCCGCAGGCCGTCGTCGCCCTGCTGGCCACGGCCGCCGTCGGCGCCGTGTGGACCTCCTGCGCCCCCGACTTCGGCGCCCGCAGCGTCCTGGACCGCTTCCAGCAGGTCGAACCCGTCGTGCTGTTCACCGTCGACGGCTACCGCTACGGCGGCAAGGAGCACGACCGCCGCGAGATCGTCGCCGAACTGCGCCGTGACCTGCCCACCCTGCGCGCCGTCGTCCACATCCCGCTGCTCGGCACACCGGCGCCCGAGGGCGCCCTGGAGTGGTCGGCGCTGACCGCGGGCGACGCCGAGCCGGTCTTCGAGCAGGTCCCGTTCGACCACCCGCTGTGGGTGCTGTACTCCTCCGGCACCACCGGCCTGCCCAAGGCCATCGTCCAGTCCCAGGGCGGCATCCTGGTCGAGCACCTCAAGCAGCTCGGCCTGCACTGCGACCTGGGCCCCGAGGACCGTTTCTTCTGGTACACCTCGACCGGCTGGATGATGTGGAACTTCCTCGTCTCCGGCCTGCTCACCGGCACGACGATCGTCCTGTACGACGGCAGCCCCGGCTACCCGGACACGGGCGCCCAGTGGCGGGTCGCCGAACGCACCGGCGCCACCCTCTACGGCACCTCCGCCGCCTACGTCATGGCCTGCCGCAAGGCCGGCGTCCACCCCGCGCGCGACTACGACCTGTCCGCCGTGAAGTGCGTCGCCACCACCGGCTCCCCGCTGCCGCCCGACGGCTTCCGCTGGCTGCACGACGAGGTGCGCGACGACCTGTGGATCGCCTCCGTCAGCGGCGGCACGGACGTCTGCTCCTGCTTCGCCGGCGGCGTACCGACCCTCCCCGTGTACACCGGCGAACTCCAGGCGCCCGGCCTCGGCACCGATCTGCAGGCCTGGGACCCCAGCGGCAAGCCGGTCGTCGACGAGGTGGGCGAGCTCGTCGTCACCAACCCGATGCCCTCGATGCCGATCCGCTTCTGGAACGACCCGGACGGCAGCCGCTACCACGACAGCTACTTCGCCACCTACCCCGGCGTCTGGCGGCACGGCGACTGGATCACCGTCACCTCACGCGGCACCGTGATCATCCACGGCCGCTCCGACTCCACCCTCAACCGGCAGGGCGTGCGCATGGGCTCGGCCGACATCTACGAGGTCGTCGAACGGCTGCCGGAGATCAAGGAGTCCCTGGTCATCGGCGTCGAACAGCCCGACGGCGGCTACTGGATGCCGCTGTTCGTGCACCTCGCGCCCGGCGCCGTCCTCGACGAGGCCCTGCTGAACCGGATCAAGCAGACGATCCGGGAGCAGCTCTCGCCGCGCCACGTGCCCGACGAGATCATCGAGGTGCCCGGCGTCCCGCACACCCTCACCGGCAAGCGCATCGAGGTCCCCGTCAAGCGCCTCCTGCAGGGCACCCCGCTGGAGAAGGCGGTCAACCCCGGCTCCATCGACAACCTCGCCCTGCTCGGCTTCTACGAGGAACTCGCCCGCAAGCGTGGCTGACCCCACCCCGCGGGCCTCACCCTCCGTAGGTGGCCTCGGACTCGCCCAGTACGGCGGCGAAGTCCGAGGCCAGCCGCGCGGCGTCGGCAGGCGCCAGCCCCGCGGCCGTGATCCGGACGCCGGGCCCGGAGGCAAGGCGGAACCTCGCCCCGGCCGCGACCCACCAGCCGTGGGACCGCAGTCCGTTCACCACGGCCGACTCGTCACGCACCGGCACCCACAGGTTCATCCCGCTCACGGCGTGCGAGGCGATGCCCCGTGCGCCCAGCTCACCGGCCAGCGCGGTGCGGCGCAGCGCGTACGTCTCACGCGCGCGTGCCACCAACGCGCGCGTGTCCGCGTCGGTCATCAGGCCGTGCACGGTCTCCTGCAGCAGATGGCTGACCCAGCCCGAGGTGAGCAGCAGCCGGCCGTCGTGCCGCGCGAGCGTCACCGGGTCGCAGGCCGCGGCCGCCCAGCGCAGATCCGTCCCCAGGAACTTGCTCACGGTCCGCACATGCACCCAGCGCCGCAGCCCGGCGCCCGTCACCGTGCGCAACGGGGCGCCCGACACCTCCGAGGCGTGGTCGTTCTCCACCACCAGCACCTCGGGCGCGGCACGCAGCACGCCGGCCAGCGCGTCCCGGCGGTCGGCCGAGAAGCATCCGCCGTACGGATTCTGCGCGCGCGGACTGAACACCACGGCCCGCACCCCGGCCCTGAGCGCCTCGCGCAGGTCGTCCGGGCGGATCCCGGCATCGTCCACGGCGACCGGCACCGCACGCAGTCCCAGCGCCGCCACCAGATCCAGCAGGTGGTGATATCCCGGGTCCTCCATCGCCACGGCGTCCCCCGGACGCAGCTCGACCGACAGCACCCGGCCGACCAGGTCCAGCGCCCCGTGGGCGAACGTCACGTGCTCAGCGGGGACGCCGTCCGCTCCCACCCAGTCGCGCACCACCTCCTCCAGCCGCGCCAGCCGGGGCGCGGAGCGGTGGGAGCGGGCGCCCGGAGAGAGGCGTGACGGCGGCAGCAGCGCGGGCAGGAGCGCCGGATCGGGATGTCCGCCGGCCAGGTCCCGCAGCCCCGCGGGAACCTTGGGCGGCCGCCGCGACGCCACGGCCGGAGCCGGCGCCACCACGGTCCCGCCACGCCCGCGCGTGACGACGATGCCCCGCTGCCGCAACTCCTTGTAGGCCGTCGCGACCGTCCCCGGACTCACCCCCAGTTCGTCCGCGAGCCGCCGCACGGGCGGCAGCGCGACCCCCGGCGCCAACGCCCCCTCGGCCACGCCGCGTTCGACGGACCCGGCAATTCCCTTGGCCGTCGTGCCACTGATCTCATATTGTGTTGCCACGTTACTGATTATGTATCAGTACATAATTCCACACAAGCTCCACCCGAGGGGGAACAGTGGACGCCGAACCCGAGGCCGCCATCCACGCCGCGCGCATACCAGGAGGCCGCGACGGACGCCGGATGCTCCTGATCACCTTCGTCGACCGCATCGGCAGCGGCCTGTGGGCAGCCGTCTCCGTCCTGTACTTCACCTACGTCTCCGGCCTCTCCGTCGCCCAGATCGGCACCCTCGCCGCCGTCTCCGGAGCCGTCGGCATCGCCGGCGCACCCCTCGGCGGACGCATCGCCGACCGCTTCCCCCTCACCCGGACCCTGATCGCCCTCCAACTCCTGCGCGCCGTCGCCTCGTTCGGGCTGCTCACCAGCGACCACTACCTTCCGCTGCTCGCCATCTCGGCGGCCGGCAGCCTCGGAGACCGTGCCTCCAGCGTCCTCACCAAGCTCTACGCCGCCCGCATCGCCGGCCCCGACCGCGTCCGCTACCAGGCCGTCAACCGCACCGCCTCCAACGCCGGCTGGGCCCTGGGCGGCCTCGCCGCCGCCGGCGCCCTCACCCTCGGCACCACCACCGCCTACCGCTGGCTCCTCACCGGCGACGCGCTCTCCTTCGTGGCCATCGCTCTCCTCACCCTGACCTGCGCGGAACCCCCGTCCGGCAACCGCGTCGCCGCCACGGCCGGCACACACCGCGGCAGGAAACCGGCGAACCCATGGCGCGACCGCACCTACCTCGCCTACGTGGCGACCGACACGGTCCTCTTCCTCGACGACTCCGTCTTCCAGGTCGGCCTGCCCCTGTGGATCGCCCACACCGAGGGCGTACCGCACGGCCTCGCACCCCTGCTGCTCGTCCTCAACAACGTGATGGTCGTCGCCCTCCAGGTGCCGCTCGCCCGCTACGGCACCACCACCGCGGCAGCCCGGAAACTGCTCCTCCCGCTGTCCGCCGCCTCCGCCGCCGGCGGCGGCGCCCTCGCCCTGTCCGCCACCGGCGGCACCGAGCAGGCGATCTGCCTGCTCACCGCGTCCGCCGTCCTCTTCACCCTGGCCGAGATGCTGCACGCCGTCGTGTCCTGGGAACTCTCCCTCGCCCTCGCCCCCGACACCGCACAGGGCGCCTACCTCGGCGTGCACGGACTCGCCCAGTCCGCCCAGCGCAGCCTCGGCCCCCTCGCCGTCACCGCGGCCATCGCCACCGGCCCCCTCGGCTGGACCGCCTTCGGCGCCACCATCGCCGCGACCTGCGCACTTCAGCACCGCCTGGTCCGCGACCGCCTCCACGGCAGCCCGTTGTCAGTGCCGCCGGTTACGGTGAGTGAGCACTGATCGACTGCGCACTCAGGGGGAAACATGGCGCACACCGACCACCAGACCATGCGACGCGTCCTGCGCCGCGAGATCGCCGGCACCATCGGTCTGCTCACCGACGAACACGACTTCCGCGCCATGCGGCGCTACCGCAGCTTCACCTTCGACGACCACCAGACCTATCTCCGGCAGGTGGAAGCCGTCCTCCGGGCCCGCGCCGCCCAGGGCACCCACACCACGCTCGCCCTCTTCGACCCCGAGGACTACGCCGCCTACTGCGCGCAGGCCGGCCTCGACCCCGAAGCCCCGGCCAGCCGGAGCCGCTTCACCGCGGAACTCGCCGCGACCGGCCCCACCATCCCCTACGACGGCCGGCCCCTCGACGCCCTCGTCCCCGCCCTCGTGGACGAAGCCGTACGACAGGCGACCTGGGAGTACGCCACCACCCTGCTCTCCCGCCTCGGCCCCTGCCCCACCTGCGGCGAGGACATCGGCAAGGCCGCCTTCACCCGCGCCTCCGAACTCCTGATCCGCATCCTCGACACCGCACCACCCGGCGACCGCCACCTCGTGTGCAGCGTATCCGGACCCCCCGACACCCTGATCGCCGTCCTCCACGGCGATCGGGACGCCGACGACGGCATCCGCCTCGACGAGGCCGAGGCCCTGGAATTCACCAGCGTCCTCGCGCTCGGCCTCGCGACCCGAAGCCCCGGCGGACTCGTCCTGCGCGTCACCGCCCCGGACACCGCCGACCGGGTCTACGGCTGGCGACTGCGCTGCGGCCGCCTCGAACCGCTCACCGCCGCCGAAGTCTTCGACGCCTACTGCACCGACGTCGAATCCGGCGACCTCATCTCCCCGGAATCCGGCGTCGACTACTGCGAGCCGCCCGACCTCGGCGCCGAGAGCGGCACAGCGGACCACCGGCACTGAGCGCACGGAGGACGACCGACACCGGGCGCACCGTGACGCCGCAGAGGCGGAGCGCGCCCGCAGTGACAGCGCCGCCGCACGCGGCAGGGGCGCCCCACCCGAAGGCGGGACGCCCCTGAACCCGGCACACGCGCGCGAGGCGCGGTCACGGCCTACTCGCCGGACAGCACCGCCTGAGCCGCGGCGCGCGCCTCCTCGGCGCTGTCCGCGGCACGCGCCGCCGCCGCGGCCCGCTCGCACTGCGCCAGCGTGTACTTCGCCAGCGTCGCGCGGACATAAGGAATCGACGCCGCACCCATCGACAGGGAGGTGACGCCCAGACCGGTCAGCACACAGGCCAGCAGCGGGTCGGACGCGGCCTCGCCGCACACACCACAGCTCTTGCCCTCGGCCTTCGCCGCCTCCGCGGACAGCGCCACCAGGTCCAGCAGCGCCGGCTGCCACGGGTCCTGAAGCCGGGACACCGCGCCCACCTGCCGGTCGGCCGCGAACGTGTACTGGGCGAGGTCATTGGTCCCCAGCGAAAGGAACTCGACCTCCTGCAGGATCGAACGCGCCCGCAGCGCCGCCGACGGGATCTCCACCATCGCGCCGAACTTCGCCTGCAACCCGGCCGCACGGCAGGCGTCCGCGAACGCCTTCGCGTCCGTACGGTCGGCGACCATCGGCGCCATGACCTCGAGATAGACCGGCAGACCCTCGGCGGCCTTCGCCAGCGCGGTCAGCTGCGTGCGCAGGATCTCCGGGTGGTCCAGCAGCGTCCGCAGACCCCGCACGCCCAGCGCCGGGTTCGGCTCGTCGGAAGGAGTCAGGAAGTCCAGCGGCTTGTCCGCCCCCGCGTCCAGCACCCGCACGACCACACGGCCCTCGGGGAACGCCTCCAGCACCTGCCGGTAGGCCTCCACCTGCTTCGCCTCGGAAGGAGCGTTCTTGCTGTCGTCCAGGAACAGGAACTCGGTACGGAACAGACCGACACCCTCGGCCCCGGCCTCCACGGCGGCCGGCACATCCGCAGGACCGCCCACGTTGGCCAGCAGCGGCACCTTGTGACCGTCCGCCGTCGCGCCCGGCCCGGTCGACGCGGCCAGCGCGGCCTTGCGCTCGGCGGCAGCGGCCTCCAGCTGCGCCTTCTTCTCCTCGCTCGGGTTCACGAAGATGTCGCCGGTGCTGCCGTCGACGGCGATCACCGTGCCCTCGGCCAGCTCACCGGCACCCGGCAGCGCCACGACCGCCGGCACGCCCAGTGCCCGCGCCAGGATCGCGCTGTGGCTGGTCGGCCCGCCCTCCTCGGTCACGAAGCCGAGCACCAGCGAGGGATCCAGCAGCGCGGTGTCCGCGGGCGCCAGGTCCCGGGCCACGAGTACATAGGGCTGGTCGCTGTCCGGGACACCCGGCATCGGCACGCCGAGCAGCCGGGCGACGATACGGTTCCGCACGTCATCGAGGTCGGCCACCCGGCCGGCGAGGTACTCACCGGCACCGGCCAGCAGCTCGCGGTAGGCCGCGAACGCGTCGTACACCGCGCGCTCCGCCGTGCTGCCGACGGCGATCCGCCGGTCCACATCGGCCATCAGCTCGGGGTCCTGAGCCATCATGGCCTGCGCCTCGAGCACGGCCTGGGCCTCGCCTCCGGCCAGATTGCCGCGCGCCATGAGATCGGCGGCCACGGCGTCCACGGCCTGACGGGCGCGCCCCTGCTCCCGCTCGGCCTCCTCCGAAGGTATCTGCTTGGCCGGCGGCTCCAGCACCGCCGTGCCCATGTGCCGGACCTCGCCGATGGCCACGCCATGGCTCACGCCGACGCCTCGCAGCGTTGTCTCCATGTCACCCGTCTCCGATAGTGCGGCGGGCCCCGCCGCCGCGGTGGTTGTGCTGTTCGCCGCCCGGTGACGGCACTGCCGTCAGTTCCAGGCGAAGAGGCTGTCGCCGGCCTTCACGTCTCCGCTGTCCCGCAGGCCGGACAGGGACTCGGCCGTGGCTTCGAGTGCGACGACGGGGCAGACCGGCGACTTGCCGGCGGCCTCCACCGCGGCCGGGTTCCAGCGGACGACGGCCTGGCCGCGCGTCACGGTGTCGCCCTTGCTCACGAGCAGCTCGAAACCCTCGCCGTTGAGCTGCACGGTGTCGATGCCGAGGTGGGTGAGGACACCGCGGCCGCTCTCGTCCACCACGACGAAGGCGTGCGGGTGCAGGGAGATGATGACGCCGTCCACCGGCGCAACGGCCTCGGAAGGCTCACGCACGGGGTCGATCGCGGTGCCCGGGCCGACCATGGCCCCGGAGAAGACCGGATCCGGCACCTCGGCCAGTCCGATGGCACGTCCGGCGAGCGGGGACGTCACGGTGGTCATGGGAAGCCTCCCAAGGAGTGGAGCTGCTTACGAGCCGTCACTGCCTGTCCCGGACGGCGCACTGGCAGCAGCGTATGTCATATGAACTGGCGGTTCCGGATAGGAAGCTATCAGCTAGTGGTCTAGACCACCAACCCCCTGGATTTGCACCGCCTCCGAGGCTCCGTGTACAGTCGTACTCCCGCCTGGGGCTGAGGGCTGCGCAAGTGTCCCCGTCAGGCGGAACCCAAACTCATCAGATCCTATCTCTGGATCCGCTTCTGCATGCTCGCGGAGTGGTGGTCGGAGAGGCAGGAAAAGCCTGATAGAGTCGGAAACACCGAAGGGAAGCGCCCGGAGGAAAGCCCGAGAGGGTGAGTACGAAGGAAGCGACCGTTCCTTGAGAACTCAACAGCGTGCCAAAAGTCAACGCCAGATATGTTGATACCCCGTCTACCGGATGGTTTCCGGTGGCGAGGTTCCTTTGAAAAAACACAGCGAGGACGCTGTGAACGGTCGGGCTTATTCCGCCTGACTGTTCCGCTCTCGTGATGTGTCGCCCCGATCACGGGGAAGCATTCACGGAGAGTTTGATCCTGGCTCAGGACGAACGCTGGCGGCGTGCTTAACACATGCAAGTCGAACGATGAACCTCCTTCGGGAGGGGATTAGTGGCGAACGGGTGAGTAACACGTGGGCAATCTGCCCTGCACTCTGGGACAAGCCCTGGAAACGGGGTCTAATACCGGATACGAGCCTGGGAGGCATCTCCCGGGTTGGAAAGCTCCGGCGGTGCAGGATGAGCCCGCGGCCTATCAGCTTGTTGGTGAGGTAACGGCTCACCAAGGCGACGACGGGTAGCCGGCCTGAGAGGGCGACCGGCCACACTGGGACTGAGACACGGCCCAGACTCCTACGGGAGGCAGCAGTGGGGAATATTGCACAATGGGCGCAAGCCTGATGCAGCGACGCCGCGTGAGGGATGACGGCCTTCGGGTTGTAAACCTCTTTCAGCAGGGAAGAAGCGAAAGTGACGGTACCTGCAGAAGAAGCGCCGGCTAACTACGTGCCAGCAGCCGCGGTAATACGTAGGGCGCAAGCGTTGTCCGGAATTATTGGGCGTAAAGAGCTCGTAGGCGGCTTGTCGCGTCGGTTGTGAAAGCCCGGGGCTTAACCCCGGGTCTGCAGTCGATACGGGCAGGCTAGAGTTCGGTAGGGGAGATCGGAATTCCTGGTGTAGCGGTGAAATGCGCAGATATCAGGAGGAACACCGGTGGCGAAGGCGGATCTCTGGGCCGATACTGACGCTGAGGAGCGAAAGCGTGGGGAGCGAACAGGATTAGATACCCTGGTAGTCCACGCCGTAAACGGTGGGCACTAGGTGTGGGCAACATTCCACGTTGTCCGTGCCGCAGCTAACGCATTAAGTGCCCCGCCTGGGGAGTACGGCCGCAAGGCTAAAACTCAAAGGAATTGACGGGGGCCCGCACAAGCGGCGGAGCATGTGGCTTAATTCGACGCAACGCGAAGAACCTTACCAAGGCTTGACATACACCGGAAACACTCAGAGATGGGTGCCCCCTTGTGGTCGGTGTACAGGTGGTGCATGGCTGTCGTCAGCTCGTGTCGTGAGATGTTGGGTTAAGTCCCGCAACGAGCGCAACCCTTGTCCCGTGTTGCCAGCAGGCCCTTGTGGTGCTGGGGACTCACGGGAGACCGCCGGGGTCAACTCGGAGGAAGGTGGGGACGACGTCAAGTCATCATGCCCCTTATGTCTTGGGCTGCACACGTGCTACAATGGCCGGTACAAAGAGCTGCGATACCGTGAGGTGGAGCGAATCTCAAAAAGCCGGTCTCAGTTCGGATTGGGGTCTGCAACTCGACCCCATGAAGTCGGAGTCGCTAGTAATCGCAGATCAGCATTGCTGCGGTGAATACGTTCCCGGGCCTTGTACACACCGCCCGTCACGTCACGAAAGTCGGTAACACCCGAAGCCGGTGGCCCAACCCCTTGTGGGAGGGAGCTGTCGAAGGTGGGACTGGCGATTGGGACGAAGTCGTAACAAGGTAGCCGTACCGGAAGGTGCGGCTGGATCACCTCCTTTCTAAGGAGCACTTCTTACCGGGTTCGCTCGGTCAGAGGCCAGTACATCAGCGAACGTCTGATGCTGGTTGCTCATGGGTGGAACGTTGACTACTCGGCACACTCGGTCTGCTTCTCTTCCTAGTACTGCTTCGGCGTGGAACGGAACGGTGAAGAGGCGAGGGTGTCGGGCACGCTGTTGGGTGTCTGAGGGAATGAACTTCTCCTCAGTCGCCGGCCCCAGTGAACTCGAACCGGTTGGTTCGGGGTGGTGGGTGGCTGGTCGTTGTTTGAGAACTGCACAGTGGACGCGAGCATCTGTGGCCAAGTTTTTAAGGGCGCACGGTGGATGCCTTGGCACCAGGAACCGATGAAGGACGTGGGAGGCCGCGATAGTCCCCGGGGAGTCGTCAACCAGGCTTTGATCCGGGGGTTTCCGAATGGGGAAACCCGGCAGTCGTCATGGGCTGTCACCCATACCTGAACACATAGGGTATGTGGAGGGAACGCGGGGAAGTGAAACATCTCAGTACCCGCAGGAAGAGAAAACAACCGTGATTCCGGGAGTAGTGGCGAGCGAAACCGGATGAGGCCAAACCGTATGCGTGTGAGACCCGGCAGGGGTTGCGTATGCGGGGTTGTGGGATCTCTCTTCCATGGTCTGCCGGCCGTGGGACGAGTCAGAAACCGTTGATGTAGGCGAAGGACATGCGAAAGGTCCGGCGTAGAGGGTAAGACCCCCGTAGTCGAAACGTCAGCGGCTCGTTTGAGAGACACCCAAGTAGCACGGGGCCCGAGAAATCCCGTGTGAATCTGGCGGGACCACCCGCTAAGCCTAAATATTCCCTGGTGACCGATAGCGGATAGTACCGTGAGGGAATGGTGAAAAGTACCCCGGGAGGGGAGTGAAATAGTACCTGAAACCGTGTGCCTACAAGCCGTGGGAGCGTCGGAAGCACTTCGGTGCTTCTCGTGACTGCGTGCCTTTTGAAGAATGAGCCTGCGAGTTTGCGGTGTGTTGCGAGGTTAACCCGGGTGGGGAAGCCGTAGCGAAAGCGAGTCCGAACAGGGCGCTGTAGTAGCACGCTCAAGACCCGAAGCGGAGTGATCTAGCCATGGGCAGGTTGAAGCGGAGGTAAGACTTCGTGGAGGACCGAACCCACCAGGGTTGAAAACCTGGGGGATGACCTGTGGTTAGGGGTGAAAGGCCAATCAAACTCCGTGATAGCTGGTTCTCCCCGAAATGCATTTAGGTGCAGCGTCGTGTGTTTCTTGCCGGAGGTAGAGCACTGGATAGGCGATGGGCCCTACCGGGTTACTGACCTTAGCCAAACTCCGAATGCCGGTAAGTGAGAGCGCGGCAGTGAGACTGTGGGGGATAAGCTCCATGGTCGAGAGGGAAACAGCCCAGAGCATCGACTAAGGCCCCTAAGCGTACGCTAAGTGGGAAAGGATGTGGAGTCGCACAGACAACCAGGAGGTTGGCTTAGAAGCAGCCACCCTTGAAAGAGTGCGTAATAGCTCACTGGTCAAGTGATTCCGCGCCGACAATGTAGCGGGGCTCAAGCGTACCGCCGAAGTCGTGTCATTCGTGCATATAGCCCTAACGGGTGCACGGATGGGTAGGGGAGCGTCGTCTGCCGGGTGAAGCAGCACCGGAAGGTAGTTGTGGACGGTTGACGAGTGAGAATGCAGGCATGAGTAGCGATACAAACGTGAGAAACGTTTGCGCCGATTGACTAAGGGTTCCTGGGTCAAGCTGATCTGCCCAGGGTAAGTCGGGACCTAAGGCGAGGCCGACAGGCGTAGTCGATGGATAACCGGTTGATATTCCGGTACCCGCTGTGAAGCGTCAAACATCGAATCCAGTGATGCTAAGCCCGTGAAGCCGCCGGGGCGCGTCTTTGACGTGTCTCGGAGTGGTGGAGCCGGTGACCCGAGCTGGTAGTAGGTGAGTGATGGGGTGACGCAGGAAGGTAGTCCATCCCGGGCGGTGGTTGTCCCGGGGTAAGGGTGTAGGACGCAGGGTAGGCAAATCCGCCCTGCACGTAGTCTGAGACCTGATGCCGAGCCGATTGTGGTGAAGTGGATGATCCTATGCTGTCGAGAAAAGCCTCTAGCGAGTTTCATGGCGGCCCGTACCCTAAACCGACTCAGGTGGTCAGGTAGAGAATACCGAGGCGTTCGGGTGAACTATGGTTAAGGAACTCGGCAAAATGCCCCCGTAACTTCGGGAGAAGGGGGGCCAGTCCTGGTGATGAGCTTTGCGCTCTGAGCTGGGGGTGGCCGCAGAGACCAGCGAGAAGCGACTGTTTACTAAAAACACAGGTCCGTGCGAAGCCGTAAGGCGATGTATACGGACTGACGCCTGCCCGGTGCTGGAACGTTAAGGGGACCGGTTAGCTCCATTTCGGTGGGGCGAAGCTGAGAACTTAAGCGCCAGTAAACGGCGGTGGTAACTATAACCATCCTAAGGTAGCGAAATTCCTTGTCGGGTAAGTTCCGACCTGCACGAATGGCGTAACGACTTCTCGACTGTCTCAACCATAGGCCCGGTGAAATTGCACTACGAGTAAAGATGCTCGTTTCGCGCAGCAGGACGGAAAGACCCCGGGACCTTTACTACAGTTTGATATTGGTGTTCGGTTCGGCTTGTGTAGGATAGCTGGGAGACTGTGAAGCATGCACGCCAGTGTGTGTGGAGTCGTCGTTGAAATACCAGTCTGGTCGTGCTGGATGTCTAACCTGGGTCCGTGATCCGGATCAGGGACAGTGTCTGATGGGTAGTTTAACTGGGGCGGTTGCCTCCTAAAGGGTAACGGAGGCGCCCAAAGGTTCCCTCAGCCTGGTTGGCAATCAGGTGTTGAGTGTAAGTGCACAAGGGAGCTTGACTGTGAGACCGACGGGTCGAGCAGGGACGAAAGTCGGGACTAGTGATCCGGCGGTGGCTTGTGGAAGCGCCGTCGCTCAACGGATAAAAGGTACCCCGGGGATAACAGGCTGATCTTCCCCAAGAGTCCATATCGACGGGATGGTTTGGCACCTCGATGTCGGCTCGTCGCATCCTGGGGCTGGAGTCGGTCCCAAGGGTTGGGCTGTTCGCCCATTAAAGCGGTACGCGAGCTGGGTTTAGAACGTCGTGAGACAGTTCGGTCCCTATCCGCTGTGCGCGTAGGAGTCTTGAGAAGGGCTGTCCCTAGTACGAGAGGACCGGGACGGACGAACCTCTGGTGTGCCAGTTGTTCTGCCAAGGGCATGGCTGGTTGGCTACGTTCGGGAGGGATAACCGCTGAAAGCATCTAAGCGGGAAGCCTGCTTCGAGATGAGGACTCCCACCCACTTGATGGGGTAAGGCTCCCAGTAGACGACTGGGTTGATAGGCCGGATCTGGAAGCACGGTAACGTGTGGAGGTGACCGGTACTAATAGGCCGAGGGCTTGTCCTCAGTTGCTCGCGTCCACTGTGTTGGTTCTGAAACCACGAACAGCCCCGCTGTAGTCAGCGGTGCGGCGTTCGACAGTTTCATAGTGTTTCGGTGGTCATAGCGTGAGGGAAACGCCCGGTTACATTCCGAACCCGGAAGCTAAGCCTTACAGCGCCGATGGTACTGCAGGGGGGACCCTGTGGGAGAGTAGGACGCCGCCGAACTCCTTTTACAGCTCCGGCTCCTGGGCACTGCCCAGGAGCCGGAGCTTTTTTGCGTTGAGGTAAGGTCAGGGAGCATCGTCGGCTCTTTCGCACAGGAGGCCCCCGGGTGGAGGTCCAGGAGACACGTGTCCAGACGGACCGGGTCCTCACCATCCCCAACATCCTCAGCATGGCGCGGCTCGTCGGCGTACCCCTCTTCCTGTGGCTGATCCTCAGGCCCGAGTTCGGGGGACCGAAGAGCGACGGCTGGGCACTCCTCGTGCTGGCGTTGAGCGGGGTCAGTGACTATCTGGACGGCAAGCTCGCCCGGCGCTGGAATCAGATCAGCAGTCTCGGCCGGCTTCTCGATCCCGCCGCCGACCGGCTCTACGTCCTTTCCACACTGGTCGGTCTCACCTGGCGGGAGATCCTTCCGCTCTGGCTGACCGGCCTCCTGCTCGCGCGAGAGCTGATGCTTCTGGTGATGGTGGGCATCCTCCGCCGGCACGGGTATCCGCCGCCGCAGGTGAACTTCCTCGGGAAGTCGGCCACGTTCTGTCTGATGTACGCCTTCCCGCTGCTGCTCCTCAGCGATGGCAGCGGTTGGATCGCGTCACTCGCTGCTATTTTCGGATGGGCGTTCGCCGGGTGGGGTACAACCCTCTACTGGTGGGCAGGAGTGCTCTACGTGGTACAGGTCCGCCGTTTGGTTCGGGCGGACGCCATGGCCGATTGAGCTCGGCGATTGTCCGGACGTAACGCCTCGATGGCCCGCGGTGGAAAAGTGCGGGACAATCTGGACGGGTGAAGTCGGCTAGACCGTCGTCTCTTGGAGGAGGACGCTTCCGACATGAAGGCCGTCGTGATGGCCGGGGGCGAAGGCACGCGCCTGCGCCCTATGACCTCTAGCATGCCCAAGCCGCTCCTGCCGGTGGCCAACCGCCCGATCATGGAGCATGTGCTACGGCTGCTCAAAAGGCACGGGCTCACCGAGACCGTCGTCACCGTTCAGTTCCTGGCATCGCTCGTCAAGAACTACTTCGGCGACGGCGAAGAGCTCGGTATGGAGCTCACCTATGCCAATGAGGAGAAGCCACTCGGAACCGCCGGAAGCGTCAAGAACGCCGAAGAGGCGTTGAAGGACGATGCCTTCCTTGTCATCTCCGGTGATGCGCTGACCGACTTCGACCTCACCGAACTGATCAATTTCCACAAGGAGAAGGGCGCGCTGGTCACGGTCTGCTTGACCCGGGTGCCCAATCCGCTGGAGTTCGGCATCACCATCGTCGACGAGGAAGGCAAGGTCGAGCGTTTCCTCGAGAAGCCGACGTGGGGCCAGGTCTTCTCCGACACGGTGAACACGGGCATCTATGTCATGGAGCCCGAGGTATTCAACTATGTCGAACCCGATGTTCCGGTCGACTGGTCCGGTGACGTCTTCCCGCAGCTGATGAAGGAAGGCAAGCCGATCTACGGCTATGTCGCCGAGGGCTACTGGGAGGACGTCGGCACCCACGAGAGCTATGTCAAGGCCCAGGCCGACGTGCTCGAGGGCAAGGTCAACGTCGACATCGACGGCTTCGAGATCTCGCCCGGCGTCTGGGTCGCGGAAGGCGCCGAGGTGCACCCCGGCGCCGTACTGCGCGGGCCCCTGTACATCGGCGACTACGCGAAGGTGGAGGCCGGCGCGGAGATCCGCGAGCACACGGTCGTCGGCTCGAACGTCGTCGTCAAGAGCGGTGCGTTCCTGCACAAGGCCGTCGTGCACGACAACGTCTACGTCGGGCAGCACAGCAACCTGCGCGGGTGCGTCGTCGGCAAGAACACCGACATCATGCGGGCCGCGCGGATCGAGGACGGCGCGGTCATCGGGGACGAGTGCCTGATCGGTGAGGAATCGATCGTTCAGGGTAACGTCCGGGTGTATCCGTTCAAGACCATCGAAGCCGGCGCCTTCGTCAACACCTCCGTCATCTGGGAGTCCAGAGGACAGGCCCATCTCTTCGGCGCGCGCGGGGTGTCCGGCATCCTGAACGTGGAGATCACGCCGGAGCTGGCCGTACGGCTGGCCGGCGCCTACGCGACCACCCTCAAGAAGGGCTCCACGGTCACCACCGCCCGAGACCACTCCCGAGGCGCCCGTGCGCTGAAGCGGGCGGTCATCTCCGCGCTGCAGGCCAGCGCCATCGACGTACGCGACCTGGAGAACGTGCCGCTGCCCGTGGCCCGGCAGCAGACCGCGCGCGGCAGCGCCGGCGGCATCATGATCCGGACCTCGCCTGGTGTGCCGGACTCGGTCGACATCATGTTCTTCGACGGCAACGGCGCCGACCTGTCGCAGGGCAGTCAGCGCAAGCTGGACCGGGTGTTCGCGCGGCAGGAGTACCGGCGCGCGTTCCCCGGCGAGATCGGCGACCTGTACTTCCCCGCGAGCGTCTTCGACTCCTACACCGGATCGCTGCTGCGGAACGTCGACACGACCGGGATCGCCGAGTCCGGCCTGAAGGTCGTCGTCGACGCCTCCAACGGCAGCGCCGGCCTCGTCCTGCCCAGCCTGCTCGGCAAGCTCGGCGTGGACTCCCTGACCATCAACCCCGGTCTCGACGAGTCCCGGCCCACCGAGACGGCCGAGATGCGGCGCAACGGCCTCGTGCGGCTGGGCGAGATAGTGGCCTCGTCCGGGGCGGCCTTCGGCGTCCGGTTCGACCCCGTGGGCGAGCGGCTGTCGCTCGTCGACGAGAAGGGCCGGATCATCGAGGACGACCGCGCGTTGCTGGTGATGCTGGACCTGGTGGCCGCCGAGCGGCGCAGCGGCCGGGTTGCGCTGCCGGTGACCACGACCCGGATCGCCGAGCAGGTCGCCGCCTACCACGGCACCCAGGTCGAGTGGACGACCACCTCGCCCGACGACCTGACGCGCGTGGGCGGCGAGGAAGGCACCATCTTCGGTGGCGACGGCAAGGGCGGGTTCATCGTCCCCGAGTTCAGCAGCGTCTACGACGGCACGGCGGCCTTCGTACGCCTCATCGGGCTGGTGGCGCGCACCCAGCTCACACTGAGCCAGATCGACGCGAGGATCCCGCGGGCGCACGTCCTCAAGCGGGACCTGGCCACGCCGTGGGCGGTCAAGGGCCTGGTCATGCGGCGGGTGGTCGAGGCCGCCGGGGATCGATTCGTCGACACGACAGACGGTGTGCGCGTGGTGGAGACGGACGGGCGCTGGGTCATGGTGCTGCCCGACCCTGCGGAGGCCGTCACCCACCTGTGGGCCGAGGGCCCCGACGACGCCTCGGCGCAGGCCCTGCTGGACGAGTGGTCGGCCGTCGTGGACAGCGCCGGGCGGTAGCCCGGAACAGGCACGGGAAGCGTCCGCGGACAGCGCTCGCGGACCAGGACGCGGGCGCTGCTGTACCGCAAAACCCGCGCACGCGCGCGTGCCGGACAAGCGTCCCCAAGGGGGCCTGTCCGGCACGCGGGCGGGGCCATTCGGAGTAATCGCGCGCGACATGCGACGATGTGCGGCATGCCGCAGCAACCTCCCGTTCGGAGCAGCCCCACGCGGCCTCAGCGCCCGGACGCCTCCATGTCGTTGATCACCAACGTCATGGACCACAGCCTCGACGACGGGTACGCCGAGGCCGCCGCCCGGAAGAAGTCCCTGGGCGAGGGCGGCCTGCCCAAGACGCTCAGGGCGAAGCTGGGCCTAGCGGCCGGCCTCGTCCTCGCGGCGCTCGTGGTGACCGTCGGGGCGGCGCAGACGCGGGCCGCGGCGCCCGTGGTGGCCAAGGAGCGCCAGGAGCTGATCGACCGCGTCGACAGCGAGACCGCGAACGCGGACAAGCTGGAGAGCACCGTCGACAAGCTCCGCGACGACGTCAGCGCGCGCCAGCGGGCAGCGCTGAAGTCGAGCGGGGGCAGCGCGAAGGCGGACCTGGTGGGCGTTCTGTCGGGCGCGACCGCCGTGCACGGCCCCGGCGTCAAGCTCGTCGTCGACGACGCCAAGGAGGCCAGCACGGGCGGTGACGGCACCAATCCGCGGGAGACCTCCGGGTTCTCCGACACCGGCCGGGTCCGTGACCGGGACATGCAGCGCGTGGTCAACGGGCTGTGGGCGTCCGGGGCGGAGGCCGTCTCGATCAACGGGCAGCGGTTGACCGCCCTGTCCGCGATCAGGGCCGCGGGGGACGCGATACTGGTCGACAACAGGCCGCTGGTGCCGCCGTACACGGTGCTGGCGGTGGGGGACGGGAAGCGGCTCAGCACCGGGTTCCAGAACAGCGCCGACGGTCTGTACCTGCACGCCCTGGAGCAGAACTTCGGCATCCGCGCCACCATCTCGGTGCAGGGCGACCTGCGGTTGCCCGCCGCACCGAGCGTGATCGTACGTACTGCACAGCCGAGCACCGAGAAGACTGAGAAGGGCACATCGTGATCGCCGTACTGGGCCTCGTCGTGGGAGTCGTGGCCGGCCTGTTGGTCCGGCCCGAGGTTCCGGCGGTTGTCGAGCCGTATCTGCCGATCGCCGTCGTCGCCGCGCTGGACGCCGTGTTCGGTGGTCTGCGGGCCATGCTGGACGGCATCTTCGACGACAAGGTCTTCGTCGTGTCGTTCCTGTCGAACGTGGTCGTCGCCGCGCTGATCGTGTTCCTCGGCGACAAGTTGGGCGTGGGCGCGCAGCTGTCCACGGGTGTCGTGGTGGTCCTCGGCATCCGGATCTTCTCCAACGCCGCGGCGATCCGGCGCCACGTGTTCCGGGCGTGACACCGATGAGCGAGCACAACGAGCGGAACCAGCCGAGCGAGCCGAACCGGCCGGGCGAGCCGAACCGGCCGAGCGAGCGGAACGAGCGGCCTGAGCGGTCGGAGCAGCCGGGGCGGTCGGAGCGGTCCGAGCAACCTGGGCGGTCGGAGCAGCCGAAGCAGCCGGAGCAGCCGGAGAACCGGCTCCGCAGGGAGATCCCCGAGGAGGTGCCCGCACGGGCGTCCGAGCCGGCCCCCGAGGAGGAGCGGACGGAGCAGCCGCTGACCGGCCGGCAGCGGCTGGTCAAGGGCCTGTGGCCGCCGCGTTTCACCCGGGCGCAACTCATCGTGGCCGTGCTCCTGTTCGGGCTCGGCTTCGGGCTGGCCGTGCAGGTGGCCTCCAACAGCGACACCGACAGCGCGCTGCGCGGGGCACGCCAGGAGGATCTTGTGCGCATCCTCGATGAACTGGATTCGCGTACTCAGCGTCTTGAGGACGAGAGGCAGGGACTCGAGAAGCAGCGCCAGGAGCTGCAGAGCAGCTCCGACCGGGCCGCGGAGGCGCGCAGGCAGACCGCCGAGAAGGAGAGGCAACTCGGCATTCTGGCGGGCACCGTGGCCGCGCAGGGTCCCGGCATCACGATGACGATCGAGGACACGAAGGGGACGGTCAAGGCTGACATGCTGCTCGACGCGATCCAGGAGTTGCGCGCGGCCGGTGCCGAGGCGATCCAGGTCAACGGGGTCCGGGTGGTCGCGAACACCTACTTCACCGACTCCGGCAACGGCGTGGGCGTCGACGGGAACAAGATCAACGCCCCTTATCGTTTCAAGGTCATCGGCAAGCCGCAGGACCTGGAGCCGGCGCTGAACATCCCGGGAGGCGTGGTGCAGACCTTGGAGAAGGAGCAGGCCACGGTGACGGTCCAGCAGTCCGGCAAGATCGTCGTGGATGCCTTGCGACAGGCGAAGCGGCCTGACTACGCTCGGTCGTCCTCCCAGTGAACCGGCGGTGCATGGGGGACGTCCGGCAGGGGCATGAGGTTGCGGGGGGTCGGCGCACCGAAGCGGTGGTGCGTGGTGGAAACTGTCTGGTGGTTACGGACGTTGTGAGAATGTCCGGCTCGGCCGGTGTAGGCAATCAGGGTTCGTCCTGCCCCACGGGCGGGTCTGTTTCGGTCAAGGGGAATCGCCCGTGAAGTTGTTTGCGAAGTTGTTCGGCAAGAGCGCGCGAGAGGGCAGCGACAACGCGACCGCTCGGCACCGCGCGCAGCCTGACGCGGAGGGCCAGCGCCCGCTGTTCCGGGACCAGGTCGCTGGTCCGGGCGGTGACATTTCCGGAGGTCAGGGCGGGGCGTCGGTTGACCCTGCCCAGTCCGGCGGCATAGGTTTCGGGCAACCGTCAGCCTCGGGTGCGGGTGGAGGGTACGCCCCCGGTCCGTACGCGTCCAACGCCCCGGCGGGGCAGCCGCAGGAGGATCCGTCCATGTCGGTCCTGGTGTGTACGAGGTGCGGCAACCGCAACGCGCAGAACGCCCGCTTCTGCTCCAACTGCGGTGCGCCGCTGCGCCCGGGGGTGGCGCCGGAGCGCGCGTCCGAGACGACGTCCACGATCTCGATCTCCGGCCTGGAGGCGTACGACGCCGAGGTCACCGGCCAGACGCAGATGCCGATGCTCTCGCCGGAGGCGCAGGCCGCGGTGGACGCGCTGCCGATGGGCTCGGCGCTGCTGGTGGTGCGCCGCGGCCCGAACTCGGGCAGCCGCTTCCTGCTGGACAGCGATCTGACCACGGCCGGCCGTCATCCGCAGAGCGACATCTTCCTGGACGACGTGACGGTCTCGCGTCGGCATGTGGAGTTCCGCCGCTCCCCGGACGGCTCGTTCACCGTGGCCGACGTCGGCAGTCTGAACGGCACGTACGTCAACCGCGAGCGGATCGACCAGGTCGCGCTGTCGAACGGTGACGAGGTGCAGATCGGCAAGTACCGGCTGGTGTTCTACGCGAGCCGGCAGGGCATCTGACCCGCCCCCGGACCGGTGTCCGGGGGGAACCCCCAGGGAAGGTCCATGCTTCACACACCGAGCGGCGGTGCCGGAAGCGGTACTGCCGCCAGGGACAGCGGGCTGATGAGCATCGGCACCGTGCTGAACGTGCTGCGCGACGAGTTCCCCGAAGTCACCGTCTCCAAGATCCGCTTCCTGGAGTCGGAGGGGCTCATCGAGCCGCAGCGGAGCCCTGCGGGGTACCGCAAGTTCAGCGCCAGGGACGTCGAGCGGCTGGCGCATGTGCTCAGGATGCAGCGGGACCACTATCTGCCGCTCAAGGTGATCCGCGAGCATCTGGACGCCATGGAGCGTGGCGAGGCCGTCCAGCTGCCCCTGGTGGGGCGCCAGCGCACCGGTGAGGACGCCCCGGAGCCCACCGGCGCGCCCACGGTGGCCCGGGTGGGCAGAGCCGAGCTGCTGGCGGCCGCGGAGATCGACGAGGCGGACCTGGAGGAGTGGGAGTCGTACGGCCTCATCGCTCCGCTGCACGACGGGGCCTACGACGCCGAGGCGGTCACCGTGGCCTCGCTCATCGCCGAACTGGGCCGGTACGGCATCGAGCCACGCCACCTTCGGGTGATGAAGGCCGCCGCCGACCGCGAGGCCGGGCTGGTGGAGCAGGTCGTGGCCCCGCTCAAGCGCCACCGCAACCCGCAGACCAGGGCACACGCCGAGGCCCGGGCGAAGGAGCTGGCGGCGCTCACGGTGAAGCTGCACGCGGCGCTGGTGCAGACCGCGCTCGGGGTGCGGCTGCCCTGACCGCCGGGGGCCGCCGGCGACCCGGATCGGCCACCTGTTCCCGGCCCGACTACCCAAACGTCCCGAGCACGGCCTAGGGTTGCTGTGTGAACGAGCTCGATGTCGTAGGTGTCCGGGTCGAAATGCCCTCCAACCAACCGATCGTGCTCCTGCGCGAAGTGGGAGGCGACCGTTACCTCCCCATCTGGATCGGGCCGGGAGAGGCGACGGCGATCGCGTTCGCCCAGCAGGGCATGGCCCCCGCCAGGCCGCTGACCCACGACCTGTTCAAGGACGTGCTGGAGGCCGTAGGCCAGGAGCTGACCGAGGTACGCATCACCGATCTGCGGGAAGGCGTGTTCTACGCGGAGCTGGTCTTCGCCAGCGGGGTCGAGGTCAGCGCCCGCCCCTCCGATGCCATAGCGCTGGCCCTGCGCACCGGAACGCCGATCTACGGCAGTGACACGGTGCTGGACGACGCCGGCATCGCCATTCCGGACGAGCAGGAGGACGAGGTGGAGAAGTTCCGCGAGTTCCTCGACCAGATCTCGCCCGAGGACTTCGGTACGAGCAACCAGTGAGCACGGGCAACCGGTGAGCACGGGCAACCGGTGAGCGCGGACGGCCGGTGGGCGGCGACCCGGGCCCGGGGAGGCGCCCTCGGCAACGCCTTGCGCGGGCACGTGCCATCGGCCTGTGAGAGCGTCCTAGGCGTTCCCCCGAGCGCATTCGGCTAGCCTTTCCCCGCGGTGGGGCACGGGAAACCACTCCTAGGGTGATTATCACTCGGCGTGCCGAGTGTGGCGATCGTTGACGCACCCCTGGTGACTGCCTACCGTCGTGAAGGCAGGTCAAGGACGGAGGTCGGCGTGAGAACCAGCGGCGACGGTACGGCTGGGGGTGCTCCCGTGCGTGGTTTCGGGGAGAACGGGCCGTACCCGGTTCACAGCAGCGCGGTGGATCACGCTCCGCAGCGGCCGACGGTGGTGCCGAACGGCGGAGGGGCGGCTTCCATGACGTCGGAACAGATCGGCTACCGGGGGCCGACGGCCTGCGCGGCCGCCGGCATCACCTACCGGCAGCTCGACTACTGGGCGCGCACCGGCCTGGTAGAGCCGAGCGTGCGGCCCGCCTACGGGTCGGGGACGCAGCGGCTGTACAGCTTCCGCGACGTCGTCGTCCTGAAGATCGTCAAGCGGTTCCTGGACACCGGGGTCTCGCTGCAGAACATCCGGACGGCCGTGCAGCACCTCAGGGAACGCGGTTTCCGCGACCTGGAGCGGATGACGCTGATGAGCGACGGCGCCACGGTGTACGAGTGCACCTCGCCCGACGAGGTCCACGCCCTGCTCCAGGGCGGTCAGGGCATCTTCGGGATCGCCGTCGGCGTGGTCTGGCGCGACGTGGAAAGCGCGCTCTCGCAGCTGCACGGCGAGCGCATCGACACCGGCGAGACCCTCGTCGGGCCCAACCCCGCGGACGAGCTGGCACGGCGCCGCAACCGGGCGGTCTGAGCCCCGGCCCACCGGCCGTCCGCCTGCACCACGGCATTGTCAGTGCCGTGGTGCAGCATCGGAGATGTGAGAAACGCGCCCACGATCCTGCATCTCGACATGGATGCCTTCTACGCCTCGGTGGAGCAGGCATCCAAGCCGAGCCTGCGCGGGAAAGCGGTCGTCGTGGGCGGGCTCGGTCCGCGCGGGGTGGTGGCCACCGCGTCGTACGAGGCACGGGCGTTCGGGGTGCACTCGGCGATGCCCATGGCCCAGGCGCGCCGGCTGGCGCCCAACGCGGCGTATCTGGTGCCGCGGTTCGGCCTGTACCGGCAGATCAGCGAGCAGGTGATGGCGCTGCTGCGGGAGCTGTCGCCGCTGGTGGAGCCGCTCAGCCTGGACGAGGCGTTCGTGGACCTGGAGGCCGGCGGGACCGCCTGGGACGAGGAGTCGGCGCGGCTGGCCGGGATCAAGCTGCGCGCGGACATCCGGGCGGTCACCGGGCTCACCGGATCGGTGGGGCTCGCCGCCTCCAAGATGCTCGCCAAGATCGCCTCCGAGCAGGCCAAGCCGGACGGGCTGGTGGTGATCGAGCCGGGCTCCGAGCGGGCGCTGCTGGGGCCGATGCCGGTGCGGACCCTGCCGGGGGTGGGGCCGGCCACCGGGGACCATCTGCGCAGGGCCGGCATCACCACGGTCGAGGAACTGGCCGAGGCGGGCGAGGACGAGCTGGTACGGCTGCTGGGCAAGGCACACGGGCAGGCGCTGTACGCCATGGCCCTGGCCCACGACGAACGGCCCGTGGTGGCCGAGCGCGAGGCGAAGTCGGTGTCGGTCGAGGACACCTACGACGTGGACATCCACGACCGGCTGCGGATCGGGCTGGAGGTGCGGCGGCTCGCCGACCGGTGCGTGGGGCGGCTGCGGGGGGCCGGGCTGTCGGGGCGGACCATCGTGCTGAAGGTGCGGCGGTACGACTTCTCGACGCTGACCCGGTCGGAGACGCTGCGGGGGCCGACCGACGATCCGGCGGTGGTGCGGGAGGCGGCCGCGCGGCTGCTGGACTCCGTGGACACCACGGGCGGGGTACGGCTGCTCGGTGTGGGCGTCTCCGGGCTCGCCGACTACACCCAGGAGGACCTGTTCGCCCAGGCCATGCCCGCGCGGGCGGAGGAGACGCCGGAGGAGACGGGGGCCGAGGTGACGGCGGAGCGGCCGGAGCCGGAGGAGCGGTCGTGGCGGGCCGGTCAGGACGTCAGGCACGCGGAGTACGGGCACGGGTGGGTGCAGGGGAGCGGGCTGGGCCGGGTGACCGTGCGGTTCGAGACGCCGCAGTCCCCTCCGGGGCGGGTGCGGACGTTCTCCGTCGACGATCCCGCGCTGGAGTCCGCCGATCCGTTGCCGCTGGTTCCGGATCTCGCCCTTCAGGTCTCCTCCGAGCCCGCCAGTCTGCCGAAGTCGTGGTCCGGGACCGAGGGGGGTGAGACCACGTCGAGGCCGTAGTGGTGGTAGAGCTGGAGTTCCTGTTCGGGGGAGAGGTGGCGGCCCACGCCGAAGTCGGGGGCGTTCTTGATCAGGGCGCGGTCGAAGGGGACGTGGAGGGAGCCGTCTATCAGTTCGCTCGGTTCCAGGGGGACGAAGGCGTCGCGGGAGAACAGTCCTGTCCGTATGGCCGCCCATTCGGGGACGCCGGTCGCGTCGTCGAGGTACACCTCGTCGATCGTGCCGATCTTGGCGCCGTTGCGGTCGAACGCCTTGCGGCCGATCAGGTTGCGCGGATCGATCTCGGTCTGCACGGTCCGTCTCCCTCCACTTGGTCGCAACTCATCCGTAAGCACTACAAAAGAGCACATTCAGTCGGGCGGCCACTCGAGGGCCCCGGCGTTGACCTCGCTGGTAGGCTGACAGCGGCTGCTGACCCCGTGCGGGAGAGTCCTCCGACCACCTCGGAGGCGCCGAAGGAGCAAATCCTCCCCGGAATCTCTCAGGCTCACGTACCGCACGGACGAGGTCACTCTGGAAAGCAGGGCGGGTGCCGACGGCACCGGCTCTCACCGACGGTGAAAACCGGGTGCCCTCGGGCGACCCGGTGAAGCTCTCAGGTTGAGATGACAGAGGGGGAGGCCGTCCGGGCACCCGTGCAGTGGTGCCCCTCGAAGGTCGCGTCAGACCAGGAGGCCTCCGCAATGACCGCCCACCGCATCCCGCTCTCGGAGCTCGAAGCGGGCATCCCGTTCGAGCAGCGCCACATCGGGCCCGACCAGGAGGCGCGGGCGAAGATGCTCGCGCACGTCGGCTACGGCTCGCTGGACGAGCTGACCGCCGCGGCGGTGCCCGATGTGATCAAGAACGCCGACGCCCTCGACCTGCCCGGCGCCCGCACCGAGGCCGAGGTGCTCGCCGAGCTGCGCGCGCTCGCCGACCGCAACCAGGTCCTCGACTCCATGATCGGCCTGGGCTACTACGGGACGTTCACGCCGCCCGTCATCCTGCGCAACGTCATGGAGAACCCGGCCTGGTACACGGCCTACACCCCGTACCAGCCGGAGATCTCCCAGGGCCGGCTCGAAGCGCTGCTGAACTTCCAGACGATGGTCGCCGACCTCACCGGCCTGCCCACCTCCGGCGCCTCCCTCCTGGACGAGGGCACCGCCGCCGCCGAGGCCATGGCGCTCTCCCGCCGCATGGGCCGGAACAAGAAGGGCCTCTTCCTGGTCGACGCGGACGCGCTGCCGCAGACCATCGCCGTCATCCAGACCCGCGCGGAGCCCACCGGCGTCGAGGTCGTCGTCGCCGACCTCTCCGAGGGCATCCCGGCCGAGGTCGCCGAGCGTGAGATCAACGGCGTGCTGATCCAGTACCCGGGCGCCTCCGGCGCCGTACGGGACATCAAGCCGGTCATCGACCAGGCGCACGAGCTGGGCGCCCTGGTCACGGTCGCCGCCGACCTGCTCGCGCTGACCCTGCTCACCTCTCCGGGTGAGCTGGGCGCCGACATCGCCGTCGGCACCACCCAGCGCTTCGGTGTGCCGATGGGCTTCGGCGGTCCGCACGCCGGCTACATGGCCGTGCACGAGAAGTTCGCGCGCAGCCTGCCCGGCCGGCTCGTGGGCGTCTCCGTCGACGCCGACGGCAACAAGGCCTACCGCCTCGCCCTGCAGACCCGCGAGCAGCACATCCGCCGCGAGAAGGCCACCAGCAACATCTGCACCGCCCAGGTGCTGCTCGCCGTGATGGCCGGCATGTACGCCGTCTACCACGGCCCGGAGGGCCTGAAGACCATCGCCCGCCGCACCCACCGGTACGCCACCCTCCTCGCCGAGGGCCTGAAGGCCGGTGGCGTGGAGATCGTGCACCGCGCGTTCTTCGACACCGTCACCGCGCGCGTGCCCGGCAAGGCCGCCCAGGTCGTCGCCGCGGCCCGGGACAACGGCGTCAACCTGCACCTCGTCGACGCCGACCACGTCTCGATCGCCTGCGACGAGACCACCAAGCGGGCGCAGCTCGCCGCCGTGTGGTCCGCGTTCGGCGTCGAGGCCGACATCGAGGCGCTGGACGCGACCGCCGAGGACACCCTGCCCGAGGCGCTGCTGCGCACCGACGCCTACCTCACCCACCCGGTCTTCCACCAGCACCGCTCCGAGACCGCGATGCTGCGCTACCTGCGCCGCCTCGCCGACCGCGACTACGCACTCGACCGCGGCATGATCCCGCTGGGCTCCTGCACCATGAAGCTCAACGCGACCACCGAGATGGAGCCGGTCACCTGGCCCGAGTTCGGCCAGCTGCACCCCTTCGCGCCCGCCGAGCAGGCCGAGGGCTACCTCACGCTCATCCGCGAGCTGGAGGAACGTCTCGCCGAGGTCACCGGCTACGACAAGGTCTCCCTGCAGCCGAACGCCGGCTCCCAGGGCGAACTGGCCGGCCTGCTCGCCGTACGCGGCTACCACCGCGCCAACGGCGACGAGCAGCGCACCGTCTGCCTGATCCCGTCCTCCGCGCACGGCACCAACGCGGCCAGCGCCGTGATGGCCGGCATGAGGGTCGTCGTCGTCAGGACCGCCGAGGACGGCGAGATCGACGTCGAGGACCTGCGGGCGAAGATCGAGCAGTACCGCGACGAGCTGGCCGTGCTCATGATCACCTACCCGTCCACGCACGGCGTGTTCGAGGAGCACGTCGCCGACATCTGCGCGCAGGTGCACGAGGCCGGCGGCCAGGTGTACGTCGACGGCGCCAACCTCAACGCCCTGGTCGGCCTCGCCAAGCCGGGCCACTTCGGCGGTGACGTCTCCCACCTGAACCTGCACAAGACGTTCTGCATCCCGCACGGCGGCGGCGGCCCCGGCGTCGGCCCGGTCGCGGTCCGCTCGCACCTGGCGCCGTACCTGCCGAACCACCCGCTCCAGCCGGCCGCCGGCCCGGAGACCGGCGTCGGTCCGATCTCGGCCGCCCCGTGGGGCTCGGCGGGCATCCTGCCGATCTCCTGGGCGTACGTCCGTCTGATGGGCGGCGAGGGCCTGAAGCGGGCCACCCAGGTGGCCGTGCTGTCGGCGAACTACATCGCCAAGCGCCTGGAGCCGCACTACCCGGTGCTCTACACCGGCCCCGGCGGCCTGGTCGCGCACGAGTGCATCATCGACCTGCGCCCGCTGACCAAGGCGACCGGCGTGAGCGTGGACGACGTGGCCAAGCGGCTGATCGACTACGGCTTCCACGCGCCGACCATGTCCTTCCCGGTGGCCGGCACGCTGATGATCGAGCCGACCGAGTCGGAGGACCTCACCGAGCTGGACCGGTTCTGCGACGCGATGATCGCCATCCGCGCGGAGATCGAGAAGGTCGGCGCGGGCGAGTGGCCGGCGGACGACAACCCGCTGCGGAACGCGCCGCACACCGCGGGCGCGCTCGGCGGTGAGTGGAAGCACGCCTACGGCCGCGAGGAGGCCGTGTTCCCGGCCGGTGTGTCGGCCGCCGACAAGTACTGGCCGCCGGTGCGCCGCATCGACCAGGCCTTCGGCGACCGGAACCTGGTGTGCTCCTGCCCGCCGCTGGACGCGTACGAGGACTGAGCGAGCGGCTGCCTTCAGGGCCCCGTCCGGACTCCGGGCGGGGCCCTCGGCCTGTCATGCCGTGGCGAGGGACACCTCGGTCGCCTTGATGAGGGCGACCACGTCGGAGCCCACGAAGAGGCCGAGGTCGGCGACCGCGTCCTTGGTGATCGCCGCGGTCAGGACGCCGCCGTCGATGGAGATCTTCACCGTCGCCATGACCGCGCCGGTCGTCAGGCCGGTGACCGCGCCGGGAAGCTGGTTGCGGATCGACAGGCCCTCCACCCGCCGGCTGGCCACCGAGACCTCGGTCGACTTCACCAGGGCGCGGACGGGCGAGCCGGGGGTGAGGGCGAGCTCGTCGGCGGACTCCTTGGTGACGGCCGCCACGAGGTGCTGGCCGCCGTCCAGGCGGAGCCTGACGATGGCCATGGCCTCGCCCGGGTGGACCTCGGTGACGGTGCCGGGGAGCTGGTTGCGGATGCTCAGGGTCATGGACACTCACCGTAGAGCGCCCGCCCGTTCAGGCCGGGTACGCGTGCGTCTGCGTCGCTTTGACCGTCGCCCAGACAGCAGACCCGGGGTGCAGGCCGAGGTCGGCCGCGGCGACCGTGGTGAGGTCGGCGGCGAGCCGCAGTTCGCCGCCGAGGTCGGCGCGGATCCGGTCGCCGTGCGTCTCCAGGCCTGCCACCTCGCAGCGCCAGAGGTTGCGGGCGCTGGCGCCGGTGGGCCGGTCCCGGAACAGGGTGACGGCGGACGGCGGGAACGCCACGAACGCCGGACCGTTCAGCTCCTCGGTCGTGGTGACCGAGGGCCCCGCGTCGAGCCGCACGGTGTGGCCGTCGGCCTGGCCCCGGTAGAGGTTGAGGCCGACGAGCTGGGCGATGTAGTCGGTGCGCGGGCGTCGGGCGATGTCCGCGGGGGCGCCCTCCTGGACGATGCGGCCGTGCTCGATGACCACCAGACGGTCCGCGAGCACCATGGCGTCCAGCGGGTCGTGGGTGACCAGGACGGCTACGGCCTCGAACTCGGCCAGATGGCGGCGGAGTTGGGCGCGTACCTCCAGGCGGGTGCGGGCGTCCAGCGCGGCCAGCGGCTCGTCCAGGAGCAGCAGCCGGGGGCGGGTGGCCAGGGCGCGGGCCAGGGCCACGCGCTGTGCCTGTCCGCCGGACAGGCGGCGCGGCTTGGCGTCCGCGTGCGCGGCGAGGCCCATCCGGTCCAGCCAGGCCGCCGCCTGGGCGCGGGCCTCCGCCTTGCCCGCACCCCGGCAGCGGGGGCCGAAGGCGACGTTGTCCAGGGCGGACAGGTGGGGGAAGAGCAGGTAGTCCTGGAAGACCACGCCGACCGGGCGGGACTCCGGGGGAGTGCGGTCCAAGGCGGTGCCGTCCAGGCGCAGGTGACCGCCGGTGAGCGGGGTGAGGCCGGCGAGGGCGCGCAGGGCGGTGGTCTTTCCGGCGCCGTTGGGTCCGAGGAGGGCGACGACGTCACCGGGGGCGGCGGTGAGGGTGAGATCCAGGCGGAAGCCGGGGCGGTCGACTATGAGGTGGGCGTCCAGGCCGTCCGTGTCGCGCGGGTGGGCGTTCGTCATGAGGTGGTCATCCAGCGGTCTCGCAACCCCGCCAGGACCGCGATCGACACCGCCAGCAGGACCAGGCTGAGGGCGATCGCGGCGTCGGGGTCGTTCTGCAGGGCCAGGTAGACCGCGAGGGGCATGGTCTGGGTGCGGCCGGGGAAGTTGCCCGCGAAGGTGATGGTCGCGCCGAACTCGCCGAGCGCGCGCGCCCAGGCGAGGACCGCGCCCGCCGCGATGCCGGGCGCGATCAGCGGCAGCGTGACCCGGCGGAACGCGGTGAAGCGGGACGCGCCCAGCGTGGTCGCCGCCTCCTCGTACCGCGGGTCGGCGGCGCGGAGGGTGCCCTCGACGCTGATGACCAGGAACGGCATCGCGACGAACGCCTCGGCGAGCACGACCCCGGCGGTGGTGAACGGCAGCGTGATCCCGAACCAGGCGTCCAGCCAGCGCCCGATCACCCCGTTGCGGCCGAGCGCGAGGAGCAGGGCCACACCGCCGACCACCGGCGGCAGGACCAGCGGCAGGGTCACCAGGGCCCGTACGAACCCGCGGCCCGGGAACTGCGTGCGGGCCAGCAGCCAGGCCAGCGGCACGCCCAGGACGAGGCTGACGGCCGTTGCCGCCGTGGCGCTGACCAGCGACAGCTGGAGCGCCTGCCACACCTCGGTGCTGGACAGCTGCTCCGGCAGGCTGTGCCAGGGCGCGCGGACGAGCAGCGCGAGAAGCGGCAGCAGCAGGAACGCCAGCGCCAGCAGGCCCGGCAGCAGCAGCGGCAACGGCACTCCGCGCCGGCCCCCCGCGCCGACGCGGCGGCGCCGCGGCCGGCCCGTTCGGGGACCGGTCGCGGCGCCGGGTTCGAGAAGCGAGGTCACGGCTTGAGGAATCCGGCCTCGCCGAGCACCTTCTGGCCCTCGGCGGACCGCACGAGGGCGATGAACGCCCTGGCGGCCGCGGCGTTCGGCGCGTTCTTCAGCAGCACGATGGGATAGTCGTTGATCGCCTTGGCGGACTCGGGGAACTCCACGCCCTCCACCTTGCCACCCGCGGACTTCACGTCGGTCTCGTAGACGACCGCGGCGTCCGCCTCCTTCAGCTCCACCTTGTTCAGGGCGGCCTTGACGTCCTGCTCGTAGGAGACCGGGGTGACCTTGAGTCCGGCGGCGTCCAGGGCTTTCTGGGCGGCGGCGCCGCACGGCACCGTCTTGTCGCACAGGACGACCTTGAGGCCGGACGCGGTGAGGTCCTTCAGAGCGGCCACCTTGTGCGGGTTGCCCGGCAGGGTTGCGATCTCCAGCTGGTTGCGGACGAAGGTGGCCGGGGTGCCGGCCGCGTCCTTCTTGTCCGTCACGATCGCCATGGTCTTGGGGCTGGCGGCGGCGAAGACGTCCGCCGGGGCACCGCCGGTGATGCTCGCGGCGAGCGTGTCGCTGCCGCCGAAGTTGAAGCTGACCTTGGTGCCCGGGTGGTCCTTCTCGAACTCCTTGCCCAGGGTCGTGAAGCCCTCCTTCAGCGAGGCGGCGGCGAACACGGTGACGTTGCCGGACAGCTTCGGTGAAGCGGCGTCCGGCGCGCCCGACGCCGAGTCCTTCGAGTTCGAGGACGAGGAGCAGGCGCCGAGGGCCATCAGGGCGGCGGCTCCCGCACCGGCCAGCTGCAGTGTCCGCCGGGTCCGGCGCACGGAACGGGTCTTCACGGTTGTACTCCTCGTGCTCTGCGGAACAACGGTCGCGCCCTGTCGGGGCCGGGAAGCCCGGCCGCTCGGCGATGATACTGCCGCATCTGCCAGGCATAAGCCCCCTGTCGCATCGCATTGGCCGCGAACTTGTGACATGGAGCTCGCATGTGCGTTTGGACGCCACCCGGCAGCGGGTACGGTCCTGCGGGAGGTGCCTGCCGATGACGCTCGCCCGACTCGCCCTGACCGGCGACCTCGCCCGGACCGCCCGGCTGACCGTCCCGGAGCTGCTCCGCTGGCCGCAGCACCGGGCGGACGTCAGCTTCGAGTGCGCCACCAGCGGCGTCCAGCACCACCGCTTCACCGGCCCGCGTCTGTACGACGTCCTCGCCGACGCGGGGCCCGGTTTCGACCCGGTGCGGCGCAAGGACCGGCTGCGCTACCTCATCGCCGTGTCGGGCGCCGACGGCCACCACGCGGTGCTCTCCTGGGCTGAGATCGACCCGGACTTCGCGGACGCGCCCGTCCTGCTGGGCGTGTGCGTCGACGACACCCCGCTGGACGCGGCCGGGCCTCAGCTGGTGCTGCCGCAGGACCGGTGCGGGGCCCGGCACATCAGCGGGATCACGGCGATCCGGGTGGACGGCAGCTACCGCTGTACCGGCCCGGCGCACACCGCACTCGGCCACGCGCCGGCTCGGTGAGGCGCGGGGTGTACGACGGTCACGCGCGGGCTGCGTGAGTGGCGCGGGCCTGCGTGACGGTCACGCGCCGACTGCGTGAACGGCGCGGATGACGGCCACGCGTCGGCTCCGTGAACGGCGCAGGCTCGTACGGCGGCCACCTGCCCGACTGCGTGAGTGGCGCGGGCCCGCGTGATGGCCACGCGTCGGCTCCGTGAACGGCGCGGATCCGCGCCATGGCCCGTGCGGCGCCACTCCGCGGGTTGACGCTGCTCGGCCGGTGCCGACCATGGGGACGGGCTCAGACGCGGTCGATGTGCACGTTCGTGGACTTCACGCGCGCGGTGGCCTCCATGCCGACCTCCAGGCCCAGTTCCTCGACGGCCTCACGGGTCAGCAGGGAGACGAGCCGGTGCGGGCCGGCCTGGATCTCCACCTGGGCGGCGACGTCGCCGAGCTTGATCGCCGTGACGATGCCGGGGAAGGCGTTGCGGACGGAGGTGTAGGAGGGGTGGTCGTCCTCGCCGCCCCCCGCTTTGGCCAGTTCGACCGAGAACGCGGCCAGGTCCCTGCCGTCGATGAGCCGCCGCCCGGCCTCGTCGCGGTGGGTCGCCACCCGGCCCGCGTCGGCCCACCGGCGGGCGGTGTCGGGGCTCACGCCGAGCAGCCGCGCCGCCTGGCCGATCGTGTAGGACTGCATGCCGGTCACGATAGGACCACGGCAGGGGATCCGTGGACACGGGCCTGCCGTGGGGGACGACGCGTCGGCGTGGGGCTCCTTGCGGGGTCTCACCCGGTGTGCACCCGGGGCCGGCGTTCGCGGTTCGGCTCCGCCTCGCGCAGGACCTCGCGGGTGACCGGGGCTACCTCGCCCTGGCCGAAGAGGAAGAAGCGCAGGAAGTTGGCGAACGGGTTGCCCTCGGTCCACTCGAAGTAGATGTGCGGGGTGCAGCCCGTCATGTCCCGGGCGTGCAGCAGGAAGGCCGCCAGGGCGTTGGAGATGGAGGAGTGCTCCAGAGTGAGCACCCGGTAGCGCCCGTGCAGGACCTCGCCGCGCACGGCCATGCTCGCCTCGAACTCGGAGGGGTCGGTGATCTTGACCTCGACGAAGACGAAGTCCTCCTGCTCGGGCATGTCGTTGTCGGCGCGGATCTGCTCGATCTTGTCGCGGTACTCGGCCTTGTCCCGGTGGCCGGGCTCGTTGGCGATGAAGCGCATCTTCCGGCTGGCCATGTCCCGGATGAACCGTTCCGCCAGGGGGTCGAGCGTCACGGTGGTCACCCGCAGCTCGAAGGCACGCGCCAGCCGGGACAGGAACGACACCAGGATGATGCCCGCGATGAAGCAGGCGCCGATCTTCACGCCGTCCGGGCGCTCGATGACGTTGACGACGGTCGTGTAGAGGAACACCGCCGCGATCACGCCGAACCCGATCGTCCACTTGCGCTGCCCCGCCTTGCGCGCGGCGATGGTCACCGCGATCGCCGCCGAGCTGATCAGCACCAGCACGCCGGTGGCGTACGCGCCGCCCTGCTTGTCGACGTTGGCGTCGAAGATCCAGGTCACCAGGAACGCGATCAGCGTGAAGACGATGACCATGGGCCGGACCGCGCGGGCCCAGTGCGGGGCCATGCCGTAGCGGGGCAGGTAGCGCGGCATGAGGTTGAGCAGGCCGGCCATCGCGGAGGCGCCGGCGAACCACAGGATGGCGATGGTCGAGACGTCGTAGACCGTGCCGAAGGCGCCGCCGAGGTACTGGTGGGCGAGGTAGGCGAGGGCGCGCCCGTTGGCGGGGCCGCCCGTCTTGAAGTCGTCCGCCGGGATCAGCAGCGTGGTGATGAAGCTCGTGGTGATCAGGAAGCCGCTCATGATGAGCGCGGCGGTCGTGAGCAGCTTCTTGGTGTCCCGGATCCGGCCGGTCGGCCTCTGCTCGGTGTCGTCCGGGTCGCCCTGGACGTGCGGCATGACGGCGACGCCGGTCTCGAAGCCGGACAGGCCGAGGGCGAGTTTCGGGAAGACGATGAGGGCCACGCCGACCATCACGAACACGTTCCCGTGTTCCGCCGTCAGGGCCCCGGTCCAGTCGGTGACCACGTGCCCGGCGGTGACGACGTGCCAGAGGCCGACGATCACGACGACCAGGTTGAGCGCGAGGTAGATCCCGACCAGGGCGACCGCGACACCGATCGCCTCGAGGAAGCCCTTCAGGAAGACCGCGCCGAGCAGCGCCACCAGGAACAGCGTGATCAGCATCTGGTGGCCGTGCAGGGCGCTGGTCAGGTGCGGGTTCTCCACGAGGTGGGTGGAGGCGTCAGCGGCCGAGAGGGTGATGGTGATCAGGAAGTCGGTGGCCGCGAAGCCCAGCAGCGTGAGCACGAACAGCTTGCCCTGCCAGAACGACAGCAGCCGCTCCAGCATGGCGATCGACCCCTCGCCGTGCGGGCTCTCCTCGGCCACCCGGCGGTAGACCGGCAGGGCGCCGGCGAGGGTGACGAGGACCAGGACGATGGTCGCGATCGGGGACAGCAGACCGGCCGCCAGGGCCGCGATGCCCGGCTGGTAGCCGAGGGTCGAGAAGTAGTCGACGCCGGTCAGGCACATCACGCGGTACCAGCGCTGGCCCTTGTGCGGGGGTTCCGGCGCGGCGTGCGGTCCGGTGTGGCCACCGCCCTTGCCCATGTCGGACAGGCCCTCCAGCATCCAGTTGCGCAAGCGACTGGGAGGGGGGTGTTCGGTCGTGGCCATCGGGGGCTCTCCTGTGTGCGGCTCAGCTCTTTTCCGGCCATCCCGCGGACGGCGGCACCAGCGTATGCGGAGAGTGATGCCTGGGCCCACGGATCCGGGCCCGGGAGGCGTCAATCTTGCGTTAAGAATGGCCCGCGGGCGACGGGGCCGCATCAAGAAGGGGAGGCCGGAGGCGTGTGCCGGGGGTACGGCGGTGGCGTTCGCCGGCCGAGCCGTCGGCTCGTCAATCGGCCACCTAGCGTCATGATGCGGCGCTCGGATGCATCGCCGTACGGGATTCCCCGGCTACTCCAGGCCGGAGGCGCGGAACACAGCCCGGGCCGTCTCGCTGTCGAGGCGGCGGGCGAGGCGGTGCAGGGCGGTCGTGCCGCACGCCAGGGTGCCGGCCGCCTCGGAGATCCGGGCGCCCTCGTCGAGCAGGTGCCACAGGCCGGGGTTGCGGATCAGGATCTCGGGGTCGATCTCGGCCCGGTTGCCGAGGGTGTCGCGCAGCACCAGACGCTGGGCGACGCCGTCCAACGGCCGCACGGCGACCAGCAGATCGGTGCGGACCCGGCGGGTGCGCACCAGCCGGCGGGTGGCCAGCCAGCCGGCGCCGGCCGACACCCGTACCGGGAACAGGACGAGGAACAGCAGCAGGGCGATGCCCGCCCACAGGGCACCGTGCCACCACGTGAGGGAGCCGGCCGCCCGGTCGATGAGCAGCAGCAGCGCCAGCAGCACACCGGCGCAGAGGATCGACCTGCGCACGTCCGCCGCCCAGTCGCGGTCGTACACCGAGCCGGCGGGGCCGGCCGGAGAGGGGCCGGTCCATCGGGTGCGGGTGTCGTCGCAGTGCCTCATGGAGCCGACGTTAGACAGTTCCGGTGCCGCCGGAGCCCGCCCGTGGCGCTCCTTGACGGGGCTCTGACGGCACAGCGGTGGTTCTTGACGCAACGGCAGCGCGACGGGCGTCCGGGGCGACAGGCCGTGCCGCCGCCGGCGACTCACCGCGCGGGTCGCTCGGCCCTTCAGCCGCTCGACCGCCCCGTTCCGATGGTGGTCTCGCACCCGCACCGCTTTTGGCGGTCTCGCGCCCGCGCCGGGCAGCGCGTCGTATCCGCTCAGGCCCACGCCGTCACAGCCTCCGGATGTCCATGCGCAGATGCCAGGTGTTGCGCCGGTGGACGGACAGCAGTTCGGACTCCAGGGGCGACGGAGGCACCGCGAGAACCGGGCAGACGGCGTGTGCCAGGCAGTGCCGGGAGACGCGACCGGAGAAGGCGCGCTGCAGACCGCGCCGGCCCGCGCCCACGACCAGGACGTCGTCCTCGCGGTCGGCCGTCGCCACCAGCGCCGGTCCGGGAGCGCCGCGGACCACGACCGCGTGCATCGGCACACCGGGGGAGTCGCTGCCGTAGATCTCCTCCAGCACGGCAGCCAGCCGCTGCCGGGCCAGCCGCTGCCATTCCTCGACGAGCAGGCCGGCAGCGGGGGAGCGGCGCGCCGCCGGATCACCGCCGGGCGGCTCCCAGGCCAGCACCGGCCACAGTTCGGCTCCCAGCCGGCGGGCCAGCGCGGTGGCCCGCCGCAGGGCCGTGACGCTGCCCAGGGAGCCGCTCACACCGACCACCACACGGGGGGCCGCCGAGGCGTCGTAACCGGACATCACTCCACCGTTCCTCGCGGGCGACGCCGGGGCTTCTCGCGCGCGGACGTGCCCACCCTGCAAGCCCTTCGCTTCCTTCCATCCCACTCCCGTACCGGCGATTCGACCAGCCGGGTGAACGGTGTCTTTTTCAACGGGTTCCGCACGGCGGTCCGGCCGTAGGCGATGGGGGCAGCGGTCGCTAGGATTCGAGATCGCAATCGAAACTTTCGAACCTTTCGAGGCCACCATGCGGACCTACGACAACCCCGTCCTCCCCGGATTCCACCCCGACCCGAGCGTGTGCCGGGTCGGGGGCGACTACTACCTGGTGTGCTCCAGCTTCGAGTACTTCCCCGGCGTCCCGGTCTTCCACGGCCGCGACCTGGTGCACTGGCGCCAGATCGGCAACGTCCTCGACCGTCCGGGGCAGTTGGCGCTGCCGGACGACACGCCCGCCTCGGGCGGCGTCTACGCCCCGACGATCCGGTACCACGACGGGCTCTTCCACGTCATCACCACGAGCGTCGGCGCCGGCGGCACCTTTCTCGTCACCGCCGAGCGTCCCGAGGGCCCCTGGTCGGACCCGGTGTGGATCGACCTGCCCGGCATCGACCCCGACCTGGCCTGGGACGAGGACGGTTCCTGCTGGTGCGCCATGGCCGGGGTCACCGTGGCCCGGATCGATCCGCGCACCGGCGAGGTGCTCGAAGGCCCGCTGCCGATGTGGTCCGGCACCGGCCTCAGGGACCCCGAGGCGCCGCATCTGTACCGGATCGGCGAGTGGTGGTACCTGCTGCTCGCCGAGGGCGGGACCGCATTGGGCCACGGTGTCTCGGCCGCGCGCGCCCGCTCCCCGCGCGGCCCCTGGGAACCGGCGCCGGGCAACCCGCTGCTGTCCCACCGCGGTTCGAGCTCGCCGATCCAGTGCACCGGCCATGCCGACCTGGTGCAGGCGGCCGACGGCACCTGGTGGATGGTGCTGCTCGGCACCCGGCCGCGCGGCTACTTCCCGGAGTTCCACGTCCTCGGCCGGGAGACCTTCCTGGTGCCGGTGGAGTGGGCCGACGGCTGGCCCCGGGTGGGTCCCGTGCGCGAGCGGCATCCCGCGCCGGCCGCCTGGTCCCCGCTCGAACCGCCCCCGGTGCGCGACGACTTCACCTCGCCGGTGCTCGCGCCGTACTGGATATCGCCGCGCCGCAGGCCCGAGGGGTGCTGGTCGCTCACCGAGCGGCCCGGCCGGCTCACGCTGACCGCCGGCGGGGACAGCCTCGACCGTCCCGGCCACACCTTCGTCGGCCGTCGCCAGCAGCACCTCGACTGCCGCGCCGCCGCCCGACTGGAGTCCGGCACCGGCCGGGCCGGACTGTCCGTCCGCCTGGACGAGGAGCACCACTACGACCTCGAGGTGTCCGGCGGAGGCGACGCCGTCGGAGCGGGCACGGCAAACGGCGGCGCGGCCGGCGCGGGCAGTGGTCCGCAGGCCGGCTCGCCCGACGACCTGGAGGCGGCCGGGGACGGCGGCCTCCGCGTGGGCACGCGTACCGCGGCCGTCGTCGTACGGATCGGTCCGGTGCGGCAGCGCGTCGCCGAACTCCCGCTGCCGGCGGGCCCCGTGACCCTGGCCGTCGACATGCGCGCGACCCGGGATCCCGGGCCCGGGAGCGGCCCCGACACCCTCGTCTTCTCCGTCGAGACCGCGGAGGGATCCGTGCGACTGGCCCAGCTGGACGGGCGTTATCTGTCCACTCAGGTGGCCACCGGATTCACCGGCCGGGTCATCGGGATGTACGTCACCGAAGGGCACGCCGCATTCGACTGGTTCGACTACGCGCCCGCGATCTCCCGCACGACACCTTGACGCCCTTCGTGCGCCTTCCTAGAGTCGCCGGGCGAAGCGTTCGGTGGATCATTCGAATGTTTCGAAGCACCCCTGCCCGCTTGTGCCCGTCGGTGCCGTCAAGGCCGCCCACCCCTTTGAGAGTCAGGAGTCGCACCATGCCCGGAAAGAGCACGCGTCTCAGAGTCGCCGCCGCCCTCGCGGCCGCCCTGGTGGCCGCCGGCGTCGCCACCGGCCCCGCCGCCCAGGCCGCGCCGACTCATACCCAGCCGACCCTCGCCGGCCTGGCCGAGCGCCACGGACGGTACTTCGGCAGCGCCACCGACAACCCCGAGCTCACCGACAGCGCCTACACGAAGATCCTCGGCAGCCAGTTCGACATGATCACGCCCGGCAACGGCATGAAGTGGTACGCCACCGAGCCGCAGCAGGGCGTCTTCGACTGGACCAACGGCGACCAGATCGTCGACCTGGCCCGGAAGAACCACCAGAAGGTGCGCGCCCACACCCTGGTCTGGCACAGCCAGCTGCCCGACTGGCTCACCTCGAGGCAGTGGACCGCGAGCGAACTGCGGGCGGTGCTGAGGAAGCACATCACCACCGAGGTGCGGCACTACCGGGGCAAGGTGTACTCGTGGGACGTCGTCAACGAGGCCTTCAACGAGGACGGCACCTACCGCGAGACCCTCTGGTACAAGACCCTCGGCCCCGGCTACATCGCCGACGCGCTGCGCTGGGCCCACGAGGCCGACCCGCACGCGAAGCTCTACCTGAACGACTACAACATCGAGGCGGTGGGCCCGAAGAGCGACGCCTACTACGCGCTGGTCAAGGACCTCAAGGCGAAGGGCGTGCCGCTCGGCGGCGTCGGCTTCCAGACCCATCTGGCGCTGCAGTACGGCTATCCCACCAGCATCGAGGACAACCTGCGCCGCTTCTCCGCTCTGGGCCTGGACACCGCCCTCACCGAGGTCGACGTCCGGATGCAGCTGCCCGCGACCGCCGACAAGCTGGCCGAGCAGGCGAGCTGGTACGGGGATCTGACCAAGGCCTGTCTGCGCGTCCGCCGCTGCGTCGGCATCACGATCTGGGACTACACCGACAAGTACTCCTGGATCCCGGGCGTCTTCCCGGGCGAGGGCGCGGCCCTGCCGTGGGACGAGCAGCTGAACCCCAAGCCGGCGTACCAGGCGCTGAGCGAGGCGCTGCGATAGCGCCCGGCTACCGTCGGTAGCCACCCCCGGACACACGTCGGGGCCGGTGCGCACGGACACGTGCGGCCGGCCCCTCTTTCCTCTTCGCGCTCCGCTCGGGAGCTTCTTCGGGCTCCGCTCAGGCGGCCGTCATCACCTGCTCCGCACCGAGCGGGCGGTGCGGAGCGATGATCCGGCCGTCGGGCAGCAGCTCACCGGTGTCCTCGAAGAGGAGGACGCCGTTGCACAGCAGACTCCATCCCTGCTCCGGGTGGTGCGCCACGAGACGGGCGGACTCCCGGTCGGCGGATTCGGCTGGCGGACACGGCGGCTGGTGCTGACACATGGGTGGGATCTTTCGCTCTGTCGTGGTCATGGCGTCCCCCGTGGTGTTCAAGTCGGTCGGAACCCAGTGTTGCCCTCTCGGCGTTGTTCCGCAGGGATTTCGCAGCACGGCTTCTCACAGGTTCATGACGCGTCACCCGCGCGGACGGTTCAGCCCAAGTGCACTGTCACTTCGGGTGGTTCGCAGTGGCCGGATCGGGCTAGTCATCGCAGGCCGGGCGGCTGACATGGGCGTACCCCGCCGCCCTTGCGGGCAAGCGGGGTACGCGGTCGTTCGGTCAGGCGGGTGAACCGAGCACGGGCGGCCCGAGCAGCGGCACCGGGGTCGCGCGGTGGGTCAGCACCGGAAGCAGCTCGGCGACCCGGAACGGACGGTGCGCCGGTATGCCGGGCGGGGCCGGCGCGAGCGGCACGAGCAGATCGGTGTCCGCCGGGTGGCCCTCGGCCCCGTCGGCGGTGATGTCGCCGTGCAGCCACAGGGTGAGCATGTACAGGCCGGGCAGGGACAGCAGGCGCGCCTGGTACGGCTGTGCCAGGGCCTCGGCCTGGTGCAGGGCGCGCTCGGTGGACGTGACGTACGGGCCCTCGAAGAAGTGCGAGAAGGCCCAGCCGTCCGGGGTGAGCATGGTCTCGGCCGCGGCCACCGCCCGATCGCCGCAGCGGATCAGGAAGCGCCAGCCGGCCAGCCGGGTCGCGGACAGGCCCTGTGCGGTGATCCGGTCCAGGACGTGCACGGGCAACGGGAGTTCGGGTGTGGTCGGCCCCTGCGCGGCGCGCAGGGAGGGGGTGCGGGCCTCACGGACCGCGGTGGGGGAACCGAGGGCGGTGAGGACGGAACGCAGGGCAGGCGCGGGGGCAGGGGGCACGTGCAGCGGCATGTGGGTCGCCTCTCGTTCGACAGGCGCGACGGCGCGAGGAGGGATGGGGCGGACGGCGCTGTCTGCTCACGCAAGGCCGGAAGGGTGCAGGCCCGGTCGGGAACATGGGTGCGGCTCGGCCTGCCGCCCGTCGTCGGGACGGCCTGGACACGGCAGGAACCAGGGACCGAGGCGTCAGCCTTCCGCCTTGTGGGCGAAGTTTATATGACGCGTGTTCGGCCGTTGTTTCGTCTACCTTAATCAGGGAAGTCGCGCAAGGCGGTAATAAGCCGACGATTTGCGGGAGTCCTCCCGATTTCCGGACCACCACCCCGCCGCTGACCTCGTGCTACGCACCGGTAACGGTCGGCCGAATGTCGTCGGCGTTTTTCACGAGGTGATGGGGGCACCCGTAGGGCCACCGACGCATGCCCCGTGAATGTGCCGCGGGGAACATTCCGACAGAGTAGCGGCTGCCGGGTCCGCGCGGGGGCGTTATGGATCGCTTCCGCTGGGCATCATCCCTGCTGCACCCGGGAGCCCCGGCGGCCGGTTCGCCGGCCCGCCCAGCCGAGGAGGGACACTTCGATGGGGGAGAAGGTCGTGGCGGGGCAGTTCGACCTGTCCGATCGTCAGCGCTATCGCGAAAAGCTCCAGAAGTGTCTGGCGGGACTGGAGCGGCTGTTGCGGGAGAAGCGATTCGACCGCCCCAAGAACCTCATGGGCGTCGAGATCGAATTGAATCTCGCGGGGTCCGACGGCATGCCGAAAATGTTGAACGGGCAGGTACTGGAGCGGATCGCGAGCCGTGATTTCCAAACAGAACTCGCCATGTTCAACCTGGAAGTCAACATAGCGCCACACCGATTGGGCGGACGGGTATTCGACCGGCTCGCCGAGGAGCTGCGCACCTCGCTCGCCTACGCCGACCGCAAGGCCGGGGAGGTGGACGCCGGCATCGTCATGATCGGCATCCTGCCCACCCTCGACCGCGACGACCTGGTCTCCTCCAACCTCTCCGAGGTGGACCGCTACACGCTGCTCAACGATCAGATCGTGGCCGCGCGCGGCGAGGACTTCCGGCTCGACATCGAGGGCGTCGAGCATCTCGTGTGCACCTCCAAGTCGATCGTCCCGGAGGCCGCGTGCACCTCCGTGCAGCTGCACCTCCAGGTGACCCCGGCCCGCTTCGCCGACGTGTGGAACGCGGCGCAGGCGGCGAGCGCCGCGCAGATCGCCGTCGGCGCCAACTCCCCGTTCCTGTTCGGTCACGAGCTGTGGCGCGAGTCCCGGCCCCCGCTGTTCCTGCAGTCCACCGACACCCGCCCGCCCGAGCTCCAGGCGCAGGGCGTACGGCCGCGCACCTGGTTCGGGGAGCGGTGGATCACGTCGGCGTACGACCTGTTCGAGGAGAACCTGCGCTACTTCCCGGCGCTGCTGCCGCTGTGCGACGACGAGGACCCGCTGGAGGCCGTCGCGTCGGGCGGCACGCCGAAGCTCGCCGAACTCGTGCTGCACAACGGCACGATCTACCGCTGGAACCGGCCGGTGTACGGCATCGCCGACGGCGTCCCCCATCTCCGGGTGGAGAACCGCGTGCTGCCGGCCGGGCCGACCATCACCGACGTGATCGCCAACGCGGCCTTCTACTACGGCCTGGTCCGCGCCCTCGCCGAGGAGTCCCGGCCGGTGTGGACCCGGCTGCCCTTCGCCGCGGCCGAGGCCAACTTCGACGCGGCGTGCCGGTACGGCATCGACGCGCGCCTGGTGTGGCCCCGGCGGGGACGGTACGGCGGCACCGGCGAGGTCGACGCGGTCACCCTGGTCCGCGACGAGCTGCTGCCGCTGGCCTCCGCCGGGCTGGACGCGTGGGGCGTGGAGCCGGCCGACCGGGATCTCTACCTGGGCGTCATCGAGGAGCGGTGCCGGCGCCGGGTGAACGGGGCGTCGTGGCAGGCGGCCACGTTCCACCGCTGCCTCGAACAGGGCATGGCCCGCGAGGCGGCCCTGGCGGCGACGACGCGGCGCTACGCCGAGCTGATGCATGTCGGAGAGCCGGTGCACACATGGCCGGTGGGGCTGCCGGAGCCGGTGCCGCTGGGGTGACCCGGCGGCGCCGGTGGGGCTGAGCGCCGTACGGACCGCCGGCCCGCCGTACGGACCGCCGGTCCGTGCCGCCATGGCCGGGCGCGGCGTGACGACCGAGGTGCCCGGTGCAGGGGCGCCAAGAGGTGGGCCTGTGCCGTGCTCCCGTGTCCTCTGCGATCCTTGCCAGGCATAGTGGGCCCGAGGTCCACGAGCCGGATGGAGGCAGGGGTGCAGGTGGAGGCTGAGTCGGTGGCCGGATCCGGGGCGGAGCGGCGCGACCCGCGGCGGATCCTGCGGGACGAGACGCTGCTCGTCCTCGCCCTGTCGCTGGGCGCGAGCGGGGTCTCCGCGCTGATCAGCTTCATCGGCGCGGTCACCAAGCCGGGCGGCCTGAAGGACCAGGCGGCCACCCTCAACGCGTCGGCCGCCCCCGGGCGCCCCTGGCTCGACCTGGCCTGGCAGCTGTTCGGCATCGCCACCGCGCTGGTCCCCGTCGCGCTCGTCGCCCACCTGCTCCTGCGCGAGGGCGGGAGCCTGCGCACGCTCGGCTTCGACCGCACCCGGCCCTGGCCCGACCTGGGCCGCGGCGCCGGCGTGGCGGCCGTGATCGGCAGCACCGGCATCGCCTTCTACCTCGCCGCCCGCGGCCTCGGCTTCAACCTCACCGTCGTCCCCGAGGCACTGCCGGACGTGTGGTGGAAGTTCCCGGTGCTGGTCCTGTCGGCGATGCAGAACGCGATCCTCGAAGAGGTCATCGTCGTCGGCTATCTGCTGCGCAGGCTCGGCCAGTTGGGCTGGACCCCGGGGACCGCACTGGTCGCCAGCGCGGTCCTGCGCGGCTCGTACCACCTCTACCAGGGCGTCGGCGGCTTCCTCGGCAACATGGTCATGGGCGTGGTGTTCGTGTACCTGTACCGGCGCTGGGGCCGGGTCGGGCCGCTGGTCGTGGCCCACTCGCTGCTCGACATCGGCGCGTTCGTCGGCTACGCCCTCCTCGCGGGCAGGGTGGGCTGGCTGCCCACGGCCTGACGACCGGTGCTCAGGCCCGCAGCTCGCCCTCGATGACCGTGACCGCGTGGCCGGTGAGCAGGGTGCGCTCGCCGCGCAGCGCGGTGCGGACCAGGCCGGTGCGGCGGGAGGCCTGGAGCCCGGTGAGCTCGTCGCGTCCGAGGCGCGCCGACCAGTGCGGGGCGAGGGCGGTGTGGGCGCTGCCGGTGACCGGGTCCTCGTCGATGCCGACGTTCGGGAAGAAGCAGCGGGAGACGAAGTCGTAGCCCCGGGACGGGTCGTCGGCGCGGGCGGTGGCGATGATGCCGCGCGAGGAGAAGGCGCCGAGCGACTTGTGGTCCGGCGCGAGGCCCAGGACCGTCTTCTCGTCGGCCAGTTCCAGCAGCAGGTCGCCCACGTTCGGGCCGGTGTCGAACGCGGCGACCGGCGCCGCGCCGAGCGCCTCGGCGACCCCCGCCGGGATCTCCGCCGGAGTGAGCGGGGCGGTCGGGAAGTCGAGGGTGAGGGCGCCGTCCTCGGCGGGCGTGGCGATGAGCACGCCGCTGCGGGTGGCGAACCGCACCGGTCCCTCGTGGGCGCCGGTGGCGTGCAGGACATGGGCTGTGGCGAGCGTGGCGTGCCCGCACATCGCGACCTCGGCGACGGGCGTGAACCAGCGCAGCGCCCAGTCCGCCTCCCCGCCCTCGGGCAGCCGGTGGGCGAAGGCCGTCTCGGCGTGGTTGATCTCCATGGCGACGTTCTGGAGCCAGTCGTCGTCGGGGAAGACGTCGTCCAGGAGCAGGACTCCGGCCGGGTTGCCGGCGAAGGGGCGGTCGGTGAAGGCGTCCACGATTCGCATGCGCATGACGCCGACGCTAGTGCCGTGACCGAGACCCGACCAAGGCCAACCGGCGATCTCTGGCACGTTCCCGCCAGGGCGGGCGAGAAGGAAGGGCATCGGGAGGGAGCCTTGTCAGGCGATCGGTTCCGATATATCGTTGAGACATCGCGAATGATACGCGATGCAGACGTGACTGATCATCGATGGACGGAGTGATCGCCATGCACACGCACGGATTCGAGCACCGCGCCCGGCACGAGGGCCCCGGACTGCGGGGCTTCGGGGGATTCGAGGGGCGACGGGCCGCCTTCGGCCCGTTCGGTCCGGGTGGGCCGGGGTTCGGCCCCGGTGGACCCGGACCCTGGGGACACCGCGGCCGCGGCGGCCCGCGGGGACGCGCGCGGCGCGGTGACGTACGGGCCTCGATCCTGGCCCTGCTCAAGGACCGCCCGATGCACGGCTACGAGATGATCCAGGAGATCGCCGAACGCAGCGGCGGCGCCTGGAAGCCCAGCCCCGGCTCGGTCTACCCCACGCTCCAGCTGCTGGAGGACGAGGGGCTGATCGCCAGTGCGAGCGAGGGCGGCAAGAAGCTGTTCACGCTCACCGAGGACGGGCGCGCCGCCGCCGACGAGGGGCCGGACGCCCCGTGGGAGGAGGCCTCGCGCGGGGTCGACTGGGAGGCCCTCAGCGAGATCCGCCAGGCCGGCGTCGGTCTGATGGAGGCCTTCGGCCAGGTCTGGAAGACCGGCAGCAAGGAACAGCGCGAGAAGGCGCTGGCCGTCATCAACGACGCCCGCAAGAAGCTGTACCTGATCCTCGCCGACGAGCACTGAGACCCGTACGGCACACCGGGCGCCCCGCGCGACACCGCGCGGGGCGCCTTCGCCTGACCGGCGCCGGGCGGCGCGCGCTGTCCGGCTTGCGCACCGCTCGTTCACGGCGGCCGTCGCCGCGTCCGTGGGCGACACGTCCGGTCGGCCTCGGCCGCAATGCACGTCGGGAAGCCGGACGGCCCGGCGGCGTCAGCCCACCCGCCGTATCACCGCCGCGTCGAACAGGTCCGACGCGCGCTGTCCGGCCCGGATCGGTCTGATCTCCTCCGTAAGGATGAGATGCCGAACGCCGATGTCCACTCTGTGTGGGACGCGAAGATGGTTCCGCTCGTGGATGACCCGGCCCGCCGAGGCTGATGGGGTAAGGGCTGTGCAACCCCGTACAGCCCGCCCGGCCGCCCATGACGAGGCGGTGCCGCACCTGGACGACGATGCCGTGCTCGGCGCCGAGCTGGCAGCGGTGGTCGCCGGTGCCCGCCGCCGGGCCGTGCGGGACGGGGACCGGCAGATCGACACCGCCCATCTGCTGCACTCCCTGCTGGAGCACGACCCCGAGGTCCGTGCCGCCGTCGGCGGCCCGCCGCGACTCGCCCGGCTGCTCGGCTATCTCGTGCAGCGCAGCATCGGCTACGGGCTGCGCTGGCAGGGCCGGGTCGAGGACTCGGGGGCGCTCGCCGTCGTCCCCGGCCCCACCGTGCCCGGCGCCCGCGAGGCCAGGGACACCGCCGGCTGGTCGCCCACCGCGGCCGCCGCCGTCGCCGGCGCCCGCGAGCGCGCCCGGCTGCGCGGCGATTCCCGGGTCACCGGTGTCGACCTGCTCGCCGCCCTCACCGCGGACCCCGAGTCCCGGGCCGTCGAGGTCCTGCAGCGCGCCGGCATCCGGGAACTGGACGCCCCTGTCGCACGCGGCGCGCAGACCCGCGCCGGGGAGGACGGGCGGGCCCGCTGACGGTGGTGCGCGTCCAGCCGCTGAGACAGGTGTCAACGAGGATGACGCTCATGTCGCCGCCTGTCATCATGTGCCGGTGCATACGTCAGACAGCAGTCGGGGCGGCCGGGGCAAGGGCGTGGGGCTCGGTCTCGCGCTCGCCTCGGCGCTGGCCTTCGGTGGGTCGGGAGTCGCCGCCAAACCCCTGATCGAGGCGGGACTCGACCCGCTCCACGTGGTCTGGCTGCGGGTGGCAGGCGCCGCCGTCGTCATGCTGCCCGTCGCCGTACGGCATCGCGCGCTGCCCCGCCGCCGGCCCGCGCTGCTCGCCGGGTTCGGGCTGCTCGCCGTGGCGGGCGTGCAGGCCTGCTACTTCGCCGCGCTGTCCCGCATCCCGGTGGGCGTGGCGCTGCTCATCGAGTACCTCGCCCCCGCCCTGGTGCTGGGCTGGGTGCGGTTCGTGCAGCGGCGGCCCGTGACCCGTGCCGCCGCGCTCGGCGTCGTCCTCGCTGCCGGCGGCCTCGCCTGCGTCGTCGAGGTCTGGTCCGGGCTGAGCTTCGACGCCCTCGGCCTGCTCTTCGCGCTCGGCGCAGCCTGCTGCCAGGTCGGCTACTTCGTGCTGGCCGACCACGGCGGCGACGCGGGCGAGGAGGCGCCGGACCCGCTCGGCGTCATCGCCTACGGCCTGCTCGCCGGCGCCCTCGTGCTGACCGTCGTCGCCCGCCCCTGGGGCATGCGCTGGTCGGTGCTGGCCGGCACCGCCGACCTGAACGGCACCGCCGTCCCGGCCCTCGCGCTGCTCGGCTGGATCGTGCTGATCGCCACCGTCGTCGCGTACGTCACCGGGGTGCTGTCCGTGCGCCGGCTGTCGCCGCAGGTCGCCGGCGTCGTCGCCTGCCTGGAGGCGGTCATCGCGACGGTGCTGGCCTGGGTGCTGCTCGGCGAGCACCTGTCCGCGCCCCAGGTGGCCGGCGGCGCGGTCGTCCTGATCGGCGCGTTCATCGCCCAGTCCTCGGCGCCCGCGAAGGGTTCCGGCGAGCCGGTGGCGGCGTCGGGCGGCGCCGAACGCGAGTTGTCGGCCCCGGGCCCCGCCGCATAAGGTGCTGATCATGCCGTCGAACGCACTCGTCCTTCCGCCCCCGGCCGCCTGAGGCGGGCCTCCGGGACACCCGCCCGCGCGACTCCCGCGCCCGGGCCGGACGGTGCTGCCCGCAGACGAAGTCCGCGCGGCCCGCTGAAGCGGGCCGCCCCCGAACTTCCGCACCTCCGGGTGCGTTTCTGCGGAAGAGAATCCCTTGACGACGTCACACACTGCCGCCGGCCTGCCCGTCGGGCGCGGCCTGCTCTACCTGTTCATCACCGGTGCCGCCTGGGGCACCGCCGGCGCCGCCGCCTCGCTGGTCTACCGGGCCAGTGACATGGGCGCCTTCGCCCTGTCCTTCTGGCGCTGCGCGCTGGGGCTGGTCCTGCTCCTCGCCGGACGCGGACTGCGTCCGTGGACCCGTCCGGCGACCGCTGAGCCCCTGGTCCGGCGGGCCGGCCGGGTGCTGGCCACCGGCCTCGGTCTGGCGGTGTTCCAGACCGCCTACTTCGCGGCCGTGGAGTCGACCGGCCTGGCCGTCGCCACGGTCGTCACCCTCGGCGCGGGCCCCGTCCTCATCGCGCTCGGCGCCCGGCTGCTGCTGGGCGAACGGCTCGGCGCCGGCGGGATCTCGGCCGTCGGCGGGGCCCTCGCCGGGCTGGCCGTGCTCACCTTCGGCGGCTCGACGGCGACCGTACGGCCGGCCGGAGTGCTCCTCGCGCTGCTGTCGGCCGCGGGCTACGGCGCCATGACCCTGCTGACCCGCTGGTGGGGGAGGGGCGGCGGCGCCGACGCCTCCGGCACCACCGTGGGCGCGTTCGCGGTGACCGGCCTGTGCCTGCTGCCGTTCGCCCTGCACGAGGGCCTGCTGCCGCACACCGCCCATCCGGCGCGGCTGCTGTGGCTGATGGTGTACATCGCCGCCGTGCCCACGGCCCTCGCATACGCCCTGTACTTCGCCGGGGCGGCCGTCGTACGGTCCGCGACGGTCTCCGTGATCATGCTGCTGGAGCCGGTCACCGCGGCCGTGCTCGCCGTCGCCCTGCTCGGCGAGCGGCTCACGGCCACGACCGCGGCCGGCACCCTGCTCCTGCTCGGCGCCGTCGCGGGCCTCGCGGTGAGTGAGGCACGCGACGGCCGGGAGCCGGCGCCGGTCCACCTGCCGGAGACTCAGAGGGACTTCAGGTAGTCGGGCAGCTCGACGCCCGGAGCCAGGTCGGCGCTGGGCAGCGGCGCGCCGTAGCCCTTCCGGAGCGGGACGACGCCGGCCCAGTACGGCAGACCGAGGTCCTCCGGGTCGTCGTTCGCACCGCCGGTGCGGAGCTTGGCCGACACCTCGTCCAGATCCAGCCGGATCACCGCGGTGGCGGCCAGCTCCTTCTTGTTGGCGGGCCGGGAGTCGGCGGACCGGCCCGGCACGACGTGGTCCACCAGCGCGTCCAGGGCCATCCGCTGCTCCTCGGGGTCGGTGACCTGGCGCGCGATGCCGTGCACCACCACGGACCGGTAGTTGATGGAGTGGTGGAAGGCGGAGCGCGCCAGCACCAGCCCGTCGACGTGGGTGACCGTCAGGCACACCGGCAGGCCCGGGTCGGTCTCGCCGGTCATCCGCAGCGGGCGGGAGCCGGTGGACCCGTGCACGTACAGCCGCTCGCCGACCCGGCCGTACAGGGTCGGCAGCACCACGGGGGCGCCGTCGCGGACGAAGCCGAGGTGGCAGACGTACCCCTCGTCGAGTATCGCGTGCACCAGCTCCTTGTCGTACGACGCCCGGGCCGCGGAGCGCGTGGGCACGGTCCGGTCGGTCGGGGTGTAGGCGGCGGCCTGGGTTTCCTCGGTCGTCCCCTGCATGGCGGTCCTCCATGGAGCATCGGCGATCGGCGGCAGCCGCATCGACTCCGGCATTGTACTAGTGCATAATGTTCTTTGTGCTAGGAGATTATCCCATTCAGGGGCGCGGCGCAGCCGAGATCGCCGCCAGCGTCGAGCGCGCGGTCGGCGCCGGAGAGCTGCGGCCGGGACAGTCCCTGCCGCCGATGCGGGAGCTGGCGGACCGGCTGGGCGTGAACCCCAACACCGTGGCGGCCGCCTATCGCACCCTGCGCGAGCGCGGGGTGATCGAGACCGCCGGCCGCCGGGGCAGCCGCGTCCGGCCCAAGCCGGCCACCACGGGCCGCGAGGAACTGCGGGTGGAGGTCCCGGCCGGAGGCCGCGACCTCTCCGAGGGCAATCCGGACCCCGCCCTGCTGCCCCGCCTCGCACCGGCCCTCGCCGCGGCGGCGGAGGAGGGCGACCGGCGGCCCGTCCTCTACGGCGGCGACCCGATCGACGCCGGCCTCGTCCGCCTCGCCCGCGCCGAACTCGACGCCGACGGCGTCCCCGAAGGCCTCGTCACCGTGACGTCCGGCTCCCTCGACGCCATCGAGCGCATCCTCGCCGCGCACCTGAGGCCGGGCGACGCGGTCGCCGTGGAGGACCCGGGCTGGGCCAGCGTGCTCGACCTGGTCCCGGCGCTGGGCCTGCGCACGCACGCGGTCGGCGTGGACGACGACGGACCGCGCCCCGAGGACCTGCGCCGAGCCCTGGAGTCCGGGGCCCGCGCCCTGATCGTCACCGACCGCGCGCAGAACCCGACCGGCGCCTCGGTGACCGCCCCACGCGCGCGTGCCCTGCGCGCGGTGCTGCGCGAGCACCCGGGAGCCCTGCTCATCGAGGACGACCACGGCCACGGCATCGTCGACCTCCCGCTGCACCCCCTCGCCGGCGTCACCCACCACTGGGCCCTCGTCCGCTCCGCCTCCAAGGCCTACGGCCCCGACCTGCGCGTGGCCGTCCTCACCGGCGACCCGGTGACCGTCGACCGGGTGCGCGGCCGGCAGCGGCTGGGCCCCGGCTGGGTGAGCCTGCTGCTGCAACGGGCCGTGACCCGGCTGTGGTCCCAGGGCGCGGTGGACCGGGCGGCGGTGGCGAAGGCGTACGGCGCTCGCCGGGACGGGCTGGTCGACGCGCTCGCGGAACGCGGCGTCGCCGCCCACGGCCGCAGCGGCATGAACGTGTGGGTACCGGTCCCCGACGAGACCGGTGCCGTGGGCCGGCTCCTGCAGTCGGGCTGGGCGGTGGCACCGGGGGCCCGCTTCCGCGTGGCCTCGCTGCCGGGTGTCCGCATCACGGTCTCCACGCTCACGGAGGAGGACATCGGCCCCTTGGCGGACGCGGTGGCGGCAGCGGTACGACCGTCTCCGGCACGCGTGCACGGCTAGGGGGTTTCGCTCGGATCAGGTCGGACCCCCGGCTGATCCAAACGAAACCCCCTGGTGAGGAGTGAACGCGGGGTGCGGGGTGTCAGGCGGCCCTGCGTCCCCGCGCCTGGGTGAGCGCGGCCCCCGCAAGAACGATCACCGCACCCACCGGCGTCGTCCACCGCAGCGACTCCCCGAGGATCGCGACGCCGGCCCCCGTGGCGATGACCGGGATGAAGTACGTGACCATCTGCGCGGTCGTCGGACCGACTTCGGCAACCAGCCCGTACTGGATGAGAACCGCCAGCCCGGTCCCCAGCGCCCCCAGCGCGGCGACCGCCAGCAGCGGAACGAGCGGGAAACGCGTGGGGAAGCTGGTGAACAAGGGCGTGACGACGGCCAGTTGGAGCGCTGCGAGCATCAGCTGCGCCCCCGTCATCGACAGGTGGGAGTTGCCCGTGCCCGCCAGCGTCCGCCTGACGTAGATCCAGCCGACCGGGTAGCTCAGCGACGCGAGCAGCGCCATCGCCGTACCGCCGGCGTCAAGGCCGTGGAAGCCCTGCCACGCGCCCAGCACCGTCAGGACGCCCAGAAAACCGAGCCCGAGCCCGGCCACACGGACCCGGGTGGGCCGGTCCTCGGACAGCGCGACCAGCGACAGGGCCATCCCCCACAGCGGCGACGTGGCGTTACAGATGCCGGCCAGCGTGGACGGGATCGTCAGCTCGGAGTAGGCGAAGAGGGAGAAGGGCAGGGCGTTCAGGAAGAACGCGGCGACCGCCATGTGCCCCCACAGCCGGGCCCCGCGCGGCAGCCGCTCCCGCTTGACCGCCATCGCCGCCGCCAGGACCGCCGTGCCGAACACCAGACGGCCGAGGGTGACCTGGAAGGGGGCGTAGCCCTGCGTGCCCACCTTGATCAGCAGGAAGCTGAAGCCCCAGATCAGGGACAGGGCGCCGAAGCGCAGGCGCCAGTCCAGGCGGGCGCGGGGGCGGGCTGGGGCGGGGGACTGGGTCCGGGGTGCGGTGACCGTGCTCATGGACCCAAGAATGCTGAAGGCAACCTCGTAGCACAATCGAGATTTCTCACCTGGTACCTCTTAGAATCACTTACATGTTGAATCTTGAGCGCCTGCGTACCCTCGACGCCCTCGCCCGGCACGGCTCGGTCAGCGCGGCCGCGGACGCGCTGCACGTCACCACGTCCGCCGTCTCCCAGCAGCTGGGCAAGCTGGAGCGCGAGGTCGGCCAGCAACTGCTCGCCAAGAACGGCAGGGGTGTGCGGCTCACCGACGCCGGGCGGCTGCTGTCGGAGCACGCGGCGCGCATCCTGTCGCAGGTCGAGCTGGCCGAGTCCGACCTGGAGGCGCACCGCGGGCAGGTCGTCGGCGAACTCAGGCTGTCCGCGTTCCCGACGGCCGCGCGCGGGCTCTTCCCCGACGCCCTCGGCGCCCTCCGCTCCCGGCATCCCGGGCTGCGGGTGCGTTCCAGCGAGCTGGAACCGGAGCAGGGCATCGCCGGCGTCGTCCGCGGCGACCTGGATCTCGCGGTCGTCCTGGACTGGTACAACAAGCCGATGCCCGTGCCGGACGGGCTGGTCAAGGCGCCCCTGCTGGACGACCCGGCCGATGTCGCGATGCCCGTCGGGCACCGGCTCGCCGGCCGGGACGAGGTGGACCTCACCGAGTTCGCCGAGGACGAGTGGATCACCTGGGGGCAGGGCGAGTTCTGTCACGAGTGGCTGATGTTCACGCTGCGGTCCAAGGGCGTCGAGCCGATCGTCGGCCACCGCGCGGGCGAGACCCACACCCAGCTGGGCCTGGTCGCCGCCGGTCTCGGCGTGTGCATCGCGCCGCTGCTGGGCCGGCACCCGGTCCCGGACGGCGTGGTCCTCGTGCCGCTCAAGCAGCGGGTGCGCCGCCATGTGTACGTCGTCTGGCGCGCGGACGCCGACCGCCGCCCGTCGATCCGGGCGGCGGTGGACGCCCTGCGCGCCGCCGCGCAGAAGGTCGGCTGAGTCCCTAGGACGACCCCAGCTTCCCGAAGTCCCAGGAGACGGTCTTCTCCGGTGTCAGCCGGGCCCAGGCGTGCTGGCCGTCGTGGGGCAGCTCGTCCAGGCCGAAGTACTTCCGCGCGAACAGCGCCTCGGGCGTGTCGAGTTCCGCGCACAGCTCCCCGGTGCGCGGCACCTCGCCCACGAACGCCACCCGGCCGGACAGCTCGACCCCGCGCAGCTCGTCGTACTCCTCGCCGGAGTCGACGACGACGGCCACCCGCGGATCGCGGCGCAACTGGGCCCAGCGCCTGCTGCGCACCACCGAGTACAGCCACAGCGAGGCGCCGTCCCAGGCGAACCACAGCGCGCTGACGTGCGGAGTGCCGTCCTGCGAGACGGTGGCGACCCGGCAGGTGCGCTGACGGGTGAGGAACTCGTCCAGCTCGCCGGGCGTCATCATGATCTTCCGGCCCCGGCGCTGCCCGGTCAGGGTCATACGGCCCCTCCTCGTGTCCCTCAGGCCAGCTTGATGTCCTCGCCGGACACGGTGATCTTCTCGGCGGGCAGCGGCTGGGTGGCCGGCCCCTGCTTCACGCTGCCGTCCGCGACGGAGAAGTGGCTGTTGTGGCACGGGCAGATGATGACACCGCCCGCCACGCTGCCCACCGCGCAGCCCTGGTGGGTGCACTTGGACGAGAACGCCTTGAACGTGCCCGCCGTCGGCTGGGTGACGACGACGCCCTGGTCCTTGAAGATCTTGCCGCCGCCCTCGGGGATGTCGGAGGTCTTGGCGAGCGCGGCGCCGCCGCCGCTGTTCTGCGACGCTCCCGTGGAGCCGGTGCTTCCCGTCCCGGCCGAGCCCCCCGATCCGGAGGAGCCGGACCCCGGGTCGACCGAGCCGGACGCGTTGTCGCTCGACCCGCAGGCCGCGAGCGCGGCGGCCAGACCCGCCGCTCCGGCCGCCGCCACGACCGTACGGCGGGCCGGTCCCGGAGCCGGATGGGGCGATGCGCTGCTCATGTGGGTTTCCTTCCGCGGAGCTTGTCGTGATCCGCCCAGGGGTACGGCGCCCGGCCGCCGCCCGTTCAGACGGCACCCCCGATCGTTCGGACGGCACCCCGGTCCTCACCGCCCGGGCATGAGACGGGCGTAAGCCGCGGCTGCCGGTCGGCTGTGGGCCCTGCTGCCCGCCGCACCCCAGTAACCTGGGGCGATGCTCAAGGAAGTCACCGCGACCCGCTACATCACGCCGCTGCGTGAGGGGGGCTCGCTGCCGGGGCTCGTCGAGGCCGACGACTTCGGGACGTACGTGCTGAAGTTCACGGGCGCCGGCCAGGGTCGCAAGACGCTCGTCGCCGAGGTGGTGTGCGGCGAACTCGCCCGCCGCCTCGGCCTGCGGACGCCCCGCCTGGTCACCGTCCGGCTGGACCCGGTGCTCGGACTCGGCGAGCCCGAACAGCAGGTGCAGGACCTGCTCAGGTCCAGCGGCGGCGCCAACCTCGGCATGGACTTCCTCTCCGGCGCCCTCGGCTACGACCCGCTCGCCTTCCCGGTGAGCCCTGCGGAGGCCGGCCGGATCGTCTGGTTCGACGCGCTGGTCAACAACGTCGACCGGTCCTGGCGCAACCCCAACCTCCTGGTGCACCGCGGCGACCTGTGGCTCATCGACCACGGCGCCACCATGATCTGGCACCACAACTGGCCCGCCGCCTCGGGCTCCGCGGCCCGCCCCTACGACGCCGGCGACCACGCCCTCGCCCGCTTCGGCCCCGATCTCGCCGCCGCCGCGGCCGAGTTGGCGCCGAAGGTCACCGAGGACCTGCTCGCCGAGGTCACCGCCGAGATCCCCGACGCCTGGCTCACGGACGAGCCGGGCTTCGACACCCCGGACGACCTGCGCCGGGCCTACGCACGGCCGCTGCTCGCGCGGGCGGCCGCCATCGCCGAACGCATCACCGGCATCGAGGGGACCACGTGAGCGAGACCCACATCCACATGGCCGGCCACGTCACCGAGCGGCACATCACCCGGTCGGGCCAGGGCGGCGACCGGGACGTGTTCGAGTACGCGCTGATCCGGGTCGTACCCCGCGTCGAGCGCGGCGAGTGCGTCAACGCCGGCGTCGTCGTCTACTGCCGCGCCAAGGCCTACGTCGGCGCCCGCACCCATCTGGACGAGGCCCGGCTGCTCGCCCTGGACCCGGACGCGGACGTGGCCGGGATCCGCGCCGCGCTCGGCGCGGTGGAGCGGCACTGCGCGGGCGGCGAGGAGGCCGGGCAGGCGGCCGGGGACGACGCCGGGCGCCGCTTCCGCTGGCTGATCGCGCCCCGCTCCACGATCGTCCAGCCCGGTCCCGTGCACACCGGTCTGACCACCGACCCGGCCGCCGAGACCGAGCGGTTGCTCGACCTCCTGGTGAGGTAATGGATCACATGCACCCGGTGTGCCGTTGACACCGGGTGCCAGGGCTTCTAGCGTCACGTGTGCTGAAGGTACTAAGCGGTCGCTCACCGCATCACAGAGCCCCCGGAGGAGCCGCCGCAGGCTCTCCAGGGGCGCCAGGTTCTCTCAAGGGCGAGGAGAAGCAGCAATGTCCACCACTGAACAGCGGGTCGCGGTAGTCACCGGCGCGGCGCGCGGCATCGGAGCCGCCACCGCCGTGCGGCTGGCCGCCGAGGGCCGTGCCGTCGCCGTGATCGACCTCGACGAGGCCGCCTGCAAGGACACGGTCGAGAAGATCACCGCCGCGGGCGGCAAGGCGATCGCCGTCGGCGCCGACGTCTCCGACGAGGCGCAGGTCGAGGCGGCCGTCGCCCGGATCGCCGAGGAGCTGGGCGCCCCGACCATCCTGGTCAACAACGCCGGTGTGCTGCGCGACAACCTGCTGTTCAAGATGAGCGTCTCCGACTGGGACACCGTCATGAACGTGCACCTGCGCGGCTCGTTCCTGATGACCAAGGCCGTCCAGAAGCACATGGTCGACGCCGGCTGGGGCCGGATCGTCAACCTCTCCTCCTCCTCGGCGCTCGGCAACCGCGGCCAGGTCAACTACTCCGCCGCCAAGGCCGGTCTCCAGGGCTTCACCAAGACCCTCGCCATCGAGCTGGGCAAGTTCGGCATCACCGCCAACGCCGTCGCCCCCGGCTTCATCGCCACCGAGATGACCAAGGCCACCGCCGACCGCGTCGGCATGGGCTTCGAGGACTTCAAGAAGGCCGCCGCCACCCAGATCCCGGTGCAGCGCGTCGGCGAGCCCGAGGACATCGCCAACGCCATCGCCTTCTTCACCGGCGAGGCGGCCGGCTTCGTCTCCGGCCAGGTGCTGTACGTCGCCGGCGGACCGCTCAACTAAGGGACCAGGTACATGACTTCCGCTGAACTCCCCGAGCTCTCGGGCAAGGTCGCCCTCATCACGGGCGGCAGCCGCGGCATCGGCTACGGCGTCGCCGAGGCGCTCGTCGCCCGGGGCGACCGCGTATGCATCACCGGCCGCGGCGAGGACGCCCTGAAGGAGGCCGTCGAGAAGCTCGGCGCGGACCGGGTGATCGCCGTCGCCGGCAAGGCCCACGACCTGGCCCACCAGACCGAGGCCGTCGAGCGCACCATGGAGGCCTTCGGCCGCCTGGACTTCCTCGTCAACAACGCGGGCACCAACCCGGTCTTCGGCCCGATCGCCGACCTCGACCTGGAGGTCGCCCGCAAGGTCTTCGAGACCAACGTGATCTCCGCGCTCGGCTTCGCCCAGAAGGCCTGGCACGCCTGGCAGAAGGACAACGGCGGCGCGATCGTCAACATCGCCTCGATCGCGGGCCTCGCGCCCTCGCCGTTCATCGGCGCCTACGGCGTCAGCAAGGCCGCCATGATCAACCTGACCCAGCAGCTGGCGCACGAGTTCGCGCCGAAGGTGCGGGTCAACGCGATCGCCCCGGCCGTGGTCAAGACCAAGTTCGCGCAGGCGCTGTACGAGAACCGCGAGGAGCAGGCGGCCGCCGCCTACCCCCTCGGCCGGCTCGGCGTGCCCTCCGACATCGGCGGGGCCGCCGCCTTCCTCACCTCCGAGCAGTCCGACTGGATCACCGGTCAGACGCTCGTCGTGGACGGCGGCATCTTCCTCAACGCCGGCGTCGGAGCCTGAGCCCGTTTCCGGGCGTCGATTTTCGGACAGATCGGCGCCCGGAACGCCCCCTGGAGTCCGCTCAGCGGACTGACAACGTCGTCATGGCGGCACCGCTCGCGAATCGATCAAGAAGCCCTGTTTCCGGGGAGGTTCCAAGGCCCGGACGCTGCGGTATGGTCTGCCGACCCTTGGTATGGCAGATCGAGGAGCGTGCGCGTGTTCAACCGGAACCGATTCCTGCGGAGAGTCGCGGCGATCGCGTCCATATCCCTGGTGGCCACCGGCTGCGGCCTGCTGTCCGACGGCGGCGGCGACGACAAGGGGCCCATCGTCGTGGGCACCACCAGCGCCCCCAGCACGCTGGATCCCGCCGGAGCCTGGGACGGCTCCTGGGAGCTGTACCGGAACATCTTCCAGACGCTCGTCGCCTACCCCAGCGGTGCCACCGCCCCCCAGCCCGACGCGGCCCAGAGCTGCTCCTTCACGGACTCCTCCAGCCGCACCTACCGCTGCACGCTCCGCGCGGGCCTGAAGTTCGCCGACGGCAACGCCCTGAACGCCCAGGCCGTCAAGTACTCCATCGACCGCATCCGCACCATCAACGCCCCCAGCGGCCCCGCCGGGCTGCTCGGCAGCCTGGACCGGGTGCAGGTGCTCGGCGACCGCGAGATCGTCTTCCACCTCAACCAGTCCGACGCCACCTTCCCGTTCGTGCTGGCCACACCCGCCATGTCGATCGTCGACCCGGACGACTACCCCGCGCGCTCCCTGCGCAAGGACGACAAGGTCTACGGCTCCGGGCCGTACAAGCTGCAGTCCTACGAGGAGGGCAAGCAGGCCGTCCTCACCGCCAACGGCAACTACCACGGCTTCGCCCGGCGGCAGAACGACGCGGTGACCATCCGCTACTTCCAGGACTCGGCCGAGATGGTCAAGGCGCTGCGCGCCAAGCAGATCGACGTCACCTACCGCGGCCTCGGCGCCGACGACATCCTCGCCCTGCAGCAGCACGCCGACAGCAACCTCCAGCTGGTCGACGGCTCCGGCATCGACATCAGCTACCTGGTGTTCAACCCCAAGGACCCGTGGGCCAAGCAGCCCGCCGTGCGCAAGGCCGTCGCCCAGATCGTCGACCGGGGCGCCATCGCACACAAGGTGTACAAGGACACGGTCGACCCGCTGTACTCGATGGTCCCCAAGGGCCTGACCGGGCACAGCACCGGCTTCTTCGACGACTACGGCGACCCGAGCGTCCCCAAGGCCCGCAAGATCCTCTCCGACGCGGGCATCCACCAGCGCGTCCCGCTCACCCTCTGGTACACCACCGACCGCTACGGCTCCGAGACGGCGCTGATGTTCCAGGAGCTGAAGCGGCAGCTGGAGGCCTCCGGACTGTTCACGGTCACGCTCAAGAGCCGCCCCTGGAAGACCTACGTCGTCGGCTACCAGAAGGGCGAGTACCCGGTGTTCGGCCGCGGCTGGTTCCCGGACTTCCCCGACGCGGACAACTTCATCGCCCCGTTCGTCGGCGAGCACAACGCGCTCGGCACGCCCTACCCGGTCCCGCAGATCACCGGCAAACTGCTGCCCCACTCGCGCGCGGAGAGCGACCGCGCCCGCACGGTCAAGGACATGGAGGAGGCCCAGCAGATCATCGTGAACGACGCGCGGCTGATCCCGCTGTGGCAGGGCCGGCAGTACATCGCCGCCAGCGAGGACATCTCCGGCGGCGAGCAGGCCCTCGACCCGTCGACGATCATGATGATGTGGGCGCTGCACCGCAAGACCAGCTGGTGAACCCCCCTTCGGCTGCCGGTTGTCAGTGGTCGCCTGTAGGTTCTGAAGCCTGGACGTGACCACGCCGTAGTAGACCGAAGGACGTTGACGTGACCGACATCGCCATGCTGCCCGAGTCCTGGCGCGGGGTTCTGGGCGACGAGCTGCAGCAGCCCTACTTCAAGGAGCTGACCGAGTTCGTCGAGGAGGAGCGGGCGAAGGGTCCCGTCTACCCGCCGCGCGAAGAGGTCTTCGCCGCGCTGGAGGCGACGCCGTACGAGCAGGTCAAGGTCCTCGTCCTGGGCCAGGACCCGTACCACGGCGAGGGCCAGGGCCACGGCCTGTGCTTCTCGGTCCGCCCGGGCGTGAAGACCCCGCCCTCCCTGCGGAACATCTACAAGGAGATGCAGCAGGAGCTGGGCCTGCCCATCCCGGACAACGGCTATCTGATGCCGTGGGCCCGGCAGGGCGTGCTGCTGCTCAACGCGGTCCTCACCGTCCGGGCCGGCGAGGCCAACTCGCACAAGGGCAAGGGCTGGGAGAGGTTCACCGACGCCGTCATCCGGGCGGTCGCCGACCGCCCGGACCCGGCGGTCTTCGTCCTGTGGGGCAACTACGCGCAGAAGAAGCTGCCGCTGATCGACGAGACGCGGCACGCGGTGGTCAAGGGCGCCCACCCCTCCCCGCTCTCCGCGAAGAAGTTCTTCGGCTCCCGCCCGTTCACCCAGATCAACGAGGCGATCGCCCGCCAGGGCCACGAGCCGATCGACTGGCGGATTCCCAACCTGGGGTAGGGCTGCCGGGGGCCGGAGGGCGCGCCCCGAAGGGGTGCGGGGCCGTGATCGACATGCGGCTCCGCCGCGTGGGCGCGCCCAGCCGCAACGGACCCGCGGCAGCCCGCCGGCCGGAAGCGCAACGGCGCTGCCTGCCCGGCTTTCCGGGCGGCACGGTTTAGCGTCGGCACCGTAGACCGGTCGACAGCCCGGAGGGCACCCGTGGCGGAGCAACAGGAACAGGCGGCGCCCGACGCCGTGCTCACGCGGATCGGGCAGGTCGTGATGCTGCACCACGGCGGCGACCGCGAGGAGGCCCGCAGCCGGCTGCTGACCCTGTGGGCGGAGATCGGCGAGGACGGCGACCCGCTGCACCGCTGCACCCTGGCCCACTATCTCGCCGACACCCAGGACGATCCGGAGGACGAACTCGCCTGGGACCTCAGGGCGTTGTCGGCGGCGGAGGAGGTGTCCGACGGCGGCGCTCCGCCGGGTGTGCGGGGGTTCCTTCCCTCGCTGCACCTCAATCTCGCCGCCGACTACGTGAAGCTCGGCCGGGACGAGGCCGCCCGCAGCCATCTGCGCCGGGCCCGCGAGACCGCCGGCGCGCTCGCCCCGGACGGGTACGGCGAGGGGGTGCGGGCCGCCATCGGCCGGCTGCAGTCGCGGCTGGGCGAGTGACGGCCTGCGGGCGCGTGTCAGCGGCCGTAGGCCTGGTCGCAGATCCGCGCCTCGGGGCTGTCCGCGCGCCAGCCACCGTACGTCCTGCCGAGGGCGCACACGTCCGGCGCCGGGCCGGCCGGCCTCGACCGGTCCGGTACGTCGGTGTGCGGCCGCCGGGGACGCTCGGTGTGCCGGTGCGGGGGAGCCGGTGGCCGGTGTGCGACCGGGGGCGCCTCGGGCCGGTGCGGGGGGCCGGCCGGCGCCGGGTGCCGCGGATGCCGGGTGGGACCCGTCATCTCCAGCGCCTCCTGGGCCGGCGCCGGTACGGGCCGGGGCCCGGCGCTGCCGTCCGTGCGCGGCGCCGCCGGGACCGAGGTGGTCGCCTCCCGGGGCGGCGCGGGCGTCGCGGGGGCCTGGACCGTCACACAGCCGGACAGGGCCGAGACGGCCACGGTGGCCAGGAGCGCTGCGGTGGTCGTCGTTCGATGCACCCGCGCAACTCTGCTGCGTCGGCACCCGGCTTGGCAGCAGGGAGCCGGGATTCATGCCCCGTACGGATGATCTCGTGCCCCGTCCGAGGGCTTCGAGGGTACCGAGGGTGACGCTCAGTCGCCGGTGGCGCCGTCGATGCGCTCGCGGAGCAGGTCGGCGTGGCCGTTGTGCCGGGCGTACTCCTCGATCATGTGGGCGTAGATCCAGCGGAGGCTGAACGGCTCGTCGGTGAACCGGCTCCTGCCCTGGGACAGGTCGTCGAGCCGGAAGGCCGCCGCGTTCCGCCGGGCGGTCTCGATCTCCGCCTGCCAGGTCGCGTACGCCTCCTGCCAGGTGGCGGCCCCGGTGACATGGAAGTCGCCGTCCGGGTCCTCGTCGGTGCAGTAGACGGGGCCGGGCTCGTCGCCCACCAGGACCTTGCGGAACCAGGCCCGTTCCACCTCCGCCATGTGCCGCACGAGACCCATGAGGGACAGCTCGGAGGGCGGTGCGGACGCGGTGCGCAGCTGTTCGTCGCTCAACCCCTCGCACTTGTGGGCCAGGGTCAGGCGGTGGTAGTCCAGCCAGCCCTCCAGCATGGCGCGTTCGCCGGCGTTCGGGGCGGGCTCTCGGCGTTCGATCGTGGTCATCCCCGTATCGTCATCGATCATCCGGCGCCTCCACCACGGGTTTTCTCCGGCCCAGCATCCCCCTGAGCAGCTCCCGCAGGCCCGTGCGGATCTCCTCCAGGCCCGGCGCCTCGGCGCTGAACGAGCCCGCCGCGCAGGAGAACATCAGCCCGTCCGCCCAGGCGACCAGGGACAGCACATGCCGGGCCGGCTCGGGGGAGCCGGCGGCGGTGAGCAGGGCGGCCAGCTGCTCCTTGAAGACGGCGCCCGCGCGGTCGTAGAAGGCCCGCAGCTCGGGGCGGCGGGTGGCCTCCAGGGCGAGTTCGTAGCGGGCGATCAGCAGGTCGCGGTCCCGGGTCAGGAACCGGTGCACGGCGAGCGCCAGCCCGTCGGCGAGCGCGTCGGGTCCGCCGTCCGGCGCCGGCATCTCCGCGGGGTCCAGCACCCGGGCCTCCCGCTCGGCGTGCCGGCGTACCGCCAGCTCCAGCAGGGCCTGCCGGGTGCGGGCCACGTTCGACGTCGAGCCGGGCGGCAGTCCCGCCGTCTCGTCCACCGCCCGGTGCGTCAGCCCGCGCATGCCGCGCTCGGCGAGCAGCGCGAGGGCGGCGTCGGCGACGAGATCGGCGCGGGAGGCGCTCGAGGTGCGTACGGACATGATCCGACCCTACCGGGATCACTACGTCTGTAGTAGCGTGCGGGTCACTACAGATGTAGTGAACGGGGAATGGGGAGGAACCATGACACAGTCGGACCGCGCGATCGTCATCGGCGGCGGCATCGGAGGCCTGGCCGCGGCGGCGGCCCTGCACCGAAGGGGCTGGGGCGTGACCGTCCTGGAGCGCGCCCCTTCCCTGGAGCCCGTCGGCGCGGCCATCTCCCTTGCCCCGAACGCCCTGCGCGCCCTGGACGTGCTCGGCATCGGCGACGAGATCAGGCAGCTGGCCGCCTGGCAGGGGGACGGCGGCCTGCGCACCCCGGGCGGCCGCTGGCTGTCCCGCACCAGCGCCGAGGCAGCCGCCGCCCGCTTCGGCGGCCCCCTGGTCCTGCTGCCCCGCGCCACCCTGGTGGACCGCCTCGCCGCCCTCCTGCCCCCCGGCGCCGTCCGCACCGCGGCCGGCGCGAGCCTCGCCGACCCCGGCGACCGCCGCAGGCCCGCCCGCGTCCGCACCGGCGACGAGGAACTGCCTGCCGAGCTGGTGGTCGGCGCGGACGGCGTCAACTCCCGTGTCCGCACAGCCCTCTTCCCCCGCCATCCCGGACCGGTGTACGCGGGGTTCACCACCTGGCGGATGCTGATCCCGCTGCCGGGCGTCCGGTTCGCCGCCCACGAGACCTGGGGCCGGGGCCGGCTCTGGGGCACGCACCCGCTCAAGGACGGCCGTGTCTACGCGTACGCGGCGGCCATGACCCCGGCCGGCGGCCGGGCGCCCGACGACGAGAGGGCCGAACTCCTGCGCCGGTTCGGCGACTGGCACGACCCGATCCCGGATGTGCTCGCCGCCGCCCGCCCCGAGGACGTGCTCCGGCACGACGTCCACCACATCGCCACCCCGCCGCCCGCCTACCATGCGGGCCGGACCGCCCTCCTCGGCGACGCCGCCCACGCCATGCCGCCCACCCTCGGCCAGGGCGGCAACCAGGCCGTCGAGGACGCCGTCGTCCTCGCCCACCACGCCCACGACCTGGCCGCCTACACCGCCGCCCGCCTCCCGCGCACCACCGCGATCGCCCGCCGGGCCGTCAGAGCGGCACGCGTGAACATGGCCGCGGGCCCCGCCGCCGTCGCCGTACGCGACACCGTGATCGCGGTCCTGTCGAAGGCCGCACCCGCGCTCCTCCTGCGCGGCTTCGACGGCATCGCCGGCTGGCGGCCGCCGTATGCTGCCCAGGACACGGTCGAGCGGTAGGGGAGCACACGTGAAGGTCGGCTGCATCGGACTCGGGGACATCGCGCAGAAGGCGTATCTGCCGGTGCTCGGCATGCAGCCGGGGGTCGACCTGCACCTCCACACCCGGACGCCCGCCACCCTCGAACGGGTCGCGGACACCCTGCACCTGCCGCCCGGGCAGCGGCACGGCACGCTCGACTCCCTGCTCGCGCAAGGGCTCGACGCGGCCTTCGTGCACGCGCCGACCGGCGCCCACCCCGAGATCGTCGCCCGGCTGCTCCAGGCGGGCGTCCCCACGTACGTGGACAAGCCGCTCGCCTACGAACTCGCCGACTCCGAGCGGCTGGTGGCCCTGGCCGAGCAGCGCGGGGTCTCGTTGTCCGTCGGCTTCAACCGCCGGTACGCGCCCGGGTACGCGCAGTGCCTGGACCATCCGCGCGAACTGATCCTCATGCAGAAGAACCGGATCGGGCTGCCCGAGGAACCGCGCACGATGATCCTGGACGACTTCATCCACGTCGTGGACACCCTGCGGTTCCTGGTGCCGGGCACCGTGGACGACGTCACCGTCCGCGCCCGCGTCCGGGACGGGGCACTGCACCACGTCGTGCTGCAGCTCGGCGGGGACGGCTTCACCGCGCTCGGCGTGATGAACCGGCTCAGCGGCTCCAACGAGGAGATCCTCGAGGTCTCCGGGCAGGACACCAAGCGTCAGGTGCTCAATCTCGCCGAGGTGATCGACCACAAGGGCCAGCCGACCGTGCGCCGGCGCGGCGACTGGGTGCCGGTGGCCCGGCAGCGCGGCATCGAGCAGGCGGTGCTCGCCTTCCTGGACGCCGTGCGCGCCGGGAAGGTGCTCAGCGCACGGGACGCGCTGGCGACTCATGAGCTGTGCGAGCGGGTGGTGCGAGCGGTGCAGGGCCGCCTCGGCGCAGCCTGAGCGCCCGCACCCCCTCGGCCGCGCAGCACGCGGCCAGCACCAGCAGCGCGCCGTACACCGGCCAGTCGCCGTAGCGGACGTACGGCGTGACGCCGTGCGCGAGCGGTACGTCGTACACCCGGGCGGCGCTCGCGCCGGTGCCGAGCCAGGGCCCGAGCCGCTGCCCCTTCGGCCCGTACACGGCCGAGACGCCGGTGAGCGTCGCGTGCACCATCGGGCGGCCGGTCTCGGCGGCCCGCAGCGCGGCCAGCGAGGCGTGCTGCGCCGGGGCCCAGCTGCCCTGGAAGGACGAGGTGGAGGACTGGCCGAGCAGGACGTCGGCGCCGTCCTCGGCCAGATGCCGGCTCATGTCGGGGAACGCGGTCTCGAAGCAGATCAGCGGTCCGATGCGCAGTCCGTGCCCCACGTTGATCACGACCTGCTCGCTGCCGCGCCTGCGGTCTTCGCCGGCCGCCTTGCCGACCGAGGTGGCCCAGCCCAGGAGAGAACGGGCGGGTATGTACTCGCCGAACGGCACGAGCCGCATCTTGTCGTACCGGTCGCCGGTCGGGCCGTCCGGGCCGATCAGCACCGAACTCTTGTAGATGCCGGGCCGGTCGGAGCGGCGCGCGTCCACGTTGACCAGGACGTCGGCACCGGTCGCCCGGGACAGCGCGGCGATCCGCCGGGCCAGGTCGGGACGGTCGCCCAGGTCGAACCCGACGCTCGACTCGCCCCAGACGACCAGGCCGAGGTGCTGCCCGGCGAGCCGCCGGGTCAGCTGCTCCTCGCGGTCGAACCGCTTGTCGCCGCTGTCGTGCCCGTCCACGATCCCGGGCTGTACGACGGCGATCCGCACATGCCCGTCGACGTCCGGCCGCGGCGCCCAGGCCCACACGGCCGAGGTCGCGGCGGCCGTGGCGACCAGCGAGGCCACGGCCGGGACCCGCGACGCGGGCACCGACACCAGCACGGCCGCCGCCACGTTCACGGCCACGATCAGGAAGCTGAGCAGCCACACCCCGCCCACCGAGGCGAGCCGCAGCGCGGGGGAGACCTGCCACTGGCTGGCGCCCAGCATGCCCCAGGGCCCGCCGAGCCCCTGCCAGGACCGCACCAGCTCCACCATCAGCCAGCCGGACGGCAGCACCAGCAGCGCGGCGGCTCCCCGCCCCGGCGTCGGCCGCTCTCCCAGGAACCGGCGCACCAGCCACCCCCAGGGCGCCCAGAGCGCGCCCAGCAGCGCGGCGATCAGGAAGATGAACACGTGCAGGCTCGGCAGCAGCCAGTGGTGCACCGCCAGCAGAAATCCGAAGCCGCCGCACCAGCCGTCGTACGCCGCCCGCCGCCCGGTGGGCGCCGAGCGGGCCAGCAGGATCCAGGGGACCAGCGCGACGTACGCGAACCACCACAGCGCCGGCGCGGGGAACGCGAGCACGGGCAGGGCACCGGCGACCACGGCCACGGCGGAACGCCGCCAAGGGGAGGTCAGCCAGCGGTCGATCATCCTCATACGGGCCCTCCCAGCCGTGCGCTCGTTCCAGTGTGCGCGGTCCAGGCGATCTACGACAGGGGGCACCTGCCCGGCGTGCGCCGGGGCATGCGCGGCGGCTTGCGTGGGGGCGGCTCGGGGGCCGGTGGCGGGGCGGCCGTGAGTGGCCGGGGCTTGCGAGGCGGTTGTGGGGCCAGGTGGCTGGGGGCGTGTGTGGGGCCGGTTGTGGGGCCGGTGCGGCTGCCGGGCTTGTTGGGCGGGGCCGACGTAGGGCTGGGCGGGGCGGGTGCCTGCGCGGGGGCGGTGGGCCCGGTGCGGGCGGTGTTCTAGGCGGTGGCCGGGCCCTGGGCCGGGAGGCGGCGCCACTTCTCCTGTGCGACCACCTCCCGCAGGCGCCAGCCCTCGGCGGTGCGGAGCACCCCGAATCCGTAGCTGCCCCCGCACACCAGGTCCGGGGCCGTGGGGCCGCCGTCGGCCGCGCGACGCATCGGGTTGAGGTAGTCGGCCCGTACCGAGGCCGTGTCGCCGGTGTCGTGCTCCAGGAAGCCGAACCGCACCTGGCGGTTGACGATCAGATGCTGCCGTACGGAGAACAGCGCCAGGCTCTCGGCGAGCCATCCGGCGACCCGCTCCGCGTCGCCCTCGATGCCGCCGGCCGAACGGTAGTCGGCCCTCCCGTCCACCGTGAACAGCTCCCGGTAGGCGCCCCAGTCGCCCTCGTCCACGGCCACCGCGTACGCGGTGATCAACTCGTCGACGGCCAGTCGGTCCATCACGGTGGCGAGTTCCGCACGCTGCGTCATCGGCACAGTGTTGGGCATGGCGGGCGCGGAGCCAAGAGGCGCGCCGGGACATTCGCCCGTAACCACGCGCCCGCACACCGGAGTCACCGAGGCGTCCGCTCCCGGACGCGGGCGGCCTACTCCACCTCGATGCCGTAGTCCGCGACGAGTTCCGCCAGACCGCCCGTGTAGCCCTTGCCGCCGAGCACGAAGTCCCAGTCACCGTTGGACCTGCGGCGGAAGGAGCCGAGTACCAGGGCGGTCTCGCCGGGCCGCCCGTCGCAGACCTCCAGTCGCCCCAGCTCGGTCATCCCGGGATCGAGCAGCCGGATGCGCGCGTCGGTGAATCCGGAGAGGTCGGCGTCCGGATCAGCCTCCGGGTCGACGGCGGCAACGAGCACGAGCCGGTCGGCCTCGGGCGGCAGCGCGTCGAAGGAGACGCCGATCGCGGCCCTGTCCGGTGCCTGGGCGGGAAGAGCCCGCACGGTGCCGTCCGGCGTCCGCGGGTTGTTGAAGAAGACGAAGTGATCCTCGCCGAGCACCCGGTTGCCCCGGCAGACGAGAGCGCACGCGTCCAGGGCAACACCTCCGGCCCACGCCATGCCCAGCACGTTGTGGTCGTCGGGGAGCCGGGGTTCCGGGGCGGACGGCGCCGGCCGCGTTCCGCCGCGGCCCGTACGATCGCCGAGGCGTCCGCGGAGCCCGTGACGGTGCAGCAGATCGACGAGTTCCGTGCCCGAGATCAGTTCCAGCGGTTTGCCGTGGGCGAAGGTGTGCGAGCCGGGGCCGAAGCCCGACGTCGTGACCAGCACGCCCTTGTTGGCGCCGGCGTCCTGCACGGTCCCGTACAGGTCGCGTACGGCGGTGGGCGGCACCGTGTGCCGGTAGCGCTTCACCTGCACGACGATCTTGCCGCCGCGGATCGGCGCCGGATCCAGGGCGTCGACGTCCACCCCGCCGTCGTTCGAGCGCTGGGTGGTGACTGCCTGCATCCCCATGGCCCGGAAGAGATCGGCGACGAGATTCTCGAAGGCGATCGGATCCATCTCGTACAGGTCGGGTTCCTCGTCGCCGCCCTGCGTGACGACACGGTTGCCGACGTCCTCGGGCCGGCGACCCGGCCGCACCGGCGCGAGCTGGTCGGGACGGGCCGAGAGCTGCCCGCGCAGCGCGTCGGCCAGACAGCTGCAGGCGTCCACCTGGGCCAGGTGGAGCTCGCGGAACGTCGAGCGCGCGGCCATCACGGTCGCCAGGTAGATGCGGCCCGGCCGGCCCGTCGTGGGGTCGTGCCCGTCCACGAACCCGTTCAGGGTCACCGACTCGAGCGCGCCCAGCTCGTCCGCGGCGAACAGCTCGTGCAGCACGAGCAGCACGCACTGCGCCAGCACCTCGCGGTAGAGAGCCCGCCGCTGGCCCACGGGCCGGGCGGTCTCCTTGTCCTGGTCCAGCCCGGGCATGTAGCGAACGGACTTGACCTCGGGTACGACGTCGTAGGCGGGCAGTTCCCAGTCCAGCACCAGCTGCCCGGCCGCCGCGTCGTAGGCCGCCGTCACCTGACGCGGAAACTCCTCCGGCCACGCGGCCGACGTGTGGAGAGCGGCGGTGAAGTACTCGACCACGGCGTCCGGATCGCGGCGCCCGACTCCTTCGGTCAGCTCGCCGACGCCGGCGTTGTGCCGCCGTACCTCGGCGAGCTGGGCGTCGGCCCACTGCTGGTACGCCGCCAGCTGCTGCTGCCGCTGCGCCTCCGCCGCCTGGGCCGCGTGCCAGTCCCGCTCGAAGCGCGCCCGAGCCTCCGCCTGGGCCTGGGCGCGGCGGGCGGCGGTCCATCCGCTCTGCGTCTGGTAGTGCGCGAAATCCGGCATCGGAACGGGCTGCGCCAGCGCACCCGGTGCGAACGGCTCGATCACCTCCGGGCGCAGGAGGGAGGAGGCCCGGAACGCCGGCGCCTGAACACCCGCGGCGAGAAGACCCTGCAGCGCTGCGACCTGTGCGTCCAGTTCCTCGGTCCGGCGCTGTGCCTCCGCCTGCCGGTACTCGCGATGGCTCTGGGCGACTCGCCGCTGGTAGGCGCGTGCCTGCTGCTCTTCCTGCCTCCGTCGTCTGGCTTCGGCCTGCGCCTGCCGCTGCTGCTGTCGCTGCATCTCGGCCCAGACGCCTATCACGCCATTGGAACGACGACTCATGTGGTGCAGGCCCTCCCCAAGCGCACTGGCTGTCCCCACAACCAGGTGTAACGGCACGACTCTAGTCAGGTCCGGCCGTCCCGCACACCGGCGGGGCGGCAGCAACCCGCTGGACCGTCCGCGCAGGTGCGGCGGCACAGTTGGAAGAAGCCGCCGGCGTCCGGATCATGGCCGCATGACGAAGCCGACGACGAACAACGGGCCCGCGGCCGAGCCGGTACCCGAGCCGGAGCTATCCGCGTACCAGCAGCAGATGCGGCGGCGACTGCTCGCCGCCCCGGTCGTACCGGCGCCGGAGCCGTGGCGGCGCATCGCGTACGCCCCGGTCGGCGGCCTGCTCGGCATCGGCTTCGCCTCGCACCCACGGACCGGCCAGGATCTCGTGATGGTCGTGTCCCACGACGGGCACGGTCTCTTCGACGGCGTCACGGGAGAGAGGATCGCGCGGGCCCGCGACCCGCAGCCCGACTGCGAGGAGAGCGGACCGGCCGCGGATCCCGCCATGTCGTGCCCTGGACTGGGACCGGTCGCCGGACGCAGGGTGCGCGTCGCCGGGCTCTTCGGAGGGGGACTGCACACCACCACCGGCGACGGCTGGCAACTGGAGGTCGTCGCGCCGGCCTGGCCGTACGAGCGTGTCCTGCTCTCCCGGGGCGACGCACTGCCGCACTCCGGACCGCACGGAGAGCGCTGGTGGCATATCTTCCACGCGCACTACTCCGAACTCCGCGCCACCGGATTCTCGCCCTCCGGACGGACCCTCGCCGTGGCGACGAGCAGTGATCTGTCCCTGTGGACCCGCGAGGCCGACGCCGGGGGCGGGAGCGGCGAGGGATGACCGCGGCGGCGGGCGGGCGCAGGCGGTCCCGGGGCGCCGTACGCGTCACGCCGCCTTGATGACCTCGCAGCGGATCGCCTCGGCCCACTCGATCACCAACTGCTCGTACTCCGCGCGCTCCTGGGCCGACAGGGTGCCGCCCGCACGCAGCCAGAGCGCCCGGATCTGCTCGTTCACCTCGGCAGCAGACCGCACGGAACCAGAGAACGGGGGGACTTCGGGGGACATGCGGACAGCCTAGGGGTAAGCACTGACACTGCGCTACCGCCCGGCTACACAGAAGGTATGCGGTTGGTCACCGTCACCGGCCGCGGTGCCTTCTTCTCGCCCGCGTCGCCCCGGCTGTGCCCTGCGGGGCCGCACGAGGACGCGGGCGCGGGCCGCGGCGACGCGCCGGGCCGGATACGGCCGTACGCCACCGCCGGAGCCGGGAATCCGCAGGTCCCGGCGACCCTGCGAGGCACCTCGGACAGCAGGGCCAGGGCGCTCGGCGGACCCGGAGCATCCAGCCCGCGGAGATGTCCGAAACAGTCCCCGCGCACGGGGCCGGGGCGAACCGCAGGGCCAGGGCCGGGGCGAACGGCAGGGCGAGGGTTGCGCGAGGGGCCCCCGTCCGCGCCTACCCAGCCCGTCGGCTCCGCCGGTGAGGGTTCGGGGCAAGCGGCTGGACCAGCGCGCTCACCAACCGGCGTGAGGGTGGACGGGTGAATGGCCCCCGAAGGATCACGCCACTCCTGGCCGACGGCAAGCAGGTCTGGGGACTGCCGTCTCACCCAACTGCCGCCGTGGGCCCGCTGATCGTCCAGCCCGGGGCCTGGGGACGGGCCGTGAGGTGCTCGGGGTGGATCTCCTCGCCGCAGGCGCGGCAGGTGACGACCGGGACCAGTTCGTGGCCGCAGCGGTGCTCGATGGACATGGGCAGGTCGGCGCCCTTGCGGATGTGGCGGTCGCCCCACTCCTTGAGTGTCATCAGAACCGGGTGCAGTTCCAGGCCCGCCTGTGTGGCCAGGTACTCGAAGCGCTGCGGGCGCTCGCTGTAGAGGCGCTTGGTGAGGATCCCGGCGTCCACGAGCCGGCGCAGCCGGGCGGCCAGGATGTCGCGGGGGGCGCCGGTGTTGCGCACCAGCTGGTCGAAGCGGCCGTTGCCGAGGCACACCTCGCGCAGGACGAGCAGCGAGTACTTCTCCCCGACCACCGCGAGGGCGTCGGCGATGGAGCAGGGGCGCGGGTCTTTCGTGGCGGCCATGGCGCCCAGTCTAGAGGAGGGTTTGATTTCCAAACTAAGCGAGTTATGGTGGGTCCGGATTTCCTACTCACCGGTAGCTGCCGTGGCCCGCCGCGAGCAGCCGGGCGGCCAAGGAGGCCCCGCCATGCGTGACGCCGTGATCGTCGAAGCCGTACGCACCCCCATCGGCAAGGGCAAGCCGAACGGCTCCCTCGCCCACGTCCACCCCGTGCAGCTGCTCGCCCACACCCTGCGCGCCCTCGTCGAACGCTCCGGCGTCGACCCGGCGCTGATCGACGACGTCATCGGCGGCACCGTGGACCAGGTGGGCGAGCAGGCCATGAACACCACCCGGTACGCCGTCCTCGCCGCCGGGTTCCCCGAGACGGTCCCGGCGACCACGGTGGACCGCCAGTGCGGCTCCTCCCAGCAGGCCGTGCACTTCGCCGCGCAGGGCGTGATCTCCGGGGCGTACGACCTGGTGGTCGCCTGCGGCGTGGAGTCGATGAGCCGGGTGCCGATGTGGTCCAACGTGCCCGCGGGCAAGGACCCGTTCGGACCCGGCGTCGCCGAGCGCTACCCCGAAGGCCTGGTCCCCCAGGGGATCAGCGCGGAACTGATCGCCGCCAAGTGGTCGCTCACCCGGGCGCGGATGGACGAGTTCGCCGTCTCCTCGCACCACAAGGCCGCAGCCGCCTGGCAGGCAGGCCTCTTCGACGCCGAGGTCGCGCCGCTGGACGGCGTCGCCCGCGACGAGTGCGTCCGCCCCGACAGCACCCCGGAGATACTCGCCGGCCTCAGGCCCGCCTACTACGACCCCGCCTTCGCCGAGCGCTTCCCGCAGATCGAGTGGAACGTCACCGCGGGCAACGCCAGCCCGATCAACGACGGCGCCTCCGCCGTCCTGATCACCTCCAGCGACACCGCCGCCCGCCTCGGCCTGCGCCCGCTCGCCCGGCTGCACAGCTTCGCCGTCACCGGCTCCGACCCGCTGCTGATGCTCACCGGGGTGATCCCGGCGACCGAGAAGGTGCTGCGCAGGGCGAGGCTGAAGCCGGCGGACATCGACCTGTTCGAGGTCAACGAGGCGTTCTCCAGCGTGGTGCTGGCCTGGCAGCAGGAGACCGGCGCCGACCTGGCCAAGGTCAACGTGCACGGCGGCGCAATCGCCCTCGGCCACCCCCTCGGCGCCAGCGGCACCCGGCTGACCACCACCCTGGTCCACGCCATGCGGGAGCGGGGCGCCCGGTACGCCCTGCAGACCATGTGCGAGGCGGGCGGCCTGGCCAACGCGATGATCCTCGAGGGGGTCTGAGAACGGCTACCGGCCGCGCAGACGGTGCCGCTTGCGCCACGCCACCAGTGAGCCGGCGAGTGCCGGTGCGGCGATGCAGGCCATTGCGATCAGGAACACCGGGGAGGTCGGCGTGGCGGCGCGGGCGCCGGCCACCGCGTAGGCGGCCGTGTTCGGGATCGAGCCCAGCGCGGTCGCCAGCAGGAAGGGCAGCCAGCCCATCCGGGAGACGGCCGCGCAGTAGTTCGCCGCGCAGAACGGCACGCCGGGAAACAGCCGGACCGCCAGCATCGACCGGAACCCGTGCCGGCTGAGCTGGCCGTCGGCCGCCCGCAGCCAGCGGCCCCGCAGCAGCGGGCGCAGCGCGTCCTGCCCCAGTACCCGGCCCAGCCCGAACGCCACGCCCGCCCCGAGCACCGTGCCGGCCAGTGCTGTCGCCAGCCCCAGCTGCGAGCCGAACAACGCGCCCGCCGCCAGGTTGAGCACGGGACGCGGCACGAACGCCACGGTGCACAGCCCGTACGCCACCGTGAACACCACGGCTGCCGCGGCCCCGCCGAGCTGCGGCGGCCACCCGTGCGTCAGCAGCCGCTGCGGCTCGAAGGCGAGCACACCCGCGGCCGCACCGGCGAGCAGGGCGAGCAGCAGCGACAGCCGCGCGTAGGGAGACACCAGCGCCCGCGCGCACCGCCCGGCGAACCCGGCGCGGGGCGGGGCGGACACGGGCACGGCGAGCTCCGTGGCGGCGGTCCGGACAGAGGCGGTGGCGGTGCCAGAGCGGGTGGCATCGAGCATCCGGTGACATTAACCGACGAACCCCTGTGATCGCCGCCGGGAGGACGCGATGGGGTCCGGGCGCCTGGCGCGCCCGGACCCCTTCGTCCCACGGTCGTCTCAGGAGCGACTCACGCGGCGAGTGCGTGACCGGGGTGGAGCACCACCTTGGTGTAGCCCTCGACCCGCTTGTCGAACTTCTCGTACGCCTGCGGCGCCTGGTCCAGCGGCAGTTCGTGGGAGACCACGAAACTGGGCTTGGCGCGCCCGGCGATGATCAGATCGCGCAACTGCCGGTTGTACTGCTTGACGTTGCACTGGCCCGTGCCCATCTGCTGGCCCTTCTCGAACATCCTGCCGATGGAGACGAGCAGTTGGCCGTGCTTGGCGTGTTCGTCGGGGCCGCCCGGGTCCGAGGGCACGTACAGGCCCGGCACACCGAGCATGCCCGTCGGCCGTACCGTCTCGACCAGCGCGTTCAGCACGATGGCCGGTTCCTCGTGACTGGCGTCGTGTGCCTGGGCCTGGTAGCCGACGGCGTCGACGCCCTTGTCGGTTCCCTCGCCTCCGGTCTGCTCCTTGATCTGCTCCGCCGGGTCGCCCTTGGTGAAGTCGATGGGGATCGCCCCGATCTCCTCCGCCTTGGCCAGCCGCTCGGGCACCCGGTCGACGGAGAACACCTTCGCGGCGCCGCGCAGCAGCGCCGAGTAGGCGGCCATCAGCCCCACCGGCCCGGCGCCGTAGACGGCCACGCTCTCACCGGGGGACACCCGGGCGAGTTCGCAGCCGTGGTAGCCCGTCGGGAAGATGTCGGCGAGCAGCACGAAGTCGGTCTCGAACTCCTCGCCCGGGGGCAGTTTCAAGCAGTTGAAATCGGCGAACGGCACCCGCAGCAGCTCGGCCTGGCCGCCCGTGTACGGGCCCATCGCCACATAGCCGTAGGCGCCGCCGGCGAATCCGGGATTGACCGTCAGACAGAAGCCCGTCTTCCCGGCCAGACAGTTCTTGCAGAACCCGCAGGCGACATTGAACGGCATCACGACCCGGTCGCCCTTGGACAGCGAGGTCACGCCGCTGCCGACCTCCTCGACGACGCCGAGGTTCTCGTGCCCGAAGACGATGCCCGACTCGGCCGCCGTGCGGCCCTCGTACATGTGCAGGTCGGAGCCGCAGATCGCGGTCGACGTGACGCGTACGAGCACATCGTTGGGATGCTGGATCCGCGGATCCTGGACGTCCTTCACCACCACACTGAAGGGTTCCTCGTAAACGACGGCTTTCACCTGTGTCACCTCCGCCCGCTACACCACGGGTACTTCCAGGTAACGCCGGTGCGGAAAGGGCCGCAAACCGGCGTCGGGAAGGGATGCGCACGGCGCTCCCAGGCACGCGAGTGAACGGGTGTTCGATAGTAGAGTGCGGTCATGACCGCCACTGGGACGGCCTCGCCGCGCGTGCCGCGCAGTGCCCTCGCCGACACCGTGCTCGACCGGCTCACCGCGGCCTTCGGCGCCGCCGCCGATCCGGCGCGGGCCGCCGCGATGCGGACGTACATGAAGGACGTGGCGCCCTTCCTCGGCATCCCCACCCCGGCCCGCCGCGCCCTGACCCGCACGGTCCTCGCCGGCACCCCGCGCCCGGACGAGGCCGACTGCACCGCGGTCGCGCTGCGCTGCTGGGCGCTGCCCGAGCGCGAGTACCACTACGCCGCGGTGGACTTCCTGCGCCGGCACGCCGGCCGCTGCTCCTCCGGCTTCCTGCCGGTGGCCCGGCACCTCGTCACCACGGTCCCCTGGTGGGACACCGTCGACCCGCTCGCCGCGCACGTGGTCGGACGCCTCGTCGCGGCCGACCCCGCGCTCACCGCCGACATGGACACCTGGATCACCGACGCCGGCCTGTGGCCGGTGCGCACGGCCCTGCTGCACCAGCTGGCCCGCAAGGACACCACCGACACCGACCGGCTGTTCGGCTACTGCCTGCTCCAGGCCGGGCATCCCCACTTCTTCATCCGCAAGGCGATCGGCTGGGCCCTGCGCGAGTACGCCAAGACCGACCCCGACGCCGTACGGGCCTTCCTGGCGCGGGAGCGGGGCCGGTTCGCGCCGCTCACCGTGCGGGAGGCCCTGAAGAACATCGGGGCCTGACCTCGGCCCGGCCGCCGCGAAAACCATTCGACGCCGCACCGCCGCTCGGCGATGATCGACCCCATGTTCCGGTACGCCTTCCTCCTCGCAGCATCCGCCGCCGCGGATGCGCCGAAGGCTGCCGTCCAGATCCTCGTGGCCGCCGTCGACGGCGCCCGAAGCTGACCCTCTCCGGAACGAACCGGCGGACCCCGCAGGGGGAGGGTCGGCCGGTCCTCGGGGTCCCGCATCCCTTCCACGCCTGAGAGGCTTCGAGGTACAGCCATGTCCAAAACGGCCTACGCGCGCACCAAGCCGCACCTCAACATCGGCACCATGGGGCACGTCGACCACGGCAAGACCACCCTGACCGCCGCCATCACCAAAGTCCTCGCCGAGCGCGGCACCGGCACCTTCGTGCCGTTCGACCGCATCGACCGGGCCCCGGAGGAGGCCGCGCGCGGCATCACCATCAACATCGCGCACGTCGAGTACGAGACCGACACCCGGCACTACGCCCACGTGGACATGCCGGGCCACGCCGACTACGTCAAGAACATGGTCACCGGGGCCGCACAGCTCGACGGGGCGATCCTCGTCGTCTCCGCGCTCGACGGGATCATGCCGCAGACCGCCGAACACGTGCTGCTCGCCCGGCAGGTGGGCGTCGACCACATCGTCGTCGCGCTCAACAAGGCCGACGGCACGGACGACGAGGAGCTGATCGACCTCGTCGAGCTGGAGGTCCGCGACCTGCTCACCTCCCAGGGCTACCCGGGCGACGCGGTACCGGTCGTACGGGTCTCCGGGCTCCGGGCGCTGGAGGGCGACCCGCGCTGGACGGCGGCCGTCGAGGCGCTGCTCGACGCGGTGGACACCTATGTGCCGATGCCGGAGCGGTACCTGGACGCGCCGTTCCTGCTGCCGGTGGAGAACGTGCTCACCATCACCGGGCGCGGCACGGTCGTCACCGGCGCCGTGGAGCGGGGCACGCTCCGCCTGGGGGACCGGGTGGCGGTGCTCGGCGCCGACGTGGAGACCGTCGTCACCGGGCTCGAGACCTTCGGCAAGCCGATGCAGGAGGCGCAGGCCGGGGACAACGTGGCGGTGCTGCTGCGGGGCGTGCCGCGGGACGCCGTGCGGCGCGGGCACGTCGTGGCGGCTCCGGGAAGCGTGGTGCCCGCCCGGCGGTTCACCGCCCGGGTGTATCTGCTGTCGGGCCGCGAGGGCGGCCGTACGACCCCGGTCGCCACCGGGTACCGGCCGCAGTTCTACATCCGCACCGCGGACGTGGTGGGGGACGTCGACCTCGGCCCGGCCGCGGTGGCCCGGCCCGGCGAGACGGTGGAGATGACCGTCGAGCTGGGGCGGGAGGTGCCGCTGGAGCCGGGGCTCGGGTTCGCCATCCGTGAGGGCGGGCGGACCGTGGGCGCGGGGACCGTCGGCTCCGTCGGGTAGCGGCTCAGGTGCGTGGGGAACCGCCGGCGCGTTCCGGCCGGCCGCGCGGTTCCCCGCGCCCCTCCGGGGCACGCGACAATGAACCCGTGACCGCGCAGATACCCGTTACCCGGACCACCGGCCACGGCACCGCCAAGCTGATGCCCGACGTCGATCGCGAGCGGGCCTGGCTGCTCACCGTGGACGGGGCGCCGCAGTCGTACGTCGATCTCGACGACCCGGCGCATCTGGAGTTCGAGTACGCGCGGCGGCTCGGGTACGTGCTCGACACCGTCGCCGACGAGGGGCTGCCGCTGGACGTGCTGCACCTCGGCGGCGGGGCGCTGACGCTGCCGCGGTACGTGGCGGCCACCCGGCCGGGCTCCCGGCAGGACGTCGTGGAGGCCGACGGGGAGCTGCTGGAGCTGGTGACCGAGTACGTGCCGCTGCCGCGGGGCGCGGGCATCGCACTGCACACCGCCGACGCCCGGGCCTGGCTGGAGGCGGCGCCGGACGACCACGCCGATGTGCTCGTCGCCGACGTCTTCGGCGGGTCCCGGGTACCGGCCCATCTGACCACGCTCGCCTACGCCCGCGAGGCCGAGCGGGTGCTGCGGCCCGGCGGGGTCTATCTGGCCAACCTCGCCGACGCGGCGCCGTTCGCCTTCCTGCGCTCCCAGCTCGCCACCTTCGCCGCCGTCTTCGAGGAGCTGGCGCTGATCGCCGAGCCCGGGGTGCTGCGCGGCCGGCGGTTCGGGAACGCGGTGCTGGTCGCCTCGCACCGGCCCCTCGACACCGCCGTGCTGGCCCGCCGCACCGCCGCGGACGTCTTCCCGGCGCGGGTCGAACACGGGGCGGCGATCAGCGAGTTCACCGGTTCGGCGCGCCCGGTCGAGGACGCCGACGCCGTGCCCTCACCCGAGCCCCCCGACGGTGCGTTCGGCATCGGCTGACCCGGCCGGGGAGCCGGCCACCCGCTGGGTACGGCGGGTCAGGGCCCGGACGTCCGGGACCAGCAGCACCAGCGCGGTCACCAGCACGACCAGCCCGGCGCACCCCCACAGCGCGGCCGGCCGGCCGAAGGCGCTCTCCGCGGGACCGGCCAGCGCGGTGGCGACGGGGACGAGCGAGACCGACCCGAACCAGTCGTACGCCGACACCCGGGAGAGCTTCTCCTCGGGGATCTCCTGGTGCAGTGCGGTCATCCAGGACACCCCGAACACCTCCACCGTCGTGCCGGCCGCGAACATCACCGCGTCCAGTGCCCCGGCCGGCGCCGGTACGGCCAGGGCGGCGGCGGGCAGGGCGAGGGGGAAGACGCAGAGGGTGCCGGCGAGGAGCAGGCGGCGGGGTTTCCAGCGGGTCATCAGCAGGGCGCCGGCCACCGTGCCCGCGCCGAACGCGGCCAGGGCCAGGCCCCAGGGGCCCGCGCCGCCGAAGTGGTCGCGGGCGACCAGTGGGCCGTAGACCGCCTCGGCGGCGCCGACCACCGCGTTGGCGATCGAGAACTGGACGACGATGCCCCACAGCCAGGGGCGGCCGGCGAACTCCTGCCAGCCGTCGCGGAGATCGGCCAGCATGCCCTCGCCGGGGGTGCGCGGCGGGATGTGGCCGGTGTCGAGGAAGGAGCGCAGGGCGCCCGCGACGGCGAAGGCCGCGGAGTCGAGCGCGAGCACCCAGCCGGGGCCGACGGCTGCGACGAGGGCGCCGCCCAGTGCCGCGCCGCCGAGCGCCGCGCCCTGCGTGGCCATGCGGAACACGGCGAACGCGCGGCCCGCCTGCTCGCCCTGCACCGAGGACAGCAGCATGCCCTCGGCCGCCGGGCCGAAGAACGCCTGCCCGGTGCCGCCGAGCGCGCTGAGCAGCATCATCTGCCACAGCCGGGGTTCGCCGGCCAGCACGAGTGCGGCGAAGGCGCCCTGGGAGAGGCAGTTGAGGGCGTTGGCGGCGACCATCACCCGGTGCCGGGGGAGCCGGTCCGCGAGCGCGCCGCCGATCAGCAGGAACACCACCAGCGGCACCGTGCGCGAGGCGGCCACGAGCCCCACGTCGCCGCCGTCGCCGCCCGCGTCCAGCACGGCGAACGCGGCGGCGACGAGCGAGCCGTTCGCACCGAAGCCGGTCACCACGGCCGCGGCCGTCAGCAGGGAGTGGTTGCGGCCCGCCCAGGAGGGTCTGCGCCGGCCGTGGGGGAAGGACGGTGGGTTCACTGGGCGACTATCGCTCCCGCGTGGGGCGGGGGCAATCGGTTTCTCCCGCGCGTCCGGCCGGAGACGCAGCGTTCCGGTCACCGTGACGCGGCGGCCCGGAAACGCCGCGCGTGCTCACTCGTTGGTCGGGTCGCCGTGCAGCCGGACCGTGCGGAGGATCTTCAGCACGGTCTCCCGGGACACCTCGCCGCTCACGCCCTTGGCGCCGTAGAAGTTGAACGACACGTAGTCGTGCGCCGAGTTCTGGAAGCCGAAGGTGAGCGCCTTGCCGTCGCTGACGCACTTGCCCTTCTTCGGGGTGTGCGTCGACTGCGCCCAGGCGTAACTGCCCTTGATGCCCGAGTCCGTGGTGAAGGCGGTGGCCTTCTTGTCCCAGGAGATGCTCTTCTTGTCGGGCTGGGTGTAGCCGCCGTAGACCCACCAGGCCGGCGTGTTGACCGCGATCTCGTCCGTGTTCTTGGCCCCGTTGGCGCCCTTGGTGCCCACGACCGCCAGCGGGGTGTCCTCGGTGCGGCCATCCTTGTCGTCGTCCGAGGTGCACCACTTGGACTTGTACTCGGCGATGCCCGACATGGTGATGCCGGTGTCCGTCTCGCTCTTCGGGAAGGTGAAGTTGACGGCGATGCCGGGGGACTGGACCTCCCACTCCGCCGGCACGTCGAAGGCGATCCCCCACTTGGGGTTCACCACGACCTTCCAGCCGGGGACGGTCGGCTTCTCGGTTCCGGTGCCGCGCGGGTCGTCGGTCGCCGACGAGCCGGCCGTGGGCTGGGCAGCCGGTGACTGGCTCGCGTGCTGTCCGCCCTTGCCGCCGGCCTTGTCGTCCGTGCCGTCCTTCTTGCCGAGGACGAGATACCCCGTCACGCCGGCGGCGATCACGACCGCGGCGGCCGCGAGGATCGCGATCAGCCTGGTGCGGGCCCCGCCGCCGTGCGGGGGCTGCGGGGCGGGCGCGGCAGGCTGCGGCTGCCCCCACTGCGGCGGCTGACCGTACGGCCCGGCCTGCGGATACTGCTGGTATCCGGGCTGCTGGTACGGGTTCGGCTGCTGGTAACCCGGCTGCTGATACGGATTCTGCTGCGGGTTGTTCTGCGGGTTCGGCGCGCCCCCTGGCGGCTGCTGATCTGGCCACATGGCCAGTAACCCTAGTGCCGCCCCGGACACGATGCGGTCACCGGCCCTCGTCAGGGTCGTAGCGAAGCCGGACGGGCGGCGGTCAGCGCTGGTGGATGGGGAGAGCGCGGGGCTGGCCAGTTTCGCTACTCACCAGTAACATCTGGGGCATGACAGTTGAGAGCGCCTCGATGGGCGAGATGCTGGCCGCCGCGGTTCCGATGGTGCGGACCCTGAACCTGGAGTTCGTCGAGGTCGGCCCGGAGCGTGCCGTGCTGCGGCTGCCGGACCAGCCGGACTACCACAACCACATCGGCGGTCCTCACGCCGGCGCCATGTTCACCCTCGCCGAATCGGCGAGCGGCGCCATCGTCCTCACGGCGTTCGGCGACCAGCTGGCGCGCGCGGTGCCGCTCGCGGTGCGCGCCGAGATCGCCTACAAGAAGCTGGCGACGGGCCCGGTGACCGCCACGGCGACCCTGGGCCGCCCGGCGGCCGAGGTCGTCGCCGAGCTGGACGCCGGTGGGCGGCCGGAGTTCCCGGTCGACATCGCCATCCAGCGCGAGGACGGGGCCGTCACCGGCGAGATGACCGTGGTGTGGACCCTGCGGCTGAACGGCTGAGGTGGTAAGAGAGGGCAGCCGGGCACGGGCCGGCCGTGATCGGCGGGTGTCAGAGGTTGATCATGTGCCCGGCCAGGCCGTGCACCGCCTCCTGCACCGCCTCGCCGAGCGTCGGGTGGGCGTGGACGTTACGGGCGATCTCGTGGACGGTGAGGTCCCACTGCTGGGCCAGGGTCAGCTCGGGCAGCAGCTCGGTGACGTCGGGGCCGATGAGGTGCCCGCCGACCAGCTCGCCGTACTTCGCGTCGCTGATCAGCTTCACGAAACCGGTGGCGTCGCCCAGGCCGTGCGCCTTGGCGTTGGCGGTGAACGGGAACTTCGCCACCCTGACGTCGTAACCCAGTTCGCGCGCCCGCTCCTCGGTGTGGCCGAAGCTCGCGATCTGCGGCCGGCAGAAGGTGGCCCGCGGGATCATCGCGTAGTCGAGTTCCATGGTCTCCGCCTCCGCGATCGTCTCGGCGGCGATCACCCCCATCGCCTCGGCCGCGTGCGCGAGCATCAGCTTCGCGGTGACGTCGCCGATGGCGTAGATGTGCGGGACGTTCGTACGGCAGCGGCCGTCGACCTCGATCGCGCCGCGCCCGGAGACCCGCACGCCGGTGGTCTCCAGGCCGTAGCCCGCCACGTTGGGGGCGAAGCCGAGCGCTTGGAGCACCTTGTCGGCCTCCAGGACCTGCCGGGAGCCGTCCTTGCCGGTGACCGTGACACGCACCTGGGGGCCCGACTCGTCGATGGACTCGACGCGGGTGGAGGTGAGCGCGTCGATGCCCAGCCTGCGGTACTGCTTGGCGAGTTCCGCGGACACCTCGGCGTCCTCCAGCGGGGCGAGGCGGTCCAGGAACTCGACGAGCGTCACCTTCACGCCGTAGTTGTGCAGGATGTAGGCGAACTCGACGCCGATCGCGCCGGCGCCCGCGATGACGATCGACCGCGGCAGCTCCTCGGCGAGGATCTGTTCCTCGAAGGTGACCACGCGGGAGGTGCGCCGGGTGCCGGGCAGCAGTTTGGGCGTGGCGCCGGTGGCGATGACGCAGTGGTCGAATCCGATGGTGCGCGTGTCGCCGTCGAAGCCGGAGACCTGGAGGGTGTGCGGGGCGAGGAACGTGCCGTGCCCGTCGAGCTCCGTGATCCCGTTCTTCTTCATCAGGTAGTGCACGCCCTTGACCCGGCCGTCGGCGACCTTGCGGCTGCGGCGGAACGCCTCGCCGTAGTCGAAGGACACCGGGCCGTCGGCGCGGATGCCGAACGTCTTCGCCTCGCGGGTGACGATGTGCGCCAGCTCGGCGTTGCGCAGCAGGGCCTTGGTCGGGATGCAGCCCACGTTCAGGCAGATGCCGCCCCAGTACTTCCGCTCCACCACGGCGACGCGTCTGCCCAGCTGGGCGGCGCGGATGGCGGCCACGTAGCCGCCCGGTCCGGCACCGAGCACCACCACGTCGAAGCGGTCCTCCGGCTCGTCCGTCATCGATGCCTCCTGCAGCGGGACGCGTTCGGGCTCGGCAGGGTTCCCCGTTCCCGCCCGGCGGCAAACGGCGGCGCCGCCGGGCGGCCGCGGACTTCACCCGCGTGCGACGAGCAGCCGCCCTGTGCCGGGCCTCACCCGTGCCGGCACGGTCGGCCCCGATTTTCAGCGGGCGGGACGGTCGACGCGCAGCAGGCGCGGTGGCCGTGCGGCGGGTTCGGGCAGGCGCAGCGGCGTCGCACCGGGGGTGATGCTGCCGAGCAGCGTGGCCCGGCGGGCGCCGGTGCCCGAGGGCAGGGTGCCGGGCAGCCCGTGCACGGTGAGGAAGCCGAGGACGGCGAAGGCCAGGGCCTCCTTGGCGTCCGAGGGCAGGCCCAGGTCGTCGCTGGGGCGCATCCGTACGCCGGTCAGTTCCTCGCCGATCGTGCGCATGAGCACCGGGTTGCGGGTGCCGCCGCCGGAGACGACGAGTTCGGTGACCCGGTGGGCACGGCAGGCGTCGGCCACGGTGACGGCGGTGAGCCGGGTCAGGGTGGCCAGGACGTCGTCGGGATCCGGGGTGGGGGCCGCCGCCAGCGCTCGCTGCAGGTAAGGCAGATGGAAGTGCTCTTTGCCGGTGCTCTTCGGCGCCGGCCTGCGGTAGTAGGGATCGTCGAGGAGGGCGCGCAGCAGTTCGGGGCTGGTCCGGCCGGCGGCGGCCCTGCGCCCGTCCTCGTCGTAGTCGGCGGCACCGCCGGTGAAGTGCCGTACGGCCGCGTCCAGCAGGGCGTTGGCCGGGCCGGTGTCGAAGGCCAGGGGTTCGGCGCCGGGTGCCAGGACGGTGACGTTGGCGATCCCGCCGAGGTTCAGCGCGGCCGGTGTGCCGGGCAGGGCGCGCAGCAGCAGGGCGTCGGTCATGGCGACCAGCGGCGCGCCCTGCCCGCCCGCGGCCACGTCCCGGCTGCGCAGGTCGGAGACGACCGGGAGCCCGGTGGCCTCGGCGATCCAGGCGGGCCGGCCGAGCTGGAGCGTGCCGCGGACGGTGCCGTCCTCCACCCAGTGGTGCACCGTCTGGCCGTGCGAGACCACGAGGTCGGCCCTCCCGTCGCACAGCTCGCGCAGTGCCCGCCCGGCCGCGCCGGCGAAGGCCTGGCCGACGCCGGTGTCCAGGGCGCACACGGCCTGCGTGGTCGTCGCGGCCGGCGGCAAGCTGGCGCCGATCAGGTCCCGCACCTCCTCCGGGTACGGCACGGAGAGGTGCCCGAGTGGCCGTAGCAGCAGGGCGTCGCCGTCCAGGGCGAGGTCCGCGGCGGCGGCCTCGATGGCGTCGTAGGAGGTCCCCGACATCAGGCCGATCACACGCACGACGCCTCCCGGCACCTCGTCCGTCGCGCGGACCGCGTCGGCCGACGCTGTGGCATGACTTCTCCCTCACGGGTCGGAACGGCTGGGGGCCAGGTCGTCAGCCCCGCTCCGGGGGTGTGCGCGGTCGCCGGGCGGGACGACACCGGGCCGCCGGCCCCGCTCCGGGGATGTGCGTGGTTGCAGGCCGGGCGGGGTGAGGCCGTGGCCTTGTGCCGGGGTTGTGCGGTCGGAGGTTGGGCCGGGGGCGGGAGTCGGAGGTTGGGCCGGGGGCGGGGAGGCGGTCCTGCACGGGGGTGCAGGCTGGGCGGGGTGAGGTGGTGGCCCTGGACCGGGGCCCGCGCGGTCGCAGGGCGGGGCGACGCCGGGACGGCGGTCCGACTCCGGGGTTTGCGCGGTCGAGGTTGGGCTGGGCCGGGACGGCGGCCCCCGCCCGGATGCGCGCGCCCTCAGTCCGTGCCGGTCGCCGTGGCCACGCGGCCGGTGCCGGGGGCCGTCTCGCCGTCGGTCGCCGGGATCGCGGCGGTCTCGGGGGCGTGGTGGAGCAGGCTGGCCAGGCCGCCGACGACCAGGGTGACGACGACGCCGATGGGCACGAGCCACTGGGCGGCGATCGCGGTCGGCACGGTGGCGCCGGCCACATGGACGTCGATCTTGACGCCGCGCACGACGTATGTCATCACGCCGATCGTCACCAGGAAGGCGACCACGGAGTCGATCTCGTTCGCGCGCCGCACGAGACGCCCGAGCAGGAACGCGCCGAGAAGGGCGCCGTAGGTGTAGCCCGCGATCGTCAGACCCGTCAGATAGACGTTGCCGGTGCTGGTGCTGAACGCACAGGCGAACACCGCCATCAGCACCGCCCACACGAGCGTCATCACCCGGGCGAGCTTCAGCAGCGACTCCTCGGACGGCGTGCTGCGGAAGAAGCTGTGGATGATGTCGGCGACCGTCGAGTTCGACATGGAGTTCAGGGCCGAGGACAGCGAGCCCATCGCGGCGCCCAGGATGCCCGCCACCAGCAGACCGGAGATCACCACGGGCAGCCCGTGCAGGATGAACTGCGGGTAGAGGTTGTCGGAGCTGCTCAGGCCGAGTTGCCTGAAGTCCTTGCCCTGGTTGTACGACCACAGCAGCGCGCCCACGAGCGAGAAGGCGGCGAACTGCAGGGTGACGAAGACACCCGAGGCGATCATGGCCTTCTGGCCGTCGCGCAGCGAGCGGGTGGCCAGGACGCGCTGAACGATCAGCTGGTCCGAGCCGTGGCTGGCCATGGCGAAGATGGCGCCGCCGACGATCGCGGTGGGCAGGGCGAACGGGCTGGTCAGGACGTGCGCCAGGGCGAAGTCGGTGTCGAACAGCCTGAAGTGGCCCGAGTGCAGCGCGCCGGCGAACCCACTGCCGCCGACATGGCCGGACAGCACGGCGATGGCGAGGACCGCGCCGCCCAGGTACAGGCCCATCTGGATGGCGTCGGTCCAGATGACCGCCTTGATCCCGCCGAGGTAGGTGTAGACGACCGTGATCGCCGTGAGCACGATGATGATCAACCGGTAGCCCGCGTGCACCCCGAACTCGTCGAGCAGCAGCTTGATCGGGATGGCGGAGGCGAACAGCCGGACGCCCTCGGCGAGGAGCCGGGTGAAGACGAACGTCACCGAGGCGAGCCCCTGCAGCTTCAGCCCGAACCTGCTGCCCAGGTACTGGTAGGCGCTGACGAAGCCGCCCCGCTTGTACAGGGGGATCAGCACGGTGGCCACGACCACGCGGCCGATGACGTAGCCGAGGGCCAGTTCGACGTTTCCGAATCCCTGCCCGCTGTACGCGCCGCCGGGCACGCTGATCACGGTGAGCACGCTGGTCTCGGTGGCCACCACGGAGAACGACACCGTCCACCACGGCATGCGGCCCTCGCCGACGAAGTAGTCCTTCGCGGTGCTCTGCCGGCCGGCCAGGCGCAGTCCGATCACGGCGATCGCCACCAGATAGACGACGACCACCACGAGGTCGAGTTGACGCACGCTCACTCCTAAGCAACGGCCGGCGGCGCCGGCGAGGTGGGGGCGGGGGAGAAGGGCGCCGCCCGCCGTACGCGGACGACGTGGGGCTCGTGCGGTGCGCCGGCGTCCAGCGCCAGCAGGCGCGCACCGTCCAGCGGTTGCCCGAGCGGGTCCCGCAGGCGCAGGGGGAGCGGGGAGCCGGCCAGCGCCGAGCGCAGCGGCGTGAGGAGCGGTTCGCCGAGGCCGGTGAGCCCGCCGGTGACGGTCACGGAGAGGGCTTCGCCGCCGATCCGGCGGGCGGCGGCGAGCACGGCCTCGCCGAGCGCGCGGGCGGCGTCCTGGACGATCGCCGAGGCCGCGGCGTCGCCGGCCGCGGCCAGGCGCGCGACGTCCGGGGCGAAGGACGCGGCGGTCCGGGCGGGGTTGCCGTCGCGGCCGAGGGCCACCGGCATCCGGTCCGGGTCGCCGAAGCGTTCGGCGGCGGCGGCCAGCAGCGCCGTGTCGGGGCCGCGTCCGTCATGGGCCCGCAGCGCGGCCCGCAGCCCGGCCGCGCCGATCCAGGCGCCGCTGCCCTCGTCGCCGAGCCAGGGCCCCCAGCCGTCGACGCGGGCGTACGACCCGTCGTCCCCGATGCCGACGGCGACGCAGCCGGTGCCGATCGCGAGGACGACTCCGGGGCGGCCGCCGAGGGCGCCCGCGTGGGCGGTGACGGCGTCGCTGGTGACGGCCACCTCGTCCGTGGGCAGGTCCTCGAGGAGCAGGCCGGCCAGCCCGCGGGCGGCCTCCGGTGCGGCTGCCGCTCCCGCGGCGCCCACGCAGACCGCGGCCGGCCGCGGCGCGGACTGCGGTTCGAGGAGGGGGAGTACGGCGGCGAGTACGGCGGTGCGGGCGGCCGCCACTCCGTTCTCGGCGGCGAGCCCGGGCGCCCCGGGCACCTCGTGGATCCGCCGGGCGGGACCGTCGCCGCCGTGGAACAACGCGGCACGGCAGCCGGTCTTGCCCAGGTCCACCGCGACTACTGCTGTCATACGGCACGCCTTCGTGTCATCCCGGGTCGCCGCTCCGGCCGCTCACCGGACGGCTGGAAGGCCGGTGGCCGGCGCGGAGCGCGGTTCAGCGAGTATCAGAACGACCCACTTCACATGTCAATAAGTGACGTGCCGTAATTCGGTACGTAAATTTTTGACGGCCAGCCGGAGGCGTGGCTACTGTGACGCCACCCAGCCAGGAGGTACGGCCCATGGCCAGCACGGAACCACCTCGCATACCGGACCGGCCGGCGGCGGACACCTCCGCAGCCGGCACGCTGGCACGCATCCGGGCGGCCCTGTCGTCCCTGGCGCCGTCGGAGCGACGCGTGGCCGAGGCCGTCCTCGCCGACCCGGCCCAGGCGGCGAAGCTGTCCATCAGCGCCCTCGCCCAGCGGGCCGACACCTCGGTGGCGACCGTGATGCGCTTCTGCCGGGCCATAGAGATCACCAACTACCCGCAACTGCGCCTCTCGCTGGCCGCGGCGGCCGCCCGCGAGCACGCCCTCAGCGGAGACCGCCCGGCGCCGGGCACCGACATCAGCGCCACCGACACCCTCGACGAGATCGTCCGCAAGATCGTCTACAACGAGGTGCGCGCCCTGGAGGACACCGGGGCGGGCGTGGACGTCGAGGTGCTGGGCCGGGCCGTCCAGGCCCTGGCGGGAGCGCCCAGGATCGACGTCTTCGGCGTCGGCGCCAGCGCGTTCGTCGGCCAGGACCTGCACCAGAAGCTGCACCGCATCGGCCGCGTGGCGTTCATCTGGACCGACCGGCACGCCGCGCTCACCGCCGCCGCCCTGCTCGGACCGGGCGACGTCGCCCTCGCCATCTCCCACTCCGGCGAGACGGAGGACACCGTCGAGCCCCTGCAGGCCGCCGCCGAACGCGGCGCCACCACCATCGCCCTCACCAACGTCCCGCGCTCCACCCTCGCGGAGAGCGCGGACCTCGTGCTGACGACGTGCGCCCGGGAGACCCCCTTCCGCTCCGGCGCGACCGTCAGCCGCATCGCCCAACTGGCGCTCATCGACTGCCTGTTCGTCGGCGTCGCCCAGCAGTCCTACGAGGCCACGACCGCGGCGCTGGAGAAGACCTATGGCGCGGTCCAGCGCCGCAGGCGCCAGCCGGCGCCCCGCCGCACACCGCCCGGCGACTGACCACCACCCCGCCCGCCGCCACCGGCACCTGCCGAAGGGACGACCGCGCCGTGGACCTGCTGGTCGACCGGGTCCGCCGCATCGGCGTCCAGGCCACCGGCGCCGACCCCGACACCGCCGCCGACGCCCTGCGGGCCGCCGGCGGCCACGCCGAGACGGCCGTCGTCATGCTCCTCGCCCACTGCACGGCCGAAGAGGCCACCTGCCGCCTCGACAGGGCCGCCGGCGACACGCGTACGGCCGTCGGCGGCGCCTGACACCCCGTACGCCACGGCGCCCCGGCGCTCCCCGGAGTCCCCACGGACGGAGGAAGCCGCTCGAGGGCCGGGCCGCGCGTGCCCTGCTGACGGCTTCTCAACCGGACGCCGAGACGCCGGTGTTCGGCTCGGTGCGGTGCCCGGAGAAACATGGGAACGGTCCCACGGAAGCGATACCGCCGGTAACTGTGGTGGAATTCACCGACTCTGAGGCCGGGTCAATCGAACTCCTTGTTTCCTGTGAGCAGCGTGTGCGAAGGTGAGCCTTCCCGCGGGAGGGCAAAGGCCGGCGTCGAACGCCCAGGCCGGCCCGACAGGTATGCACCACTCGGCACTGCTTTCCGTCAGGACGGCATTTCGTGCGCCGTCCTGCGGCTGGAAGGAAATGGTTCCGTGCAGTCCCCTCACCCCCCACGCCCGCCGTATCCACCGCTGCCCGGTTCGCCCGGGGAGTCCGACCGCAGTCTCGCCGCCGGCCTCGGCGGCCCGCACGCCGTCCACCATCACGCCGTCGCCCTGCTGCTGGCCCGCCACTGGCGTGCCGCCCGCGACTACGCCACCGTCTGCCTGGCCTCGGCCGGACCGACCGCGCACCTCGTCGCCACCGCCGCCTTCCACGAGGTTCTCGGCCGGATGGCCGCCGGAGCCGTCGGCGGCGCCCTGCGCCCGCAACTGCTGGCCGCCGTACGCGACACCGTCCGCGCCTGGGCCGCCGACGACGTGGCCTGCGCGACGCTGCCGGAATTGCGCAAACCCGCCGGCGGCCGCGGACTGCGCGCGACGAATCCCGCGACGCCGGAAAGACGGCAACTCGCCGAACGCGCATTCCGGGCACTTCCCGGCGCCTCGCAATGTCTTCTCTGGCACACCGAGGTGGAGGCCGAACCGATAAACATTCCCGCTGGTCTGCTGGGTATCGACCCGGCCACCGCGACGGCCGCACTGGAACAGGCGTGCGAGCAATTCAGAGCGGGTTGCGTACGCGCCCACCGGGAACTCGCCCCCACCAAGGAATGCCGCTTCCACAACCGGCTCCTGGACGTCCCCCTGCGCCGGGGCGACACCCTGCTGCCCGACGTGCGCCGGCATCTGGCGGCCTGTGCGCACTGCCGGCACGCCGCCGAGACCTTCGGGCTGTTCGACGACAGCCCCGGCCTGCTGCTCGCCGAGACCGTGCTCGGCTGGGGCGCCCGTCGCTATGTCGACTCGCGTCCCGGGCGCGGCGCCGCCGAGGAGGTGCCGTACTCCCCGGCGCCCGAGCCGGCGGCAGCGGGCGCCGGCGGCAGACACCGCACCACCGGTTCCGGCAGCCGCCATCGCACGGCGGTGGCCATCGGCGTCGGACTGACCTCGCTCGCACTGCTCGCCACCGTCCTCGTGGCCAGAAGCTGGTCCGACGACAACGCTGTCCCCGCACCCGGCGCCACCTGGGGCGCCCCCGCCGCCCGCACCACGCATCCGCGCGGCACCGGCGCCCTGCCCGTCAGCTCCCCCTCCGCCGCCTCGGCCCGCGAACCCGTCGAGGTCGCCCACGGCACCCTGCGCGGCCTGACCTCCGGACGCTGTCTGGACGCGCGCGGGAGCACCGTCCGGGCCGGTGCGGGCATCGGGCTCGCACCGTGCTCCTCCGCCGCCGCGCAGCGATGGTCGTACCAGGACGACGGATTGCTGCGCAGCGCCGCCGACCCCTCCCTGTGCCTGGCCGCCGACCTGGGCACGAGGACGGTCACGCTGGCCGCATGCGCCGCGCACGCCGGCGAGGCGGTCTACGACGTCACCGTGCACGGCGAGATCCTGCTGCGCCACGGCGAGGGCCTCGCGCTCGCCCCGGACGCCGACGACTCGTCGGCCCGGGTGATCCTGGCCCCGCGTGACGGTTCGCCGGACCAGCGCTGGCTGCTGCGACCGGGGACGGGCGGGCGAGGGCGGCCCGGCGCCGTGCCGGGCGCGCCCGGAGGCACCGGCGCGCACGGCGCGGCCGATGCGCCCGCGGGCCGCGCACCGGGGCACGGCCGCCGGGCTGCCGACGGGCCGCCGTACGGGATCGCCGCACGCGGGAAGCGGGAGGGCGGCGGGCCGGACGAGTCGACGGGTCCGGACGGGACCCGGATCGCCCAGGTCCGCCTCGGCCGGGAACGGCAGGGGCTCGGCCCCGGCCGGCGGCAGCGCGGTCCCGGGCCCGCGTCACCGGCCCGGGCGGAGCGCGCGGTGCACGACGTCCTGCGTCCGGTCACCGCGGTGGCGGCGCCGGCGGGCGCGCTGCTCAACTGACGGGTACCGGGTCCGACGAGCCACGGCAGCCGGCCTCTGACGACCCGGCACTCACAGCACCTTGGCCCGGATCAGCGCCGACAGCAGCAGGGTGCCGGGCAGCAGGGGCACCCAGTCGGTCAGCACCCGGTAGCCGATGACCGTCGCGGTGGCCGTCGCCGGTGCGCAGCCGAAGGCGGCCAGCGTCCACACCAGCGCCGCGTCCACCGCGAACCCGCCCGGCGCCGGAACCGCGCCGACGGCCGTGCCCGCCGCCAGATAGGCGAGCACCACGTGCTGCCACGGCAGCCCCAGCCCGAGCGAGGCGCCGACGCAGGCGAGCGTGGTCCCCTGCACCAGCGGCATCGCCACCGCCCCGCCCCACAGGGCGACCACCCGGCAGGGGCGCGTGTGCACCTCCCGGGCATCGGCGAGGGCGGACCGCAGCAGCCCGGTCACCGGCCGCCGCAGCGGTCGTACGACGGTCAGCAGCACCCCGGCCGCCGCCACGGCGCCGCCCGCGGCGGCGACCGGGACCAGCAGCCGGCCGTCCGGCACCAGACCACCGAGGCGCCGCCAGGCCGGCGTCGCCGCGAGGAACACCAGCAGCACCCCGGTCTTGGCGCCGGACTTGGCCAGCGAGTACAGCCCGATCGACGCGGTGGCCCGGGCCGGCGGCACGCCCTGGCTCCGCAGGAAGCGCAGGGTGACGGCGTGCGCGCCGAGCCCGCCGGGCAGCGCGTGGTTGGCGGCGCCGGCGGCGAACTGCGAGGCCAGCAGCAGCCCCGGCCGCACCCGGTCCGGCAGCGCACCCTGCCGGACGCAGGCGGCCGCCACGCAGTTCAGGCCGGTCAGACCGGCACCGGCCAGCAGCCACCCCGGATCGGCCGCGGCCAGTCGCCGCACCCCCTCGTACACGACCGGCCGGTGGGCGACCGCCCATCCGGCGGCGAGCAGCACGGGAACAAGGCACAGGGCCAGCCGCAGGCCCCTGGCCCCGAGGAGGGACGTCGGCCGGGAGGCGGAATCGGCGCTCGGTGCGGTGGGGAGTGGAACCGCGGGCAGCGCGCGCGGCGGGGAGGCGAGCGAGGGGGACGGGGAGAGTGAGGACACGGGGACGTCGTCCTTCCGCAGCGGGCCCCACGGCGGGGACCTGGAAAGGCGGGTCGGGCGAAACCGCGGGGAGCCTTCCCCACCCGCATGACACGGGGATGTCCGGAAACCGAAGGGCCGGGGGCGGGACGGTGCCGCCCAGCGGTTGCGCGTACGCCGCCGTTCACCGCCGACCAGGTAGCCTTCCCTTGGGGCGCCCTTTACATGCGGCGGCCCCACCGGTCAGGGAAGGCGACAGGGGAGGATCCCGCGGTGCACGTCCAGGATTGGCTCGACTCGGTGCCCGCGGCCGCCGTCTACGCCGTGGTCGCCCTGGTGATCGGTCTGGAGAGCCTGGGCATCCCGCTTCCAGGGGAGATCATCCTCGTGTCGGCGGCGCTGATGGCCTCCCAGCACTCGGGCGTCAACCCGGTCGTCCTCGGCGCGTGCGCGACCGCGGGCGCCGTGATCGGCGACTCCATCGGCTACGCGATCGGCCGCAAGGGGGGACGCCCCCTGCTGGCCTGGCTGGGCAGGAGATTCCCGAAGCACTTCAGCGCGGGCCATGTGGCCACCGCGGAGCGGTCGTTCGAGAAGTGGGGCATGTGGGCGGTCTTCTTCGGCCGTTTCATCGCCCTGCTCCGCATCTTCGCCGGCCCTCTCGCCGGCGTCCTGCACATGCCGTACTGGAAGTTCCTGATCGCCAACGTCCTCGGCGGCATCTGCTGGGCGGGCGGCACCACGGCGGCCGTGTACTACGTCGGCGTGGTCGCCGAGGGCTGGCTGAAGAAGTTCTCGTACGTGGGGCTGGCGGCGGCGGTGGCCCTCGGCCTCGCCACCCTGCTGATCGTCCAGCGCAAGGCGAAGAAGGCCCAGCAGCAGGTGGACCGCGAGGCAGAACCGGTCAGCGCCGGGGACTGAAACGCCCCGCCACGGGCGCGGGCCCGATGTGCGGCTCCGCCGCGGGGCGCGACGGGCCGCACGCGGCCGCCGCCCGCCGGACGGCCTAGGGGGTTTCGTTTGGATCAGGTCGGATCAGGCCGCGGCGTCCGGTGCTGGGGGCACCTCCCACGCCCTTCAGGCAGTGGGGGAGCATCGCAAGGCGGAGGATCACCCGCGTACTGGGCGTACTCGGGTGGTCCGACAACGCGGCGAGGTGCCGTGCCGGGCGTCGCGGACCCGGGCTGATCCAAACGGAACCCCCTAGCGATGCACGTCCTGGTGCGCCTTCGCCAGCTCCGCGTACATCGTGCCGTTGAGGGTGACCCCCTGCCGCTCCTCCTCGGTCAGCTCCCGCCGCACCTTCGCCGGCACCCCGGCCACCAGCGACCCGGGCGGCACGACCATCCCCTGCGGCACCAGAGCCTGGGCGGCGACGAGCGATCCGGCGCCGATCACGGCCCCGTTCAGCACGGTCGCCCCCATCCCGACGAGGCAGTCGTCCTCCACGGTCGCCCCATGCACGACGGCGTTGTGCCCGATGGACACCCGCTCACCGACATGCACCGGAAACCCGGGGTCCGCATGCAGGGTGACGTTGTCCTGGACATTCGCCTGCGCGCCCACGGTGATCTTCTCGACGTCGCCCCGGATCACCGCGCCGTACCAGACACTGGCCCCCGCGTGCAGCGTGACGTCGCCGATCACGGAAGCCGTCGGCGCGACGAACGCCTCCGGATCGACCTGCGGCTCCCGGCCGCCGATGCCCACGATCAGCGCCTGCTGTGTCATCACCGTCTCCTCGTGTCCGTGACTACCCGCACGGTACGTCAGGGGCTGGGGCAAAGATCACAGCAGCCCGGCCTCTCCCCGGAGGCGACCGATGAGTAACGTAAGCCCGTGCCGAAGCCCAAGAACACGTTCTCGTCCTGGCGTCGCCGCGTCGCTCAGCGCGCGGTGCACGCGGCCTGGGCCTGGGCTCAGCGCACGGGCTCCGTCACCGCCGAGCACCCCGGCCGCCTGAAGTTCGGCTCGATCGGCGAAGCGACCCGGCTCGCCTTCCCGCTCGGCACGGTCTTCGGCGAACCCTGGATCCACCTCGGCTCGCACTGCATCATCGGCGAACAGGTCACGCTGACCGCGGGTCTGATGCCGGACCTGGACCTCGGGCCGGAGCCGATCCTGCGCATCGGCGACGGCGTCGTCCTCGGCCGGGGCAGCCATGTCATCGCGGACACGACGGTCACCATCGGCAGCGACTGCTACTTCGGCCCGTACGTCTACGTCACCTCCACCAACCACTCCTACGACGACCCCCACCAGCCGATCGGCAGGCAGTGGCCGCGCATGGAACCCGTGGAGATCGGCCCGGGCTGCTGGATCGGCACCAACGCGGTCATCCTGCCGGGCGCGCGGATCGGCCGGAACGTGGTCGTCGCGGCCGGTGCCGTGGTGCGGGGCACGGTGCCCGATCACGCCGTGGTGGCCGGGGCGCCCGCCCGGGTCGTCCGGCGCTGGACGGCGGACCAGGGCTGGCAGCCCCCGCTCAGAACCCCGCCGCCGATACCGATCCCGGAGGGGACGACACCGGATCAGCTCCGCGCCCTGGCGGAACTCGACGAGGACGTGGTGGCCAGCCTCGCCCAACTGGAAACCGAGAGCTGACGCAGGCGGAATGCCGAGGCGCGAGCCGGCTCGGCAGGTATGACTATGACTCGGGCGGCGCGCGAACCGAGGGCCGGCTCGCGCGGCATGCGGCGATGAGGCCCGGCTCGGATCCGGGGCCCGGGGCCGGCCCGGCTGCGGTGCGGGCCAGGACCTGGTTCGGGCAGGCATCCGGGGCCCGGGGTCGGCGCTCGTGCGGGATGTGGGGGATGCGGGGCGGCTCGGCTGCGATGTGGGCCAGGGGCCAGCCTGGCTGCGATGCGGGGGCCCGGGGGCGGCGCTCGTGCGGGATGGGGGATGCGGGGCGGCTCGGTTCCGGGGCCAGGGTCCGGCGGCTGGATATCCGAGGTGCCGGGACGGATCAGCCCGTCGCCAGTAGGAGGGTGCCGAGCAGGGCAAGGCCCGCGCCCGCCGCCTGGATCGCGCGCAGCCGTTCGCTGAGGAAGCCGCGCGCGGCCAGCGCCGTCACCACCGGGTACAGCGAGGCGAGCACGGCCGCCACGGTGACCGGGCCGTGCTGGGCGGCGACCGCGTAGGTGCCGTTGGCGGCCACGTCGGCGAGTCCGACGAAGGCCAGCGCGGGCAGCGAGGTCCACGGGAAGCCGCCCTCGGGCACCGCCCGGCCACCCCGCCGGACGGAGACGGCGAGCGCGGCCCCGCCGACCGCGACATTCGTCAGCCGCTGCACGAACAAGGCGAGGAACAGGCCGGTGACGGTCGTCGAGGCCTCCGTGATCAGGGCGAAGACCGTGCCGAACCCCAGGGCCGCGATCAGCGTGAGCAGGATCGTCCGCCGCTGGACGGGCGCGCCGCGCAACTGCGGTCCGCCCGCGAGGACGACACCGGTGACGGCGACGGCGATACCCGCGACCTGGAGCAGTCCGGGCCGCTCGCCGAGGACCAGGCCCACGCCCACCGGCACGGCCACGCTCAGCGTCGCGAGCGGCGAGACCACCCCCATGGGGCCGAGCGCGAGGGCCTTGTAGAAGGAGAGCAGGGCGACCGGCCCCACCAGCCCGGCGGCGAAGGCGAACCACAGGCGGGGCCCGGCCCCGCCCCACCCGCCGGTCGCGACGACGATCGCGCCCAGCACGGCCGCCGCGATGGCCTGCGAGACGACCACGACGGTCAGCGCGGGCGTCCGTCGTGTCAGCAGCCCGCCCCCGAAGTCGGCCAGCCCCCACAGGAGGCTGGTGGTCAGGGCGAAGAATGCTGTCACGGCCGGCCTCGCAGTACAGTTTGATGAACGATCGGGTGCACCTCACGGTAGTTCAGTGAAGTGAACTCTGTCATCCCGAATATTGAACTTCCGGGACGCCCGGACCCGACCCACGGGCCTGACCCGGACCTCTTCCCGATGGACGTGATGTGTCGGACCTCGACCTGCTGACCCAGTCCCTGGCGCGCAACGTCAAGCGCTGGCGCACGGAGCGCGGCTTCACCCTGGACGCGCTCGCCGCACGCGCAGGAGTCAGCCGCGGCATGCTGATCCAGATCGAGCAGGCCCGCACGAACCCCAGCATCGGCACCGTCGTCAAGATCGGTGACGCGCTCGGCATCAGCATCACCACTCTGCTCGACTACGAACAGGGCCCCAACGTCCGCATCGTCCCCGCCGAACAGGCCGTACGGCTCTGGCACACCGACGCCGGCAGCTACAACCGCCTCCTCGCCGGCACGGAGGCGCCCGGACCGCTCGAGATGTGGGACTGGCGGCTGATGCCGGGGGAGCGGAGCCCCTCCGAGCCGCACCGTGTGGGCACGGTGGAACTCGTCCATGTCACCGCGGGCGAGCTGACCCTCACCGTGGACGGCGTCAAGCACCTGGTGCCGACCGGCGCGAGCGCCACCTTCGAGGCCTCCACCGCGCACACCTACGCCAACGAGGGCGACGTACCGATGGAGATGGTGATGGCCGTCTCGGTGCCCCCCGTCCGCTGAGCCGCACCGGCGCGGGCTGTTAGCGTGCGGACATGCGCGCACCCATCGGAGACTTCGACACCGCCACCCCCGTCACGGACTGTCTCGAGGAGCTGACCGCGCCGGTCGCCGGCGCCGTGCGCACCTGGCGGGGCGCGGTTCCCGCCGACCGCGTCCTCTACGTCGAGACCGACCCGCGCTGGGCCGACACGGCCGTCTTCGTCGAGCACTACGGCCGCGAGCTGCTGGAGCAGTCGGCGAACTGCGTGGTGGTCGCGGGCAAGCGGGGCGGCGAGACCACCCTCGCCGCATGCGTGGTGCTCTCCACCACGCGGGTCGACGTCAACGGCGTCGTACGCCGCCAACTCGGCGCCCGCAAGGCCTCTTTCGCCTCCATGGAGACGGCGACCGGAGAGACCGGCATGGAGTACGGCGGCATCACCCCCGTAGGACTGCCCGCCGGCTGGCCGGTGTTCGTCGACGCGGCCGTCGTCGACCTGCCCTATGTCCTCGTCGGCAGCGGACGCCGGCGCGGCAAGCTGCTGGTGCCGGGCAAGGCCCTCGCGGAACTGCCGGGCGCGGTGGTCCTGGAGGGGCTCGGGATCGCCTGAGCCCACCGGCCGGCGGATCGTCTGAGACCACCGGCGGATCGCCTGAGATCACCGGCCGGCGCGTCCGTTCCACGGCGATAGTGCAGGCCCGCCCGGGCGGGAAGGGCAGGTACAGCCCCGGCGGGAACCGTCTCCGCCGGGACGCGGCTCACGCCGTCGCATGGTGGGCCAGGGCCACATGGGGATCGCGCTCGCCCGGCGCCGGGGCGGGGTCGGCGTGCACCAGGGCGGCCGTCAGCCTCGGTACGGCGTGCAGCAGGGCGTGTTCCGCCTCCACGGCGATCGCGTGGGCCTGCCGCAGCGTCGCCTCGCCGTCCACCACCACCGCGAGTTCGGCCCGCAGCCGGTGCCCGATCCACCGCAGCCGCAGCTCGCCCACCTCGCGCACGCCCGGCACGCCCCGCACCGCCCGCTCGGCCCGGTCCACCAGCGCCGGGTCGACCGCGTCCAGCATCCGGCGGAACACCTCACGCGCCGCGTCCCGCAGCACCAGCACGATCGCGGCCGTGATCGCCAGCCCCACGACCGGATCCGCCGGATGCCAGCCCAGCGCCGAGCCTCCGGCGCCCACCAGAACCGCCAGCGAGGTGAAACCGTCCGTGCGGGCGTGCAGCCCGTCGGCGACGAGCGCGGCCGAGCCGATCCGGCGGCCCACCCGGATCCGGTACCGGGCCACCCACTCGTTGCCCACGAACCCGACCAGCGCGGCCACCGCGACCGCCGGCACGTGCGCGACCGGGCGCGGATCGAGCAGCCGCCCCACGGCCGCCCAGGCGGCGAAGGCCGCCGACGCGGCGATGGTCAGCACGATCACCAGCCCCGCCAGATCCTCGGCGCGCCCGTAGCCGTAGGTGAACCGGCGGGTCGCCGCCCGCCGGCCCAGCACGAAGGCGATGCCGAGGGGAACGGCGGTCAGCGCGTCCGCGGCGTTGTGCACGCTGTCCCCGAGCAGAGAGACCGAGCCGGAGACGGCCACCACGGCCGCCTGCGCCAGCGCGGTCGCCCCCAGCACGGCCAGCGACACCCACAGCGCCCGCATCCCGTGCGCGGAGGCCTCCATGGCCGGGTCCAGCTTGTCGGCGCTGTCGTGGGAGTGCGGGGTGAGCAGATGCGCCAGGCGGTGGCGGAGACCGGGCTTGCGGGAGTGGTCCCCGTGACCGTGACTGTGGCCGTGGCCGTGAACGTCGGGACCGTACGCCTGCGCGTGTGTGTGGCCCTCGTGACCGTGAACGTGGCCCGTGTGCGTGGCGTCCGCATGACCGTGATCGTGAGCCTGGCCCGTGTGCACGGGGTCCGCGTGACCGTGGCCGGTGTGCGCGTGGGTGTGACCTCCGTGGCCGTGGTCATGACCCTGGCTGTGCCCGTGCCGAGGTGCGTGCCGGTCGTTCACGTGGGTCCCCTTCCGTGTGCGGGAGTGGACGCGCGGCGCCCACCGGACCATTATGTGCGTATGAGCGCACGCATGCACCTGTCACCTGCGCACCATGCGCACCCGCGCAGCCCCGGCGAGGAGCAGTTCGCGCTCGCCGCCGAGCTCATGGCCCTGCTCGGCGACCGCACCCGCCTGACCCTGCTGCACGCCCTGACGACCGGCGAGGCCGACGTCACGACGCTCACCGAGGCGTGCGGCGCGGCCCGTCCCGCCGTCAGCCAGCACCTGGGCCGGCTGCGGCTCGCGGGACTGGTGAAGACCCGCAAGGAGGGCCGCCGGGTGATCTACTCGCTCCCGCACGGACATCTGCGCCGGCTGGTGCAGGAGGCGCTGAAGACGGCGGACCACCTGCTCGCCGAGCGGGCCGCCCCAGGTCAGTAGGCGGCGGCCGTCCCGAGGTACTGCTCGGCGAAGGCGGCCGCCGCGGCCGGCGAGGTGAACAGCCGGCGCAGCCGGGCCAGTGTGGTGCCGGCGCGGAAGGGATCGCCGGACGCCACCCCGTGGTAGATGTCCGACAGCCACTGGGAGAACTCCTGGTAGTCCCACACCCGGCGCAGACAGGCCGCCGAGTAGCCGTCCAGGCCGCTGCCGTCGCCCTTGGTGACGTACGCGGTGAGCGCGTCGCCGAGCAGGAACGCGTCGTGCAGGGCGAGGTTCAGGCCCTTGGCCGCGATGGGCGCGACCAGGTGACCGGCGTCCCCGGCCAGGAACAGCCGCCCGTGGACCAGGGGTTCGACGACGTAGTGGTGCATGTCCAGGACGCGCTTCTCGGTCAGCCGGCCCTCGGTGAGCGGGGGCGCACCGGCCGCGCCGAGCCGCTCGCGCAGCTCGGTCCAGACCCTGTCGTGCGGCCAGTTCTCCGGGTCGTCGCCGGGCGGGCACTGGAGGTAGAACCGGGTGACCTCGGGGCTGCGCGGCATCTGCCCGGCGAAACCGCGCGGATGGACGCCGAACAGCACGCAGTCCGTCGACGGCGGCGCCTCCGCGAGCAGCGCCAGCCAGCCGATGCCGTCGTCCTGTCGCGCGCTCCGCCTCCGCCCGGCGGGTATCACGTCCCGGGTCACTCCGCGCGCCCCGTCGCAGCCCGCGACGAAGTCGCAGTGCAGCAGCCGCCGTTCCCCCGTGTCCGGGCAGCGGTACGACACCGCCGGCCGGTCGGAGTCCAGGTCGTGCAGCATGACGTCCCGCACGCCGAAACGGATGTCGCCGCCGCGTACGTCGGCGTACTGCCGCACCAGGTCCGTCACCAGCAGCGGCTGGGGATAGACGTAGTGACGACGGCCCGTCAGGTCGGCGTAGGGGAAGCGGTAGCGCTCGCCGTCGAAGCGGAACTCACAGGCGGTGTGCGACTCGGCCCGCTCCGGGAGCCGTTCGGACAGCCCGCGCCGGTCCAGTTCGCGCACAGCCCATTCCTCGATGACCCCGGCGCGCGGCCGTGTCTCGATGAACTGCCGGCTCTCGGTCTCCAGGACGACGCAGTCGACGCCGGCGGCCCGCAGGATGCCGCCGACGGTGAGCCCGGCCGGCCCGGCGCCCACGACGACCACCGTACGGCGTTCTGCGGGCGCGGCGCCGAGGTGCGGGGAAGGGGAGATCATCCCTGCATTATGACGGTGTCCCGTCAGCCGTGACCGGCCGACGGGACACCAGGGTGGAGCGGGTCAGTGCGCGGGGGCGTCGGTGACGACGACCTCTTCGATGTCGCGCTCGATCTGCTCGGGCTCCGAGGCGGTCGCCTTGGCCCAGTAGTAGACGCCGAGCGAGAACGCGGCCACGACCAGGATGTCCCACCACAGCGGCAGGTCACCGGTACCGCCGAAGGTGCTGAAGTAGGAGATCACGCCGATGCCCGCCAGGTAGGGGAGCAGCCACTGCGCGGCCTTGAAGTCCAGCCGGGGGGCGCCCGGCAGGTTCTTGCCGATCGCGTACCAGGCGTAGGAGCCGAGCAGCACGTAGCCGATCAGGATCGCGCAGCCCAGACGCCACAGGGTGTCCCAGCCGGACCAGAAGATGATCAGGTTGGCGACCACGAAGGACAGCGGCGAGATGATGTTGCCCGCGGGCAGCTTGTACGGACGCTCGTGGTTCGGCAGCCGGTCCTTGAAGACGCCGTAGGCCAGCGGGGCGCCCGCGTACATCAGCACGCTCGCCGAGGTGATGAAGCTGACCAGCTCCTGCCAGCTCGGGAACGGCAGGAAGCAGATCACACCGGTCACGAACGAGATGGCGAGGCCGAACCACGGCACACCGCGCTTGTCCGTCTTGGCGAACACCTTCGGCGCGTAGCCGTTCTTGGCCAGGCCGTAGGAGATGCGGGAGGTGGCCGTGGTGTAGATCAGGCCGGTGCCTCCGGGGGAGATGATCGCGTCGGCGTACAGGACCCAGGCCAGCCAGCCGAGGCCGCACAGCGTGGCGAGACCCGCCCAGGGGCCGCTGATGCCCGCGTAGTTCAGGTTCGCCCAGCCCTTGGCGAAGGAGGCGTGCGGCAGGGCGGCGATGAACACGACCTGGAGCAGCAGGTAGATCACGGCGCCGATCGCCACCGAGCCGAGCGTGGCGCGCGGCAGGTCGCGCTTCGGGTTGCGGCTCTCACCGGCCAGCTGGATCGCCTGCTCGAAGCCGAGCAGCGCGAAGATGATGCCGCTGGAGCTGATCGCGCCGAGGACACCCGCGGCGCCCTTCGGGGCGAAGCCCTCGGAGGTGAAGTTGCCCGGGTGGAAGTTGCCGATGGCGATGACGAAGATCGCCGCGAGCGGGACCGCAATCTTCCACCAGGTGGCGGCGCTGTTGGTGTGGGCGAGGATGCGGACGCCCAGGAAGTTCACCGCGACGAACACCGCCATGAGGAGCACGGCCACCGTGATACCGCTGGCCGTGAGCGTGCCGTTGGCGCGCTGGAAGCCGTCGGCGAAGTGCCAGTGCTTGGCATAGCCGATCATGGCCTCGACCTCGATCGGCGCCACCGTCGCGGCCTGGAGCCAGGCGAACCAGCCGAAGGACATACCGGCCAGGCCGCCGAAGGCGTAGTGCGGGTAGCGGGCGGTACCGCCGGCCACCGGGAACATGCCGCCGAGTTCGGCGTGCACGAGAGCCAGCAGCACGATCGCCACCGCTCCGATCACCCACGAGATGATCGCAGCGGGGCCGGCCGCCACAACCGCCTTCTCGGCACCGAAGAGCCAGCCGGACCCGATGATGGAGCCAACCGAGGCCCACATCAGACCGATCAGTCCGACGTCGCGTCGCAGACCACCGGTGTCGCTTGTGGCTACCGGTGCAGCCTGATCGACTTGTGCCATGTCAAGTGGCCTCTCAGTTCTATACGCAGCATTAACGAGCAAGGAGGCCACAGGTTAGGGATGCTTTCCGAGTCAGCAAAAGAGTGTTAACCAAAACTTGACCCGGGATCTCCGCTGTCTTGGGCGCACGCTGGGTCACGGCCTTGTCACAGGTCAGATGCCCAGTGCGAATGTCAATATTCAGCGGGCAATTGTGAGTAGAATGCTAGATTCGCTAGCCCAGGAGGGGAATTTCGATGGCCGGGCACCGGTCCATGACCATGTCCAGACCGGCCGATCGGGTACGTTCGTAGGCCCCCTCGTCCACGACGCCGAGCTGGAACCACACCGCCCGCGCGCCCTTCGCCACGGCCTCGTCGGCCACCGCGCCGGCCAGCTCGCTGTTGACGAAGACGTCGACCACGTCCACGTCGAAGGGGATCTCCGCGAGGGAGGCGTAGCCCCGCTCGCCGTGCACGGTCTCGGCCTTCGGATGCACCGGCACGATCCGCTTGCCGTACCGCTGCAGCACCTGCGCCACGCCGTACGCCGCCCGGCTCCGGTTGCCGGACAGGCCGACCACCGCCCAGGTGTCGCCCAGCTCCGTCAGGATCCTGCGGATCGTCGCTTCGTCGCCGTACACGGCCGCCTCCTCGGGCTGCGGGAAACTCGTCGCCTGAGCAACATCGGCGAGCCGGGTCCGGATTCCCGCCCGCCCCCTCGCGCCACCATGTCCCGAACGCGCCCGAGATGCCTGCGCGCGACCGCCGGGCCGCCTACGCTCACCCCGTGCTGCGCATCCTCGACGCCCGAACCGGTGAACTGGTCCCCGCCGCGCCCGCCCGCCGCGGCCTGACCCGTGTCGAGGCCCACGCCTGCGGCCCCGACCCGACGTCCCTGCGGGTGCTGCTCACCGCCGACCTCCTCGTCCGCGCACTGGAGCTGGACGGCACCCCGGTCTGGACGACCCTGGCCGCCCCCCACGGCGCCGCCGGTCTGGGCACCGCAGCGACCACGCTGTCCATCCGCCCCTTCGAGGACGCCCGCGACCTCGCGCCGGGCCCGCCGAAGACCCGGGCGATCCAGGTGACCGCCGACCGCACGACTGCCTCCGGCCCCGGCCCGGTGATGGAGGTCGCGCCGGTGGAGTGGACGGGCGAGGAGCCGGTGAGCGGGCGGAGCGTGTCCCCGCCGGGTTCCGGGCCGACCGCGGGTCGTGCCGCCGAGCCCGGGTCCGGACAGGCCGGAGCGGGCACCGCCCGCCTCGTTCCGGACGTCCTGCTCGCCGATCCCGCCGCTCTCCGGCTCGCGCTGCTCCGCGTTCCGCGGCGGGAGCCGGTGCGGCTGAATCCCGGTGCCCTGGCGGAGGCCGGCGAACTCCTGGCGCGGTGGCGGCGGGCCGTCGCCGGGTGGGCGAGGCAGCCGTCGCGGCCCGTGCCGGAGGAGGTGCGCGAGCGGCTGCGCTCCGCATGGGAGAACGACCTCGACCTGCCCGGGGTGCTGGACGTGCTGCGGGACGTCGAGCGCGACCCGGGCCTGCCCGACGGAGCGCGGTTCGAGACGTATGTCTACGCCGACCGCCTGCCGGCCCTCGACCTCGCCCGCGACCTCGGGAGCCCGGCGTGATCGCGCGGGCGGACGCGGGACCGCTGCGCCGGCTGGTCGTCCTGCGGCACGCCAAGTCCGCCCGGCCCGAGGGCGTCGAGGACCACGCCAGGCCCCTCGCCCCGCGCGGCCTGCGCGACGCCCCCGCCGCCGGGCGCGCCCTCGCCGAGGCCGACTGCCTGCCCGACCTCGCCCTGTGCTCCACGGCCGTACGCGCCCGCCGCACCTGGGAGCTGGCCTCCGCCGAATGGGGCACCCCGCCGCCGGTGCGCTACGACCGGCGGCTGTACGCGGCGGCCGTGCCCGAGCTGCTGGAGGCGGTCCGCGAGACGCCGCGCCAGGTGGAGACGCTGCTGCTCGTCGGGCACAACCCGGGCCTCGAGAAGCTGGTCCTGGAGCTGGCCGGGGACGGTCTCGACGACACGCTGGACCGGGTGCGGACGAAGTTCCCGACCGCCGCGATCGCCATCCTCTCCTGGCACGGCCCCGGCTGGCCCTCCCTCGGCCCCGGCACGGCCCTGCTGACCTCGCTGACCGTACCGCGCGGGACGAAGAAGTAGCGCTACGCGCGCGTGTGACCGCCCGGGCCGCACCGACCCGCACACGCGCGTGCCCGACCGCCGGAGGCCGGCGTGCGCTGCGGCCGGCCTCCACGCGCGTGCCCGACCGCACGCGGCCGCATGCCCCGGTACGCGCCGTGACCGCCGCCGGCGGGCACCGCATAGGCTGACCGGATGCAGGACCAGTACCGCACAGTCGCCCGCGCGGGCGTGCACGAGACCGAGATCAACCGCTCCCGGTTCCTGTGCGCCCTCGCCCCGGCCGCCACCGAGCAGGAGGCGCAGGACTTCATCGCGTCCGTGCGCAAGGAGCACGCCGACGCCACCCACAACTGCTGGGCGTACGTCATCGGCGCCGACGCCTCCGTGCAGAAGGCGAGCGACGACGGCGAGCCGGGCGGCACGGCGGGCGTCCCCATGCTGCAGATGCTGCTGCGCCGTGAGATGCGCTACGTCGTCGCAGTCGTCACCCGGTACTACGGAGGCGTCAAGCTCGGCGCCGGCGGACTCATCCGCGCCTACGGCGGAGCCGTCGGCGAGACCCTGGACGTGCTCGGCACGCTCACCCGGCGCCGCTTCCGGCTGGCCACGGTGACCGTCGACCACCAGCGGGCCGGGAAGCTGCAGAACGACCTGCGCGCCACCGGACGCGAGGTCCGCGACGTCCGCTACGGCGAGCAGGCCGCCATCGAGATCGGGCTGCCGGACGCCGACGTGGACGCCTTCCGCGCCTGGCTCGCCGACGCGACAGCGGGCACGGCCGGCTTCGAACTGGGCGGCGAAGCCTACGGAGACGCCTGACGTTCGGCTCTGACCGGGCATAACGGGCCGGGCTTGGCGGGTCATGACGGGCTGATACGGGAGTAACCGCCCGTGATGTCAGACCCGGCCGTTAGTCTCGGGGATCATGAGACTCCTGCACACGTCCGACTGGCATCTCGGCCGGGCCTTCCACCGGGTGAACATGCTCGGGGCCCAGGCCGGGTTCATCGGTCACCTCGTCACCACCGTGCGCGAGCGCGCGGTGGACGCGGTGGTCGTGGCGGGCGATGTGTACGACCGCGCGGTGCCGCCGCTCGCCGCGGTCGAGCTGTTCGACGACGCCCTGCACCGCCTCGCGGAGCTCGGCGTGCCCACGGTGATGATCTCCGGCAACCACGACTCCGCCCGCCGGCTCGGCGTCGGCGCCGGACTCATCGACCGTGCGGGCATCCACCTGCGCACCGAGCCCTCCGCCGTCGCCACCCCGGTCGTACTGGCCGACGCCCACGGCGACGTCGCCTTCTACGGCCTGCCGTACCTCGAACCCGCCCTGGTCAAGGACGAGTTCGGGGTGGACAAGGCCGGCCACGAGGCCGTGCTGAGCGCCGCCATGGACCGGGTCCGCGCCGACCTCGCCACGCGCCCGCCCGGCACCCGCTCGGTGGTCCTCGCGCATGCCTTCGTCACCGGCGGCCAGGCCAGCGACAGCGAGCGGGACATCACCGTCGGCGGGGTCGCCGCCGTCCCGGCCGGAGTCTTCGACGGCGTCGACTACGCGGCCCTCGGCCATCTGCACGGCTGCCAGACCATCACCGAGCGCGTGCGCTACTCGGGCTCCCCCCTCGCGTACTCCTTCTCCGAGGCCGGCCACCGCAAGAGCATGTGGCTCGTCGACCTCGGCGCCGACGGCTCCGTGACCGCCGAGCGCGTCGACTGCCCGGTGCCGCGCCCGCTGGCCCGCATCAGGGGCGCCCTGGACGACCTGCTCGCCGATCCCGCGCTGGCCCGCCACGAGGAGGCCTGGGTCGAGGCCACCCTCACCGACCCGGTCCGCCCCGCCGACCCCATGGCCCGGCTCACCGAACGCTTCCCGCACACCCTCAGCCTCGTCTTCGCCCCCGAGCGCGCCCCCGGCGACCCCGAGGTGTCCTACGCACGGCGGCTCGCCGGACGCACCGACCAGCAGATCGCCGAGGACTTCGTCGCCCATGTGCGCGGCGCCGGACCCGACGAGCAGGAGAGGGCCGTCCTGCGCGACGCCTTCGACGCCGTGCGCGCCGACGACGCCGTGCGGGAGGTGGCCCGGTGAGGCTGCACCGGCTCGACATCACCGCGTTCGGGCCCTTCGGCGGCTCCCAGAGCGTCGACTTCGACGCCCTGTCCGCCGCCGGACTGTTCCTGCTGCACGGCCCCACCGGCGCCGGCAAGACCTCCGTCCTGGACGCCGTCTGCTACGCCCTGTACGGCTCCGTCCCCGGCGCCCGGCAGAGCGGCCAGGGCATGCATCTGCGCAGCGACCACGCCGACCCCCGCACCCGCACCGAGGTCCGCCTCGACCTCACCGTCGCCGGCCGCCGCCTGGAGATCACCCGGCAGCCGCCCTGGGAGCGGCCCAAGCTGCGCGGCAAGGGCACCACCGTCGACAAGGCCCAGACCTGGCTGCGGGAGTACGACGCCGAGGCGGGCGTCTGGCGCGACCGCAGCCGCTCCCACCAGGAGATCGGCGAGGAGATCACCCAGCTGCTCGGCATGAGCCGCGAGCAGTTCTGCCAGGTCGTCCTGCTGCCCCAGGGCGACTTCGCGCGGTTCCTGCGCGCCGACGCCGAGGCCCGCGGCCGGCTGCTCGGCCGCCTCTTCGACACCCAGCGCTTCGCCGACGTCGAGAAGCGCCTCGCCGAGCGCCGCCGCGCCACCGAGGCACGCGTGCGTGACGGCGACGCGGCGCTGCTCGCCGACGCCCACCGCATGCAGCAGGAGGCCGGCGACGCCATGGAGCTGCCGGAGCTGGCCCCCGGCGACCCCGGCCTGGCCGACGCCGTCCTCGGCGCCGCCGCCGTCGCCCGCGCCACCGCGCGCGAACGCCTCACCGTCGCCCACTGCCGTCTCACCGCCGCCGAGTCCGCCCACGCCGAGGCCCGGCACGCCCTGGACGAGGCACGCGAACTCGCCCGGCTGCAGAGCCGCTTCGCCGAGGCCCGGCGGCGCGCCGAGCGGCTCCAGGAGCGGGCCGGCGCCCACCAGGAGGACCAGCGGCGCATGGAGCGGTCCCGCAAGGCGGAGGCCGTCGCGCCCGCACTTCAGCTGCGCCGGGCCGCCGAGGAGGAGCACCGCAGGGCGGCCGCGGCCGAGACACACGCGCGCGGCCTGCTCCCCGGCTCCTGCGCCGACGCGGGCGCGGCCGGACTCGCCGCCGCCGCCCGCCGGGCCGCCGAGGAGCTGGGCGGCCTCGACGCGGCCCGGCGCGCCGAACGCAGGCTCGCCGAACTGGCCGAGGAGCGCTCCGGCCTCGATCGCCAGGACCGCGCCGACGACGACGTGCTCCGCGAGGCCGATGCCTGGCTCGCCGGCTGGGACACCACCCGGGCGGCACTGCAGTCCCGCGTCGACGCCGCGCAGGAGGCCGCCACCCGCGCCGAACAGCTCGCCGTCCGGCGCGAACCGATGGCGAGGCGCCTCGACGCGGCCCGCACCCGGGACCAGCTGGCCGCGGACCTCCAGGACGCCCAGCGCCGGGCGCAGGCGGCCGGGCAGCGCGCCCTCGACGCCCGCGCCCACTGGCTCGACCTCAAGGAACAGCGCCTGAACGGCATCGCCGCCGAACTGGCCGCCCGCCTCACCGACGGCGAGCCCTGCGCCGTCTGCGGAGCCACCGCACACCCCGCACCGGCCCGCAAGGTCGCCGGACACGTCGACCGCGAGACCGAGGAACAGGCCCACCGCGCCTCCCAGCAGGCCGACCGGCAGCATGCCGAGGAGGAGCGCCGGCTCGGCGTCGTCCGCGAGGCACTGGCCGCCGCCACCGCCGAGGCGGGCGACACACCCACCGCCCGACTGGAGGCCGAGGCCGCCGAGCTGGAGGAGGAGTACGCCCGCGCCCGACGCGCCGCCTCCGCGCTGCACGCCGCCCACGAGGACCTGCGGCGCGCCGAGCAGGAGCGCGAGCGGCGCCTCGCCGACCGCCAGCAGGCCGCCGTACGGGCCGCCTCCCGGCTCACCCGGCGCGACACCCTGGAGCGCGAACAGGCCCGGCTGGAGGCCGAGTTGGCGCAGGCGCGCGGCAGCCTGGGCAGCGTGGCCGCCCGCGCCGCGCAGCTGGAGCGGCAGGCGGCGCTGCTCACCGACGCCGCCGAAGCCGTACGCGCCGCCGAGGACGCCGCCCAGCGCCTGAAGGACGCCGACGCCCGCCTCGCCGACGCCGCCTACCGCGCCGGCTTCGACACCCCGCAGGACGCGGCCGCCGCCCTCCTGGACGCCGCGGCCCACCGCGAGCTGCAGCACCGCCTGGACGCCTGGCAGACGGAGGAGGCCGCCGTCCGCGCGGTGCTGGCCGAGGCCGACACCGCGGCCGCCGCCCAGCGCCCGCCCGCCGACCTGGCCGCCGCCGAGCGCGCGGCGGCCACCGCCGAACACCGGCTGCGCGCCGCGGCGTCGGCGCGCGACGCGGCGGCCCGCTGCTGCGCCGAGCTCGACCGCCTCTCCACGCGCGCCACCGAGGCCGTACGGCGTCTCGCACCGCTCCGCGAGGAGTACGACCGGGTCGCCCGGCTCGCCGCCCTCACCGCGGGCACCTCCGCCGACAACGAGCGCAGGATGCGCCTGGAGTCGTATGTGCTCGCCGCCCGCCTCGAGCAGGTCGCCGCCGCCGCGACCGCGCGGCTGCAGCGCATGTCGTCGGGCCGCTACACCCTCGTCCACTCCGATGACCGCACCGGACGCGGCCGCAGCGGACTGGGGCTGCACGTGGTCGACGCCTGGACCGGGCGGGAACGCGACACCGCCACCCTGTCCGGCGGCGAGACCTTCTTCGCCTCCCTCGCCCTCGCCCTCGGCCTCGCCGACGTCGTCACCGACGAGGCCGGCGGCGTCCGCCTCGACACCCTCTTCATCGACGAGGGCTTCGGCAGCCTCGACGACCAGACCCTCGACGAGGTCCTGGACGTCCTGGACTCCCTGCGCGAACGCGACCGCAGCGTCGGCATCGTCAGCCACGTCGGCGACCTGCGCCGCCGCATCCACGCCCAACTGGAGGTCGTCAAGGGCAGATCGGGGTCGGCGCTGCGGCAGCGGGGCGTCTGACCGGTCAGCGGCCCAGCGCGCGCCGGGGCAGCGGTGAGGAGTACACGACGCTCGTGGTCACCGAGCCCAGTGCGCCGATCCTCCCGGAGATCTCCTCCAGGTGTCCCATGGACCGCGCGGCGACCTTGATGACGAAGCAGTCGTCGCCCGTCACGTGGTGCGCCTCCAGGATCTCGGGTGTCGCGGACACCAGGTCGTGGAAGGGCTTGTAGTTGCCGTTCGGATAGCGCAGCCGCACGAACGCCAGGATCGGCAGCCCGAGCCGCTCGGGGTCGACCACCGCCGCGTACCCCTGGATCACGCCCGCCTCCTCCAGCCGGCGGACCCGTTCGGTGACGGCGCTCGGCGACATGGAGACGGCCCGCGCCAGCTCGGCGTAGCTGGCCCGGCCCTCCCGCTGGAGGACCTCGAGAATGCGCCAGTCGGTGGCGTCCGGGGAATACACGGTCATCACGGATGGATAGCAGGGAAATCCCGGCCCCGGCAAGGGCGGTGCCGTGGATCTCCCCTTCAGGCGGCGGCCGGAGGGCCGTAGTTTCCCTGTCATGATCACCAACGCCGTCCAGGCCTCCGCGAACCCCGTCCTGCGCGTCGCGCCCGCCGCCCCCGCCGAGGCCGCCGCCTACTTCCGGGCCGCTCTGGCCTTCCACGCCGACGTCTCCGACGTGGCCGCCGCGCTCGCGGCCGGCGGCGCCCCCGGGTTCGTCCTCGTGGACTCCCGCTCCACCGAGGCCTGGGACCAGGGCCACATCCCCGGCGCGGTCCACCTGCCCACCGCGCTCGTCCCCGAGCAGGCCGAGCAGCTCCTGGACGGATCCGTGCCCGTGGTGACGTACTGCTGGGGCCCCGGCTGCAACGGCGCCACCCGCGCCGCCCTCGCCCTCGCCGAACTCGGCTACCAGGTCAAGGAGATGCTCGGCGGCTTCGAGTACTGGACGCGCGAGGGCTTCGCGTACGAGACCTGGCAGGGGCGGGAGCAGCGCGCCGCCGATCCGCTGACCGCGCCCGTCGAAGGCGAGTGCGGCTGCTGATCGACACCCGGGTAGATTCCCTGCCCATGGCTCGATATGCGGATCCAGGCGCGCTGGAGTGGGTGGAATCGGGCGGCGGCCCGCTGATCGCCGTCCCCGAGACGGTGCTGCCCTTCTGGGCGGGCGCCGACAGCGAGGAACTCGACACGGACTACGACCGCGCCTGCGAGGTCGACGGGTACGTCGGCCTCCTGCCCGTCGGCGACAGCGCGGCCCTGGTGTTCGGCGACGAACCGGCCTCCACCTCCTACCTCCCCGAACACGCCACCTTCGTACGGTGGTCGGCCGCCGACTCCGAGCAGGAACTGCTCGCGACCGTCCCCGCCGCCCTGGACACGGCCGTCTGGGGCAGCGAGGTGCACTGGCGGGTGCCCGGCCCGGTGCTGCTGTTCGACTCGGCCTGGCCGGGGCAGGCCGCCGAGCGCACCGAACACCTGCGGGTGCCGCTGGAGGCCGGCACCTACGCGGTGCGGGCCGCGTATGTGCAGCCGGGTCCGGAAACCTGGGTCGGGCTGGTGCGGCTCAGCCGGATCCCGGCCCCCTGACCTCAGGGTCTCAGGCCGTCGAAGACGATGTTCAGATGCCGGGGCCCGCGCAGCACCGCGTTCTGCCGGTACGGCGGCGGGTCCTCGGCCAGGCGGGGGTTCTCCAGCCTCCGGGCCAGTTCGGACAGCGCGATCTGCGTCTCGAGGCGGGCCAGCGGAGCGCCGAAGCAGCTGTGGATGCCGCTGCCGAAGCCGAGGTGCTGGAGGTCCTCGCGGTCCGGGTCGAAGCGCTGCGGGTCCTTGAAGCGCTCGGGGTCACGGTTGCCGGCCGCCAGGACCAGCCACACGCGCGCGCCCTTGGGGATGGTGACCCCGCGCACCTCGATGTCGGTGATGGTGGTGCGCTGCGGCACGATCTGCACCGGCGGTTCGTAGCGCAGCAGTTCCTCCACGACCCGCACCGACAGGCCCGGGTCCTGCCGCAGGCGCTGCAGGACGTCCGGGTGGCGCAGCAGGGTCAGCATGCCGTTCGTGATCAGGTTGACCGTCGTCTCGTGGCCGGCGATCAGCAGCAGCACCGCGGTGCTGAGCACCTCCATCATCGTCATGGCGCCCTCCGGACCGCGGCTGTCGACCAGGTCGGACAGCAGGTCGTCCTGCGGCTCCTTGGTGCGCTGCTCCACCAGCCCGGCCAGGTACATCCCGAGCTGCATCCGCGCTTCCTGGGCCTGCTTCGCGAACTCCGGATCGGGGTTCTGGCGGGTCTCCGGGTCCAGCGTGGCGACCAGGGGATCGACCCAGCTGCGGAAGCGGGGCTCGTCCTCCCGCGGCACACCGAGCAGCCGGCAGATCACCGTCACCGGGAACGGATACGCGAACTGGTCGACCAGGTCGATCTGGCGGGCCTGACCGAAACCGTCGATCAGCCCCTTGACCGTGGCCGCCATGTCGCCCCGCAGGTCGTCCACCCGGCGCGGCCGGTGCGGCGGCCCGAAGGCGCTGTTGGCGATCCGCCGCAGCCGGTCGTGCTCGGGCGGGTCGAGCCGCAGGAAGGACGGCGGCAGCCCGCCCGTCTCCTCTCCCTGGGCCAGCGGGTCCTCTCCGGCGGCGGCGAGGTTGGCCGAGTCGGAGCTGACCCGGGGATCGTGCAGCAGCGCCTCGATGTCGTAGTACGAGCTGAAGACGTACGGGCCGCCCTCCTCCTCGTGCAGCACCGGGGTCTTGCGGAGTTCCTCGTACAGCGGGTACGGGTCGGCGCGGTTGGCGAAGTCGGTGATCTGGCGGAACAGTGACGTGTGCGTCATGACGCGTCCTTGGGGCATCGGGCCGGGCGGCGGTCAGTGGCGGGCGGGGTGGAAGACCAGCTGCTGGTCGGCCGGCGAGTAGCCGCTGAGGGTCACGGTGGGGCCGTGGGTCGGCAGCGACGGGTCGGGGAAGTCGGCCGCCACCGGCTGCCGGCCCTCGGGGCGCCGGTCCATCGTCGGGAACTCCACCGGGAACGGCGCGCCCCGCTCGATCTGCCGGGCGTAGAACTCCAGCCACCGCGTGTTGTCGAAGCTCACGGCGGCGACGACCCGGCCCTGGTGGCCGTAGACGCCGACGAACCGGCGCTCGGCCAGGGAGCCTTGTGTGATCATGAGCTGCTCGCCCATGGGCGGCACACCGACCGACTTGATGTTCACGCCGAACATCGACGACCAGAACGCCGGCATCCACAGGTGCGGGCGCCGCTCGGCGCCGCGGCAGATCATGTTGTGCGCGGCCGTCTCCGCCTGGGCGACGGCATTGCCCCAGTGCTCCAGCGACAGGAACTGGTAGCCGAACAGAGCGTGCGGGGAGCGTGCGACGTCACCGGCCACGAACACGTCGTCGGTGACGATGCCCCGGAAGTCGAAGGCGCGGCAGCCCGCGTCGCAGGCGACGCCGCGGGGCCCGGCGCCCAGCCCGGACCCGGCCAGCCAGTCGGTGTTGCGCTGCGAGCCCAGCGACACCACGACCACGTCCGCCTCGACGACGCTCTCGTCGGACAGGTGGACGGCCCGCACCCTGCCCACCGCGTCGCCCTCCAGCGCGGTCACCGTGACATGCGTGCGCAGGTCCACACCGTTCTCGGTCTGGAGATCGGCGGCGACCGCGCCGATCACCCCGCCGAGCGCACCCACCAGCGGCGCCCCGGCGCGCTCGGCCACCGTGACGGCCAGGCCCATCTCCCGGCAGGCCGAGGCGATCTCCGAACCGGCGAAGCCGGCGCCGATGACGAACACCCGGCGCGGCCCGGCCTTCAGCCGCCGGCACAGATCGGACGCGTCGTCCCGGGTCCGCAGCAGGCAGACCCCGTCCAGCCGGGCCTCGTCCTCCTTCGGCCAGGGCCGGGCGCGCACGCCGGTCGCGATGAGCAGCCGGTCGTACTCCACCTCGTCCCCGTCGGCCAGCCGGACCCGCTTGGCCGTCAGGTCGAGCCCGGTCGCCGCGACGCCGAGCCGCCACTTGGCGTCGGTCTCCCGCCGGTGCGGCAGCTCCGTGTGGCGCGGGGAGGCCTTGCCCAGCAGGACCGACTTGGACAGCGGCGGCCGGTCGTACGGCTCGTACGGCTCGTCACCGATCAGGGTCAGCTCACCGGCGAAGCCCTCGGCGCGCAGCGTCTCGGCGGCGCGCAGGCCGGCGAGCGAGGCGCCGACGATCACGATCCGGCCCTCGCGCCGCAGCCACTCGACGTAGTCAGCGGACATCGGACGCCTCCCGGGCGGCTTGCGTGTCCGTCTCGCCCATGCCGCCCAGCCCGTCCGCGGTGATCGCCTGCACCGGGCAGGCGGCGACGGCGCGGGCCAGCCGTTCCCGCTGCTCCTCGGGCGCGTGCGGGTTGTAGATCAGCGCCTCCTCGCCGTGCATGGCGAAGACGTCGGGCGCGAGGAACGCGCACTGGGCGTACCCCTGACACTTGTTGAGGTCGACGACGAGCCGCATCGATGCTCCGCCCTTCCGAGCCAGGTCCGGTGTGCGCCGGCCGGGTCGCGCGGCAGCCCGGACGGCGGTCATGTCCCGAGTGCCAGCATGAGCGCGGTCGGCTCGTCCCGCCCGTCGGGAGACCTGTTCGGGCCTCACCGGACCCCTGCCCCGGGGCCGACGGGCCTGACCCGTCCGTCAGACATCGGCGGCGGCGCGGGGACGGATGTTCACCACGAGGATGTACAGGCTGAGCACCAGCGACCAGGCAGGGAAGACCAGTTCCGCCCAGGGCACCTCGGACGCGACGAACAGCAGCGTCAGGGCGGTGAGGAAACCAAGGATCGTCAGCGGGCGCGGCAGGATGCGCAGGCGGTGGCCGATCACCGACAGGGAGGAGACGAAGACGGCGGCCATCCGCGTGGCGTACTCCGTCATCAGCGCGTACGCCAGATGACGGCCGAAGTCCCACGAGGACGGCCACGGCACCGTGCCCGTGGGATGCGCGACGGAGAGGACGGCCCCCGCGGCGGCGGCCGCGCCGAACATCATGGCCGTGAAGACCAGCCCGCTGCCGAGGAAGACGGTGGCGAGGAACTGGTCCTCGCCGGCGCCGACGTGCGCCCGTACGGCGCCGATGAACCACAGGAAGACGATGCCGGCGAACGGGACGAGCGCGAGTGCCGTCCGCACCGCCTGCCGGCGCGTGGGGTCCGTGAACCCTCGCGGGACGACCGCACCAGCCCCTTCGGGGATGCCCAGCCGCATCAGGACGATCGCCGCCGCGAGCAGCAGCGCGAACACCACTCCCGCCAGCCCGGCCGCCCGGGGCGTCGCCAGCACCGGCTGCCCTTCCTGCCGCATCCCGCACCACCTTTCCGCACAGCCCCCGCCACCAGCCAGCCGCCCCCGGCCGCTTCCTGCCACCGGAGGCGGCCGGACGGACCAGCGAGGCGGAGGGAGCGGCGTGAGCCGGGGGGGCAGCGGGTCGGGGGTGCGTGCCCGCGGATCGGGGTGCGTGCCCGCAGGGCGGGGACGCGTGCCCGGGTTGCGCGGGCCGGTGGTGGCGGGGAGGTGCGTGCCGGGGTGGCGCGGGCCGGTGGTGGCGGGGGAGCCGGGCCGGGCCGCGCCGGGGCGTCAGAGCCGGGAGAGTTCGTCCACCAGGTCGTCCAGGCCCAGCGAGCCCTGCGACAGGGCCGCCATGTGCCAGGCCTTCAGGTCGAACGCGTCGCCGTGCCGCCGGCGTGCGTTCTCGCGGCCCAGCAGCCACGCGCGCTCACCGAGCTTGTAGCCGATCGCCTGGCCCGGAATCGTCAGGTACCGGGTCAGCTCGCTCTCCACGAAGTCCGCCGGCCGGCTGCTGTGCGCGCCGAAGAACTCCTGCGCCAGCTCCGGCGTCCACCGCTCACCGGGGTGGAACGGGGAGTCGGCGGGGATCTCCAGCTCCAGGTGCATGCCGATGTCCACGATCACCCGGGCCGCCCGCATCATCTGCGCGTCCAGGTAGCCGAGCCGCTCCTCGGGGTTCGTGAGGTAGCCCAGCTCGTCCATCAGCCGCTCCGCGTACAGCGCCCAGCCCTCGGCGTTGGCGCTCACCCCGCCGATCGTCGCCTGGTAGCGTGAGAGGTTCTCGGCCACGTGCACCCACTGCGCGAGCTGCAGGTGATGCCCCGGCACACCCTCGTGGTACCAGGTCGAGACCAGGTCGTAGACCGGGAAGCGGGTCTGCCCCATGGTCGGCAGCCAGGTGCGGCCGGGACGGGAGAAGTCCTCCGACGGCGGCGTGTAGTAGGGGGCCGCGGCGCCGCCGGGCGGGGCGATGCACGACTCCACCCTCCGCACCCGCTCGGCGAGTTCGAAGTGCGTGCCGTCCAGGTCCTCGATGGCCTTGTCCATCAGGCCCTGCAGCCACTCCCGCACCTCCTCCACGCCCTCGATGTGCCGGCCGTGCTCGTCGAGGTGCGCGAGCGCCACCCACGGGGTCTCGGCGCCGGGCAGGATCTTCTCCGCCTCCTGCTTCATCTCGCCGAGGATCCGGTGGAACTCCGACCAGCCGTACGCGTACGCCTCGTCCAGGTCCAGGTCGGTGCCGTTGAAGTAGCGCGCCCAGCGCGCGTACCGCTCCCGGCCCACCGTGTTCGGGGCGCCCTCGATCGCCGGCGCGTACACGTCGCGCAGCCAGTCCCGCAGCTCCACCAGGGCGCCGGTCGCCGCGCGGGCCGCCTCGTCCAGCTCCGCGCGCAGCGCCTGAGGGCCGGCGGCGGCGAAGTCCTCGTACCAGCCGCGGCCCTTGCCGTCCGTGTCGGTCCACTCCGTGAGCTGCCCTATGTACGTCGCGGTCGGCCGCGGCGCCGCGAACAGCTTGCGGTCCAGGCCGAGTTGCAGCGACTCGCGGTAGCCCGCGAGCGCGCCCGGCACCGCGCGCAGCCGCTCGGCGATCGCCGCCCAGTCCTCCTCCGTCTGCATCGGCGTCACCGTGAAGATGTCCCGCACCGAGTGGCCCGGCGTGGCCATGTTGCCGACCGCGCGCAGGTGTTCGTCCGCCTCGTGCACGGCGAGCTCGGCGGTCAGCCGCTCCCGCAGCAGCCGCCCGCAGCGGCGCTCCGCGTCACTGTCCGCCCCCGGCTGCCGCTCCGCCTCGTCCAGCTTCGCGAGCGTGGCCCGCGCCAGCTCCGCGAGGGCCGCCCGGCCCGCGGGCGAGTAGTCGGGCAGGCGGCTCGAACTCTCCTTCACACCGAGATAGGTACCGGTGACCGGGTCGAGGGCGATGAAGTCGTCCACGTACGCGTCTGCCACCTGGCGGGGCAGCGGGCTCTTGGTCTCAGACATGCGTCCATCCTCGTACGGGACGGATCACCGCGTCACCCACGTACGGGGGGATTCAGCTGTGGGCGTGGCCGGGCGGCAGCAGCGGCCCGCAGTCCCACTGCTGGAAGATCAACCGGGTCTCGACCCGGGCCACCTCGCGCCGCGCGGTGAACTCGTCGAGCACCAGTCGCTGCAGATCGGCCATGTCGGCCACGGCCACATGCACCAGATAGTCGTCCGGGCCGGTCAGATGGAACACCGTCCGCGCCTCCGGCAGCGCCCGGATGCGTTCCACGAACGGCCCCACCAGCTCCCGCCGGTGCGGCCGTACCTGCACCGACAGCAGCGCCTGCAGCCCGCGCCCCAGCTTGGCCGGATCCAGCCGCAGCTGGTGACCGAGGATCACGCCGCAGCGGCGCAGCCGGGTCACCCGGTCCAGACAGGTCGACGGCGCCACCCCCACCTGCGCGGCCAGATCCCGGTAGGTCATCCGGGCGTCGTTCTGCAGCAGCCGCAGCAGATGGAGATCCACCGGATCCAGTACGACAGATTCGGCCATGGGCCGAACGTAGCACGGTGTACCGCATCGATGAACCGGCCGATGTTCACCCTTCCGCCATGGACACAGCGAGCACCGGTGCCTACGACGAGGTACGCACCGCATCGAGAGCCCTGACCACGGAAGCCGTGCACGCCGGCCGCGACGATCTCGCCCGCCAGGGCCTGCACGCCCCGCCGATCGACCTGTCCACCACCTATCCCTCCTACGACAGCCGCGCCGAGGCCGCCCGGATCGACGCCTTCGCCGCCGACGGCGCCGACCCGGTCGGACCGCCCGTCTACGGCCGCCTCGGCAACCCGACCGTCGCCCGCTTCGAGACCGCCCTGGCCCGCCTGGAGGGCGCCGAGTCCGCGGTCGCCTTCGCCAGCGGGATGGCGGCGCTCAGCGCGGTCCTGCTCGCACGCTCCGCCATGGGACTCCGGCACGTGGTCGCCGTACGGCCCCTGTACGGCTGCAGCGACCATCTGCTCACCGCCGGGCTGCTCGGCACCGAGGTCACCTGGACCGACCCGGCCGGCATCGCCGACGCGCTGCGCCCGGACACCGGGCTGGTGATGGTGGAGTCCCCGGCCAACCCGACCCTCGCCGAGATCGACCTGCGGGCCGTCGCGCACGCCTGCGGCTCGGTCCCGCTGCTGGCGGACAACACCTTCGCCACGCCCGTGCTGCAGCGCCCGCTGGAGCAGGGCGCCCGCGTGGTGCTGCACAGCGCCACCAAGTACCTCGGCGGCCACGGCGACGTGCTGGCCGGAGTGGTCGCCTGCGACGAGGAGTTCGCGGGACGGCTCAGGCAGATCCGGTTCGCCACCGGGGGCGTCCTGCATCCGCTCGCCGGCTATCTGCTGCTGCGGGGCCTGTCCACGCTCCCCGTGCGGGTGCGGGCGGCCTCCGCGAACGCCGCCGAACTGGCCCGCCGGCTCGCCGCCGACCCGCGCGTGGCCCGCGTCCACTACCCCCGCATCGGCGGCGCCATGATCGCCTTCGAGGTGCACGGCGATCCGCACCAGGTCATCTCCCGGGTCCGGCTCGTGACCCCGGCGGTGAGCCTCGGCAGCGTGGACACGCTCATCCAGCACCCCGCGTCCATCAGCCACCGCATCGTCGACGCCGACGACCGGCGAGGAGCGGGCGTGAGCGACCGGCTGCTGCGGCTGTCGGTGGGACTGGAGGACGTGGACGACCTGTGGGCCGACCTGGACCAGGCCCTGGGCGAGCCGGCCCGCATCCCGATGCCGCTGCGGGAGGCGGTGCGCTGAGGACCGGCGGCCGGTGGGAGGCGGTGCGCCGAGGACCGGCGGCCGGTGGTGGGTGCCGGTGGTGGGGGCGCCTGTGGCGAGGACGGCGAGTTGGGCACCGCCGGACTCCGCCGTCGTGGCTGAGCGCCGTCGCGGCGGAGTCCTGGTGCGGGCGTCTGAAAGAGCGCGAGGCTCGGCCCCCGCCGGGCGCGGGGGCCGATCGCCCTGCGCCCGGCCGTCGGTCAGTCGCGGTGCGCGGGGTTGCCGACGTGGCGCAGGGCGGGGGTGTACGCGGCGCCGACGGGGGTCTGCGCCGGGTCCAGACGGGCGGTGATGACCAGGGTGCCCTCCTCTATCTGGTAGTCGAGGGGCAGCCCGAGGCCGCGCATCGCGGCGACCATGCCGGTGTTGGACGCCTGGGTCACGGCGTACACGCTCTCGCAGCCGGCCTCCACGGCCATCGCCACCAGCCGGCCGAGCAGTTCGCCGCCGATGCCGCGCTGCTGCCACTCGTCCTCGATCAGCAGCGCCACCTCGGTCTCGTCGCCGTCCCACAGCAGATGCCCGAGTCCGACGATGCGGCCGGACCGGGTCTGCACGGCCAGCGTCCGGCCGAAGCGCGGGCTGAGCAGATGGTTCAGATAGCGGTCCGCGTCGCCCACCGGGCCGTGGTACCGCAGGCTGAGGGTGCGCGGTGAGCAGCGCTCGTGCATCGCCCTGGCGGCGGCCAGGTCCGCGGTGTCGGCCCGGCGGACGGTGATGTCGTTGCCCTCCGGCAGCGTGAGCACGTCCTTGCCGCGCGGGATCCTCGGGCCGAGCCGGTCGTCCAGCTCGACCAGCGCCCGGGCCCGCGCGAACTCGGTCGGCGTGAACGGCAGGTACGGCCGCTCGACGGTGATCACTCCGCCCTCCGGCGCCCGCAGCCGCATCACGGTGTCCTCCAGCACGCCCTCGGCCGGCACCGGCTCGGGTCCGAGGCCTCCGCCGGCCGGCCTGCCGGGCAGCGAGCGGATGGTGCACCGGCCGAGCAACTGGCGCAGTGCCAGGGGCAGTTCTGCGGCGTCCAGCGCGGTGCGGGCGGCCAGCCCGAGGATCCGGGTGGGGGCGTCGACCAGGTCGTGGGCGTCGGCCCGCTCGATCCAGGTGGACGCGCCGCCGGCCTGCGCGACCGCACGGGTGATCTCCGCCGCCGGCAGCGCCCCCGGCGCCCGCAGCAGGAACTCGTCCACGGCGCCCTCGGCGAGCGGGTGCGTCTGCAGGCTCAGGATGTCCACGCGCCGCTCGGCCAGCGCCGTGCACAGCGCCGCCAGCGAGCCCGGCTCGTCCTTCACCGTCGTCCGCATCCGCCACAGCGCACCGGTCCCGGGCACCTCGTCCGAGCCGTCGCCCGGCTGCCCGGCGGTCCCGGCCGGCCGCGTCTCGGCGGCAGGCCGGGCGCCGGTATCACCGGCTGGCGGTGCGTGGCCGTGGCGCCGTGCCCACCACAGGTGGAAGCCGGCCGTCGCGACCAGCGCCAGCGCCGAGATCACCAGCAGGGCGGGACCGTCGGGGCCGTGCCCGATCAGGTTCGCCACCGCGTCGGCGACCGCGACCGCCGTGAAGAGTGCGGCGAGCTCCACGAGGTCGCGCCGCCAGTGGTGTACGGGGCGTCCGTGCTTCGCCCGGGTCACATCAGACATCTCTGCAGTCATGCAGCCACTGTGAAGGAAGCGTGTTGCGTGATCACGAACGCTTTGTGACCGATGGGTAAAGCATGCTCCGTGCCCTTTGTCCAGTTTTTCACCGTCGCCTGGCCTCGGATCGCCCGGCTCCAGATCGTGGCGTTGTCGTCTTCCCGTGATCGCGTCATACGAAAACCGTAGAGGCGACCACTGACAATCGACCTGACCTGCGAAGAAGGCCGCGAGACAGGGGAGTTGACCGTGCCGCGCCCCGTGGGATGACGCCGGCGCGCGGCACGGGTGAAGCGTACGGGACCGGCGGCCGGCCCCGCCCGCGCTACTGGCCGACCCGGCCCGGCTGGAGCGTCTGCGTGAACAGCACCGTGCCGTCGTACTCCCGCAGCCGTACCGTCAGTTCGCCGCTGTCCCCGTCGATGTCGACCTCGCCGAAGAACTGGTAGCCCTCGGCCGGCGAGACGTTGGAGGCGGTGGGCGCCTTGACGAACACGCGGTCCGGACCGAACGTGCCGTCCAGCGCGCTGGCCGGGAAGGCGCCGGCGTTCAGCGGGCCGGAGACGAACTCCCAGAACGGCTCGAAGTCCTTGAACGCGGCCCGCGACGGGTCGTAGTGCTGGGCGGAGGTGTGGTGCACGTCGGCCGTCAGCCACACCGTGCCGGTGATGCGGCGGTGCTTGATGAACCGCAGCAGCTCGGCGATCTGCAGTTCGCGGCCGAGCGGGGCGCCCGGGTCGCCCTGCGCGACCGCCTCGAAGTTCGGCTTGCCCTCCACCGGATCGGGCACGACGAGGCCGAGCGGCATGTCGCTGGCGATCACCTTCCACACCGCACGGGACTTCGCCAGCTCGCGCTTGAGCCACTCCAGTTGCTCGCGGCCGAGGATGCCCACCGGGTCCGTGGTCTGGTTGTCGGGGGAGTTCGCGTTGCGGTAGGTGCGCATGTCGAGCACGAACACGTCGAGCAGCGGGCCGTGGTGGACGACCCGGTAGATCCGGCCGTCCGGGCGCTCGCTGATGGTGGAGACCGGGAAGTACTCGGAGAACGCCCGCCGGGAACGCAGCGCCAGGTCGTCGAGCCGCGTCCCGGCCGGGTAGGGCGTGCCGGCGCCGATGACCTCGCCCGGATACCAGTTGTTGCGGACCTCGTGGTCGTCCCACTGGATGATGTTCGGCACCTGGGCGTTGAACCGGCGCAGCGCCGAGTCCAGCAGGTTGTAGCGGAAGTTGCCCCGGTAGTCGTCGAGGGTGATCGCGACGTGCGACTTCTCCTCGGTGGTGACGTTCCGGTAGACGCTGCCGTCGGGCAGGGCCGCGGTCGCCGCGATCGGGCCGTCGGCGTAGATGTTGTCACCGCTGCACAGGAAGAAGTCCGGGTCGGTCTTCGCCATCGCGTCGAAGATGCGGTAGCCGCCGATGGACTCGTTGATGCCCCAGCCCTGCCCGGCCAGGTCGCCGGACCACACGAACCGCACGCCCTGGCGGCGCCGGACGGGCGCCGTGCGGAAGGTGCCGGTCACCGGCTCGCCGGTGCGGCGGGGATCGTCCGGGTCGGCGAGCAGCACCCGGTAGTGGATCTGCTCGCCCGGCGGCAGGCCGTGCAGCCGGGTGGTGCCGGTGAAGTCCGTGCCGGAGCCCAGCAGCGGACCCTGCCATCTGCGCGGGTTGCGGAACGACTCGGTGGCCGAGGTCTCCACGACCATCCGGGCCGGCCGGTCCGCACGCACCCACACCAGGCCGGAGTCGGTGGTCACGTCGCCCGCCTGCACGCCCCAGCTCGCCTGGGGGCGCCCCGAGCGGGCGAACGCCGGGGCCGCGCCGAGGCCGACGGGCAGGGTGAGGGCCGCCGACGCGGCGAGGGAGCCGCGCAGAACGCTGCGGCGGCCGGGGAACGGACGGTCTGACATGGCTGCGCCTCCAGGAGCGGGATCCGGCCAGTGTGCACGGCCACACCTACTGGGACGCTGCGGCGCGCACGCAAACCCGAAGTGAACAACGGGCCTTGAGGGCACGGCCCGGGACGCCACCGCAACCCGCCACCGCGCAGGTCACCGCCCCGACCACGCGGTGGCCCGCCGCGTCCGGCCGAACGGGACCGCACGGCGTCACCGGCCGACCGCGGCTCCCTCCGCCGGTCCGCGCCCGTGCCGCCGGAGGCGGGCCGGTCAGCGGCTGCCGTCGAGGATGACCCGCGCGACCAGTGCCGGGTCGTCGTTCATCGGGCAGTGGCCGCAGCCGGGCAGCCGCACCAGGCGGGCGTGCGGGATCATCTGCTTGGCGCGCACGCCCTGGCGGCGTACGAGGATTCGGTCGCGGGTGCCCCAGGCCACCGTGACCGGCAGACCCGCCAGCTCGTCGGTGAACCGCACGGTGGTGCCCGCCCGCAGCGTCGCCTCGAAACCGGTGGCGCCCACCAGTGCGAGGGTCTCGGCGACGACCGCCTCCGGGGCGCGGCGCGCGGGACGGGCGTAGATGGTGCTCGTCAGCGCGGTGCGGCCGGCCGCCGTGCGCGACAGCCGTTCCACCAGCGGCAGCGGGAGCCGCTGGGCGATGCCGCGCATCGCGAGCAGCACCGCGAAGGCGTACCGGCGTTCGGCCTCCGTCCAGAACCCGGCGGGGGACAGGGCCGTGACGGACCGTACGAGCTTCTCCCGGCCCAGCTCCAGGGCGAGCAGGCCGCCCAGCGAGTTGCCCGCGGCATGCGGCCGGTCCAGCTCCAGCGCCTCGAAGAGGCCGCCGAGCACCGTGTTGGTGGTGGGCAGGTCGTAGGCGAGGCCGTCCGGCAGGGCCGGGGACGCGCCGAAGCCCGGCAGGTCGACGGCGATCACGTCGCGCTCGGTCGCGAGGATGTCCACGACCGGGTCCCAGGCCTGGCGGTGATGGCCGATGCCGTGCAGCAGGACCAGCGGCTCGCCGTGTCCTACGCGCGCGTAGGACACGGTCACGCTCTCCGGGCCGCGCGGAGTGGGGACCTTGAAGGAGACGGTGGCGGACATGGGAAAGCTCCTCGTCTGGGTGCCGACGGACGCCGTAGACAGCTTGTCAGCAATTGCTACCGACCGGTAGCCCCTGGCGGGAGCGCGTCGCGCGCCTCGTGGCCGTCAGTCCGCCCGGCGCACCTCGATGTTGAAGTCCGAGGTCCCGAACTGCCGCATCAGGGTGAGCCACAGCGGCAGGTACATCTCCGTCGCCCGCGAGGCCTGGATCCCGCCCAGGTCCAGCACTCGTTCCGCGGGCCAGCCGAACTCCCCGAGCAGGCCGGTCACCTGCTCCTTGGCGCCGGCGTCGTCCCCGCACACGAACAGGTGGTGCGCGCCCGGCACCCGGCCCGGATCCACCATCACCTGACAGTTGACCGTGTTCATCGTCTTCACCACGCGCGCGTGCGGAAGGCGTGCTGGATCCGCTCGCCGACACTGTCCGACTCGACCGGGTCGAGGCGCGGCTGGCCGTCGTCGAACGCCAGGGGATTGGAGACGTCCACCAGGATCTTGCCGTCGAGGTTCTCCGCGCCGGCCGCCCGCAGGGCGTCGAGCGCGACCCGGCCGCCCACCGCGTTGACGACCACCTCGGCCGAGGCCGCCGCCTCCGCGAAGGTGCCCGCGCGGGAGCGCTCCGCGGCGGCCGTGGCCCACTCCAGTGCCACCGGGTTGTCCTTGACGCGCGAACCGAGGGTGACCTCGTGGCCCAGCTCCACGAGCCTGCCGCCCAGCGTGCGGCCCACCTCGCCCGTGCCCAGCACCGCGTACCGCATCGGCCACCTCCAGGCCACCGGCCGCCGGCCTCCGGCGGTCCGCGGTCATTGTGGTCCGGGACCGCCGCGGGACGGGCCGATTCCGGCAGGACGCCGGCGCGTGTCGGGCGGGCCGGGCCTCTGCCGTGACAGCCCGGGCCGCCGTCTGCGAACGCCTCGTGAACGCTGCGCGGCAGGCCCCCTGTGCGGTGCCCGGGGGATCGAGGATTGGTCTTGACCAAGGGTGCGGGCCGCCCTATGGTCGCAGAGAAGTGCAACAACCTTTAATAAACAAGGGCGCTAAAAACCGCCGGACCACGGCTCTTGCGGAGGACAGGGTGGGGACCACGCAGCTGGAATCGGTGCCGGAACCGAAGTACTGGCATCTCAGGACCGTGCTCAGCGAGGCACTCGACTCCGAGTTCTCGGTCGGCGAGATCCTGCCCAACGAGCGGGAGCTCGCGGCGCGCTTCGGCGTGGCCCGCGCCACGCTCCGCCAGGCCCTCGAACAGCTCGAGCTGGAAGGCCGGCTGCAGCGCCGCCGCGGCGTCGGTACGACCGTGGCGCCGCCGCGCGTGGGCGTGGCCGTCGGCACCGAGCGGCACGTCTGGCCGGGCTCCGCCACGGACGCCTGGCAGCCCGTCGACTGCGACGAGGAGGTGCCGCCCGCCGCCGTCGCCGCGGCCCTGGAGACCGGCGCGGACGAGCCCGTCCACACCGTGCGCCGCTCCCGTATGTCCCACGGCCAGCGGGTCGCCACCGAACTGCTCTACATCCCGGCGGCGTCGGTGCCGGACCTGACCGCGATCGACGCCCCCTCCGGCCCGGCACGCGCGCGTGCGGTGCTGCGCGAACTGCAGCACCTGACGCTGGAGGGCCAGGACCGCGCCGTCGAACTGGGCTCCGCCCGCGCCGACGACGCCAAGGACCTCGACCGGCTCCCCGGCTCGCCCGTCCTCGTCGTCACCACCCGCTTCTTCGCCGCGGGCCGCACCGCCGCCCTGTCCGTCGCGACCTACCGCGCCGACACCTGCCGGCTGACCTTCGGCGACACGCCGGACGTGGAGATACACCACGACCCGGAACGCCGGGCTTCCTGACCACCGGCGGCCACCGAACGCCGGGCCGGGCAGCCGGTCCGAGGCGGGCCCACCCGGGGCGCGGATCCCCGCATCCGCGGCGCCTTTTGCGCACCGGATCGGGACGCCCCCAGGAGCGCGGGGCCGCATCGCATGGGCGGCCCCGGAGCGCGGCGCGACCAGCCACCACGAACCCCCCCGGCCACGGAACGACCATATCTGGCACCGCGGGGGCTAGCGCCTCGTCACCGTGCCGTCCACCGCGAACAACTGCTCCTCCACATGGTCCAGGGCCAGGCGCAGCGCCCCGGTGGCCACCACCGCCTCGCCCAGCAGGGACAGGGTCACCTGGGGCGGACGCAGGCAGTAGCGGGCCAGTTCGCGGCGCAGCGGTTCCAGGACGCCGTCCAGGCCGGCGGCCCAGCCGCCGATCACGACCAGCTCGGGATCGAGGGCGAGCACCAGCGCGGCCACGTCGTGCACCAGCCGCTGGATGAACCGGTCCACGGCCGCCCGCGCCCGCTGGTCGCCCTCCCGGGCCAGCGCGAACACCTCCGCGACCGCCTGCTCGTCCAGCGGGTGCAGCGGCTCGTCGGTGGTGGACAGCAGTGTCTCCGGAGTCGCCTCCCGCCCCAGCAGATGCAGCGCGCCGATCTCCCCGGCCGCCCCGCCGTAGCCGCGGTGCAGCCGCCCGCCGATCAGCGAGCCCGCGCCCGGGCTCAGCCCGGCCAGGACGAACACCACGTCGTCCGACCCGGTCGCCGCGCCCTTCCAGTGCTCGGCGACGGCCGCCGCGTTGGCGTCGTTCTCCACCAGCACCGGGCACTTGAAGGAGCGGCTGAGCCTTTCGCCCAGCCTCAGGCCCGTCCACTGCGGCAGCGCCGTGCTCAGCCGCACCGTGCCGTCGGCCTCCACGATCCCCGGCGTGCCCACGCCCACGGCCCGCAGCGAGCTGCGCGCGACCCCGGCCCGGCGCAGCAGTTCCGCGACCGCGCCGCGCAGCCGGTCGAGCCGCTCGTCCGCCGGGGCCGTCTCGCCGACCTCCTTGGCCTGCGCGCCCAGCACCCGTCCGTCCAGGTCGGACAGGAGCGCGGCGACCCGGTGCGGCCCGATCTCCAGGCCCAGCAGATGCCCCGCCTCGGCCCGGAACCGGAACCGGCGCGCGGGCCGCCCCTGCCGGCGTGCGGCGCCCTCGTCGGCCGCCGTCTCCACGACGAGCCCGCCCTCGATGAGCCCTTCGACGACACCCTCGACGGTCGGCCGGGACAGTCCGGTCACCCGGGTGATCTCGGTGAGTGTCGCGCAGTCCGCGGCACGCAGCGCGCGCAGCACCACCGCGGAATTGATCCTTCGCAGCAGCGAGGGATCGCCGCCGGTCAGCTGCGCCACCGTCCGTCCTTCCAGCTCGCGGGCGTGTTGGGCGGATCGTACTCGGCCCGGCGCACACCCGGCGAGTGCGGGCCGCGAACGGCCGGGACGGCGCACCGCGGCTCGCTCCGGCCTCGCCCGCTGACGCCCCGCCAATTGTCAGTGGCGGCCGGTTTACTGGATCGCATGGACATCGCGAAACACCTTGCCGTGATCGACCTGCTGTGCGACCGGGCGTTCCCGGCGGAGCACGGCAGGACGGACGTCGGCACGGGCGGGCCCGGGTACCTGATAGCCGAGTTACAGACCAGCGGCGACTTCCACGAGGACGACGGCACCGAGCGGGAGCTGGCGGAGGAGCAGTACGAGGCGGAGCGGGACGCTCTCGGGGAGCGGCTCGCCGAGCGATGGGGACCGGCCGACGTGCTCAGCCTGTCCAGCACCTTCGAGCGGGCCATGGAAGGGGAGGACATCGGCGAGCCGTGGGCCACGCTCGCCTCGCAGGTGCCCGATGTGCACCTGTGGCAGGCGCCGACGGGCCGCTGGGTCGCGCTGGGCGTGTCCCAGTGGGACGACGAGCTGCCGTTCCAGCTGCTGGCGGTGGTCACGGCCGTGGACCCGCCGTGACCGCTACGCCTGCGCGGCCTCGCGCAGCCGGGCGAACTCCTCGGCCATCGCCGCCGCCGTCCAGTGCGCGTTCAGGCCGCTGGGGTTGGGCAGCACCCACACCCGGCTGTCCCCGATCGTCCGCTCCTGCGGCCCCACCCGCGCGCCGCGGTCGCCGAACGCGGCACGGTACGCGGTCACCCCGACCACGGCCAGCCAGCCCGGCTTCAGCCGCGTCACCTTCTCGGTCAGCAGCCGCCCGCCCTCGAGGTACTCCTCGGCGGTCAGCTCGTCGGCCCGCGCGGTCGCCCGTGCCACGACGTTCGTGATGCCCAGCCCGTACGACAGCAACTCCCGCTGCTCGGCCGGTTTCAGCAGTCTCGGGGTGAAACCGGACAGGTGCAGCACCGGCCAGAAGCGGTTGCCCGGGCGGGCGAAGTGGTGGCCGGTCGCGGCCGTCATCAGACCCGGGTTTATCCCGCAGAACAGCACGCGGAGGCCGTCCGCGACCACGTCCGGGACGAGACGGTCGCGGGCGGCCTCCAGATCCGCTTTCGTCAGGCGGGTCAGAGGATCGCTCCGGGGGTGTACCCGGCGGCCTCCGGGCGCTGCTTGACGATCTCCTCGATCCGGCCGACGACCACGCCGACCTGGTCGGCCGCCGCACCGGTGAAGGACAGCTTGTCGGCCATCAGCGCCGCCAGCCGGTCGCGGTCCAGGGGCAGGCGCTCGTCGGCGGCGAGCTTGTCGAGCAGGTCGTTGCGCTCGGCGCCCTGCTCGCGCATCGCGAGCGCGGTGGCGACGGCGTTCTCCTTGATCGCCTCGTGCGCGACCTCGCGGCCCACACCGGCCCGCACCGCGCCCATGAGGACCTTGGTGGTGGCCAGGAACGGCAGGTAGCGGTCCAGTTCGCGGGCGACGACGGCCGGGAAGGCGCCGAACTCGTCCAGCACGGTGAGGAAGGTCTCCAGCAGGCCGTCCAGGGCGAAGAAGGCGTCCGGGAGCGCCACCCGGCGCACCACCGAGCAGGACACGTCGCCCTCGTTCCACTGGTCGCCGGCCAGCTCGCCGGTCATCGACGCGTAACCGCGCAGGATCACCATCAGGCCGTTGACGCGCTCGCAGGAGCGGGTGTTCATCTTGTGCGGCATCGCCGAGGAACCGACCTGGCCCGGCTTGAAGCCCTCGGTGACCAGTTCGTGCCCGGCCATCAGCCGGATCGTCTTGGCCAGCGAGGAGGGGGCCGCCGCCAGCTGCACCAGCGCGGTGACGACCTCGTAGTCCAGCGAGCGCGGGTAGACCTGGCCGACCGAGGTGAAGGCCTGCGAGAAGCCCAGGTGCCCCGCGATGCGCCGCTCCAGCTCGGCGAGCTTCGCCGCGTCGCCGCCGAGCAGGTCCAGCATGTCCTGCGCGGTGCCCACCGGGCCCTTGATGCCGCGCAGCGGGTAGCGGCCCAGCAGCTCCTCGAGGCGGCCGTAGGCGACGAGCAGTTCGTCGGCGGCCGTCGCGAAACGCTTGCCCAGCGTCGTGGCCTGCGCGGCCACGTTGTGCGAGCGGCCCGCCATGACCAGCTCGGCGTACTCGCCGGCCAGCCTGCCGAGGCGCGCCAGCACGGCCACCGTACGGTCGCGCATCAGCTCCAGCGAGAGCCGGATCTGCAGCTGCTCGACGTTCTCCGTCAGGTCGCGGGAGGTCATGCCCTTGTGCACGTGCTCGTGCCCGGCGAGGGCGTTGAACTCCTCGATCCGCGCCTTCACGTCGTGCCGGGTGACCTTCTCGCGCTCGGCGATCGAGGCCAGGTCGACCGTGTCGAGGACACGCTCGTAGGCGGCGATCGCCTCGTCCGGCACCTCGATGCCGAGGTCCTTCTGGGCGCGCAGCACGGCGAGCCAGAGCTGCCGCTCCAGCCTCACCTTCTGCTCGGGGGACCAGAGCGTGGCGAGCTCGGCGGAGGCGTAGCGTCCGGCGAGGACGTTGGGGATGCGGGGCTTGGCGGGCGCGGCAGAAGTCACGGGTACGGATTCTACTGGTGGTTTGTGCAGGCCAGCGCCACGCCCCGGTTCGGCGGAAGCTACGAGACCCCCGTCACCCCGCTACGCCTGAGCCTCGTACGGCAGCAGTTCCGGGCGCTTCGCAGGGCGGCCGTCACCGGAGGAGCGGCCGGTCAGGCGCCTGCCTATCCAGGGCAGCAGATGCTCCCGGGCGAAGCGCAGATCCGCGACGCGGCGCGTCACCCAGCCCGGCGGCGCCGTGGCCGGCATCGGCACATGCCACTCGGTGTCCTCCGGCTCGTACCCGAGCGCCTGCCACACCGCCTCGGCGACCCGGCGGTGTCCCTCGGCCGTCAGATGCAGCCTGTCCACGTCCCACAGCCGGGGGTCGCCCAGCGCGGGGGCCCCGTACAGGTCGACGACGACCGCGCCGTGCTTGGCCGCCAGTTCGTCGACGCAGGCGAACAGCTCCTCCATGCGGGGCCGGAACCGCTCCAGCACCGGGCCCTGGCGGCCGGGGCTGCGCATCAGCACCAGCTGGGTGCAGGCGGGGGCCAGCCGCTCCACGGCCTCGGTCAGCAGGCCCTTGACCCGGCCCATGTCGCACTTGGGCCGCAGGGTGTCGTTGAGGCCGCCGACCAGTGTGATCACGTCGGCGTTCATCGCCGCCGCGACGTCCACCTGCTCGTCGACGATCTGCCCGATCAGCTTGCCGCGGACGGCCAGGTTGGCGTACCGGAACCCCGGCGTGCGGGCGGCCATCCGCGCGGCGAGGAGGTCGGCCCAGCCTCGGTAGGAACCGTCGGGCAGCAGGTCCGACATGCCCTCGGTGAAGGAGTCGCCGACCGCGACCAGGCTGCTGTGGGCGGGAGGTGTGGGATTCGTCTGCATGGCGTCAGCGATGGTATCCCGGCTCCATACCCGCCGGTCGGTCGCCCCTGAACCACCCTCGGCCGCCCCTGCGAACGCAGTCCGACCGCCCCACCCGACCGGCCGGCGTCCCGCCCGCCCAGCGGCATGCCCGGCCGCCCCCCGACCGGCCGGCGCCTCTCGCCCAGCCGGCCTCCCGCCTGCCCAGTGGCATGCCCGGCCGACTCCCGCCGGCCTGGCCGACTCCCGCCGGCCTGGCCGACTCCCGCCCGGCGTCCCGCCTGCCCAGCGGCAAGCCCGGCCGTCCCCTCGCCCGCCCACGGGTACGCCCTGCCCTCCCCCGGCAACCGCCCGGGCGCCCCGGCGTCACCCGGGCGCGGGCTGCCCGAACAGCTGTCGTAGCACGTCCTCCATGGTCACCAGGCCGGCAAGGCGGCCGTCGTCGCCGAGCACCGCCGCCAGATGCGTACGGCTGCCCCGCATCGCGGTGAGCACGTCGTCCAGCGGGGTCCCCTCCCGCACGCGTGCGATGGGCCGCATGTCGCGCAGCCGGAACGGCATGTCCCGGGGCGAGGCGTCCAGCGCGTCCTTGACGTGCAGGTAGCCCACGATGCGCCGGCCCACGTCGACCACCGGGAACCGGGAGAAGCCCGACTCGGCCGACAGCCGCTCCAGCTGCTCCGGAGTGACGCCCATGCGCGCGTACACCACCCGCTTCAGCGGCACCACGACGTCCCGCACCGGCCGGCTGCCCAGCTCCAGGGCGTCGTGCAGCCGCTCCTGCGCCCGGTCGTCGATCAGCCCCGCCTGGCTCGCGTCCTTGACGATCTCGGCGAGTTCGGTGTCCGTGAAGGTCGCCGAGACCTCGTCCCTCGCCTCCACTCTGAGCAGCTTCAGCAGCCCGTTCGCGAAGGCGTTGACGGTGAAGATCACCGGGCGCAGCGTCCGGGACAGCGCGACCAGCGGCGGGCCCAGCAGCAGCGCGCTGCGCACCGGTTCGGCGAGCGCGATGTTCTTCGGGACCATCTCGCCCATCAGCATGTGCAGATAGGTCGCCAGCGTCAGCGCGATCACGAAGGACACTGCGTGCCCCGCGCTCACGGGCACCCCGACCGCGTGGAACACCGGCTCCAGCAGATGCGCGATCGCCGGCTCGGCGACCACGCCCAGGACCAGCGTGCACAACGTGATGCCGAGCTGGGCGGCGGCGAGCAGCGCGGAGACGTGCTCCAGGCCCCACAGCACGGCCTTCGCGCGCCGGTCGCCCTCCTGGGCGAGCGGCTCGACCTGGGAGCGGCGCACCGAGATCAGCGCGAACTCGGCGCCCACGAAGAAGGCGTTGACGACGAGCGTCGCCAGGCCGATCAGCAGCTGTACGGCGGTCATCGCGCCCCCTCCGCGGTCTCGTGGGGCCGCTCGTCGTCCAGCGGCGCGTGCAGCAGCACCCGCGCAGCCCGGCGGCCGGTGGCGTCCACCACGTCCAGCCGCCAGCCCGCGACCTCGACCGTGTCACCGGTGACCGGTATCCGGCCCAGCAGGGTCGCGACCAGGCCGGCCAGCGTCTCGTACGGCCCCTCGGGCACCCGCAGTCCCACGCGCGCGAGCTGGTCGGTGCGGGCGGCGCCGTCGGCCGAGTACAGGGCCCGGCCCCGCTCGTCCGCCCCGGCGGGGGCGAGGTCGGGCGTCTCGTGCGGGTCGTGCTCGTCGCGCACCTCGCCGACGACCTCCTCGACGATGTCCTCCAGGGTCGCCACCCCGGCCGTGCCGCCGTACTCGTCGATGACGACGGCCATGGTGCGCCGGCCGCCGAGGCGGTCCAGCAGCCGGTCGACGGTCAGGGACTCGGGGACCAGCAGCGGCTCGCGCATGATCTGGCCGACCGTGCGGTGGCGCCGCTGGTCGGCGGGGACGGCCAGGACGTCCTTGATGTGGGCGGTGCCGACCACCGAGTCGAGGGTGCCCCGGTAGACCGGGAACCGGCTCAGCCCGGTCGCCCGGGTCGCGTTGGCCACGTCCTCGCAGGTGGCCTGCGTCTCGAGGGCCACGACCTGGACGCGCGGGGTCATCACGTTCTCCGCCGTCAGGTCGGCCAGGTTCAGCGTGCGCACGAACAGCTCGGCGGTGTCCGGCTCCAGTGCGCCTTCCTTGGCGGAGTGCCGGGCGAGCGCCGCCAGCTCCTGGGGGCCGCGCGCGGAGGCCAGCTCCTCGGCGGGCTCGATGCCGAGCCGGCGCACGACATGGTTGGCCGTGTTGTTCAGATGGGTGATGAAGGGCCGGAAGGCCGCGCTGAACAGGCGCTGCGGGTTGCCGACCCGCCGGGCCATGGCCAGCGGTGACGAGATCGCCCAGTTCTTCGGCACCAGCTCCCCGACGACCATCAGGAACACCGTCGACAGGGCCGTACCGAGCACCAGGGCGACCGAACCCGCCGTGGACCCCGACAGGCCCATCGCACGGAAGGGGCCGGCCAGCAGCTTGGCGACGGACGGCTCGGCGAGCATGCCGACCACCAGGTTGGTCACGGTGATGCCGAGCTGGGCGCCGGAGAGCTGGAAGGTCAGGTTCCGTACGGCTTTCAGGGCGCCCGCCGCGCCCCGTTCGCCGCGTTCGGCGGCCCGCTCCAGCTCGCCGCGCTCCACCGTGGTCAGCGAGAACTCGGCGGCCACGAAGGCGCCGCAGGCGACCGACAGCAGGACCGCCACCAGAAGCAGGAGCACTTCGGTCATCGGCTCACCCCCGTCCCATGATCGGACAAGGCGGGACGGGGCGCGCGGTGGCGCCGACGGGGCGGGTCGCCCATGGGCGGACGCTCACAACCTTTCATGGAGAGCCGAGTGCTCCCTCAAGGGTAAAGGATGAGCAAAGAAGCCTCGGTGTCTCAGCCGGTGAGCGGCTTCACCCAGCGTCGCCACTGCTCCTGCGGCTCGTACCCGGCGGCGCCCCAGGCATGGTGGGCGGTCTCGTTGCGCACCAGCACCATCGCGTCCGCACGCCGGCCGCCGAGCCGGGCGAACCGCTCCTCGGCGGCCGCCAGCAGCGCCGAGGCGATGCCCTGCCGGCGCCGCCCCGGATGCACCGCGAGCCGGTACAGATGGCAGCGCCAGCCGTCGAACCCCGCGATCACGGTGCCCACCAGCTCGCCGTCCAGCTCGGCGAGGATCAGCGCCTCGGGGTCGCGGGCGGCCAGCCGCTCCACCCCGTCCCGGTCGTCGCTGATGCTGGTGCCCTCGGCGGCCGTCTTCCAGAAGGCGAGCACGGCGTCGAGATCGTCGGTGAGAGCGTGGCGCATCCGCAGATCGGTCATGTGATCATCGGATCACGAGAGGGTCGCCGCAGGGCGGGAATTCCGTCATGCGGACTCCGCGCGCAGCCGCTCCATCACCGGCGCGAAGGCCTCCATGAACGGCTCCAGCACGGTCAGGTACGAGAAGCCGTACCGCTCGCGCTGCGCCCGCACCCGGGCGACGATCTCCGGAAGCGGGCCGGCCAGCATGACGGGCAGGGCCAGCGCGTCGTCCAGCGTCAGCCGCGACTGCCTCTCCAGCAGCGGCTTCAGCACGGGCTCGGGGTCGTCGGTGACCGCCACCAGCTGGATCAGCAGGTTCAGCTCGGCCTCTGCCGCCCGGCCCCGCGCCAGGTCCCGGTAGCGCGCCACCCTCTCGTCCAGCTCGTCGGGGCCGAGCGGCTCCAGCGTCCCCGGCACGGACCCCGGCCGGGCCCCGGTGAAGGCCGCGATGTCCGCGTGCTCGGCGGTCAGCCGCAGCATCCGGTCGCCGTTCGCGCCGATCAGCAGCGGCACCCGGGGCTGGACGGGCCGGGGCATGGCGGTCACCCCGGCCGAGTGGGGCCCGGACCGGGGCAGGTCGTGCGAGCCCAGCAGCCGGTCCAGCTCGCCGACCGTGCGCCGGAGGTGGTCCACCCGCTCGCGTGCCGAGCCGTACGGCAGCCCGGCCGCCTCGTGCTCGGCCGGCACATACCCGGTGCCCAGCCCCAGTTCGAGGCGCCCGCCGGTGAGCGCGTCCGTGGTCGCCACCTCGCGGGCCAGCAGCGCCGGGTTCCAGAAGCCGGAGTTGAGCACGAACGTGCCGACCCGGGGCCGCTCGGTCGCCTCGGCCGCCGCGACCAGCGCCGGGAACGGCGCGGGCGTGCCCAGGTGATCCGGGACGAGGATCACGTCGTACCCCAGCTCCTCGGCGCGCCGGCACTTCGCACGCCACTCGGCGGCGGGCGCGGGCGTGACCAGATTGACCCCGAAACGGAACGGACGCGCCATGAACTCTCCCCAACTTCCCTCGAAAGACGGCGGCTTGAGCCGGTACCCGGGATTCCATCACGCCGCCGCACCATCAGGGCAGGGCGCCGTCACTCGTGGGCGATCGCCGCCAGCACGTTCATCCGGGACGCCCGCAGCGCCGGCAGCAGCGCCGCCACCACGCCCACCACCGCCGAGGCGATCACGACCCCGACGATCGTGCCCCACGGGACGGCCAGCGCGGTCAGCCCGCGCAGCGCCAGCACCTGCTGCATGCACACGCCCCACACGAGCCCCAGCGCCAGCCCCAGGACCGCGCCGAACACCGCGATCACCACCGACTCCAGCCGGATCATCCGGCGCAACTGCCGCCGCCCCAGCCCGATCGCGCGCAGCAGCCCGATCTCGCGGGTGCGCTCCACCACCGACAGGGCGAGGGTGTTGACCACACCGAGCACCGCGATGAGGATCGCCAGCCCGAGCAGCGCGTACACCAGGTACAGCAGGACGGCGATCTGGTCGTGGACCAGCTGCTTGTAGTCGGTCTGGTTGCGCACCCCGACCTGCGGGTACGGCTTCAGGGCGCGTTCCAGCCGGGGCCGCAGGTCCTGCGGCCGGGTGCCGGTGGCCGCGTTCACGAACAGGGCCGAGTCCTGGGCGCCCGGCGCGTACCTCGCGAGGGTGCCCAGACCGAAGAACATGCCGCCCTCGGTGCCGAAGCCCTGCGCCGTGTCCTGGTTGGTCAGCGCCGCCACGGTCAGCTCGGCGTGCCGGCCGCCCGGGAACTCGGCCGGCAGGACACTGCCCACGTGCACGCCGTGGTCCCGGGCGAAGTCGGCGTCCATGGCGAGGTGCCCGTCCGCCAGCGCGGCCGCCGAACCGCCCCGCGTGTACGGGATGTGCACGACGTCGTCGAGCCCGGGGCCGTACCCGGCGGCAGCGGTCCGCACCCGCGTGCCGTTCGGCAGCCGTACGGCGACCTGGGTGAGCCGCTGCGCCACGACGAGCCCCACACCGGGCGTGCGGGCCACGGTGTCGCGCACCTGCCCGGTGAACGGCTGGAAGTTGGTGTTCTGGACGATGAAGTCGGCGCCGAGCGTCTTGTCGATCTGCCGGTCGAACGACGCCGACATCGAGGTGCTCGCCACCGACATCCCGCCGACCAGGGCCAGCCCCACCATCAGCGCGGCGGCGGTGGCGCCCGTACGGCGCGGATTGCGCAGGGCGTTGCGCTGGCTCATCAGGCCGACCGCACCGAACAGGGCGGGGAAGGCGCCGCCCAGCACCCGGATCACCGGCCGCACCAGCAGCGGACCGGCGACGACGGTCGCGATCAGCGTCAGCGCCACGCCGACCCCGAGCAGCGCGGCCGCCTGCCCGGTCCTCGTGGCCGCCGCGCACCCGGCCAGCCCCGCAGCGCCGACCGCCCCGATCACCCCGCCGACGACCGCCCGCACCTTCAACGGCTTGCCCACACCGGCGACTTCGGCGTCCGTGAGCGCCGCCATCGGCGAGACGGCAGCCGCGCGCCGGGCGGGCAGATAGGCGGCCACGAAGGTGACGCCGAGGCCGACGACGTAGGCCGCGACGGGCGTGCTCCAGCCGATGACCATCTCGGTGGTCTTCAGGTTCATCCCGAACGCGCTCATCAGCCGGATCAGGCCCGCCGCCAGCCCGATCCCGGCGGCCAGCCCGAGCGTGGACCCCACCAGGCCGAGCAGCAGCGCCTCGGTGAGCACCGAGCGCCGCACCTGCCGCCGGTCCGCGCCCAGCGCCCGCAGCAGGCCCAGTTCCCGGGTGCGCTGGGCGATCAGCATGGAGAAGGTGTTGACGATGAGGAACACGCCGACGAGCAGTGCGACACCGGCGAAGCCGAGCATCACGTACTTGATCACGTCCAGGAACGTGCCGAGGCTGGCCGCCGCCGACTTGGCCTGTTCGTTCGCGGTCTTCAGGTCGTAGGAGCCGGTGCCGACCACCTGGGCGACCCGCCGCTTCAGCTCCGCGTCCGGCACGCCCTTGGCCGCGTCCACCGCGATGCTGGTCGCCTTCGCGGCCGACCCGAGCAGTTCGCGGCCCGCCACCGCCGGGTCCAGGAAGACCAGGGCCGCCCCGGGGTTGGTGGTGGTGAACGTGGCGATGCCGACGACCCGCACCCGGAAGGTGCCGGGCTGTGCCTGCACGGTCAGCGCGTCGCCGATGCCGACGTGCCTCTTGCGGGCCGTGTCGGCGTCCAGCAGCGCCTCGCCCGCGCCGTGCGGCGCATGGCCCGAGGTGAGCCGCACCGGGCTGCGGTGCGTGGCGTACCAGGCCATCGCGATGGTCGGGGCGCCGGTGGTCGGCCCCACGGACTTGTTGTGGCGGTCGACCACGACCGCGTTCTGCACCGACACCTCGGCGCGGGCCGCCGCGACCCCGTCGGCCATCGCCACCCGGTCCCGCAGCGCCGCCGGCAGGGTCTGCACCGAACCGCTCAGCCGCGCCGACGTCAGATCCTGCTGTTTCGGCAGGACCGTCACATCGGCGGCGGTGGACGCGAAGAGCCGGTCGAAGGTGCGGGTGACGGTGTCGGAGAAGATCAGGCTGCCCGCGACGAAGGCCACGGACAGGATCACGGCCAGCGCGGACAGCGCCAGCCGCCCCTTGTGCGCGAGGAAGCTCCTCAGGGTCGCCTTGAGCACCCGGTCAGTCCTCTCGGGCGGTGCCGTCGCCGACGTCGTCGAGCCGGTCCCGGACGGTGTCGGGGCCGGGGGTCTGCGGGTGTCCCCCGGTGAAGAGGCGCATGCGTTCCAGTACGGCGTTCGCCGTCGGCCGTTCCATCTCGTCCACGATCCGCCCGTCGGCCAGGAAGAGCACCAGGTCGGAATGGGCGGCGGCGCCCGGGTCGTGGGTGACCATGACGACCGTCTGCCCGAGATCGTCCACCGCGCCGCGCAGAAAGCCCAGCACCTCCAGACCCGCGCGCGAGTCGAGGTTCCCGGTCGGCTCGTCGGCGAAGATCAGCTCGGGCCGCGAGGCCAGCGCCCGCGCGCACGCCACCCGCTGCTGCTGGCCGCCGGAGAGCTGGGCGGGCCGGTGCGAGAGGCGGTCGCGCAGGCCGAGCCGGTCGATCACCTGGTCCAGCCACCGCGGGTCGGGCCTGCGGCCCGCGATGTCCATCGGCAGCGTGATGTTCTCGGCGGCCGTCAGCGTCGGAATCAGGTTGAACGACTGGAACATGAACCCGATCCGGTCGCGCCTGAGCCGGGTCAGCTCCCGTTCCCTCAGCCCCGTGATCTCCGTGTCGCCCAGCCACACCTGGCCGGCCGACACCGTGTCGAGCCCCGCCAGACAGTGCATCAGCGTGGACTTCCCGGACCCCGAGGGCCCCATCACGGCGGTGAAACGGCCGCGCGCGATGTCCACGTCCACCGAGTCCAGGGCCATGACGGCCGTCTCGCCGGAGCCGTACGCCTTCGTCAGCCCGCGGGCGCGGGCCGCGACGGCGCCGTCCGGCGCGTGCCGCGCAGCAGGTGTGGACAAGACCGCCTCCCGGTCGCCGGAACCGCCCGTCCCGGGCGAGCGTAAGGGACAAGCCGGCCCGGCGCAGCGGTCCACACGCCGCCCTTGCCTTGCTAGCGCTTGAGCGCTAGCGTCGAGGCATGGCGAAGACCCAGCTGAACGTGCGCGTGGACGAGGGCACCGCCCGCGCGGCCCGCGAACGCGCCCTGGCCCGCGGCATCAGCGTCAACCGGTACATCGAAGAGCTGGTCAGACGGGACACCGGGGAGGCCGGCCGCACGTTCGTCGAGGCCGCCGCCGACTTCATGAAGCAGTACGAGTCCGTGTTCGCCGAGGAGTTCGCCGACACCCGCGGTACCGGTACCGGGGACGGCCGCTGATCCTTTGAACGAGCTCAGCATCGACCTCCCCTGGCTCCTCATGCTCGCCGAGCAGAAGACCCCCGGGGACCCGCAGGTCACCGACTGGGGCGCACTCGTCGCCGCCGTCGCCCGGCACCGCGCCGAGATATTCGGCGTGCCCGTCTACGACACCCCGCACGCCCGCGCCGCCGCGCTGCTCCAACTGCTGATCCACCTGCCGGCGCTGGAGCGCTCCAACGCGCTGTTCGCCTCCGCGGTCGCCTACGCCTACCTGGTCGCCAGCGGCGAGAAGGTGGCCACCAGCCCCGAGCAGGTGCGCGACCTCGCCCGCCTGGTGAAGGACGGCGCGGCCGGCGTGGACGACATCGCGCGCGAGCTGCGGCGCTGGAGCCTGTGACGGATACGGCCCGGCGTGGTCCGGGTCAGCGGGCGTCCGGCTCGTCCGGGCGCCACGCGACGCCGAGCACGCAGTGCGAGGACGGCAGCGCCGGACCCTGCTCCGGCATCATCACCTGCCGCTGGGGCCCGAGCGTGAACCCGGCCTCGCGCAAGGCGGCCACCGGACGCCGGGACAGATGGCAGCCGCCCGCCAGCACGGGCCACAGCGTCCGGTCCAGCGTGCGCTGGGCCAGCCGCATCGCCGTCCCGCCGCCCTGCCCGTGCTCGAAGAACCGCACCTGACCGCCGGGTCTGAGCACGCGCCGCACCTCGGCCAGCGCCCGGGTCACGTCCCGTACGCTGCACAGCACCAGGGACAGCACGGCCGCGTCGAAGGCCTCGCTCTTGACCGGCAGCGCCTCCGCCGCGCCCGGCACCACGTCGACCGGGACCTCGGTGCGCAGCGCCGACTCCAGCGCCAACTTCCTGAGGCGCGGCTCCGGTTCGATCGCCACGACCTCGGCGACCGCGTCCGGATAGTGGGCGAAGTTCAGCCCGTTGCCGGCGCCGATCTCGATCACCCGCCCGGACAGCCCGGCGAGCAGCCGCTCCCGCACGCCGGCCATGCCCATCCGGGTCTCGGCGCGCACACTGATCCGGGCGTAGCAGCGGGCGAACAGCGGGTGGTGGACGGGGCTCGGAGCCACCTTGGCGGAACCGGACAGCAGCCGCATGGCGAACCTCCCGGGGGACGGCCTAGAGGAAGTGTCCCCCGTCCGGGGCCGCCGCACCCCCGGCCGGGGGTGCGGGAACGCGGCTCCTGGCTACGGCGCCATCCGGTCCCGGAACGCCTCCGCGTCCCAGGTTCCGTCCAGCCGGGGCGCCAGCCACGTCGGCGCCGCCCGGCGGAAGTCGGCCGGCGGCAGCGCGCCCGCCCCGGCGGGGATCGCGCCGAGCAGGGGAGCCGCGGCGACCTCCGGCAGGTCCGTCACGTTGCAGCGCATGGCGAGGTCGGGGGAGTCGGGCCAGCTGCCGATGACCACGCCCGCCGGCTCCAGGCCCCGTCGCCGCAGTTCGCGGGCGGTCAGCTCGGTGGTGTTGAGCGTGCCCAGACCGGCCTGGGCCACCACCAGGACCGGTGCGCCGAGCAGCCCGGCCACGTCGGCCAGGGTGCCGCCCGCCGCGTCGAAGCGGACCAGCAGCCCGCCCGCGCCCTCCACCAGCACCAGATCGTGCTCGGCGGCCAGCTTGGCGGCCCGGTCGGCCACCTCGCGCGGGTGCACGGGCGCCATCCCGGCCCGCCGCGCCGCCGTACCCGGCGCCAACGGCTCCGGGTAGCGCGCCAGTTCACCGGCCGTGACCGGTCCCGCGAGCCGCGCGACCTCGTCGGCGTCCCCGCGCTCGTCCGGCCGCACGCCCGTCTGCGCGGCCTTCAGCACGGCCACCGAACGCCCGGCCGCGAGCGCGGCGGCGGCGACGGCGGCCGTCGTGACGGTCTTGCCGACCTCCGTGCCCGTCCCCGTGATCACCAGTACCGGCATGTCATCCCTCCCGCGCCGCGGCGCACACCGCGCGCGCGATCCTCGCCACGTCCTCGTCGGACGTGATGTACGGCGGCATCGTGTAGACCAGGTCGCGGAAGGGGCGCAGCCACACGCCCTCCCGCACGGCCGCCGCGGTGGCCGCCGCCATGTCCACCTCGTGGTCGAGCTGGACCACGCCGATCGCGCCGAGGACGCGGACGTCCCGTACGCCGGGCAGCTCCCGGGCCGGCGCCAGGCCCTCCGCGAGGCCCGCCTCGATCCGCTTGACCTCGGCCCGCCAGTCCTGGACCAGCAGCAGTTCCACGGAGGCGCAGGCCACGGCCGCCGCGAGCGGGTTGCCCATGAACGTCGGGCCGTGCGCGAGCACCGGCACCTCGCCCCGCGAGATGCCTTCGGCGACCCGCGCGGTGCACAGCGTGGCGGCCAGCGTCAGATAGCCGCCGGTCAGCGCCTTGCCCACGCACATCACATCCGGGCTGACGCCCGCGTGCTCCGCCGCGAACAGCGCGCCGGTGCGGCCGAACCCGGTGGCGATCTCGTCGAACACCAGCAGCACGTCGTGCGCGTCGCACGCCTCGCGCAGCACCCTCAGGTACGCGGGGGAGTGGAAGCGCATGCCGCCCGCGCCCTGCACGACCGGCTCCACGATCACCGCGGCGACCTCGTCCGCGTGGCGGGCGATCAGCTCGCGCAGCCGCTCCGCGTACGACTCCTCGTACGCGGCCGGCGGCGCGTCGGCGAAGATCTGGCGCGGCAGCACCCCCGACCACAGCGCGTGCATCCCGCCCTCGGGGTCGCACACGGACATCGGGTTCCAGGTGTCGCCGTGGTAGCCGCCCCGCCAGGTCAGCAGCCGCTGCTTGCCGGGCCGGCCGAGCGAGCGCCAGTACTGCAGGCACATCTTCACCGCGACCTCGACCGACACCGAACCGGAGTCGGCCAGGAAGACGTGCTCCAGCCCTTCAGGCGACATGTCGACAAGGTGCTTCGCGAGGCGGACGGCGGGCTCGTGCGTGAGTCCGCCGAACATCACGTGGCTCATCCGCCCGAGCTGGTCGCGCGCCGCCTCGTTGAGGACCGGGTGGTTGTAGCCGTGGATCGCCGACCACCACGACGACATGCCGTCCACCAGGTCGCCGGAGCCGTCGGCGAGCCGCAGCCGGACCCCGCTCGCCGACTCCACGACGAGCGGTTCGGCACGCCCCGGCATCGGGCCGTACGGGTGCCACACGTGCCGCCGGTCCAGCTCCAGCAGGTCGGGCAGGCTCAGGCGGGACGGGCCGGACCGGTCAGGCATTGGGCGCGAGGTCCGTTCCGGCGCCCCGGCGGCGGACGGCCACGAGGTCGGTGCGCGGCTCCTGCGCGGCCGGCACGGCCGCCGTACCGCACACGCCCGCCGAACCGCAGGCGTCCGCGCCCTCGTGCGCGCCGCATCCCTCGTGCGAACCGCATCCCTCGTGCGAGCCGCAGGCCGAGCCGTGGCCGGCCGCCGCCCCGACCCGGTGCTCGGGCAGCGTGACCTCGCCGGCGCCCTCCACCTCGAAGCCGGCGTCCGCGATCATCTCCAGGTCGGCCTTGCCCGCCTGGCCCTCGCTGGTCAGGTAGTCGCCGAGGAAGATGGAGTTGGCCAGGTGCAGCGCGAGGGGCTGCATGGTACGCAGATGCACCTCGCGGCCGCCCGCGATCCGGACCTCCACGTCCGGGCAGACGAACCGGACCATCGCGAGGATCCGCAGGCAGCGCTGCGGGGTGAGGTTCCACTCCTTGGCCAGCGGGGTGCCCTCGAACGGGATGAGGAAGTTCACCGGCACCGAGTCCGGGTCGAGTTCACGCAGGCTGAAGACCACGTCGACCAGGTCCTCGTCGCTCTCGCCCATGCCCGCGATCAGACCGGAGCAGGCGGACAGCCCGGCCGCGTGGGCCTTGTTCACCGTGTCCACCCGGTCGGCGTAGGTGTGGGTGGTGGTGATGTCCCCGTACGTGGACTCCGAGGTGTTGAGGTTGTGGTTGTAGGCGTCCGCGCCCGCCTCGCGCAGCCGCTCGGCCTGGCCGTCGGAGAGCAGGCCGAGGCAGGCGCACACCTCGACGTGCTCGTTCTGCTCCTTGATGGTCCGGATGGTCTCCGAGACCCGGTCCACGTCCCGGTCGGTCGGGCCGCGCCCGCTCGCCACCAGGCAGACCCGCTTGGCGCCGCCCGCGAGCCCCGCGGCGGCCGCCCTGGAGGCCTCGTCCGGCTTGAGCCAGGTGTACTTCAGGATGTCGGCCTTCGAGCCGAGCCGCTGGGAACAGTAGGAGCAGTCCTCAGGGCACAGGCCCGACTTGAGGTTCACCAGATAGTTGAGTTTCACCCGGCGCCCGAACCAGTGGCGGCGCACCTTGCCGGCCGCGGCCACCACATCGAGCAGGTCGTCGTCGGAGGTCGCCAGAACGGCGAGCGCTTCCTCGCGGGTCGGCAGCTCGCGCCGAAGCCCCTTGTCCACCAGCGTGTTCAGCAGGTCCATGAGGCCCGATCCTGTCTTACCGGACCGCCCCGGGCCAAGGAGAGTTTGCACAACGGAGACGGTTCACCGTGTGGGTATTGCCGCACCTCGGGTGACCGGTCGTGCCGCTAGTGTCTGTTCGCTACCTACAAAAGCCCCGGAGGACCCATGGCGTTCGGCTGGATCGACGAGCAGGCCGAGGCGCGCCGCCGCGCCGGACTCGTACGGACCCTGCGCCCGCGCGCCGCCGACTCGCCGCTGCTGGACCTGGCGAGCAACGACTACCTGGGCCTCACGCACCACCCCGAGGTCGCCGAGGGGGCCGCCCGGGCCGCCCGGACCTGGGGCGGCGGCTCGACCGGCTCCCGGCTGGTCACCGGCACCACCGAGCTGCACACCGAGCTGGAGCGCGAACTGGCCGCCTTCTGCGGCTTCGAGGCGGCGCTGGTCTTCTCCTCCGGTTACGCCGCCAACCTGGCCGCGGTCACCGCGCTCGGCCCGCACGGCTCGCTCATCGTCTCCGACGCCGGCAACCACGCCTCCCTCATCGACGGCTGCCGGCTGGCGCGCGGCGAGCGGCAGGTCGTCGGGCACGCCGACCCGGAGGCGGTGCGCAAGGCGCTGGGCACCCACCAGGGGCCGGCGATCGTCGTCTCGGACACCGTGTTCTCGGTCGACGGGGACAGGGCGCCGCTGGCCGAGCTGGCCGCGGCGTGCCGGGAGCACGGCGCGGGGCTCGTCGTGGACGACGCGCACGGGCTCGGGGTGCTGGGCGACGGCGGCCGGGGCGCGCCGTACGCGGCCGGGCTGGCCGGCGCCGCGGACGTGGTGGCCACGGCCACCCTGTCCAAGTCGCTGGGCAGCCAGGGCGGGGCGGTGCTCGGACCGCGGCGGGTGATCGACCACCTGGTCAACGCCGCCCGGACGTTCATCTTCGACACGGGGCTGGCGCCGGCGGCGGCCGGGGCCGCGCTCGCGGCGCTGCGGCTGCTCGTCCGTGAACCGGAACGCGCCGCGCGCGCCCGGGAGGTGGCCGCGGAACTGCACGCACGGCTGACCGCCGCGGGTCTGGAGGCGGTGCGTCCGGACGCCGCGGTGGTCTCCGTGCGGGCTCCGTCCCCGGAAGAGGCGGTGCGCTGGGCGGCCGACTGCCGTACCGCCGGGCTGGCCGTGGGCTGCTTCCGTCCTCCTTCCGTGCCCGACGGCGTCTCACGGCTGCGGCTGACCGCCCGCGCGGACCTGTCCGGGGCCGAGATCGAACGCGCTGTACGTGTGATCGTCGAAACGCGACCATGAGTCGGCGTGACACGGCCGTGCTTCAACCATGAATGGTCAGGAATGATCGGATGAGATCGCTTCTGATCAGAGAGCGCTGAGGAAACCGGCCCAGCTCTCGGTGGAGAAGAGCAGCGCGGGCCCGGCCGGGCGCTTGGAGTCGCGCACGGCGAGCAGTCCGGCTCCGGGGCCGGAGTGCGGCCGGGCCGTCTCCACGCAGTTGTTGGCTCCCGTGCTGTAGCTGCTGCGCAGCCAGCGCACGTCGTGCAGGTCGGTACTGGCAGGGACGTTCCGAGGCAGAGCTGACATGGTGCCTCCTTACGCGCCGTCACCTATCCCGGCGATGTAGTCCAACGTGTCCTCGGGTGAAAGGGCGTGCATCCGAAGGGTGTCGAAGGCCTCCGAGTAGGCCATGAGGTCTTCTTTCCGCTCCAGGTAGAGGCTACTCGTCAACTGGTCGAGAACAACCACGTCCAGATCAGAAGTGCTCGGAAATGAGAAGATAACGAAAGGCCCGGTGAGGCCGACATGCGCTCCGGCGCTGAACGGCAGCACCTGGAGCCGGACTTGGGGCAGCCGGGCCGCCTCCATCAGCCGCTCCAGCTGCCGGGCCATCACCTCGGGGCCGCCGACCTCGCGCCGCAGCACCGCCTCGTCCAGCACCGCGCTCAGCACCAGCGGCGGGTCGGCGCGCAGCACGTCCTGGCGGGCCAGGCGCACCTCCACCAGCGTGTCGAGGTCGCTGTCGTCCAGGTCCTTCACGGCCGCCCGGGTCACCGCGCGGGCGTACTCGGGGGTCTGCAGCAGACCGGGCACGACCGTGGTCTCCAGGGTGCGCATCGTGCTCGCCTGCGACTCCAGGCTGATGAAGTCCCGGTAGGTGGGCGGCAGCACCCCGCGGTAGGCGTGCCACCAGCGGTGCCGGTCGCCGGTGTCGCCGGAGCCGGCCAGCATCAGCAGCAGCTCGCGCAGCTGCCTGTCGTGCACCTCGTAGGCGTCGAGGAGTAACCGCACATCCGCTGGTTTCACGCCGCTGGCACCGGTCTCGATACGGCTGACCTTCGACTGGTGCCAGCCGACCAGCCGGGCCGCCTCACCGCTCGTGAGCCCGGCACCGGTGCGCAGCGTGCGCAGTTCGGCGCCCAGTTTGCGGCGGCGCACGGCCGGCCCGTTCTGCATGGGCTCCTCCTTACTCCTTCCGGGCCGCCCGAATACGGTCTCGCGTCGCAGAGTTCACCGCTTCGGGCGACAGATATATGCATATCTTGGTGGATCGCTCCCCGTGACCTGCCCGGTGGTGGCAGGCTGACGAGCAAGCACCAGTCCGGGACCGTACTCGAACCATCCGCGCCGTGTCGGACTGCGGTCCCGTGGGAAAGGGACGACCGCGCCATGGCAGACCATCTGGAAGCATCCGTCACTCTGCCGAGCGATCCCGCCTCGGTCTCCGCGGCCCGCACCTACGTCGTGGGCACGCTCGCGGAGTGGGGCCTGCCGTCGGACACCGAGACGGCCGACACGGTGCGACTCATCGTCTCCGAACTCGCCACGAACGCCGTACAGCACACTTTCGGTCAGTCACCCACCTTCACGGTCGACATCGCCCTGGACCGCGACGAACAGCTTCGCATCGGCGTGACGGACAGTCACCCGCGCTTTCCGAAGAGACTGCCCGCCGCCGTCCAGCAGGACAACGGACGCGGCATGGTCATCATCCGCTGGCTCACCGCGGAGTGCGGCGGCAGACTCCGCGTCCGTCCCACTCGTGAGGGCGGCAAGACGGTCTTCATCGAACTCCCCTGGATCCTCCCGGCGGAACGGACCCGCTAGCCGGCCGGCAGGGGCACGGCAGCCCAGCGGGCGGGGCGGGGTGGCGGGGAGGCGTTGCTCCGGGGCGCGGAGAGGGGACGGCGCGTCGAGGGCGCTCATGCCCCGCGTTCATACGGCCCACCCGGCTGCACAGGCCTTCGACAGGGGTACGGCGTTCGTACGGCCCATCGTGGCCGAACGGGCGCGTCTGCAGGGCTCCGGAAGGCGCCCGCGACCGGTGCGGCGTCGCGGCGCACGCCGGGGCGCGGGTCCGTCGGGGCGCGCCGGACGGCGCATCAGGCGCGGTGCCCCGGTGGGCCGGTCGCTACGCCGGCAGACGGGGCGGCCGGGGCGCTGAGGAGCCTCCGCGGCCGGCAGGAGGTCGCGTCGGCCCCGGGCCCGCCCGTGGGCTCCAGGCGGGCACCGGGGTGGCGCCGACGGTGCTCGGAAGCGGCCCTCCTGCTGGAGCCGCTCCTGCGCTACGGCGGGTCGGCCGGCCTGGGCCGGGCCGGGGCAGCCGGCGTCACCCTGCCGGACCGTCGGGCCGGCCCGCCGTGACGGCCCGGGTCAGTTGACCCGGCCGTACCAGACGCTCCTGGTCCAGATCTTCTGCAGCCGCACCACGTCACCGGTCCTCGGTGCGTGCCAGATCTTCCCGTGTCCGGCGTAGATGCCGACGTGGTAGACGTAGGAGCCCGAGTGGAAGAACACCAGGTCGCCGGCCCTGCGGCTGCGGGCGGAGATGTGGTGCGTCCGGTTGTACTGCGCGGCGGCGGTACGCGGCAGGGTCTTGCCCGCCTTCTTGAACGAGTAGAGCGTCAGCCCCGAGCAGTCGAACCTGCGCGGCCCGGTGGCCCCGTACTGGTACGGCGCCCCCTTCTTGGAGGCCGCGATGTGCAGTGCTTTCGTGGCCAGGGTCGCGGCCGAGGCGTCGGTGGCGAGCCCGGGGACCGCGATCGAGCCGCCCACGGCGGCGAGGGTGAGGGCCGAGGCCGTACCGGCCCGGGCCATGAGCGACGGGACACGATTGAGCGCAGTCATGCGCAACCCTTCGTCAGCCGCCTGTGAAGGATGACCTGTCGGATTCGGGCTGGCGAAGTTGCCCGGCCGCGTTGCCGCGGCTTCACCCCAAGGGCTGCTCGGAACCTCCGCCCGGCCGCGGCGCACAGAGGGCTCTGTGACGCGCGGACGGACATCCGTCCCGGCGACCCGTCTTGCTTGGGTCCTCCACTCCTGCCGATCCACTCCTGTCGACCGGTCGTCCGGGCGGCGGCAGGACTCGGCGTCCGCCCGGACCGCCCCGCCGCGGTCGGCGGGGGCTTGTCGTCGGACGGGATCTTCACCCACGCCGGTCCGAAAATCCCAACGCATCCGGGAATTTGTGGCGTTACTCACCACTCGCCCGTTCGGGTGGACCACGTGATGTTCGAGACATCGTCAGATCCCCGACACACCCTCGGACCTGGGGTTAAGCGCCTCTCCGCGCACCCCGGACGGGCGCGGTGCGCAAGTCGGGAGGCCCGGAAAACGATCCGGATATACACCGGTCGGCGGTACGTCGTTCGGGTCGTTTCAACTCCCGTCCGGTCGGCTCCCGTCGACGCCGGGGTCCGGTACGGCCGCGCGGGCGTCCGGATCAGCCGACGCCGTCCGGCGGGAGCGCGACGCGTGCGGTCCGGCGTTCACCGTCCAGCACCCGCAGGGCCCGTGCCAGCGTGTCCCCGTGCAGCTCCGTCTCGCCCCGCTGGTGCATCAGCGCGAGGGCGTCACGCAGCTCTGCGGCCTTGCGCACCAGGGCCTGGGCTGCGCGCAGCCCGCGATAGGTGTCGCCGCCGTGCGCGGGATTGACGCGGCCCAGCAGGTCGGCGGCCTCCAGATAACGGTCGATCAGGTCGCCCTCGGCGCGCGTGAGCGCGGGCAGCGGCGGAAGGTCCGGCAGCATCGGCGGCTCACCTCGCGTCCGGTGCGCCCGGGGTGCCCCGCCGGGCGGGCACGAGGGCGTCCACCAGGCCGTACTCCACCGCGGCGGGGGCGTCCAGCACCAGGTCCCGCTCCAGGTCGCGGCGGACCTGTCCGGCCGTGCGCCCGGTGTGCCGTACCAGCATCTCCTCCGTCAGCGCACGGATCCGGGCCAGTTCCCCGGCCTGGATGAGCAGGTCGCTCGGCTGGCCCTGCACCGGCTCGGCGAGCCGGGGCTGCGAGAGGACCATGCGCGCGCCCGGCAGGGCGAACCGCTTGCCCGGCGTGCCGGCCGCGATCAGCAGCGCGGCCTGGGAGGAGGCCTGGCCCAGGCAGTAGGTGGCCACGTCGCAACTGACGTAGCGCAGCGTGTCGTAGACCGCCGTCAACGCGCTGAACGTGCCGCCGGGGGAGTTGACGTACAGCGTGATGTCCCGCTCCGGAGCCGCGTGTTCGAGGTACATCAGCTGTGCCATCACGTCGTTCGCGGCCGCGTCGTCCAGCGGGGTGCCGAGGAAGACGATCCGGTCCTCGAACAGCTTGCCGTACGGGTCCAGGGTGCGCACGCCGCTGCCGGTGCGCTCGGTGAACTCGGGCAGGACATGGCGGGCGAACGCTCGGGACATGGGACACCCCTTCTCTCACCCGGGCCCCCCACGGACCCGGCTTCTGTAAAAAATGTACAGGACGTACCTGACGTACGATGGGGGTATGGCCTACGAGATTCCGGTGACGCAAGCCAGGGCTGAGCTCGCCGACCTGATCAACCGGGTGGTGTACGGCGGTGAGCGCGTCGTGGTCACCCGGCACGGCAAGCCGCTGGTCGCGCTGGTGTCGGCCGCCGATCTGGAGCGGCTGGACGCCCTCGAGGAGCAGGCCGGGGAGCAGGTCGTCAGCTCGGTCTCGGGCGTCCGCGAGGCCGGTTCCGCCGCGCGCGAACGGCAGCGCTTCGGGATCGCCGCCGAGCACCGGGGGCCCGGGGTCTCCTGACCCGCGCGGGTATCGGCGGTCCCATCGCGCGGTCATCGGTGGATCAAGGTCTGGTTAACGTCGCCGAAACTCCGGCGCTCTACCCTGCCGATCCACGCCATCAGGGGTTTTTCTGCCCGGGATCGAGGACGATCCGGGGATTGGACCGTGTGTGACACCCGTCCCCGTCGCGATGGCTGCGGCAACCGGACCCCGCACGGTCCGGAGCAAGGACTGTGAGGTGGGACGTGCAACTGACCCCGCACGAGCAAGAGCGGCTGCTGATCCACGTGGCGGCCGACGTGGCCGAGAAGCGCAGGGCCCGCGGGCTCAGGCTCAACCACCCGGAAGCGGTCGCCCTCATCACGTCGCACATCCTCGAAGGCGCGCGTGACGGCCGTACGGTCGCCGAACTGATGTCCTCCGGCCGCAAGCTCCTCACCCGGGACGACGTCATGGACGGCGTCCCCGAGATGATCCACGACGTCCAGGTGGAGGCCACCTTCCCGGACGGCACCAAGCTCGTCACCGTCCACGAGCCGATCGTCTGAGGGGGCCGCGATGATTCCCGGAGAGATCCTGTTCGCCGACGACCCCGTCGTCTGCAACGAGGGCCGCGAGGTCACCCGCCTCACCGTCCTCAACGCCGCCGACCGCCCGGTCCAGGTCGGCTCGCACTACCACTTCGCCGAGGCCAACCCCGGCCTGGAGTTCGACCGCGCCGCCGCCCGCGGCAAGCGGCTGAACGTGGCCGCCGGCACCGCCGTGCGCTTCGAGCCCGGCATCCCCGTCGACGTCGAACTCGTGCCCCTCGCCGGCGCCCGGATCGTGCCGGGGCTGCGCGGGCAGACGGGAGGCGCGCTCGATGCCTGAGATCTCCCGCGGCGCCTACGCCGACCTGTTCGGCCCCACCACCGGTGACCGCATCCGGCTCGCCGACACCGATCTGCTGGTCGAGATCGAGGAGGACCGCTCCGGCGGCCCCGGCGCCTCCGGGGACGAGGCCGTCTTCGGCGGCGGCAAGGTCATCCGCGAGTCCATGGGGCAGTCCCGTGCCACCCGCGCCGACGGCACTCCCGACACCGTGATCACCGGCGCCGTCGTCGTGGACCACTGGGGCGTCGTCAAGGCTGACATCGGCATCCGCGACGGCCGGATCACCGCGATCGGCAAGGCCGGCAACCCGGACACCATGGACGGCGTCCACCCGGACCTCGTCATCGGACCCGAGACCGAGATCATCGCGGGCAACGGGCGGATCCTCACCGCCGGCGCCATCGACGCGCACGTGCACTTCATCTGCCCCCAGGTCGCCGACGAGGCCCTCGCCTCCGGCATCACCACCCTGGTCGGCGGCGGCACCGGCCCCGCCGAGGGCTCCAAGGCCACCACGGTCACCCCCGGCCCCTGGCACCTCGCCCGGATGTTCGAGGCGATGGAGGCCTACCCGGTCAACGTCGGCTTCCTCGGCAAGGGCAACACGGTCAGCCACGAGGCGATGCTCTCCCAGATCCGGGGCGGCGCGGCCGGCCTGAAGCTGCACGAGGACTGGGGCTCCACCCCGGCCGTCATCGACGCCGCGCTGACGGTCGCCGACCGCACCGGCATCCAGGTCGCCATCCACACCGACACCCTCAACGAGGCCGGGTTCGTCGGCGACACCCTCGCCGCGATCGCGGGCCGGGGCATCCACTCGTACCACACCGAGGGCGCCGGCGGCGGGCACGCTCCGGACATCATGACCGTGGTCTCGCAGCCCAACGTGCTGCCCAGCTCCACCAACCCGACCCGGCCCTTCACCGTCAACACCGCCGAGGAACACCTCGACATGCTGATGGTGTGCCACCACCTCAACCCGGCGGTGCCCGAGGACCTGGCCTTCGCCGAGTCCCGCATCCGGCCGTCCACCATCGGCGCGGAGGACATCCTGCACGACCTCGGCGCCATCTCGATCATCTCCTCCGACTCCCAGGCCATGGGCCGCGTCGGCGAGGTGATCCTGCGCACCTGGCAGACCGCTCATGTGATGAAGCGCAGGCGCGGCGCGCTGCCCGGTGACGGACGCGCGGACAACCACCGGGTACGTCGCTATGTCGCCAAATACACGATCAACCCGGCGCTCGCCCAGGGCCTCGCCGCCGAGATCGGCTCCGTCGAGACCGGCAAGCTCGCCGACCTCGTCCTGTGGGAGCCGGCGTTCTTCGGCGTCAAGCCGCTCCTCGTCCTCAAGGGCGGTCAGATCGCCTACGCGCAGATGGGCGACGCCAACGCCTCGATCCCCACACCGCAACCGATCCTGCCCCGCCCGATGTACGGCGCGATCGGCCGTGCCCCGGCCGCCAACTCGGTCAACTTCGTCAGCGCGATGGCCGTCGAGGACGGGCTGCCGGAGCGGCTCGGGCTCGGCAAGCGGTTCCAGGCGATCTCCTCCACGCGCGCGGTCACCAAGGCCGACATGCGGGAGAACGACGCCCGGCCCGACGTCCGGATCGACCCCGACAGCTTCGCCGTGCACATCGACGGCGAACTGGTCGAGGCCACCCCGGCCGCCGAACTGCCCATGGCCCAGCGCTACTTCCTCTTCTGACGGGGTCGTGATGTCACGGGCAGCACTGCTCGTCCTGGCCGACGGCCGCTTCCCCGCCGGAGGGCACGCGCACTCCGGCGGGGCGGAGGCCGCCGTCAAGGCGGGCCGGATCACCTCCGCCGCGAGCCTGGAGGACTTCTGCCGCGGCCGGCTGCACACCGCGGGAGCCGTCGCGGGCGCGCTGGCCGCCGCGGCCGTACTCGGCGCCGACCCGGGGGAGTTGGACGCGGCGGCGGACGCGCGTACGCCGTCACCCGCCCTGCGGGCCGCAGCGCGGCGCCTCGGCCGGCAGCTGCTGCGGGCCGCCCGGGCGAGCTGGCCGTGCGACGAACTCGACGCGCTGGCACGGAGGTTCCCCAAGGGGGCACACCAGCCGGTGGTGCTCGGGTGCGTGGCGCGGGCCGCCGGTCTCGGGCCCGAGGACGCGGCGTACTGCGCGGCGTACGAGAGCGTGAGCGGGCCGGCGACGGCCACGGTACGGCTGCTCAGCCTCGACCCGTTCGACGCGACGGGCGTGCTGGCGCGGCTGGCGCCGGAGCTCGACCGCGTCGTGGACCGAGCCGTGGCCGCGGCGCGGAGCGTGCGCGACGAGGGCGTCGACGCACTGCCGGCGGCTTCCGGGCCCTTGCTGGAGGTCGGCGCGGAGTGGCATGCGGGCTGGCCCGTGCGGCTGTTCGCGTCGTAGAGCCCACCCCCGCCGGGCCGAGGGGCCCCGCCCCTTTCGACCCGCCAGAGGGATCCGCCCCCTTCGACCCGCCAGAGGGATCCGTCCCTTCCACCCCGCCAGGGGCCCGCCCCCTTCCACCCCGCCAGGGGGACCCGCCCCCTGGACCCCGACCGGTCTCACCGCCTCGTCCTCGGCGCCGGATGAGCCGACCGGGGCCGACCTGGCCGAAATGGAGCCGCTGTCATGCACCTCGATCACACCCACCCCGGACCCGCCGCCCTCGGCGCGGACGCGCGCCGGCCCGACGGATCGCGCCGCGCGCTGCGCATCGGGCTCGGCGGGCCCGTCGGGTCCGGGAAGACCGCCACCGTCGCCGCGCTCTGCCGGGCCCTGCGCGACGAGTTGTCGCTCGCGGTCGTCACCAACGACATCTACACCCGTGAGGACGCCGAGTTCCTGCTGCGGGAGGCCGTGCTGCCGCCCGAGCGGATCACGGCCGTGGAGACGGGCGCCTGCCCGCACACCGCGATCCGCGACGACATCTCCGCCAACCTCGAAGCCGTGGAGGACCTGGAGGACGCGGTCGGCCCGCTGGACCTGATCCTCGTCGAGTCCGGCGGCGACAACCTCACCGCGACCTTCTCGAAGGGGCTCGTGGACGCCCAGATCTTCGTGATCGACGTGGCCGGCGGCGACGACATCCCGCGCAAGGGCGGTCCCGGCGTCACCACCGCAGACCTGCTCGTCGTCAACAAGACCGACCTCGCCCCGTACGTCGGCTCCGACCTCGCCCGGATGGCCGCCGACGCCAAGGCCCAGCGGGCCGAACTCCCCGTCGTCCTCCAGTCGTTGCGCAGCGAGCGGGGCGTCGCCGACGTGGCCGCGTGGGTGCGCGGGCGGCTCGCCGCGTGGACGGCGTGACCGCCTCCGGGGTACGGGCGGACGCCCGGATCGTCGCCCGTGCCGACGGCCGGGGCGGGACCGCGCTGGCCGTCCTGGAGAGCGATGGCCCGCTGGCCCTGCGCCGCGTCCGGTCCGGCGGCGCGGAGGCGCGGGTCATGGTCGTCGGCGCGATGAGCGGCCCGCTCGGCGGCGACCGCTTCTCGCTCACGGCGCGTGTGGCGCAGGGTGCCCGGCTGCACGTCGGTTCGGCCGCCGCCACCCTCGCCCTGCCGGGCCAGGCCAAGGGCGAGGCCCGCTACGACGTACGGCTCGACGTGGCCGACGGAGCCGAACTGCACTGGCTGCCGGAGCAGTTGATCTCGGCCCGGGGCAGCGACCTGCGCATCGCCACCCGGGCCGAACTCGCCCCCGGCGCCCGGCTCGTGCTGCGGGAGGAGCAGGTGCTCGGGCGGGCGGGGGAGGAGCCCGGGCGGCTCGGCAGCCGGCTGACCGTGCGGATCGCGGGCCGGACGGTGCTGGACCAGGAGCTGGCCTGCGGGCCCGGGGCCCTGGGCGGCTGGGACGGTCCCGCGGTGCTGGCCGGGCATCGCGCGGTGGGCCAACTCGTCGTCGTACGACCGGATTTCGCCCTGAACGCACCCGCGCCCGCAATGCTGGACGAGTGCGCCGCCCTGATGCCGCTGGCCGGTCCGGCGGTCCTGGTCAGCGCCCTTGCGCCGGACGCCCTGCGGTTGCGGCGAGTCCTGGACGCCTCCCTGGCAAGGCTCATGGGTCGAACATGACCATCCGTTTATCGGATTGGTAAAGATGGCAGGCGACCCCTGTTGTCAGGCCGCTCACAGCCGAGAGGATCCCCCACCTGACCACTCGCAGCGATCCTGATGCAGGGGGAGGGGCCCACTTGAGGGAGAACAGACCGAAGAGCCGCCTGATGGCGCTCGGTTCGGCCGGAGCACTCGTCACCGCCACCCTGGTCGCCGGTGCCGTCTCGGCGCCCGCGGCCACCGCCGCCGGCCGGCCGGCGGCGGACCGGGAGGCCAAGGGCGCCGATGTAGCCGCCGCCCGCGCCGCCAAGGCCGGCATCGACTGGCAGGACTGCCCGGCCGACTGGGGGCTGGCCAAGCCCATCCAGTGCGGCTGGGTCAGCGTGCCCGTCGACTACGCCCACCCGTACGGCAAGCAGATCAAGCTCGCCGTCGACCGTATCGGCAACACGGGGACCAAGGAGGAGCGTCAGGGCGCGCTCGTCTACAACCCCGGCGGCCCCGGCGGCTCCGGGCTGCGCTTCCCGACGCGCGTCATCAACAAGAACCCCGTCTGGGCGAACGCCGCCAAGGCCTACGACTTCGTGGGCTTCGACCCGCGCGGCGTCGGCCACTCCGCGCCCATCTCCTGCGAGGACCCGCAGGAGTTCGTGAAGGCGCCGAAGATGGACCCGGTGCCGGACACCGAGGCGGACAAGCTCGCGCAGCGCAAGCTGGCCCACGAGTACGCCGACGGCTGCCTGGAGCGCACCGGGCGCGCCATGCTCCAGCAGATGACCACGCCGAACACGGCCCGGGACCTGGATGTCATCCGTGCCGCCCTGGGCGAGAAGAAGCTCAACTACCTGGGCGTCTCCTACGGCACCTACCTCGGCGCGGTCTACGGCACCCTCTTCCCGGGCCACCTGCGCCGCATGATCGTGGACAGCGTGGTCAACCCGGACCGCGACAACATCTGGTACCAGGCCAACCTGAACCAGGACGTCGCCTTCGAGGGCCGCTGGAAGGACTGGGAGGACTGGGTCGCCGAGAACGACGCCGCCTTCCACCTCGGCACCACCCGCGACGCCGTCCAGGCCAAGTGGCTCCAGCTGCGCGCCACCGCCAAGAAGAACCCCATCGGCGGAGTCGTCGGCCCGGCCGAGCTGATCTCCTTCTTCCAGAGCGCGCCCTACTACGACTCCTCCTGGGTGCCCGTCGCCACGGTGTTCAGCAAGTACGTCGCCGGTGACACCCAGGCACTGGTCGACGCCGCCGCCCCCGACATGTCCGACACGGCGGGCAACACCTCCGCCGAGAACGGCAACGCCGTCTACACGGCCGTCGAGTGCACCGACGCCAAGTGGCCCACCAGCTGGAAGACCTGGGACCGGGACAACACCCGGCTCAACGCGCAGTACCCGTTCATGACCTGGGCGAACGCCTGGATGAACCTGCCGTGCGCCACCTGGCCGGTCAAACAGCAGAACCCGGTCGAGGTCAGGACCGGCAAGGGCCTGCCGCAGGTGCTGATCGTGCAGTCCACCCGGGACGCCGCCACCCCGTACGAGGGCGCCGTCGAACTGCACAAGCGGTTCCAGGGCTCCCGTCTGATCACCGAGAAGGACGCGGGCTCCCACGGTGTGACGGGCCTGGTCAACCCCTGCATCAACCAGCGCGTCGACGCCTACCTGATCGACGGCAGGCTGGACGGCGCGGACGTGACCTGCACCCCGCACGCCACGCCCAAGCCGTGACAACCGTGTTCCCGCGGTGACGGGGGGCGGCCGGACACTCCGGCCGCCCCTCGTGCCGTGTGCTCAGCTGAGCGGCGCCCTGGGGAACCGGCGCTCCTTGACGCCGTTCTCCGCAGCCTGCCGCTCCTTGACGACGGCCGCGTACTCATCGACGTACTCCTGCTCGGACAGGGCCAGGATGGCGTACATGATCTCGTCCGTGACCGCCCGCAGGATCGCCTTCTCCCCTTCCATCCCGGCATAGCGCGAGAAGTCGAGCGGCTTGCCGAAGCGGATGGTGACCGGGTGGATGTTCGGCACCACCTTCCCGGGCGGCTGGGCCTCGAAGGTGCCGATCATCGCGCACGGCACCACCGGCACGCCGGCCCGCAGCGCCATCACGGCCACACCGACCTTGCCCTTGTACAGCCTGCCGTCGTGCGAACGGGTGCCCTCCGGATAGATCCCGAGCAGCTCGCCCCGGGCCAGCACCTTCAGGCCCTCCCGGATCGCGGCCTGGCCCGCCTCCTTGCCCGAGCGGTCCACCGGGATCTGCCCCGCGCTGCGGAAGAAGAACGCGGTGAGCCGGCCCTTGAGCCCCGGGCCGGTGAAGTACTCCGCCTTGGCGAGGAAGGTGATCCGGCGCCCCAGCACCGCCGGCATCAGGAAGTGGTCGGAGAAGGAGAGGTGGTTCCCGGCGACGATCGCGGGACCGGTGGCCGGCACGTTCTCCAGGCCCTCGATCCGGGGCCGGAAGACCAGTCTCAGCACGGGGCCCAGCAGCACGTACTTGAGCAGGTAGTAGAACACGGCTCGCTCCTCACTTCACCGGCTCCCCTCGGACCCGGCGGCTTGGCAGGTCGGTTCGCCGGTGGCGGGCGATCGGCCGATGTGCACCTGTCCTCATCTGTAGCCATGTTCGCTCACCGTCATGCTGATCCCGCCGGCCGTGCGCGTCCCGGCGGCGAGGCATGGGCTTCGAAGGGAGCGGGCCGCCCGCACGACGTCGCACGAGGCCGGCGAAGGCACCGCGTCCGACACGGACTTGACGCCGCCGTGCGCGGTCAGCCCGCCGTCGACGGGGTCTCGGCGCCGGTGATGAAGGACTCGTCCGACAGGAGGAAGACGACCAGCGAGGCCACCTCCTCGACGGTCCCGGTACGCCCGAGGGGGGTCTCGCGGATGCTGACTCCCGCAGCCCGGCGGCGAGTTCGGCCCACTCCCGCTCGCTGCCCACGTCGAGCCGGCGGCTGCCGGGCGCCTCGGTCACGTCGGTGGCGACGACAAGAGCGTCCTCCCGGGCGAGGGCCGCGCCCCGGCCGCGCACCGCGCCGGTGACGACCACGACCTTGCCCCGCGCGCCGACCTCGAGTTGGAAGTCGGGCACGGCCGAGCCGGGGGACACCGGGATCTCGAGTCGAAGGGCTCCTTGGCGACCAGCTGGTTCGTCTCGGCCGCGCTGCTGCCCCTGACCCGTCGGGTCAGGCCCGAGGCTCCGTGAGGGACTGCTCGGCCCAGATGACCTTGCCGCCGGGGACGAAGCGGGTGCCCCAGCGCTCGGAGAACTGGGAGACCAGCAGCAGTCCGCGGCCGCCCTCGTCGGTGGCGCGCGGATGGCGCAGATGGGGTGCGGTGGCGCTGCCGTCCGAGACCTCGCAGGTCAGCGTCCGGCCCCGGATCAGCCGGAGCCGGAGCGGGGTCTCCGCGTGCCGGATGGCGTTGGTGACCAGCTCGCTCACGACCAGCTCGGTGGTGAACGCCAGATCCTCCAGCCCCCATTCGGTCAGCTGCCGGGCGGCCAGCTTGCGGGCGTCGGCGACCACGGACGGGTCGGAGGACAGTTCCCAGTCCGCGACCTGGTCGGCGCCCAGCAGCCTGGTGCGGGCCATCAGGAGGGCCGCGTCGTCGTGGGGCCGGTTCGGGACCAGCGCGTCGACCACGGCCCGGCAGCACAGGTCGAGCGTGGCGGCGGGCTGCTCCAGCGCGACGCGCAGCCGTTCGCGGTTCGCGGCGTCGGCGCCGTCCCCGTGGACGAGCAGCCCGTCGGTGTACAGGGCCAGCTCGCTGCCCTCGGCCAGCACCATCTCGACCGCCTCGTACGGCGGACCGCCCGCGCCGAGCGGCGGACCCAGCGGCAGGTCGACGAGGCCGGCGGTGCCGCCGGGCAGGACGACGGCGGGCGCGGGATTCCCCGCCGTCGCCATCGTGCACCGCCCGTCGACCGGGTCGTAGACGACGTACACGCACCCGGACCCCACCGCCTGGATGCCGGCCGCCGAGGAGCCCTCGGGCCCCACGCCCTCCTCCCGGGCCATCCGCCCCACCAGGTCGTCGAGGTGGGCGAGCACCTCCTCGGGCGACAGATCGAGCGCCGCGAGCGTGTGCACGGCGGTGCGCAGCCGCCCCATGGCCGCCACGGCGTCGATCCCGTGCCCCGGCACCTCGCCCACCACCAGCGCCACCCGGGCGCCGGACAGCGGGATCAGGTCGTACCAGTCGCCGCCCAGGCCGGTCAGTTCGTCGGCCGGCCGGTAGCAGGCGGCCACCTGCACCGCGTCCTGCTCGGGCAGCCGGCGCGGCAGCAGACTGCGCTGCAGGACGAGCGCCGCGTCCCGCTCGCGGGTGTAGCGCCGGGCGTTGTCCACGCAGACCGCCGCCCGGGACACCAGGTCCTCGGCGAGACTCAGGTCGTCGGCGTCGAAGGGCTCCTCGCGGTGGCGCCGGTAGAAGCTGGTGACGCCCATGGTGACGCCCCGGGCGCGGACGGGCACGATCATCGCGCTGTGCAGACCCAGGTCCCCGAAGGTCGCCCCCTTGCCGCCGGGGATGTCCGTCGCCCAGGCCCTGGCCCGCGGGTCGAGCCGTTCGGCACGCCAGGGCCGGCCCGTGGTCAGACTGCGGATCGGAGGCGACCCGGCGCGATAGGTGGACACCCCGCCGATCTCGACCACGGCCTCCGGGACCCCGGGGTTCACCGACTGGTGCCCGGCCCGCCGCAACGGCACCACCTGGTCCGACGCGTCCAGCGACTCGGGCTCCGCGCCCCGCAGTACGGAGTCCAGCAGGTCCACGCTGACGAAGTCGGCGAAGTCCTGCACGGCGACGTCGGCCAGTTCCTGCGCGGTCCGCACGATGTCCAGGCTGCGGCCGATCTGCTCACCGGCCCGGTCCAGCAGGGCCAGCCGCTGCCGGGCGCGGTGCCTGTCGGTGATGTCGACCACCGTGTAGTACACGCCCATCGGCCGGCCCCGGTCGTCGTCGAGGCGGGTGAACGACATCATGTGCGCCGTCTCCCGGTGCGGTGCGGACCGCACCTGGCCCACGTGCTCGTACCCCACCACCGGCTCGCCGGTGCGCAGCACGCGCCGCATCTGCGCCTCGATGCCCGCGGTGTCGATGCCCGGCTGGATCTCGGCCATCCTGCGTCCCAGCCGCTCGCGCGGGGAACCCCCGCCGTACCGCTCCAGGGCCACGTTCGACCACACGCAGCGCAGATCGGTGTCCACGATCGCGATACCGATAGGGGAGCCGGCCACCATCTGCTCCAGCACCGCACGGCTCATGTCCCAGCCGCGCGCCCCTTCCGCGTCGGAGACGAGAACCAGCCACTGCGCGGCGCCGCCGGCTTCCCTCGCCGGGGTGATCCGCACCATCACCGGGACCGGCTGCCCGTCCCTGCGCCGGGCGGTCAGCAGCCCCGCCCAGCCCCCGTCCCTGCGGCACCGCTCGGCCAGCTCGGGCGCCCGCGCGGCGTCGTCGGCGGACAGCAGACCGGTCGCCTTGGTGCCCACCACTTCGGCGGCGGGGTATCCCAGCAGATGCTGGGCGCCCCGCGTCCAGCTCGTCACCACACCCTGGGCGTCGAGCAGAAGAGGGGCGGCGTCGGCGACGTCGAACCGCCGCCGGGCGGCGTCCTGGTCCTCGTCAGTGCTCACGGCCGGCCTCTCTGTAGCTGAGAGTGGTCTACCCCCTCGTGGCTCAATCTTCACCCTTCGGGCATCGGGCCGGAGACGCAAACGGGCCGGGGGGCGGCCTGCGGCCACCCCCCTGGGTCACGAACCCGTTCCTTCGGGCGTCACACCCCTGGCGTCACGCTCCCCGCGTCACGAGACGAGGACCTTCTCCAGCGCAGCCAGCGCGGAGCGCAGCTCGTCCGCCGTGATGGTCAGCGGGGGCGCCAGCCGGATCGTGGAACCGTGGGTGTCCTTCACCAGGACCCCCTCCCGCATCAGCCGCTCGCTGATCTCGCGGCCGGTGCCGATCGCCGGGTCGACGTCGACGCCGGCCCACAGGCCGCGCGAGCGGAAGCCGACCACGCCCTTGCCGACCAGCTCGGTCAGCCCGTCCCGCAGGACCACGCCCAGCTCGGCGGCGCGCCGCTGGAACTCGCCGGTCTGCAGCAGCTCGACCACGGCCGTGCCGACCGCGGCCGCGAGCGGGTTGCCGCCGAAGGTCGAGCCGTGCTCGCCGGGGTGCAGCACACCCAGCACCTCGCGCCGGGCCACCACCGCCGACACCGGCACGATCCCGCCGCCGAGCGCCTTGCCCAGCAGCAGCACGTCCGGGACGACGTCCTCGTGCTCGACGGCGAAGGTGCGGCCCGTGCGGCCGAGGCCCGACTGGATCTCGTCCGCGACGAACAGACAGCCCTTGCGGCGGGTCAGCTCCCGCACCCCGGCGAGATAGCCCTCGCTCGGGATGATCACGCCCGCCTCGCCCTGGATGGGCTCGATCAGCACGGCCGCCGTCGTGTCGTCGACGGCCTCCTCCAGCGCGGCCAGGTCGTCGTACGGCACGATCCTGAACCCGGGCGTGAACGGCCCGAAGCCCGTGCGGGCCGTCTCGTCGGTGGAGAAGCTGACGATGGTCGTCGTACGGCCGTGGAAGTTCTCCGCGGCGACCACGATCGTCGCCCGGTCGGCGGGGACGCCCTTGACGTCGTACGCCCACTTGCGGGCCACCTTGATGCCGCTCTCCACCGCCTCCGCGCCGGTGTTCATCGGCAGCACCATGTCGAGGCCGGTCAGCCCCGCGAGCCGCTCGGCGAACAGGGCCAGCCGGTCGTTGTGGAAGGCCCGGGAGGTCAGCGTCAGCTGGTCGAGCTGGCGGTGGGCGGCCTCGATCAGCGCGGGGTGCCGGTGGCCGAAGTTCAGGGCCGAGTACCCGGCGAGCATGTCGAGGTAGCGGCGGCCCTCGACGTCCTCCACCCAGGTGCCCTCCGCGCGTGCCACCACCACCGGGAGCGGGTGGTAGTTGTGCGCGAGGACCGGCTCCTCGGCGCGGATCAGGTCGTCGGAGGTGCGGGTGCGCGCGGGTGCGGTCATGTACGGATCTCCTGGGTGCAGCACTTGATGCCGCCGCCGGCCTTGTGGAACTCGGACAGGTCGACGGGGACGGGGGTGTAACCGTGGCCGGCGAGGCGTTCGGCGAGCGCCTCGGCCTGGGGGGCGATGAAGACGTTACGGCCGTCGGAGACGGAGTTCAGGCCGAACGCCATCGCGTCCTCGCGGGTGGCGAGCACCGCCTCCGGGTACAGGCGGCGCAGCACCTCGCGGCTGCCGGGCGAGAACGCCTCGGGGTAGTAGCAGATGTTGTCGTCGTCGAGGACGAACAGCGCCGTGTCCAGGTGGTAGAAGTACGGGTCCACCAGGGTCAGGCCGATCACCGGGTGGCCCAGGAACTCCTGCGCCTCCCGGTGCGCCGCGCGGCTGGTGCGGAACCCGGTGCCGGCGAGCACGTACCGGCCCGTCCACACCAGGTCGCCCTCGCCCTCGCTCACCGACTCCGGGCGGTACACGTCGTAGCCCGCCGTCTTGAACCAGGTGTCGTAGTGCAGCGACTCCGGGCGCCGCTCCGGCGCGTGGAACAGCGAGCCGAAGACCCGGCCGCCGACCGTGAACGCCGCGTTGGCCGCGAAGACCATGTCGGGCAGGCCGGGCACCGGTTCGACCGACTCGACGGTGTGCCCATGGGCGCGGTAGGCGCTGATCAGCGCGCGCCACTGCTCCTGGGCGAGATCGACGTCGACGGGCCGGTCGGGGTTCATCCAGGGATTGATCGCGTACTGCACGGCGAAGTGTCTGGGTTCGCAGACGAGAAAGCGCCGAGGACGCTGAACACGGCTTTCGGACACAGAGGGTTTCCTCCGCTTGCGGGGTGTCACTGGGGTGCTCACCACGGTAGGAACCCAGGGGCAGGCCCGACAAGCGAGAAAAGCTGCGCAGATGCGCAGCATCGCTGCGTTCTTCGAGGGGTGCGCGCAGCGTTGCTGCGCATGCTCCAGGTCACTCCGGTGCGGCGTGGGTCGCCCCCGCTTCCGGGCTTTCCGGGAGGAGATGGGACAGCACCATCACGCTGATCGTCTTCCGGATGAACGGCTCGACCCGGATCCGCTCCAGCACCTCCTCGAAGTGCTCCACGTCCCGCGCTCGCACGTGCAGCAGGGCGTCCGCGCCGCCGGTCACGGTCATGGCCGCCGTGATCTCCGGATGGTTGCGCACGACCTCCGCGAGGCGGCGGGGCGGGGCCGCGCCCTCGCAGTACACCTCGACGTACGCCTCCGTGCGCCAGCCGAGCGCCGAGGGCTTGACCGTCGCCGTGAACCCGGTGATCACCCCGGTCTCCCGCAGCCGGTCCACGCGCCGTTTGACCGCGGTCGCGGACAGCCCGATCCCCGCGCCGATCTCGGCGAAGCTGGTCCGGGCGTTCGCCATCAGCGCCGTGATGATCCTGCGGTCGAGCTCGTCGAACGAGGGCGTCCTGCTGTTCATGCGGGCACTGTAGTCAGCCCGCCACAGCGGTCTCAGGACTGGGTGACGACCATGGCGAGCGTCAGCAGTCCCAGGACGACCCATCCGAACCACAGCCAGCCGTTGCTGCCGAGCGCGACCGTGTAGGCGGTCACGACGACGAGCCCGCCGACCGTGAGGGCCCCCATCGCCTTGGTGGAACCGTTCGTGGAACCGGGCATCACGGCACCCTCCTCATGGTCTGTCCATGACCATGGTGCCCCGGTTTCCGCCCGGAGGGCACGGCTCCGCCGCAACCCTTCGGCCTCCGGCTCAGCCCTCGCGGGCGTTCAGGGAGGCCAGGTAGGCGTTGTAGGCCTCCAGCTCCTTGTCGCCGTCCCGGTCCGCGGCCCGGTCCTTGCGCCTGGCCTGCCGCTGCTCGGAGCCGTACCACTGGAACAGCAGCGCGATCAGCACCAGCACGGACGGGATCTCGCTGAACGCCCACGCGATGCCGCCGGCCGCGTTCTGGTCGGACAGCGCGTCGATGCCGAGCGAGGCCGGCGGATGCGTGAAGGTGTCCACCATCGGCGCGCTCGCCATCATCAGCGCGATGCCGAAGAACGCGTGGAACGGCATGCCCGCGAACAGCTCCAGCATCCGCATCACGTAGCCCGGCCGGTGCGGGCCGGGGTCGACGCCCATGATCGGCCAGAAGAACACCACGCCCACGGCGAAGAAGTGCACCATCATCGCGATGTGCCCGGTTTTCGACCCCATCAGGAAGTCGAACAGCGGGGTGAAGTACAGCACGTACAGGCTCGCGATGAACATCGGGATCGTGAACGCCGGGTGCGTGACGATCCGCATGTACCGGCTGTGCAGCAGCGCCAGCAGCAGCTCCCGGGGGCCCGTGCGGCCGCGGCCGGCGGTCGGCAGCGCGCGCAGCGCCAGCGTGACCGGGGCGCCGAGCAGGACCAGGATCGGCGACAGCATGCTGATGATCATGTGCTGGACCATGTGCACGCTGAACATCACCATGCCGTAGTCGTTCAGCCGGGTGCACATCACCAGCCCCACGGTCAGCACGCCCACGGCGAACGCCACCGTGCGCCAGGCGGACCACGCGTCCCCGCGCCGCCGCAGCCGCACCACGCCCCAGCCGTACAGGGCGAGCCCGGCCAGGCACGCCACGAGGAAGAACGGATCCGCCGACCAGGCCAGCCCCCGCGCCGGCGTGAACGGCGGCAGATCCGTCATCATGCCGTGCCCGCTGTGGTCCATCCGGCGGCTCCTGATTCGTGGGGGTTGTACGAGTTGTCCGCCCCAAGAGTAGAACCGCCCCCGGTCACGGCCGTGACCGGGGGCGGCTTGTTCAGAGGTGGGCCAGGGGTGAACCGGAGGGGACTACAGGACGCACTCGGCCTCGTCGTACCGCTCCACGGGCACGGTCTTCAGGGTCTCCACGGCCTCGGCCAGCGACACCATCACGATGTCGGTGCCGCGCAGGGCGGTCATCCGGCCGAACTCGCCGCGGTGCACGGCCTCCACCGCGTGCCAGCCGAACCGCGTGGCGAGCACCCGGTCGTACGCCGTCGGCGTGCCGCCGCGCTGCACATGCCCGAGGATCACCGGCCGGGCCTCCTTGCCGAGCCGCTGCTCCAGCTCGACCGACAGCTGCCGGGCGATGCCGGCGAAGCGCTCGTGGCCGTAGATGTCCTTGCCGCCCTCGTCGAAGTCCATCGTGCCGGGCTTCGGCTTGGCGCCCTCGGCCGCGACGACGATCGCGAACCGCTTGCCCGCCGCGAACCGCTCGCCGACCTTCCGCGTCAACTCGTCGATGTCGAAGGGCCGTTCCGGGACGACGACGGCGTGGGCGCCGGCCGCCATGCCGGAGTGCAGCGCGATCCAGCCGGTGTGCCGGCCCATGACCTCCACGATCAGCACCCGCTGGTGCGACTCGGCGGTGGTCTTCAGCCGGTCCAGAGCCTCCGTCGCCACGGTCACCGCGGTGTCGAAGCCGAAGGTGACGTCCGTGACGGCGATGTCGTTGTCGATGGTCTTGGGCACGCCCACGATCGGCAGCCCGTTGTCCGACAGCAGCCGGGCAGCCTTCAGCGTGCCCTCGCCGCCGATCGGGATGATCGCGTCGAGGCCCAGTTCCGCGACATGGCCCTTGGCCCGCTCCACGCCGTCCCGCAGATGTTCCGGGCGCACCCGGGAGGAGCCGAGGATGGTGCCGCCGCGGGCCAGGATGCCGCCGACGGCGTCGAGGTCGAGCTTGAGATAGTCGCACTCCAGGAGGCCCTTCCAGCCGTCCCGGAAACCGATGACCTCGTCGCCGTGGTCGGCGACGGCACGGTGCACGACGGACCGGATGACGGCGTTCAGGCCGGGGCAGTCGCCGCCGGAGGTGAGGACACCAATGCGCATAGCCCGAATTACCTTCTCAACGTGGGCCGGGAGGGCCGGACCACGCTGTCCGGCGGATTCCCGGTCACCCTACCGGCGTGAGGGGGTGGCTCCGTAGCGGGCGTCCGCCTGCTGGACGCGCCCGCACATGTGAGCGGACGGTCTGTCAGGCGGGCCCGCCACAACCCTGCCGAAGTGCGCTGAGACGGCGCTGAGACGGTGCTGAAGCGGCGCTTACGCGGGCTGCTGAGCTGCGGCGATCCGCTCGTTGCGGAGCGCCTCGTACCAGCGGTCGTCGATCGGCGGCAGCGCGTTGACGTCGAGCGCCAGCTTCAGCAGCAGATCGGCGATCTGCGGGTTGCGGGCGAGGACCGGGCCGTGCATGTACGTGCCGAACACGGTCCCGTTGTACGCGCCCTCCGTGCCGTCCCCGGTGCCGTTGCCCTTGCCGATCTGCACCCGGGCGAAGGGGCGGGCGGTCGGGCCGAGGTGGGTGACGCCCTGGTGGTTCTCGAAGCCGGTCAGCTGGGGCAGCCCGAGCTGCGGGTCGATGTCGGCCAGCACGTCGCCGACGCACCGCTCGCCCTCGCCGCGCACGGACACCACGTCGAGCAGGCCGAGGCCCGGCTCGCGCTGGCCGAGGTCGTTGATGAACTCGTGGCCGAGGATCTGGTAGCCGGCGCAGACGGAGAAGACGATCGCGCCGTTCTCCACCGCCCGGTGCAGATGGCCGTCCCGGCGCAGCCGCTCGGCCGCGAGCCGCTGCGGCCGGTCCTCGCCGCCGCCGATCAGGTAGATGTCGCCGGAGGTCGGGATCGGCTGGTCGCTGCGCACGTCGAGCCGGGCCACGTCCAGGCCGCGCTGCCGCGCCCGCCGTTCCACGACGAGCGCGTTGCCCTGGTCGCCGTAGGTGCTCAGCAGGTCCGGGTAGATCCACACCAGCCGCAGTTGGTTGTCGCTCATGAGGTGATCGCCCTTCGAGGATCAGAAGATCAGTTGCCGACGCGGCGGCGCAGGTCCTGGAACGCGGTGTAGTTCGCGATGACCTCGATCCGGCCCGGCGGGCACATCTGCACGGCCTGGTCGAGGTTGTCGCAGACCTGGAAGTGCTGGTTCGCGACCTCCAGACGCACGGCGAGGTCCAGCTTCCGGTCGCCGATGACGAAGATCGGGTGGCCGGTCAGCCGGGTGTAGTCGACGTCCCACAGCCAGGAGGTGTCGGTGCCGTCGGCACCGCGCGCGTTCACGGACAGGATCACCGGGGCCGGCGGCGGGTCGATCAGCGAGAAGGTCTCCAGCCAGCCGGCCGGGTTCTTCGCCAGTAGCAGCCTGAGGTCGCGGTTCTGGAACTGCACGACGTCGTACCGTCCGGCGACCGCCTGCACCTGGTACATCCGCTCCAGGGCGACCTGCGGCGGCACCCCGAAGACGGCGGCGACGGCCGCGGAGGAGGCGGCGTTCGCCTTGTTGGCGCGGCCCGGCAGCTGCAGATGGATGGGCCAGGCCGAGCCGTGCGGGTCGAGGACGTGGTCGCCGGACAGCGCCCAGGTCGGCGTCGGCCGCCGGAACCCGCACTCGCCGCAGAACCAGTCGTCGCCGGGGCGCTGCATCACGCCGCCGCAGGACGGGCAGGACCAGGCGTCGTCCTTCCACATCTGCCCGGCCGCGACCCAGACCACGTTCGGCGACGAGGAGGCGGCCCACACCACCAGCGGGTCGTCGCAGTTGGCGACGATGACGGCCTTCGACCCGGCGAGACCCTCGCGCCAGTTCTCGGCGAGCATCCGGGTCTCGGCGGCGCGGTCGAGCTGGTCGCGGGAGAGGTTGAGCAGGGCGATGCACTTGGGGTCGGTGTCCCGGGCCACCCCGGCCAGGTACTTCTCGTCGACCTCGATGACACCGAACTTCGCGTCCGAGCCGCCCGCGAGCGCGGAGGTGATGCCGGCCGGCATGTTGGCGCCCAGCGCGTTCGACACCACCGGGCCCGCGGCGCGCAGCGCCTCGGCGATCAGCCGGGTGGTGGTGGTCTTGCCGTTGGTGGCGGACACCAGGACGACGTCCAGGTTCTGCGCGAGCCGGGCGAGGAGGTCGGGGTCGAGTTTCAGCGCGACCCGGCCACCGATCACCGACCCGCTGCCGCGTCCCGCGGCGCGCGATGCCGCAGCGACCGCCTTGCCCGCGGTCACGGCCAGCTTGGCCCGCGGCGTGAGCGGGTCCGAGTTGCCTGCCATCAGTTCTCGATCCTCCTTGCGTACGCGCCGCGCCTGGGGCCATCCGGCAGCGTGGTGTGGCCTCAGCCTATCGAGATCCGAATCCACACCCGAATCCCGGCCCACGCCTTGAGCGGCGGACATGGGCGATACGAACCGTACCCTTGCCGCCATGCGACACCGTTCCATTCAGGGCGCCCACGGGCGCGTCCGGCCCCTCACCCTGCTCGGCGACGCGGCTTTGCGCGAACAATGCCGGGAAGTCACCGGATTCGGGCCCGAGCTGGCGGCCCTCGTGGAGGACCTGTTCGCCACGATGTACGCGGCGCAGGGGGTCGGCCTGGCGGCGAATCAGGTGGGAGTGCCGCTGCGGGTGTTCGTGTACGACTGCCCGGACGACGAGGACGTCCGGCATCTCGGGCATGTGGTGAACCCCCGTCTCGTGGAGGCCGGCGGCGTGGTCGTCCGGGGACCCGAGGGCTGCCTGTCCCTGCCGGGCCTGGAGGCGGGCACCGAGCGCTACGACCGTGCGGTGGTCGAGGGTTTCACGGTGACGGGGGAGCCGGTCGTGATCGAGGGCACGGGGTTCTTCGCACGGTGTCTGCAGCACGAGTGGGACCACGTGGAGGGCCGGGTGTACGCGGACCGCCTGACGGGCCGGCGCAAGCGCAGACTGGCCCGGCAGATCGAGCGGGCTGCATGGCGCCGGTGAGGGCGGCGCCGCACCCGGCGGACCACCCTCAGAACCCCGGGCCTCCCATCCTGTCGCCCGCGGCCGCGAGCCGCCCCCACAGCAGATCGGCGAGGGAGCGCACCAACTCGGCCCGCGAGCACGGCCGTTCGCCGAGCCACCAGTCACCCGCGGCGTGCATCATCCCGACGATCCCGTGGCCCCACACCCGGGCCAGCTGCTGGCTCTCCGGGCCGAGATCCACCCGCTCCTCGATGACCTGGGCCAGCTCCTCGCCCATGCGCCGCAGCAGCGGCGCCGAGTGCTTGCCGACGTCGAAGCCCTGGTCCCCGCTCCCGCTGCCCTCCGCCGGATGCATCAGGAACCGGTACACCTGGGGACGTGCCTCGATCGCGGCGAGATAGGTGTCCAGCGTGGACTCCACCCGCTCCCGCCGGTCCGCCGGGGCGTCCAGCGCCGCCCGCAGCGAGTCGAGCAGTGCGTCGGTGTGCCGCTTGGCCAGCGCGGCGTACAGGCCGCCCTTGTCGCCGAAGTGGCGGTAGAGGATCGGCTTGGTGATGCCGGCCTCCGCGGCGATGGCGTTCATCGAGGCCTGCGGACCGTCGCGGAGCACCACCCGGTCGGCGGCCTCCAGCAGCTCGCGCCGTCGGCGGTCGGCGGACCGCTGCTGGTCGGTCCGCTGTGTGGTGTCCATGTGCTCTCCCCACCCATGCTGATTCGGTGACGCCTGCGCAAACTAACACTGACCACGCCCCTGACATCGAACGGGATGCCGAGGTCGTCACCGGTTGACTTTTCCTACCGGTCAGTAACAGACTCGCGTTACCGCTAGTAACATCGGATCCGCCGCTGGAGGGGACATGGCCGAGTTCACCATGGAGCTGAACGACGAGCAGAAGGAAGTCCGGGACTGGCTCCATGGCTTCGCCGCCGACGTGATCCGCCCCGCGGCCGCCGAGTGGGACGAGCGCGAGGAGACCCCCTGGCCGGTCATCCAGGAGGCCGCGAAGGTCGGCATCTACTCCCTGGACTTCTACGCGCAGCAGTACTTCGACCCCACCGGCCTCGGCATCCCGATGGCCATGGAGGAGCTGTTCTGGGGCGACGCCGGCATCGCCCTGTCCATCGTCGGTACCGGCCTCGCCGCGGTCGGCGTCCTCGCCAACGGCACCGAGGAGCAGATCGGCACCTGGATCCCGCAGATGTACGGCGACGTCGACGACGTCAAGGTCGCCGCCTTCTGCTCCTCCGAGCCCGACGCCGGCTCCGACGTCGCCTCCATGCGCACGCGTGCCGTGTACGACGAGGCCAAGGACGAGTGGGTGATCAACGGCACGAAGACCTGGGCCACCAACGGCGGCATCGCCAACGTCCACGTCGTCGTCGCCAGCGTCGACCCCGAGCTGGGCTCCAAGGGCCACGCCTCCTTCATCGTCCCGCCCGGCACGCCGGGCCTGGCCCAGGGCCAGAAGTTCAAGAAGCACGGCATCCGCGCCTCGCACACCGCCGAGGTCATCCTCGACAACGTGCGCGTCCCCGGCTCCTGCCTGCTCGGCGGCAAGGAGAAACTGGACGAGCGGCTCGCCCGGGCCCGCGAGAAGGCCGCGAAGGGCGGCGAGAGGGTGAAGAACGCCGCGATGGCCACCTTCGAGGCGTCCCGCCCGGCCGTGGGCGCGATGGCGGTCGGCACCGCCCGGGCCGCGTACGAGGTCGCCCTCGACTACGCGAAGACCCGCGAGCAGTTCGGGCGCCCGATCATCGACAACCAGGGCGTAGCCTTCCAGCTGGCCGACATGCGCACCCAGATCGACGCCGCCCGGCTGCTGGTGTGGCGGGCGTCCTGGATGGCGGTCAACGGCAAGCCGTTCACCGCGGCCGAGGGCTCCATGTCGAAGCTGTTCGCCAGTGAGACGGCCAAGAAGGTCACCGCCCAGGCGATCCAGATCCTCGGCGGCAACGGCTACACCCGGGAGTACCCCGTCGAGCGCATGCACCGGGACAGCGCGATCTACACGATCTTCGAGGGCACGAGCGAGATCCAGCGCCTGGTCATCGCCCGCACCCTCTCGGGGATGCCGATCCGCTAGGTCCCGCCGTCGGACTCCCGCCGTCCGCCCTTGGCGACAGGGTTTAACGGTGCCTGAGCGGCGTCAGCTGTTCGATGTCGTACTTGGCCCGCAGCGCCTCGATCGCCTCCTGGTCGGGCGGGCCGCCGTTGCCGAGGATCTCCAGCAGCTCCTCGAAGTAGCGTTCGTGATCCGGTGGCGGACTCGCCTGGAAGAACATCTTCGCGGGCGTGTCCGTCGGATTCGCGAACGCGTGCGGGCACCCTGGAGGGACGACGATCACCGTGCCCGGAGTGGCCCGCACCACCCGGCTGCCCGAGGGCGACTCCCAGTTCCGCCAGTTGTCGGGGGTGCGGATGCGCGGCTCGAAGGCGAGGACGTCCAGTTCGCCCTCCAGGACGTAGAACAGCTCCTCGCTGCGCGTGTGCAGATGGGCGCCCACGTCGAAGCCCGGCGGGACCTCCACCTCGAAGGTGGAGGCCATCCGCGAATGCGTGCCGGTGACCTTGAACGTCACCCGCTGGGCCGGCGTCTCCACGACACGGCCGTGGCCCGGCGGTACGTACAGTCCCTCGGTCCAGGTCATGGGCTGCTCACCAGGTCACCGGAAGCGCCTCGGGACCCCGGATCAGCGCACCCTTCCTGAAGGGCACCCGCTCCGGCGGCACGGACAGCCGCAGTCCGGGGATCCGGTCCAGCAGGGTGTCCACGAGCAGCTCCTGCTCCAGCCGGGCCAGCTGGCCGCCGGGGCAGTAGTGGGGGCCGAAACCGAACGACACGTGCGGGTTCGGGCTGCGGGAGAAGTCGATCGTCTCCGGGTCGGCGAAGACGTCCGGGTCGCGGTTGGCGGCCAGGTACGACACGTACACCGGGTCGCCGGCGCGGATCCGGTGGCCCCGGATCTCCACGTCCTCCAGCGCGATCCGGGACAGGCCGACCGCGTTGCGGTGCGGGATGTAGCGCAGCAGCTCGTCGATCGCCCGCGGGCGGATCTCCGGCTCCGCGCGCAGCCGCTCCACCAGGTCGGGGCGGGTGAGCAGCAGATAGAACATCTGCCCGCTGTTGTTGGTGACCGCCTCGCCGCCGATCTGCAGCAGGCCGGCCAGCCCGACGGCCTCGTCGAGCGTCACCTCGCCCCGGCCCACCGCGGCGCCGAGCAGGGAGGCGACGTCCTCGCCCGTGCTGTTCTCGCGCAGGCCGATCAGGTCCGAGAAGTACGCGGCCATCTCCCGCTTGGCCTTCTCGCTGACCTCCTTGCCGTTCGAGGAGGACAGGATGAGCTGGGTCCAGGTGTGCATGGTGTGCCGGTCGGCGGCCGGGACGCCCATGATCTCGCAGATCACCGCGATCGGGAACGGGCTGAGCACCGCACTTGTGAGATCGGCGGGCGGGCCGTCCTGCAGGAGTTCGTCGACCAGCTCGTCGAGCATGACGCGCGCCTTCTCGCGCACCCGCTCCACACCCTTCGCGGTGAACGCGGCCGCCACCGAGCGGCGCAGCCGGGTGTGGTCGGGCGGGTCGAGGAAGCCGACCGCGCCGGGATCCGGGATGAAGTGCGGGGCCAGCCGGGTGACCGGCTTCGCCATCACCGCCTCCCGGCTGAACCGCGGGTCGTTGGTCACCATCCGCACGTCGTCGTACCGGGTCACCAGCCACGCCCAGCCCTCGCCGTTGGGCAGCTGGATGCGGGTGACCGGTCCCTCCTCCATCAGCTCTCTGAGCACCGGGTCGAAGTCCGTCCCGCTCAGGTCGAGCGCCGGCCAGTGCCGGATGGGGGGCAGGGTCTCGGTGAGCGTCTCTTCGGTCATGCCGTACTCACGCCGTCTCTCGGTCGGTGCGCCAGCGGCCCAGCGCCATTTCCGCGGTGATGCCGGGTCCGAACCCGGCGAGGAGCCCGCGCGCCCCGTGCTCGGCGCCGCCCTCGTCGAACATCCGGCGCAGCGCGTCCAGCACGACGCCGGAGGCGATGTTGCCGTACTCGGTGAGGGTCGACCGGCTGAACCGGAACGCGTGCGGGTCGACGTGCAGGAACTTGCTCAGGTCGTCGAGGATGCGGGGCCCGCCGGCGTGGACGATGTAGAAGTCCAGTTCGGAGGCGTCCCAGCCGTGCGTCCCGGCGAGGTCCTGCAGGGCCGGGGCCAGCGGCTCCATGGTGGTGGGCACCCGCTTGTCGAGCAGGAAGTGGAAGCCCGTCGCCCGGACGTCGTAACTGATCCAGTCCTCGGTCTTGGGGATCAGGTACGAGCCGTTGCGCTCGAGCTCGATGCCGGTGCCGCCCCTGCCGCGGACCACGGCGGAGGCTATGCCGTCGCCGAACAGGCCGTTGGAGAGCAGCGAGCCGACGCCGAGGTCGGTGGGCTGGTAGCACAGCGAGCAGAACTCGCAGGCCACGATGAGCGCGTTGGCCTCGGGGTAGGACGTGCAGAAGTCGTGCGCGCGGTTGATCGCCGCGCCGCCTGCCGCACAGCCCAGCTGGGCTACGGGAAGTTGCCTGGTGGTGGGGTCGAAGTCCATCTCGTTGATCAGCCACGCCGTGAGCGAGGGCATCATGAAGCCCGTGCACGAGACGTAGATGATCATGTCGATGTCGGTGGTGAGGAGTTCCGCGTCGTCGAGGGCACGCTGGATCACCGCGGGGACCCGCGCCTTGGCCTCGGCCTCGTAGAGCTTGTTGCGTTCCTCGAAGCCCGGGTGCTTCAGGGTCTCCTCGATGGGCTGCACGATGTGCCGGGTCTTGACACCCGTGTTCTCTATGAGCCGCAGTGCGAGGGGCAGTTGGGGGTGGTCCGCGTGGCGGGAGCGCGCCAGCTCCAGCGTCTCCTCCATCGTGATCACGTGTTCCGGAACCGATACCGAGGGTCTGCACAAAGTCGCCATGAACCGTGCCTGCTTTCAGCCTTCCGGAAGGCCTGCGCCCGCCGGTCAGAGGGTCGTTCACCTCAGGGGGTGTCCACCCACGATCACTCGGTACGGCGGCGATCTCGCGCCGAACTACTCCAGATCGGGGACGGGGCATCAGGACCGGGTGGGAACCGGCGTGTGCGCGGCAGGGAGAACACCATGACGGCATCGGCCAGGACCTGCTGGTGGCGGCCACCGGGGCACTCATCCCCGACCCGGGCGGCAACCCCTTCGTCCCCCGGCTGGAACGCGGCGAGACCCCCGCGAGGCCCTCGCCCGTCTGGCCCTGGAACAGCAGTGGGTGATCCCCGCCGACCGCCGCTCCTTCGCCCACCTGGCCGGGCGCTCCGATCCCGCGTCCGCCGCGTTCTTCACCACGCTCGCCACCGGCAGGACCTGGCGGCACGGCACCTGACCGCCTGCGCCCGGGCCTGCGGCGTGAGCGAGGACGACTGCCGCACGTACGTCCCCCGGGCGGGCTGCCAGGCCTGCCCCGCCTACGTCTCCTGGCCGGCCCTCAACGCGCCCCGGCGGAGGCGGTCCCCCTCACCGTGAACCTCGCCGCCTGGGGCGGCACCTGCGCCCGCTTCGCGACGGCCCTGCGCACCCGGCCGGAAACGGCGCACACACCTGCGGAAGCCTGCTGCAGGCGTACGAGGCGATGTTCTGGACGTCGTTGGGCTAGGGCGCCCCGCTGCTGTGCGCGATGCAGGCCACGTCGATACGGTCGGCCAGCTTGGCCAGCTCGATGGTCAGCGCGGCGACCGTGTCCTCGTCCAGACCCTGCTCCCCGGCCTCGACGAGCCGCAGCCACCGACCGCCCACGGTCCGCAGCAGCTTACTCACGTCCGCCGCCGCCACCTGCAGGGTCCCGCGGTCGTCGACGATCAGAGGCAGGGTCACTTCGCGGTTCACAAAAGGGGATGGTAGCCGCGCAGCGCTCACGCACCCTGCCAAACCGTGGTGATGTTGCAGAACTCGCGGATTCCGTGCCCGGACAGCTCACGCCCGTACCCGGACCGCTTGACCCCGCCGAACGGGAACGCCGGATGGGAGGCGGTCATCCCGTTGACGTACACGGACCCGGCCTCCAGATCGCGGGTGAACCGCTCCACCTCGCCGTCGTCGCGCGTCCACACGTTGGAACTCAGCCCGAAGGGCGAGTCGTTGGCGATGAGCAGCGCCTCCTCCAGATCGCCGGCCCGGTACAGCGTGGCGACCGGCCCGAACGCCTCCTCCCGGTGGATGCGCATCTCCCGCGTGATCCCGGCGAGCACGGTCGGCGGGTAGTACCAGCCCGGCCCGTCCGGCCGCCGGCCGCCGCACAGCACCTCGGCCCCGCCGCGCCGCGCGTCGTCGACCAGCTCCTCCAGGTCCTCGCGTCCCCGCTCGCTGGACAGCGGTCCGACGTCGGTGTCCTCCTCCAGCGGGTCGCCGACCTTGAGCGCCTTCATCCCGGCGACGAACTTCTCGGCGAAGGCGTCGTAGACGTCGCCGTGCACGATGAACCGCTTGGCGGCGATGCAGGACTGCCCGTTGTTCTGCACACGCGCGGTGACCGCGACCTCGGCCGCCCGGTCCAGGTCCGCGGAGGGCATGACCACGTACGGGTCGCTGCCGCCCAGCTCCAGCACCGTCTTCTTGATCATCTCGCCGCAGGTGGAGGCCACCGCCCGGCCCGCCGGCTCGCTGCCGGTGAGCGTCGCCGCCTTGACCCGCTCGTCGCGCAGGATGTCGTCCACCGCGCCCGAGCCGATCAGCAGCGTCTGGAAGCAGCCCTCCGTGAAGCCCGCCCGGTGGAACAGGTCCTCCAGGTACAGGGCCGTCTGCGGCACGTTGGAGGCGTGCTTGAGCAGGCCCACGTTGCCGGCCATGAGCGCCGGCGCGGCGAACCGGACCACCTGCCACAGCGGGAAGTTCCAGGGCATCACCGCGAGCACGGGACCGAGCGGCCGGTACCGCACCCGGACCCGGGACGCGCCGGAGTCGCGCACGTCGGCCTCGGCGGGCTCCTCGTCGGCGAGCAGCCCCTCGGCGCGCTCGGCGTACCAGCGCATCGCCTTGGCGCACTTCGCGGCCTCCGCCCGCGCCTGCCTGATCGGCTTGCCCATCTCCGTGGTCATGACACGCGCGATCTCCTGCCGGTCCTCGTCCAGCAGCTCGGCGGCCCTGTTCATCAGCCGGGCACGGTCGGCGAACGTGGTCGTCCGGTAGGTGCGGAACGTGGCCTCGGCGAGCTGGAGCCGGCGTTCCAGCTCCTCCTCGCCCATGGGCTCGTACGTCTTGAGCGTCTCGCCGTTCGCCGGGTTCACCGTCGCGATGGGCATGGCTGACCTCCCTGGGAGCGGGCTTGCTTCACCTTCGCGCGCGGTACGGCCGTCCGCAACGCGTGGCATCCCTTCAGGCCGAGTGCTCCGCCAGCCGGTCGAGAAACGCGGCCTGCGCTGTGATGATCAGCTCGCGGGCCCGCTCCAGGCCGAGCCACTCCACGCGGTCCAGTTCCGGGAACTCCCGCATCCGGCCGGAGCGCGGCGGCCACTCCAGGGTGAAGGTGCCGGGGCGGAAGCCGCTCAGGTCCGGGTCCGCCTCGACGGCCCACGCCGTGACGATCTTGCCGTTCCGCTGCGCGACCTCGCCCAGCGGTACGGCCTCCCCGTCGGGCGGCGCCAGCCCCAGCTCCTCCCGGAACTCGCGCCGGGCGGCCTCCCAGGCGGGCTCGCCGGGGTCGTACTCGCCCTTGGGGACCGTCCACGCCCCGGCGTCCTTCCTCGCCCAGAGCGGACCACCCATATGGCCGAGCAGCACCTGAAGGCCCTCGTCGGTGTGCCGGAACAGCAGCAGTCCCGCGCTGCGCTTCGTCGTACGCACCGTCACGGCGTGACCTCCGGGTGGGCCGCCAGCAGGGCTTCCACGGTATCGGCCTCCTCGGGCCGCTTGTCCTCGCGGTAGCGGACCACCCTGGCGAAGCGCAGGGTGACGCCGGCCGGGTAGCGCGGGGAACGCTGCAGGCCGTCGTAGGCGATCTCCACGACGAGTTCCGGGCGCACCCGGACCACCCAGCCGTCGTCCTCGACGGCCAGCTCCCGCAGCCGCTCGGTCTGCCAGGCGAGCATCGCGTCCGTCATGCCCTTGAAGGTCTTGCCGAGCATGGCGAAGCCGCCGTCCGCGGTGCGGGCGCCCAGGTGGAGGTTGGACAGCCTGCCCGTGCGCCGGCCGTGGCCCCACTCGGCGGCCAGCACCACCAGGTCGAGGGTGTGCACCGGCTTGACCTTCAGCCAGGCGGCGCCGCGCCGGCCCGCGCTGTAGGGCGCGTCCAGCGCCTTGACCACCACGCCCTCGTGACCGCGGGCCAGGGTCTCGGCGAGGAACCGCTCCGCCTCCGGGATGCCGGCCGGGCCGGAGGCGACCGTGCGCCGCACCCGCATCGGCTCGGGCACCAGCCGGGCCAGCTCGGCGTGCCGCTCGGCGAACGGCAGGTCCAGCAGATCGGTGCCGTCGACCGAGAGGACGTCGAAGAAGACGGGGGAGACCGGGGTCTCCTCGGCGGCCCTCGCCACGTCCGTCCGCGAGCCGACCCGGCCCGCCGTCTCCTGGAAGGACCTCGGCCGCCCGGCCGCGTCGAAGGAGATCACCTCGCCGTCCAGGATGAACCGCTCGCCCCGCAACTGTCTTGCGGCGGCGATCACTTCGGGCAGCCGGCCGGTGATGTCGTCCAGGGTGCGGGTGTGCACGCGGACCGTGTCGCCGTCCCGGTGGACCTGTACCCGGATCCCGTCCAGCTTCTCCTCCACCGCGCAGGCGCCCAGCTTCTCCACCGCCTCGGCGACCGAGGACGCGCTGTGCGCCAGCATCGGCAGCACCGGCCGGCCCACGGTGAGCCGGAACCGCTCCAGCGCCCCGGGTCCCTCCGCGAGCAGGGCCTGGGCGACCGTCTGCAGCGACCCGGCGAGCATCACCGCCCGGCGTACGGCGGCCGGGTCGGCGCCGGTCGCCTGGGCGAGGCCCTCCACCGCGACCGCGTCCAGGGCGCCCTGCCGTACCTCGCCGGTGAGCAGCCCCCGCAGAAAGCGCTGCTCCTCTTCCGTGGCGGCGCCCATCAGCTCGCCGACGAGCCGGACCCGCTCGGCCTGCGAGCCCGGTCCGGACACCTTGCCCAGCCCGGTGAGCAGCGCGTCGACCTCGCGGACCGTGAGGGCGGGCTCGGCGGCCGGCGGCACCGGGCGGCTCAGCACCTTCCAGCCGACGCCGAGCCGGCCCTGCGGCAGCCGCCCGGCCAGGTAGGGGATGACGATCGGCACGTCGTCCGCCTCCGCCTCCCGGAACAGCTCCGCGAGCAGCGCGGTCTTGCGGGACCGGGCCGCCGTCGCGGCGACGTCTCGTGACACCTGGGCGAGCCGGGACAGCAGCATGCCCCCAGAGTGCACCGGGGGAGCACGGTCTACACCCGGACCCCGGCGTCCAGGTCCGCCATCAGCAGCTCCCCGTTGATCGCCGCCCCCGCCCGGTAACCCCGGCTCGCCGCGTTGATCACCTGCTCGGCGAAGCCGCTCGCGTTGCCCGCGGCCCAGAGGCCCGGCACGGTCGTCAGGCCGCGCTCGTCGATCACCGGGTACGCGCCGAACGGGGTCTCGCGCAGCTCGGCGCCCAGCCGCAGGAGCAGCTCGTTGTTCGGTACGGCGCGCGGGGCGGCGTACAGCACCTCGCGGTCGTGGACCGTGCCTCCCCCAGAGGGGGTACCCCCAGCGAGCCGGACCCCGGTGAGCCGGTCGTCGGTGACGACGAGTTCCGCGACCTTGCCCGGGACGACCGCGACCCCGGCGGCGGCCAGCCGGCGCAGGTCGTCGTCCGTCAGTTCCGATTCGCCGACCTCGTGCAGGAAGAGCCGCACGTCCTTGGACCACTGCGTGACCATGAGCGCCTGGTGGACGCTCAGCGGCGAGGCCGCGAGCACGCCGGTCGGCAGATCGCGGGCCTCCCAGCCGTGGCAGTACGGGCAGTGGATCACGTCCCGGCCGAACCGCTCGGCCAGCCCCGGCAGGTCCGGCAGCACGTCCTTCAGGCCCGTGGCGATCACCAGCTGCCGGGCCCGCACCGACCGCCCGCCGGCCAGATCCGCCGTGAAGTCTTCGCCGTTCCGTGCGGCGTCCACGACCCGGTCCCGGACCAGCTCCACGCCGTACCGGGCGATCTCCTCGCGCCCGACGGCCAGGAACTCGGCCGGTGACATGCCGTCGCGGGAGAGATAGCCCTGCATGTGCGCGGACGGCGCGTTGCGCGGCTCGCCCGCGTCGACGACGAGTGTGCGGCGCCGGGCCCGGCCGAGGACCAGCGCGGCGGACAGCCCGGCGGGCCCACCGCCGACGACGACCACGTCGTACCTGTTGCTCTCGGTGTTCTCGCTCATGGCAACGACGGTCGCTCCGAGGCTGCCGCATTGACAAACGTATTTGCCGATTCTGCAATGGGGACATGAGCACAGACGACGTACTGGCGGAAGTGGGCCCGCGGCTGCGGCGCATCCGCAAGGAACGGGAGGTGACGCTGGCCGCCCTGTCCGAGGCCACCGGCATCTCCGTCAGCACCCTGTCCCGGCTGGAGTCCGGCCTGCGCAGGCCCAGCCTCGAACTGCTGCTGCCGATCGCGCAGGCCCACCAGGTGCCGCTGGACGAACTGGTCGGCGCGCCGCCGGTGGGGGACCCGCGGGTGCGGTCCAAGCCGATCGTCCGCGGCGGGCGCACCCACTGGCCGCTGACCCGCCAGCCCGGCGGCCTGCAGGCCTTCAAGGTGCTGGAGCCGCAGCGCAGGCTCGAGCCGGAGCCGCGCACGCACGAGGGCTACGAGTGGCTGTACGTGCTCTCCGGCCGGCTGCGGCTGGTCCTCGGCGAGCACGACGTGGCGCTGACGGCGGGGGAGGCGGCCGAGTTCGACACGCGCGTGCCGCACTGGTTCGGGTCGACGGGGGAGGGGCCGGTGGAGTTCCTCAGCCTGTTCGGGCCGCAGGGCGAGCGGATGCACGTCCGGGCCCGGCCGGCGTCCCGGACGTGATGCCGTGCACGTGACCGGGCCGGCTGTTCCCTCATCGGCAAGCGACCGCTTAGTATGCGAGCGGACCCGGTCAGACGAAGCAGTCCCGTGGAGGCCCCGCATGCAGGCATGGCAAGTGCACGAGAACGGCGAGCCGAGCGAGGTGATGCGCCTTGCGGACGTGGAGCCGCCCACGCCCGCGGACGGCCAGGTGCGCCTGCGCGTGCGGGCCGCCAACGTCAACTTCCCGGACGCGCTGCTGTGCCGCGGCCAGTACCAGGTGCGTCCGCCGCTGCCGTTCACGCCCGGCGTGGAGATCTGCGGTGAGACCGAGGACGGCCGCCGGGTGATCGCCAATCCCGCGCTGCCGTACGGCGGCTTCGCCGAGTACGCCCTCGCCGACGCCCGCGCCCTGCTGCCCGCGCCCGAGGCGCTGGACGACGCCGAGGCCGCCGCGCTGCACATCGGCTACCAGACCGGCTGGTTCGGCCTGCACCGCCGGGCCCGTCTGGAGGCGGGGGAGACCCTGCTCGTGCACGCCGCGGCCGGAGGCGTCGGCAGCGCCGCCGTCCAGCTCGGCAAGGCGGCCGGTGCCACCGTGATCGGTGTCGTCGGGGGCGCCGAGAAGGCCGCCGTGGCCCGCGGGCTGGGCTGCGACGTGGTGGTCGACCGCCGCTCCGAGGACGTGATCGCGGCCGTCAAGGAGGCCACCGGCGGCCGCGGCGCGGACGTGATCTACGACCCGGTGGGCGGCGACGCCTACGCCCAGTCCGCCAAGCTCGTCGCCTTCGAGGGCCGGATCGTCGTCGTCGGCTTCGCGAGCGGCACCATCCCCAGCCCGGCCCTCAACCACGCGCTGGTGAAGAACTACTCGATCCTGGGCCTGCACTGGGGCCTGTACAACACCAAGAACCCCAAGCTGGTGCTGCGCTGCCACGAGGAGCTGACCGAACTGGCCGCCCGGGGCGCGATCAAACCGCTGGTGAGCGAGCGGGTGCCGCTCGCGGAGGCCGCCGCGGCCGTGCAGAAGGTGGCGGACGGCCGCTCCACCGGCCGGATCGCCGTGGTGATGGAGGGAGCAGCATGACCGACGCCGAGGAACTGCGCCGCCGCACAAGGGAGTTGCTTGCCGCGCACCCGCCCGCCGACACCGACCGGCTGGAGTTCCTGCGCGCCCGCTTCGACGCCGGCCTCGCCTGGGTGCACTACCCGGAGGGGCTCGGCGGACTGGGCGCCCCGCGCTCGCTGCAGGCCGTCGTGGACGCCGAGCTGGAATCCGCCGGCGCCCCCGACAACGACTCGCGCCGCAACGGCATCGGGCTCGGCATGGCCGCGCCGACCATCCTCAAGTACGGCACCGAGGAGCAGAAGCAGCGCTATCTGCGCCCGCTGTGGACGGGGGAGGAGGTCTGGTGCCAGCTGTTCAGCGAGCCCGGCGCCGGCTCGGACCTGGCCGCGCTGGGAACTCGGGCCGTGCGCGAGGACGACGCGTGGGTCGTCAACGGGCAGAAGGTGTGGACGTCCGGCGCGCACAACGCCCGCTGGGCCATCCTCATCGCCCGCACCGATCCGAACGTGCCCAAGCACGCGGGCATCACCTACTTCATCTGCGACATGACCGACCCGGGCGTCGAGGTCCGGCCGCTGCGCCAGATCACCGGCGAGGCCGAGTTCAACGAGGTCTTCCTCACCGACGTCCGCATCCCCGACTCCCGCCGCCTCGGCGAGACCGGCGACGGCTGGCGGGTCGCGCAGACCACGCTGAACAACGAGCGCGTCGCCATCGGCGGCATGCGGCTGCCCCGCGAGGGCGGCATGATCGGCCCGGTCGCCACCACCTGGCGCGAGCGCCCCGAGCTGCGCACCCACGACCTGCACCAGCGGCTGCTGAAGCTGTGGGTGGAGGCCGAGGTCGCCCGGCTCACCGGCGAACGCCTGCGCCAGCAGCTCGCCGTCGGCCAGCCCGGCCCCGAGGGCGCCGGCATGAAGCTCGCCTTCGCCCGCCTCAACCAGGAGATCAGCGGCCTGGAGGTCGAACTCCGCGGCGAGGAGGGCCTGCTGTACGACGACTGGACCATGCGCCGCCCCGAGCTGGTCGACTTCACCGGCCGTGACGCCGGCTACCGCTATCTGCGCTCCAAGGGCAACAGCATCGAGGGCGGGACCAGCGAGGTCCTGCTGAACATCGTCGCCGAGCGCGTCCTCGGCCTGCCCGCCGAGCCGCGCACCGACAAGGACGTCGCCTGGAAGGACCTCGCCCGATGACCGACCTGCTGTACTCGGAGGAGGAAGAGGCGCTGCGGGCCGCCGTACGCGACCTGCTCATGGACCACTGCTCCGCGGCGGACGTCCTCGCCCGCATCGAGTCGGACACCCCGCACGACCTCGCCCTGTGGAAGTCCCTCACCGAGGGCATGGGCCTGGCCGGACTCCTGGTGCCCGAGGAGCAGGGCGGCCAGGGCGCCTCCGCCCGCGAAGTCGCCGTCGTCCTGGAGGAGCTGGGCCGGGCCGTCGCCCCCGTGCCGTACCTCACCAGCGCGGTCGTGGCCACCGAGGCCCTGCTGGCCTGCGGGGACGATGAACTGCTCGGACAGCTGGCCGCCGGGCGCACCATCGGCGCCCTCGCCGTCGGCCTGCACACCGCCCCGGGCGCCGCCGTCAGGACCGTACGGCTGGAGGACGGCGCGCTGCACGGGGAGCTGACCGGCATCGCCGACGCGGCCGTGGCCGACGTCCTGCTCGTCCCGGCCGACGACGGCGGCCTGTACGCGGTGGCCGCGAACGCCGTCACGGTCGTCCCGCAGACCTCCCTCGACCTGACCCGGCCGCTGGCGACCCTGCGCCTGGAGGGTGCGCCCGGCCGCCGCGTCGGCGACGCCGAACCCGCCGTACGACGCGCCCTGCGGGCCGCCGCCGGACTGCTCGCCTCCGAGCAACTCGGCGTCGCCGACTGGGCGTTGACCGAGACGGTGCGCTATCTGAAGGAGCGCAAGCAGTTCAACCGGCCGGTCGGCGGCTTCCAGGCGCTCAAGCACCGGCTCGCCCAGCTGTGGCTGGAGGTCGTCAGCCTCCGCGCCGCCGCCCGCGCCGCGGCGGACGCGCTGGCCACCGGCGAGGACACGGACGTCTCGGTCGCCGTCGCCCAGGCCTACGCCGCTCCCGTCGCCGTGCACGCCGCCGAGGAGGCGCTGCAACTGCACGGCGGCATCGGGATGACCTGGGAACATCCGATCCACCTGTATCTGAAGCGCGCCAAGGCCGACTCGATCGCCCACGGCACGGCGGGAGCGCACCGGGAGGCGCTGGCCGCACTGGTCGACCTCCAGGCGCCCTGACACCGGACGTGTGAAGCCCGCCCCGCCCTGGGCGGGCTTTTCCACGCCCTTGCACCGAGAGGTGAACAACGCGCCAACTCCCCGCGAGACGCTGCCCGTTGGCAGACAAGGCCACGCATACTCCCTTCGGTCCCCATCCGGCACCCCAAGGGAGGCAGCGCATGGCCCTCACCACCCGCCGCAGAGCCCTCACCACCCTCGGCGCCGCCCTCGCCGGCGCGGTCGCCCTGCCCGCCGCACAGGCCCGGGCGGGCGGCGTCCCCCGTGGCCCGCGCCCGCTGTGGAACGCCCACGCCCACAACGACTACGAGCACCCACGGCCGCTGTCCGACGCGCTCGACCACCGCTTCGGCAGCGTCGAGGCCGACATCTTCCTCGTCGGCGACCAGCTCCTCATCGGTCACGACAGCTCCGAACTGGACCCGTCCCGCACCCTGGAATCCCTCTACCTCGACCCGCTCGCCGCCCGCGTCCGCGCCCAGCACGGCACGGTCTACCGGGGATGGCGCCGGCCGCTGCAGCTCCTGATCGACATCAAGACCGAGGGCTCGTCGACCTACCTCGAACTCGACCGTCATCTGCGCCGGTACCCGCACCTGTTCACCCGGTACGCGCACGGCCGGGTGCACCCCGGACCGGTCACCGCCGTCGTCTCCGGCGACCGCGCCGCCCGCACCCCCATGGAGGCGCAGGACGAGCGGCGCGCCTTCTACGACGGCCGGCTCACCGACCTGGGCAGCGCCGCCCCCGCCACCTTCATCCCGCTGATCAGCGACAACTGGACGCAGAACTTCACCTGGACGGGAGAGGGCGCCTTCCCCGACGCCGAACGGCAGAAGCTGCGCGGCATCACCGCCGCCGCCCGCGCGCGCGGGCAGCGGGTGCGGTTCTGGGCCACCCCGGACGCCGCGGGCCCGGCCCGCGACGCCCTGTGGACGGAACTGCTCGCCGCCGGTGTCGATTATCTGAACACCGACGACCTGGCCGGCCTGGAAGCCTTCCTCGACGCCCACCCCACCGTGTGACACCACACGTTCGGGCGACACGTCAGTCGCCCGAACGAACCCTCCGCTGCGCGACACTTGCGGACGAAACGCCACTCAAGGGGCGTGGCGGAGGAGGTTCCCGGTGGTCATTCCCGTCTCGGCGGTCATGCTGCTCCTGGTCCTGGCCGTGATCTTCATCCGCAACTGCTCGCTGAAGATCTCCCATGCCGTGGTCTGCGTGCTGCTCGGTTTCTTCCTGGCCGGCACATGTCTGGCGCCGACCATCCACAGCGGGATCGCCACGACCGCCGACCTGGTGAGCAGCCTGCGGCCGTGAGGCTCAGCCGGCCGAGAACACCCCGATGCCGTTCGCGACCGGCCGCTCGGCGCCGCCGCTCGGATGGTTGCGGACCGTGACGCCGCTCGCGCCCTCGTCGCGGGCGACCAGCTCCGTCGAGCCGCCCCCGTCGAGGTTGAACGCGTCCGACGCGCCGAGCGCGCGCATGGTGTCCGCCTCCTCCGCGACCGTCATCCCGGTCCGGTAGGCGGCGGCCCCGTCCAGCGCCAGGATCAGCAGCCGCCGTCCGCCGCCGGCCACGCCCACGGCCGTACGCACCGTCGAGGCGGCGTCGTCCAGGCCCGGCAGCGCCCGGCCGTCCCTCAGCAGGGGGAAACCGCCGACCGCGAAGGAGTACGGCACCCCGGAGGAGGCCGCCACGAGGGCGTGGGACACGGTCACCCGCTCACCGACGGACAGCTTGCGCAGCCGCTGCGCCCCCTCCTCCCGGCCCACCAGGACCGTGGTGCCCGCCGGGATCGGGCCGCCGCCCGGTGCGTCGGCGGTGGAGACCACCCGCCCACCGCGCACCGTCACCTCGTAGGCGTCGGAACTGCACGGCGCCGAGCGCCGGGTGTCGGTGCCGCAGACGGCACGCGTCCGGGAGACGCTGCCCCACCGGGAAGTGAAGGCGCCGACGGAGTTCTCCGCGAGCGCGTACTGGTTGAGGCCCCGCAGCGGGAACGAGCCCTCCGGCGTGGTCACGCTGCCGGTGAGGGTGAGGCGGTCCAGCCGGGCGCGCCGGTCGGTGCCCACGCCGAGCACGTCCCGGGTACCGGTGCCCGGCGGCAGCGCGGGCCCGAACCGCTGGCCGTCCGGCACCGCCGCCTTGAGCACCTGCCCGTCCGCGACGGCCGGTCCGACGCTCGCGCCGGTGGCCTCCACGCCCGGGTGCTGGGCCTCGCTGATGTCGAAGAAGTCGCCGTTGACGCCCGCCACCGCACCGGCCGCGTCCGCCATCCGGGAGACCGTGGCCCGGGCCGCCACCGCGCCCGGATACAGCAGGTCCACGCGGACGCGCGGATCGCTCAGGTCGACCGTGAGGAGGTGGGCATGGGCCGTGCCCGCGCCCGCGGCGACGTCGAACTGCCGGTAGGTGACGCCCGGTGCGATCCGTCTGCCGTCCGGTACGGCGCCGGCCGGTGCCGCCCCCGCGAGGGCCGCACCGGCCAGCACACCGAACGCCGTGACCACCGTGAGAACCGCTCTGCCCGCTGCCGAACGCCTGCGAGGTCTGGTCACCGTGCTCCCTGATGTCTCGTCAACTCCCGCCGCCGTACGGGCTGTCGTACGGCTCGTACGGGCAGTGCACCAGAGCGCGGCGACCGCCGGGCCGACTAGGCGTCGACTACGCGAGAACGGGTGAGAAAACGCACCCCCTCGGGTGCCTCCAGTGAGAAGCCGCTGCCCCGCCCGGGCACGACGTCCACGATCAGCCGGGTGTGACGCCACGCCTGGTACTGGCTCCGGGACATCCAGAACGTGACGGGCTCGGCCACGCCGTCCACGGTCAGCTCCGCCAGCAGCACGTCGGAACCGCCGGTGCGGAACTCGCCGTCCGGGTAGCACATGGGCGCGCTGCCGTCGCAGCAGCCGCCGGACTGGTGGAACATCAGCGGACCGTGCTCGGCGTGCAGCCGCCGCACCAGGTCCGCGGCCTGAGGAGTGAGTTCCACGCGGGGGACTTCCTGGTCCATGGGTCACCGTCCTGGAGAGCCGGGGCGCGGGCCATCGGATGCGGTCCAGTCTCACGGATCGTCACAGGCCCGTCCAGAAGGCGTGGTTGCACCATCCGGAGGGCGCAGTGACGGCTGAGGACGGCCACCAGCCTCCCGCCGGGGTCGCGCACGCGTTCACCACCCGCCCGTTGGGGTCGTGCGCACCGTTCACCAGCCGCCCGTCGGGGTCGTGGACGACGGTGCACACCGCCGCCCGTGGGGGTCGTGGACGACGTTTTCCGTCGTAGCGGTTGCGGCGCAGCACGATGTCGGCGGCGCAGACGGCAGTGCTCGGGCCGAGCAGCACCACGGTCAGCTGCAGCACATGGCCGACGGTGCCGAGGAAGCCCGACACGAGCAGCGCGTACAGGGGCAGGCATGGGGAGACGGTGCCGTCGACGAGGACGCCGCGCGAGCGCCGGATGACGATGCCGACGGCCTGCAGGGCGAGGGCGAGCCGGAACACCGGGCGGAACCAGCCGCTGGGGCGAGGACTCCGGGTCGCTCATGTCGACGGCGGTCGCGGCGAGCGCGCCGATGCCGCAGACCAGCCCTGGCCAGGAAGCCGCCGAGCGCCGTCAGCGCGAAGCAGCAGGCGGAGATCATCCAGCCGGTGACCGCGTTGTTGACCCGGTTGCCGAGCACCCCGCACATGGCCCGCGTGATGACCTCGCTCGGCGCGTCCGCCGCCGGTCCCGAGACCGCGAGCAGCCCCGTGAGCAGACAGAACAGACTGCCGGCGAACGATCATCCCCCGCGCCTGCCACACGCTCAGTGCCCGTCAGCACGCTCTCGGTGAAGCGCCTGCCGACCCGCGCGGCGGCGCCCGGGCCGTGGACGGCGCGGCGGGGCTGGGCGCGGTGCTCTCAGCAGGGTGTCCGGCGGCGTTCGCGGCGGGACCGGCGGGCCTCCAGGAGCAGGGGCAGCAGGGACAGGACGACGACCACGGCGACCAGCGGCAGCAGATAGTCCTCGACGTGCGGGACGGACGTGCCGAGGGTGTAACCGGCGAGGACGAGCGTCTGCGACCACAGCAGCCCGCCGACGGCCTGCCACAGCGTGAAGGTCCGCACGGGCACGTCGAGGACGCCGGCCACGGGATGCAGCACCGTCCGCAGCAACGGCACGAACCGGCCGATGACCAGCGCCTTTCCCCGGCCGTACCGGGCCAGCAGCTCCTCGGCGCGGGCGGCCGCCGCCGTCACCCGCCGGCTGGAGGTGCGGGCCAGCAGCGCCCGTCCGCCGTGCCGCCCGATCAGATACCCGACCTGCCCGCCGGCCACCGCCCCGACCGCGGCGCACAGCAGCACCTGCCACAACGCCAGCCGGGGCGGCTGGTCCGCGCTGCCGGCGCACAGCACGCCGGCCGGGAACAGCAGGGTGTCCCCGGGCAGGAAGAAACCGAAGACGAGCAGACCGGACTCCGCGAAGATCACCACCAGGACGCCGAGCGCGCCGAAGGCGGCCAGCACCGAGGCGCTGTCCATCGGGTTGACGGCCATCACGGCGCCGCGCCTCCTGGCCTCCTCGCAGGGCTCCTCGCCACCAGCATCGCCCGCCCGGCCCGAAACCGCCGCGGCGGAGAGGGGCGGGACGTGCCCCGGGCGGGTACCCGGCGAAGAGCCGTCGCACCGGCCTCCCCGGTCCCGCACGCCAGGTCAGCCACCCGACCTCTTGACCTCTGTGGCCCAAGCCACTAGCTTGCGAAAGCCGATCCGTGACTACCGAAAGGAGGCGACCAGCGGATGAACACCAGCTCTGATCTCGGTCGCCTCGCCCACCTCGCCGCCTGGGTTCCGGGCAGGATCGCGCACGGCTGCTGAACGCGCCGTTTTCTGATGTGCCCCTGCGCGGCACATTCCGGGTTTCCCGTCACCACCTTCCGGCACGTCTCTGACGCGTGCCGCCCCGCGCCTGCTGTCTTCACGCGGCGCATCTGAACACAGAAAGTGCCTGAAAATTGGCAAACGTGATGAATTGTCCCCTCGTGTCCGGAAATGTAGACCTGTCATGGTAGAAGCGCGGATCACGGTCAATGGGAAAGAAGCACCGATCGCACCGGCTGCGCCCCACACCACAGTGCTGGACTTCCTGCGCGAGCGCGGTCTCACCGGCACCAAGGAGGGCTGTGCCGAGGGCGAGTGCGGCGCCTGTTCGGTCCTGGTGGCCCGGCCCGGAGTGAACAAGCCCACCGACTGGGTGGCGGTCAACGCCTGCCTGGTCCCGGTCGCGGCGCTCGACGGCCAAGAGATCGTCACCTCCGAGGGGCTCGCCACCCCGGGCGAACCCGGCACGCCGCCCACCCTGCACCCGGTGCAGGAGGAGATGGCGGTGCGCGGCGGCTCCCAGTGCGGTTACTGCACGCCCGGATTCGTGTGCAGCATGGCCGCCGAGTACTACCGGCCCGACCGCTGCGCGCACGCGGATCCGGCCACCGACGCCGAGCACGGCCCGAACGGTTTCGACCTGCACTCCCTGAGCGGAAACCTGTGCCGCTGCACCGGATACCGCCCGATCCGCGACGCCGCGTTCGCCGTCGGCACGCCCACCGACGACGACCCGCTGGCGCAGCGGCGCGAGCAGGCCCCGCCCGCGCCGGTCGCCACCGCGTACACCCAGGACGGCGGGACGTTCCTGCGCACGAGCACCCTGGCGGAGACGCTGCGGCTGCTGCGCGAGCGGCCCGACGCGGTGGTGGTCGCCGGCTCCACCGACTGGGGCGTCGAGGTCAACATCCGCTCCCGCAGGGCGGAGTGCGTCATCGCCGTCGACCGGCTGCCCGAACTGCGGGAACTGCGCGACGAGCCGGACCACATCGAGATCGGGGCGGCGCTGACCCTCACCGAGATCGAACGCCGCCTCGACGGCAGCGTCCCGCTGCTGGCAGAGCTGTTCCCCCAGTTCGCCTCCCGGCTCATCCGCAACAGCGCGACCTTCGGCGGCAACCTGGGCACCGGCTCGCCCATCGGTGACAGCCCGCCCGCGCTGCTCGCGCTGGAGGCGTCGGTGGTGCTCGCCGACGCCGACGGAGAGCGGGTGGTCCCGCTGGCGGACTACTTCACCGGCTACCGCCAGAGCGTGCGCCGTCCCGCCGAGCTGATCCGCGCGATCCGCATCCCGAAGCCGCTGTCCCCGGTCGTGGCCTTCCACAAGATCGCCAAGCGGCGCTTCGACGACATCTCCAGCGTCGCCGTCGCCTTCGCGCTGGACATCGAGGACGGCATCGTCCGCACGGCACGCATCGGCCTGGGCGGCGTGGCCGCCACCCCGATCCGCGCCCTCGACACCGAGGCGGCCCTGGAGGGCAGGCCGTGGGCGGCCGGGACCGTCGAGGCCGCGGCCCGGGTGCTGCGGGCCGCAGGCACGCCGATGAACGACCACCGCGCCAGCGCCGAGTACCGCTCCGCGATGCTCGGCCAGAGCCTGCTGAAGCTGTACGCGCACACCAACGAGGCGGTCTCGTCATGAGCCATCTGTCCGAACGCCCCGAGAAGCCCGTCGTCGGCGTCCCGATGCCCCACGAGAGCGCCGCCCTGCACGTCACCGGCACCGCGCTCTACACCGACGACCTGGTCCACCGCACCAAGGACGTCCTGCACGCCTACCCCGTCCAGGTGATGAAGGCCCACGGCAGGATCACCGCGCTGCGCACCGGGCCCGCGCTCGCCGTGCCCGGCGTGGTCCGGGTGCTGACCGGCGCCGACGTGCCCGGCGTCAACGACGCCGGGATGAAGCACGACGAGCCGCTGTTCCCCGACGAGGTCATGTTCTACGGCCACGCGGTCGCCTGGGTGCTCGGCGAGACCCTCGAGGCGGCCCGGCTCGGAGCCGCCGCCGTCGAGGTGGAGATCGACGAGCTGCCCTCCCTGGTCACGCTGCAGGACGCCATGGCCGCCGGCAGCTACCACGGCGCCCAGCCCGTGATGGTGCAGGGCGACACGGACGCGGGCTTCGCCGACTCCGCGCACGTGTTCACCGGCGAGTTCCAGTTCTCCGGCCAGGAGCACTTCTACCTCGAGACCCACGCGTCACTGGCGCAGGTCGACGAGAACGGGCAGATCTTCATCCAGAGCAGCACCCAGCACCCCTCGGAGACGCAGGAGATCGTCGCGCACGTGCTCGGCGTGCCCTCCCACGAGGTGACCGTGCAGTGCCTGCGCATGGGCGGCGGTTTCGGCGGCAAGGAGATGCAGCCGCACGGGTTCGCGGCCGTCGCCGCGCTCGGCGCCAAGCTGACCGGCCGGCCCGTCCGGTTCCGGCTGAACCGGACCCAGGACCTGACCATGTCCGGCAAGCGGCACGGCTTCCACGCCCGATGGAAGATCGGCTTCGACGCGGACGGCCGTATCCAGGCCCTGGACGCGACCCTGACCGCGGACGGCGGCTGGAGCCTGGACCTCTCCGAGCCGGTGCTGGCCCGGGCGCTGTGCCACATCGACAACACCTACTGGATTCCCAACGCCCGCGTCGCCGGCCGCATCGCCAAGACCAACACGGTCTCGAACACCGCCTTCCGAGGCTTCGGCGGCCCCCAGGGCATGCTCGTCATCGAGGACATCCTGGGCCGCTGCGCGCCGCTGCTCGGCCTGGACCCCATGGAGCTGCGGGAACGCAACTTCTACCGGCCCGGTCAGGGCCAGACCACGCCGTACGGCCAGCCCGTCACGCAGCCCGAACGGATCTCCACCGTCTGGCGCCAGGTGCAGGAGAACGCCGGCGTCGCCGACCGCAAGCGCGAGATCGCCGCCTTCAACGCCGCGCACCCGCACACCAAGCGGGCCCTCGCGGTCACCGGCATCAAGTTCGGCATCTCCTTCAACCTCACCGCCTTCAACCAGGGCGGCGCACTGGTGCTGATCTACAAGGACGGCTCGGTCCTGATCAACCACGGCGGCACCGAGATGGGCCAGGGCCTGCACACCAAGATGCTCCAGGTGGCCGCGACCACGCTGGGCATCCCCCTGCACAAGGTCCGCCTGGCCCCGACACGGACCGACAAGGTGCCCAACACCTCCGCCACCGCCGCCAGCTCCGGCGCGGACCTCAACGGCGGCGCGATCAAGAACGCCTGCGAGCAGCTGCGCGAGCGACTGCTGCAGGTGGCCGCCACCCAGCTGGGCGCCAACGCCTCCGACGTGCGCATCGTCGAGGGCGTCGCGCGCGCCCTGGGCAGCGACGAGGAGCTGGCCTGGGACGACCTGGTGCGCACCGCGTACTTCCAGCGCGTCCAGCTGTCGGCGGCCGGTTTCTACCGGACCGAGGGCCTGCACTGGGACGCGAAGACGTTCCGGGGCTCGCCGTTCAAGTACTTCGCCCACGGCGCCGCCGCCACCGAGGTCGAGGTGGACGGCTTCACCGGCGCGTACCGCATCCGGCGCGTGGACATCGTGCACGACGTCGGCGACAGCCTCTCCCCGCTGATCGACATCGGCCAGGTCGAGGGCGGTTTCGTGCAGGGCGCGGGCTGGCTGACGCTCGAGGACCTGCGCTGGGACACCGGTGACGGCCCGCACCGCGGCCGGCTGCTGACCCAGGCGGCGAGCACCTACAAGCTGCCGAGCTTCTCGGAGATGCCCGAGGAGTTCAACGTCACCCTGCTGGAGAACGCCACCGAGGAGGGCGCCGTCTACGGGTCCAAGGCGGTCGGCGAGCCTCCGCTGATGCTGGCGTTCTCCGTGCGCGAGGCGCTGCGGCAGGCCGCCGCCGCGTTCGGGCCGAGCGGGGTCAGCGTCGAGCTGGCCTCGCCCGCGACACCGGAGGCGGTGTACTGGGCGATCCAGGCGGCTCGCCAGGGCGGTGCCTCCCGCGACGGCCACGCCGTGGACGGGTTCGCCCTGAACGGCCATCCTGGAAACGGGCAGGTGGCGGGCGGCAGGAACGGCAGGGTCCGCACCGACGCACAAGCGCTGAACGGTGCCTGACATGACGTGGATCGCAGCGGTGGCACGGTTGCGAGCACGCCGGGAGTCCGGTGTGCTGGTGACCGTCGCCACCGTGCGCGGCCATGCCCCGCGCGACGCCGGTGCGAAGCTCGTCGTGGGGCGGACCGGGACCTGGGGCTCGATCGGCGGCGGCAATGTCGAGGCCGTCGCCATCGACCGGGCCCGGGAGATGATCGCCGCGTCCAAGCCGGAGCCGGAGCTGATGGATTTCGCCCTGAACGAGAAGGTGACCAACCAGCACGGCGTGCAGTGCTGCGGCGGCACGGTCTCCGTGCTGCTGGAACCGCTGCCGGTCGTACCCGCGGTGGCGATCTTCGGCGTCGGTCACGTCGGGCTGGAGCTGGCCCGCATCCTGGCACGTCACGACCTCGACCTCCATCTGATCGACACCCGCTCCGACGTCCTGACCCGGGAGCGGCTCGATGTGCTCGCGGACGCGGTGGCACAGGTGCACGTGCATCACACGCCGCTGCTGCCGGAGGAGGTCCTGGAGGAGTTGCCGCGCGGCACCCACGTCCTGATCATGACCCACGATCACGCCGAGGACGCCGCACTGTGCGACGCCGCCCTGCGCACGGCCCACCTCGGCTCCATCGGGCTGATCGGATCGGCCGCCAAATGGGCGCGGTTCCGCAAGCGCCTCGCCACCGAGGGAGGCCACGACGAGGCCGCCATCGACCGGATCAAGACCCCGATCGGCCTCCCCGGCATCACCGGCAAGGAACCGGCGACCATCGCGGTCAGCGTCGCCGCCGACCTGCTGCGCACCTTCGAGACCGAGAAGAACTGACACCGCAGCGCAGCCCGGCCGGCGGTACGCCCGCCCGTACGACTGACAGCGGATGCCCGTCATGAAGCGGACCTGACGGTCAGCGGCGGCGGTATATCCGGAGTCTCCTGGCACCGCCTCGGAGCGCCGCCCTCACCCGCCGGTGAGGGCGGCGCTGCTGCGGATGACGTGTTCGTCTAGAAGAAGCCCAGCTTCTTCGGGGAGTACGACACCAGCAGGTTCTTCGTCTGCTGGTAGTGCTCCAGCATCATCTTGTGCGTCTCGCGGCCGATGCCGGACTGCTTGTAGCCGCCGAACGCCGCGTGCGCCGGGTAGGCGTGGTAGCAGTTCGTCCACACCCGGCCCGCCTGGATCGCCCGGCCCGCGCGGTACGCGGTGTTGGCGTCCCGGGTCCACACGCCCGCGCCGAGGCCGTACAGCGTGTCGTTGGCGATCTTGATGGCGTCGTCGAAGTCGTCGAAGGAGGTCACCGAGACGACCGGGCCGAAGATCTCCTCCTGGAAGATCCGCATGCGGTTGTCGCCCTCGAAGATGGTCGGCTGGACGTAGTAGCCGCCCTTCAGCTCGCCGTCGTACTCGATGCGCTCACCGCCGGTGAGGACCTTCGCGCCCTCCTGCCGGCCGATGTCCAGGTAGGAAAGGATCTTCTCCAGCTGGTCGTTGGAGGCCTGGGCGCCGATCATCGTGTCCGTGTCCAGCGGGTGGCCCGGCTTGATCTGCCGGGTGCGTTCCACGGCGGCCTGCAGGAACTCGGCGTAGTGGCCGCGCTGGATCAGCGCCCGGGACGGGCAGGTGCACACCTCGCCCTGGTTGAGGGCGAACATGGTGAAGCCCTCGAGCGCCTTGTCGCGGAAGTCGTCGTCGTGCGCCCACACGTCGTCGAAGAAGATGTTGGGCGACTTGCCGCCGAGCTCCAGGGTGACCGGCTTGATGTTCTCCGAGGCGTACTGCATGATCAGCCGCCCGGTCGTGGTCTCTCCGGTGAACGCCACCTTCGCCACGCGCGGGCTGGACGCCAGCGGCTTGCCCGCCTCCACGCCGAAGCCGTTGACGATGTTCAGCACACCCGGCGGCAGCAGGTCCGCGATCAGGCTGACCCAGTAGTGGATGGAGGCCGGGGTCTGCTCGGCCGGCTTGAGGACCACGGCGTTGCCCGCGGCCAGCGCCGGCGCCAGCTTCCACGCCGCCATCAGGATCGGGAAGTTCCACGGGATGATCTGCGCGACGACCCCGAGCGGCTCGTGGAAGTGGTAGGCCACCGTGTCGTCGTCGATCTCGCCGAGCGATCCCTCCTGCGCCCGGATCGCCCCGGCGAAGTACCGGAAGTGGTCGATCGCCAGCGGGATGTCGGCCGCCAGCGTCTCCCGCACCGGCTTGCCGTTCTCCCAGCTCTCCGCCACCGCGAGGGCTTCGAGGTTGGCCGCCATGCGGTCGGCGATCCTCAGCAGGATGTCGCTGCGCTCCGCCACCGGCGTACGGCCCCACCCCGGCGCGGCCTCGTGCGCCGCGTCCAGCGCCCGCTCGACGTCCTCCGCGGTACCGCGCGCGATCTCGGTGAACGGCTGCCCGTTGACCGGCGACGGATTCTCGAAGTACTGCCCGCGCAGCGGCGGCACGTACTCGCCGCCGATGAAGTGGTCGTAGCGCGCCTGGTAGGAGACGATCGCGCCTTCGGTGCCCGGCGCCGCGTAACGAGTCATGCTGGTCTGCCTCCTGGTGCAGTGCTGCCCGCCGTTGGGCAGCTCCCGTCGGCGAGGCTAGGCGGGCGGACGTTGCAACCACGTTGCGCCGCCGGTCCGCCTCCGGGCCCGGCCGGGCGGCGCCGCCAGCTCGGCCTCCAGCGCGGCGAGCCGCGCCCGCACCTGCGCCGTGGGCCGCACCGCGGCGAGCGCCCGCCACACCTCCAGGTCGTCCTCGCCCCACGGCGCGTGCGCCCAGTCCGCCAGCAGGTCCGGGTCGCGGTGCGCGATGAGCGCCGAGCGCAGCTCCCCGGCGAGACGGTCCCGCAGCCGTACGATCGCCGGCGCCTGCGAACCGGGCAGCAGCGGACCGGTGTACGCCTCCGCCGCAGACGTCACCGCCCCGGCCCGCAGCCGCCGCTCCACCACGGTGGCGTCCGACTCGACCGCGGCGGTCAGCCGGTACGGCCGCGAGGCGAGCAGCCCCGGACCCAGCAGCCTGCGCAGCCGGGCCAGTTCGGCCCGCAGTGTCACCGGCGTCACCGACTCGTCCGCGTACAGCGCGCACAGCAGCTCGTCACCGCCGAGCCCCTCGGGATGCCGGGCGAGCAGCACGAGGATCTCGCTGTGCCGGCGGCTGAGCCGGATCCGGTTGCCGTCCAGGACCAGCTCGGCCTCGTCCCGGCCCAGCGCGCCGAGCAGGGGCGTGCCGTCCGCTTTGGCGGGCGGTTCGAGCAGCGCGAGCTGGGTCTCCGCGGCCCGTGCCACCGCCTGCACGAACCCGAGGCTGTGCGGATGCGCCAGCCCGTCGCCGCCCGTGATGTCCACCGCGCCCAGGACCCGGCCGGTGCGCGGGTCGTGCACCGGCGCCGCCGCGCACGTCCACGGCTGGACCCGCCGTATGAAGTGCTCGGCGGCGAACACCTGCACCGGCCGGTCCACGGCGACCGCGGTGCCCGGCGCGTTGGTGCCGACCGCGCTCTCCGACCAGCGTGCTCCCGGCACGAAGTTCATCCCGTCCGCCCGGCGCCGGGTCGCCGGGTGCCCCTCGACCCACAGCAGCCTGCCGTGCGCGTCGCACACCGCCAGCAGATGCTCGCCGTCGGAGGCGAACGTGCCCATCAGCTCCCGGAACAGCGGCATCACCCTGGCCAGCGGGTGTTCCGCCCGGTAGGCGCCGAGGTCGCCGTCGGTCAGCTCCACGCCGGCGGTGCCGTCCGGACGGACACCGGCCCGCGCGCTGCGCCGCCACGACTCCGCCACCACCGAGCGCACCGGGCGCGGCACCGTGCCCACCGTGGTGAACGTCTCGTGCGCGCGGCGCAGCGCACGGACCCGTTCGACGGGGTCGGCCCCCGGCTCCAGGGCCACCCACGGATCGGTCACATCGGCCTCCCCGGACGGTGAAACAGTGATGTCGGTCCCGCGCCCATCGTCTTCCGGCTAGGCGAAGTTGACCAGTCTCAGGTAGCGGACCCAGTCCCAGTTCGGGCCGGGGTCGGTGTGGTCGGTGCCGGGCACCTGGTAGTGGCCGATGATGTGCTCCCTGTCCTTGGGGATGCCGTAGGTGTCGCAGATCGTGGCCGTGAGCCTCGCCGACTGCTGGTAGAGGGCGTCGGTGAAATAGGCGGGCTGGTCCACCCATCCCTCGTGCTCGATGCCGATGCTGCGCGTGTTGTAGTCCCAGTTGCCCGCGTGCCAGGCGATGTCGGCCTCGTGCACGCACTGCGCGACGTGCCCGTCCGCCGAGCGGACCAGATAGTGCGCGGACACCTTCTTCTCCGGATTGCCGAAGACCGCCAGTGTGTTGGCGTACGTCTCCTGCGTGACATGGATGATCACGCGGTCGATGGCGTAGGTGCCGGGGCGGTCGGAGGCGGTGTAGTTCGAACTGCTCGCCGGCTGCCACTCGGCGGGCGGGTAGTCCACGGACGCGGTCTGCGCACCGGCCCTCGGGCCGGGCAGCAGTGCGTACGGGACGGCGGCGAGTGCCGCGCCCTTCAGCAGCCGGCGCCTGCTCAGGAGCGGCTGTGCCGGGCTCGCCGGCAGTGGCGCGGTCGCCGGCCGGGCCGGTTCTCTTCGCTGTACGGGTCCGGCCGGGTCCAGGTCCATCGGCGGGTGCCTTTCGGTGTGGGGGTGTGGGGGAGTGGTGTGTGGACGTCGGGCGTCGTGGTCTCGCGCGCGTGGTGGGGTGCTCGGGCGGGCCGGCGGCGTGCGCGGCTCCGGGCGCCGCGGTCCGGCCGAGCGGCGCCGGGGGAGCGCCGCCGGAGTCAGCTCCGCAGGGACTGCGCGGTCTCCCGCAGCCGCGCGTGCACGCCCCGGTACGTCTCCCGGGCCGGCAGCCACTCCTTGCGGATCTTGGCCACGCACGTGTAGTTGGTGTCGCACACGTTGGCCAACGGCGACTCGACGGCCTGGGTTGCGAACTGGTACGCGTCCGGCTCACTGAACCCGTAGTCGCGCACCAGCCACTGCACCAGGTCGAGTTGCGATATCCGGAAGGCGTCCTCCAGCGGGCGGGCCGAGCCGGTGGAGATGATGTGGGTGTCCGACTCCAGCCGGGGCCACGGCGTGGCGACGTCCTTGAGGAGGTCCACGACCACCACGGTGTTCATGGCGCACTCCACCGCCACCCCGCAGGTCTCGCCCTCGCCCTGCCGGGCGTGCCCGTCGCCGAGGCTGAGCAGGGCGCCCTCGACGTTGACCCCCAGGTAGCAGGTCACGCCGGCCCGCATCTCGGGCGTGTCCATGTTCCCGCCGTGCGCGTCCGGGACCAGGGCCGAACGCACCTCCAGACCGGCGGGCGCCACGCCCACGGTGCCGTGCATGGGATCCATGGGCAGCTCGACCTGGATGTCGCTGTCCCGGGCCTGGAACAGGGCGGTGCGCCGCGCGCGGTCCAGTTGCCAGATCCAGACGCGCTCCGGCAGCGGCGGCTGCAGCGAGGCCGTGGTGTGCGTGGAGGTGAGCGCGCCGAACAGCGGGACCGTCGTGGACGCCGCCCAGTCGCGGGCCGGTTCGATCGACACGAAGTGCACGGCCACCGTGTCACCCGGTTCTGCGCCCTCGATGTGGAAGGGGCCCGTCTGCGGATTGAGGAACGGGAACTCGCAGACTTCCGAGACGAGGTCCTTCTCGGACCGCACCCGGCCGGCGAAGCAGTCCTCCGTGTACAGGTCCAGGACCGTGCCGGGCGCGATCCGCGCCACGGGCGGCGCACCGCCGAACGTCCAGGCGTAGGCGTCCGGTTCCGGGCGCACGGTCAGGATGCGGGGGTCGGTCATCGTCGAGGTGGTCCCTTCTGCGGGGAAAGGCCGGAGAGAGAGGGGGGACTCGCGGACGGTGCGCCCGCGGGGTCACCGGGGTACGGTCCCGTCCTGCCGTGGCCCGGCGGGGTCGTACGCGTCGAGGTACACCCGGGCGGTCTCGGCTATGCGCTCGGGGTGACGCCGTATCAGCAGGAGCAGCACCACCACGCCCGCCGCCATCCAGACCGCGACGACGGGACCGGCGTAGGAGACCGGGGCCGTGAGCTCGGTGACGAAGTCGAAGACCGGGAGGCCGGCGGCCGTCAGCAGGGCGGGGACGAAGGCCGCGATGCCGAGCACGGGGAACAGCAGATGCCGTACCGGCGCGAAGGCGGCCCGGCCGGCCCGCAGGAAGTAGCCGGCGCAGGCGAGGTTCACGACGATGTAGACGCCGACGACGACCGTGACGATCACCGTGGCGAGCAGGAGGAAGGCGGTCACCGGGTCGTAGCCGAACCCGAGTCCCAGCACGGCCGCGACCGCCACGAGGGTCTGCAGCGCGATACCGGCGACGGGGGAGCGGTGCCGGGGGTGGAGGGTGGCGAGCAGCCGCGGCAGCACCCGGATGCGGGCCAGAGCGAAGGCCGTACGGGTGGAGACGTTGGCGCACGCGTTGGCGTTGGCGATGGTGGAGTTGACCACCGCCAGGAACACCAGCACCCAGAACAGGCCGAAGGAGGCCCGGGCCACTCCGTCCCAGGAGGCGGCGCCCGACGCACCGAACTTCGCGAAGCGGTCCGGGCCGAAGTAGACGGTCATCGCATAGGTGGTGATCACATAGAACAGGCCGATGCCCAGAGCCGCCCCGAGGACCGCGCGGTGCATCGTCCGCCGTGGGTTCCGGGTCTCCTCGGCGAGCGGCGCCGCCGCCTCGAACCCGGCGAACGCCAGCACCGTGTAGACGGACCCGGCGAACACGCCGCTGATCCCGGCGTAACCGTCGGCGGCGTGCGAAGTGCCGAACACCGACAGGGAGTTGGCGTCACCGGCCTTGCCGATGAGCAGGGCCGCGAACACCAGGAAGACGAGGATCTCGAAGACGCCGAGGACGGTGCCGAAGCGGGCCGAGGCCCGGACGCCGAGACAGCCGGCGACGGCGATCACGCCGGCGCCCGCCAGGGACCACGGCCACCACAGGTCCGCCGGATACGACGCCCACTCCTCGTGCAGCGTGCCCGCCGCCGTGAAGCCCAGCTGCAGAAGCAGCAGCGGCGGGACCAGCATCTCCACGAAGACGTAACCCCAGCCGACGAGGAACCCGACCGCGGGGTGCAGGCCCCGCGCGGCGTACGTGGCCACCGAGCCCGCGGCAGGCAGCTCCCGGGCCAGCTCGGCCACGCACGACGCGGTGAACAGGCAGGCCACCAGGGCGATCAGCACCGCCAGCGGCAGACTGCCGCCCGCGAAGGCGGCGCCGGCCGGGATCGACGCGGCCACCGCCGCGGCCGGCGCCATCGCCGTCACACTCTGGAACAGCACCTCGCGCAAGCCGACGGCATCGCGTCGCAGCGCCCCGGTCGTCTCCACGTGCATGTGCGTCCCCCGATGCCTGTCAGCCCACTGCCACCCTGATGCGTGTGAAGTACCGTCAACCGCTCGAGGCAGCGGCGACACCGACGGAACGTCGGCCGTGCCTCGCGTGAATCACGGTACGGCGCAGGCGGGTTGGGCAGAAGAGCACGCACCGGTTCCGTGGAGAAGCCTCCGCTTGTGGACAACCCGGCCACCCGATCGGGTGAACACCGGGGGGCGGCAAGGGATCGGAGCCCGGTACTGGGAGGCCCGGGGGCCGCGCGCCGGACCAGGCGGCAGTCGGCCCGCCGGGTGCCCGAGGCGTCAGGCGCGTTCCGCCACGAGCGCCGGATCGTCCAGTACGCCCCGGACGACCGAGTGCGCCGCGCCCAGCAGGGGACCTTGCGAGCCCAGCCGGGACACGGTCACCGGGCACGGGGGCCCCGCCGTGCGGCTCGTCAGTTCCGTCTCCAGGGACGGCAGCAGCCAGGGGGACAGACCGGCCAGGGCGCCGCCGAGGACGACCGTCTCCGGGTCGAGGAGATTCACGGCGCCGGTGAGCGCTATGCCGAGCGCCGCACCGGCTTCGCGCAGGGCTGCCCGCACGCTCTCGTCGCCCTGCTCGGCGCGCCCGGCGAGCAGGCCCACCAGGTCCTCGCGCGGTTCCAGCCCGGCCGCGCGCAGCACCGCCTCCTCGCCCGCGTACTGCTCCAGGCAGCCGCGGCCACCGCACGCACAGGGCGGCCCGTCCGGCCGTACCGGCACATGGCCCAGCTCGCCCGCGAAGCCGCGGGTGCCCTGCAGCAGGCCGGCGTCCACCACGACCGCCGCGCCGATGCCGATCTCGGCCGACACGTGCAGGAAGTCGCGCGGTGTGCCCTCGCCGAGCCACAGCTCCGCCAGCGCACCGAAGTTGGCCTCGTTGCCCACGGTCAGCGGCCACTCGTCGGGCAGCAGGGCGCCGAGGTCGGCGTGGTGCCAGTCGAGGTTCGGCGCGCGTACGACGGTGCGCCCGTCCCGCGCCACGAGTCCGGGCACGGCGACGGCGAGCCCGGCGGGCCAGAGCTCCTCCCGCTCCGCCTCCGCGACGACCCGGCGCACCAGCTCGGTGAGCTCCCGGGTCACCGGCTCCGGCGCCCGGCCCCGGTTCGCCGTGTGCCGTACCGCCCGGGCGCGCACCGTGCCGCGCAGGTCGACCGCGCAGACCGCGAGATGATCGACGCCGATCTCCGCGCCGATCCCCGCCGGACCGCGACCGGACACCGCGAGCGCGGAGCCGGGCCGGCCCACCCGGCCCGGCCGCTCCGGACCCAGCTCCTCCAGCAGGCCCCACCGGATCAGCTCGTCCACCAGCGTCGACACGGCGGCCCTGGTCAGCCCGATGCGGGTGGCCACCGCGGCCCGCGACAGCGAGCCCTCGGCGCTCACGGCGTGCATCACGCGTGCCAGATTGCGCCGGCGCATGCCCTGCTGGGTGTCCGGCAGGGCCCGGCCGGCGGCCGGCGGGTGTGCCTCGTGCGGCGGTGCGGTCATGCCTGGCGTCGATCCTCCGTGTCTGCCGCCCCGTCTCAGGCGCGCGGTGTGGTCTGCGTCCCCCGGTCCAGCAGCGGGGCCGCGTCGGAGAGTACCCCGGTGATCCGGTCCAGCGTCTGCTGGTCCCGCTCCACGGCCTCCAGCACGGGGCCCGCGGCGGTGTTCCAGCGGCGGGCCACCGCGGCCGGATCCTCGCCGGTGAGCAGGCCGGCGGCCTGTGCCGCGGCCCCGAGGGCGACCAGTTCCCTGGCCTCGGGCACCTGCACCGGCCGGCCGGACAGCCGCCGTACCGTCTGCTGCCAGGCCGTCCCCCGGGACCCGCCGCCGATCAGTATCAGGGGGGTGCTGCGGTCCGCGTCCTCGTCCAGGACCAGGTCGAGCGCCCCGAGCAGCGCGTGCACGGCGCCGTCGTACGCGGCCTGCAGCAGTTGTCCGGGAGTCGTGTCATGGCGCAGGCCGTGCAGCAGGCCGGAGGCGTTCGGCAGGTTCGGGGTGCGCTCGCCGTCCAGGTACGGCAGCAGGGTCACCGAGCCGCCGGGTTCCACCGCCTCGCGGTCCAGGCCCAGCAGCGCCGCGACGCGGTCCACGGCTAGTGTGCAGTTCAGGGTGCAGGCGAGGGGCAGCCAGTCGCCGTGGGCGTCGGCGAAGCCCGCCACCGTGCCGGTCGGGTCGGCCGGGCGCTGCCGGGAGACGGCGTAGACCGTGCCGGACGTGCCCAGGCTGAGCACCGGGGTGCCGGGCCGCAGGCCGAGACCGAGCGCGGCCGCCGCGTTGTCGCCGGTGCCCGGAGCGACCAGCGTGCCCTTGGAGAACGGCAGGTCGTGGCTGTCGCGCACGGTGCCGGCCACCTCACCCGGCCGTACCACCCGGGGCAGCAGCGCCGGGTCGAGCCCCACGTGTGCCAGCGTCTCGGGGTCGTACGCCTCCGTGCCGGACGACCACCAGCCGGTGCCGGAGGCGTCGCCGCGGTCGGTCGTGCCCTGCCCGGTCAGGCGCTCGGTGAGGTAGTCGTGCGGGAGCCGGACCGCCCTGGTCGCCCGGACCGACTCCGGCTCGTTCTCGGCGAGCCACGCCCACTTCGTGACCGTGAACGACGCGCCGGGCACGCTGCCCGTGCGCTCCGCCCACGCCTTCGGCCCGCCCAGCTCCTCCACCAGGCGGCGGGCCTGCGGCGCCGAACGGACGTCGTTCCACAGGAGCGCCGGACGCACCGGCTCGCCCCGCTCGTCCAGCGTGACCAGTCCGTGCTGCTGGCCGCCGATCGACACCGCGGCGGCCTCGTGCGCCGCGTCACCGCACTGGCTGAGCGCCTCGCACAGCGCCTCCCACCACTGGCGCGGATCGCTCTCGCGGCCCGCGCCGGAGGACACGGTGTGCGGCGCCTGGCCGCTCGCCACCACGCGGCCGGTGGCCGCGTCGACGACCAGTGCCTTCGTGGACTGGGTGGACGTGTCCACGCCGACGACGAGCGGACCCTCGGCTGCTGACATGGGGCTCTCCCTTTTCCGCGACGTTCCGCGACTTCGTGACTTTCTACGACTCTGCGGGACAAAGACATCTTGTCTCTTCCCAGGGACGCGAGCGCATACTAATTTGTAAACGGCCATGACGAAATAGCCGCAACGCAGCAAGGAGCCGTCGCATGAGCTACCAGCCCACCCCCGAGGACAGGTTCACCTTCGGTCTGTGGACCGTCGGCTGGCAGGGGAGGGACCCCTTCGGTGACGCCACCCGCGGCGCCCTCGACCCGGTCGAGACGGTGCAGCGCCTGGCCGAGCTGGGTGCCTACGGAGTGACCTTCCACGACGACGACCTGATCCCCTTCGGGTCCTCGGACAGCGAGCGCGAGTCGCACATCAAGCGGTTCCGGCAGGCCCTGGACGCCACCGGCATGACCGTGCCGATGGCCACCACCAACCTGTTCACCCACCCCGTCTTCAAGGACGGCGCGTTCACCGCCAACGACCGCGACGTGCGCCGCTACGCGCTGCGCAAGACCATCCGCAACATCGACCTCGCGGTCGAGCTGGGGGCCAGGACGTACGTCGCCTGGGGCGGGCGCGAGGGCGCCGAGTCCGGCGCCGCGAAGGACGTGCGCGCGGCCCTGGACCGCATGAAGGAGGCCTTCGACCTGCTGGGCGAGTACGTCACCGCCCAGGGCTACGACATCCGCTTCGCCATCGAGCCGAAGCCGAACGAGCCGCGCGGCGACATCCTGCTGCCCACCGTCGGCCACGCGCTGGCCTTCATCGAGCGCCTGGAGCGCCCGGAGCTGTACGGCGTCAACCCCGAGGTCGGGCACGAGCAGATGGCGGGCCTGAACTTCCCGCACGGCATCGCGCAGGCCCTGTGGGCGGGCAAGCTGTTCCACATCGACCTCAACGGCCAGTCCGGCATCAAGTACGACCAGGACCTCCGCTTCGGCGCCGGCGACCTGCGGGCGGCGTTCTGGCTGGTCGACCTGCTGGAGAGCGCCGGCTACGAAGGTCCGCGCCACTTCGACTTCAAGCCGCCGCGCACCGAGGACCTGGAGGGTGTGTGGGCCTCGGCCGCGGGCTGCATGCGCAACTACCTCATCCTCAAGGAGCGCGCCGCGGCCTTCCGCGCCGACCCGGAGGTCCAGGAGGCCCTGCGCGCCTCCCGCCTGGACCAGCTCGCCCAGCCGACGGCCGCGGACGGCCTGGAGGCGCTGCTCGCCGACCGCGCGGCCTTCGAGGACTTCGACGTGGATGCGGCCGCCGCGCGCGGGATGGCGTTCGAGCGTCTCGACCAGCTCGCCATGGACCACCTGCTCGGCGCCCGGGGCTGAGCGCACCGAGGGCCGGGGTGCGGCACCCGCCGAAACCCCGGCCCTCGGTAAGCTCTCGTTCGGCCTGCTCACAGACCCTTGGGCAGCCGGACGTACACGACGGTCGTCCTGATCCCGCTGTCGACGAGCCGGCCCTGCCCGTCGAAGGCCCCCGCGCCGTCGGTCATACCGAAGTCGTTGTCGTTGACGAGGGCGAGCGTGTCGTGGTCCACGCGCGCGATGCCCTCGATTTTCTGCGGCACGCCGTCGACCGTGTTCAGGTCCACGACGAGCCGCTTGGAGAGCACCGGCACACCGGCGGACGCCGGGTCGTCCAGCTGCTCCAGGGAGGGCGAGGTCGAGTCGTCGTCCCAGGGCCCGCCGAGAATGCTCGACGTGCGATCCAGCCGGACGAGTTGCAGCCGGGCCGCCTTGTCCGTGCGCTCCTCGACGAGGAGCCGGTCGCCGCCCACGGCCACGACGGAGGAGATCTTCAGCTCGGAGGTGTCGTCCTCGCCCGGGTCGACCACGTTCACCGGGTCGAACCGATAGGCGTACTCGGCGGTGACGGCCTTGGCGCGCGGCGAGAAGCGCAGCAGCCGCGTGGTGCGCGAGGCGTTCCCGGTGCCCGCGTCCGGCAGTGACAGGGGGCTCTGCAGGGCCATCACCAGGTCGCCGCCGGGAAGCTGCGCCAGCCCCTCGAACCCCCGGTTGGCCTTGCGGTGCAGGAAGACCGACGGCAGCGCCTCCACCACCGGGTAGTCCGTGCCGGTCAGGCCGAGGCCCTCGGGCACGTACCGGGTGAGCACCTCTCCGCGCGCGGAGACGTGGACCAGCGAGGGACCGTACTCGTCGACGAGCCAGAAGGTGCCGTCCGCGGCGCGCACGATGCCCTCCGTGTCGAGCCCGTCCGGGTCGTACGGCAGCGGAGTCTTCGCGTCGTAGGTGTACGGCGCCTCGTCCCGGCCCCGCTGGTCGGGCAGCCCGGTGACGGCCTTCCCGGAGGACGTCGTCAGCGGGATCGCGTCGATGACCTGCACCGTGTCCTGCGAGACCCGGATCCGCACGATCGCCGGATCGAATCCCGGCACCGGGAACGTGCGGCGCTTGGCGCCGTCGACCTTGATCTGCCCGTTGGGGCCTCGGTCGGTCACCGTCCAGAACTCGCCCTCGCGGCCCGCCGGGTACATGTCGCTGCCGATGCCGCCGAGCTTCACCCCGTGGTCGTCGTCGACGCTGCCCGGCAGCAGGGCGTTGCTGAACGCGCCGAGCGGGATCTCGCCGAGCGTCGCCGTGCGGACGACGCGGACGTCCGGGGACGGCGCCGCCGCGACCGTTCCCGCGGCCACCAGGGCCGCGGCCACAGCCAGGGGCAGGCCCCGGGCGACGGAGCGGGGGATGCGGCGCCGGCCGGAATCAGGGGTGGGCATCGGGCCTCCTGAGGGACAAGTTCCTTGACTGCGGCCAGATTTGGGCCCCATGAGGAACTCCGCACGACATCGGCATGAACGGCCGGCGTCGGCCGCTCGTCGGATCACCGAGGTACCGCGCGTCGACAGGGCGGCGGAACCGCGGCGTCATGATCCGGGCCGTTTCACAATCTGTTCGAGTGGTGGCCGTGCTTCAGGGCGTACGCGAGGACCCTGTGTGACGGTCGGGGAGGGAGCGGCCGCGTCCCGACCTGCCGCAGCAGGCGGTCTCATCCACTAGGGGCGGGCCTCAGGGACGTCTCAGGGGCGGAACGTGGAACCGCGGGGGGCGGGGGGCCGTTTCCAGTGCAGAGAGCGGCGGAGGCCGCGAAGGAGGCGACGCTCATGTCCAACACAGCGAAGATCGCCGTTGGGGGAGTGGCGGTCGGGCTGCTCCTGCTGATCTGGCTGCCCTGGTGGGTGGCATTCCTGATCGTGGTGGGCGTTCCGGTGGCCGGGTATCTGGCGCTGGACCCCGCGCAGCGGCGCAGGCTCCGCAGGGTCACCCGTAAGGAGCTGGGCCGCTGAAGGGGCGGCGGACGCCGTAGAGGGCCCTGCCGGCACCTCACGCCGCCTTGCGCGCCGGACGGCCGTCCGGCGCGGGTGGCGGTCCGGTCCGCGGTGGCGGCGCTCGTCGCCGGGGTGCGGGAGACGGGGGAGGCTCCGGTTCCGCACGGGCGGGGTGCGGTGCGGGAGGCGCCGGTTCCGCGCGGGCGTCACCTGGCCGCGAGACCGGCCTGAGGCCCCGGACGCCGCCCGCCGTGGACGGACGGCGGCGCCCGGTGTGTCAGTCACTCGGGACCGGCGGGGCGGCGAGCCGGGTCCCGCGCGGCTTCAGAGGGGCCGTACGGCCATCTTGTCGAGTGCCTCCAGCAGGCCCGGCAGTTCGGGCCCCCGCCCCACCGGCAGCACCTCGCCGGGCTCTTCGTCGAGCAGGACGAAGGCGATGTCGTCGGTGCGGGCCACGATCGACCAGCCGGGGCCGTCGGCGCGCAGCGTACGGGCGTCCCCAGGGGCGAACGACGAGCGCACCCGGCCCAGCGGCGGCGGCGAGTCGACATAGGCGCGGGCCTCCGCGAGCACCCGCCTGACTCCCCGGTGGCCGCTCTGCGGCACGGACTGCCCGCCCTCCGGCGACGACACCTCGGCCTTCTCCCGCGCCTCCTGCTCGTCCCCGTCGGGCGTGGAGAACTGCGCGTCGTCGATCTGCTCCCGCCACTTCGCCCACTGCAGGGCTATCTCGTCGGCGCCCAGCCGCCGCTGGGCCGGTCCCCAGGAACTCGTGTCCGGCGGCCTCAGGGCGGGCCGGTCCGCCACCTCGGGATCGGGGTCGTGCGGGGCGGGGACACCGGGAGCCGCGACGGCGACGGCCAGCGGCCAGCCCGGCAGGGCGGCCACGACCGCGCGCTCGTCCGGGGACAGCTCGTACTCCATGCCGCAGTCCCAGGACGCGATCGCCACGGCGACCAGCGAGACGTCGTCGATCACGACCGTCCACCGCGCGCCCGTGCCGTCCTGGCCCAGCACCAGGCCGTACCCGTCGGCGAGGGGCGCGAGACCCAGCGCCGCGCACGCCTCCGGATAGTCGTCGCCCAGCACGCTCGGAAACTGCGCAGGCGTCAGCAGCACCGCCGTCAGCACGTACAGCGCATCGTCCGCGGCGGCGCCGGCTTCGTCGTCGGCTCCGGCCATCCCTGCCTCCCAGTGGTTCGTCCAACGGCGCGCACCCTAGTGCGAGCGGAAGCCGCTTGTCACGACTCCTCACACCACGCGGACCTGCAGGTTTCCGCCTGGACGGGGGCGAAACGACCACGGTGGGCCCGAGGCCCGTCCACTCAGCCCGTGGGGAGTCCGAGCAGATCGCGGGCCACCGACGCGGGCGACTGGTCGCGCTCCCGGGCCAGCGCGACGACGGCCCGGCAGGCGAGTTCGCTCACCCCGAACGACAGCGCTTCCGGCGGCACCCAGCCCGCCGCCTCCTCGATCCGGTCCTGATCGTCCTCCGCGCGGGCCACGACATAGGCGGCCGCGGCTTCGAACAAGTTGTGCGCGCGCCTTTCCCGGGTGCCCGCCGGCCGCGCGTGCGCGGCGGTGCGGAGTCTGGCGGCGTACTTGCGTATCAGGCCGAACACGCGGACCACCCTCCCCCCGAACGGGGTCGTCGTCGATCGCTCATCTGCTCCCTTTCAACGTAGAGTTGGACTTTCTGCGGCAGAAGGGGGACGACGCAGTGAAGCGTTTCGAGCGGCTCGGACAGATCCGCCGGCTGGACCCGGTGGCGGACGCGCTGGAGATCTACCGGCTCAGCGTGGCGTTCGAGTTTCCCTGGGACTACACCCGCGCACTGGAACTGGCCCTGTACCGCACCTACGCCGTGCCGAGCATCGGCCGGCTGCTCGCCGAGACGGCGGAGCTGACCGAGCGCACCCAGAAGCGGTACGACGACACCGTGCTGCTCCTCGACACGGTCGTCGAGCACGGCTTCGCCAGCGCGCAGGGGCGCACCGCGATCCGCCGCATCAACCAGATGCACCGCAGCTACGACATCAGCGACGACGACATGCGGTACGTGCTGAGCACCTTCGTGGTGATGCCCAGGCGCTGGATCGACGCCTACGGCTGGCGGCGCCTGTCCGGGCACGAGATCGTCGCCGCCACCGAGTACTACCGCACCCTCGGCCGGCACATGGGCATCCCCGGAATCCCCGCGACCTACGAGGAGTTCGAGGAGCTGCTCGACGCGTACGAGAAGGAGCACTTCGCCTGGGACGAGCGGTCCCGGCGGGTCTCCGACGCCACACTCGCCCTGATGGCGTCCTGGTATCCGCGCCCGCTGGCACCGTTGCTGCGCACCGCGACGCTCGCCCTGCTCGACGAGCCGCTGCTGCGCGCGTTCCGCTACACCCCGCCCGGCGCGGCGACGACGGCGCTGGTCCGCCGGGCCGTACGCGCGCGCGGCCGGCTCGTCCGGTTGCTGCCGCCGCGCCGCTCGCCGCACTTCGCACGCCAGAACTGGGAGGTCAAGGGCTATCCGGACGGCTACCGGGTGGCCGACCTGGGCACCCGGCCGGTTCCCGGGCTGCGCGGCTGCCCGGTGCGGCACCGGGGCGCCTCAGCGGGCGACGTCGCCGAGTGAGGCATAACCCCGACGCCTTCGCGGCGGCCATCGCCGGCACGGACTGACCCGGCCGGACCTCGGTGCTATGACGAGCGGCCGTCGCGCACCGCGACCGCGAGGAAACGTGCGTCCTCGTCGACGTACGACGTCATGCGCCACCCGGAACGCCCCAGCAGCGGACGGAGGTTGTGCTCGGCACGCAGATCGTCCGGGGTGATCCGGCGGCCATGGCGCGCCGCCAGCGCCGCCCGTCCTATGGGATGGAACAGCGCGAGCACGCCGTCGGGCCGCACGACACGGGCCAGTTCCCGCAGGTTCTGCTCCGGCCGCGGCAGATGGGAGATCAGGCCGGCCGCGAACACGGCGTCCAGCGCCGCCGACCGCAGCGGCAGCGCGGTGACGTCCGCGAGCAGCAGCCGCCCCTCCCGGTGCCGGCGGGCCCGCACGGCGGCGTCGAGCATCGCCGGCGTCAGGTCGGCGCCGAGCACCACCCCGGAGGGACCCACGGCGGCGCGCAGCGCCGGCAGGGCGCGTCCCGTGCCGCAGCCGGCGTCCAGCACCCGGTCGCCCGGCCGCAGCCCGATGTCGGCGACCGCGGCCTTGTAGGCGGGGCCGTCGCCGGGGAACCGGCTGTCCCAGTCGGCCGCGCGTGCGGTGAAGAACTTCTGCACATGTGTGTGGTCGTCGCTCATGGCCGCATGATTCCTCACCGTCGTGGGGGATCCATAGGTGCACATGTTCGGGCCGGACCCGGTCGTTCCGTCGCATCCGGGCGTCATATTCCAACAGCTTTCGAAATGCGCCCCCTGTGTGCCCCCGTGCCCCCCCTAGCGTCCCTTGGCCATGGGACACCTGGACCACGCCGCTTTCGGCTGGCTGACCCCCGTGCTGTCGTACGTCATGGCCTGCACGGGCGCCGCTCTCGGTCTGCGCTGCACCGTCCGCGCGCTCGCCACCACCGGCCGCTCACGCCGGAATTGGCTCATCACCGCCGCTTCCGCCATCGGCACCGGCATCTGGACCATGCACTTCGTGGCCATGCTCGGCTTCCGCGTGAGCGGCACCGACATCCGCTACGACGTGCCGCTGACCATCCTCAGCCTTCTCGTCGCCATGGCCGTCGTCTGCGCCGGCGTCTTCACCGTCGGCTACAGCCGTGACCGCAACCGGGCGCTCGTCTTCGGCGGCCTCACCACCGGGCTGGGCGTCGCCAGCATGCACTACCTGGGCATGGCGGCCGTGCGGCTGCACGGCGACATCAGGTACGACCCGGTCCTCGTCGGCGTGTCGGTGCTGATCGCCGTCGTGGCGGCGACCGCGGCCCTGTGGGCCGGCCTCAACATCAAGTCGCCCCTCGCGGTCACCGTCGCCTCCCTTGTCATGGGAGCGGCCGTCAGCAGCATGCACTACACCGGGATGTTCGCGGTGAGCGTGCGTGTCGACCCCTCCGGCGAGCCCCTGCCCGGGGCCACGGCGATGCAGTTCATCTTCCCCCTCGCCGTCGGCCTCGGGTCCTACCTGTTCATCACCTCCGCCTTCGTCGCGCTCTCACCCACGGCCGACGAACGGGAGGCCTCCGCCTCCGCCCAGCGGCCCGTCGAGAGCATCGCCCGCTAGCGGGAGCCCGAAGAGCGCGCCCCGACCCACGTCCCGAGCGAGGAGGCCATGAGCCCACCCCGTACCAGCCCGAAAGCCGGCGCCCCCGCGCACCCGCCGCGCGGCCGCCGCGCACACGCCGGACCACCCGCCGCCGAAGGAGCCGGCCGTCCGCTCGGCACACCCGCCGCCACGGCACGCACGCGCGGCGAGCGCATGCGTCTGCGCCCCCGCACCGTACGCGCCAAGGTGGTCAGCCTGCTGATGGTGCCCGTCGTCTCCCTGCTCGCCCTGTGGGGGTACGCCACCGTCACCACCGCCCAGGACGTCGCCCGGCTGCGGCAGTCCCAGCGCGTCGACGCCGAACTGCGCACCCCGCTGGCCGCGGCCGTCACCGCCCTCAAGGCCGAGCGCACCGCGGCCGTGCGTCACGCCACCGCGCCCGGCGCCGACGGCGGCGACCTGCAGGCTCTGGCCGCCCGCACCGACCGGGCGGTGGCCAAGCTGCGGCTCGGCGGCGACAACACCGTCGCGGACAGCGAGGATCTGCCCGCGGGCGTCTCCAGGCGCCTCGGCGCCTTCGTCACCGGTGCCGAGCACCTGCGCGCCCTGCGCACCGCCGTGCTCGACCGCAGGGCCGGCTGGGACACGGTGTACGCGCAGTACACGAAGGCCATCGGCGCGGCCTTCGCCGTGGACGGAGCCCTCAGCGGCATCCAGCGGGCCGACATCGGCTCCGACGCGCGCGTGCTGCTCGAATTCAACCGGGCCGCCGAGGCGCTGGCCCAGGAGGACACCCTGATCGGCACCGGCCGGCTGCAGGGCCAACGGCTCCGCCTGTTCGACGCCGCGGTCGCCGCGCGCCGCACCCTCACCGAGGCCGCCGTCGCCGACCTGCCCGACGCCCAGCGCGCCGCCTGGCAGAACCTCGCCGACAGCGACTCCTACACCGCGCTCGGCACCGCGGAGGACAAGGTCACCGCGTCGGGGGCGAGCGCCGGAGCGGCCGATACGGCTGCCTGGAACGCCGCTCGCGCGCGCGTGCAGGACGGGATGCAGGGCATCGCGGCGGACACCGGCCGCGCCGTCGCGGGCCGCGCCGACCCGGTCACGAGCGGACTGCTCAGCACCGCGGGCGCCGCCGTGCTCCTCGGCCTGGTCGCCGTCGCCGCCTCCCTCGTCATCTCCGTCCGCATCGGCCGCGGCCTCGTGATCGAACTCGTCAGCCTGCGCAACGACGCCCTGGAGATCGCCCGCCGCAAACTCCCCGAAGCGATGCGCAGACTGCGCGCCGGCGAGGAGATCGACATCCAGGCCGAGGCGCCCGCCGGACCACCCGCCGAGGACGAGACCGGTCAGGTCTCGGAAGCCCTGACAACCGTCCACCGCGCCGCCCTGCACGCCGCCGTGGAGCGCGCCGAACTCGCCAGCGGCATTTCCGGCGTCTTCGTCAACCTGGCGCGCCGCAGCCAGGTGCTGGTGCACCGCCAGCTCAGCCTCCTGGACAGCATGGAGCGCCGCTCGGATGACCCCAACGAGCTGGGCGACCTGTTCCGGCTGGACCACCTCACCACGCGCATGCGGCGGCACGCCGAGAGCCTGATCATCCTGTCGGGCGCCGCGCCGGGGCGGGCCTGGCGCATGCCGGTGTCCCTGACCAACGTCGTACGGGCCGCCGTGTCCGAGGTCGAGGACTACGCGCGCGTGGAGGTGCGTCAGCTCCCCGAGGCCCGCGTCATCGGCGCCGCCGTCGCGGACCTCACCCACCTGCTCGCCGAACTCGTCGAGAACGCCGCGCAGTTCTCGCCTCCCCACACACGCGTGCGCGTCACCGGCGAACCCGTCGGCAACGGCTACGCCCTGGAGATCGAGGACCGGGGGCTCGGCATGGGCCCCGACACCCTCGCGGAGGCCAATCGCCGTATCGAACAGTCCGAGGCCCTCGACCTGTTCGACAGCGACCGGCTCGGACTCTTCGTGGTCAGCCGCCTCGCCTCCCGGCACGGCGTCAAGGTGCATCTGCGGACCTCTCCCTACGGAGGCACCACCGCCGTCGTCCTGCTGCCCACTGCCCTGCTGCACGGCGGTGCGGCCGAACACACCTCCCAGCACGGCGAGCAGGCCCGCCACGAGCGGGAACCCGAGTACGCGCGCGTGCCCCGCACGAGCGAGCGCCAGGAGCCGGTCGCCGCGCTGACGGACCGGCCCGCCCTCGCGGCCACCGCGCCCGGCCCGTACGGCGCCGCCGACCAGCCGGGCCCGCACGCGACCGCCGACGAAACCCCGCCCCCCGGAGTCACCACCTTGCGGCTGCACCGACCCTCCGGCGACTCCGAGAACACCGACGACCTCCCACGCCGGGTGCGCCAGGCGAACCTCGCCCCCCAGCTCCGCAAGCAGCGCCCCGAAACACCCGCACCGGAAACCGCACGGCACAACGACGAACGGCGCACCCCCGAACTGGTACGCGACCGCATGGCGGCCTACCGCGACGGATGGGTCCGCGGCGGCGGCAGACAGCCCGGCCGCGGCGCCGACCCCGCTCCCGGAGCGGGCACGCACAGCAGCGAAGGAGACCCGGCATGATCCAGGACCCGAACTCGAGGGCCGGACAGCGCTCCGGCGAACTGGACTGGTTGCTCGACGACCTGGTGACGCGCGTCAGCGAGGTGCGGCACGCCGTCGTCCTCTCCAACGACGGGCTGGCCGTCGGCGCCTCCACCGGCCTCGCCCGGGAGGACGCCGAGCACCTCGCGGCCGTCGCCTCCGGCTTCAACAGTCTGGCCAAGGGCGCGGGACGGCACTTCGGAGCGGGGGGCGTGCGCCAGACGATGGTCGAGATGGACGACGCGTTCCTCTTCGTCGCCGCCGCAGGCGACGGCTCCTGCCTGGCCCTGCTCACCGCCGTCACCGCCGACATCGGACTGGTCGCCTACGAGATGGCCCGCCTGGTCAAGCGGGTCGGCGAGCACCTCTACACGCCGCCGCGCGTCGTCGCGCAGCCGCCCGCGGCCGGATGACCCCGTAAGGCGGCGCCGATGAACGAGAACCAGAGCGGCCCGTGGGAGCCGCCGGGCAGCCAGTGGTACGACGGCGAGGCCGGACCACTGGTGCGCCCCTACGCGATGACGGGCGGGCGCACCCAGCCGGGCCCCACAGGGGTGCGCTTCGACCTGATCGCCCTCGTCACCCTCGATCCCGCGGCACCGGCACTCGACGACCTCGCGCTCGGCCCCGAACACCGGACCCTGATCGAACTGTGCCGCACCGAGACGCAGTCCGTCGCCGAGCTCGCCGCGGACGCCGACCTTCCGGTCGGTGTGGTCAGGGTGCTCCTCGGCGACCTCCTGGAACTCGGCTGCGTGGTCATCAGCCGTCCCGTGCCGCCGGCGCACCTGCCCGACGAGCGGATTCTCCGCGAGGTCATCGAGGGGCTGCGAGCGCTGTAGATGAACGTTCCGAAGCCGCCGTGCGCCGCGCCGCGTCCTGTCCGTGCTCCTTTGGCCCCCGACCGGACGCAGGCCGGTCAGATCAGGTGGTTTTTCCGTCCAACCATCCCCAGAGCCCGCTTCGTTGCCATGATGCTGCCTTCGCGCCCGCAGCACCCGGACGCGGACCGCAGCCGGTCCTCCCGAGAGAAGTGATCATGCTCACCGAGACTTCCGACGCCGCCGGCGACACCTCCGCCCTGGCACTGAAGATACTGGTCGCCGGCGGGTTCGGAGTCGGCAAGACGACCCTGGTCGGGGCCGTCAGCGAGATCCGGCCGCTGCGCACCGAGGAACTCCTCAGCGAGGCCGGGCAACTGGTGGACGACACCGACGGCGTGGACCAGAAGGTCACCACCACCGTCGCCATGGACTTCGGACGGATCACCATCCGCTCCGGTCTGTCGCTCTACCTCTTCGGCACGCCGGGACAGGACCGCTTCTGGTTCCTCTGGGACGAGCTGTCCCAGGGTGCCCTCGGCGCCGTCGTCCTCGCGGACACCCGGCGCCTGGAGGACTGCTTCCCCGCGGTCGACTACTTCGAGCACCGGCGCATCCCGTTCGTGGTCGCCGTCAACTGCTTCGCGGGAGCCCGCAGCTACGGCGCCCACGACGTCTCCCGCGCCCTCGATCTGGACAGCGGCACCCCCGTGGTGCTGTGCGACGCACGCGACCGGGACTCCGGCAAGGAAGTCCTGATCCGGCTCGTGGAGTACGCCGGGCGGATGCACACCGCCCGGATGCTGGACTCGGTCGGTTGAACCGTCCCCTCAGGCCGCCAGGTCCTTCACGGCCACCACCTGGTCGACCGGCACGCGGACCAGCAGCTCACCCGGAACGCCGTTGCGGGCGCCGTACTCCTCGGCGAGGTCCTCGCCCATGTACCGGGCGGCGATCCGGGTGGCCCAGTGCCGCAGCTCGGCCAAGTCCTCCGACAGCCGTGCCCGGCCGTTCAGCACCACGAAGTGGAAAGGCGGCCGGTCGTCGTCCACGCACAGGGCCACGCGCCCGTCGCGGGCGAGATTGCGCCCTTTAACCGATTCCTTCCCGGTGTTGAAGACCAGTTCGTCACCGTCCAGCAGAAACCAGATCGGGGCCACGTGAGGGCTCCCATCGGCGCGAACGGTGGACAGTTTGCCCGTCCTGGTGCCGTGCGAGACGAAAGCCCGCCATTCCTCATCGGTCATCTTCTGTGCCATGCGCCCATCCTGCTTGCCCGTACGCCGGACCTGGGGAAGGCTGGCGGAGAGTTCCTCCAGCCAGGGGGAGACATCACACGGGGAGACGGAGATGGCGCAGAACCAGGGACTCGGCTGGCTCCTGGACGATCTGACCGAGCGGGTGGACGACGTGCGGCACGCGCTGGTCCTGTCGAACGACGGCCTGGTCACGAGCGCGAGCACGGGACTACGCCGAGAGGACGCCGAGCACCTGGCCGCCGTCGCGTCCGGGCTGCACAGCCTGGCGAAGGGATCGGGACGCCACTTCGGCGCCGGCAGCGTACGCCAGACCATGGTCGAGTACGACGACGCGGTCCTGTTCGTGACCGCGGCCGGCACCGGAAGCTGTCTGTGCGTGCTCAGCGCGGCCGAGGCCGACTTCGGCCAGATCGCCTACGAGATGACGCGGCTCGTCCATCGCGTCGGCGAACACCTCGGCGTCGACGCCAGGCAACCGGAAAGAGCCCCCATCGCAGACGCCTGACCAGCGGCTTCTTGTCCTTGCGCGGAGTTATCCACAGGGCTGACACGCTGTGCGCCGTTATGGCTACGGTGGGTGCACGGCGTACACGCAGGGTGTGTGCCGATGACTCCACGGGGGAGTACGACCATGTCGTCCAGCACCAGCGGTCAGTCCCGCTCCGCCACCTGCACGCCGAGCCACGCCGCCCGGGAACTCGGCCTCAAGCGGGGGGAGTTCGATCTCGCCGTGCACCTCGGCCTTGTCCGGACCGTGCCCGACGAGGGCGGGGGAGGGACCCGGAGGGTGGAGCGGTCCGAGATCGACCGTCTTCGCGCACAGGAGGACCACCCGGAGACGCTGCGCGAGCGGGTGCGGGTGGTGGGCACCGCCGAAGGCGCCGCGCTCATGGAGATCCCGGTCGGGCGGTTCAGCCGCCTCGCCCGTCTGGGCCTGCTCGTGCCGGTGAAGTGGTATCTGAACCGCTATCGAGCCGTCGTCTGGCTCTATCTGGCGGAGGACCTGCGGGAGTTCGTCTCCGACAGCCGCAACGCGCACCTGCTCAAGGGACGCACGCCCGAGAACCTGCGCGGCCAGTTGGATGCCGGGGTGGACCTGCGTGCCCGCAACTGGCGGGGCCGGCACCTCGGGTTCCTGCTGCGCCAGGCCGAGGACCCGTGGGTGCGGGCGGGAGCCGTGGCCGCCTTCCTCTCGCCCGTCGAGATCGCCGACGTCGTCAAGGATCCCTATGAGCGCGCCTGTCTGCACCGGTTCCGGCCCGCACCACCCGGCCAGGGCGCTCCGGGATCGCCTGCCGCGCATCTCGTCGAGCGGATCACGACCGCGCAGGACGCGGACGAGATCGAGTGGCTGCGCAGCGATCTGGCCCATGTGCTGCGGGAGGCCCGCGCTCTCACACCGGCCCCGCGTCCCGCGCCCCGCAGTGCGGCCGCCCCGGTCCGCCGAGCGGCAGCACGGCCCATTCCGCCCATGGCTCCCACGGTCACACGGCCGGTGGCGCCGGCGGCACCTGCCTCGGCGGCGCCCCGTGACAACCCGTCGGCGCCCGAGCCGCGGCCGGACCGGTCCGAGCCGGCGGGCGAGCCCGTGAGCCGGGCGCTCGCATGGCATGGCGCGCCGGTGATGCGGGCGGCTGCTCCACCTGCGAGGCCCCAGCGGGACAACCGTCGCGGCGAACGGGCCCCGAGCCGCCCCACCCGCGGTCTGCGGGCCTGGCTGCGGCGCAGAAGTCCCCGCCCCGCGCGGCTCTGAGTCACGCGGCCGCGGACGATCGCCCGCAACACCCGCATCCCGCTGTCCCGTGCGCGGCGGCGAACGCCGCCCGCCGAGTGCCACGCCGGTCCGTCACAGGGACCTGAACAGGCCTTCCTGGACGACCGAGACGAGCAGCCGGCCCTGCCGGTCGTAGATACGCCCGCGAGCCAGGCCCCGGCCACCGGTGGCGATCGGCGACTCCTGGTCGTACAGGAACCACTCGTCCGCGCGGAACGGCCGGTGGAACCACATGGCGTGGTCCAGTGAGGCCATGTCGAAGTTCCGCGGGCCCCACAGGGGTTCGACCGGGATGCGGACCGCGTCCAGCAGGGTCATGTCGCTGGCGTAGGTCAGGGCGCACGTGTGGACCAGCGGATCGTCACCGAGCGGTCCGACCGCGCGCATCCACACGGCGCTGCGCGGCTCGGCCCCCTCGATCTCCTCGGCGTTCCAGCGCAGCCGGTCGACGTAGCGGATGTCGAAGGGCTGGCGGCGCGCCATTCGCTCCAACTGCTCCGGCAGCGCGCCCAGATGCTTGCGGACCTCGTCGGAGACCGTCGGCAGCGACTCCGGGTCCGGCATGTCGCGGGCCGGCGGCAGCTGGTGCTCGAACGGTCCTTCCTCAGGCTTGTGAAAGGAGGCGGTCAGATTGAAGATCGTGCGGCCCTGCTGCACGGCCGTGACCCGGCGTGTGGTGAACGACCGGCCGTCGCGGACCCGCTCCACCTGGTACACGATCGGCACGCCCGGCCGGCCCGGGCGCAGGAAGTACGCGTGCAGCGAGTGCACCGGGCGGTCGCCGTCCGTGGTGCGGCCGGCGGCGACCAGCGCCTGGCCCGCCACCTGGCCGCCGAACACCCGCTGCAGCGACTCCTGCGGGCTCCGGCCACGGAATATGTTGACCTCGATCTGCTCCAGGTCGAGCAGGTCGACCAGCTTTTCGGCCGGGTTCGTCATCGATCGAGTTCTCCTTGGCTCACAACCGGTCGGGAAACGCTCACAGCTGGCCCACGTCGGTGACCCGGACCACGGCCCGGCCCTCGGCGTCCGAGGCCGCCAGGTCGATCTCCGCGCTGATGCCCCAGTCGTGGTCGCCGTTCGGGTCGTCGAAGATCTGGCGGACCCGCCAGATGCCGTTCGCCGGCTCCTCGTTGATGACCAGCAGCTTGGGGCCGCGGGCGTCGGGGCCGGTGCCGAGGTCGTCGTACTCGTCCCAGTACTTGTCCATCGCCTCGGCCCAGGCGTCGGCGTCCCAGCCGGACTCGGCGTCCATCTCGCCCAGTTCCTCGACCTGGTCGAGGGCGGCGAGCTCCACACGCCGGAACATGGCGTTGCGGACGAGCACCCGGAAGGCCCGTGCGTTGGTGGTGACCGGCTTGACCTCGTCGGCCTTCTCCTGGGCCTCCTCGGCGGTCATCTCCTCCGGGTTCGCGAGCTGCTCCCACTCGTCCAGCAGGCTGGAGTCCACCTGGCGGACCGTCTCGCCGAGCCACTCGATCAGGTCCTGCAGGTCCTCGGACTTCAGGTCGTCCGGGATGGTGTGGTCGAGGGTCTTGTAGGCGCTGGCGAGGTAGCGCAGCACGATGCCCTCGGTGCGGGCCAGCTCGTAGAAGGACACCAGCTCCGTGAAGGAAAGCGCCCGTTCGTACATGTCCCGGACGACGGACTTCGGCGACAGCGGGTGGTCGCCGACCCACGGGTGGCTCTTGCGGTAGGTGTTGTACGCGTGGAAGAGCAGCTCCTCCAGCGGCTTGGGGTAGGTGATGTCCTGGAGGCGCTCCATGCGCTCCTCGTACTCGACGCCGTCCGCCTTCATCGCGGCCACGGCCTCGCCGCGCGCCTTGTTCTGCTGGGCGACGAGGATCTGCCGGGGGTCGTCCAGAGTGGACTCGACGACGGACACCATGTCGAGGGCGTAGGACGGCGACTCGGGGTCGAGGAGCTCGAACGCGGCGAGCGCGAACGTGGACAGCGGCTGGTTGAGGGCGAAGTCCTGCTGCAGGTCGACGGTGAGCCGGACGATGCGGCCCTCGGCGTCGGGCTGGTCGAGCTTCTCCACGATGCCGCCGTCGAGCAGCGAGCGGTAGATCGCGATCGCCCGGCGGATGTGGCGCAGCTGCTGCTTGCGCGGCTCGTGGTTGTCCTCCAGGAGGTGACGCATCGCCTCGAACGCGTTGCCCGGGCGGGCGATCACCGACAGCAGCATCGTGTGCGTCACCCGGAAACGCGAGGTCAGCGGCTCCGGTTCCGACTCGATCAGCTTCTGGAAGGTGTTCTCCGTCCAGCCGACAAAGCCCTCTGGCGCCTTCTTGCGCACCACCTTGCGCCGCTTCTTCGGGTCGTCGCCCGCCTTCGCCAGCGCCTTCTCGTTCTCGATGACGTGCTCCGGCGCCTGCGCCACGACGAGCCCGGCCGTGTCGAAGCCGGCGCGCCCGGCCCGGCCCGCGATCTGGTGGAACTCCCGGGCCCGCAGCGTGCGCACCCGGCTGCCGTCGTACTTGGTGAGGGCGGTGAACAGCACCGTGCGGATGGGCACGTTGACGCCCACGCCGAGCGTGTCCGTGCCGCAGATGACCTTCAGCAGGCCGGCCTGCGCGAGCTTCTCCACCAGGCGCCGGTACTTGGGCAGCATGCCGGCGTGGTGCACGCCGATGCCGTGCCGTACGTAACGAGAGAGATTGCGGCCGAACTTGGTGGTGAAGCGGAAGTTCCCGATCAGCTCGGCGATCTGGTCCTTCTCCTCGCGCGAGCACATGTTGATGCTCATCAGCGCCTGCGCCCGCTCCACGGCCTGCGCCTGCGTGAAGTGCACGATGTAGACCGGGGCCTGCTTCGACTCCAGCAGATCGGTGAGCGTCTCGGTGAGCGGGGTGAGCCTGTACTCGTAGGACAGCGGCACCGGACGGGTCGCCGAGCGGACCACCGCGGTGGGGCGGCCGGTGCGGCGCGTGAGGTCCTTCTCGAAGAAGGACACATCGCCCAAAGTGGCCGACATCAGGATGAACTGCGCCTGGGGCAGCTCCAGGATCGGGATCTGCCAGGCCCAGCCGCGATCGCCCTCGGCGTAGAAGTGGAACTCGTCCATGACGACCTGGCCGACGTCGGCGTCCTTGCCGTCGCGCAGCGCGATGGAGGCCAGCACCTCGGCGGTGCAGCAGATCACGGGAGCGTCGGCGTTCACGGAGGCGTCGCCGGTGAGCATGCCGACGTTCTCGGTGCCGAACAGCTTGCACAGCTCGAAGAACTTCTCCGACACCAGCGCCTTGATCGGGGCCGTGTAGAAGGTGACCTCGTCGCGGGCCAGTGCCGCGAAGTGCGCACCGGCCGCGATCATGCTCTTGCCGGAGCCGGTGGGCGTCGAGACGATCACGTTCGCCCCGGAGACCACCTCGATCAGCGCCTCCTCCTGGTGCGGGTAGAGGGTGAGGCCGCGCTCCTGCGCCCACGACTCGAAGGCTTCGTACAGGGCGTCGGGGTCGGCGGTCGGCGGCAGCTGATCGATGAGGGTCACGCACCCATCTTGCCTGGCCTCCTCCCCGAGAGGGGAATCGGCTGCGGGCACGAAGATCGCGGCAGCTACGCTGTGGCGCCGGCGCAAGGTCGGCGCACCAGGTCAACTGGACAGCGGTACACGAGGAATGGGGCGGGAAGCGGCCATGATGGGACCAGCACACTCACTGTCGGGGGCCGCGGCCTGGCTCGGGGTCGGAGCGGCCGCCGCCGCGGCAGGGCATCCGATGCCCTGGCCGGTCCTCCTGTCCGGCGCTCTGATCTGTGCCGGTGCCGCGCTCGCCCCGGACCTCGACCACAAGGCGGCCACGATCTCCCGTGCCTTCGGGCCGCTCTCCCGCTGGATCTGCGAGATCGTCGACAAGCTGTCGTACGGCGTCTACAAGGCGACCCGGATGAAGGGCGACCCGCGTCGCTCCGGAGGGCACCGCACGCTGACGCACACCTGGGTGTGGGCGGTGCTGATCGGCGCCGGCTGCTCGGCGCTGGCGATCGCGGGGGGCCGCTGGGCGGTGCTGGCGATCCTGTTCGTGCACATGGTGCTGGCGATCGAGGGCCTGCTGTGGCGGGCGGCGCGCGGCTCCAGCAGCGACGTCCTGGTCTGGCTGCTGGCGGCGGCCACCGCGTGGATCCTCGCGGGCGTCCTGGACAAGCCGGGCAACGGCTCCGACTGGCTGTTCACCGCCCCGGGCCAGGAGTACCTGTGGCTGGGGCTGCCGATCGTGCTCGGCGCGCTGGTGCACGACATCGGGGACGCCCTGACGGTCTCGGGCTGCCCGATCCTGTGGCCCATCCCCGTGGGCCGCAAGCGCTGGTACCCCGTGGGCCCGCCGAAGGCGATGCGCTTCCGCGCCGGGAGCTGGGTGGAGCTGAAGGTGCTGATGCCCGTGTTCATGCTGCTCGGCGGGATGGGCTGCGCGGCGGCGCTCAACGTGATCTGAGGCGGCGGTGCGCAGCGGCCGGCCGGGCTGCGGATCAGGTGGTCTCGCCGGCCCCGGCCCCGCCGTACCGGCGCTCGAAGCGGGCGACACGGCCCTCGGAGTCGACCGTGCGGGCCTTGCCGGTGTAGAAGGGGTGGCTCTCCGAGGAGATCTCCACGTCGATCACCGGGTAGCTCTTCCCGTCGTCCCACTCGATGGTCTGCTCGCTCTGCGCGGTGGACCGGGTGAGGAACGCGTAGCCGGCGGCGCGGTCACGGAAGACCACGGGGTGGTAGTCGGGGTGCTTGTCCTGCTGCATGGCGGCTCCTGGTCCGGGGCGTGCGGGCAGGGTCAGTGCGGGTCAGCCGGGCAGGGAGTCCTCGTCGACGACGTGCATCGCGGCCTCCTCGGCGGAGGCGGCGGCGCCGTCGATGCCGACGTCGGTGGCGACGAGGGCGGGTTCCTCGTCCTCGTGCGCGCCCTCGTCCGGGGCCACCAGCCGGCCGGAGCGGCGGTTGCCGACCTCGTTGTCGAGCAGTTCCCCGTCGGTGTCGTGGTCGCCGATGTCGTCGCCGTCAGGGGCGGCCGCATCGGGCAGTTCCTCGGCGAGCCGCTGGTCGAGGGTCTCGCCCGCCTGGCGCTCGGCCGCCGTCACCCCGACGTGGTTCACCGCCCAGGGACGCTCGGGAGGGGACCAGCCGCGGTCGAGCGGATCGTCGACGCCGTCGTATTCCAGTGTGTCCTCGGCGTCGAGCACACCCGTGTCCTCCCGGACATCCATGGGATCGGGATCGGGCTGGTAGACGTCGTCCCCCCAGCCGTCGACGCTGTCCACGAGTACCTCCAGGTGGTGAGGACGGCCGTGCGCCACCCTGAGCGGCGGTGGGTCGCCGGCACGTGTGGCCCGGGTGTCACACGCCGCGAACCGGGCGGCTGCGGGGCGTTCCCCAAGCCCGTGCCGTTCTCCAGACTTCCACCCCCGGTCGGGACCGCGCAACGGCACGAGCGCGGGTCATCGCCGGGGCCGGGACACCGGAACGAAGGCGGGCGGCTCCCCGGGCCGGGACATCGGCACGAACGCGGGCCGCTTCCCGGGCCGGGACGTCGGCGCCACCGCATGCCTCCTGGGCGCCCGCGCCATGACCTGGCGGCCCGAAGCACCGGCGGACGCGCCTTCGTGCTTGCCGGGCACGGCCCGTCTTCCCCGTCCGTCCGCAACGCCGCCGGATCCGGCTTCCCCGGCCCGGGGCGCGCGGCCCGTCTGCCCGTGGCGCCGGCAGGCCCGGCCGCAATCCCGCCGTCGGGAGCACCGGCAGGTCCGGCCGCAATCCCGCCGTCGGGAGCGCCGGCAGGCCCAGCCGGTGCCCCGCCGTCGGGGGCGCCGGCAGGCCTCGCCGAGAACGCCCGCCCCGTGACCGGTCCGGATGCCGGGGGCCGGGGTGAGCGGGCGGTGCGGCGCCTGGGTGCCGGTCATCCGGCTTCGCCGGAGCCTCAGCCGTGCCAGGACCGCCACAGCGCCGCGTACGCGCCGTCCGCCGCGACCAGTTCGTCATGGCTGCCCAGCTCGCTGATGCGGCCGCTTTCCACGACGGCGATCACATCGGCGTCGTGCGCGGTGTGCAGGCGGTGGGCGATGGCGACCACGGTGCGGCCATCCAGGACACGGGCCAGGGAGCGTTCCAGGTGCCGGGCCGCGCGCGGGTCGAGAAGCGAGGTCGCCTCGTCGAGGACCAGCGTGTGCGGGTCGGCGAGGACGAGCCGGGCCAGCGCGATCTGCTGGGCCTGCGCCGGGGTCAGCGCCAGCCCTCCCGAGCCGACCTCGGTGTCCAGGCCGTCGTCCAGGGCCCGTGCCCAGCCGTCCGCGTCGACCGCGTCCAGCGCAGCCCACAGCTCGGCGTCCGAGGCCGCGGTGCGGGCCAGCAGCAGGTTGTCGCGCAGGGAGCCGACGAAGACATGGTGTTCCTGGTTGACCAGGGCGACGTGCGAGCGGACGCGTTCCGCCGGCATCCGGGACAGCTCCGCGCCGCCCAGGGTGATGAGGCCCTCCCGGGGTGCGTAGATCCCGGCGAGCAGCCTGCCCAGGGTGGACTTGCCCGCGCCCGAGGGGCCGACCAGGGCCAGCCGGGTGCCCGGGGCCACCTCCAGGGACACCGTGCGCAGCACGTCGACGCCCTCCCGGTAGCCGAAGCGGACCCGGTCGGCGTGCACGTCCCGCCCGGCCGGCGCCAGCGAGGCGTCTCCGGCGTCCGGTTCGATCTCCCGCACACCGACCAGGCGGGCGAGCGAGACCTGGGCCACCTGCACCTCGTCGTACCAGCGCAGGATCAGGTTCACCGGGTCGACGAGCATCTGCGCGATGAGCGCGCCCGTGGTCAGCTGCCCGACCCCGATCCAGCCGCGCAGGACGAACACCCCGCCGACCATGAGGACCGAACCGAGCACGATGACGTGGACGGCGTTGATGACCGGGAAGAGCACGGACCGCAGCCAGAGCGTGTACCGCTCCCAGGCGGTCCACTGCTTGATCCGCCGCTCCGAGAGGGTGACCCGCCGGTCCCCGAGCCGGTGCGCCTCGATGGTGCGGCCCGCGTCCACCGTCTCGGCGAGCGCGGCGGCGACGGCGGCGTACCCGGCGGCCTCGGAGCGGTAGGCAGAGGGCGCCCGCTTGAAGTACCAGCGGCACCCGGCCACCAGCACCGGCACGGCGAGCAGCACGGCGGCCGCCAGCGGGGGCGCCGTGACGACGAGCCCGCCGAGCAGCAGCAGAGCCCACACCACGCCGATGGCCAGCTGCGGCACGGCCTCACGCATGGCGTTGGCCAAGCGGTCGATGTCGGTGGTGATGCGGGAGAGCAGATCGCCGGTGCCGGCCCGTTCGAGCACGCCCGGCGGCAATCCGACCGACCGCACCAGGAAGTCCTCGCGCAGGTCGGCCAGCATCCGCTCGCCGAGCATCGCGCCGCGCAGCCGCACCTGCCGGGTGAACACCGCCTGTATGGCCAGCGCGAGCACGAACAGGGCTGCAGTCGGGCCCAGATGAAGCTCCCTCGACCGGTCGGACACCCGCTCGACCAGGCCGCCGAGCAGGTACGGACCCACCATGGAGGCGATCACTGCGACCGTGTTGACGCCGATGAGCAGCAGGAACGCCCGGCGGTGCCGGCGGAACAGCTCGGCGACGTAGGCGCGCACGGTCGCGGCCTTGCCGACGGGCAGGGTGGTGGCGGTCGTCGGGGCCGCCGGATCGTACGCCGGTGGCGCAACGCCGATCATGCGCTCTCCTCCATCGCTTCGCGTTCCTGGCGCGCGCCGACCAGGGCGCCCTCGTCGGCCGCCGCCAGTTCCTCGTCGGTCTCCCGGGTGACCACGGCCCGGTACCGCGGTTCGCTGTCGAGCAGGTCGCGGTGTTCGCCGACCGCCACCGCCTCGCCGTCGTGGACCAGGACGACGCGGTCCGCGCGGTCGAGCAGCAGCGGCGAGGAGGTGAACACCACGGTCGTACGTCCCGAGCGCACCCGGCGCAGTCCGTCCGCGATCCGCGCCTCGGTGTGCGAGTCGACCGCGGAGGTGGGCTCGTCCAGCACCAGCACCCCGGGATCCGTGACCAGTGACCGGGCCAGCGCGAGTCGCTGGCGCTGCCCGCCGGACAGGGAGCGCCCGCGCTCGGTGATATGGGCGTCCATCGGGTCGGCGGCGGCCGGTGCTCCCTGGACGAGCGCCTCCAGCACGTCGTCGCACTGCGCCGCGGCCAGCGCGTCCGTGGCGCGCACGGCTCCCGAGGAGGGCACGTCGAGCAGGTCGCGCAGCGTGCCGGACAGCAGGACCGGGTCCTTGTCCTGGACGAGGACGGCGGTGCGGGCGCCGTCCAGGGGGAGTCCGTCCAGGGCGACTCCGCCGAGCAGCACCGAACGGCCCGGCTCGGTCGGGTGGCCGCCCAGCCGCTCCGCGAGCCTGCCCGCCGCGTCCGGATCGCCGCAGACCACGGCGGTGAGACGGCCGGCCGGCGCGAGCAGACCGGTCACGGGGTCGTACAGGTCGCCGCCCGGCACCTCCGCCTCGCGGGTGCCCCCGGTGGCCGTGGACCGCTGCAGCGACAGCACGCGGGCCGCCCGTTTGGCCGAGGGCCGGGAGAAGGAGTAGGCCATCGCGATCTCTTCGAAGTGGCGCAGCGGATAGTTCAGCACCATCACCGCGCTGTAGACGGTGACGAGTTCACCGACGGTGATCCGGCCCTGGCGGGCCAGGTCGATGCCGTGCCAGACGACGGCGATGAGCAGCAGCCCGGGCAGCAGTACCTGGACGGCGGAGATCAGCGACCACATCCGGGCGCTGCGCACCGCGGCGTGCCGCACCTCCTGCGAGGCGCGGCGGTAGCGGTCGAGGAACAGTTCCTCGCCGCCGATGCCGCGCAGCACCCGCAGCCCGGCGACCGTGTCCGAGGCCAGCTCGGTGGCCCGGCCCGCCTTCTCGCGCTGCACGTCGGCGCGGCGCGTGGCCCGGGGCAGCAGCGGCAGCACCGCGACCGCCACGACGGGCAGTCCGACGGCGACGACGATTCCCAGGGCGGGCTGGTAGACGAGCAGTCCGACGCCGACCACGACGACCGTCAGGGCGGCCGCGGTGAACCGGGAGACCGCTTCCACGAACCACCCGATCTTCTCGACGTCGCCGGTGGAGACCGCCACCACCTCGCCCGCGGCGACCCTCCGGGTCAGGGCGGAGCCCAGCTCGGCGGCCTTGCGGGCCAGCAGTTGCTGGACGCGGGCGGCCGCCGTGATCCAGTTGGTCACGGCGGCCCGGTGCAGGAAGGTGTCGCCGAGGGCGATGCCCGTGCCGCACAGCAGCATCAGACCCCCCGTCAGGGCGAGCCGGGTGCCGGAGCGCTCGACCACCGCCTGGACGGCGAGGCCGACGCAGAAGGGCAGGGCCGAGACGGAGACGAAGTGCAGCAGGCCCCAGGCGAGCGACTTCAGCTGTCCGCCCAGCTGGTTCCGCCAGAGCCACCACAGGAACCGGGGGCCCGAACGTGCGTCCGGGACGCCCGGATCGGCGTACGGAAGGTCTTGAATCTGCATGGCGTCCCAGTGGCTCGTGTCAGGGCGGGAACAGGAAGGAGAGGGGAGGAAGAGAGCGGAGTGGGGAAGGAGGTGGGGCGAGAAGCGGTGACAGGCTGTGAAAGGTTCGCCTCGCTGGGTGGTGAATTTCAAACGGTTTTTCCCGTCGGTGGCCGAGGTTCCCCCGCTTCCCGCCACCGGTGACCGCCTCCGGCGCCGTCGCGGGCGCCCCGGCCGGGCCTCACCGGTCAGGTGTCCAGCCGGCCGACCGCACGCACGAGGGGCGTCACCCGAATGTCTGGAAGATCTCATAATCGCCCGGTACGTGATGCGAGGATGACCGGGTGAAGATCCACGGTGTGCGGCGAATGACGGTTGCGGTGACGGCTTTTGGGGCTCTGCTGGCCACTGTGCCGGCGTGCGGCGGTCAGGCGTCCGGACCCGCTCGCACCGGCGGGGAGGGCCCGCGCGGCCAGGTCCCCGGGAGCCCGGCGGCGCGGACCGCACCCACCGCCGACCCGACGCGCATCCCGGGCATCGGTGACCGGCTGCTGCAGGAGATCCCCCGTGACTCCGGCCAGGTCCTCGCGGTGTACGGCCAAGGCGAGGACTCGCCCGACTCCACCGCCGTGCTGTACACACGGGAGGGCGCGCGGTGGCGGCCGGTGGCCCGGTGGCCCACGCACAACGGGCGCAACGGCTGGACCACGGACCATCATCTGGGTGACGAGCGCAGCCCCGTCGGCGTGTTCGGTCTCTCCGACGCAGGCGGTGTGCTCGCCGACCCCGGGACCAGGCTGCCGTACGACCAGGACGAGGAGGCCTACGCGCCGCCGAACGACTGGGGCGAGGCGCATCAGCACGACTTCGACTACGTCATCGCCATCGACTACAACCGTGTCCCGGGCACCCCGCCCCACGACGCCACCCGCCCCGAGGGCGACGACAAGGGCGGTGGCATCTGGCTGCACCTCGACCACGGGGACGGCACGTCCGCGTGCGTCAGCCTGGCCAAGGACGCCATGGAGTTCCTGCTGCGCACCCTCGACCCGGCCCGGCATCCGGTGGCGGTGATGGGCGACCGGGCGGAACTGCGCGTCTGACGCACGGACGTCGCCACCGCCGGGGGCTTCCACGGCCGGCGGCGCGGGCGCGCAGACGCCGGACGCGCGCGGCCCGGCCGGGCCCGATCGCGCCCTTGAGACGGAGGTGTCATTGCGGCCGGTCCCGACTCCCCGTAGAACACCGGCCATGAGAAGACGGATGGTCATGTCCATGCTTGCCGGAGCGATCCTCCTGGCAAGCGCGCTCTTCGGCACGGGAGCCGCCGCGGTCCAAGCGGCTGACGTCCCGGCCGAGTTCGGCACCGACTGGCACGACCCGGTCACGGCGGCGCCGCCCGTCGACCGGCCGCCCACCAGGTCCTGCCAGGTCACCCTCGCCGACGCCCGGTTCCGCGACTTCACCCCGTACCGGGGCGCGTACACCCCGCCCCAGGGCTGCGGCGACCACTGGAGCAAGGTCGTCCTGCGGCTCGACGGCAAGGTGAAGGGCCGTCAGTACGACCGCCTGGGCTATCTGCACGTGGGCGCGGTCGAGATCCTGCGCACCTCCACCCCGGAGCCCTCGCCGGACGGCATCGAGTGGCACGTCGAGAAGGACGTCACCCGCTACAGCGACACGTTCCGCAGCCCGCAGGACGTCGAGATGCTGATCGGCAACGTCGTCGACGACACCTACACCGGCGTGATCGACGTGCACGTCACGCTCACCTTCTACACGGGCCGCCCGGCGGAGCCGACCCCCGACCGGGTGCTCACCCTTGCCGGCACGCCCGGCGGCACGACGCTCACCGCGCCGCGCAACAGCGAGCGGATCCTCGCCGAGGTCTACGCGACCGGCTCCGGCGGCGGCTGCGAGGAGTTCTGGTATCTGACCGTGGCCGATCCGGCGTCGTACTCCTGCAAGGCCGACCACGGGCCCTACCGCGAGGTGCAGATCAAGGTCGACGGGCACCTCGCCGGAATCGCCGCGCCGTTCCCGAACGTCTGGACCGGCGGCTGGTCCAACCCGTTCCTCTGGTACGTGATCCCGGCGCCGGGCGCCTTCGACGTCCGGCCGATCACCTACGACCTCACGCCCTTCGCGGGCCTGCTCGACGACGGCCGCCCGCACCGCGTCGACGTCTCCGTCGTCGGCGTGCCCGCGGGGCAGTCGGGCTGGAGCGCGCCGGTGAACGTCCTGGTCTGGCAGGACTCCCACCGCGCGCAGCTGACGGGAGCGCTGACCGAGGACAGGGCCACGGACATCGCGAACACTTCGGTCTACACGCCCGGTTCGCAGAACCGTGCCGACACCCGGGCCGGACACCGGCTCACCGTCTCCGGATACCTCGACACCTCGCACGGCCGCGTGACCACCACCGTCACCCGGACGCTCGCCGACACCTCCGTCCACCGCTGGACGGACGGCGAGAACACGGACGGACTCGACGCGACCTGGACCGACGACCAGACGGTCGCTGTCGGAGGAGACGGCCCGGCGCGAACGACGCGCACCCACCGGACGTACACCATGAACGGCGCGACGACCATCGGCGCGGACGACCGGCTGCGCACCGTGCTGACCCTCGGCGACCGCGCGTCGTTCGTGGAACTCCGGGACGGCCGGCGCAGCGCCTGGTCGCGGCTCGACGACACCTACAGCGGTGACGCCGCCTACACCGTCAACGTTCCGCGCGACCAGCGGCACGCGGTCGGCACATCGAGCGAGCGTTACCGGCTGGACGGCTCCGGCGGCTGTTACGACCGTTCGCTGACCACGGTCCAAGGAGTGCTGACGGAGGACCGCGAGCGCTGCTGAGCACGGCCGTGGGGAGGGTGCGGTGCGCGCTGCGAGCGGCACAGTCGTGACGAGTGCGCGAGCGCGTCGCCCGCACGACGGCGGGCCGTGCACCGGATGGTGCGCGGCCCGCCGCGGTTCAGCAGCTCTTTCCGCCGTCCCCTTCGATCAGGGTCTCCAGCAGGACGCCGAGCACCTGGCGCTCCTTCTCGGTCAGCGGCGCGAGGATCTCCTCGGCCGCCGAGCGGCGGGCGCCGCGCAGCTCGCGCAGGGTCGCACGGCCCTCGTCCGTCAGCTCGATCCGGGTCACCCGCCGGTTCGCGGGATCCGGCACCCGCCGTACCTTCCCGCTCGCCTCCAGCCCGTCGACCAGCGTCGTCACCGCGCGGGGCACCACTTCCAGGCGCTCGGCGAGATCGGCCATGCGCGGGGGCGAGGCGTAGTGCGCCAGCGTGCGCAGCAGCCGGGACTGGGCCGGGGTGACCCCCACGTCGTTCCGTTCCAGATGGCGTTTCTGGATGCGGTGCACCCGGCGGGTCAGCCGCAGCAACTGCTCGGCGAGCAGGCCGTCGGAATCTGAGGTGGTCATGCGGGAACAATATCAGGATGCCGTTCATTGTGAGTATAGGTAACAATGAGCTACGATCCGTTCGCCATCGTCGGCCGGCCTCCGGCCGGCGCCCGTTCACCTCCGTAGGAGCCCATGCATCCCGACCGCGCACCGTCCTGGACCCCGCCTGCCGACGCCAAGGAACAGCCCCGGCAGGTGCGCCGCATCCTGAAACTCTTCCGTCCCTACCGCGGGCGGCTCGCGATCGTCGGCCTGCTGGTCGGCGCCTCCTCGCTGGTGTCGGTGGCCACGCCGTTCCTGCTCAAGGAGACCCTGGACGTCGCGATCCCGCACGGCCGCACCGGCCTGCTGAGCCTGCTCGTCCTCGGCATGATCCTCAGCGCCGTCCTCTCCAGCGTCTTCGGCGTGCTCCAGACTCTGATCTCGACCACCGTCGGCCAGCGCGTCATGCACGACCTGCGCACCGCCGTCTACGGCCGGCTGCAGCGCATGTCCCTCGCGTTCTTCACGCGCACGCGCACCGGCGAGGTGCAGTCCCGGATCGCCAACGACATCGGCGGCATGCAGGCCACCGTCACCTCCACCGCCACCTCCCTGGTCTCCAACGCCACCAGCGTCGTCGCCACGATCGTCGCGATGGTCGCCCTCGACTGGCGGCTCACGGCCGTCTCGCTGCTCCTGCTGCCGGTTTTCGTGTGGATCAGCCGCCGCGTCGGGAACGAACGCAAGAAGATCACCACACAGCGGCAGAAGCAGATGGCCGCCATGGCGGCCACCGTCACCGAGTCGCTCTCGGTCAGCGGCATCCTGCTCGGCCGCACCATGGGCCGCTCCGACTCGCTCACCGCGTCCTTCGCCGAGGAGTCCGAGCGACTGGTCGACCTGGAAGTGAGGTCGAACATGGCCGGGCGCTGGCGCATGGCCGTGATCACCATCGTCATGGCCGCGATGCCCGCCGTCATCTACTGGACGGCGGGCCTGGCCCTGCAGTTCGGCGGCCCCAAGGTCTCGCTCGGCACCATCGTCGCCTTCGTCTCGCTCCAGCAGGGCCTGTTCCGTCCGGCCGTGAGCCTGCTCGCCACCGGCGTCCAGATCCAGACCTCCCTCGCGCTCTTCCAGCGCATCTTCGAGTACCTCGACCTGCCCATCGACATCACCGAGCGGGACAAGCCGGTCCACCTCGACCAGATCAAGGGCGAAGTCCGCTTCGAGAACGTCGAGTTCCGCTACGACAACGGCGACACGGCGCGCCCCGTCCTCGACGGCATCGACATCACCGTGCCCGCCGGCGGCAGCCTCGCCGTCGTCGGCCCGACCGGCGCCGGCAAGTCCACGCTCGGCTATCTGGTGCCCCGGCTCTACGACGTCACCGGCGGCCGCGTCACCCTGGACGGCGTCGACGTCCGGGACCTGGACTTCGGCACCCTGGCCCGCGCGGTCGGCGTCGTCTCGCAGGAGACGTACCTCTTCCATGCCTCGGTCGCCGACAACCTCCGCTTCGCCAAGCCGGACGCCACCGACGAGGAACTGCGGGCCGCGGCCAGAGCCGCCCAGATCCACGGCCACATCGCCGCGCTGCCGGACGGCTACGACACGGTGGTCGGCGAACGCGGCCACCGCTTCTCCGGCGGCGAGAAGCAGCGCCTCGCGATCGCCCGCACCATCCTGCGCGATCCGCCGGTCCTCATCCTGGACGAGGCGACCAGCGCCCTCGACACCCGCACCGAGGCCGCCGTCCAGGAGGCGATCGACGCCCTGTCGGCCGACCGGACGACGATCACCATCGCCCACCGCCTGTCCACGATCCGCAGCGCCGACCAGATCGTGGTCCTCGAGTCCGGACGCGTGGCCGAACGCGGCAGCCACGAGGAACTGCTGGAACGGGACGGGCGGTACGCCGCGCTGGTGCGCCGGGACGCACAACTGGAACCGACGAGCTGAACGCGGGCGCAGAGGTGTGCCGAGGGGGGACCGGCGAGCCGACCCCGGGGCCGACAAGCCGAAGAGATGCCGGAATTGATGCGATATGCGTATTACCGTTCCGGCATGCGTACCAAGATTCCGCCGCGGAGCAGGATCCGGCCGACACGCCGGGGCAGGCTTTCCCTCGTCGTGGCCGGCGCCGTCGCGACCGGCACCGCCGTGGCGATGCCGCTGCTGGCGCTGAACGGCGGATCCGGGCAGGAGCGGACCGCCACCCTGGTCGTCCCGGAGGGCTGGCGCGCCGGGCAGGTGTACGACGCGATCGACCGGGCCCTCGGACTGCCTGACGGAAGCACGCGCACGTCCGTCGGAAGGGCCGGACTGAAGCTGCCGAGGGACGCCGCGGGCAACCCGGAGGGCTATCTCTTCCCGGCGACCTATCCCCTGCGGAAGGGAGCGACGCCCGAGTCCGTGCTGCGGTCCATGGTCGACACGGCCGAGGCCAGGTTCGGGGCGGCACCGGTCGCGGCCGGGGCGCAGCGCACCGCGATGCGGGTCTACCAGGTCGTCACCATCGCCAGCATCGTCCAGGCCGAGGCCGCGACCGAGGCGGACATGGGCAAGGTCGCCCGGGTCGTCCACAACCGGCTGGAGCGCGGGATGCCGCTGCAGATGGACTCGACGATCAACTACGCGCTGAGCCGCAGCACCCTCCGCACCAGCCAGGAGGACACCCGCATCGACAGCCCCTACAACTCCTATCAGCGCACGGGCCTTCCGCCCACACCGATCGACAACCCCGGGGAGCAGGCGATGCGCGCCGCGCTCGAACCGACACCGGGCGACTGGCTGTACTTCGTCACGGTCAGGCCGGGAGACACCCGCTTCACCTCCGACTACGCGACGCACCTGCGCAACGTGGCGGAGTTCAACGCCCTCCACCAGCGCACGGGGCGGGACCGGACGCCGGAACCGGGTCCGGCCGCGCGGCCGGACCCGGCGGGCTGAGCCGACGGGACGTCACGCGGCGACCGGCTCGTCCTGCGCCAGCAGCCGCCTGATGTCCCGGACGGCCGCGCGGCCGGCCCGGTTGGCGCCGATGGTGCTGGCCGAGGGGCCGTAGCCGACGAGATGGACCCGCGGGTCGGCCACCACCCGGGTGCCCTCCACCCGGATCCCGCCGCCCGGTTCCCGCAGCCGCAGCGGACGCAGGTGGTCCAGTGCGGCCCGGAACCCGGTCGCCCAGAGGATGACGTCGGCGGTGACGTGCCGGCCGTCGTCCCACGCCACGCCGTCCGGAGTGATCCGGTCGAACATCGGCTGCCGGTCCAGGACCCCGTCCGCGAGCCCCTGCCGGATGGCGTCGTTCAGGGGCAGCCCGGTGACCGAGACCACACTGCGCGGCGGAAGCCCCTGCCGCACCCGCTCCTCGACCAGCGCGACGGCCGCACGGCCCGCCTCCTCGTCGAACGGTCCCTCGCGGAACACCGGAGGGCGCCGGGTGACCCAGGTGGTCGCGGCCGCGTACGGGGCCAGCTCCAGCAGGTGCTGCGTGCCCGAGGCGCCGCCGCCCACGACGACGACCCGCTTTCCGGCGAACTCCTCCGGCCCGGCGTACTGCGCGGTGTGCAACTGCCGCCCGCGGAAGGTCTCCTGACCGGGATAGTGCGGCCAGAACGGCCGGTCCCAGGTGCCGGTCGCGTTGATCAGCGCCCGCGCCGACCAGGCGCCGTCCGAGGTCTCCACGAGCAGCCGCCCCCCGGCTCCTTCGCGCACCGCCCGCACGTCCACGGGCCGGCGCACGCGCAGGCCGAAGGTGCGCTCGTACCGGTCGAAGTACTCGCCGATCACCTCCGCCGAGGGCCGCGCGGGATCGGCGTCCGTCAGCTCCATCCCGGGCAGCGCGTGCATCCCGTGCACCTTGCCATACGTCAGCGAGGGCCACCGGAACTGCCAGGCTCCGCCCGGCGCGGGGGAGTGATCGAGGACCACGAAGTCACGACCCGGCTCGAACCCGGTGCGCCGCAGATGAAAGGCGCTGGACAGCCCGGCCTGCCCGGCGCCGATGACGACGACCTCGACCTCACGCGATTCGTTCACCTTTCTACTAACCGGGACGTGGGCGTGGATCTTCCCGGAAACCGGGATCCGGCGGCCCCGGATCCGGGAGCCGATGGCTCCGGCTCAACGGCCACTGGACACCAGCAGCGGCGCGGCGCGCCCGCTTCCGTTCGCGGCCGCCGGGTACGTCGCAGGCTCCAGCAGGCCGCGGGCGGACAGCTCCGGGATGACGCCCTCGCCGAACCAGTACGCCTCCTCCAGATGGGGATATCCGGAGAGGACGAAGTGCTCGACGCCGAGCGCGTGGTACTCCTCGATGCGGTCGGCGACCTCGGCGTGGCTGCCGACCAGTGCGGTGCCGGCGCCACCGCGGACCAGACCGACCCCCGCCCAGAGGTTGGGGTGGATCTCCAGCCGGTCCCGGGAGCCGCCGTGCAGCTCGAGCATCCGCCGCTGCCCCACCGACTCGCTGCGGCCGAGCGCGGCCTGCGCGGCGGCGATGGTGTCGGCGTCGAGATCGTCGAGCAGCCGGTCCGCCGTCGCCCAGGCCTCCGCCGAGGAGTCCCGGGAGATCGTGTGCAAGCGGATCCCGAAGCGCACCGTGCGCCCCTCGCGCTCCGCGAGCGACCGGATCCAGTCGATCTTCTCCTTGACCTGGTCCGGCGGTTCGCCCCAGGTCAGATACACATCCGCGTGCCGGGCGGCCACCGGCCCGGCCGCCGCCGAGGAACCGCCGAAGAACAGCTGCGGCACCGGGTCGGGCGGCAGCGCGGTCAGTCCGCCCTCGACCTGGTAGTGGGCGCCGTGGAAGTCGTACGGCTCCCCGCGCCACACTCCGCGCACGACGGACAGGAACTCGTCCGTGCGCTCGTACCGCTTGTCGTGGTCGAGATGGTCGCCGAAACGCCGCTGCTCCGCGGAGTCGCCGCCGGTCACCACATTGAGCAGCAGCCGCCCGCGCGTCACCCGCTGGTAGGTGGCCGCCATCTGCGCGGCCAGCGTCGGCGAGAGCAGCCCGGGGCGGAACGCCACCAGGAACTTCAGCCGCTCGGTGTGCTGCGCGAGGGCGGCCGTGGTCAGCCAGGCGTCCTCGCACCAGGTGCCGGTCGGCGTCAGCACCGCCTCGAAGCCCAGCCGCTCGGCGGCCTTGGCGATCTGCGCGAGGTACCCGATGTCCGGCGCCCGTACCCCGGTCGCCTTGCGGGCGTCGTCCGGGCCGTAGGCGTGCCGGTCCACCAGGGTGCGGCCGTCGCCTCCGGTCGGCAGGAACCAGTGCAGTCGTACGGTCATGCCGCTGTTCTCCTCTTCTCGAGCATGGCTCTCCGCGCCCGGTTCTCAGCCCTTGGCCGGTGTCGTCGACGGCGGCAGGCCGCCGTTGTACCGCGTGTCCACGAAGTCGCCGAAGTCCACCTTCTTCGGGATCAGCTTCAGCCCGGCGAAGGCGTCGACGATCTGCTGCTCGGAGGAGACGAGCGGCTTGTCGACGGCGACGGCGACGCGGGTGGAGTTGGTGCGCCGCACGGAGGCGAGCGCCACGTCGTAGGGCAGCCCGGTGTCCTTGGACCACACCCTCGCCCACGCCTGCTGATGGTTGTCGGCCCAGGCCGTCGCCCGCCGCAGCCGGTCGAGGTAGTCCTTGATGACGGCGGCCTTCTTCGGGTCCTTGAGGGCGGCCGGCGCGGCCACCTGGAAGGTGAGCCCGTTGGTGACGCCCTCACCGGTGGTCAGCACGCGCCCCTGCTTCGCCTGGAGGATCTGCGAGGTGTACGGGTCCCACACCGCCCAGGCGTCGACCTTGCCGGAGGTGAACGCGGCGAGCGCGTCGGCCGGCTGGAGGTACTTGACGTGGACGTCCGACAGGCTCAGCCCGGCCGCCTTCAAGGACGCGACCAGCTGGTAGTGCGCCGACGAACCCTGGGCCACGGCGACTGACCTGCCCTTCAGCTGCTCCGTCCTGGTCAGCCGGGAGCCCTTCGGCACGAGGATCGCGTCGCCCCTGGAAGTGCCGTGCCAGGCCGCCACCACGGAGATCTTCGAGCCCGCCCCTGCCGCGAAGACGGGCGGGGTGTTGCCGACGCCGCCGATGTCGACGGCGCCCGCGTTGACGGCCTCCAGCAGGGGCGGACCGGAGGTGAACGTCGACCACTTGATCCTGTAGTTCAGGTTCTTCAGCTCACCGGCGGCGCGCAGGACAGCCTCCGAACCGCCCTTCTGGTCGCCGACGTCGAGCGTGACGGACCCCTTTCCGTCGGTGCCCGAGCCGGTGCCCGTGCTCGTGTCGGCGGCCGAGTTCCCGCCGCAGGCGGAGAGCAGGAGCGCGAGGGGGAGGAGCAGGGCGGCGGGGACGAGTCGTCGTCGCATGGCGGTTCCGTTCATGTGCGGGAGTCCAGGGGGTTCAGGCGGCTTCGGCGGCGGTGCTGACGCCGAGCCGTTCGAGCAGGCGGGCACGGAGCCCGGCGAAGCGGGGGTCGGTGATCTCACGCGGCCGGTCGAGGTCGACGCGCTGCTCGTGGGCGATACGGCCGCCGTCCATCACCAGGACCCGGTCGGCGAGCAGCACGGCCTCCTCCACGTCGTGCGTGACCAGCAGCACCGCGCAGCCACGGCGCTGCCACAACTCCCCGACCAGCCGCTGGGCCTTGATCCGGGTGAGCGCGTCGAGGGCGCCGAACGGCTCGTCGAGCAGCAGCAGATCGGGTTCGCGCACGAGGGCGCGGGCGAGGGAGGCGCGCTGCGCCTCGCCGCCGGAGAGGGTCCTCGGCCAGGCGTCCCCGCGGTGGCCGAGGCCGACCTCGTCCAACGCCCGATCGGCGAGGGCGCGTTCCGGCTTGCCGGGCAGACCGAGCAGCACGTTGCGCCAGACCTTCTTCCAGGGCATGAGCCGGGGCGCCTGGAAGGCGACGGCCCTGCGGCGCGGGACCAGCGCGGTGCCCTGGATGTCGCGGTCGAGGCCGGCCAGGATGCGCAGCAGCGTCGACTTGCCGCAGCCGCTGCGGCCGAGCAGGGCGACGAACTCGCCCGGGGCGATGTCCAGTCGGAGGTCGTCGATGACGGTACGGCCGTCGAAGGCGCGGGTCAGTCCCTCGACGTGGACGGCGTGTTCGGTCACCGGCCGGTGAACGTCGGTCGCCATTGCAGCAGCAGCCTTTCGAGGAAGCGGACGATGAAGTCGGCGAGCAGGCCGAGGAAGGCGTAGACGATCAGGCAGACGACGATCACGTCGGTGCGCAGGAAGTCCCGGGCCTGCACCATCAGGAAGCCGATGCCGGCGTCGGCGTTGACCTGCTCGGCGAAGACCAGCGCGAGCCAGGCGATGCCGAGCGAGTAGCGCAGTCCGGTGAGCGCGCCGGGCAGCGCGCCCGGCAGCACGACATGCCGTATGAGGCCCCATCGGGACAGGCCCAACGACTCACCGGCCTCGATGAGTTGGGCGTCCACCCCGCGGATCCCGGCGTACACGTTGAGATACAGCGGGAAGGTCACACCGAGCGTGATGATGGCGATCTTCGGGGCCTCGCCGATGCCGAACCAGATGATGAACAGCGGGATGAGACCGACGAACGGCACCGTCCGCAGCATCTGCACCGGCGCGTCCACCAGATCCTCGCCGATCCGGAACAGCCCCGAGACCAGGGCGAGTCCGGTGCCGGTCACGGTCCCGAACAGCAGCCCGAACGCCACGCGCCGCAGCGAGGTCCCCATCGCCGACGGCAGCGAACCGTCGCTGACCAGGTCCCAGCCGACCTGGGCGATCCGGCCCGGCGAGGCGAGGACGCCGGCGGTCAGCACTCCCGTGGCGCTGAGGAGTTGCCACAGGACGAGGAGCAGGACCGGGCCCGCGGTACGGCGAAGCCAGCGCGGGACGCGCAGGCGCCGGGTGGACGCGGGGACGACGGGCTGGAGGCCGGGGGACTGGGCGCCGACGGGCTTCGCGGCGGAAGAGCCGTGGCCGGATGGGACTGTTCCTGCGCCGTCGGACTTGGATATACCGGAAATATCCGGTTCAGGAGAGCTGGGTGGGGCATGGCTGATGCTCATGAGTGCTCCACGGAGGGGGAACGGTACGGAGATGCGGGATCGTGCCCGCACGCCGGCCCGGGGCAGGCCATGCCGGCCTCGGAAGGCAGGCCGGGTCAGGGGTGGGGCAGCGGAGCCCGAGGAGAAGCGGAGAAAGGCGTCAGCGGCCGCGGTGACACGCGGCGGAGGCCACCCGCAGCAGGTCGATGTGACCGCGCGTGGTGAGCAGGGCTGAACGCAACATGCGGCAGAAAGTAGCCAGATGGCCGCGCCCGGGTCAACGGTGTCTCGTCTTGTGGACCGCCCGTCTCGCCGAACCGCCCGCGCCGCAGGGTGTGAAACCCGGCGTATGGGTCAGGATGGGGGCATGCCAGAAGCCTTCACCACCCGATTGCTGCACGTCGCCACCGGTTCCCGGGAACGAGTGGTGGATCTGACCGCCGACTGCGAGGAGTTCCTGCGTGAGGCGGCGGCGGGCCGCGACGGTCTGCTCAGTATCTTCGTCCCGCACGCCACGGCCGGAATCGCCCTCATCGAGACGGGCGCCGGCAGCGACGACGACCTCCTCGCCGCCCTGCACACCCTGCTTCCCGCCGACGACCGCTGGCAGCACCGCCACGGCAGCCCCGGCCACGGCCGCGACCACGTCCTCCCGGCCATCGTCCCGCCCCACGCGACCCTCCCGGTGATCGGCGGCCGCCTGGAGCTGGGCACCTGGCAGTCGGTGTGCCTGGTCGACACCAACAAGGACAACCCCGACCGCAAGGTGCGGCTGAGCTTCCTGGGCTGACCGGGGACGCGCCGGTGCGGTCCCGGCCGATGCCGGCGGTCGTGCGGTGCCGGCAGGCCGTGGTCGCCGGCGTCCGCCCGACGGCGGGCGTGGCGCCGCTGTCCGGGGGACTCCTTGTCGGATGCCGCCGGACGATGTGACGGGGCTCGGCGCGGGCCGAGTCGCGGTTCGCTCGCCGTGCCGGGGGGCCGGCCGGGACAAGGCTCAGGCCGGCCCGGAAGACGGCACCAGGCCGAGCTGCTGGGCCCTCAGCACGGTGCCCAGACGGTCGCGGGTACCCAGCTTGCGGTAGATGTTCTCGACGTGCTTGTGCACGGTGCGGACGGAGATGCCGAGGCGGCGGCCGATCGCGTCGGCGGTGAGCGCCTCGCTGAGCAGCAGCAGGACGGTCGTCTCGCGGGGCGTCAGCGCACACTCCCCCGCCCGCTCGTCCGGCGCAGCCCCCCGGCCGAGCCGGCGCCGCCACTCCTGAAGCAGCTGCCGCTGCCGCTCGACGGCGGCCAGCAGCGGCTGCGCGCGCTCCGCCATCGCGAGATGGTCGTCGGTGAAGTCCGTGCCGGTGCGATAGACCAGGCACCCGGTGATCGGCGTGGTGCTCTCACGGAGCGGCACGCCCAGCACATGGTCGACGCCGAGCGCCGCGTCGAGCAGGCGTGCCGTCGCGCTCTCGGACCAGCCGCGTCCCGCCGCCCGCCGCGCGGTGACCGGCGTCCGGTCGGTCCTCCCCGCATAGTGCTGGGCCAGCGGGTAGCCCGCGCGCAGCAGAGCCAGGTCCGCTTCCCCGAGCCGCTCCAGCTCGGCGGCGACGGCGCCGGGCGCCGCTCCGATCGTGCCCGTGTCCTCGCTCCAGTCGTCGAGTTTGTGGAGGACCGCCTCGCCGCCGCACAGGTCCGCCAGGGCACCGGCGAGCATCGGCCACAGACGGGCGGGCTCCCGCTCGTGCAGCGCCGCCACCGCGACCGCCGCCATCCGTTCGTAGGCCCTCTCCAGCGCCACCTGTTCCTCTCCGGTCTGTCGCGGCGGCCCGTCTTCTCCGTCGGGGTACGTACTTGTACGCATACTCTCGCGGCCCCCGGCCGGTGCACACTGCAACCCGACGGCACCGGCCCGCGGCGGACGGGAGTCCGGCGGGCCGCCGACGCGGGGGAGCGGCGGCCCGCCCGGTGCCGTACCCGTCATCCTGCCCAGGCGCCGGCGCCGGCGCCGAGCGCGCGGTCCACCCTTCCGATCAGGCGACGGGAACAGCAGGGCAGCCCACCGACAACGCCCTCCGGGAGCCGGAGGGCGTTGTGGAGAAACGGTTCTCGGGAGGCGGGGCGGATCAGCCGCGGCGGGCGGCGCGCTCCTGCTTCTCCTTGTTCCGCTGCTTGATCCGCGCGGCCTCCTTGCGGACCTCGGCCTGAGTGGCACGCTCCCGCTCCAGCCACTCGGGCCGCTCCTGCTTCAGCGCCTCGATCTGACCGGTGGTCAGCGGCTCCGTCACGCCGCCCCGCGCGAGGCCGGCGATCGACACGCCGAGCTTCGCGGCGACCACCGGACGCGGGTGGGGGCCGTTGCGCCGCAGCTCGCTCAGCCACTCCGGCGGGTTCGCCTGCAGCTCGTTCAGCTCGGCGCGTGTGACGACGCCCTCCTGGAACGAGGCGGGGGTGGCGGGGAGGTACACACCCAGCTTCTTCGCCGCGGTCGCGGGCTTCATCGTCTGGGTGCTCTGCTGCGAACTCATGAGGCCAAGGGTATCGGCCGTGTGCGGGGCGGCCGGCCACGGCCGGTAGCCTGGCCTGGTGACAGGCTCGGAGGAATCACCGTCCTTCCGGCTCGCGTACGTACCCGGAGTGACGCCCGCCAAATGGGCGAGGATCTGGAACGAGCGCCTGCCGGACATCCCGCTCACTCTCGTCCAGGTACCCGCCGCCGAGGCCCAGGACGTGCTGCGGGCGGGGGAGGCCGACGCGGGCCTCGTACGGCTCCCCGTGGACCGTACGTTCTTCAGCGCGATCCCCCTGTACACCGAGACCACGGTGGTCGTCGTCCCCAAGGACCACCTGATCACGGCCGTGGACGAGGTGACCCTGGCCGACCTCGCCGACGAGGTGCTCTTCCACCCCCTGGACGACGTCTTCGACTGGGACCGCCCGCCCGGCGAGCCCGCCTTCGAACGCCCCGCGACGACACCGGACGCGATCGAGCTGGTGGCCGCGAACGTCGGCCTGCTGGTCGTCCCGCAGTCCCTGGCCCGCCTCTACCACCGCAGGGACCTCACCTACCGCCCGGTCACCGACGCCCCCCAGTCCAGCGTCGCCCTGTCCTGGCCGGAGGAGGCCACCACCGACCTGGTGGAGGACTTCATCGGCATCGTCCGCGGCCGCACCGTCAACAGCACCCGGGGCCGTACCCGGCCCGCGGCCGAGCAGGAGCAGAAGCCTTCCGAACCGAAGGGCGCCCGGCAGAAGCCGGCGCCGAAGGGCGCGGGCCGCACCGCGCGCGCCCGCGCCGCGGGTGGCGGCACGCGCACCGCCGGGTCCAAGCAGGCCCCCAAGCGGGGCAAGCCCCGCCGGAGATCCTGAGGGCCCGGCGGCACCCCTGAGGCCGGGCCCCGCCGGATCGCGCCCCCGACGGGAACCAGCCCCCTACACGCTCTCCCGCGCCGGCTCCAGCTGCGGGCGGACCCGGCGTTCCCGCAGGTCGGCGTAGGCCAGGGACAGGGCCAGCAGGATGATCGCGACGGACGTGAGCAGGCCGTACTGGAGCGCCGTGGCGGGGGTGCCGTGGTGGGCGAGGTGGGCGAAGTACACCGAGCCCACCACGGCGACGCCGGCCGCGGACCCGATGCGCTGGGCGGTCTGGAGCACCCCGCCCGCGGCGCCGCCGCGCCGGACCGGCACGAGGGACAGGGTGAGCGTGGTGTTGGGGGAGATGGTCAGCCCGGAGCCGACCCCGGCGACGAGCAGGGGGAGTGCGGCCGCCCAGGCCACGCCCCGTCCCGGTACCCAGTGCACGGCCGCGATGGCGCCGAGCATGCCGGCCGCCACCGTGCACAGCCCGGCGATGACCAGCCTGCGCCCGAAGCGCACCACCAGCCGGCCGCCGGCCGCCGCACCGAGCGCCGAGCCCGCCGCGAACGGCATGGACGACAGGCCCGCCGCGAGCGCGCCGTAGCCCAGGCCGTTCTGCAGGAACAGCGTGTAGACGAAGAACAGCGTGGTGAAGCCGCCGAAGTACACCAGGCTCAGCAGCGCGCCCAGCGAGAAGGAGCGCAGCTGGAAGAGCCGCAGATCGACCAGGGGAGCCCGCTCGTGGCGCACCTGGCGCCGCTCCCACGCCCAGAACGCGGCCAGCAGCCCGGCGCCGGCCGGAAGCAGGGCCCACTTCAGCCGGCCGTGCCACTGCTGTTCCTGCACCAGCGGCAGCATCAGGGCGAGCACGCCCGAGCCGAGAAGCAGCACGCCCGGCACGTCGAAGCACTCGCGCCTGCCCGGCGAGCCGGGGGAGCGGGGCAGCAGCCGCAGTCCCGCGCAGAACACGGCGGCCCCGAGGGGCAGGTTGACGTAGAACACCCAGCGCCAGGCGTCGGGGCCGCCGGCCGCCTGGATCAGCAGGCCGCCCACCAGCGGGCCGACCGCCGTGGAGATGCCGATGGTGCTGCCCATCAGCCCGAACGCGCGGGCCCGCTCCCGGCCCTGGAACATCTGCTGGATCAGCGCCGAGGTCTGCGGCGCGATCAGTCCCGCCGACGCACCCTGGACCAGCCGGAACAGCACCAGCCACGCCGCGCCGGTGGACAGCCCGCAGGCAGCCGAGGCAAGGGTGAACAGCGCGAGCCCGGTCAGGAAGGTCCGGCTCCGTCCGCGCATGTCGCCCAGCCGCCCGGCCGGGACCAGGGACAGACCGAGGGTGAGGGCGTATCCGGACATCACCCACGACAGCTCGGCCGTGCTGGCGCCCAGTCCGCGCTGCACCGAGGGCAGCGCCACGTTCACGATCGACGTGTCCAGCAAGGTCATGAAGGCCGCGGTCAGGCAGACGGCGAGCGCCTGCCACCGCCGGTCGTGCGGGGCCGGCCCGGCCCGGTCTGTGGTCATGGGATCACGCTAGGCAGCCACCGCGCCGGGCGCACCGCGGGAGCGTCCCTGGCGTGAACGGCGACCTGCGGCGGCACGCGTGTACGTGCGGTCAGCGGGACCGCGCCGTGGCCCGGAGCCAGGCGTACGCCGAATGGGCCGTGAACTCCGTCTGGCCGCCGCGCAGCAGCAGGGTCGCCGTGGCGAATTCGGGCGCGTCGGCCTGGGCGGCCACGTACGGGATCGCGATGCAGCGCATGCCGGCCGCGTGGGCGGCGGCCGCGCCGGGTGCCGCGTCCTCCAGCACCACGCAGTCGGCTGGGTCCGCGCCGAGCCGCCGGGCCGCCTCCAGCAGCACGTCGGGCGCGGGCTTGCCGTGCGGCACCTCCTCCGCGGACACCGCCGTACGCAGATACGCCCCGAGGCCCGTTCCCTCGAGGATCGCCGCGATCGCCTCCGGCGAGGAGCCCGACGCGACCGCCATGGGTACGCCGTCGGCCGCCAGGAGTTCCACGAGCTTGCGCATCTCCGGGTAGACCGGTGTGCGGGCGCGGGCCAGATCCAGGTAGCGCCGGTTCAGCTCGGCGAGCAGCTCCTCGGCGGACACGGCCAGGCCGTAGCGTTCCTTCCAGAGCCGGGTCGCGTCCTGGTTGCCGACGCCGACGTAGGCCTCGTTGTCCGCCCAGGTGAAGTCCGGGACGCCGTGCCCGGCCAGGGTCTGCCGGCTCGCCTCGTAGTAGTTCGGCTCGCTGTCCACCAGCGTTCCGTCGAGATCGAAGATGACCGAGAGGGCGCCGAGGTGGCTCATGCGGTCCAGGATGCCCACGGTCAGGCGCGGGCCGCGCGGCCGATGGACTCCACCAGGGGCAGCAGCCGGTGCGGGACGCGCTCGCGCAGCGCGACCTCCGTGCGGGTGCGTACCACGCCCGGCAGGCTGATCAGCTTCTGGATGACGTCCTCCAGATGGGCGTTGTCCCGGCCCACCACCCGGGCGAGCAGGTCCCCGCCGCCCGTGATGGAGAACGCCTCGACGATCTCCGGTACGGCGGCCAGCGCGTCCCCGACGTCGTCCAGATGGCCCTGGGTGACCTCGATGTGCACGAACGCCAGCACCGGATGGCCGAGCGCTGCGGGGGAGAGGGTGGGACCGGTGCCGGTGATGACGCCGTCCCGTTCCATGCGGTCCAGCCGGGCCTGGAGCGTGCCGCGGGCGACGCCCAGGATGCGGGCGTACTCGCGCACGCTGGTGCGCGGCTGTTCCAGGAGCAGCCGCAGGATGCGGGTGTCGAGTTCGTCGACGGCCATGATGGACGACTGTACCAATGGCTTAGCGCACGCACCGGCGCGTGTGCCGTCCGACCTGGTCCGTTGGCCTTCCGGTGACCCCGATGGTGGCCCTCACCGCTGAGCCAATGGACCAGCGATTCCGGTCTCACTTGAGCCAGTGACCCCGGTGATGCTCTCATGGACACGTCGATGGCGCTGCGGAACCCCGCGGCGCCTTTTGTGTGCGATGTACCACGTCGTATCCAGGGGAGGGCATCAGTGCTGAAGAGGATGTTCGTGGCTCCGGACCCGGGGCGGGCGCGGCTGCGCTTCGCCGCGCGGGCCGTCCTCGGCATCGGCCTGGCGGTCGTCGTCTGCTACCTCGCCGGGCACTCCCTCGTCGGTGCGGTGACCGGTGGCCTCGCCGCGCTGCTCGCCCTGTTCACCGTCACCGACGCGACCGTGCGCGGGCAGGCCGTCACCACGGCGCTGCTGCCCGTCGTGGGCGTGCCCGTGCTCGCCGCCGCGGCCGAGCTGCACGCCCTGCCCGTCGCGCGTGACGCCGTCTTCCTGGCCGTCGTCGGCGCCGGGGTGTACGCGCGCCGCTGGGGCCCGCGCGGGCACAGCCTCGGCGTGTTCGCGTTCATGACCTTCTTCGTGGCCCAGTTCGTGCACGCGACTCCGGCCCAGCTGCCCGAGCTGTACGCCGCCGTTGTGCTGTCCGTGGTCAGCGCCGCCGCGGTGCGCTTCGGCGTGTGGTGCTACGAGCGCCGGCTGCCCCCGGCCGTCGTGCCCTCCCTCACCCTCGACTTCGCCGGAGCGAGGGGATCCTCATCGCCCGTCGGACGCGTTCTGGCCCGCGTGACCACGCGGCAGGCCGTCCAGGCGACCGCCGGCGCGGGCTTCGCGCTGGTGGTGGGCCAGCTGGTGTCCGGACAGCGCTGGTACTGGGCCGTGGGCGCCACCTGGTGGATCTTCGTCAACACCACCTCGCGCGGCGAGACGCTGGTGCGCGGCTTCCGCCGGGTCCTCGGCACCGTGATCGGCATCGGCCTGGGCTTCCTCGTCGCCGTCCCCCTGGGCGGCGCGCCGGTCCCGACGGCCGTCCTGATCGCCGTCGCCGTCTTCGGCATCTTCTACACGGCCGCCGTCTCCTACACCTGGATGATGCTCTGCGTGACGCTGCTCGCCGAACTGCTCTACGGCCTGTTCGGCGTCCTGAGCCCCGGCCTGCTCGGGCTGCGGCTCGCCGAGACCGGCGTGGGCGCGCTCGGCGCCGCGCTCGCGGTGCTGTTCGTGCTGCCGGTCACCACGCACGCCGTCACGGACGCCTGGATCGGGCGCGCCCTGCGCTGTGTGCACGCCTGCACGGCCGAGGCCGCCGCCCGGCTCGCGGGCTCCGCCACGGCCGACCCGGCGCCCCGCGTCGCCGAACTGGAGCAGCTGCTCGGCCGGGTCCGGCTCGCCGTGGCCCCGCTGGTGCACCCGCTGAATCCGATGCCGGCCCGCAAGCGGCGCGCCCGCCGGGTCGTCGCCCTCCTCGACGACTGCGCCCGCGAGGTCCGCGGCCTGGTGGCGGTCGCCGCCGACCCCGTGGCCTCCCACGACGCCCGGCTGGCGGCGGCCTGCTGGCGCGTCGAGGCCGCCGTCGAGGCGCTGACCGAGGGCCGCCCGGACGCCCTCGGCAGCCCCGCCGAACCGCCGGCCGAGCCCGCCCTGGCCCACCTGCACGGCCTCGAGCGTGCCCTCGCCGACCTGGCCGAACCCCTGCGCGCCTCCACGGGCTCGCCTCTGGTGGGGGCTTGAGTCGAGCCCCTGCGCCTCCGCGGGTTCGCCTCTGGTGGGAGCCTGAGCCGGTCGGCGCGGGATCGCTCGGAGGCGATGACCCGGGGCAGCCCCGGTGCGACACCGGGCAGTGCCAGGGCCCGTGGGCAAAGAACTCCGGCCACGCCAGGTCCTCTTGGTCTAGACCGTCCGTGATCGGCTGCTACCGTCGGCCCCGGACGGGCTCGACCGAGAGGGGACAGCGGTGGCACAGCACGGCAGGCCCGGCGGACGCCGGGCGTTCATCGGCTCGTTCACGGCGGCGGGCGGCCCCGGCCTGGTCACCGCGGAGGTCGCCCCCGAGGGCGGCGCGCTCCTCCTCGGCACCGCGGTGAACGACCTGCCCGACCCGTCCTACCTGGTCCTGTCGCCGGACGGACGGACGCTCTACGCCGTCAGCGAGACGGCCGAGGGCGCCGTCGCCGCCTACCGGGTCGACGGGGGCCGGCCGGAACTCGCCGGGCCGCCCGTGCCGGTCGACGGCAGCGGACCCACCCACCTCGGCCTGTACGCCGGCCATGTGCTGACCGCCAACTACGGCTGCGGCAGCGTCACCGCCGTACCCGTGCGCCCGGACGGCTCGCTCGCCGCCAAGCCGTCCGGGCGGCTCCAGCACACCGGATCCGGTCCGCACGACCGGCGCCAGCGCGGCCCGCACGCCCACCAGGTGCAGCCCGATCCGAGCGGCCGGTGGGCCGTCAGCGTCGACCTCGGAACGGACTCGGTGCGCGTCTGCACCCTCGCGGACGGCGCTCCCAGCGTGCACCGCGAGGTCGCCGTGCGCCCCGGCTCCGGTCCCCGCCATCTGGCCTTCCACCCGGGCGGCTCGCTGGCCTACGTCGTCAACGAACTCACCCCCACGGTCACCGTCTGCCGCTGGGACGCCGAGGACGGCGCCCTGCGGCCGCTGGCGGAGGTCCCCGTGCTGCCCGAGGCACCCGCGGGCGACGCCTATCCGTCCGGGATCGTGGTCTCCCCCGACGGCCGCTTCGTGTGGACCGCGACCCGCGGCGAGGACGTCCTGTCGGTCCTCGCCGCGGAGGGCGAGACCCTCCGGCTGATCGGCACCGTGACCTGCGGCGGGCACTGGCCGCGCGCGCTCGCCGAACACGACGGCTTCCTCTACGCGGCCAACGAGCGCTCCGGGGACGTGACCTGGTTCGCCGTGGACCGGGCGACGGGGCTGCCCCGCTACGAGGGCTCGGTGTCCGTCACCGCGGCCTCCTGCGTCGTCTTCGGCTGAGCGCCGCGGCCCGGGACGGCCGTCTCCTCCCCGGCACGGGGCAGCACACGGTCAAGCTGCCGGACAGGGCGAAGGGCCCGCTCCGGGTGGGGAGCGGGCCCTGGGCCGTACGGAGTGCCGGTGGCGCGGGCGCGGGTCAGCGGACCGGCATGCCCTGCGCCTGCTGCGGGGCGATGCCCAGCGCCGTCGTGTACTTGGCGAGGGCGAGCTTGCCGATCGCCGGGTAGGCGCCGAGCGGCTCGGCGGTGGAGCAGCCCGCCTCCTCGGCGGCCGCGGCGAGCAGCGCCGGGTCGATCTCCGGACCGATCAGGTACGGCGCCAGCGCCAGCTGCTGCGAGCCCGCGGAACGTAGCTGCTCGGCGACGGAGGAGATCGAGCCCTCCTGGTCCAGGGCCGCCGCCATCACCGGCACGGCCAGGCGCGCGGCGAGCAGCATGCCAGTGATCCCGGCCGCCTGCACGGCCTCCTCGCCGCCCACGGACGCCAGGACGATGCCGTCCGCCGCGGTGGCCACGGTGAACAGGCGCGCGCGGTCGGCGCGGGCGAGGCCCGCCTCGGACAGCCGCACGTGCAGCGCCTCGGCGAGCAGCGGGTGCGGGCCGAGGACGTCGGTCAGTTCGGCGGCGACCCGGCTGTCCATCACGGACTGGCGGATCTGCCGCAGAAGGGCGCTGTCCGGACCGGCCAGCAGCGGGACCACCACGGCGACCGGGCCGTCGGGCTCCTTGACCCCTTCGACCCCGGCGGCGACGGCCTGCTCGTAACGGGCCGTGCGCTCCTCGGCCGCGCGCACGAGCACGGACCGGAGCGTGGGGTACTCGCTGTCGTCCCCGTCCAGGTAGCCGATCCGGGCGTCCAGACCGGGCAGCTCGGAGCGGGCGATGCTCACGACCTCCTCGGCGAGGGAGCGAGTGGCGGCGCTGGGCGCACCGGGCACCGCGAGGGCGAGCGCGGGCGCACCCTCGGGAGCCACCAGCGGTTCCGGTCGGCGGTGCCGTCCGGGCTGGCGGGGTCGCGGCATTCGTACGGGCAGGCCGGACTCGGGCCCAGTGGGGGTGCTCATGGCGCCGCATGTTACTGGCTTCCCGGGTTACTCCGTTCGGGGAGGGTGCAGGTGAGCGGTATCCGTCCGGTTTTGTCTGATGAGGTGCTCGACGGGGACACGTGTTGCGGGCATGTGCCGAGAACATGCCCCGACAAAGCAGTGACAAGGGAGGACAATCCGCTTTTACGGCGATCCCGCATGCCGGGCGCCGGTACCGGGCCGGAGCGCGAAGAGCACAGGGCGGGTTCACCCGGCGGGGTGAGCCGGCCGAACGAGCAGAGACGTGCGGGGGACACGAGCAGGCGTCACGCATGCGGAACAGGCCGGCGGTGGACGCCGATCCGGGTCCACCGCCGGCCTGTCGGAGACGGTTACGGCAGCCGCCAGTCCACCGGTTGTCCGCCCTGCTGGATCAGCAGGTCGTTGGCGCGGCTGAACGGACGCGAGCCGAAGAAGCCGCGGTCGGCCGACATCGGCGACGGGTGCGCCGACTCCACGGCGGGCAGCCTGCCCAGCAGCGGACGCAGATTCCGGGCGTCCCGGCCCCACAGAATGGACACCAGCGGCTTGCCGCGCGCCGCCAGGGCCCGGATCGCCTGCTCGGTGACCTCCTCCCAGCCCTTGCCGCGGTGGGCGCCAGGACTGCGCGGAGCCGTGGTCAGCGCCCTGTTGAGGAGCAGCACCCCCTGCTCGGTCCACGGCGTGAGATCGCCGTTGGACGGCTGGGGCACCCCCAGGTCGGCGGTCAGCTCCCGGAAGATGTTGATGAGGCTGGGCGGCAGCGGGCGTACGTCGGGCGCGACCGAGAACGACAGGCCCACCGCGTGTCCCGGCGTCGGATACGGGTCCTGACCGACGATCAGGACCCGTACGTCGTCGAAGGGTTGCTGAAAGGCCCGCAGGACGTTCGGTCCGGCCGGGAGGTAGGTGCGTCCCGCGGCGATCTCCGCGCGCAGGAAGTCGCCCATGCCGGCGATCCGGTCCGCGACGGGTTCGAGGGCCTTCGCCCAGCCCGCTTCGACGATTTCATGCAAGGGTCGTGGAGCCACGGGCGTCACCCTACTGCCGTACCCGGCCCGGTGATCAACCGATGGCCGAAGCCCGGCCCGGACGCCCCGGCTGCGTGCGCGTGTCTCAGGCGATCACCGCCGCCCGCACGCACAGCACGTCCGGCAGGTGCGCGGCCAGCTGCTGCCAGCTGTCGCCGTCGTCGGCCGAGGCGAACACCTCGCCGTTGCGGTTGCCGAAGTACACGCCCGCCGGATCGGCGTCGTCGGTGCACAGGGCGTCCCGCAGCACCGTGCCGTAGTGATCCTCTTCCGGCAGGCCCTTGGACAGCGGCTCCCAGGTCCGGCCCGCGTCCTCGGTGCGGAAGACCCGGCAGCGGTGCTCGGCGGGCACCCGGTCCGCGTCGGCGTTGATCGGGAAGACGTACGCCGTGTCACCCCGGCGCGGATGGGCGGCCACCGCGAAGCCGAACGTGGACGGCAGATCCGTGCCGATGTCGGTCCAGTGCGCGCCCGCGTCGTCGCTGCGGTACACCCCCCAGTGGTTCTGCAGGTAGAGCCGGTCGGGGTCCGCCGCGTCCCTGGCGACCTTGTGGACGCACTGGCCGAACTCCGGGTTCGGGTCCGGCAGGAACACCGCGGACACACCGGAGTTGGACGGGGCCCAGCTCGCGCCGCCGTCGGTGGAGCGGAACACCCCGGCCGTGGAGACGGCCACGGTCACCGCTCTGGGATCGCGCGCGTCGGTGAGCACGGTGTGCAGTCCCTCGCCGCCGCCGCCCGGCACCCACTGGGAGCGTGTCGGATGCTCCCACAGCGGCCGCACCAGCTCGAAGCTCTCCCCGCGGTCCTCCGAGCGGTACAGCGCCGCCGGTTCGGTGCCCGCGTACACCACGCCGGGCTCGGCGGCGGCCGGGTGCAGCTGCCAGACGCGCTCCAGGGAGGCGCCGGTGTCCTTGGGGAACTTGACGGCCGGCTGCGGCGGTTCGGTCCAGGTGCGGCCGAGGTCGTCGGAGTGGAAGACCGACGGGCCCCAGTGCGCGCTGTCGCCGCCCGCCAGCAGCCGCGGCCGGTCCTCGCGGGTGTCGATCGCGACCGAGTAGACCGCCTGCGCGTTGAAATAGGGGCTGTCGTCGAACTCCCAGGCTCCGCCGCCCCTGCGCCGCCCGATGAACAGGCCCTTGCGGGTGCCCACTGCCAGCAGTACCTCGGTCATGCCGATCACCTCCGGGACGCCTTCGTCCAGGTAGCCGTGAGACAGGTAGTCGTCGGTTATCGGCCAGTCTGCACCCCGCCACTGACAGTCACCCCTGGATCGGGTGTTCCCGCAGGTCACAGCGGTGTCGTCGACGGCCGGCGAAGGACCGCGGCGGTTCGTTGCGGCATGCGCCTGCGCGAGGGGGCACGCGCGTGCGACCGTCGGGGAGACGGCTCGTCGTGAGCAACGGAGCGGTCTCCCGCGTATGGGAGGGCGGTCCGGCCGGTCGGTGCGCTCGTGAGGAGGATGCCTTTGAAGGCGTTCCGTGGTCCGAAGGTGTGGCTGTGGCGCTGGCGGCGCAACCCGCTCAAACGCCGGGCCGACGTGGTGGAGGCCTGGGTGGTGCTCGGCGCCTGGCTGCTGACCGTCCTGGCCGGGGTCGCGGCCGGTCTCGCCGCGGACGAGTCGGTGGAGAGCGGACTCGCGCGGGAGCGGACGGACTGGCGCCCCGTCGTGGCCCACGTGGTGGAGCGGGTCCCGGGAAGCAGTTCCATGCACAGTCATGCCCCCTCTGGCGAACGGGTCTGGGCCCGGGTGCGCTGGACCGTGCCCGACGGCTCCGCCCACACCGGGCAGGTCCGGGTGGTGCCCGGCAGCAGGCGTGGCGCTCCGGTCACCGTCTGGACCGATCCGCAGGGTCGTCTCGTCGGCCGCCCCACCTCCGCCTCCGAAGCCACCTTCCGGGGCGTCCTGATCGGCTGCCTGGTGGGCGTGAGCGCGGCGGCCGTCCCCTTCGCCGGCGGCCTCGCCCTGCGCGGCCGCCTGGAACGCCGCCGCATGCGCGCCTGGGACACCGAGTGGGCGCGGCTCGGACCGCAGTGGGGGCGGATGGTCTGACCACGCCCGTCACACCGCCGAGGGCGCGCGGCTTGGGCGCGCTGCGGAGGACGGACCCAGCGCGGGACGCGGCCGAGGGCGTGCGGCTCGGGCGTGCCGTGGGGGGGCGGATGCAGTGCGGGACGCGGCCGAGGGCGTGCGGCTCGGGCGCGCCGTGGGGGGGGCGGATGCAGTGCGGGGCGTGGCCGAGGGCGTGCGGCTTGGGCGCGCCGTGGGCGACGGACCCAGCCCGGGACGACGCCGCGGACGCAGGGCTCACGCACGCCGCCGAGGACGTACCGCCCGGCACGCCGCCGAGGACGCGCCGCCTGACACACCGCCGACCACGCACCCCGGTCGGCGCCGGTCCACGGCGGTGAGGCGAGGGTGCCGAACCCATGACACCCCCTACATCGCCGCCAGTACCTCCCGGCACGCGCTCAGCAGCTCCTCGTCCTCCGCTATGCCCTGGCCGCCGCCCGCGCCCGGATGTGCCGCATGGCGGCGTGGGGAGGCCAGTTCGGTCTCCGCCAGGTGCCGTAGCGGCGTGGCGGCCGGGCCCATCTCGGTGAGGCAGCGGGCGATGCGGAGGCGGGTGCCCGGGTCCTCCCGCCAGGCGTCCCGGAAGACGGGCAGCACCGGCTGCGGGTCGGCGTCGATGCCCCAGAGCGCGCACGCGGCCGCCACCCGCTCCCGCGCGGGCCGCGACCCGGCCGCCGCGCGGCGCAGCGCGGGCAGGGCGGGACGCGCGGCCGGACCCAGGCGGGCGAGCCGCGAGGCGGCCAGCGGCCGGCTGTCCGGGTCGCCCTGGCTCAGCTCCCGCAGCAGCACGGGGAGTACGGCCGTGGCGTCCCGCTGCGCCGACCAGAGCGCGCCGGCCGCCGCGGCGGCGTGCCGGGTGTGCAGGAGGGCGCGCAGGACCGGTACGGCCTGTGCGGTGGCGTCCAGCGCCTCCAGCGCTGCGATGGCCTGGCCCGCGAAGGCGTCCCGCGGCCCCGGCCCGCCGGGCGCGTCCGACAGCAGCCGCAGCACCTCCGGGACGGCGTCCCGGTCCCCGACGGCGGCGACCGCCGTGAGCAGGGGGCCGGCGAGCCGGGCGGCGGCCGCGGAGGCCGGCGGAATCCGGGCGAGCCGCTGCCGCAGCACGGGAGCGAGCGGGGCCGCTTCGGCGCCCAGGTGCGTCAGTTCGCCCCCCAGGTCCACCGGTGCGGCCGGCCCGGCCAGGAGGTGGGCCAGGGCCGGAACCGCGCGTCGATCGCCGCTTCTGACCAGTGCCTTGAGCGGGCCCCCCAGGACGGGGGAGCCGCGCTCGACACGGTGCGTCCACAGGTCGGGCCGGGCCCGCACCAGAGCGTGCAGGTCGTCGGCGGCGGGTGCGGCCAGGGCGAACAGCCCCGACAGGACGGTGACCGCGGCGTCCCGCAACCAGTCCTCCTCGGCGCCCAGTTGGGCGCCGAGCAGCCGGACCGTGCCGCTGTGGTCGCCGCGCCAGCCGCGCAGCAGCGCCGCCGCCAGCCACACGCCATGGCACCGGTCCATCGGGTCGGGACTGGTCAGCTGGCCGCCGAGGAGCGCGCCGCGGTCGGCGACGCGGTCGCCCAGTGCGGTGTGCAGGGTGCGCAGCAGCCGGGAGCCCTCCTCGTCGGACGGGCGCAGCCGCCGTATCCGCCCGACCAGGGAGTCGGTGGCCGGCTCGCAGCTGCGGGCGCGGTGCGCGGAGCGCTCCCGCAGCAGCCGGACGGCCGTCGGCACCAGGTCGGCGGGCAGCCGGGCGGGCGCGACGAGGGCGAGCTGGCCGAGCGCCGCGAGCCGCTGCCCCGGCGCGTACGGTGGTGCGCTCTGCTCGGCCAGCAGGTCCACCGCGGCGTCGGCGTGCGCGGGGTACCGGCGGGCGAACAGGGCGAGCGCCTCGGTCAGGGCGAGCAGGACCCGGTCGTCCCGCTCGGCCCGCAGCCGCTGCCGCAACAGCTCCAGGACCGGCGCGGGGCCGGCCACGAAGTGCACGAGGGCCCCGGCGGCCGCCCGGCGCACCGCCGGGTCCGGGTCCCCGGCGAGCCGGGCGAACACCTCGCCGCCCGCGCACACCGCCGCCCGCGCCCGCGGGTCCCCGTCCGCGCTGTACGCGCCGATGGCCACCAGCAGTTCCACGATGCCGCCCCGGTCCGGCACCTCCTCGCGGGCCACGAGTGACAGCAGGAACGGGACGCAGGCGAGCGTCGAGTCGTACACCCGCCCCTGGTGGTGCAGCGCGCCGTACATCCCGTCGAGCGCGGTCGCCCGCTCGGCGGTGTCCGCGGAGGCCAGGGCCCGTAACCATCCGGGCACGTCCTCCGCGCTGCCGTACCGGTGCCGCAGCGAGGCCCAGTCCACCTCGTCGATCCCCGTGAACACGTTGTCCTCCCCAGCCGAGTGCCGCCTGATCGCGAGTGTGCACCACGGCACCGACAACGGTCCGGAGCCGCAGACTGACTGTGTGCGATCCGTCGGCTGTCACCGGCCAGGCCGACGGCGGCCCTCTCGCGCCGGACGGCAGGAGGACCGTCGCCTGGGGAGAGGGGTCAGTTCAGGCCGGGCAGGGCACGCTCCAGGATCGGGCCGAGGTCCGTACCGGTGGGCAGCGTGCCGAACGCGTGCCCCCAGTCGCCGCCCAGCCGGCTCGCGCAGAAGGCGTCCGCCACCGGGTGCGGGGCGTGCCGGACCAGCAGGGAGCCCTGGAGGGCGAGCGCCATCCGCTCCACCAGCCGGCGGGCGCCCACCTGGTCCGTTTCGGCCAACTGGTCCTTGAGCGCGGCCACCGCCGCGTCCAGGCGGGCGTCCGCTCCGCGCGCGAGGCCGAGTTCGGCGAACAGGGCCTCGGCGGTGTCCGGTTCGCGCCCGAGGGCACGCAGCACGTCGAGCGCGTTGACGTTGCCCGAACCCTCCCAGATCGACAGCAGCGGCGCCTCCCGGTAGTGCCGCGGCATACCGGACTCCTCGACGTAGCCGTTGCCGCCCAGGCACTCCAGCGCCTCCGCGGTGAACGCCGGGCCCCGCTTGGTGACCCAGTACTTGCCGACGGCGGTGGCGATCCGCCGGAAGGCCCGCTCCCCGGCGTCCCCGCGCACCGCGCGGTCGGCCGCGCCGGCCAGCCGCAGGGTGAGCGTCGTCGCCGCCTCCGACTCCAGCGCCAGGTCGGCCAGGACGTTGCGCATCAGCGGCTGCTCGATCAGCCGGGCGCCGAACGCGCTGCGGTGCCGGGCGTGGTGCCCGGCCTCCACCAGCGTCTTGCGCATCAGGGTCGCCGAGGACATCACACAGTCCAGCCGGGTGCAGTTGACCATCTCGATGATGGTCCTCACCCCCCGCCCCTCCGGTCCCACCAGCCACGCCACGGTGTGGTCGAACTCCGGCTCCGAGGAGGCGTTGGAGCGGTTGCCGAGCTTGTCCTTGAGCCGCTGGATGCGGAAGGTGTTGCGGCTGCCGTCGGGCAGCACGCGCGGCACCAGGAAGCACGACAGCCCGCCCGGGGCCTGCGCGAGCACCAGGAAGACGTCGCACATCGGCGCCGACGTGAACCACTTGTGCCCGCGCAGCGTGTACACGCCGGGTTCCCCGGTGGGCGTGGCGACCGTCGTGTTCGTCCGGACGTCCGAACCGCCCTGCTTCTCGGTCATGCCCATCCCCGCGAGCAGCCCCGGCTTCTCGGCCGGCACGCGCAGCTCGGGGTCGTACTCCCGGCTGGTCAGCAGCGGTTCGTAGACCTTCGCCAGGTCCGGCTGGGCGCGCAGCGCGGGTACGGCGGCGTACGTCATCGACGTCGGGCAGCCGTGCCCGGCCTCCGTGTGCCCCCACACCAGTCCGCCCGCCGTGCGGGCCACATGGGCGCCGGGCCGCTCGTCCGCCCAGGGCGCGCCGGCCAGGCCCTCGGCGACCGCCGTGCGCATCAGGTGGTGCCAGCTGGGATGGAACTCCACCTCGTCCACGCGGTGGCCGTAGCGGTCGTGGGTGCGCAGGACCGGCTCGTGCCGGTTCGCCAGCTCGCCCCACTCCTGCGCCTCGACGCTGCCGGCGCGCGCCCCCAGCCGCCGGATGTCCTCCTCCGCCCATCCGGCGCCCTCCCGGCGCAGCCCCTCCAGCAGGGCCGGGTCGTCGGAGGCGTCGTACGGCGCCAGGGGCGGGGCCTGGTTGGTGACGTCGTGCGTGGCGTACGGCTGCTGGGGCTGCGCCCCCGACGGCGACGGCGACTGCGCGGAAATCGAGACCATGACAGTATGTTGCACTCTCGCTGCGGCCGTAGCAATACTGCAACAAGGAGGTGCACGTACAGTACGTGCCCATGCGCATGAACGTCTCTCCCGAGCCGGCGCAGGCATCGCAGCAGGCACCCGAGCACGCGGGCCTGCGGCCGCTGTCCGCGCGGTCGGTCGTGCTGAGCCTGCTGCTCGGCGCGCACCCGGCCGAGATGCCGGTGAAGGACCTGGTCCGGCTCGTGGGGCCCTTCGGCGTCGGCGGCTCGACGCTGCGGGCCGCGCTGAGCCGGATGGTGACCGCCGGTGACCTGCGCCGCACCGACACCGGCTACCGGCTCAGCGACCGGCTGCTCGCCCGCCAGCGGCGCCAGGACGAGGCGCTGCGCCCCGGCACGCGCGCGTGGGACGGCGACTGGGAGATGGTGGTGATCACGGCGACCGGGCGCGGCCCCGCCGAACGCGCCGAGCTGCGGGCCCGGTTGACCGCCCTCCGGCTGGCCGAACTCCGCGAGGGCGTCTGGCTGCGCCCGGCCAACCTCGACCGCGCCCTGCCGGACACGCTGACCCCGGTCGCCCGGACGTACACCGCGCGCCCCGACGAGCCCCCGCACGACCTGGCCGCCCGGCTCTGGCCGCTGGACGCCTGGTCGGCCACCGCACGGACCCTCCTCGCCCGCATCGAGACCGCCCGCACCCCCGCGGACCGCCTCACCGCGTACGCCGCCGCCGTACGCCACCTGCTCACCGACCCGGTGCTGCCGCCCGCACTCCTGCCCGCCGACTGGCCCGGAGAGGCCCTGCGCACCGCCTACACCGGCTACCAGCGGGAGCTGGCCGCGTCCGTCGCATGACCGCCTCGGCAATGCGAGCGGAGCCTGCTGCCTGGTGAGCGGCATGCCGCAGCTCACCGAGCTGGGCAACCGTGGTGAGTGAAGAGCGCGGCGCGGACCCCTACGGCCGCTGGAAGGTCACTTCCTCCAGCAGGCGCGCACGCGCGACGGACAGCTGCCGGGGTTCCCATCGGCCCGCCGCAGCACGCCGGGTCGCCGTCGGCCGGCCGCAGCACGGAGCGGGCGGGGGAGGGCGGGGCGGTCGTCGGAGGGGCCGGGGCCGGGTCGTTGCTGGTGAGTCCGGCGGGCGCAAGACTCGCGCGAACACAGGCAGGGTCCGGGGCGGGGGTGCGGACTCGCGCGGTCTCTGGAAGGGGCCGCGTGGGGCCCTGAGCCCCCGCGGACCGCTGCGCAGCACGGCGCGTGAGGCTTGGCGTACCCGGGCTTGGCGTACCCGGCTCGGCGCATCGGGCTGGCGTACCCGGGCTTGGCGTACCCGGCTCGGCGCATCGGGCTGGCGCATCGGACCCGGCGCCTCGGCTCGGGCGGAGCGCCGGGGCGCGGGGCCGGGCTGCCCGTGCGGTGCGGGTGGCGCGGACGCGGTGCGGGGGGTTCCCTTGGAGTGGGGGTCCGCGGCTGAAACCGGGGATGACCAGCGCGATGGCGGGAACTCGGTGGGGCACGCGAGGAGATCTCATCCGAGGAGAGTCATGGCTGAGCAGAAGTCGTCGTCGGCCCTCACGGCGCCCCTGCGCGGCGCGGCCTCGGTCCTGCGCAGGGTGCCCGGCGCCGGAACGGTGGGCAGGGCGGCGGAGGAAACCCTGGACAAGATCGGCGCGGTCTCGCCGCGCGGTCGGCGCATGGCGGTGTACGCGGGGGCCGGAGTGCTCGGAGCGGCGGGCGTGGTGGAGTGGCCGGTGGCCCTGACCGGCGCGGCCGTGGCCTGGCTCACCCAGCCCCGGCCCGCACATCCACCCACCGGCGAGAGCGAGGCCGGCCGGCAGCCGGAGCCCGCCCACGAACTCGGCACCGCCGCCCTGCGGTCGGGCCACGGCGGCGCGGCCACGGGCGGCGCCGAAGAAAGCCGTACCTCGACAGCCGGCGGCGCGAGGGCACGCGGAGCCGGGCATACGTCCGCGAGCAGCGGAGCCGCGGGTACGGCCGAGCCGTCCTCGGCCGGCACCGCCGACGCGTCCGGAGGTACCACCACCGCCGGTTCCGCCAAGGCCGCTCGCCCGGCGGAGAGCTCGGCCGGCAAGCCGTCCAGCGGGCCGCTCGGTCCCACGGCACGGCCCGACCGCACCACGCTCTGAGGAGGGCCATGGGGATCGGACTGCTGACGGTGCCCTCCGCGGCCGCCCGGCTGCTGCCCGCCGCACCGCGGCTGCTGGCGCCGGCGGTCGGGATGGCCGCCGGCGCCGCCGCGGGAACGGCGCGGGCCGGCGTGCGCGGCGCGGACACCGCCGTACGGGTGGCACGGGTCGCGCGCAACGCGCTGCCCGGCACCGGGGGCCACTGGCGGGCCGGCGCCCGCGCCCATCTGGCCCTGCGGCCGGTGGAGCGGGAACAGGTGCGGCGCGCGGGCGGCACGGCGCACCTCGCGCGCCGGGTGGCCGAGGCGCTCGCGGAGCGGCCCGACGTGCTGGTCGCCTACTGGGACCAGGGGCTCGCGCGCCTGGTGGTGACCGCGACCGGCGAGGAGGCCGCCGACGAGGTCCTGAGCCACGCCGCCGACCTGGCCGAGCGGCACGGGCTCGTGCTGTCCGGCGGCGACGTGGAGGAGACCACGCATCCCGCCGACCCGGCCGGGGTGCGTGCGGCCGCGGCCGCGCTCGCCGCCGACGCGGCGGGCATCGGCGTCGCGCTCGGCGCGTACGCGCTGCGGCTGCCGCCCACGCCCCGCGTCGCGACCGCGGCGGTGACGCTGCTGCGGGAGAACCCCCGCTTTCGCGCCTGGCTGCGCGGCCTGCTCGGGGACACCGGCATGGACCTCGTTCTTGCCTGTGCGAACGCAGCCGTCCACGGCGCCGGGCAGACCCCGACCTCGCTGGTCCTCGACGGCGCCCTGCGGGCCTGCCAGGTGGCCGAGACGGTGGCCCGCGCGGCCGCCTTCGACTCGGTGCACGACCAGCTGTGCGCGCCCGGCCGCATCAGCCTTCCGGCGGACGGCGCCCCCCGGCCGCCGTTGCGGGAGTCGCCGGCCCAGGAGTACGCCGAGCACGCCTCCGCGGGCAGTGTGCTGGGCGCGGCGGCCACCCTGCTGGTCAAGCACAACGGCGCCGAGGCGGCGGAAGCGGTCCTCGCCGGCTCGCCGAAGGCCGCCCGCTACGGCCCCGCCGCCTTCCACGCGCTGCTGAGCACCGCCCTCGCCCGCAACGGCGTCCTGGTCCGCGACCCGGACCGGCTGCGCCGGCTGGAGATGGCCGGCACGATCGTCCTGGACGCCGATGTGCTGCGCACCGACGACGGCGAGCCGGACCCGTGGGCCGAACCCGTGCTGGACGCGGCGCGCCGGGCCGGCCTGCGGGTGGTGCTGGTGGAAGACCCCGCTCTGGAGGACTTCGTCGGCCTCGCCGACCAGGTCGTGGACGCGCGCCGGCCGCTGGACGACGTGGTGTACCAGGCACGCGGCGACGGAGGCGGGGTGCTCACCGTCGCCCGGGTGTGCTCGGCGGACGACCACGACGTGCTGGCCGGGCTGCGGGCGGCCGACATCGCCGTCGCCCTCACCGACCAGGAGGGCGCCGTGGTGTGGGGCGCGGATCTCCTCGCCCTGCACGGACTGCCCGACGTGTGGCGGGTGCTGACCGCGATCCCGGCGGCCCGGACGGTCAGCGGGCACGCCCAGATCCTGGCCCGTTCCGGCGCCGCCCTGTCCGGACTCCTCGTCGCGGTCGGCGAGTCCGGCGGCGGCCGGGGACGGTTCGCCGCGCTGCCGGGGCTGCGGCACGCCCCGGTCGACGCCGCCGCCGTGTCGGCCCTGCTGTCGGGGGCGCGCGCCGCGTTCGGCGTGGCGACGGCCCGGCCCCCGCACCCGCGGCCGCGCGTGCACTGGCACGAGCTGGCGCCCGAGCAGGCGCGGGAGCGGCTGGAGCACGAACCGGCCGAGGAGCACGGCGCGTTCGAGGAACTGACCGCCCGCGTCCGCAAGACCGTGGCCGGCGCCGCCCGGCACCCGGCCGCCGCGCCGCTGCGCTGGACCTGCCGGCTGGGCCGGGCCGTGCGCGGCGAACTCCACGACCCGCTCACCCCGGTCCTCGCGGTCGGCTCGGCGGCGTCGGCGATCCTCGGCTCGGTCGTGGACGCCCTGCTCGTCGTCGGCGCCCTGGACCTGAACGCCCTGGTCGGAGGCATCCAGCGGCTGCGCGCCGAGCGGGCGCTGTCCGGGCTGCTCGCGGAGCAGCAGCAGAAGGCGCGGCTGGTCCCGCCGCAGGGCGAGGCGCCGGCCGGCGGCACCCGCACCGTGGATGCGGGCAAGCTGCATCCGGGCGATGTGATCCAGCTGAAGGCGGACGACGTGGTGCCCGCCGACGCCCGGCTGCTGTGGCAGGAGGGCCTGGAGGTCGACGAGTCGGCCCTGACCGGCGAGTCGCTGCCGGTGGAGAAGCAGACCGACCCGACCCCGCACGCCCCGGTCGCCGACCGGCGCTGCATGGTCTTCGAGGGGACGACCGTCGTGGCGGGCCAGGCCCGCGCCATGGTCGTAGAGACCGGCGAGCACACGGAGGCGGCCCGCGCCGTCCACCTCGCCGCCCGCACACCCCCGGCCGGCGGCGTCCAGGCCCGGCTGCAGGAACTCACCCGCAAGGCGATGCCGTTGACCCTGGCGGGCGGCGCCGCGGTGACGGGTCTGGCGCTGCTGCGCGGCACCCCCATCCGGGAGGCGGTCAGCGGCGGCGTGGCGGTGGCCGTGGCCGCCGTACCGGAGGGCCTGCCGCTGGTGGCCACGGTGGCGCAGCTGGCGGCCGCCCGCCGGCTGAGCCACGACGGCGTCCTCGTGCGCACCCCGCGCACCCTCGAGGCGCTGGGCCGCATGGACACGTTCTGCTTCGACAAGACCGGCACGCTCACCGAGAACCGGCTGCGCCTGGTGCGCACCTCCGACGCCGACGGCACGGTCCACACGGTGGACGATGCCGGGTCCGCGGGCACCGTCCGGGCCGCCGCCCGCGCCTGCCCGCGCATCAACGGCGGGGCCGAGCAGCCCGTGCACGCCACCGACGAGGCCGTGCTGGACGCGGCCGGCCCCGACCCGGACTGGACGCAGCTCGCGGGCCTGCCGTTCGAGGCGGCCCGCGGATACGCCGCCGCCGTGGGCCGCAGCGGGGACGGCCCGCTCGTCCTGGTGGTCAAGGGCGCCCCGGAGACCGTGCTGCCCGCCTGCTCCGCCCTGCCCGAGCACGCCTCCGAGGCGGCACGAACGCTGGCGGGCGAGGGCCTGAGGGTGCTGGCGGTGGCCGAACGGCGGCTCGGCGCCGGCGACGAGCCGGCCGACGTCCTCGAACAGCCGCTGCAGGAGCTGGAGTTCACCGGGCTGCTCGCCCTGTCCGACGTACCGCGCGAGACCTCCACGGCGCTGGTGGAGGGCCTGTTGGAGGAAGGGGTGCGGCCGGTGATGCTCACCGGCGACCATCCGCAGACCGCGCGGGCCATCGCCGCCGAGCTGGGCTGGCCCGAGGACACCGTGGTGGTCACCGGGGACGAGCTGGCCGCGGCGGACCGGGCGGCCAGGGCCCGGATGCTGCGGGACGCCGGTGTGGTGGCGCGGGTGGCGCCGGAGCAGAAGCTGCAGGTCGTGGAGGCGCTACGGGACGCCGGCCGGGTCGTCGGCATGGTCGGCGACGGCGCCAACGACGCCGCGGCGATCCGCGCCGCCGACATCGGCGTCGGGATCAGCGCGCGCGGTTCGGCCGCCGCCCGCAACGCCGCCGACATCGTCCTCACCGACGACGACCTGACGGTCCTGATCGACGCGGTCGGCGAGGGCCGCGCGCTGTGGCACAGCGTGGCCGACGCCATCGCCATCCTGATCGGCGGCAACGCGGGCGAGGTCGGGTTCGGCATGCTCGGCACCCTGCTGTCCGGCCGGGCGCCGCTGTCCACCCGGCAGATGCTCATGGTGAACCTCTTCACCGACCTGTTCCCGTCGATGGCGGTCGCGGTCACCGAGCGCGCGGAGGAGTCCGGCATGCTGCGGGCCCGCGGCGGCCCGGGCGGGGACGGGGAGCACGGCACGGCCGGCGCCCGCGGCGGATCCCCGGAGGACGCCTCCGCCGTGCTCGGCGCGCCCCTGCTGCGGCAGATCCGGCACCGGGCGCTCACCACCTGCCTGGGCGCGGTGACGGCCTGGCTGTTCGGCCGCTTCACCCCCGGCACCGCGCGCCGCTCCAGCACGATGGCGCTGTGCGGGGTGGTCGGCACCCAGCTCGTGCAGACCTGGCTGGACCGGCGCGACAGCCGCCTGGTGCAGATCACCTGCCTGGGGTCCGCGGCGGCCCTGGTCGCGGCCGTGCAGACCCCGGTCGTCAGCCAGGCCGTCGGCTGCACCCCGCTCGGCCCGGTCGCCTGGGCCGGGGTCGTCGCGGCGATCGCCCTGGCGCTGGCGGGACAGCGGGTGCTGCCCCGCCTGGAGGAGACGGTCACGCGGCTGCTGCCGAGCTGAGCCGGTGGCGCGCCCGCCCTGCCCGGCGGGCTCGGACGGACGGGGTGGCGCCTGTCTTGTACGGCCGGGCTCGGACGGACGGGGTGGCGCTCGCCCTGGCCCGCCGGGCTCGGACAGGGCGGGGTGGCGCCTGTCCTGTGCGGCCGGGCTCGGACAGGGCGGGGCGGCGCCTGTCCTGTGCGGCCGGGCTCGGACGGACGGGGCGGCGCTCGCCCTGTCCGGCCAGGCTCGGGCCGCGAGGGTGGCGCTCGCCCTGAGCCGGCCGGGTTCGGACCGCGAGGGTGGCGCCCGTCCTGCCCGGCCGACTCAGAGCGAGGCGCGGCTACGGTCCTGCCCGGCCGGGCTCAGACCGAGCGGTGGTACGGGTCCGGCACCCGGACCTCGCCGCCCAGCTCGCGGGCGGCATGCCGGGCCCAGGACGGGTTGCGCAGCAGCTCGCGGCCCAGCAGGACGGCGTCGGCCTCGCCGTTCGTCACGATCTTCTCCGCCTGCCCGGCCTCGGTGATCAGGCCCACCGCGGCGACGCGCAGCGGGCTCCCGGCCTTCACCCGGGCGGCGAACGGCACCTGGTAGCCCGGCCCGGTCGGAATGGTCACGCCGGAGGCGTTGCCGCCGGTGGAGACGTCGAGCAGGTCGACGCCGTGCGCGTGCAGGTCGTGGGCGAAGCGGACCGTGTCCTCGGCGGTCCAGCCGCCGTCCTGGAGCCAGTCGGTGGCCGAGATGCGGAAGAACACCGGCTTCTCCTCGGGCCACACCTCCCGTACGGCGTCCACGACCTCCAGGGCGAACCGGGTGCGGTTCTCGTACGAGCCGCCGTAGGCGTCGGTGCGGTGGTTGGAGTGCGGGGAGAGGAACTCGTTGATCAGATAGCCGTGGGCGCCGTGGATCTCGACGACCTCGAAGCCGGCGGCGAACGCCCGGCGGGCCGCGGCGGCGAACCGGCCGACGACCTCCCGGATCTGCTCCACCGTCAGCTCGGCGGGCACCGGGTGGCGCTCGTCGAAGGGCACCGCGCTCGGCGCGACCGGCTGCCAGCCGCCCGCCTCGGGGCCGAGCGGCGCACCGCCCTTCCAGGGCCGGTCGGTGGACGCCTTGCGGCCGGCGTGGGCGAGCTGGACGCCCGGCACCGTGCCCTGGGCGCTGAGGAAGCCGGTGATCCGGCGGAAGGCCTCCACCTGCGTGTCGTTCCACAGGCCGAGGTCGTACGGGGAGATCCGGCCCTCCGGCGCGACCGCGGTGGCCTCCACGACGATCAGACCGGTGCCGCCCGTGGCCCGCGCCCCGTAGTGCGCGAAGTGCCAGTCACCGGGAGCGCCCGCGAGCGGGCCCTCCGGCGCGGCCGAGTACTGGCACATCGGGGGCATCCACACCCGGTTCGGGATGGTCACTTCGCGCAGGGTGATGCTCTCGAAGAGGGCGCTCACGTCAGACTCCGTTCGTCACGGGACCGTGGTCGACTCGTACGATAAACCTCGTACTACGATAGGTGTCAAACTACGGTGAGTCTCGTACGATGCTGGTGACCGAGGAGTTCCGCGACGAAGGGGCAGCCGCCGTGACCGAGACCGCCGCCGGCCGCGCGCTGCCGCACCCGGAGCGCGACGAGATCCGCCTCGAGGGCGTGCTGCACGCGCTCTCCGACCCGATGCGGCTGCGGATCGTACGCGAACTCGCCGCCCGTGACGCCGAGTTGACCTGCTCCCAGTTCGACCTGCCGGTGACCAAGTCCACCACCACCCACCACTTCCGGGTGCTGCGCGAGAACGGGGTCATCCGGCAGGTCTACCGGGGCACGGCCAAGATGAACGTGCTGCGCCGGGACGACCTAGACGGTCTTTTCCCGGGGCTGCTCGCCAGCCTCCTCGCCGCTGCGGACCGGCAGTCCGTCCGCCTCGGCGGTGACGGCTGAACCCGCCTTCGCGGGAAGGTGGTTGAAGAGCAGGTTCAGCACGATCGCGGACAGGCAGCCCGCGCTGATCCCGCTGTTCATCACCGTCTGGAACCAGTCCGGGAACTTCTCGTAGACCGTCGGCACCCCCACCGGCAGCATGCCGACGGCCACCGACACCGCCACCACCGTCAGGTTCTGGGTGCCCGCGAAGTCGACCCGGGCCAGCGTCCGCAGCCCGCTCGCCGCGACCGTGCCGAACATCACCAGTCCGGCCCCGCCCAGCACCGGCGCCGGGATCGCCGCGACCACCGCGCCCAGCTTGGGCAGCAGACCGAGCAGCACCAGGATCCCGCCCGCCGCCGCGACCACCCAGCGGCTGCGCACCCGGGTCAGCCCGACCAGGCCCACGTTCTGCGCGTACGCCGTGTACGGGAAGGTGTTGAACACCCCGCCCAGCACTGTCGACAGACCGTCCGCGCGCAGCCCGTCGGCGAGCGAGCGCGGTGTCGCCGTCCGCCCCGTCAGCTCGCCCACCGCGATGAGGTCGCCGGCCGTCTCGGTCATGGTCACCAGAGCCACTACCAGCATGGACACGATCGCGGAGGCCCTGAAGTCGGGCGCCCCGAAGTGGAACGGCGTGCTGACGCCCAGCCAGTCGGCGTCGGAGACCCCGCCGAAGTCGGTGAACCCGAACGGCACCGCGACCGCCAGGCCCACCGCGATCCCGATCAGCACGGCGACCCGGCCGAGCGCGGGCGGCGCGAACCGCTGCACGGCCAGCACCACCGCCAGCACGAACGCCGCCAGCGCCAGGTTCCTCGGCTCCCCGAAGTCCTTCGAACCGGCGCCGCCCGCAGCCCAGTTGCCCGCCACCGGCAGCAGCGAGACCCCGATGACCAGGATCACCGTGCCGGTCACCAGCGGCGGGAAGAACCGCAGCAGTCTGCCGAAGACCGGGGCGAGCAGCAGGATCGCCAGACCCGCGACGATCACCGAACCGTAGATCGCGGGCAGTCCGCCGCCCGTCGTCCCGATGAGCACCATCGGCGACACGGCCGCGAACGTACAGCCCTGCATGATCGGCAGCCTGACACCGAACCGCCAGAAGCCGACGCACTGGATCAGCGTGGCGATCCCGCACACCAGCAGATCGGCGGTGATCAGATACGCCAGATCGGCCGGCGAGAGCTTCATCGCCGCGCCCACGATCAGCGGGACGGCGACGGCGCCCGCGTACATCGCGAGCACGTGCTGCAGCCCGAGGGCCGCCAACTGCCGTACCGGCGGTATCTCGTCGACGGGATGGACGTCTGTGGTGGCCATGGGCACTCCAACCGTGCGCGGGCGGGGGGTGGCATCGGAACAGGACGAGACCGTAGGCGTCTTGCACAGTTTGTTGATTTCCGGACCGTTGCCGGTGTGTGTCATGCCCGCCCGGCGACGGAGGAATCCCCGCCCGCCGGCGCTATCCCGAGCTGCCTGCCGGGGCTACCGCGACCCGCCCGCGGCGCTACCGCGAGCCGGCCGCCGACGCTACCGCGACCCGGCCGCCCTGAGCAGCGCGTCCCAGTCGGCCAGCTTCACCACGCTCCGTCCCAGGCGTGCGCCCAGCTCCGCCTCGGCCCGCTCGATCGCCAGCCACCCCGCCCACGGCACCGGTTCGATCCCGGCCGCCCGCAGCGCCGCCACCGGGTCCTCGGGCACGGGCCGGCGCATCAGCGTGGGAGCGTCCGCCAGCAGGGAGGTCGCCGTCTCCTTGGCGCAGGGCCGGTTGGTGCCGATGACACCGGTCGGGCCGCGCTTGATCCAGCCGGCGACGTACTCGCCGGGGGAGGGGACGCCGTCGCGCAGGACACGCCCTGCCGCGTTCGGCACCGTGCCGCTCGGCGCGTCGAACGGCAGCCCGTCCAGCGGAACCCCGCGATAGCCCACCGAGCGCAGCACCAACTGGGCCGGCACCTCCTCGAACCGGCCCGTGCCCGTCACCCCGCCCCGGCCGTCCGGCGCCGTCCGCTCGAAACGCACCCCGCCCACCCGGCCCCGCTCGGCGAGCAGTTCCACCGGGCGCAGGAAGAACCGCAGCCGGATACGGCGGACGGCACGGGACGAGGGCCGTCCGGCCCAGCCGCGCAGCACCTCCAGATTGCGCCGCTGCACGGTGGGCAGCGCCGCGGCATCGGCCGGATCCAGCGTCAGGTCGCCCGGATCGACGCTGACCTCGGTGTGGGGCAGCCCGCCCAGCTCGCGCAGCTCCTTGGTGGTGAAGCGGGCCTGGGCGGGGCCGCGCCGGCCCACCATCTGCACGTCGGTGACCCCGCTCGCCGCGAGGGCGTCCAGCGCACCCTGCGGGATGTCCGTCGGCCGCAGCTCCTCCGCGCCCCGCACCAGCATCCGCGTGACGTCCACCGCCACATTGCCCACGCCGATGACGACGGCCGACCGCACCCCGCGCAGAAAGCCGGCGTCGGCCGCGTCCGGGTGCGCGCTGTACCAGGCCACGAAGTCGGTCGCCGACCAGCTGCCCGGCAGCTCTTCGCCCGGAATCCCGAGGTGCCGGTCGGTGGCGGCGCCCACGCAGTACACCACCGCGTGGTACAGCTCCCGCAGCCGCTCCACCGGCAGCCCGCCGGGGCCGCCCACCCGGACCCCGCCGAGGAACCGCACGCGCTCGTGCTCCAGCACCGACCGGAGACTGCCCTGCAGCGACTTGATCTTCTCGTGGTCCGGGGCGACGCCGTACCGGACCAGGCCGTACGGGCACGGCAGCCGGTCCAGGACGTCCACGCGCGCCTCGGGATCCAGCTGGACCAGTGTCTGGGCGGTGTAGCACCCGCTCGGTCCCGAGCCGACGACGGCGATACGCAGCACAGCGGGACTCCTCGGCCGAAGGGGAAGGAGAGAGAGCCTGCGAACGACTCCAGCATCGCATCCCCCGGCCCGTCAGTGCAGGGTCCGGCGGGGTGACGCCGACGCGTGTCCCTTCGTCTGGAGGTGATCACGCGATTACGTTGCGTGTGTGCCAGAAGCGTCCTTTCTTCATCTTTCCGACCGGAACACGGCGGACGGCGCGGTCTCCGTGTGGCCCGCGTGGAAGGTGCGGCAGCACGGCGACGAGCAGGAGCGCGGCGACGTCACGTCCTGGTTCCAGGTACGGCTGGCCTTCCCGGACGGCGCGCGCGTCGACGCCCTTGCCGTGCTGCACGAGGGGCGCGTGTCCATCGAGGACGTGCAGGCCGAGCCGGCCCTGTCCCTGGCCGACCTGGCCGTGCTCGCGGACTGGATCGAGGGCCCGCTGTTCGCGTCGTGCGGCGTGGAGCGGCCGGAGCCCCGCGCAGGGGAGCAGTCTTACGACGAGGACGGCGAGGAAAAGGAAGGCGGGGACGACGGCGGCGAGCCGCCGGAGGACGGGGGCGGACCGGAAGCCGGCGACGAGTCCGGAGAGGCGGGGGAGGGCGGAGAGGGCGGCGTGCTGTGCGCGGGACCGCAGCACGCCCGGCCGGTCCGGTTGCGGGGCGTCGAGGGCAGCCGGCTGGTCGCGCAGGAGTACCGCGCCGCGCAGGAGGCGGGCGTCGACCCGGTGCTCGCCGTGATGAACGCGACCGGACGCAGCCGCCGGCGCTCCCTCCGCCTGATCGCCCAGGCGCGGGACGCCGGGTTCCTGACACCCCGTCACGTGCGCCGCGACTGACGCGGACGGTCTCCGCGGCGGTCGGGACGCTCCTCTGGGGCTGCCCGGACTCATCTTGGGAGGTGCTCGGGGGTTGCCGGGACGCTCCTCGGGGGCTGCTGGGGCGCTCCCTCCGTCCTCGGGGGCTGCTGGGGGGCGCTCCTCTCGTCCTCAGGAGCCGCTCGGGCGCTCCTCCGTGGCGAAGAACCGGGACAGGTCCCGCTTCCGGGTACCCTCGTCCGTCTCCTTCTCCGGCGGCAGTCCCGACTCCCAGTCGAGCCCGTACCGCTGGAACAGCTCGGCCCGCAGCGCCGGAACGGGCATCGGCACCCCCGGCACCAGTGCGGCGTACACCGCGCCCATCAGCAGGGCCCGCAGCATCGGATAGTCGGCGGCGACGTCCTGTGAGCCGCACCGGGCGACCGTGTCGCTGAGCAGCTCCGACAGCCGGCGCTGCTCCGGGCACTGCACGAAGCCCTCCGCCTGCAGCAGCCCCGCCATGTGCTGGCGCATCAGCACCGGCCGGTCGCGGGCCAGGCCCAGGATCGCGTCGATGGCCCGCGCCAGGCGCTCCCGGCCGTCGTCGGTGCGCGGCTCCCGCTCCAGCGCCTCCTCCAGCGTGCGGTGCATCAGCCGGTGCACGGCGGACTGCACCAACTGGCGCTTGCCGGGGAAGTAGTACGACACCAGTCCGCGCGCCGAACCGGCACGGTCCGCGATGTCGCCCAGCGTGGTGGCCTCGAATCCGTTCTCGTCGACCAGCTCCACGGCGGCCTGCAGCAGCCGCTCACGGGAACGCCGCCGCAACTCTTCATTGACCGAGGCGCTGCGCGGGGACATCCTGTAACTCCTGCGTTGACTGGCTGCCAGCCAACTATACTCAACGCGGTGGGCACCGCCATGCGCGGGGCCTGTCCAGGGCTGCCGTCCGTCTGGGGCGACGCGGGGGATCGTCTCAGGCGGGCGGCGTGGAACAGGGAGGGCGCCGCGGGGTGGTGGGCCTCAGCCCACCAGATCCAGCACCGGCAGCAGGGCGTCCGGGCGGTCCGTCACCGGCAGGTGGTCGACGAAGTGCACCCGGCAGCCGAGCGCGGCCGCCCCGCCGTCGGCCTCCTTGCTGTCGCCGACCATCACCGTCTCGCGCGGATCGGCGCCGAGCGCCGCGCAGGCCACCGAGAACAGCCGTGGGTCCGGCTTCTGCACGCCGTGCTCGTACGACAGCACGTACGCGTCCACGTACCGGTCGAGGCCGTGCTCGCGGAACACCGGGCGCAGATCCCAGCCGATGTTGCTGACCACGCCGACGCCGATCCCGCGCTCGCGCAGCGTGCGCAGCACCTCCTCGGCGTCCGGGTAGGGCGCCCAGGCGGCCGGGGTCTTGTGCCGCTCGTACAGCGCGTCGTGCAGCCCGGGGTCGGGAAGCGGCACCCGCCGGGACAGGCCCGTGTACGCCGTCCGGTGCAGCTCCGCGCTCTTGTCCCGCACCGCCCAGAGCCCGGCCAGGTCCGCGGGCACCTCCACCGGTGTCGCACCGCCCGGCAGCGCACCGGCCGTTTCCAGGTCCCTTGCTCTGGCCTGCAGTTCGGGCTCGGGCAGGGTGTACCCCGTCTCGGCCAGTACCGTCCGCAGCCAGGACTCGGTGGACTCGACGCGGAACAGCGTCCCGGAGAAGTCGAACAACACGGCAGTCATGCGCCCGACCCTATCCGGGCCGGCCGGCATGACCCGCTCACTCTCATCCGGTCACATGGTGAGCAGCATGGCGACCATGCCGATCCCCATCGACAGCCGGCAGGCCCGCGCCAACTCCGGCCGGTCGCCCCAGCCGAGCGGCCTTCCCCCTGCCCCGACCGCCGCACCGGCCCCGACCCCCGCACCAACCTCGACAGCCCCACCGGCCCCGAGCGCCGGCCCCGCCCCGAGCGCCGGACCAGGACCGGCCGCCGGGACCAGTCGGGCGCCGGTGAGCAGCACGTACCCGGTGAAGTACAGCAGCAGTGCGCCGGTCAGCAACGGCACCCCGGAGCCGCCGTGCGCGTGGTGCGCACCGGGCGGGGCCGCCGCCATCGCCACCGACATGTAGACCATGGCCGCCGTGCCCACCAGGTGGTGCAGATGGTGCGGCGCCGTGCGCGCCGCCCACAGCGCGCGCAGCGCCGCCGCGCCGAACACGGCCGCGTAGAGCGGCCACGCCCATCCCGGCGGCGTGAACACGGCCGCCGGTACGGCCATCACGGCCATGCCGAAGCCCATCAGCGCCTCGCCGCCCGCGGCCCGGCGCTGCTCCTCGACGCCGCTGCGCATCCGCAGCAGGCAGTACGCCCCCGTCGCCGTGCACAGGGCGACCAGCAGCCACGCTGCCGACACCGGTCCGAGCACACGCACCTCCCCGTTCGACGGTCGGTCGAAGGATGCGATGCCCACCTCATACGGGGCGTACGCGAGCGCAAGGGTGTACACGGGGAGCATGCGGCGGAGCACGCGGGGTGAGCGGACGGCCGGCCTGACGCAGGCGCAGGAAAGTTTACGAGTAAAACACCTGCTAAATTGAATGGATGAGCAGTGCCAGCCCCCACCGACTTCCCCTCGCCGGAGTGCTCCGCCTCGGCCGGCCCTCCGACATCTGGTTCAAGCCCGCCCTGAGCGTGGTCGCCGCGGTCGCCCCGGCCAACCTGACCCTGCTGGCGCTCGGCCGCCTGGACCTCGCGATGTACACGATGGCCGGGTCGCTGTGCGCGCTCTACGGCCACAGCCGGCCCTACGCCGCCCGCGCCCGCGTTCTGGCCTGGGTGGTGCTCGGCATGGTCGGCGGCCTCACGGTCTCCCTCCTCGCCGCGTCCCTCACCCACAGCGCGGTGGTCCTCGTCACCGTGGGCGCCGTGCTGGCGGCCGTGCAGAAGGCCGCCAGCGACGCCACCCGGCTCGGACCGCCCGGCAACGTGGTGCTGACCTTCATCAGCTCCGCCTCGCTGTTCGTGCCGCAGACCCTCGGCCAGGTGCCCGGGCACGCCGGGCTGGCCCTGGCGGCCGGCGCCTGGGCCTGGCTGGTCGGCATGGCACCGGGCCTGCTCCGCCCGTACGGCCCGGAGCGCCGCGCCACCGCCCGGGCGCTCGACGCCGCCGCCGCGTACGCCGACACGCGCGGCACCGCCGGCGGCCACGCCCGGGCCCGCGCCGCGAGCGCCGCCGCGATCCACGCCGCCTGGCAGTCGCTGCTCGCCGCCGGCGCCCGCCCGGACCGCAACCGGCGCGCCCTCGAACGCCTCCTGGTCCGCGCCGAGGTCGCCCTCGCCGCGCCCGCCGACGCCGACCCCGCAGGGCTGCGCGCCTGGGCCCGCGAGCTGCGCGGCACCGGCCGGATCCCGCGCGTCGCGTCCCCGCGCGGGTCCGCGTACGAACTCCTCGGCGTGGACACCGAACTCGCCCTGCCGCGGCGGCCGTTGCGCCACCAGCTGGCCCCTTGTGCCCCGATCGCCGTCCGCACCGCGATCGGCTGCGCCCTCGCCGGCTACGCCTCCCTCGCCCTCGGGGCCGGCCGGCCGTACTGGGCACTGGTCACCGCGGCCTCCCTCTACCAGGCCAACGTCACCCTCACCTGGAGCCGCGCCGTCCAGCGGGTGGTCGGCAACGTCGTCGGCGTCCTGTTCTTCGCCGCCCTCGCCCCCCTCGCCCATCTCCACCCGGCCGTGCTGGTGCTGTCCGTCCTCGCCCTGAACTTCGGCGCGGAGGCGCTGATCGGCCGCAACTACTGGCTCGGCACCGTCTGCGTGACCCCGATGGCCCTGCTCATCACCGAGTTCGCCCGCGCCCAGAACCCGGCCGAGCTGATCACCCAGCGGGTCCTGGACACCCTCGTCGGCGCGCTGGCCGGCTTCGTCGCGGCGGTCGCCGTCACCAACCGGCGCGCCGGGGACCGCCTCGAGCAGGCGCTGGCCACGGCGGAACGCGCCCGAGAGAACGCCGCCCGGCTGCTGGCCGAACCGCACCCGGCCCCGCACGCCCTGGAAGCCGCCCGCCGCGCCCTCGCCGCCGCCCTCGCCGACCTGCGCGCCACGGCCGACGCCGCCTCCGGCGAGTGGTGGCAGCGCGCCCTGCCCGAGGAGCGGGTCGTGCTCGCCGAGCAGTCCGGACACCGTACGCTCGCGGCGACGGTACGACGCCAGGGCTTCGTGCCGCCGCTGCACCAGGACGGCAGAGCGACGGAGGACGTACGGCCATGACGGGGACGAACGGCGGACACGTGCCGGCGGACGGCACGCCCGGCGCCGGCCGGGCGCGCGACCACGGCCGGTCCGCCGGCCCGCGACCCGGTGCCGCGCAGCCGGGGAGGGACGGGGCCGCGGCCGGCGCCGGGGCGCGGCGCGACGCCGACACCGTCGCCGCCGTCGTCCGGCAGTGGCGTGCCGTGCACCCCGAGCTGGACACCGGGCCCATGGAGGTCATCGGCCGGATCAACCGGTGCGCCGCGCTGCTCCAGCAGGCCGAGGACGCCCCGCTGCGCCGCGCCGGGCTCAGCCGTCCGGAGTACGACCTGCTGGGCGCGCTGCGCCGGACCGGGCACGAACTGACCCCCGGTGAGCTGGCCCGCGAGACCTTCTCCTCCGGAGCCGCCGTCACCAAGCGGCTGAAGCAGCTGACCGAACGCGGACTGGTCGAGCGGCGCGGCGACACCCGCGACCGCCGGGTCGCCCACGTCCGGCTCACCGACGCCGGCCGCGAGCTGGTCGACGGCATCCTCCCCGAGCAACTCGCCTACGAGACGGCGGTCCTGTCCGTCCTGGCCCCGCAGGGGCAGCGCGAACTCGCCGGTCTGCTGGCCGAGTTGCTGAGCCGCCTGGAGGGCCGTGCGGAGGCCCTGCGCGCCTGACCGGCCGGCGCCGGCACCGCGCATCGGCGGCGGCGCGTCGAGCGCCGCCCGGGGGCGGTCGGGGGGCGCCGGGACCGCGGGGTGCGGCGCTAGATGCCCGGGCGGTAGCGCATCGGGTGGTCCTCGGGGACCTCCACCAGGGCGATGCGGATGCCGTCCGGGTCGGCGATCCACATCTCGACCAGCCCCCAGGGCTCCTTCACCGGAGGCCGGACGACCTCGACTCCCTTGGCTCGCAACTCCTCGTGCGCGGCCGTGACGTCCTCGACCTGGAGCCAGAGCCGGACCGCGGGGGACTGCGGGGTGCCGGACCTGCCGGAGACCTCCAGGAAGCCGCCGCCGAGGAAGTAGACCGTCCCGCGCTCGGGCCCCGTACCGAACTCGCGGTAGACCGACAGGCCCAGCTGATCGCCGTAGAAGGTCCGGGAGCGCTCGGGGTCGGCGGGGGTGAGCAGCGTCCGGCTGCTGAGTACGTGCACCATGCGGGTGGAGCCTAATGGCAGGGTTACCCTCGACCCTGGCTGAGCCACGCCCGAGATCGGAGTAAGCCCCCATGGAGACCCCCGCCGCCGGCCCCACCTTCCGCGACGCCACCGACGCCGACGTCGACGCGCTGGTCGCGCTGATCGAGTCCGCCTACCGCGGCGACTCCAGCCGGGCCGGGTGGACCACCGAGGCGGACATCCTCCAGGGGCAGCGGACGGATCCCGAGGGCGTGCTGGAGGTGATCAAGTCGCCCCAGAGCCGGCTGCTGACCGTGGAGCAGGACGGCGAGATCATCGCCTGCTGCCAGCTGGAACACCGCGGTGACCACGCCTACTTCGGCATGTTCGCGGTCCGTCCCGGGCTGCAGGGCGCGGGCCTGGGCAAGACGGTCATGGCGGAGGCCGAGCGCCAGGTCCGCGAGGACTGGGGCGTCACCGAGATGCACATGACGGTGATCTCCGTACGGGACGACCTGATCGCCTGGTACGAGCGCCGCGGGTACCGCCGTACGGGAAAGATGTCGCCCTTCCCGTACGGCGACGAGCGCTTCGGCATCCCGCAGCGCGACGACCTGCAGTTCGAGCTGCTGGTCAAGAAGCTCGGGTGACCGTCACGCCGTGAAGCGCCCCGTGCGCTTGATCTCCGGGAAGTCGGTCGTGGCGCCGTCCAGCTCCAGCGCGCGCACCAGCCGCAGATGATCCTGGGTGTTGACCACCCAGCCGATGACCCGCAGCCCGGACCCGCGCGCGTGCTCGACGGTCTCCAGGGTGAGCCGGCGGATGTTGAGGCAGACGGTCGCCGCGCCCACGGCGACCGCGCGCTCCACCACGTCCGTGCCGTAGCGGCTGGCGATCAGCGCGGTGCGCACCCCGGGCACCAGCCGGGTGATCTCGGCGATCGCGTCGTCGTGGAACGAGGACACCTCCACGCGCCCGACCAGGTCGCGGTCGTGCATCACCGCCGCGAGCGCGCGGGCCGCCGCCACGTCCTTGATCTCGGCCTGCAGCGGCGTGCGGACCGCCTCCAGCACCTCCTCGAACACCGGGACGCGCTCGCCGCGGCCCGCGTCCAGGGCGCGCAGCTCGGCCAGGGTCTTGTCGGCGATCGGCCCGGTGCCGTCGGTCGTGCGGTCCACCTCGTCGTCGTGCATGACGACCAGGGCGCCGTCCTTGCTCAGATGCAGATCGAGTTCGATGACGTCGAGGCCGGCGTCCTGCGCGGCGACGAAGGAACGAAGGGTGTTCTCGGGCTCGACACCCATGACCCCGCGGTGACCGATGGTAAGGAAGTTCAAGGTTCGACTCCGTTCCGTCGACGGCGGCTCGGCACGCGCGGAACGGGCGGACGCCGTCGTCCGCGCGGGCAGAGTCGCAGCCTAACGGCCGAGCCCCGCGATGAACCCGCACGTGCACAAGGCATACGGGTGCGTGGCGGCCGTCGACTGGCCGGTATGCGCCCCTGCCGGCACCCTCGGGCGGGCGCGTCCCCGCACCCGCGCCCGACCGGATCCCTACGGCCCCGGGCACCCGGCCGCTCGATCGAAGTGAGCGTCGTCACGGTTTACGACAGGAAAAACGTCGGTGACCAAGGGACTCGGCAGAATAATTTCCCGATCTGCCTCTTGCTGGCTGAATCGGGGTATGCATACGGTGTCCCTACGCGAGCTTCTCCCGTGGAGGATGGGTCATGACGGAAATTCTTGTGCAGGCGGGTGCGGAGGGACATATTCCTTCGTCGACCAGGGTGATTGAGCACCCGGCCTGGCCCGTGCTCAAGGATGCCGTGGAGCGGATCCGGCCATGGCAGTCCAAGGACGGATCGATCGACTTCGACGCCGAGGGCGCCCCGGACAAGGCCGAAGCGGAGGGTGCCGTACGGCGTGTCGTCGAGGCGGTCGAGCAGCTGTCCCCGCTGCTCCCGCACGACGAGACCTACCACCGCGCCCTCGTGACGGACCTGCACCGCTGGGCCGAGGGCGGCTTCCAGGTCCCGGACTTCCTGGACTCCCTGCTGGCCTTCCAGCCCGCCGCGAACCGCGTGGACGGCCTGCAGCACCTGGTCGTCTTCCCGATGTACACGCAGAACGGCAACCCGGACCGCAACCTGGAGGCGGTCGTGCTGCGCATGGTCTGGCCGGACTGGCTGGCCGAGCTGGAGCGCACCCGGTACGACAACCCGCTGTTCTGCGGCATCACCTTCGAGGACTTCACCTCCGGCTATGACACCAACTCCGCGGTGCTGTTCCCGGAGACCATCGCCGTGCGTGAGGCACCGGAACGTTTCTCCTGGGGTGGCATCTTCTGCGACCGCGAGGCCGCCCGCTTCCGCCGGGTCACCGCGGCCGCCGTCGACATCCTGGGCCTCGACCTGCCCGAGGACATCGCCGCGATGGTCCACGACCAGAAGCGCTGCGAAGAGGCCTTCGTCCTGTGGGACATGGTCCACGACCGCACCCACAGCCACGGCGACCTGCCCTTCGACCCGTTCATGATCAAGCAGCGCCAGCCGTTCTGGATGTACGGCCTGGAGGAGCTGCGCTGCGACCTCACCGCCTTCAAGGAGGCCGTCAAGCTCCAGGCGGACGGCGTCCCGCAGGCCCGTGACGTGCAGTACGCGGTGCTCTTCGACCGGATGTTCCGCTTCCCGGTCACCGGCGACCGCAACCGCAACTACGACGGCCTCGGCGGCCAGCTGCTCTTCGCCTACCTGCACAAGCACGACGTCGTCCGCTGGACCGACAACAAGCTCTCCATCGACTGGGAGCGCGCCCCGCAGGTCACCAACCAGCTCTGCGCCGAGATCGAGAAGCTCTACAAGGACGGCATCGACCGCCCGAAGCTGGTCCACTGGTTCGCCGGCTACGAGCTGGTCGCTACCTACCTCGCCCCGCACCCGGGCTCCAAATGGGCCAAGGGTCCCGACGCCCTGGACCTGACCCAGCCGCCGCGCAAGCTCGTGGACGACGTGCTTCCGGACGAGTTTCCGCTGAGCATGTTCTACGAGGCCCTGTCCAAGAAGCTGAAGAACGTGATCGCCTCCACCAAGGGCATCACGGCGGACAGTGCCGAGCGGATCGCCGCGTGAGCGACCGCACCGACGAGCACACTGCTTCGAAGAACACTGCTTCAGAGGGGAACAACGTGGCGAACAACGGGTCTCTCAGCGGCGCGGTGATCGCGGTGGCCGGCGCGGGCGGACCCGCCGGGCACGCGACCCTGGTCCGGCTCGCGGAGGCCGGCGCGGTCGTCGTCGGCGCCGACAACAACCCCGAGCGCCTGGCGGAGGCCGTGGACGCGGCCCGCTACGCCCGCGGCGGGGCCACGGTCACCGGGGAGACAGTCGACCTGCTGGACCTCGCCGACACCCGGGCCTGGGCCGACCGCATCCAGAAGGACCACGGCCGGATCGACGGCCTGGTCCACCTGGTCGGCGGCTGGCGCGGCAGCGCGACCTTCGCCGAGACCGACCTCGCCGACTGGGACCTGCTGGAGAAGCTGCTGATCCGCACCGTCCAGCACACCTCCCTCGCCTTCTTCGACGGCCTGCAGCGCAGCGACCGCGGCCGCTATCTGCTGATCAGCGCCGCCGGCGCGTCGAAGCCCACGGCGGGCAACGCGGCGTACTCCGCGGCCAAGGCCGCCGCCGAGGCGTGGACGCTGGCCATGGCCGACGGCTTCCGCAAGGCGGGGGGCGAGGCCGGTCCGCGCTCGGCTGCTGCCATCCTGGTGGTGAAGGCGCTGGTGCACGACGCGATGCGCGCCGAACGCCCCAACGCGAAGTTCGCGGGCTTCACGGACGTCAAGGACCTCGCCAAGGAGATCGAGGACGTCTGGAGCAGGCCCGCCGCGGAAGTGAACGGAAACCGTCTGTGGCTGACCGAGAAGCCGTGAACCCTCCGAAGACCGACGCGCGTCGCCATCACGACCCGCAGGTCCGCGGTTTCGCCAGTGACAACTACGCCGGGGCCCACCCGGAGGTGCTGGCCGCCCTGGCCCTCGCCAACGGCGGCCACCAGGTGGCCTACGGCGAGGACGACTACACCGAGAACCTCCAGCGGATCATCCGCAGCCACTTCGGGGCCACCGCGGAGGCCTTCCCGGTCTTCAACGGCACCGGCGCGAACGTCGTCGCGCTCCAGGCGGTCACCGACCGCTGGGGCGCGGTGATCTGCGCCGAGAGTGCCCACATCAACGTGGACGAGGGCGGCGCGCCCGAGCGGATGGGCGGCCTGAAACTGCTCACCGTGCCCACGCCCGACGGCAAGCTCACGCCCGAGCTGATCGACCGGCAGGCGTACGGCTGGGAGGACGAGCACCGTGCCATGCCGCAGGTCGTCTCGATCACCCAGAGCACCGAGCTGGGCACCCTCTACACGCCGGACGAGATCCGCGCGATCTGCGAGCACGCCCACGCGCGCGGCATGAAGGTGCACCTGGACGGCTCGCGGATAGCCAACGCCGCGGCCTCCCTGAACGTCCCCATGCGGACGTTCACCGACGCGGTCGGCGTCGACATCCTCTCGCTGGGCGGGACCAAGAACGGCGCCGTCTTCGGCGAGGCCGTCGTGGTGATCAACCAGGACGCGGTGCGGCAGATGAAGCACCTGCGGAAGATGTCGATGCAGCTGGCCTCCAAGATGCGCTTCGTCTCGGTGCAGCTGGAGGCGCTGCTGGCCAAGGACCTGTGGCTGCGCAACGCCCGGCACGCCAACGAGATGGCCCAGCGTCTCGCCGAGGGGGTGCGCGCGGTGCACGGCGTGGAGATCCTCTACCCGGTGCAGGCCAACGGCGTCTTCGCGAGGCTCCCGCACGACGTGGCCGAACGCCTGCAGAAGCGCTTCCGCTTCTACTTCTGGGACGAGGCCGCCGGGGTGGTGCGCTGGATGTGCTCCTTCGACACCACCGAGGAGGACGTCGACACCTTCGTGGCCGCGCTCAAGGAGGAGATGGCGCGCTAGCCCCCCAGTCTGCATAGGTATGCGATCACTCGAAAATTCATTGACTGCCGAGTGATCGCTTTCCTATGCTCTGCGGGCATGGAGCTGATCCAGGACACCGCCGATCTGTCCGCTTATCTGGCCGCGGACGAGGCCATCGACCATCACCATCCCGTGGTCCGGGAGACGGCCGGGAGGTTGGCCGCCGGGGCGGCCGACTCGTATGCCTATGCGCGGGCCGCCTATGAGTTCGTCCGCGACACCATCCCGCACTCCGCCGACGCCGACGACCCGCGCGTCACCTGGCGCGCCTCCGACGTCATCGGACGGCGCACGGGCATCTGCCACGCCAAGGCGCACGCGCTGACAGCCCTGCTGCGTGCGGAGGACATCCCGACGGCCCTGTGCTATCAGCGGCTGACGCATGACGACGGAAGCGGCCACGTGCTGCACGGACTGGTCGCCGTCCGCTTCCACGGCGCCTGGCACCGGCAGGACCCGCGCGGCAACAAGCCCGGCGTGGACGCCCGGTTCTCCCTCGACGGCGAGCGGCTGGCCTGGATCCCCGACCCCGCGGCCGGTGAGCTGGACTACCCGGTCCTGTACGCCGAACCGCACCCGCTCGTCCTCGACGCGCTGAAGGCGGCCCCCGACCGGCGACACCTGTGGAGGACCCTGCCCGACGCCCTCTGAGGCTTCAACAGGGCGTCAGGGCGGTGCCGTTCACGCCCGGCGCCCTGGTCGACTCGTGCAGGGAGCCGGCCGCCACCGTGCGCGTGGGGAACGGCCCGGCGACGACCCGCGTCACCCTTTGCTCCGGAGGCGACATGTCCCGCTGCGCCGCCGAATGCGCGGTGCAGGCTGCGGCCGTAGTGCCCGAGCCGGGGTGCGCCGACGGCTCGGCCTTGGTGAAGTGGCCGTCGCCGGCCGCGAGTCCGCGCACCGGGCCGGAGGGGAGCGCGCCCGTCGCGGGGGTGCGTACTAGCTCCCGGTCCTTCACATACGGCCGCAAGGCTCCAGCCGGCCGGAGCCGGCACGGCCGCAGCCGCCGACGCCGCCTTCGCCTCTACGCGCCGACGGTTCTGCAACTCCCCACGGGCGCGGTGTTCCGCTGACATGCGTTTCACCGCGCGGGCGCGACCAGCCCCCACCGGACCGCAGTCGAACAGACCACCGAAGCCCGCCACAAGCCCCACCCGGCCGAAGCGCCGCAGGCTACCCCGCTTCGGCCGCCCGCAGCTGCTCCGCCGTCGGCGCCGTGCCCCCCAGGTGGGCCGGCAGCCACCAGGCGTCGTCCAGGGCCTTGGGGCGGCCCGGGTAGGCGCGCTGTGCGGCCTCCAGCAGTTCCTGGACGCGCTCGCGGAGCCGGCGCGTGATGGCGCCCGCGTACTGGTCGCGGGGTGCCTCGACCGCCTCTCCGACACGGATGGTGACGGGCAGGTGGCTGCGCTTGAAGTTGCGCGGCTGCCCCTTGGTCCACAGCCGCTGGGTGCCCCACACCGCCATCGGGATCAGCGGGACGCCGGCGTCCTGGGCGAGCCGGGCCGCACCCGACTTGAAGCTCTTCAGCGTGAACGACTGCGAGATGGTGGCCTCCGGGAACACCCCGACGACCTCACCGGAACGCAGCGAGTCCAGCGCGTGCTCGTAGGCGGCCTCGCCCTGCTCGCGGTCGACCGGGATGTGCCGCATGCCGCGCATCAGCGGACCGGAGATCCTGTGCCTGAAGACGGACTCCTTCGCCATGAAGCGCACCAGGCGCTTCTGCGGCAGGGCCGCCAGGCCGTTGAAGATGAAGTCCAGGTAGCTGATGTGATTGCTCACCAGCACGGCGCCGCCCGAGCGCGGGATGTTCTCCGACCCCTGGCAGTCGATCTTCAGGTCCCAGACCTTGAACATCGTCTTGGCGAAACCGATGACGGGACGGTAGACCAGCTCTGCCATGGGCGGGGTGGACCCTTTCTGCTCTGCTCGGGAAAGGGGGGCTCCCGGCGGGGAAGTTACGCGGCCGTAGGTTTACGGCGTCTCGCAGATCGTGCCCGAAGAACGGACGGGTAGCCAGTCCTGGTGCCCCGCGGCGGCGAGATTCTCGTCACGTCGGCCTACATCCCACCTCGGATCTTTAAACGCCCTTTACTCCGCCCGCACCGTCGCCCTCTTCAGAAGCAGGAACATCTCGCACCCGAGGCAGTAGCCGAACGCGGCGTTGAGGAACGCGGCCGCGAGCGCGGCGCCGGTCGCCGCCAGCCCCAGCCACTGCGGTCCTGCCGTGAACCCGACCAGGCCGAGCCCCCCGAACACCAGACCCACGGCCTGCGCGAACCTCGGAGGCTCCGGCGCCTCGAACTCCTTCGGCGGCCCGAGCCGCGGCCGTACGGCCGTGCGGAACGCCCAGCCGTAGGGCGAGCGTTGCACACCCGCCGCCGCGCCCAGCGCGAACGCCAGCGTCTGCCAGCCCAGCACCCACACGTTCTCCAGACTCAGGGCCACGGCCAGAACGGCCGTCGTCACGGCCGCCGCGAAGCGCGGCCCTCTCGCGTCGATGTCCATGAAGCAAGCATTCCGCAACGAGAACGCCCCCGGGAGGCGGGAATCTTTGCAGTCTCGTGAATGCTTGTGCAGATGATGACCGGAGTGATGGTGTGCGTGGCGGTGCTCCTCGCGGCGAGCGCCGCCGGAGTGCTGCACAGGCGGCGGAGCGGGAGAGTGCGGGTGCGCGGGCGGGACGAGGGCAAGCGGCTGGGACCGGCCGAACTCGGCGGCGAGCTGGGCGAGCGCGCCACCCTGGTCCAGTTCTCCAGCGCCTTCTGCGCGCCCTGCCGGGCCACCCGGCGCGTCCTCGGCGAGGTCGCGGACATGGTCCCCGGAGTGACCCACGTCGAGATCGACGCCGAGGCGCACCTGGGCCTCGTGCGCGAGCTGGAGATCCTGAAGACGCCCACCGTGCTGGTGCTCGACGCCGACGGCCGGATCGTACGGCGAGCCACGGGACAGCCCCGCAAGGCCGACGTCATCGCGGCACTCGGGGAAGCCGTGTGAGAGGGCCTCAGGAGACCGCGTGGCGCCTTCCGGATCCCGGACCGTGCTTGACTGGGCGCACCATCCATCGTCAGCCTGACCGTATGCCGATCGAACTCCTTCTCTACGGGCGGGTCCACGTCGACCTCGCCCGCACCGCGAGCGCCACTTGTCCGGGCTGCTGAGACCACACGGCCCCCAGCTCGTGAACTCCGGCAGAAGGACAACTCCATGACGGCCTCTCCCGACCTCGGCACCGTTCAGCTCGCCTCTCCCGACCTGTTGCGCTCCACCTTCCGCCGGCACGCCGCCGGTGTGGCGGTGATCACGGCGCGTGGCGCATCCGGCCCGGTGGGCTTCACCGCCACCTCCCTCACCTCCGTCTCCGCCGAGCCCCCGCTCGTCTCCTTCGGCATCGGCACGGGCGCCTCCAGCTGGCCCGCGATAGCCGCGACGGACCATGTCGCCGTGCACATACTGGGCGAGCACCAGAGCGAGCTGGCCGCCACCTTCGCCCGCAGCGGCGCCGACCGTTTCGGCGCGCCGACCGCCTGGCGCGAGGGCCCCGAGGGCGTGCCGGTGCTCGACGACGTCCTCGCCTGGCTGGTGTGCCGCGTCGTCGCGCGGGTGCCGGCCGGCGATCACCGGATCGTGCTCGCCGAGGTCGTCATGGGCGACCCCTCCGGTGCCGGCCGGCCGCTCCTCTACCACCAGGGGCGCTTCAACGGTCTGCGGGATTGATCACGCCACCCGCTGCCTGCGAGGCCGTCGAGTTCCGGTTACGCTGCGTTGCGAAGGTCACAGTTCAAAGCGCTTGCTTAGCGGGCAGGAACTGGATGTACTGACGAGTAATATTTCGGCTGGAGCGCGCGGACGCTCCGACCGGGATCGGCCGCTTGAGGCGCCTATGCTGCCTGCAAGAGGCAGCCAGGAAATGACGATGCAGTAGGAGAGCCGGCGTGAGCTTGAGGATCGTTGTCACTGTGAAGTACGTGCCCGACGCCACTGGCGACCGGCACTTCGCCGATGACCTGACCGTCGACCGCGACGACGTGGACGGTCTGCTCTCCGAGCTGGACGAGTACGCGGTCGAGCAGGCGCTGCAGATCGCGGAGAACTCGGACGACGACGTCGAGGTCACCGTCCTGACCATCGGCCCCGAGGACGCCAAGGACGCGCTGCGCAAGGCGCTGTCCATGGGCGCCGACAAGGCCATCCACGTCGAGGACGACGACCTGCACGGCACCGACGCCATCGGCACCTCGCTGGTGCTGGCCAAGGCGATCGAGAAGGCCGGTTTCGACCTGGTCGTCTCCGGCATGGCCTCCACCGACGGCACCATGGGCGTCGTACCGGCCCTGGTGGCCGAGCGCCTCGGCGTCCCGCAGGTCACCCTGCTGTCCGAGGTCTCCGTCGAGGACGGCGTCGTCAAGGGCCGCCGCGACGGCGACGCCGCCTCCGAGCAGCTCGAGGCGCAGCTTCCGGCGGTCGTCTCCGTGACCGACCAGTCGGGCGAGGCCCGCTACCCGTCCTTCAAGGGCATCATGGCGGCCAAGAAGAAGCCGGTGGAGTCCTGGGACCTGTCCGACCTGGACATCGAGGCCGAGGAAGTCGGTCTCGAGGGCGCGTACACCAAGGTCGAGGCCGCGAACGAGCGCCCGGCGCGCACGGCCGGCACCATCGTCAAGGACGAGGGCGAGGGCGGCAAGCAGCTCGCTGAGTTCCTCGCGAGCCAGAAGTTCATCTAAGGGCTCGCCCCCGCTGACCGCCCCTCAACTTCGTTTTCGCAGGAGAGCAATCCCATGGCTGAAGTCCTCGTCTACGTCGACCACGTGGACGGCGCCGTCCGCAAGCCCACCCTGGAGCTGCTGACCCTGGCCCGCCGCCTCGGCGAGCCCGTCGCCGTCGCCCTGGGCAAGGGCGCCGCCGACACCGCCGCGACCCTCGCCGAGCACGGCGCGACCCGCGTCCTGACCCACGACGCCTCCGAGTACGCCGAGTACCTGGTCGTGCCGAAGGTGGACGCCCTGCAGGCCGCCTACGAGGCCGTCTCCCCGGCCGCCGTGCTGGTGCCGTCCTCCGCGGAGGGCAAGGAGATCGCCGCCCGTCTGGCGCTGCGCATCGGCTCCGGCATCATCACCGACGCCGTCGACCTGGAGGCCGGCGACGAGGGCCCGGTGGCCACCCAGTCGGTGTTCGCCGCGTCCTTCACCACCAAGTCCCGCGTCATCAAGGGCACCCCGGTCATCACGGTCAAGCCGAACAGCGCGGCCGTCGAGGCCGCCCCGGCCGCAGGCAGCGTCGAGGCCCTGTCGGTGACCTTCTCCGACAAGGCGACCGGCACCAAGGTCACCGGCCGTACGCCGCGTGAGTCGACGGGCCGCCCGGAGCTGACCGAGGCCGCGATCGTGGTCTCCGGCGGCCGTGGCGTGAACGGCGCGGAGAACTTCTCGATCATCGAGGCGCTGGCCGACTCCCTCGGCGCGGCCGTCGGCGCCTCGCGCGCCGCCGTCGACGCCGGCTGGTACCCGCACACCAACCAGGTCGGCCAGACCGGCAAGTCGGTGTCGCCGCAGCTCTACATCGCCAACGGCATCTCCGGTGCCATCCAGCACCGCGCCGGTATGCAGACCTCCAAGACGATCGTGGCCGTCAACAAGGACCCCGAGGCCCCGATCTTCGAGCTGGTCGACTTCGGCGTGGTCGGCGACCTGTTCGACGTCGTCCCGCAGCTGACCGAGGAGATCAAGGCCCGCAAGGGCTGAGCCCGACCCGGCACGTCCGAGGCCCCGGCGACCGACGCGGTCACCGGGGCCTCGGTGCATCCTGGTGGCGACCGCCGGGCGCCGGCCAGCGGGCGGACGGGGTGTTGACCAGCGAGAACCGCACAGATAACTTCATTCTACGGATTGTTGATTCCGTAAAGCGGAAAATTGGAGGGTGTGGGATGGGTCAGCAGGAGAAGGTGGCGACGAGCCTCGCGGGCGCCGTCAGCGAGGAGATCAGCGCCTCCCTGGCACCGGTCGACGCGGAGCTGGAGCGCCGCTACCCCGGAGACCCCGGCACCCGCCAGCCCGTCCACACCGTCTACGTCCCCGGTGACGCCTTCGCCGCCGGCACCATCCGCTCCTGGGGCGACCAGGCCCTCGCCGCCCTCGACGAACACGCCCCGGACGCCGCCTCCTTCGCCGCGGTCCTGGGCCTCGCCGACGAACTCGCCGAGCCGGTCTACTCCCGCGTCCGCGCCAAGCTCGAGCGCGAGCCGATCGAGGACCTGCGCGTCGACTTCGAGGACGGATACGGCCCCCGTCCCGACGCCGAGGAGGACCAGGCGGCGGCCCGCGCGGCCCGGCTGATCGCCGAGGCGTACCAGAACGGCACGGCGGCGCCGTACATGGGCATCCGCATGAAGTGCATGGAGGCCGCGGTGCGCGACCGGGGCATCCGCACCCTCGACGTCTTCCTCACCGGCCTGATCGAGGCCGGCGGCCTGCCCGGGGGCCTGGTGCTGACCCTGCCCAAGGTGACGTACCCGGAGCAGGTCACCGCGTTCGTACGGCTCCTGGAGGCCTTCGAGAAGGCGCACGGCCTGGACGCGGGCCGGCTCGGCTTCGAGATCCAGATCGAGACCAGCCAGGCCATCCTGGCCGCCGACGGCACCGCCACCGTGGCCCGGATGATCCAGGCCGCCGAGGGCCGCGCCACCGGGCTGCACTACGGCACCTTCGACTACAGCGCCTGCCTCGGCGTCTCCGCCGCCTACCAGGCCGGCGACCACCCGGCCGCCGACCACGCGAAGGCGGTCATGCAGGTCGCGGCGGCGGGCACCGGCGCACGGGTCTCGGACGGCTCGACCAACGTCCTCCCGGTCGGCCCGACGGCCAGGGTCCACGACGCCTGGCGGCTGCACTACGGCCTCACCCGGCGCGCCCTCGCCCGCGCCTACTACCAGGGCTGGGACATGCACCCCGGCCACATCCCGACCCGCTACGCCGCCGTCTTCGCCTTCTACCGGGAGGGCTTCGAGCAGGCCGCCGACCGGCTCGCCCGGTACGCCAACCGGGCCGGCGGCGACGTCATGGACGAGCCCGCGACCGCCAAGGCCCTGAGCGGTTACCTCCTGCGCGGCCTGGACTGCGGGGCCCTCGACATCGCCGAGGTCGCCCGCCTCACCGGTCTGACCCGCGCCGACCTGGAGGGCTTCGCCGCACCCCGGCGCGGTGACCTGACGGCCTCGGCGCAGTAGAGGTCGCGGACCGGTCACAGTGCCCCGGCCGGGGCGGCGGGCCGTCCCCGCCGCCCCGTACGCTGGACGCCACGCGTCGACCGGGCGGACACGGCACACGCCGGTGTTGCCGCAGTCGTCGTCGGTCCTGGCCCACCACACGTTCGTCCAGCGGCTCTACCTCAAGGGCGGGAACGACGACGCCCCGGTGCCCGGGCTTCCGGTGTGCTGACCGTCGGCGTACACCTCGAAACCCGACTCCGTCACCCACTTCTGCTCCGCGAACAGCCGAGTGCCCCGCGCGCACAGCCCGGGGTCACGGCGTGCCCGGGCGCAGAACTCCTCCGGCGTGACCCCGAACAGCTCGCGCAACGGAGCGGATCGCACGAGGAGTTCGGTGAGCAGGGCCCGCTGGTCGCCGGGATCGCGGCGCGGCTTCCCGGTGCCGTCGTGGAGCACGCCGTGCCGGTTGACGTACGCGTACGCCCCGGTGAGCCCGGAACCGTCCGGCAGTTCGACCCGCACCTCGGGGGCGGGCAGCCAGACCCGCCGGAAGTTGGGCTCGCTGGCGTCGATCACCTCCAGCTGGCTCCCGTCCAGCCAGATCACGAACAACTCCCGTAACGCCCGTGGTGACGTGACGGGGGACGCCGAGACGTAACCCACGCGGCTGACATGCGCCGAGACGCCCACGTCGAGCCCGGACACCCGCGAGCGCACCATCGGCACGGCGGACTCGAGCCCGGACTCGGCCATCTTGTGCCGGAGTTGGCCGGGACAGGCGTTGGAGCCGACGGCCAGCACCGGCACCCGGTCGTCGTACACCAGGCGCTCCAGCGGGAGCATCCGGTCGCCGTACAGCAGCCCGGAGCCGGCGGGCCAGGCGCCGGGATAGGTCAGCGGATGGTCGCGGGGGGCGTCGGCGAGGCCGAGCTCCTCCAGGGTGCGGCCGGTCACCGGCGGCTCAGTCGGCCGGCGGCAGCTCGCCCGAGCCGCGGGTGATCAGCCGGGTGGGCAGCTCGATGCGCTCCGGTGCCGCCAGGCCGCCGTCCAGCCGCCGGAAGAGGCGCTCGGCGGCGGTACGGCCGAGGGCGGCCGCGTCCTGGGCGACGACCGTGAGCCCGGGCCGGAGCAGGTCGGCCAGCTCGATGTCGTCGAAGCCGACGAGGGCGACCCGGCGGGACTGCTCGGCCAGCACCCGGATCACGGTGACCGTCACCCGGTTGTTGCCGGCGAAGACCGCGGTGACGGGGGCGGGACCGGAGAGCATCTCCTGCGCCGCCCGGCGCACCCGCTCCGGGTTCGTCTGCCCGAGGGACATCCAGGAGTCCTCGACGGGTATCCCCGCGTCCTCCATGGCCGCCCGGTAGCCGCGCAGCCGCTCGGCGGCGGTGTGGATGCGGGGCATGTCGCCGATGAACCCGATCCGGCGATGGCCGTGGGCGATCAGATGGGCGACGCCGTCCCGGGCGCCGCCGTAGTTGTCGGACAGGACCACGTCGGCGTCGATGCGCCCGGCCGGACGGTCCACGAACACGGTCGCCACGCCGGCCCTGATCTCCGGCTCGAGATAGCGGTGGTCGTCCCCGGCGGGGATCACCACCAGACCGTCCACCCGCCGCGCGCACAGGGCCAGCGCCAGCTCCTGCTCGCGCTCCGGGTCCTCGGCGCTGGAGCCGTTGATCAACAGGGCGCCGTGGGCCCGGGCCACCTCCTCGACGGCGCGGCTCAGGGGACCGTAGAAGGGGTCGGCGAGGTCCTCCAGGACCAGTCCGATGCTCGCCGTACGGCCCTTGCGCAGCACCCGCGCGCTGTCGTTGCGGCGGAAGCCGAGCGCCTCGATGGCCTCCTGGACGCGGCGCTCGGTGTCGGGGGTGACGCCGGGTTCGCCGTTCACCACCCGGGAGACCGTCTTCAGGCCCACCCCGGCCCGCGCCGCCACGTCCTTCATGGTCGGGCGGTTGCCGTAACGGGCGCCGGGAGGGCTGTCTGCGCGGCGGGTGGTCTCGGGCACGGTGCGGTGTCCTGTTCCTGTCGTCCGTCTGTCGTCCCTCTGCCGCGGAGGCGGTGCGTCCGGGGCGGGCCGCCGGTGCGTGGGAGGCCGCGCACCCCGGGTGGTGCGCCGATCCGCGGTCTGTATGAGGATGTGGCGTCGAGCATAGAGCCTGGACAACGTTGTCAGATGCGCGAGAGACTGTCCACCGTTGTCTGTCGGCCCGCGCCCCCACCGCCCGACCGGCCCGCGCCTGTTCGTTTCTCGAGCTTCAACGGGGAGATCTGACTCTGATGCACACCGACCTCGTCGCGGCCCTGGACATCGGCGGCACCAAGATCGCCGGCGCTCTGGTGGACGGCGACGGACGGATACTCGCCCGGTCCCAGCGCGGCACGCCCGCCCAGCAGGACGGCGAGACGGTCATGCGGGCCGTGGAGGAGGTGCTCGGCGATCTCGCCGGCTCGCCGCTGTGGGGACGCGCCGATGCCGTCGGCATCGGCAGCGCCGGGCCGGTGGACGCCTCCGCGGGCACGGTCAGTCCGGTGAACGTGCCGGGCTGGCGGGACTTCCCGCTGGTCGAGCGGGTGCGCGCGGCCACCGGCGGGCTCCCGGTCGAGCTGATCGGCGACGGCGTCGCGATCACCGCGGCCGAGCACTGGCAGGGCGCCGCCCGCGGCCACGACAACGCGCTGTGCATGGTCGTGTCGACCGGGGTGGGCGGCGGCCTGGTCCTGAACGGCCGGCTGCACCCGGGCCCGACCGGCAACGCCGGGCACATCGGGCACATCAGCGTCGACCTCGACGGCGACCCGTGTCCGTGCGGCTCGCGCGGCTGTGTGGAGCGGATCGCCAGCGGCCCCAACATCGCCCGCCGTGCCCTGGAGCAGGGCTGGCGTCCCGGCCCCGAGGGGGACACCTCGGCCGCCGCCGTGGCCGCCGCCGCCCGCGAGGGGGACCCGGTCGCCGTGGCCTCCTTCGAGCGCGCGGCCCAGGCGCTCGCCGCCGGCATCGCGGCCACCGCGACCCTGGTCGAGATCGACATCGCCGTGATCGGCGGAGGCGTCGGCAAGGCGGGGGACATCCTCCTCACGCCCTTGCGCAAGGCACTCACCGAGTACGCGACGCTGTCCTTCGTCCAGCGGCTCACGGTCGTACCGGCGCAGATGGGCACGGACGCCGGACTGGTCGGCGCGGCGGCGGCAGCGCTGGCCCGCCGCCCGGACGCGACGGCGGGGGTCTGAGCCGGGGCGTCAGCGCTCCCGGGGGTGCGGGGGCCGGTCGACCTGCGGCTACCGCCGCGCGGGCGCGACCAGCCCCCGCGCACCCGCCGGGCACGGTCTCGCGCCCGGGACCTGCGCCGCCCTCAGCAACTCACGCGCGCGTCCGCCCAGTCCGCGTGGTCGGAGTCGTTCCCGTCGCCCGCGTCGGTGACGACCAGGCGGACCACCTGGGCGCCGGTGATGTCGGCGGCGAGCGGCTGGGCCGGCATCGCGTTGGTCAGGACGTCCGTCGAGGCGACCTTCGTGCCGTCCGCCCAGACCTCGAAGGTGACGCTGCCCTTCGTGCCCTTCTCGTCGTCGACCCCGACGTCCGCGGTGAGCCGGGTGCAGGACCTGCCGGTGTAGAAGGAGACGTCGCTCGGCGCGTGGACGCCGAGGCCCCTGGCGTACACCGTGCCGCCGATGGTGATCGGATGGCCGTCGCCCGCGGCGCTCTCGCCGTTGCTCGTGTCGCGTTCCACCGGCCCCCAGCCACTGGTCGCGGACAGCCACGGCAGGTCGCTCAGGTACGAGGTCCCGGCGGGCGGCCGGACGACGACGGACGCGGTCACCGGGAGGGCGTCGGTGACGCGCTGCCCGGCCGGTGAGAGATAGCGCGCCCGCAGGGTGAGGCCGTAGGAGCCGCTCGGGGTGCCGGCCGGCGCGGTGACGGTCCAGCCGGTGCGCAGGGTGGCGCCGGTGGCGAGGGCGTGGGCCGTGGTGGGCGATGCGGCCCGTATGTTCCACCCGTCGGGGCCGGTCAGGGACACCGACACCCGGCGCGCGGCGGTGCGGCCCAGATCCGTCACCGTGCTGGTCAGCGTGGCCTGGGTGCCGGCCTCCAGGAACGGGGCGTTGTCCAGGCCCAGTTCGGCGGCGGGCGGGTACGCCGCCCAGTGGGAGTCGGCCGAGACCCGCAGCAGCACCGTGCCGTGCGCGGGGACGGTGGCGGCGATGGCGCCGGCGGTGTTGGAGGTGCTGTGCCGCCACAGGTCCCGCAGGGTGTAGGCGGAGGCGTCGGGCAGGCCGACGGCGGACGCGGTGGTGGCGATGCGCTGGGCGGTGCCCGACTCGTTGAACAGGGCCACCGCGCGGCTGCCGTCCTTCATCTCCTTGGCGATCACCCAGCGTCCGCCCGCCGAGGAGACGACCGTGCCCTGCTTGCCCAGCGGGTCCTGGTCGACGGCGATGACCTCCTTGTTGCCCAGGATGTCGAACGTCGCGGGTGAGGCCTTGCGCAGGTCGGTGCCGATGAGCAGCGGCGCGGCCATGACCGACCAGAGGGAGAAGTGCGAGCGGTACTCGGTGTCCGTCATGCCGCCGTTGCCGACCTCCAGCATGTCGGGGTCGTTCCAGTGGCCGGGCCCGGCGTACGGCGCGAGCGGCAGGTTCTGCTTCAGGATCGACAGCATCGAGCCCCAGTTGTCGCTGATGTCGCCCGTGGTGCGCCACAGATGACCGACGTCCGCCGCCCACTCCCAGGGCTTGTTCTGGCCCCATTCGCAGATGCTGTAGACGATGGGCCGCCCGGTCGCCTTGAGCGCGTCGCGCATGGTGGTGTAGCGCTGCCTGGCGTCGACGCCCTGGTTGTTGCAGTTGTCGTACTTCAGGTAGTCCACGCCCCAGTCGGCGAACTGCCGGGCGTCGCTGTACTCGTGGCCGAGCGCGCCGGGGAAGCCCGCGCTGTCGCAGGTCTTGGTGCCGGCGCTGGTGTAGATGCCGAGCTTGAGGCCCTTGGAGTGGACGTAGTCGGCGACGGCCTTGATGCCGTGGGGGAAACGGGCCGGGTCGGGCACCAGTTTGCCGTCGGCGTCGCGCTGCGGCAGCGCCCAGCAGTCGTCCAGGTTGACGTACCGGTAGCCGGCGTCCTTCAGGCCCTTCGACACGAAGAGGTCGGCGATGCCCTCGACCATGCCCTCGTTGAAGTCGGCGCTGCAGTGCGTGGAGTTCCAGTTGTTGAAGCCCATGGGCGGGGTGAGGGCGAGACCGTCGGCCAGGCTGGGGGCGGCGGGGGCCGCGGCGGGAGCCGCCAGGGCGGGGCCGGCGAGGCCCGCCGCGCAGAGCAGGCCCGCGGTGAGCGCTCCGAGGACTCTTCTGCGGGTGGTGCGGGTGTGAGGGTGACGCATCGTTGACGCTCCTCCGACTCGCGAAAGGTGGCTGACGACCGTCCGGACACCTGGGTGGGACATGGGTGTCATGTGTGTGTCAGCTATGCGCGTTTACGGTAGGACGTGTCGGACTGTGTTGGAAGGGGTGTGCCGATACTGTCCGGCAGCCCGTCAAATTCCGTTCCGTCACGGTCGTTTCGCTCTGCAGAGGTGGCGGGTGTTCGGATGTGTTGCCTTCCGGTGGTCAGGTCCGGTCGTCGGCCCGGCCCCAGCCCGGCCGCGGGGCCTGGGGCCATGCGGGCGGGGCGGGCAGGGATCCGGGCGGAGCGTCGGCCGTCAGTACGGCGGCCGGGGCGCGGCCGCTGAGCCGGCCGGGCACCTGGTGCCCGTCGCCCGCCACCGAGGGGCCTTCGGCCGCCATGGGCCGGCGCCGGCCGGGATCCATGGCCTCCACCGACGCGACCGGAAAGCCCCGGGCGCGCAGGGTGGTGAGGGTGTCGTCCAGCGCCCGGGAGACGTGGCCTTCCGGCCGCCGTTCGGTGCCGTGGCCGACGCCCAGGCCGAGGTGGAGCGTCTCCAGCTCCCGCAGACAGCGCAGCAGGTACCAGGCGGGATGCCGCCGGCCGGCCGGCGCGGGGACCAGGCGGTCCCAGGCGGGGCGGGCCGCGTACGCGCCTGGTCCGCGAACCGGTCCAGGCTGTCGCGCAGCCGGCCTGCGAGCCGGCCGACGGGGAGCGCCGCGTCCCGCTCGAGCGCGTCCGCCGGCGCCGCCGCGTCCGCGCCCGGCCCCGGTTCGCGGCCGGTGCGGGCGAGCCGCAGCAGCCACACGAACGCGTCGACGCTGTGGGCGACATGGGCGAGCACATGGCCGCGCGTCCACCCCGGCAGCCGCGACGAGGCGCGGAGCCCCGTGTGGGACAGGCCCGCCGCGGCCCGCACGAGCCGGCTGCCCGAGCGGACGACGTCCTCGACGCGTGCCCTCGCCCTGGCGGCGGCCGGGCTCACCGGAACTCCCGCACGACCTCGATGGGGCCGACGATATGGGCGTTGAACTCGTCCAGCTCCTCGGCCGGCACCCACAGTTCGAGGATCGTCTCGCCGCCGGCCCGGCGGACCGGGTACCGGGCGAGGAACTCCGTGTCGACCTCGAACCGGGTCACGTAACCGGCGCCGTCGTGCTTGACGTTCCAGTCCCGGGCGATGCGGATCGCGTAGTCCTCGTTGAGGACGGGGTAGAAGAGGGGCTGCTCCGGGAGCCGGGGCGGCCAGGCCCGCCAGTCCAGGGCGCGGACCAGCTCCAGTTCCCTGGGTCCCGTGGGGCGCCAGAGGGTTGTCGTCGGCGGCGGTGAGCTGGTCATCGGGTCGCGTTTCCGGTCGGGCCTGCCACGGGAGCGGGCGGGGCGGACCTCGGACGATATCGATCGCCCTCCGGCGCGGGCCACCGGTTTCCGGCCGGGCCGGCAGGCGACGCGCGTCCGCCCGGCGGAAGGCGCCCCGGTACTCCCGGTGCCTTCCCCGCGCACAGGGACCCGGCCCTCCCGCCACGAAGGCACCCGTGTCGTCCGCTCGCCGGTATCCGCGTGACCCCTCGGCCGGTCCGGCGGTTGATCAGGGCATGAAGAAGCGCAGCATGCTCGCCATCGCCTCCCTGGCCACCGGATTCGTCGTGGCCGCCGTCACCCCCTCCCACGCGGCGGACCAGGGTCCCGTGAAGGACCTGCACGTCTCGGACACCCTCGACTCGGTCGGCCACCTGGTCGGCCAGGACAGTCTCGCCGTCGACGACGACGCCCTCGGCGCCCAGGAGTAACCCCCGCTCCTCAGGGCGCGTGTGCCGGTGTCCCCGCCGCAGGGGGCGCCGGCACGCCTGTTCCGGCGCCCTCACCGGGGCGGGGTTTCCGTGGCAGGGTGGAGCGGGCAAGCCTCAGGGGGCCGACACATGAGGGGGAGTCCGTGACCGTCGTCTGGATCAACGGCGCGTTCGGTGCGGGGAAGACCACGACCGCACGGGAGCTGATCGACCTGATCCCGAACAGCACGCTCTTCGACCCCGAGGTCATCGGCGCGGGGCTCGCGCATCTGCTGCCGGCCAAGCGGCTCGCCGAGGCCGGCGACGTCCAGGACCTGCCGATCTGGCGCCGGCTCGTGGTCGACACCGCGGCCGCGCTGCTGGCCGAGCTGGGCGGAACCCTCGTCGTGCCCATGACCCTGCTCCGCCAGGAGTACCGCGACGAGATCTTCGGCGGTCTCGCCGCCCGCAGGATTCCCGTGCACCATCTGCTGCTCGCCCCGGCTGAAACGATCCTGCGCCGACGGATGGCCGACCGGGACACCCCGCCCGGCGCGCCCGGCGGCGAGATGGGGCAGCGGCAGTGGACCGACCATCACATCGAGCCCTACCGCGCCGCCCTCGCCGCCTGGCTCACCGCCGACGCCCACCTCGTGGACACCAGCGACCTCACCCCGTACGCCACCGCCGTCCGCATCGCCGAAGCCGTCGGCAGCGGCGCCGTACCACCCTGCGACATCGTGCAGACCCCCGAGCCGACCGCCGAGACCCTCGCCGCCGGGGTGCTGCTCTTCGACGAGCACGACCGGGTGCTGCTCGTGGACCCCACCTACAAGCCCGGCTGGGAGTTCCCCGGCGGGGTGGTCGAGCGCGGCGAGGCGCCGGCCCGCGCCGGGATGCGCGAGGTCGCCGAGGAGACCGGGATACGGCTCACCGAGGTGCCCCGGCTGCTCGTCGTGGACTGGGAACGGCCGGCGCCGCCCGGCTTCGGCGGGCTGCGGCTGCTGTTCGACGGCGGCCGGCTGGCGTCCGGCGAGGCGTCGGGGGTGCTGCTGCCGGGCCCGGAGCTGCGGGGCTGGCGGTTCGCGACCGAGCAGGAGGCCGCCGACATGCTGCCGCCGGTGCGCTACGAACGGCTGCGCTGGGCCCTGCGCGCCCGTGAGCGCGGTGCGGCGCTGTATCTGGAGGCGGGGGTGCCGGTCGGCTGAGCCGGCCGCGGTGGTGCGGTCAGCCCGCGCCCGCCGCCGCGCGCAGGGCCGGGGCGGCGTTCCCGGCGACCGGGTCCCCGTGCCCGAAGCAGGCCATGTCCGCCTCCAGCTCCGCCAGCCGGCCGAGCGAGGCGAGGAGCCGAGTCCGGTCGAGGTTGAAGACCCCCGGGATGACGGTGCCGTCGACGGGTGAGGCGGCCACCGTGTCCCCGGTGAACAGCACCCCGTGCTCGGGCAGGAACACGGCGATGCTGCCGTCCGTGTGCCCGGGGACGTGCAGCACCCGGGCGCCGTCCCCGAAGTCCAGGACGGCGCCGTCCGCCACCTCGGTCACCGCGGCCGGCGGCACGGGCGTGCCCTCGGGCAGCCGCTCGGCCACGGCCGCGTGGACCGGCAGCTCCCACTCCTCGAACTTCGGCGGCGGACCGGGGAGTTCGCCCCGGATGAACGGCGCGTCCAGGGGGTGCGCCAGCACCTCGGCGCCGCCCGGTCCGGCCAACTCGCCCGCCCCGCCCACGTGGTCCTCGTGGAAGTGGGTCAGCACGATCCGCCGTATGTCGCCCGGAGCGTGCCCCAGCGCCGTGACCGCGTCGACGATCGCCCGGCCGGCGCCGATCGGGCCGGCGTCGATCAGCGTCAACTCGCCGCCGTCGCGCCAGAGATAGGCCTGGCCGACCGGGAAGCGCAGGAGGTGGAGCCGGGGGAGCAGTTCGATCACGTCCATGCGCCGACCGTAGGAGGCGCCCCCGCCCGTGGGCGAGGGCGCTCTGCCGACGGCAGAAGGGCTCAGCTCGCCGCGTAGTTGCGCAGGAAGAGCGCCTCCGCGACCGACAGCCGCTCCAGCTCCTCGGCGGACACGCTCTCGTTGACGGCGTGGATCTGCGCCGCCGGCTCGCTCAGGCCGATGAGCAGGATCTCCGCTTCCGGGTACAGGCCCGCGAGGGTGTTGCACAGCGGGATCGAGCCGCCCTCACCGGCGTACTGCATGGTCTCGCCGGGGTAGGCGGCGGCCATCGCGTCGGCCATCGCCTGGTACGCCGGGCTGGAGGCGTCGGCGCGGAAGGCCTGGCCCTGGCCGATCTGCTCGGTGGTGACCCGGGCGCCCCAGGGGGTGTGCGCCACGAGGTGGGCCTCCAGCAGCTTGCTCGCCTCCGCGGCGTCCACGCCCGGCGGCACCCGCAGGCTGACCAGCGCGCGGGCGCTGGCGTGCACGGACGGGGTGGCGCCGACCACCGGCGGGCAGTCGATGCCGAGGACGGTGACGGCCGGGCGGGCCCACAGGCGGTCGGCGACCGAGCCGTTGCCGATCAGCCCCACCCCGTCGAGCACCTTGGCGTCCGCGCGGAACTGCTCCTCGGAGTACTCCAGGCCGTCCCACGCCCCCGAGGCGTCGAGACCGTCGACCGTGGTCGAGCCGTCCTCGGCGCGCAGCGAGTCCAGCACGCGGATCAGCGCGGCGAGCGCGTCCGGGGCGGCGCCGCCGAACTGGCCGGAGTGCAGATTGCCCGCGAGCGTGTCGATCCGCACCCGGACCAGGGTCATGCCGCGCAGGGTGGTGGTCACCGTGGGCAGCCCGGCACGGAAGTTGCCGGCGTCGCCGATCACGATGGTGTCGGCCTTGAGCAGCTCGGGGTGCTCCTCGGCGTACCGCTCCAGGCCGCCGGTGCCCTGCTCCTCGGAGCCCTCCACGATCACCTTGACGTGCACCGGCACGCCGCCGTTCGCCTTCAGGGCGCGCAGCGCGAGCAGGTGCATGATCACGCCGCCCTTGCAGTCGGCGGCCCCGCGGCCGTACCAGCGGCCGTCGCGCTCGGTCAGCTCGAACGGCGGGGTGGTCCAGCCGGCCTCGTCCAGCGGGGGCTGGACGTCGTAGTGCGCGTACAGCAGAACCGTTTTCGCGCCCTCGGGGCCAGGCAGGTAGCCGTAGACGGACTGGGTGCCGTCGGGGGTGTCGAGCAGGGCCACGTCGACGAATCCCTCGGCGCGCAGCGCGTCGGCGACCCAGTTCGCGGCGCCCTCGCTCTCGCTCCTCGGAAACTGCGTGAAGTCCGCCACCGACTTGAAGGCGACCAGCTCGGCCAGCTCCGCCTTGGCGCGGGGCAGCAGCGAGGCGACGGTCTCGGCGACCGGATTCGACGACATGGGCACGCTCCTCGTGGGTGCGACGGTGAACCGCTTGTACAGGTGGGTACCCCTGATCCTCCCACAGTGGCCTGCGAGGACGGCCGCCGTAGGATGCGGGGGACACTACGGCAGCGGCTTGATCGGAGCGGTAGACCATCGTGAGCGGCGAGAACTCTTCGGCGGACGACGTGCAGCGGGTGTGGGACGTCGTCGTGGTGGGCGCGGGACCCGCGGGGGCCTCGGCGGCCTACGCGGCGGCGGTCGCGGGCCGGCGCGTGCTGTTGCTGGAGAAGGCGGAGCTGCCCCGCTACAAGACCTGCGGCGGCGGCATCATCGGTCCCTCGCGCGACGCGCTGCCGCCCGGTTTCGAGCTGCCCCTGCGCGACCGGGTGCACGCGGTCACCTTCTCCCACAACGGCCGGTTCGCCCGCACCCGCCGCTCCAAGCAGATGCTGTTCGGCCTGATCAACCGGCCCGAGTTCGACCAGCAGCTGGTCGAGCACGCCCAGAAGGCGGGCGCCGAGCTGCGGACGGGCGTCACGGTGCAGCGGGTCGAGCAGCACGGCTCGGCGGTGCCGGACCGGAGGACGGTTGCGGTCGTGCTGCAGGGAGGGGAGACGGTGCTGGCCCGCGCGGTCGTCGGCGCCGACGGCAGCGCCAGCCGGATAGGGGCCCACGTCGGGGTGAAGCTCGACCAGGTGGACCTGGGCCTGGAGGCGGAGATCCCGGTCCCGGAGCCGGTCGCCGACGACTGGAGGGGACGGGTCCTCATCGACTGGGGCCCTCTGCCGGGCAGTTACGGCTGGGTGTTCCCGAAGGGGGACACCCTGACGGTCGGCGTGATCTCCGCGCGCGGCGAAGGCGCCGCCACCAAGCGGTACTTGGAGGACTTCATCGCCCGCCTCGGCCTGTCCGGCTTCGAACCGGCGGTCTCCTCCGGGCATCTGACCCGCTGCCGCGCCGACGACTCGCCGCTGTCCCGGGGCCGGGTGCTGGTCTGCGGAGACGCGGCCGGGCTGCTGGAGCCGTGGACCCGCGAGGGCATCTCCTACGCACTGCGTTCGGGCCGGCTCGCGGGGGAGTGGGCGGTGCGCGTCGCCGAGGCGCACGACGCGGTCGACGCCCGGCGCCAGGCCCTGAACTACGCGTTCGCCGTCAAGGCGGGGCTCGGCGTCGAGATGAGCGTCGGCAAGCGCCTGCTGGCCGTGTTCGAGAAGCGCCCGGGCCTCTTCCACGCGGCTCTCACCGGCTTCCGCCCGGCCTGGAAGGCGTTCCGCGACATCACCCGGGGCTCGACCTCGCTGGCCGACATCGTCCGCACCCACCCGGTCGCCCACCGCGCCCTGAGCGCGCTGGACCGGCGCCCGGCGGCGGCTTCGGCTCAGGACCCGGCCGGTTCCTGACCGGGGCCGGCGCGGAAGAGGCCCGGCGTCCCGCGGTCCCGGCCGGGAACCGGTGGGGCGGCGGGCGGGTCCGCGTGGACCGGGCCGGTGGGGGCGGCGCCGGTCGCGCACGGGCCGGCAGCCCGCGGCGGCGCGAGGCCGGCCGGGGGGAGTGCCCGGTCAGCTCGTGACCGTGATGTGGAAGACCGGGTGGTCGGGGGCGATGCGGCGCAGCTCCTCGTCCGGGGAGTCGGGGCCGACGCCGTCGAAGAAGACGCCGACCTCCGCCTTCCAGCGCTTGAGGTAGGCGCGCAGCAGCGGAACCTTGTCGTCGTCGGCGACCTCGGCGGCGGTGAACACGTCCACGTTCCTGCCGAGCCGCAGCTCGCCGCCGCCGGCCGCGCGCATGTTGTGGGTCCACTGCACATGGCCGCGCGGGGCGAGCAGGTACTGCTGTCCGTCCACCGTCAGCAGGTTCACCGGCGTGGTGCGCCACTCGCCGCTCTTGCGCCCGCGCACCGCGAGGACCCGGGAGCCCCAGACGCTGATGCCGCGCCGGGTGAACCAGGCGACCACCCGGTTGAAGACGTTGACGGTGAACCAGCCGGGCTTCTTGACGTGTGTCGACATGGTGACCCCCCACGGTTTGGGAGAGCGGTGCTCTCGCTGGATTGATTGTGGCGCAGACAGGTGCTCCGGAGCAAGAGCAGTGCTCTCTTTTGTGTGCGCCGCTCTCTATCCGTGGCAGACTGCTCGTATGAGCACCACAGAGGGAGCCCGCGCACGGGCCAGGAGGGAAGTCACGGCGGCCATCAAGGACGAGGCGCGCAGACAGCTGGCGGAGGACGGCGCCGCCAAGCTCTCGCTGCGGGCCGTCGCCCGCGAGCTGGGCATGGTCTCCTCCGCCCTGTACCGGTACTTCCCCAGCCGCGACGACCTGCTCACCGCCCTGATCATCGATGCGTACGACTCCCTCGGCGAGGCGGCGGAGCGCGCGCGGGACGCCGCGGCCGGCGCCGGCCCCCTGGAACGCTGGACGGCGGTGTGCGAGGCGGTGCGCGACTGGGCGCTCGGCCATCCCCACGAGTACGCCCTCATCTACGGCTCGCCCGTGCCCGGCTACGCCGCCCCGCAGACCACGGTCCCGCCCGCCGCCCGCGTCGGCCTCGTCTTCATCGGCATTGTCCGGGACGTCCACGAGCACGTCGGCCTCACCGACCTCCCCCTGCCCGCCGGACTGCGGCCCGAGGCCGAGCGCATGGCCGCCGACCTCGCCCCCGGGCTGCCCCCGGAGGCCGTCGCGGCCCTCGTGGCGGCCTGGGCCCAGCTGTTCGGCCTGGTCAGCTTCGAACTGTTCGGCCAGTTCACCAACGTGGTCGAGGACCGGGCGGCCTTCTTCCGGCACGCGGCGGCCGGGCTCGCCCGGCAGGTGGGACTCGGCCGCTCCTGACACCCCGGAAAGCCGCCGCAGGCGCGGCATCGGCCACGGGATGGCCTCACCCTGCCGTGCGCGCCGGGGTTCGGGGCCGAGGAGGGACCGTGGTGCTGGAAGGGCGGTCGGCGACCTCGGCCCCCGGCGTCGCGGGGGCACGCGTACTCCCCGGGGAGTACGAGTGATCACCTCGCCCGGCTGACGCCCGCGCCGGCCGGCGGCGTCTACCGTGGCCCGCATGGAAGAGCAGCGCGCCCCGGGGCAGTGGTGGCGGCACGGGCCGCCGTGGTGGCGCGCGCCCGACGCACCGGAGCCGCGCGGCACCCGTCGCCTGCCCTGGCGCACCACCGCGCTGATCACCGCGTTCGTCCTGATCGGCAGCAACTTCGCCGCGCACGGCCAGCCGCACCGCGTCCCCCTCGACGGCTACGGGCGCCTGCTGCTGCTCCTCGCCTCGCTGCTGTTGCTGGGGCGGCACCGGTATCCGGCGGCCGTGGCCTTCGGCGCCGCCGCGGCGACCCTCGGCTACCTGGCCGCGGGCTATCCCTACGGCCCGGTCTTCGTGGTCGTCGCCGTCGCCTGCTTCAGCGCGGTCGTCGCCGGGCGCCGGCGGGCCGCCTGGGCGTCCGTCGGCCTGCTCTGGGCCGGGCACGCCCTGGTCGCCCTCTGGCTCTACCGCTGGCTCCCGCCCGCGGGCGACCGGCGCGCGGGCCTCACGCAGGAGATCGTCATCGGCACCTGGCTGCTGGCGATCGTCGCCCTGGCCGAACTGGCCCGGGTACGGCGCGAGCAGTGGGCGCGCGAGCGTGCCGACCGGGCGGAGGCGGCACGGCGCCGCGCGGACGAGGAACGGCTGCGGATCGCCCGCGAGCTGCACGACGTGCTCGCGCACAGCATCTCCGTCATCAACGTCCAGGCCGGCATGGGGCTGGCGCTGCTGGACAGCGACCCCGAGCAGGCGCGGGCCGCGCTCACCACCATCAAGGCCGCCAGCAAGGAAGCGCTCGGCGAGGTCCGCCAGGTCCTCGACACCCTGCGCGCCCCCGGCGCCGCGCCGCGCACCCCCGCGCCCGGTCTGGACCGGCTGCCGGAGCTGGTGGAGCAGGCGGCCGCCGCCGGACTCACCGTGGAGGTCGAGGGCGAGCCCCCGCGGCTGCCGCCCGGCGCCGACCTCGCCGCCTTCCGCATCGTGCAGGAGGCCCTGACCAACGTCGTACGGCACTCCGGGTCGCGGCACGCGCGCGTGCGGTTCGCCCACGACGGCGAGGCGCTGCGGCTGCGCATCGACGACGACGGCCCGGCCACCGGGGCCGACGCCGGCGGCAGCGGCAACGGACTGGCCGGGATGCGGGAGAGGGCGGCCGCGCTCGGCGGCACCATCGAGGCGGGACCGCGGCCCGGCGGCGGCTTCCGGGTGCTCGCCGTACTGCCGTCGCACATCAGGGAGGACCAGTGATCCGGGTACTGCTCGCCGACGACCAGTCGCTGGTGCGGGCCGGTTTCGGGGCGCTGCTCGGCGCGCAGCCGGACATCGAGGTGGCCGGGGAGGCGGCCGACGGCGAGGAGGCGCTGCACCGGGTGCGGGAACTGCGGCCGGACGTCGTCCTGATGGACATCCGCATGCCCCTGCTGGACGGCCTCGCCGCGACCCGGCGCATCACCGGCGACGCGGAGCTGAAGGACGTGAAGGTGGTCATGCTCACCACCTTCGAGCTGGACGAGTACGTCTTCGAGGCGATCCGCTCCGGCGCCTCCGGCTTCCTGGTGAAGGACACCGAACCGGACGAACTCGTGCGCGCGGTGCGGGCGGTGGTGCAGGGTGACGCCCTGCTGTCGCCGGGCGTCACCCGCCGGCTGATCGCCGAGTTCGCGGCCCGCTCCAAGGAGCCCGCGGCGGCCGACGCCCTCGCTCACCTCACCGAGCGGGAGCGGGAGGTGATGGCGCTGGTCGGCATCGGCCTGTCCAACGAGGAGATCGCCCGCCGCCTGGTGGTCAGCCCCCTCACCGCCAAGACCCATGTGAGCCGCACGATGGTCAAACTGGGCGCCCGGGATCGCGCCCAACTCGTCGTCCTGGCCTATGAGTCGGGGTTGGTGCGGCCTGGGTGGCTGGGCTGACCCGCCTGCCGGAAGCGCACCAGCACGCTGATCACGCGGGCCACGAAGACGACCGGCGCGACGGCCGTGCCCAGCCGCAGCAGGGCCAGGGACAGCAGGGGCGGAAGACCGAAGAGCAGCGCGGGCCTGGCCACGGCCCCGAACAGAGGCGCGCCCGGCGGGGCAACCAGCCCCGCCGGGCGCACTGGTGGAGGCTCCCCCCTAGTCACGGACCGCCACGCGCTCCGTTTCGGCCTCCTGCACGATGGACCTGGCGACCACGACGGACCGCTGCGTACGGCGGCGGCGCAGTCCGGTGAGGGTGATCAGCAGGCCCGCCGCGGCGATGCCCGTGACGACCGTGAAGCCGGGCCGGTAGCTGTCGAGGACCGCCCGCGGGGTGGCGTGCGCGGGGGCGTTCGCGGTCACCACGGCCGTGACCACCGCCAGGAAGATCGCGCCGCCCACCTGCACCGAGGTGTTGAGCAGACCGGAGACCATGCCCTGCTCGTGGTCCTCGACGCCGTTGGTGGCCTGGATGTTGAGGGACGGGAAGACCAGGGCGCAGGCCGCGCCGATCAGCAGCATGGACGGCAGGATCACCGCCGCGTACACCGGGTCCAGGTCGACCCGCAGGAACAGCGCGTAGCCGAGGACCATGAAGGCGAACCCGGTCGCGATCAGACGCGGGGTGCCGAACCGGTCGACGACCGCACCGACCTTCGTGGAGGACACCGCCACCAGCGCGCCCGCCGGCAGGAAGGCGAGCGCCGTGTGCAGCGCGGACCAGCCGAGCAGGGACTGCATGTACAGCGTCGTCAGGAACTGGAAGCCCACGTAACTGCCGAAGAAGGCGATCGCGCCGAGCTGCGCGCGGACCTGGCCGCCCGAGCGCAGGACGCCCAGCCGGATCAGCGGGCTCGGCGAGCGCCGCTCGACGACGACGAAGACGGCGAGCAGTACGGCGACGGCGAGGAAGGACAGCAGGGTGCGGGCCGAGGCCCACCCGGCCTGCGGCGCCTGGACCACGGTGAAGACCAGCAGCAGCATCGACGCGGTGCCGAGGACGGCGCCCGGGATGTCGTAGCCGTCGTGGTTCTCCTCGCGGACGCTGCGCGGCAGCAGCCGCAGCCCGGCGAGCAGGGCGACCAGGGCGATCGGCGCGGGCAGCAGCATGGTGAAGCGCCAGCTGACCTCGGTGAGCAGGCCCGAGAGCACCAGGCCCATGGAGAAGCCGGTGGCGGCGCAGGTGGTGTAGATGGACAGGGCGCGGTTGCGCAGCGGGCCTTCCGGGAACGTCGTGGTGATGATCGACAGGCCCGCCGGCGCCGTGAAGGCCGCGCTCAGGCCCTTGACGAACCGGCTGGCGATCAGCAGCGGACCCGAGTCCACCAGCCCGCCGAGCAGCGAGGCGAGCGCGAAGACGCCGAGCGCGACGAGGAACACCTGACGCCGGCCGAGCAGGTCGGCGGTGCGGCCGCCGAGCAGGAGCAGGCCGCCGTAGCCCAGGATGTAGCCGCTGACGATCCATTGCAGGGTCGACGTGGACAGGTGCAGGTCGGAACCGATGGACGGCAGGGCGACGCCGACCATCGACACGTCCAGCGCGTCCAGGAACATCGCCGCGCAGAGCACCAGCAGGGTGCCCCACAGCCGGGGTGTCCAGCGGACCGCCGGGGACGGGGCCGTGGAAGGGGTGAGCGGAGAGGTCATGCCGACGAGACTACATGCGCATGCATGAGATGCAAGCGCATTTAATTACGATGCAACAATCTTGTTTCTCTGCTACGGTGCGTTCATGGCGTCGAACAGGTCCGAGCAGGCGCTCGTTGAGCAGTGGCGGGAGATCCTCGCGCTGCATGCCCGCACCCAGTGCGAACTGGACCGGGTGCTGCACGGACACGGCCTGTGCGCCAGCGACTTCGAGGTGCTCGACCTGCTGGCCGAGGCCGCGCCGGCGGACGGCGGCTGCGCCTACCGGGTGCAGGAGATCTCCGAGCGCGTCCATCTCAGCCAGAGCGCCCTGTCCCGGCTGATCGGCCGTCTGGAGAAGGACGGCCTGGTCGAGCGCGCGATGTGCGCCGAGGACCGGCGCGGCGTGCGGGTGGCCCTCACCGCGAAGGGGCGCGCGCTGCACGGCGAGCTACGGCCGGTGCAGCGCGCGGTCCTGAGCCGGATGCTGGCGGGCGAGCTCAGCTCCAGGTGACGGCCGACCGCTCCCGCCACAGCCCGGCGACGGCCGGATCCCCGGTCACCTGAGGGAACGGCTGCCGGTTCCACAGCGCGAGGTACACCTCGGCGGCGGACCCGGCCACTTCGCAGTCGGCCTCGCCCTCGGCATCCCGCGTGGCCGCCGGCGGCTCCTGGGACAGCCGTACGGTCCACACCGCGCCGTCGCCGTCCGTCGCCCGCACCCGCAGCACCCGGGGCTCGGCGCTGCGCACCCTGCTCTTGGGGCGGGCGTGGAAGCCGCGCAGCAGTTCGTCGATGCCGTCCACCGCGAACGCGGTGCCGATCCCCGACCGGGCGCCGCCCCGCGCGGACTCCGCGTCGACCCGGTGCACCGTCGTCTCGTGCGCCTGGCGCCGCGCCCAGAACGCGAGCGGTGACGGCGCCGGCAGGAAGTGCCAGCACTCCACGTCGGGCGCGGCCGAGGCGAGGGTGCCGACGAGATACCGGTGCCCGTCGCGGAACCAGTCGAGCAGTTCGCCGCCGTCGAGGTCGGGCAGTCCGCCGTCGGGGTGGTAGGAGGTGTGCCCCTCGGCGACGAAGGCGGCGGCCCAGCGGTGCACCATCCCGGTGTGCCGCAGCAGGTCCCGCACCTGCCACTCGGGACAGGTCGGCACCTTGGCCTCGACGCCGGCCTGCTCGGCCGCCTCGGCCAGCAACCGGCCCTCCCGGTCCAGGGTCTGAAGAAAGTCGGCAGTGTCCATGTGCGGAGTCTGCCGGATGGAGCAGGGTCCGGGCGCACTGGGTTTCCGCACGGCCGAGCCGCTGCTCGCCCGGCGCGGCCGGCCGTCAGACACCCGCCGTGCGGCGGGTGCACACCCCGATGACCGCGGCGACGGCGGACAGGGCCGCCACGCTGGTCAGCGCGGTCGGCAGGGAGAACCAGTCGGCCATGAACCCGATCGCGGGCGGCCCGAGGAGCATGCCGCCGTAGCCGAGTGTCGAGGCGACCGCCACGCCGGAGGGGCCGGTCAGGGCGCCCGCCCGTTCCACCGCCACCGGGAACAGGTTGGCGAGGCCCAGTCCGGTGACCGCGAAGCCGATCAGCGCGGCCCACACGGACGGGGCGAGCGAGCCGAGCAGCATCCCCAGGGCCGCGACACCGCCGCCGCCGATCACCGTGCGGGCGCGGCCGAGACGCTCCAGGAGGGTCGTGCCGCTCGCCCGGCCCAGGGTCATGGCCAGCGCGAAGCACGCGTATCCGGCCGCCGCCACACCGGACGACGCCGCGAGGTCCTGCTGCAGGTGCAGGGCGCCCCAGTCGGCCATCGCGCCCTCGCCGTAGGCGGTGCACAGCGCGACCAGCCCGAAGACGACGACCAGCCCCCGGCCGCCGGTCCGCCGCGGCGCGACACCGTCCGTCTCCCCGCGCGCGCAGGGCGTGCGGTCCCGGGGAGCGGGCGGCGCCTGCCGCAGCAGGACGCGCCCGGCGACGGCCGTGACGAGCAGCCCGATCAGGGCGAGGCCGAGCAGGTGCCGGGTGGGGGAGAGCGCACCGGCGACGAGACCGCCGAGACCGGCGCCGACCATGCCGCCGAGGCTGAACGCCGCGTGGAAGGACGGCATGACCGGCCGCCGCAACGCGGCCACGAGGTCGACGGCGGCGCTGTTGAAGGCGACGTTGATGCCGCCGTAGGCGGCGCCGAAGAGCAGGAGTACGGCGCCGAGGGCGGGCGCGGAGTGGGTCAGCGGCGGCAGGCTGACGCTGAGGCAGAGCAGCACGGCGCACACCACGGTGACCGGATGGCTGCCGTAGCGGCGGCAGAGCCGCCCGGTGAGGGTCATGGTGACGACGGCGCCCGCGGAGACCCCGAGCAGGGCCAGTCCCAGCGCGCCGGCGGAGGCGTGGGTCTGCTGCTTGATGGCCGGAATGCGGACGACCCAGCCCGCGAAGACGAAACCGTCGAGGGCGAAGAACGTGGTGAGAGCGACGCGGAGCCGGGTGAGGTCACCGGTGCCACCCGGCACGACGTTGTGCGAACGGGATTTGTTTATTAGCGGCACAAAGTCAGGCTAGGCGGCGGGGCGGGACCCGGCAAGGGGAGCGCGGGGGAGGAGGAGGGGGGAACCGGGCTGGGACGCGTGGCCGAACCGGGTCGGACGCGCGGCCTGCTCGCCCACCGGCCGGCGGCGACGGGCGAGCAGGCCGCCGATCGGGGGAGAGACCGCCAGGGGCGTCAGCCCTTGCGGCCGGGGAGCATGGCCAGCGCCTGGGAGCGCTGTGCGACGAGGTCGTCGTAGGTGCCGTCGCGTTCGGCCCAGCGGTGCATCAGCACGCCCTTCACCAGGATCTGGTGCGGGGTGGGGTCCGCCGAGAGCAGGTGCATGACCTCGGTGGCGAACTCGTCGAGCGGCAGTGCGTGCGGGTTCACCTTCTCCTGGCCTGCTGTGGCGACGGCCGGGGGTACGAGCTCGACGACGCCGACACCGGTGCCGTCGAGCTGCGCGCGCAGCGCCTCCGAGTAGGCGTGCACCGCGGTCTTCGAGGCGGCGTAGCTGGGCATCGGCGGGAACGGCAGGAAGGCGATGCCCGAGGTCACGGTGATGAAGGTGCCGGCGCCCCGCCCCACCAGGTGCGGGGTGAAGGCGTCGACGACCCGGATGGTGCCGAGCAGGTTGGTGTCGATCGTCGTCGCCGCCGCCTCGAAGTGCTCGGGGTCGCGCAGGTCCTCCAGGAGCATGACGCCGGACATCGTCACCACCGTGTCCAGCCCGGGGTACCGGGCGAGCACGGCGTCACGGGCCGATGCGACGGAGGCGCCGTCCGTGACGTCGACACGGAACGTGCCGAAACCTTCCCCGGCGAGTTCCGCCAGCGCCTCCGGGCTGCGGCCGCCCACGGCGACGGTGCTGCCCGCCGCGGCGAACCGCCGGGCCAGCTCCCGCCCGATACCCGAGGTCCCGCCGACGACGAGAACGGTGCGGTTGGAGAGATCCACGAGATCTTCCCTTCGGTCCAGGGCGCCGGCGGCGTACAGGCGCGCGGCGCGGACAGCGGTGTTCCCCGCCTCTTTCACGACAGTGCTCCGCAGTCTCGACGGGATCCGCCGGGTGGGGCAGGGCCCCCGTCTTCCCTGGTCCTGCCAGGGCCCCCGCTGGGGCACCCGCACCGCATTACGGTGGCGTCATGAAGGATGAGCAATCCGGCAACCGGTTCGGCAGCTACCTGCGTGCCCGGCGGGAGCTGGTCACCCCGGCGCAGGCAGGACTCCCGGCCGGCGGCAACCGCCGCGTGCCCGGCCTGCGCCGAGAGGAAGTCGCCCTGCTCGCCGGCATCAGCCCCGACTACTACCTGCGCCTGGAACGGGGCCGCGACAAGAACCCCTCACCTCAGGTCCTCGAATCACTCGCGCGCGTCCTGCAACTGGACGACGTCGAGCGGACGTACCTGCTCGGCCTCGCGGCGGCACGCCCCAGGGCGCCGCGCCGCAGGCGGCCCGAGCACGTACCGGCGCGGGTGCACCAGCTGCTCGCCCACCTGCAGATCCCCGCGTTCGTGGAAGGGCGCGCGTTCGACGTCCTGGCCTCCAACCCCCTGGCCGTCGCACTCTCTCCCCGCCTGCGGCCGGGCGAGAACCGGCTGCGTTCTCTGCTCCTCGATCCCGAGGAACGAGCCTTTCACCAGGACTGGGCGAAAGCCACCGCCGATTTCGTCGCCGCGCTCCGGACCACCATCGGCGACGACACCGACAACCCCCGGTTCGTCGAGCTCGTCGGCGAACTCGCGCTGTCCAGCGAGCGGTTCCGCACCCTGTGGGCCCGCCAGGACGTCCGCAGCCTCGACGGAGGCACGACCACGGTCCACCACCCCGTGGTCGGCGACCTGCGCCTCCACCGGGACAAACTCCCCGTCGACGACGTCATCCTGGTCGTCTACTACCCTGACAAGGACAGCGACAGCGACGAGAAACTGCGGCTCCTCGCCGCACTCTCGTCCACCGAGTCCGCCGGCACGGCGCACGACAGGCCGGCGGACGATCCGAGCCCGAGCACCTCCTGACGACACCAGGCCGTCCCCGCGTCACACCGGCTCGACTCCCTTGCCCGTCACCAGCAGCGCTGACGGAGGACGCCCGGCTGACGATGCCGCCCGAGCCCCTGGAGCACGCAGGGCGCGCGGCGATCGCCCGGTTCTGCGCCGCCCTGCCCTGGTGGGGTGGCCGGGCGCTGCGTCTGGTGCCCACGCGCGCCAACGGCCGACCCGCGTTCGGCAGTTGTCTGCGCGAGCCGGGCGGGGCGGTCGCGCACGCCTACGGTCTGGTGGTTCTCACTCTGCGAGACGACGGGATCCGCGCCATCACCCGCTTCGGTGACAACGCGCTGCTGCCGCTCTTCGGGCTGCCCCGGACGCTCCACGAGGGCGGCCCAGCGGACCGGCGGCCGGCCGGCGCGGCCTGACCTGCGCCGACTCGCCCTCGCTCACGATGGCGGCGGCGTCAACACGGCCTCTGCGGAGGCCGATTGGGGGCGTCGTACGGGCCTCCGAGCGCGCTCCGCCGTCGGATACAGGTCGGTTAATGCTTGCTCACGAGCTGGTTGCCGGGGAATGAGCGGTCCATGATGGCCCCATGACGTTGGCCTCGCGTGCGCTCGCGCAACTGGCGACCTGGCCCGACCTGAGCCGGGCGGTCCCGAGCTGCGGCCTGGGACAGGCGGTGAGTTCGGCCCGGGGCGAGATCGCCCACTTCCACTCGGACCGGGATGTCGACCTGCGGCTGACCGACCGGGCGATCCGCCGGTTCGCCAAGGACCTCCGGGACGCCGGGGCGATCAGGATCGTGCCCGGCTCGCAGTGGGTGACCCTGCGCCTCGACGCGTCGAGCGACGTCGATCTGCTGCTGACCCTGGTGAGCGTGGCGCTCCAGGCCCAGCAGACCTCGCCCGACCCGCTCGACCGGCCGCCGGCGGGCTGCAACGACCAGCGCGGCGCGGGTTTCGTGAAGGCGGACCTCGGCGGCGTCTGAGCCCGGGACCGCGACGCGCCGCCCCCGTCCGAGCCCGAGCCGAGGACCGCGACGCGCCGACGCGTCTGCGCCGAGGATCACGGCGCGCCGCCCCCGTCCGAGCCGGGCACGGCGACGGGCCGCCGGCCGTGAGCGGTCACATGGTGACGACCCGGACGCCCGCCTCCTCGAAGCGGCGTACCGTCTCCGGCTCCGCCGCCGTGTCCGTCACCAGCGTGTCCACCAGCTCCGTGTCGCAGATCCGGGCGAACGCGCGCCGGCCCAGCTTGCTGGAGTCCGCCGCGACCACCACCCGCTCGGCACGCCGGCACAGCAGCCGGTTGATCGCGGCCTCCGCCTCGTCATGGGCCGCCGCGCCGTGCGTGACGTCGAAGGCGACGACGCCGAGCACCGCCACGTCGAGCGTGATCTGCCCGAGCACCCCGTCCGCGAGCGGGCCGATGAGCTCGTACGACTGCGGGCGGGCCACCCCACCCGTCACCACGATCTTGAACTGGGGCCGTACGGCCAGCTCGTTGGCGATGTTGAGCGCGTTCGTGACGACCGTCAGGGCGGGCGACCCGGTGGCCAGATCGCCGCGCACGGCCAGGGCGCGGGCCACCTCCGTGGTGGTCGTGCCGCCGGTCAGCCCCACCGCCTCGCCGGGGGCGACGAGTTCGGCGACGGCCTTGGCGATGCGCTGCTTCTCCGAGGCGCGGCGGGCCGTCTTGTAGCGCAACGGGAGTTCGTACGACACCCCGTGCACCACCGCTCCGCCCCGGGTGCGCACCAGCATCTGCTGCTCGGCGAGCCGGTCGAAGTCCCGGCGGATCGTCGCCGCCGACACCTCCAGCTCGGCCGCCGCCTCCTCGACCTCCAGCCGGCCGCGCTCCACGAGCAGTTCCAGCAGCGCCTTCCAGCGGGCGTCCCGGGACATCCGCAGCCTCCGTTCCGATGTGCTCCCGGTGACCCTAGCGCACCGTACTCTGCGGTCGATTGCTTGATTGTGCTTGAAAGCTCGCTATATCTTGCAGGAACAATCAGCTAGGGGGGGGATGGCCATGAGCCATGTCGAGAACGAGCTGAACAGCCAGCCCGAGTGCTGGATGCGGGCAGCCGAGCAGGCCGGGCGGTACCGGGACGCGCTGCCGGCGCCGGGGGAGCGGGTCGCGATCGTGGGCTGCGGGACGTCGTACTTCATGGCACAGGCGGCCGCGGCGCTGCGCGAGGGCGCGGGCAGGGGCGAGACCGACGCGTTCGCGGCCTCCGAGTTCCCGTACGGGCGGCCGTACGACCGGGTCGTGGCCCTCACCCGGTCCGGAACCACCACCGAAGTGCTCGGCCTGCTGGCGGAGTTGAGGGGCCGGACGCGGACCACGGCCGTCACCGGCGACCCGGACACCCCGGTGGCCTCGGCCGCCGACGACCTCGTCGTGCTGGACTTCGCCGACGAACGCTCCGTCGTGCAGACCCGGTTCGCCACCACCGCCCTCACCCTCCTGCGCGCCCACCTCGGCCTGCACACCGACTCCGTCGTCGCCGACGCGCGCACGGCCCTCACCACTCCTCTTCCCGACGGGCTGGCCGACTGCAGCCAGTTCACCTTCCTCGGGCGCGGCTGGACCGTCGGGCTCGCGAGCGAGGCCGCGCTGAAGATGCGGGAGGCCTCGCTGTCCTGGACCGAGGCGTACCCGGCGATGGAGTACCGGCACGGCCCCATCAGCATCACCACCGCGGGCACCGCCACCTGGATGCTCGGCGAGGCGCCCGAGGGGCTCGCCCGGCAGGTCCGCGCCACCGGCGGACTGTGGATCGACGGCACGCTCGACCCGCTGGCCGAACTCGTCCGGGTGCAGCGGCTCGCGGTCGCCGTCGCCGCCGCCCGCGGCCTCGACCCCGACCGGCCGCGCCACCTCACCCGCTCGGTGATCCTCGCCCCCTGACACCCGGCCCGCACCCGGAAGGACACCCGCCGTGCCGCTCGCGTCCACCGGCGACCTGGTCACCGCGGCCGCCGCCCGCGGATCCGCCGTCGCCGCGTTCAACGTCATCACCCTCGAACACACCGAGGCCGTCATCGCCGGCGCCGAGTCGGCCGGCGCGCCCGTCGTGCTGCAGGTCAGCGAGAACGCCGTCAGGTTCCGCTACGGTCGGCTGCTGCCGCTGGCCCGGGCCGCCGTCGCCGCCGCCGAACGCGCCGCCGTGCCCGTCGCCCTGCACCTCGACCACGTGCAGAGCGAGCACCTGCTGCGCCAGGCGCCCGACGCCGGGTTCAGCTCCGTGATGTACGACGCGGCCCGGCTGCCGTACGCCGACAACCTCCTCGCCACCCGGGCCGCCGTCGACTGGGCGCATGCCCAAGGGATCTGGATCGAGGCCGAGCTGGGCCAGATCGGCGGCAAGGACGGCCGGCCCCCGCTGGACGCGCACGCGCCGGGCGCCCGCACCGACCCGGACCAGGCCCGCGACTTCGTGGCCGGCACCGGCGTCGACGCGCTCGCCGTCGCCGTCGGCAGCGTGCACGCGATGACCACCCGCACCGCCGCCCTCGACCACGCCCTGATCAAACGGCTGTCCGCCGCGCTGCCCGTCCCGCTCGTCCTGCACGGCTCCTCCGGCGTCCCGGACGACGGGCTGACCGCCGCGGTCGCCGGCGGCATCGCCAAGGTCAACGTCGGCACCGCCCTCAACGCGGCCATGACAGGCGCGATCCGGGACTTCCTCGCGGCTCACCCGGAGGCCGTCGACTCCCGCACGTACCTCGGCGTGGGACGGGAGGCGATGGCACGCGAGGTGCGCCGGATCATCGGCGTCCTGTCCCGGGCGGCCTAACCCTTCTTGACCGCCCTCAGCACCACGAACTTCGGGTCGGAGGCCACCACTTCACTGTTCCCGAACAACCGCCTCAGCTTCACGTGGTAGCCGAGGTGCCGGTTCCCGATCACCCACAGCTCGCCTCCCGGCCGCAGCGAGCGCCGCGCCCCCGTGAACATCCGCCACGCCGTCGCGTCGGTCGTGGCCTGGTGGGAGTGGAACGGCGGGTTGTTCAGCACCAGGTCCACGCTGCCCGGCGCCACCCCGGCCAGTCCGTCGCCGACCCGGAACTCGGCGTGCCCCGGCACCCCGTTGGCCTTGTACGTCGCCTCCGCCGAGGCCACCGCCTGGAAGGACTCGTCCACGAACAGCACCTCGGCGGACGGGTCCGCGAGGGCCACCGCCGTACCGACGACGCCGTTGCCGCAGCCCAGGTCCACCACGCGGCCCGCGCCCGGCTCGGGCAGGTGCCGGAGGAAGAAGCGGGTGCCGATGTCGAGCCGGTCGGCGCAGAAGACGCCCGCGTGGTTGACGACCGTGCGGCCCGACATCACGCCGACGCCGTCCGGGAGGGCGTAGCGGTACGGCCACGGGTTCGCGGGCCGCTCCAGCGCCGGGTCAGGGGTGCAGAAGACCAGCCGCGCCTTCTGCCGCGCCAGCGAGGTCCGGGTCGGGCCGAGGACGCGCTCGAACAGCCGGAGCGTGGAGGTGTGGATCTCCTTCACCATCCCGGTGCCCACGACGACCGTGCCCGCGTGCACGGCCGGCGCCAGCCGCAGCAGCTGGTCCTCCAGCAGGGCCAGGCTCTTCGGCACCCGCACCAGCAGCACGTCCACCCGCTCCGGCGGCGGGTCCTGCGTGGTCAGCAGCGGCACCGCCCCGGGCTCCACCCCGGCCCGCGCCAGATTCGCCCGGGTCGCCTCCTGGGTCAGGAACGAGTCGGTGATCTGCGCCGGCCGGTGCTCCGCGAGCGCCGTGGCCAGCGCGCCCCAGCGGTCCCCGACCACCACGACGGAGCCGGTGAGCGGCACCCCCTCCTCGGCCAGATGCCGCAGCAGGTACGCGTCGGCGGAGTCCCAGGCGCGCAGCCGGTCGCGCGGGTCCTCGGGGAAGCGGGCCAGCTCGACCTCGCCCCACGGTGTCGTCATACGGTCGCTCATCGTGCCCCCAGGCTAGCGGAGCCGCAGCTCAGGGGTGGTGGGGCAGGATGGGGGCATGGAAGACGAGCTGTTCGCCCGGGAGCGCGCCGAGGTCGCGCCGGGCGCCGTGCACGTCCCGGACTGGCTGGACGCCGGCGCGCAGCGCGACCTGCTCGCCGCCTGCCGCCGGTGGGCGCGGCCACCGGCCGGACTGCGCCCGGTCCGCACCCCGGGCGGCGGCACGATGAGCGCGCGGCAGGTCTGCCTGGGCTGGCACTGGTACCCGTACGCCTACGCCCGCACGGCCGTCGACGGCGACGGCGCCCCCGTGAAGCCCTTCCCCGGCTGGCTCGGCGAGCTGGGCCGCCGCGCCGCCGTCGCCGCGCTGGGACCGCAGCCGCCGTACACGTACGACATCGCACTGATCAACTTCTACGACGGCGATGCCCGCATGGGCATGCACCGCGACAGCGACGAGAGGGCGGACGCGCCGGTGGTGTCGCTGAGCCTGGGCGACACCTGTGTCTTCCGGTTCGGGAACACCGCGACGCGCTCCAGGCCCTACACGGACATCGAGCTGCGCAGCGGCGACCTGTTCGTGTTCGGCGGGCCGTCGCGGTCGGCCTACCACGGGGTCCCGCGGGTGTACGCGGGCACCGCCCCGGACGGGCTGGGCCTGTCCGGACGTCTGAACATCACGCTTCGGGTCAGCGGCCGGTAGCAGGCCGCACCTGCGGATCATGGGAGACTCCCCCACATGAGCGGCAACGCGGATCCCCGGACGGCGGGGGAGAGGACCACCTCGAGAGCGCGGCTGGACCGGGGGCGCGGCGCCCTGGGCCCCGCGCTGGAGCTGGTGCACACCGGGCGGGCGCCGACCCGCGCCGTGCTCACCGCGGAACTCGGCGTCACCCGGGCCACCGCGGGAGCCGTGGCCGCCGAGCTGGAGGCGCTCGGCCTGATCCGGGTGGACGCCCGGCCGGGTGCCGCGGCCCGTTCCCAGGGCCGCCCCTCGCACCGGCTCCAGGTCGCCGAGGACGGCCCGGTGGCGCTCGCCGCCCAGGTCCACGCCGATGGCTTCCGGGCCGCGCTGGTCGGTCTCGGCGGGCGGATCGTGGCGACCGCGCCCGGCTGCGAGACCGTCGAGGCCGACCCGGCGAAGGTGCTCGGCTCGGTCGTCGAGGCGGGCGCCGAGCTGCTGCGCACGACCGGCCGCCGCTGCGTCGGCGCCGGCCTCGCCGTACCGTCCGCCGTGGCCGAGCCCGACGGTCTCGCCCTCAACCCGCTGCACCTGGCGTGGCCCGTCGGCGCCCCGGTCCGGCGCATCTTCGCCGAGCGGGTGCGCGAGGCCGGCATCACCGGCCCGGCGTTCGCCGGCAACGACGTCAACCTCGCCGCGCTCGCCGAACACCGGCACGGCGCGGGGCGGGGCGCCCGGGACCTGCTGTGCGTGGCCACCGGGCACCGGGGGGTCGGCGGCGCGCTGGTGCTGGACGGCCGCCTGCACACCGGCAGTTCGGGGCTCGCCCTGGAGGTCGGCCACCTCACCGTCAACCCCGAGGGCCGGCCCTGCCACTGCGGCAGCCGCGGCTGCCTGGACGTCGAGGCCGACCCGCTGGCCCTGCTGGTGGAGGCCGGCCGTGAGCCGGGTCCCGAGGTGTCCCTGCTCCAGCAGGCCAACGACCTGCTGCGCACCCAGTACGACGACCCCGCCGTCCGCCGGGCCACCGAGGCGCTGATCGACCGGCTGGGCCTGGGCCTGGCCGGACTCGTGAACATCCTCAACCCCGACCGCATCATCCTCGGCGGCCTGCACCGCACTCTCCTGGACGCCGACCCGGAACGGCTGCGCGCCGTCGTCGCCGACCGCAGCCTGTGGGGGCAGAGCGGCGGAGTGCCGATCCTGCCCTGCACGCTCGACCACAACAGCCTCGTCGGAGCGGCGGAACTGGCCTGGCAGCCGGTCCTGGACGACCCGCTGACGGCACTGCGCTGACGGCTCTCCCTCCCCAACTTCCCTTCACGGCAAGGGAGTCGGATGCCCGGCGGGGGCCTGGCACGGTACCGTTGCCGGCAGGGAAGCGCGGGGAGGGCAGGGGCGGCATGTCGGTGGAAGCGGTGAGCACTTTCGTGGCCGCGCTCGCTCTGGGAGTCTCCGCGTGGTCGGTGCTGTATCTGGCCAGGCAGACGAAAGCCGCCGCGGAGCAGACCAGGACGAGCAATGCGGTGGCTGCCGTCTCCGCGAACGACATGGTGCTGCGGGCACTGCGGGAAGTGCACGTGCTGATGCTCGAACGGCCCGGCTCGCGCGCGTACTTCTACGGCGGCAAGCCGCTGCCCGAACAGCCCGGGCAACAGGACGAGATCATCACCATCGCCGAGATGCTGGCCGACGTCATGAGCAGCGGGGTGCACGTCCACGAGACGGTACCGGACAGCACCAGCGCCGAGCCCTGGGCCGACTACTGCCGGCACGTTCTCGAGAACAGTCACGTCATGAGCGACCTGGTACGGGCACACCCGGCGTGGTGGCCCAACCTCGTCGCCCTGCTCCCGGCGGAACCATTGTCGTAAGCCGGTCACGGACCGGCTGACCGGCGAGGCCGGGGGACCAGCTCGCCGCCGCAGTCGGGACAGATCCGGCCCAGGGCCTCGCCGCACGCCTCGCAGAACGTGCACTCGTACGAGCAGATCCGGGGCGGCGCGTACCGCGAACGCCCGCCCGGAATGCTCGGAGAGGATGCGTCCCACCAGGTCCGCGCCCAGTTCGGCCGCCGGCCGCTGCCGCAGCCGGCGCAGCAGTGGCCTGATGTCGCCGAGGACCGTACGCGCCCGGCTCACCACTGCCGCCCCCGCCGGAGCCGGTCCCGGCCGGGCGCGGACAGGTGCAGGACCTGGAAGAGGTCACCGTCGGCGCCGGGCGCATCGTGCTCCCAGAGCGAGAAGTGCACCAGCTCCCACGTGCGCGTGTCCACGGCCGCCGCGGCGAGGACCGCGCCGTCCTGTGCCGCGAGCCGTCCCGCCTCGGCCGCCGCGTCGCTCATGAAGGCCGCCAACTCCACGCCGTCCGGGACCGGTTGGCGGCGCCGCACGGCGAACCGTGGCGCCGACCCGCTCGCGGCGCCCTCCTCGAACGCCAGGCCCGTCCACTGCCGGACCGCCGGCCGCCCGAAGTCGTTCACCGGCCCCTGGAAGGCCCCTCCCCACAGGAAGCCGTTCATGCCCTCCATGGTGTTCCACAGGTAGAACGGCCCGTACTGGTTCACCGGCGAGCCGTGCACCCCGCGCTCGCGCAGCAGATACGTCTTGACGCCGAGCCCCTCCCAGTCGTCCAGCAGATGCCCCACCCGGGCGACGCGGGAGCGGATGACGCCCATGTCGTAGTCGGCGGGCAGGGTGAACTCGTACTGCATGGCGTGCATGCCCCGGTCCTCTCTCGGGTTCGCGGATCACTGCTCGGGTGCGGGATCTCGCGTCTCAGGCGCGGTGGTCCGCCACGGGCGTGTGGTGTCCGGGAGTCCGGGGCGCCAGCAGAGCGAGCAGACCGCGGACGCCGGCGTCGAAGGCGGCGGGGGAACCGGAGGCGCGGGCGAGGACATAGCCGCCCTGCACGGTCGCGAGGACGGCGGCGGCGATCTCCTCGCCGTCCAGCGACGGCGCGAACTGGCCCTGGCGCTTGCCCTCTTCGACGATCCCGGCGATCCGCTGCCGGATCCAGGCGAGCGTCGCGTCCACCGGCGCGCGCAGCTCGTCGTCGGCCATCACGTCCGGGTCCATGGTCAGCCGGCCGACCGGGCAGCCCCGCAGCACGTCACGCTCGCGCCGCAGATACGCCTCGATGCGCTCGTACGGCGTGCCCGGACCGCCGAGGGCCCGCTCGGCGGCCTCGCGCAGCTCGTGCGCCGTCCGGCGGATCGCCGCCAGGGCGAGGTCCGGCTTGCCCTTGAAGTGGTGGTACATGCTGCCCTGTCCGGCGCCGGCGCGCTCGAGGATCGCCTTGGGGCTCGTGCCCACGTACCCGCGCTCCCACAGCAGCTCGCGGGTGGACTCGATCAGTCGTTCCGGGGTGCTCCTCATGATCCCACTGTACATACTAGTAGTTACAGTCGGCCAGTGGTCAGGGGAGCAGTCCGCCGCTCCCGGCGTACTCCCCGCGAGGTAGCCGCACTGCCGCCGGCCGCACGACGACCCGGACCCCTTCCCGGAGGGAGTCTCGTGCCATCCCCGCACAGCACAACCGACAAGGGAGTGGCCCGAGATGCAGACCCTGGCGGACTGGCACGGTGGACCCGGCCCATGGATCCTGTTCTTCCCGCTGATCTGGGCGGCCGTGGTGATCGGCGCCGTCACCGTGCTGCGCCGCACCGCCTGGCGCGGCCGCGGCGGCCCGTGGCGGCCGGCCGACGGCGCACGCCCCGCCGGCGACTCGCCGCTGGCCGTCCTCGGCCGCCGCTTCGCCTCCGGCGAGATCGACGAGGACGAGTACTGGCGCCGGCTGTCCGTCCTGGAGGAGCAGTTCGGCCGCGCCGGCAAGGGCGGTGCGGCATGACGGCGACCGCACTGCGGGCGGCGGCCCGCGTGGTGGACGCGGTGAAGGTGTACGGCCGTGGCGACACCGCCGTGCGCGCCCTGGACGGCGTCGACGTCTCCTTCCCCGCCGGACGCTTCACCGCGATCATGGGCCCCTCGGGCTCCGGCAAGTCCACCCTCATGCACTGCGCGGCCGGGCTCGACACGCTCACCTCCGGCGCCGCCTGGATCGGTGACACCGAACTCGGCGCGCTGGACGACCGGCGCCTGACGCTGCTGCGCCGCGACCGGGTCGGCTTCGTCTTCCAGGCGTTCAACCTGGTGCCGACGCTGACCGTCGCGGAGAACATCACCCTGCCCCTGGACCTGGCCGGCCGGCGCGGCGACCCGGAGTGGATCGACGCGCTGATCGACGTGGTCGGACTGCGCGACCGGCTGCACCACCGGTCGTCGCAGCTCTCCGGCGGGCAGCAGCAACGCGTCGCCGTGGCGCGGGCGTTCGCCGGGCGGCCCGAAGTGGTCTTCGCCGACGAGCCGACCGGGAACCTCGACTCCCGCTCCGGCGCCGAGGTGCTCGGCCTGCTCGGCTCGGCCGTACGGGAGATGGACCGCACCGTCGCCATGGTCACCCACGACCCGATGGCCGCCGCGCACGCCGACGAGGTGCTCTTCCTCGCCGACGGACGGCTGGTCGACCGGATGGAATCGCCGACCGCGGACCGGGTCCTGGACCGCATGAAGGCCTTCGAGGTGCGCGCATGAACGCATCGCTCCGGCTCGGCCTCACCTCCCTGCGCACGCACCGGCGCCGGTTCGCCGGCACCTTCCTCGCCGTGTTCCTCGGCGTCGCGTTCCTGACCGGCACCCTCGTCATGGGCGACACGCTGCGGGCGAGCTTCGGCAGCATGTTCGGCGAGGCCACCAGCGGCACGGACGCCGTCGTACGCGGCGCCGACGCCATCACCACGCCCGGCGAAGCCCAGGGCGTACGGCGGCCCGTCGACACCTCGCTGGTGAAGACCGTCGAGCGGGTGCCGGGCGTGGCCGCGGCGGCCCCGGACATCCAGGGCGCCGGCCAGCTCGTCGGCGCCGACGGCAAGCCGGTCGGCGGCCAGGGACCGCCCACGATCGCCGGGAACTGGATCACCGACCCCGGGCTCAACCCCTACCGGATCGCCGAGGGCCGCGCCCCCGCCCGGCCGGGCGAGGTCGTGGTGAACCGGGGCGCCGCGAAGAAGGGCGGCCTGAGGATCGGCGACACCACCACCCTGCGCACCCCGGACCCCGTGAAGGTCACGATCGTCGGCCTCGCCACCTTCGGCGGGCAGGACGGCATGGCCCAGGTGACCTTCACCGGCATGACCCGCGCCGACGCCGAGAAGTACCTCACCGCCCGGCCCGGCCAGGCGGCGTCCATCGCGGTGCGGGCCGGGCCCGGGGTGAGTCAGCAGGAGCTCGTCCGGCGGCTGACTCCGGTGCTGCCGAAGGGAGTCGAGGCGATCACCGGGCAGCAGGCGGCGCAGGAGAACACCGACATGATCTCCAGCCAGTTCCTGACGGTCTTCACCACCTTCCTGCTCGTCTTCTCCGGTGTCGCCCTGCTCGTCGCCACCTTCTCCATCCACAACACCTTCGCGATCGTGGTCGCCCAACGCACCGGGGAGAACGCCCTGTTGCGGGCCCTCGGCGCGGCCCGCCGCCAGGTGACCGCCGCCGCCCTCGCCGAGGCCTGCCTCGTCGCGCTCACCGCGTCCCTCACCGGGCTCGCGGGCGGCATCGGCATCGCCGCGGGCCTCCAGGCGCTGTTCCCGGCGATCGGATTCCCGTTCCCCGACGGCGACCTGGTCATCAAGACGCTGTCGATGACGCTGCCGCTCGCCGTGGGCATCGTGGTCTGCCTGGGCTCCGCACTGCTGCCCGCCCGGCGCGCCGGACGGACCGCGCCGCTCGCCGCGCTGCGCGAGACGGCGGTCGACACCTCCGGCGCCTCACGCGTCCGCGTGATCACCGGGGCGGTCCTCGGCGCGTCGGCGCTCGCCGCGACCCTGACCGGCGTCCTGGTGTCCCCGTCCGTGTGGTGGGCGGGCCTGGGCGCACTGCTGGCCCTGGCGGCCTTCGTCGTCCTCGGCCCGGTCGCCGCCACGACGGCCGTACGGCTGCTCGGCGGCCCCCTGGACCGGCTGCGCGGAGTCACCGGATCCCTGGCCCGGCGCAACGCCCTGCGCAGCCCCAAGCGGACGGCGGCCACCGCGAGCGCGCTGATGATCGGCGTGGCCGTGGTGTCGCTGTTCACCGTCTTCGGCGCCTCGCTGAAGGCCACGATGGACCAGACGGTGTCCCGGTCCTTCGCCGGGGACGTCGCCGTCAGCAGCCCGTCCTTCGGCGCGGGCGGCAGCGGCCTCAGCCCCCGGCTGGCCCCCGCGCTGCAGCGGCTGCCGCAGGTGGACACGGCCGTGGGGCTCGGCCGCGGGGTCGCGGAAGTCGACGGCAAGGGGCGGGCGTTGACCGTCACCGACCCGGTGGCCCTCGACCGCACCTTCGACCTCGGCACCGTCACCGGCTCGCTGCGCGGCCTGGGCGCCGACGGCATCGCGATCGACCGCACCGAGGCCGGCCGGCGGCACCTGCGCACCGGCGACACGGCCAGGCTGACCTTCACCGACGGCAGCACGGAGAACTTCACCGTCCGGGCCCTGTACGACCGGTCGGAACTCGCCGGCGACTACGTCATCACCCGGGCCGCGTGGGCCCCGCACCGCACGCAGGACGCCGACACCCTCATCGCCGTCACCTTCAGGCACGGGGTGGGCGCCGACGCGGGCAAGGCGGCGGTGAAGAAGGTCGCCGCGCGGTACGGCAACCCGTCCGTGCAGACCCGGGACGAGTACGCGCAGTCGTCGGCGGGCGGCATCGACATGATGCTCACGCTCGTCTACGCGCTCCTCGCCCTCGCCGTGGTCATCGCCCTGCTCGGCATCGCCAACACGCTGACCCTCGCGCTGCACGAGCGCACCCGGGAACTCGGGCTGCTGCGTGCCGTCGGCCAGACCCGGGCCCAGCTGAGGGCCATGATCCGCTGGGAGTCCGTGCTGGTCGCCGCGTTCGGCACGGCCGGCGGGCTCGGGCTCGGCGCCTTCCTGGGCTGGGTGCTGGTGAAGGCGTCCGACGGCGCGAGCGACACCGCGTTCGCCTTCGCCCTCCCGCCCGTACGCCTCCTGGTGGTCGCCCTGGTCGGCCTCCTCGCCGGCGCCCTGGCCGGACTCCGCCCGGCGCGACGGGCGGGACGCCTGGACGTGCTGGGTGCCATCGCGACGGAGTGACTGCGTCGCTTCGGCGGCTCGCGCCCCTGGACGGGTGGGTGCTTGTCGTCTCGCGGGCGCGGGCGGGGTGTGGCCGGTCGCGCCCACGCGGCGAAGCCGCATGCCGATACGGCCCCGCGCCCCTGGGGGTGTGCCGGTGCTTCTGACGGCGCCCTGAGCAGCTGCGGGCCGTCGTGCCCCCCAGTGTCCCAAGGGCCTGAGGGACCCCCAGGCGGCACGGGTGGCCGCAGCGGTACCCCGCGGGCGCGGGCCACCGAGCTGGGCCGCCGCGGCAGCCCGCCGGCGTGGGCGGGCTGCCGCGGCGCGGCGTGTCTCACCGCCCGGTCAGCCGGGAACGGCGGACCGGGCGGGAGCCTGAGGGCGGGGGCCGGCGGCAGTGGCGGCCGCGCCGGCCACCGGCGCCGCCGCGGCGGGCGCTGCCGCGGTCAGGGCGACGCCGGCGCCGACCGGCGTACCGACCGGCGCCCTGGCCGCGGTACCGACGCGGACCGGCTCGGGCGCGGCGGGCACCTCGGCGGCACGGCGCGGCGCGTGGGCCGGATACGGCCGAACCGCCGCGGGCGCGGGCAGCGTGAACCAGACGACCTTGCCGTTCTCGCCGTCCGGCCGCGCCCCCCAGCTCTCGCTGACCGCCGCCACCATCGCCAGCCCGCGCCCGCACGTGGCCAGCGGACCGCCGTCCGACGTGTCCGGGGCGTCGGCCGGCACCGGAAGCCGGGGATCGTTGTCGCGCACCGAGACCGTGAGCCGGTCCGGCGCCAGCTCCAGTTCGACGGTGCACGACTTGTCGGGCCTGGCATGCCGGTGGACGTTGCTCAGCAGTTCCGTCACACCGAGCGCCGCCCGGTCTATCAACGCGTCCATGTGCCAGTAGCGCAACTGCGCAGATACGATTCTGCGGACCTGGCCGATCCGCGACGGCAGGGCTTGGAGCTCCACCGTGCAGTGCCTGCTTGGGTGACTGATCACGGCTGCGACTCCCCGATGTAGAGGTCCGAGGGACCGGAAGAACACGGAGAACAACGGATCCAGCAGGGTGGCTTGCGTCCAAACGTCCGCCTGCTGTATGGCCGGCGGGCTGGTTCGCAGCGTTATCGCCGGTAAACCCAGAGTGACGTGAGACCAGCGTGACGCAGCGGATGCGGTCCCGCAACTCGCCGCGACGGACCGCTGCTCGGAGTCATACGACCGGCGTCCTGCCGAGCGGGCGGCCGCGCCCTCCTCAGCCGCCGCGCCCGGCGGCCCGGCGCACCGCCTCGATGAACCGGCGTGCCGCGGGCGGCCCCGGCTCGCCCGGAGCGGGGTCGTGCTCGCCCAGTGTCAGCAGGTACCGCTTGCCGTTGAGGTCGGCGAGTGCCTTGTCGTCCGGTCCGAACCACGGCCGGGACGCGCGCACCGCCTGCACCGGGGCACTGTCGATCTCGCTGCCGTAGCTGGTGAGCAACTCCAGCCTGCCGTCGTTGATCCGGACCTGACCGGCCCGGGTGAGCGAACGCAGCCGCTTGCCGATCCGCACGCCCGTGGCTGTGAACTCCGGCTCCGCCATCCTTGGCCGCCCCCTTGCCCGTGTGCTTCCGCGATCCAGTGTGCGCCCACGGCCGGGACGATCGTCCCGACGCGTGCAGTCTGCCCCGACGCGGCCGGGAGCACCAGTACATGCGAAGCGCCCGCGCCGCGCGCCCGGAGCACTCCCGCCAATGCGCCCCGACAGTTCGCGCCCCCCTGCTCCCCAGGGGTGTCTTTGGGTGGCTGAAAGATGTGTTTATGCAGGTGGGAAGCGGTGTGAAAGATGCCTATGCTCGAGGTGCCGGCCGCGCGAGGCGTCGTCGGCGCCCAGCCGAAGGAGCATCGCCGTGAGCACCACCCACCCGACCCGGACCGGCGCCACCCTCGACGTCGACCGCAGCGACGCCGGCTACCGCGGCTGGCTGAAAGAGGCCGTGCGCAAAGTCCAGGCCGACGCCAACCGGTCCGCGGACACGCACCTGCTGCGCTTCCCCCTGCCCGAGCAGTGGGGCATCGACCTCTACCTGAAGGACGAGTCCACCCACCCCACCGGCAGCCTCAAGCACCGCCTCGCCCGCTCTCTGTTCCTGTACGGCCTCTGCAATGGCTGGATCCGCCCCGGCCGCCCCGTCATCGAGGCCTCCAGCGGCTCCACGGCCGTCTCCGAGGCCTACTTCGCCAAACTGATCGGCGTGCCCTTCATCGCGGTCATGCCGCGCACGACCAGCGCCGAGAAGTGCCGTCTGATCGAGTTCCACGGTGGCCGGTGCCACTTCGTGGACGACCCCCGGAAGATGTACGAGGAGTCCGCCCGCCTCGCGGTGGAGACCGGCGGCCACTATATGGACCAGTTCACCTACGCCGAGCGGGCCACGGACTGGCGCGGCAACAACAACATCGCCGAATCCATCTTCCGCCAGCTGGAGTTGGAGCGGTTCCCGGAGCCGGCCTGGATCGTCGCCACCGCCGGCACCGGCGGCACCTCCGCGACCCTCGCCCGCTATGTGCACTACATGCAGTACGACACCCGGATCTGCGTCGCCGACCCGGAGAACTCCTGTTTCTTCGAGGGCTGGACCACCGGCGATCCGGACGTCACCTGCGACTGCGGCTCGCGGATCGAGGGCATCGGCCGCCCGCGCATGGAGCCGAGCTTCGTGCCCGGCGCGATCGACCGGATGATGAAGGTTCCGGATGCCGCCAGCGTCGCCGCCGTACGGGCCCTGGAGCGGGCCATCGGCCGCAAGGCGGGCGGCTCCACGGGCACCGGGCTGTGGAGCGCGCTGAAGATCGTCGCCGAGATGGTGGCCGAGGGCCGCCGGGGCAGCGTCGTCACCCTGCTGTGCGACCCGGGCGACCGCTACCTCGACAAGTACTACTCCGACGCCTGGCTCGCCGGGCAGGGCCTGGACATCGCGCCGTACACCGCGGCGATCGAGACCCTGCTGGCCACGGGGGTGTGGCCGGACTGAGCCGGCCGGCCGTCCGGGAGGCCGGGACCCGACGCCCGGGTGACAGGGGTGTGTGGGTTTGGTGTCGTCTCAATTGCGGTTCTGGGCAAGCTCGTTGTGCCTCTCTGACTGATAAGATCATCCCACTTTTCACATGGGCTGACGGCGTGTCACGGACGCGCACGGGGGGACAGTCTCGAAGGCACCATCGCGCTCGCACGCTTACGGCGCGATGCGACTTGAAGAGAGTCTCATGACGTCATTGACCACGGATCCACTGCTGTGGATCTTGCTGGTGGTGCTCGTCGCTGCGGTCGTCGCAGTGATGCGCGCCCGGAGAACCAACATGGCGCTCCGAAGAACGCGAAAGGAACTGGAGACAGGGCTGGGCGAGGCCCGCGGCGAGATCAGCCGGCTGCACGCGCACATCGCCGCGCTCACCGCCCAGCAGCAGCGCGACCTCGCCGACGTACGGGCCGACGCCGAGGCGGCGACCAAGGCGGTGCTGAAGTCCGCCATGGGCACGCTCCAGTCGCTCGCCGAGGAACAGCAGGTCCTCCTCGACAGCCTGCTGAGGAAGTACGGCGACACCACCGACGTCCTGGCCGACCTGATGACGGTCGACCACACCGGCAGCCAGTTCGGCCGCCGCGCCAAGGGCATCTCCGTGCTGTGCGGCGGATGGCTGGGCAGGCGCGAGGGCGCCGCGACCGTCTACGACGTCGCCCGCAGCGCCCAGGGCAGGATCAAGGACTTCAACCGGGTCAGCGTCCACTCCCAGGTGAACGTCTCGCTCGTCGGCAAGGCGGTCGAGCCGGTGGCCGTCGTCCTGGCCGAACTGCTGGACAACGCGACGAACTACAGCGCGCCGGGCACGCCGGTCGAGGTCAACATCCAGAGCGTGCCGACCGGTGTGTGCTTCATCGTGGACGACGCCGGCCTGGGCATGGACCAGGAGACCAAGGACCGGGCGGCGGCACTGCTGTCCGTCGACGGCCCCGTCGACATCACCGGCCTCGGCGATCCGCCGCGGTTCGGCTTCGCCGTGTGCGGCATGCTCGCCGCCCGCTACGGCTTCGCCGTCTCCGTCGGTTCCGTTTCCCCCTACGGCGGAGTGCGTGCAGTGATCCGTGTACCCGAAAGCCTGCTCTCCGCCGACGCTCCTTCCCCCGCGGCCGGCGCCCAGGACTCCGCGACCCCCGAGGAGGCCCCCCAGCGACTGGCGCCGGTACCGGTCGTCGGCCCCACGCACGTGGTGGGGACGACCTTGGGAGGCCTGCCCAAACGCCGGCGGCGCAGCGGTCCCGTCACGGTCGTCCCGGCCCTCGACAGCGCCGGCCCGGAGGAGACTCCCGAGGCGGCCAGCGAGGTGACGGCGTCGCGGATCGGGGCGTTCGCGCGCGGCACTCAGCTCGGGCGCACCACGAACACCACGGAAGGACCTGACAACCAGTGAACATCGACCTGTCGTGGGTGCTGAACGACGTGCTCGAGGTGCGCGGAGCCCGGCACGCGATCCTCGTCTCGGGAGACGGCCTGCTGCTGCAGCGCTCGGACGACATCGGGCGCGACGACGCCGAGACGAACGCCGCGGCGATGAGCTCGATGCAGTCGCTGAGCCGCGCCGTCGCGGGGTTCGTGGGAGCGGGACACGGTATCTGGAAGCAGACGCTGCTGGAGTACGACGGCGGCTGGATCTTCCTGATCGCGGCCGGCCAGGGCTCCTACCTCGCCGTCTCGGCCGCGCCGGACGTCGACATGGAGGCGATGTCCTTCCGCATGCAGAAGACGGTGGCGGGCCTGAGCAAGGCGATGAGTGTGGCCCCGCGCTCGGACGGTGCGGGCGTATGACGACGCCCGGCGAGGAAGCCTCCGTCACCAGCGAGTTCGTCCGCTCCTACGTCATCACCGGCGGCCGGAGCCTGCCCGCCTCGGACGACCTGGCGCTGCACACCCTGGTCACCCTGGCTCCCGACCGGACCCCTCCACTGGGAGCAGGCCCCGAGGTGATGGCGATCTGGAAGCTGTGCTCCGGCGGCTATCTGTCGGTCGCGGAAGTGGCCGGCCACGTGGGACTGCCGGTGGGGGTGGCCCGGCTGCTGCTGACCGACTTATTCGAGCAGGGCCACCTCCTGCGCCGCGCGGAGCCGCCCCGGGCGCAGAACGTTGACAGAGCGACCCTCGAGAAGGTTCTGAATGGACTCCAATCCCTCATCGGCTGAGACGGCCCCTGGATCCATCTACGTCTCCAGCGCGGTGACCAACGCTGCCAAGATCCTGGTCGTCGGCCATTTCGCCGTGGGCAAGACGACCTTCATCGGCTCCCTGTCGGAGATCACCCCGCTGCGCACCGAGGAGAAGATGACGCAGGCGTCCCTCCACGTGGACGACCTCAGAGGCGTCGCGGACAAGACCACCACCACCGTGGCGCTGGACTTCGGCCGGCTGACGCTCAGCGACGAACTCGTGCTGTACCTGTTCGGCACTCCGGGGCAGCAGCGCTTCATGCAGCTGTGGGAGGACATGGCCCGCGGCGCGCTCGGGGCGCTGCTCCTGGTCGACCCCGCCCGGCTGGAGGAGACCTTCCCCGTCATCGACCTCGTCGAACGGTACGGCCTCGAGTACGCCATCGCCGTCAACAGCTTCGAGCCCGCCAAGGTGTACGAGGAAGCGGAGGTGCGGGAGGCCCTGGACCTGCTCCCGGACACCCCCGTCGTCTACTGCGACGCGCGCGACCGGCAGTCGTCCGCCCTCGCGCTGATCGCGCTCGTGCGCCACCTGCTCACCCGAGCCGCCTGACACCCCCATCCGCCCGGACCGTCTCCCCAGGACCGCCGGCCCGGAGCCAGCAGAAGGAACCCCCATGGACCCCCAGTCAGCCCCCGCCACCGCGGCGGCCGGATGCCCCATGCACGACGCGGCGTTCGCCGCCGACCCCCAGCAGGTCTACGACCGGCTGCGCGCCCACGGCCCGGCCGGACCGGTCGAACTCGCCCCCGGCGTCGAGGCAACCCTGGTCGTCGGCCACGAGACGGCCCTGCGCGTGCTGCAGAACTCCACGCTCTTCGCCCGGGACGCCCGCCGCTGGAAGGCGCTGAACGAGGGGCGCATCCCGCTGGACCACCCGGTGCTGCCGATGATGGCGTACCGGCCCAACTGCCTGTTCACCGACGGCGCCGTGCACCTCAGGCTGCGCAAGGCCGTCACGGACAGCCTCGCCAGGCTCAACATCACCCGGATCCGCCGCGACGTCGAGCCCATCGCCGACTACCTGATCGACCAGTTCAGCGAGCGGGGCCGCGCCGACCTCCTCAACGACTACGCCAAGCTGCTGCCGCTGCTGCTGTTCAACAAGCTGTTCGGCTGCCCGGCGGACATCGGCGACACCCTCACCGGCGCCATGTCGGCGATCTTCGACGGCAAGGACGCGCTGCGCGCCAACGAGGAACTCACCTCCTGCCTGATGGAGTTGATCGCCCTCAAGCGGCGCAGGCCCGGCGACGACGTCACCTCCTGGCTGATCCAGCACCCCGCCGGGCTGACCGACGAGGAGCTCAAGGACCAGCTGGTGATGCTCATGGGCGCCGGCGTGGAACCCGAGCGCAACCTGATCGGCAACGCCCTGCTCCTGCTGCTGTCCCCCGACGCGAGCGGACGCGACTCCGGGATGCTGATCGAGGAGGCGATCGACCACGTGCTGTGGAACCAGACGCCCATCGCCAACTACGCCACCCACTACCCGGTCCAGGACGTGGACCTCGGGGGAGTGGTGGCCGAGGCGGGCACGCCGGTCGTCATCAGCTTCGCCGCCGCCAACACCGACCCGGCCCTGGCCGAGGCCCGCCGCACCCACAGCAAGGGCGCCCACCTGGCCTGGGGAGCCGGCCCGCACGCGTGCCCGGCCAAGGACCCGGCGACGGTCATCGCCGTCACCGCGATCGAGAAGCTCCTCAACGCCCTGCCCGACCTGACCCTGGCCGTCCCCGCGCGGGAACTCCAGTGGCGGCCGGGCCCGTTCCACCGGGCGCTGGCCGCGCTGCCCGTGGCGTTCAGCCCCACGCCGGCCACCCACATCGCCTCCGCGCTGCAGGGCCGTACCGCCCCCGCCGCCGCGGAGCAGCCGCTGCCCGCCGCCGCACCGGTCGGCGCCGTCCGTCAGGAACCGGCCAGGAAGAAGGGCTTCTGGAGCAGCTTTCTGGACATCTTCCGCGTCTGACGCATGAGATGTGACGGTTTGCTGGGCGGCATGTGACGGGAGCAACAACAACTGGCGCATGACGACGGAGAGGGGAAGGGTAGATTCCGGCGGTAACGGTAACGCCCAGCCACAAAGGAGCTTCGCGTGACCGCCGTTGGCGTCATACGTGGTACCACCACCGACCGCCGAGCCGTCATCCCCCTTCTCCGTCGCCTCCGTTCAGCGGAAGGACAGGCTGATCCCTTCCCCGTCTGGGACGAACTGCGCGCCCTGGGAGAGGTGGTACCCGCTCCCTGGGGCGGGTACTTCGTCACCGGATTCGATCTCTGCAACCAGATCCTGCGCGGCAGGGACTGGCTCGTACCGGACTTCGCCTGGCAGGAACGCCAGCCCGACCCGGCCCGCTGGCAGCATCCGGCGACGCGGGAGATGACGCGCACGCTGTCCCGCCTGAATCCGCCCGAACACACCTTGCGGCGCCGCGCGTTGGGCAACCTCTTCGACCGGGGCACCCTGGAGGCCATGCGGCCCCGGATCGAGGACCACGTCACCCGGCTCCTGGACCGCCTGGAGCTGCAGCTGCGCACCCAGGGCGAGGCCGACTTCGTCAGCACGGTCGGCGACCAGCTGCCCATCCACACCGTCGGCGGGTGGCTCGCCATCCCGGCCGAGCACTACCCGCACATCCTGGACTTCACCCACCGCCAGGTCCACGCCCAGGAACTGATCCCCACCAGCAGCGAACTGGCGATCTCCGCCCGGGCCACCGTGGAGATGCGGGCCTTCTTCACCGGCCTCGTCGCCGACCGGCGCCGCCACCCCGGCGACGACGTCCTCAGCGGCTGGATCCGCTACTGGGACGCCCACTATCCCCGCGACCGGGCGGCCGCGGACCAGATGCTGTACGACCTGACGATGTTCATCACCATCGCCTCCCTGGAGACCACCGCGACCCTGCTCACCAACGCGGTGTGGTTACTCACCCGGGACCCGGTCCGCGCCGACTGGCTGCGCCGGCACCCCGAGCACATCGACGACGCCGTCGACGAGACACTGCGTTACGACCCGCCGATCCACCTCAACTCCCGCTTCGCCGCCGGGGACACCGTCCTCGCCGGCGTCCCCGTCCCCCGGGACACCACGGTCCACGTCCTGTACGGCGCCGCCAACCACGACCCGCGCCGCAACCCGGACCCCCACGTCTTCGACATCCGCCGCAAGGGCGCCCACCTCACCTTCGGCGGCGGCGTCCACTACTGCCTCGGCTCGGGCCTGGCCCGCCTGGAGGCCCATCTGCTGCTGACCCAGCTGCTGGAACGGTTCCCCACCCTGCGGCCGGCCGCCGCCCCCAGCTACGCGAGCCGCATGGTGTTCCGGCGCATCACCTCCCTGAAAGTGACGACATGACCGCCCTCCCCCTCGAGAGCCTCCCGGCCGGCACCGTACGGCGGACCCTGCGGACGCACCGGGAGGGCCCCGTCCTCACCGTCGAGCTGAACACCCCCGAGCAGGGCAACACCGTCACCGACGCCCTGCTGGACGACCTCCTGGCGGTCCTCCAGGACCAGGACCCGGCCGTCCGGGTGCTGGTGCTCACCGGCAGCGGCGACGACTTCTGCCTCGGCGGGGACCGCGGCGAGTTCACCCGGCATCTCGCCCACGACCCCACGGGCGGCGGCATCCGCGTCTCGGGGACCAAGGCCCGGCGCGTGTGCGAGGCCCTGACCGGCAACCCGGCCGTCACCATCGCCCGCGTCCACGGCAAGGCCGTCGGGGCGGGCGTCGCCCTCGCGCTCGCCTGCGACCTGCGGGTCGGGTCCGAGGACGCGACCTTCCGGCTGCCCGAACTCGCCCTCGGGCTGCCCACCGCCTGGGGCGGTCTGCTGCCCCGGCTCATCAGCGAGGTCGGCGCGGCCCGGGTCCGCGAGATCGTCCTCACGGGCCGGGTCGTCACCGCGGCGGAGGCCCAGTCCCTGTCCCTCCTGCAGAAGGTCGTCCCCGCCGACGAACTCGACGCGGCCGTCGCCGAGTGGGCCAGACCCGTCGTGCGCCGCCCGCAGGCGGCCCTGCGCGTCACCAAGGCGCTGCTCAACTCGCTGTCCGCGGCCTCGCGCCTGGCCGACGTCTCCGTACTGGACCCGGAACTGATGGCGGCGGTCGTGTCCGAGGCGCACCACGCCCGCGGCACCACCTGATCAGCGCCTCACCGGACGCCGGGCCGGGCGCCTTCGCCGCGAGGACCCTCCCCTCGGCCCCCGTCCCGCCCTGCGTTCGAGCCCCCCGCCCGGCGCCGCCACCGGTGGCCCGGGCGAGGACGTCCTTGCCGGCCTGAACGCCCTTGTGCCGCTCGACAGCCCGCAGTGTCCGCCGACAGGCGCACCGGAGCCGACGGGTCCTCAGATGTCCGTGTCGTCTTCCCCGGGCTCGCCCGCCACGATCACCCGCAGATGCTCGGAGATCTCCGCGCGGGCCTCCGCGGGCAGCCCCGCATCCGTCACCAGCGTGTCCACCTGCTCCAGCGCGGCGAACGAACTCAGGCCCACCGTCCCCCACTTGGTGTGGTCGGCGACCACCACGACCCGGCGCGCGGAGTGCACCAGGCGCCGGTTCGTCTCCGCCTCGGCGAGGTTCGGCGTGGACAGCCCGGCCTCCACCGATATGCCGTGCACACCGAGGAACAGCAGATCGAAGTGCAGAGCGGCGATCGCCTGGTCGGCCACCGGACCCACCAGCGAGTCCGACGGTGTGCGCACCCCGCCGGTCAGCACCACCGTGGCCGCGCCCTGCCGCTGCCCCGAGGTGCGCTGCGCGGCGTGGAAGACGTCCGCGACCCGCACCGAGTTCGTCACCACGGTCAGGTCGGGGACCTCCAGCAGCTGCTGGGCGAGCGCGTACGTCGTCGTACCACCGGACAGGGCGATCGCCGTGCCCGGGGTGACCAGCTTGGCCGCGGCGCGCGCGATGTCCTCCTTGGCGGTCAGCTCCAGACCCGACTTGGCCTCGAAACCGGGCTCGTGCGTGCTGGCCTCGACCACCGGCACCGCGCCGCCGTGCACCTTCTCCAGCACGCCCTGGCGGGCGAGGGCGTCCAGGTCGCGGCGCACGGTCATGTCCGACACGCCGAGCTTGCGGGTCAGTTCGTTGACCCGCACACCGCCCCGGCGCCGGACCTCGTCCAGGATCAGTGCGCGGCGCTGCTCGGCGAGGAGGTTCTGATTCTCGCTCACGTACGCTCCGGTCCTTTCGCCGCCATCTGTCCGACACGCCCGGTGCACCGCCTCCGACCAGGACATTCCGGCCGGACCCGGGGTGCGCGGGCGTCCCATCTTTTCACGGGTCGGCACCGGTTGCGCCACCGCCTGTCACGACGCGCTCATGCCACCTCCGCCACGGCCGCCGTCACCCGGATCGGGGAGATTCCGTCACGAGAGGTGCGGACCGCCTTCCGGGCGGAGATCCTGAAGCCCGCGTCGGCACCGTTTTCCGGGCGCTTCACGGGGGTGCGAGAACAGTGGACCGCGCACAGGAGGGATCCGGCGAGCGGCGGACCGGCCAGGGCCCGGCGGCGCAGGCCGAGCTGGAGCTGCTGGTGCACGGGGTGGGCGGGACCACTCCCGGCAAGATGCTCGGCGATCCGCGCACCGTCCGGGTGAGCGGGGACGACACCGCCGCCGTCTTCCGGCGCGCCGAGGACGCCGAGGCCGGGGAAGGACGCCGCGAGCGGCCCGTCCAGGAGGCGTACGTCTGGTGCAACCTCACCTCCGGCGACAGCAGCCGTGCCCTGTGGCTGTTGCTGCTGCCGTTCATGGTGGTCAACCTCGCCCACTGGATGCGCCCCGCGGCCGCCGGGCGGCAGCGCGCCGTCCGCCTCTACGGCCTCCTCGTCCGGCTCGCCGCCCTCACCCTGACCGTGCTGCTGGTCGCCGCCGCCTGCGAGGTGGCCCTGGACCTGGTGGCCTGGCAGTGCGCCGGGGTGCCGGGCTGCGCCCGGCGCCACTCCTGGCTGGCCTTCCTCGCACCCTCACCGGCGGCCCCCGGCGGCTGGTGGAGCCGGCCCGGCCGCCGGCTGGCGCTCGCCGCCACGGCGCCGGCCACGCTGACGCTGCTGCTCTGGTACCTGTCCCGGCGGACCTGGAGCGCCTACGAGTCCCACCGGCCGATGACCCACGACCCCGAGCCGGACACCGACGGCAGCGCACTGACCAGGCCCGGCTTCTGGTACGGCCGCCGGCTCGTGGCCCGGCTGCGCGCCGCCCACACCGCCGTGGCCCTGCTGACCGTGGCCGCCGCCCTCGCCGCCCCGGCCGTCCGCTTCGACCTCCGGCCCGGCGGCCCCGCCGCCCTGGACGTCCTCGGCGGGCTGCTCAGCGCGGCCCTTCTGGCCTGGACGGCCACGGCCGTGGGCGTCGTCTGCCGCCGGGGCCGCACCGAGCACCGCCTGGACCAGCGGGTCGACCGGCGCCTCGTCCGCCTGCTGCCGCTCGGCGCGCTCGCCCTGCTGCTGCTCACCGCGGTCTACGCCGGCTGGGACCGGCCCGGCTGGCGGTCCGCCGGCCGCCTCCCGGGCGACCCCGCGTTCGGCGCGCTCATGCTGGCCCAGGGCCTGCTGGCCGTCGCGCTCGCCGTGGTGGCCCGCACCCTGTACCGCAGCGGCCCCGACCCGCGGACCGGCATGCGCGGCCTCGGCGGACCGGCCGTCGCCCTGCTCGCCTGCGCCCTGGGCGGCGTGATGTCCGGCGGGGTCGCCCAGCGCGTCGCCGACTGGCTGGACGGCACCCGCGCCCTGCTCCCCGGCCCGCCCGTCCTGCTGACCTGGCAGGCGTCCACCATTCCGCCGGTCCTCGCGGTGCTGCTGCTCCTCGCCGCCCGGCTCGCCGCGGGCGCCGCCCGGACGGCCCGCGCCGAACGCCGCCGGATCCGCCGGGAGCATCCCGGCGAACCCGAGGACCCGGGCCGCACCCGCGCCATCGCCCACGCCCGCGCCATGGCCACCGTCACCGACCGGGCGCCCCTGGTCGTCGGCGTGCTCGCCGGCACCACCCTGCTGCTCGGCGGCGCGGCGCTGGTCGGCGCGCTCGCCACCGGGCAGACCCCCGACGGAGCCGCCCGCCGCACCTACGACGCCGTGCGGGCCGCCGCCGGGATCTCGCAGGCACTGGGCTCCTGGCTGGTCGGCCTCGGCTTCATACTGATCGTGACCTGGGGCAGGCGCGCCTACAAGGACGCCTCGGCGCGGCGTACCATCGGCATCCTCTGGGACGTCGGCACCTTCTGGCCGCGCGCCGCGCACCCCTTCGGACCGCCGTGCTACGCCGAGCGCGCGGTGCCGGACCTCACCTGGCGCATCGCCACCTGGACCCGGCGCACCGGGGGCCGCCTGGTGCTCTCCGGACACTCCCAGGGCAGTGTGCTGGCCGCGGCCGCCGCCTGGCAGCTTCCCCCGTCCGTCCGCGGCCGCATCGCGCTGCTGACGTACGGCTCCCCGCTGGAACGCCTCTACGGCCGCTGGTTCCCGGCCCACTTCGGACCACCCGCCCTTGCCGCCCTGCACCGCGACGTCGCCTGCTGGGGCAACCTGTGGCGCGCCACCGACCCCATCGGCGGCCCGGTCCGCCTCCCCGACGGCGCCGGCCCCGGGGTCGACCACGGCCCCCTGCGCGACCCGCTCGCCTACGGCCGCACGCCCGAACACCCCCTCCCGGCGCCCATCCTCGGCCACTCCGACTACCAGGCGGACCCGGCCTTCGCCCGCGTACGAGCCCGCCTGCTGAACCGGCTGCGCCCGGACCTGCCGGCGCCGCGCCCGGAGCCCACGGAGCGGCGGGCCGACGCCGGGTAGGCGCACCGGCCCTGCGGCGGTGCTGCCGCGGCTGGTCGCCGACGCACGCGGTCCGTCCCGGCGCTCGCGCGGAGCCGGGCGCGCGCCTCCGGCGCCTTCGCGCCCGCCTTCGTCCGGGGCCGTGCGCAGGAGGCGGTCGCTCAGGGCAGGTCCGGAAGGTCCTCCGCGAACAGCAGGGTCAGGTCGTCGGTGCTGGGGTCCGCCAGCTGGGCGACCCGGCTCGCGTGCCGCTCCACCATCGCCTCGAACGTCTGGCGGGCGGTGCGGCCGTTGCCGAACGCCGGGCCCTTCGGGATGGCCGTGAAGTACTTCAGCAGCGCCTCGGCCGTGCCCGGCGCCAGCCGGTACTCGTGCTCGTCGGCCTGCTGCTCCACGATCCGCAGCAGTTCCTCGGGGCCGTAGTCGCCGAAGGTGATGGTGCGGGAGAACCGGGAGGCCACACCGGGGTTGACGGACAGGAAGCGCTCCATCTCCGCCGTGTACCCGGCGACGATCACCACGACCGCGTCCCGGTGGTCCTCCATCAGCTTCACCAGCGTGTCGATGGCCTCCTTGCCGAAGTCCCGCCCGGCGTCCTCCGGTGACAGCGCGTACGCCTCGTCGATGAACAGCACGCCGCCGCGCGCCTTCTCGAACGCCTCCTGGGTGCGGATCGCCGTGGAACCGATGTGCTCACCGACCAGGTCCACCCGGGACACCTCCACCAGGTGCCCCTTCTCCAGCACACCGAGGGAGGCGAGGATCTCGCCGTAGAGCCGGGCGACCGTGGTCTTGCCGGTGCCGGGGGAACCGGTGAACACCAGATGCCGCTTCACCGAGGCCGCCTTCAGCCCCGCCTGCTGCCGGCGCCGGCCCACCTCGATCATGTCGGTCAGCGCGCGCACCTCGCGCTTGACGCTCTCCAGGCCCACCAGCGCGTCGAGTTCCCCGAGCACGTCCTTCGACGTCCGCACCGGCTTCTCCGGCTCGGCGGCGGTGACCAGCGGTTCCTGCTCCGTGCTGCGCTGCCCCGGGATCGTGCCGAGCAGACCGGGGGAGTGCACCGCGGTCTGTACGGCGGTCTCGCGGACCGCGGGCGGCCGCATGCCCGCGCTCTCGTCGCTGGTGCAGTCCTCTACGACGGGACCCGTCCCGGACCCGCCGTCCGGGCCGGCGTCGGCGAACTCGTAACCACCGCGCGCGCAGCGCTCCGTACGGCACCGGCGCAGCGTCGCCCGGCAGCCGTCGATCACATGGAAGCCGTAGCCTCCGCTGCCGCTGACCCGGCACTCGAGGAAGCTGCCGCGGCCGCCCGCGGAGACGTAGAAACCGGCCTCGGCGGGGGAGTCGACCGTGCAGCGCTCGATGGTCGGGTCGGCGCCCTTGGTGACGATCACGCCGGTCTGGGTGCCGTCCAGGGTGCAGTTGTTGAGCGTGCCGCCGCTGCCGTGGTCGCGGAACCACGCTCCGGTCGCCGCCTCCCGGATCCGGCAGTCGTCGAGCTGTGCGGTCGCCCCGTCGCTCACGGACACCGCCGTGTTGCGCACCTGCGACAGATCGCTGTCCACGACGTCCGCGCGCGAGCCGCGGTCCAGCACGAACAGGGCGTCCGGCACGTCGTGCACCCGGCAGGAGTCGAGGACGGCCGTGGCGCCGTCGCTGACCCACACCGCCGGATAGTCGCCGGTGCTGTCGAAGATCTCGCACTGGTTGGCGTCCACCCGGGTGCCCGGATCCCACACCGACAGGCCGTTGCGCCCGAACTGACGCACCGTCGTCCGGGTGAGCGTGAGCACCGAGCGGGAGCGCAGGTCGACCGCGTTCTCGGGGATGTCGTGGATGCGGCAGTCGGCGAGCGTGAGCACCGCGTCCGTGTCCAGGGTGACGCCGTCGGCCGTGGTGCGGTGGACGTCGCAGTCGGTCAGATGCGCGGTCGCCCGCTGGCTGACCTGCGCTCCGGAGCCGCGGACCTCGTAGATCTCGCAACCCACCGCCTCCAGCGCGGAGTTCTCGCCGGTCACGGTCATCCCGGTGCCCGAGGCGTGGTGCACGCGGCAGCGCTCCAGACGCGGATGCGCACCGCCCCGCACCGCCACGCCCGCCTGCCCGGCCGCGACGACCTCGCACTCCTCGAACACCCCGCCCCCGCCGTCGAGCACCGCGATGCCGATGCCGGCCGGGTTGTCGACGGTGCAGCGGCGCACGGTCGGCCGGGCGCCGCCGCGGACCTCGATGCCCGCCGCGGACCGGGTGACGATCCGCACGTCCATCAGCTCGGGCGTGCCCTCCTCGACGAGCAGCGCGGGCGCCGCCGCGTCCTGGCCCTCCACGTGGACGTCCTGCACCACGGCCGCGGCGCGCACGGTGAGCGGCACGCCGGCCTCCGGCGCGATCCGCACCGAGCCGGGCGAGCCCTCGGGCCCGCGGAGCGTCACCGCCCGCTCGACCACGAGGTTCTCCCGGTAGGTGCCCGGGGCGATGGTGAGGACGTCACCGTCGGCGGCGGCCTCCAGGGCGGCGGCGAGCGACGCGTACTCGCCTGTGCGGCGCCGCCACCGCGACGTACCGGTGTGCGTCACCTGGACCGTGCCCTGTGCCATGGCGTTGCTGTGCCCCCACCTCGTCGTACTGATGGCTCGCTCCCTCAGGGGACCTTCCCGCCGGGAGCGGGACCGCGACCGTGCTCAGCCCTGGGGCTGGTGCGCGTTCGCGCTCCCGAAAACCTGGGCGCGGCCCTGCGGTTCGCTCACCCGCGGGTTGTCGCCGAAAGCGCTTCGGCCGGTCCACCGTAGCGCGTGCGTGCGGGGTGGGTTGACCGGAGGCGGAAGGCGGTCAGCTGCCAGTGCCCGCCTTGCCCCAGTCCGGACCCGCCCGCTCCCACGCCTGGTCCCAGCGTGCGTACCGCCTGCGGACCATCCGCCAGACCGCCAGCCGCCTGCCGCCCTCCACCAGGCCCGCGGCCAGCAGGGCCGCGCCGATCCCGGCGAGCACCGCGTGGGTCGTGGCGGTGGGGGAGTCCAGCGGGCGGGCCGTTATTCGTCCCTGCGGGTCCGTCCAGATCCTGAAGTGGTCGCCGGCGTGCGGGGACTTCAGGTCCGCCAGGGTCCGGCCGTGCCGGTGGCTGCCGTCCGGCGCCGTCCACGCGGCGAGGACACGGCTGCGGGTCTCGCGGGCCGTCGTGGTGTCGGGGTCGGTGTCCAGCGGGGCCTCGCCCAGATCGCGCACCACCGTGGCCGTGACGAGATGGCGGGTGTGCCGCTGCTCGCGCACGGACCGCTGCAGCGAGTCCTGGGCGGCGGCGCCGGCCAGGCAGCCGGCCACGGGCGCGGCCACGGCTATCAGCACCAGCGCCACGAGGGCCACCCACGCCTCGGCCAGATCGGTCGCGCGGCGCAGCGGATTGCGCCGCCAGCGCCACAGACCACTGATCACCCGCATGTCCCCACCCCCTTTCGCTCCGTCATATCCCCTGGCGCGGACGCGCGTCCGCGGCCCGGAGCAAGAGAGAGCGACATCACTTCGACCGCGCTCGGTCACGCACGCGGCTTCTCACGGATCTCTCATCCGTCCCAACGACGGGGACCCGTCCCCGGTTCCCCGCCCGCCGGGCCGTTTCGCCGGGCTAGTGCTGCGACCGGAAAGGTTCACCGGCTCGCGACGCCCGGCACGGCGCCTCGCCGCGTTGTCGCATCACCCGAGTACGTCCAGTACGCGGATGATGCTCCGCCTTGCGATGCGCCGCACCGGACGCCGCGAGCTTCCCGGCAAACCTTTCCGGCCACAGCACTAGCCGAGCACCCGGACCGGGTCGCCGATCCTGATCGTGCCGCGGGAGAGGGGTACGAGGTTCTGGCCGAAGAGGAGCCTGGAGCCGACGTTGCGGTGGCGCGCCAGGGTGCGCAGCGGCTCCCGGCCGCGTGCGGTGGTGTCCTGGTCGGTGGTGGTGACGACACAGCGTCCGCTCGGCTTCGCGACGCGGAAGAGGACCTCGCCGACGGAGATCCGCGACCAGTGGTCCTCGGCCCAGGCCTCGGTGCCGGCGACCACGACGTTGGGCCGGAAGCGGTTCATCGGCAGCGGGCCCTCGTGCGCGTAGGGGCCCTCGGCGATCAGGGAGTTCAGCGCGTCGAGGGAGGCGGTCGTGGTGACCAGCAGGGGGTAGCCGTCGGCGAAGCTCACCGTCTCGCCGGGCAGGGCGTACTCGGGGTCGACCGGGCGGCGGATGGCGGGATCGTCGAGGTGGACCAGGCGGACGTCCGCCTCCAGATAGGCACTGCACCAGGCGTGCGCCGCGTCGGCGGCCGGCACCGCCTCGACCTTCGTGCCGAACACGTTCACCGGCACGGTCCCGGCCGGCTCGGGCACCGGCACCGTCAACGGCGCGCGGCCGGGCGCGGACAGACGGACACCGCCGCCGGGCCCGGGCTCGGCGGCGGCCAGCGCGAGCCGCGGCTGCTCGCGCTGGGTGACGACCTTTCCCCCGTCGTCGACCAGTGTCCAGCGCCGGTCCCCGGCCAGGCCCCAGGGCTCCACCACGGCCTCCCGGGGTGCGGCACCCCGGAACGCCTTGACCGGGTGGACGTGGATCGACTGCACTTCGGCGTTTCCCATGCCGTCATCGTGCCAGCGGGCGCCGACGGCGGCATGCGCCGGTCAGTAGCCGCGGTACTGCTGCTGGTTCTGGTACGGGTCCTGATACGGCGTCGGCGCGGGCCGCGGCGCGGCCGGGCGCATGGCCTCGTAACCCGTGGCCATCGGACGCTGCTGCTGCGGCGCCTGCGGGCCGGGGTAACCCCGCGGGGCGCTCGCCTGCTGCGGGATGTACGCCGTCGGCGCCTGCTGCAGCGGGGCGGGCTGTGGCGTCTGCGGGTAGCCGTAGGCGGGGGCCTGCGGGGAGGGAGCCGCCGGGAGGGCGGGCAGGGCCGACGAGAGTGCGGGCAGGCTGCTGCCCGTGTCGTAGGCGGCGGGGACCCGGATAGGGGCGATCTGCGGGGTACCGCGCTCGGCGACGAGCGAGTCGTAGATCGGGGTGTCCGGGAAGGAGGCGGAGTAGTAGCCGCCACCATAAGTGGAGCGGGGGGAGGTCATGGCACATAAGTTAAGCCCACGATGTGCTCGTTGGGGAGACCGATAAGAGGGTTGTTTTCCGTGTCCGCAGTGACGTGGGATCCCCAATCCGAGCGAACTTGGCAAAAAGGGACGGCGGCCCGCGTTTAAATCATGTAAAGGGCGACTTCCTCCAGGGTTACCGCCGGTTGACCGGCGATCTTCCGGCGCCGGGCCATGGGAGTTCGCCGTGGGCGCGCATAGGTTGTGCGGGTAGGGATGACCTGGACGACCGACGGCCGCGGAGCCGACACGGATGGGGGCGGACATGTCCATGATGAAGGGAGCGAACACGCCGGTGCCGACCACGGCGCTGCGCGTGGAACTGGGGTGGCGCTCCGGACCAGGCGTGCCCGACGCGGACGCCTCGGCGCTGCTGCTCGCCACCGGAAAGGTGCGCTCCGACGACGACTTCGTCTTCTACAACCAGCCCGCCCACCCCTCCGGTGCCGTGCGGCACGAGGGCAAGAGGACGGCCGGCGCCGCCGTCACCGAGACCCTCGTCGTCGACCTCGCGCGCGTGGAGGGCGCCATCGAGCGGATCGTCCTCGCCGCCTCCGCCGACGGAGGGACCTTCGGACAGGTCCCCGGCCTCTACATCGAGGTGACGGACGCCGCGGGCGGACAGCCGGTCGCCCGCTTCGACAGCCCCGGCGCGACCGTGGAGACGGCCTTCGTGCTCGGCGAGTTCTACCGCCGGCAGGGCGCCTGGAAGTTCCGCGCCGTCGGCCAGGGCTACAGCAGCGGACTCGAAGGCCTGGCAACGGACTTCGGCATCACCGTGGACGAGCCCCAGCACGCCGCGCCACCCGCCGCGCCGCCCCGGGTGGCGCCGCCCCCGCCCTCGGCGGCCCCGGCGCCCCCGCCGCCTCCGGCACCGGCGAGTCCGGCCCCGCCCCCGGCTCCCGCGACCGTCTCCGGACCGCCCCCGCCGCCCATGCCGAGCGCCCCCGTGTCCCCTCCGTCGCCCCAGCCCGTCCGCCTGTCCAAGGTCACCCTCACGAAGACGGCGCCGTCCGTCTCGCTCGCCAAGCAGGGCGGCACGTCCGGAGCCATGCGGGTCAACCTCAACTGGCAGACGCGCAAGCACCTTTCCGGGTGGGGCAGCCGCTGGGGAGGCGGCGGCCGGGGAGAGATCGACCTCGACCTGTGCGCCCTGTACGAACTCGCCGACGGCGGCAAGGGCGTCGTACAGGCCCTCGGCAACGCCTTCGGATCGCTGCACCGGCCGCCGTACATCCACCTCGACGGCGACGACCGCACCGGCGCCCTCGCGAGCGGTGAGAACCTCACCATCAACCTCGACCACAAGCAGGACTTCCGGCGCATCCTCGTCTTCGTCACCATCTACGAGGGCGCCGACTCCTTCGCCGACCTGCACGCCACCGTCACCCTGCAGCCGCAGCACGGCGCCGCGATCGACTTCTCGCTCGACGAGTGCACCGTCCCCTCCACGGTGTGCGCGCTCGCGCTGATCACCAACACCGGCGGCGACCTCCTCGTGCAGCGCGAGGCGCGGTACCTGGTGCCGCAGCGCGGGGTCAGCCCGCAGCGGACCGTCGACCGCGCCTACGACTGGGGCATGAACTGGACGCCCGGCCGCAAGTGACCGGGCTCAGCCCTCGTCGGGCACGGCGCCGGGACGCGTGTACGTGCGGCCCTTCCACGCCGCACCGCGCCCCCGGTAGTGCTGCACGGCCGAGTCGACCGTCATCAGCAGGTACAGCAGCGCCGTGAACGGCAGCAGCGGAGCGAGCCACAGCGGCTGCCGGTAGTAGCGCAGCATCGGCACGTACGTCCCCGTCATCACCGCCCACGCCGCGCCGCCCACGGCCGCCGTCACCGCGGAGCCGCCCGCCGCCCCCACGACCAGCGCGGCGGGCGGCGCCAGGTACACCAGCGCCAGCCCGGCGACCGTGCCCAGGAGCAGCACAGGGTTGTGCCGCAACTGGGCGTAGGCGCTGCGCGACACCATCCGCCACAGGTCGTGCAGCCGCGGATACGGCCGCACGCTGTCCACCCGGTCGGCCAGCCCCAGCCAGACGTGTCCTCCGGCGCCCTTGACCGCACGCGCGAGGGCGACGTCGTCGATCACGGCGTGCCGGATGGAGTCGGGGATGCGGGCCTTCTCGGCCGCGGTGGCGCGCAGCAGGACGCAGCCGCCCGCCGCCGCGGCCGTGCGCGAGCCCCTGCGGCCGATCCGGCGGAAGGGATACAGCTGCGCGAAGAAGTACACGAACGCCGGGACCACCAGCCGCTCCCAGACGCTCTCCACCCGCAGCCGCGCCATCTGCGACACCACGTCGAAGCCCCCGGCCCGGGCCGCCGCCACCAGCGCGCGCAGGCTGTCCGGGGCGTGCGCGATGTCGGCGTCCGTCAGCAGCAGATACTCGGGGTCACGCGCGCGTGCCAGGCCGATGCCGTGGCGCACGGCCCACAGCTTGCCGGTCCAGCCCGCCGGCGGCTCGCCCGGCGAGTCCACGGTCAGCGGCAGCCCGCCGTGCCGCCGGGCCAGCTCGCGGGCCAGCTCCCCGGTGCCGTCGGTGCTGCCGTCGTCCACCAGGAAGACCTCGGCCCGTCCCGGATAGTCCTGCGCCAGCAGCGACGGCAGGCTCGCGGGCAGCACGGCCGCCTCGTCCCGGGCCGGCACGACCACGCAGACGGACGGCCACGCGTCCGGTTCCCGGCGCGGCGGCAGCCGCACGTCCGTGCGCCAGAAGAAGCCCTGGCACAGCAGCAGCCAGCACCAGGCCGCCAGCGATACGACGGTGATCCACATCAGGGCGCTCACGCCCGCAGTCTGCCCCACCCGAGCGGCGGGCAAGGCCGGATCGTCTATCGTGGCCGGGTGAAGATCGCGCTCATGGACTCCGGAATCGGCCTGCTCCCCGCGGCCGCCGCGGTGCGCCGGCTGCGGCCCGACGCGGAGCTCGTGCTCTCCTGGGACCCGGACGGGATGCCCTGGGGGCCGCGCACCCCCGAGGACATCACCCAGCGTGCCCTCGCCGTGTGCGAGGCGGCCGCAGCCCACGGCCCCGACGTCCTGATCGTCGCCTGCAACACCGCCTCCGTGCACGCCCTGCCGGTGCTGCGGGCCCGCTTCGAGCCGGAACTGCCGATCATCGGCACCGTCCCGGCGATCAAGCCGGCCGCCGCGGGCGGCGGGCACGTGGCGATCTGGGCCACCCCCGCCACCACCGGCAGCGCCTACCAGCGGAACCTGATCGAGCAGTTCGCCGCCGGCGTCGACGTCACCGAGGTGCCCTGCCCGGGACTCGCGGACGCGGTGCACCACGCGGACGACGCCGCGATCGACGCCGCGATCGACGCGGCCGCCGCCCGCACCCCCGACGACGTGACCACCGTCGTCCTCGGCTGCACCAACTACGAGCTGGTCGGCGAGCGCATCCGGGCCGCCGTCCAGCGCCCCGGCCGTGAGCCGCTCGCCCTGCACGGCTCCGCCGGAGCGGTGGCCGCGCAGGCCCTGCGGCGGATCGGCGCCGAGGCGGACCCGGACGCCACCCCCGGCACCGGGCTCACGGTGCTGCTCAGCGGCCGCGAGGCCACCCTCCCGGACACCGCGCTGTCCTACGCGGAAGGCCGTTTCCTGCAGGCGGTCAGCCCCGTCCGCTGACCCGTGCCCGGGCGGGCCGGCCCTGGCCCGCCGGGGCGGTCACCCTCCGCGACGCACTACCCGCGCAGCGAAACCTGAGTAACCTCATAACCATGAGGGACCACCCCCACGCCGAGGACGGCCGGCCCCCCGAGATCTGGACCGGGCGCGCCACGAACCGGGTCCAATGGCTGCTGGCGCTGGTCGGTGCGGCCTGCATGGCACTGGGCGTCGAACTGGCCGTGGACTCCGCATGGACCTCCGGCATCGCCCCGCTCGCGATGTCCGTCGTCGGCTGCATCGCGGCCGGTCTGCTGGTCCTCTTCGGCACGCTCGCCTTCGTGCACGTCGACCTCAGACTCGACAAGGAGTGCGTGGAGGTGCGCTGCGGCCACATAGGGCTGCCGCGCCGCCGCATCCCGCTCTCCCATGTGGCCGGCGCCGAGTTCACCGCCCTCGTCACCCCCCGGCACTGGGGCGGCTGGGGTTACCGGTGGCGTCCCGAGAAGGGCACCGCCGTGGTGGTCCGGCGTGGCGAGGGCATCGTGCTGCGCCTGTGGGACGGCCACACCTTCACGATCACCGTGGACAACGCCGAGGCGGCGGTACGGGCCATCCGGGACCGGCTGCGCACGATCACTCCCGGTCCGGCCCACTGAGGCCGCGCCGGGCGCCGCTCAGGGCCGGGGCTCGGCGGCCCGGTGCGCCCATGGCCGCGCCGTCGCCCAGCCAGCCAGCAGCCCGGCGCCCACGGTCACCGTCGTGAAGCTGAGCGCGTCGCTCACCGAGGCGAACACGGCGAGCGCGGTCAGGGCGGCGCCGGCGGTGAGGACGACCGGTGTGGAGCGGGGCGAGCGCCACAGCGCGTGCAGCACCCAGCAGAACACGGCGACGCACAGCAGCACCCCGACGGCGCCCTGCTCGGCCGCGAGCTGCAGCAGGGCCGAGTGCGGCTTGCCGTCGGCGGACAGTGCGGGCGGCGCCGTACCGGCCAGTTCGCCGAACCGTCCCGGACCGACGCCGAGGCCCCGGTCGCGGCCGGCCAGCCGCAGGGCGTCCTGCCACAGCGCCACCCGGTGGGCGCCCAGCCGGTCCTCCAGCACCCGGGCCGGGCCGCCCGGCAGCACGCGCGCGGCGAGCGCCCACGCCGTGCCGGCCGTCAGGGCCGCCACCGCGGCCAGACCCAGCAGCCACACGCCTCGCCGGGACGCCCACCCGGCGGCGAGCGAGCACAGCAGTACGGCCGCGCTCGCCGCGCAGCCCGCCGGCGACCCGAGCACGGCCGCGGCCGGCACGAGCGCGACGGCCGGCAGCCGCAGCACCAGCCGCAGTTCCGGTACGGGCGTGGCCCAGGCCGCACCGCACACGGCGCCCGTGGCCAGCGCCAGCAGGGCGGCCGTGCCACCGGCGTGGCCGAGCGGTGCGGCGTACCGGGCGCCCACGGACAGACCGGGCAGCACCACCGCCAGCGTCACCGCGGCCGCCGCGCCGGCGCAGGGCGCGGCCACCGGCAGCAGCGCCCCGGACATCCGGCCGACGGCATGACCCGCTGCCAGGGCGAGCACCGCGAGCAGCACGCCCTCGGGCCGTCCGTCGTGCGCCGCCGCGGTGATCAGCGACCAGCCGGCGCAGGCGCCGAGCAGGATCATGCCCGTCCCATCAGAAACGTTTCGCCTGACGTCGGCCGCGTCTGCGTCCACCCCGGACGCGGGCCTCGTCCCCGTCGACCCCACCACTGCCCCTCGTCCCCGGTCCCCGACCCCTGTCCTCAGGCCACGGCCGGGCACGGCGCCGGATCCGGCCGCACCGCCGAGGCTGGGCACACCGTAGCGGCTGATGACCGCTTTGGGCACGAGATGCGGCGGAACGTCGCGGTGGGACGCCGGACGCCGCACCGGCTCCCGGGCCGGTCGCCGAGCGCCCCGACCAGCGGCGGACCAGCGCCGACGCGGCCGGCCCGGCCCGCGAACCGCGCTGTCGGAGGCCCTGGATGCCGCCGTACACTCACCCGGGTGACCGTCACCGCAACTTCCGTGGACCAGCCGGAGCAGCTCCAGCCGTCCCCCGCGCCCCGCGGGTTCCGCGGCCGCCTGCTCCGCCTGGTCCCGGCCGCCGCCTCCGCGCTGTGCGGAGTGCTGCTCTACGTCAGCTTCCCGCCGCGCACCCTGTGGTGGCTGGCGCTGCCCGCCTTCGCCGGTTTCGGCTGGGTGCTGCGCGGCCGTGGCTGGAAGGCGGCCCTGGGCCTCGGCTATCTGTTCGGGCTCGGCTTCCTGCTGCCGCTGCTGGTGTGGACCGGTGTCGAGGTCGGTCCCGGCCCCTGGCTCGCCCTCGTCGCCATCGAGGCGGTCTTCGTCGCCCTGGTCGGCGCCGGTGTCGCCGCCGTCTCCAGGCTGCCGGCGTGGCCGGTGTGGGCGGCCGCGGTGTGGATCGCGGGCGAGGCGGTACGCGCGCGCGTGCCCTTCCGCGGCTTTCCCTGGGGCAAGATCGCGTTCGGGCAGGCGGACGGCGTCTTCCTCCCGCTGGCCGCGGTGGGCGGCACGCCCGTGCTCGGCTTCGCGGTCGTGCTGTGCGGATTCGGCCTGTACGAGACCGGGCGGCTGCTCGCCGAGCGGCGCCGGACCCGGGCCGTGCGGCGCGGGGCGGCGGCCGCCGCGCTGCTGAGCGTGGCCGTCCCGGTCGCGGGCGCCGTCGCCGCCCGGCCGCTGGTGAGCGACAAGGCGCAGGACGGCACCCGGACCGTCGCGGTCATCCAGGGCAACGTGCCGCGCTCCGGGCTGGAGTTCAGCGCCCAGCGGCGCGCCGTGCTCGACCACCACGTGAGCGAGACGCTCCGGCTCGCCGCCGACATCAAGGCGGGCAAGGCCCCGAAACCCGACTACGTGCTGTGGCCGGAGAACTCCTCCGACATCGACCCCTTCGCCAATCCCGACGCGGCCGCCGTCATCAGCGGGGCCGCCAGGGCCGTCGGCGTGCCCATATCGGTCGGCGCCGTCGTGGAGCGGGACGGCAAGCTGCTCAACGAGCAGGTTCTGTGGGACCCGGCCAAGGGGCCGACGCAGACCTACGACAAGCGGCAGATCCAGCCGTTCGGCGAGTACCTGCCGCTGCGCGGGCTCGTCGGCGCGATCAACAAGAACTGGACCGGCATGGTCCGCCAGGACTTCAGCCGCGGCAGCGCGCCCGGCGTGTTCGACATCGACGGCGCCAAGGTGGGCCTCGCCACCTGCTACGAGGCCGCCTTCGACTGGGCCGTGCGGGACACCGTCACCCACGGCGCGGAGATGATCTCCGTGCCGAGCAACAACGCGACGTTCGACCGCAGCGAGATGACCTACCAGCAGCTCGCCATGTCCCGGATCCGCGCGGTGGAGCACAGCCGGACCGTCACCGTGCCGGTCACCAGCGGCGTCAGCGCGATCATCATGCCGGACGGGAGGATCACCCGGAAGACCGGCATGTTCGTGCCCGCCTATCTGGAGCAGAAGGTGCCGCTGCGCACGTCCAGGACGCCCGCGACCGAACTGGGCATCCTCCCCGAGCTCGCCCTGGTGCTCGTCGCCGCGGGCGGCATCGGCTGGGCGACCGGCTCGGGTCTGCGCCGCCGGCGCACCGAGGACGCTTAGCGGTACGGCCCTGATCGCAGCGCCGGGTGGCGTGCGGCCGTACGGCCCGCGTACCCCCGTTGAACCGGCGCGTACGCCCCGGGAACCTCGCCGGGAGCGCGGGCCCCGCCGGTTAGGGTCGGGCCCATGGCTACTCCTGACTTCATCCGCACGCTGAGGGCCACCGCGGGTCAGCAGCTGCTCTGGCTCCCCGGGATCACCGCGATCGTCTTCGACGACGAGGGCAGAGTGCTCCTGGGACGGCGGGCCGACACCCGCAAGTGGTCGGTGATCGGGGGGATCCCGGAGCCCGGCGAGCAGCCCGCGGCCTGTGCCGTGCGGGAGGTCTACGAGGAGACGGCGGTGCGGTGCGTCGCCGAGCGGGTCGTCCTCGTCCAGGCGCTGGAGCCGGTCACGTATCCCAACGGCGACCAGTGCCAGTACATGGACATCACCTTCCGCTGCCGCGCGGTGGGCGGCGAGGCCCGGGTCAACGACGACGAGTCCCTGGAAGTGGGCTGGTTCGACGTGGACGCGCTGCCCGATCTCCATGAGTTCGGCCGCTTCCGGATCAAGCAGGCCATGTCGGAGGCACCCACATGGTTTGACACTACGACTGCCGGCTGAAGTATGGGTGACCGCCACATGTGGTGAGGGATGGGCTCCGCTTAGGGTCGGCACATGACCACGTCCAGCCTCCCGCCCGGCCCTCGCCCCCAGTCTCTCGCCCTCGACCTCGGCGGCCGGACCGCCCTCGTCACCGGCGCCGCCAGCGGCATCGGCCGCGCCTGCGCGCTGCGGCTGGCGGCCGCCGGAGCGAAGGTGCGGGCCGTCGACCGGGACACGGCCGGCCTGGCCGAGCTGGCCCAGCAGGCCGAACGCACCGCCGGCCTGGCGGGAACCGTCGAACCGCTCGCCGTCGACCTCACCGACCTCGACGCCGCCGAACGCGCCGCCGCCGGCGCCGATGTGCTGGTCAACAACGCGGGTCTGCAGCTGGTGCGCCCCATCGAGGAGTTCCCGCCCGAGGTCTTCCGCACCGTGCTGACCGTGATGCTGGAGGCGCCGTTCCGCCTCATCCGCGGGGCCCTGCCGCACATGTACGCACAGGGGTGGGGCCGCATCGTCAATGTGTCCTCCGTCCACGGACTGCGCGCCTCCGCGTTCAAGTCCGCGTATGTGGCCGCCAAACACGGTCTCGAGGGCCTGTCGAAGACGGCCGCTCTGGAAGGCGCCCCGCACGGAGTGACCTCGAACTGCGTGAACCCCGGATACGTGCGCACACCCCTGGTGGAGAAGCAGATCGCCGACCAGGCGCAGGCGCACGGCATCCCCGAGGACCGCGTGCTGTCGGAGGTCCTGCTGAAGGACAGCGCGGTCAAGCGGCTCATCGAAGCGGAGGAGGTGGCCGAAGCCGTGGCCTACCTGTGCAGCCCGCAGGCGTCCTTCGTCACCGGCACCTCCCTGGTGCTGGACGGCGGGTGGACGGCCCACTGACACGACCGGCGGCGCCCGGCCCCGGAGTTTTCCACAGGCCTGACCGGCCGGGCGGCCGATGCGGAATCCTGTGACCATGTCCCGCGATCACCTTCAGCCGGCACCCAGCGGCAGCATCGAGGCCCCGTACCTCGAGCTGCTCGCCCGCGACGCCTCCGCGGAGGCGTACGAGCAGCCGGTGCTGCTCGCCCGCGCCGAGGGCGGGCCGGCCGACCGGATCGCCGCGCTGGAACAGGCCAAGCTGCTCGCCCTGCGCGTCCGGGCCGAGCTGGAGGGCCGCCGCCGGCGCGAGGCGGAGCTGTCCGCGCTCTTCGAGACCGCCCACGACCTCGCGGGGCTGCGCGACCTGGACGCCGTCCTGCAGGCCATCGTGCAGCGCGCCCGCTCCCTGCTCGGCACGGACGTCGCCTACCTCACGCTGAACGACCCGGCGCGCGGCGACACCTACATGCGGGTCACCGAGGGATCCGTCTCCGCCCGCTTCCAGCAGCTGCGCCTCGGCATGGGCGAGGGCCTGGGCGGACTGGTCGCCCAGACGACCCGGCCCTACGTCACGGACGACTACTTCAAGGACGCCCGCTTCCAGCACACCCACACCATCGACGCCGGCGTCCGCGACGAGGGCCTGGTCGCCATCCTCGGCGTCCCCCTCATGCTCGGCCACCACGTCATCGGCGTCCTCTTCGCCGCCGACCGCAGGGCCCGCGTCTTCGAACGCGCCCAGATCGCCCTGCTCGGCTCCTTCGCCGCCCTCGCCGCGGCCGCGATCGACACCGCCAATCTGCTCACCGAGACCCGCGCCGCCCTGGCGGGCCTGGAGCGCGCCAACGAGATCATCCGGGACCGCAGCGCCGTCATCGAGCGCGCCTCCGACGTCCACGACCGGCTCGCCGAACTCGTCCTGCGCGGCGGCGGGGTGCACGACGTGGCCGCCGCCGTCTCCGAAGTCCTCGACGGAGCCGTCGAGTTCTGCGAGGCCGACGCCGCGCCGGCCGAGGCGCTGGAGGCGTCCCGCGCCGAGGGCCACGCCGTACGGCACGGCAGCGACTGGATCGCCGCGGTCGCCGCAGGCGGCGAACTCCTCGGCGCGCTGGTCCTGCGCGGGCACCCCGGCCTCGACCCGGTGGACCAGCGCACCCTGGAGCGCGCGGCGATGGTCACCTCGCTGCTCCTGCTCGCCCGCCGGTCGGCCGCCGAGGCCGAACAGCGCGTCCGCGGCGAACTGCTGGACGACCTGCTCGACGCACGCGACCGGGACCCCCGCCTGCTGCGCGAGCGCGCCACCCGGCTGCACGCCGACCTCGACGCCACCCATGTCGTCCTCGCCGCACGCCTCGACGGCCCCGCGGCCGACGCCGACGAGGAGGCCGCGGCCCGCCGTCGCCTGTGGTCGGCCGCCTCCCACCTCGCCGCCACCCGGCACGGCCTGTCCGCCGCACGCGACGGCGGCACCGTCCTGCTGCTGCCGCTCGCCGGCGGGGACACCGCCACGGACCTGGCCCGGCGCACCGCCCGCCAGCTGGGCACGGCGGTCCACCAGCCGGTCACCGTCGGCGCCTCGGCCCCGGTGACCGGTCTCACCACCCACCCCGAGACCGTCGCCGCCGCCTACGCCGAGGGCCGCCGCTGCCTGGACGCGCTGCGCCTGCTGGGCCGGTCCGGGGACGGCGCGGCGGCGGAGGACTTCGGCTTCCTCGGCCTGCTCCTCGCGGGAGAACGGGACATCGCCGGCTTCGTCGACCGCACCATCGGCCCGGTCGTGCACTACGACGAGCGCCGCGGCACGGAACTGCTGCGCACCCTGGACGCGTACTTCGCCTGCGGGATGAGCCCGGCCCGCACCAAGGACGCGCTGCACGTGCACGTGAACACGGTCGCCCAGCGGCTGGAGCGGGTGGGCCGTCTGCTGGGCGGTGACTGGCAGGATCCGGCCCGTGCCCTGGAGATCCAACTCGCCCTGCGCCTGCACCGGTTGGCGGCCCCGGACAGACGCTGACCCCCGTACGGACGTGCCGTACGGGGGCGGGCGGCGGACGCGTGCGGGGAGCCGGGCCCGTCAGGCCGTGCGCGCCTGCGCGGCCGTGCCGGCACCGGCGGACTCGCCGTCCTCGGCCTCGACACGGGCGAGGTCCCGGTGCCGCGTCTCCCGCGCCACGCCCACGGCGACCAGGGTCAGCACCGCCGCGGCGATCACATACAGGGCGATCGGCGTGGAGCTGCCGTAGTCGTCGAGGAGCGCGGTGGCGATGAGCGGGGCCGGCGCACCGGCCGCCACGGAGGCGAACTGGGCGCCGATGGACGCGCCGGAGTACCGCATCCGCGTCGCGAACATCTCGGCGAAGAAGGCGGCCTGGGGCGCGTACATCGCGCCGTGCAGGACGAGCCCGACGGTCACGGCGAGGACCAGGTAGCCGAACGACCCGGTGTCCACGAGCGAGAAGAACGGGAACATCCACAGGCCGACACCGGCCGCGCCGAGCAGATACACCGGCCGCCGCCCGACCCGGTCGGACAGCGCGCCCCAGGCCGGGATGACGGCGAAGTGCACGGCGGAGCCGATGAGCACCGCGTTGAGCGCGGTCTGCTTCGAGACGCCGGCCGAGGTGGTGGCGTAGACGAGGATGAAGGCGGTGATGACGTAGTAGCTGATGTTCTCCGCCATGCGGGCGCCCATCGCCACCAGGACGTCCCGCCAGTGGTGCCGCAGCACGGAGACGAGCGGCAGCTTCTCCGCCACCGCGTCCTGCCGCCGGGACTCCGCCCGCGCCAACGCCTCCTTGAACACGGGCGATTCGTCGACGGAGAGCCGCATCCACAGACCGACGAGCACCAGCACACCGGAGAGCAGGAAGGGAATGCGCCAGCCCCAGGTCCCGAAGGCGTGGTCGGAGAGCACCGCGGTCAGCAGGGAGAGCACACCGGTCGCGAGCAACTGCCCCGCCGGCGCACCGGTCTGCGGCCACGAGGCCCAGAAGCCGCGCCGGCGCGCGTCCCCGTGCTCCGACACCAGCAGCACGGCGCCGCCCCACTCGCCGCCGAGCGCGAACCCCTGGACGAGCCGCAGGACGGTGAGCAGCACGGGCGCGGCGGCCCCGACCGTGGCGTGCGTGGGCAGCAGCCCGATGGCGAACGTCGCCCCGCCCATCATCACCAGGCTCAGCACCAGCAGCTTCTTCCGCCCGAGCCGGTCGCCGTAGTGCCCGAACACCAGCGCGCCCAGCGGGCGGGCCGCGAACCCGACGGCGTACGTCAGGAACGACAGCAGCGTCCCGACCAGCGGATCGGAGCCGGGGAAGAACAGCTTGTTGAACACCAGCGCGGCCGCGGAGCCGTAGAGGAAGAAGTCGTACCACTCGATGGTGGTGCCGATGAGGCTGGCGGCGACGATTCTGGGGAGGCCGGCGGGAGGTGGGGGAGCGGTGTTCGGGGATGCCATGTGCGCCACTTCCTCGTGTGCGGTGGGGACGGGTACGTGTCGGCACACGGTAGGAAGAGGCTGGTCAGGGGCACATGTGGTGGGGCAACATAGTTCGAGTATTGGTTATGCGTGCGGCCACCATGCCGGCTCACGGACAAGCGGTTCAGGGGCTCGAAGGTGGTCGAAACGAGTGCTGTCCGGGACGCTCAGTTCGGGGTGATCTGACGGTGCGGTGCGGTGCTGACTCCCGTGCTGGTTTGGTGCTGACTACGCTCCGTTGAAATCGGACATCTTGGGGTCGATCGGCTCAGGGCCGTTGCGTGGTAGGCGACCTGAACGAGAACTCGACCCGGCTTTGCCGCTCGGCTCTGCGGGCGAGGACAAGGCGTTGCGCCTGCGCGTGGTACGCGTTCGGCCCAGCAGATTCTTCGTCTGCTGATAGTTCAGCGCTTGCGAGCCCCTGAACGAGTGATACGACGAGGCCCCGCGGGGGTGCACCCTGACGGGATTTGAGCCGAGCCGTGAGACGACGAAGCGCATCGGAGCGCTCCGGTGCGGCTTACGTGTCGTAGGCGTGCACTGGATATGCGTACCGGGATGCGTGACCAGTCGTAGACGCGCAGGCCATGAGCCCCTGGCCGCCGGAGCGGCGCTTCTACTTCCGCGGGGGCAGACCGTCAAGCAGGTCCTGGACGGGGTGGTCGATCGACCAGCGGGTGACGTGTCGTGTCGGGTGGTGGCTAGGCCGTGGAAGACGTCGGCCTGCTCCAGCTGCGGTGACCAGGGCGCCCCCTACGAACGCCTATGACAGAAAGCCGAAGACCCACTGTCATAGGCGTCCGCCAGCCGCACAGCTAGGCCGATCGTTCGGTGGTGGCCGGCGCCTCGCCACGTTTGGCCTGCAGCAACTGCCGGCGCTTGTCATCCTTGGCCCAGTGGTGCGAGCCGGGCTTGCGTGTCTCGTCCGCCAGTTGCTTGACGGTGTGCTTGCAAACGAACTCCTTGAGCTTCGCGCCAGGGCGGCCGCTGAGGTAGTACCTCTTCGCGGTGTCGTCCTTGTAGGCGAACTGGAAGATGCCGGCGCGACGACCCAGGCTGATGCACTGGCCGACGAACCCCAGGTTGATGGGCGCGGGTTGCTCACCCGCGATCCGGCTGAGCACCGAGTCGGCGGCATGCGCGCCCAGAGGAACCGCGGCCTGGCAGCTCATCCGAAACGGCAGGTCCGACGGTGCCGCCGAATCACCGGCCGCGACGATGCGCACGTCGTCCACGCTCGTCAACGTCTCGTCCGTGAGCAGACGGCCCAAGGCATCGGTGCTCAGCCCGCTGCGGCCGGCCAGATCCGGCACGCCGAATCCGGCGGCCCAGATGGTCACCGTGCTCGGCAGCTTGCGGCCGCCACTGAGCTGCACGACATCGCGAGTCACAGCCGTCACCTTGGCGTCGGGGCCTTCGAGTACGGTCACACCGAGTTTGCCCAGCCGCTTGGCAACCGAGCGCCGGCCTCTAGGGTGAAGGCAGGAGCCGAGCACCTCGCCGCAGACCAGGGTCACGGCATGGCCATCCTCGGCCAGTTCGGCGGCGGTCTCGATGCCGGTCGGACCGGCTCCGACAACCGTCATCGGGGCCGCTGCTGGCGCTGCGTCGACGACTGGCCGCAGCCGCTCCGCCTCCTCCAGGCCGGCAATCGGGTAGGCGAACTCGGCCGCTCCCCGCACACGCGGGGCGGCGCTGCCACTGCCCACTGCGTAGACCAGGTAGTCGTAGCCGACCGTGCCCCCGGTCGCCAACGTCACGCTGCGCTCGGACGCGTCGATCCGTGTCACTGTGCCGACCACCAGCCGGATGCCGCTGCCCAGGACTTGTGTGTAGTCGACCAGCGCGTCGTGGGATCCGGCCACCAGTTGGTGCAGGCGGATCCGCTCGACGAAGACCGGGCGCTGGTTGATCAGAGTCACTGTCACGTCGTCGCGCTGCGTCAGGCGATTGGCCGCCATGACGCCGGCGTATCCGCCGCCGATCACGACCACATTGGTGCTCTCAGTCATGGTGTCTCCTTACGTTGTCGCGCGGCCTGGCAGGGCCGGATGCGGCTGACGGTGGCTTGCCCGATGTGGCTCCGAAGGAGTGGCCGTTCGGTTCTCCAGGGCGCCGCTGCTGATGGGGATGTCGCGCCTGGTGCGGTCTGCTGTCCACGGAAATGACGGCGGGTGGCCCAGTTCTGGGCTAACGCCGACGCCGGCATGTGCCACTACTGGGCGGCGGTGGTCGACGAGACGGGTGACCCTCTGGGCGAAGAAGATCGACAACGACGACTCGGCAATCCTGACGGCGCTGTGGTCAGCCGTGCGGCGTCGGTGTGGGAGAAGTCCAGGTCGGCCATCTCGGCGGGGACATCGGTGCAGTGCATGGGTGACGGCGGCCGACGCATGGCCTGCGGGCTTGTCAGGCCGGCTCAGGCAGGGTCTTCCGGCGAGGCTCGCGCGTCATCTTCTGAGCTGCTCCCGGAGGAAGGCGATGATCTCATCACGGGCACGTACCGTGGGATGACCCTGCTCGTCCACGAGATGTGCCGTGACGACGCTGTGGGCGCACCCGACGACGTCGCGGAAGAAGGGCGGAGGGTTCGTGTTCGCTGCATCTCCGGGAAGAACGCGGCCGTCGAACGCTTCGCCGAGTAGTGCTTGGTAGGCCGCGAACCGCTGGCCCGTGCACCACCTGTCGTTGTCGAAGCGGTAGCCGAGCACCTTCAATCCGTCTCGTTCGATGCGTTCGGCGAGGGCAACCGCGTCCTCGTCTGCGATCTCCAGTCCTCCGGGGTCGTCGAGCGGCAGCGAGGGATGGTTGACGACCGGGGCGATGACGGCCGGTTCGAGTGCCATGGTCAGCGCGAAGTTGCCGGTGAAGCACAGCCCGACCGCGCCGACGCCCGGCCCACCGCACTCCGCGTGCGCGATCCGCGCGAGGCCGCGCAGCCACGCCACGACGGGACTGGTGCCGCCCCCGGCGAACGCACGGAACTCGGCGCTGACGCAGGCGCGCCGCACGACGGCCTCGCCTGCCTCGGTGGTCGGGTAGGCGCCGTCGACACCGAAGAGCGAGGGCAGGTACACGCGGAAGCCGGCGTCGCGTATCCAGCGTGCCAACCGTGCGACGTCGGGGCTGATGCCGGGCATCTCGGGCATCAGGACGACGCCGGGTCCCGTCCCGGCAACGTACACGGTCTTGCTGACGTCATCGACGCCGACGGCTCTCCGGGAGAAGTCGTCCAAGGGGTCGTCGCGCCGTGCTCGCATCGTTGTCATGATCGAGAGTGTGGTGCGACACTGCTCCCACGAGAAGCGGCGACATCGCCACAAAGCGCGGCGATATCGCCAACCCCGCGGGGAGCCGAAGGAACCATGAAACCGCTGCGTCTGGGTGTGCTGGCGTATCCCGGCTGCTTCGCCTCGGAGGTGTTCGGGATCCCCGACCTGCTGGCCATGGCCGACCACATCGCGGCGGCGCACGGATCGGACCGACCGCCGTACGAGGTGTCCGTCGTCTCGCCCCGGCGGAGGGTGGTCGCCTCCGGCGGCTCGGCCATCGACGTCTCGGCGCTGCGCCCCGTCGACGTCCTGATCGTGCCGGGTTTCGAGCTGTCGCCCAGCCTCGATCTCGACGCCACGCTCGCGAACCTGAGGCCCGAAGTGGCGGCGATTCGGTCGCAGGCCGCCTCCGGTATCGCTGTCGTGTCGATCTGTGTCGGCGCCTTCCTCGTCGCCGAGGCCGGCCTGCTCGACGGGCGCGAGGCGACGACGGCCTGGCTGTTCGCGGACCGGTTCGCGCGTCGATACGCCAACGTCAAGGTGCGCCCCGAGCACCTGGTGGTCACCGACCACGGTGTGACGACGACCGCCGCCTTCAGCGCCATGTACGACTTCGCACTCCACCTGATCCGTGAGCACGACGGCTCCCGCGTCGCCCGCAGCACCGCACGCATCGCACTCGTCGACGACGCCCGCTCCACCCAGACTCCCTACGTCGACCCGGAGCTCATGCCCGCCGTCGGCCGGGAGTTCTCACTCGGCGTCAAACGGTGGCTCGACCAGAACCTCGGGGCCCGCTACGACCTGTCCGCCCTCGCCGAAACGTTCCACGTCAGCACCCGAACGATGCTCCGCCGCTTCGGCGAGGAAGCAGGTCAGACCCCGCTCGCCTACCTGCAATCCGCTCGCGTGCGCCGGGCCCGTCATCTGCTGGAGACCACCGACAGGACCATCGCACACATCGCCGCCGACCTCGGGTACGCGGACACGAGCACCTTCAGCGCCATCTTCGCCCGGCACACCGGCCAGCGGCCACGGGACTACCGCGCCACGTTCCGCCGGCCTGTTCGCGAAGCAGACGGCAACGCCGCACGCGGCCCTGAGCTCCCAGAACCCGGATAAACCCGGTTCATGTCCTCCAGCTCCCACTCCCGTCGCTCACCCCGCCCCTCTTGATTACCGCGAGTACGGTGGTGCGAGGCGCGGGAAGGGGTCCAGCTCGGCGCTGGACCCCCAGATCCGGGCGAGGAGGACCGGTTAGTAGAGCGCTCGGAACGGTGTTGTGCCGGTGCAGGTGCTGGGGGCGAGGAATCGCTCCACCTCGCGAAGTAGCCGGGCGAGGTGTGCCGCGTGGTGGCCGCCATGTGTGATCGTCTTGGGGCGGGCAGCCTCGGACATGGTGTGCCGTGACTCTGCTGGGGAGCAATGCTCAAGATCTGTGGATCGGCCTCGAGAGGGGTGCTTCGCGAAACGCGGAGGGCTGACCCCGCGGCACCCCTCGGACGTCACCCCTTCAGTGCAGGCGGGCGACTCCGAGACCGCTACCTGGCGCACACGTCAATTCGGTGCCGTGCGCGTTCGAATGGTGGAGTACAGCCCCGGTTACATGGCCGATCACTGGTGCAGTCGGGGCCACATCCTGCTCGTCCTCGAAGGAACACTCACCACCGAACTGGCAAACGGTGAAATCGTCACCATCAAGGCTGGCACCAACCAGTCGGTGATTCCGAAGGGTGTGTCGGCCAGATCCATTATTCCGCGCGCCTTTCTTCGGCACTCGCCCGCCATGTGCGTCCCATTGCTCGAAGCAGCGCCGGATACACCCACACGTACCGGAAAGGCTTGATAGCGGCCATGTATGCGCTGCCGAACAGCCCGTTCGGCTTCACCAGGATGGCCATCTGGCCGCGGTGGCCACCGGCCTCGTCCGGGACCCAGCCGATGTGCAACACGGCGTGCACGGTCCGGTTCGCCATTTCGGCCGCCCACTCGTCGTGCAGTTGGTAGAGGGAGGTGAACGGATCCGAACGGACATCGGGCCCCCGCGGACCCTCGCGGAGGTCCGCCGGCAACCGGTCGCGCAGCGTCGGCACCCGGGTGCCGATGCCGGAGTCGGCTTTGTCCCAGCCGAGCAGCCTCCCGAGCTTCCAGCGAACCTCGAAGAGCAGGCGGTACACGAGGGAGGGGGAGGACGTGGTGGCCCCGTCTCTCGGCCCGTTCGCGATCTGGCGGACCAGGTGCGGGAAGTCGTGGGGACCGCCCGGTGTCGGCAGCGCCCAGACGTCCTCGACGCGGAAGTCACCGGCGATCTCGTGGATCCGCCAGGGGCGGGACGTGTGCGCCGTCGTGGGGAGTCTCATCAGCAGGCCCCTATCCATACGTATCTGTATGTCGTTGCCTCGTGCGGCGAAGTGGTGATCGTGGATCAGAGGGCCAACTTCTTGTGAAAGCACACCCGGTCCTGCCCAGGACCGTCGTAGTCACTGTGTACGGGCAGACCATCGACCTCTCGGTCCCCGCTTTCCAGGGTGAATCCCATGGCGCGGTGAAAGGCGATGGAGCCCTTGTTTCCCGGTGAGGTGATCGCACGCACCTCTGTGCGGCCGGCGTCGGCGGCATGCTGGAAGAAGGTGGTGTACAGACGCCGGGCAACCCCCTGCCCACGAAGCTTCGGATCCACTCCCACGAAGTGGATGTACGCCTCTTCGTCGTTGTCGGCGGCGTGAAAACCAATGAGGAACGCCCTGACGCCGGCTTCGTTCTCCAGGACCAGGCTGGTGCCTGAGAAGAACTGCAAGAACAGCTTGGGCAGCAGCAGCGATAGCTCGCGGGCCTGCGCGGGGGCACGCGAGTCCCCCCACCACTGCGGTACACATGCGATGATCGTGCCGTGGTCGGAGACGCGGGCCTGTCGCAACACTGGCATGTCGTTCCCTCTCGGAGTCATGGCGTTACTGAAGGAGCCGGTGGGGTGGGGCCGCGCGGCCGACTGAGACGAGCACAAAGTCCCTGATGGCAACGCCGCGACGCGGGATGCCAGGCGCTCGAGCCGGGCACCCGGTTTGCGCCGGACTCCTGTCAGACGCTGACGGCTGTTTTCCCGCGTGCACGGCCACTCCTCAGGTAGCCGATGGCCTCGGGGACGTCGGCCAGCGGGTAGGTCCGGTCGATGACGGGGGTCATCGCGCCCGCCTCGATGAGCTCCGCGAGGAGCCGCAGGTCGTCGTGGCTCTGAGTGGAGAAGAGGCCGCGGAGGCGCTGGCCGGTGAACGGAGACAGCAGCAGCGCTCGCAGGAGCCGGCCCATGCCGCCGAACCACTTCCCGCCGTCCTCACCGCCGACCAGGACCAGCGTCCCGCCGGGGCTGAGGACGCGGCGCAGCCGGGCCAGGGGGCGGTTGCCGGCGATGTCGAGAACGAGATCGTAGCGGCGGGTGCCGTCGGTGGGGTCCTGACGCGAGTAGTCGATCACCTCGTCGGCGCCGAGGGAGCGGACCAGCTCCGCTGTGGCGTCGCTGCAGACACCGGTGACATGGCCGGCCCCGAGGGCCTTGGCCAGTTGCACCGCGAAGGTACCCACGCCGCCCCCGGCGCCGATGACGAGGACACTCTGCCCGGACCGCAGTCGCCCGACATCGCGCAGCGCCTGGAGGGCTGTGCAGCCGGACACCGGGACGACGGCCGCCTGCTCGAAGCCGGCGTTGCCGGGCTTGCGGGCGAGCCTGTCCTGCTTGGCGCAGGCGTACTCGGCGAACGATCCGTCGCAGGTGCCGTACACCTCGTCGCCCGGCTGGAAGCGGGTGACGTCCGGGCCGACGGCCTCCACACGTCCCGCGACATCCATGCCCCGGACGCGTGCCTTGGGCGCCCGCAGCCCGAAACCGAGGGCGCGCAGCAGATACGGCTGGCCCGTGGTGAGGTGCCAGACACCCGGGTCTACGGATGCCGCCCGGACCTGGATGAGCACCTCGCCGCTACCGGGATCCGGCTGAGCGATCTCTTCGACACGCAGGTCCTCGGGCGGTCCGTAGGCGTCTTGGACGATGGCCTTCACTTGCTCTCTCCCTCGACTTCCCCGGTTTCATCGGTTCCGGGGTACTGGAAAACCTCTTCGAGTGGGACGCCGAACACTCGGGCGATCTGGAAGGCCATCTCCAGAGTGGGCGAGTAGCGGCCCTGCTCGATGGCGATGACGGTCTGGCGGGTCACGCCGATGCGGCGGGCGAGCTCGGCCTGGGTCATCTCGCCGTGGGCGAAGCGCAGCGCCCGGATCGTGTTGGTGACCCTGGTCGGCCTCACCACGGGTGGAAGCCCAGCCGGTAGGCGACGATCTTCGCCGTGGATGACAGGATCGCCGACAGGACGAACGCCAGGTAGATGGCGTTGGCGATCCAGAACTGATCGGCGCGGACCATCGCGAGGGCGAGCCCGGTCACGCCGCCGATCACGATGAACGACTGCCCGATGTACATGCCGAAGCGGTGGATCTCCCGGTCGCGCTGGTCCTTGGTGTTCGCGCCCTCGGGAGACACGATCGCCACCGTGATGTTCAGCGCGATCTGCGTGACGATCGCCGCACCGACGGTCCACAGCAGCGGGGACGCATAGGACGTCTGCGCCAGCGGCGCCGCTCCTTCGTGCCGCCGCAGGACGACGGCCAGGTACGCCGCGTATGACGCGACCGTGACCAGGACCATGATCCAGGCACGTTTCTCTTCGAATGCCACTGCGGCTCCCGATGTAAAGAAAGCTTGACACGGGCAGTGTCAAACAGCCGCGACATGATGTCAAGTTTTCTGTACATCGCAGGATGGTGGCAGCGATTGAGCCGGCAAGCGCTGACCAACCCGGCCTCCACCCATCGCCCCTGAGGGTGCCTTCGAGCCGGCTGGAAGCCGGGATCGTCGATGGCCGCTGCCGCACCGCCGACCCCGCGCAACGCCCGTCGCAGCCGGGCGGCGGGAGACCGGTCAGCCTCCCAGGGCGGAACGGTGCGTGGGCGGAACTCGGCGCGGCCGCCGTCTTCCACAGCCGCGCCGAGTGGTTTTCCGTGCGAGCCGGACGGAACCTGCGGTTCGCCGGGTGTTGCGGGTGGCGCATCACATGCTGGGCGGCCAGGGATCGAAGACCGCCGGTCAGGCACCCGTCGGCGTCAAAGGGGCTTGATGTCGACCTTCTTGAGGAACGCGTAACCCGGGAACCTGAAGACCTGGCCCTCGCGGTTGAGGTTCTTGTCCTTCTGCTCGCCCATCGCGGTGACGTAGGTGACGGTCACCTGCATGAGCTCGCCGCCGGCGGGCTTGAGGTTGATCGCTTCGAACGGGGTCAGGTTCTGGACGTCCGTCGTGGTGCCCTGGCCGGTGAAGCAGAGTCCCTCGTCACCGGTCTGGAGCCGGACGAAGAGGTGGCTCCCGGGTGTGGTGTGGTGCGCGTCGCAGCGGTGGATGACGGGGGCCGCGGGAGCGGCCGCCCCGGCGGGGGTGGCGAGAGAGACAAGGCCGAAGCCGGCCGCGAGTGTGGCCAGTCCGACTACCGTCTTCTGCCTGATGGTGATCACGAAGCTCTCCTTCCGGTGGCCGTGGATCGAGAGCCCGGGATCAGTTCAGGACCTTCTGCTGGACCACGATGTGGCCGGCGTCGGGGTTGAGGCTGCCGCCGAGCCGGCCGAAGGCACCGTCGGTCAGGTCGAGGCACTTCGGTTCCTGCGGCGTCTGCTGGAAGGTGCCGCGGTCGTTGATGCGCACGACGAGGGACTTGCCGTTCGCGACGTTGGTCACCTTCACACGGGTCCCGAACGGCAGTTGCGGATTGCGTGTCAGTGAGGTCGCCGCGGTGTTCTTGTTGTTGTCGAAGACCTCGCCGCTGGCCGTGAGGGCTCCGGCGGGTATGGGACCGTAGTGCGTCGCCCAGCAGGTCTCGGCCTGCGGGGCCCTGGGCGCGGCCGAACTCGCCGGGGAGAGCCCCAGTACGGCGGTCAGCGCGACGGCCCCTGCGGCCAGTGGGACGTGGAGCTTTCGCTTGCTCATGCTCGTTCCTCGTTTCATGTGGCTTGGTTTCACGGCGTGGTGGACCGGTGAAGGGAGCGTTGTGCTCCTTGGCCGTGGCGGCATGCGTGCACCCGGCCCGGCTGTCGCCGGATGAAGGGTGGGGCTGTTTCTCAGCCGGCCGAGCGATAGGCGGCGCCCACCTCGTTGGCCGTCGCACCGTTGTAGAGTCCGGTGCCGTCACCGCGGCTGGTGGAGAGGGTGAACCAGGCATACCGCTCGACGAACGGCAGCCCCTGCAGCATGGCGGTCGACTGCTTCACGAACGCGGCCTGCTGTGCCTGTGTCGGATACCTCGGGGTGCCGGTGGAGAAGTCGATCAGTGCGTACTCGGTGAGCCAGATCGGCTTCTTGTAGCGGTTGTGGGTGGCCTGGAGGTAGTTCCGCAGCTGGGCTGTCGCATGCGTGGCGTCGAAGTCCCCGCCGTACCAGTGCAGGGGAATGAAGTCGACCTTGTAGTGACGGCCGGCGGCGCCCTTCATGAAGCGGTCGAGCCAGCCGTCTGCGACGTCGGCGCCGGTGGCGACGGCGGGCGCCCCGAGCCGCATGCCGGTCGACTGCAGCCGGGGCCACAGATCGAGCGCCTGCGGCACGGTCATGTTCGACTGCCCCGGCATGTCGGGTTCGTTGAACCCGAGCAGGGTCTTACCCTGCTGCTCGGCCTGGCCGAGTTCCGCATCGGTCACCGAGCCCTTGCCCCAGATCATGGGCACGAATTCGACCCCGGACGGCGGTGTGATCTGCTGCTTGCCCGAGGACCAGGTGTAGAACCAACCGGCTTTCGAGTCGGCCAGCGCGTTGGTGACGCCGGTGAAGTTCCAGGCGCTGACGCCCTTCTTCTTCACCGTGGCGGAGGACGCGTTCACCGCGTCGGTGGGTGTGCCGGCCTGATTGCCGAACGCGAGCAGGGCCAGAGCCGCCAGAATCACGGCGAGACCACGTAAGTTGGGTGCCTTTCGCATGGCTTCGTCCTTCCTTTTCATCCGGCCGCTCGCCAAGCCGCATTCACGGCCAGGAGGGCCGCGTGATCCGCGGTCACGAGGCGCGGTGGAAGGTCACGAGGAAGCCGCTGCACTTGCTGCACTGCTGCATCACCTTGTTGCCCGGCTCCTGGTCCTGCCGGGACCACCCATAGGCTTTCGGGCAATGGGAGGCGATCATGTCGCTGTAGGCCGTCTTGGCGTCCCGGTTGGGGTTGGTGCACAGCATCGGCTTGCCGTCCGCCCAGCGCGTCAGATTGTCCGCGGGACAGTTCGGCAGCAGGTTGTTCGCGCAGCCCACCGTGTCGCACCCGCCACCGCCGGGGCTCACGTTCCGGGGCGCGATCGTGATCGGCACCGAGAACGCGTTCACGTAGCTCACGTCGTACCAGGGAGCGGCAGCGTCCTTGGAGTCGAAGTTGAACTCGGCGAGGCTGACGGGCTGTTCTCCGGTGCCCTTGGCGCAGTGGTCGGCGAACTTGCCGCAGTCCCCGACCGCACAGTGGAAGGTGCTGCCTGGTGTCCCGCTACATCCCATGCGCGCGAAGAACTTGCCGCGCCAGTGGCCGGGCGCCGTCGTCTCGGGAATGGTCACCGTCGCCGACTGGCCGGGCTCCAGGATCGGCAGCTTGTCGAAGTTCCTCGACTCGTCGGCGTTGACGGCGCTGCCGATCCAGATCTTCCTGCCGGTGCTGTTGACGAACGTGACCGTGTGGTCGACCGCCGCCGCGGCAGCCGGTGCGACGGAGGGTGGAGCAACCGCACCCGCGCCCGTACTCGGTGCGGCCGCCAACAGCGCTGCTGCGATCGCGGCGACCAGGCCGGTCAGGAGGGTTGTCAGGGAGAGTCGCAGGGGGATTTTCAGAGGTGTTCTGCGCATGATTCCTCGCCGGATGACGTCAACGAGCGGGTTCTGAAGGGCGCGAGCAGGCGACCGCGGCAAGGCGGAGGGGAGGCCGGTTGTGTGCCGGCCTCCTGGGGCCAAGGGCGTCGCCTGCCGGCCAGGCACCACGGTGGGTGCGACAGCGTGCGATGCGGCGTGGTGGTGGCGGACCGCCGCCACCGGCGCGATCAGCAGGTCAGCTTGTCTCCGGGGGCGACATTCAGGGTCTGCGTGAACTGCCGGTAGAGGTTGACACGGTCCTGCATCTCGGCGGGGTTCTGGCCGTTGCACTCCAGCGCGCCGTTGATGCTGCGGATCGTCTCACCGAATCCGGCACCGCTGACCATCGCCTTGTGCGGCGTCATGGAGCCGGGACCCGACTGAGTGTTCCAGTACCACAGCGCGGTCTTCCACGAGATCGTGGCGTCGGTCTCCACGAGGTTCGGGTTGTGCAGCAGGTCGATGCCCAACGCGTCACCCGCTGCCTTGTAGTTGAAGTTCCAGCTCAGCTGCATCGGCCCGCGGCCGTAGTAGGCCGCCTGGCCGGCCGGGCAGCCGTACGGCTGGCTCGCGTCGCAGTAGTGCGGGTAGTTGGCGGGGTTCTGCTCCTTCGTGTATCGCAGGCCGCCGGTCTCGTGGCTGACGTTGGCCAGGAAGGCGGCCGCCTCCTGCTTCTTGACCGTGTCGCTTCCCGTGTGGGCGAAAGCCGGGAAGGAGTTCATCGCGTTCCGCAGCCCGGCGTAGGTGTAGAACGGGTTCTTGTTCGGGAACATGTGCTGGAACTGGGCTTGGCTTACGACGAAGTCGGCCGAGGCCGCCGCGGGCTTTGCGGTCACGGCTGTGGCAGAAGTGGCGGGAAGGACAACCGTCGATGCGGCGGCGACCACTGCTGCTGCGGCCACGGCCATACGCGTAGTGGGCATGACAATGCGCACGGAGAACTCCTCGAAGGGTGCCTGGATGGGGAGGACGATCCGTTTCCGGCACGACCACCGCTGCACGCCCGCATGCGCACGGACATGGGTGGGGTCGAATCAGCAGGCGGGCCTCTTCCTTTCGGTCACCGCCACGGGATCGAACTGCGCATACAAGAATCCTCAGCCTGGAGAGCCGCCGCATCGGCAATGCCCACCGTTACGGCGACGTGACGCGGACACCGGTCTGATCTCCGCCGCCCCGTCGCGCTGGACATGGGGCATGCGGCCTCCGAGCGGGCCCCGCCGCCGGTGGCACAGGACGGCGGCTCAGAGCCGCAGGGGAAGACATGACGCGTCGGCGGATCGGGCGGCCGCGCAGCCTCGGCGTCGGCTACAGCGACAACAGCACGACGTACGAGCGCAGAAAAAGGCGCCGCCAGGGGTCACTCATCTCCCCTGGCGGCGCCGGCCGCCATGCCTTCCTCACCCCGGCGGCTCGGATGCCGCTCCGGCTTGTCAACGGCGCATCAGCGGACGTGGTCCGCGGTGACGAACACCGTTACACCACGGACCCGGCTCCGGCCCCTCCTTCGGTGCGTGTGGGCATGGCCTGCGCCCGCCGTGCGGACCATGCGGCGACATGGGTACGGGAACGCAGTCCGAGTGTGGTGCGGACGTTGCGGACGTGGGTCTCGACGGTGCGAACCGACAGATACAACCGGGCCGCTATCTGTCGATTGGTGAGTCCGTCAGCCACCAGGTCGATCACTTCCCGTTCGCGCGGGCTGAGCGGGTCGTCACCATCGGGTGCGGTTGCCGGCTGTTCGTCCCGTGCGTAGTGCACGATCTGTCGTGGACCCAGCCGGCGCCCTGCCGCAAGCGCACCCTCGGCCCGTGCCTTGGGCAGCGCCCTCAGCGCTGTGGCCGCCGCCTCCTCCACCCGCGCCCGGAACCAGGGAGGCAGTACGAGGGCCGCGGACACGTCGTACCTTTCGACGGCCGCGAACAGCCGCAGCGCCCGCTCGAAACGACCGCCCCGCGCCGCGCTGACAGCCAGGCCCCAGAGCGCGGGACCGGCTGCGCCCAGGTGAGCCGCGTCGCTCACGTGGTCCGTGTCTCCCAGCGCCTCGGCGAAGTGCGCCTCCGCCGCAGCGCAGTCGTCCCGTTCCAGGGCAAGGACGCCGGCCGTGTGCAGGATCACCCGTAGCAGGACCGGATTGGCCTCGCCCCTCAGGATCGGGAGGGCTTGGTCAACCAGCCGCACCGCCTGGACCGTGTCGCCGGCGCCGAGCAACTGCCAGGCGAGGAGGATCAGGCAGAACGCGGTCATGACGCGATCGCCGATCCGGTGGCTGATCTCCAAACACTCCTCGAGATCGGCCCTCGAGCTCTGGTCGCCGTGTTGCGTCCGGGCCAGGCTCAGCACCAGCAGCATGCGGCAGATCAGATGTTCGCGGCGCTGCGGGCGCCGGCGCTCGAGCGTCACTGCCCGCAGCGCAAGCTGTACCGCTTCGCCGGCGTTCCCCTCCCACGCGATGAGCAGCGCCTGCATGCACAGAGCGATGCTGCGGTCGCCCGCCCCCGGATCCGTTCGGTCCAACGCCCCGGCCAGCATCGTCCGGGACTCCGCCGCGTACCCCCGGTTGATGTCCACGAGGGCCAGCGCCCCGGCGAGGAGGAGCTGGCGCGGGTCGCTTCCCACGCTCAACCACTGCAGCAGAGACGTGAGATTGTCGCGTTCCTCGTCCAGTCGTCGGCAGGTCCTGGCAGGCGTGAGTGCTGCCTCCCGGAACGGGCGCGCGAGTTCCGCAAGCCAGTCCACGAGACGGTCGTAGGCCCGTATCTCCTCGCCTTCGGCACGGAGCCGTTCATGCCCGTAACACCGGATCGACTCCAACATCCCGAACCGGGCGGAACCTGCCCGGTCGGCACCGGCGACGATGAGGGACTTGGCTTCAAGGCCGGCCAGCAGCTGCGGCACGGCCGACGGGGGTATGCCATGGTCCACGGCGACGGCCGCGGCGGCATCCGTCCCGAACCCGCCCGGCAACAGCGACAGTGACCGGAACAGCGACCGCTCCTGAGGCGTCAGCAGGTCATAGCTCCATTCGATGGCCGAGCGAAGACTCTGGTGACGTCGATCCGCCGTACGCCATCCGCAGGTCAGGAGGGAAAGGCGGTCGTCCAGCCGATGGTGGATCTCGCCCGGCGGAAAGGCCCGCACGAGACCGGCCGCCAGCTCCAGCGCCAGCGGCAGCCCGTCCAGCCTGGCACACAACGCGACGACGTGTACGGCGTTGTCCTCGGTAAGCTGGAATCCGCAGGAGACGGCCTGAGCCCGGTGGACGAAGAGCCGGACGGCGTCCGAGCGCAGCAAGCCGTCGAGTGATCCGCCGCCATCGGGATCCGGCAGGGAGAGACCCCCCACCGAGTACACCGTCTCGCCCGGCAACCGTAATCGTGCGCGACTGGTGGCCACGACGCGCAGGCCCGGATAGCGAGGGAGTATCGCGCTGAGGGCCAGCCCGCAGCCGTCGAGCACATGCTCACAATTGTCGAGCACCAGAAGCCGATCGCGGTCGGAGCCCGTCCCGCTCCGTGCCCCCACCATGGGGGTACGCGCTTCCCTGGTTCCCTCGAGCGCTTCGGTGATCCGCTGCCGCGCTTGCTCCCCCGTGGTCGCCGACGCCAGTTCGACAAGGCTGACCTCACAGCGTCCGCCGCGCTGTTCAAGGGCAGTCAACTCCACCGCCAGGCGTGACTTGCCCACACCCCCGGGCCCTGTCAGGGTCAGCAGTCGTGTGGCGCGCACCAGCCGCTTCAGCTCCACCAGCTCATCGATGCGGCCGATGAAACTGCTCAAACGGGCTATCCCGGTCGCAGTCGAAGTACCCATTCCGCCGTCCTTGAGCCGCTGACGGTAGGCGCGCTGACGGCAGGCGTTCGAGCAGTATCGCGGACGCTTCCTCCTGGCCCTGATGTCATCTGCGGAGCCTCGGCGAATCGGTCCGCCGCACATATCGCAAGAGAACGTGGGTGATTCAAGCCGAATCCCATGAGAATCTACGTCGCGCTGCACCTGATACTCCTTTCGAATTACGGCGGGAGTTCCTGCTTCTCCGTGGCGGCGTCTCAGCAGTGGGCGGTGGTGTGTCCAGGCGGCGTTTACCTGCAGTGGTCGGTTGTCACTCGGACTCACTGACGCTGAACGCTGTTGAATCTCGGGCGGGGCAATGGACGGAGGGCGGCATCGCCAACGGGACTTTCGGGGGGTCTCTTCACTGCGGCCTGCCGGGCGTGAGCGCATGGGTATGGCTGATTACACCCTTCGGAGCCCATCCGGACCGTGGACCGACCTCGGCAGCCGGCGGCACGAGTGAAGCACAGCAGCTGACGTTTCTTCAACTACTGAAGTTTTTAAGCCACTTAAGATTTTGCATCGCTATGGAACCTGTTAGGTTCGATGTGTGACCGAAAAGAACCGTCCAGCGCCCGGCCTGCGGCAGCGCAAGAAGGCCCGCATCCGCCGGGCACTGGCCGACGCGGCCTTGAGGCTGTTCCTCGAACGCGGCTACGACGCGGTCACCGTGGCGGAGATCGCCGATGCCGCCGACGTCTCGGTGCCCACCCTGTTCTCCTACTTCCGCAGCAAGGAAGCGCTGCTCTTCGACCTGGAACCGGAGATCGACGCCGGCCTCGTTGCCGCGGTCCGTCAGCGCTCTCCTGGCCGTGACGTACTCGATGCGGTGCAGGAGTACCTGATGTCACTGCCTACGGCGGATCCCCGGGAGCGGGAACAGTTCGAGGCGTTCCTCGGCCTCGTGCACGGCACCCCGGCACTGCGCGTCCACTGGCAGCAGATGTGGCTACGGCACGCGGACACCCTGGCCGACGCGCTCGCAGCCGACCGTGGCCTGGAGACTCCCGACCTGCGGATCCGCGCAGTGGCCCGATTCATCATCGACGCAGTGATGCTCGTCACGCTCGAACCGGATCCGCCGGCAGCGCTGGCCGACCTGCTTGCCCTGCTGCGCTCCGGGCTGGACGCCGCCGGCCTGGCCTGATCGACCATCGACCTGCCAGTCACCATGGGAGCCTTGGAGCGCCTGCAGTCATGACGGACGGCGCAGCCTCTCAAGCCCCTAGGGGGTGTCCGATGGGTCAGCAAGCCTGCTGTGTCTGGTCAGTTGACTGCAGTGACTCAGTTGACTGGCTCGACTCCACGAAGGCTCATCAGGGGCGGCAGTCGCGTGCCCGACGGCGAAGGCGGCAACCGGCCCTGCGTGGCCCCTCGCCACGACCGCGTAAGCCCGAGGAGCCGGTGTGCCCATGCACCTTCGTGAACCAGCGGGCTACACGCCGCGTCCTCCTGATGCGCGCCCCGTGCCGGGCGGGCGCTGTGCGAGGGAGAGCAGGGGACGGATGACGGGTGAAACGATCGGTATCGGGCTAGCCGTATTGGCGGGCCTGGCGAGTCTGTGGGCCGGTAACGGGAGGCACGGCTGCAGATGCGGCTGAGCCGCTACGGGCTGCGCGCCGAGGGGGGCGGTGGTGAACCAGGAGCATGAGCCGGGGGACGACTCTTCGAAGCCCGTCATCGAGTTGACCGACCGGCAGGGCCGCCCCGTCCGGTTCCGGCCCGCCACGACGGGGACGGGGCTGGCCCTTGGAACCCATGTACCGGTCGCCTACCTGCCCGAAAGGCCGAAAAGCGCAAGGGTATCCACCCGGAAGTACCGCCTATATCCGATCGTCGGCCTGTTCTTCGGAGCCATGCTCTGGCTCGGCGTCGCGGCTGGGTGCGTGCTCACACGCTGAGCTTGTTCTCCCACCTCGCTCTCACTTACGGATCCACCGCCAGACCCGTCACGGGACCCATCAGACACTCCCAACGACCTTGCTCATCGCCGACCTGGTCGGCCGTGGACCAGCCCTGCGCTCAGAGTGAACGGTCGAATGCGTCCTGATCGAGCTGAATCTGTGGCATGTGCATCTCCGCCCACTCTCGCAACTGTGACAGGGGTTGTGCCAACGACTTTCCACGCGCGGTGAGCCCGTAGAACACCCGTGGCGGAACGGAAGGCTCGACCCGGCGGGTGACGAGGCCATCCCGCTCGAGCGACCTCAGGGTCTGCGTCAGCATCTTCTGGGAGATCCCGGTCAGGGCTCGCTTGAGTTCGGTGAAACGAAGTTCGCCATCGGTCTGGTCGAGGGTCAGGACGAGCATTGTCGTCCATTTCGTGCCGACCCGGTCGAGCAGCTGCCTGGTGGGGCAGGCTGCATCGAAGAGGTCGCCGCGGTGAGGGGTTGCCCCGAGGTGACCAGGGTTCCGGGAAGTGCCTCCTTGAACGTCCACGGTCGGTCTCCTATGTTCGCCTGGTATCCGATAGTAACCGACTGGATGAGATGAACGATGTTGACTGCCTACCTGGCGGACGCCCAAGCGCGGTACATCTCGGTGAACGACGTCCGCCTCGCGGTCGAGGTGGCGGGTGAGGGCCCCGCGGTCCTGCTGCTGCACGGTTTTCCGCACACGCGGGCGATCTGGTCCGAAGTCGCGCCACTGCTGACGGCGGCCGGGCTTCGTGTCGTCGCGCCGGATCTACGCGGTCTGGGCGACAGCGACCGGGCGGCCGGCGGTTACCTGGCGACCGAGCTCGCCGGGGATCTGGTCGGGCTCCTCGACGCGCTTGACATCGACCGGGCGCACGTCGTCGGCATCGACCTCGGCGCTGCACCGGCGTTCGCGCTGGCGGCGACCCACGCGCACCGCGTGTCCAGTCTGACGCTGAGTGAGGCGGTGATCGGCACACTGCCCGGAGCCGAATCCTTCACGGCGAGCGGCGCCCCCTGGTGGTTCGGGCTCCATTCGGCTCCGGGCGGGTTCGCCGAGGACCTGCTGGAGGGGCGGGAAGACCACTACATCCGGTTCTTCCTCGACGGCGGAAGCCGCCGCGGGCTCTCGGAGGCGCTGACCGCCCGGATCGTCGAGGCGTACCGTGGGCGGGAGTCCTTGCGGGCCGCTTTCGAGCATTACCGCGCGATGCCCGCGAACGCGGGCTGGATCTCCTCGTGGGTGACGCACAACGTGTTCACACTTCCGGTGCTCACGATCGGCGGAGGCGCAGTCGGCGAGGGCACCGCGCGTCAACTCGCCCCGTTTAGCGAGAAGTTGACCGCTAGCCTGCTGCCCAACGCCGGCCACATCGTTCCGATCGACGAGCCCGAAGAGTTTTCGGCACTGGTAGCGCAGCACGTCAAGTCGGCGGAGGCGCGATCATGACGAACAAGCGCACCGTCGTCCTCAGCCCGGTCGAACGTCCACACCGCACCGGCCTCGAAACCAGGCAGGTGACAGCATGACTCGTGAGCAACGCGAGCAGGTCCGCGAACTCCGGCGGAACTCGCCGCTCGACCTGGGTGGCGATCTCGACGTCCAACGGCCGCTGTTCGAACAGATCCTCAGCTCGCAGCCGGTGCCCACCGACGCCATCGTCGAGAAGCTCGACCTGGCGGGTGTCGCCGCGCTGTCGGTCACGATCAGCGGTGCGCCGCAACCGGTCGGCACCGCGCTCTACTTCCACGGCGGCGCGTTCGCACTGGGTTCGGCGAACAGCTCCTTGGGCTTGGTGACCCAGATCGCCCGGCGATCGGGACTGCGGGTCGTCACCGTGGATTACCGGCTTGCGCCGGAGCACCCGGCACCGGCCGCGGCGACCGATGCCGCGACGTGTTATGAAGCGCTGCTGGACTCGGGTATCGGCGCCGACGAACTGATCGTGATCGGGGAGTCCGCCGGAGGCGGGGTGGCACTGAGACTGCTCACGTCACTGGTGGCGGGAAACCGGCCCGTACCGGCGGGCGCGGTGTTGCTGTCGCCCTGGATCGACTTGACATTGGCCGGCGACTCGATGACAACGCGGGCGTCCGTAGACGTCGCGGTGAATCGGGAAGCGCTCGCCCGGCGCGTGCTCGACTACGCCGGCGAAGGTGCTACCGCGGCGCGGGAGCACAGCCCGCTGTTCGACGACCTGCACGGGTTGCCGCCCACTCTCGTGCAGGTCGGAACGCACGAAACACTGCTCGACGACTCCATCCGGCTCGCCTCCCGCCTGGCAGCCGCCGACGTCTCGGTCATCCTCGACATCACCGCGGAAGTGCCACACGTCTTCCAGGGCTTCGCGCCGATCCTGGACGAGGGCGCATTGGCGCTCGACCGCGCGGGCCAGTTCGTCCGAACCGCGCTGAAACAACCGGCACGCGATCTTCTGCCCGGCTGATCCCCGTCATGAGAACTTCCGCCGGCCACATGTCTCACGGCGACGAGCCAACCAGAAGGAGAGCATGACCGAAACGACGCGAGCCGTTGCGCTCGACGCACGCGGGCAGCTAGTACCAGGGTGGTCTTCGCTGCGAGGGCGTGTTCTTGCTCGTGTCGCTGTCGGATCTCCAGCGGGAGCGCACTTCGTCGGCCAGGTCCTCGTCGACGCGCCGAAGGACGTCGTGCCGGCTCTGCAGGCGCTGCGCGATGAGCAGGTGGAGTCCCGCGCGGTGGTGGACACCGTGGTGGCTCTGCACCGGTGACCGCACCACCGGTGCGGGTGGATGCGCACTAGGGACTGTCCGGCGGGTTACCGGCGCAGCCATAGCCGGATAGCGGTGAGGGTGACCGTGCCGTGGAATACGTATGCTCTTTTGTCGTACCGGGTCGCCACGGCGCGGAACCCCTTGAGTGCGTTTACGGTGCGCTCGACTTCGTTCCTGCGGGCGTACCGGTCCCGGTCGAAGCTGGTGGGGCGACCGCCCCGGCTGCCACGCCGCTGACGGTTGGCACGCTGATCCCGGCGCTCGGGGATGGTGTGCCGGATCTGCCGTCGGCGCAGGTAGCGGCGGTTTCGACGCGAGCTGTACGCCTTATCGCCGCACACGTGGTCCGGTCGTGTCCGCGGGTGTCCCCCAAACGGGCGAGGGACACGGATTCGGTCCAGGACCGGAATCAACTGCGGTGCATCACCCCACTGCCCAGGCGTGACCAGGACAGCCAGCGGACGGCACCCGCCCTCACTGGCCAGATGGATCTTTGTCGTGAGCCCGCCGCGCGAGCGACCGATCGCCTCATCGGGGACATGTCGTGCCGGGCGACGGCGTTGTCCCGGAATCCGAGCCGGCCGGTGACGGGCTCCGGCGGCATGCTGGTGCACGCGGCACACCGTGGAATCCACGCTCACCGCGCTCCAGTCGATCCGACCTTCCGTGTCCGCGTCGGCTTGGACAGCCCGCAGGATTCGCTCCCACGTGCCGTCCGCAGACCACCGGCGGTGACGGTCATGGACCGTCTTCCACTTCCCGAACCGCGTGGGCAGGTCCCGCCACGGAACGCCGGTCCGCGGCCGGAAGAAGATGCCGTTGATGACAGTGCGGTGATCCTTCCACCGGCCCCCGCGTCCCAGGCTCTTTGGCAGGTGCGGCTCCAATCGAGCCCACTCGCTGTCAGATATGTCGCCCCGTCCCACAGCGAACCGAACGATCCGTTGAAGAATCCGTCACGCGATCCGTCGGACACCCCCTGGACCGGCAACAAGCGTCTGGACACCCTGCAGAACGTCGTCGCCACCGGACGGGCCGGGCTGCTGTCCGTCATCCCGGGCCGCACCACGACGCTCAGTGTGAACGGCCGGGCCTGCGTCTCCACCCGCCGGGAGCTGCTGTCCCAGCCGACCGCCGTCGGCGAGCCGCCGGCCAGTGCGCTGGTGCTGGGGATCGAGGAGGTCTGCCCGCACTGCCCCAAGTCCCTCCTGCGCAGCGGCGCCTGGAAGCCGGAGCAGTGGCTGCCGGCGGACGCCCAGCCCACCTCGGCCGAGGTGACGCTGGTCCAGCTGCGGATGCCGGAGCTGACGATCGCCGACATCGAGCAGGCGGAGGCGGACTCGCTGAAGTACCGGTACGAGTAACGGGCCGAACTGCGATTGCTGGACCACCAGACGAAGCCGCAGAACACCACCCCACTGGTCGACGCGGTCGATGGACCGTCGGGCCGACATGTCGCTCGACGGTGTCGAGGATCTGGCGGGCCTTCGGTCTCAAGCCGCACCGTGCGGAGTTGTTCAAGCCGTCCACCGACCTGATGTGCACCTGATCGTGGACAACTACGGCACCCACAAGACCGAGCCGGTCCGCAAGCGGCTGCTGGACCACCCCCGGTTCCAGCTGCATTTCACCCCGACCGGCTCGTCCTGGCTGAACCTGGTCGGGTGGTGGTCGGCGAGCTGACCTGCAAGAAGCTCCCGCGTGGCGTCCACCGGTCCGTCCCCGCCCTCGAACGCCGGATCCGCGCTTGGATCAAGGACTGGAAACGCGAACCCCCGCCCGTACGTATGGCACAAGACCGCCGAGCAGAACCTCGACGGTCTCGCCGGTTACTGCCGACGCGCCAACGTAGGTCGCCAGGGCACGCTGGATTCGCCTTCGAGGCCGACCACTACCGCACTATCCCGGGCTGCGCGGCGGTAGCCGCTGTGTGATCCGGTCGAACAAGTCCGTCAGCGGCTCGCTGACGTCCTGACCGAACTCGGACAGCCCGTAGGTGACCTGGGGCGGCGTCGTCGGCTCTACCTCCCGCCACACCAAGCCGTCCTGGACCAGCGCGCGCAGGGTCTGAGCGAGCATTTTCTCGCTGATGCCCTGGATGCTGTCGCGCAGCTCGTGGAACCGAAGGTGGTTGCTCCGCAAGGAGATCAGCACCCAGATACCCCATCTGCTGGTCACGTGGTCGACCACGTCTCGCGCGGGGCAGTCGGTGTGAAACACCTCATACCGATCGCCTGTCTCGGCCTGCGTCAGCTGCGCGCCTTCCTTCATGTCGGGAGCTTACCCCTGGGTACGTTCTTACGAAAAGTAAGCCCGCCTCCTAGCGTCATTTGCCGCAGTGCACAACGGACTAGGAGCTGAACATGATCGTGGTGACCGGGGCTACCGGGAATGTGGGCCGACCTTTGACGCAGGCCCTGGCCGAGGCGGGCGAGCAGGTGACGGCGGTGTCGCGGCACGCGGTGGCGATGCCGGACGGAGTCCGGCATGTGACGGCCGACCTGGCTGAGCTGACAAGCCTCACACCCGCGCTGGACGGGGCGAACGCCCTGTTCCTCCTGCTGTCCGGAGAACTGCACGCCCCGGAAGCCAGGCCGGCCGACATCATCGGCCTGGCCGCGGCCAGGGGGGTCCGCCGGGTCGTCCTGCTGTCTTCGCAGGGCGTGGCGACCAGGCCGCTCGGCCCGTCGCGGGTCGCGATGCGCGCGGTGGAGGACGCGTTGCGGGAGTCCGGCCTGGACTGGGCCGTCCTGCGACCGGGCGGTTTCGCCTCCAACGCCTTGGCCTGGGCGGAGTCCGTCCGCACGCAGGGGACGGTCGCCGCGCCCTTCGGCGACGTAGGGGTGCCGGTCATCGACCCGGCGGACATCGCCGAGGTCGCGGCGGCCTGCCTGCTGGACGACCGGCACACCGGCAGGGTGTACGAGCTGACCGGGCCGGAGGTCATCACGCCGCGTCAGCAGGCGGAGGCGATCGCCGCCGCGCTCGGCTCGCCTGTACGGTTCCACGAACTCACCCGCGACGAGGCCAAGGCCACCATGACCCGGTTCGTGCCGGCAGAACTCGCCGACGACACCCTGGACATCATCTCCGCCCCGAACCCCGCCGAACTGCGGATCAGCCCGGACGTGGAACGAGTCCTCGGCCGCGCCCCGCGCCCCTTCGACGGCTGGGTCGCCCGCAACATCGCCGCTTTCCGCTGAGGCACCACCCAACCGAATCACCAGGCCGCCCACCTCCGTAGTGCCACCGTCGCCGGCGCGCGAGGTACTGGGCCGGGCAGGCGGCCCTCAGAGCAGGTCCTGCAGAACAGACCGTCGCAGGGCCGGCCACGCAGTGCCGCACGCCGTCGACCGCGCAGAGTCCACGTCTGAAGCTCGCGCGGCTGCGCCTGCCGGCCACGGCTGCTGTCCGCCGACTCCGGTCCGGCGGTATGCGGCATCGCGGCCGAGCCGTTCCTGCTGCGCGCAGTCGTAACGGCCGATCCATCACGGCTGTCCGGTCACCGGCATCTGCTCCGGATCTCCTCCAGGCAGCCCACGAAGGCGGTCTCGTCCCGGCCGGAGTCGAGGAACGCGCCGACTGCTGGGGGGCGGAGGCGACGCGGGTCTGCCACACCTGGACGGCCTCGCACAGCCCGGCGAGGGAGAACGCCCGGCGCGACTCCTTCAGCGCCGCCGCCCACTCACGCTCGAAGGCCGGCACCCACCGCAGCACTCAACGGTGGCGCGCCAGCCGGGGTTCCACGCGGAGCGGGCCAGCCGCAGCGTCGCCTGGGGCGAGCCGCTGTGCCGAACCGCGTTGGTCACGAGCTCCGAGACCACCACGCCTGTGCTTTCCGCCGCCTCGCCGTCGAGCTCCCACTCGGCCAGCCGGGCCCGGGTGAATGCTCCGCCGCGCGCGGCCCTTGCGCTCGGATGGGCTGAGCTCCGTGCTGAGCAGGGACAGGGCGGATCCGGCAGCCCGGTCCGCCTCCGAGCACGGCATGCGTCGCCCCCGGGGACGCGGTGCCCCCACGAGGTTGCACTCGTCTCCGTGCGATGCGCCACACTCAGTTATGTTGTGCACAATTTAATTGCTCGCTATCGTCATTGATCGACCCCACCGCACAGGGAGGCAGCACCATGGATCCCGTCCGCTACGAGGACTACCGCCCCATCGAACGTCCGGGCTACCAGGAAGAGTTGGATGCAGTCGTCGCCCAGGTGGCGCGTCGTACTCGTGCCTCGGTCGAGCGCGAGGCCGTCGGCGGCGCTGTCCGCACTGCCCACGGAAAGACCTACGGCCTCCTCAGGGCCACGGTCACGGTTGGTGACAACCGTGGCGTCTACAGGCAGGGCATCTTCGCCCGGCCTACCGTGTACGACGCCGTCGTCCGTTACTCGAACGGCTTGGGCCACCAGCGCCCCGACCACCAGTTGGGCGCGGCGTGCGGAATGGGCATCAAGCTGTTCGGCGTCGCCGGTCCGTCGCTGCTGGACGACGAGCGAGACAGCGGGACGTTCGACCTCAACCTGATCAACAACGACGTCTTCTTCGCGAACACCGCCTACGACTACATGGTGATCGAGGAATTGTTCGCCGAACTGCCCGAGGCCCTCGTGGACCCGGCCCGCCGCAAGACCTGGATGGCGGAGTTCCTGACCCGCCGGCAGACGCTCACCGATCCCGGCAGCTGGCTGTGGGACGAACTGTTCGCCATGCTGTCGTTCACGGCCGTCCCGCGCCGGAACCTGCTGTCGTACACCTACAACAGCATGGGCGCCTTCCGGTACGGCGACCACATCGCCAAGATCCGAACCGTGCCGACCGCCGCATCCCTGGCTTCCCTCACGCACCAGATGGTGGACGTGCGCGCGGACAACGAGGCGTTCCGCCGCACCCTGGTGGCCGAGGCCGCGGAGCGAGACCACTCCTTCGAGCTCCAGGTCCAGATCAACACCGATCTGGCCCGCATGCCGGTGGACAACACGTCCGTCAAGTGGCCCGAGGACCTGTCCCCCTGGGTGACGGTCGCCCGGGTGGATCTCCCGCGCCAGGACATCGGCGGGGACGACAACCTGGCGGCCGCCGACGCCACCTCGATCACGCCGTGGCGATCGCGCGAGGAACACCGGCCCCTCGGCGAGATCCAGCGGGTCCGGCAGGAGGTGTACCGGCGCTCGTCCATCGAACGGCACCGCATCAACGGGCAAGAGCGGCGCGAACCGGTCAGCAGCGCGCAATTGCTCGGCTGAGCCGGCTCAGCCGTGTCCTGCCCCGCCTGCGCCGGCCGCACTCGGGAAGCGGAGCGGGCAAAGGTCACTGGGCGGTGTTCGGCCCGGAATGCCCGCCCGACTGCCTCGCGGCCTCCTGTGGGCCCGCCCCGTCAGGCCGCGATGGCGGTGATGCCGCGGGGGCGGAGCCCTGGGAAGGGACACCGGGCCAGGGCACGACGGCGCCGGACACCCGGCGATTCAGGCCGTCGTCCGCACGGCCTGGCCGTTCCCGGAACGGGCCGCCTGAGGGCGCCCTACCCGGCTGCGGAAGGTCCTGCCGCGGCAGACCGGACGAGTCGGGTCTGCGCAGGAGGATCAGCGGGTGGGGTCGAGAAGGATCTTGCGGACGCCGTCGGAGCGGCCTGCGAACAGTTCGTACGCCGCCGGGCCTTCGGAGAGGGCGAAGCGGTGGGAGACCACGACCTCGGGCTTGATCCGGCCGGCGCGTGTGAGGGCGATCAGGGGAGGGAGTTCGTAGTGCACCGAGCACAGCCCGATGGCGAACTCCAGTTCCTTGATCTGCGCCAGTCCCATGTGGAAGGGGAATGCCTTGCTCTGGCTGACCCCGATGACGCTGACCCGCCCGGCCTGCCGGACGGCCTTGAGGGCGAGCTCGATGGTGGCGTCCGAGCCCACGGCCTCCACCACGGCGTCCGGCCCGCGTCCGCCGGTCATGTCCCGTATGGCAGTCCGTGCGTCCTCGCCCTCGACCGGCTCGACACCCAGGGTGGCGGCGAAGGCGCGGCGCTCCGTGACCAGGTCCGCGCCCAGCACCCGTGCGGCGCCCATCGCGAAGGCGGCTTGGGCGGCCATGAGGCCGACCGGGCCGAGGCCGATGACCAGGACGGTCTCGCCGGGCTGGATGCGGGCTCGGCGGCAGCCGTACCAGGCCGTGGGGGCGTTGTCCGTCAGCACGATGGCGGCCTCGTCGGAGATGCCCTCGGGCACGTGCACCAGATTGACGTCGGCGTAGGGCACCGCCAGGGCCTGAGCCTGGCTGCCCGGGAGCTTCGGGCTCACTCCGTAGCAGAGGTCCGTGCTGGACGTGGCGCGCTCGCACCGGGCGGTGAACCCGGCCGCGCACGACCGGCACTGCGCACAGCCGACGGAGGCGGGCACCAGAACCCGGTCGCCGGGCCTGAATCGGGTGACCTGGCCGCCGGTGTCGACGACCACGCCGACGCATTCGTGCCCCGGTGTGTAGCCCAGTTCCTGGCTGAACGGGTTGCCGCGGTAGATGTGCAGGTCGCTGCCGCAGATGCCGGCCGCGGTCACCTGCACCACCGCGTCGGTGGGGCTGGTGACGGCCGGGTCGGGGGCATCCCCGTAGCGGATGTCGTGACGGCCGTGGTAAGTCAGTGCCTTCACCGGATTTCTCTCTCCTCGGTCCGGTCAGTCCGCGGTCTTCAAGACCGTCTGGCAGGCGGCCGCTGGGCCGGCCTCGGTCACACCGCGCCCGTCCGACACGCAGCACTCGGGCGCGCCGAACGCGCCCGGCACTTGGTTGTCGACCGCGAACCCGGAGCGCCGGGAGGCGATCACCTTCCCACCGCACCGGCGCGCATCACCTCGCCGACCCCCACCGGGCGGACGCGGTACCTGGCCCGCGTTCATCCAGCCGCGCATCGCCGGCTCGGCCGGCAGACAGAGCACCTGCACCAGGAACTTCCCGCCTGGCTGCCCGGTCGGCTCCTCGACGTGCTCCCGGTCGGTGGGCCGCGGCTCTCCCACGGGATGTGCGAGGCGCACCTGGCGGCTGTTTCCGCTCATCCCCGGCGGCTCCTTCGACGGTCGCGTTGGATCGGCGGTCGGCATGCCCGGCAGGATGTCGTGTCGTGCACCGGCGCTCCTGTATGGCATACCGTCCAGTTGGTATGTACGGTGAGCGTACGGGTGCCGTGCCCTCCTCGACAACCCCCGCGTCGATCTGCGGCAGGCCGAGGCCGCCCTCGACTACCGGTTGTCCGGCCACCCCATGGCCGTCGAGGGCTGGCTCCACGGCGCCACGGGGGCCACCGGCGCCACCGCCGTCTTCGGCCGGCTGGCTTCGCTGCTGTCCACGGCCCTGCGTGCCCAGGGCCGTCCCCTGCTGGTCCACACCGTCGAGGCCGGGGCCCGCATCTGGCCGGCCGTCAGGCCCGGCTGCCCGGTGGACCCCGACACCGTCGCCGCTGGACTGGCCGACGCCGCGCTGCCGCTGCGTCTTGCCCTCGGCATCGTCCGCCCGGGACTCGACGGCTTCCGTCGCAGCGCCCGCGCCGCTGCCCGCGCCAAGACCCTCGCCCTCTCCGCGGGGCCGGCACTCCCGAAGTGGTGGCCTTCGCCCGTGTCGCCCCGGTCGCCCTCCTGGTGGAGGAGCCCCGCGAACTGGCGACTTCGTCTTCGACACCCTTGGCGAGCTCGCCGTGGACGACCGCCGCCGCGAAGTTCTCCGCGAGACGCTCCGCGTCTTCCTCGCCACCCATCGCAGCTACGCCGCCACCGCGGACCAGCTGATGGTGCACCGCAACACCGTCCACTACCGTGTCCAGAGCGCCGTCGACCGCTACCACCTTGGCCTCGACGCCAACGCCTTCGACCTCCACTTCGCTCTCACGATCTGCCGCTGGCACGGGGCCAAGGTCCTGCGATCCGAACCCAAATGACAGAGCACGCGGCGCTCGATCGTGCGCCGGCGGAGCCTGGAGGCTCAAGCCGTGCCGTCGCGGGCAGCGCTGCCGGGCGTCCTGCCACGACCGGCACCGCCGTCGACCCCGGGATCCCTGGCCCGCTGACGCCGGCCATGTGGTCCGCGTTATGAGGGCACAACGTGTGTTGTCGCCGTTGACCTCGCTCTCATCCAGTGCCGATCTCCTTCGCGACTTCGAGGTTGGTCATCCGCGCCGCGACGGCTGTCCAGCGGTTCGCTGCGGGGGCGTATGCCGTGTTGCCGGGCTCCATGCTGGACGCACCGAGCCGGACGTGGGTCGGACACTGCGCAGCCGTCACACCGCGCCATCGGGGCAGTGAACGGCGGAATGAAGCAGGTCGGCCGGCACCCGGTCCGCGTGTCATCGACCCCGTGCTGATTCCGCCCTGGCTTCGACGGTTGGAATCGCGGAAAACCGCAGTTCCCAGCCCTGAGCGAATGAGTCGTCGTACCACTCGATGGTCGTGCCGATGAGGCTGGCGGCGACGATTCTGGGGAGGTCGGCGGGGGGGGGGAGCGGTGTTCGGGGATGCCGTGTGCCACTTCCTCGTGTGCGGTGGGGACGGGTACGTGTCGGCACACGGTAGGAAGAGGCTGGTCACGGGCACATGTGGCGGGACAACGTTCGCGGGGTGGCTATGCGTGTGGCCACCATGCCAGCGCGTGGAACCGCGGTGCAGACGCCCGGCAGCCGCACGCGGCGACGGCTCCCCCCTGGGAACCGGGGTGGGAGCCGTCTGCAGAGTCGCCCCGACGGATTCGGCGTCAGTCGGTCATGCGTGGCGGTGCGAGTGCCGGTTGCCGGTGATGAGGCGGTACAGGGCGAGGAGGATGAGGGAGCCGACGATCGCGGCGATCCAGGTGGAGAGGTCGAAGAACCCGTCGATGGAGTCGACGCCGAAGATCACCTTGCCGAGCCAGCCGCCGAGCAGGCCGCCGGCCACGCCGATGAGCATGGTGATGATGATGCCGCCGGGGTCCTTGCCCGGCATGATGGCCTTGGCGATGGCGCCGGCGAGCAGGCCGATGATGATCCACGCGATGATGCCCATGTGCGTCTCCGTCTCGTCGTACAAGGACTGTGTCAGCTCCTCGTCTGTACCGTCTGCGCCCGGACAAACGTCCTCCCGCGGAATCGCGGAGCCGGCCAGGGTGCTCATCTGTGAGGTCACCCTCTCTTTGGAGCGGTGCTGCATGAGTCGTGCGCCTGGTGGGAAGTCGGAGGTGCACAGCTCGCCTCCGGTGCACCGGCGGGGCGGATCCGTTCCCGGGCGAGGCAGACGGCCTTCGCCCGCCACCTGAGGAGTGCCGTGGCCATGCGCATCGGAAGGGCAGAGAAGTCCTCGTCCTCGCGAAGGAGAAGCACGACCGTGTCGATCAGTCCCATACCGGTGGGCGGCCCACGCGGAGTGCGTCATCGCCGCCCTTCCCGCGCCGCACGCACGGGCAGCGGGGAGGTGGTCGCGGATGTGCGGGCTGAGCGGTGAGATGCGCTTCGACGGCACGCGTCCCGATCTGGCGGCCGTCGAGCGCATGACGGACCGGCTTGCCGCCCGCGGACCCGACGGCCGGGGTGTCTGGTCACGGGACGCCGTGGCCCTGGGGCACCGCCGTCTGAAGATCATCGACCTCTCCGAGCGCGGGACCCAGCCCCTGACCGACACCGAGCAGGAGATCACCGGTGTCTTCAACGGGTGCATCTACAACTACAAGGAGCTGCGCGCGGAACTGAAGGGCGTCGGCCATCGGTTCCTGTCCACCTCGGACACCGAGGTCGTGCTCGCGGCGTACCGGCAGTGGGGCACCTCCTGCGTCGACCACTTCCACGGCATGTTCGCCTTCGCCCTGTTCGAGCACCGGACCGGCCGCCTCGTCCTGGGCCGCGACCGGCTCGGCATCAAGCCCCTGTACCTGGCCCAGACCCCGGGGCGGCTGCGCTTCGCCTCCTCGCTGCCCGCCCTGCTCGCGGCCGGCGGCGTCGACACCTCGCTCGACCCGGCCGCCGTCCACCAGTACCTGAGCTGGCACGCCACCGTCGCCGCGCCCCGGACCGTGCTGACCGGGGTGCGCAAGCTTCCCCCGGCCACCGTGCGGGTCGTCGAGCCGGACGGCACCCACCGGGACCACTGCTACTGGCAGCCGTCGTACACGCGCCGGCCCGAGCACGCCGGCATGGGCGCCGCCGAGTGGCGGGACGCGGTGCTGGAGGCACTGCGCACCGCCGTACGGCGGCGGATGGTCGCCGACGTCCCGGTCGGCGTCCTGCTGTCCGGGGGACTTGACTCCAGCCTGATCGTGGCCCTGCTGGCCGACGAGGGGCAGCGGGACCTGGCGACGTTCAGTGTCGGCTTCGAGGCGGAGGGCGGCGACGAGGGGGACGAGTTCCGCTACTCCGACCTGGTGGCCAGGGAGTTCGCCACGGACCACCGGCAGCTGGTGGTCCCCTCGAAGCGCGTGCCGACGGCCCTGGACGCGGCGGTCGCGGCGATGAGCGAACCCATGATGAGCCACGACGTGGTCGCCTTCCACCTGCTGTCCGAGCAGGTGTCCGAGAACGTCAAGGTCGTGCAGAGCGGGCAGGGCGCCGACGAGGTCTTCGCCGGCTACCACTGGTACCCGCGACTGGCCTCCGCGGCCCGCGAGGACGAGCCGCAGAGGTACGCCGAGACGTACTTCGACCGGCCGCACGCCGACCTCGCCGCGATGCTGCAACCGGACATGCTGCCGCGGGACGACGTCTCCGGCCGGTTCGTCGCCGAGCACATGGCGGCGCCCGGGGCCGAGACCGCGCTCGACGCCGCCCTGCGCCTGGACACCCATGTCATGCTGGTGGACGACCCGGTCAAGCGGGTCGACAACATGACGATGGACTGGGGCCTGGAGGCCCGTGTGCCGTTCCTCGACCACGAACTGGTCGAGCTGGCGGCCGCGTGTCCGCCGGAGCTGAAGCTGGCCGACGGCGGCAAGGGCGTCCTGAAGGAGGCCGGCCGCAAACTGCTGCCCCGCGAGGTGGTCGACCGCCCCAAGGGCTACTTCCCGGTCCCGGCGATCACCCACATGGCCGGACCCGTCCTGGACAAGGTGCGTGAGGCGCTGGCCGCCCCCGAGGCCAGACGGCGCGGGCTCTTCCAGGACTCCTACGTCGCCAGACTCCTGGCGGCCCCCGACCGGCACCGCACCAAGCGCGGAGCGAACGCACTGTGGCAAGTGGCTTTGCTGGAGATATGGCTGCAGACGCACGGAATCTGACCGGGGAACCCCCCGCGGTACGGCAGCCCGACGCCGGCACGGCCGGTGCCGGGCGGCCTTCCACCGCCCACCCGAAGCGGACCGCCGGCCCCGCCCCGCCGGCCCCGGACGGCCATGGGACCGCCTTCGCCGCGCCCGCCCGCGTCCCGCTGCCGAACGCCTCCGGGCCGCGCGACGCGACGACGCGGCTCATCGCCCACGGCTGCTGGTACCCCTCGTCCGACCCGGCCGGCACACAGGCCGCCTTCATCTGCGACCGGGGCGGTGTGCCCCAGCTGTGGACGGGCCCCGTCGACGGCGAGCCCGTGCGCCTGCTCGACGACGGACCGGACCCCGTGACGGAGGTGTCCTGGTCGCCCGACGGCCGCTGGATCGCCTACACCACCGCCCCCGGCGGCGGTGAGCACACACGGGTGCTGTGCGTCCGCCCCGACGGCAGCGACCGGCACATCCTGGCCGGAGCCGAGCCGGGCAGCTCCGCCCACCTGGGCTGCTGGGCCCACGACGGATCGGTGATCGCGGTCACCGTCGCGGTCCCCACCGCCGTACCCGCCCCGGACGCCACGGCGGAGGCCGGTGCGTCCGGTCCCGGCCCTTCCGACGGCCGGCTGCCGGCCCCCTGGCAGGGCAGGACGGGCGACACGGAGCTCCTCGGCCCGCCACCCCACACGGACGCCGGGCCCGCACTGCCGTCACCCGGGGTCGCCGTGGAGACGGCGGCGATCGGCGCACCGGGCGGCGCGACCGCACCGGCGGCCGGATTCGGCGACGGACTGTCGGCCTACCTCGTCGATCCCGACGGTGTCGCCGCCCCCGTCCTGCTCGCCGTCGAGAAGGACGCGGCGACGCTCCGCGTGTGCGATCTCAGCCGGGACGGCACGCTGGCACTGCTGCGCCGGGGACCCCGCGGCCGGCGCGAGGCGGTCGTGCTGCGCACCGCCGACCACGTGACGACCTGTGTGATGCCGGTGGCCGACGGGGACCCGTGGATCGGCGGCTTCTCACCCCGCGCGGACACGCTCTGGCTGCGCAGCAACGCGCATCGGGAGTTCGCGGTCCTCCTCGCCGCCGCACTCGACCCGGAAGGCCGACCGCGCGGCTGGTCGACCGTCGCCTCCCGGGAGAGCACCGACCTGGAACTGCTGCGGTGCGCCCGCGACGGCAGCCACACCGTGCTCGCCTGGAACGTCCGGGGCACGAGCGAGCTGGAGGTGCTGGACACGGGCACGTCCGCCCGGCCCGGGACGGACCCGGGCCCGTCCCGGCCCGTGACCCTGCCCCACGAAGTGGTCACGCGCATCGCGCACGCCGGCACCCGGCTGCTGCTCGCTCTGTCCGGGTCCCGCCGCCGCCCCGGCATCTGGTGGCTGCCCGGCGGCGCGACCCCGGTACGCACCCCGTGGTCGTCACGCGACGAGGACGCCGTTCCCCCGGGCCGCCCGCCCGTGCGACCGGTCCCCCTGCGCCCCACCGCCCGGGACGGGCTGCCGCTGAACGGCTGGTACTACCGCGCGCCGGGCCGCGGCCCCGGCGAACCGGCGCCCTGCGTCATCCACCTGCACGGCGGCCCCGAGGACCAGGAGCGCCCCGTCCTCAACCCGCTGTACCACGAGATCCTCGGGCGCGGCCTGGACGTCTTCGCGCCCGACGTCCGCGGATCCTCCGGCTACGGCCGGTCCTTCGTCGACGCCGACCTGGGCAGGGGGCGGTTCGCCGCGATCGACGACGTGGCGGACTGCGCCGCCCACGCGGTGCTGGCCGGCCCGGCCGATCCCGCCCGGCTGGCGGTGATGGGCCGCTCGTACGGCGGCTATCTCACGTTCGCCTCCCTGGTCTGGCACCCGGACCTCTTCCGCACCGGAGTCGCGGTGTGCGGCATGTCGGACCTCGCGACCTTCTTCGAGGGCACCGAACCCTGGATCGCCCAGTCGGCGGCCCACAAGTACGGCCACCCCGAACGCGACCGCGAACTGCTGCGGGCGCTGTCACCGATGAGCCGCATCGACGCGCTGCGGGCACCGGTGCTGGCCGTGCACGGCGAGCACGACACCAACGTGCCGCCGGGGGAGTCCGAGCAGTTCGTACGGGCGGCGCGCGAGCGCGGTGTGACCGCCGAACTGCTCACCCTGCGCGACGAAGGACACGAGTTTCTCCGCGCCGACAACCGCCGGCTCTTCCGCCGTGCCGCTGCCGACTGGCTGCAACGGCACCTGAGCACCTGACCGGTCGTGCCGGGTACTCGCCCAGGGCCGGGGTACCCACGACAGCCCGCCCAGCGAGGAGCGCGCCATGACCGGGGAAGGACCGACGGCCCGCAGACGGCGGGCCGGGCGGCTGCGCGAGACGGCCGCCGAGGTGTTCGGCTGGGAGGAGCTGCGTCCCGAACAGCTCACCGCCATGGAGTGGGTGCTTCGGGGACGGGACTGTCTCGTGGTCATGCCGACCGGATCGGGCAAGTCCGCCGTGTACCAGGTTCCCGCCCTGCTGCTGTCCGGGCCGGTCGTCGTCGTGTCACCGCTGCTGGCCCTGCAGCGGGACCAGATCGCGGGCCTGCCCGGCGGCGACCGCGGCCCGGAAGCCGTCGCCGTGAACTCCGACCTCGGCGCGGCCGCGACCGAGGACGCCTGGGCAGCGGTACGGGGCGGCTCGGTGCGCTACGTCTACCTGTCCCCGGAACAACTGGCCAAGGACGAGGTCGTACAGCGGCTGGCCGAGGCGCACCCCGCCCTCTTCGTGGTGGACGAGGCCCAGTGCGTGTCCTCGTGGGGCCACGATTTCCGGCCCGACTACCTGCGCCTGGCCCCGGCGGTACGGCGGCTGGGCCGGCCGCCCGTGCTGGCGCTCACGGCGACCGCCGCGCCTCCGGTACGGCAGGACATCGTCGAACGGCTCGGCATGGACCGGCCGCGGCAGCTCGTCACCGGGTTCGACCGGCCCAACATCAGACTGGACGTGCGCCGCCACCTCGACGACGACGAACGCCGCTCCCGCGTCCTGGAGGACGCCGCCGCCGCTCCCAAGCCCGGCATCGTCTACGCGGCGACCCGCAAGGACAGCGAGGCCTACGCCGCGGAGCTGGCCTCCCTCGGGCTTGCCGCCTCCGCCTACCACGCGGGCCTGCGCGCCGCCGAACGCCGGCGGATCCACGAGGCGTTCCTCTCCGGTGACCTGGACGTCGTGGTGGCGACCTCGGCCTTCGGGATGGGCATCGACAAGGAGAACGTGCGGTTCGTGCTGCACGCGTCGCTGCCGGGCTCCCTGGACGCCTACTACCAGGAGATCGGGCGCTGCGGCCGCGACGGACGGCCCGCCCTCGCCGTACTGCACTACCGCACCGAGGACACGGGAATGCAGGCGTACTTCAGCAGCCGCACGCCCCGTCCCCAGGCCGTCGACGCCGTCGTACAGGCGGTCCACGCCCACCGTGACGCTCCACCGGACCTCGATCGGCTGCGACGCGACACCGGCATGTCGCGCGCCAGGGTCACGACGGCCGTGAACCTGCTCGAGGAAGCCGGGGCCCTGGTCACGGACGCCTCGGGCGCCGTCCGTCCGGTCCCGGGCACGGCGCCGTCGCGGGCGGTGCGCCGGGCCGTGGACACCGCCGAGGCCCACAAGCGCATGGACCGCTCGAGAGTGGACATGGCCCGGGCGTACGCCGAGACCACCGGCTGCCGGAGGCGCTTCCTCCTGGGCTACTTCGGCGAGGAGTACGAAGCCCCCTGCGGCAACTGCGACACGTGCAACGAGCAGGAGAGCGGCGACGGCGACGCGACGGGCACCGGCCGGCATCCGGAGGCCGGCGCCTATCCGCCCGGAGCCGCCGTACGGCACGGCGAGTGGGGCCGCGGCACCGTGCTGAGCGAGGACGGGGACCGCATCACCGTACTCTTCGACGACGTCGGCTACCGCACACTCTCCCTGGACGCCCTGGCCGCCCGGGACGACCTGCTCACCGTGGTGAGCGGCCCGGACGAGAGCCGGCCGGAGCCCTGACCCGGTCCCACGCGTGTTCCCGGCATGACAGCTCGGCGGGACCGTGAGACGGACCGGGCTGTGTCCGGCCGCGTCGTACGCGGCGCCGGGCTGTCGCCGCCCGGTCACCGGCCCGGGCCGCGTCTCATCCGCCCGGGGCGCGCGGCACCTCATGCGTGCCGGCCGCCGGTCGTGACCGTGTCCCGCACTCGGACATCGCACCGGGGTGGCGCGGTACCCGGCACGGCGGAGAATCGACCCGAGGAGGAAAACGGTGCCGCAGACCGACGACGACCTGCCCGCCTTCGACACCGGCGACCTGGAGGACCGGGACGAGCAGCGTGCGCGGGCCGCTCTCGGCGGACGGCACGGCGCCCTGTACCGCAACCACCTGCGCATCGCTCAGCACCTTGACGCCTGGGCGGAGGCCGAAGGCGGCCGGACCGACGTCGACACACACTACGGAGCCGGATACACGCAGGCCCTGCACGACATGGCCGCGTTCCTGAGACAGACGTACCACCTCCCTCCCGGCGCGGACTGACGTACGCCGCTCGCCCCCGGGGAAGCCCCCGGCAACCGAAGGAGCCCGCAGATGAACACCCTTCCGAACTCCGGCGCGCTCCAGCACCGCCCCGCCGGACACGGTGCCGACATGAAGCTGCTCGGCGTCTACCTCAACGACCACCTCGCCGGCGCCACCGCCGGCACCGCACGTGCCGCCCGTCTGGCGCGCACCTCCCGCGGCTCCGCGCTCGGCCGCGCGCTCGGGCCTGTCGCAGCAGAGATCGCCCAGGACCGGGCAGCGTTGATCAGCATCATGCGGGACCTCGGTGTTCCCCTCCGCCGCTACAAGGTGTGCGCGGGCTGGACGGGGGAGAAGGTGGGGCGGCTGAAGCCCAACGGTCGCCTGGTACGCCGCTCCCCGCTCGGAGACGTGCTGGACCTGGAAGCGCTGCGGCTGGGAATCGAGGGGAAGGCGGCCGGATGGCAGACCCTGCGCCGGCTCAGCGCGACGGACGAGCGCCTAGACCCCGCCCGGCTCGACACGCTGCTCGACCGGGCCCGACGACAGCAGGACACGGTCGAGGAGTGGCGGGTTCGCCGGGCCGAGGAAACGCTGTGCGCGACGGCCGGGTGAGCGCCTGCCGTCAGGGCCGTACGCGCCGCCCAGCGGGCCTGCCGCCCGGCCGTCGGCCCATGGTCACGCATTCCCCGGCGAACGCCAGCACCTTGCGCTTCCGGGCAGCGGTCCGGGAGGCGGCGCGGACACCGGCGTACGCCTCGACCGCCTCCTGGCAGGCCGAGACCGTGGCGCCGTCGGTCTCCAGGGAGGCCGGTTCCGTCGTACGACCGTGAGGGCGGACGTTCCGGTGCCGGTGGATTCACGGGCCGCGCCTCCTTCCCGGGCGGTTCACCGGCCGGGGGCGTCGGCAGGCGGCCTCGGGCCGAGTGCGTCACCCAGGGCGGCGATCGCGCCGGGGCCGTGGCCGGCGGCGAGCAGGGGCGCGCGGATGTCGCGCTCCAGGTCGGGGAGGTAGCCGAGCAGCACATCGGCCGGTCCCTCGATGCGCAGGCTGCCCAGCGCGGCCGGCAGCAGCAGGGTGCGGGCGCGGCCCAGTTCCCCCGACCAGCCGGGGGTGGCCACGGTGACCGGGGCGCCCGCGTTGCTCAGCACCAGCGCGGTGGTGAACCTGTGCGCCAACGGCGCCGCGGTGCCGGCCCGCCACCGCTCCAGGGCGAAAAAGGGGCCGGCGCACAGTACGGTGCGCTCCACGCCGTCGTCGACCCGCATACTCAGCCCCGGCTGGAAGTCGGGCCGGGGCTCGGGGCGCCACTCCTCCAGCAGGCGCTCCAGGTTGGCATGCCACTCCGCGTCGGCGATCGGGGAGCCGTCCTCCATGCGGTGGCGCATGGCGTGCTGCTGGATGTCCGAGGTCTGCTCGATCTCGTAGACCAGGGTGGCGGGGCCGAAGCTGTGCAGGGTCCCGCCGGGGACGTAGAGGGTCTGCCCGGCGCGCACCGGCAGACGCCGCATGACGGCGTCGAAGTCCTGCGCCAGCAGGGCACGGTGGAGCCGGTCGCGGTCGACGCCGGCTCTCACGCCGGCCAGAGCGGTGGCGCCGGGGGCGGCGTCCAGGATGTGCCACGCTTCGGTCTTGCCGTTGGGCTCCCCCTCCAGGCGGCGGGCGGTGACGTCGTCGGCGTGCAGATGGACGGGCAGCGGCCCGGTGGCGTCGATGAACTTGGTCAGCACCGGGAAGTGCGCCCCACGCCAGCCGCGTCCGACCAGTTCGTCGGGATACTGCTCGGCCAGGTGCCGCACAGTGCGACCGGCCAGTGGGCCCTCGGTCACGGTCGCCCCCTGGCCGTCCACGTCGCTGACCTCCCAGGTCTCGGCGACCGGGGTGTCGGGCAGGCCGGTGCGGCCCCACCGGCCGGCCAGGGCACCGCCACCGAAGACGTGCCGCTTCACGGGGGTGGTCAGCCGCAGCGGGTGCCAGTCCATCGAGCCTCACTCGCGCCGGCCGGCCGACTCATCGAGAGTCCTCCTTGAAGACGTTGAAGACGTTTCACAGGCGGCCCCACGGCGGAGCGGTACCCGGGGCATTCCGGACAAAACTGCCTTACCGGCATTATCGAATCCGACGGTCGAGGGGACGGCGGTGGCGGCCGGCGCGGGCTTCACCGTACTGCCCCGCTATCCGTGCGCGGACGACCTGGCCTCGGGCGTTCTCGTCCCGGTGCTCGAGCCCGAGGACCCGCCGATCAACACCGGCTACCTGGTCCAGCGGCCGGGGGTCCCGGACAACCCGGACGTGATCCGCGTCCGCGACCACCCGCTGCGCACGGTCCGCAGCCAGCCCGGATCACGGCGGACGGTCCCGGCCCGTCCCGGCGCCCCGGTCCTTCTCGCTGTCCGCGCCCCTCTCGGTGTTCCCGCTCCTTCCGGTGCCCGCGCCCTTTCGGGTGTCCGCGTCCCTCCCGATGCCCGGTCCCTTCCCCGTGCCCGGGTCCGTGCCCCGATCCGGACCCGTGCCCCGATCCGGGCCCGCGCGCCGGTCCTGCCCCGTGCCCTGGTCGTTCCCGGTGCCCGAAGGCAAGCTGGGACGTGCGCTGCCCCCGGGGAGTTCCTGTGCCACCGGAACCGGCTGCCGGTACCGCGTGGAGGTGTCGATGTGCGGCGCGGCCCGGTCCAGGGCGCGGGCCGTGGCCCTCGCCTCGTCCATGTCCGGCACGGACACGGCGACGAAGCGGAAGGGGGCGGAGGGCCGCAGTTCGACGCACACCACGGGTCTGCCCGCCCGCAGGGCCACGAAGTCCGTCCCGCCGGGATGACCGCGTGTCCCGACCGACCGGCCGCCGGGCACCCAGACGCCGCGCCGCGGGACTCCGCGCAGGGCGCGCCACCACTCGGACTCGGCCGTCACCCGGCACACCTCCGCCAGCGCCACCCGCACCCCGCCGCGGCGTGCGGCCGCCCGCTCCCACCAGGACAGCCGTACGACCAGGTCGTCCCCGTCGACGCGCATCCGTGCCATCGCCCATCTCCTCCGATCACCACGCCCCGCACCTTCCGCCGGCCGCCCGATCCCCGTGTCGTGCCGGCACTGCCCGGGTACCCGGGCGGGACGCCGGAGGCAGGTGTGCCATGCCCGCCGGACCGGACGACCGGCGGGGCGTCGCTGGGCGAGGCCGCCGATCCGGAGGCACGGCCCGCCGGTGACGTGGAAGGAGCGGACGGGACATGCGGTTTCATGATCGTGTCCATGCCGGGCGGGAGCTGGCCGAACGGCTGCGCATCCGGCAGGAGGCCGGGGCGCTGACCCATCCGGTCGTGCTGGCCCTGCCGCGCGGCGGGGTGACGGTGGCCCGCGAGGTCGCGCGGGCGCTGGAGGCGCCGCTCGACGTGCTGGTCGCGCGCAAGATCGGGGCGCCGTTCCAGGAGGAGCTGGGCGTCGGCGCGCTCGCGGGGGACGATCCTCCGCTGTTCGACAAGCGGACCCTCGACGAGTTCGGCCTGAGCGAGGAGGACCTGGCCGACGTGGTGGAGCGGGAGCGGGCGGAGCTGCGCCGCCGGGAGGAGCGGTACCGGCAGGGCCGTCCCGCGCCCGAGCTGCGGGACCGCACCGTGATCCTGGTGGACGACGGGGTGGCCACCGGGGCGACCGCGCGGGCGGCGCTGCGCTGGCTGCGCCGGCAGTCGCCGGAGCGGGTGGTGCTGGCGGCGCCGGTGTGCTCGCCGCAGGCGGCCGAACTGCTGCGCGGCGAGGCCGACGAGGTGCTGTGCCTGCAGCGGCCCGCCGTCTTCCTGGCCGTGGGAGAGTGGTACGAGAACTTCGAGCAGCTGACGGACGACGACGTGCTCGCCGCGCTGCACGGACAGTGACCCGGGGCGCGCCGCCGAGCCGGAGCGGAGGCCGCGATGGAGTTGGTCGAGGAACGTTCCTTCCGCTACCGCATCGAGCCGCGGGCGGACATGCGCGTGCCCGGGGTCGTGTTCGCCTCCCGGGAACTCCTCGCGGACGCCGAGCAGTCCCTGGAGCAGGTCGCGCACGTCGCCACGCTGCCCGGCATCGTCACCGCCTCGTACGCCATGCCGGACATCCACTGGGGGTACGGCTTTCCCATCGGCGGGGTCGCCGCCACCGACGTGGCCGACGGCGGGGTGGTCTCGCCGGGCGGCGTCGGCTTCGACATCTCCTGCGGGGTGCGGCTGCTGGCCGCCGACTGCGACGGCGACACCTTCCGGCCCGCGCTGACCGCGGTGATGGACGGCCTGGACCGGGCCATACCCCGCGGGGCCGGGCCCGGGGGCGTCTGGCACCTCGGCGGTCCACGGGAGCTGGAGCGGCTGCTGGCCGGCGGCTCCCGGTACGCCGTGGAGCAGGGCCACGGCGAGGAACGCGACCTGCTGCGCTGCGAGGACGGCGGCGCGGTCGCCGACGCGGACGTGACACAGGTCGGACAGCGGGCCCGGGAGCGGGGCCTCGGCCAGGTCGGCAGCCTGGGATCCGCCAACCACTTCCTGGAGGTGCAGCAGGTCGCCGAGGTGTACGACGAGCAGGCCGCGGCCCGCTTCGGGATCGCACCGGGCCAGGTGTGCGTGATGATCCACTGCGGTTCGCGCGGCCTCGGCCACCAGATCTGCACCGACCATGTGCGCCTGATGGACCGTGCGATGGCCCGGTACGGCATCACCGTGCCCGACCGGCAGCTGGCCTGCACGCCGGTCGACTCCCCCGAGGGGCAGGCCTACCTCGGGGCCATGGCCGCGGCCGCCAACTACGGCCGGGCGAACCGGCAGCTGCTGTCCGACGCGGCGCGCGGCGTGTTCCGGCGCGCCGCCGGCGCCCGGCTGTCGCTGGTGTACGACGTCTCCCACAACCTCGCCAAGATCGAGACGCACCCGGTGGACGGCCGTCGCCGGCGCCTGTGCGTGCACCGCAAGGGCGCCACCCGCGCCTTCCCGCCCGGGCACCCCGAACTGCCCGACGACATCAGGGAGTTCGGCCAGCCGGTGCTGATCCCCGGCACGCTCGGGACAGCGTCGTACGTGCTGGCCGGGGTGCCCGGCGGCGACGCCTTCCACTCCACCTGCCACGGCGCGGGCCGCACCATGAGCCGCCACCAGGCCGCCCGTTCCGTCACCGGCAGCGAGCTGCGGGCACGGCTGCGCCGGGCGGGCATCGCCGCCCGCCCGAAGTCCTGGCGCGGCCTGACGGAGGAGACCCCCGAGGCGTACAAGGACGTCGACGCCGTGGTCGGCGCGAGCGAGGGCGCGGGGCTGTGCCGGAAGGTCGCACGGCTGGTGCCGCTCGGAGTGGTGAAGGGGTGACGCGGGCGCCTGCGGGCGGTCACACGTCCACGATCACCGAGCAGGACCAGCCGTACGCGTCCGGGCCGATGTGCAGCTCCTGCCAGGAGACGCCCTTGGGCACCGCACCGACGATGGGGACGTCCGCGAGGCCGGCGAGCGACAGCCGTACCTCCAGGGCCCCGTCGTCGGCGGGCTCCACCTCCACGTCGACGGGGATCCGGCCGGACACCTCCAGCCGGTAGACCACCTCGTCGAGCAGCGCCACCAGCAGGTCCGCGTCGTCGCCGGGAGCGAGACGGAGCCGTTCCATCGTCGTGGGGTGCGCGTGCGACACGTCCGCGAAGGCCTCGACCATGGCGCGTACGGCCTCGGTGAGGCAGCGCTCCCGGGTGGTGCCCCACGCCTGCAGACGCGTGTCCGCCGTGTGCGGCATCGTGCGGTGGCCGTTGTCGCCCTCGCGCCGTGCGCGCAGCTCGTCGCTGATGTCACCGACCATGGCTGCCGTGATCCCTTCTCCGAGCCCTCGTCTCGATTGTCCCGCCGGGGGCGGCGCGGCGCCGACCGAGTCCGCGTGCACCGGGGCTGCCCGCACCGTGCCGGGCTGCGCGGCGCGACCGTACGCCTCACTCTCCCGGATCCGGAGGTACCCGATGACCCGGCGGATACGCGAGGCGATGCCGCCCGGCGCGGTGGCGCCGGAACGGATGACCTCGGCGGAACGGGCCGCGCTCCTCGTGCGCGGGCAACGGGCATCGGCGTCGTCGGCCAGGACGTCCGGGGGACAGGCCGCGGCGTCCTGCGGCCTGTCGCTCCTGCCGTGCCCGCGGAAATCCGGCATCTGGGTGCAGCCCTCGCCGAGCACGAACGCCGCGGTGGAGGCCTTCAGGCGGTGTCCGGTGACAGCGGTCTCGAGGAGGCCTACCTGGCCGTTGGACATGTCGACATAGGGGGCCACGGAGTAGACGCTGCTCGGCGCGGCGCTGCCGGAGGCCGCCAGGGCGGCGACGGCGCCGGTGACGGCGAGCGCGAGCGCGCATGCGGAAGCCGCAAATCTTGCCAGGTGCATGACAGCACCCCTCCCGGGGATGCCTCGGGCCTGGAGGGGGGGCCTGAGGTTGGTACATGCCAAAGTGCCGGTGTGCGCTCCGTCAAGAGGACTAGACCAAGTTGGGGGCAGCCCGGATGTCCGCCGCCCAGAGGGAAGGGGGCGTCACGGCGGCCCTTCGTTGAGCGCGCGCGGGGCGTATTAGGCTGGGTGACCGTCCGGCCGGCACGTCGACGACCGGGCCGGGACCGAGCTTCAGGGAGTGACCGATGACCGTGGGAACCGAGCGGGCCGTCCTGGCGGGCGGTTGTTTCTGGGGCATGCAGGATCTGATCCGCAAGCAGCCGGGCGTGGTGTCCACCCGTGTCGGCTACAGCGGCGGCGACACCCCGAACGCCACCTACCGCAACCACGGCGACCACGCCGAGGCCGTCGAGATCCTCTTCGACCCCGCGGTCACCAGCTACCGGGACATCCTGGAGTTCTTCTTCCAGATCCACGACCCGACCACGAAGGACCGCCAGGGCAACGACATCGGGCGCAGCTACCGGTCCGCCATCTTCTACGCCGACGAGGAACAGCACCGCATCGCCGTGGACACGATCGCGGACGTCGAGGCCAGCGGCCTGTGGCCGGGGAAGGTGGTCACCGAGGTCGAGCCGCTCGGCGACTTCTGGGAGGCGGAACCCGAGCACCAGGACTACCTGGAGCGCTACCCCAACGGCTACACCTGCCACTTCCCCCGGCCGAACTGGAAGCTGCCGCGCCGGCAGTCGGCCACGACGGACTGAGCGGCGCCGGGCCGCGTCCCCAGCGCCGGGCGGACCCGCCCGCGCACCTCACTCACCCGGTCTCACGACAGCCGGTGCGCGTCCTCGGGCGCCGGCGGCAGGGCGAGGTGGGCCAGGTCGCCCGGCGGGGGACTGGTGACCGGCCACAGGGGAGCGGCCTCCCCGTCGGCGAGCGCGGCGGGTGCGTCGGTGAGGTTCATGCGCTCGCGCAGCCTGCCGTAGAAGTCGGTCGGTCCCAGCCGGACCGCCCTCAGCCGGCGCGGCGCCGCGTACACGCCGATCCAGTCACCGGGGCTCAGCACCCCGCGCAGCTGGCCGTCGATGCTCACGGCCGCCTGGCCGGAGCGCGGCAGGACGCGCAGCGCGACGGGCTCGTCCGGGGCGGCCACGACCGAGCGGTTGAACACCATGTGGGGGGCGACCGGCGTGAACACCAGGCCTTCGGCGCGCGGTGAGACCACCGGGCCGCCGGCGGCGAAGCTGTAGGCGGTGGAGCCGGTCGGCGTGGCCACGAGCAGCGCGTCGGCGGAGTAGGAGGCCAGGAGCCGGCCGGCCAGATAGACGGCGACCGACACCTGCCGGTCCCGGGCGAGCTTCTCCACGACGACGTCGTTCAGCGCGGTGACGTTCAGCGCGACGCCCCAGTTGTCGCCCACCTCGCACTCCGACCGCACCCGCGGCGGCGGCAGCATCGGCCCGCGGCCGTACCGCAGCAGCGCCTCCATCTGCGCGGGCACCTCCAGCCGGCAGGACGCCCGCATGGTGAGGAGCATCCGGCTCTCGACGGTGATCCGCTCCTCGCGCACCGCGTTCAGGGCCGCACGCACCGCCGGCGCCGGGACCTCGGTGAGGAAGCCGACGCGTCCGAGGTCCACGCCGAGGACCATGGCGTCGTTCTCGGCCGCCAGCCGGGCGCCGCGCAGGAAGGTGCCGTCGCCGCCGAGAGTGACGATGAGATCGGGGTCGCCCGCCGCGTCGACCTCCTCCCGCGCGCTGTGCCGCGCTCCCTCCTGCCACACGTCGATGTCGGCGCACCCCACGGCGTGCTCCGCGCACCACTCGCGCACCGCCTGCGCGGCGGCCACGGCCTCGGCACGCCCGCCGTGCACCACCAGACCGACACGGTTCACCGCCATGACCGCCTCCGCACCGTCGTACGTCCGCCTCACTGCCGACCCGCCCCCGTTCGCCATCCTCACCGCGGATCGCTGCCGGCGCGACACGCGCCACGCCCGCGGGACGCGGCCGCCCGGCCCGGCGCCTGGCGGTGCCGGACGTACGGTCCTGTGTCGTCCGCACGACGGCCGGGCGGCACCGACCGTGTACGGCCCGGCGGTACCGCACGCACCGATCAGCCAGGCCACCGGCCGGACGGCTCCCCGGTGTCCGCCGTCCGGGAGCCCGGTGTGCGGCTGAAGGCGCGGCGGTGGACGTCGATGAACGCGCTGGCCGACGACCAGCCGCACCGGTGCGCCACGGTCGTCACCGGCGTGCCTTCCGCCAGCAGGACCAGCGCGCGGTGCAGCCGCAGCTGGGTGCGCCACTGCGGGAACGTCATGACCGCTCATCCACCCGGCGCCGGTGACCGACGGCGACGGAGAAACGGCCGCGGACGCGTGAAGGCCGGGGCGGGCAGCCCCGGCCTTCTCTCACCGGTGTGCGGTCATTCGTTCTGGAAGATGGCCTTGCTCACCTCGGCCGGGTTCTGGAACTCCTTCTTCCCGAGGTGCGAGATCCGCTCGGTGATCTCCTTGGGCGCGTGGTTGTCCTGCGCGACTTTCTCGAGCTGCTCCCGGTTGGCCGGGTACTCCGCGCCGGACAGGGCTTTCTGCAGATCGGGGGGGCTGATACCCGCCATGGTTCCTCCAGGCGGTGAGAAGGGCGGTGATTTCTCCCGCGCGCCGCATCCGGCGCCGGGACTGCCCAGGTACCCATCCCCGGGCCGCGGATTCACGCATGCCGGCGGGTGATGGGACATCCGGCGGGGCGGGTACCCGGGGCTTCGGAAACAGACCGGACGCGTCCGGGAGGCCCCATGAGCGACGACATGGCCACCCCGTCCAAGGCCGAGGGTGAGCGGGAGGCGGACGAGGCGGGCACCGAGGTGCCGCCCCGCACCACTCCGTCCCAGGCCGAGGGAGAGGACACCGGCGAACAGGACGTCGGCGACGGCGACGACTGAGGGAGGCAAGATGAGCACGGCACACACCAGCGTCCCCGAGGTGCTGGCGGCAGTGAAGGACGTGTCGTACCCGGCCGACAAGGAACGCCTGGTCGAGGCAGCGCGCGAGGCGGGCGCGTCCGACGAGGTCCTCAAGGCCCTGCGGGGCATACCCGCCGAGCAGTACACGGGCCGCGAGGACGTCGCGAGGTCGGTGCGGGTGGACCCGGACTCCGACCTCGACCGCACCGCCGCGCAGCGCGCGGAACAGGCTCGCGAGGGAGGCAAGCCCGGCCTCTCCCAGCACCTGCGGGAGGAGCCGAAGACCCCCATCCAGGAGGAGTTCGACCGCTGAACCTCCCACGTCCGCCGGGCAGTTCCGTCACGGACCCCGTCCTTGACGCCCCTGGTGCCCCCGCCTAGCGTGCTCGCACACGTCCGCACAGGTAGGGCAGGTGGCGCGGCCATGACGGAACCCCACGACCCGCTCGGCGTCACCGGCGGCAGATCCGCCGGCCGCGCGACGCGCGTGGAGACGCACGGCCTCGACGTGATCGGGGACGCCGAGCGCAAGGGCGCCCCGCGCACGCTGTTCTGGCCCTGGTTCGGAGCCAACGTCTCCGTTCTCGGACTGAGCTACGGCGCCTTCGCGTTCGGCTTCGGCATCTCCTTCTGGCAGGCTCTCGCGGCCGGCGTGCTCGGCATCGTCGTCTCGTTCCTGCTGTGTGGGTTCGTCGCGGTCGCCGGGAAGCGCGGCTCGGCGCCCACGATGGTGCTCAGCCGGGCAGCGTACGGAGTACGCGGCAACCGGCTGCCGTCCGTCGTCTCCTGGATGCTCACCGTCGGCTGGGAGACCGTCCTCACCGCGCTCGCCGCCATGGCCACCGCGACCGTCTTCCGCCGCCTCGGCTGGGGCGGCGGCACCGAGACCGAGATCGTCGCCCTGGCCGTGGTGGCCGTGCTGACCGTCGTCGGCGGCGTCATGGGCTTCGACCTGATCATGCGGCTGCAGACGGCCATCACCGTGATCACCGGCGTCCTCACCGTCGGCTACGCCGGCCTCGTCGCCGACCGCGTCCACTGGAGCGCGGTCAGCGCCGTCCCCGCGGGCTCCGCACAGGAGTTCATCGGCGCGCTGGTGTTCATGATGACCGGCTTCGGCCTGGGCTGGGTCAACGCCGCGGCCGACTACTCCCGCTATCTGCCCCGCGGGTCCTCCAGCCGCGGCGTGATCGGCTGGACCGCCTTCGGCGCGTCCCTGGCCCCGCTGCTTCTGCTGGTCTTCGGCCTGCTGCTGGCCGGCTCCTCGCAGCAGCTCAGCAAGGCCGTCGCGGCCGACCCGATCGGCGCGCTCACCACGATCCTGCCCACCTGGTTCCTGGTGCCGTTCGCCGTGGTCGCCGTCCTCGGCCTGGTCGGCGGCGCCGTCCTCGACATCTACTCCTCGGGTCTGGCCCTGCTCTCCGCCGGCCTCCCGGTGCCCCGCTATATGGCCGCCTTCCTCGACGGCATCCTGATGATCGCCGGCTCCGTCTACATCGTGTTCTTCGCCGGCGACTTCCTGGGCCAGTTCATGGGGTTCCTCACCACGCTCGGCGTTCCCGTCGCCGCCTGGTGCGGCGTCATGCTCGCCGACCTCGCCCTGCGCCGCCGCGACTACGACGACCGCGACCTCTACCGCCCGCACGGCCGCTACGGCGACATCCCGCTGCCGCCCCTGCTCGTCACCCTCGCCGCCACGGCCGTCGGCTGGGGCCTGGTCACCAACACCGCGGCGAGCTGGCTCACCTGGCAGGGCTACCTCCTCGGCCCCTTCGGCCTGGGCGGCAGGACCGGCGCCTGGGCGTACGCCAACCTCGGCGTCCTGGCCGCGCTGGCCCTCGCCTTCCTCGGCACCCTGCCGACGGGCCGGCACCGGGTCCGCGCCCAGGAGGCACAGGCACCCAGCCCGCCGGCCGTCGAAGGAGCGCTCCACCCATGACCGCCGGACACCTCGTCGTGATCGACATGCAGCGCGTCTTCGCCGACCCGGCCAGCCCCTGGGCCGCTCCCCGCTACGCCGACGCGGCCGCGGGTGTCCGCACCCTGCTGCCCGCCTTCGCCGGCCGGGCGACCTTCACCCGCTTCGTGGCCCCGGCGAAACCCGCCGGGGCCTGGCGCGACTACTACGCCGAGTGGCCCTTCGCCCTCCAGCCCCCGGACGCCGCGCTCTGGGAGCTCACCGACGAGTTCACCGACCTGGCCGGCGCCGTCCTGGACGCCTCCACCTTCGGCAAGTGGACCCCGGAACTCGCCGCCCGCCTCGGCCCCGCCGACCGGCTGGTCCTGGCCGGGGTCAGCACCGAGTGCTGCGTGCTCTCCACCGCCCTGGCCGCCGCCGACGCGGGAACGGAGGTCCTGGTCGTCGCCGACGCCTGCGCCGGCGCGGACGACGACTCCCACGTCAAGGCCCTGCAGATCATGGAGACGTACCGCCCCCTGATCCGGGTCACCGGCGTGGACGCCGTGCTGGCGGAGGCGGGGCCGTGACCTGCCTTCACCTCCCCGCCATCACGGGACCCGGGCCGTCACCGCATCTCCTCCGGTCCTCGACGCATGGCCCGCTGCCCGCCGGGTACGCGTGGCGGGAGCACGCCCGGGTGCCGTCCGCTCCCGGGTGGGCCGAAACACCGTCGCTACCAGGGGATCTGCCATGGAGACACCCGCACACAACGACCTGCCGACGCCCGCCCAGCAGGCGCTGGACGCGCTGGCGGTGAACGCCGAGGACGAGACCGCGCTGGACGTCCTCGCCCACAGTGACGTGCTCGTCCCCGTGCCGGACGACGCGATCGACGGCGAGGGCGCCGACGCCACGAGCGTCGCTCTGCCGGTGCTCGAACAGCCCGGAGGCGATCCGGTCGTCCCCGTCTTCACCACCGAGGGCGAGATGACCGACCTGCTGCCGTTCGTCTCCCGCTACCGGCTGATCCCGCTGGGCGCCCTGGCCTCTCAGTGGCCCGACGACGACCTCTCCCTGGCCATCGACGGCAGCTCGACCCACGCCCTGACGCTGACGTCACAGGGGGTGCGCACGCTGCTGGCCAGGTGAGGCGGGGCCCTGGCCGCACCGGGCCTCGGTGAAGCGTGGCCGCATGCCGCCGACGCCGAGGCGCTCCCCGGGACCGGACCGGTCCTCTAGCGCTCCCGGCCGGCCAGCATCCGCTCCAGCACCGCGCGCTGCAGCGGTCGTACCTCGGCGTGCAGGGCGCGGCCCTTCGGCGTGAGGGCCACCCACACCCCGCGCCGGTCCTCCGCGCACACCGAACGCTCGACCAGGCCGTCCTTCTCCAGTCGGCTGATCAGCCGGGACAGCGCGCTCTGGCTGAGATGCACCCGGCCGACCAGGTTCTGCACCCGGCACTGGTCGCCTTCCGCGGGCGACTCCGCGGCAAGGATGTCCAGCACCTCGAAGTCGCTGGCACCCAGCCCGTGCGGATGCAGGGCCCGGTCGATCTCACACATGGTGCGCGCGTGCACGGCGAGGATGTCCCGCCACCGTTCCTCGAGCCGGGCGTCGGCCGTCTTGACTGCCATACCCGCACGGTAGCACCGATCCAGCCAATCGTTGAGTGTGCAACTAGTGCGGATGCGGGCGGGCCCGGCCGCGTCCTGCCGGTGCTCAGGCGACCGGGTCCTGCAGCAGGCCCACCAGGTTGCCGTCGGGGTCCTTCACCGAGGCGATCAGCCGGCCGTTGCCGACGTCCCGCACGTCCTGGACCACCTCGGCGCCCGCCTCCAGCAGCCGCGCGAGCCGCTCCCGCAGATCGGTGACGTGCCAGAACGGCACCGGCCCGGTCAGGCCCTGGGCATGCCCGTTCGGGTCGAGGCCGACGTCCTGGCCCTCGGCCTTGAAGCCGACGTAGTAGGGCTCGTCCACGAACGGCTCGACCCCGAGCAGCGCGGTGAACAGGGCCTTCGCCCGGTTCCTGTCCTTGACGGGGTAGATGATCGTCTGCAGGCCGACGGTCATGGGACTCTCCATTCTCAGGTGCGTGGCCCGGCGGGTCTTTCCACCGGTGCGCTTCCGACGCACTTCACGCTAGGCCCGCCGCGCCCGCCTCGGCTTCTTCGATCCTGACCGCTTGCTCCCTCCCGGCGCCCTTGCCCGCCGTGCCGCGCCACTCCGTGTACTACTGGGCCTGGGACCGCGAGGCCGGCCTGGTCACCGACGACCGCCGCACCCACGTCAACCTCGCCATGGCGGCCGACCTCACCCGCTCGGTCGCCGGGCGCAGAACCTCTCGTGGCGCTACGACCGCCACCTCACCGTCGACCTCGCCCAGCCGGAAGCCGACTTGTCGGCCTATCCCCTTGTCGTCGTGCTGGCCCTGTACCTCCCGGCATCGTCGACGAGCACGACGCCGTGCCCGAGGGCGCCTACGCGGGCGCGCTGCGCGACGTCCTCGGTCTGACGGTGGAGGAGTTCTCGCCACTGCTGCAGGACGAGCGGGTACGGCTCACCGGCCCCGGCGGATGTGACCTACCTCTTCGCGATCCGCCACACCGCCGGCGACACCAAGGTGCCGCTGGACGCGCCCGGGACCGAGCTGCTGACGGCGAATGCGCCGCGGGCCGCGTTCCGGTCCCGGCGGGGGCCGTCCGGGTCGTACGACTCGACGGCTGAGCCGGCTCCCCTCCGTCCGCGTGTGCCACGGACGATGAAGTTCCGTCCCGGACGCACCGTCAGAGTCCTGCTGCCGCCGCTCGTCACCGCCCTGCCCCCGCAGTCCGCCTCCGCCGCGAGCACGCTCGCCAACGGCGGGTTCGAGGCGGACGGCACCGGGGCGGCCACTTCCGCCGGCTGGTCCGAGTACGGGGACACGGGTGCTTCGTACACCGAGGCCGGCGGTCACGGCGGCAGTTGCCGCCTCACCCACTACTCCGCTTCGGCCTGCCACCGGGCCGGCGCTGTGCCTTCTGCCGATCAGCGGCCCGGCCCCCGCCGTTCGTCCGGCGCACACCGGCCCGCCCCGGCCGTACGGCGGTGGGGTACCGGACAACGACCGCCGAGTCCCGGCCGCGGCGGAGTCGCCGGCGGCACAGTGGGAACACTGCGTACGAGGAGGCCGGGGACGGAGGCGGACGATGATGGGAACCCCCTCGGGCCGGATGCGGCGGACGATCCTGGAGTGGCTCAAGGACCCGGCGGCCCACTTCCCGGCGCCCCCTGGCCGCGACCTCGCCGAGACGGGCGTCACCGCGCGCGCCGTCGCCGCGAAGCTGGGCGTGCCGCGCCGGACCGCCCTCGCCCACCTGGACTTCCTCACCCGGCTCGGCGTGCTGCGCACCCGCCGCGGCTGGTGCCGCACCTACTACCGGCGCGACGAGATCCGCATCGCCGAGGTGGCCCGGGTCTTCGAGAAGGGCTGGTGACGCACGCCCGCGGTGCCGCCCCGGAGCCGCGGTGAACCGGCCGCCGCCCGGCGCGCCGTACGGGGCCGGTCCGCAGCACCGCCGCGCGAGGGGCCTGCGGGCAGGCGGCGGGCCGGAGATGATGGGCCGACCGACGGAAGGGCACCCCGACATGGACCGACCCACGGCACTCGTCCCACTGCACTACGTCTCCCTGGGCGGGCACGGCCCCGAGGACGTGACCGTCGACGCGCACGGCCGGGTGCTGACCGGAGTGGCGGACGGCCGGATCCTGCGCGTCCACCACCTCGGCGACCCCCGGACGGCCCGCGTGGAGGTGCTGGCCGAGACCGGCGGCCGTCCCCTCGGACTCGAACCGCTCGCGGACGGCGCCCTGTTGGTGTGCGACGCGGAACGCGGCCTGCTCCGCGTCGATCCCGGCACCGGCACCGGTCGCACGGTCCGCGTCCTCGCGGACTCGGTGGCGGGGGAGCCGCTCCGCTTCTGCAGCAACGCCGTCGCCCTGCCCGACGGCACCGTGTACGTCACCGTCTCCAGCCGCCGCTACCCGCTCGACCAGTGGATCGGCGACATCGTCGAGCACACCGGAACCGGGCGGCTGCTGCGTGTCGCGCCCGAGGGCGGCGAGCCCGAAGTGCTGCTGGACGGCCTGCAGTTCGCCAACGGCCTGGCTGCCGGCGCCGACGGCTCCTTCCTGGTGATCGCCGAGACCGGCGCCTGCCGGCTCACCCGCTACCACCTCACCGGCCCGCGCGCCGGTCACACCGACCTGTTCGCCACGCTCCCCGGCATGCCGGACAACCTCTGGCGCGAGGGCCCCGGCGGCCCGCTGTGGGTCTCGCTCCCCAGTCCCCGGGTCCCCCCGCTGGAGCTGCTGCACCGCGCCTCGCCCGCCGTGCGTGCCGCCGCAGCCCGCGCCGCGGTCCACGCGCCGTACCGCCCGAGCCGGACGATCGGTGTGATGGCCCTCGACGACGCCGGACGGACCGTGGCGCACCTCACCCGCCGCCGCTCCGGTTTCCGCATGGTCACCAGCGTCTGCGCGACCGGGGACCATCTCGTACTCGGTAGTCTCTGGGAGCCCGGCGTCGCGGTCTGTGCGCGGCCCGCCGCCCGCTGACCCGGCGGTAGGCTGGTGCCCGGCCATGATCACCCGTTCGGGGCAGGCCCAAGAGGAGACGTACCAGCATGACAGCCCCGGAAGCCGAGAGCCTCCGTGTCCGCCCCGGCCCACGGCGGCGGTCCGAGTGGCGCAGCCAGGCACCCGTCGTGGCGGTGGTCGCCCTGGGCGGCGCCGTCGGCGCCTGCGCCCGCTACGGTCTCGTCCTCGCCTTTCCGACAGCGCCCGGCGGCTTCCCCTGGGCCACGTTCTGGACCAATGTCACCGGCTGCGCGGTGATCGGCGTCTTCATGGTGCTCATCACCGAGGTGTGGGCCGCCCACCGCCTGACACGCCCCTTCTTCGGCACCGGTGTGCTGGGCGGCTACACCACCTTCTCGACCTACGCCGTCGACATCCGCAAGCTGGTCGACGCGCACCGCCCGGGCCTCGGGCTCGCCTATCTCGCCGCGACGCCGTGCGCGGCCCTCGCCGCGGTGTGGCTGGCCTCCGTGGCCGCCCGCCGGCTGCTGACCGGGAGGCAGCGATGACATCACCGGCCGGCCGGGCCCTCAGGCTCACCGTCTACATCGGCGAGGACGACACCTGGCACCACAGGCCCCTCTACTCGGAGATCGTGCACCGCGCCCACGCCGCCGGACTCGCCGGGGCGAGCGTCTTCCGGGGCATCGAGGGCTTCGGCGCCTCCTCCCGCATCCACACCTCCCGCCTGCTGTCCCTGAGCGAGGACCTGCCCGTGGCGATCGTCGTCGTGGACACCGAGGAGCGGGTGCGGGCCTTCCTGCCGCAGCTCGACGACCTCGTCGGCGAGGGGCTCGTGACCCTGGAGGAGTGCGAGGTCGTCCGGTACGTGGGGCGCTCCGGCGACACCGGGGGCGCGCACGGGAAGGGTGAGAAGTCGACGTGAACTGGCTGCTCGTCATCGCGGGGGCCACGGTCGGCGCACCGCTGCGCTATCTCACCGACCGTGCCGTGCAGGCCCGCCACGACTCCGTCTTCCCCTGGGGCACCTTCGTGGTGAACGTCACCGGCTCGCTGATCCTCGGCCTGCTCACGGGCGCGCTCTCCGCCGGGGCGGTCGGACCGCATGTGCAGCTGCTGGTGGGCACCGGGTTCTGCGGAGCGCTCACGACGTACTCGACGTTCTCCTACGAGACCCTGCGGCTGGCCGAGGCCGGCTCCGGCGCCTACGCCGCCGCCAACGTCCTGGGAAGCCTTGCGGCCGGGCTCGCCGCCGCCTTCGCCGGTGTCTCGATCGCCGAAGCCCTGTGGGCCTAGGCGCTTGCCAGGGCGCCGGGCGCAGCAAGTACTGTCTACAGCAATGTCGACCAACTCTCCTCAGAACTGGATCCCATGAGCGCCATCTCCGTCGGTCAGGCCGTCGTCCTCGGAGTCGTCGAGGGGGTGACAGAGTTCCTCCCGGTGTCCTCCACGGGGCACCTGAAGATCACCGAGGGGCTCATGCACATCCCCGTCGACGACAAGTCCGTCGTCGGATTCTCCGCCGTCATCCAGGTCGGCGCCATCGCCGCCGTGCTCGTGTACTTCTTCAAGGACATCAAGCGGATCGTCTCCGCCTGGTTCCGCGGTCTGACCAACCGCGAGGAGCGCTACCACCACGACTACAAGTTCGCCTGGTGGGTCATCTGCGCCACGATCCCGATCGTCCTGGTGGGCCTGGCCGCCAAGCCGCTGATCGACGGCCCGCTGGCCTCGCTGTGGGTGGTGGCCGGTTCGCTGATCGGCGGTTCGGCCGTGATGTGGTGCGCGGACCAGATGGGCCGGCACAAGCGCGGCGAGGACGACACCTCGTTCAAGGACGCCATGTGGGTCGGCTGCTCGCAGATCCTCGCCCTGCTCTTCCCCGGTTTCTCCCGCTCGGGCGCCACCATGTCCACCGCCCTCATCCTGGACCTCGACCGCGTCGCCGCCACCCGCCTGTCGTTCTTCCTCGGCATTCCCGCCCTGACCGGCGCGGGGCTGTACGAGCTCAAGGACGCCCTGGGAGCGGGTGTGGGCGCCGCCCCGCTGGCCGTCGGCACGATCGTGTCCTTCGTCGTCGCCTACGCCTCCATCGCCTGGCTGCTGAAGTTCGTCGCCAAGCACTCCTTCAACGCGTTCGTGATCTACCGCGTCGTCATCGGGCTCGGCCTGCTCGGCCTGCTGGCCACGGGCACCCTCAACGCCTGACCGAACCCTCCTGGCCACCCACGGGTGCGGATGCCTGTATTCAGGCGTCCGCACCCCGTGAACCTCTGTATGCGGGGTGGCTTGACAGTCCGGGTCCCGAAGCCGCAGGATCGCTTCCGTGAACCTGTCAGACAGCCAGACAGGTGGCCCGGGCCCGCGCCGTGTCAGCGCGATGGAAGCGGTCCTGGCCCACCTCCGCGGCGCCATCGAACGCGGCGAGTACGCCGTCGGCGACAAGCTCCCCTCCGAGGCCGAGCTGTGCCGCACCCTCGAGGTCTCCCGGCCGGTGCTGCGCGAGGCGCTGCGCGCGCTGCAGACCATGGGCCTGACGGTCTCCCGGACCGGCAAGGGCACCTTCGTCGTCGCGAGCGCCGTGGAGGACCCCACGTTCGGCGACTACGCGGCCAGCGACCTGCTCGAGGTGCGCCGCCACATCGAGATCCCCGTCGCCGGGTACGCGGCCGTCCGCCGCACCCCGGAGAACCTGGACCACCTGGCCCACCTGCTCGACCGCATGGAGCGGGAGACGGACACCACGGCCTGGGTCGCCATGGACACCCTCTTCCATCTCGCCATCGCCGAGGCCGCCCAGAACCCGGTCTTCCGCCGGGTCATCGAGGAGATCCGCGACGCACTGGCGCGTCAGTCCGCCTTCCTCAACCAGCTGGGCGGCCGCCGCGACCAGTCCAACCGCGAGCACCGGGCCATCGTCGAGGCGCTGATCGACGGATCCGAACACGACGCCGTCGAGGCCATGAGCCACCACCTGGACCGCGTCGAGACGACCCTCACCGACATCGTGCGACCCCAGCGCGCGGACGGCCTGCCCACGGAAGGCGGCCCCGGGGGATGAGCGAGCAGCACCTCGGAACGGCGTTCCCGGACCCACCACCGTGCTCCGTCCGCCGCTGATCACCGCAAGCACGGCCGCCGGGCGGTACGCCCTGCGCGGCCGGACGCCCCGCACCTCCGCCCGCGCCGGCGCGTGACCCGCGTACCGGCCGGACCCGACCCATCGACACAGGCAGTGATGTACAGCAGCTCCCTCGCCGACGCACCCGTCATACGCGAACCCCTCCACGCTCCCGTCGCCCACCTCGTCCGCGGCGGAGTCGTCGAAGGCATCCACTACGGCTCCGTCGTCGTCCTCGGCGCCGACGGCCGGGTGGAGTTGCAGCTCGGCGACATCGAGGCCGCCTTCTACCCGCGCTCGGCCGTCAAGCCCCTCCAGGCCGTGGCCATGCTGCGCGCCGGACTGCCGCTCGACGGCCCACTGCTGTCGCTGGCCGCCGCCAGCCACTCCGGCGAGGACCGCCACCTCGCCGGCACCCGGCGCATCCTCGACCTCGCCGGGCTCACCGAGGACGACCTGCGCAACGTCCCCGACCTGCCGTACGACCCGGTCGTGCGGGACGACTGGATCCGCGCGGGCCGGGGCCCCTCCCGGCTCGCCCAGAACTGCTCCGGCAAGCACGCGGCCATGCTGTGGACCGCCCGGCTGAACGGCTGGTCCCTGCCGGACTACCTCGACCCGCAGCACCCGCTCCAGCAGACGATCCGGGAGACCGTCGAGGACCTCACCGGGCAGCGGGTCGCCCGGGTCACCGTGGACGGCTGCGGCGCGCCGCTGTTCTCCCTCTCCCTGCACGGCCTGGCCCGCGCCCTCTCCCGGATCGCGTCGGCCGCGCCCGGCACGCCGGAGGCGCAGGTCGCCGACGCGATGCGGGCCCACCCCGAGATGGCCTCCGGCGCCCGCCGTGACGTGGCCGCGCTGATGCGGGCCGTGCCGGGGCTGCTCGCCAAGGACGGCTTCGAGGGCGTGCAGGTCGCCGCGCTGCCCGACGGCCGGGCCGTCGCCGTGAAGATCGCCGACGGGGCGAACCGGGCACGGATTCCCGTGGCGGCGGCTGCGCTCGCGCGCGCGGGCGTCGACCCCGCGCTGCTGACCGAGTTCGCGGGGGAGCCGCTGCTGGGTGGCGGGGAGCCGGTGGGGTGCGTGCGGGCCGTGCGCGCCCTGGACCCCGTGTCCGAGCCCGCATGCGCGTAGCTCGCCGCCCCGCGCCCTTTCCGGGGCCTGCTCACCCACCCCTTCACCAGGAAGCCCTCACCCTCATGACCGCCGCCGCCACCCGCACCGAACACGACCTCCTCGGCGACCGTGACGTACCCGCCGACGCGTACTGGGGTGTGCACACCCTGCGCGCGACGGAGAACTTCGCCATCACCGGCACCCCGATCTCCGCCTACCCGCATCTGATCGACGCCCTGGCCGCCGTCAAGGAGGCCGCCGCACTCGCCAACGAGGAACTCGGCCTGCTGGCGCCCCGGAAGGCGCGCGCGATCGTCGCCGCCTGCCAGGAGATCCGCGCGGGCAAGCTGCACGACCAGTTCGTCGTCGACGTCATCCAGGGCGGCGCCGGCACCTCCACCAACATGAACGCCAACGAGGTCGTGGCGAACCGCGCGCTGGAACTGCTCGGCCACGCCAAGGGGGAGTACGCCTATCTGCACCCCAATGAGGACGTCAACCTGAGCCAGTCCACCAACGACGTGTATCCGACCGCCGTCAAGATAGCGACGGCCTTCGCGGTACGTGGACTGCTCAAGGCGATGGCCGTCCTGCAGGACGCGTTCGCCCGCAAGGCCGTCGAGTTCCGTGACGTGCTCAAGATGGGCCGTACACAGTTGCAGGACGCCGTGCCGATGACGCTCGGTCAGGAGTTCTCCGCGTTCGCCGTCATGATCGAGGAGGACCGCAGCCGGCTCGCCGAGGCCGTCGAGCTGATCCACGAGATCAACCTCGGCGCCACCGCCATCGGCACCGGCCTCAACGCCCCGGCCGGCTACGCCGAGTCGGCCCGCCGGCACCTGGCCGGGATCACCGGGCTGCCGCTGGTCACCGCCGCCAACCTGGTGGAGGCCACCCAGGACTGCGGCGCCTTCGTGCAGATGTCGGGTGTGCTCAAGCGGATCGCGGTCAAGCTCTCCAAGAGCTGCAACGACCTGCGGCTGCTGTCCTCCGGCCCGCGCGCCGGACTCGGCGAGATCAACCTGCCGCCGGTGCAGGCCGGTTCGTCCATCATGCCGGGCAAGGTCAACCCGGTCATCCCCGAGGTGGTCAACCAGGTCGCCTTCGAGGTGATCGGCAACGACGTCGCCATCACCATGGCCGCCGAGGCCGGACAGCTCCAGCTGAACGCCTTCGAGCCGGTCATCCTGCACTCCCTGTCGAAGTCCGTCGCCCATCTGCGCAGGGCCTGCCTGACGCTGGCCGAGCGCTGCGTGTCCGGCATCACCGCCAACACCGAGCGGCTGCGGGCGAGCGTGGAGAACTCCATCGGCCTGGTCACCGCGCTCAACCCGCACATCGGGTACACCGCCGCCACCGAGATCGCCAAGGAGGCCCTCGCCACCGGCCGGGGCGTGGCCGAACTCGTCCTGGACAAGGGCCTGCTGCCCGCCGAGCGGCTGGCCGGCCTGCTGCGCCCCGAGGTCGTCGCCGGCAGCGGGGCGCCGACCACCTGACCTGCGGTAACAGGCGGATATCGGCCCTGGTGCGAGTGGGCTCCGGGGCCGGTCCGGAGGCACAATGGTGATCATGACAACGACGTCGTCCCTCACCTTCCTGCCGGTCCTGGAGCGCATCGCCGAGGAGATGGAGCGCACCCCCGGCCGCGGCCGGGCCGCCGACTACATCCCGGCCCTCGCCGCCTGCGACCCGCGCCGCTTCGGCATGGCCGTCGCCGAGCTGGACGGCACGGTGTACGGGGTGGGGGAGTGGCGCGAGCCGTTCTCCACGCAGTCCATCACGAAGGTCTTCACCCTCGCTCTGGACCTGGCCCGCGAGGGCGACGAACTCTGGGAGCACGTGGGCCGCGAGCCCTCCGGCAACCCCTTCAACTCCCTGGTCCAGCTGGAGTACGAGAACGGCATCCCGCGGAACCCCTTCATCAACGCGGGCGCCCTCGTCGTCACCGACCGCCTCCAGACCCGTACCGGAGACGCGGCGGGTGAGCTGCTGGCGTTTCTGCGCGCCGAGAGCGGCAACGCCTCCCTGGACTTCGACCAGGAGGTCGCCGCCTCCGAGAGCGCGCACGGCGACCGCAACGCCGCCCTCGCCCACTTCATGGCGTCCTACGGCAACATCGACAACGACGTGCCCGTCCTGCTCGGCCAGTACTTCCGGCAGTGCTCCATCCGGGCGTCCTGCGCCGACCTCGCCCTCGCCGCCGGCTTCCTGGCCCGGCACGGCATCCGCGCCGACGGCGGCCGGCTGCTCACCCGCAGCCAGGCCAAACAGGTCAACGCGGTGATGCTGACCTGCGGGACGTACGACGCGGCCGGGGACTTCGCCTACCGCGTGGGACTCCCCGGCAAGAGCGGGGTCGGCGGCGGGATCATCGCGGTCGTACCGGGCCGGTGCACGCTGTGCGTGTGGAGCCCGGGCCTGGACGAGCGCGGCAACTCGGTGGCCGGCGTGGCCGCGCTCGACCGGTTCACCACGCTGACCGGGCTCTCGGTGTTCTGACCGCTCCGGCCGCCGTGGGCCCTCAGTCCAGGAACTCGTGCAGCAGCACCAGCGGCCGGTGCGCGGACGCCTCGCTGTGGAGTTCGCAGTACGTCTCCAGGTCGCCGGTCCTGGTGCAGGCGGAGCTGTGCGCCACGGTGATCATGTCCGTTCCGTCGGTTGCCGTCACAGAGGTGACCCTGCGGACGCCCGGAAGGCATCGTCGCTCACACGCCGGTCACGTGCGGGCCGCCCGCCGGTGACTGGAGCGTCGTCTTCCGGCCACCCGGCGTTGACACGCTGCCCGAGTGTTGGCCATGGCGTTCCCCGTCGATCTCCGCCGCTGCCAGGTGCTCGGGCTGGCCGGCACCGCATGTCTCGCGCTCGGCGGTGAGACGGCCGGCGCCCTGCCCGTGAGGGACCTGCTGGCGCCCGCCTCGGCGCAGGCGGCGCTCGGTGTCGTCGGGGTGTACTTCGGTGTCGTCCTGCTGACGGCGGCCTGGCTGCTCCTCGGCCGCCTGGTGCGCGGCCCGCAGCCGCCCGCTCCGCGCGCCCTGCTGCTGGTGCTCGCGGTGTGGGCGGCGCCGCTGCTGCTCGCACCGCCGCTGTTCAGCCGGGACGTCTACAGCTATCTCGCGCAGGGAGCCATGGTCGACGCCCACATGGACGTCTACACCCAGGGGCCCGCCCAGCTCGGCGGCCCGCTCGCCGACGAGGTGGCCCCGATGTGGCGGCACACCGGCGCCCCCTACGGTCCCGCCTTCCTCGCCCTGGCCTCCGCGCTGTCCGGCCTGACCCACGGCCGGCTGCCCGCCGGTCTGCTCGGCATGCGCCTGGTCGCCCTGCTCGGGGTGGCCCTGATGGCGGTGGCGCTGCCCCGCCTCGCCCGGCACAGCGGCGCCGACCCGGCCGCCGCCCTCTGGCTCGGCGCCCTCAACCCGCTGGTGCTGCTGCACCTGGTCGCGGGCGCCCACAACGACGCCCTGATGCTCGGCCTGCTGGGACTCGGCCTGGTCGCCGCCCGCGGGGACCGGCCCGCAGGCGGTGTCCTCGGAGCCGTCCTCGTCACCCTGGCCGCCCTGGTCAAGGCGCCGGCCGCGCTCGGTCTGCTCGCGGTCGTGGCCCTTGGGATCCGCTCCGGCCGCCGCCCGCTGCCGGCCGTCCTGAGCGCGGCGGCCGCGTCCGCCGTGACGACGGTCGCCGCCACGGCCGTCGCCGGCACCGGCTACGGCTGGATCGGCGCCCTGAACACCCCCGTCTCCCCGCACAACTGGGCCCTGACCAGCCTGCTCGGCCGCGCCACCGGCGCCCTGCTGGCACACCTCGGCAGCAGCCTGGCCCCACTGGCCGTGCCCGCCTGGCATGTGCTCGGCCTCGCCGCGACCACCGTGGCCGTGGCGCTGATATGGCTGCGGACGCGCGTCAGACCCGTGTACGCACTCGGCCTCAGCCTGCTCACGGTCGCCGTGCTCGGCCCCGCCATCCGCCCCTGGTACGTGCTGTGGGGCCTGTTCCTCATCGCCGCCGCCGCGCCCAGTACCTCGGTACGGCACCGGGTCGCGGCCCTGGCGGGCGTCCTCGCCCTCGCCGTACTGCCGAGCGGCGGCCCGGCCGACCCCGGCCAGCTGGTGCTCGCCGTCTCCGGCGGGGTGCTCGGCGTGGTCGTCCTGTGGCAGGCACACCAGGCGGCCCAGGCCCCGGCGCCGGGACGCATGGCGTGAGCGGGCCGCGCACGACCGGGGGCCGGCTGCTGCTGGTCCTCGCCCTCGCCGCCGCCGTGACGGTGTTCACCGCCACCGTGCCGCTGCTGCGCGGCTTCTTCGACCTGCGCGTCTACTACGGCACCGTGCACACCTGGGTGCACCACGGCGGCCGGATCTACGACTACCGGGTGCCGGGCACCTCCTACGGCTTCACCTACCCGCCGTTCGCGGCGCTCGTCATGCTGCCGCTGGCCCCGCTCGGCCGGACCTCCGCGATCGTGGCCTCCCTGCTGGTCAACCTGGCCGCCCTGGCGGTGGTCCTGCGGATCCTCGCCGGGCCCGGCTGGCGGCGGCACGGCTGGTACCGCTGGTCGCTGTGCCTGTGCCTGCTCGCCCTGTTCGAGCCGCTGCGGGACACCTTCAGCTTCGGCCAGGTCAACCTGGTGCTACTCGCCCTCGTCCTCGGCGACTGCCTGCTGCTCGCGACCGGCCGGGAGCGCTGGGCGGGTGCCGGGACCGGGCTCGCCGCCGCGGTGAAGCTCACGCCCGCCCTGTTCATCGGACTGCTGCTGCTCGCCGGGCGCCGCCGGGCGGCGGGCGTGGCGACGGCCGTCGCCCTCGCGGCGACCGGGCTGGCCGCCTGGGCCGACCCGGGGGCCTCCCGGTTCTACTGGACCGAGGCGCTCTGGGACACCGGCCGGGTGGGCCGGCTGGACTATGTGTCGAACCAGTCGCTCCAGGGCGTGCTGGCCCGCCTCGGCGAGCCGGGCCGCCCGCTGTGGGCGACGGCGGTGCTGCTGACCCTGTGCGTCTGGGCGTGGCGGGCGCGCAGGGCGGTACGGGCCGGCGACCCGGCGGCGGCCTTCGCGCTCACCGGGGCGGCGGCCTGCCTGGTCAGCCCCATCACCTGGGTGCACCACCTGGTGTGGCTGCTGCCGTCCTTCGCGGTGCTGCTGCGCGCCGGGCGCCCGCGGATCGCGGGCGCCCTGTTCGCCGTACTCTGCACGAGCGTGGTCTGGCTGTGGTTCGACGACGCGTCCGGCATCGGCGGCTTCCTGGGCAGCAACACCTACACCTGGATCACGCTGGGCCTGCTCCTGGGCCTGCCGGCCGGTCAGTCGCGCGGCGCCCGGCTGCCCCTGGCCCGCAGGGTCAGCATCAGCGCCACGGTGCCCACCCCGAGCCCCGAGAGTCCGGCGGCGACGGCGGTGGCCGACCAGCCCGAGTCGTCGGCCGCCGGCGACGCGGCCGCGGCCACCGGTGTGGTCACCGACGCCGGGCGGGACCTCACGACGCGCAGCCCGTCCAGCGAGCCGACCGGGTCCACCCGGCCCGCCGCCGCGAAGCCCCAGTCGAGCAGCTTGCGCGCCTCCTGGTACACGGCGAACCCGCCGCCGGCCTGAGGGTTCATCACGGTCACCACGAGTGTGCGCCCACCCCGGTGGGCCGCGGCCACCAGGGTGTTGCCCGCCTTGGTGGTGTAGCCGTTCTTGATGCCGATCAGCCCCGGATACTTCGCCACCCCGTTGGCGCCCGTCAGCAGCCGGTTGGTGTTCCGGATGCCGTACGACTGGCCGTCACCGGGGAAATGCGCCTCGGCGGTGGAGCAGTAGCGGGCGAAGTCGGGGTTGCGCAGGCCCTCCCGGCCGAAGACGGCCAGGTCGAAGGCGGAGGACACCTGGCCGTCGGCGTCGTAGCCGTCGGGGGAGACCACATGGGTGTCCAGGGCGCCGAGCGCACGCGCCTTGTCCTGCATCCGCCTGGCCGTGGTGTGCCAGCCGCCGTTCAGCGCGGCGAGCACGTGCACGGCGTCGTTGCCGGAGCTGAGGAAGACACCGCGCCACAGGTCGGCCACCTGGTAGGAGAGCCCTTCCTTGACGCCGACCAGGCTGCTGCCCTCGCCGATGCCCGCGAGTTCGGCGTTGCTCACGGTGTGCCGCATCGTCGAGGGCAGGGAGGGCATCACGGTGACCGCGAACAGGGTCTTCAGCGTGCTCGCCGGCGGCAGCTTGCGGTGCGCGGAACTCGCGGCCAGCACACTGCCGCTGCCGGCGTCGGCCACCACCCAGGACAGCGCCGACACCTGAGGGACCTCGGGCGCGTCCCGGTGCGGGCGGACCTGGACGCCGGAGCGGTAGAGCAGGGACGGCGCGGGCATCGCCGCTCCCGGGCCGGGCGGTGCGGGGGCTCCGGCACGGGGGCCGGCGGAGGCGGTGGCCGGCGTGAGCGCCAGCACGCCCGCCACGCACAGGGAACAGGCCGTCGCGGCCACCCGATGAGAAAGTCCGGTGATCATATGGTCAACGTACGAAGGGGTCGGCCGTGTCTCTCGCCGTAGCGGCCGTTCGGCGCACGCGGGTAACCCGGATGCCGGATCCCGGCCCCGGCGCCGGGCTCAGCCGGAGGGCAGGGTGGGCCGGATCCGCCGCAGGAAGGCGGCGTTGTCGGGCGTGGAGCGCAGCCGCTCCAGGAGGGTCTCCAGACCGGACGGGCCGCCGTCGCGGGGGCGCAGGACCCGGCGCAGGCCCTGTACGGCCGTCAGTTCGGCCGGGGTGAGCAGCAGTTCCTCGCGGCGGGTGCCGCTGGCGTCCAGGTCGACTGCCGGGAAGAGGCGCCGGGCGGCGGCTTCCCGGTCCAGGCGCAGCTCCATGTTGCCGGTGCTCTTCAGCTCCTCGAAGTAGTAGCCGTCGGCGCGGGAGCCCGTGTCCACCAGCACGGTGGCGAGGATGGTCAGCGAGCCGCCCTCCTCCGCCTGGCGGGCGGCGCCGAAGAACCGCTTGGGGCCGATCAGCGCGCCCGCGTCGACACCGCCGCTCAGAGTGCGCCCGCCGGCGGCGGAGGCGTTGTTGTGCGCACGGCACAGCCGGGTCAGCGAGTCCAGCAGGATCACGACGTCCTCGCCGGCCTCCACCCGCCGCTTGGCCCGCTCGATCACCAGCTCGGCCAGGGCGATGTGCTCCCTGGGCGCCCGGTCGAAGGTGGAGGCGTACACCTCGCCGCGCACCGAACGGCGCATCTCGGTGACCTCCTCGGGGCGCTCGTCCAGCAGCAGCACCATCAGCCGGCACTCGGGGTGGTTGCCGGCGACGGCGGCGGCGAGCTGCTGCAGCAGGACGGTCTTGCCGCTCTTCGGCGGGGCCACGATGAGCCCGCGCTGGCCCTTGCCGACCGGCGCGAACAGATCGGTGACGCGCCCGGCCGGCCCGGAGCCGGGGTGTTCCAGGCGGATGCGCTGGTGCGGGTGGAGCGGGGTGAGGTCGCGGAAGTGACGCCGGGCGCGCAGGGAAGCCGGGTCGCGTCCGTCCACGCGGGTGACCTCGGTCAGCGCGCGCCGGTCGCCCGGGACGCCTTCGACCAGGTCGCCCCTGCGCAGTCCGTGCCGCCGGATCAGGCCCGGCGGGACCTGGGGGTCGGCGGGGGAGGGCAGCAGGTGCGCGGCCCGCAGATGCCCCTTCCCCTGCGCGTCGATGTCGAGGACACCGGTGACGAGCCGGGCGGCGGGGGCCTGACGGACCGCGGGCGGGTGCTCGAGTGTGGTGGTCATGGTGGGAGGTCCTTTCAGCGGACGGAAGGCGAGGGGGAGGGGGAGAGGCCGCGAACGGGAGGCGGTGACACCTGCCTCCGGGCGGCGGGAACGGCACCTCGGGTACGGCGGAAACGGCCTGGTCAGTCACGAGGTGGTGCACAGAAGAAGCCCGAGCCGGTCGAAGACCTCGGCCATGGGGCTGATGGAGAGGAGCGGCGCCGGCGTCCGTACGACGGGACACGCACACGCGCTGATCGCACTATACCCGTGCGTCCGGTCCGGTCAACATGATGCCGTCCGCGTCTCTTCCCGCCCCGGCTCGCAACCGTCCCGCCCGCCCGGCCGCCAGGACCAGCCCCGCGGGGGCCGCAATCCGGAATTCTGACGAGCTGTCGGGTCAAGGCCGCGGCCGGCCAGCCGGCTTCGCAGCCATCGCGGCCGCCCGCGCAGCAGCCGGCCGTCCCGCGCAGCCCGCGGCCTACCCCTGCCCCAACCCGCGGTTCCCGCCGCGGGCGCCGTCTACGCGCAGCCCACACCGACCGGCCAGACCACCGCCCCCAGCCGGGCCAGGCCAGGCAGTTCGGGCAGCCGCACGCGGGGCAGCCCGCGCAGCAAGGGCAGTTCGGACAGCCGCAGCCGGGCAATCCCTGCGCGCAGGCTCCGCAGTTCGGCACCGGGACGCCGCCGGCCGGGAGCGGCGGGGCCGGCAGAGCGGTGCTGTGGGCCGTGGTCGGTGCGGTCGCCTCCGCCGCCTGGGCGGCCGGCCTCTTCCTCATCGGCGGCAAGAGCAGCGACGCCGACCTGCGCGGCTACTCGGCGCCGTCCCACATGTGCTCCAGCGCCGACTACTCGTCCTTCCTACGACGCGCCGGTCGGCGGCATCGGCGACGAGGCCTGCCTCGTCAGCCAGGACACCGGCGACGGCTCCTCGAGCAGTACGACCAGGACACGAACCCGCCCGCGCTGAGTGACGTGGACGACTGGCTGAGGAAGGACGCCAAGGCCACGCTGGGGCAGCTCAAGGGCTGACCTCCGGGCCCGGCGGCGGTGCTCCCCGGGCAGCGCGGACCGCTCAGGCCGACCGCGCCTGCGCCTCCTCGGCGATCTCCTCGAACCGCGCGCCCATGGCCTCGGCCAGGGCGTGCGCGCCCGACAGCGGGCGGACCATGACCATGAGCTCGTCGATCAGCCCCTCCTCGTTCACGTGCAGAAAATCGCAGCCGGTCAGCTCGCGGTCGCCCACCCGGGCCGTGAAGACCAGCGCGTGGTCGGCCGCGGCCGGATCGCCGATCTCCCGGACGTACCGGAAGTCCTCGAAGACCTGCCAGACAGCGCGCAGGATCGCCGCCGTGATCGCCTTGCCGGGATACGGCTTGAAGACGACCGGGCTGGTGAAGACGACGTCCTCCGCCAGCAGCGCCTCCACGGCGTCCAAGTCCCCGGCCTCGACCGCCGCACGGAACGCGTGCATCGGACCACCTCATAGTCAAGTGAGCGAACAGGTGCCGATGAGACTAATACCGGCGGGTTCTCGCGGTGCGGGTGGCCGTAGGCTGAGGAGATGTTCGGTCCCGAAGGCCCTTCCTTGCGCGAACTGGCCGTGCAGGCGCTGTCGTCCGTCGAGCGCGGCTACGACCTGCTCGCCCCGAAGTTCGACCACACGCCCTTCCGGACGCCCGACGTCGTCCTGGAGTCCGTGGCGAAGGCGCTCACCCCGCTCGGCCCCTTCCAGGACGGGCTCGACCTGTGCTGCGGCACCGGCGCGGGCGCCGAGGTGCTCACCGGGTTGTGCCGCCGCAGCGTCACCGGTGTCGACTTCAGCGCCGGGATGCTCGACGTCGCCCGGCGCCGGGTACGGCCCGCCGGCGGGCCCCGCGTCGCCTGGGTGCGCGGCGACGCCCGGGCCCTGCCGTTCACGGCCGCCTTCGATCTCGTCGTCTCCTTCGGGGCGTTCGGACACTTCCTGCCGCGAGAACTGCCGGGGCTGTTCGCCCAGGTCCACTCCGTCCTGCGGCCGGACGGCCGGTTCGCCTTCGCGGTGCTCGCCCCGCCGAAGCCGGCACAGGCCGGCTTCTGGATGCTGCTCGGCTTCGACGCGGTGATGCGGGTGCGCAACGCGCTGTGGCGGCCGCCGTTCGTGATGTACTACCGGGCCTTCCGGCTCGGCCGTGTGCTGGGGGAACTGGAGCGCGCCGGGTTCGCCGTCGACCTGCACGCCCTGCCCGGGTTCGGGCGGCGCGGGGACGGCAGTCCGCGGGCCCGGCTGGTGGTGGCCCGGCGGGCTCAGCCGGCGGCGGGCAGCGTGAACTCGTAGACCAGGGTCTCCTGTTCGGCGTTCACCACCAGATCGGTGATCTCCAGCGGCCGGGCGTACTGGTCGTGCACCCGCCGGGTCACCCGTACCGAACGGGCGCCGTCGGCCTGGGTGATGGCATCGTGGTGGTGCAGCGACAGGCCGGCCTTGCGCATCCAGTCGTAGGCGCGCCGCAGTTGTGCGGGCGTGCTGCCGTCGGCCCGGTCCCGGTAGCGGGCCAGCTCCGCCACCTCGGCCAGCGCCACCGCCGAGAACGACGTCACCGCCGTCCGCAGCGACCGGCCGTCCGGCGTGGCCGACCGGTAGCGGTGCACCAGCGTCGGGCGGTGCGGGGCGAGGCCCAGCGCCCGCGCGTGCTCCTCCGGCGGCGCCTCCCAGGTCACCGTGGCCCGGTCGACCGCGGCCGGGTCCGCGGAGCGGGCGCCCAGCGGAAAGGCCGGCGTCGCCGGCGCCCCGACCGGCCGGGCGGGCAGCGTGGCATGGCTGCCCCGGCGGTCCGTGGCGATCAGTCCGCCGCGCCGCAGCACCTCCAGTGCCTGCCTGATCGTCTCCCGGCTGACCTGGAAGTGTGCGGCCAGGTGCCGTTCGCCCGGCAGCCGTTCGCCCGGCGGGATGGTGCCGGCGCGCAGCTCGTCGAGCAGCAGCGCCGCGATCCGCCCGTACAGGGGCCGGCCGTCGCTCTGGTCGGGTTCGTGCGGGGTGGTGCGGGCCATGCCGCGCCCTCCTGGTGTGACAAGACGTAGTCGTGCGGGCTCGTTGCGCGACCACACTTAGCATTGGTCTAAACCACGAGGGAAGAGCGGTCTTCCGGTTCGGCCGAAACCCGCCCGCGCGGTCTCGGTCACAAGGCGCTGTACAGGGCGTCGATCAGCGCCATCTTCCGCGGGTCGTCGGCGATGCGCGGCCCCATCCGGTTCATGACGTACCCCAGTGACACGCCCGCCTCCGGATCGGCCAGCCCGCACGAGCCGCCGAAGCCGTCATGGCCGAAAGCGCGCGGGTTCGGGCCGTACGACCCGTGCGGACCGCTCAGCCACAGCCCGAGCCCGACCTCGGTCTCGCCCTCGAAGCCCGCGCCCAGCACCAGATCGCGGCAGCTGCCCTGTCCCTCGCGCACCCGCTCGGCCGCCTCCGGCGACAGGACGCGCTGCCCGCCGAAGGAGCCGCGCCCGGCGAAGACGCCGTAGAGTGCCGCGACCGCGCGGGCCGTGCCGTGCCCGTTCGCCGCGGGGATCTCCGCGGCCCGCCACTCGGGCGTGTTCGCCTCCGCCGCGCCGACCAGCGGATTCGCCAGCGCCGCCAGCGCGGCCGGCGGCAACTGCCCGAAGAGGGACGCCTGTTGGCTGCCGGACAGGGCCGGCGGACGCACCAGCTCGGCCGCGCGGTCCGCCTCCCCGGCCGGCAGTCCGACCGTGAAGTCGATCCCCAGCGGCCCGGTCACCTCACGCGCCAGGAAGGCCCCCGGCCGCAGCCCCGAGATCCGCCGGACGACCTCGCCGACCAGGAAGCCGTACGTCAGCGCGTGATACCCGGACCGGGTGCCCGGCTCCCACCACGGCTCGGTCGCCGCCAGCCGGGCGGTGGTCAGCTCCCAGTCGTACAGATCGGCCAGGGAGTGCGGCTCCCGGAGCCCGGACAGCCCGGCCCGGTGCGACAGCAGATGCCGTACGAGCACCCTCTCCTTGCCCGCGGCGGCGAACTCGGGCCAGTACGCGGCCACGGGCGCGTCGAAGTCGAGCAGCCCCCGGTCGGCGAGCAGGTGCGCGCACAGCGCCACCGGGCCCTTCGTGGTCGACCAGACGTTCACCAGCGTGTCCCGCTGCCACGGCCGGGTACCGGCCGCGTCCGCCCAGCCGCCCCACAGGTCCACCACCGTGGCCCCGTCGACGGTCACGGCCACGGCGGCGCCCAGTTCGTCGCGCTTCAGGAAGTTCTCCTCGAACGCCTCCCGGACCGCCGTGAAACGCGCGTCGCAGTGGCCGTGGACCTGTGTCTCGTGCGCGGACATGGCACCTCCGTCGTCGCAGGGAGCCCGGGCGGCGACGCCGCGGCCCGGGTCCCCCGAACGTACCGACTGGTCGGACTGGAGGGAAGTCCCCGCACGCCCGCGCCGCTCTCAGGCGTACGACCTCAGCCAGCGCAGCTTCGCCGCCTCGTGGAAGGGGCCGCCGCCCTCGTGGTCGTTGAAGTCGTAGACCTCTATCGCCTTGTCCTCGTGCGCCCAGGCGTTGAACGCGGCGAACACCGTCGACGGCGGGCAGGTCTGGTCCTCGAGCGCCGCCGAGAACAGCGCGGGCGCCCGGCCCCGGGCCGCGAAGTGCACCCCGTCGAAATACGACAGCGTGCGCAGCACCTCCGCGGTGCGGCCGCGGTGCGTCTTGAGGAACAGGCCGATCTCGCGGTAGGGGTGACGGTCCGTCAGCGTGGTCGCGCGCGGGAAGTCGCACAGGAACGGCACGTCCGGCGCCACCGCGACCAGGTCGGGGACCAGGCCGCCGACGGCCAGCGTGATGCCGCCGCCCTGGCTGCCGCCGGTCACCGCGGTCCGCGCGGCGTCGGTCAGCGGATGCGAGCGGGCCGCGTCGACGGCGCGCACCGCGTCCGTGAACACCCGGCGGTAGTAGTAGTTCTCCGGCGCGTCGATGCCCCGCGTCATGAACCCCGGGTACGCCGGCCCCGCGCCCACCGGGTCCGGCGTGCCGCCCCCGGCGCCCCAGGCGCTGCCCTGGCCGCGGGTGTCCATCACGAAGTGCGCCCGGCCCGTGGAGGCCCACAGCAGGTCTTCGTGCGGCAGTCCGCGCCCGCCGCCGTAGCCGATGAACTCCACGACCAGCGGCAGCGGCTCGTTCGCGCCGGCCGGCAGCCGCAGCCAGCCCCGGACCGGGTGGCCGCCGTACCCGGCGAACGTCACGTCGTACACCCGGACCGTCGACAGTCCGGTGTCCACCGGCTCGAAGCGGGCGTCCAGATCGTGCTCGCGGGCCTCCTCGAGGGTCTTGTCCCAGAAGGCGTCGAAGTCCTCGGGCTCGGTGGACTCACTGCGGTGCTCGCGGAGTTCGTCGAGGGGGAGGTCGAACAGGGCCATCAACAACCGCCTTGGCGAAGGGGGAATGTGTCAGCTCACCGTACGTGGGGGAAGGAAGGCTGACCAGTAAGCGTTTGCTCCCGCTCGGCGGCCGGACGGCCGGGCCGGTCAGGCGCGCGGCTGAGTCCACTTCGGTCCCGTACGGGCCCACTCCCGCTCCCACTCCGCGAGCCGGCGGCGCAGGGCGATCCGGCGCTCGACGGCGTGTGCGAGGAGCACGGCGGACGCCGTACCGCCCGCCGCGACCAGCCCGACGGTCACCGTGTGCTGCCAGACCGCGGCGGCGTTCGGCGGCGGAGCCACACTGCGGCCGCGGGCGTCGAACCACACGGAGACGGTGTCCCCGGTCAGGGTGCCCGCCGGCACCCGGGCCCACGCCGTACGGACGCCCTTGCCGGGCTCGGTCCAGCGGACCCGCGCGCGGTACGGGTAGCCGCGGTCGGTCTGCCCGCCGGAGAGCCGCTGTGGCGGGTCGCCGATCACCCGCGCGCGTACCTGGTGGCGCTCGGCCCGCTGGGCTGCCGCGACGTGCTGGGCCGTGTCATGCGCCCGCAGGCCGGCGGCCACCCCGACCAGGGGCGTGACGACGAACAGCAGGACGGCGGTGATCAGCACCGTCCACGCCTCCACGACATCCGAGCGGCGCCGCAGCGGATTGCGCCGCCAGCGCCAGCCACGCACCCCGGTACGCATGTCCACCTCCTCGCACCGCCGGAGCCGGAGAACGGGCGGACCGGGTCTCCAGGTCCGCCACCCCGCCGCTCGCGCACACGAGCGTCCACACTCGTCTCGTACCCCGTACGGAGCACCTCGCTCATGCGACCGACCGCGAGTTCAAGCCCACCTGGAGCACGGAACGCGCCGCGCGCCCACGGTCGCGCCACCGGTCCCGGTGCGCAACCCGAGGGCTGAAGCGGCGGTTCAGCCGAAGCGCTCGATACGGATCCGGTCCACCGGCTGGCCCGCCGCGACCAGCAGCCGGGAGGCGTGCTCGGCGAACCCGTTGGATCCGCACACATAGGCCTCCCACCCACCGGCTGGCGACCCGGCCAGGAGCGGCGCCACATGTGCGGCCGCCATACGGCCCACCGGCACACCCGGTGGCGCGCTGCGGGTGAAGACGGCCGTCGTCTCCGCACCCAGCTCCGCCGCGTAGATCAGCTCCTCGGGACTGCGCGCGGACACCAGCATGCGCAGCGGCACGGTGAGCCCGAGCCTGCGGTGGTGCCGCACCATCGACATCAGCGGCACGATCCCGGAGCCGGCGCCGAGCAGCAGCGCGGGCCGGTCGCCCGGCCAGGCGAAGAAGCCGCTCAGCGGCCCGCGCACCTCGACCGTGTCACCGGGGCGGGCGACCGTGTGGAACCAGCCCGACACCTCGCCGTCCGGCACATGGTCCAGGGTCAGCTCGATGTGCCCGGAGTCGTCCGGCGCGGAGGCGATGGAATAGTGCCGCTGCGCCGTATAGCCGTCCGGCGCGGTCAGCCGCAGCATCAGATGCTGTCCGGGCAGATGCCCCGCCCAGCCCGGCACCGCCAGCCGGAAGGTCGCGGCGCGCGGCGTCTCACGCCGGATCTCCGCCACCGTGGCGGTCTGCCACACCGCCGCCACCTGCTCACTCACCGCGATCCGCGCGGGCACGGCGAAACGGAGGGCGGGGCGGGCGGGGACGGCGACGGTCGTGTCCGGGACCGGGACCGGGGCCGGGGTTGGGTTGGTGGCGGTGGTGGCGGGGGCCGCGTGCGGGGCGGCGGCCGTCTCCCGCGCCGAAGCCGGGGGCGTGCCGGGGGTGTTCGCGTGTGTCGTCGTCGTGTCAGTCACCGGAGTACCGCTGCTCCTGCCAGGGGTTGCCGCGCTCGTGGTAGCCGTTGCGCTCCCAGAAGCCCGGCTCGTCGTGGTCGAGGAGAGTGAGGCCCGCGATCCACTTGGCGCTCTTCCAGAAGTAGAGGTGGGGCACCAGCAGCCGCGCCGGACCGCCGTGCTCGGCGGGGAGGGGCCGGCCGTCGTACTCCCAGGCGATCCAGGCCCGTCCGCCGGTGACGTCGGCGAGCGGCAGGCCTGCGGTGTAGCCGGTGTGGGAGCGGGCGAGCACATGGGTGGCGGACGCCCGGGGGCGCACCACGTCGAAGAACGCGTCCAGGGAGACACCGCCGAAACGCACGCCGAACTTCGACCAGCCGGTCACGCAGTGGATGTCGCCGTCGTACGCCGACGCCGGCAGCGCGTGCGCCGCGTCCCAGTCCCAGGTGTGCGGCCGCTCCACGAGGCCGTCGATGCGGAAGGACCAGTCGGCCGGTGCGAGGTCGGGGGTGACCTCGGCGGACAGGACGGGCCAGTCCTCGCCCGCGTCGTACTGCCCGGGCGGCAGCCCGGGGTTGTGCACGCGCGGGCGGCCCGTGAAGCCTCGCGTTACGTTCATCCTTCAACCGTACGCGGTCGTTCCGGGTGCTCCGTCCCTGGTCATCGCCCGGATGATTGCAGCCGTATGAACTCTTTCGGGCCGTGGGAATAGCCCTGCGGCGCTTCTCCTTTGCCCTCGGTGCCGGCACCGGTAGACCGGTGGCAGCGCGAGAGAAGCGAGGGAAGAGCATGCCCAAGGCGTACGTCCACACGCGGTACGGGGGACCGGAGACCGAGGCGCTGATCGACCTGGACCGCCCACGCCCGGGTCCCGGAGAGATCCTGGTCGCGGTCCGCGCCGCGGGCGTCAACCCCGTCGACTGGAAGCTGCGCCAGGGCTTCCGCCGCCCCGGCGAGAGCGAGCCCGTCTTCCCGCGGGTCCTCGGCAGCGAGGCGGCGGGTGTCGTCCAGGAGGCCGGCCCGGGTGTCACCGGCTTCGCGGCCGGCGACGAGGTGTTCGGCGCCACCGCCGACGGCGGCTACGCCGAGTACGCCCTGCTGACCGCCGCCGTCAGCGCTCACAAGCCCGCTGCGGTGTCCTTCCGTGACGCCGCCACGCTGCCGGTCGCCGCCGCCACCGCCTACGACGGCGTCCGCCAGCTGGACCTGCCCGGTGGCGCGACCCTGCTGGTGACGGGCGCGGGCGGCGGTGTCGGCAGCGCGGCCGTGCAGATCGCCCGCGCCTTCGGGCTGCACGTCGTGGGCGTGGCGAGCGAGGGCAAGCGGGACTTCGTGGAGTCGCTCGGCGCCGTGCACGTGTCCTCCGGACCGGATCTGGCCGAGCGGGTGCGGGCCGCCGTACCGGACGGGATCGACGGGGTGTACGACCTGGTGGGCGGCCCGGTGCTCGCCGAGAGCGCCGAGCTGCTGAAGGACCGGAGCAAGCTGGTCACCGCGGGATCGCCGCCGGAGGCCGTCGCCGCGCTGGGCGGCGCCCCCGTCCGGCGGGCCCGTACCGCCGCCGTCCTGGAGGCGGTGGCCGACCTCGCCGCGCGCGGCGCCCTGAATCCCCACGTCACCCGCGTCTTCCCGCTGGAGCAGGCCGGCCAGGCGCTGCGCGCGGTGGAGGAGGGGCACGCCCTCGGCAAGGTCGTCATCGAGGTGGCCGAGTGAGCCGCATAGCCGGTCGGGGCGCCGGTGACGCCGTCGCCGCCGACGCCCCGCACGTCCTCGACAACCCCGCCCTCGCCTCGCTGACCGGCCCGCACGCCCACTTCGCCGAGCGGCGCGGCCGGGTGCTGCGCTATCCCGTCGACGTCTCCCCGTGGCTGGCGCTGCCCGACGACCCGGACGCGCGGGACTGGGCGGACCTCGCCGCCCTGGCCGGTCCCGGCGCGGAGATACCGCTGCCGGGCTTCCGCGGCGAGGTGCCGGACGGCTGGGAGACCACCTTCCGGATCGAGGGCGTGCAGCTCGTGGACGACGGCCTGGCCGCCGCGCCCGACGCGGAGGCGGTCCGCCTCGGCCCGGCGGACGTGCCCGAGATGCTCGACCTGGTGGCCCGCACCCGGCCGGGCCCCTTCCTGCCCCGCACCGTCGAGCTCGGCACCTACCTCGGCATCCGCCGCGGCGGCGCGCTGGTCGCCATGGCGGGGGAGCGGCTGCACCCGCCCGGCTGGACCGAGATCAGCGCGGTCTGCACCGACCCCGCCTTCCGCGGCGAGGGACTCGCCACCCGGCTGATCCTCGCCGTCGCGCACGGCATACGGGAGCGCGGCGAGACGCCCTTCCTGCACACCAGCGCCCAGAACACGCCTGCCATCCGGCTGTACGAGTCCCTGGGCTTCCGGCTGCGCCGCCGCACCGCGTTCCTCGCGGCCCGCGCACCGCAACGGCTGTCCGATGAGGCGTCGGCGGCGGCGGTTCCGGTGGCGTGAGGGGCGTGGGGGTGGGCTTGGGAGGCTTGTTGAAGGGGTGGGATGCCCCCATGCCGGTGGCTCTCGCGGTGGGGGTTGCATGAGGGGCGGGCGCGGGCGTTTGCGGCGGGTGCGGCATGCCGCGATATCGGTGGCCCCGCGGTCGGCGTGGCGTGACGGTCGGGAGGGGGCGGCCTGTCAGACGGAGCCGGTCTCGTCCGGTCCCGCGTTGTAGCGCTCCAGGTACGCCGCGAAACGCACCAGGTCCTCCTCCGGCCAGTTCGCCAGCCGTTCGCGGAAGGCCGCCCGGCGGCTGCGGGTGACCTGGGCGAGGATCTCCCGGCCGGCCTCCGTCAGATGCAGCACCTGGACCCGGTGGTCGTCCGGGTCCAGCCGGCGCTCGATCAGCCCGGCCCGCTCCAGCGCGGCCACCTGGCGGCTGACCGTGGACTTGTCCAGCGCGTAGTGTGCGGCCAGGTCCGTCGCCCGGCGGCCGTCGTGCTCCTCCAGATGGCTGAGCAGGGTGTACGACACCAGCGACAGCTCGGGGTGCATCCGGCCTGCCGAGGCGCGCGCCCGGCGCGCGAAGATCGTCATCTCGCGCTGGATCGTCTCGACGGCCGACTCCGCTGCGCTCACGGAATACCTCCTCCGACGTTGTAGTTGTATAGTACAACTGGACTGGAAGTTGTATAAGCCAACCATTGGAGGTTGTCCCGCGATGAGGTCACCGGCGCTGCGCCATGTGCTCACGCATCTGATCACCCCGCTGCTGATGTGCATAGGCATGGGGCTCGCGTACATGGGGGCCTTCGTGACCCCGGAGCCGCACCACATGCCGGTCGCCGTCGTCGGCCACACCCCGCAGGCGAAGGTCTTCGCCCAGACGGTCAAGGACGCCGCGGGTGACAAGCTTGACGTACGGACGGTGGCCGACCGCGCCGACGCCGTCGGCCTCCTGAAGTCCCGCGAGGTCACCGGCGCCTACGTGCCGAGCGCCACGTCCCCCGAGCTGCTGGTGGCGAGCGCGGCCTCCGACATGGGCGCCACCGCCGTGGAGAAGGTCTTCACACCGGTCGCCGCCCGGCAGGGCGTCCCGCTGAAGGTCACCGACGTGGCCGAGCCGGTCGCCGACGACCCCACGGGCCAGGGCCTGTTCTTCCTGCTCATCGCCCTCAGCATCGGCTCCTACGCCTCCGTCGCCGCGATCGGCGCGGCCGGCGCCGCCCTCCCGATGCGGGTGCGGGCCCTGCTCGCGCTCGGCGTCTCCGCCGTGGTCAGCGGCATCGGAGCGCTGCTTGCCGGGCCGGTGTTCCAGCTGGCCCACCACGACCTCGCGAGCGTGTGGGGCATGGCCTGGCTGTACTCGGCCGGCATCCTCCTCATCGGCACCGGCCTGCACACCTTCCTGGAGCGGTGGACCACGCTCGCCATGATGGTGCTGTTCGTGATGCTCAACTTCACCAGCTCCGGCGGGCTGTTCCGCCCCGAACTGCAGAACGGCTTCTTCGGCACCCTGCACGCCTTCTGGAACGGCGCCGGCTTCGTCGAGGGCGTCCGCAGCGTGCTGTACTTCGGCGACGACGGTCTCTCGCGCAACGTCTGGACGCTCCTGGTCTGGCTGCTCGTGGGCCTGGTGGTGACCGGCGTCGCGGCCTTGTACGAGCGGCCGCGGCACGCCCGCCACGCCGTCGGCCACACCGGCACGGCGACCGGCACGACGGCGACCGCCACGCACGGCGCGCACCCGGCGCCGCGCCTGACCGATGAGGTGGACGCGCGCACGGCCGAGGAAGAGGCCGAGGAAACGGTCGGCGTCTGACCCGGCCCGGACACAGGGGGCGTGCCCGGCGACGGGCGCCGCCCCCCTGCCGGCCCCCAACTCCGTCACTCAACCCGTCCCGCACCCCCGGCACCCCCGCACCCCCGCCCTGCCCCCGCTCACCCCTCACCCATCCCGCAACCCCCACCGCCTTCACCCCCGCACTCCCTCACCCGCGCCCCGACCCGATCGTCACCACCCGTGCCCACGCCGGTGGTGTGTTCGCCCAGTCGTCGGGGCCGTTCTCGCCGTACGCACCGCCGGTCCGCGGGAAGAGTCCGACCACCGTGCGGCAGGGGGGCCGTTCGGCCGGCCAGGGTGTCTGGCCGTCCGTCAGGACCACCACCGCGTCGGGCCGTGTCCGCAGCGCCCGGGCGAACCCGGTGCGCAGGTCCGTCCCGCCGCCGCCCACCAGCTCGATGCCCTCCGTCCGGCACAGCGGCTGGACCGTCCGGGCCGCGGCATCGCAGGACAGCACGGAGACCAGGTCCCGCCGGCCGCCTACGGCCCGGCAGATCGCGGCCACCTCCAGCAGCGCGCTGCCCAGTTCGGCGTCGCTGACCGACCCCGAGGTGTCGATGACCACGCACACCCGCGGCGGCCTGCGCCGCAGGCTCGGCAGGACGACACCGGGCAGCCCGGCCGAACGCCGCGCCGGCCGGCCGTAGCTGTAGTCGTCGCCCACGCCCGGAGCGAAGACCGCGGACCGCAGCGCCGAGCCCAGCAACCGGCGCCACGGCTGCGGCGGATGGAACACCTCCTCCGCCCACCGCCGCCAGCCCCCCGGGGCGCTGCCCGGGGTGCCCTTGATGCCCCGCGCCACCCGGAACCGGATCGCGTCCCGCTCCTGTGCGCTCAGCCCGTGCGCGCCGGCCGGCCCCAGCTCCCACTCCCGGTCCAGCCCGTCGGCGCCGCTGCCGCAGTCGAGCCAGGCCAGCCGCTCCAGGCGTGGCCCGAGCCGGTAGTGCCGCAGGTAGTCCTCCATGAGCTCACCGGGGCGCAGCCCCAGCTTCTCCGGTGTCACGGCGCCTTCGGGCCGCGGCAGCCCGTCGCCGTACACGTCGTCGTTGATCTCGCAGTCGGCGGCGATGTTCATGCGCAGCCGTTCCGCCGGACCGGTCAGCCGGTGCTCGCGGGCGAACCGGTCGCCGCGTCCGTGATGGTCGCGCAGCAGGTGCGCCACCTCGTGCACCCACACCGCCGCCAGTTCCGCCACCGGCGTGCGGTCCACGAACGCCGGGGAGACATAGCACCGCCAGTGCCGGTCCACCCCCATCGTCGGCACCTGCGGGGACTCCACCGGCCGCAGCGCGAACAGGGCCGTCGCCAGGTACGGCCGGACACGGGCCGCGTGCAGCCGCGCGGCGAAGAGCTTGCCGAGGTCCAGCGCGCCGGGCGCGTCCGCCGTCATCGGCGGGCTCCGGCGACCCGGGCGGCCTCGTCGGCCCGCCGGGACAGCGACACCACCCCGGTGAGCCGCTCGATCGCCGCGGGTACGGCCCAGTCGTCCCGGCGCAGGGCGGCCAGGGTCGTGGCCGGGACCACCACGACGTCCGGCGCCCCCGTCTCCGCGGCCCGCACCAGCAACGCCCAGGCCGCGTCCCAGCGGGCCCGTTCCGGGCGGCCCCGGACCGCGGCCACCACCCCGTCCAGCACGGCCTGCCGCAGATCCCCGCGCTCGGGGAGTTCCGCTCCGGCCGGATCGGCGAGCAGCGTCTCGGGGTCGGGCAGGTCCATCCGGTCCAGGCTCGCCAGCAGTTCGAGCCCGGGGCCGTCCCCGACGGCGCCCCGCACCAGCAGCGACAGCACATCCCGAGAGGACCCGGCGGCGGTCGCGAACGCGATCAGCCGCAGGGTCGCCTCCCAGCTGCGGGGCGACGGCCAGGCGCCGCCCCGGTGGCTCTCGCCGCCCGGCAGCCGGTGCACGAGCCCCGGCCGGGCGGTGAGGAACCCGCACACCGCGCGCCGGGCATAAGCCACGGCCCCCGACAGCCGCTCAGGGTCGAGCCGGGGCAGGGTCGCCCGCGGCCAGGTCCCGCCGAGCCCCCGTACGACGACGTCGTGGTCGTGGGCCCACTGCAGATGCACGAACCGGTTGGCCAGCGGCGGGCTCAGCTCCCAGCCGTCGGCCGCCGAGGAGCGGGGGTTGGCGGCGGCCACGATCCGCACTCCGGGCGGCAGCCGCAGCGCGCCGATCCGCCGCTCCAGCACGAGCCGGAGCAGGGCCGCCTGCACCGCCGGGGGAGCGGTGGACAGCTCGTCCAGGAACAGCAGTCCCCGCCCGGCCCGCACCAGCCGGACCGCCCAGTCCGGCGGGGCCAGCGGGACGCCCTGCACCGCGGGATCCTCTCCTACGACGGGCAGGCCCGAGAAGTCGGACGGCTCGTGCACGCTCGCGATCACGGTGGTGAGCGGCAGATCCAGGGCGGTGGCGAGCTGGGTCAGCGCGGCCGTCTTGCCGATGCCGGGCTCGCCCCACAGCAGGACCGGGAGGTCGGCGGCCACGGCCAGGGTGAGTGCCTCCAGCTGGTCGTCGGAGCGCGGTTCGGTGGTCGTGTCGCGCAGCAGGGCCGACAGGGCGTCCGCCACGGCGAGTGGGGAGGCGGCGGGCCGGTCTGCCGGCAGGGGCGCGTAAGCGCGTGAGGTCATGAGGGAATCACCTTGGGTGTGAAGTAGGCGTGAGCGGGGGTGAGTTCAGAAGAAGGTGACGGTGCGGGTCTGCCGTCGGGTGGGGCGGCGGTTCCGCGCGGTGCGGCGGACCGGGTGGGCGGAGATGCCGCCGGGGGCCGCCAAACCGGCCCGGTACAGGCCGTAGGCGATGCGCCGCTCGGCGGCCGTGGTCAGCTCGTCCCGCAGCGGCCCCTCGCGTAGCACCGCGCCGGGACCGAGCAGCCCCTCGACCACGGCCAGGGCGCCCTCGATGTCGCCGTGGTCGAGCCGTTCCCGCACACCGGCGAGGCAGTCCGGACGCCGGTGGGCCTCGTCGACGGCCCGCATGCAGGGCAGTGGCGGTCCGCCGAGCGCGGCCAGCAGCTCCTCGCGCCGGATCTCGTCCGGATCGTGGTCCAGCGGGGCCAGGACGCCGTCGACCAGGCCGATCCGGTGGGCGGCGCCCCGGCACTCGACCTGACGCGCCCGCGCCACCGGATCCGGTCCGGCGACCGCACCGGACGCCTCCCGGCCGGGCGCGAGCGCGGCGGCGACCAAGGGGTGCAACCGCTCCGGGCCGAGCAGCCCGGCGCGCAGCAACTCCAGGTCGGGCGCCACCCAGGTCGCGGCGTCGGGCAGTACCGGCACCGCGGAGAAGCCGCCCGGCGGAAGCTCGCCGACGAGCCGAAGCCGCGGCGCGCCGCCGGGGCTCTCAGCCCGGCGCCCGAGCCCGGCCGAAGGCACCGCCCCGGCACCCGGGCCGACCACGCGCCCGTCCCCCTCGGCGGGTTGGCCGTGGTCCCGGCTCCCAGCGGGGTTCCGGCGATCCCCAGCAGGACTCCGGGCGCCGATCAGATCTCCGCAAGGATTCCGGGCGTTGCCCCGCTCTCCAGCGGGGTTCCGGCCGTCGTCCCGGCCCCGGGCGGGGTTTCGGGGGTGGCCCCGATCCCCCGCAGGATTCCGGCCGTTGCTCCGGTCTCCAGCGGCGTTGCGGGCGTTGCCCTGCTCTGCAGCGGGGTTCCGGCCGTCGGCCCGGTCCCCCGCAGGGTTCCAGCCGTCGTTCCGGCCTTCAGCAAAATTCCGGCCGTCGCCCCGATCCCCCGCAGGATTCCGGGCCTCGCCCGCGTCCTCCGCCACCGTCAGGAGCAGTCGGCGGCGGCTGCTGAGCCGTACGGCGAAGGGGCCGCCGGTGCGGCCCTCGGCGTGCAGCAGCAGGGCCGCCTCGGCCGCCCACCGGCCGACGGCGCAGCCGTGCCCGGGCGGGGCGAGGGCGAGCGGATCGGCGTCCGGCGGCGCCGGATCGTCGGCCCCCGACCGTTCGCGCAGCTCACCGGCCCTGTCGGCGTCCCACAGATGCCGGTGCAGATCGAGCCGGTAGCGGCGGTTCGGGCGGGGGTGCGGATGGCGGCCGGCGGACGGCTCGGCCGGATCCCACAGGGCGAGGCCGATCCGCTGGCCGGCGTCCGCCCAGGCCGGGGGCGTACGGGCCACGAGGTGCAGGGGGCCGGTGCGGCCGGGTCGCTCGTACCGGGCCAGCGTGAGGGTCAGGCCGGGGCGCAGCAGCCCGTCCGGCGCGATCCTCGGCATGTGCCAGCGCAGCAGGTCCGGGGCGAGACGGCGGAGGTCGGCGCGGACCGAGGCGGCGATCTCCCGGCCGTGGGCGCGGGCGACGCGGCGCAGCTCGAGGTCGACGTCGACCCGGGCGGCGGCGCAGGCCCCGGCCCAGTCCCCGGCCAGACGGCGGCGGGTGGCGAGCTCGATCATGGACGGTGGCACGGCGTACATCCGTACGCGCAGCCACAAGGAAAGCCGGGAATCCCCGTGCGCGGTGGAAGGGAGCATCAGCGCTCACCTTGCGCGGACGGGACCCCCAATCGGTGCGAGGCGTGAGTCGTCATCCCGGCGAGCGTAGCCGCCCGTCCGTCGCCCGCGCCACGCGTTTTCCCGCGCGAATCCGGCGCCGTCCCTTGGGGTATGGTGGCCGTCCGGTCGCGGAGGTACGCGGCCCCGAGCGCCGAGGAGGTGGGACCCATCACCGCTGTGCCCTCGGGAGTGCTCCCCCTTCGTGACGGCTCGGTGCGCCGGCACCGGTGACCGCGGGAGCGCCCCTCGACCCCCGCGCTCCGAAAGGCATTCGGCCTCCATGCCTCCTTCTGGTCCCCCTTCCTCTTCCCCCTCCCCATCCCCTTCTGCTTCCTCCGCTGCCGCCGTCGTCTCCGCCTTGCGTGCCGCGGGGTGCGTCTTCGCCGAGGACGAGGCGGAGTTGATCCTCGACACCGCCCGCACCGAGGACGAGGTGTCCGCGATGGTGGACCGGCGTGCCGCCGGGCTGCCGCTCGAGCAGGTCCTCGGCTGGGCCCGGTTCCACGGCCTGCGGATCCTGCTGGAACCGGGGGTGTTCGTCCCCCGCCGTCGCACCGAGTTCCTGGTCGACCAGGCGTTGGCACAGGCTCCGGACGCGCGGGTGGTCGTGGACCTGTGCTGCGGCTCGGGTGCGCTCGGCGCGGCGCTGGCCGCCGCCCTGGACGGGGCCGAGGTGCACGCCGCCGACATCGACCCGGCCGCCGTACGGTGCGCCCGACGCAACCTCGCCGCCTTCACCGGCCGGGCCCACCAGGGCGACCTCTACGAGGCCCTGCCCGCCGCGCTGCGCGGCCGCATCGGCATCCTCACCGCGAACGTGCCGTACGTACCGACCGGCGAACTGCCCCTGCTGCCGGCCGAGGCCCGCGACCATGAACCGCGCGCCGCCCTGGACGGCGGCGCGGACGGTCTGGACCTGCTGCGCCGGGTGGCAGCCGACGCCCCGGAGTGGCTCGCGCCGGGCGGCTGCCTGCTGTCCGAGACCAGCGAACGCCAGGCGCCCGCCGCCGTCCGGGCCTTCACGGACGCCGGCCTGACGACCCGTCTGGCGGTGTCGGAGGAACTGTCCGCGCACGTGGTGATCGGCGTCCGGCCTCCGAGCCCGTCACGGTCCCAGGGCATCGATCCTCAGCCCCGGCCATGATTGCCGCCGACGGCTGCCCTGGCGGAGCCACCAGTCCGCGCCCGCCTGCTGTACGGAGAGTGGCTGCGTCTGCGGAACCGCCGTCAGCGTGAGACACGAAGGCCTCCTGGCCGGCGGAGCGGTTCCTCGACAGTTCCGCTCCCCAACCGGAGGCCTTCAACCGGAGGCCTTCACCCGTCACCCGATTCGGACGGTGTCGGAGCACAGACTGGGCCAACCCGCCCGGGCAGTACGCCTAGGCCAGTTCCTGCGCCCGCGCGATCAGCAGGGCGACGTCGTCGTGGTTGTCGGGGTGGTGCAGGGTGCGCAGGAGGAGGTCGCAGGTCTCCTCCAGGGGGCGGCCCGGGTCGTCGAGCAGGGACAGCATGAAGTCCAGGCGTTCGTCGAGGGAGTGGCGGCGCGTCTCCACCAGCCCGTCGGTGTAGAACACCAGCTCGTCGCCGGGGGCGAGGTCGACGGTGACCGTGGAGAACGCGACCCCGCCCACCCCCAGCGGCACCCCGGTGGGCAGGGCGAGCAGTTCCGGCGGCCGGCCCGCGCGCACGCGGGCCGGCGGCAGATGGCCGGCGTTGGCGATCCGGCACTGCCGCAGATGCGGATCGTGGACGGCGTACACGCACGTCGCGATCGAGTGGTCCAGGGCCGACGTCGTTTTGTCCAGGTGCTCCAGCAGCAGCGCCGGGTCCAGGTCCAGCGCGGCCAGCGTGGTGGTCGCCGTGCGCAGCCGTCCCATGGTCGCGGCCGCACTGAGCCCGCTGCCCATCACGTCGCCCACCACCAGCGCGGTCTTGCCGCCCTCCAGCGGAATGACGTCGAACCAGTCGCCGCCGACCTCGGTGGTGGCCCCGGCGGGCTGGTAGCGGGAGGCCACCTCCAGGCCGGTCGTCACCGGCGGACGGCTCGGCAGCAGACTGCGCTGCAGGGTGAGGGCGGTGTTGCGGGCGTTCTGGTACCAGCGCGCGTTGTCGATCTGCACCGCCGCGCGGGCCGCCAGTTCCCGGGCGAGCAGCACGTCGTCCTCGTCGAACGGCGCCGGATTGCGGGTGCGTTTGAGGTCCAGGGCGCCCAGCACCTCGCCGCGCGCGATCAGCGGCACCGCGAGGTAGGAGTGGAGCCCGGCGCGGCCCAGCAGCTCGGCCGCCTCGGGGGAGCGGGCGATGCGCGGCAGGTCCGCGTCCTTCACCTGCGGCACCAGCACCGGCTCGCCGGTGCGCACGCATTCGGTGACCAGCCGGTCGGATCCGTACCGGGCGATCCGGCCGGGCGGATCCGCGGCCCGTACGGCGTCCGAGCCGTCCTGCGGGCGCACGGCGAGCGCCCGGATCATCGCCGCCTCCGAGGGACCGAGCGTGCTGCGCCGGCCTTCCACCACCGCGTCCAGCAGGTCCACCGCGGCCACGTCGGCGAGTTCCGGCACGGCCACCTCGGCCAGCTCACAGGCCGTGCGGTCCAGGTCGAGCGTCGTACCGATGCGGGCGGAGGCGTCGGCGACGATGGCGAGCCGGCGCCGGGCGGTCTCGGCCTCCACCGAGGCCCGGTGCTGCTCGGTGATGTCGACCACCGTGACCGCCACGCCGAGCACGTTGCCCATGGCGTCCTCGAGCCGGTACAGCGAGTAGGCCCAGATGCGGTCCTCGTCCGGGTTGGCGGGGGTGCGGCCGACCGTCGTGTCGTCGATGACCGGCACGCCGGTCTCCAGCACCCGGCGGGCGCCGGCCTCCACCCCGCCGGATTCCAGCATCGGCAGCACCTCGCGCAGCGTCCGCCCGATGTGCTCGGCGGCGGGCACGCCGTTGATCTTCTCCAGGGCCGGATTGACCGAGACGAACCGCAGCTGGGTGTCCAGGACGGCGTAACCGATCGGCGACTGCTTCACCATCCGCTCGGACAGCGCCACGTCCTGCTCCAGCCGCCGCACGGTCGACTGGTCGGCGGCGAGCCCGAGGGCGTACACGTCGCCGCGGTCGTCCAGCAGCCGCATGTTGCGGAACTCCACCACGCGGGTGCTGCCGTCCTTGTGCCGGATCGGGAAGCCGCCGGCCCAGCTCTGCCCGGTGCGCATCACATCGGCGAAGAGCCTGCCGACGAGCTCGAAGTGGCGTTCGTGGACCATGAGCCGGGCCGCGTACTGGCCGAGGGCCTCCTCGGCGCTGTAGCCGAACAGCTCCTCCGCCTGCGGGCTCCACAGCACGATGCGGCCGGTGGCGTCCAGCACCACCGACGCCACGCGCAGCACGTCGAGCAGGCCGCCCGGCCGCACCGGTCCGCGCACGGGCTCGCCGCCCTCCGCCGCCGGAGCCTCGGCTGCACTCATGCCATGCACCGCCTTCGCCCGTCCGCACGGCACGTCGTCCCCCGTGCCGACTCCCCTTGGTCCACCGTGCTCACACCCGACTCTCCGGCGCCTTCGCCGGTTACCTCCACCATCTCTCACCACAGCGGTGCACGTCCGCCGAAGCCGTCACGCCGGGGGGAGCGCTCCTTTCCCGCACATCCTGCACGTCTTGCGGCCGGACGGGGAGAGTTCACGTTCATGTTGCTGCATTGGTCTGTACATGACCATCACGCCACGCCAGACTGTCCGCCGACCGAGTGTTCCCGCCCCCCACCCCGTCCGAGGAGTCGGCCATGCCCGCGCCCGCCCGGCAACGTTGTCACGCAGCTCTCGCCGGACTCGTCACCCTCGCCACCGCCGCCGTCGTGTCCCTGTCCGCCCCGGGGCCCGCCGCCGCGGCCGACACCTGGACGGAGACCGGCTCCGACCACGCCCGCGCGCTGGACGAGAGCCAGGGCCTGACCTCCGTCGAGGTCCCGGCGGGCAGCCCCAACCGGTACACCGGTATCGGCACCATTCCCATCAGCGTCTCCGGTCGCGGCTGGAATCACGTCGGGGACCCCGACGCCTCGTACAACGGCTACTACATCGAGCCCTACCAGCAGGACTCCGGCAACTCGAAGATGTACCGCGTGCAGGCGCCCGACGGCACCTGGTCGGAGTACGTTCACACGCTCGGCCCCGGCGAGGCCCTGAACAACTCCTGGGACGCGGTCTCGCCCGACGGCCAGTGGATGCTGTCGGGCGAATGGGGCACGATGAACCGCCTGCTGGTCTTCCCGACCCCCGGAGCCAACCCCTCCACCTCACCCTCGGCGAACCTCCCGCAGGCCTCCACGGTCAACCTCGACCACGCCGTCCGCGACGTCCAGGGCTGCGACTTCTCCGGCCCCACCACCCTGCTGTGCTCCTCGGACGACCCGGACGGCAGCCTCTTCGGCATCACCAAGCCGCTGCTCCAGATCGACCTGTCGGCCCCGCCGAACGGCTCCTCGGACGTCACCGGCCATGTCACGGCCCTGCGCCAGCTGCCCCTGCGCAGTTCCTGCTCCGGAACCTTCGAGGCGGAGGGCATCGACTACGACCGCCGCACCGGGACCCTGCGCGTGATCGTGATGTCGCCCGGCTTCTGCGTCCTGACCGACAGCAAGACGTACCGGTTCACCCGCGGCTGACCCCGTCTGGGGTGTGCCGGCGGGCCGGTGGTGCTTTGCTGAGGATGGAAGCGGCTGGACGGGGTACCCCGTTCCACCGCGGCGCGGCACGAAAGGAGCGATCAATGGCACGCACGGAGGGGTCGCACCCGGAAACCGTCACGGTGGAGATCAGCGGCTCCAAGGAGGACGCCCGGCTCGTCTTCGACGCGCTGAGCCACTGCTTCGCGTCCGACCGGGCTGAGGACGAGATCCCCCAGCAGCTCCACGAGGTTCGGCCGATGGTGTGGCTCGGCACCTACGACGTCGCCGACCCCCGGGGGCCGGGCTGCCCGCCGGTCCACCTCGACGCACCCGTCCAGGCGGACGTCCAGGGCGGCTACTGGGCCGTGGACCGGTTCCGGCACACCCTGGACTCGATGTTCACCGTCGAGGAGACCTGCACGGCCTCCGGCGACCAGGAACGGGACCTCCACCTGCGGCTGCGCAGCCGCTGACCTTCCGGCGGCCCTGCGGCAGCGCCCCGGCCGGCTCCTGGCCCGCCGGGGCGTACCGCGCCTCGCCGTCGCCGAAGGACCAGTCGGCGGCCGTGTTCTCGAGTCGTCCTTGCGCGTACCGTGCGTGTACATACCAGTAGGTACACAGTGGTCCGTGTCCGTGTCACCCCCGGTGATTGTGCAACTAGTTGCACAATGGTGCGCGTGTCCTCTACAACAAGAGGCGACGACACCGCGCACGGAGGGCCCGATGAGCCGTTACCCGCATCTGCTGACCCCGCTCGACCTGGGCTTCACCACGTTGCCCAACCGGGTGCTGATGGGCTCCATGCACGTCGGCCTGGAGGAGGCGGAGCGCGGCTTCGAGCGGATGGCGGCGTTCTACGCGGCGCGCGCCCGCGGCGGGGTGGGCCTCATCGTCACCGGCGGTATCGCGCCCAACGACGAGGGGCGGCCGTACGAGGGCGGCGCGAGGCTCACCACCGAGGCGGAGGCCGAGCGGCACAGGGCCGTCACCGAGGCGGTGCACCGCGAGGGCGGCCGGATCGCGATGCAGATCCTCCACTTCGGGCGGTACGCCTACCACCAGGACCTGGTCGCGCCCAGCCCGCTGCAGGCGCCGATCAGCCCCTTCGTGCCGCGCGAGATGAGCGACGCGGACGTCGAGCGGACCATCGACGACTACGCCCGCGCCGCCCGCCTGGCCCGGCGGGCCGGCTACGACGGCGTGGAGATCATGGGCTCCGAGGGCTACCTCGTCAACGAGTTCATCGCGCGCCAGACCAACCGGCGCACCGACCGCTGGGGCGGCTCCTACGAGAACCGGATGCGGTTCCCCGTCGAGATCGTCAAGCGGGTCCGCGAGGCCGTCGGCGAGGACTTCATCGTCATCTACCGGCTCTCCATGCTGGACCTGGTCCCCGGCGGCTCCTCCCTGGACGAGGTGATCACCCTCGCCAAGGCCGTCGAGGCCGCCGGGGCGACGATCATCAACACCGGCATCGGCTGGCACGAGGCCCGCATCCCGACCATCGCCACCTCCGTGCCGCGCGGCGCCTACACGTGGGTCACCAAGAAGCTCATGGGCGAGGTGTCCGTGCCGCTGGTGACCACCAACCGCATCAACACCCCGGAGCTGGCCGAGGAGTTGCTCGCCGGCGGCTACGCGGACATGGTGTCGATGGCCCGTCCGATGCTCGCCGACCCCGACTTCGTCGCCAAGGCCGCCGCCGGGACGCCCGAGGCCATCAACACCTGCATCGGTTGCAACCAGGCCTGCCTCGACCACACCTTCAGCGGCCAGATCACCTCCTGCCTGGTCAACCCACGCGCCTGCCACGAGACCGAGCTGGTGCTCGCCCCGACCCGGCTGAAGAAGCGCGTCGCCGTCGTCGGCGCCGGCCCGGCCGGCCTCGCCTGCGCGGTCAGCGCCGCCGAACGCGGCCACGACGTCACCCTCTTCGACGCCGCGAACGAGATCGGCGGCCAGCTCAACGTCGCCCGCAAGGTCCCCGGCAAGCAGGAGTTCGACGAGACCCTGCGCTACTTCCGCCACCAGCTCGACGCGCACGGCGTCGACGTACGCCTCGGCACCCGGGTCACCGCCGGGACCGTGGAGGACTACGACGAGGTGGTCGTCGCCACCGGCGTCACCCCGCGCGTCCCGGACATCCCCGGCGTCGACCACCCCCGCGTCCTCGGCTACCTCGACGTGCTGCGCGACGGCGCCCCCGTCGGCGAGCGGGTCGCCGTCCTCGGCGCCGGCGGCATCGGTTTCGACGTCGCCGAGTACCTCACCGACGGCGGCGACAAGGCGAGCGAGGACCCCGCGACGTACTTCCGCGCCTGGGGCGTCGACATGGACTACCGGGCACCGGGCGGCCTCGCCGCGCCGCAGCGGCCCGCCCCGCCCCGCCAGGTGCACCTGCTCCAGCGCAAGACCAGCAAGGTCGGCGCCGGCCTCGGCAAGACCACCGGCTGGATCCACCGCACCGAGCTCAAGCACCGCGGCGTCACCATGGTCCCGGGCGTGCGCTACGACCGGATCGACGACGCCGGCCTGCACATCACCGTCGGCGGGGAGAGCACGGTCCTCGAGGTCGACACCGTGGTGCTGTGCACCGGCCAGGAGCCGTGCCGCGACCTGTACGACGAGCTGGCCGCCGCCGGGCGCAGCGTCCATCTGATCGGCGGCGCGGACGTCGCGGCCGAACTGGACGCCAAGCGGGCCATCAAGCAGGGCACGGAGCTGGCGGCGGCGCTGTAGGGCGCCGCGCGGCGATCCCTAGGATGGGGCCATGTCACTGCCGCACGCGATCCTGACGGCGCTGCTGGAAAAGCCGTCGTCGGGACTGGAACTGACGCGCCGGTTCGACAAGTCGATCGGCTACTTCTGGTCCGCGACGCACCAGCAGATCTATCGCGAGCTGGGCAGGCTGGAGGCCGAGGGCCTCATCCGCACCCTGCCGGCCGAGGCGCCGGCCCGCGGGCAGCGGAAGAGCTACGAGGTCCTGCCCGCGGGCCGCGCCGAACTCGCCCGCTGGACCGCCGCCGCACAGGACCCCAAGCCGATGCGGGACGCCCTCCTGCTCCGGCTGCGCGCCGCGGCGGTCGTCGGCACGGCCGGCCTGGAGGCGGACCTGCGCCGCCATCTGGAGCTGCACCGGCGGCAGTTGGCCGAGTACGAGGAGATCGAGAAGCGGGACTTCCCGCCGGGCCGGGACGCCCCCGAGGACCGGCTGCGCCACCTCGTGCTGCGGGCCGGCATCGAGGTGGAGACCTTCTGGACCCAGTGGCTCGGCCACGCGCTGGCGGAGTTCGCCGAACTGCCCGAGGGCGGCTGATCCGGGGGCCGCGGCCGGTGATCAGAGCCGGTACGGCTTGGCGCGCCGGCGCAGATACCAGGCCGTGGCGACGATCCCGGTGCCCACGACGGCGGCGCCGACGCCCAGCGTCAGCGGGCCGTGGTCCCGGGCGGCTCCGGCCAGACCGCTCAGCACGCCCCGGGCGGGCGCCGGCGAGGCCGACGAGGCCGTCTTCGGCGCCGGGCGGGAGGAGACGGTCACCGCCTGGCTGCCCGCCGCGCTGCCGTCGGAGCACACCACGAGCACGGTGTACGTCCCCGGTCTCACCCCCTTCCAGGCCGCGGACTGACGCTCTGCCGTGCCCGCCAGCGCCGCCTGCCGGCCCTCGGCCAAGGTGCTCTGCTTGCCGGTGAGCAGGGCCGCCGTGCCCCAGTTGCCGTTGGTCTCGGAGCATGCGCTGGTGACCACCGAGACGGTGGATCCGGTGGTGCTGACGGAGATGCCCGGGGCCGCGGCGGACGGCCCGGCGAGGGCGACCGGGAGCACGACGGCGGCCGCCAGGGCGGGGCCGGAGCGGAGGAGGTGGTGCGAGGTGTGCATGGGCTGGCCTTTCGGGGGGCGCGGTCGGCGGGACGTCCGCCGCGCCGCCGGGGGCCGGGAAACGTCCGTGCTGCCTGGTCAGCAGCCAACGCGGGTCCCCGTGCGCGCGCACCCGGGAGGCGGCCGGGCGGGTGGCCGTGTCCTCCGGCCGGCGCAGGGGGGCGCCTGGGCGTGTGCCCGGGACGGGGCCGGGGGCGCCTCGCTGCGTGCAGGACGCCGTGCCGTGCGGTGGCGGGTGCGGCTCGCCTGCGGCTGATCGCGCGGTTCCCCGCGCCCCTTCGGGGCGGCTGCCCTCAGCGGGTGCGGGAAGCGTGGCTCTGTCAGCCGGCTGTCGTCACCGCCCGCTGCGGGGTCCAGCCGCCCCATGTGCCGTCGGGGAGCCTGGCCCGGAGCCGTACGCGGTGGTGCTCTCCCGCGGTGCGGCCGGCGTAGAAGCTGTAGGCCGAGCGGCCGCGCGGGGGAGTGCCGCCCCAGACCAGGGAGGTCGTCGCGGTGCCGTCCAGCCGGATCTGGTACTCGGTGATGACGCCGTCCGTGCGCGGCGGGTCCCAGGCCAGGTCGATGTAGTACGCCCCGCCGGAGCGGTGCGTGTGCGCGGTGAAGCCGGTGGGCGCGGTGTCCCGGCCGTCGTCGGCGCCCGGTGTGGTGAGGCGCACCGGCGCGCTCGCGGGGGAGAGGTTGCCGGCGGCGTCCCGGGCCCGCACCGTGAAGACGTACGCGGTGCCGGGACGCAGCCCGGTGACCACGGCCGCGGTCTGGTCCCCGCCCACGCTGTGGATCTCCGTCCCGCCCTGCCGGATCTCGTACGACACCACGCCCCGGTCGTCGCGGGACGCGCCCCACGACAGCTGGACCTCCCGGGCGCCGAGCACCCGCCCGGCGGGATCGGCGGGCCGGGCCGGCGCCGAGCGGTCCGCCGCCGCCAGGGCCGGTGTCCGTGCGCGGACCGCACGGCTCGGCGGGCCGAGCCGCCCTTCGGCGTCCCGGGCGCGCACGGTGAAGGAGTACAGGGTGGACGGCCTGAGCCTGGTGACGTCCACCATGTGCTGCGAACCCGGCACCTCCTCCGCCTTCGTGGTGCCGCGATAGACCTCGTAGACGCGGATCCGCGTGCTGTCCGGCACCGCGTCCCACATCACGTGCACGCTGGTGGCGCTGCCCGCCTGCGCGGTGACCCCGGCCGGCGCGCCGGGCGCCCGCCCTTCGTCGCCCTCGCCGGCCCCGCCCCAGCCGCAGGCCGCGACCAGCAGCAGGACCCAGCAGACCGGCACGAGCGGCCAGGGAACGCGTCGCACGGCTCTGCCTCCCGGGGACGGCGGCATCGGCACATCACGCAGAAGGGCCGTCACGTGAAGACGGTCACGCAAAGACCCGTCATGCAAAGACCCGTCACGCAAAGGTCCGGACCAATATGGCGGTGCCGGTGCGGCGAGGGCAAGAGGGCAGCGGTGGGGAGCCGCGCTGGTTCCTGTGGGTGACGCGTGCGGCTCCAGGCAGGTGACCGAGGACGGGCCAGGTGAGTGACCGCTGCGGGGCCCGCGTTGGTGACCGAGCCGGAAGGTTACGTATGCTGAGGCTCCCTACGGCTGAACTCCCCGCGCGAGCAGGGAAGTTCATGCCTGTGGCGCGGACACGCTGTCGTCGCCGATCCCGCGCCGACGCGGGCGGCCGGGGGATCCGGACCGGTATCGGCCCGGCCCCCGGCCCCTGCCGTCACCGTCGCCGCCGTCTGCTTGCCGCCGCCGCTCTCTGCGGGCGATGTCCCTCACGGGTGGTCAGAAGGTGCTCCATCCGGCCCCCTCGACGTGCGGCCGGGGCGTTCGCGGGTGCGGACCCGCACCAAAGTGTGCTCGACGTCCGGCCCCCAGGGGCCGGACGTCCGCCCCGTCCCCGACGAGAGGGTCCCTCATCGTGCTTGTCCCGTTGCTGACGCCGGCCATGATCGGCGCCGCGCTGCTCACCCCGGCCACGCTGCCCGACCCGGCCGTCGCCGCCCCGCCGCGGGCCCATCACGGGGCCCACAGCGAGGGCGCCGTGGCGGCCGGCGACCTGCTGGCCCGGCTGGGCGAGTGCCGCCGGATCTCGCACGGCCGGTACCGCACCGACGCGGGCGGCCCCGCGACCGTGCCCGTCTGCGACACCCGGGACGCCGTCTTCTGGCAGGCCGACCTGGACGTCGACTGCGACGGACGGCCCACCGCCCGCTGCAACCGGCGCACCGACCCGCAGTTCGCCGCCACGACCGCCTGTCAGCAGTCGGACGGCCGCCAGCTGAACGCCGCCGCCCTGCCCTACATCGTCGTCCCGGCCCGGAGCCGCATCTGGAACCCCGGCGCGCACGGCGTGCGGGGCGGTTCCGTCGCCGCCGTGATCTACCAGGACCGGGTGCAGTACGCCGTGGTCGGCGACACCGGTCCGCGCGACATCATCGGCGAGGCGTCCTACGCCACCGCCCGGGGCCTCGGCATCGGGGCCGACCCGCGCGTCGGCGGGACCCCCTCCGGCGTCACCTACGTCGTCTTCAAGAACTCCCGGGTGGCCCCCCTCCAGGACCACGCGGCGGCGGTGGCCGCGGGAACGCGCCTGGCCAGGCTGTTCGTCGCGAACAGATGACCGGCCGGCCCCACGGCCACCTCACACTTCGCGGCCACGTCGCCCCTCGGCACCGCCTCACCCCTCGCGGCCGCGTCACACCTTGCGGCCGCGTCACACCTTGCGGTAGCCGTACGCCTCCTTCGCCGCGGCCTCCACCGCGTCGAGATCGGCGCCCGCGGCGGCCGTGACCACCGCCGCGACGGCGCCCTCGACGAACGGGGCGTCCACCAGCCGGGTCCCGTCCGGCAGTTCGTCGCCCTCGGCGATCAGCGCCTTCACGGTGAGCACGGCACTGCCGAGATCGGTGAGCACCGCCACCCCGGCCCCCCGGTCGACCGAGGCCGCCGCGGCGGAGACCAGCTCCGCGCTGGTGCCGAGCCCACCGCCCTCGGTGCCGCCCGCCGGGGCCACCGGCACGGCGGGCGCCCCGCCCGCCAGGCCCTTGGCCAGTTCGGCGACCGAGGCGGCCACCTCCGCGCTGTGCGACACCAGCACGATCCCGACCACCTTCTCGTCGCTCACCGGCCGCCCTCCGCCGCCTCTTCCAGCGCGGCGACGAGCAGCGCCGAGGAGGTCGCGCCCGGATCCTGGTGGCCGATGCTGCGCTCGCCGAGATAACTGGCCCGGCCCTTGCGGGCCTGCAGCGGGGTGGTGGCCACCGCGCCCTCCTCGGCGGCGGCCCGCGCGGCCGCGAAGCCGTCGCCGAGCGCGTCCACGGCCGGCAGCAGGGCGTCGATCATGGTCTTGTCGCCGGGGGCGGCACCGCCGAGCGCCATCACCCCGTCCACGCCGGCGCGCAGCGCCTCGGCCAGCTGCTCCTCCCCGACCTCGGCGGCATCGCCCAGTGCCTTGCCGGTCCGGCGCAGCAGGGTGCCGTACAGCGGCCCGGACGCGCCGCCCACCGTGGAGATGAGCTGCCGCCCGGCCAGCACCAGGACCGCGCCGGGGGTGTCCGGCGCCTCCTTCTCCAGGGCGGTCCGCACGGCCGTGAAACCGCGCTGCAGATTGCTGCCGTGGTCGGCGTCGCCGATGGCGGAGTCGAGGGCGGTGAGCCGGTCCGCCTCGCGGTTCACGGACGCGGCGGTCGCCGCCATCCAACGGCGGAAGAAGTCGGCGTCGAGCACTGGATCTCCTTGCAGGGTAGGAAAGTTGGGCGCCGTGATACGGGATGTGGTCGCCTCGTCGGCCGTATCACATCCCCCACCGCAGCGCGGGCGTCCGCACCGGCGCGTCCCACAGGCGCAGCAGTTCCTCGTCGGCCTGGCAGAGCGTCACCGAGGCGCCCGCCATGTCCAGGGAGGTGACGTAGTTGCCGACGAGCGTGCGGGCCACCGCGACCCCGCGCTCGCGCAGCACCCGCTGCACCTCGGCGTTGAAGCCGTACAGCTCCAGCAGCGGGGTGGCGCCCATGCCGTTGACCAGCACGAGTACGGGGCTGCGCGGCGGCATGTCCTCCAGGATCGCGTTCACCGCGAAGTCGGCGATCTCCCCGGAGGTCATCATCGGCCGCCGCTCCCGGCCCGGCTCGCCGTGGATGCCGATGCCCAACTCCAGTTCGCCGTCCGGGAGATCGAAGGTGGGGGAGCCCTTCGACGGCGTCGTACAGGCGCTGAGCGCGACGCCGAAACTCCGGGAGCCCGCGTTCACCTGACGCCCGATCGACTCCACGCGCTCCAGGGGCTGTCCCTCGGCCGCGGCGGCGCCGGCGATCTTCTCCACGAACAGGGTGGCGCCGGTACCGCGCCGGCCGGCCGTGTACAGGCTGTCGGTGACCGCCACGTCGTCGTCGACGAGCACCTTGGCCACCTGGATGCCCTCGTCCTCGGCCAGTTCGGCCGCCATGTCGAAGTTGAGCACGTCGCCGGTGTAGTTCTTCACGACGAACAGCACGCCGGCGCCGCTGTCCACGGCCGCCGCGGCACGCACCATCTGGTCCGGCACCGGTGAGGTGAACACCTCTCCGGGGCAGGCGGCCGAGAGCATGCCGGGGCCGACGAACCCGCCGTGCAGCGGCTCGTGCCCCGACCCGCCACCGGAGACCAGCGCGACCTGCCCGGCCACCGGAGCGTCCCGGCGGACGATCACCCGGTGCTCCACGTCCACGGTCAGATCCGGATACGCCGCCGCCATCCCGCGCAGCGCGTCCGCCACGACGGTCTCCGGCACGTTGATCAGCATCCTCATGGGTGTCTCCTCGCGAGCTTAACACTAGGGCTCCTGACCTGCGTCTTCGCAGGTCACCGGCGGTCAGGGCGGCTTTCGCCGACTCGGTGTCGACTTGGCTGACGGGCCGTCAGGTCGCGTCGGCCGCCCGATGCGGCAGATCGCCTGTCCCGTCTATGGGCAGTATCGGCCTTGCGGCAGCGGAGGTCACCTGCGGCGCTGCGGCTGTTCGGCCCGGCATGTCAGGCTGCGCGGGTGAGGAGGTTCTGCGCGGAGTCGGACGCGGGCGACGAGCGCGTCGACCCGGCCCTCCGGCAGGGCCCGGGCCTCGTCCCGGTCCCGGCTCCGCGCCGGAGAGGTGAGGAGACGACCGAGAGCGGAGCCGGTGTGGCCGCCCGCGCCGGACACGGGCGGCCGCACGCTCTTTACTGGCAGGTGACGGTGACCGGCGCGCGGACGCTGTGCGGGGGCAGGGTGACCGTGAGCGTCCCGGTGGCGCTGTTCCAGTGGTAGCCGGACGCGGCCAGCCGGACGCCGGAGGCGGTGACCTTCGTGGGCGGGTGGGACATCCCCAGCAGGGACAGCGTCCACTGCCGGTTCTTCACCTGGCCGGGGAAGGAGCCCCGCGCCGGGCCGATCGACACGGTGTGGCGCGAGCCGCTGCGGCCGTACCGGATGGTGGTCGTGGCGCTGTGTCCCTTCTGCGTGGTGGTCCCGTCGTCCTCGTACAGGCGGTACGACCCCGGCGCGCCGGTGGCGACGGTCAGGGTGACGCCGGTCAGCTCGGTCCTGTCACTGGCGACGTCGTGGGTGCGGGCCGGCAGGATGCCGCCGGCCCTGACGAACACGGGCATGGTGTCCAGGCCCGTGGTGACGTCCTGGGTGGTGCCGCCCTGGTAGGTCCTGCCGGTGAAGTAGTCGGTCCACTGCCCGGGCGGGAACCACACCGAGGTGGTCGCGGTCGTCCCCGGCGTCGTCACCGGGGCGACCAGGACGTCCGGGCCGTAGAAGTACTCGCTGCCCGCCGTGGCGTACGCCTGGGCCTGCTCCGGATACTCCAGGTAGGTGGGGCGGACGATCGGCACGCCGGTGCGGTTCGCCTCCTCGGCCAGCGAGTAGGTGTACGGCACCAGGTTCTCGCGGAGGTTGAGGAACCGGTCGGCGGACCTGCGTGCCTCTGCGCCGTACTGCCAGGGCAGCCGGTCGCTGTGGTTGCTGTGCAGGCGGTCGACCGGCTGGAAGGCGCCGAACTGCACCCAGCGGGCGTACATGTCGTCGGGCAGCTTGTGCGTGGTGCGGGTCTGCCCGCCGTCGGTGTAGGTCTCCGAACCGGTCAGTCCCGTCGTGTCGTTGTGGCCGCCGATGTCGTGGGTGATGGCGGCCATGCCGGTCGCCGCTGACTCGCCCGGGGTGTAGCCGACCTCCAGTTTCAGGGCTCCCCAGGTGGAGGAGGTGTCTCCGGTGAAGTGCACGGTGGTGCGCTTGTCCGCCCAGGGGCCGGTCGGCAGCGCCTGCTGGCCGCTGTATCCGCCGGCCTGCAGGGAGCCGTAGGCACGCGAGAGGACGAAGCCGCGGCCGAGGGTCCTGCCGGGGAGCGTGGCGTACTGCTGGTTGATCCAGGCGTCCGGCGTCACGCCCGGCAGCGAGGACTGCGAGGAGTCGCAGCACCAGTCGAGCCACCAGAAGTCGTTGCCCTGCTCGTCCATGGTGCGGTGCAGGTCCAGATAGGCCTTGAGCTGGTCGGGGTCGCCGAAGTCGAAGGTGTAGCAGTTGTTCTCCACCGAGGCGCCCGCGGCGCAACCCCCCTTCGTCAGCTTGCCCTTGGCCGTGGCCTGCGCCTGGGCGAACTGGGGGTCGGAGGCGAGGATGCTCGGGTGCACGTTGAGTGTGTTGTGCAGCCCCTGCGCGGCCGACCAGTCGAAGAACCCCTTCGGATCGGGGAACTTGACCGGGTCCATCTCCCAGCCGCTCCAGTTGTTCACGGCCTTGAAGTCCGTGTCGGTCACCAGCACGTCCAGCGGGACGCCTTCGGACCGGAAGGCGGGGAGAATGGTGTTCTCGTAGTCGGCCGCGGTGCGGTCGATGTACTCCGAGTACCACACGCCGTACGCCCAGGAGGGCAGGAGCGCGGGCGGACCGGTCAGGGTGGCGAGGTCGGTGAGGCCCTGCTTGTAGTCGTGGCCGAAACCGAAGAGGTAGCCGTCCTGGTACGGCTCGCCGCCGTGCGAGGGACGCGGTGTCACCTTCTGCGCCGCGGTGTCGTACAGCGCCGACGGGGTGTCGTCCAGCAGGTACCAGCCGTCCTTGTGGAGCAGGCCGGGGGTGGTCGCGGGGGCGGCGCCGTTGCCGGTCACCCCGTCCAGGCCGCGGCGGTAGCCGCCGAGCGCGAGGTGCGGCTGCGGGGCCGCGGCGCCGGCGGGGGTCACGGAGACGGTGTCCAGGTTGACGTGGCAGCTCGTCGTGCCGGGGCAGCCGAGGGTGATGTCGTCCTCGCCCGCCTTCAGGGTCACCGGCACGGAGGCGGTCTGCCAGTCGTCCCAGTCCTTCGTCGCCGGCAGGGTCAGTGTGCCGGTGGTGCCGCCCGCGGTCACCGACGCGGTGCGGGTCTGGTGCAGGCCGTCGCCGCCGGTGCCGTTGGCGTAGCGCACCCGCAGGGTGTAGGTGCCGTCGGCGGGCACCCCGACCAGATGGGTGGTCAGGCCCGCTCCCTGGTTGAGCTCGGCCACGAAGCCGTTGCCCGCGTAGCCCTGGTGGTCGGTGGCGCTGGTCGCGGTGCCGGCGATCCGGCCGGCCTCCGCCTCGCAGCTCACCCCCAGCAGGCAGTCGGTGATCGCCGTGCGGGACACCGGCGGGTACGGCTCGCCGGGGTGCACCAGCGCGACGCTGTCGACGTTGACGTTCCCGCTGTCCGAGGCGCTGCGGGTCAGCGCGATCGTGTGGTGGCCCGCGCCGAGCGCGACGCTCGCGGTGGCGAGCTTCCAGGTGTCCCAGCTGCCCGTGGTGGGCAGGGTCACCGTCTGCCGGGCGCCGCCGTCGACCGACAGGGTCAGCGTCCGGGTCTCGTCCTTGCCGTCGCCGCCGACGGAGTTGGCGTACCGCAGGGCGAAGTCGTAGGTCCCCGCGTCCTTGACATCGATGTCGGCGGACGCCGAGCTGCCCATCGCCGTGAACCCCGCGGCGAAGCCGGCGCCGGTGTGGCCGGCGTGGTCGGAGGCCACGGACACGCCGTCGAGCCGGAGGTTCTCCGCCTCGCACAGCTCGCCCGGCCCGCAGGTCAGCCGCTGCCAGGGGGCGGCGGTCACCGGGGCGTCGCCCGCCTTCAGGCGCACCGAGAGGTTCCGGGCGTCGAACGGCCCCGAGCCGACCCGGTAGCGCAGGGTCAGCGCGCTCGTGGTGATGGTCAGCCAGCCGTCGGAGGTCTCGGCGGTGTAGGAGGCCGGGGCGAAGCCGTCGCGGCCTGTCGCGTTGAACGTGGGGTCGTCGGTGAACCGGTGGTCGCCCGCGTATTCGGTGCGGATCAGCGTCGGCGAGAGAACCTCGAAGCGGGCGTCGCCGGAGGTGACGGCCGGAACGCGGTGGCCCTGCCGCGCCTCGCCGGCCGCGGCGGGGCCGGCGCCCGCCGGCGTCATGGCGGCGGCCACGGCCAGCGCCGCGGCCGCGCCCAGCTGACGCCGCAGTGTTCCGCGCCGTCGTCTCCTCGAGGGGACTGTCATGTCAACTCCGTTCATTCATCGGTCGGTTGACTGGTGGCTGCCGTGCTGTCCGGGGCGTCGCAGGACGTCCCCGGCGCCGCCGCGGCACCAGAGGGCGGCTCAGGCCGTCAGGTGCGGAAAGCGGAACTCGGTGCGGCTGCGGTACTCCTGGCCCGGGCGCAGGACCGTGCTCGGGTACTCCGGCCGGTTCGGCGAGTCGGGGAAGTGCTGGGTCTCCAGGCACACGGCGCCATGGCGCTCGTAGCGTCCGGCGCCGGTTCCCGCGAGCGATCCGTCGAGGGCGTTGCCGGTGTACACCTGGATGCCCGGCTCGGTGGTCCACACCTCCATCCGCCGGCCGCTGCCGGGGTCGGCCAGGCGGGCGGCGCGGCGCAACGCGCCCGGGATCGCGGCGGGGGCGAGCACCCAGCAGTGGTCGTACCCGCCGGCCTCGGCCAGCTGCGGGTCCTCCTCGGCGATCCGGTCCCCGATCGGGCGGGCGGTACGGAAGTCGAAGGCGGTGCCCGCGGTGGGCGCGGGCGGGCCGAGCGGGATCGCCTCGGCGGTCACCGGCAGGTACGCGTCCGAGTCCAGCTGAAGGGTGTGACCGAGCACGTCGCCGTGGCCGGCGCCGGCGAGGTTGAAGTAGGAGTGGTTGGTGAGGTTCACCACGGTCGCGCGGTCGGTGCGGGCCCGGTACTCGACGGCGAGGGTGCCGCGGCGGTCCAGGCTGTAGGTGACCTCGACGTCGAGGGCGCCGGGAAAGCCCATGTCGCCGTCGGGGCTGCGCAGGCGCAGGCTCAGCGCGGCCGGCCCGGCGCCGCCGCCGGAGGCCGGGCCGCCCTTCCAGACCCGCCGGTGGAAGCCGTCGGGGCCGCCGTGCAGCGCGTGGCCGCGGTCGGTTGCGGGCACGCGATGGGTGTGTCCGTCGAGGGTGAACTCACCGCCGGCGATGCGGTTGGCGTACCGGCCGACGAGCGCGCCGAGGTAGGGATGGGCGGCGCGGTAGGCGGCCATGCCGGGCAGGCCGAGCACGATGTCGCCGACGTCACCGGCGGGGTCCGGCACCCGCAGGCCGGCCACGATGCCTCCGAAGGTGAGCACGTCCGCGCTGACGCCGCTGGGGGAGTCCAGCCGCCAGCGGTGCACCGCCGTGCCGTCGGGCGCGGTGCCGTACGGTGAGCCGGTCACGGTGCAGTGAGGTGTCGACATCCTCGTCCTCGGTCGTCGGAGGTGTACGGCGGCGCGCGGACGGTGTCCGGTCAGGCCCTGCGGACCGCGGTGGACTCGCGCACGATCAGCCGGTAGCCGGGCTGGATCAGGCGGGGCGCCGGCGGCGTGTCCGTTCCCCGGGCGGCGATGCGCTCCACCAGACAGTCGACGGCGAGGCGGGCGAGTCCGGCCTTGTCGGGTGCGACGGTGCTCAGCGAGACCGCTCCGAAGCGGCCCTCCTCGATGTCGTCGAAGCCGACGACCGCGATGTCGTCGGGCACCCGCAGTCCGCGTTCGACCAGGGTGCGCATGGCGCCGAGCGCGATCAGGTCGTTGTAGGCGAAGACGGCGTCGGGACGCTGGTCCCGGTCCAGCAGGAAGGCCATCGCGGCGGCGCCGTCGGCCCGGTCGTAGCCCTCGGTGGCCACCACCAGGGACTCGTCGGGGACCAGGCCGGCCGCGGTGATGGCCTCCCGCCAGCCGCGCAGGCGCAGGTGGGCGGGCTGGCGGGCGCTCTCGCGGCGCGCTCCGAGAAAGGCCACCCGGCGCCGGCCGAGGTCGAGCAGATGGCGCACCGCGATCCGGGCCGCGCCCACGTTGTCGATCATGATGTGGTCGTGCGGGCCCTCGTACTCGCGCTCGCCCAGCAGCACCATGGGCGGACCCTCGGGCCGGTCCAGCAGGTCCGTGTGCTCCAGCTGGATCGGGCTGAGGATCAGGCCGTCGATGACGTGCGAGCGGAAGCCCTGCGAGACCAGCAGCTCCCTCTCCCGAAGCCCGGCGGTGTGGTCGAGCAGCACCGTGAGGTCGTGCCGGGCGGCGGCGTCGATGACCGCCCCGGCCACCTCCGCGAAGTAGGGGTTGCCCAGTTCCGGAATGGCCAGGGTGATCAGACCGGTACGGCCCTTGCGCAGGTGACGCGCCGTCAGGTTGGGCCGGTAGCCCAGCTCGTCGATGGCACGCTGGACCCGCTCTCGGGTGCGGGGGGTCACGTGCGGGTAGTCGTTGACGACGTTCGAGACGGTCTTCACCGACACGCCGGCGCGCAGCGCGACGTCCTTCAGGCTGACGCCCACGGCGATCCTTTCTCGAAAAGGGGAGGGGTGGTTGCGGCCGTACGCCGGTCGGCCGTGCCGGGCCGGACGCGGCTGCTCATTCCAGCTGCTGGGTGCGGCTGAGCAGGGCCTGCATCAGGACTACCACGGCCAGAAAGGCGCCGTTGACCGTATCGGTGAAGGCGGAGCCGTACTGCGAGAAGTAGTGGTCGATGAGGTTGTGGATGACCGCGAGCAGCAGCACGCCGCCGACGGTTCCGCCGACCGAGCCGCTGCCTCCGGTGAGCAGGGTGCCGCCGATGACCACCGAGGCGATGGCGGTCAGTTCGTAGCCGACGCCGATCGTGGTCACACCGGAGCCCAGACGCGCGCCGCCGAGTGCGCCGGCCGCCGCGGCCAGGGTGCCCGAGAGCACGTAGACCAGCACCTTGGCGCGGGCCACCGGCAGCCCGAGCAGCAGTGCCGCGTTCTCGTTGCCGCCGATCGCGGTGAGGGTGGCGCCGAAGCCGGTCCGGGTCAGCAGCAGCGCGCCCAGGGCGAAGAAGACGGCCACGATCAGCACCGGGGTCCAGGTGCCCGCGCCGAGGGAGCGGAAAGCGGAGTGCTGCGGCACCAGATAGGTGGTCGCGCCCTCGTCGGTGACGGCCTGCATCAGGCCGCGCAGTCCGAGCAGCCCGACCAGGCTGACGATGAACGGGGCCATACGGGCCCGGGCGACGAGCAGTCCCTGCACGGCCCCCCAGGCGGCGCCGACGGCCAGGGGCAGCAGGATCGCCTGCCAGGTGCCGTGGGTGGAACCGTAGGCCCCGAGCACTCCGCCGAGCGCGTACATGGAGCCGACGGACAGGTCGATGCCGCCCGTGATGATGACGAAGGTCATGCCGAGGGCCAGCAGCCACACGAAGGCGTTGTTGCCCAGGATGCTGCTGACGTTGGACCAGGTCGGGAAGGTGGACGAGGTCGCGGAGGCGATGGCGACCACCAGCACCAGCACGGCCAGGGCGCCGCGCCGCTGGATCTGCGGGGCGATCCGCTCGCCGAGGGTGAGGCGCGGTGCGTCCGCTGCCGTCCGCGCGGCGGCCGGGACGGTGGAGGTCATCGGGTACCACGCTCCTGGGAGGCGTACACGGCGCAGCAGATGATGGCCGCCTCGACGATCTGGGTGTACGACGTGTGCACGTTGTGCTGGGTGAGCACCGCGGTGATCAGCTGCATGAACAGCGCTCCCGCGACGGTGCCGAGCACCCGCACCCGGCCCCCCGACAGCGGGGTGCCGCCGACGACGACCGCGGTGATGGCGTTGAGCTCCATGTTCAGGCCCTGGTTGGCCGGATCGGCCTCGGCGCCGTGGCCGACGATGAGCACACCGGCCAGCGCGGCCAGCACCCCCGAGACCACGTACACGGTGATCAGCACCCGCCGCACGGGGAGCCCGGACAGCCACGCGGCCTGCCGGTTGTCGCCGACGGCCACCAACTGCCTGCCGAAGGTGGTACGGCGCACCAGCAGACCGGTGAGCAGCGCGCACACCGCGGCGATCCACGCCATCTCGGGCAGCCCGCCGACGACGCGCGAGCCGAGGCCGAGGACGCCGGACTGGGTGACGGGCTTGGCGGAGTTGCCGTTGATGATCTCGGCCAGGCCCCGCACGCCGATCATCAGCGACAGGGTGGCCACGATGGGCTGGATGCGGGCGAACGCGACCATCGCGCCGCCGACGGCGCCCGAGGCCGCGCCGATCAGGAGGGCGACGAGGAGGACCCCGCCCAGTCCGTACCCGGCGTACAGCGGCACGACGGAGGCGGCCAGCGCGATGACGGCGCCGACCGACAGGTCGATGCCCTCGGTGCCGATGACCAGAGCCATGCCGAGCGCGACGAGCAGCGTGGGCGCGAGCTGGAAGAGCTGGACGCGGAGGTTGCTCATCTCGACGAACGACGTGTCCAGGCCGACGGCCACGAGGAACAGCACGATCAGGGCGGCGTAGACGCCGTACTCCTGCAACAGGCGCAACAGGCGGGCCCGGTCGGCCACCGGACCGCTCCACGCGAGAGACGTCATCGCTGCTTCTCCTCGACCGGTGCCGGTTCGGCCGCCGCGGCCCGGTCCGCGGCGGCCGCCTCATCGGCTGCGGGCGGCTCACTGGACGCATCCTCGCCCGCCGCGGGGCCGCCGGCTTCCTTCCCGGCGGCGGGTGCCCGGGCGGCTTCCTCCGACGCGGTGGCCAGCGTGCCGAGCAGGCCCTCCTCGGTGACCTCCCCCTCGGCCAGGTGCCCGACGACGTGGCCGTCCTTGAGGACCACCACACGGTCGGAGCCCTCGATCAGCTCCTCCAGGTCGGAGGAGATCAGCAGCACGCCGAGGCCGTCGCCGGCGAGTTCGTCGATCAGCGCCTGCACCTCGGTCTTGGCGCCGACGTCGATCCCCCGGGTCGGCTCGTCGAGCAGCAGCACCTTGGGGTTCAGGCACAGCCAGCGGGCGAGCAGCACCTTCTGCTGGTTGCCGCCGGACAGGTCACCCACCTTCTGCTCGGGGCCGGAGGCCTTGATCCGCAGCCGCTTCATGAAGAACGAGACGATCTCGTCCTGCCTGGCCTGCGAGACCAGGCCCGCGCGCGACAGGCGCGGCAGCGCGGCGAGCGAGATGTTCTCCCGCACCGACAGGTTGGGGATGATGCCCTCGAGCTTGCGGTCCTCGGGCAGCATCACCACGCCGTTGCGGATCGCGGCGGCGGGGCTGCGCCGGTGCAGCGTCCGCCCCTCGACGTCCACGGAGCCGCCCTCGGTGGCGAGCGCGCCGACGATCGCCTTGGCGGTCTCACTGCGGCCGGCCCCGAGCAGCCCGCCGAGGCCGACGACCTCGCCGGGACGGATGTCGACCGAGACGCCGTGCAGCCGGTGACGCACCGACAGGTCCCTTGCGCGCAGGGCGGGTTGGCCCTCGCGGCGGTCGTGGCGCTCGGTGTCGAAGGCGGTGCTGCCCTTGTCCCGTACGGCGGACATCTCCCTGCCGAGCATGAGGGAGACCAGCCGGAGCCGTTCCAGTCCGGCCATCGCACCGGTGTGCACGACCGCGCCGTCCCGCATCACGGTGACCCGGTCGCAGATCGCGTACAGCTCGTCGAGCCGGTGGCTGACGTAGACCACCGCGATGCCCTGCTCCTTCAGGCCGCGGATGACCGAGAAGAGCATGTCCACCTCGCGCGGCTCCAGCGAGGAGGTCGGCTCGTCCATGATCACCACCCGGGCGTCGATCTGCACCGCGCGGGCCAGGGCCACCATCTGCTGGGCGCCCAGGCCCAGGGTGCGCAGCGGGCGGGTGACGTCGACGTGCACGCCGTAGCGGCCGAGCACCCGGGTGGCCTCGCGGTTCATCCGGGCGACGTCCACGAGTCCGAAGCGGCGCGGCTCGCGGCCGAGGTACAGATTGCGCGCGACCGACATCAGGGGGACGAGGTTGACCTCCTGGTAGATGGTGGAGATGCCGGCCGCCTGGGCCTCCAGCGGGTTGCGGAAGGCGCGTGGGCGTCCCTCCAGCCGCACCGTGCCCGAGTCCGGCCGGTGGACGCCGGTCATCACCTTGATCAGAGTGGACTTGCCCGCGCCGTTCTCGCCGATGAGCGCGTGCACCTCGGCGGGGCGCAACGCGAAGTCCACGTCGCGCAGCGCGTGCACGCCGGCGAAGCTCTTGTTCACCCCGGTGACTTCCAGGACGAAGTCGCCCCGGGGATCCGGGTCCTGCTGGACCACGTCTGCCTCCTCATGCGGAACCGCCGGACGCGATGGCGTTGTTCGGCGGCCGGTGCCGCGGGCCCGGTGGCCGTGGGCCTGCCACGGCCACCGGACCTGGTGGCTCGGTCAGTACACCAGGCCCTGGGACAGGGCCTGCTTGGCGTTGGCGGACGTGAAGTGACCGTCCTTGATGATCACCTTGGGCTGTACGCCGGTGGTGCCGTAGAAGTCCTGCAGCGACCGGAAGGCGAGCGGGCCGAACCGCGGGTTGGTCTCGATGTCGGCGACGGCCTGGCCGGCGGCGACGTTCTGCACCATCTGCGAGATGCCGTCGATGGTGACGATCCTGACGTCCTTGCCGGGGGTCTTCCCGGCGGACTTGATCGCCTGGATGGCGCCGAGGGCCATCTCGTCGTTCTCCGCGTAGACCGCGTCGATGCCGGGGTGCGCCTGGAGCAGCTGCTCCATCACCTTCTGCCCGTCGGTCTGGGCGAAGTTGCCGGTCTGGGAGGCCACGATCCTCATCTTCGGGTACTTGGCCCTGACCTGGTCCTCGAAGCCCTTGGTCCGGTCGGTGGTGACGTTGTTGCCGGGGCTGCCGGTGAGGATCGCCACGTGCGCGCTGCCGCCGGTGGCGCCCGCCAGGTCGTCGGCGGCCGTCCGGGCCTGGCCGTAGAAGTCCGAACCGATGAAGGCGATGAAGTCCGTGCAGGCGGTGCCGGTGACGGAGCGGTCGATGGTCAGGACCGGGATCTTCTTCGCCTTGGCCTTGGCCAGCGCGGGGCCGAGGCCGTCGGAGTTCTCCGGGGCCACGATCAGGGCCTTGGCGCCCTGCGCGATCATGTCCTCGATCTGCGAGTTCTGGGTGTTGACGTCGGCGTTGGCGTTCCGCTCGATCAGTTTGACGCCGAGCTTCCTGGCCTGCGCCTCGATGCTCTTGGTCTCGGTGGCTCTGAAGGGGTTGCTGGTGGACTCCGACTGCGAGAAGCCGACCACGGTCCTGCCGTCGGTGATGTCGAGCTTCGGGACGCCGCCCGCGTATCTCTGGTACGTGCACGCCGGGCCGGCGGCGGAAGCGCTGGGGGAGGCGAGCTGCTGGGCGGCCGCGGTGTTGTCGCCGCTGCTCGCGCCGGCGCTGGAAGAGGGAGAGCCGTCACCGGAGTTGGTGCAGGCGGTCGCGGCCAGGCACAGGCCCGCGGTCAGTACCGCGGCGGACACGGCCTTGGCCCGGAGGAAGGAGTACATGCGCCGATCACATCCTCGTCGAAACGGTCGGAGCGTGCGGGAGTTCTGAGGAAGTCAGAGCGGGAGAACCGGCCGGGCGGGCTTGTGGGGCGACCTGGCCTGACACATCCATACAACGATGTAGAGGCACAGTGGAGGACGGCCGCCGGAACTGTCAATACGTCAGCTCGCTTTCACAGCAATCGACTTGAGCGCAGACCACGTGAACGCCGGTACCGCGGGTAAAGGCCGGCTCCCGAGACCGTCTTCAGTCGGTCATCCGAAGGCGTCGCAAGCGCCAAGTACCCACTTGAAACGGGTAGTTGAGCCCGAAAGCGCCGCGGTACCCATGGCCGGGCATCCCGGTCGGCGCCGAAGGGTGGACACGGCAACCAGGCTGTGCTGTCATCGTCCTGCTCGCTTTTCTATCGTTGTAGTAGCGACCTTCTGCGACCTTCACGCTCAGCCCTGTGCTCGATGCCGGTGCCGTCCGTCGTCCCCTCATGGCTCCTTCCCGGCGGACCGAAGCGCGTCAACGCCCCGCGCGCTCCCGCCAGTTCTTCACCCTCTTCCCCGAGCGGCTCCTCCAGGAGAACCGAATGACACCAAGGAACGACAACACCGAGCTGCCTGCGAACGACTCGAACGTCCCCGATTCCCCGGCCAGCCACGACGCCGAGGACGGGAGACTCAGCCGCCGCGGTCTCATCCGGTGGACCGGCGTCGGCCTCGGTGCGGCCGGCGCCGGTCTGCTGCCGGGCTTCACTCCCAGCGCGCAGGCCGCGGCTGCTCGGCCGTCGCAGCAGACGTCCACGGCCGTCCCCGACTCCTCGGGGAGCCGCTTCCCGGGCCTGGCGGCTCCGTCGTTCGAGCCGATCCGGCCCCCCGCCGTACCGCTGGCCGTACGCTCGCCGTACCTGAGCACGTGGCTGAACGCCGATCTGCCGACCGGCCACTGGCCGGCGTTCTGGACGGGCCACACCACCGCCATGACCGGCGTCATCCGGGTCGACGGCACCAACTACCTGTTCCTGGGCGCGCCCAACGTCCCCGACCACCCGCTCTCCCGCGGCGCGGCGCAGCGCTCGCTGACCCTCACCGCGACCCGCTCGGAGTTCGTCTTCGAGGCCGGCGGCGCGGAACTGACCCTGACGTTCCTCTCCCCGGTCGAACCGGGCGACCTGCGCCGCCAGTCGATGCCGCTGTCGTACGTCATCGCGGACGTGCGCAGCTCCGACGGCACGGCGCACGACGTCTCGCTGTACTTCGACATCTCCGGCGAGTGGGCCTCGGGCGACTCCGGGACGAAGATCCGGTGGTCCCAGCAGCAGCTGTCCGGCTCCGGCGGCACCACGGCGACCTCCCTGTCCTTCGCTCCGGACAGCCCCGGAGTGCTCAGGGAGAACGGCGACATGGCCTCCTGGGGAACCGTGGTGTGGAGCGCCACCAACCGCCCGGGGCTGAGCTGGCAGATCGGCTCGGACACCAGCGTCCGCGCCGCCGCGCTGGCCGGCCACGCACTGGCCGACTCCGCCGACACCCGGCAGCCGCGCGCCATCAACGACAACTGGCCGGTCTTCGCCTTCCGTTTCGACCTCGGCAGCGTGCGCGGCTCGACCCGCGCCCTGCTGTCGGTCGGGCACGTCCGCGAGCCCGCCGTCAGCTACCTCGGCGAGCAGCTGCCGCCGCTGTGGACGTCGTACTGGCCGAACTGGCAGGACATGGCGGCCTTCTTCCACTCCGACGCGGCCGCGGCGCAGAAGCGCACCGCGGCCCTGGACCACAAGGTCCGCGCGGAGGCGACGGCCGCGGGCGGCGCGCAGTACGCCGCGCTGTGCGCGCTCTCCCTCCGGCAGGCGTTCGCGGGCACCGAACTGGTCAGCAGGAAGGGCAAGCCCTGGGCGTTCCTGAAGGAGATCTCCTCCGACGGCAACGTCTCGACCATCGACGTGACCTACCCCGCGATGCCGGTGTTCCTCTACCTGGACCCGCAGTACCTCGGCCTGCTCCTCGAACCGCTCTTCGACTACGCGGAGAACGGCGGCTGGCCCAAGAAGTTCGCCGAACACGACCTCGGCTCCAGCTATCCCGACGCGAGCGGGCACAACGACGGCAACGAAGAGGACATGCCGGTCGAGGAGTCCGCCAACATGCTGCTGATGACCGCCGCCTACCTGGCGCGCAGCACCTCCGCCACGGCCGCCGCGTTCGCGTCCGCGCACTACACGATCCTCAAGCAGTGGGCCGACTACCTGGTGGACAACGCCCTCGACCCGGGCTACCAGAACCAGACCGACGACTTCACCGGCTTCATCGCCCACAGCGCGAACCTCGCCCTGAAAGGCATCCTGGCCATCGGCGCGATGAGCCGGATCGCGACCGCGGCCGGCAACCCCTCCGACAGCTCCCACTACGGCGGCACCGCCCGCGACTACATCGGCCAGTGGGTGGACAAGGCCCAGGACACCGACAAGGACCATCTCAGGCTCGCCTACGACCAGCCCGGCACGTGGAGCCTGAAGTACAACGGCTACCCCGACTCGCTGCTCGGGCTGAACCTCGTACCGCGCGACGTGGCCCACAAGGAGGGCGACTGGTACCTGTCGCAGGCCAACCAGTTCGGTGTCCCGCTGGACCTGCGGCACAGCTACACCAAGGGCGACTGGGAGATGTGGACGGCCGCGTGGCTGCACGACCACCCGGTCAGCGACGTGCTGATCTCCGCGCTCTACCGGTTCGCGCACACCTCGCCCTCACGCGTGCCGTTCACCGACTGGTACGACACCGCGGCGAACACCCAGAGCGGCTTCCAGGCCCGCCCGGTGGCCGGCGGCGTGTTCGCGCTGCTGAGCCTGCGCCGCTAGCCGGTCCGACCGGTGCCGGCGGCAGCACATCTGCCACCGGCACTCCGACACAGCCGCGTTGTTAGGGTGCGCGCATGTCATCGGCCAAGCAGTTCCAGGTCACCTTCGACTGCGCGGAACCCGAGCGGGTCGCTCGCTTCTGGTGCGAGGTACTGGGGTATGTCGTGTCGCCGCCGAAGGGGTTCGCCACATGGGACGAGTTCGATCGCTCGCGGCCGCCTGAGGACCGGGGTTCCTGGTTCGCCTGCGCCGATCCTTCGGGTGCCGGGCCGCGACTGTTCTTTCAGCGCGTTCCCGAAGGCAAGGTCGTCAAGAACCGGGTCCATCTCGATGTGCGGGTGGGCACAGGGCTGGTGGGGGAGGAGCGCCTGGCCAGGCTCGAGGCCGAATGCGCACGGCTGGTCGCGCTCGGCGCGGTACGCGTGGAACTGCTGGCCGACGACAACGATTCGTGCATCGTGATGCAGGACATCGAGGGCAACGAGTTCTGTCTCGACTGAGCACCCGCGCGGGGCGCCGGGATGCCGGGGCGCCGCGCGGGTGCGGATCGGGTTCCGTATCGGGCGGGCGGTTCGGGGAACTCGGGTCTGCGGGGCGGGAGCCGCTGACCGGCGGAGGAGGTGCCGTTGCCGTGGACGACTGGGAGATGCACGACGACGTACGGCTGTCGCTGCGCGAACGGCTGGCGCTCGTGCAGATCGAGACGGACCTCCGGCGGGACCGCCGGTTCGCGCGCCGCATGGGAGACGCCCGACGGGAAGTGTGGCTCCCTCTTGCGGTGCTGCTGCTGGGAGCCGCCTCGGCGTTCGCGGCCGTCATGGGCGTCCGCACCTCGGACCCCGCACTTCTGGGGTGCTTCGCGCTCCTCTGGCCGCTGACCCTCGTCCAGGCCTTCCGCCTCCTGTGCCGAACGGTACGGCACCGCACCCGCCAAGGAGAGTCCACGCGGCCGTGGTTCTGAGCGGTGTCGGGGGCGAGTTGGAGCGCCCGGGGCGACCTCCGGCTACGCGCGTTGAGGCAGGCCAGCGGAGTGGCGGGTCGGCCCGTACCTCGGCGGCACTTCGCAGCGCAGGGCACGAGGAGCAGGGCGAGGGCCGCCGGACGGCTGGGCGAGACCGAAACACACCGGGTGGGCGGTGGGCAGAAGCGACCCTACGCCGGGCGGATGAAAGCCGAAGCTCCAAGCGGGGTGAGGCCGGCGCGAGCCTTCGCGGGGCCGCAGCGCGTCCACGCCCCCCGGTACCGCCGCCTCCCCCGTGGCTTTCCGGCTCTAGACGAGTAAGTCCGAAGGGTTGGTCAGTGGTCGTAGGCGATCAGTGAGCGTGTGATGGCTCGGCCTGTGTTGCGGTTGTGCCAGATCGCGGTCGTCATGGCGAGGATCCGTTGTCCGACACGGGCGAGAACGCCGGCGGGGGTTCTCGCGCCGTGACGCTCGAGGTCGAGCTGGCCCTTGAGGGTGTCGTTCACCGACTCGATGAGCTGACGGATGGGCTTGAGAAGGTGTTCGCCGGGCCGGGGGGTGATGTTGCGGTAGGTCGGCCGCAGCAGGGTCAGGCCGTGCTCGGCCATGAAGGCGTCGAGGTGCCTGGATACGTAGCCCTTGTCGCCGACGATGGTCTGTCCGGGGTGGGTGGCCAGTAGGTCCTGGTCGCCGGTGAGCATGTCGGCCAGCACCTCGCGTTCGTCAACTTTGGGGTTGGCCAGGGCCCAGGCGATCGGGAGGCCGCCGGGGGTGCACACAAGGTGAAGACGCAGGCCCCAGAAGAACCGGGAGTGCGAGGGGCAGTAGCCGTAGCCGGCCCAGCCGGCCAGGTCGGAGCGCTTCGCGGTGGGCCGTGAGCGGGCGCACTCCACGGGGGTGGAGTCCACGATCCACACGTCGTCGTGCCAAAGGTCGCTGTCCCGGGCCAGGGTGCGGATGAACCTGCTGATCAGCGTGTTCGCGGCCCGCAGGCGTTTGTTGTACCCGGACTGCCCGGGCAGGTAGGGGAACTCGGCCGCCAGATGGACGCGGGCGAACCGCAGCCAGCGGGCTTCGGAGACGAACCCGAGCAGGGCCTGCATCACCGCCAGCGTCAACAACTCGGCATCGCTCAGGCTCGGCGGGCGGCCCCATCGACGCGATCCTGCCAGAGAGTCATCGATCTTCACGTACAGTGCAGTCGCGAGGGTTTCGAGGTCTGTCGTCACAAACGGACCAACGAGACCCTCGCTTCATGCACTCGGCCCCTTCGGACTTACTCGTCTAGTGCTTGCCGCGGCCCGTCAGGGCGTCGCGCATGCGGTCGACCAGGCCGGCTCCGGGGGCGAGGAGCTTGTTGGCCGGGGGAGTGTCCGGGGCGGACGGGTGCGGGCGGGTGGGGGCCGTCTTCTTCGCGCGGCGCACCTTGTCACCGAGGTCCATCAGCGCGTCGGGAGGGCAGGCGGCCTCCAGCCGGGGGAAGAGGTTCTGCTCCTCGTCCGTGATGTGGGACCGGATCTCGCTCATCAGCTGCGCCATCAGCGAGTCGAACCGCGGATCGTCCGCCTGGCAGCTCTCCAGGTCCTTCATGATCTGCTCGGCCTTGGCGTGGTCCTCGAGCTCCTTGTCGGCCAGGGCGTCCCCGCCGGTGATGTGCTCGCGCACCGCCGGGTACAGATAGGCCTCCTCCGCGACCGAGTGGCGTACCAGCTCGATCGTGGCCTCGTCGGCCAGGTCCTTGCGCTCCTTGGAACCGGGCGGCAGTGCCTCGATGCGGCCGAAGATCTCCTCGACCTCGCGGTGATCGGTCGTCAGCTCCTGGATGACGTTTCCGCCGTGACCCATGTCCTTACCTCCTGCGAGACATCGCGGCGACCCATGACGGCCTGCCGTCGCCGCGTCGAGTGCCCCGCGTACGGCGCGCTACACGGCCCGCCCGCGCCCCGTCAGCCCATCGAGTGGCGGGCCGCGGCCGTCCGGCCCGGCTCGGACAAAGCCCACCGCCACCAGTGGTCCAGCGCCTCCTCGCGCAGCTCCGCCGCGTTCAGCAGCGCCGGCCAGCCCACCGCCCGCGCCTGGGCGGTGACCTTGGCGCCGCCCGCGACCGGGTCCACGGCGATCACCGGGGTGCCGGTGCGCAGGGCCAGCACCAGGCCGTGCAACCGGGTGGTGACCACGAGGTCGCAGCGGGAGACCAGCGCCAGGAACTGCTCGGCCGTGCCGCACAGCCGCCAGTCGTCCGAGGCCAGCCGGGTGTCGGCCGGCATCCGCGCGCAGTCCTTCCCGCCCAGCCAGCCGGTGATCCTGGCGTTGACCTCCTCGTGGCGGCGGCGGGCGCCGTACTCGCCCTGCCCGTGCGAGAGCACCACCGCGGCGACCGGCGGCAGCGGGCCCGCCGGGGCCGTGGCCGCGAGGTCGTGCCGGGCCGGGGCCGCGGCGCCGTCCCGGGCGACGATCTCATGGAAGCCCGTGGCCGCGGGATCCGCCGGATCGACGACCGAGACACCGGCGGCCAGTCGCCGACAGGTCGCGAACCTGGCATGCAGCGCGGCCACCTGAGGTCCGTGCACCGGACCGCACACGAAGAGCAGGGTGTCGTACGCCTCCGGGCGCGCCGTCTCCAGCGACAGCGCACCCGGACGGAAACCGGGGCTCCACGCCGTGTCGTGCCGGATGCCCGCCCGGGTCAGCGCGGCCGACACCTGCCGCTCGGCGAGCACGTCCCCGGCGGTCGCCTCGCCGTCCCGGAAACTGAACCAACCGGTCAGCAGGACGCGCCGCGGAGACCGGCCGGCGCGCCGCAGGGCGCCCAGCAGCGCGTCGGTGATCTCGTCGTGCATGCCCCTCTCCCGGCCTGTCCGGACCTGCCCGCGGCGTTGCGCCGGAGCGCCGTGTGACGCCGGAGTCGCGCGAGTACCCGTGGTTCCGGAGAATAAGAATCCAACGTGTGAAACCAACTGGCAGGGGCACTCCGCTGCCAGTGCCGTCCAGCCAGCGGCGGCCGTACAGGGCGGTCCTCCGGACCAGCGGGACCCAGGCCCTGTCCCCGATACCCGAGTCGGGGCCGACGAGCCCGGCCCGGCGACGCGGTACGCGCCGAACGCCCAGGCAGGAGCGTTCCCGGGGCGCGACGACGTGGACGAAGGAACAGCCCCATGACTGGTGACACACCGTTTTCCTGGCGGCGCGCTCTCGTGACCGGCGGCGCCGGCTTCCTCGGCTCCCATCTGTGCGAAAGGCTGCTGGATTCGGGGGTCGAAGTCGACTGCGCCGACAACCTCGTCTGCGGGCGGCGGGAGAACGTCGCCCACCTCGAGGACCGGCCCGGTTTCCGGTTCGTGCAGGTGGACGTCTCCGCCCCGGACTGCGTGCAGCACCTGCCGGGGCCGTACGACCTGGTGCTGCACTTCGCCTGCCCGGCCTCGCCCGCCGACTACCTCCGGCTGCCCCTGGAGACCCTGGACGCCGGCAGTCTCGGCACCCGCAACGCGCTCACGATCGCCGCCCGCGACCGGGCGCGCTTCCTGCTCGCCTCCACGTCCGAGGTCTACGGCGACCCGCTGGTCCACCCGCAGCACGAGGGCTACTGGGGCAACGTGAACCCGATCGGGCCGCGCAGCGTGTACGACGAGTCCAAGCGGTTCGCCGAGGCGCTGGTCACCGCGCACGCCGGTGCCCGGGGCACCGACGCCGGGATCGTGCGGCTGTTCAACACCTACGGGCCGCGGATGCGGGTCCACGACGGCCGCGCGGTGCCCACCTTCATCTGCCAGGCGCTCGCCGGGGAGCCGCTCACGGTGACCGGCGACGGCAGCCAGACCCGTTCGCTGTGCTACGTGGACGACACCGTCGACGGCGTCCTGCGGGTGGCCGCGAGCAGGTCCGTGCGGCCGGTGAACATAGGCGGCAGCGACGAGATCACCGTCGCCGACCTGGCCCGCCGAGTGGTCGCCCTCACCGGCTCCCGCTCACCCATCGCGTTCGTCGACCGGCCCGTGGACGACCCCTGCCGGCGCCGGCCCGACACCGCGCTCGCCCGCGAACTGCTCGGCTGGTCGCCGCAGATCCCGTGGGAGGAAGGCCTGAAACAGACCATCGCCTACTTCGCCGCGCAGCAGCCGCAGGACGAGCCGCCCGCCACGCCCCCCGAAGGCGCGCCGGTGCGGCAGCCGGCCGCGCGGCCCCCGGGAGGCGCGCCCGCGTCGCAGCCCTGACCCCGACCGCCCGCCGCCCAGGAGAGAGACACCGCATGCACGTCCTCGGTATCAACGCACTCTTCCACGACCCCGCGGCCGCCCTGATCACCGACGGCAAGGTCGTGGCGGCGGCGGAGGAGGAGCGGTTCTCGCGCCGCAAGCACGGCAAACGGCCCGTGCCCTTCTCCGCGTGGGAGCTGCCGGAGCAGTCGGCCCGCTGGTGTCTGCAGCAGGCCGGCCTCACCCCGTCCGACCTGGACGCCGTCGCCTACTCCTACGATCCGGCGCTCGCCCGGCCCGCCGAGGAGATGGGCCTGAACGACCCCTGGGACCACCTCCGCCAGGAGTACGCCCGCCAGGCCCCCGGCTTCCTCGCCGAGGCGCTGCCCGGCCTCGACCCGGCCAAGGTGAGGTTCGTCCCCCACCACGTGGCGCACGCCGCCTCCGCCGGGCCCGTCTCGCCGTACCCGGACTGCGCCGTGCTCGTCCTCGACGGCCGCGGCGAATGCGGCTCCCACCTGGCCGGCCGCTACACCGGCCGGGAGCTGACCGTCCTGCACACCCAGGAACTGCCCGACTCCCTCGGCCTGTTCTACGAGGATCTCACCCAGCACCTCGGATTCCTGCGCAGCAGCGACGAGTTCAAGGTGATGGCACTCGCCTCCTACGGCACCCCGCGCTTCGCCGAGCGGCTGCGGGAGTACGTCCGCCCCGGCGACGGGGGCGGCTTCCGGGCCCGGCCCGTGCCCTGGGCCGAGTTCGTCCCGCCGCGCCCGGCCGGCGGCTCCTGGAGCCAGGACCACGCCGACCTCGCCGCCAGCGCCCAGCTGTGCCTGGAGGAGGCCATGCTCGCCCTGGCCCGGTGGCTGCGCGAACACACCGGCGAGGACGCGCTCACCATGGCCGGCGGAGTCGCGCTGAACTGCGTCGCCAACACCCGGCTGTGGCGGGAGAGCGGCTTCGAGCACGTGTGGGTGCAGCCGGCCGCCGGGGACGCCGGTACGGCCCTCGGCGCGGCCGCCCATGTCGCGGGCCAGAAGGACACCCTGCAGCCGATGCCGACGGCCGCGCTCGGCCGGGGCTGGAGCGACGCCGAGCTGCGGCAGTGGCTGGAGCGGGCCGCCGTACCGTACGAGGAGCCCGCAGACATCGCCGAGACCGCCGCCGAGGCGCTGGCCGCCGACGGGATCGTGGCCTGGTTCCAGGGCCGCAGCGAGTACGGGCCGCGCGCCCTGGGCCACCGCTCCCTGCTGGCCCACCCCGGCAGGGCGGAGAACCTGGAACGCCTCAACGCCGTCAAGGGACGCGAGGAGTTCCGGCCCGTCGCGCCCATGGTGCTCGCCGAGCGCGCCGCCGAGATCTTCGACGGTCCGCTGCCCAGCCCGCACATGCTCTTCGTGCACGACGTGGCCGCCGAGTGGAAGGCCCGCATCCCGGCCGTCGTCCATGTCGACGGCACCGCGCGCATCCAGACCGTCGACCGCGCCCAGGAGCCCCTGGTGGCCCGCATGATCGACGGGTTCGAGCGGCGCACCGGGCTGCCGGTGGTCGTCAACACCAGCCTGAACACCGCCGGAAGGCCCATGGTCGACGACCCGCGCGACGCCCTGGAGTGCTTCGGCTCCGCACCCGTGGACCTGCTGGTGCTCGGCCCGTTCGCGGTCCGCCGCGGGAGGGCGTTCGCATGACCGGCGCGCCCGCCTACAGCGTCGTCGTCCCGACGATCGGCCGCCCCTGCCTCGCCGAGTGCCTGCGCGCGCTCGCCGAGGCCGAGGGGAACCCGCCGCACGAGGTGATCGTCGTCGACGACCGGCCCGCACCCGACGGCGCACTGCCGCTGGACGCGGCCGGGCCGCTGCGCGAACGGATACGCACCCTGCGCACCGGCGGCAAGGGCCCGGCCGCCGCCCGCAACGCCGGCTGGCGTACCGTCACGACCCCCTGGACGGTCTTCCTCGACGACGACGTCCAGGTGCTCCCGGACTGGTCCCGGCTGCTCGCCGAGGACCTGCGGGAGGCCGGGGAGGACGTCGGCGGCATCCAGGGGCAGCTGCATGTCCCCCTGCCCCTGGACCGCCGGCCCACCGACTGGGAACGCAACACCAAGGGCCTGGAGAACGCCGCCTGGGCCACCGCCGACATGGCCTACCGCACCGACGCGCTCACCCGGGCCGGCGGCTTCGACGAGCGCTTCCCGCGCGCCTTCCGCGAGGACGCCGACCTCGCCCTGCGGGTGCAGCGGGCCGGCTGGACGCTGCGGCGCGGCCGGCGCGTCACCCGCCACCCGGTCCGCCCCGCCCACTGGTGGGCCTCGCTGCCCGCGCAGCGCGGCAACGCCGACGACGCGCTGATGAACCGGCTGCACGGCCGCGACTGGTGGAGCCGCGCCGAGGCGCCCCGCGGCCGGCTGCCCCGCCACCTGGCGGTCACCGGCGCCGCGCTGGCCGCCGCCGGCTGCGCCCTCGCCGGCCGCCGCCGCGCCGCGGCCGTCTGCGCCGCCCTGTGGACGCTCGGCACCGCCGAGTTCGCCCTCGCCCGCATCCTGCCCGGCCCCCGCACTGCCCGCGAGATCGCCTCGATGGCCGGCACCAGCGTGCTCATACCGCCCCTCGCCGTCCGGCACTGGCTGCGCGGTGTGGTCCGCCACCGGCACGCCCGACCCCTGGGAGGCGCCGCATGACCGTGTGCGCCGTCCTGTTCGACCGCGACGGCACCCTCGTGGCGGACGTGCCCTACAACGGCGACCCCGACCGCGTCCGGCTGCTGCCCGGCGCCGCCGAGGCCGTCGCCCTCGCCCGGTCCCACGGCCTGGCCACCGGGGTGGTCAGCAACCAGTCCGGCATCGGGCGCGGACTGCTCACCGCCGACCAGGTGCGCCGGGTCAACGAGCGCGCCGACACCCTGCTGGGCGGCCTGGACACCTGGGTGTTCTGCCCGCACGCCCCGGACGCCGGCTGCGACTGCCGCAAACCGCGCCCCGGACTGGTGTTCACGGCCGCTGCGCGCCTCGGTGTCCCGCCCGCCCGGTGCCTGGTGATCGGCGACATCGCCGCCGACGTGCTGGCGGCCCGCGCGGCGGGCGCCCGGGGGGTGCTCGTCCCCAACGCGGCCACGGCGCCGGCGGAGGTGGCACGTTTCGCCGAGGACAGCGCCCCCGACCTGCTCACCGCCGTACGCGGCGCGCTCGCGGCGGCCCCGGACCGGACGCGCCCGCTCCCGCCGCAGGCGGCGGTCCCGGAGGGGAGGCCGTCGCCATGAGGTCCCTCGTCGTCCGGCTCGACAGCTTCGGCGACGTGCTGCTCGCCGGCCCGGCCGTGCGCGCCGTCGCCGCCCACAGCACGCACGTCACCCTGCTGTGCGGGCCGCGCGGCGCCGACGCCGCGGAACTGCTGCCCGGTGTCGACGAGCTGGTGGTGTGGGAGGCGCCCTGGGAGGGCTTCGACCCGCCGGACGTGGACCCGGGGGACATCGACGCGCTGGTCGCCCGGCTGCGCGCCGGCGCCTTCGACTCCGCGCTCGTCCTCACCTCCTTCCACCAGAGCCCCCTGCCCACCGCCCTGCTGCTGCGCCTCGCGGGCGTGCACCGGATCGGCGCCGACAGCGTCGACCACCCCGGACGGCTGCTCGACGTGCGGCACCGCAGGCTGCCCGGCCGGCACGAGGCCGAGGCGGCCCTGGACACCGCGGCCGCCATGGGCTTCCGGCTGCCCGCCGGGGACAACGGCAGGCTGCGCGTCCTGCCGCCCCCCGACACCAGCGCCCTGACCGGCTACGGCCCCTACGTCGTCCTGCACCCCGGGGCCAGCGCCCCCGCCCGCGCCTGGAGCCCGCGGCGCTGCGCGGAGGCGGTCGGCCTGCTCACCGACGCCGGGCACCGCGTGGTCGTCACCGGCGGCCCGCACGAGCGGGTGCTCACCCGCTGCGTGAGCGGCGACCTGGCCGTCGACCTCGGCGGCCGCACCTCCCCGCGCACCCTGGCCGGAGTGCTGCGCATGGCCGACGTCGTGATCAGCGCCAACACCGGACCCGCCCACCTCGCCGCGGCCGTCGGCACCCCCGTCGTGTCCCTGTTCGCGCCGGTGGTGCCCGCCGGACGCTGGGCGCCGTACGGCGTCCCCGCCATCCTGCTCGGCGACCAGTCGGCGCCGTGCGCGAACACCCGGGCCCTGACCTGTCCCGTGCCCGGACACCCCTGCCTGGACGAGGTCACCGGGCAGGACGTGGTGCGCGCGGTGCACAAGCTCATCCAGGAGCGCCACTCATGAACATCCTCGTCTGGCACGTGCACGGATCGTGGCTCACCGCCTTCGTGCAGGGCCTGCACACCTACCTGGTCCCGGTCACCGAGGACCGCGGGCCCGACGGGCTCGGCCGCGCCGTGACCTGGGACTGGCCGCAGACCGTCGAGGAACGCACCCCGAAGGAACTCTGGGACGCCGACATCGACCTGATGGTGCTGCAGCGGCCGCACGAACTCGACCTGGCCCTGCGCTGGACCGGCCGCCGGCCCGGCGTGGACGTGCCCGCCGTGTACGTCGAGCACAACAGTCCCGACGAGACGCCCGAACGCCAGCCCCACCCGCTGGCCGCGCAGTCCGCGATCCCGATCGTGCACGTCACCCACTTCAACCGGCTCATGTGGGACAGCGGCCAGGCCCCGACCGAGGTCGTCGAGCACGGCATCATCGATCCCGGCCCGCTGTACACCGGCACCGAGCGGCGCGCCGCCGTCGTGGTCAACGAACCCGTGCGCCGGGGCCGGACCACCGGCACCGACCTGCTGCCCCGGTTCGCCCGCTGCGCACCCCTGGACGTCTTCGGCATGCGCACCGAAGGGCTCGCCGACCACCTCGGCCTGCCGCCCGAACGCTGCCGCACGCGTGACCTGCCCCAGCACGAGCTGCACCGGGAGATGGCCCGCTGCCGCCTCTATCTGCACCCCGTGCGCTGGACCTCGCTCGGGCTGTCGCTGCTGGAGGCGATGTTCCTGGGCATGCCGGTGGTCGCCCTCGACACCACCGAGGTGCGCGAGGCGGTCCCCGACGGCGCCGGGGTGGTCTCGAACCGCCTCGACGTACTGGAGGACGCCGTACGCGCCTTTCTCGCCGACCCCGCACTCGCCCGCCGCACCGGCGCGGCGGCCCGGGCGGCGGCACAGGCCCGCTACGGAGAGCGGCGCTTCCTCGACGACTGGGAGCGCCTGATCAAGGAGGTCACCCGATGAGCAGCCGTACCCGCCACCCGGCCGGGCGCGTCGCCATGGTGTCCGAGCACGCCAGCCCGCTGGCCGCGCTCGGCGGACCCGACGCCGGCGGCCAGAACGTGTACGTCGCCCAGGTCGCCCGGCAACTCGCCAGAAGGGGACACCGGGTCACGGTGTACACCCGGCGGGACTCGGCGGACCTGCCGGACCGGGTGACCCTCGACGACGGAGTGCAGGTGGTGCACGTGCCCGCCGGGCCGCCCGCACCCGTCCCCAAGGACGAACTCCTGCCGCACATGAGCGAGTTCGGCGACTTCCTGGCCCGGCAGTGGTCGCTGGACCCACCGGACGTGGTACACGCCCACTTCTGGATGTCCGGCCTGGCCGCCCTGGCCGGAGCCCGCGAGCTCGGCATACCGGTCGTGCAGACCTACCACGCGCTGGGCACCGTGAAGAAGCGCTACCAGGGCGCCTCGGACACCAGCCCGCCGCAGCGCCTCGCCATAGAGGAGGCCGTCGGCCACGACTGCGCCCGCATCATCGCCACCTGCAGCGACGAGGTCGCCGAACTGAAGGCGATGGGCCTGGACGAGGACCGGATCAGCATCGTGCCCTGCGGAGTCGACCCCGACCAGTTCCGGCCCGCCCCCCGGATCCGGCCCGCCGGCGCCCGCAAACGGCTCCTGTCCGTCGGCCGGCTGGTGCCCCGCAAGGGCTTCGACCGCGCCATCCGCGCCCTCGCCGGCATTCCCGGCGCCGAACTGGTCGTCGCCGGCGGCCCCGGGGCCGGGCTGCTCGGCGCCGACCCCGAGGCCCGCCGCCTCGCCGCGATCGCCGCCGAGTACGGCGTCGCCGACCGCGTCACCCTGCTCGGCGGGGTGGGCCGGGACCGGATGCCCGCCCTGATGGCCGACGCCGACCTCGTGCTGTCACTGCCGCGCTACGAGCCGTTCGGCATCGTCCCGCTGGAAGCCATGGCCTGCGCCACCCCGGTCGTCGCCACCGCCGTCGGCGGCCAGCTCGACACGGTCGTGGACGGCACCACCGGCGTCCTGGTGCCGGCCGACGAGGATCACGACCTCGGGCCGGTCGTGCGCGCCCTCCTCGCCGACCCCGAACGGCTCGCCCGCTACGGGGCCGCCGGCCGGCGGCGCGTGCTGACCCACTACACATGGGACCGGGTGGCCGACGGCGTGGCCGCGGTGTACGGCGCCGTCTCCTCGATCCCCTCGCTCTCGGGAGTGGTGCGATGAAGACCGGCAGCGGCACCGAGACCCCCGTGGACGGCGCCGTGGGCGCCACTCACTGCGACGACCTCGCGAAGGCCCTGGACGCCTTCCGCGACCACGGTCCCCTCCTCGAACGGTGGGGCGGCGAACTCGCCCGCAGGCTGGGCGCCGGAGCCCGGCTGCTCGTCGCCGGCAACGGCGGCAGCGCCGCCCAGGCGCAGCACCTGACCGCCGAACTCGTCGGCCGCTACCGCGACGACCGGCCGCCGTTCTCCGCGGTCGCCCTGCACGCCGACACCTCCTCCACCACCGCGATCGCCAACGACTACGGCGTCCAGGAGGTGTTCGCCCGGCAGACCGCCGCCCACGGCCGCCGCGGGGACGTGCTCATGCTGCTGTCCACCAGCGGCGCGAGCGCCAACCTGCTGGCCGCCGCCGACCGCGCCCACCGCCTGGGCATGACGGTGTGGGCGCTGACCGGCCGCGCGCCCAACCCGCTCCAGCTCGGCGCCGACGAGGCCCTGTGCGTGGACGCGCCGGTGGCCGCCACCGTGCAGGAACTCCACCTGGTCGCCGTGCACATGCTGTGCGAGGCCTTCGACCAGGCCGTCGAGCGCGGAGCGGCCGGCCGGGCCGGCGGCGACGGGGTGGACGGCAGGCCGGGCGTCGTCGGCCGGCTCGTCGGCCGGGCCCGCACCGTCGCGCCCGCCGCGCACCGGAAGGGACAGACATGACGAGCACGCGCACCCCCCTGGTCGTCGTCGGCGACGCACTGCTCGACCACGACCTGTGCGGCCGGGCCGAGCGCCTGGCCCCGGACGCCCCCGTGCCGGTGGTGCACGGCGCCCGGCGCAGCTCCCGCCCCGGCGGCGCGGCCCTCGCCGCCTGTCTCGCCGCGGCGGACGGCCGCCCGGTCACGCTCGTCACCGCGCTCGGCGACGACAGCGCCAGCCGGACCCTGCGCGAGCTGCTGGCGGGCCGGGTCGAGCTGGTGGAGGTGCCGCTGGAGGGCACGCTGAGCAGCAAGACCCGGGTCCTGGCCGGGGACCGGCCGCTGCTCCGCCTGGACGACGGCGAGGGACGCGCCCGCGCGGCGACGGGGGCCGCCGAGGACGCGATCACCGGCGCCCGCGGCATCCTGGTCGCCGACTACGGCCGGGGCACGGCCGACGTCCTGCGGGACGCCCTCGCCCGGACGCCGGCCCCCATGGTCTGGGACCCCCACGTACGCGGCCTTCCCCCCGTCCCCGGCGTCCGCCTGGTCACACCGTCGGCGCAGGAGGCCCGCACCTTCGCCCGGCACGTGACGGGTGGCGACGGGTCCGGCGGGGTCGGAGGGCTGTCCGGGTCCGGTGGGTCCGGCGGCTACGAGAGGGCGGGCGGGTCCGGCGGGTTCCACGCGGCTGGCGGCTCCGACGGGGCGTACGGGTCCGGCGGGGCCGGTGAGTCCGGCCGGTCCGGCGACCGTGCCGGGGCTCACGGAGCCGAGCGTTCGGGCAGGTCTCACGGCTCTGGCGGGACCGGTGCGTCCGACCCGTCCGGCGGCTTCGCCGGGGCCCGCGGATCCGAGGGGCCGGACGGGTCCCACGGGGTTCACGGCTCAGGTGGGTCCGGCGACGAGGAAGGGCTGCGCGCCGCCGCGCGGGATGCCCGCACCCTGGTCCGGGCCTGGCGGGCACGGGCCGTCGCCGTGACCCTCGGCGAGCGCGGCGCGCTGCTCTCCCACGGTGAGACCCCGCTGCTGGTGCCGACCCCGGCCGCCGCGGCAGGCGACCCGTGCGGCGCCGGCGACCGGTTCGCCGCGACCGCCGCCGGCCTGCTCGCCGACGGGGCGCTCACCGAGGCCGCCGTACAGGCCGCCGTGCACGCCGCGACCCGGTATGTCGCCGAGGGCGGGGCCCGCGCGGTCGCCGCCGCCGAGCAGCCGGACCCGCCCCAGGCCGCGCCCGCGGACGGCGACACCACCAGTGACGCCGTGCGCACGGCTGCCCGGGTGCGGAGCGCGGGCGGCACCGTCGTCGCCGCGGGCGGCTGCTTCGACCTGCTGCACGCCGGGCACGTGGCCCTCCTGCAGGCCGCACGCCGGGCCGGCGACTGCCTGATCGTCTGCGTGAACTCCGACGACTCGGTGCGCCGCCGCAAGGGCGCCGGCCGCCCCCTGGTGCCCGTCGCCGACCGGGTCAGGGTGCTGCGGGCACTGGAGTGCGTGGACGCGGTCGCCGTGTTCGACGAGGACACGCCGGAACGCATCCTCGGCGAACTCCGCCCGCACATCTGGGCGAAGGGCGGCGACTACGCCCGTACCGAGCTGCCGGAACAGCCCCTGGTGGAGAGCTGGGGCGGCCAGGTCCTGCTGCTGCCGTACCTCGACGGCCGCTCCACCACCGGTCTGGCCCGCCGCGCCGCCCAGAGCCCGGCCCCGGCCGCAGGCCGCACAAGGTGACCACCGCCGCCGGCCCGGCCGGGGCTTCACCCGGAGGCTGTCGCCCGCCCGCCGTCCCGACCCGGCCCCGGCAGGAGGACGGCGTGGAGGCACCGGGCGACCCCCGCGTCCCGCCCGGTCCGATGCCTGCCGGCGGCGCAACACCCGGCGGGGCGTCCCCCCTCGTCCCGGACGCGGTCGGCCGCACCACCGTCATCGTCCACGCGGCCGGAGCCGCTCAGAGAGCCTCGGTCACCGCCCCGGCCCGGCCCGCCGTGCCACCGTTCGTCGCCCACCCGGCCGTAGACCCTCGGCAAGGCGTCGGCCGCTCGCCGCGTGGTACCCGCCCGTTCGTCGAGTCCCGGCTCCCGCACCCTTCGGAGGACCCATCCGGTGACCCTCACCCTGCACCGCTCCCCGACCGTTCTGGTCCTGCGCGCCCTGGGCCTCGGTGATCTGCTTGCCGGTGTGCCCGCGTTGCGCGGTGTGCGCCGGGCCTTTCCCGGGCACCGGATCCTGCTCGCCCTGCCGCCGGGGCTGACCGAGGCGGCCCTCGCCACCGGGGCGGTCGACGCCGTGTTCCCGGCCGAGGCGCCGGGGCGGGCGGTGCCGTCCCTCACGCACTGGGCCGGACCGCCGCCCGACGTGGCGATCGACCTGCACGGCAACGGCCCGGAGAGCCGCGACGCCCTCGCCGCGCTGCACCCGCGCCGGCTGCTCGCGCACGCCTGCCCGGACGGCCCGCCCTGGCAGGCGCAGGCCCACGAACGGGACCGCTGGTGCGCCTTCCTGCACGCCTACGGCATCCCGGCGGACCCCCTGGACCTGCGCCTCCCCGAGCCGGACACACCGTCACCGGTGCCGGGCGCCGTGGTCGTGCATCCCGGCGCGGCCTCCGGCTCCCGCCGCTGGCCGGGGGAGCGGTACGCCGCCGTCGTACGGTGCCTGCGCGCGGCCGGCCACCACGTGGTGCTCACCGGCGGCCCCGGCGAGGAGGCCCTGGTGCGTTCGGTCGCCGAGCGCAGCGGACTGCCCGCCGGCGACGTGCTCGCCGGCGGCCTGCCGTACGGGGAGCTGTCCGCACTGGTCGCCGGGGCGTCCCTCGTCCTCAGCGGCGACACCGGCCCGGCGCATCTCGCGGTCGCCCACGGCACTCCCTCGGTCACCCTGTTCGGCCCCGTCTCCCCGCGCCTGTGGGGGCCGCCCCCGAGCCGCCGCCACCTGGCCCTGTGGAAGCCCGGCCCGCCCGGCGACCCGCACGGCCCCACCCCCGACGCCCGCCTGCTGCGCATCCGCTCCGGCGAGGTCGCCGCGGCCTGCCTGACCCTGCTGCGCCCGGTCCGCGACGGCGCCCCCGACGCCCGACCGGAGGTGGCGCGTGTCCACTGAGTCCGTGCCCGGCACCGCCCGTGGGGCCGCGGCTGCGGGGGATCCGCGGGTCGGTGTCGCCATGATCAGCCGTGACGGACCGGCCGTCCTGCCGGGCAGGGCCGGCGTCCGAGGGGAGGTGGCGCGTGTCCACTGAGTCCGTGCCCGGCACCGCCCGTGGGGCCGCGGCTGCGGGGGATCCGCGGGTCAGCGTCGCCGTGATCACCCGCGACCGGCCGGCCAGCCTGCTGCGCACGCTCGACGCGCTGGCCGGGCTGCCCGAGCGGCCGCCGGTCATCGTCGTCGACAACTCCCGCGATGACAGCACCCGCAGGGCCGTGCTCGGCCACCCGGCCCTGGACCGTCTGCTGCGCCCCGCCGCCAACACCGGCGCCCTCGGCCGCAACCTGGCCGTCCGGCACGCCCGCACGCCCTACGTCGCCTTCAGCGACGACGACTCCTGGTGGGAGCCCGGCAGCCTCGCCCGCGCCGCCGATCTCCTCGACCGCCATTCCCGGCTCGGCCTGCTCGCCGCGCGCACGCTGGTCGGCGACGAGGCCGACGAGGACCCCCTCAACGCCGTCCTCGCCGACTCGCCCCTGCCGCCCGAGCCCGACCTGCCCGGCCGCCCGGTGCTGGGCTTCCTCGGCTGTGCCAGCGTGGTGCGCCGGGAGGCCTTCCTCGCCGTGGGCGGCTTCCACCCGCTGCTCTTCTTCGGCGGCGAGGAGACCCTGCTCGCCTACGACCTGGCCGCCGGCGGCTGGGGCGTCGCCTACGAACCCTCCCTGCGCGCCCGCCACCACCCCGGCACCGACGGCCGCACCGGCCGCCCCTTCCTGGTCCGGCGCAACCACGTCCTCACCACCTGCCTGCGCCGCCCCTGGCCCGTCGTCCTGCGGGCCGGCACCGACCTCGCGCTGGCCGCCGCGGCCGACCGCCCCGGGGCACGCCGCGCCCTGAAGGAGGCCCTCGCCCGGTTCCCGGCCGCCCTGGCCCGGCGCCGCGCCCTGCCCCCGCACGTCGAACACGCCGCCCGCATGCTCGACCGGCACCCGGCCGGACGCGCCGGCGCCGGGGAAGGCGGCCGGCGATGACCCGGGGCGGGCCCGACGGCCGTACGACCGTCGTCATGATCACCCACAACCGCCGCGCGGAACTGCTGCGCACCCTGCGCCTGCTGCGCCGGCTGCCCGAACGCCCCCGCGTGATCGTCACCGACAACGCCTCACGCGACGGCACCGCCGAAGCCGTCGCCCGCGACTTCCCCGAGGTGACGCTGCTGCGCCCGGGCCGCAACCTCGGCGCCGTCGGCCGCAACCTCGCCGTCCGGCACGTCACCACCCCCTACGTGGCCTTCTGCGACGACGACACCTGGTGGGAGCCCGGCAGCCTGCGGCGCGCCGCCGACCTGCTCGACGCCCGGCCCCGGCTCGCCGCCGTGACCGCGCGGATCGTCGTGGAACCGGACGGCACCGAGGACCCCGTCGTCCGCGAACTGCGCGAGTCCCCGCTCACCGGCCCCGACTGGCTCCCCGGACCGGCCCTCGGCTCCTTCCTCGCCGGCGCCACCGTGCTGCGCACCGAGGCCTTCCGGTCCGGAGGCGGCTTCCACCCCGGTCTGTGGCTCGGCGGCGAGGAGGAACTGCTCGCCTGCGACCTGCTGCGGCAGGGCTGGTGGCTGGCCTACGCCGAGGAGCTCACCGTCCACCACCACGCCTCCCGGCTGCGCGACAGCACGGCCCGCCGCGTCCTCGGCATCCGCAACACCCTGTGGTTCACCTGGCTGCGCCGCCCCCTGCTGCCGGCGCTGCGCCGCACCGGGCACCTGCTGCGGACCGTGCCCCGGGACGCCGCCTCGGTGCGCGCGTTCGCCCACGCCACCGCCGGTCTGCCCTGGGTGCTGCGCCAGCGCGACCCGGTGCCGCCGGACCTGGAACGCCGGCTCGCCGCGCTCGAACGGGCCCGCCGCACCTCACCCGCCCGGCGGTACGTCGGCTGAGCCGGCCGGGGCGCGACACGCCCGAGCCGAATCGTTGCATCACCTGTGGGGCCGGAGGCACAGTGAACTCCCGGTCAAGACGCGGCCGGCTGATCCTTCCCGCACCTTCCCAGCCAGGAAGTCCGACGCCCATGGAAAAAGGTCAGCTGTCCCGTCCCCGGGCCCGCCCCGGCGGCCCCGCCCCGCTGCTCATGCAGACCGTGCACGAGCACCGGCCGGAGACCGGCACGGTCAGCGTCCTGAAGGCGCGGGGCACGGTCGACGCCTCCAACGCCGTGGAGTTCTCCGAGGCGCTCGCCGAGCACATCGCCCAGGCCGACCGGGCCGCCGAACACGCCGTCCTCGACATGACCGAGGTGTACCTCGCCTGCGCCGCCGCCGTGCGGTCCGTGGACCGGGCCACCGGGGTCCTCGCCTTCTCCGGCCGCGCCCTGCCCGTCGTACAGCCCCGGCCGCACGTGCGCGAGGCGCTGCGCGCCGCGGGGCTGCCCGGCGTCCGGGTGCACGCCACCATGGCGTCGGCCCTGAGCTCCCTGGAAGCCCGAAGACGCACGGGCCCCGCACCCGGCGGCACCGATTGGTGAGCGCACGGCCGGCCGGCGAGCGCACGCCCGGCCCCGACCGGCGCGGTGCATGGCGCGGCGGCCACCGGGCCCCTACCGTGGCCGCAGGTCGGGAAGAGGCCGCCCCAGTCCGTCGCGACGTCCCGCCCGGGTGATGCCATGAAGCCCTCTTCCGACCCGCCCGCCGCTCCGGCACGGCTCGTCATCGAGTCGTCCGTCGTCGAAGGGCTGCCCGCCGAGGGAGCGCTGCTGCTGCGCATGTCCGGCAGCCTCGACGCCGCGGGCGCCCAGGCCTGGTCGGCGGAGCTGCGCGGCCACCTCGAGGAGGCCGACCGCGCGGGACTCAGGCCCGTGCTCGACATGGCCCACGTGCAGCTCGGCGGCGCCGCCGTCCTGCACACGCTCAGCGAGACGACCCGGGCCCGCACCGGACGCCCGGACCTGATCATCGTCCGGGCCCGCCCCGGAGTGCGCGAGGCGGTGCACCTGGCCCGCCTGGACGGTGTACGGCTCTACGCCACTCTCGACGAGGCGCTGCGCGAGCTGGCCCGCGCCGCCTCACCGGCGGAGGACCTGCCCGCCTGGCGGTCGCAGATGGCGGATCCGCTGCGGCCCAGTTACGAGGACCTGCGCACGGAGGTCCGCGCGCTGCGCGCCCGGGTGCGCACCGCCCCCGTCATCGGCATGGCGCAGGGCGTCCTCATGGTCCGCTACGGCCTGCCGGACTCCGGCAGCGCCTTCCGGGCGCTGCGCGAGGCCTCGCAGCGGTGCAACGTGCCGTTGCGCGTCCTCGTCTCCGCCGTCGTCGTGGCCCGCCCCCCGCACGGCGAGGTGTGGTTCCCGGGCCGCCGCCCCCTGCCCGTGCCGCAGCTGCGGATCCTCGCCCGGGACGGCCGCGACCCCCGCTACCGGCGGCAGATGATCGACGCCGTGCTGCACGAGGCGCTGGCCATCGGGCGGGCCCCGGCCGGGTATGTGCTGCTCGTCGACCCGGCCGTGAACGCGCTGGTCCCGGAGACCCATTACGGCTGCCCCGACGCGTTTCTCGACCACCTCGTGCGCGGCTGGGAGGAGGGCACGGCCGACGCGCTCGCCCGGCTGCGCGGGCGCCGGGTGAGCGTGCCCGACGTGGCCGCCGACGCGCTCCTCTCCGAGGAGTCGCGGCGCGTCCTGCTCAGCACGGGCACCGCCGCCCTGCAGAGCGTCCCGGTGCTGTCCTCGGCAGGCTCCTGCACCGGCGTGATCACCCTGCACTGGCCCGACGCCGGGCACCGGCCGACCCCGGCCCAGGCGGAGGCCCTCGGTCTGCTGGCCGCGGACGCGGCGGCCTGGCTGAGCTGGTACCACCGCTCCGTACTCCTCGACGCCCTCGAGCACCTCCACCGGGCGCTGACCGCCACCGCGCCGCCCGCCGAGCACGGCATGGGTGACCCCGGCCGGCCTGGGAACCCGGACCCCGCACGCAGCACGCACCACCCGGAGGGAGACCGGCGCATGTCGAATCCGCAGCAGCCCGAACAGCGGCGCAGTGACAAGGGTGGCGCCACCCCGCAGGACAGCGGCGAGCTCAAGGCCCGCCAGGGAGCCGGCCAGGGCGCGGGCGCCCGCCCGCACGGCACGGACAAGGGCCGCAAGGGCGGCGGCGAAGGCGGCGGCACGCCTCCGGCGCAGCGCCCCGACCACCCTGAGTGAGCGCACATCCCGTCCCGGGCACCGCCGGGTGAGCGCACCGAAGGGCGCGCTCACCGGCGCCCGCCCGGCAGGACGGAGCACGGAACCGCCGCACGGCCGCCGGCCCTGCGCCGCGCCGTAGCGGCCGATTACGCTCGGCCGTATGCGTATCTCCGTCTCCTCCGACATGGACGAACCCGTGGCCCGCCTTCTCCTCGACGAGCTGAGACGGCGCGGCCACGACGTGCGCCCGCACGGGGCGCTGCGGCCCGGGGCCGACGCGCAGTGGGCGGCCTGCTCGGAGGCGGCCGCCCGGGAGGTGGCGGACGGCACCGCCGACCAGGCGGTGGTGTGCTGCTGGACCGGCACGGGCGCGTCCATCGCGGCCAACAAGGTGCCCGGCGTGCGCGCCGCGCTGTGCACGGACGCCGCCACCGCGGACGGCGCCCGCCGCTGGAACGACGCCAACGTCCTCGCGCTGAGTCTGCGCCTGACCTCCGAGCCGCTGCTGAAGGAGATCCTGGACGCCTGGTTCGCCGCCGAACCCAGCGACGACCCCGAGGACCGGCAGAACGTGGCCCGCGTCGGCCGCCTGGACGCCGCCAGGACGGATGCCTAGCGGCGCACGGCGTCCGACGGGCGGTGGAGCCTGACCTCGGCGATGCGGCGTACGGGCTCGGGCGTACGGACTCAGTGGGCGCCGAGTCCGCCGCCGCCGAACGAGCCGCTGGAACCCCGGCTCCAGCGCGGACGGTCCTTCGACGCGCTCGGCCTGGAGTCCATGTTGGTCAGCTCGTACGGGGTGAGCGGGCGGCCGCCCTCGGGTGTCCGGGGAACCTCCTGGGACTCCCTGTTCTCCCGGAGCTCGCCCACCGGGCCCTCCGGCGGCAGCTTCGGCTGTTCCTCGGGCCGCGGCCGGGGGGACTCGCGGTACTTGACCCGGGAGGTCAGCCAGAAACCTCCGGCGAGCATCCCGATCAGCCCCAGGCCGATCACGACGAACAGCACGAGGACTATCAGGCCGCTCGTCGCGGCCAGCTGCATCGAGGCAGTATCCATACGAGAGGAATACCCAGCACAGAACCGGACGAACCGGACAGCTTCGATGATCGGTAGCGGACCGGTGGCGGTGCTGCCCGGGGGATGGGCCCTTCGTCCGCGAGAGCGGGTTTGCGCCCCCGCGCCCCGGCTACCCGCTGGGTGTGACATCGCCGACTTCCCAGCAGCTCTACCGGTTCCTGGAGGACCGCTTCGCCTGTGCCCAGGCGTGCACGGAGTGCGCCCGGGCCTGCGCGGTTCGCGCGAGCCTGGTCGACCCCGACGGCGCCGAGTCCAACGAGCGGGTGCGCAGGCTGGGCATCATGTGCGCCGAGGTGTGCGACGCCACGTGCCATGTCCTCGGCGAGGAGAGCCTGAAGGACGAGGGGGAGATCCGGGTCAGGCTGGAGTGGTGCCGCTCGGTCTGCCTGGAGTGCGCCCGCGCCTTCGACTCGCAGCCCGGCGCCGAGTCGGCCGCGGCGTCCTGCCGCGCCTGCGCCGAAGCGTGCTCGGAGTTCCTGCGCAGTCTCAGCTGACCTCCTGGATCGGCTTCAGGACGCGGCGCTAGCCTGCGGGCATGGGCGACCCCGGGCTGTTCACGCCGAACTCCGTGACCTGGCAGATGCACGGCGACCCCATGATGTGGGTCGCCGGCGTCCGCGCGCTCTACCTCCAGGCCCTGCATCCGCGCGCGGTGCGCGGAGTCATGCAGAACTCCGACTTCCGCAGCGACGCCTGGGGCCGGCTGATGCGCACCGCGAACTTCGTCGGCACGACGACGTACGGCACGACCGAGGCCGCCGAGCGGGCCGGTGCCCGGGTGCGCAGGATCCACAGCATGCTGAAGGCGACCGACCCGGACACCGGTGAGCGCTACGGCGTGGACGAGCCCGAGCTGCTGCTGTGGGTGCACTGCGCGGAGATCGACTCCTATCTGCACGTCCTGCGCCGCTCCGGCTTCCCCCTCACCGACGCCCAGGCCGACCGGTACATAGCCGAACACCGGGTCAGCGCCCGCCTGGTCGGGCTCGACCCGCGGACCGTCCCCGCGAGCCGGGCGGAACTCGCCGCGTACTTCGCCGCGGTGCGCCCGCACCTGGCGGCGGGCCCCGAGGCACGCGCGGTGGACGACTTCCTGCTCCGCCCTCCGACGCACCCCCTCCTCATCCCGGCGCGCGAGGTGCTGTGGCGGCGCGTGGCGCAGTTGGCGTACGCCGCTCTGCCGCCGTACGCCCACGCGCTGTACGGCAGACCGGCCCCCGCACCCGCCGTCGTCACCCGCCGGCTGCGGGGCACCGGCGCCCTGCTGCGGTGCGTTCCCGCACGTGTGCGCTGGCAACTGCCGCCCAAACACATCCTGCGGGCCATGGCGAGGCTGGGACCGCAGGCGCGTCCGGCACCGTACAAAGTCCGGCCATAGACCGCCATACTGGACGAGCAGGGGGGTACGACGCGGACCGGACCGGCGCGGTGCGGCCGGGCGCGGTGCCGTGCGGCCTCCCGGCGGCGGGGCGGACGGCGACGGGGGCGGCGGATCGCTATGGGGGAGAACAGGCTGGTTCAGGGCCGGTACCGGCTGCTCGACCTGATCGGGCGCGGCGGTATGGGCGAGGTGTGGCGGGCCCGGGACGAGTCCCTGGGCCGGCGGGTCGCGGTGAAGTGCCTCAAACCGCTGGGGCCGTACCACGATCCGTCCCTCGCCTCCGTCCTGGGGGAGCGGTTCCGCCGCGAGGCACGGGTCGCCGCCGCCCTGTCGCACCCGGGGGTGACGGTCGTGCACGACTTCGGCGAGTACGACGGGATCCCGTACCTGGTCATGGAGCTGCTGGAGGGTCGCGACCTGAGCCGGCTGCTGGCGGGCAACAAGGGGCATCCGCTGCCGGTGGACGACGTGCTCGACATCGCCGGACAGGTCGCCGCCGCCCTCGCCTACACCCACAAGCAGGGCGTCGTCCACCGCGACCTGAAGCCGGCCAACATCGTGCGCCTGACCGACGGCGCCGTGAAGATCTGCGACTTCGGCATCGCCCGCCTCGGCCACGACATCGGCCTCACCGCCCGGCTGACCGGCACCGGCGTCGCCCTCGGCACCCCGCACTACATGTCTCCCGAACAGATCGGCGGCGACGGGGTGGACCAGCGCAGCGACCTGTACTCGCTGGGCTGCGTGCTGTACGAACTCGCCACCGGCGCCCCGCCGTTCGACCTGGAGGACGCCTGGGCGATCCTCATCGGGCACCGCGACACCCCGCCCCGGCCCCCGCGTGCACTGCGTCCCGACCTGCCCGGACACCTGGAGGACGTCATCCTCGGCCTCCTCGCCAAACGGCCCGAGGAACGGCCCTGCGACGCCGGGGAGTTGGTCCGCCGGCTCCGGGACGCTCGTCCAACGGGCCCCTCGGCCACGGCGATCGGGATCCCGGAGAGGCGAGGCGCGGCCCGCCTGCCCTCCTGGACCTGCGGCATGACCACCGGCCACAAGGCGCTCGGCACGGGACCCGGCGCCCTGCCCCCGGACGCCGGGGCGGCACTGTCGGGCCGCTGGAACGCACCCCGACGGGACGCGATGCCGTGCCCGGCAGGCGACCGCCGTCACCCGGACACGCCCGGCCGCCCCGGACCGGCGGCCGTACGGCGGGCCGTGCCGGTCCCCCACGCGGAGCGCACAACCGCCGACAGCCCCGGGAGGCTGGCCGGCCGGTACGAGTCCGCCGGCGCGCTGCTCCGCGCCGGCCGCGCCACCGAGGCGCTGGCCGCCTACACCGACCTCGCCGAGGCCGCCGCCCGGCTGCTCGGCGCCGACCACCCCGACACCCTCGCCGCCCGCCAGGAGACCGCCTACACGCTGGGCCGGCTGGGCCGCCACGTCGAGGCCCGCCAGGTGTACGCGGAGGTACTCGCCGCCCGGATGCGCGTCCAGGGGCCCGACCACCCCGACACCCTGCGCTGCCGGCACAACCTCGCCTGCACCCTCGGCCGGCTCGGCCTGCTGGACGACGCCTGCCGTACGGCCCGGGAGGCGGCCGCCGCCCGCGCCCGGGTGCTCGGCCCCGACCACCCCGACACCCTGGTCTCGCGCTGCGAACTCGCCTACGCCCAGGGCCAGTCGGGCCGCTGGGAGGAGGCTCTGACCCTCTACCGCGCGGTCGCCGAGGCCCGGGCCCGGGTCCTGGGCGCCGACCATCCCGACACCCTCGCCGCCCGCTACGAGACCGCCCTCAGCCTCGGCCGACTCGGCCGCAGCGCGGACGCCCTGCGCGTGTACCGCGAGCTGATCACGGACCGCACCCGCGTCCAGGGCCCCACCCATCCCGAGACGCTGCGCGCCCGGCACGGCCTCGGAGTCAACCTCGGCCGGCTCGGGCGCTGGGAGGACGCCCTCGCCGAGGCCCGGGACGTCTGCCTGCTGCGCGAGCAGATCCTCGGCCCCGCCCACCCCGACACGCTCGTCAGCCGCCGCGAGGTCGCGGTCGCCCTCGGCTGGCTGGGGCGCTGGGCGGAGGCCCTCACCGAGTACCGGCGACTCGCCGCCACCCGCGAGCAGAGCCTCGGCCCGGACCACCCCGACACCCTCGCCGCCCGCGACGACGAGGCACACTGCCTGGAGCGGCTCGGCCACGGCAGAGAGGCGGGCGACCTGTACCGCAGGGTCGCGGCGCTCCGCCTGCGGCCGGCACCGGACGGTGCCTGACCCCGCGCCCGCCGATCCTCTGCCCACCTCCGTATCGCATGTGCGCGCCCTGGATCGCCTATGCCGACCTCCGTGTCGCCCCTGCGCACCCGGGATCGCGTGTGCCCACCCCAGTACGGTTGGCGGGCGGCACCGGCGCAGGTCACACGGGCGTGCCCGGCCGGCAGGGACAGGGCATGCCTCTGGCCGTCGTGGATCATCACGTGTTACGAAGAACCATGCCTGCCAACGAGCACACCCGCACCTACGACGCCGTCATCGTCGGCGGCGGACACAACGGCCTGGTGGCCGCCGCCTACCTGGCCCGCGCCGGCCGGTCGGTGCTGGTGCTGGAACGGCTGGACCACATCGGCGGCGCCGCGGTCTCCACCCGCCCCTTCGCCGGCGTCGACGCCCGGCTGTCGCGCTACTCGTACCTGGTCAGCCTGCTGCCGCAGAAGATCGTCCGGGACCTCGGACTCGACTTCCGGGTGCGCGCCCGCACCATCTCCTCCTACACCCCGGCGGAGCGCGACGGCCGGCCCACCGGACTCCTCGTCGGCGGCGGCGAGCAGCGCACCCGGGAGGCCTTCGCCCGGCTGACCGGCGGCGAGCGCGAGTACCAGGCCTGGCAGCGCTTCTACGGCATGACCACGCGCGTCGCCGAGCGCGTCTTCCCCACCCTCACCGAGCCGCTGCCCACCCGCGACGAACTGCGCCGCCGCATCGACGACGAGACCGCCTGGCGGACCCTGTTCGAGGAACCGATCGGCGTCGCCGTCGAGGAGACCTTCGAGGACGACCTCGTGCGCGGCGTCGTCCTCACCGACGCCCTGATCGGCACCTTCGCCGACGCGCACGACCCCACCCTCGCCCAGAACCGCTGCTTCCTCTACCACGTCATCGGCGGCGGCACCGGCGCCTGGGACGTGCCCGTCGGCGGCATGGGCGCCCTCACCGACGCCCTGGCGGCGGCGGCCCGTACGGCGGGCGCGGTCATCGCGACCGGACACGAGGCGGTCCGGATCGCCACCGACGGCGACCGCGCCGAGGTCACCTACCGCACGGCCGACGGCGAAGGCGTGGCCGCCGCCCGGCACGTGCTGGTGAACGCCTCCCCGCACGAACTGGCCGCCCTCACCGGCGACCCGGCGCCCGAACCCGCCGAGGGCGCCCAGCTCAAGGTCAACATGCTGCTCACCCGGCTGCCGAGGCTGCGCGACACGGCCGTCGACCCGCGCGAGGCGTTCGCCGGAACCTTCCACATCGCCGAGGGCTACCGGCAGCTCGCCACCGCCCACGCCCAGGCCGCCGCCGGCGAACTCCCCGCCGTGCCGCCCTCGGAGATCTACTGCCACTCCCTGACCGACCCCACCATCCTCGGCCCCGACCTCGCCGGGCGCGGCTACCAGACGCTCACCCTGTTCGGCCTGCACACCCCGGCCCGGCTGTTCGACCGGGACAACGACGCCGTGCGCGAGGAGCTGCTGAAGTCCACCCTGGCCCAGCTCGACGCCCACCTCGCCGAACCCCTCGCCGACTGCCTGGCCACCGACGCCGACGGCCGCCCCTGCATCGAGGCCAAGACCCCGCTCGACCTCGAACGGGACCTGAGGCTGCCCGGCGGGAACATCTTCCACCGCGCCCTGTCCTGGCCCTACGCCCAGGAGGACACGGGCCGTTGGGGAGTGGAGACCCGGCACGCGAACGTCCTGCTGTGCGGCGCGGGCGCCGTACGCGGGGGAGGCGTGAGCGGCGTGCCGGGACACAACGCGGCGATGGCAGTGCTGGAGGCCACCTCATGAGTCACGAGGGCGGCTGAGGACAGCCCTCCAGAAACTTGGCGAGGCCCGAGGAGTCGGTGCCTATTTTGCGGTACACGCTGGACAGTAACTGCCGCACGCCCTGCTCCGTCAGGCTCAGCTCCTTGGCGACCACCGGCACCGGCTGCCCCTGGACGGTCAGTTCGGCGGCTCGGCGCTCGTGGGCGGACAGGGTGTCCGCCTGGGCGTAGCGCAGCGGCAGCGGGCGCAGGCCCGCGGTCGAGAGCTCCGCCCTGGCCCGGGCGGCCAGGGCCTCGGCCCCGCAGTGGACGGCGCCCTCCAGCCCCTGGTACAGCCGGTCGGCGGCCTCCTGCAACCGGCCGTTGCGGGACAGCGCGGCGCCGTGCCCGATCTGGGCGCGGGCCAGTTCACAGGCGGCCGGCGACTGCTCCAGATGGTCGACGGCCTGCGCGTACAGGTCGAGCGCCGCCGGCCCGCCGGTCACCTCGGCGAGTGTGTGCAGGGCCTGCCCGACGGCGGAGGCCGAACCGAAGTCCCGGGCCCGCTTCACGGCGTCCTGGGCATGGCCGAGCGCCTCCTCCGGCGCGGTGGGAGCGAGGGCGGTCGCGAGCCGCAGCTGCCACGGACACCACGCCGGGTTGCGCCAGCCCCGCCCGTCCAGCCACTCCCCGACGGAGGCCAGCAGCGGCACGGCCTCGGCGTGCCGGCCTTCGGCCAGGAGGAGTTCGGCGTAGACGGTGCGGGGGTCGGGATAGATGACGGCGTTGAGAGTCGTCTCACCGAAGTGGTGTTCGTCTGCGACGGCGCGCGCCTCGGTGACACGCCCGCGGGCCAGCAGAGTCTGGATCAGGATGCCGAGGGCGAACCACTGGGCGGGCACGGCCCCGTCCACCTCACCGGCGATGCGCAGACCGTCCCGGACCAGGTCGTCGGCTTCGGCCAGGCATCCGCGGCGGTACCGGATGTAACCGGCGAGAGTCTGGCCGAGGGCCAGGTGGGAGCCGCGCCACCCCTTGGCCACGCACTCCGCGATGCCCCTGCTGAACAGCTCCTCGGCGCGTCGCGGCTGGTCGCCGTACATGAAGACCAGTGCCACCGAAGCGGGTACCTCGAACCCGCGGTTCTCGTCGGTCCAGCTCATGCCGCCGTCCAGCGCCTTCTCGGCATACGCGACAGCGGTCTGCCGCGGTTCGCCGCGCAGGACGGCGTCCCAGGCCCGCAGCCCCAGGATGTAGCGCTCCTCGAGGCTCCGGCCGGGCAACTGGTCGGCCAGACGCGCGAGTCTCCGGGAGCGCGCGCGTGAGTCGCGGTCGTCGGCGCGGAACATGCCCCAGACGAACTGGTCGGCCTGCATACGGAGTTTGACGCGCGGATTCCGCGCCTGCCTCGCTTCCTCGGTGGCCACGCTCACGGCCTCGGCCAGCTGGTCGGTGTGGGCCAGAGCCTGCGTGAGCCGGAAGACTATGGAGGCGCGCAGATCGGGGTCGACGTCGGGCTCGGACAGCGCCTGACGGAGATGCCTGACCGTCGCCGTGGGCTCGATCAGGAACGTGGCGCACGCGAGTTCGTGAAGAACGGCGGCACGGTCCTCGGGGAGAGGCGGTTCCCGCAGTGCGCGATCCAGCAGACGCCGGGCGGCCTCGGTCGCCCCGGCGCGGAGATACTCGCGGGCGGCTTCGCGGAAACAGGTGACCGCCTCGGGCCGGCCCTCGCAGGGGACCTCCAGCAGATGGCGGGCTGCTGCGGTGGGACCGTATCCCAGGGCCAGGACTGTTTCCCCGGCGGCGTTGTGCAGACCGGCACGGAAGGCCGGCCTGATGGACCGGTAGATGGTCGTGGCGATCAGCGGGTGAAGGAACTCGATCTCCCCTTCCGGGCCGTGACCGCCGGCCAGGATCCTGGCTGCGCGCAGCTTCTGGATCGCCTCGGCCGTGGCGTCCTCGCCGAGCGCGGCGATGGTGGCGGCGAGATGGGGGGAGAAGGGCGATCCGAGGACGGCCGCGATGTGGGCGAAGCGGACGGTGCCGGTGTCGAGCCGTTCCAGGCGCTCGATCAGCCCCGGTCCCTTGATCGCCGCGGCGAGCTCGCGCATAGCGGGCAGGTCGTCCTCGGTGCCCCTGAGTTTCCGCTTGGCCAGGCCGATGGCGAGCTCCACCGCTTCGAAGGGGCTTCCGCCGGTGGCGGACCAGCATTCCTTGCAGAACCGGTCCTCGGCCGTCTCTCCGAGTTCCTTCCGGACGATCCGCGCCACGCCGTCGGCGCTGAGCAGCGCCAGGTCGTGCGGGCGCTCCCCGTGGTGCCCCGCCAGCGCGCGCAGTCCGCCGGCTTCCGGCGGCAGTTCGTCGGGCCGGTAGGCGGCCACGATCAGCAGGGGAAGGTCATGGACTCGTGGTGCGAAGGAGGCGAGCCACTTCAGGGACTCGGGGTCCGCCCAGTGCAGGTCGTCCAGAAGGAGGACGACCGGCGCCTTGTTCACCGTGAGGCGTGTCATGACCCAGTCCAGGCCTTCACGGACCCCGGTGGGGTCGGGGGCAGGGGCGCGTCCCTTCGCCTCGAGGCCGAGCACGGCGGCGACGATGTCGTACCAACTTCCCAGGAGAGCGCGGAGCTCCGGGCCGTCCATGGCGGCCAGGGAGGGCTGCAGCAGCTGGCGCACCACGCGGAACGCCGAGCCCTGTTCAGTCTCCGCGCCCCTGCCCGACAGCACCGTGAATCCGTGCTCCGCGGCCCGGTCCCGGGCTTCCGTGATGAGTGCGGTCTTGCCCAGTCCGGCCGGCCCGGTGAAGGCGAGCAGTCCCCTGCGCCTGGCCCGTGGCCGACCGTCCCTGGTGCGTCGCAGCTCGCGGAACGCGGCGTCGAGGGCCCGAAGCTCCCGGCTGCGCTCGATCAACGTCTGTTGCTCCGAGACGGGTTGCCGCGGCTCCGTCGCCATGTGCCGTACCGCCTTCTGTCGTTCGGCCGGGGAAGTCGAGCGTACGCCTCGCCGGGATCCAACAGTCCTGAATGGACACCATGGGATGAATCCTGCGCCGAAGGGTGCGACAATGCCGCTCGCTGGGTAGGTAGCGTGGATGCGCTCCTCTCGGAGGGCGCCGGGACCCGTTACGGCAGGGCGGGCACCGAGGCCACATCGGCGTAGCGCGGCACGGTGCGGGACCAGTGGTAACACCCGCTGATCCAGCCGATCATGCCGTCCACGTAGCCGATGCCGGCGGGGCTCAGTTCCGGTTCGACCTCTGCACGGAGCTTCTGGACCTCCTCGATCGTGCTGTTGATCTGCCGGATGGCCAGGATGACGGCGGCCTGCAGCGAGCATCGGTGTTCGCGCTGCCGGGCCAGGGCCAGGTTGATCATGTCGCCCGCCCGCTGTTCCTTCACCGCGGAGAACAGGTCCGGAATCCACACCGCCGCGTCGGCCGACAGGCGCCCAAGCCGCTGGACGAGGGGGTGGTGGAGTTCGTCCGGGGACAGTTCCTGGGGCTGGGCGGCCTCGGACAGCGGGTAGAACGGTTCGATGCCCGCGGTCAGCGACCGTATGGCGGTGCAGACTTCGGTCCGCAGGCGAGCGGGCCGGGTCTGCGCCACTGCTTCGTACAGCAGGCCGTGCACGTATTCGCGGCTCTTCCAGGCCCATCGCGCGGCCTGCGCGGGAGTGCACCGCTCACGGACCTGCCGGTGGAGATCGGACAGAGCCGCTCCGAGGGGGGTGCTGGGCGGCCGGCCGTCCCGCAGGATCGAGATGCTTTCGCACAGCATCGGCAGGAGCCGGTCCGGACAGCGCCGGCCGAGGTCCTCGGCGCGGTCGTCGTAGACGAACTGGTAGGCGATCTGATTGGCCATGATCTGCAGGAGCCCGGAATCCATCGTCGGGCTGTTGCAGGACGCGAGTTCGGCGGGGCGCGTGCGGGCGATCATGGCCGTCACCCCCGGTTCGTCGCTGAGCCCGCACTTGCTCAGCCACGTGTCGACGCCGGCGGCGGCTTCGGCTTCATGGGGATTGCGCAGGCAGGGGAAAGGCATGTGGAGACGGGCGTCGATCAGGTCCCCCAGATTGAGGAGCGCGGCGCGGGCCGGTACGCCGACCGGGATGTCCTCATGCGTTGCCGACAACGTGGTCACCTGCCCTCCGGGAATCCGACGCGCGACGGGCCGCTGTTGACGTTGCACGGTCCTCGCAGACCATCACCAACGACCGCGGCCCCATCGTGATGCCGGGACGCGGAGGCCGTTCCACACGGCCCGGCAGATGGCGCAGCCGCCGGCGGTGCGCGATGGTCGCGAGTGCCGCCGTGGCCTCCACCATGGCGAACTCGTCGCCGAGGCACTTACGGCTGCCCGCGGAGAACGGCATCATCGCGCGGCGCTGTGCCGCGGTGGGCCGCCCCGGCAGCCAGCGGTCCGGGTCGAAGCGCTCGGGGTCGGGGAAGGAGGCGGGATCGTGGTGCAGGAGATAGGGGCTGTACAGGACGGTGGCCCCTTGGGGCAGCCGGCGCCCGGCCAGTTCCGTCTCCCTGGTGGTGACGCGGGTGAACAGCCAGCCGGGGGACGAGTGGCGCAGGGTCTCGGAGACGACGCACCGGGTGTAGGCGAGACGGGGCAGGTCGTCGGGGCCGGGGGGCCGGCCGTCGGCGAGGACGGCGTCGACCTCGGCGTGCAGGCGGCGTTCCGCCTCCGGATGGCGGGCGAGCAGGCTGAAGGCGGCGGCCAGGGCCAGCGCCTGGGTCTCGGCGCCGGTGAGCAGCAGCGTGATCAGGTGGTCGTGCACCTCCTGGTCGCTGATCGGCTTGGCCGTGCCGGTGCCGTGCGCGGCCGCGAGCAGGGCGCCCAGCACGTCGTCGTGCTCGGCGCCGCCGTGCCGTTGTGCGATCGCCGCGTCGATGATCGCGTGCAGGCGGGAGAGCGCGCGGCGGTAGCGGCGGTTGGCGGGCGTGGGGAGCCGGAAGAGGGCGTCGATCGGCACGACCGTGCGGACGAACAGGCCGCGGACGACGTCGGTGAGGCAGTGCCGCACCTCCGCGGCCGTCGCGTCGTCCAGCGAGTCCGAGAGCAGGACCCGGCTGATCACGCGGGTCGTCAGAGCCGTCATCGCCTCGGTGACGGGCACCGTACGGCCCGGCTGCCAGGCGCGGCACACCGCCTCGGCCTCCTCGGTGACGAGGCCGGTGTAGACGGTGACATGGGAGGGCCGGAAGGCGGGTTGCAGCAGCCTGCGCTTGTCCCGGTGCGCCGTCTGGCGGCAGGTGACCAGGCCGTCGCCCATCAGCTTGCCGAGCCTGTCGTAGAGCGGGCCGCCCTTGTCGAACGTGTGCGGGTCCATGAGCACCTCGTGCGCCAGCTCGGGGTGGCACACCATCCAGGCGCGCTGCGGACCCAGCCGTATCTCGACCAGATCCCCGTGCGCGGGCAGAGAATTCAGAAACGCCAGCGGCCGGCGGTAGAAGGCGATACCGTGACCGAGGAACGGGAATATGCCGGGAGCAGTACCTGTCGTCCACGTCCGGTTCTGTTCGGGCTCAGTACGGCTCATGGGTATCTCCTGACCGATGTGACACGCGAAACGTGTTGAGTTCTTTCGGAGTTGAACTGCCACCTGCTCTTGCCCAGGTTCATCGGCGCGCGTTTATCGGAAACCTTTCTGCACAGGGGCGCACGGGAGCACACGGAAGCAAAAAGTTGAATCCGGCGCGTGCTTGACCTGTCTTCGCGCCGGCTCCAGGATCCTGAGCCATGACCCAGGGACACGGCAGCACGGTCGACGGGGTGCTGCGGCGCAGCGCCCGGCGCACCCCGGCCCGCCTCGCGGTGGAGTACGGCGAGCGCCGCTGGACGTACGGCGAACTCGACGCCGCGGTCTCCCGGGCGGCCTCGGTACTGCTCGCGCACGGCCTCACGCCCGGCGACCGGGTCGGCGCCTACGGCCACAACTCCGACGCCTACCTGATCGGTTTCCTCGCCTGCGCCCGCGCCGGCCTGGTCCATGTGCCGGTGAACCAGAACCTGACCGGTGACGACCTGGCGTACCTCGTCGGCCAGTCCGGCAGCACCCTCGTCCTCGCCGACCCGGACCTCGCCGGCCGGCTGCCGGACGGCGTACGGGTGCTGCCGCTGCGGGACGCCGATAACTCACTCCTCACGCGGCTGGCGGACGCGCCGCCGTACGACGGCCCCGAACCCCGCACCGAGGACCTGGTGCAGCTGCTGTACACCTCCGGTACGACCGCCCTGCCCAAGGGCGCCATGATGACCCACCGGGCCCTGGTGCACGAGTACCTGAGCGCGATCACCGCGCTCGACCTGAGCGCCGGTGACCGGCCGGTGCACGCGCTGCCGCTGTACCACTCGGCCCAGATGCACGTGTTCCTGCTGCCCTGTCTCGCGGTCGGCGCGACCAGCATCATCCTGGACGCACCCGACGGGGACCGGCTGTTCGAGCTGATCGAGACCGGGCGGGTGGACAGCCTCTTCGCGCCGCCCACGGTGTGGATCGGCCTGGCGAACCGGCCCGACTTCGCCACCCGCGACCTCGACGGGCTGCGCAAGGCGTACTACGGCGCTTCGATCATGCCCGTGCCGGTGCTGGAGCGGCTGCGCGAGCGGTTGCCGCGGCTGGCGTTCTACAACTGCTTCGGGCAGAGCGAGATCGGCCCGCTGGCCATGGTGCTCGGCCCCGACGAACACGAGGGCCGGCTCGACTCCTGCGGCCGTACCGTGCTGTTCGTGGACGCCCGCGTGGTGGACGACAAGGGCGAGGACGTGCCCGACGGCACCCCCGGTGAGATCGTCTACCGCTCACCGCAGTTGTGCGAGGGCTACTGGGACAAGCCGGAGGAGACCGCCGAGGCCTTCCGGGGCGGCTGGTTCCACTCCGGGGACCTCGCGGTGCGCGACGCCGACGGCTACTTCACGATCGTGGACCGGGTGAAGGACGTCATCAACTCCGGTGGCGTCCTGGTGGCGTCACGCCAGGTCGAGGACGCCCTCTACACGCACGAGGCGGTCGCCGAGGCCGCCGTGATCGGCCTGCCCGACGAGCGGTGGATCGAGGCCGTCACGGCGGTCGTCGTCCCGCGCGGCGAGGTGACGGAGGAGCAGCTGATCGCGCACGTGAAGTCGAAGCTCGCTCCCTTCAAGGCGCCCAAACGGGTGCTGTTCGTCGACGAGTTGCCGCGCAACGCCAGCGGGAAGATCCTCAAGCGCGCACTGCGGGACCGCTTCGGCGGTTAGCCGAGGCCCTGGCCGGCCGGCGCCTTGCCGGGCTGCAGGGCGTCGGCCAGCACCCGCCAGTGCGGCAGTGCCGATCCGCCCGGCTCGACACCGATCACCTGCACCGCGACATGATCGGCGCCCGCCTCCACGTGCCCGTGCAGCTTGCCCACGACCGTCTCCGGGTCGCCCCAGAACACCAGGTCGTCCACGAACCGGTCGCTGCCGCCGCCGGAGAGGTCGTCGTCGGTGTATCCGAGCCGGCGGAACTTCGCGATGTTGTACGGGGTTTCGAGGTAGCCGGCGAGGTGCTCGCGGGCGAGGGCGCGGGCCCGGGCCGGGTCGGTCTCGAACAGCACCGCCTGCTCGACGGCGAGGAAGGCGTCCGCGCCGAGGATCTGCCGGGCCTGCGTGGTGTGGGCCGTGTTCACGTGGTAGGTGTGGGCGCCCTCGGCGCGGTCACGGGCCAGTTCCAGCATCTTCGGGCCGTACGCGGCCAGCAGTCGCCGCACCGGCTGGGCCGGGCCGGGATTCGGGCTCTCCATGGCGTCCAGTGCGTCCAGATACCCGGCCATCGCGGCCAGCGGTTTGACCCCGGCGCGCGGCTGCCCGCCGAAGCCCAGGCCGAGCACGTGCCGCCCCGGATAGGCGTCCGCCAGCAGCACCGAGGCGCCGTGCGTCCAGGTCGCCTCCCGGGACCAGATCCGCGCGATACCGTTCACGACGACGAGCCGCTGCGTGGACGCGAGCAGATACCCGGCGTGCGTGAACGCGTCCCGCCCGAGCGCCTCCGGGATCCATACGGCCCGCCAGCCGAGGTCCTCCAGCTCCTGGACCGAGTCCCGGATCCGCGCGGCCGGCTGGTGCTCGAAGTCGAAGGTGTAGATCCCGAACGTTCCGAGGTTCATGGGTGCTCCCTCGCGAGATGGATCGAACGATTCCCGTTGCTCGATTCGAAATATCGCAGAATCTCGATACGATGCGCAAGCGGGGAGCCGGCGTGGCGGGGGCGGGGGGAGGGGAGCGGACGCGGGGATCGCGAGAGGGGGGTGCGAGGGGAGGGGCTCGCCGGTCTAAAGCGTCTGCCCCAGCTCCCTGACCAGGTCGGCGATGCGCTGCTCGTCCCGCTTGTAGTGGGTCCACTTGCCCACGCGGGTGGCCCGGACCAGGCCCGCGCGCTGGAGTTCGGCCATATACGCCGACACGGTCGACTGGGCCAGGCCCGCCTTGGCCTGGATGTGGCTCACGCACACACCCACCTCGGCCGGATCGGCGATGGCCGTCTCCATGGGGAAGTGCCGCTCGGGCTCGCGCAGCCAGCGCAGCATCTGCAGCCGCATCGGATTGGACAGCGCCCGCAGCGCGTTGACCAGGTGCGGGTCCGGGGTGGGGGCGGTGTCCGTCATGGATCCGGAGTATAGGGCTGCTGCGACGTTTCGCGGTACGTCGATACGACCGGCCCCTTGCCTCGCAGCCGAGCCGCCTGAGGCTGCTCCCGCGCCAGGGAGTCGAGGCGGGCGACTGCAGGCGCTCCCTTGACCCGGTGGTCGAGGCGACTGCGGGCGCCCCCTTGCCAGGGAGTCGAACCGACTGCGGGCGCTCCCTTGCTCGGTGGTCGAGGCGAGTGTGGCCGCCCGCCCGCCGGCCCTGCCCCGCACGTGCCCGGTGGCCGGGGCGGCTCCGGACGGCCCCCGCCCGCCTACCCGGCCGCCCGTGGCCGCAGGTCGACGATGCGGCGGATCTTGCCCACCGACCGCTCCAGCGACTCCGGCTCCACGATCTCCACGTCGACGGAGACCCCGATCCCGTCCTTCACGGCCGCGGCGATGGACCGGGCCGCCAGTTCCCGCGCCTCCGGGCCCGCGTCCGGGCGGGCCTCGGCCCGGACCGTCAGGCGGTCAAGGCGGCCCTCCCGGGTCAGCCGGAGCTGGAAGTGGGGCGCCACACCGGGCGTACGCAGCACGATCTCCTCGATCTGGGTCGGGAACAGGTTGACCCCGCGCAGGATCACCATGTCGTCGCTGCGCCCGGTGATCTTCTCCATGCGCCGGAAGACCCGCGCCGTGCCGGGCAGCAGCCGGGTCAGGTCCCGGGTGCGGTACCGGACGATCGGCATGGCCTCCTTGGTCAGGGAGGTGAAGACCAGCTCACCGCGCTCGCCCTCCGGGAGCACCTCGCCGGTGATCGGGTCGACCACCTCCGGGTAGAAGTGGTCCTCCCAGATGGTCAGCCCGTCCTTGGTCTCCACGCACTCCTGCGCCACGCCCGGGCCGATCACCTCGGAGAGGCCGTAGATGTCGACGGCGTCGATGGCGAACCGCTCCTCGATCTCGCGCCGCATCTGCTCGGTCCAGGGTTCGGCCCCGAAGACGCCCACGCGCAGTGAGGTGCCGCGCGGGTCCACGCCCTGCCGTTCGAACTCGTCGAGCAGGGTGAGCATGTAGGAGGGGGTCACCATGATGACGGCCGGCCGGAGGTCCTGGATCAGCTGCACCTGACGGGCCGTCATCCCGCCGGAGGCCGGGACGACCGTGCAGCCGAGGCGTTCGGCGCCGTAGTGGGCGCCCAGGCCGCCGGTGAACAGCCCATAGCCGTACGCCACATGCACGATGTCACCGGGCCGCCCGCCGGCCGCGCGGATCGACCGCGCCACCATGTCGGCCCACATGGAGAGATCGTTGTCCGTGTAGCCCACCACCGTGGGGCGTCCCGTGGTGCCGCTGGAGGCGTGCAGCCGGCGGATCCGCTCGCGCGGCACGGCGAACATGCCGTACGGGTAGTTCTCCCTGAGGTCGGCCTTGGTGGTGAAGGGGAAACGGGCCAGGTCGGCGAGGGAACGGCAGTCCTCGGGGCGTACGCCGGCCTTGTCGAAGGACTCCCGGTAGAACGGCACGTTGGCGTAGGCGTGCCGCAGTGAGGCGCGCAGCCGCTCCAGCTGAAGCTCGCGCAGCTCCTCGTGCCCGAGCCGTTCACCCGCGTCCAGCAGGTCCGTCGCATCCGCCATCGAGTCGTCTCCTCGCCGCACTCCCATTCCGGACGACCGATCATTCGGTCGATTCCGTCCGGGGTCAGTAATACAGTCCATGGCGCCGCAGGCAAGAGGCCGACGAGGATTTTTTCCGCACCCGGCGCTCCGAGGGGTAACGCGTTGCGGCGTGCCGGGGCGGACCGACATGATCAGGCCATGCCAACCCTCACCACACCCGATGGCACCCGGCTCGCCTATCACCTGCGCGGCGACGGCGAACCGCTCGCCGTCCTGCCCGGCGGGCCCATGCGGGCCTCCGCCTACCTCGGAGACCTCGGCGGGCTGGCCGCTCACCGACGCCTGGCCCTGCTGGACCTGCGGGGCACCGGCGACTCCGGGCCGCCGGCGGACCCGGCGACGTATCGCTGCGACCGCATGGTCGCCGACGTGGAGCTGTGGCGTGCGCACCTGGGGCTGGAGCGCATGGACCTGCTCGCCCACTCGGCGGGCGCGGCCCTGGCCGTGCTCTACGCGGCCCGCCACCCGCAGCGGATCCGGCGGCTGCTCCTGATCACGCCCAACCCGTCCGCGCTGGGCCTGCGGGCGACGCCCGAGGACCGGCTGGCCGCGGCCCGGCTGCGCGCGGACGAGCGGTGGTTCGCGCAGGCGTTCCCCGCCTTCCGGGCCTGGCTGGCGGGCGAGGCCGACTTCGACGACGTCTTCCTGCCGTTCTTCTACGGCCGCTGGGACGACACCGCCAGGGCGCACGCGGACGCCGACGTCGAGCAGACCAACGAGGAGGCGGGGGAGCGCTACTTCGCCGACGGCGCCTTCACCCCGGACGCGACGCGGGCCGCACTCGCCCGGCTGACCGCGCCGGTCCTCCTCCACGCCGGGGAACTCGACGGCGGCCCCCGCCCGGACCTCGTCCGCCGAGCGGCCGAGGCCTTCCCGAACGCCGAGGTCGCCGTCCAGCCGGGCGCCGGCCACTACCCCTGGCTGGACGACCCGGAGTGGTTCCGCGAGCGCACCCTCGCCTTCCTCGGGCGACCGGCGGGCGCGGCTCTGTCCTCGGCAGAGTGGGCGGCCGGGGCGCGACCGCCCCGCTAGCGTGCCGGGCATGGACACCACGGCGCCGTACACCATCGAGGCGAACGGCATCACCCTCGCCTGCCGGTCCTGGGGCCCGGCGCAGGCCCCGCCGGTCGTGCTGCTGCACTGCCGGGGCGCCGACGGCGCGGACTGGACGCACATCGCCGAGCGGCTGGCGTCGCCCCCGCGTCCGCGCCGGGTGCACGCCCCGGACCTGCGCGGTCACGGACGCAGTACCTGGCCGGGGGACTACCGGGCCGAGGCGATGAGCGACGACGTCCACGCCCTGCTGGCCGCCCTCGGCCTGGACGGCGTCGACCTCGTGGGCCACTCGCTGGGCGGCATCGTCGCCTATCTGCTGGCCCAGCGTCATCCCGGCGCCGTACGGCGGCTGGTGCTGGAGGACGTCTGCGCACCGGTGCCGCTCGACCCGCCCCGGCCGCCCGCCGAACGGCCCGAGGGAGATCTGCCGTTCGACTGGGCGATGGTGCGCGCCACCGACGAGCAGCGCAACGCCCCCGATCCTGTGTGGTGGGACCACATGGACCGGATCACCATGCCGACGCTGGTCATCGGCGGCGGTCCCACCAGCCCCATCCCGCAGGATCAGGTGGCGCAGCTCGCCGGCCAGATCCCGGGCGCGTCGCTGGTGACGGTGGACGCGGGGCACCTGGTGCACGAAACCCGTCCGGAGGAGTTCCTCGCCGTGCTGCGGGAGTTCCTCGACCGCTGAAGCGACCGAGGGCTACGGCCGCGGCCCGAACGCCTTCAGGAACCGGTCGCGGAAGCGGTCCATCGCCCAGACGGGCGCGTCCGGGGCGGGCTTCAGGCCCTCCGTCCAGCCCCAGCCGGAGATCCGGTCCAGCACCTTGGGATCGCGGGCGACGAGGGTGACGGGCACGTCCTTGCGGGGGCTGTTCCCGGTGACGGCCGGCACGGGCTGGTGGTCGCCCAGGAAGACCAGCACCGTGTTCCGGTTGCCGTAGCGGCGCAGGAATCCGACCAGGCTGTTCAGCGAGTACGCGACGGAGTCGCGGTAGGCGGTGCGCACGCTCTCGGGGGTCTGCCAGACCTCGTCCTGGGTCCTGCCCTCGCTCCTGATCCGCTGGAAGACCGAGCCGTCGCCCAGCTTCGCCCAGTCGACCATGCGGGGCACGGGCGCCCAGGGATAGTGGCTGGAGGTGAGGATGATCTCCGCCATGAGCGGGCCCCGGCCCGGCTTGCCGAACTCCCGCCGCTGGAAGGTCTGCAGGGCGAACTGGTCCGGCACCTGGGACCAGCCGAAGTCCGGGCCGCGGTAGTCGAGGTGATGGCCGTCGTAGACGTGGTCCAGGCCGAAGAACCGGCCCTCCGGCCAGGCCACCAGCACCCCCGGCACGACGCCGACCGTGCGCCAGGCGCCGGTGCTGCGGAAAGCGCCCGTGAGGGTGGTCCGGTCGCTGGAGGTGAGGGTGCGGAACCGCTGCTGGTTGCTGATCCACAGGCCGGACAGGAAGGTCGAGTGGGCGAGCCAGCTGCCGCCGCCGGTGACCGGCGAGCGCAGCCAGCCGCTGCGCGCCCGGAACCCGGCGGCCTTGAGGGTGTCGCCGCTCTCCTGGAGGACCTTCTGGATCCGCGGGCCCATCTCCGGGTCCTCGATCGCCGAACGGCCGTAGCTCTCGACGAACGTGAACAGCACGTCCTTGCCGCGCAGAGCGGTCAGCAACCGGCCGGGCGACGTGTGGGCGAAGGCGTCGTGCGCGGCCTCGCGCCGGAAGAGGCGGGCGTCCGCGAGGGAGGCGCGGACCTGCGTGGCGCGCTGGCCGAGAAGCCCCGCGTCGAGCGTCGAGGCGACGGGACCGGCGCCCGTCCGCAGCCCGAACACGACGCAGGTGATCCAGGCGGTGCCCAGCAGCAGGACCACGCGGACCGACCGCGCGCGGTGCCGGACCAGCAGCGTGCTCAGCCGGAGCGCGGCGCCCGCGGTGAGGACGAGGACGGCGACCGCGAGGCACACGGCGCCGGCGACGGCGGCCAGCTCGCCCGCGCGGCCCGAGGTGTCCCGGACATAGTCCGCCGCGTTGCCCAGCAGGCCCCAGTCGAGCACCAGGTCGAAGGGGCGGTACAGCACCGAATAGAAGCCGATGTCCAGGCACTTGACCAGCGTGACCAGCCCGATGAGCACGCCGGTGGCCGCCGCCCCGGCCCGCCTCGCCCGCGGCGGCACCACCAGCAGCACGGCGGCGAGCAGGATGCCTTCGGCAGGCAGCCGCACGAACGCGGCGGGCCCGAGACGGTCGGGCCGGTCCGGCAGCAGCAGTGCGGCGAGCAGCACGGCGACGGCGAGGACGGCCGACCCCACGGCCACACCCCGCACCAGGCGGGCCCGCCGTCCGGGCGGCCGGGCGCCGGCAGCCGCTCCCCCCACCGGCCCGGTGCCGCGCTCCGGCTCCGTCGGCCCTGCGTCCGTCTCGTCGTCCGTGTTCCCCGGCAAGTGACTAGGCGTGTGGTGAGACACCCGGAGTCCTTCCGTGCGTGGTCCTGTGCCGGTGCGGAAGGTCGGGACCGGCACCACTCGTCCGACCGACAGTCACCCAACGTAGTCGAACAAGGTCGATCGCGCGCAGAGAGTAGCCCTACGGTGTGGTGCGGGCCGGATACGCCCGGGTGCCGCCGGCGGTCGGCCGCCACCGCCGCCTCCGCGCGCCGACCGCAGTCACTCTCGCCGCGCTGCCCCCCTCCACGGCGACCGGCTCGCGCGTCACCGGAGCCACCGCCCCCGTAAGGGAGTTGGCCTCTCCGCAGGGCCCGGGGGAGCGGAGCCACCGGAGTCCGGAAAGTCCTCCCGACGTGCCCTGTCGGGCATCGTGAGCGGTCGCTAGGCTGACCCGCGGACGACGGAACCGGGAGGAGCACGGACGTGGCCGAGAGCACCATCCAGCAGCACCCGCTCGCGGGCTGGGACAAGCCGGAGCTGGATCTCAGCAAGGCCGAGTGGCAGTCCAGCAGCCGAGGACTGGGCGATGTCCAGATCGCCTTCGTCGAGGGCTTCATCGCGATGCGCAACAGCGGCCGTCCGGAGAGCCCATCCCTGATCTTCACGCCCGCGGAATGGGGCGCCTTCGTCTCCGGAGCCCGGGAAGGGGAGTTCGACCTCACCTGAGCCGGCACGGAGGCACGGCGGCGCGAGGACACGGCGGCGCGATCGACGGCACCGGCGCCGGACGCGAGCCGCTCGGACGCCGGCAGCATCGCACCCGGATCCGTGCCGCGCCGCACCCGCATCCGCGCCGCACCGCCTCCGCCTCGCGCCGCATCCGTGCCGCGCGCCCGCATCGGCACCGGGACGCACCGCACGGTACTCGCACCGCGCCGCACGGCAGTCAGACCGCACCGCACCACCCCGCGCCGAACCCGTCCCCCGCGGACACCGGCAGCCGAACCGGGTGTGTTCCACGCGGATTTCCGGACACGCGACCGGCAGGGACCCGCTGGGGACGCGGCCTGCGTCAGGCTGGCCCGGGCAAGGAGAAGCGTGTGGCGGAAGGTGAGGGACGATGAGCACTGCGCCGGTCATCGCCGCGGTCGACGGCTCGGAGGACAGCCTGCGCGCGCTGGAGTGGGCGTCCGACGCCGCCCGCCGTCGCGCCGCACCCCTGCGCGTGGTGCACGTACGGCAGTACGCCGCCTGGGGCCAGGCCGACGTGCTGGTCGCCGCGCCGCCCGAGACGGAGGGCGACCCGGTCCTGGACGACGTGCGGGCCCGGTTCGCCGATCGCGGCGCCGGGCCGGCGGTCGAGTACGTCGCCCTGGAGGGCGTACCGGGCGCCGTGCTGCCCGAACTCGGTGCGGACGCCCAGCTGTTGGTGCTCGGCTCCCGGGGCCGCGGCGGCTTCGCCAGCCTGCTGCTCGGCTCGAACGGCCTCGCCGCCGCCCGGGACGCGGAGTGCCCGGTCGTCATCGTGCCCCGGCCCGGCCGCGAGGTGCACGGCGAGGGGCCGGCCGAGCCAGGCCCCCGGGTGGTCGTCGGCCTGCACGCGGACAGCCCCGACGATGCCACCCTCTCCTTCGCCTTCACCGAGGCCGCCCTGCGCGGCGCCCGTCTCCAGGTGATCGCCGCCTACCCCTGGCCGGTGCAGACCTGGTCCGCGCCCGGCCAGCTCGTGCCGCCGGTGATCGACCAGGCGGCCGTCGAGGCCGAGACCCGGGTCCTCGCCGAGGGCTTCCTCGCCCCGCACCGCGAACGGCACCCCGACGTCCGCGCCGACGCCGAGGCGCTGCCCGGCGACGCGGCCGGCCGGCTCGTCGCCGCCTCCAAGGACGCCGAACTGGTCGTCGTCGGCCGGCACCGGCGCCGACTGCTCGCACCCGCCCGCATGATGGGCTCGGTGACCCAGGCGGTCCTGCTGCACGCGGCCAGCCCCGTCGCGGTGGTGCCCCCGCCGCCGGGCGAGGCCTGAGCGACCCGGACACGCGCGACCCCGAGCGGCCGGGAGTACGCACGGCCCCGAGGTGCCGGGGGGACGCGCGGCACCGAGCGCCCGGGGCACGCACGGCCCCGAGCGCCCGGGGCACGCACGGCCCCGAGCGCCCGGGAGCACGTGCGGCCCTGAGCTGCTGGGGGCACGCACGGCCCCGAGCGCCCGGGAGCACGTGCGGCCCCGAACTGCCGGGAGCACGCGCGGCGTCCCCGGCCCCGGGCCCTGCGACCACGTCCGTCTGCCGGGCTTCGAGGATGATGCCGGTCTGCCGGGCCTGGGGGACCAGGCCGGTCTCGGGGCAGGTGGTCCGTGCCCGGCCGCCTTCCGGCCGGGTACGCGGTCCGGCCTCGCCCCGGGTGACACCGCGCATCCTTGGCCAGGCCCTAGCAGAGCGCGCGGCGCCCCGCAATCCGTCCGGTGCCGACCGGCGCGGGCACGACTGTGGTGCCCCGCGCCATGGTGGCGCAGACCGGGCGTACGTACGGTTCCGCCACACCCGGCGCTCCCCGCGCCGCCCCGCGCACGAGCGGCCGGGACACGTGTCCTGCGAAGGAGCCGCCCATGCCCCTGCCCCCGTCCGGCGCCGCACCCCGAGACCGGCTCGGCGCCCGCCTCCACCGCATCCTGCTACGCCTGCTCGCCGTCGTCGCCGTGGTCGTCGGCACCGCGCTGGCCGGACCCCTGCCCGCCGCCCAGGCGTCCGTGACGCTCACCAGGGTGAGCGACTTCGGGTCCAACCCCGGCGCCCTCACGATGTACGTCTACCGGCCCGCGTCGCTGCCCGCGCACCCGCCGGTGGTCGTCGCCCTGCACGGCTGCACCCAGAACGCGCAGGTCTACGCCGACAACTCCGGCCTGCCCCGGCTCGCCGACCGGGACGGCTTCCTGCTGGTGTTCGCGGAGACCACCACGGCCAACAACCCGAGCCAGTGCTTCAACTGGTTCCAGGCCGGCGACAACCGGCGCGACCAGGGCGAGGCCCTGTCCATCCGGCAGATGGTGAGCCAGGCCGTGACCGCCTACGGCGCCGACCCCCAGCGCGTCTACGTCACCGGTCTGTCCGCGGGCGGCGCCATGACCGCCGTCATGCTCGCCACCTACCCCGACGTCTTCTCCGCCGGAGCGGTCGTCGCGGGCCTGCCCTACGACTGCACCAAGGACAACAGCCCCTACACCTGCATGAATCCCGGTGTCGACCTGAGCCCCGACGCGTGGGCGCAGCGGGTGCGGGACGCCGATCCGTCGTACGCCGGACCCTGGCCGCGCACGGCCATCTGGTACGGCGACCAGGACACCACCGTCGTCCCGCGCAACGCCATGGAGCTGCGCGACCAGTGGACCGCGCTGCACGGCCTGACCCAGACCCCGAGCCGCACCACGGCCATCGGTCCCGACGCCACCCGGCAGGACCAGTACCTCGCCGCCGACGGCACCGTCGCCGTCGAGGTCGACAAGGTCCCCGGCATCGGCCACGGCACCCCCGTGGACCCGGGTACCGGCACCGAGCAGTGCGGCAGCACGGGCGCGCCCTACTTCCCGGCGTCGATCTGCTCCAGCTACTGGATCGCGCGGTTCTTCGGCCTGGAGACCGCCGATCCGGGCGGCGGCGGAGGAGGAGGCGGCGGCGGTGGCGGCAGCGCCTCCTGCTGGACGGCGAGCAACTACGCCCAGGTGCTGGCCGGCAGGGCCACCACCAGCGGCGGCTACACCTACGCCAAGGGATCCCAGCAGAACATGGGCCTGTACAACACGTTCGTCACCCACACACTCAAGGAGCAGCCCGCGGGTTACTTCACCATCGCGGACAACGGCTGCCCCTGACGGGTGGTCAGTAGTGCATTCATGGTGGCCGACAACGCTGCCGGGGCCGTCTTCATGGCGGCCCCACACATGTCCGGTGCACCCCCTCCGCCCCTAGCCTCCAGCGCGTCCACCCACAGCCGGAGGAACCCGTATGCCGACCACACCGCACAGACGGCCCATCCGCCGAACCGCCCTGACCGCACTGTCGCTCACCGCGGCCTGCCTGCTGCTGACCACCCCGGCCACGGCGGCGCCCACCAGCGCACCGGACGGCCACTGCGCCGGCCGCGCCCAGCTCCGGGTGCCCGGCGCCGCCCGCCAGCAGGCCGACTGCCTGGACGAGCTGACCACCGCCGGCACCGTCGCCACCGGCCACACCGACCCGGCCGACTACGCCGGACTCACCCCCAGGGACCTGCCCACGCCCAGCGGCGTCCCCGGCATCCAGATCGACGGCTACTTCCCGGACACCTCCACCACCAACACCGACCACGGCTGGAACCACGACTCCCAGTTCGTCATCCGCCTGCCCGACCACTGGAACGGCGGCCTGGTCGTCGCCGGCACGCCCGGCAACCGCGAGCAGTACGCCAACGACAAGGCCGTCTCCGACTGGGTGCTCGCCCGCGGCTACGCCTACGCCGCCACCGACAAGGGCAACACCGGCACCGCCTTCTACCGCGACGGCACGCGGCCCGGCGACGCCATAGCCGAATGGAACACCCGCCTCACCCAGCTCACCGGGGCCGCCCGAGCCGTGGTCGCCCAGCGCTACCACCGCCCGCCCGCCCGCACCATCGCCACCGGCCTGTCCAACGGCGGCTACCTCGTGCGCTGGCAACTGGAGAACCACCCCGAGCTGTACGACGGCGGAGTCGACTGGGAGGGCACCCTCTGGCGCGCGCAGGGCCCCAACCTGCTCACCTTCCTGCCGCAGGCGCTGCGCCACTACCCGGCGTACGCCGCGGGCGGCCCGGGAGCGGCCGACGCCGAAGCCGCGCTGCACCGGGCCGGCTTCCCGGCCGGCTCGGAGTTCCTGTGGCCGTACCACTACCAGGTCTACTGGGACCTCACCCAGCGCATCTACCGGGAGGAACTCGACCCCGGCTACGACGGCGCCACCGAGGCCGGCACTCCGTTCTGCACCCCCGGCTCACCCGCCTGCGACGCCGACTACGACTACGCGTCCCGGCCCCCGGCCGTCCACCGCGCCGTCGAGCGCATCGCCCTCACCGGACGCATCGGAAAGCCCCTGATCACCCTCCAGGGGACCCTCGACGTGCTGCTGCCGATCAGCCAGGACTCCGACGTCTACGCCCGCATGGTCGACGCGGCCGGCCGCGGCTCCCTGCTGCGCTACTACCGCATCGAGGACGGCACGCACACCGACTCCCTCGTCGACGCCTTCCCCGGCCGGCTGCGCCCGATGGTGCCCTGCCACCACACGGCCTTCGAAGCCCTGGAGCACTGGATCACCGGGGACGCACGCCCGCCCGCCGACCACACCGTCCCGCGCCCGCCCGGCGCGACGGCGGCCGCCTTGCTGACCAGCTGCCCGCTGCGGTGACGGGCTGCGCGGCGGCCCCGGCGGGGCGCGCCGAGGGGCGCCCGGCGCCGCGCGGCCGGCCGCCACGAGCCCCGCGGCCGAAAGACCGCCGCAGCCTGTGACGGCCCCTTCCCGGCGCGCCTCGCCGAGCCCACGTACCATGGCCGCATGTCGTTCCTCCGCCGCCGCAGCGCAACCCCTGCCGGACCAGACTTCGACGTGCTGGCCATGGACCCGGGCGACTGGCCGGGCAACCTCGGCGCGGGCCTGCTGCCCGCCCCCGACGGCACCTGCCAGGGTGTCTTCCTGCGCTACGACCTCTTCGGCGGCCGCGGCCCCGCCATGATCATCGGCAACCTCCCCGAGGGCTCCCCGGCCCGCGAGGTCGCCGAGGGCGAGATCCCCTTCGAGGTGGGCCAGCTGCTGCTCGCGCTGGAGAACGACGAGGAGGTCACCGTCGTCGGCGTCGAGGACACCCCGGTCCTCCAGGGCGACAACCTCCTCATCGTGCGGCGGCTGAAGCTGTCCGAGTCCCGGATCTCCTGCGTCCAGTTCGACCGCAGCGACGGCGTCCTCGTCACCATCGCCGCCTGGGACCGCCCCATCACCGATGACCTGTACGCCCTGCTGAAGCCGCTCCCGGCGGAGCTTTTCCAGCAGGGCTGAGGCCGTCCGGCCGCGCTCAGCCGGCCGAGCCCTCCAGGGTCACGTCCGCCGCGCGGACGAAGCCGACCCGGTGGCCGTACTGGATCTCGTAGTACAGGTCCTTGCCCACCACGACCCGGTGCGAGTCGGTGGTGAAGGTGACCGCGTAGTAGTACTCGCCCGGCACCTCGTCACCGACCACGTACTTCTGCCCGGCCGGGATCGTGTACGGCAGCGGGACGACCGACTGCGCGGGCACGCCCGCCGGGTACGCCTCCTTCTCCGGGTAGGCCCTGCCGTACACCGGGACGCTCGCCAGGCCGTCCTTCGGCGTGATCACGAGCCCCGCGGCGGGCACCGCGGCCGGAGCCGAGCCCGGGTTCCGGAACCAGGCCTTCTGGCCCAGGTACCAGATCGCCGTCCAGTCGCCCCAGCGGTCCGCGACCGCGTACTGCTGGCCGGTGGAGACCCGCGAGGACAGGTCGTTCACGTCCTCGGTCGGGTCCTTCTTCAGCCCGACGTCCTTGATCAGCGGCGCGTTCACGTCGTGGTCCGAGTACAGCCGCACCTCGCTGGAGCCGTGCGCCGTGCACGGCTGGCCCGCCGTGGTGCAGCCCGTGTACGTCGGCTGGTTCGCGGCGTAGTCCGGCAGGATCGTCACCAGCCCGCCCGACCTGCCCGCGGTGCGCCGGAAGGGGTGGCCCAGCAGCTGGAAGTAGTGCCGCCAGTCCCAGTACGGACCCGGGTCCGTGTGCATGCCGGGGATCGTGGACGCCGTCGGGCCGGGCACGTTGTCGTGGCCGAGGATGTGCTGCCGGTCCAGCGGGATGCCGTACCGGGCGGCCAGATACCGCACCAGCCGGGCGGAGGAACGATACATCGCCTCCGTGTACCAGGCGTCCGGATTGGCGAGGAAACCCTCATGCTCGATGCCGACGGACCGGGCGTTGACGTCCCAGTTGCCCGCGTGCCAGGCCACGTCCTTCGCCTTGACGTGCTGGGCGATCAGACCGTCCGTGGAACGGATCGTGTAGTTCCACGACACATACGTCGGGTCCTGGATCAGGTTCATCACCCCGTCCCAGGCGCCCTCCGTGTCATGGATGACGATGTACTTGATCGCCTGCGACACCGGCCGGTCGCCGAGGTCGTGGTTGCCGTAGTCGCCGTCCCCGAACTCCGCGTACGGCGCCCAGACCGCCTCGCAGGACACCGACATGGGGCACTCCACGCCGTCCGTGGGCAGGGTGCCGAGACCGGCCTTCTGCAGCTGGGCGGTGTCGGCGGTCAGCCCCGGCTGGGCGGCCAGCGCGACCCGCTGGCCGTCGTCCGTGACGCGCTCCTCGCCGGTGCGCAGGACGTCGTACACGTCGTCGGCGTACGCCGCGGCGGTCGCCCTGTCGTCGGCGCCGGAGAACCGCGCCACCGCGCCGTACCAGTCGGCCGGGTCGGAGCTCAGCGGCTCGCCGAGCTGCTTCTGCGCGGCGGCGAGCAGGGCGGCCCCGCCGGCCACGTTCGCCTCCGGGTCGGTGCGCAGCTGCCGGTCCGTCAGGCCGGTCAGCTCCGCCGCCTTCGGCAGGGTCTTCAGGCGGGCCGGGAGCGCCGACTCGGCCGGCACCTTGATGTCGGGGTGCAGCGCGGCGCGTTCGCTGTCGCCGCGGGCGTCCTCGGCGCCCTCGGCGTAGTGCTCCGTGGTGGCGATCGCGGTGCGGGCGTCCGTGAGGTGCATCGGGCCGTAGCCGCCGGTCACGCTCGGCGCGCCGGCGTGCCAGTCCCAGCGCGACTGCAGATAGGAGACGGCGAGCAGGACGCTCTGCGGCACGTGGTACTCGGCCGACGCCGTGGCGAACGCGTGCTGCAGCCGGCCGGCGGAGGAGTCGCCGGCGCTCTGGGCGGGGGCCGCGCCGAGCAGCGGCAGCAGCAGTGCCGCCGAGGCCAGCGGGACGGCGGCGCGCCGCAGATGTCTGTGGCCGGGTGTGGACGGGGAATCGGTGGCGGAACCTCGCAATGCGGCCTCCTGTGACCGGTGGGCGTGGCGGGGCGTCTGGCGCCGAGCTGGGTCAGTGGTACCCGCTTGCCGACGATCCGTCAATGATGCCTGGGGTCAGGCGATTTCCCACGTCACGAGGGGGTTTCGGCGAGTTTCGCGACGGCGGTGCGCGGGCCTGCGGGGCGTCACTGGCATACACCAGTGGCCACGGCCGGCCCCGGACGCACGAAGGTCCGCGGTGCGCCGCCGCTCAGGCGCACCGCGGAACCGTCGTCCCCGTCAGCGAGTGCCGACCGCCGCTCGGACGGCCCTGCGGGCCATCTGGCAGTCGTCGTGCAGCCGCCTGAGCAGCAGCCGCTGTTCCTCGCCGGACGGCGCAGCACCCGGGTGGGCCGTGCCCGGTGCCGCCGGGGTCACCTCGTGCATCGAACGCTGCACCGCCGTCTCGTAGGTCCGGATCTCCCGGGTCAGCAGCAGCATCAGGTTGACCAGGAAGGCGTCCCGCGACGCGGGGCCCGCCGACTGGGCGATCTGGCTGATCTGCCGCCGGGCCACCGGCGCGTCCCCGAGGACCAGCCACAGCGTCGCCAGGTCGTACCCCGGCAGGTACCAGCCCGCGTGCTCCCAGTCCACCAGCACGGGACCGGCCGGCGACAGCAGCACGTTCGACAGCAGGGCGTCGCCGTGGCAGAACTGGAGCATGCCGTGCCGGCCCACCTCGTGGGCGATGCCGTGCAGCAGCTTCTGCAGGTCGCCGAGGTCCCGGTCGGTGAGCAGGCCCAGCTCGTGGTACCGGGAGATCCGGGCGCCGTAGTCCAGCGGCATGTCGAAGGTGCCCGCCGGGGGCCGCCAGGCGTTCACCCGGCAGATCGCGCCGAGCGCGGCCCGGATGTCCGCGCGCGGAGGGGCCTCCAGGGGATGGCGCTGCAGCGCCGCCACCCGGCCCGGTGCCCGCTCGATGACCAGGGTGCCGTTGTCCGGATCCGCCGCGATCAGCCGGGGCACGCGGACCGGGGGCCGGTGCCGGACGAACGAGCGGTATGCGGCTATTTCGTGGCGGATCCGCTCGGCCCACGCGGGCGAGTGGTCCAGCAGACACTTGGCCACGGCCGTGCCGCGCCCCGCCGTCCCCACCAGGAGGACGGACCGTCCGCTGCGCCGCAGCACCTGCGCCGGAGTGAACTCCGGACAGATCCGGTGCACCGCGGCGATCGCGGTGCGCAGCTGCGCGCCCTGGGGGCCGGACAGGTCCAGTCTCCCGCTGAGCGGCTGGGGACCGGGCTGGCCCGGGAGCCGCCGGAGCCGGCCCGCGACCGGCGCGGGGCCGCCCGGGCGCGCCGCCGGGTCCAGGTACGGTCCGCCGCCCGCCGGGCGGGTGCGAAGCGGCCGGGGCGGGGCGGACACGGAGGACGATGCTGCGTACATGGGAGATACAGATCCCTTCGTGTGCCTGCGGTGCCTGCCTGTGGTGCGTGCTCGGCGCACATGCCAGGGGCCGGGGCGCGTGAGGGCCCGTACTCCGTTCGCATGCACTGCGAGCATCCGCCTGCCCGGCCCGGTCGCCCGAGTGCACCCTGGGGAATGCACCCGCGGGCTCCGTGAAGTGCGAGCGGCGACCGGGCCGGGATGGCGCGTTCCTACTCGACACCCGATGCCCAGTGGCACACCATCTGGCGGACCCTGGCGAACCCTGGCGAATAGTCGCCCGGCAACCTTCACCGGGCTAGTGTCAACTCAGCCGAGAACCTGGGGGCTTACGTGAGCGGACAACCCAACACTCGTCTGGCGGACCTGTTCGGCCTGGCCGGCTGGTCCAAGGGTGAACTCGCGAGGCTGGTCAACAAGCAGGCGGCGGCCATGGGCCACCCCCAGCTGTCGACCGACACCTCCCGGGTCCGCCGCTGGATCGACATGGGAGAGATCCCGCGCGATCCGGTACCGCGGGTGCTGGCAGCCCTGTTCACCGAGCGTCTCGGCCGTGTCGTGACCATCGAGGACCTCGGTCTGGTACGGCACGGGCGTACGGGGAAACGGCAGGGCGACGGGATCGAGGAACATCCCGACGGCGTGCCGTGGGCGCCCGAACGGACCGCCGCGGTCCTCACCGAATTCACGGGAATGGACCTCATGCTCAACCGACGCGGCTTGGTGGGCGCGGGTGCCGCGCTCGCCGCGGGATCCACGCTCAGCACTGCCATGTACGACTGGTTGCACACCGACCCGGCCCTGAAGGCCGACGCCCCCGTCCAGGGCGATCCCCTGCACGCCGACCCCGCTGGGTACGACCGCTACGAGGCCGCCCCCATCGGGTCGCAGGAGATCGAGGAACTGGAGAACTCGGTCAAGGTGTTCCGCGCCTGGGACGCCGCCCGTGGCGGCGGGCTGCAGCGCAAGGCGGTCGTGGGCCAGCTCAACGAGGTGGGCGGCATGCTCGCCTACCACCATCCACCCCATCTCCAGCGGCGCCTGTGGGGCGTCGCCGCCAACCTCGCCGTCCTGGCGGGCTGGATGTCGCACGACGTCGGCCTGGAGCCCACGGCGCAGAAGTACTTCATCATCGCCGCCCACGCCGCCCGGGAGGGCGGTGACCGGCCGCGCGCCGGCGAGGCCCTGTCGCGGGCGGCCCGGCAGATGGTGCACCTGGGCCGGCCCGACGACGCGCTGAACCTGATGAAGCTCGCCCAGTCCGGCGCCGGCGACCGGCTGCAGCCGCGCACGAAGGCGATGTTCCACACCATCGAGGCCTGGGCGCAGGCGTCGATGGGCAAGGGGCAGGCGATGCGGCGCACGCTCGGGCAGGCGGAGGACCTGTTCGTCGCCGACCGGGGCGACGAGGAACCGCCGGACTGGATGCAGACCTTCAAGGACGAGGACCTGTACGGCATGCAGGCGCTCGCCTACCGCACGCTCGCGGAGTTCGACCCGAGCGCGGCCACGCACGCCCAGTACTACGCGGAGAAGGCGCTCTCGCTGCGGATCGACGGACGGGAGCGGTCGAAGATCTTCGACCATCTGTCCATGGCCTCGGCCTGCTTCATCGCCGACGATCCCGAACAGGCCGACCGCTACGCACGGCTGGCCCTGATGTCGATGGGCTCCAACTCCTCCCGGCGCACCTGGGACCGGCTCCGCCAGATGTACCGGCTGACCGCGGAGTACGCCGGCTATCCGAAGATCCACGAACTGCGGGAGGAGATCCGGCTCGCCCTGCCCAAACCGAGGGCGAAGGGCGGCGACAGCGCTCAGGCGTGAGCGCACGGGCACCGGGCCCGTGCGCGGGACCGCAGCAGCGGTCTTCCCGCTTTCACTTGGTGCGGTTCACGCGTTCACGCGGTGACCTTGGCGACGAGCACACAGGCGTCGTCCTCGCGTGCGGCTCCGCCGAACTCCTCGACCACCGTCCGCACGCAGTCCTGCGCGGTGCGCGCCGCGCCGAACCGCGGGGCCAGGCCGAGCAGCCGGTCCACGGCCGCGCCCGGGCCGTGCTCCGGCACCAGGCCGTCGGTGTGCAGCAGCAGGACGTCGCCCGGCCGGAGGGTCTCTTCGGCCTGTCCGTAGACGGCGCCCGCGGTGGCGCCGAGCAGGACGCCGTCCGGTGCGTCGAGCAGACGCCCCGTCCCGTCGCGGTACAGCAGCGGGGCGGGGTGTCCCGCGCGCGCCCAGACCAGGGTGCGGGTGTCGGGCCGGTAGCGGCAGCAGACGGCGCTGCCGAGGGCTGGCTGCACGGTCGCGTCCAGTAACTGGTTCAGCATGCCGAGCAGTTCACCGGGCCGGCTGCCGGCCAGCGCCATGCCGCGCACGGCGCCGAGCAGCATCGCCATGCCGGTGGCGACGGCCACCCCGTGCCCGGTGAGGTCGCCGACGCTGAGCAGGGTCTCGCCGTCGGACAGTTCCAGCGCGTCGTACCAGTCGCCGCCGAGCGGTGTGCGGGTCGCCGCGGCGAGGCGGCGGGCGGCGAGGTCGAGGGTGCTCGCTCCCTGGTGCGGGAGCCGCAGGGAGCCGCGCCATGGCGGCAGCACGGCTTCCTGAAGCTCGACCGCGATCCGGTGCTCGGTCTGCTCCTGCCGGCGGTGACGCTGCAGCGAGTCACGGGTCTCGTGCACGGTCGTCCGGCAGCGGCGCAGTGCGCTGACGTCGCGCAGCACGGCCCACATCGAGGCCGCGCCGCCGTCGGCGCCGAGCACCGGTTCGCCCATCATGTGCACCGCCCGCACCGAGCCGTCGGGCCGCACGACGCGGAACTCGCCGTCGATGGTTTTGCCGTCGACCAGGCAGTCCGTCACCATCGCGGTCAGCCGGGGCCGGTCCTCCTCCAGCACCAGGGAGGGCAGCTCGTCCAGGGTGAGGGCGGGGGAGTCGGGGTCCAGACCGAGGAGCTGGTAGAGCTCCCCGGACCAGGTCGCCTCGTCCGTCAGCAGGTTCCACTCCGCGCTGCCGACGCGGCTGAGCAGCGAGCCGTGCGGGGCGCCTGCGGGTACCGGCCGAGGGCCGGGCGCCTCGGTGCTCTCGGCGGCCGGTCCGTCCCTCAGCTGGGCCAAGTGGGCGTCGAGGTCGTCGAGTTGGTGCAGCGCGAGGTCGTACAGGGCGCGCTGCCAGCGTTCCTCCGGGTCCGAACCGTCGCTCCGGGTGTCCCGCCGTACGGCGTCCACGTCGCCCTTGAGCCGCCGCGTCTGCGTGATCAACGCCTCGACCGAGCCGCGTCCGGGTGGCTGGGCGGCTGAGCGGTCCGTGGAGACCGGTGACGGCATGACGCACTCCGTTGGGGAACGAGACGGCCGGGGACGACGGGGGGACCGTTACCGACTCTGGCACAGCCCGCGACGCCCCGTAAGGGATTCGGCAACACACGATACGGTGGTGCTTTTGGCATATGCCAGAGTCTTCCCGGAGCGATTCCCGCACACGAATGCCATACGCGCCCGGCAGGTCAAGTCTTACCCGGACTACGGCAGTTGCCTGATGCGGGTCGCCTTTTTGCCGACGCTCACGCATGTGTTCGTCGCTTCTGTGTTCCCCTGTGCGGGATGCGTCTTGTACCCGTCGAACTCTGACCGGAATTCGCGGCATGCGAGGGGCGCGTACGGACTCCATTAAGGCATGGATGCCATCACCGTCGCACAGCTCGCCCAGGCCCGGCTCATCACCGCCGAGGACCAGGAGATCCCCGTGTCGGCCACGCTGCGGTACACCACCGACGACCCCTTGGCCGTCTTCGTCGACTTTCCCGCCGAGGCCGCCCTGGACGGCGAGGAGGTCACCTGGGTCTTCGCGCGTTCCCTGCTCGACCAGGGGCTGCGGGCCCCGGCCGGCCACGGGGACGTCCAGATCTGGCCCTACGGCCGCACCCGGACGGTCCTGGAGTTCCACTCGCCTCACGGCCTGGCCCTGCTGCAGTTCCCGTCCTGCGCACTGCGCCGCTTCCTGCTGCGCACGTACGGAGCCGTGGGCGCCGGTCAGGAGGACCTGGCCGGGGTGGTGGAACGGGGGCTGAGCGCGTTGTTCGGCGGGGTGTAGGGGCGTGCCGGCGTCAGCGGCCGGCCCCGGCGCGGGGGTCGTACAGCTCCGGGCGCGGGGCGAGGCCGACCGCCACCCGGCCGCCGCTCTCCAGTGCCCGCACCCCCGCCTCGGCGACGACGGAGGCGGCGTAGCCGTCCCAGACGCCCGGGCCGGTGACCTCGCCGCGCCGGGTGGCGTCCACCCAGGCCTGCACCTCGCGGTCGTAGGCGCCGGCGAAGCGGACGAGGTAGTCCTGCGCGACCTCCGCACCGGCGCTGCCCGCCGTGGTGACCACCATGGTGTGCTCCTCGCCGATGCGCGCGCTGCCCTTCTCGCACACGGCCTCGCAGCGCACCTGGTAGCCGAAGCCGCAGTTGACGAACACCTCGACGTCGACCAGCGCGCCCCCGGCGGTCTCGAACAGCACGAACTGCGGGTCGAGCAGGCCCTCGGGGGCACCCGCGGACGGCGTGGGGCGCAGGACCGTGACCGCCGTCAGCTCCTGGCCGAGCAGCCAGCGGGCCGCGTCGATCTCGTGCGAGACCGAGCTGTTGATCAGCATGGCGCTGGTGAAGCCGGCGGGGGAGGAGACGTTGCGGTGGGTGCAGTGGAGCATCAGGGGCCGGCCCAGCGTGCCGCCGTCCAGCAGCGACTTGAGCCGGCGGTACTCGGCGTCGTAGCGGCGCATGAAGCCGATCTGCGCCAGCCGGCGGCCGAGCCGCGCCTCGGCCTCCACCACCCGCAGCGCTCCGGCGGAGTCCGGCACCATGGGCTTCTCGCACAGCACGGGCAGCCGCCGCGCGAACGCGGCGAGCAGCGCCTCCTCGTGGGCGGGGCCGGGGGAGGCGATCAGCACGGCGTCGACGCCGGGCGCGTCGAGCGCGGCCAGCGGGTCGGTGTGGACGGTCACCGCGTCGCGGCCGGCCACGGCTTCCCGAGCGCGCTCGAGATCGGGGTCGGCCACCGCCGCGACCCTCGCTCCGCTGACCACGTGGTCGAGGCGTCGTATGTGGTCGGCCCCCATGTGCCCGGCCCCCAGTACCGCCACTCCCAGCAGGTCACCCATGTGTGCGCTCCCTCACGCCGACGATCACGCCGTAGCGTACGCCGGGCGGGGAGCGCTGCCGGCGGAGGAGCGGGCGGCAGCGCGCGGGGACCTCAGTAGCGCAGGACCCCCGCGATCCCGTTCGCGTCGCCGAGCGTGCCGTCGGGCACGAAGCGCACCTCGGCGCCGGTCTCCAGACACTGCTCGACGATCTCGTCCACGATGTCCTCGCGGGCGTCCAGATCGCCGGGCAGGGCCGGGACCAGGTGGTCGCCGAGGTCGCTGACGGTCGCGCGGAAGTTCTCCTCCACGGCCAGCAGCCGGACCCGGCCCTCCCGGACGCTCTGCCACAGCTCGTCGAGACCGGCCGCGTAGGTCCGGCGGCCGCGTGCCGAGGTCAGCTCCTGCATCACGGCCGTGGTGTCCTTGCGGGCCTCCGCCTCCAGCACCGGCCGCAGCGCCTGCCACACCGCCTCCGGACCGGCGTGCGCGAGGCCGCCGTGCGGAACGTGCACGGCGCACTTGGCGACGCTGCCGACCTCGTCCAGCAGGGACAGTGCGGCCGGTTCGCCGGTCACGTACAGCGGGCGGGGCTGCTCGCGCAGGACCGTGCTCATGGCCGTGTCGGCCTCGCGGAAGAACTGCCGGGTGCCCTCGCCCCGGAAGGCGCTCTTCAGATCGCCGATCTGCATCTGGCGCTCGGCGTCGAAGTTCTCCCGCCTGCGCTCCAGCGGGAAGCCGCCCGAACGGTCCCGCACCACCCGGTCCTCGCCGCCGCTCCAGAGGGTGACGAGGTCCGCGGAGACCGACAGCGCCCAGAAGGGGCGCTCGGCGACCTGGGCGGCGACCAGGTTGCGGGTGAGGAAGGTGTCCGAGAGCACCACCCGCTCGGGGACGGCACGGGCCAGGGACCAGACCTGGTGTTCGCCGGGCGCGGCGAAGATCGCCAGGCCGTCCTCGGCGTGCGCCAGATCGACCTCCGCCAGCGCCCGGTCGAGCTGCGCCACGACCTCGTTGCGGCGGTCGCGGGTGACGGCCGGATCGGACTCCAGGCGCCTGCGTGCCTCGGTGACGACATTGCGCAGCCGGACGGGGTCCTGGCCGCTCTCTGGCTCACGGCGGTGCGTCGGGGTCAGCACGGACACCGCCGGATACGGACGCGGCCGCCGCAGCTCGGCGAGGGTCGCGGGACTCAGTGCGTGCTCCATGACAGCACGATAGGTCGGATTCACATGTACGGCATTCGGGGTAATCCAGACCGGATTCGGATGGGGGCCGCGGCGCGGAGACCGGTGACGCGGCGGCCCGCGCACCGCTACCCTACCGGTCAGTAACCGGATCGTGGACCGGATCGTGGCGCACCCCAGGAGGCCTGACATGCCGCAGCTCGACGTCGACGGAGCGGCCCTGACGTACGACGACGAGGGCCCCCGGGACGCGCCCGAGGCGCCCCTGGTCTTCGTGCACGGCTGGACCGCGAACCGGCACCGCTGGGACCACCAGATCGCGCACTTCTCCGGAGGGCGCCGAGTGATCCGGCTCGACCTGCGCGGGCACGGGGAGAGCACCGGGGCCGGGGTGCGCACGATCGCGGAACTGGCGCGGGATGTCCTGGCGCTCCTCGATCACCTCCAGGTCGAGCGGTTCGTCCTGGTCGGGCACTCGATGGGCGGGATGATCGCGCAGACCATCGCGCTGGCGCACCCCGAGCGCGTGGAGCGGATGGCGCTGGTCGGCTCCATCGGCCGGATGACCTACAGCCGTGGCCGGGGTCTGCTCATGGCGGCGTCCACCCTGGTGCCGTACCGGCTGTTCGTGGCCGCCAACATCCGGCGGGCCTTCGGGCCCGGCCATCCCCGCGAGGAGGTCCGCGCGCAGATCCGTGCCTCCGCCGCGACCCCGCGCGAGGTCGTGATGACGCTGTACGCGGCGATGCGCGCCTTCGACGTCCTGGACCGGGCCGGCGAGATCCGTACGCCCACGCTGATGGTGCACGGCTACCACGACGTGCAGCTGCCGGTGCGGCAGATGCTGCGGATGGCGAAGGCGTACCCGGACGCGGTGGTCCGCATCCTCGACGCGGGTCATGAGCTGCCGCTGGAGAAGCCGGCCGAGCTGACCGCCGTGCTGGACCAGTTTGTGACCGGAAAGATCTGACGCGCTCGGCGCTTGGGGAAGTTTTTGCCTGTGGCCGGTTCGTGACGGGGCCGGCCCGGCGGCATGGGCGGCGCGAGATTTCGCGTAAGCAAAACCCGTCCGAAACCATGGGGGTGCAGGTGTCGTCGGTGTTGCCCCCGTGTTGACTGCCTCGGGCAACTGACGGAGGCTGGCGATATAGGTGCTAGTTACAACTGGTCTGCCGGCCGGCCCTGGTTCACCCGAGGAAGCCCCAGGTGAGCGCCGGAGCCGGCCGCGAGCCGGAGGCAGGAGGCAGCGCATGTGCGGCATCACCGGATGGGTGTCCTTCGACCGTGACCTGACCGCCGAGGCCACCACATTGCATGCGATGACCGAGACCATGGCCTGCCGCGGCCCGGACGACCGCGGCACCTGGGCCCGGGGCCCGGCCGCCCTCGGGCACCGCCGGCTCGCGATCATCGACCTCCCCGGCGGCCGTCAGCCGATGTCCGTGGACACCCCGGAGGGGACCGTCGCCCTGGTGTACTCGGGTGAGGCCTACAACTTCACCGAGCTGCGCCGGGAACTCGAAGGCCGCGGCCACCGGTTCACCACCGACTCCGACACCGAGGTCGTCCTGCACGGCTACCTCGAATGGGGCGACGCCGTCGCCGAACGGCTCAACGGGATGTACGCGTTCGCCGTGTGGGACGGCCGCCACGACAAGCTCGTGATGATCCGCGACCGCATGGGCATCAAGCCGTTCTATTACCACCCCACCTCCGACGGCGTCCTGTTCGGCTCCGAGCCCAAGGCGATCCTCGCCAACCCGCTGGCCCGCCGCCGGGTGACCCTGGACGGGCTGCGGGAGCTGTTCGTCATGGTCAAGACCCCCGGACACGCGATCTGGGACGGCATGCGCGAGGTCGAGCCGGGCACGGTCGTCACCGTCGACCGCTCCGGCCTGTCCACCCGCGTCTACTGGCAGCTGCAGACCCGGGCGCACACCGACGACCGCGACACCACCATCGCGACCGTGCGCTCGCTCCTCGACGACATCGTGCGCCGCCAGCTGGTCGCCGACGTGCCGCGCTGCACCCTGCTCTCCGGCGGCCTGGACTCCTCCGCCATGACCGCGCTCGCCGCCCGTCAACTGGCCGCGCAGGGCGAGAAGGTGCGCAGTTTCGCCGTCGACTTCGTCGGCCAGACCGACAACTTCGTCGCCGACGAACTGCGCGGCACCCCCGACACGCCCTTCGTGCACGACGTCGCCGAACTCGCGGGCACCGACCACCAGGACATCGTGCTCGACGCCCAGTCCCTCGCCGACCCCGCCGTACGCGAGCAGGTGATCCGCGCCCGCGATCTGCCCGCCGGCTTCGGTGACATGGACGCCTCCCTGCTGCTGCTCTTCCGCGCCATCCGGGAGAAGTCCACGGTGGCCCTGTCCGGCGAGTCCGCCGACGAGGTGTTCGGCGGCTATCTGCAGTTCTTCGACGAGGAGGCGCGGCGCGCGGAGACCTTCCCGTGGCTGGCCACCATGGGACGCCACTTCGGCGAGGACGCCGGCGTCCTGCGGTCCGACCTCTCCAAGTCCCTGGACCTGGAGAGCTACATCGCCGACGGCTACCGCACCGCCGTCGCCGGCATCGAACGGCTCGACGGCGAGAGCGACTTCGAGTACCGGATGCGCCAGATGAGCCATCTGCACCTGACCCGGTTCGTGCGCGCCCTGCTCGACCGCAAGGACCGGATGAGCATGGCCGTCGGCCTGGAGGTCCGGGTGCCGTTCTGCGACCACCGGCTGGTCGAGTACGTCTACAACGCCCCCTGGGCGCTGAAGTCCTTCGACGGCCGGGAGAAGAGCCTGCTGCGGGAGGCCGCCGCGGACGTCCTGCCGCGCTCGGTGTACGAGCGGGTCAAGAGCCCGTACCCGTCCACCCAGGACCCGCAGTACGCCCGCGCCCTGCAGGACCAGGCCAAGGACCTGCTCGCCCAGCCCTCGCACCCGGTCTTCGACCTCGTCGACCGCGACCGGCTCCGCCAGGCCGCCGAACGCGAGGCGCCGGTCAGCACCCAGGCGGCCCGGCGCGGCCTGGAACGCGCGCTGGACCTCGCACAGTGGCTGGAGCTCTACCGGCCCGAGGTGATCACCGGCTGAGGCCGATGGCCCGGTCCGCCGCGGCCCGCGTGGGCTGCCACCACGTCGTCACCGGCTCCCACACCAGGACGCGCGTCCCGGCCCCGAGCCGCGCAGCGGTGAAGGAGCGGCCCCTGTGGGCGGCCGCGGCGGCCACGGTCACGGTGCCGACCCGGCGGGCCTCGGGGTCCGCCGGGTCGGCGATGGTCCGCACGTCGGCGTACGCGGTCCGTCCGGCCGCGAGCCGGTAGTCGCCGGTGCCGCCCTCGGGTGTCGGCAGCGCGGCGCCGTCCAGGCTGCCGAAGGTCACCGTGGGCACGCGGTCGACGGCACAGGCGCGGGAGCCGTGGTTGGTGACGCCGACCCGCAGCACGGCCGGAACGCCGGGCACGGCCCGCGCCCGGACCGTCAGCGCCGTCTCGGCGCAGCGGCCGGGCCGGACGGCATCGGTGGTGGCGGCCCGGCCCTGCGGCGCGGTCAGCAGCAGGACCGCGGCGGCGGCCGAGGCGGCGGGTACGGCGAGGGCGGCGCGGATGCGCATGGTGGTTCCCCCTGTCGTGGTCTGCGTATCGGATGCGGTGGCCGGAGTGTGCCTGCCCGGTGTGACGGCCGGGCGGCCCCACAGGTTGTGCCGGGTGCGCGACTGTCAGCCGGACGGCCCCGTGGCGGCGTCAGCCGGCGGTGTCCGTGGTGGCGCTCCAGTCGCGTCCGTCCGCCGGGCAGGAGCTGCCGCTGGGCGGCAGCGAGCCGTAGAGCAGGAAGTCGTCGATCTTGCGGTGCACGCACGTGGAGGAGGAGTAGCCGGTGTGGCCCTCGCCCTTGTTGTCGAGCACCACCGCCGACGGGCCGAGGCGTGCGGCCGTCTCCTGTGTCCACCGGTACGGCGTCGCCGGGTCGCCGCGCGTGCCCACCAGCAGCATCTTCGCGGAGTCGACGTTCTTCACCCGGTCACGGATGAAGTCGGTTCCCCTCGGACGGCCGTAGCACATGAGCAGCTGGGTCAGCCGGTAGCGGCCGAAGACCGGCGAGGCCTGCTCGTAGCGGGCCCTGAGGTTCCTGAGGTCCTCGGCGATCCGCGCCGCGCCGGGCCGGTCGGGGTCGTCGGCGCAGTCGATCGCCATCAGCGCGGCCTCGAGGTTGTCCGCGGGGATGTCCTGCGGGTCGACCAGGCCGCCGTTGCCGTGACGCCCGCTGCGCGGCAGGCCGGAGCCGCCGGCGGCGAAGTTCAGGGTCCCGCGCGTGTCACCGTCCTGGACCAGCGAGGCCAGGGCGCGCTCCATGGAGGGCCACAACTGCTTGCTGTACAGGCCCTGCGCGAGGGCGCCCACCAGGTCCTGTCCGGAGAACGAGCCGCCGAAGTCCGCCGGCACCGGGTCGGCGTCGAGCGTGCGCACCAGCCGGACCACCTCGTCCCCTGCGGCACGCCGGTCCTGGCCGAACGGGCAGGCGACATCCGTCGTACACCAGTCCAGGAAATCGTCCAGTGCGGTCTGCTGGCCCTCGGCGCCGGCCAGTCCCTGCTCGGACAGCGGCTCGGTCAGGGTGTCCACGCCGTCGAGGGCGAGCCGGCCGACCTTGTGCGGGAACTGCGCCGCGTACACCGCGCCGAGCCGCGAACCGTAGGAGAAGCCGAGGTAGTTGAGCTTCCTGTCGCCCAGGGCCTGGCGGATGACGTCCAGGTCGCGTGCGGCGTTCACGGTGCCTATGTGGGGCAGCACCGGGCCGGAGGCGCGGACGCACTCCGCGGCGGCCTGGCGCAACCTCGCCAGCAGCGCCTTCGGATGGTCGAGGTCGGCGTCGCCGGCCGTCGCGGACGCGGCCTCGTCACTGCCCTCGCCGCAACTGACGGGGGAGGAGCGGCCGACGCCGCGCGGGTCGAAGGTGACCACGTCGTAGCCGTTGGTCAGGTCCATGAACTGCGCGCCGTCGGTGGCGAGTCCGGCGACGCCCGCACCGCCGGGGCCGCCGAAGTTGAGCAGCACCGAGCCCCGCTTCTTCCCGGTCGCCCGGTAGCGGGCGAGGGCCACATCCAGCGTCCCCGCGCGGGGGCGGGCGTAGTCGAGCGGGACGGTGACCTTCCCGCACTGCATGTCCCGCGGCATCTCGAGGCCCTCGCACGCGGTCCAGGTCACCTTCTGCCGGTAGAAACGGGCCAGGTCGGGCTGCGGCCGGTCGGCGGCGGCCGCGGGCAGGCCGGCGCCGAGCAGCGCCAGGGCGAGGACTCCGGTACCCGCGCAGCGCCGCACGGCGGGCCGTGTGGACAGCTTGGCCAGCATCGATCCTCCCGGGACGCCTGTCGCGGACCGGGCACGGCGCCCTCGGATCACGATAAGCGGGCCCCGGACGGCCCGCCTCCCGGCGAGCGGGACGGGCTGCGACGCCGTACTCTGCCCTCCCGTCCGACCCGATTTCATGATTATTGAGATCTTTACAACGCATTCGATACCACTGTCGCCCTACGGGGTGAAAGAGCGATCAGCCATAACTCGGATGGTCGACCCGCGTTTTACGGGGTGCGGGTGAGTGCCCGCGACAAGTCTGGAAGGCAGGGAACCTATGAGACGGGCTACCCGTAACGGTGTGATCGCCGTCGCCGTCGCGTCCGGCGCGATGGCGGTGGCGCCGTCCGCCGCCTTCGCGGCCGACGGCGCCACCGCCGAGGGCTCCGCGGCCGGCTCGCCCGGGCTGGTCTCCGGCAACGGCATCCAGCTGCCGGTCGACGTACCGGTGAACGTGTGCGGCAACACCGTGAACGTGGTGGGGCTGCTCAACCCTGCCGCCGGCAACGCCTGCGCGAACCACGGCTCCGGAAAGACCTCCGGGACGAGCGGATCGTCCGCGTCCGGCGGCGCCTCGGCCCACGGCGGCGCGCAGGACTCGCCCGGCGCGCTCTCCGGCAACGGCGTGCAGCTCCCCGTCGACCTGCCGGTGAACGTCAGCGGCAACACCGTCGACGTCGGGGGAGTGGGCAACCCGGTCCAGGGCAACGAGTCGGTCAACGGCCCCCGCGCCCCCCGCCACCCCCGCAGCCCGGCACCGAAGCCTCCGGCCCCGGCCCGGCACCTTCCGCAGGCGCCGAGTCCCGTCGCACCGCCGACGACGCCCACCCTCGCCCACACCGGTGCGGACGCCACCGTGCCGGCCGTCGCGGGCAGCGCCGCCCTTCTCCTCGCGGGCACGGTCCTCTACCGACGCTTCCGCCCGGCCCGCACCGGCTGACGTACGGCCCGCCCCCTCCCAAGGCCCCACCGGACGCCGGCCCGGTGGGGCCTGGGCGACAGGTGCGTGCCCGGCGCGACGGCCGATCTCCCCGTGGCGCGGCTCCTGTTGATCCGGAAGGATGCGGAACGGCAGTCCGGTCCCCCGACGGAAATGGAGCGCATCGATGACCTCTGCGGCCCCCCACGACCTCGTCGTCACGCAGGCCACCCTCGACGACTGGCCGGTGATCGCCGGGTGGGCGGCGGCGGAGGGCTGGAATCCCGGGCTGTCCGACGGGCCCGCGTTCTTCGCGCAGGACCCCGACGGGTTCTTCCTCGGCCGCATCGACGGGGAGCCCGTGTCGGCCGTCTCCGTGGTCAACTACGGCCCGGAGTACGCCTTTCTGGGCTGTTACCTCGTCCGTCCCGACCTGCGCGGCCACGGCCACGGCCTCACCACGTGGAAGACCGCCCTCGCCCATGCCGGCAACCGCACCATCGGCCTGGACGGGGTCGTCGCGCAGCAGGACAACTACCGGCAGTCCGGGTTCGAACTCGCCTACCGCACGATCCGGTTCACCGGCACCGCGCCGGCGGGCGAGACACCGGCCGGGGTCCGCCCGGCCGCGGCGGACGACCTCGCCGCGATCACCGCCTACGACAGCGCCTGCCACCCGGCCGACCGCCCGCGCTTCCTCGCCGCATGGCTCGCCGCCCCCGGACACCGGGCGTTCGTCCGCCACGACGGCGCGCGGCTCACCGGATACGGCGTGCTCCGTCCGGGCCACGACACCCTGCGCATCGGCCCCCTCTTCGCCGACACCGCGGACGACGCCCGCGCCCTGTTCACCGCCCTCACGGCCGAGGCCGCGGGCCGCGAGGTCTGCGTCGACGTGCCCGAGCCGAACACGGCCGGCGTCGCGCTCGCCGAACAGGCCGGATTCCAGGCCTCCTTCGAGACGGCCCGCATGTACACCGGCCCGGTCCGCGAGCACGCGCAGCACCGCGTCTACGGTGTCACCACCCTCGAACTGGGCTGACCGGCCGGGGCGTCGCGCATGCGGGCGGCTTGCGCTTCCGGCCCCGGCGGACTCCACCGGCCGACCGCGGGCGCGGCCCTGCCTACGTCCGCTCGGCTCGGCTGACCCGCCGGGGCGTCGCGCATGCGGGCGGCTTGCGCTTCCGGCTCCGGCAAACCCCACCGGCCGACCGCGGGCGCGGCCCTGCCTACGCCCGCTCGGCCCGGCTCACTCGCAGGGGCATCGTGCGTACAGCGGCGGCCCTCGCACCCGGCCCGGCGGAACCGCCACCGGGCCGCCGGGTACGCAACCCTGCCTACGTCCGCTCGGCCCTCACCCGCACGGGCGTCGAGCACGCAGGCGGCCCGCGCTCCCGGCTCCGGTGAACCCCGTCGGCCCGCCGGGTGTGCGACCCCCGCGGAAGTTCCCGCGCAACCCGGACGTGTTCGGGCAGCTGACCGAGCGGCCGACGGACCGGCGTACCGCGCGAGGCAGCCCTCCTCCAGCGGCGCCGGCCGCGTCAAGGCGCGTCTCGGCTGCCTCCCCGCAAACCCGGCCGGCTCCGCGCCTGGCTCGCCGCCCCGCGTGCGCCAGGCGGCTCGGGGGATAATCCCGTTGCCCCGGACGCGCCGGGCGTGATCGAGTGCTGCGCATGGATCATTCGGCGGTGCTCGCCCTCTACGACCGGGACATGCGAGAGAACGCGGCTCCCGACGGCCCCGGTGCCCGGATCGAGCGGGCCGGTGCGGTGGTGCGTCATGTCGCGGACCCGCAGGGGTGGAACGGCGTGCTCTGGTCCGCCCTGGACGCGGCGGGCGCGGACCGGGCGATCCGGGACCAGGTCGCGTACTTCACGAGCCTCGGCCGCGACTTCGAGTGGAAGCTCTACGGCCACGACCGGCCGCACGACCTCGGCGCCCGGCTCCTCGCCGCGGGATTCCGCGCCGAGCCCGAGGAGACCCTGATGATCGGCGAGACCGGCCGGCTCGCCCTTGACGCCGAACCGCCCGCCGGCGTCCGGCTCGTGCAGGTCGCGGACCCGGCCGGTGTCGACCTCGTCGTGGACGTCCACGAGAAGGCCTTCGGCACCGACGGTACCCGGCTGCGGCACCGGCTGCTCGCCCACCTGGCCGACGGCCCCGGCACCGTGGTCGCCGTGGTCGCGCTCGCCGGGGACGAACCCGTCAGCTCCGCCCGCATGGAACTGACGCCCGGCGCCCGGTTCGCCGGCCTGTGGGGCGGCGGCACCGTCGAGCACTGGCGGGGCCGGGGCGTCTACCGCGCCCTGGTGGCCCACCGTGCCCGCGTCGCCGCCGCCCTCGGCTACCGCTACCTCCAGGTCGACGCCGCACCGACGAGCCGCCCCATCCTGGAGCGGCTCGGCTTCCACGCGCTGAGCACCACGACGCCGTACCTGTACGGCGGCTGACGGCGCGTCAGCGGCTTACGCGGGAGCGGTCCAGTGCCGCGATCCCGACTGCGGCCAGCGCGATCTGGATGAACCACTCGATCCAGTCGGGCCCCTTGGTGTCCGCGACCCCGAACCCGGCGGCGATCGCCGAGCCCAGCAGCGCGGCCACGATGCCGACGACGATGGTCCACAGGATGCCGATGTGCTGCCGGCCGGGCACGACCAGGCGGCCCAGTATGCCGATGACGAGGCCGATGACGATGGCGCTGAGGATGCCGGAGATATGCATGTCCACCCCTTGTGGTGTCGCCTCCCGCTCATCGTCTTCCCGCTGTGGGCGCAGGCAGTCCGCTCCGGTTATTGCCGGGACTTTCTGTTCACCGGCCCTTCATGCCATGTACCTTTCAACCAATCGACGCGTGTAGAACCCTCAAGCACGCTCTACGCGCGCAGACTTGGGCGCCCCCACCGCCTCTCCCCACCCCCTCACGGAGGTTCGCCGGATGCCTGGATCCCTCAGATCCCGCCGCAGACTCACCACCGCCCTGGCCGGTTTCGGGCTGCTCCTGACCGGAGCCGCCGTCCAGGTCGGCAGCGGCACCGCCGCCCACGCGGCGACGACGCACCGCATCCTGTTCGACAACGCCCACGCCGAGACGGCCGGGAACGCCGACTGGATCATCTCCACCAGTCAGCCCGACCCGCTGGGCCAGAATCCCTCCCCGTCCGCCGAGACCGACTGGACCGGCGCCCTGTCCTCCTGGGGCGTGGCGCTGCAGAAGACCGGCAGCTACAGCCTGAAGACGCTGCCGTCGGGCGCCGCCCTCAGCTACGGCGGCTCGTCCTCGACCGACCTGTCGAACTTCGACACGCTGGTCCTGCCCGAACCGAACACGCTGTTCACGAGCGCCGAGAAGACGGCGATCATGAACTTCGTGAAGAACGGCGGCGGTCTGTTCATGATCTCCGACCACACCGGAGCCGACCGCAACAACGACGGCGAAGACGCGGTCGAGATCCTCAACGACCTGATGACGAACAACAGCGTCGACTCCACCGACCCGTTCGGCTTCTCCATCGACTCCCTCGACATCTCCTCCGGCTACCCGGCCGCGATCAACGACAGCACCGACCCGGTGCTGCACGGCTCCTTCGGCACGGTCACCAAGAGCCTCATCGCCGACGGCACGACCGCGACCCTCAAGCCGTCGGACAACCCGGACGTCAAGGGCCTGGTCTACCGCTCCGGTTACTCCGGCAACACCGGCGCCTTCTTCCTCACCAGCACCTTCGGCAGCGGCCGGGTCGCCTTCTGGGGCGACAGCTCCCCGATCGACGACGGCACCGGCCAGTCCGGCAACACCCTGTACGACGGCTGGAACGACTCCGGCGCCACCAACGCCGCCCTCGCCCTGAACGCCACCGCGTGGCTCTCCGGCACCGGCGGCACCAGCGGCGGCGGGGGTGGCACCGGCACCTGCGCCGCCGGCCAGCTGCTCGGCAACCCGGGCTTCGAGTCGGGCAGCAGCACCTGGAGCGCCAGCAGCGGGGTCATCACCAACGCGACCGGCGAGAAGGCCCGTTCGGGCTCGTACTACGCCTGGCTCGACGGCTACGGCACCGCCACCACGGACACCCTGTCCCAGTCGGTGACCATCCCGTCCGGCTGCTCGTCGGCGACGCTCAGCTTCTGGCTGCACATCGACACGGCCGAGACCTCGACCAGCACCGCCTACGACACCCTCAAGGTCCAGGTGCTGAACAGCTCGGGCACGGTCCTCGGCACCCTGGCGACGTACTCGAACCTCAACGCCGCCTCCGGCTACACCCAGCGCAGCTTCAACCTCGGCGGCTACGCCGGGCAGACCGTCACCCTGAAGTTCACCGGCACCGAGGGCTCCCAGTACCAGACGTCGTTCGTCGTGGACGACACCGCGCTCACCGTCGGCTGACCCGGCCGGGGCGGGCCGCACCGGCCCGCCCCCGCCTGCTCAGGCCGCCGGCACCGTCCGCTCCGGGGTGTTCCAGCCGGAGATGCGCACACCCGGCGCCGAGCCGTGCAGATCGGCCGTCCGGAAGGTGGCGGTCAGCGTCACCGACTCGCCCGGCCACAGGCTCACCTCGTTGTCCGACCAGCGCACCGGCAGCACCGGCTCGCCCCGCCCGTCCACGAGGTGGACGTCCGTCAGCAGCGCCGGGGTCTTTCCGTTGCCGGTGTTCCGCAGGGTGACCGTCGTGGTCGACGTGCCGTCCGACGACCGGGTCGCCGCGGTCGCCGTCACCGGCGCCTGCGCCATCGAGGCGAGCCCCGTCAGGTCGGCGTAGCCGGTCGTCGGCGTGTAGTACCAGGTGGTGCCGCTCCAGTCGAGCGTGTCGGGCCGGGTGGAGAGCCAGTACACGTTCCGGCTCACCTCCTTGCCGTCCGCGTCCGTCAGCACCAGGCGGACCAGATACGTCGACGCGAGGCCGCTCACCGACGACGGCAGGGTGAGAGCGGTACCGTGCGCGCCGTCGCCGGGCACCGTCAGGCCGGTCACGGTCCTGTCGTACCGCTGGGTGCCATCGGGGTCGAACAGCGTGGCCCGTGCGGTGAGTCCGGTGGCGGAGGTGTGATGGTGGTTGACGACGACGACCGAGCGGTTGTCGTAGGAGTACTGGATGTGCAGCGGCTCGTTCGCCTTCTTCGCGCCGAAGTAGGCGCCGCCCTGGTCGAGGTAGCGGTCCGTCAGCTGCCAGTGCAGAGAGGTCCAGCCGCTGTCGAACATCCAGTGGATGACCCCGGTCGACGGCTTCGACGCGTCCGTGGCGTTGCGGTCGTACGCCTCGAACTGGGCGCGGACGTTCTCGTACTGGGCCAGCTGGGCCTTGCGGACGTAGTCGGCGAGGCTCCTCGGGGCGCCGTAGCGGCCGGTGAGGGCGGCGTCGTAGATCTTCAGCGTGCCGAAGACCGGGGAGGGCGAGCGGTGGTACTGCCGTTCGTCCGGGTTCTTCCAGAGGGTGTCCCGTTCCGCCGGGGTCAGCATGCGGCGCAGCGTGTCGAGGGTGGGGATGCTCGGGCCCGCGCTGGTCTCGGAGTTGAAGCCGGTGGCCCCGCCCTCGCGCTTGGCGTACCAGTAGGCGGGCGGCACCCAGTCGTAGGGCCCGGTCATCTTCATGCCCGAACTCCCCAGCTGCGGCGAGGACTTGTCCGAGGCGGCGGAGACCACCGGGTCGGGCCAGTCGGCGGCCTTCAGGGCGTCCAGGTAGGTCTTCTCGATCCTCGCGTCGGGGGCGAAGTCGCTGCCGACGAGGAAGGAGATCACGCTCGGGTGGTCGCGCAGCCGGGCAGCCTCGGCGGCCATGGACGCCTGCGCCACCGGATAGTCGGCCTGCGTCCACTTGTCGCCGGTCTCGCTGCCGTTGACCTGGCCCTCCCACTTGTCGCAGCACTCCCAGCCCGGCAGCGTGAGGACGCCGTAGCGGTCGGCCAGGTCGAAGAACTCGTCCGGCTCCAGATGGCCTTCCAGGCGGATGGTGTTCAGCCCCAGGTCGACGGCGTACTTCAGCCGGTCCTCGGTGTAGCCGCGGTCCCAGCGCAGGAACTCGTCCGGTGACCAGCCGCCGCCCTTGATCAGCAGCCTGCGGCCGTTGATCCGGTACTGGCGCGCGCCGTCCGCGTCCAGCGGCGCCCGGACGTCACGGATGCCGAAGCTCTCGCGCGCGGTGTCCGACGTCGTACCGGCGACAGAGGCGGTGAGGTCCAGGGTGTACAGCGGCTGCCCGCCCATCCCGGCCGGCCACCACACCTTGGGCGAGGTGAGGTGCAGGCCCGGGGTGTCGGCGGGGGAGAAGGCGACGGTCTTCGTCTCGTGGGCGGCCAGCGCGACCCGCCGGGTGAACGCCGTGGCGCCGATGCGGCCGGTGATCTCGGCGGTGACCGGGGTGCCGGTCTCGTTGCGGGCCCGCGCCTTCACGGTCAGGTCGGCGGAGGCGAGCGACGGCACGGCGAGCTTGGTGATGACATGTGCGTCGCGCAGGGCCACCGGGCCGCCCCGGCGCACCAGCACGTCCCGGACGATCCCCATGTTGCGGTCGGGCGGCGGCTGGAGCCAGTCGATCCAGCCCATGGTGAGGTCCGCGTCGGGATCGTTGGGCCGGACGCGGAGGGCGACCGTGTTCGCGCCGGGCCTGACCAGCGAGGTGACGTCCAGCTCGTGGCGCGTGTAGGCCCCGGTGACCTCCGCGGCCGTCGCCGCCCGGTGGCCGTTGACGTAGACGTCGGCCGCCGAGATCACCCCGCTGAGGTCGAGGTAGGTCCGGCGTGCGGTGTCCTCGACGGTGAAGTCGGAGCGGTACCACCAGGGGACCTGGAAGTCGGCCCGCGGGATCTTCTGCTGGTTGGTGGAGAAGAACGGGTCGGCGTACACGCCGTCGGCGAGCAGCGCGGCCAGCACGGTGGAGCGGGGGCCCGCCGGATACCAGCCCTTCGCCGGATAGCCGGGGGAGGAGACGGCTTCCGGGGAGTCGGTCACCTTCGCCGAGGACTGGATGGCGTACCCGGCGAGCGGGGTCTCGGTGCCGGCCGCGGACGGGACACGGGTGGTCCGGGCCGTCAGCGGCAGCTGCGGCGGTGACGGTGGCCGGGCCCCGGCCCAGGCGCCGCCGGCCAGGGAGCCGAGCAGGCCGAGGGCCAGCGCCGCCACGGCGTACCGGCGGGCGGGGGCGGGGCGAGGAGGCATGGCGGACTCCCGGCGACCTAAAGTTAGGAAACTTTACTAACCTGCCTCAAGGTAAGGGGGCGTGCGGGGCGTGTCAACGACCGCGGGAGCAGTGTCGGGTGAAGGCCCGTCAGTCAGGCCGCCGTTCGGGACCTGCCCGCGGAGGAGCATGGCACGCGGGCGGCTTCCCGGGCGGTCAGGCTCCGGCGCCGGTCCTGCGTGCGAAGACCAGATCCCGGGCCGTGTCCAGTGCCGTGGCGACCGCGCCGAGCAGCACGGCGTCCTCGCCCAGCCGGCTCGGCGCGATCCGCGGGCGCAGCGGGGTGAGGGCGCGCACCCGCTCCTGGACCGGGCGCAGCAGCAGGTCGACGCTGTGGCCGACGCCGCCGCCGAGCACCACCAGATCCGGGTCGAGCACCGCGGCGGCCGCCGCCACGGTGTGCGCGATCCGCTCGCCCTCCAGTTCCACCGCCAGCCGGGCCGCGGGATGGCCCCGCCGGGCCGCGTCGAACACCGCCTTCGCCGTGAGCTGGCCGCTCATCCCGAACTCCCGGGCGGCCTCCACCACGGCCACCCCGGACACCGCGTCCTCCAGCCGCTCCGGCTTCTGCCGGCCCGGCCAGGGCAGGAAGCCGATCTCACCGGCCAGTCCGTGGGCCCCCGTGAACAGCCGCCCCTCGCTGACCACGCCCATGCCGAGTCCGGTGCCGATCAGGATGTACGCGAACAGTCGGCTGCCCGCGCCGACGCCGTACGTGTACTCGCCGAGCGCGGCCAGATTGGCGTCGTTGTGCACCTCCAGCGGTACGCCCAGTTCCTCGCGCATCCGGTCGACGAGCCCCGCGCGCCCCCAGCCCGGCAGATGCATCGCGTACCGCACCCGGCGCTGTTTCTCGTCGTAGACCCCGGGCGTGCCGACCACCCCGTGCACCACCTCGGCCGGATCCACGCCGGAACCCGCGATCACCTGACGGGCGGTGTCCACGACCAGGTCGGCCAGCGCGGCCGAGGTGCGGGCCCGGTTGCGTACGTCGGTGCGGGCGACGAGGGTGCCGTCGAGGTCGGCGACCGCCACCCGCAGCCAGCCCCGGCCGATGTCCACGCCGAGGGCGTGCCCCGCGGCCGGGTCGGGGGCGTACAGCACGGCGGTGCGGCCGCGTTCCGGGGCGTGGGTGCCGACCTCGTGGACCAGACCGGCCGTCTCGAGGGAGGCCAGCGCGCTGGAGACCGTCGGCTTCGACAGGCCCGTCTCCCGGGCCAGTTGGGCGCGGGAGGCGGCGCCGAGGGCGCGCAGCCGGTCCAGCAGGAGCCGCTCGTTGGTGCTGCGCAGCCGCCGGCGGCTCCAGGGCTGTGCTTGCTGCTCTTCGACGTCCCAGGCGGCCATCGGACCATTCTCGGCTATTCCCGCCGCGTACTTGACGCGTCTAGTAAGGCTCCTTAACTTTATCGCCCAGTCAGCCCGCCGGGCGCCGTCGAGCGCGCCCGTGGCGTCAGGAGCCCCCATGTCCGGTAGCCCGCCACCCACGGGTGGTTTCGTCCGCCGCGTCGGCCTGTTCCAGGCCACGGCCATCAACATGAGCCAGATGTGCGGCATCGGGCCGTTCGTGACGATCCCGCTCATGGTCGCCGCGTTCGACGGCCCCCAGGCGGTCATCGGCTTCGTCGCGGGCGCCGTCCTCGCGCTCGCCGACGGACTGGTCTGGGCCGAGCTGGGCGCCTCGATGCCGGGCTCCGGCGGCAGTTACGTCTATCTGCGGCAGGCCTTCCAGTACCGCACCGGCCGGCTGATGCCGTTCCTGTTCGTGTGGACGGCGATGCTGTTCATCCCGCTGATCATGTCCACGGGCGTCGTCGGCTTCGTGCAGTACCTGGGCTATCTCGCCCCGCACCTCGGGCGGACCGCGGGCGACCTGATCGGCCTCGGCATCATCGCCCTGGTGGTGCTCCTGCTCTGGCGCGGCATCGAGCACATCGCCCGGATCACGGCCGTGATGTGGACCGTGATGATCGCCTCGGTGCTGATGGTGATCGTCGCCGCGGCCACCGACTTCAGCCCGCACCGGGCCTTCACCTACCCGCCGGGCGCCTTCGACCTGACGAGCGACCACTTCTGGCTCGGCTTCGCCGCGGGCCTGACCATCGGCATCTACGACTACCTCGGCTACAACACCACCGCGTACATGGGCGCGGAGATCAAGGACCCCGGCCGCACGCTCCCGCGTTCCATCCTGCTGTCCATCGCCGGCATCATGACGATCTATCTGCTGCTGCAGATCGGCACCCTCGGCGTCGTCGACTGGCACCGGATGACCGACGCGCACGACATCGCCTCCACCTCGGTCGCCTCGGCGGTCCTGGAGGACACCTGGGGCAAGGGCGCCGCCGACACGGTGACCGTGCTCATCCTGGTCACGGCCTTCGCCTCCGTCTTCACCGGCCTGCTCGGCGGCTCCCGGGTGCCGTACGACGCGGCCCGGGACCGCGTCTTCTTCCGGCCGTACGAGAGGCTGCACCCCCGGCACCGTTTCCCGATGCTGGGCCTCGCGACCATGGGGGTGATCACCGCGGTCGGGTTCCTGATCGGCCGGCACACCGACCTGGCGACGCTGATCCAGCTGCTCACCACGGTCATGGTGATCGTGCAGGCGCTCGCCCAGATCGTGGCCCTGACCGTGCTGCGCAGACGCCAGCCGGGACTGCGCCGCCCGTACCGGATGTGGCTCTACCCGCTGCCGAGCGTGGTCGCGTTCGCGGGCTGGTGCGTGATCTACGGCTACGCCGACAGGAACTCCCCGGGCCGCCACCCCATCGAGTGGTCCCTGGCCTGGCTGGCCCTCGGCTGCGTGGCCTACGTCGTGTGGGCGCGGCTGGAGAAGGTGTGGCCGTTCGGGGCGAAGGAGATCAGCGAGGACTACCTGGCGGGCGCGGACCCGGACGTGGCGCCCACGGGCTGACCCGAGGACCTTCACCGGCCCCTCGTCACGACACGCCGACAGGCCCCTCGTCGCAGCCGTTCAGCGGTGGCCTCCCCGCACCGGACCCGAGTCCGCGGGGAGGCTTTCGCATGCACCGTCCGGAACCGAAGGGCCCCGCGCCGTGTGGCGGGACCTCCTCATCCTTGACATGCAAGTAATTGCCTGCATAACGTTGAGTGTGCGATCAGAGGACGACACCGGGATGGACAGGGTCTTCAAGGCGCTGGCGGACGACACGCGCAGGCGCCTGCTGGACCGGCTCCACGAGAACAACGGCCAGACCCTGGGCGAGCTGTGCGAACGCATCGCCATGACCCGGCAGTCGGTCACCCAGCACCTGGCCGTCCTGGAGGCCGCCAACCTGATCAGCACCGTGCGGCGGGGGCGGGAGAAGCTGCACTACCTCAACCCCGTACCGCTCCACGAGATCCAGGAGCGGTGGATCGACAAGTTCGAGCGCCCGCGCCTGAGCGCGCTCGGCGCCCTGAAGCGACGAGCCGAGGAAGCCATGACCGACAAGCCGAGTTTCGTGTACGTCACCTACATCGCGAGCACACCCGAGAAGGTCTGGGAGGCGCTCACCGACGCGGACCTGACGGCCGCCTACTGGGGTCACCGCAACGAGTCCGACTGGCAGCCGGGATCCCGCTGGGCGCATGTGCGCACCGACGGCTCCGGCGTCGCGGACGTGGTCGGCAGGGTCGTGGAGAGCGAGCCGCCGACCCGCCTGGTCACCACCTGGGCCGCGCCCGCCCAGGAGGATCAGGAGGACCGGCACTCACGCGTCACCTTCGAGATCGTCCCCTACCAGGACATCGTCCGGCTGACGGTCGTGCACGAGGACCTGAACGACGAGGGTGAGCGCTCGGACGTCGCCGGGGGCTGGCCGGCCGTGCTGTCCAACCTCAAGTCCCTGCTGGAGACCGGCCGGACCCTGCCGCAGGAGCCCTGGCTGGTGCCGGCCCGCTGAGCGGGATGCGAGAGGCCGGTCCGCCTGGGCGGACCGGCCTCTCGTGCTGCCGGTTCTTCCTGTGCTTCCTTTCCTCGCGTCTCCGGTCACGGCCGGGGGGCGGGGGTGCTGCGCGCCGCCGTACCGGCGCAGACCAGTCCGAGGACGAGCGCCAGCGCGCCGATGACGACGTTGTTGATGATCACTCCCTGGTCCGGGCCGCTGCCCACGATCCAGGGGGCGATGATCAGCCAGATGCCCATGGCGCACATGGCCCAGCTCAGGCCGTACATCCGCTCGGGGGCCCGGCTGAATCCGAGGGCCAGCAGACCTATCGCGATGCCCATGATCAGGTTGTGGGTCATGAGCGCGGGCTGGCTCGCCGTGTAGTGCACGATCCACGGAGATGCCGCGCAGTAGAGGCCGAGCAGGAAGACCGGGCCGTCCACGAGCGCCACATCTCGACCGCCGAGCATGCGGGCGTAGCGTGCCCGCATTTCGGAGACATCGGGGTGGGTCGATATGTCACCCCTGTGCACGTTGGCCATGTCTCGTCTCCTTTGACTTGCAGGCCAGATCGCGTCTGGTGTGATGCGCAGGTGGCACCACATACGCCCATTTTGCTCTTATTTTTTCTTTATGTGTAGGCCTGTGATGTTGTTGTGACCACGCGTGCCGACCGGGTGAGGGGCGGACACGGAGTGACATGGCCGCGCTGATTCCGGGCAGGGGAGAAGTACAGGATGTACATTCCGATCGCTGTCGACTGCGGAGGTGACCGGCCGTCATGGAGGCGAAGGTGCTGGAGCGGTTCCCCGCCGGGGCCCCGCGAGGATCCTGGCCCGCGGAGGAGTACGCGGCCGCGCGCCGCGCCGAGGGCGAGCGGGTGACCGTGGTGATGGACCTGAAGTCCGACGCCTTCCTCGTGGTGGCCGAGACCCCGGACGAGGACGGCCGAGGCTGACGGGATCGCGCGACCGGAGCGGATGTCACACCGGCGGCAGCTCCCGCGCCCGGCGCACGAACGCCGCGTGCAGGTCCCGGGCCGCCCGCGGCACCGACTCCGCCCGGCGGCGCTGCAGCATCAGCAGCACCCGGGTGGTGTCGCCGGCGATCGGCCGCCAGACGACCGCCCCGGACCGCTCCAGCGGATCACCGACGACACTGAAGTCCGGCAGCACCGTCGCCCCGAGGCCCTCGGCGACCATGAGCTTGCCCATCTCCGCACCGTCCGTCGAGTAGGAGAACACCGGCGTACGGCCGGACAGCAGCCGGTGCACATACCGGTGCATCACATAGCCGGTACGCATCGCGATCAGCGGCACACCGAGCAGGTCGTCGGCGCCGACCGCCGGCAGTGCGGCGAGCGGGCTGTCCGGGCGCAGGCACACCACCGGGCGGCCGCGCAGCAGTTCCGTGGACTCCACGCCGGCCGGTACGTCGTCGCCGTCCAGGTGATTGACCAGCCCCAGGTCGAACCCGCCCTCGACGAGCCCGCGCTGGATCTCCGTCTGCTGCGCGCCCACCACCTCCACCTGGGTGACCGGATGCGCCGCCCGGAACTCCCGCAGGACCGGAATCAGCAGCGGCACGGTCGCCGCGTTGACCGTGCCGACGCGCACCATGCGGCTGATGCGGTGCTGCTCGCCGGCCGCCGCCCGCAGCCGGTCCACCGCCTCCAGCACACCCACGATGTGCGGCAGCAGCTCCCGCCCGGCCGCGCTCATCGTGGCCCCCGAGCGCTTCCGCTCCAGCAGGTCGACCCCGAGTTCCCGCTCCAGGTTCCGCACGGTCTCGCTCAACGCGGGTTGGGACAGGCGCAGTTCGTCGGCCGCCCGGCGCAGTGAGCCGAGCCTGGTGACGGCCGCTATGTATTCCAGCTGTTCGGTCCGCACCGCCGCAGAATGCACGCGCACAAGGACCCGGTTCAAGGGTTTTCCTGTCACGCCTTCGTGAAATTCAATGGTCCGCCATACGAGAATGGTCGGGTTTTCCTTGACGGCGCTCGCCGACGGCTGCCACGATCGACGGCATGACGATGCGACTGGACCTCACGCGGCGACGCCATGTCGACCTCGCGCGCGTCTCCAGCGCCTCCTGTTGCGCCGCGGCCTGATCGCCCGACCCCGCTCCCGATCCGCCGCTCCCCGCTCCACCTCCGGCACCGCCCGACGTCTTCCGGTGTTTTCCCGTACCTGGAATTCGGCGTGCCCGGGAAATCCTTCGAGCAATTCCGCACCAGGAGTCACGCATGCCCGCAGCGCCCGTGAAATTCGCCTACTGGGTTCCCAATGTCAGTGGGGGACTCGTCACCAGCACGATCGAACAGCGCACCGACTGGGGATACGACTACAACCGCGAACTCGCCGTCCTCGCCGAGGAGAACGGTTTCGAGTACGCCCTCAGCCAGGTCCGCTACATGGCCAGCTACGGCGCCGAGTACCAGCACGAGTCGACCAGCTTCAGCCTCGCCCTGCTGCTCGCCACCCGGCGTCTGAAGGTCATCGCCGCCGTCCACCCCGGGCTGTGGCACCCCGGTGTCCTCGCCAAACTCGGCGCCACCGCCGACCACCTGTCCGGCGGCCGCTTCGCGGTGAACGTCGTGTCCGGCTGGTTCAAGGACGAGTTCACCGCCCTCGGCGAGCCCTGGCTCGAGCACGACGAGTGCTACCGCCGCTCCGAGGAGTTCATCACCGCCCTGCGCCGGATCTGGACCGAGGACCACGCCGAACTCGCCGGGGACTTCTACCGGTTGCGGGACTTCTCCCTCAAACCCAAGCCGCTCGCCGCACCCGGACGGCCGCACCCGGAGATCTTCCAGGGCGGCAACTCCACCGCCGCCCGGCGGATGGCCGGCCGGGTCTCCGACTGGTACTTCTCCAACGGCAAGGACTTCGACGGCGTCGTCGAGCAGATCGAGGACGTGCGTGCCTCCGCCGCCGAAGCCGGCCGCGAGGCTCCGAGGTTCGGCCTCAACGGCTTCCTCATCGCCCGGGACACCGAGGCCGAGGCCCGCGAGACGCTGCGCGAGATCGTCGCCAAGGCCGACACCGCGGCGGTGGAGGGCTTCGGCGCGGCCGTGAAGCAGGCGGGCCAGTCCACCGCCGACAAGAAGGGCATGTGGCAGGACTCCGCCTTCGAGGACCTCGTCCAGTACAACGACGGCTTCAGGACCGGCCTCATCGGCACGCCGGAACAGATCGCCGAGCGGATCGTCGCCTACAGGAAGCTCGGCGTCGACCTCTTCCTGCTCGGCTTCCTGCACTACCACGAGGAGGTCGAGTACTTCGGCAGGCGGGTGCTGCCGCTCGTCCGGGAGCTCGAGGCACAACTGCCCGAATCCGACCCCGAGTTCGCCCCCGCCCACGCCTGACACCGGAGGTCGTCCGCATGAGCAGCACCGCCACGCCCACCGACTGGTCCACGCTCCCCACCCCGCGCAGCGCCGAGGACTGGATCGCCCGCGCCACCGAGGTGGCCGCCGTCCTCGCCACCGACGCCGCCGCCCGGGACAAGGCCGGCGCCACCCCGCACGCCGAGGTCCGGCTGCTGAAGGACTCCGGCCTCGTCACCCTGCTCGGTCCCGCCGAGCACGGCGGCGGGGGCCAGGACTGGCCGACGGCCTACCGGGTCGTCCGGGAGATCGCCAAGGCCGACGGTTCGATCGGGCAGCTCCTCGGCTACCACTACCTGTGGTTCTGGGCCGCCCGACTGGTCGGCACCCGCGAGCAGTGGGAGCAGGTGGAGGCCGAGGCCTCCCGCAGCCGCTGGTTCTTCGGCGGCGCCGTCAACCCGCGCGACAAGGACGTGATCGTCACCGAGGACGGTGACGACCTGGTCTTCACCGGCCGCAAGTCCTTCTCCACCGGCAGCAGGGTCTCCGACGTCACCGTCCTGGAAGGCGTCTTCGAGGGCACCGACCGGCACGTCTTCGCCATCGTGCCCTCCGACTCCGCGGGGCTCACCTTCCACGACGACTGGGACAACATCGGCCAGCGGCTCACCGAGAGCGGCAGCGTCACCCTCGACGGCGTCCGCACCCCGTGGTCCGGCGCCGCCGGATACGTGGACAAGGAGTTCCGGCCGAGGGTCTACAACACCCTCAACGTCCCCACCATCCAGCTCGTCTTCGTGAACTTCTACCTCGGCATCGCGGCCGGCGCGCTGGAGACCGCGGCCGCCTACACCCGTACGAAGTCCCGCGCCTGGCTGCACGGCGGCCACGAGCGCGCGGTCGACGAGCCGTACGTCATCGACACCTACGGCGACCTCACCGCCAAACTCTGGGCCGTGGAAGCGCTCGCCGACACGGTCGCCGACGAGGGGCAGCGGCTGCACGACGATCCCGACGCGGTGACCGCGCAGGCGCGCGGCGAGTTCGAGGTACGGGTGGCGGCGGTGAAGGCACGCGCCACCGATGTCGCGCTGGAGATCACCAGCCGCATCTTCGAGGTGACCGGCGCCCGCTCCACCACGGCTGCCGAGGGCCTGGACCGGTTCTGGCGCAACGTGCGCACCCACACCCTGCACGACCCCGTCGCCTACAAGCGCCGCGAGGTCGGCCGCTGGGTCCTCGAGGGCGAACTGCCCGAACCCACCTGGTACTCCTGACCGATTTCCCCCCGGGCGCCCGTCCCCGTACGGGCGCCCGGCGCACCCCAGAAACGAGGCACCCATGGCCACCGTCCTGTCCGTCTCCGGCAGTCCCTCCGCCTCCTCGCGCACCGGCCGCCTGCTGCACCACCTCGGCCGGCGGCTGACCGCCCAGGGCCACCAGGTGATCCCGCTGGACGTCCGCACCATCCCGGCCGAGGCCCTGCTCGGCGCCGACTTCCGGCACCCGGCCGTCGCCCGGGCCACCGACCTGTTCGCCCGCGCCGACGGCGTCCTGATCGGCACGCCCATCTACAAGGCGTCGTACTCCGGCGTGCTGAAAGCGCTGCTCGACCTGCTCCCGCAGTACGCGCTCACCGGCAAGACCGTGCTGCCGCTCGCCACCGGAGGATCCACCGCCCACGTCCTCGCCATCGACTACGCGCTGCGCCCGGTGCTGCAGTCCATGGGCGCCGCACATGTCCTGCAGGGCTGGTTCACCCTCGACAAGGACATCACGGTCGGCGAGGACGGCTCGGTGACCGTCGCCCCGGCCACCGCCGAGGCGCTGGAGCACGTGGTGGACCAGTTCTCCGCCGCCCTCGACCGCGTCCCCGCGCTCGCGACGGCGGGCTGACCGGTCATGACCGCACATGTCATCGCCGACGACGTCGAAGCGCTCGCCGTCGCCGAGGCCCTGGCCGCGGAGTTCCGTACCGGGGCGGCCGAGCGGGACGCACAGCGGCGGCTGCCCCGGGCCGAGGTGGACCGGCTGTCCGCCTCCGGGCTGCTCGCCGTCACCGTGCCCGCCGAGCACGGCGGCGCCGACGTACGCGCCGCGACCCTGGCGGAGATCTTCCGGCTGCTCGGCTCGGCCGACGCAAGCCTCGCCCAGATCCCGCAGAGCCACTTCGTCTACGTCAACGTCATCCGGCGGCAGGGGACGGACGAGCAGCGGAAGTTCTTCTTCGCCGAGCTGCTGGCCGGCCGCCGGTTCGGCAACGCCCAGTCCGAGGCCGGCACCCGGCACGTCCAGGACATCCGCACCCGCCTGGAGCGGCGGTCCGACGGGTCGTACCTGCTGACCGGCGTCAAGCACTACTGCACCGGTGCGCTGTTCGCCGACTGGATCCCGGTGCTGGCCCGCGCCGAGGACGACAACCTGCACGTCGCCTACGTCTCCCGGGACGCCCCCGGAGTGACCGTGGCCGACGACTGGGACGGCATGGGGCAGCGGACGACGGCCAGCGGTACCGTCCGCCTGGACGCCGTACCCGTCCCCGCCGACCGGGTCCTCCCGCACCACCTCACCTTCCGGGGGCCCCAACTCCACGGCGCGTTCGCCCAGTTGCTGCACGCCGCCATCGACGCCGGCATCGCCGGGGGAGCGCTCGCCGAGGCGGCCCGGTTCGTGCGCACCAAGAGCCGGCCCTGGTTCGAGAGCGGGGCCGACACGGCGGTCGAGGACCCGCTGCTCGCCCAGCGTTTCGGTGAACTCGCCCTGCACGTCAGGACGGCCGAGGCGCTGCTCAAGGAAGCCGCCCGCACGGTCGACACGGCCCGCGAGCACCTCACCGACGACTCGGCGGCCGAGGCGTCCATCGCGGTGGCCGCCGCCAAGGTGCGGGCCGCCGAGGCGGCGGTGGAGGTGGCGAGCGCGCTGTTCGAGGTGTCCGGCACCCGCTCGGCCCTGGACTCCCTCAATCTGCACCGGCATTGGCGCGACGCCCGCACCCACACCCTGCACGACCCGGTGCGCTGGAAGGTCCAGCACATCGGCCGGTACGTGCTCGACGGAACCCGGCCGCCCCGGCACGGTCTGCTCTGACGGACACTCGCGAACGGAGACCCACGTGTCCCTCACCTTCCACTGGTTCCTGCCCACCAACGGCGACAGCCGCCATGTCGTCGGCGGCGGCCACGGCACCCCGGCCACCGCCTCCGGCCGGGACCGGCCGCCGACGGTCGCCTACCTGAGCCAGATCGCCCGGGCCGCCGAGGACCTCGGCTTCACGGGCGCGCTCACCCCGACCGGCGCGTGGTGCGAGGACGCCTGGCTGACCACCGCGATGGTCAGCCAGAACTCCGAGCGGCTGAAGTTCCTCGTCGCGTTCCGGCCGGGCTTCGTCTCGCCGACGCTCGCCGCGCAGATGGCGTCCACCTTCCAGCGGCAGACCGGCGGACGGCTGCTGCTGAACGTGGTCACCGGCGGCGAGAGCCACGAGCAGCGGGCCTACGGCGACTTCCTCGACAAGGACGCCCGGTACCGGCGTACCGGCGAATTCCTGCACATCGTGCGCGACCTGTGGGACGGCAAGAGCGTCGACCTGCACGGGGAGCACCTGCGGGTCGAGGACGCCAGGCTGAGCCGGGTGCCCGATCCGGTGCCGGAGGTGTACTTCGGCGGCTCCTCGCCCGCCGCGGGCGAGGTCGCCGCCCGGCACGCGGACGTGTATCTGACCTGGGGGGAGCCGCCCGCCCAGGTCGCCGAGAAGATCGCCTGGATCCGCACGCTGGCCGCCGAGCACGGCCGGACCCTCCGCTTCGGCATCCGGCTGCACGTCATCACCCGCGACAGCTCGGCGCAGGCCTGGGCGGAGGCGGACCGGCTGCTCGACGGCTTCGACCCGGAGACGGTGCAGGCGGTGCAGGCCGGGCTCGGGCGCAGCGAGTCGGAAGGGCAGCAGCGTATGCTCGCCCTGCACGGCGGCAAGCGGGAGAACCTGGAGATCCACCCCAACCTGTGGGCCGGGATCGGCCTGGTGCGCGGTGGAGCGGGCACCGCCCTGGTCGGCAGCCACGACGAGGTCGCCGAACGGATCGAGGAGTACCACGCCCTGGGTATCGACGAGTTCGTCCTCTCCGGCTATCCGCACCTGGAGGAGGCGTACTGGTTCGGCGAGGGGGTGCTGCCCCGGCTCGCCGCGCGGGGCCTGTGGACGCATCCCGACGGCCACGCGCCCGCTCCCGCGGCCCAGGTGCCGTTCGCGAGCTGACCAGCCGGCCCCGGCAGGCCGCCGGTTCATGCCACGAGAACCGAAGGAGGCCGCCGGGGCCGTCACCTGGGGACTAGCCGGATGGGCCGTGCACGACACCGAGGAACTGGTCATGGTGCCGCGGTGGTGCCAGCCCATGCGCAGGGGCTGCGCAGAAGTTCCCCGGCGTGCAGGAGTCCGTACGGCGGCCGCCGGAGGCCGTGGACGCGCGGGACGCCTCGGGACATGGCCGAGGGCCTCGCGTGCGTGGCGGCGGCCACGGCCGTCACCCACGCCCCGCCCGGGGTGCGCTGCGACGCCGGTGACGGCGAGGGATCCGGCTCAGGCACCTCCCAACGTCCGCAGATGTGCCGCCCGGGTCTCGGCCGTCTGCCCCTGCACCAGCAGGAACAGCGCCTCGCGGGCGAGGCGCTGGGCGCGGCTCGTCAGGGCCATCGAGCGGCCGCCCTCCGCCACCACGGCCGCTGTGGTGGCCGTACGCAGCACCTCGTACGCCTCCGCGCGCACCGCCAGCCGTTCCGCGACCCGCTCCAGCGGTTCCGGATGGTCGGCCAGGGCGTAGGCCCGGCGGCGGACGTCGTCGAGCCGGGCCGTGAGGGGAGCCGCCGTTTCCGGATCCAGCAGGGACAGGGCGGCCTCCGTGACGCCGAACACCGCCGGGTTGGCGTTCAGCGTCCTGGCCCGGTCCACCGGCGCCCACTGCTCGTAGGGCCGCCGCAGGGCCACCGCCTCCTCGGGCAGCCACAGCCCGGACAGCTCCAGCGACACCGTGCGCGCGGCGGTGAGCGCCGCGAGACGCATCGGCTCCGAGGCCCGCAGCCCCGGCTGCTCGCGGGCTTCGGCGAACGCCAGGAGCACCTCGCCCGCCTCCGTCACCCCGGCGAGGAGCATCACGTCGTTCAGGCCCCACCCGGTGTACCAGGGCACGGTTCCGTCGAACCGCCATCCGCCGCCCTCCCGGCGGGCCCGCACCGGGACGCGCGGATACGACCGGACATGCGCGTACGCCACCCCGGACAGCAGCTCCCCGCGCGACAGCCGGCCCAGCAGCCGCTCCCGTACGGGCGGTTCACCCTTGACCAGGATCTTCACCGGCGTGTGGTGCTGGGTCTGCACGAACCACGTCGAACAGCACGCCCCGGCCAGGATCTCCGCGGTCCGGCGCGCCACGTCCGGCGGGGCGTCCGAGCCGCCGTACTCGACCGGAGCGGCCACCCCGAGCAGCCCCGACCGTTTCAGCGCCTCGATGTGACTCATCGGGACTCCCTCCTGGTCGACCCGCTCGGCCTGGGGCGCGAGCAGGTCCGTGGCGAGCCGGTGGGCGCGGTCGACGAGCGGGTGCGGGGTGGTGGCCGTCATACGGAGGATTCTTTCGGAGACGGGGATTCTTTCGGAGGCGGGGATTCTTTCGGAGACGGTGCGGCCTCGTGCCGGGGCCCGGCCGGGGCGGGGCCACGGTCCCGAAAAGCCATCGCGTGCGCTCGCCCCGTCCGGTACGGTCCCGAGCGTGTCGCCGCGGCGGGAAGTCCGACTGCTCCGCGGGCGGCCGGTCCTTCGGTTCGCACGCTGAGAGCGGGTTTCGTCCATGGCATGTCGTATCAGTGAACTCGTGCTCGGCTGCCGCGAACCCGAGGTGCTGGCGCGGTTCTGGTGCGAGGTCCTGGACTTCGTGGTGCTCGACCGCGAAGGGGACGACTGCATCGAGATCGGGCCGCGCGAAGGGTTCGGCGGTCCGCAGCCGACGATCATCCTCAGCCGCAGGGACGAGCCCGAGCCGGGGAAGGCCCGCCTGCACATCGACGTCAACCCCACCGACCGCGATCAGGACGCCGAGCTCGAACGCCTCCTGAAGCTCGGGGCGCGCCCGGCCGACGTCGGCCAGACCGGCGAGGAACAGTGGCACGTGCTGGCCGACCCCGAGGGCAACGAGTTCTGCCTGCTCAAGGCCCGCCTCAACCCGGTCTGACGACCCTGCGCGCCCGGCGCGGCCCCAGGGCCCGCCGGCGTACGACACCCCATGACGCGGCCGTCGCCGCAGACGCCCCTCGGCCTAATTCCCTTGCACGCAAGGCAGATGTGCGAGACTCCGCCGAATGACCGCTGAAACGATCACCGCGGAAGCCTCCGGCACCTTCACACTCGGTGACCTGCCCGTCCACCGCATCGGCCTCGGAGCCATGCGGCTGACGGGCAGTGCCGCGTTCCACCTCGGCACGCCCAGCGACCGTGCCCGCTCGATCGCCGTGCTGCGCCGGGCCGTGGAACTCGGCGTGAACCACATCGACACCGCCGCCTTCTACTTCTCCGCCACGCGCTCCGCCAACGAACTGATCAACACGGCCCTCGCCCCCTACGCCGACGACCTCGTCATCACCACCAAGGTCGGTCCCTTCCGCGACTACTGCGGCGAGTGGGGCGATCCCGCCCGCCCCGACCAGCTGCGCGGTCACGTCGAGGAGAACCTGCGCCAGCTCGGGCGCGACCATCTCGACGTCGTCAACTTCCGGCGCCAGAACCAGGATTCCATCGCCGAGCACTTCGGCGCGCTCGCCGAGCTGCGCGCCGCCGGCCTGATCCGGCACCTGGGCGTCTCGGGTGTCCAGCCGCGCCACCTCGCCGAGGCCCTGGAGATCGCCCCGGTGGTGTGCGTGCAGAACCGCTACGCCCTCGACCGTCCCGACCCCGTCGACGACGAGATGCTCCGCCTGTGCGGCGAGCACGGCATGGCGTTCGTGCCGTTCTACGCCGTCGCGGGCAACGCGGGAGCGCAGGCGGCGGCCGACGACCACGACGACACCGTGCGCGACATCGCCCGCGCCCACGGGGTCGGTCCCGCGCAGATCCGCATCGCCTGGACCCTGCACCAGGGCCCGCACGTCCTCGCCATTCCCGGCACCGGCAACCCGGACCACGTCGCGGAGAACATCGCGGCCGGCGCCCTGCGCCTCACCGACGACGAACTGGCCCGCCTGAACGCGCTCCACGGCCCCACGAGCTGACGCGCACCCGACCGCCGCACCCCGGGCCACCCGAGGCGGCGGCTGACCACGCAGGCCGCCCGGGCCCGGTGCCGAGGCGCCCTGCCCGGCAGCGCCGCACCCTTGCCCGGGGCCGGGCGAGGGCGAGGGCCGGGGCCGATGCCGGTGCCGGGGCAGGGCCTGGGAAGGGCGAGGGTGAGGGCCGGGCGAGGGCCAGGGCCGGGGCTGCGGCTTGCGCCGGAGCCGGTGCTGGGGCCGGGCTGGGGGCCTGGGTCCCGCACCCATCGCCGCGAACATGGACCAGCCGGTGCCGGACCCGGCCGCCCCCTCAGGGAAGCCGCCCCGACCCCCAGCCCGCCCCCGTAGCCCCCTCCCGACGGTCCCCGGCAGCCCCCGGCCTGGGCGGCGGCCCGCGGTCCTCCGGGCGACACCCCGGTCCTCCGCAGGACGTCAACGCACCGGTCGCGCCCAGGCGCCCGGCCACTCCCGCCCGCCCGTGCTCGCAGCCCTCCGTCCCGCGAACGGTTCCCGCCCCTCCGTCCACGGACGGTTCCCGCCCCTCGTCCGCGGACGACGGCCATCGCGAGCGCTCCTCACATAATGGGTGCGGGGGCCCAGCCGTACGAAGGAGCGGTTGACTACTATCGTGTAGACGGTCGCCCGGGCCGCCAGACCAAGACGGGGTGAGGGACGTTCCATGACCGAGGCGAAGGACGAGCGCCGGCCGGCCGGTGAGCTCGAGGCGAGCGTCATGGCCGCGCTCTGGGCCGCCGGCGCACCGCAGACGTCCGGTCAGGTGCAGCGGAGCCTCGGCGGCGGCCTGGCCCGTACGACGGTGACGACGATCCTCACCCGCCTGTACGACAAGGGCGTCGTCGAGCGGCACCGCCAGGGCCGCGGCTACGCCTACTTCCCGGTCCGCGACGTCCAGGACGCCCACGGTCTCACCGCCCGCCGGATGCACACCGAGCTCGACCGGGACAGTGACCGCGAGACCGTCCTCGCCCGGTTCGTCGCCCAGCTGAGCCCCGACGACGAACGCATCCTGCGGGACCTGCTCGAAGCCGACGAACGATGACCGCGCTGCTCCTGCTGCCCCTGCTGCTGCCGTTCGCCCTGCCGGCGCTGGCCCGCCGGGCCCTGGACCGGCTCGCCCCGGTCGCCGCGCTGTGGGCCGTCACCGTCTGCGCGATCGTCCTCGCCGGCTGCTCGCTGGCCGCGCTCGGCTCGTTCGTGCTCATCGGGCTGCTCAAGGTCCCGCTCTTCGCGGCGGTCGGCGAGCTGATCCACCCGCTGCGCACCGCCTCGGACCTCGTGGTGCTGCCGGCCGCCGCGACGTCGGTCGGCGCCCTCGCGGTCTGCGGCTGGACCCTCGCACGCTCGGTGCTGTGGCAGACCCGCGCCTTCCGCGCCGCACGGGCCGAGGCCGGATGCAGGCCCGCGGCCGGCGATCTGTGCGTGGTGGACTCGCCGCGCCCGGACGCCTATGCGCTGCCCGGCCGCCCGCACCGCATCGTCGTCACCACCGCCATGCTGCGCAGCCTGGACGGCTCCGAGCGGGAGGTGCTGTTCGCCCACGAGCGGGCCCACAACGACGGCCGCCACCACTACTTCCTGGCCGCCGCCGAACTCGTCGCGCACTGCCATCCGGCGCTGCGCCCGGTCCGGGACACGATCCGCCTGGCCGCCGAGCGTGTCGCCGACGAGGCCGCCGCAGCCAGCGTCGGTGACCGGCGTCTGACCGCCCGCGCCATAGCCCGCGCCGCCCTCGCCGGACAGGGCGCCCGTGCCGAGCGCCCCGGCTTCGTGCCCGCCGCGACCGCCGGTCCCGTCCCGCAGCGCGTCCAGGCGCTGCTGGCCGCGCCCCTCGTTCCCCGCGCCGGCTGTGCCGTCGCCGCCCTGCTCATCGCCTGCACGGCCGTCTCCTGTGCGGCCTCCGTCGCCGGACTGGCCGACTTCCACCACCGCGTGGAGATCGCCCAGGGCGACGAGGCCCCCTGATCCGGGACTCGCACAAGATCCTGGCCGGCTTTGCGTCCCCGCTGGCAACGCGCGTAGACCGGGACTGGCGCTGACACGGGTTTTACGTATAACCTCACCCGCTAACCACTCCCACCGGAAGGTCCCGATGCGACGCGTCGCCCTGGTCACCCTCGTCGTCGACGACTACGACGAGGCCGTTCGCTTCTACACCGAGGCTCTCGGGTTCCGGCTCGCCGAGGATGCCCCGCGTCCCGACGGCTCCCGCTGGGTCGTGGTGGAGCCCGGCGCCGCCGCCGGCACCGGCCTGCTGCTGGCCCGCGCCAAGGGTGAGGCCCAGAGGTCCAGGGTCGGCGACCAGACCGGCGGCCGCGTCGGGTTCTTCCTGCACACCGACGACTTCGCCCGCGACCACGCCCGGATGACCGCGGCCGGCGTGACCTTCCTGGAGGAGCCGCGGCACGAGCCGTACGGCACCGTAGCCGTCTTCCAGGACCTCTACGGGAACCGCTGGGACCTGCTCCAGCCCGCCGGCTGACTTCTTCCCGCCGCTTCGAACCGCCTGCTCAAGGAAAGACCCGCCATGACTGCTACGCGCGTAGATGCTGATGTGATCCGCCGCCTCCCCAAGGCCGTGCTGCACGACCACCTCGACGGCGGCCTGCGCCCCGCCACCCTCGTGGAACTGGCGGCCGAGGCCGGTCACACCCTTCCCACCACCGATCCCGACGAGCTGGCCGCCTGGTTCTTCGAGGCCGCCAACTCCGGCGACCTGGTGCGCTACATAGCCACCTTCGAGCACACCCTCGCCGTCATGCAGACCCGTGAAGGCCTGCTGCGCACCGCCGAGGAGTACGTGCTGGACCTCGCCGCCGACGGTGTCGTCTACGCCGAGGTGCGTTACGCCCCCGAGCTGAACACCCGGGGCGGGCTGTCGATGCGCGAGGTCGTGGAGACGGTCCAGGAGGGGCTCGCCGCCGGCATGGCCAAGGCGGCCGCCGGCGGCACTCCGGTCCGGGTCGGCACGCTGCTGTGCGGGATGCGGATGTTCGACCGGGTGCGTGAGGCCGCCGACCTGGCCGTCGCCTACCGCGACGCCGGGGTCGTCGGCTTCGACATCGCCGGCGCCGAGGACGGCTTCCCGCCCGCCGACCACCTCGAGGCCTTCGAGCATCTGCGCCGCGAGAGCGTGCCCTTCACCATCCACGCCGGCGAGGCGCACGGCCTGCCCAGCATCCATCAGGCCCTTCAGGTGTGCGGCGCCCAGCGCATCGGCCACGGGGTGCGCCTGACCGAGGACATCGTGGACGGCAAGCTCGGCCGGCTCGCCTCCTGGGTGCGCGACCGCCGGATCGCCCTGGAGATGTGCCCCACCTCCAACCTGCAGACGGGCTGCGCCGCCTCGATCGCCGGCCACCCGATCACGGCCCTGAAGGACCTCGGCTTCCGGGTCACCCTCAACACCGACAACCGGCTGGTGTCGGGCACGACGATGACCCGGGAGATGTCCCTGCTGGTCCGGGAGGCCGGCTGGAGCGTCGAGGACCTGCGCACGGTCACGGTGAACGCCGTCAAGAGCGCGTTCCTCCCGTTCGACGAGCGCAAGGCCCTCATCGAGGACGTGGTCCTGCCGGGCTACGCGGCCGCGCTCTGAACGAGCCCCCTGAGGTAGGCGGCCTGTCCGGCGTGCTGAAGGTCGTCGGACAGGACGCTCACCAGCCGCACGCCGAGGCTGACCGGCGGATCCCAGCGCTCGTCCACGATCCGTTCCAGATCCTTGGCGGCCAGGGAGCGCAGCGCGCGGAGCGTCTGCTCGTGCACGGCGTCGTAGTACCCGGTGAGCAGGTCGGCCGACTCGACCCGCACCTTCGCGACCTTCGCGGGGCTGTGCCCGTACCCGGTGTCGTGCCGGGGCAGGTCGAGGCCGAAGCGCTTCTCCCAGCCCTGGCTCAGCCACACCTGGTCGAGGTCGAACGCGTCGGCGACGTGGTCGTCCTGCACCCGGGTGAGATGCCAGACGAGCCAGGCGATGGAGTTGGCGTCGGGGGCCGGACGGTGGTGCAGCGCGTCCGGGCCGAGGCCGTCGAGGGCGGCATGGACTTCTTCCTGGATGCGGCCGTAGCCGTCGATGAGGATGTCCTTCGCATGCATACCGTCCACCATCCCAAACAGCGGGCGTTCACGCGCCCGGAATCCAGCTCCCGTGGAAACCGAACGGCACACGTCCCGGCAGGTGCGTCCGCCTTGGCGGCTCCCCGCTGAGCTGCCCTGACAGGTCCCGCTGACCGCCGTCGCCCCGGCCGGCGGTCACGTGTCTCGTGCGGCCGTCAGCAGGAGGGGTGGGCTCCTCGTGGTGCCAGGCCCCCTGTCTCGCCGGCCGTCTCCAGCAGTGTGACGAGTGCCCGGGCGGCGGGGCTGGTGGCGCGGTCCGGGGGCAGCAGCGCCACGGTCTCGTACTCCGTCTCGCCCGTGCCCTTCAGGGGCAGCGCCGTGAGGGAGGGCCGCTTGTGCCGGAAGTGCCGGGGTACGACCGCGATTCCCAGGTTCTCGTCCACCAGGTCCAGCAGGCTGTGCACGTCGTTGACCTCCAGGGCGACCGTGCGCCGCACCCCGGCCGCGGCGAACGCGGCGTCGGTGGTGCGGCGCGGGCCCCAGTCCGGGTGGAAGTCCACGAAGACCTCGCCGGCCAGATCCTCCGGGGTCAGCACCGCGCCGGCCGAGGCCAGCCGGTGCCCGGAATGGCACAGCACGGTCATCGGCTCGCTCGTCAGCGACACCGAACGCAGCTGGTCGCTGTCCGCCTGGGTGCGGTAGGCGAAGGCCAGGTCGAGCCGGCCGGCCCCGACCTCCTCGGCCAGCGCGCCCGAGCCGGTCTGCCGCAGCCGGATCTCCACGTCCGGGTGCCGGCTCCGGAACGCGGCCAGCAGCCGGGCGACGTGCACCCCGGCGATGCACTGCTCGGTGCCCAGGGCCAGGGTGCCGCGCAGCACGCCCTGCACCGCCGCCACCGCCTCGTGCGCGGCGCGCACCTGCGCCAGGATCCGCTCGGCCTCCACCAGCAGTGCCCGCCCCGCCTCGGTGAGCGTGACCCGGCGGGTGGTGCGCACGAACAGCGGCGCCCGCAGCTCCCGCTCCAGCGCCCGGATGGACGCCGACAGACCCGACTGGGACACCATGAGGCGTTCGGCGGCCCGGGTGAAATGCTGGTCCTCGGCGACGGCGACGAAGTGCTGGAGATGGCGCAGTTCCATGATTGAGAAGCCTAGCCGCACAATTCCATCGGATTCTTCTGTTGGACCGCTGCCCGGCCCGCGGGGAAGAGTGGGACCGGCGACCGGGAGCCCGCCGCTCCCGGGAGCCGGGAACACCGTGTGCCAACCCCTCTGGAGTCGCGTTGTACACCGCACACCCCGACCGCTACGCCGCCATGCCCTACCGGCGCACCGGACGCAGCGGACTGAAGCTCCCCGCGCTGTCCCTCGGCCTGTGGCACAACTTCGGCCCGGACCGGCCCGCCGAGACCCAGCGGGCGATCCTGCGCCGCGCCTTCGACCTGGGCGTCACCCACTTCGACCTCGCCAACAACTACGGCCCGCCGCCCGGCGCCGCCGAGTCCGCGCTCGGCGAGGCCCTGAAGGCCGACTTCGGGCCGTACCGCGACGAACTCGTCATCTCCACCAAGGCCGGCTACCTCATGTGGCCCGGCCCCTACGGCGAATGGGGCTCGCGCAAGTACCTGCTCTCCTCCCTGGACCAGAGCCTCGCCCGGATGGGCCTGGACTACGTCGACATCTTCTACTCGCACCGCCCCGACCCGGACACTCCGCTGGAGGAGACGATGGGCGCCCTGCACACCGCGGTGCAGCAGGGCAAGGCGCTGTACGTCGGCGTCTCCAACTACTCGGCGGAGCAGACCCGCGAGGCCGCCCGCATCCTGGCCGACCTCGGCACCCCGCTCCTCATCCACCAGCCGCGCTACTCGATGCTCGACCGGCGCCCCGAGGACGAGGGCCTGCTCGACGCCCTGGACGAACTCCAGGTCGGCTCCATCGTCTACTCCCCGCTGGAGCAGGGCCTGCTCACCGGGCGCTACCTGAACGGCATTCCCGAGGACTCCCGCGCCGCGAGCGGCAGCCCCTTCCTGAACAAGGACGTGGTCACCGAGGACCTGGTCGCCCGCCTCCGATCCCTGGACGAGATCGCCACGTCCCGCGGCCAGACCCTGGCCCAGCTGGCCCTGGCCTGGGTGCTGCGCGGCGGCCGGGTCACCTCCGCGCTCGTCGGCGCGAGCAGCCCGCGGCAGCTGGAGGACAGCGTCGGCGCCCTCGGCAACCTGGACTTCGACGCCGAGGAACTGGCGCGGATCGACGCGATCGTGAAGGGCTGAGCCGCCGGATGGCGGGACCGGGCTGAACCGCCGGATCGGCAGGACCGGGGGAGGTGAGCCGCTCGCTCACCTCCCCCCAGGCGTTCATCGCCGGGCAGGCGGGGTCAGGCGGTCGGCGGCACCCGGTCGAGAAAGCCCAGCACCTGCCGGATCCGGCCCTCGTCGTCCAGCGTGACGACGTCGAACCCGGCCACCGGCGCCGAGCCGTCGGCCCCGCTCACCAGCTCCCAGCCGAAGCGCGCGGTGTCGTGGTGCCCGTCCACCGCGCCGAGCGGCCGGAAGACGAACCCGGGGAACTGCTCGTGCGCCGTCGCGATCACGGCCGCGATGGCGTCGTGGCCGCGGACGTCGGCGAGCGGGTCGGTGTAGCCGCCGTCGGCGGTCCAGGCGGCGGCGACCGCCTTCTTCAGCGCCTCCGGATCGGTGGCGTTCCAGGCCTCGAAGTAACGGGCGGCGGCGTTCTCGTAACGGTCGGTGTTCACGGACATGCTGCATCAGCCTCCATCGAGGTCGTAACCACTGGTCGGACCCGGATCCGTGGCCGTCGCCGATCCGGTGTGACCACCATGCCGGAGCACGGGGGAGCGGGTCGATTACCTCGCTGGTAATCACCCGGGGCCCCAACTCCCGCCGCATTCCGGCCAGAACGGGTGGTGAATATGCCAACAGACTGGCCGGAAACCCATGGTGACAGTGTTTCGGCAGTGGCGATACTCGAACATCAGGGGCACTTCACCGCACAGGAGCCGCACGGAGAGCGAGGGCGGGACCGGCAGCAGCGAGGCGACGGGGGAGTGGGACGTGCACGACGAATTCCTGTGCCATGTCACGGCGTACGGCATGTGCGACGGCCGGCGCATCGGGGTACCGCTCGGCACCTATCGCGCGCCGACGCTGGCCCTGGCCCTGTGGTGGCTGCGCGACCGCGCCTCCTGGATCGCCGAACGCCTGGACCCGAGCCCGGACGACCCCGCCTTCCCGGCGGGCTCGCTGGTGCCGGTCGCCGGCACGGTGGCCGACGTGCCCGCCCTGCTGCGCGCCTGGTGCGCCGACGACGCCGGGCAGGAGCGGGTGGCCGAGGAGCTGGCCGGCGGGCGGCTGGTGCGGATCGCCGCCAGCGACGACACCACCGAGTACGAGCTGCTCGCCGAGTCCGTCGACGCGCTGCGCATGCAGCGCACCCTGCCGGCGCTCGTCGTACCCGTCGCCTGACACGTGTCCACTGGTGCTCCCCCCGCACTCCGGCCGGGACTCCGGGCGCGAAACAGGGTGAATCGGTAGAATTCTGGCCATGGCGGAGCGGCCGGTCGCCTTCACGGCGCCCGAACTCCTCGTGGAGACCGACACAGGCTCCACGGTGATGAGCCCGGGCCACGACTACCACGTCGGACGCGACCCCTCGAGCGACATCGTCCTCGACGACGCCCGGGTCTCGTGGCACCACGCCGTGCTGCGCTGCGACCGGGACCGCTGGACCCTGAAGGACCAGCACAGCACCAACGGCACCTACGCCGACGGCCACCGGATCGACGAGTGGGGCGTGCACCCCGGCAGCGTCATCCGCTTCGGCAATCCCACCGACGGCCCCCGCGCCGTCCTCACCGACGCCCCGCCGCCCGCCCCCGGCCGTCCCTCCGCGGTGTCGCAGCCGCTGCTGACCGGCACCTTCCGCCGGCCCAGTAGCGTCCGCCCGCTGCCCGTGCGCTCGGTGCGCATCGGCCGGGCCGCCGACAACGACCTCGTGGTGGACGACCTGATCGTCTCCCGCCGCCACGCCGAACTGCGCGCCCACCCCGACGGCACGTACGAGATCGTCGACCTCGGCAGCCACAACGGCACCTATCTCAACGGGCGGCCCGTCACCCGCGCCCCCCTCCGCCCCGGCGACGTCGTCGGTGTCGGCCACTCCGCCTTCAGCCTGGTCGGCGACGAACTCCAGGAGTACGTCGACACCGGCGAGATCTCCCTCGACGTCCAGGACCTCACCGTCGCCGTCGACGGCGGCCGGAAGGTGCTCCTCGACCACGTGTCCTTCCCGGTGCCGGAGAAGTGCCTGCTCGCGGTGGTCGGGCCGAGCGGCGCCGGCAAGTCCACGCTGCTCAACGCCCTGACCGGGCAGCGGCCCGCCGACCGGGGCACCGTCCTGTACGACGGCCGCGACCTCTACCGCGACTACGCCGAACTCCGCCAGCGCATCGGCCTGGTCCCGCAGGACGACATCCTGCACCCCCAGCTCACCGTGCGCGCCGCGCTGTCGTACGCCGCCGAGCTGCGCTTCCCGCAGGACACCGCACGGACCGAGCGGCGCGCCCGGGTGGACGAGGTCGTCCGGGAACTCGGCCTCGAGCAGCGCGCGGGCCAGCCGGTGCACAGCCTCTCCGGCGGCCAGCGCAAGCGGGTCAGCGTGGCCCTGGAACTGCTCACCAAACCGTCCCTGCTCTTCCTGGACGAGCCGACCTCCGGCCTCGACCCCGGAATGGACCGGTCGGTGATGCACATGCTGCGCGGCCTCGCTGACGACGGCCGCACCGTCATCGTAGTCACCCACAGCGTCCTCAGCCTCGCCGTCTGCGACCGCCTGCTGGTGCTCGCCCCCGGCGGCAAGGTGGCCTACTACGGGCCGCCCGAGGACGCCCTCGCCTTCTTCGGCTTCGAGCAGTGGCCGGAGGCCTTCGAGGCCTTCGACCGGGACCCGGAACGCGACTGGGCGCGCGAGTACCGCGAATCGCCGTTCCACCGGCACTACGTCACCGAGGCCACCACCCAGCCCCACCATCCGGGCCCCGCCCCCGTCCCCCCGGCGCCGCCGCCCCACCCGCGCGGCTGGGGCGCCCAGCTCGGCACCCTGATCCGGCGGTACACGGCCGTGCTCGCCGCCGACCGCACCTTCCTGGCCGTCATGGTCGCGCTGCCGTTCGTCATGGGCGCCATGGCCCGCGCCCTGGCAGGCGGCCGGCTCGGCCGGGACACCGCGATGAACGCCCTGCTCATCCTGTGCGTCGGCGCGGTACTGACCGGCGCCGCCAACGCGGTACGCGAACTCGTCAAGGAACGCGTGGTCTACCAGCGCGAACGCGCCGTCGGACTGCCCCGCTCGGCCTATCTGCTGTCCAAGGTGGTGGTGCTCGGCACGGTCAGCGTCGTCCAGGCCGTCGTGCTGACCCTGGTCGCCCTCCTCGGCGCCGACCTGAACAGCCCAGGCGGCCGGGGCGTCCTGCTGCCGCCGCTCGCCGAGCTCGCCCTCGCCGTCGCCCTGCTCGCGTTCACCGCGATGATGCTCGGCCTGCTCGTCTCCGCGCTGGTGCGCAAGGAGGAGGTGACGATGCCGCTGCTGGTGCTGCTCGCCATCGTCCAGGTGGTGTTCTGCGGGGCCCTGCTCAAACTGCACGGTGTGCCCGGCCTGGAGCAGCTGTCCTGGCTGGTGCCGTCCCGCTGGGCGCTCGGCGCCATGGCGGGCACGGTCGGGCTGTCCAGGACCGTCCCCGGCAAGCTCACCGCCGACCCCCTCTTCCGGCACTCGACGGGCGTCTGGCTGCTCGATCTGGCCATGCTGGTGGTGCTGTCCGTCCTCTACGGGCTCGTCGTCGCACGGCTGCTGCGCCGGCAGGAGCCCGCCGTGATGCGGAAGTAGCGGAAGCAGGCGAACGCCATGGCCCCCACGCGGAAGCAGGCGCCCCGATGAGCAAGGCGACCGGTCCCGGATTCCGGCCCACGCACGTGGTGCCGCGGCACGGCATGCCCGCCTGGGAGGCCCCCGACCCGGCCCGGCCCACCGTGCCCCTCGACCCGCTGCTGCCCGTCGAACTCGTGGAGCGGCGCGGCGACTGGGGGCACGTCCGGTGTTCCAACGGCTGGGCCGCCTGGGTCGACGGCCGCCGCCTCGTCGCCGTACCCGACGACCCGCCCGCCGCGGACGGCCCGGCCGCCACCACCGCCGACCCCCGCCCCCTGCTCGCCCGCGCCGAACAGGCCCTGGCCGACTACCGGTCCGCCGTGGAGGGGCTGGCCGCCGGGACCCTGGACGGCGAGGACTTCGCCGACCGCACCGGCGGCCTGCGCATCGGCCTCGTCGTCGACGGGGAGTCGATGTGGCTGTACGACCCCGAGGAGGGCCGCTGGGTCTACGGCGACGGACGGCGGCTGACCACCTACGCCACCGACCGGGAGGTCACCGGCGCAGAGGACACCGGACACGCCCCGACCCGGGTGGTCGCGCCCGAGGGCGAGCGGTGATGGCGCCCGGGACCAGCCTGTCCTCCGGCCGGCCCGCCGAACCGGTCGGCCGGCGGATCGCGGGCTACCTCATCGAGAGCGAGATCGGGCGCGGCGGCATGGCCGTCGTCTACCGCGCCCGCGACCTGCGGCTGGAGCGCACGGTCGCCCTGAAGCTGCTCGCCCCCGAACTCGCCCGCAACGACACCTTCCGCAAGCGGTTCACCCATGAGTCCCAGGTGGCCGCCGCCATCGACCACCCGCACATCGTGCCGGTCTTCGAGGCGGGCGAGACGGACGGGGTGCTCTACATCGCCATGCGGTACGTCGCCGGCAGCGATCTGCGGCGCCTGCTCGACCTGCGCGGGCCGCTGCCCCTGCCGGACGCCGTGCGGATCGCCGCGCAGGTGGCCTCCGCCCTCGACGCCGCCCACGACCACGGTCTGGTGCACCGGGACGTCAAACCCGGCAACATCCTGATCGCCGAGGGCATCGACAGCGACCACCCCGAGCACGTGTACCTCACCGACTTCGGGCTCACCAAGAAGTCGCTGTCGCTGACCGGATTCACGAGTGTCGGCCAGCTCGTGGGCACCCTCGACTACGTGGCCCCCGAGCAGATCTCCGGCCGCCCGGTCGACGGCCGCTGCGACGTCTACAGCCTGGCCTGCGTCGTGTACGAGAGCCTCGCCGGCCGCCCGCCCTTCCTGCGCGACGACGACATGGCCCTGCTGTGGGCCCACCAGTACGACGAACCGCCCCCGCCGAGCCGGGCGCGCCCCGGTCTCGCCGCCGGGGCCGACGCCGTCTTCGCCAAGGCCCTCGCCAAGAGCCCCGACGCCCGCTACCCCACGTGCCTCGGCTTCGTCACCGCCCTGCGGTCCGTCACGGACACCGCCCGCCCGGCCGCCTCGCACCCGGCGCAGGCGCCCGGCACGGAGACGGACCACGCGGTGACCGGACCAGCACCGCATCAGCCGGGGGCCGGACCAGCACCGGATCAGCCGGGGGCCGGACCAGCACCGGATCAGCCGGGAGCCGGGCCGCCGTCGGACCGCGCGGCGGCAGGGCCGCGTCCGGACCGTCCGGCGTCCGCGTCCGGGCGCACAGACCATTCCGCCGTGGCGGCCGGGGCTCCCCGCCCACCACACTGGGCCGGAGCGGTGTTCCCCACCTGAGGCTGAGACCGACCCACCCCGCCCAATACCGGCCCGCGCCGCCACGACCCGTCCGCCTCACCTGACACGGGCCGGCGTCGCCCAGGCCCCGTCCGTCTCGCCCCGCGCCCGTCCGCCGCCGCTAGCGCGTGTCCACCTCGCCGCGGCGGCGTACCCCCTTGGCCAGCAGGCCGCCCAGGAATCCGGCGACCAGCCCCCACAGCGCGCCCAGGCCCACCGCCTGCCACAGCCGGGGTGTGAGGAACAGTTCCCCGGACAGACCGCCGCCCAGGTCGCCGATGCCGAGCAGGGAGAGGCCGTAGTGGGCCGAGACACGACAGATCAGGCAGATCATCAGCACCGCCAGCGCCAGCGCCACCGCCAGATGGACGGCGTGCCGCCACAGCCGGATCCGGGCCGGTGAGCGGGCCGCCATCCGGAAGGACACCGCCAGCAGCAGGATCGCGTCCACGGCCACCAGCCACCACCAGCGGCCGTCGTACGCGGTGAGCGACCGCAGATTCAGTTCGGAGACGTCCGGGGTGCGCAGGATCACGTCCAGGACGTGCGGCATCGGCAGACCGAACGGGCCGTCCACCCGGCCGTTCCAGGTGGCGCCCAGGCCGATGGTGAGGGCCGGCCAGGCCAGATTGGGCAGGCCCAGCAGGATCACGGCGAAGGTCGCCGGGGCGTGCCCGCGCGTGGCCGCCGTGATCAGCGCGGCGACGAGGGCGACGACGACATGGGCGAGCAGCAGGACCACCACCGCGTGCGCCGCCGGGCGTACCGACTCCTGGCAGCGCAGCAGCCGCCCCGGCAGCGGCGCCCCGCGCGCCACCAGCAGCGCCAGCAGCAGCACCCCGGCCAGCCACAGCAGGCCGAACAGCACCGTCAGCGGCACGTCCGTGGTGAACCCGACCCGGGGCGCCGAGCCGAACAGCCCGGTGAGATCGCTGAGGGTGCCGTTGCCCACGTCGACGGCGAAGGTCTGCCGGGCGCCGAGGGCCAGCCCGATCAGCACGAGCAGCCACAGCACCGCGATCCGGGCGGCCCAGCTGGCCAGTTCCCGGGCCGACGCCACCGCCCGGTGCCGCAGCGGGCGCAGGAAGCCCGCGCCGATCACCAGTGCGCCGACCAGGGTCACCGACAGCGGGATCACGGTCAGCCCGGCCCGCGTCTGCGCCAGCGCGCCCGCGTTGCCGGCCAGGTCCACGCTGCCGCCGACCGACATGACCAACGTCGCGGCCACCACGCGCGGGAACGCGGCGTCCGGCAGGCCGGTCGCGCCGGCCGCCCACAGTCCGAGCGCCGCCGCCAGCGCCATCACGGCCAGCCCGGTCAGCACCGCGGCCAGGGCCTGCGCCCAGCCGTGACGGGCGGCGGGCCGCGCGGAGACGGTCGGAACGCTCACGAGGGACACGCTAGGCACCCACCGGGCGGCCCGCCCGCCGAGTGGGGCCGTCCGCGTCGGCTTGCGGCCCTCATCCCGCGACACACAATGGGATCAACGTGCAGCCAAATACCCCAAAATGCACCCAAAAGGTTTTGACTGAGCAAGCCGCGTGTCGCACCGCGTACCGCGACGATCGCGACGGGAAGAAGTGCTCGTGAGCGCCGAACCTCCGTCTTCCGGCCGCCCGACCGGGCCGCCCTCCGGCCCGCTGTCGGGCTCCTCCCGGCCGCCCTCCGGGCCACCGCCCGCCGGACCGCCGCCCTCCGGGCCGGGCGGAGCCAGGGGGCCGCACGGGCCGTGGTGGAAGTCCGTACCGCGCGTGGCAGGCATCACCGCCGTGGTCGTGGCCGCCGTGGTCCTGGCGGTGGTCCTCACCCGTTCGGGTGGCGGCTCCTCCGCCAAGGGCGGCGAGGTCTTCCTGCAGTCCGCGAACAGCAGCGGCGAGGACCCGTTCACGGAATCGACGGCCCGGCAGAGTTCCGCCCCGCCGCCGCCCTCGGCCTCCGCCGCGCCCTCCGGCCCCGCCAACGCGGTGCAGGGCGTGGACGGCGCAGCGCCCGGCCTGTACGGCGGCACCAAGAGCACCCCCGCGTGCGATGTCGAGAAGCAGATCAGGTTCTTCCGGTCCGACCCGGCCAAGGAGAAGGCCTTCGCCTCCGTGGCCGGCGTCCAGTCGTCCGGCGTGCCCGCCTACCTGCGCTCGCTGACGCCGGTGCAACTGCGCGTCGACACCCGGGTCACCAACCACGGCTACCGCGACGGCGCCCCCACCTCCTACCAGTCCGTGCTCCAGGCGGGCACCGCCGTGCTCGTGGACAGCCACGGTGTGCCGCGCGTGCGCTGCGCCTGCGGCAACCCGCTGACCTCGCCGGTCGCCCAGAAGGCCGCGCCGAAGCTGGTGGGTCCGCGCTGGCCCGCGTACCGGCCCTCGAACGTGGTCGTGGTGACCCCCGCGCCGAAGCCCGTCAACGTCTTCGTGCTCTACGACACCCGCCACGACGACTGGATCCACCGCCGGCGCGGCGACCACGACTGCCGGCACGACCAGCGCGCCGAGCCGCCGAAGGTCGCGCACCCCTGGACGGCCCGGCCCCGGCCCGCGTCACCGTCGTGCCCGCCGGGCACGAAGCACTGCCCGTCCCCGTCCGGCAAGCCGAGCCCGTCGCCGTCGTCCTCCCCGTCGGCTTCCAAGTCCCCGTCGCCGTCGTCGCCGTCCTCGTCCCCGTCCAAGCCTTCTTCGTCACCGTCCCAGCCATCTTCGTCGCCGTCCCACTCCTCGCCGTCGACGGGTTCGTCGGGGCCGTCCTCCCCGACCTCGCCTCCGGCGTCGAAGCCGACGTCATCCCCCTCCTCGGCCTCTTCCGCTTCCTCGGCCTCTTCGCCCCCGGCGTCGACGTCCGCGGAGTCGAGGCCGGCGTCGTCGCAGACGTCCTCCGCCGCGACCGGCTCCCCGTCGTCCGCGGGGCCCCGGTCGGCCGCCTCCTCGGTAAGCTCTGCTCCGGCCCCGGTGACCAGCGGGACGCCCGGCGAACCGGCGATCACCCCCACTCGGCAGCAGTCGTAGAACGCTCTGCCGGTGGGAGGGTGGTGGGCGCCGGACGGCGTGAGCCTCGCCACTGTGCGCGGTGGGCGAACGCCTCCGGGGACTGCCGCGCCGGGCTCGGGGTACGAGGACAGGTGCACCACGTGACTGGCCGGATCCGGCTTTCCGAGAGAGACAGCATGAGCAAACACCTGGGCGGGGATGTGATACCCACTGGTTTCGACGTTCCCGTGGAACCGCTGCGCCGTGCCGCGCACTACACGGGCGAACCCGGATGCATCGCCGAGGCGCGCGACTTCGCGGCCCGTTTTCTGGAGCAGCTGCGCACCGAGTGGTGCGCGGACGCCGACCGTCGTGCCGGCGGCGAGCTGCTCCTGCTCGTGAGCGAACTCGTCACCAACGCCGACCGGCACAGCAACGGCCCGTACATCCTGGAACTGGAGGGCACGGACAGCGAGGTCACGGTGTCCGTCTACGACAGCAGCTCCGCCCTTCCCCGCCGCTTCCCCAAGGACCCCGAACGCATCGGGCGGCACGGCCTGGAGATCGTGCACGCCCTCGCCTCCGAGGTCACCGCCGAGCGCGTGCCGGTGGGCAAGCGGATCCGTGCCCGCTTCGAGCTGAACCGCTGAGGCGCAGGCCCAACCGACCGCTGGGTCCCCGCCGAACCGGCCACCGGGCCGGCACACCGAACGGCCCCAGCCCACCGGCGTCCGCGCCCCGTCGGGGCCGGACCGGCGTCAGGCGCAGCCGAGTTCGCCGAGCATCCCCTCACGCAGCCGGGTGATGATCCGCTTGATCAGCCGGGACACGTGCATCTGGGAGCAGCCGAGCCGTTGCCCGATCTCCGCCTGCGTGGCCTCCTCCACGAACCGCATGTGGATGATCTGCCGGTCCCGTTCGCTGAGTTCGGCCATCAGCGGGGCGAGCGCGTGGAAGTCCTCGACGAGTCGCAGCCCCTCCTCCTCCACGCCGATGAAGTCGGCGAGCACCGCCTCGCCGTCCTCCGGCCCGTCACCGGTGAGCGCCGCGTCCAGCGAGGCCGAGTTGTAGCCGTTGGAGGCGATCTGGGCCTCGATCACCTCGTCCTCGGTGATGTTCATGAGGGTCGCCAGCTCGGCCACCGTCGGGTCCCGGTCCAGCCGGCTGGACAGCTCCTCGCGCGCCTTGGCCAGCTCCACCCGCAGCTCCTGGAGCCGGCGCGGCACGTGCACCGCCCAGGTGGTGTCCCGGAAGAACCGCTTGATCTCACCCACGATGTACGGCAGCGCGAAGGAGGTGAACTCCACCTCGCGGGACAGCTCGAACCGGTCGATGGCCTTGATCAGGCCGATCATGCCGGTCTGGACGATGTCCTCCATGTCGTCGCCGCGGCCCCGGAACCGTCCGGCGGCGAACCGCACGAGCGACATGTTCATCTCGATCAGGGTGTTGCGCGCGTACTGGTACTCGTGCGTGCCCTCCTCCAGCTCGGTGAGCCGCTGGAAGAACTGGCGGGACAGCTCCCGCGCGTCCCGTGGTGCGACGGATGCCGGGTCCGCGACGCCAGGCAGTGACCCCTCGCCCGTCCCGTCCTGCTCGGCCCTCTGGGTGACCTCTGCTTCCGACCGGATCCCGGCGGTGTTCATTACCTCTCCCACGGTAGTCACGGTTCTGCGGCTGCCTCGGCGGCTTCCGCTTCTGTCGACTCCTCGGCGTGTGCCCGGATACCCCGGGCCCGGCGTTGCATGCCTGACCGCGAGGTGTGCACACGAGGCGGGTACCCCCGGTCACGGACAGCATGCATGCCTGCTTCGCCGGCGGCGGAAAACGCTCGGCTCCCGCCCGGCGGGGCGGTTTCCCTCAGGGCGCAATGCCGCCCCCTTGCCCCGCGGCCCCCGGTTCCTAGGCTGGCGGGGTGAGCAACCAGGTGAGCGACGCAGCCCGAGTGATTCCCCTGCGATCCGCGCCCGCCCGTCCGGCGGCCCCCGGGTCCGGGCCCGCGGCGGACAAGGAGCCGCTGTGGCGCGATCTGGTCGGCGAGGTGCTGCGCCGCGAGCGCCGGGCCCAGGGCCGCACCCTCAAGGAGGTGGCCGACGCGGCGCGGATCTCGCTGCCGTATCTGTCCGAGATCGAGCGCGGCCGCAAGGAGGCCTCCTCCGAGGTGCTCGCGGCCGCCGCGCACGCCCTCGGCCTGGGCCTCGGCGGCCTGCTGTCCCTGGCCCACGGCGAACTGACCCGCCGCACGGCGGCTCCCCACCGCCCGGCGTCCGCACCCCACCGCCCGTACAACGGCCTCTGCCTGGCGGCCTGAGCCGCGAAAGTCCCCATGGCCGGCCGTTCGGCGTCCCGGCCGATGAGTTTCGCCGCGAGGACCCGTCTACACGGATGACCGCGTTCCCTCGCCCAGGAGGTACTCATGACCGCCGACGGTTTCACCACCTGTCTCTGGTTCGACGGCCAGGCCCAGGAGGCCGCCGAGTTCTACGTCTCCGTCTTCAAGAACTCCAGCATCGGCCGCGTCGGCCGCTACAACGAGGCCGGGCCCGGTCCGGCCGGCTCCGTGATGGCCGTGGAGTTCACGGCCAACGGCCAGAAGTTCGTCGCGCTCAACGGCGGTCCCCAGTTCACCTTCAGCGAGGCCGTCTCGTTCCAGATCTTCTGCGCCGACCAGGCCGAGATCGACTACTACTGGACCAAGCTCACCGAGGACGGCGGCGAGCCCGGTCCGTGCGGCTGGCTCAAGGACAGGTACGGCCTGTCCTGGCAGGTCGTCTACGACCGCCTGATCGACCTGATCGGCGACCCGGACCAGGAGAAGGCGTCGCGCACCATGAAGGCCATGATGGGCATGGGCAAGCTGGACGTCGCGGCGCTGAACAGGGCGTACGCGGGGGAGTAGGGGCCACCGGGGCTCCCCCCGCCGGCCGGCCCCCGTCATCCGGCCTCGGCGAGGATCTCGGCGATCACATGCCGGGAGTTCTCCGCCAGGGCCGGGTTGGTGTCCCAGTAGTACGGCAGCTGGATCAGCGCGATCGACAGCGCCCAGCCCCGCCCCCGCGCCCACTGCGCGTCGTCGGCGCCTGCGGCCTTGCGGAAGGTGTCCCGGGCCGGGGCGGGCAGCAGGTTCCAGGCCACGATCAGGTCCACCGCCGGGTCGCCTGCCCCCGCACAGCCGAAGTCGATGACCGCACTCAGCCGGTCCTCGTCCACCAGCACGTTCCCGGGGGAGAGGTCCCCGTGGGCCCACACCGGCGGCCCGGTGTGCGCGGGGGCGCGCAGCGCCTCCTCCCACAGCGCCGTGACCGCACCCGTGTCGACGCGTCCGCCGAGTTCGGCGAGGGCGGCCCGGGTGGGAGCGTCCCGGTCGCGCAGGGGGCCGGCCCGATAGCCGGCCGGCGCGTCCCGCGGGTCGGCACGGCGCAGCGCGCGCACGAACGCCCCGAGGTCCCCGGCCAGCCGCTCGGGGTCCCGCACGGCGCCGGCCGCCGGATTGCTGCCGGGAAGCCAGCGATAGACGGACCAGGGCCACGGGTAGCCCTCGTCCGGCTCGCCGAGGCCCACCGGCTCCGGCACGGCGACCGGCAGCAGCGGCGCGAGCCGGGGCAGCCAGCGCTGCTCCAGCCGCACGTCCGGCACGGCTCCGGGCCGCCGGGGCAGCCGTACCAGCAGGTCGGCGCCCAGGCGGAACATGGCGTTCTCGGTCCCGGAGGACGCGAGCCGGCGGACCGGCAGGGCGGCCCACTGCGGGTACCGGCGGGCGATCAGGCGCCGGACCAGCGGGGCGTCGAGGTCGATCTCGTCCGCGTGCATCTTCGGCAGCGCCGGCGGAGTCCGGCTGTCGGAGGCAGTCATCGCGGCCCATGACAGCGCCTCGGCCCCCTCCCTGTCGACGCGTTTTCCCGGGGGCCCGCGCTCAGACCCGGTCGGCCGCGATCAGCAGGTACTGGAAGCTGCCGTTGCGGTAGGCGTCCAGGAACGTGTCCTCGACGCCGGTGACCAGGTGCTCGGCCTTCCGGCGCAGCTCCCAGTAGGGGATGGCCGCCTCGGTCAGGTCCTCGACGTGGACCGGCACCAGGCGGTTGCGGGCCATCGCCTTGAAGTACTCCGAGCGCGGGTGGATGTCGCAGATGTAGTGGGCGTTGATCAGCGACACCTCCCGCGAGGCCTGACCGTAGGTGTCGTTGTAGCAGCCGGTGATCACCACATAGCGTCCGCCGCGGCGCAGCAGCCGGGCGTGCTCGGCGAACAGCAGGTCCAGCTCGACGTACATGGTGGACTCGTTGTTCCACGACGCCGCGTACGCGCCGGTCTCCAGGCCTGTGTCGAGCATGTTGCGGTGGTGGTAGCGCACCTTGTCGTCGATGCCCCGGGCGCGGGCCTGCTCGCTGGCGAAGGCGGCCTGCTTGGCGGAGATGGTGACGCCGTCGGCGTGGCAGCCGTAGAGCAGATGCGCCACCACGCTGCCGCCGCCCCGGCCGCAGCCGGCGTCGAAGACCCGGTCGGCGGGGGAGAGCGGCCCGAGATGCGAGGCGAGCAACTCGGCCTGGGCGTGCTCCAGGCGGTGCAGTTCGGCGGTGATGCGGTCGCGGCGCGCCTGCGGATCGGGCTCGTCCAGCACCGACAGGTCGGCGGCGCCGATGCCGTAGTGGTGGTGGTACAGGTCGTCGAGCTTGCCGAGTTCCAGGTTGACCGGGTTCTCCTCGGCGTTCCAGTAGTCCGCGACCCGGCTCTGGTAGACGGACTGGGCCGGGACCGTGACGGGCGTGGTGCGGGCGACGGGGGCGAAGGTCAAGGGTGGCTCCTCTTGGCGCGTGTGACGGTGTTCCGGAAGGCGGCGGTCACCAGTAGTCGGGCAGGTGGTAGCGGTGGGTGTTGGTGGCGTGCCACTCGTGGTTGCCGGACACCCAGGCGGCGAGCCCCCGGGCATAGCGCTCCACCAGCGGCGAGGTCGCCGACAGCAGGGCCGACTCCTCCTCGAACGCCGCCATGATCCGGTTGTGGATCTCGACGGACTTCAGATAGGCGGCCTTCAGCCCGCGCCGCTCGTTGGCGGCGACGACCTGCGGCAGATTGAGGTGCGTGGGGTCGGCGGCCAGTTCCTTGGTGAAGGAGTACAGGTCGTTGACGATCGTGGTGGCGTTGCAGGCGAGCGCGGTGATCCGCTGGATCTCGGGCCGGGCGTAGATCTGCTCGGGCAGCTCGTAGCCGTCCACGGCGTCCACGATGGACAGGCAGGGCCGGAAGCTGTTGAACTGCCGCATCACCAGGTACTCCCAGACCCGGGGCATGTACCGCGTCTCCGCCCACGCCGCCTCCGCGAGGTAGCCCAGGTGCAGCCGTGCGATGTCGTGCACGAACCGGTCGGTCTGGCTGGGCGTGGCGAAGCCCGCGAAGTCCTCCAGGGCGAAGTGGTACGACCGCAGCGGCCCGTCGGCCCGCACGCCCCGGCGCCACTCCTCCTCCAGCTCGGGGACGCCGTGGAAGGGGTCGAGCGCCGACTGGGCCATGACCAGCCGGCCGCCGAGCCCGCGGCGCGCACCGCCCCGGCCCTCGTCCTCCTCGCAGTAGCAGGAGTCCACGATGTTCTCGGCGAGCAGCAGCTTCCCGGCGGCCGTCAGCCGGTCCAGGTCGAGCGCCCCAGGGTGCTGCAGGACGACGGCCCGGCCGAACCGGAAGCCCGAGAAGTCCCCCTTCCAGGTCTCCGGGAACAGATCGAGGCCGCGGGCCCACGTCTCCAGCCGGCGGTCCACCTCGGCGGCCTTCACCGGGTCGGCGGGCACGGCCGGCCGGTGGTGCAGTCCGGGGACGGTGCCGGTGCGCCGGGGTCTGCGCAGGCGCGCGGCGATGTCGGGCGGTCCGGGCAGCGTGTACGACGCGGGGGCCGCGCCCAGCGGGTTCTCGGACGTCATTCGGGGAACCGCCCGATCTGCACGTTCTCCAGGATCCCGGCCGCGTCGGGCACCAGGATGGCCAGCGAGTAGTAGGCGGTGACGAGGTAGCTGATGATCGCGGCGGAGTCGATGCCCATGAACCGGACGTTCAGCCCCGGCTGGAACTCCTCGGGGATGCCGGTCTGGTAGAGGCCGATCACGCCCTGGTCGGCCTCGCCGGTGCGCAGCGCGATGATGCTCGTGGTGTGGTCGTCGCTGATCGGGATCTTGCTGCACGGGAAGATCGGCACCCCGCGCCACGCCGGCACCTCGTGGCCGTCGACGCTCGCGGTGCCGGGGACCAGGCCGCGGCGGTTGCACTGTCGGAAGAACGCCGCGATCGCCTTGGGGTGGGCGAGGAACACCTTGGTCTTGCGTCGCATGGACAGCAGCTCGTCCATGTCGTCCGGCGCCGGCGGTCCGGTGAAGGTGCTGATCCGCTGCCCGTAGTCGACGTTGTGCAGCAGCCCGAACTCCCGGTTGTTGACCAGCTCCCACTCCTGGCGTTCGCGGATCTCCTCCACCGTGAGCCTCAGCTGCTGCTGGGTCTGGTCCATCGGGTGGTTGTAGAGGTCGGCGATCCGGGTGTGCACCCGCAGCACGGTCTGGGTCAGGGACAACTCGTACTCCCGCGGGGCGAGTTCGTAGTCGACGAAGCCGCCGGGCAGCGTCGGCTCGCCGACATGGCCGGCCTGCACCGGCACCTCCGCCTCGCCCTTGCGGTTCATCGGCCGCCGCTGCCGCTCGACATAGGCCTGAAGGTGCGCGGCGAGGGACGGCACCCGCTCGGTGAACTCCCGTACGACCGCCCAGGGCAGCGCGAGCACCACGCCGGCGGTCTCGGCCCGCACCGAGGTCAGCCACAGCGGATCGGACTGGCCCACCGCCTCGTCGCCCATCTGGTCGCCGTCGGTGACGACCCCGAGGATCTCCTCGTCGCCGTACTTGCCGGTGGTGTAGCGGGTGAACCGGCCGTGCACGACCAGGTAGGCCTCGGTGACCGGCTGGCCGGCCTCGAACAGCACCTGTCCGGCGCGCACCTCCCGCGGCTGGAAGCGGCCGGCGATCTCCCGCAGCACGTCGGTGTCGGGGTAGCCGCGCAGGACCGGCAGTTCGCAGAGCGTCTCCGGGATGACCCGGATGTCGTCGGCCCCGTTCTGCTCGAAGTGCACCCGGCCGCGCCCCGTGCGCAGCGTCAGACGGCGGTTGACCCGGTAGGCGCCGCCCTTGACGTCCACCCACGGCAGGGTCTTCAGCAGCCACCGCGAGGTGATGGCCTGCATCTGCGGTTCGGACTTGTGGGTCGTGGTGAGCTGGCGCGCCGCCCGGGTGCTCAGGCTGGTGAGCCGCCCGTCGGCCGCGGGCTCGGGAGCGGGCTCGTCGACGGCGGAACCGGCGGCGGTGTCCGGAGTGGTCACATTCCCTCCAGCGGAGCTGCGTGCGAACAGGGGTGACCGGATCGAGGGGTGGTGAGCCTGGTGATCCTGTACCCGGGCCAAGCCAAACAGTTCTCGTGAGGCGCCCGATACAGCGCGAAGGGGGCGGATCATTCCGCTTGGGTGCGTAAACCCGTGAACCGGGGCATCAGCGGCGAACCGTGTGCCGCCGCGCCGGTGTACTGCGCCGCCCGCACACGTTCCCGCGCGCCGGCGTGGTGCGCCCCGGGCGCTCAGGCCAGGTCGCCGACCAGTACGGCCGCTCCGTCGAACCGGCCGGCCTTGAGGTCGGCGAGCGCCTGCGGGGCCCGCGACAGCGGATAGGGATGGGTGGTCGCGCGGATGCCGTGCCGGGCGGCGAGCGCCAGGAACTCCCGGGCGTCCGCACGGGTGTTGGAGGTGACGCTGCGCAGCTCCTTCTCGTAGAACAGCTCGGTCTCGTAGTGCAGCGCCGGCACGTCGGTCAGGTGGATGCCGGCCAGGGCCAGCACCCCGCCCCGGTCGAGGGCGCGCAACGCCACCGGCACCAGGTCGCCGACCGGGGCGAACAGGATCGCGCCGTCCAGCGGCTCCGGCGGCGGCTCGGTCAGGTCGTGCGCCGAGGCCGCGCCCAGCTCCAGGGCCAGCCGCCGGGCCGCCGCGCCCCGGGTGACCACGTGGACGCGGGCGCCCTCGGCGAGCGCCACCTGCGCGCACAGATGGGCGCTGCCGCCGAAGCCGTACAGCCCGAGCCGGCCGCCCGGCGGCAGTGCCGTACGGCGCAGCGCACGGTAGCCGATGATCCCCGCGCACAGCAGCGGCGCCGCCGCCACGTCGTCCAGGGCCTCCGGCAGACGGTGGGCGAAGGCGGCCGGCACGGTGGTGTACTCCGCGTAACCGCCGTCGGCGTCCCAGCCGGTGTACTGCGAGCGGGGGCACAGGTTCTCGGCGCCCCGGGCGCAGTACGCGCACACCCCGCAGGTGCGCCGCAGCCAGGCCACGCCCACCCGGTCGCCCGCCGCGAAGCCCCGCACCGCGGAGCCGGCGCCCACGACCTCGCCGACCGCCTCGTGGCCGGGGGTGACCCCGGCCCGGTGCACCGGCAGGTCGCCCTCGGCGACGTGCAGATCGGTCCGGCACACCCCGCAGGCCCGCACCCGCACCAGCAGCTCGTCCGCGCCGGGCGCCGGCACCGGCCGCTCCAGCAGCCGCAGGGGCCGCTCCCCGACCGGTCCGGGCCGCACCACCGACCACGCTCGCATGGCGTCCGTCCTCGTCGTGCCGTCGCCTTCCCTCCCAGTGTCCGGCGGGCGCCCGGTTCGGCGCGCGGGCCGGCGGCGGGATGGCTAGCGTGAGCTTCGGGACGGGGGCCTCGAAGGGCGGGGAACCATCCGTACGGGACACACACCAGGAGGGCCGCAGCATGGCCGTGCAACCCGAGGGAACGCCCTGTTGGGCCGATGCGATGTTCGGCGACGTGGAGGGAGCCAAGCGGTTCTACGGCGACGTCCTCGGCTGGACCTTCGGCGAGTCGTCGTCGGAGTACGGCCACTACACGCAGGCCTACGCGCAGGGCAAGGCGGTGGCCGCCGTCGTCCCGCCCATGCCCGGCCAGGAGGGCCAGTCGCAGTGGTGCCTGTACTTCGCCTCCCCGGACGCCGCGGCCACCGCGGAGAAGATCCGGGACAACGGCGGCGAGGTGCTGATGGAGCCGATGCAGGTCGGGGACTTCGGCACGATGTGCCTGGCCCGTGAGCCCAGCGGAGCCGTCTTCGGCGTCTGGCAGGCGGGCGTCCACGAGGGCTTCGAGGCGACCGCGACCCCGGGCGCCTACTGCTGGGCGGAGGTCTTCACCCGGGAGCCCGAGAAGGCCGACGCCTTCTTCTCCGCCGTCTTCCCGTACCGCATGAAGGACATCGTGGACGACGCGGTGGACTTCCGGATGTTCGACATCGGCGAGGACACCGTGCTGGGCCGGATGCGGATGACCGACGACTTCCCGCCCGAGGTGCCCTCGTACATCAACGTCTACTTCACCGTCGACGACTGCGACGAGGCCGTGGCCCGCGCGACCAAGCTCGGCGGAGTGCTCCGCTTCGGGCCGATGAGCAGCCCCTTCGGCCGGTTCGCGGCGCTCAGCGACCCGCAGGGAGCGAACTTCTCCGTGATCGACATCACGACCACGGAGGGCGAGATGCCCAGGGTCCAGGAGGTCTGACCGGCAGGGGACGGCGCCCGCCGCGGCCGTGGCATGATCGGGCGTATGCGTGAACGTGTGGTGGCCGCGTGCGACGGGGCTTCGAAGGGAAACCCGGGACCGGCCGGATGGGCGTGGGTGGTCTCGGACGGCGACGAGCGGACCCCCGCACGCTGGGAGGCCGGTCCGCTCGGCCGGGCCACCAACAACGTCGCGGAGCTCACCGCCCTGGAGCGGCTGCTCACCGCCGTCGAGCCGGACGTGCCGCTGGAGATCCGGATGGACTCCCAGTACGCGATGAAGGCCGTCACCACCTGGCTGCCCGGCTGGAAGCGCAACGGCTGGAAGACGTCCGCCGGCAAGCCCGTCGCCAACCAGGACCTGGTCGTCCGCATCGACGCGCTCCTCGACGGCCGCGAGGTCGAGTTCCGCTACGTCCCGGCCCACCAGGTCGACGGCGACCCGCTCAACGACTTCGCCGACCGCGCCGCCAGCCAGGCCGCCTCCGTCCAGCAGGCGGCGGGCAGCGCGCTCGGCTCGCCGGAGCCGCCGCCCTCGCCGGACACCCCGAAGGCGTCCGCCCCCCGCAGGAAGGCGCCCCGCCGCACCGGCGGCACGGCGTCCGCCCGCACCATCAAGGCGAAGTTCCCCGGCCGCTGCCTGTGCGGCCGCGCCTACGCGGCCGGCGAGTCCATCGCCAGGAACGCGCAGGGATGGGGCCACCCCGAGTGCCGTACCGCCGACGCCTGATCCGCCGTCCTCAGACGTCGAACGTGTAGAACCCCGTGTGGTCCAGCAGATCCGCCGGGCGCACGTCGTTCCACGGCTTCATCGTCTCGCCGAGGTCGACGACGTCGGGCGTGCCGCCCGTGGGCGCGTACCCCGCGTCCGGATGCCGCCGCTGCCACTCGGCCCACAGCTTGTCGACGTAGGCGTGGTGGAGCCAGAACACCGGGTCGTTGGGGGAGACCCCGGTGGCCATCTGCCCGCCGACCCAGACGTGGACCCGGTTGTGCAGATTGACCCCGCGCCACCCTTCCAGATGGTTGCGGAAGCCGTCGGAGGCGCTGTTGTACGGCGGCCTGTCGTACGCCGGTATGGACAGCACCGACTCCACCTCTGCGGGCGTCGGCAGGTCGCGTACGGCCGTGCCGAGCGAGCGGCGCAGGAAGGTACGGCCGTCGACGCGCACGGTGACCGGCCAGTTGCCGGTCGCGGCGGCGAACGGGCCGTCCATCACCCTGCCGTCGGAGCTGCGCCCGGTGCCGCCGAGGAAGTCCGGCGCCCACAGCGCGGCCCGCACCGTGCGGTCGGTGCTCCAGTCCCAGTACGGCAGCGCGACCGAGGGGTCCACCGACTGCAGCGCCCGCTCGAAGTCGAGCAGGAATCTGCGGTGCCAGGGCAGGAAGGACGGCGAGCGGTGGCCGGTCCGCTCGCCGGTGTCGGTGTCCGACATGACGAAGGCGTTGTGCGTGCGGACGAAGTCGTCGTAGCGCCCGCTGTGCTTGAGTTCGAGGACGGCGGCGACGAAACGGCGCTTCTCGTCGGCGGTCAGGGCGGCCTGGTTCTTGCGTACGGTCATGGTGCGCGGTGCTCCGGAGTTCCTTGCGGCGGCGGTCAGTTGGCGGGGAAGGGCAGCAGCGGGGCGCCCTGCAGCTCGTCCACCGCGGCCCGGGCGGCGGCGCGCGGGGTGGGCACCGGGGCGTAGTGGCTGACGACGCTGATCCAGGTGCCGTCGGCGTTGCGCATCACATGCAGCCGGACGCCGTCGACCGACACCTCGTACCCGCCGCCGTGTTCGTGGTGGTGGTCCCCGCCGCTCGTCGGACGGCCCTGTATCCGGCGGCCCCGGTAGACCTCGTCGAAGGCCTGCGGCATCGGCATGGGGTGGCCGTGGCCGGCGGCCGGGGCGGCCGGGGCCGCGAGGACGGTGACGCCGGCCGTCGCGGCCAGGGCGGCCGTCGCGGTGAGTGCGCGGCGCCGGGTGATGTCGGGCATACGGGTCCTCCTGGAGGGCGTGTTCGCGGGGGTGACGACGCATGCCTACCGGGGCCTTCGGGGCGGGAGGAAATCACCTGTGACCGGTGGGCCGCGATCCGGACAAGTGGCCACATGTCGTACGGCGTTGAATCAAGATGATCTTGCCGTGGCGGAGGGCGGCTCACCCCGGAACGGGGAATTCCTTGCCGGGTCCGATCCGTTTCCGGTGATCCTTGCCGCGCGCCGTCCGTCCGAGTGGCCCGGCTCACCACGCCAAACTGACGCGATCGCGTGGCCCGGCCGCCCTGCTACCCTCCGGTGCCGTTCCCTCACATCCAGTGACTGTCGGGGGTGTGCGTGTGAAGGTCGTCTGCGTCGGGGGCGAGGGCTTCGGCATCGGCCGCCACCGGCTGCTCCCTGCTCGCCGACCGGGGCGCCGTCCGGGGCGGCGTGCGAGCCAGGCGGACAGCGTCGCCCTGCTGGAGAGACTCTTCGCCGACGTCCTGGACGGCCACCCGCTCATCGGCCGCCCCGGCGGCTGGGAGACCTTCCGCACCGTCACCTACCGCACCTGGCACCGCGGCAACCTGGTCCTGCCCGGCGACGCGGCCCACACCACTCACTTCTCCGTCGGCGCGGGCACCACCCTGGCCCTGGAGGACGCCATGTGCCTCGCCCACGCCCGGCACGAGCACGCCGGTCTGCCCGAGGCCCTCACCGCCCACGAGTCCCGGCGCCAGGCCGAACTGCTCCCCGTGCAGCGCGCGGCCCGCTGCAGCGCCCAGTGGTACGAGAACGTGCCCCGCTGCATCCACCTGCCCCCGCACCGCATGTTCGCCCTGCTCGGCCGGCGCCACTCGCCGCTGCTGCCGTACGTCCCGCCGCAGCCGTACTACGGCCTCGACAAGGCGGCCGGCCGGCTTCAGGCGCTGCGCAGGCTCAAGCGCCGGCTCGGCCCCAGGGTGGGCGGCACCCTGCGCGCCCGGTCGTCGGCCCACCGCGGCTGACCGCCGGCCACCCACCGCACCGAGGAGAACCGCCCATGGCCGTGCCCGTCCCGTTCGACCAGACCTCGTCCGGATACAGCCTGCGGCGCGCCTACGGGCTGGCCCGCGCGGCCGGCCTCGCCCACCAGGACCGCGCTGCCGTCGAGGCCCAGGCCGCGCGGTGGGGCTTCGACCGGGTGCGCCACCACGAGAGCCGGTTCACCCCGCCCTTCCCGCTGCATGCCGTCCACGCCTGCACGCTGGCGAGCGACCGGATGATCGTCACCGCCTTCCGCGGCACCGAGCCCACGCGGATCAAGGGCTGGCTCACCGACTCCGGCACCCCGCTGAAGCCCGGCCCCGGCGGCAACGGATACGTCCACCAGGGCTTCGCCGAGGCCCTGGAGCCGCTCTACCCGGACGTCCAGCGGGCCATCGCCGACCTGCGCACGCACGGTCAGGCCGTCTACCTCACCGGGCACGGCCTGGGCGGCGCCCTCGCGATGCTGGCCGCCGCCCGCATGTACCTGGAGGACCCGTACCTGGCCGCCGACGGCGTCTACACCTACGGCCAGCCGCGCACCTGCGACCGGCTGCTCGCCGAGGCGTTCCACCAGGGGTACGGCGGCCGGATGTACCGCTTCGTCAACAACGGCGACCTCGTCGCCCGGCTGCCGCCCGAACCCGTCTTCACCCACGTCCGCGCGCTGCGCTACATCGACTCCGGCGGCAGGCTGCACGAGAGCATGCCGATGTTCTCCGCCCTCACCGACCGGGCCGGCGAGCTGACCGACGGTGGAACTCATCAGCGCCACCGCCGAGCCCCGCCGCTCCGGCGGGAGTTCGTCGCGCAGGATGCTGATCGACAGCGGTACGACGGAGGCGGCGGCGCCCTGCAGCGCCCGGGCGGCGATGAGGACGCCGATGTCGGAGGACAGCGCGCACAGCACCGAGCCGGCGGTCATCAGGGCGAGCGCCGAGGTGAGCACCCGGCGCTTGCCGTACATGTCGCCGGCCCGGCCGAGCACCGGGGTGAGGACGGCGCCGGAGAGCAGGGTCGCGGTGACGGTCCAGGAGACGGTCGCGGCGGAGGCGCCGGTGAACTCGGGCAGGTCGGGGAGCAGAGGGACGACGACGGTCTGCATGACCGCCATGAGGATGCCGCCGAAGGCCAGCACCGGGATGGTGAGCCGGTGCCGGGGCCGGGCCGGCGGCAGGGGTGTCGGGGCGGGCTGGTCCATCGGCGCTCCTGCGGACGACGTGTAGCGGTGAGGTGAATGGCCATTCACCCTATCGGGTGAATGGCCATTCACCCATGCCGCCGGCGCCCGCCGGGAGCGCTCAGCCGAGGTTTCTCTCCAGGGCCGCCAGGTAGCTGTGCATCGCGTGGTCGCGGAGGCCGTCGGAGGCGGGCGCGAAGGCGTCGGCGGCATCGGCGCCGCGCTCGGCCTGCCGCTGGCCGCCCTGGTCGTCCAGTACGCCGACTGGCACACCATGTTCTGGCTGACCAGTGCCCTGGGCGCGGCGGGCGTCGCGGCGACCTGGTGGGCGGTCGAGGAGTCCCCGGTGCGCGAGCCGGGCCGGTTCGACGTGCCGGGTGCACTGGGCCTCGCCGCCGGGCTGGTCTGCCTGCTGCTCGGCGTCTCCCAGGGCGGCACCTGGGGCTGGGCGAGCGCACGGGTCCTCGGGCTGTTCCTCGCCGCCGCCGTCGTCCTGGCCCTGTGGTGGTGGCAGCAGCTGCGCGCCCGGAGGCCGCTGGTCGACCTGCGGCTGGCGGCCCGGCCCCGCGTCGGCCTGTCCCACGTCGCCGCCCTGCTCACCGGATTCGCCTTCTACGCCAACTCGCTGGTCACCGCACAGCTGGTGCAGGCGCCGGAGGCCACCGGCTACGGCCTCGGCCTGTCGATCGTCGCCACCGGCCTGTGCCTGCTGCCCGGCGGCGTGACCATGCTGTTCTTCTCGCCGCTGTCGGCCCGTGTCTCGGCCGCGCGCGGTCCGCGGATCACCCTCGCGCTGGGCGCCGCCGTCATCGCCTGCGGCTACGCGGTGCGCATCGCCGACAGCCGCGACCTGTGGATGATCATCCTCGGGGCGACCGTCGTGTCGACCGGCACCACGCTCGCCTACTCCGCGCTGCCCACCCTGATCCTGCGGGCCGTCCCCGCCGGGCAGACCGCCTCCGCCAACGGCGTCAACGTCCTGATGCGCACGATCGGACAAGCCGCCTCCAGTGCCGCCGTCGCCGCCGTCCTGGTGCACCACAGCACCCCCGTCGGCGGCGCCCCGGTCCCGACCCTGCACGGCTACCTGCTGGCGTTCGCGATGGCGGGCGCCGTCGCCCTCGCCGCCTGCGCCGCCGCCCTGTCCATCCCCGGCGACGGCCCCGCGGACGGCGTCCGGCGCGGCGGGAGCGCCACCCGGGGCGCCCGCGACGAGGCGATGGAGGGAGCATGAGGGGGTGAGCACCCCACCCGCACCGAGCATGTCCGCCCGCCGCGACGCCGAGGCGACCAAGGAGGCCATCCTGAAGGCGGCCCGCCACCTGCTCGCCCGGCACGCGCACGCCGACATCACGCTCAAGGCGGTCGCCGAACGCGCCGGTGTCAGCCCGCCGCTGATCGTGAAGTACTTCGGCAACAAGGACGCCCTGTTCGCCCGCGTGATGTCCTTCGACACCGACGCCGACGCCCTGCTGGACGCGCCGCTCGCCGGCCTCGGCCGGCACATGGTCCGGCACGTCCTCGCCGGCCAGCGCGAACGCGGCGCCGACCCGCTGCTGCGCATCGCCTTCGCCCCGCTCCACGGCGACCACGGCGACATCCTGCGCGCCAACTTCCGCGCCCAGGTGACCGAACGCCTAGCGGCCCGGCTCACCGGCCCCGATGCCGGCCTGCGCGCCGAACTCGCCGTCGCGGCGCTCGTCGGCCTCGGCGTGATGTACGGCATCGCACGCGGCCCGCACCTGCGCGAGACCGACCCCGACACCCTCGCCGACCGCTACGGGCCGCTGGTGCAGGCGCAGTTGACGCCCGGAATCTGAAGCGGGCACCGTCGCCCGGACGGGTGAACGACACCCGGCCGCCGACTCCGGAGCGGCCCGTTCCGCATGGCCGGGTGGCGGATGACACACTGGCGCCATGGACGAACGCGTAATCGGCAGGTCGGGGCAGTGGGCATCGGTGATCGGCCTCGGCACATGGCAGCTGGGCGCCGACTGGGGCGACGTGGACGCCAAGGAGGCGGAGGCCGTCCTGGAGGCGGCGGCCGAGTCGGGCGTCACCTTCTTCGACACGGCCGACGTCTACGGCGACGGGCGCAGCGAGGCGACCATCGCCACCTTCCTGCGCACCCGCCCCGACCTGCACGTGCTGGTGGCGACCAAGATGGGCCGCCGGGTCGAGCAGATCCCCGAGAACTACGTCCTGGACAACTTCCGCGCCTGGAACGACCGCTCGCGCCGCAACCTCGGCGTCGACCGGATCGACCTGGTGCAGCTGCACTGCCCGCCCACCCCCGTCTACTCCTCCGACGCGGTGTTCGACGCCCTGGACACCCTGGTGGAGGAGGAGCGGATCGCGGCGTACGGGGTGAGCGTGGAGACCTGCGCCGAGGCGCTGACCGCGATCGCCCGCCCGCACGTGGCGAGCGTGCAGATCATCCTCAACCCGTTCCGCATGAAGCCCCTGTACGAGGTGCTGCCCGCCGCCCGCGAGGCCGGCGTCGGCATCATCGCGCGCGTGCCGCTCGCCTCCGGGCTGCTGTCCGGCAAGTACACCAAGGACACGGTGTTCGCCGCCAACGACCACCGCACCTTCAACCGGCACGGCGAGGCCTTCGACCAGGGCGAGACCTTCTCCGGCGTCGACTACGAGACGGGCGTCGAGGCCGCCGCCGAGTTCGCCGCGCTCGCCCCCGAGGGCTACACCCCGGCCCAGCTCGCCCTGCGCTGGATCATCGAGCAGGACGGCGTGACCACGGTGATCCCCGGGGCCCGCAACCCGGAGCAGGCCCGCGCCAACGCGGCCGCCGCCAAGCTGCCGCCGCTGCCGCAGGAGACCTTCACCGCGATCCGCGAGCTGTACGAGCGCCGGATCAAGGACCAGGTCGAACACCGCTGGTAGTCACGGCGGCACCGATCGTTTGAAGCAACGGCCGTGCGGTTACCCGAGACCGCATGACGGAGGACGGACGGCGCAGAGGGCGGCACGAGACCGAGGAGGAGCGGGCCGACCGGATGTGGGGTGAACTCATCCAGGAGGTCCGCGTCGCCCAGACGGGCGTGCAGATCCTGTTCGGTTTCCTGCTGACCGTGGTCTTCTATCCGAAGTACACGACGCTCTCCCACACCAACCAGGTCATCTACATCGTGACCGTCATCCTGGGCGCCTGCACGACCGGCGCCCTCATCGGTCCGGTCTCCCTGCACCGCCTCATCTCCGGCCGCATGGTCAAGCCGCAGGCGGTGCGGCTGGCGTCCCGGATGACCCTCGTCGGCCTGGTGCTGCTGTTCGGCACGATGACGTTCGCGCAGCTGCTGATCCTGCGGGTGGCCACGCACAACCCGTATGTGCCGTGGCTGGTGACGGCCGTGGTCGCCTGGTACCTGCTGTGCTGGTTCGGCCTGCCCCTGTGGGCCCGCCACAGGTACGCGCCCTACTCCGCGGACCGGGCCGGGGGCCCGCCCGCCGGCTCCGCCCGGGAGGAGCGCCCGGACCGGCCGTGAACACCGGCCGCCCGGACGGGCTGCCGTGAACCCCGGCTCCCCGGCCGCCCGGTTGAGCGGCGGCCGTCCAGGGCTGCTGTCCGGGGCTGCCGTCCGGGCCGCTCAGCCCGCGCGCTCAGCCCGCGGAGAGGATCTCGGCCAACAGCGCGTCCACCGGGACCCGTTCCCGGCCCGGCGGGACGATGCGGTGCGTCTCCCGCAGGAAGGCGGCGACCGCCGGCGCCCAGGCGAACACCACCGCGTGGTGCCGCCCGCCGTCCGGCCGCACGTCCCCGAGGAACTCCATGCGCAGCTCCCGCAGCGCGCCCGTCACGACCGGCCGCAGCCGTACGTCCCCGACTCCGACGGGCCGCTCCAGGCCGGCGCAGAGCATCTCCCGGTCCAGCCGCCAGCACGCCAGCACCCGGCCGTCGTGGCCGAAGGCGGCGGTGACGGCGAACGGGTCGTCGGCGTCGTAACTGAGATGGGCCAGCACGGGGCACCGGCCGGTGCCTTCCGCGCGGAGCTGTACCACCAGCGTCTTGTGCACGAACGTGTTCACGGGCGGGCCTCCGGGCCTCGACGGGCTCAGGGCCTCCTAGTACCCCGTGGCGCCGGGGATGTTCATCTGTGTGGCCGATTCCCGGCGGTTGTGCGTGGATGCCGGCCTCCGGTGCCTCCCCGGCGGCCCGACGGTGCGCGCCGCCGGGGCCCGGGGTCAGCCGAAGGCCTCCCGGAGCGCGGGCAGCAGGGTCTTCGCGGACCAGTCCAGGAACTCGGGCTGCGCGTCGCCGCCGATCTGCACCAGCGCGACCTCCCCGAACCCGGCCTCGGCGTACGGCCGTACGGCCTCGACGAAGGCGTCCGGGTCGTCGCCGCAGGGGATCGAGGCGGCGACGTCGTCCTCGTCCACGAACTGCGTCGCGGCCTCGAAGGCGTCGGGGTGCGGGAGTTCGGCGTTCACCTTCCAGCCGAGCCCGAACCAGCGGAACTGGGAGTGGGCCCGCTTGACCGCCGTGTCCCGGTCGGGGTCGTAGCACACCGGCAGCTGGCCGACCCGGGGCTTGCCGCTGCCGCCGTGCCGGTCGAACGCCTCCAGCAGTCCCTGCTTCGGCTCGGTCGCGATGACCAGGTCGGCGAGGTGCCCGGCGAGCTTGCAGGACTGCTCGCCGGAGACGGCGATCCCGATCGGCGGCGGCTGGTCCGGAAGGTCCCACAGGCGGGCCGACTCCACGTCGTAGTGCTGCCCGTGACGGGTGACATGACCGCCCTCGAACAGGGCGCGGATGATCTCCACGGCCTCCTCGAGCATCTCGTGGCGCACGTCGACCGGGGGCCAGCCGCCGCCCACCACATGCTCGTTCAGGTTCTCGCCGGCGCCCAGCCCGAGCCGGAACCTGCCCTCGGACAGCAGCTGCACGGTGGCCGCCTTCTGCGCCACGATCGCCGGGTGGTAGCGCAGGATCGGGCAGGTCACGTAGGTCATCAGCGGAATCCGCGAGGTGGCCTGCGCGGCCGCGCCCAGCACGCTCCACGCGTAGGAGGAGTGGCCCTGCGAGCGCAGCCACGGAAAGTAGTGGTCGGAGATCACCGAGAAGTCGAACCCGGCCTCCTCGGCCCGGACCACATGGTCCACCAGCTCCCGGGGGCCTGCCTGCTCGGTCATCATCGTGTATCCGATTTGCACCATAGGGGGCGAGTCCCCGCGTCGGCGGTGCGAAAACGAGCCGCGGGCGCGGGTCAGCCCGCCGGCGCCCGGAACGTGCGCAGGAACGTCGTCAGCGCCAGCCGGTTGGCGGCGTCGTCCCAGGCCGCGGCCGGGGTGGTGAAGCGCAGGGAGAAGCCGTCGCCGCCGGTGAGGAACCCGCGCCCGAAGGTGTGCACCCGTGCCGCGCCGGTCCCCGCGAGCCACTCCAGGTCGGCGGCCGGGTGCCCTTGGTAGGTGAGGGCGCGGACGTCGCCGACGCGGTCGTACCCGGGAAGCCGCCGCAGCCCCGGTTCCACGTCGTCGCGCCAGATCGCCACCGGATCCGGGCCGACGTGCTCGCTGTGGGTGACGGCGAGGGTGGGGGAGGCGCCGTCCCGGCCGAAGACGACGCGGTAGGCGCCGGTGACACGGGTGGTGGTCAGCCGCTTCCAGGCGTCCGGCAGAGCCACGGAGAAGCCCTCCGGGGCGGTGTAGCGGCGGTAGCCGGCGGGCAGGGCGGACGACGCGCTCGCCGTGGGGGACGGCGTGCCGGTGCCGGTGCTGGTGCCGGTGCCGGCTCCGGTCGGCGGGGCGGAGACGCCGGGGCGGGCCGGTGCCTGCGCGGTGCCGGGACCCGTATGCCCGTGCGTGGCGGCGAGGACGGCGGCGGCGACGGTGAGCACGGCCAGCGCGGTGCCGACGGCCAGGGCCGTTCTGCCCCGCTGCCGCGCGGCGAGGCGCACTCCCGCGTACGCGGCGCGCAGCCGGGGCACGGGAGCCGGCTGCCGGTCGGCGTCGGTGTCCTCGTCCAGGACCCGGATGAGCGCCTCCCGGACCACCGGCCGGGTCAGCCGCTCCCGCGAGTTCTTCCGCAGCAGCCCCTGCACCGCCTGGGTGAGCGGCCCCGCGCGCAGCGGGGTGCGCAGCGGCAGCCGGTCCACCGCCTTCAGGGTGGCGTCGGGCCGGCCGCGGTCCCGGAACGGCGGCCGGCCCTCGACCATCGTGTACAGCAGCGCACCCAGCGCCCACAGGTCGGCGGCCGGCCCGATCCGCTCGTCACGGGCCTGTTCCGGCGAGGCGTACGACGGCGCCGTGAGCCGAGGCACCAGGGTCGCGCCGGCCAGCCCGAACCCGGTGACGACGACCGGGCCGCTGCTGCGGACGAAGACCTGGCCGGGGCTCAGCTCGCCGTGCGTGATGCCCTCCTCGTGCGCGGCGTGCAGCACGTCCAGCAGCTCCAGGCCGATGCGAGCCGCCCGCAGCGCGTTGAACGCGCCCTCCCGGTCCAGGAGTTCGCCGAGCGGTGTGCCGTCGATCCACTCGATGACCGTCCACAGGACACCCGCCTCCACCACGGCGTCGACGACCTGGGCGATCTGCCCCGGGCACAGCAGCCGCATCGTCTCCGAGGTCCGCACGACACGGGTCGTGACCCGGCGGGCGGAGTCGTCGTCGGCGGGCTCCGGCAGGGCGGTCTGCGCCACCAGCCGGGGCTGCTCCGCGGCCACGTCCTCGGCGTACCACCACAGGCGGTTCGTCTCGCGGGCGAAGACCTCGAGGAGCCGGTACCGCCCGGCGACCAGTTCGTGTGCGGAGACGTGCGACTTGGTCATGGTCATCCCTCGCTGAAACCCCTGTTTCGTGTCCTGACAGAGGTACGCGGCGCGAGCGGGGGTGCGTTCAATGAATCCGTGACCCGGCGCGGTTCCTGCCTTTCATTCAATTCTTCGAAAGGGCTTGCGACTTTGCGATGGCCGCACCCGGCGGTGGTTCAACCTGCGGGTAACCGAGGGTAAGTCACCGGATGCGGCCCCGCCTCACAGCAGGCCGAACCGCTCGGCCCAGCCGGTCAGTTCGCGCGGTGTCGTGTTGCCGCCGCAGACCACGAGCCCGATCCGGGCGCCGTCGCCGACCCGTGCCGCGACCCGCCGGGCCGCCGGCAGCAGACAGCCGGCGGCCGGCTCCGCCCACACCTTGGCGTGCTCGGCGAGGTCCAGCGAGCCCTGCACCGCGTCCCGGTCCGGCACCACCAGCACCTCCTCGACCAGCGCGGACACATGGTCGTACGTCAGCTGGGACACCGAGGGCGCGCTGAGGGTGGTGACCAGGGACGACAGGGGCACCGGCACCGGTCCGCCCGCCGTCAGCGCGGCCGACATGGCCTCGGCGCCCTCGGTCTCCACCCCCCACACGCGCACGCCGGGCCACCGGGCCGCGAGGGCCGCCGCGATCCCCGCGATCAGCCCGCCGCCGCCGATGCTGACGACGACGTCCGTCAGCTCCTCGCCCGCGTCCTCGGCCAGCTCCAGCCCGACCGTGCCCTGCCCGGCGATGACCACCGGGTCGTCGAAGGGGTGGACCAGGGTCAGGCCCTCGTCCCGGAGCCTCGTCACCAGCTCGAAGGCGCTGTCCATGCCGTCGGTCAGCCGCACCTGCGCGCCCGCCCGCTCGGCGAGCGCGATGGAGCGCTCGGGTGCGGTACGGGGCATGACCACGGTCGCCTTCACGTCGAGGACCGCGGCCATCACCGCGAGGGCGATCCCGTGATTGCCGCCGCTGACCGCGACCACGCCCGCCGCCCGCTCGGCCTCGCTCAGCGACAGCAGCTTCGCCGTCGCCCCGCGCGCCTTGAACGAGCCGGTGCGCTGGAGCAGTTCGAGCTTGGCGGTGACCGGGACGCCGAGCAGCGCGGTCAGGCCCGGACTCGGCACGGTCGGCGTCCGCACCACCTGTCCGGCGATCCGCTCCGCGGCGGCTTCGATCTCCTTGATGCCGATCAAGGTGCTTCACCCTTCCGGCGCGGGGGTGAGGGCCGCGCCGAAGGCACCCTGACCCGCGGGGAGCGCGATGGTCAACACGGTTTCGCCCGCCGCCTACAACACGCGGCCCACCAGGAAGTCCAGCAGCCGCAGCAGCTCCCGCGCCGCTCCGGGGGCCGCGGGTGCCCGGGTGAGCAGCGCCCGGGCGGCGGCCGTGTGCGCACGGGCCTCCGCCAGCGCGGCCGTACGGCCGCCCGCCGCCTCGATCAGCGCGGCGGCCTCGTCCGCCCGGCCCGGCGCATCGAGCAGCTCGGGCAGCCCGCGGGCCGCCGGGGAGCCGAGCGCGGCCAGCACCGGATAGGTCTTCTTGCCCTCCCGCAGATCGCCGCCCACCGGCTTGCCGGTGACGTCCGGGTCGCCCCAGATCCCCAGCACGTCGTCGACCAGCTGGAAGGCGACGCCGAGCCGCCGCCCGGCCCGGTCCAGCGCGCCGACCACGGCCTCGTCCGCCCCGCCGAGCAGGGCGCCGAGCGCGACGGCGCAGCCCAGCAGGGCGCCGGTCTTGCCCTCCGCCATCGCCCGGTACTCCTCGAGCGTCACCCGCTCCGGGCCGGTGCACGGGCGGGCGGCGAACAGCAGGTCGTCGGCCTGCCCGCGCACCAGGTCGGCGAGGGCCGCCGACAGCAGCCGTACGGCGCCCGCGCCCCGTGGTGCCTGCGCCAGCGTCTCCACCGACAGCGCGAACAGGGCGTCCCCGGCGAGCACCGCCGGGCCGGTGCCGTAGGCCTGCCACACGGCCGGGCGGCGGCGCCGGGTCGCGTCGCCGTCCATGATGTCGTCGTGCAGCAGCGAGAAGGCGTGCACCAGTTCCACCGCGACCGCGGCGGGGACGCCGGTCCGCCCGTCCGCCCCCGCGGCCTCGGCGCCGAGCACGGCCAGCGCCTGCCGTACGCCCTTGCCGCCGGGCGCGGTGGCGGGCGCCCCGCCGACCTCGCACCAGCCGAAGGAGTAGGCGGCCATCTCCGCCACCCACGGGTGCAGCCGGCCCACCGCCTCGCGCAGCGCCGGGTCCGCCAGCCGACGGCACCGGCCGAGGACGTCGGCAACGGACGGCGGAGCCTGTACGGCGGTCACCGGGCGGCCTCCGTGCCGAGACCGAACTCCTCCTGGGCCCGGGCCACCATCTCCCGGGCGTGCTTCAGTCCGCTGCGCTCCAGCGTCCGCGCCAGATCGGCGAGTTCGGCCGCGGTCTCGGCGCGGTCCCGCCCGAGCCGGGCCAGCGACTTGGCCAGCCCCAGCCGGGCCAGCGCCTCGCCGCGCGGCTCGCTCATGGCGCGGAACTCCGTCAGCGCCAGCTCGTACATCCGGCGGGCCTCGGGGTAACGCCCGGCCCGGTACAGGACGTTGCCGCGCATCTTGTGGTTGTAGGCGAGAGCGCTGGAGAGGTTCATCGCCCGGCAGTCGGCCTCCGCGCGGGACAGCAGCTCCAGCGCGCCCTCGGTGTTCTTGTCGCGCACCGAGAGGATGTCGGCGAGTCCGCGCAGCGCCCAGGCGTGCCCGCGCCGGTCCTCCGCCCGCTCGGCTATCTCCGCCGCCTCCTCGAACAGCGCGTAGGCCCGGTCGAGGTCGCCGGTGTTGCGGTGCATCTGGGCGATGCCCTCCAGCGCCCACACCGTGTGCCGGGCCTCGCCGCGCCTGCGCGCCTCGGCCAGCAGCTGCTCGTGCAGCCGGCCGACCGCCGCGTAGTCGCCCTGGATCCGGCCGGTCTCCGCGAGACCGGCCAGCGAGTAGCCGCGGACCACGACGTCCCCGCCGCGTTCGCCGAGTTCGGCCGCGAGCCCCAGCAGCCGCCAGGCCAGCGGGAAGGCGCCGCGCTGCCGGGCCAGGGTGCCGCCGCTCCACAGGGCCCACGCCATCGCGGCGGTGTCGCCGGCCGCGCGGGCGGCGCGGTAACTCGCCTTCCACGCCCGGTCGGCGTCCCGCACCTGGCCGAGCCGCCGGTGCGCCTCGGCCACGGCGAGCCCGCAGCGGGCCGCCTCGGCCGGGCGCCCGGACCGCTCGGCCTCGCGCAGCTTCTCGGTGCCCTCCGCCAGCACATCGACCAGCGAGGAGTTCACGGACAGGGTGGTCAGGGCGCCCTGGTACTCGGGGGCGAAAGCCTTGCCGTACATGCGTGCCTTTCTATACGCGATGTGTATACAGCGCGTGTATACATGGCGTGTATAGGTGGGTCCGAATACGCCCCGGCCGAGAGAACCGGGGCGTGTCGGTCTGTCGACGATCAAGACGCGGGTGCGGCGTTGCGGGTTGCCCGTGCGGTGCGGATCACCGTGTGAAGGTTCAGTGCTGCTGGCTGTGCGCGGTCAGCTCGCTGGGGCGCACCACGACGAAACCCTCGCCCTGGAGCTTCAATTGGACGGTTTCTCCGGAACCGCCGCGCAGCATCGAGCCGATGGACTGGGACCGGTGCAACGAGGTCTGCAGGTGCGCGGTCCAGCCGACCACCGCGTCGGTGTCGGCGTACACCGGCGCCTGCGCCGAGACCGGGATGACCAGCGGGCTGCCGTCGCAGACCAGGCCGAGCCGGCCGTGCCCGCTGAACACGCTGTTGAACAGGCCGCCGCCGGCGATGCCCGAGCCCTTGACGGTCTTGATGTCGTACGACAGTGAGGCGTCGAAGCACAGTACGTTGCGGCCGTTGACCGTGAACCGGTCGCCGGGCTCGACCTCGACGATGAAGCAGTTCTGCGCCTCGTGCGCGAACCAGGCCTCGCCCCGGCCGCGCACCGCCATGAGGGGCAGCCCCTCACCGGTGACCGCGCGCTTCAGCATGCCGCCGACGCCCTGGCCCTTGCGCTCGAAGGCGAGGCTGCCCCGGTAGGCGACCATCGCGCCCTGGCGGGCGTACATCGCGCCGTCCACCGCGTACTTGAGGCACTTGGCGTTCTCGACGGACATGCCCGGCTCCACGGCCGGCTGCACCACGTGCTCACTGGAAAAGAGATCACCCTTCATGCGGGCATGGTCTCCTCCCGCCGAGGACCGGCACCAGGGCCCTCGCCCGCGCGAAGGTGCGTGCGACGTCGGTCACATTCCGGCCGTGCAACCCGTGCCATGGCGTGAACGTCCTCACAGGCGACACACAGTTGGTCAGTCGGTGATCACTCTGCGGCACGCATTCGTAAAGGATTGCCATAGAAGGTCGCGAAATCGATCATTCCGCCTTTACGTGCACATGACTGATCCGCAAGGGTTACGCCCGGGGGCCCGACCAGCCCCCGTGACGCGCAACCGCGTCACGCCTCAGGGCGGTTGGGGACCCCAGCCGCTGCAGACAAAAGGAACCTTGATCCTTGCGTAGACCGCACATACGCAGCGTCGCTGTCGCCATCGCGGTGACGACCGCTGCCACGGGCCTGGCCGGTACGGCATTCGCGGGTCCCTCGACGGGGGTGGAGCGGTCCTCGGCGTCCGCGACCACGAACGCCACCGCGGTGGTGGAGGCGGCGCGCACCGCGGCCTTCGCCCACGCCTCGGCGACCGGCGTCTCCCAGGGCGACGCACTGCACGCCCAGGACGTCATGCTCGACCCCGAGGGCGCCCGGCACGTCCGCTTCGTCCGCACCCACGACGGCCTGCCCGTCCTCGGCGGCGACCTCGTCGTCCACCTCGACCACAAGCTGGCCTACACCGGTGTGACCCGCGCCGCCGATCAAGCCGTCAAGCCGGCCACCACCAAGGCCGAGCTGACCGCGGCTCAGGCCGCCGCGAAGGCCGCCCGCGCCGCCAAGGGCGAGGCGGGCGCCGCGCAGCTCGTCGTCGACGCGCGCGACGGCTCCTCCGCCCTCTCCTACCAGGTGAGCGTGACCGACGACCAGGGCGGCTCCCACACCGTCGTCGTCGACGCCGTCACCGGCAAGGTGCGCAGCAACACCCCCGACAGCGACGAGTTCCTGTCGCCGAAGCTGCTCCAGAGCCTGCGCAGGCACGGCGAGACCATCGACCCGGCCACCGGCACCGGCTCCGCCTCGCCCGAGGCCGGCCTGCTCGGCTCCGGCGTCTCCGGCGCCACGGCGAGCTACCCGTCGGCCGCCAAGGGCACCGGCAAGACCCTCTTCGTGGGCTCCGTCGGCCTGACCACCACGCAGACCTCGCGCGGCCACTACCAGCTGAAGGACCCGAGCCGGTACGGCACCGAGACGCGCGACGCCAAGGGCTCGTACACGGAGAAGTTCAGCTCCGGCACCAAGTTCACCGGCACCACCAACGTGTGGGGCAACGGCACGACCGCCAACCGGGCCAGCGCCGCGGCCGACGCCCAGTACGGCGTCACCAAGACCCTGGACTTCTACAAGAGCACCTTCGGCCGCAAGGGCATAGCCAACAACAGCAAGGCCGCGCAGGCGATGGTGCACTGGGGCAAGAAGGTCGCCAACGCCTTCTGGGACCCGACCTGCAACTGCATGCTGTACGGCGACGGCGACGGCGACATGTTCAAGAAGCCGCTCGTCGTCCTCGACGTCACCGGCCACGAGCTGACGCACGGCGTGGTGGACGCGACCGCCAAGCTGGAGCCGACCTACGTCGACTCCGACGGCAACCAGTACGGCGAGCCGGGCGCGCTGAACGAGTCGCTCGCCGACATCTTCGGCTCCAACGTCGAGTTCTACGCCAAGAACACGAAGGACACCGGGGACTACCTGATCGGCGAGAAGCTGGGCCTGTCGCAGAAGTTCCTGCGCCGTCTCGACCACCCGTCGCTCGACAAGCTCGAGGGCACCATCGACTACTGGTCGCCGGACACCTACTACACCGAGGTGCACGCCGGTTCCGGTGTCTCCTCGCACGCCTACTACCTCCTCGCGGAGGGCAGCGGCAAGAAGACCATCAACGGCGTGGCCTACAACTCGCCGACCTACGACCACTCCACGGTCAAGGGCATCGGCCGCACCAAGGCCACCGCCATCTTCTACCGTGCCCTGACCCGCTACATGGTCTCCACGACCGACTTCCACGACGCGCGGATCGCGACGCTGAAGGCGGCCAAGGACCTGTACGGCGCGAACAGCACCGAGTACAAGACGGTGGACAAGGCGTGGGCCGCGGTCGACGTCACCGCCGCCAACACCCCGGCCGCCCGTCACTGACGCACGGCCGACGCACCACCGGATGCCCCGCCCCGCGCGGGGCATCCGCATGTCCGGGCCGCCGCAGGGCACCGGTACCTGCGCACACGGGCCGTACCCGTGTGTCACCGGCTGGAGGAGAGGATGGCCCCGGACAACCACGGCGAGACCACCCGCGCCGGACGGGACACCCGTCGAGGTGCGCGGCAGGCGCGTCGGCGCGACCATGATCTGCGTGGGACGGGCAGCCCTGTCCCGGAGGACCCGCAGACGGCCCGGCGGGTCCGGCACGCTCCTGGACGCCGCACCGTGACCGGCCGGTTCGCCCGCGGCTGCCGCCTCGCCGCCGCCCTGCTCACCGTCGCCGCCTGCCAGTCCGCGCCCGCCCGCGTGGGCGCCCTCCCCCCGCCCACCGAGCGGGCCTCCGGGGTCGTGACCTGGGCGGCGAGCGCGGACCGCCTGGGCGAGGGCGTCGCCGGCCAGGACTACCGGCTGATCGTGCACACCAGCGTCGGCGGCGACGATCTGCGCGTCCGCCTGAGCAACGCCTTCGGCGACCGGCCGCTGACCGTGGACGACGTGCACGCCGGGATACGCGCCCGGGGCGCCGCCCTGCGGCCCGGCAGCAACCGGCGGCTGACCTTCGCCGGCGCCCGCACGGTCACCGTCCCCGCGGGCGGCACCGCCTGGAGCGACCCCGTGCCCGGCCGGGTGCCCGCCGGCACCGATCTCGCCGTCAGCCTGCACACCCCGGACGCGGCGGGACCGGCGACCGGCCACTGGCTCGCGATGCAGACGTCGTACACCGGCCAGGGCGACCACACCGCCGAGGACGGCGGCGCCCACTGGACCCGGACGACCGGCGCCTGGTGGTACCTCGACGCCGTGTCCGTACGGCCGTCACGTCCGGGCACCGGGGCCGTGGCCGTGCTCGGCGACTCCCTCACCGACGGCTGGCACTCCACCCCGGACACCGACCGCCGCTGGCCCGACTACCTCGCCCGCCGCCTGCACAGGGCCCACACGGCCGTCCAGGGCGTCGCCGACGAGGGCGTCGCGGGCAACCAGGTGCTCGCGGACGGCGCCGGGCAGAGCGCCCTGCACCGGCTGGACCGGGATGTGCTGTCCCTGCCCGGGGTGCGCACCGTGTTCCTCTTCGAGGGGGTGAACGACCTCAAGGCACACACCGGTGTCCGCGCGCGGGACCTGATCGCCGGCTACCGGAAGATCGTCCAGCGGGCGCACGCGGCGGGCAAGTGCGTGGTCGCCGCCACCATCGGACCCTTCGGGGGCTGGCCCGAATGGGACCGGCGCGACGACGCGGTGCGCCGGCAGGTGAACCGGTTCGTCCGCGGCGGCGGGGAGTTCGACGCCGTCACCGACTTCGACCGCGCCCTGCGCCGCCCGCACGACCCCGCGCGGCTGCGGCCCGCCCTCGACGGCGGCGACCATCTCCACCCCGACGACCGCGGCATGCGGTCGCTGGCGGACGCGGTCCGCCCGAGCAGCCTCGACTGCGCCCGCTGACCGGCCGGGACGCCGGAGCCGCGCGCACGCGAAGCGGCACGGGGAACCACGCGATCCCACGAGCCCCCGCAGCCGCCGACGCGGACACCCCCGGCCCGCCGGCGCTCAGCCCCGCAACGTCTCCGCCCAGTTCCCCGGCACCCGCCCGGCAGGCCCCGGCACCGGCTGGTCCGCGGGATGGCTGGCGGGCGGCGCCAGTTCGGGCCCCGCCGTGTACAGCTCGTCCGTCGCGTAGTTCCAGAACCACTCCTCGCCCGGCTCGAAACTCCGGATCACCGGATGCCCCGTGGCGTGGTAGTGGGCGGTCGCGTGCTTGGCGGGGGAGTCGTCGCAGCACCCGATGTGCCCGCACTGCGCGCACCGGCGCAGATGGAACCACCAGCCGCCCGCCGCCTCGCACTCCACACATCCCGGGCCGCTGGGCGGGACGCCCGGGTCGACTCCTTCGACGGTGCTCATGCCGTTTCCTCCACTTCCTCCGGCGCCTCGGCGGTCAGCGGCAGCAGCACCTGGAAACGGGTGTCACCGGGGACCGAGTCGACGCGCAGGCTGCCGTGATGCTTGTTGACGACGATCCGCCAGGAGATGTCCAGGCCCAGCCCGGTGCCCTCGCCGACCGGCTTGGTGGTGAAGAACGGGTCGAAGATCCGGTCCTTGATCTCCGGCGGCACACCCGGGCCGGTGTCCCGGAACTCGACCAGGAGCCGCTCGTGGTCGAGCGCGGTCCGCACCGTCAACGTGCCCGAGCCGCCCGCCCCGTTGATGGCCGACACGGCGTTGTCGACCAGGTTGGTCCACACCTGGTTCAGCTCGGCCGGGTAGGCGGGCACCGGCGGGAGCGTGCGGTCGTACTCCTTGACGACCTTGATGCCGGCGCCGATCTTGCCGGACAGCATCAGCAGCGTGCTGTCGAGGAGTTCGTGGACGTCCACCACCCGGTAGGGCGCCCGGTCCAGCTGGGAGTACTGCTTCGCGGCGTCGACCAGATGCGAGATCCGGGTGGTGGAGTCCTCGATCTCGTTCATCAGCAGCTCGGTCTCGATGGTGTAGTTGAGCCAGCCGACCGCTCCGGGCAGGATCTCCGGGTCCACGGCCGCCGCGACCTGCTCCAGCCAGTCGACGTCGAGCCCGGCCTGCACGAAGGTGGGCGCCAGCTGCCAGGCCTGGCCGATGCCGTGGTCCTCCAGCCAGTCCGTGAGCAGGTCCTCCCGGTCGGCGGCCTCCAGGGGAGTGAGCACCGGCGCCTTGGCGACCCGCTCCGCGGTGCGCTCCTGCACCTCGATCAGGCTCGCCAGCGCGTCACGGGAGAAGGGCCCTTCGGAGATCACGGCGAGCTTGCGCCGCATCTTGGCGACCCGTTCGCGCAACGTCGCGGTGGCCCGGACCGCTGCCGCCGCCGGGTTGTTCAGCTCGTGCGTGAGCCCGGCCGACAGCGAGCCGAGCGCCAGCAGCCGCTCCCGCTGCCCGATCGCCGCCTGCGTGTTCTTCGAGCCGAAGAACAGGCCCTCCAGCAGGTGCACGGCCATCGGGAACCACTCGGTCATGACGTCCGCGAAGATGTCCGCCGGCAGCACGAAGAACCGCGACGGCTCCGTCACCCGCATCGAGTTGTTGTAGACCTGCCGCACCCGGTCGCCGAGGTAGGCCTGCATCGCGCCCGCGTACACCCCGCGCTGCGAGGTGCGGGCGACCTCCACGTCGTCGCCGGCGACCCGGCGGGACAGCACCACCGTGCCCTCGATCATCACGAAGAAGCAGGTCGCCGGGTCGCCCTCGGTGTACACCGGGCCGGGCTCGAACAGCTCCACCCGCCCCTCGCCGCACAGCCGGCCCAGCTGCTCGGGGCTCAGCTTCTCGAAGAGGAACAGCGAGCCGATCTCCTTCGGACTGCACGGCATGATCTGCCCGCTCATGGCTGCTCCCCGTCGTTCACGACTGTTCCAGATACCGGTGGACGAGCATGACGGCCATCGCTCCCTCGCCGACCGCGGACGCCACGCGCTTGGCGGACTCGGCACGGGCGTCACCGGCCACGAACACGCCGGGGACGCTGGTCTCCAGGTGGTACGGCGGCCGGTCCAGCTCCCAGCCGGCCGGCGGCCGCCCGTCGGCGGTCAGATCGGGCCCGGCCAGGATGAACCCGCGCTCGTCGCGCAGCACCGCGTCGCCCAGCCAGTCGGTCAGCGGGGCGGCGCCGATGAACACGAACATCCACTGGGCGTCGACCCGTTCGCACTCTCCGGTCACCGTGTCACGCAGCGTCAGCTGCTCCAGGTGGTCCGAGCCGTGCGCCGCGTCCACGACGGTGTGCGGCCGCACCGAGATGTTCGGCGCCTCGTTGATCTGCTGGATCAGGTAGTGCGACATCGACGCCGACAGGTCGGGCCCGCGTACCAGCAGCGTCACCGACTTCGCGCCCCGGGACAGGTACATCGCCGCCTGGCCCGCCGAGTTGGCGCCGCCGACGATGTAGATGTCCTGGCCCTGGCAGGAGGCGGCCTCGGTCAGCGCCGAGCCGTAGAACACGCCGCACCCCGTGAGATCGGTGCAGCCCTGCGCCTCCAGCTGCCGGTACTGCACGCCGGTCGCGAGGATCACGCTGTGCGCCGCGATCGCCGTGCCGTCCGCGAACCGTACGACCCGGGCGGCGCCGTTGGCCTCCAGCGCCGTCACCTCGCGGGCGGTGAGGATCTCCGCGCCGAACTTGGCGGCCTGCCGGCGCGCCCGGTCGGTGAGCTGGGCGCCGGACACCCCGTCGGGGAAGCCCAGGTAGTTCTCGATCCGGGAGCTCTGCCCGGCCTGCCCGCCGGTGGCCGAGCGCTCCACCAGCACGGTCCTGAGCCCCTCGGACGCCCCGTACACGGCGGCGCCGAGCCCGGCGGGCCCGCCGCCGATCACGATCAGGTCGTAGAAGTCGGCCGTCGGAGTCGTCGCCAGGCCCACCCGCGCCGCCAGCTCCGGGGCCTCCGGCTCGACAAGGGTGCCGCCGTCCGGCGTGATCACCAGCGGCAGCCGCGCGTCGTCCGCTCCGGCGGCCGCCAGCAGCCGGCGGCCCTCCGGCTCCTCCACCGAGTACCAGCGGTAGGGCACCTGGTTGCGGGCCAGGAACTCGCGCACGTTCGACGACCGGGCCGACCAGCGGTGCCCGACGACCTTGGTGCTGGGCACGGGCCGGTAGGCGCTGCTGCGCCAGGCCTCGAGCAGGTCGTCCAGGACCGGGTAGAGCTTCTCCTCCGGCGGGTCCCAGGGCTTGAGCAGATAGTGGTCCAGGTCGACGACGTTGATCGCGTCGATCGCCGCGTTGGTGTCCGCGTACGCGGTGAGCAGCACCCGCCGCGCGCCCGGATACACGTCCAGCGCCTGCTCCAGGAACTCGATGCCGTTCATCTGCGGCATCCGGTAGTCGGCCAGGATCACCGCCACCAGGTCGCCGCGCAGCTTCAGCTCCCGCAGCGCCTCCAGCGCGGACGGACCGGACTCCGCGCGCACGATCCGGTACGACTCGCCGTAGCGCCGCCGCAGATCGCGGGCGACGGCGCGGGAGACCCCCGGGTCGTCGTCCACGGTCAGGATGACGGTCCGCGCTGTGTCGGCGGCCTGTGCCATACGTCTCCCACCCCGAGCTTCCGTGTCACGGACCGGTGTCGTGGGGACCACCGCGCCGGTTCCCAGCCATCGTATGTTCGATCGCCCCGGTTCGCCCTGGGATACGGCAGGCGGCCCGGTCACCCGGGGCGGCCGGAGATCACCGGGCCCGTGCGCGCCGTGCCCGATAGTGGGCACCAGGACCACGACGGCGACGACGAGGGGAGCACGCATGACACGCCCGATCACGGCAGGAGTCGACGGCACCGAGGAGAGCCTGGCCGCGCTGGACTGGGCCTGCCGGGAGGCCGTACGCCGCGGGCTGGCCCTGCGCGTGGTGCACGCCTGGCGCTACGCCGAGTCGCTCGCCACCGCCGACCGGGACACCCAGTACGGATGGGTCTCGCAGGGTGTGGCCGACGCCGTGCGGGCCGTCTGCGAACGGCATCCGGAGCTGCCGGTGAGCGTCGACGTCGTCGAGGGCGACCCGGTGGACGCGCTGACGGGTGCCGGGGCGGAGGCCGAGATGCTGGTGCTGGGCTCGCGCGGGCACGGGGCCGTCCTCGGGTTCCTGCTGGGCTCGGCCGGCCGGCAGGTGATCGCCGGGGCGACCCGGCCGGTGGTCCTGGTGCGCGCCGGGGACCGGCCCGCCGCGGAGGCCGCCGGGCGGGACGTCGTGGTCGGCCAGCACGGCGAACCCGAGGACAGCGCGGCCGCCCTGCGGTTCGCCTTCGAGACGGCGGCGGCCCGCGACGCGACCGTCCGGGCGGTGCGCGCGTGGACCCTGCCGCCGGTGTTCGCCTACAGCCCCGGCTCGCTCAAGCTCCTCGACGACGCAGGCGGTCTCGAACCCTACGAGCGGCAGGCCCTCACGCGGGCGCTGCGGCCGTGGCGGGAGCGGTTCCCCGAGGTGCCCGTCGCCGAGCAGGTCGAGATGGGCAGCGCCGGCCAGGTGCTGCTGTCGGCGGCCGAGCGGGCCCAGCTGGTGGTCGTGGGGCGCCGCGCGCACCGCGGTGCCGTGGGCGCGCGGATCGGGTCGGTCGCGCACGGGGTGCTGCACCACGCCGGGTGCCCGGTCGCCGTGGTCCCGCACGACTGAGCTACTCGGCCTCGACCGGCTCCAGACCGGCCCGCGCCTTGGGCAGCACGTTCTCGATGTAGTCCTTGACGGCGGTGTCGAGGCCTATGTCGTGCTGGGCGCGCTCGGACAGGTACCAGCGGTGCTCGAGGAGCTCGTGGTAGATCTCCGCCGGGTCCATCGAGCCGCGCAGCTCGGGCGGCACGGCCCGCACGGTGGGCCGGAACACGTCCCGCACCCAGCGGTGGGCCAGCACCTCGGGGCGGGCGGCGAGGGGGTCGCCCGGGGCGTAGTCCTCCTGGGTGGCCATCCAGCTCTCCAGGTCGTTCAGCAGCCTGCGCGCCAGGTTCTCCTCGGCGTCCAGGCCGGTCAGCCTGAGCAGCTGGCGCTGGTGGTGGCCGGCGTCGACGACCTTCGGCACGAAGGTGACGCTGTCGCCGTTGGAGGAGTGCTCGATCTGCATCTCGGCGACGTCGAACCCGAGGTCGTTCAGCCGGCGGATCCGGCGTTCGATGTAGTGGTACTTGCCCGCCGGGTACACCGAGGTGCGGGTCAGCTCCTGCCACAGGCCCTGGTACCGGGTGCAGATCTCGTGCCCGAACTCCACCGGGTCGACGGAGGGGTGCAGCGCGCCGGACGCCTCCAGGTCCAGCAGCTCGCCGCTGATGTTCACCCGGGCCAGATCGAGGTCGTACTCCCGCTGCCCGGGGCTCAGCCGCGGGTGCAGGTCGCCGGTCTCGGCGTCGACCAGGTAGGCGGCGTAGGCGCCCGCGTCCCGGCGGAACAGCGTGTTCGACAGGGAGCAGTCGCCCCAGGCGAACCCGGCCAGGTGCAGGCGCACCAGCAGCACCGCCAGGGCGTCCATCAGCCGGTGCATGGTCGCCGGGCGCATGGTCGTCTCGAACATCGAGCGGTACGGCATCGAACCGCGCAGATGCCGGGTGACCAGCACCGGCTCCAGCGGCCGGCCCGCGCGGTCGGTGCGGCCGGTGACCACGGCGAGCGGGTCGACGGCGGGGATGCCGAGCCGGTCGAGGTCGCGCAGCAGCTCGTACTCGCGCAGCGCGGGACGCTCGGCCAGCTCCTTGACGGCGATCACCTCGTCCCCGGCGTGGGCGTACCGCACGATGTGCCGGGAGATGCCCCTCGGGAGCGGCACGAGGTATTCCTCGGGCCACTCCTCCAGGGGCACGTCCCAGGGGAGGGCGAGCAGCAGGGCGGGGTGCTCCGGGTTCGTGGCGCTGATGTGCAAGGCCATGGCACGAACCCTAAGGCCCCGCGCGGCTGTTCTAGGAGGCCCGCTCCCGCGCCTGCTCGGCCGCCGCGCGCACCGGGCCCCGGTGCACCGGGCCGTGGCCGGGCAAGAGGGTGTCGCCGTCGAGCGCGCCGATGACCTCCAGCGAGGCCACGGCCCGGGCGCGCTCGTGGTGGAAGAAGTCGAGGAGCATCTGGGGGCCCTTGGTCCGCGAGGTCGCGTGGCCGGTGGCCAGGGCGTCGCCGGAGATGACGATGCCCGCCTCGGGCAGGTGGTAGACGCAGTGGCCGTCGGTGTGGCCCGGGGTGTGCACGGGCACCGGGCGGCCGGGCAGGTCGAGCGGGCCCTCGGCCGGGAACGGCTCGGGCGCGGTGACGGGGTTGTGCCGGGTGCCGCCGACCTTGATGACGTGCCGCGCCCACGGCACGACACCGGGCCGCCAGGCGTTGCGCACCACGTCTCCGATGGTGGCCTGCTGCAGGAAGTCCCGTCGCGCGTGCGGCACTTCGGCCGGGTGCAGATAGACGGGGGTGCCGTGGGCGGCGCGCAGGTACTCGGCCGAGCCCAGGTGGTCGTTGTGCGCGTGGGTGATCAGCACGGCGGCCACCGCCTCCGGTGAACTGCCCACCTCGGCCAGGGAGTCCAGGACCCCCTGGCGGTCTCCCGGGTAGCCGGTGTCCACCAGCGTGACGGCGTCGCCGTCCTTCAGGATCACCCAGTTGACGTGGTGGCCGTGCACCAGATAGGTGCCGTCGGCGACCTGGTGTACCTCTGCCCGCATGATCTCCCCGAGCCCTGTGCGGCCGATCGTCGGGGACAGCCAACCAGATGCGCCGGCGCCGCGCACCACCCGGCTGGTGTCACCGCACGCCCTGCGGCCGGAACTGGATGCTGATGCGCGGCCCCGCGGCCCGGGCGGTCTTCGGCACGCAGTGCTCCCAGGTCCGCTGGCAGGAGCCGCCCATCACGATCAGGTCGCCGTGCCCGAGCGGGCGGCGCACCGCCGCACCGCCTCCGCCGGCCGGGCGCAGCAGCAGGTCGCGGGGCTCGCCGACGGAGAGGATCGCGACCATGGTGTCCTCGCGGGCGCCCCGTCCGATCCGGTCCCCGTGCCAGGCCACGCTGTCCCGGCCGTCGCGGTAGAAGCACAGCCCCGCCGTGGCGAACGGCTCGCCCAGCTCCTCGGCGTAGTGCCGGGACAACGCCTCGCGCGCCTCCTCCAGCACCGGATCGGGGAGCGGGTCGCCGGCGCCGTAGAAGGCCAGCAGGCGCGGTACGGCGACCACGTTGTCGTACATCTTCCGGTGCTCGGCGCGCCAGGGCACGTCGGCCGCGAGCTTCTCGAACAGGGCGTCGGCGCCGCTCAGCCAGCCCGGAAGCACGTCGATCCAGGCGCCGGCGCCCAGGTCGGTCCGGCGCAGCCCGTCCAGCGGGCCGGGCCGCAGCTCGTCGGTCTGGTCGAACAGGGAGCCCTGGAGGTGCGTGGCCATGAGCCCAGCCTACGCCTTAATCGAAAACCTGTTCCCATGATCTACCGGCCCGCCGAATCGGGGGCCCTTCCCGATACACCGGTGTATCGGATACATTCTCGTATCCAACCGGAGGGAGCCGTGATGGACGACCCCGCCCCGCGGGTCACCAGACGCCGGGTCCGGACGCGGGCGCGGCTGCTGGACGCCGCGTTCCGGGTGTTCGCCGCGAAGGGCTTCGGCCGGGTCTCCATCGAGGAGGTCTGCGAGGCGGCCGGCTTCAGCCGGGGCGCCTTCTACTCGAACTTCGCCACGCTGGACGAGCTGTTCTTCGCGCTGTACCAGGAGCGCGCCGACCTCATCGCCTCCCAGGTGGCCGAGGCCCTCGCCCAGGAAGGCCCCGGACTCGACGTGCCGGCCTCCGTGGACCGGGTCACCGAGGTGCTGCTCCTCGACGTGGACTGGCTGCTGGTCAAGACCGACTTCCTGGTGCACGCCGCCCGCGACCCCGAGGTCGCCCGGGCGCTCCTCGACCACCGCGCCCGGCTCCGGGAGGCGATCGCCGACCGGCTGTTCCGCGCCCGCGGCCGCACCGGCCTGCCCGCCGTGCTGGGGGGCGTGGAAGGCGCCGCGCACGCCGTGGTCGCCGCGTACGACGGCGTGACCGTCCAGCTGCTGCTGGACAAGGACGTCGAGGCCGCCCGGGTCTGGCTCAAACAGCTGCTCACCGCCCTCCTCACCGACGGCAGCCACGCCCCCAGCAGCCCGCACTCCGCCGCACGTCCCCGCAGAACCCCGCACGAGGACCCTCAGGAAGGACACAGTCACGATGGACGCTGACGTCATCGTCGTCGGAGCGGGCCTCGCCGGCCTGGTCGCGGCACACGAGCTGACCAGCCGGGGCCGCCGGGTCGCCCTGGTCGACCAGGAGAACGCCGCCAACCTCGGCGGCCAGGCGTACTGGTCCTTCGGCGGGCTCTTCCTCGTCGGCTCCCCGGAGCAGCGCCGCCTCGGCATCAAGGACTCCTTCGAGCTGGCCTGGAGCGACTGGCAGGGCAGCGCGCAGTTCGACCGGCTGGACGACGAGGACTCCTGGGCGGTGCGCTGGGCCCGCGCCTACGTCGAGTTTGCGGCCGGCGAGAAGCGGTCCTGGCTCCAGGGCCACGGCATCGAGCTGCTGCCGACCGTCGGCTGGGCCGAGCGCGGCGACCTCAGGGCGGACGGCCACGGCAACTCCGTGCCCCGCTTCCACATCGCGTGGGGCACCGGCACCGGCGTGGTCGAACCCTTCGTGAAGTACGCCCGCCGGGCCGCCCGCGACGGACTGCTCACCTTCCACCACCGCCACCGGGTCGACGAACTGGTCGTCGAGAACGGCACGGCACGCGGGGTGCGCGGCACCGTGCTCGCCGACGACCACGCGCCGCGCGGCGCCGCCTCCAACCGCGACCGCGTCGGCGACTTCGAACTCACCGCGCAGGCCGTCGTCGTCACCACCGGCGGCATCGGCGCCGACCACGACATCGTGCGCCGCTACTGGCCCGCCCGGCTCGGCACCCCGCCCGCCGAGATGGTCACCGGCGTCCCGGCCTACGTGGACGGACGGATGCTCGACATCAGCGCCGAGGCCGGCGTCCGGCTGGTCAACCGCGACCGCATGTGGCACTACACCGAGGGCCTGCAGAACTGGGACCCCATCTGGCCCGGCCACGGCATCCGCATCCTGCCCGGCCCGTCCTCCATCTGGCTCGACGCCCTCGGCCGCCGGCTCCCCGGCCCCTGCCTGCCGGGCTACGACACCCTCAACACCCTCAAGTACCTGCGCACCACCGAGGACATCGCGGGCTACGACCACTCCTGGTTCATCCTCACCCGGAAGATCATCGAGAAGGAGTTCGCGCTCTCCGGCTCCGAGCAGAACCCCGACATCACCGCCAGGGACCGCAAGGCCGTCCTGCGCGACCGGCTGCTGGGCAGCGGCGCGCCCGCACCGGTGCAGGCCTTCGTCGACAAGGGCGCGGACTTCGTCACCGCGCGCAGCCTGGAGCAGCTCGTCGGCAAGATGAACGCGCTGGCCGGCACACCGCTGCTGGACCCGGCCGAGGTGCGCCGCCAGATCGAGGCCCGCGACCGGCAGCTGGCCAACCCGTACAGCAAGGACTCCCAGATCCAGGGCATCCGCAACGCCCGCCGCTACATAGGGGACCGGCTCGGCCGGGTGGCCACGCCGCACCGCATCCTCGACCCCGCCGCGGGCCCGCTCATCGGCGTCAGGCTCCACATCCTCACCCGCAAGACCCTCGGCGGCATCCAGACCGACCTCGACTCGCGCGCCCTGGCCGCCGACGGCACGCCGATCGAGGGACTGTACGCGGCCGGTGAGGTGGCGGGCTTCGGCGGCGGCGGTGTGCACGGCTACAACGCGCTGGAGGGCACCTTCCTCGGCGGCTGCCTGTTCTCCGGGCGCGCCGCCGGCCGGCACGCGGCCGCGCACACGGGCTGAGGCCGCGGGCGGACGGAGGGCGCCCGCCAGCCTGACGCGCGGTCACCCGGGCCGGCTGAGACTTGACCAGAACGAGAGGGAGCGCGGCACACCGGCGCGCCTAGTCTGTCGGCCAGCCGTTCCCCCGCCCCCTCCCGAGGAGCGCCCGTGTCGCCACGCCCCGGACAGCCCGCCCGCCGCCGCACCGCCGTCCTGCGCCGCGAGGCGGTCCTCGCCGCCGTCCCGGTCGCCGTGGCGGCACTGCTGGGCGCCGCCGCACCCGCGGCGCCGGGCACGGCCGGCGCGCCCGGCGCGGGCGACCCCTACTTCCCGCTCAGCGGCAACGGCGGCTACCACGTCCGGCACTACGACCTGACGCTCCGTTACGACACCACCTCCCGGCGTCTCGACGGCACGGCCGTGCTCGCCGCCCGCGCCGGCCGGAACCTCAGCCGCTTCGACCTCGACCTGACCGGCCTGAAGGTAACCCGCGTCACCGTCGACGGCGCCCCCGCGGCCTTCCGGCACACCGGCCAGGAACTCGTCGTCACCCCGCGCCGCACTCTGCGCACCGGCCGGGACTTCCGCATCGCCGTCGCCTATCACGGCACCCCGAAACCGGTCACCGACCCCGACGGCAGCGCGGACGGCTGGATCCCCACCGACGACGGCGCCTTCGTCGCCGGCGAGCCCCAGGGCGCGATGACCTGGTTCCCGGCGAACGCCCACCCCAGGGACAAGTCGTCGTACGACATCACGATCACCGTCCCCCAGGGGCGCACGGCCGTGGCCAACGGCGTCCTGCTCGGGCAGCGCACCGCGCACGGCCGTACCACCTTCCGCTGGCGCGAGCCCCAGCCGATGGCCGCCTACCTGGCCACCGCCACCGTCGGAACGTTCAAGGCCGAGCAGTACACCACCCGCGACGGCATCCGCGTCTACAACGCCGTGGACCCGCGCGAGGCGAGCGCGGCCGCGCCGGTGCTGAAGAAGCTGCCGTCCGTCCTCGCCTGGGAGAGCACGCTGTTCGGGCCGTACCCGTTCCGCTCGGCCGGGTCGGTCGTCGACCACGCGAACGTCGGCTACGCCCTGGAGACCCAGACCCGGCCGTTGTACGACTCCGCGCCCGACCTCGGCACCCTCGTCCACGAGAGCGCCCATCAGTGGTTCGGCGACTCCGTCTCCCTGACGGCCTGGAAGGACATCTGGCTCAACGAGGGCTTCGCCACCTACGCCGAGTGGCTCTACACCGAGCAGCACGGCGGCGACAGAGCGCAGAAGGCCTTCGACGCGCTCTACGCCCGCCCGGCGAGCGACCACCTGTGGGCCTTCCCGCCCGGCGACCCGGGCAGCGGCGCGCGCATCTTCGACACGCCGGTCTACGCCCGCGGCGCCATGGCCCTGCACGAGCTGCGCCGCGCCGTCGGCGACCGGGACTTCTTCCGGATCCTGCGCGCCTGGGCGGCCGGCCACCGCTACGGCCACGGCACGACGGCGCAGTTCGAGCGGCTCGCCGAGCATGTCTCGGGCAAGCGGCTGGACGGGGTGTTCCACACCTGGCTGTTCACGAAAGGCAAGCCGAACCGCGCCTGAATCCTGACCGGTTCCCCACACGTGTCCGCCAGGGTCGGCACCATGAACCGCCACGCAACCGCCGTCGCCCCTCCGGGCACACGCCCACCGGCCCGCACGCCGAGCGTCCCGGACGCCTAGGATCCGAACTCGTGTGCGCACATGTGCTGGTCGCCGAGGACGACGAGAAGCAGGCCGAACTCATCCGCCGCTCCCTGCTGGCCGAGGGACACACCGCCACGGTGGTGCACGACGGCGCCGCCGCCCTGGACGCCGCCCGCGGGCTCAGACCCGACCTCGTCGTCCTGGACCTGATGCTGCCGGTCGTCGACGGCTTCGAGGTGTGCCGGGCGCTGCGCGGCGGCGCGGACCCGGAGACACCGGTCGTCATGCTCACCGCCCGCTCCGCCGAGGACGACGTGCTGCTCGGCCTCGGACTTGGCGCCGACGACTACATGACCAAGCCGTACAGCCCGCGCGAGCTGATGGCCCGCATCCGCACGGTGCTCCGGCGCAGCGGGCGCGGCGCGGGCGGCCGGGACGGCGACCCCGCCGTCCGGGCCGCCGGGATCAGCGTCGACCCGGTACGGCACGAGGTGCGCTGCGACGGGGCGCTCGTGGACTGCACGCCCGCCGAGTTCCAGATCCTGCTGGCCATGGCGGCGGAGCCGGAACGGGTCTTCACCCGGCGGCAGTTGCTGCAGTGCACCCGCGGCTTCGACCGGGCCTCCACCGAGCGGGCCGTCGACGTGCACATCATGAACCTGCGCCGCAAGATCGAGACCGACCCGCGCCGCCCGGCCCGGCTGCTGACGGTCTTCGGCGTCGGCTACAAGCTGAGCGGCCCCCGCCCGTGAGACGCCCCGGGCACACGGACGCCCGCCCGGACCGCCGGGCCGGCTCCGTCAAGCGGCGGATCCCGGTGCGCAAGAGGCTCCTGGTGCGGCTGCTCTCCGTCTCCGCCCTGATCGCCGTCTGCTCGGTGGCCGCCACCGCCTGGCTCGCGGTGACCACCACCACCAGCGCCCTGAAGGAGGAGCAGGGCCAGGACCTCGCCGCCGACAACAGCATCCTGGCCCGGCTCAGCGGGTACGCGGCCACCCACTCCGACTGGACGGACGTCCGCACGACCGTCCGCCGGCTGGCCGCCGAGACCGGCCGCCGCATCGCCCTCACCACCACCGACCGCACCCTCCTCGCCGACTCCGCGCCCCGCGGCACCCCGCTGCCGCCCCGGCCCGCCGCCACGGTCGACCCGCTGCGCACCGACACCTACAGCGAGACGGGCGCCCAGCTCAGCGGCATCGACCCGCCCGTGGTCGGCCCCTACCGGCTCCCGGCGAAGGAGCGCGCCGGCCTCGACGCGCTGGCCGCCCGGCGCAAGCAGTGCTACGAGCGCTACGGCCTGCAGGCCACCGTCGTCCACACGGCGACCGGACGGCCCGTCGTCACCGCCGGCGACGGCGCCGACCCCGCCGCGTACGGCGCGGCGGTGTGCGAGGTCGGCCGGCTCGACACGCCCACCCTGACGGAACGCAAGGCCCTCACCGACCTCACCGGCCTCGCCCGGCCCTGTCTCGGTCAGGCCGGCATCGATCTTCGCGGGCAGCTCTGGTTCACCCCCGACCCGAGCGGCAAGGACCCCTTCGGCACCGGCTATCTCGTCGCCAAGTTCGCCAGGGCGGGCAAGGAGACGACGGCGCACGCCGTCCAGCAGTGCATCCTGACCGCCCGCCGCACCCAACTGGAGCCCTACGTCGCCCCGGTCGCCGACCTGTTCCTCGGCATCGGCGACCGTAACACCTCCCGCTTCGACATGTCCCCGGCCAACAAGGCCAAGGTGATCGGCGCGGCCGGCCTGGTCCTCGCCGTCACCGTCGCCGTGACCGCGCTCGTCGCCACCCGCCTGGTCCGGCCGCTGCGCGCGCTGACCGAGGCCGCCGGGGCGCCGCCCGACCTGCACGTACGGGTGCCGGTGACCACCCGGGACGAGACCGGCATCCTCGCCGAGGCCTTCAACGACCTGACCGAGCGCCGCGCCCGCCTGGAGGCCCAGCGCAAGGCGATGGTCAGCGACATCGCGCACGAGCTGCGCAGCCCGCTCACCAACATCCGCGGCTGGCTGGAGGTCATGCGCGACGGCGTCGTCGCGCCCGACCCGGCCCTGCTGGACTCGCTGCACGAGGAGGCGCTCGTCCTGCAGCGGATCATCGACGACCTCCAGGACCTCGCCGCCGCCGACGCCGGCACCCTGCGGCTGCACCCGGAGCCCCTCAGGGCCGCCGACCTGCTGGACCAGGTCGCCGCCGCCCACCGGATCGCCGCCGGCACCGCCGGGGTCGCGCTGCGCACCGAGGCCGACGCCGGCGCCTGGCTGGACGCCGACCCGGTGCGGATGCGGCAGGCGCTCGGCAACCTGGTCTCCAACGCCCTGCGGCACACCCCGGCCGACGGGACGGTCGCGCTCGCCGCCCGGCGGGAGGGCGCCGACGTGGTCCTCACCGTCACCGACACCGGCACGGGCATCGCGCCCGAGGACCTGCCGCACGTCTTCGACCGGTTCTGGCGCGCCGAGAAGTCCCGCAGCCGGCGCACCGGCGGCAGCGGCCTGGGCCTGCCCATCGTGCGCCACCTGGTCGCCGCCCACGGCGGCACGGCCGAGGCCGGCGGCGAGCCCGGCGGCGGCGCGGTCTTCACCCTGCGGCTGCCCGCGGCCGGCCCGCCGGCCGACGGCACCTGACCGCCTCTGATTCCCCGCGCGCACCAGGGGTACTCCGGTCGCGCGGCGCAGTCGAGGGAGGTCAGGTCATGAGCGCAGCGGAGAACATGCCGGTCGTGTCCACGCTCGCCGAGGTGGCCCGCCTCCTGGACGGCCGGCCGGGCCTGTACGTGCGCTGGTCCAAGGGGCCTCGGACCGACCTCGCCGACGTCTCCAGCACCGATGACCTCACCGGCGTGTCCATGCCGGGGCTGTCCGCCAATCCGCTGGACGTCGAGGAGTGGTGGGCCGACCGGTCCGTGGAACTGTGGGTGGCCCGCCGGCTGTACGACTACTCCCACCTCCCGCACGACAAGGGTCCCGGCGTACGGCCCTGGGTGCTGCGGGGCCGGGAGGCCGCCCGGGGCCCCGACAACGAGCCGCTGGTGACGGACGTCGAGCCGCTGTGCTGGATCGCGGACGAGGCGATCGCCGAGGCCGAGGCCGAGGTCACCCGCCAGGAAAGGGCCTGGGGTACCCTGCGCCGCAGCGGCCCCTGAGACCGGGGACCGGGAGGGCGCCGCCTGCCGACGGGGTCCGGCGCGGTGTGCCCGGGACGGCGGGAGCGGCCCGCCGAGCGATCGACGCCCGCCCTGACGAGGGGCGATGAGAGAGCGACCGGGCCCCGGGCCCCGGAGCCCGGGCAAGGGGCCGGCCGGAGGGGCGGCGGTGCGTCCGGAGCCTGGCCGGGGCTCGGCGGCCGCGCCCCTGTGCCGGCCGTGGTGGGTCCGAGCGGGGGCCTGGCCGCAGCGGGCGGCGGTTCGCCCGGGGGGCGTGGCCGCGGCCGGACCCGCCGGTGCGAGCCGGGGGTGAACCGCCCGGGGGCGTGGCCACGGCCGGACCCGCCGGTGCGTGCCGGGGTCGTGTCGGCCGGAACCGCCGGAGCGTGCCGGGGGTGAACCGCCCGGAGCCGGGCCGGGGTTGCGTCGGCCGGAGCGGGCGGCGGTTCGCCCGGCGGGGGCGGGCGGTCGGTGCGGGGGTGTCAGCCCGAGCGGGGGCGGGCGGTCGGTGCGGGGGTCAGCCCGAGCGGGGGCGGGAGCGGGCGCGGGTCCGGCGGTGCAGGGCCCGGCGTTCCAGTTCGGTTGTTCCGCCCCAGATGCCGATGCTCTGGCCCGTCTCCAACGCCCAGTCCAGGCACGGCTCCCGGACGGGGCACTGCTCGCAGACCGCCTTCGCCCGCTGGGTCTGCACCTGCGCCGGCCCGGTGGTGCCGATGGGGAAGAACAGATCGGGGTCCTCGTGACGGCACGCGGCATGGTCGCGCCAGTTCTCCATGGAAGTCTCCTGGATCGGATGGATGTCGTCCGTGCCTGTCGTATGCACTGCGGGTCGGGTGACCGGTCGGGGCGGCGTGAAACAGCCGCGCCGCAGGGGGAATCGCGCGACGACCGCGATCCGGCCACGGGCACGCGCACGGCCCGGGGCGATCCGTACGCGCTCAACAGGCCGGACGACGGGGCGAACAACCACGGGGCCGGGACCGCCCGTGCCCGACCGGGCGCCGGCGGCGCGGAGTTGGGGGCGAGAACCGGCCGGGACCGCCGTCCGCCGCGCCACCGCCCGACCACCGTACTCCGCGCGGCGCATCCGGAGGTGCGAAAAGGAAGAAACGCCCCGAGTGCCTCAACGGCGCAGCGCCGAGGCCGCCGTCGCCGCCACCGCCTCGGCCAGCGCCGCCAGCGCGGGGGAGTCCAGCCGCCACTGCTGCCAGTACAGCGTGACGTCCATCCACTCCCGGGACAGCAGCACCAGCCGGCCCTCGGCCAGCAGCGGGTCCGCCTGGACCTCCGGCACCATGCCCCAGCCGAGCCCGGCGGCGACCGCGTCCAGGAACCCCTCCGAGGTGGGCACGAGGTGCCGGAGCCGGCCGGCGGCGCCGCGGCCGAGCCGGCGCACGAAGGCGTCCTGAAAGTCGTCCTTGCGGTCGAAGACGACGACGGGCGCCTCGGGCAGGGCGTCGGGCAGTGACCGGCCGTCCAAGTGCGCGGCGGTGAACTCCGGTGCGGCGACGGGGAGATACCGCATCCGGCCGAGCGGCCGGACCGTGCAGCCCGGCACCGGATCGGCCGCCGTGGTCACCGCCGCCATCACCAGGCCCTCGCGCAGCAGGGCCGCCGTGTGGTCCTCGTCCTCCCGGTGCAGCTCGAAGCAGAGGCCCGGCGCCCGGGTCAGCGCCGGCAGGAACCAGGTCGCCAGCGAGTCCGCGTTCACCGCCACCGACACCCGCGTCGGCTCCCCGGCGCCGCTCAGCCCCAGTTCGCCCCAGGCGTCCCGCTCCAGCCGCGCGAGCTGCCGGGCGTACCGGACCAGCACGGTGCCCGAGTCCGTGGGCCGCACCGGTTTGGTGCGCTGCAGCAGCACCCGGCCGGTGCGCTGTTCGAGCGCCTTGACCCGCTGGCTGACCGCCGACGGCGTCACGTGCAGGGCGGCGGCCGCGGCGTCGAAGGTGCCTTCGTCCACCACGGCGAGCAGCGTCCTGATCTGGTCCAGCGGCAGGTCGGGCATCACAAGGGCTAATGATACCTAAGAATCTTTAGCTGTACTTGAGTGCCGGCGCTCCTTAGCGTCGACCGCATGAACCACGCCCTGACCGCCGCTGCGGCCGGATTCGGCACCGGCCTGTCCCTGATCGTCGCCATCGGCGCCCAGAACGCCTTCGTCCTGCGGCAGGGGGTGCGCCGGGACGCCGTTCTCGCGGTGGTGGGCATCTGCGCCCTGTCCGACGCGGTGCTGATCGCCCTCGGCGTCGGGGGAGTGGGGGCGGTCGTGGTGGCATGGCCCGGCGCGGTCCGGGCGGTCGGGATCGTCGGCGGTCTCTTCCTGCTCTGCTACGGCCTCCTCGCCGCCCGCCGGGTGCTCAGGCCGGCCGTGGCGGGACTGAGCACCGAGGGCGAGGCCGCGGGCTCCCGGCGCCGCGCGGTGCTCACCTGCCTGGCGATGACCTGGCTGAACCCGCACGTCTACCTGGACACCGTCTTCCTGCTCGGCTCGCTCGCCGCCGACCGCGGCGCGCTGCGCTGGACCTTCGGGCTCGGCGCCGCGCTCGCCAGCCTGTGCTGGTTCGCCGCGCTCGGCTTCGGCGCCCGGCTGCTCGGCCGCTTCCTGGCCCGGCCGGCGGCCTGGCGGGTGCTGGACGGCCTGGTCGCCGTCACCATGCTCGCACTGGGGGCCACGCTCATGACCGGATCCTGAGTCAGCGGAGTTCTGCGTGCGCAGCGGAGCCCGAGTCACGGAGTTCGGCGTGCACAGGGGTTGCTGAGATAGTTAGGCTCTCGAATCGAAAAGATGTAGCCGGCAACCTCTACGCGCAACAGGACACCCGTGGACACGAGCGAGAGCAGCACCACCGAACGCGACACCGCGCCGGATCCCGCAGCCCCGCCCCGGCGCGGCTGGCGCCGCTGGGCGATGGACACCCGTCCGTTGCGCATCCCCGCCTACCGGCGCCTGTGGACGTCGACGATCGTCACCGCCGTCGGCAGCCAGCTCACCGCCGTGGCCGTGCCCAAGCAGATCTACGACGTCACGCACTCCTCGGCCTGGGTCGGCTACGCGAGCCTGGCCGGACTGGTGCCCATGGTGGCGTTCGCACTGTGGGGCGGGGCGGTCGCCGATACGGTGGACCGCCGCAGGCTGCTGCTGGTCACCAACTGCGGCATCGCGGTGACGTCGCTGCTGTTCTGGGCGCAGGCGGTCACCGGACTCGACTCGGTCGCCGTCCTGATGGTGCTGCTCGTGCTGCAGCAGGCGTTCTTCGGGCTCAACTCGCCCGCCCGCAACGCGTCCATCGCCCGGCTGGTCCCGGCCGAGGAACTGCCCGCCGCCAACGCGCTCGGCTCCACGGTGATGCAGACCGGCCTGGTCGCAGGCCCCCTGCTGGCCGGTGTGCTGATCCCGGTCATCGGGCTGCCCGAGCTGTACCTCATCGACGCCGTGGCGCTGTGCGTGACCGTGTGGGCCGTCTACCGGCTGCCCGCGCTGCCGCCGCTCGGCGAGGCCGCCGCCCGCCGGGCCGGGCTGCGCGAGATCGCTGCGGGCTTCCAGTACATGTCCCGGCACAAGGTGCTGCTGCTGTCCTTCCTCGCCGACATCGTCGCCATGGTGTTCGGCATGCCGCGCGCCCTGTTCCCGCAGCTCGCGGCCGAGACGTACCACTCCTGGGGCGAGGGGCTGGCGCTCGGCGTCCTGTTCGCCGGGATCCCGGTCGGCGCGGTGCTCGGCGGCCTGTTCTCCGGGGTGTTCTCGCGGGCCCGCAGGCACGGCTGGATGGTCATCGGGGCGGTCGTCGGCTGGGGCGTGGCCATCGCCGGGTTCGGGCTGAGCGGCAACCTCTGGGCGGCCCTTGCCTTCCTCGCCGCGGCCGGCGTCGCCGACATGGTCTCGATGGTGTTCCGGGGCGCCATCCTGCTGTCGGCGGCCACCGACGAGATGCGCGGCCGGATGCAGGGCGTGTTCACGGTGGTCGTCGCGGGCGGCCCGCGCCTGGCCGACGTGCTGCACGGCACGGCCGGCTCGGCCTTCGGCCCGCGCGCCGCGGTGGCGGGCGGCGGCGCGCTGGTCGTCGTGGTGATGCTGGCGCTGGCGGCCGCCGTACCTGCGCTGCGCCGGTACCGGATCTGAGCTACAGCGGACCCGTGCGGCGCTGGATGGCGTACTGGTCCATCAGCTTGCCCCGGGTGATCTCCAGGCGGTGGGCGAGGATCTCGGCCACCGTGCGCACCAGCGACAGCCCGAGCAGGGGGTCCTCCACGCACACGGCGAGCACGGAGGGTCCGTCGAACTCGTAGGCGCGTACGTCGGTGAAGGCCACCGCGCCGAAGTCCCACTGGTACGGCGGGAACAGCCAGGACCAGCCGAGCAGGTCGCCCGCGCCGAGCGAGGCCACCGTCACCCGCCGCCGGGGGGTGACCTGCGTGTCGAGATGGACCGCGCCCGAGCGGATCACCCAGAACCGGTCGGCGGTGCCGCCCGCCTCGAAGATGCGGGTGTCCTCCGGGAACGAGACCTCCTTGGCCAGTTCCATCAGGCGCTCGCGCTGCGCCTGGGGGAGGGCGGTGAGCAGTTTGATCGCTTTGGTCATGGCGCGGGACTCCTCGCCGGCGGCGGTTGGGGTGCTTCCCCTAAGCCCATTTCAGCCGTTGCCGCCCCACCGGGCACCTCGAAGGACCCGGCGCTTCCCGCCGCGCCCTCGGTCACGCGCCGTTTCCGGGCAGCAAAAAGCCCTGGCTGGACGGGGGAAACCAGCCAGGGCCGTATACGGTGGCGTACGCGGAGGGAGGAAGGACGGTTCCGGTCACCTCCGGCACCACGTATGCATGAACGATAAACCATCCGGTGGTCTTTCTACCAATCGGTAGCGGGTCACGTGACCTGTTTCACGCCTCCGGCTCCGGGCGGCTGCCCTCCGGGTCGGGTGATCTCCGTCAGCACCCGCCCCACCGCCTCGAACGCCCACGCCCGGACCGCCGCCTCCCGGGCTGCGTCCGGATCCGTCGCCGTCAGGCTCTGCGCGCGCTCCCGCCAGGCCTTCTCCTCCTCGGCCGCGTGGTCCCGGCCCCGCTGGATGCGCCGCAACAACTCGTCCGCGTCCACGACATCGGTCATACCGGTCTCATACCCGGAAGATCCGCGGTGATGACACGGCCACGGCATGTGTTTGAGGGCGTCGGCAGGGGTCAGCCGAAAAAGGAGGCATGCTAACAGTCCCGGCACCGCCCAGGGAGGTAGGGATGCGCTCCACCCACCGGACCAGCGCCCCCACGACACGGCCGGAACCGTGCCGTCGGCTGCCGTCCCGGCCGGCCGACGCCCGCAGAACCGTGGAGTGCGTGGTGGCCGAACGGTGCCGGGCGCGCGCCATCCCCTGCGGCGCCGGCGCCATGGATGACGCCCTGCTGGTCACCTCGGAGCTCACCACCAACGCCATCCTGCACGGCGGCGGCATCACCGGCTTCGACGTCGACGTCGACTCCGGCGGCGTACGCGTCTCGGTGAGCGACAACAGCGACGAGATGCCGATGGCCGCCCCGCCCGCCGACGGCCCGGGCCGGCTCGGCGGCCGCGGCTGGCCCATCGTGTGCCGGCTGGCCCGGGACGTCCGGGTGGCCCAGCTGCCCTGCGGGGGCAAGCGGATCACCGCCGTCGTACCGCTGCACTGAAACGGCGCGGAAGTTCCGCTCAGCGGTGTTTGCGCCCCGGGCCGGGGGGCAGGCGGAATCTCGTGCTTCGGACCGGAGGCGCGCACCCGGCGGGACTCGTATGACCGCCCGGGTCCGCCTCCCGGCGGCCCGGGCGACGATCCCGCGGCGAACCTGACACCACCGTTCGGGCCACGCTCCGGAACCTCGCTTCCGGTTTGGTGTGCCCTGAAACCACGTTCAGGAGCGATTCCGCATGCTGACCGACATGTCGACAAGCCGTCCCGGCACGCCCTCCACGGACTCCACCACCACCGCGTCCACACGGCGGCCCCACGACGACGCCCCCGACACCGCGGCCCTGTTCGCCCGGCTCGCGGAACTGGACGACGGCCCCGAACGGGATGCCGTACGCGACGAACTCGTCGAAGCCTGGCTGCCCATGGCCCACCGGATCGCCTCCCGCTTCCGGGACCGGGGCGAGTCCGTCGAGGATCTGCGGCAGGTGGCCGCGCTCGGGCTGGTCAAGGCCGTCGACCGCTTCGACCCGTCCCGCGGGGCCTTCGAGAGTTACGCCGTGCCCACCATCACCGGCGAGGTCAAGCGGCACTTCCGGGACCGGATGTGGGCCCTCAGGGTGCCGCGCCGGGTGCAGGAGCTGCGCAACCGGGTGCGGGTGGCCCGCCGCGAACTGACCCAGAACCCCGGCAGCCCCGAACCCACCGTCGCCGACATCGCCGCGCACACGGGCCTGAGCGAGGAGGAGGTCGCCGCGGGCCTGGAGGCGCTGGAGAGCTTCAGCACCCTGTCCCTGGACGCCGAACTGTCCACCGGCGACGACGGCTACAGCCTCGCCGACACCCTCGGCGACACGGACGCCTCGTACGACGTGGTGGTCGACCGCGAGGCCGCCAAGGAGGGGCTGCGCCGGCTTCCCGAGCGCGAGCGGGCCATCCTCTACATGCGGTTCTTCGAGGACATGACGCAGAGCCGCATCGCCGACCGGCTGGGCATCTCCCAGATGCACGTCTCCCGGCTGATCAGCCGCAGCTGCGCCCGGGTGCGCGACGAGGTCATGGGCCGGCACGCGGGGGGCAGCGGGCCGGCCTGAACGTCCGCCGGGCCGGCCGTCACCGCTTCGGCCGGCCCGGCGCGGGGGACAGACCCAGCGGCCGGGCCAGGCCCACGACCGCCTCGTCCAGCCGCTGCAGATGGCGCAGCACCCGGTCGGTCACCCGGCCGTAGCGCGGGGTGCGCAGCGTTCCCGGCTCCAGCATCGAGGCGATGCTGGAGCCGGACTCGATCCGCGCCCCGGCGCGCGCGTCGGCGACATGCGCGGCGATCGCCTCGATGTTGCGCACGATCCGCGCGCACGCCCCGCGCAGCCGGGGATCCGCCGCGATCGACGGGTGCGTCGGCAGCAGCTCGGCGGTGGCCGCGAGCGAGCGGCCGTGGTAGGCGCAGGTCTCCAGCAGCGCCACCACGTACCGGGCGGTGTCCCGGCGGGCGCGCAGCGGCGTGATGGGATGGGTCAGCGGCTGGGTGGCCGCGCGCAGGTCGGCCAGCGCCTGGTCCAGGTCGCGCGCCTGTTCCACCAGATCGGCGCTCGCCCCGCCGCTCAACTGGTCGACGGCGGACCGGGTGACGTCTGCGAGCCGCTCCAGGACCGTGACGAGGAGTTCGTTGGTACGGCGGTCCGTGCGGACCGGCAGCACCACGGCCGCCGCGATCACCCCGCAGGCCGCGCCGAGCGCCGTCTCCTCCACCCGCAGCACCAGCACCGCCATGCTGTAGGTGTTCAGCAGGGTGTAGAGCAGCCCCAGCATCGCGGTGACGAAGAACGACATCAGCGTGTACGACAGCGGGGCCGTGTAGAACATCGCGAAGATCAACGCCAGCACCAGCGCGAACGCCGTCCAGGTGTGGTGCCCGACCAGAGCGGCGAGCCCGATGCCGGCCACCACCCCGAGCACCGTGCCCAGCAGCCGCCGGTAGCCCTTGACCAGGATCTCACCGGTCGAGGCGGTGTTGAGGAACACGATCCAGCAGGTCAGCACCGCCCAGTACCAGCGCTGACTGGACAGCAGCTCGCCGCCGACGATGGCCAGCGCGGAGCCGACGGCCACCTGGACCGCGGCCCGTGTGGTGGGCCGCTCCAGCCCGGCCGGCTCCGGCGCCCCGGCCTCGGCCTCCTTGCCGGCCTCGATCGCGGCGTCCTCCGCGTCCAGTTCCTCGCGCGAGCGGGTCGTCGCCGGGGTGTCGTCGGACTCGTCCTGCGGCCCCTCCAGCGCCGTACGCAGACCCAGTGCGGCCCGTGCGGCCTCACCCAGCCCGCGGAAGACGTCCTGCACGGCCGGCGAGGCCTTCGGCAGGTTCTCCTCCTCGCGGTAGCCGAGCAGCCGGTTGCGCACCTGGGCGAGCGCGGTGCCGCGGGCCTCGCCGACCGGCCGCAGCATCAGCAGCCGCAGCGCCTGCAGATCCCGGCGCAGCGCCTCCGACGCCTCGTCCCGCACCGGCAGCTCACCGCCCGACGGCAGCGGGGCGCCCGGCAGATGCAGGGTCAGGGTGTCGGTCCGCTCGGCGCTGCGCGCCCTGAGCAGCAGCAGTCCGAGCCGCTCCGAGGCGATCTCGGCGTCCGCGACCCGCCGTTGCAGCAGCCGGGCCGCCGCCGGGTCCGAGGTGCCGTCCTCCAGCCGCCCCTGGATCATCAGCGCCGTCTCGTGCAGTCGCGCGGTGGCGGTGCGCAGGTCGTCCAGGACCTTGTCGACGTCGTCGGGACCGGCGTCCAGCAACTCGGCCTGCACGGCGATCAGCTGGGCGAGCCGGGCCCGGAAGGCCCGCCGCAGCCGGTCCAGGGTGCCCGCCGGGGTCTGCGGCAGCAGCACGAAACGCGCGGCGGCGCTGCACCCGAACGCCACGCAGATGACGCCGTACAGCGCGGGCAGCGCCGCGGCGGTCGCGTGCACGAACAGCGACAGGAAGTAGATCTGAAAGCCGATCAGGCCGAGCGCCGTGCCGCGGTCGCCGAACCGGCGGCCGTAGACCGCGCAGAAGATCAGTGCGACGAAGAACAGGTCGCCGGCGACGACCCGCTGGTTCAGCAGCGCGCCCAGCGACACCGACGCCAGCGCCACCGGCAGGCCGACGGCGAGGGTCACCGCCTGCCGGGAGCGCTGCTTCTCGCGGATGGCGAAGGTCGCCACCATCGCCGCCATGGCGCCGGCGACCAGATGGGGCACCGGCACCCGCAGGACGGCCAGGACGGCGAGGGTGAGCGCGATCGCGGTGACCGTGCGCGCCCCCGCCGTCAGCCTGAGCAGCCCGGGATCGGACGCCGCGAGCCGGTCCCACATCCGTACCCGCCCAGGTCGTCCCGCCGTGCTCACTCCGCCGCGCTCTCTCCCGTGCCGGACATCGATCTCCGGTCCAGCATCGCATGCCGGTCCGGGTTACCTGCCCTCGGCGAGGGTGGCGGCCACCAGGGCGTTGGCGTGCCCGTGTGGTCCCCTCCGTGTGACGTTCATCGGTCACCGGGTAGGGCCGCCGATCCCCGGGAAAGTGATCGGCGGTCTCGGGAGATCTCCGTCACGTCACGGGCTGTCCAGGGCCTTGCCCTCCGCCACCTGGGCCCGTACCTGTTCCGGTGTCAGATACGCGTCGGTGAACTCGAAGTCCTTCAGCCGGGCCGGCTTGCGGGCCTGGAAGCCGGTGCGGACGAAGTCGTTGCCGGCCACCGCGTTCAGCATCCAGTTGGTCATCACCCGGACCTTGGCGACGTTGGTGCGCAGCGCCGACCAGTGGTAGCCGCGGGCCACCGCCTGGGCCGGCACCCCGCGCAGCTCGATGCCGAGCGGCTTGGACACCGCGTCCTTGCCGCCGAGGTCGACCACGAGCCCCAGGTCGCGGTGCACGTACGGCTGCATCGGCTGACCCCGCAGCGTCGCGATGACGTTGTCGGCGACCCGCTTGCCCTGGCGCATGGCGTGCTGCGCGGTGGGCGGGCAGACCGCGCCGTCGCCCTTGGCCAGATCCGGTACGGCGGCCGAGTCGCCCAGCGCGAACACCCCGTCGTAGCCGGGCAGGCACATCTCGGGGGTGACCGCCAGCCGGCCGCGCACCGTCTCCGCCCCGAGCGTGGCCATCAGCGGGCTCGCCACCACGCCGGCCGTCCAGATCAGCGTGTGCGTCGGCACCACCCGGCCGTCGGTGAAGGTGACCTCCTCCGCGCCGGCCTTCTCGATCGACACCCCGAGCGACACCTCGATGCCGCGCCGCCCCAGGATCTCCTGCGCGCTGCGGCCGAGCTTCTCGCCCAGCTCCGGCATCAGCTTGGGCGCGATGTCGATCAGATGCCACCGGATCAGGCCGGGGTCCAGACGCGGGTAGCGCTGTACGGCGGCGTGCGTGAGCCGTTGCAGACAGGCGGCGGTCTCGGTGCCGGCGTATCCGCCGCCGACCACCACGAACTGCAGCCGCGCGGCCCGCTCCGCGGGGTCGTCGCTGGCGTCCGCGAGGTCGAGCTGCGTGATGACGTGGTCGCGTATGTAGGCGGCCTCGGCGAGGGTCTTCATGCCGAAGGCGTGCTCGGTCAGCCCGGGGATGTCGAAGGTCCGGGTCACGCTGCCGGGCGCCAGCACGATGTAGTCGTAGCGCTCGTTGACGATCTTGTCGGTGATGGTGCGGACGACGCACACCTTCGCCTTCAGGTCCACGCCGATCGCGCCACCGGGGATGATCCGGGTGCGGTACTTCTTGCTGCGGCGCAGGCTCAGCGCGATCGACTGCGGCGTGAGGACGCCGGAGGCGACCTGGGGCAGCAGCGGCAGGTACAGCTGGTAGGAGTTCGGCGTCACCAGGGTGACGTCGGCCTCGGCGGGAGAGAGCTTCCGCTCCAGGCGGCGGACGCACTCGACTCCGGCGAAGCCTGCGCCAACCACCAGGATCCTGGGTCGTGTCACGGTGTTCATCCCTTTCTGCGGCTCCAGGCGGTCCGACTCGACGCCGTTCGCTTGCCCTGGATCGGTGCACACCACCCTCGATCCCACCGTGCCCCGGGCCGTCCCGCCAGCTGGGTACGGCAGGCAGACGAACGCGTGGACACCAACCTGCCCCGACACGGGTCAAGTAACCGGCCGGCGCCCGCCTACACGTCGTAGACGGGCGGTCACCAGGGCAGGAACACGTGGATGTCCTTGCCCTCGTCGTGCACGACGACGCTGACCTGCGTGCACAGCGTGTGCACCAGATGCCAGCCGATGCCGCCGCCGCCCGTGCGGGGGTGGAAGGGCCGCGGCTCCGGCTTGGTCGTGCTGGTGTCGCGCATCGTCACGTGCACCCCGTCGAAGGTGCGGCGCATCCGCAGCCCGAACGGCCCGGGCGCGTACTGGATCACGTTCGCCGCCAGCTCGGTCACCACGAGCAGTATGTCGTCCCAGTACTCGGGCGCCGCGGGCGGCGCGTGCGCGGCAAGCGCGCAGAGGAACTCCTCCGCGGCGAGCCGGGCCTCCGTGACATTGCGCAACTCACCACCGAAGGAGAAGGTGCGCTCGTACCAGTCCTCCGAAGGCGGTGTGTCGTCCCCGCGCGGCTCCGTCGCCATCTCGCAATCCCCGGTCCGGGCGGGCGGGCCTCGGCCAGACCCCTGCGGCCCGGACGGTCGTAGGTGCTGATCTCATTCTGCGGCAGCGGGTTCCCCCGGCTGGGCGAGCCTACCCGTCCGCACCGGTCCCTTCTCACAGCGCCTCCCCTTCGCGCGAGAGGTCAGCGGAAGACGTCGTCCGGTTCGTCCCAGTCCGCCGGTTCCTGCGGGGCCCGCGCCCTGCGGGACCGCGCCTCGTACATCGCGTCGATCTCCGCGGCGTAGTGCCGCACGATCGCGTCCCGGCGCAGCTTCATCGACGGGGTGAGCAGTCCGTTGTCCGCGGCGAACGGCTCCTGGAGCACCCGGTACACCCTGATCGACTCCGCGCGGGACACGGCGCTGTTGGCCGAGGCCACGGCCCGCGCGATCTCCTCCCGCAGCGCGTTCTCCTCGCGGCTCTCCCGGCCCGGACTGTCCCCCTGCAACGCGAGCGCGGCCCGCCAGTGCGCGAGGAAGTCGGGGTCCAGAGTGATCAGGGCGCCGACGCACGGCCGGTTGTCGCCGACCACCACCGCCTGGTGGACCAGCGGATGCATCCGCAGCCGCTGCTCCAGCGGGCCCGGGGCGACGCTCTTGCCGCCGCTGGTGACGATGATGTCCTTCTTGCGCCCGGTGATCGTCAGATACCCCTCCGAGTCCAGCCGCCCGATGTCCCCGGTGGCCAGCCAGCCGCCGCGCAGCACGGCCCGCGTCGTCTGCTCGTCACCGACATAGCCCTGGAACACCGACGGACCGCGCACCAGGATCTCCCCGTCGTCGGCCACCAGGACCTCCGTGCCCGGCAGCGGCCGGCCCACCGTCCCGGACTTCTCCCGGCCGAGCGGCTGCATGGTGATCCCGCCGGACGCCTCGGTCAGGCCGTACCCGTCGTGGATGAACACGCCGATGCCCTCGTAGAACAGGGTCAGCTCGCGGCTGAGCGAGGAACCGCCCGAGGTGCCGCGCACCACCCGCCCGCCGAGCACCGCGCGCAGCCTGCGGTACACCGTCCGCTCGAACAGGGCGTGCTGCACCCGGAGATCGAATCCGGGACCCGGCCCGGTGCCCAGCCGGCGGCGCTCCTCGGCCGCCGCGAAGTCCCGGGCGGTCTGCGCGGCCCGCTCGAACAGGGCGCCCCGGCCCGTCTGCTGGGCGGTCTGCAGGAACTTCTTGTACAGCCTCTCGAAGAACGACGGCACGCCGTACAGGTACGTCGGCCGGAACGTGGTCAGCGCCGACGCCAGCGACTCCTCGGTCAGCTCCGGTTCGTGCGCCATCAGCACACCGCCGCGCACACACGTCAGCATGATCATGAGGCCGTACACATGGGAGAACGGCAGGAACGCCAGGACCGACGGCTGCTGGCCCGGCGGGGCCGCCGTGTGCAGCCAGCCGGCCAGCAGCGTGTCACAGGGGTAGGCGAGGTTGCGGTGGCTGAGCGCGCAGCCCTGGGCACGGCCGGAGGTGCCGGAGGTGTAGACGACCGCCGCCGTGGCGTCCGGCAGCACGATCCGGCGCAGCGACTCCACGGTCGTGTACGGCACGACCGCCCCCTGCTCGACGAGGTCGGGCAGGGCGCCCGCGTCCAGCTGCCAGACGTGGCGCAGCCGCGGCAGTCCCGCGCACACCGTGCCCACCGTCATCACGCCCTGCTCGTCCTCCACGACCACGGCCACACAGCCGGCGTCCCGCAGGATCCACTCGACCTGGTCGCGCGAGGACGTCGGATGGATCGGCACGATCTCCGCGCCCACCGCCCACAGCGCGTGGGCGAGCACCGTCCACTCGTACCGGGTGCGGGACATCAGGGCCACCCGGTGGCCGGGGGATATCCCGGCGGCGATCAGCCCCTTGGCCAGATCGACCACCTCGTCCCGCAGCTCCACGGCCGTCACCTCCTGCCAGGTGGTGGCGGCGGAGTCCAGCCGGTGGGCGAGCACCGGCAGGGCGGGACGCAGGTCCGCGGTGTCGAAGACGCTGTCGGCGAGGCCGCCGGTGAGCGGCGGGGCAACGGCGGGAGCGAGGGCGACGTCGGGCATGCGCTGCTCCTGGATGTACGGAGGGTCACACCGCCGATCGGCTCTGTGTCGGCGGTGCTCGAATGTAGCCCAGGAGACCGCGTTCGGTACCCCGAACGGGGAAGTCGTGATCGGCTGATGATCTGGGCGTGTCCTGGGGACTCGGCAGACATGAGTCATGTGAACCCCGATCCGGAGCCCGAGCGCAGTACCGGCCTGGAGCCGGGCGGTTCGGTACCGCCCGGCGAGACCCCGCCCGCCGAGAGCAGCATGCCCGAGGCCGGGCCCCGGGAGACGCACAATCCGCCGCGTGGCTGGGCCAAGGCCCCGCTGACGCTCATCCTGCTCGTCGTCGTCCTGATCGCGGCAGGCTTCCTGGCGTACGCCCTGGCGCTGATCCTCTGACCGGAGCCATCAGCCCTGGACCTCAGCCCTGGGTGTGCCGCACGCACTCGGTGACGACGTCCCGCAGGCTGCCCGCCCGCTCCAGCAGCCTGCGCTGCTCACGTGCGCCGTTGCCCCGGCGCAGCAGCTCGGCGACGCCCTGCTCGGCGCGCTCGGCGTCACCGGCGGCGGTGAGCGCGTCCCCCGTGTGCTCCAGCAGGGAGCGCAGCACGTGCGCGGCCGGGGCCGGCCGCATGGTCGCCGGGTCGAGCAGCTCCGTCTCCAGGCCGAACCGGGCGGCCTGCCAGTCGGCGAGCCGCAGCAGGCTCACGCTGTCCTCGGAGGCCGGGCGGCCCGCCCGCCAGTCCCGCGCCGCCGTCTCCACGAGCGCGCGGGCCAGCGTCGCGATCAGCGCCGCGGTCTCCGCGCTGAGGCACACGTCGGCCACCCGGATCTCCACCGTCGGATAGCGGACGGCCAGCCGCGCGTCGAAGTAGACCATCCCCTCGTCCAGCAGGGTGCCGGTGGCCACCATCTCCTCCACCCGCCGGTGGTACCGCTCGGCCGACCCGAACGGCTCGGTCGGACCGGCCGACGGCCACCGGTTCCACACCCGGCTGCGATAGCTGGCGTAACTGGTGTCCTTGCCCTGCCAGAACGGCGAGTTCGCGCTGATCGCGCGCAGCACCGGCAGCCAGGGGCGGATCCGGTCGAGGACGGCGACGCCCTCCTCGTCCGACTCCACGCACACATGCACGTGGCAGCCGCACACCAGCTGCTCCCAGGTCGGTATCCCGTAGCGGTCGGCCAGCCACTCGTAGCGGTGGTTCACGCTCAACGAGGGGCTGACCGGCAGCGGAGAGGTGGCCAGGGCCACGACCGCGCAGCCGAGTTCCCCGGCGTGCCGGGCCGCCTCCTTGCGGCAGCGCACGATCTCCTCGGCGAGGGCCGTCATGTCCTCCTGCGGATGCGTGGCGAACTCCAGCATCTGCCGGAACAGCTCCTTCTCGAACACATGCTGTCCGGGATCGTCATGGGCGACCCGGGCGAGGACGGCCGCCGCCAGCGCCTTCGGGTCACCGCTCTCCGGATCGACCAGGAGGAGTTCCTCCTCCACTCCGACGGTCCGCACCTGGTGCCACCCTTTCGTGTCCATGCCATAAGGGGCAGTCGTGGGTCTTCACGACCCCGACTGCCCCTGCGCGGGCCGCCGACACCTGTGCCTCAGCGTTCCGGCCTGAGCCACACGGTGGCGAGCGGCGGCAGCGTGAGCCTGAGGAACCCGTCCTCGGGCTTGAGCGGACCGTCGTTGCCGACGCCGCTGCCGCCGTAGCGGACGTCGTCGGTGTTCAGCTCCTCCTGCCAGGCGCGGACCGAGTCCGGGACCCACAGCCGGTAGTCGTGCCGGACGACGGGGGAGAAGTTCGACACCGCGAGCAGCGGGGAGCCGCTGGCGGCGAAGCGCAGGAACGCGAAGACGTTGTCGTCCGCCGCGTCGCACAGCACCCACTGGAAGCCCGCCGGGTCGGTGTCCCGCTGCCACAGCGCCGGGGTCGCCCGGTACACGGTGTTCAGGTCCCGCACGAGATCCCGCACGCCTCGGTGGTCACCCGCCGAGTGGTAGTCGTCCGCGAGCAGCCACCATTCCGGGCCGTGCGCCTCGGACCACTCTGCCCCCTGCGCGAACTCCTGCCCCATGAACAGCAGCTGTTTGCCCGGGTGGGCCCACATGAACCCCAGATAGGCGCGGTGGTTGGCGCGCCGCTGCCACCAGTCGCCGGGCATCTTCGACACGAGGGCCTGCTTGCCGTGCACGACCTCGTCGTGGGAGATCGGCAGGACGTAGTTCTCGCTGTAGGCGTACACCATCGAGAAGGTCATCTCGTGGTGGTGGTACTTGCGGTGCACCGGCTCCTTCTGGATGTACTGCAGCGAGTCGTGCATCCAGCCCATGTTCCACTTCAGCCCGAAGCCGAGCCCGCCGCAGTCCGTCGGCCGGGTCACCCCGTCCCAGGCGGTGGACTCCTCGGCGATGGTCACCACCCCCGGGCAGCGCCGGTAGACGGTGGCGTTCATCTCCTGCAGGAAGGCCACCGCGGCCAGGTCCTCCCGCCCGCCGAACACGTTCGGCTCCCACTGGCCGGAGTCCCGCGAGTAGTCCAGGTAGAGCATCGAGGCGACGGCGTCCACGCGCAGTCCGTCGATGTGGAACTCCTGGCACCAGTACACCGCGTTGGCGACGAGGAAGTTGCGCACCTCGGTGCGGCCGTAGTCGAACTCGTACGTCCCCCAGTCCGGGTGCTCGGCGCGGGTCGCGTTCCCGGGCTCGTACAGCGGGTCCCCGTCGAACCGGGCCAGCGCCCAGTCGTCCTTGGGGAAGTGCGCCGGCACCCAGTCCATGATCACGCCGATGCCGGCCCGGTGCAGCGAGTCCACCAGGTACCGGAAGTCGTCCGGGGAGCCGAGACGGGGCGTCGGCGCGTAGTAGGAGGTGACCTGGTAGCCCCAGGACCCGCTGAACGGATGCCCGGCGACCGGCATCAGCTCCACATGCGTGAAGCCCATCTCCTTGACGTACGCGGGCAGTTCCTCGGCGAGCTGACGATAGGTCAGCCCTGGCTTCCAGGACGGCAGATGGACCTCGTACACCGAGAACGGCGCCTCGTGCACCGGCGTGTCACCCCGGTGGGCCATCCACTCGGCGTCGCCCCACGCGTACTGCGACGCCGTCACGACCGACGCCGTGTCCGGCGGCACCTCCGTGGCCCGGGCCATCGGGTCGGCCTTGAGGAACCGGTGGCCGTACCGCGAGGTGATCTCGAACTTGTACCGCGCGCCCTCCCCGATCCCCGGCAGGAACAGCTCCCACACGCCGGACGCGCCCAGCGAGCGCATCGGGTACTGCGTGCCGTCCCAGTACGTGAAGTCACCGGCCACCCGCACCCCCTGGGCGTTGGGCGCCCACACGGTGAAACGGGTGCCTGCCACGCCCTGGTGCGTCATCGGCTCGGCGCCGAGCGCCTGCCACAGCTGCTCGTGCCGGCCCTCCCGGATCAGATGCAGGTCCAGCTCGCCGAGGGCGGGCAGGAAGCGGTAGGGGTCGTGCACCTCCAGCTCGGCGTCGTCGTACGCGACCAGCAGCGTGTACGACGGGATCTCCGGGTACGGCAGCACGGCCGCGAACAGGCCGTCGCCCTCCGAGTGCAGGGCGCTCCGTTTCCCGTCGGCGACGACGCTCACCGCGCGCGCGTTCGGCCGCAGTGCCCGGAACAGGATCCCGCCCGGGACCGGGTGGGCGCCCAGCAGGGCGTGCGGATCGTGGTGGGCGCCGCCCAGCAGCCGGCCGCGGTCGGCCGGGCCGAGCGGTGCGGCCTTCACCGGCGCGGGGCCGGCGGCCTCGGGCAGTGCGGTGTCGCGCAGGGCCATGACCTCAGCCTCCCCACACGGCGAGCCGCTTGATCGCCGCCATCGGTACCGGCAGCCAGTCCGGCCGGTGTCTCGCCTCGTACAGCACCTCGTACACCGCCCTGTCCGTCTCGTGCGCGCGCAGCAGCGCGTGCTTCTTGCGTGGATCCCAGCCGGCGCGGACCGCGTAGCCCGCGCAGAACGCCTCCCGGCAGCGGCGCGCCCATTCGGGTCGCCAGGGGCGGCGCTGCCGGGCCGCGTAGTCGAAGGAGCGCAGCATCCCCGCCACGTCCCGCACCGGGGACTGCGGGGCACACCGCTCGGCGAGCGGCCGGGACGGCTCGCCCTCGAAGTCGATGACGAACCAGTCGCGCCCGGCCCGCAGCACCTGCCCGAGATGCAGGTCCCCGTGGATGCGCTGCGCGGGCGGCCCGGTGTCGCAGGTGGCGAGCGCCGCGAACGCGGCCCTGAGCCCCGGCACGAAGGGCAGCAGCCCCGGTACGGCGTGCGCGGCCGCGTCCAGCCGGGCGCACATCGCCTCGGCCGTGCGCAGGTTCTCGCCCGGCCCTGCCGGACCGAACGCCTCGGCCAGCGCCAGATGCACCTCGGCCATAGCCCGGCCCAGCTCACGGGCCTCGGCGGTGAAGTCGTCGCCGGAGGCGAGCGCGCGCAGCGCCAGCGTCCAGCCGTCGGTCGCGTCCGGCAGGAACGGCTGCAGCACGCCCAGCGTGGCCGGCTGCGGCGCGGTCGTGCCGAACCAGGCCACCGGCGCGGGCACCCGGGTGCAGCCCTGCGCGGCCAGCGCGGCCGTCACCTCCAGGTCCGGGTTGACGCCCGGCTGGATCCGGCGGAACAGCTTCAGGATGTAGGCGTCGCCGTACACGATCGAGGAGTTGGACTGCTCGGCGTCCAGCAGACGCGGCGGCAGACCGCCGGGCACGTCGGCGGCCGGGTCCGCCTCGAACCGCAGCGGGCCGGCCGCACCGGGCTGCCGCAGCCGTTCCAGCAGCAGGTGCGCCGAGCGCGGATCGTGCAGCGCGTCGTACACGGCGAGCCCGGCGAGGGGACCCTGGCCGGCGCGCCCGATGTACGCCCGCTCCAGCCGGGGGGCGAGGTGCTCGCGCAGGCCCAGCAGCAGCTGGTAGCAGTCACCGGGCGGTGGAGTGCCGCCCGGCGTGGGCACGGGTGCGTGCGAGGCGTGCACCAGCAGATGCAGACATCCCGGGAACAGCTCGGTCACGGAGAGCACCGAAAGATCGGTGACGGGCCGGTCCTTGCCCGCGAACCAGCGTTGCCTCGGCAGCCACTCACGCAGCAGCCCGCTGAGAGAGGCGAAGGGGCCGTCGGGGCCCGCCACCGCTCTGGGGCGGACGGTGATGGTCTTCGGCATGGTGACGCGTCCTTTCCTCGGCGCCGGTCGTTCAGCGTCGGCGGCCGATGCGGGATGCGACTCGGGTGAGCCGGAACCAGTAGAAGCCGTGGCCCTGCAGGGTCAGCAGGTAGGGGAGTTCACCGATCGCGGGGAAGCGGACACCGCCGATCAGCTCGACCGGGTGCCGCCCGTCGTAGGCCCGCAGGTCGAGCTCGGTGGGCTGCGCGAAGCGGGAGAAGTTGTGGACGCACAGCACCAGGTCGTCGCCGTACTCGCGCAGGAAGGCGAGCACCGCCGGGTTGGACGACTGCAGCTCCGTGAACGAGCCCAGTCCGAAGGCGGGGTTCTGCTTGCGGATCTCGATCATGCGCCGGGTCCAGTGCAGCAGCGACGAGGGCGAGGACATCGACGCCTCGACGTTGGTGACCTGGTAGCCGTAGACCGGGTCCATGATCGTCGGCAGGTACAGCCGGCCCGGATCGCACGTGGAGAAGCCCGCGTTGCGGTCGGGGGTCCACTGCATCGGCGTCCGTACGGCGTCGCGGTCGCCGAGCCAGATGTTGTCGCCCATGCCGATCTCGTCGCCGTAGTACAGGATCGGCGAGCCGGGCAGGGACAGCAGCAGGGCGGTGAACAGCTCGATCTGGTTGCGGTCGTTGTCGAGCAGGGGCGCGAGGCGCCGGCGGATGCCGATGTTGGCGCGCATCCGCGGGTCCTTGGCGTACTCGGCCCACATGTAGTCGCGCTCTTCGTCGGTGACCATCTCCAGGGTCAGCTCGTCGTGGTTGCGCAGGAAGATGCCCCACTGGCAGCCGGAGGGGATGGCCGGCGTCTTGGCGAGGATCTCGGAGACGGGGTGGCGGGACTCGCGGCGCACCGCCATGAAGATGCGGGGCATGACCGGGAAGTGGAAGGCCATGTGGCACTCGTCGCCGCCGGAGGCGTAGTCCCCGAAGTAGTCGACGACGTCCTCCGGCCACTGGTTGGCTTCCGCCAGCAGCACCGTGTCCGGGTACATGGCGTCGATCTCTCGGCGGACCCGCTTCAGGAAGGCGTGGGTGGCCGGCAGGTTCTCGCAGTTGGTGCCCTCCTCGGCGTAGAGGTAGGGGACCGCGTCGAGCCGGTAGCCGTCGATCCCGAGGTCCAGCCAGAACCTCAGCGCGGCCAGGATCTCCTCCTGCACGGCCGGGTTCTCGTAGTTCAGGTCCGGCTGGTGGGAGAAGAAGCGGTGGAAGTAGTACTGGCCGCGCACCGGGTCGAAGGTCCAGTTGGAGGCCTCGGTGTCGACGAAGATGATCCGGGCGTCCTCGTACTGCTTGTCGTCGTCGGCCCACATGTAGTAGTCCCCGTAGGGGCCGTCGGGGTTCTGGCGGGACTCCTGGAACCACGGGTGCTGGTCGCTGGTGTGGTTCATGACGAAGTCGATGATCACGCGCATGCCCCGCTGGTGGGCGGAGTCCACGAACTCCACGAAGTCGGCCAGGTCGCCGAACTCCGGCAGGACCGCGGTGTAGTCGGAGACGTCGTAACCGCCGTCCCTGAGCGGCGACTTGAAGAACGGCGGCAGCCACAGGCAGTCCACGCCGAGCCACTGCAGATAGTCCAGCTTGGAGGTCAGGCCCTTCAGGTCGCCGATGCCGTCGCCGTTGCTGTCCTGGAAGGAGCGGACCAGGACCTCGTAGAAGACGGCGCGCTTGAACCACTCCGGATCCCGGTCCTTCGCGGGCGTGTCCTCGAAGGTGTCGTGTACGGGTTCGTTGACGGTCATGAGGCTGCGGGCCCTCCGTTCCGGGGCGTCGGACGCCCGACGTGGAGCACGTGCGCCGGCGCGCTGCCCGGCGTCAGGCGCACGTAGTTGGTCCTGCCCCAGTGGTACGTCTCACCCGTCAGCTCGTCGTGCACGGACAGGGTGGCGTGCCAGTCCAGGCCGAGTTGCGGCATGTCCAACGAGACCGTGGCCTCCTGGGTGTGGTGCGGGTCGAGGTTCACGACCACGACGACCGTGTCCGTTCCCGCGCTCTTGCTGTAGGCGAGCACGGCATCGTTGTCAGTCTGGTGGAAGCGGAGATTCCGCAGGCGCTGTAGCGCCGGGTGCTGCCGTCGGATGGTGTTCAGCCGGGTGATGAGCGGTGCGATGGTACGGCCCTCGCGCGCCGCCGCCTCCCAGTCGCGGGGCCTGAGCTGGTACTTCTCCGAGTCGAGGTACTCCTCGCTGCCCTCCCTGAGCGGGGTGTTCTCGCACAGTTCGTAGCCGCTGTAGATGCCCCAGGAGGGGGAGAGGGTGGCGGCGAGCACGGCCCGGACCTCGAAGGCGGGCCGGCCGCCGTGCTGGAGGTAGGCGTGCAGGATGTCGGGGGTGTTGGCGAAGAAGTTCGGCCGCATGTAGGCCGCCGCCTGCCCCGACAGCTCGGTGAGGTACTCGGTCAGTTCCTGCTTGCTGTTGCGCCAGGTGAAGTAGGTGTAGGACTGCTGGAAGCCGATCTGGGCGAGGGTGTGCATCATCGCCGGGCGGGTGAACGCCTCCGCCAGGAAGATCACGTCGGGGTCGCGGTCGTTGACCTCGGCGATGACGCGTTCCCAGAAGACGACCGGTTTGGTGTGCGGGTTGTCCACGCGGAAGATCCGCACCCCGTGGTCCATCCAGTGCCGCAGGATCCGCACGGTCTCGGCGACCAGGCCGTCCATGTCCGCGTCGAAGGCGATGGGGTAGATGTCCTGGTACTTCTTCGGCGGGTTCTCGGCGTAGGCGATCGTGCCGTCGGGCCGGTGGTGGAACCACTCCGGGTGCTTTTCCACCCAGGGATGGTCCGGCGAGCACTGCAGCGCGAAGTCCAGCGCGACTTCCAGGCCGTGGGAGCGTGCCTGGGCGACGAAGAAGTCGAAGTCCTCCAGGGTGCCCAGAGCGGGGTGGACGGCGTCGTGGCCGCCCTCGGGGGAGCCGATGGCCCAGGGCACGCCGACGTCGTCGGGGCCGGCGGTGAGGGTGTTGTTGGGGCCCTTGCGGAAGGTCGTGCCGATGGGGTGGACGGGCGGCAGGTAGACGACGTCGAAGCCCATGTCGGCGATCGGCTTCAGCCGGCGCGCGGCGGTGCGGAAGGTGCCGTGGGGGCGTTCGGCGGTGCCCTCGGAGCGGGGGAAGAACTCGTACCAGGAGCCGTACAGGGCCCGCTCCCGCTCCACCAGCAGCGGCATCGGGTCGGAGGCGGTCACCAGCTCCCGCAGCGGATGACGGGCCAGCACGTCCGTCACCTCCGGCGCCAGCGCCGCCTGCAGACGCTCGTGCACCGGCAGGAAGTCGTCCCCGAGGGCCCGCGCGGCGGCGAGGACAACGTTTCTCTCCGGGCCCTTCGGGACCCCGGCGGCGGCGCGCTCGTACAGCTCGGCGCCCTCCTCCAGCACCAGCCCGGCGTCGATTCCGGCCGGCACCTTGACCGAGGCGGTGTGCCGCCAGGTCGCCAGCGGGTGACTCCACGCCTCCACGCGGAAGGTCCAACGGCCCGTGGCGTCCGGGGTGACCTCCGCCCCCCACAGGTCGCTGCCGGGCGACAGTTCGCGCATCGGCGTCCACGGGCCACGGCGGCCCCTGGGATCGCGCAGGACCACGTTGGCGCCCACGGCATCGTGCCCTTCACGGAACACGGTGGCCGTGACCTGGAAGGTCTCGCCGGCCACCGCCTTCGCCGGGCGCCTGCCGCACTCCACGGCCGGCCGGACGTCGCGTACCGGTACACGGCCGATGGCCGGGGTCCTGCGCATGTATCTCACCTCCGCCGTGCGCGGAGCCGGGCGCCCGGCCCGGCTCCGCGATCCGAGAGGGACCGGCGTACGCCGGCCCCCGGGGGGAACGCCTTGTTACGGTGCCAGGTCAGGGGCTTGGCGCCGTGGATCGCCGCTCCGGTGGCGGCGCTCTTCTGGCCGATCGGCGCGGCCGCGGCCGTCCGTCCTGCTCGCGCAGGTAGGTGACCAGACTGGTGCGCAGATAGCGCTCGGCTGCGTCCGCGGCCTCGCGGGCACAGCGTTTGCCCATCAGTACGCACAGCGTGTAGCCCGAGTCCTCGAAGGTGGCCCGGACCGTGCGGTCGTGGGGCGAGGCGAGCATCACGCGCTCCCACGCCCGGTAACGCCGCAACGCCCGGGCCACTTCGGCCTTGGCGGGTAGCAGCATTGCCCTCTTCACCTTCCACGCTCTCGACTGGGCGCGTTCCCGACTGTCGGGTGGCGTCCGCGCACGGAAGGGCGCGGCACCGTTACGGCGATCGAGGCTTTCACTTATGGTGCACGGATGATGACGCAGCGTCTTGTTGGATCTTCAACGAGGGGTGTGTGTCGGACTCTCGTGTTGCACGAATGGCGTAGCGCCCTCACCGTTGAAGTGACTCAGAAGCGATCAGCGCTCACGCTGTGTGTCCGGGCATCGGTCCCGGACGGGCATCCGGGAACTCTCCCGGACGGGCGAGGGGAGCGAGAGCTTCGCCGGTGAGGAGCAAGCGACAATGAAGACCGCAGTGCCCTGCTACTACCACCTCGACGTGGAAGTCAGCCCGGAACGGGTGGGACAGGTCAGCCGCATCCTGGCCGCCCACCTCCGCTACTGGGATCTCGAGAACCTGACGGATCCCGTCTGCCGCGGCGCTGAGATGCTGCTGCGGGCGATCGACGAGCACGCGAAGGACAAGCACACATCCATCGAGATGTGGTGGAACGGCCAGCACCTCATCACCGCCTTCGGTGACGACGACCCGGATCTGCGCCCCGACCAGGACCTGCGGGCCTGCCTGGCGGACATCGCCGCCATGAGCGACGGCTGGGGCTGCTGCGCCTCGGACACCGGCAGCAAGATCATCTGGTTCTCGCAGCGCGCCCGGGCCGGCCAGCGCGTCCCGCTGGTGCCGACCGCCCCCGCGCCGACACTGCGCACGGGCCTTCAGGTGCCCCGCGAGGAGCGGGTGGCCGTGCTGGCCGCGCCGGCCGCGGCCATGGACGACGCGCTCGCCGCGCCGGCCGCCGCACCGGACGCCGCCCTGGAGGGCAGCCGGTGACCGCCCGCACGCGACGGAAAGGGCTGCCCGTGTGGAGCGGGCAGCCCTACCCGTTGGGCGCCGCGTTCGACGGCCAGGGCACCAACTTCGCCCTGTTCAGCGAGGTGGCCGAGCGGGTCGACCTGATCCTCGTCGACGACGCCGGCGCCGAGACCCCTGTCCGGCTGCACGAGGTCGACGGATTCGTCTGGCACGCCTATCTGCCGGGCATCGCGCCGGGCCAGCGCTACGGCTACCGGGTGCACGGCCCCTGGCAGCCCTCGCTCGGCCACCGGTGCAATCCGCAGAAGCTGCTGCTCGACCCGTACGCCCGCGCGGTGGACGGCCAGATCGACAACCACCCCTCGCTGTACGAGCGGGAACCGGACGGACCCGCACCCGACGACAGCGCCGGGCACTCGATGCTGGGCGTGGTCACCGATCCGTACTTCGACTGGGGCGACGACCGCCCGCCCCGGACGCCGTACGCGGACTCGGTGATCTACGAGGCCCATGTGCGCGGCCTGACCCGCACCCATCCCGAGGTCCCCGAGCGGCTGCGCGGCACCTACGCCGGCCTCGCCCACCCCGCGGTCGTCGAGCACCTGACCTCGCTCGGGGTGACCGCGGTGGAGCTGATGCCGGTGCACCAGTTCGTGCACGACGGCGTGCTCCAGGACCGGGGCCTGTCCAACTACTGGGGCTACAACACCATCGGCTTCTTCGCCCCGCACAACGCCTACGCCGCCTTCGGCAGCCGGGGCCAGCAGGTCAACGAGTTCAAGGCCATGGTGAAGGCGCTGCACGCGGCCGGCCTCGAAGTGATCCTCGACGTGGTCTACAACCACACCGCCGAGGGCAACGAGTTGGGCCCCACCCTGTCCTTCCGGGGCATCGACAACGCCTCCTACTACCGCCTGGTCGACGGCGACTGGGCGCACTACTACGACACCACCGGCACCGGCAACAGCCTGCTGATGCGGCACCCCTACGTGCTGCAGCTGATCATGGACTCGCTGCGGTACTGGGTCACCGAGATGCACGTCGACGGCTTCCGCTTCGACCTCGCCGCCACACTGGCGAGGCAGTTCCACGAGGTCGACCGGCTGTCGGCGTTCTTCGACCTGATCCAGCAGGACCCGGTGATCAGCCGCGTCAAGCTCATCGCCGAGCCCTGGGACGTCGGCGAGGGCGGCTACCAGGTCGGCAACTTCCCTCCGCTGTGGTCGGAGTGGAACGGCAGGTACCGGGACGCCGTACGCGACTTCTGGCGGGCCGAGCCCGGCTCGCTCGGCGAGTTCGCCTCGCGGCTGACCGGGTCCTCCGACCTGTACCAGCACAGCAGGCGCCGGCCGCGCGCGAGCGTCAACTTCGTCACCGCGCACGACGGTTTCACGCTGCGCGACCTGGTGTCGTACAACGACAAGCACAACGAGGCCAACGGCGAGGACAACCGGGACGGCGAGAGCCACAACCGGTCCTGGAACTGCGGCACGGAAGGCCCCACGAAGGACCCGGCCGTGCTGGAACTGCGCGCCCGCCAGCAGCGCAACCTGCTGGCCACGCTGCTGCTGTCGCAGGGCATCCCGATGCTCTGCCACGGCGACGAACTCGGCCGCACCCAGAAGGGCAACAACAACGCCTACTGCCAGGACAACGAGATCTCCTGGGTCGACTGGAAGCTGACCGACGAGCAGCGCCGCCTCATGGAGTTCACCCGGCATCTGATCGCCCTGCGCGCCGCGCACCCCGTGCTGCGGCGCCGCCGCTTCTTCCGCGGCGAGACCGTGACCAACGCCCGGCAGCCGCTGCCCGACCTGATGTGGCTCAGACCCGACGCCCGCGAGATGACGGACCGTGACTGGCAGCGCGGCGACGCGCACTCGGTCGGGGTGTTCCTCAACGGCGACGCCATCGCCGAACGCGACGCCTACGGCCGCCGGATGGTCGACGACTCCTTCCTGCTGCTGGTCAACGGCTACTGGGAGCCGGTCGACTTCCGCCTGCCCGACGACACCTTCGGCGAGCGATGGACGACTCTCGTGGACACCGCCGACCCGGAGGGCGTCCCCGACGAACGCGAGCGCAAGGCCGGCACACGCCTGCGCGTGGAGGCCCGCAGCCTGGTCCTGCTGTCGAGACCGTCGCGGGCGGGCGGCTGAGCGCCGGCGCCCGACCGCGACGGCGCGGGCGGGCGCTCAGCGGGCCCGGCGCGACGTCACCGTGAACTGGGCGCCGTCCGCGTCCCGCAGGACCGCCTCGTCCTCGCTCTCGCTCAGCACGCTGCCGCCGTGCTTCTCCGCCGCGCGGGCGCAGCCCATGACGTCCGCGACGGCGAAGTGGATCTGCCAGTGCGGCCGCACCGAGGGGTCCGGGGCCGCCTCCACCGCGCCCGAGTCGATGCGCGCCACGATGTCGCCCTGGCTGCGCAGCACCACCTCGCCGCCCTCGTACTCGACCTCGCAGCAGCCCGGTTGTCCGCTCGCCCAACCGAGGATCTCGCCGTAGAAGATCGCGGAGTCGAAGGCGTTGCGGGTGTGCAGCCGGATGAACGTCGGCGCCGCCCGCCGCCACGCCTCCCAGTTGGCGACCAGTTCCCCCTGCCAGATGCCGAACGTCGCCCCGTCCCGGTCGGCGAGCAGCGCGGCCCGGCCCGGTGGGAAGGACAGCGGCCCGACGGCCGCCGTGCCGCCCCGCTCGCGGGCCCGGGACACGGCCACGTCGGCGTCCGGGACGGCGAAGTACGGCGTCCAGGCCACCGCCATCTGCCACATGGCGGCGACGGCGGCGATCCCGGCCACCGGCACCCCGTCCGCCAGCGCGATGCGGAAGTGCTCGCCGAGCTTGGCGCCGCGCCAGCGCCAGCCGAGGACGGCCGAGTAGAACTCCTGGGTCGCCTCCAGGTCACGGCTGGTCAGGCTCACCCAGCAGGGGGCGCCGAAGACGGAGTGGGTGGAGACGACGTCTCGTTTCCGCGGTCCACCGCTGACGGGGGCGTTGTGGTTCATATGCGTCGCGTCCTGATCTCGGAGCGGGCGGCCACCGGCTGTGCACCCGGTGTCCGGCCGGAGGCGGGTCGGGTGCCTGCCGAGTACCCCGGGTGGCATCGGTGCAGGCCACCGAGGACCATGGGGGCATGGGAGCGAGCGAGTCCGACCGGCTGTCCGAGCTGCAGGCGGAGGTCGACCAGTTGAAGGAGGCCGTGACCTCCCACGCGGTCATCGACCAGGCCATCGGGATGGTGGTGGCCTGGGGCAGAGTGACCCCGGACCAGGGCTGGGAGGTGCTCAAGGAGGTCTCCCAGCACACCAACATCAAGCTCCGCAACATCGCGGAGCTGATTCTGGTCTGGGCGCGTCGCGGCGACATCCCGCCCGAGATCCGCGCGGAGCTGGAGGACGCGCTGGACCGCTACGGACCCACCGAGGTGCCCGGGGCCGTCGAGGAGTGAGCGGCCGGGGCCGTGCCGGTGCGGGGCGCGGCTCAGCGGGCCTCCGCCAGCAGCTCCTCGCGCAGCCGGTCGAAGCAGCCGCTGAGCAGGCGGGAGACGTGCATCTGCGAGATGCCGAGCTGCTGGGCGATCCGGCTCTGCGTCATCCCGCGGAAGAACCGCAGGTAGAGAATGATCCGCTCGCGTTCGGGCAGGGCCTCCAGGCACGGCTTGACGGCGTTGCGGTCGATGACGAGGTCGTAGCCGGGGTCGGGTCCGCCGAGGGAGTCCCCGAGGGCGTAGCCGTCGGTGCCGGCCACCTCGGCGTCCAGGGACAGCGCGGAGAAGCACTCCAGCGCCTCCATGCCCGTGCGCACCTCGTCCTCGGTGAGCCGTGTGTACGCGGCGATCTCCGCCACGGACGGCGGGCGTCCGGAGGTGCTCTGGGCCAGTTCCTTCACCGCGGAGCGGACCCGGTTGCGCAGGTCCTGCACCCGGCGCGGGACGTGCAGGGTCCACATGTGGTCGCGGAAGTGGCGCTTGATCTCACCGGTGATCGTCGGCACGGCGTACGCCTCGAAGGCGCGGCCGCGGGACGGGTCGTAGTGGTCGACGGCCTTCACCAGCCCCAGGGCGGCCACCTGGTACAGGTCCTCCAGGGCTTCCCCGCGGCCGCGGAACCGCACGGCGATCCGCTCGGCCATGGGCAGCCACACCCGGACCAGTTCGTCGCGCAGCGCCCGCCGCTGCGATCCGTCGGGCAGCGTCGCGAGCCGCTCGAAGGACTCGGCCGTGTCGGGGGCGTCGTCGTGGGGGTGGGAGGTCGTGCTACCGGTGACACTCATGGTGCGCACCTCTCTCAGCAGGTGCTGGATGTACAAACACCGTGGGAGGCGCGCTCGGACCGAGGACAGGGGAACGGGGCGGCCGGCGTCGCCGGCTCCCACGGAGGTGCCTCCGGTCCGAAGCACTGTGTCGCTCATTCCCGCTCCCGGACATCATCAAACAAATCGGAGTAAATGGGGTGCCGACCAGGTGGTCGCTCCTGTGCTTCCTGCTTCTTGGTCACCCCTTGGGGGAAGTATCTCTGTAACAGAGATAATCTTCTGGGCGTGGAACGCGAGGAACCCGGAACAGCGCGGGATGCGGCAGCGGAGTCCGAGACCTTCTCCGAGGAGCTGGGGGACGCGCTGGTACGCATCCAGCGGCTGATCCGCCGGCGGCTGCGCGACGGCATGAGCGGGCCCCGGCTGCGCGGTGCCGAGGTGGAGCTGCTGCGGCTGGTCGAGGCCCGGCCCGGCATCGGCGTCTCGGACGCGGCGCGAGCCCTTCACCTGGCGAGCAACTCCGTGTCCACCCTGGTCAACCAGCTCGTCCGGGGCGGCTGTCTGCTCCGCGAGACCGACCCCGCCGATCGCCGCGCGGCACGGCTGCGGCTGACCGGTGCCGCAGAGAAACGGCTCGGCGACTGGCAGCGGCGCCGGAAAGAACTGATCGGCCGGCACGTGTCCCGCCTCGACGACACCGACCGGGAGGCCCTGCGCGCGGCCCTCCCGGCGCTGCGGAGGCTGGCCGCCGGCCTGCACGAGGAGACCGGGGAACCATGACGGAGGCCGACGATCACCGCGCAGGGCCCAGCACCAGCCATGACGGTCCAGGAGCAGCCATGACGAGGGACACGAAGGACGCGAGGGACGCCAGGAGCACGTCCGGCGGCACCAAGGATTCCGAAACGTCCGGAGCACCCGCCGAGGGCCCCGGCATCACCCGAACGGCCGATACGCCCGCGGCCGGTGCCGATGCCTCCGAGGCCTCCGCCGGCGCGCCCGCTGCCGGGACCGCCGGCGTCGAGGCCGTCAGCTGTACGCGGCTCGTCCACGCCTTCGGTGACACCCGTGCCGTCGACGGGCTGGATCTGGTCGTGCGGGAGGGTGAGGTCTTCGGGCTGCTCGGGCCGAACGGCGCGGGCAAGACGACCGCGATCCGGTGCATCACCACGCTGCTGCCCGTCCCGGCCGGCATGGTCCGCGTGTTCGGGCACGACGCGGCCAAGGAGCGGATGGCGGTGCGCCGGCTGCTCGGCTACGTCCCGCAGCAGCTGTCGGCCGACAGCGGACTCACCGGACGGGAGAACGTCGCCCTGTTCGCCCGCGTCTTCGACGTGCCCCGCCGCGAGCGCGCCGCGCGGGTCGGCCAGGCGCTGGCCGCCGTCGGCCTCGCCGACGCCGCCGACCGGCTCGCCGGCACCTACTCCGGCGGCATGGTCCGCCGGCTGGAACTCGCCCAGGCCCTGGTCAGCGCGCCCCGGCTGCTGATCCTGGACGAGCCCACCATCGGCCTGGACCCGATCGCCCGCACCGGCGTCTGGGAGCACATCAACGCCGTCCGCGCGGCCACCGGCATGACCGTCCTCGTCACCACCCACTACATGGACGAGGCCGACCAGTACTGCGACCGCGTCGGCCTGATGCACCGCGGCCGCGTCCGCGCCCTCGGCACCCCGGCCGAACTGCGCCGCGGCCTCGCCGAACGCCAGGGCGCCGACACCCTGCCCACGCTGGAGGACGTCTTCCGGGACGTCGCCGGCAGCGGCCTCGACGACCACTCCGGAGGAGGTTTCCGCGATGTCCGCAGCACCCGCCGCACCGCGCGCCGCGTCGGCTGACCCCGCCCCCGGCGGTGACACCGCCCTGCTGCTCACCCCGCCCGTGCCGCGCGCCGGCTGGCGGCTGCTGCCCGCCCGCGTCGTCGCCATGTGCGCCGTCGAACTGCAGAAGCTGCGCCACGACCGCACCGAGCTGTACACCCGCGCGGTCCAGCCCGCCCTCTGGCTGCTGATCTTCGGCCAGACCTTCACCCGGATCCGGGCGATCCCCACCGGCGGCGTGCCGTACATCGACTTCATGGCGCCGGGCATCATCGCCCAGTCGGCGATGTTCATCGCGATCTTCTACGGCATCCAGATCATCTGGGAGCGCGACGCGGGCATCCTGAACAAGCTCCTCGTCACCCCGACCCCGCGCTCGGCGCTGATCACCGGCAAGGCGTTCGCGGCCGGCGTGAAGTCGCTGGTCCAGGCCATCGTCGTGATCGTCATCGCGGCCGTGCTGGGCGTCGCCCTGACCTGGAACCCGCTGAAGCTGCTCGGGGTGGCCGTCGCGGTGGTCCTCGCCTCCGTCTTCTTCTCCTGTCTGTCGATGACCATCGCCGGCATCGTCCTCAGCCGCGACCGGCTGATGGGCGTCGGGCAGGCGATCACCATGCCGCTGTTCTTCGGCTCCAACGCCCTCTACCCGGTCTCGGTGATGCCGGGCTGGCTCCAGGCCGTCAGCAAGGTCAACCCGCTGAGCTATCAGGTCGACGCCCTGCGCGGTCTGCTGCTCGGCACGCCCGCGCATCTCGGCGCCGACTTCGGGGTGCTGGCGGTGGCCGCCGCGCTCGGCATCACCGCGGCCTCCTCGCTGCTCGGCCGGCTCGCCCGGTGATCTTGCCGCGGGCGTGATGTGCGGCACGCAGCCGCACCCCGCCCCGAGGCGCCGCGCACGCATCCTTCCTGCGCAGCGCTTGATCAGCGATCAAAGCGGGCGAACTCCCTGGCCACAGTGCATTCCACTCATTTGACAGTGCGCTGAGCACACAGATAGACAGCAGCTCTCGGAGGTCGAGAGGGGCACTGTGTACGAGCCGAACGTGGTCGGGGACTGGCACGAGTACGACGAGCATGCCGGTCTGCGGATCCGCGTCCACCGTCTGGAGGCCGCGGAGCCGCCACGCGGACGCGACGACGCCGCCGCCGGGCTGACGTACTTCAGTGTCCGGGTGACGGTCGAGAACCGCGGCGCACGCCCCCTGGGCGTCCACCTGGAGGACGGTCAGATCGACGTCCGAGTGGGCCCCGACGGTGAGGGCGCGTTCATCGACTGGCGCAACTCCCAGTTCATCGAGGGCTTCGACGTCTACCCGCTGCGCCGGGCCACCGCCGTGCTCTACGCCGCCGCCCCCGAGGCCGCCCTGAGCCACGTGGACGTGCAGGTGCAGCTGCGGGTCGAGGAGGAGTGGGCCGACCGCCGGCTGTGGACCGGGGGCATCGGCGTGCTGGAGACCAGCGCGGCGACCGCCTCCGCCGCCGGCCAGGGCGGGCTCGCCCACCAGGTCAGCGCCTTCCTCCAGGACCTGAGGGACCAGACGGAGCCCGGCACCGCCTGACCGGTCGCCACTCACCCTTCGGGCCCGGGACGGGGCCGCCGTACGGCCTGTGCCGACACGACCGGACCGCGCCGAGCCCGTGCGGTCAGTGCGGAATGCCGTCGATGATCTCCCGCGCGCCCTGCCGCAGCAGCGCGACCGCGACCGAGGTGCCCAGCGTGGCCGGGTCGAGCCGGCCCGCCCACTCGTGGGCATTCAGCCGGGTCTTGCCGTCCGGGGTGAACACACAGGCCCGCAGGGACAGTTCCCCGCTGCGGTCCACGCGCGCGTACCCGGCGATCGGGCTGTTGCAGTGGCCCTGCAGCACATGCAGGAACATCCGCTCGGCCGTCGCCTCCCGATGGGTGTCCGGGTCACCGAGCCCGCTGACCGCGTCGATCACCGCGGTGTCGTCCTCCCGGCACTGCAGAGCGAGGATGCCCGCGCCGATCGGCGGCATCATCTCCTCGGGCGACAGCACCTGGCTGATCACGTCCGTGCGGCCGATCCGCTCCAGACCGGACACCGCCAGCAGCAGGGCGTCGGCGTCTCCGGCGGCCAGCTTCTCCAGCCGGCGGTTGGCGTTGCCGCGGAACGGCACGCACTCCAGGTGCGGATGCGTGGCCGCCAGCTGGGCGATCCGGCGCACCGCGGAGGTCCCGATCCGGGTGCCGGCCGGCAGCTCGTCCAGGGTGAGCCCGTCCGGGTGGACCAGCGCGTCACGGATGTCGTCGCGCTTGAGGAACGCGGCGAACACCGTCCCGGCGGGCAGCGGCCGGTCCGCGGGCACGTCCTTCACGCAGTGCACGGCGAGATCGGCCTCACCGGCCAGCAGGGCCGCGTCGACCTCCTTGGTGAACGCCCCCTTGCCCTCGACCTGGGACAGATCGCCGAGCCACTTGTCGCCGGTGGTCTTCACCGGCACCACCTCGGTGCGCACCCCCGGGTGCAGCGCGGCCAACTCGGCGCGGACCCGCTCCACTTGGGCCAGGGCCATGGGGGAGTCGCGGGAGACGACACGGATCAGTTCGGGAACCGGCATGGGCACACGATAGACCCCGCGGGCTCAGCCGGCGTCCCCGGGCAGGTCCGCCGCCGACTCCTCCGGCGGCAGATCGGGGCGCAGCCGCAGCCACGACGGCTGGCGCAGCATCCCCGACCGGGTACGGGTGCTGTAGCTGACCTCGCCCACCAGCACGGGCCGCACCCAGCGCGCGTCCGGGACCCGGGGCGCCGGCTCGAACGGGCACCGCCGGCTCGCCGCCCGGGCCAGCAGCCGGGCCAGCTCGGTACGCTCCGCCTCGCTCCAGCCGGTGCCCACCCCGCCGACGTACCGCAGCCGGCCGGCCGCGTCGCGCTGACCCACCAGCACGGCTCCGGGCAGCCCGCTCAGCCGGCCCTTGCCGGGCAGCCAGCCGCCGACGATCACGTCCTCGGCCCGCATGTTCCGGATCTTGATCCAGGCCCGGGAGCGGACCCCGGGCTCGTACACCGAGTCCAGCCGCTTGCACACCAGGCCCTCCAGGCCGTGCTCCCGGGTCGCCGCGAGCGCCTCGGCGCCGTGCCCGGTGACCGCGCCCGGCGTCGACCAGTACGGCCCCGACAGGCCCAGCCCGGTCAGCCGGGCGCGCCGCTGCGCGTACGGCAGCCGCAGCAGGGGCTCCGCCAGGTACGGCACGTCGAACAGCACCAGGTGCACCGGCACCTGGGCGGCCCGGCGCGCCGCCCGCGCGGGGGCGTGGGCGAGGCCCATGCGGCTCTGCAGCAGCTGGAAGTCCGCCCGGCCGTGCTCGTCCAGGGCGAGCACCTCGCCGTCCAGCACCGCGGGCGTGCCGCCCAGCGCCGCGCCGACGGGCCGCAGCTCCGGGTAGGCCGCGGTGATGTCCTCACCCGAGCGGGCGCGCAGCAGCACGCTGCCGTCGCCGGGCAGATAGACCATCACCCGCTGGCCGTCCTGCTTGGTCTCGTACGCCCACCGCGCGTCCTGGGCGGCGGGCGGCAGCGTGCCGGGGGTGGCGAGCATCGGCGCGATCAGCGGCAGGGTCACGGCGGTCACGGCTGAAGGTCTCGACCACTGCCACCGCCCTCACGCGCCTTCGCCGCCGGGTTCCCCTGAACGGATCCCGCGGCGCCGAGCCGATCCGCGCCGGGTGGGCCGGCTGCGCGGGCCGGGCACTCGCGTGGCGCGGGCGCCTTCGCCGTCCGCTTCCCCGCAGGGCCCGCGTCAGGCCGGTCGCGGGGGCCGGACCCAGCCCAGGGAGCGTTCGACGGCCCGCTGCCAGTTGTCGTACTCCGATGCGCGCAGCCCGGGGTCCATGTCCGGCAGCCACTGGGCGGCCCGGTGCCAGTTGCGGCGCAGCACCTCCAGGTCGGGCCAGTAGCCGGCGGCGAGCCCCGCCGCGTAGGCGGCGCCCAGGGACACCGTCTCGGCCACCATGGGCCGCACCACCGGCACGTCCAGCACATCGGCGACGAACTGCATGAGCAGGTTGTCCGCGGTCATGCCCCCGTCCACCTTGAGCTGCTTGAGGGAGACCGAGGAGTCGGCGTTCATGGCGTCGACGACCTCCCGGGTCTGCCAGCCGGTGGCCTCCAGCACGGCGCGCGCCAGGTGCCCCTTGGTGATGTACGAGGTGAGGCCGACGATGACCCCGCGCGCGTCGCTGCGCCAGCGGGGCGCGAACAGTCCCGAGAACGCGGGGACGATGTAGCAGCCGCCGTTGTCCTCGACCGTCCGCGCCAGCGTCTCGATCTCCGGGGCGCTGCTGATCAGCCCGAGCCGGTCGCGGAACCACTGCACGAGGGCGCCGGTGACGGCGATCGACCCCTCCAGCGCGTAGGCCGGCGGCTGGTCCCCGATCTTGTACGCCACGGTCGTGAGCAGCCCGTGCCGGGACCGCACCGGTTCGCCGCCGGTGTTGAGCAGCAGGAAGCTGCCCGTTCCGTAGGTGCACTTGGCCTCGCCCGGGGAGAAGCAGGTCTGGCCGAACAGGGCGGCCTGCTGGTCGCCGAGGGCGGCTGTGATCGCGACCCCGGGAAGCAGTGCGCGGGCCTCGCCGTACGGCTGCGCGGAGGGCCGGATCTCGGGCAGCATGGGGCGGGGCACCCCGAAGAAGGCCAGCAGCTCGTCGTCCCAGGTCAGCGAGCGGATGTTCATCAGCATCGTGCGGCTGGCGTTGGTGGCGTCGGTGATGTGCAGGCCGCCCGCGGCGCCCCCGGTGAGATTCCAGATCAGCCAGCTCTCCATCGTCCCGAACAGCACATCGCCGTCCCTCGCGCGCTGCTCGACGCCCTTGACGTGGTCGAACAGCCAGCGAAGCCGCAGCGCGGAGAAGTACGTCGAGGGCGGCAGCGCACACCGGTCCTGGAAGAACTCCTCTCCGGGGCGCTGCCTGAGGTCGTCCACCAGCGGCGCCGTGCGGGTGTCCTGCCAGACGATCGCCCGGCCCAGCGGGGCGCCGGTCCGCCGGTCCCAGAGCACCGTCGTCTCCCGCTGGTTGGCCAGTCCTATGGCGGTGACCTGCCCGGCGTCGACACCGGCGCAGGACAGGGCCTCGGGCACGATGTGGCGCAGGTTCTGCCAGATCTCGACGGCGTCGTGCTCCACCCAGCCGGGCCGGGGGAAGTGCTGCCGGTGTTCCTTCTGCGCGACCGAGACCAGCCGCCCGCGGTGGTCGAACAGGATGCATCGGGTGGAGTTGGTGCCCTGATCGATGGACATTACGTACCGTTCAGCCATGATCGGGTCTGCCTTCCGACGGATCGAGGGGCGGCTGTCCTGGCCTACCAGCGGGCGGCTCCCAGGTCCCTGGAGATCGCGCGCGCGGCTTCCCGGAGCAGCGTGATCAGACTCGGGCGCGGTCGGCCCTGGCCGTCGCAGATCCGCTCGACCGGACCGGACAGCCCGATGGCGCCGACGACGAGGCCGCCGTGCCCGCGGATCGGTGCGGCGATCCCCGCCTCGCCCATGCTCATCTCCTGGATCTCGGCGGCCCAGCCGAGGTCCCTGACCTCCGCCAGCGCCCGGGCGAGCCGCTCGGGGTCGGCCAGGGTGTGCCGGGTGTACGCCTCCAGACCCCGCCCCGGTGCCTCCTCGATGCTCGCGGTGCCGAACGCCAGCAGCACCTTGCCGAGCGAGGAGGCGTGCAGCGGCAGCAGCGCGCCCACGTCCAGGGTCTGGAAGGTGTCGTCCGGCCGGAACACGTGGTGGACGACGAGGACGCTGCCCTCCAGCGGAGTGCCCAGCCGTACCGCCTCCCCGCTCCGGGCGGCCAGGGCGTCGGCCCAGTTCAGGGAGCGCGAACGCAGCTCGTTGACGTCGAGATAACTGGTGCCGAGGTGCAGCAGGGCCGCGCCGAGCTGGTACTTCCCGGTCGCCGCGTCCTGCTCCACGAAGTCCACGTGCTGGAGGGTGCGCAGAATGCCGTGGGCGGTGCCCTTCGCCAGCCCGAGCGAGGCCGCCACCTCGCCGAGACCGAGCCGGCGGGGCCCGCCGGCGAGCAGACGCAGAATCGCCGCCGCCCGTTCGATCGACTGGACCGGTCCGGCCATGAAGCGAGCCTATTACCCGCACGGACGCCTTGCCCGTGGGGGAGGAGCAGCGGCCGTTCGGTAATGCCGACCGCTGTTCATTGACCGGTCCGATTTGTCTCCATAGCGTACTGGGGATGCCCGGAACGGACCGGAATGACGGTGCCGAGCCGGCCGGAGAGACCCTCGGGAGAGAACATGGCGGCACAGCTCAAGACGCTGGTTCAGGCGGCGTATGAACACGTGTGCCCGGTGCCGCCCGTCACCGGCGCGGTGTCGGCCGTACGCCGTCGTGCCGAGGTGGTCCTCGACGGCTGGCGGGTGTGCCCGCTCCTCGCCGACGACGCGCTGCTGGTGGTGTCGGAGCTCGTCACGAACGCGATCCTGCACGCCCGGCCCCCGGCCGTGCTGCGGCTGTCGTGGGTGCGGGGCGAGGGCGGCGGGACGCTGCGGATCGAGGTCGCCGACGCGGGCCCCGCCCTCGCGGCGCCCCTCGTCGGCGCCGACCCCGACGAGCACGGCAGGGGCGAGACCATCGTCCACGCCCTGGCGACGCGCCACGGCATACGCACCCACCTCGACGGAGTCACCCGGTGGGCCGAACTGGACGTGCGTCAGACGTACTGAGCCGGACCCGCGGACCGGCGGCACCGGGCTGGAACGCCGCTTCGTACGACGACGGCGCGTGGCCCGGCTCCTGAGCGGCGGCCTTCCGGAGCAGCAGCAGGGCGGCGTCGTCGTGCAGCCGGCCGCCCACATGGTCCAGCAGCTCGTCGTGGATCGCGGTGAGCGTGCGCGCCGGCTCCTCGCACACATGCCGGGCCACGCCGTCCGCCAGCGGATAGAAGGCACGCGTGTGGTCGCGGGCCTCCGTGACCCCGTCGGTGTAGCACAGCAGCTGGTCGCCCACCGCGAACGGCAGGCGCTGCAGGCGGGGTGCCTCGCCCGAGAGGGCGCGCAGCCCGAGCGGCGCGGCGGGGCGGTCGGACTCCACCGCCCTGACCCGGCCGGAGGCCGATATCACCAGCGGCGGGGCGTGTCCGCAGTTGACGATCTCCAGGTGGCCCGAGCGGGCGTGCCCGGCGACCACGGCGGTGACGAAGTCGTCGGGGCCCAGGTTGCGCGCCAGGCTCCGCTCGATCCGCGTGACGACGTCGAGCAGGTCGGGTTCGTCATGGGCGGCCTCGCGGAACACTCCCAGCACGAGGGCGGCGGTGCCCACGGCGGGCAGCCCCTTGCCCCGCACGTCGCCCACGATCAGCCGGATGCCGTAGGGCGTGGGCACCAGGGCGTACAGGTCCCCGCCGATCCTCGCCTCCGCCGCGGCGGCGCTGTAGCGGACGGCAACCTGGAACGGGCCCACGGTCTCCGGGACGGGCTGGAGCAGGGCGTGCTGGGCGGCCTCGGCGACCGAGCGGACGGCGGCGAGGACCCGTTCCCGGCGGGCGCGCAGCGCGCTGGCCAGGCCGCTCGCCGCGGTGACGGCCAGCAGGGCGGGCACCACGGCCGCCGGCTCGCGCGCGGGAGCCGCGTGCAGCAGGGCCAGCGCCACGCCCACCGCACCGGCGAGCAGACCGACGCAGAGCACGCCGCGCGGCCCGTTGGTGGAGGCGGCGAGCGCGGGGCCGGCCGCCAGCAGCGGCAGCCACGGCATCCCCGCCCCGACGGTGACGTCCACCAGCGCGATCAGGGCGACGACGAGGATCGGCAGCATGCGCAGGCCCGGGGCCGCGTGTCCGTCGGTGCACCGGCGGAGTGCTCTCCGGGCGGCGGCGGCCGCACCCTTCCCGGGCAGCCGCGTCGCCGCGTCGTGGTCGCCATCGTGTGGGGCCTGGAGCATGTCTGGTCCGCAGTCCTCTCCGGTAGGGGGTTCTCGCCCGGAATGTCGGTTACGTCCAGGAAAGGCGCTCGGTGAGGACCGTCACAAGGAGCTGGTTTTCAGATAGTGAGCGAGAGGCCCCTGGTGATCCGGCTCGCGACCGGAAGCAGGCGTTCCCTGACCTCCTGGAGCCGGTCCTGCCGCTCCGCCGGCAGGGAGACGCCGAGCGATCCGGGCGTGCTCCCGCGGTAGACGGGCACGGCGACGCACACGGTGCCGAGCGAGTACTCCTCCAGGTCCGTGACGGCCGGTGCCAGCGGGGGCGCCTCGAGCCGGCGGAGCAGCACCGGAAGGCTGGTGATCGTGCGCGGGGTGAGGTCGGCCAGGTGATGGCGGGACAGGTACTCCCGGCGGGCCTCCTCGTCCAGCTCGCGCAGCACGGACTTGCCCAGGGCGGTGGCGTGGCCGGCGTCCTCGAAGCCCACCCACAGATCCACCCGGGGCGTGCGCGGGCTGTCCACGATTTCGGCGACCCTGATCTCGCCCTCCTCGTAGAAGGTGAGGTACGCGGCCGTGGCCAGGTCGTCCCGGAGGGCGGCCAGCGCCGGGCGCACCCGGCTGAGCAGGGTCTGCGCGCGGCCGGCCGTACGCAGGGAGCCCAGCCTGTCGCCGAGGACGAAACCGCCGTCGTCCAGCTTGTGCACATAGCCGTCGTGCACCAGCGTGCGCAGCAGGTGATAGGCGGTGGCCAGCGGCAGGCCCGTCTCGCGGGCCAGCTGTTTCGCCGGCGCGCCGGTCTCGTGCGCGCTCACCGCCTCCAGCAGCCGGAAGGCCCGCTGCACGGAAGCGATCAGTGTCGGACCGTCCTGAGCAGGCATACCTCCAGACTGCGCCGGTCGTCCGGGCCCGGGCAAGGCGTAGCTGTCTGCGGGCAAAAGCGCAGACAAAATTGCTGGCAATCTTGTCGGGCTGGATTGAGGTGGCTGGCCGCGCCTCCGGCTTCCCCCACGCTCGGCTTCGCTCGCGCGGGGGACCCCCACCGGCGCCCCGCGCATCTCGGCGATCTGGTTCACGCTCACCCGCGGCCGGTGTCGTCCTGCTCGGCGTGCACATGCCGCTCGGCCTGGCGCATGGGGGCGCCTCCGACAGGCCCCGCGCGCGGCGCCGCATCCGCCTCCAGCTCAGGAAGGCGGGGCCCGTGCATACCGAAGGCCCGTTCGGGGGTCGTCGAACGGGCCTCCGGCGGCCGAGGGGTGCTGCGGTGTCAGGCCGCCCGTGGCGTGAACGGACCGTCAGGACCGGTCAGAGGGTCTCGGCGAAGGTGACGTTGCGCTCCTTCAGCAGCGGGAACACCTTTCCCCGGATCAGCTCCGCGAAGTGCTCCGTCTCCTTGTGCGCCTCGAAGCCGGCACGATCCGTGTAGCGCTCGTACAGCACGAACGCTCCGGGCCGGTCGACGACCTCGTGCGCCTCGTAGGCGAGGTTCGCCGGCTCCGAGGGCACCAGCTCACGCATCTTGCGCAGTGCGTCCCGCACGGTGTCCGCGTCGGCGGGGGCGCACTGGTACTGGGCGACGACGGCGAAGGCCATGGAGTTCCTCCGGTGTTCACGAACGGCGGTCGACCCGCCGATTCCAGCAGCTTCCCGCGGGTTGCGGCCCGAGCGACACGCGGCCGGTGCCCGCGGACGGCCCATCGACCGGGCGGCACGCGACAGCCGGCAGCCTCTCGCTCCCGCCCGCCGGTTCGGCGCTGCGTCGCCACGGTGCGGGTGGCCGGGCTGCCGCTTGTTCCTGCCCGCCGGTTCGGCACCGCGCCGCCAAGGTCCAGACGGCCCGGCTGCCGCAGCCGACCAGCCGCAGCACTCGTCCCGCGCCGGTCGACGGCCACTCGCCCTCGCCCACCCGGGACGGCACCGCCCACCACGCGGCCCGAGGGCCCGCGCCCGCTCGTCCTCGCCCGCCGGGACGCCCCCGTCCCCGCCCCCGCACCTCGCACGGCTCCTTCAGCCAACCGGGCACCCCCCTCGGCTACCGTCCAGTAATATCCGCGGCAGGCCATCAGAGGAGGAACCGTGTCCCGGTCCGAACGCTCGCCCCTGCTGCTCGCCGGTCTGCTGGCCGCAGCAGGGGTCGCCCACTTCGCCGCCCCGCGCACCTTCGACGCCATCGTTCCGAGTGCGCTGCCGGGCTCGCGCAGGGCATGGACGTACGGCAGCGGTGCCGTGGAACTGGCCCTGGCGGCCGGGATCGCGGCGCCCCGGACCCGCGCGGCCGCCGCCAAGGCCGCCGCGGCCTTCTTCGTCGGCGTGTTCCCGGCGAACGTGCAGATGGCCGTGGACTGGCGGCACCGGCCCGCGCCCCTGCGCACGGCCGCCCTCGCACGGCTGCCCCTGCAGTTGCCGCTGGTGCTGTGGGCCCGCGCCGTGGCCCGCGCGGAGGAGGGCCGGCCGTGACGGGACGCATCGAGGCCGGGGACCGGGTCGAGGACTTCGCGCTGCCCGACGAGACCGGCGCCACCCGCCGGCTCACCGAACTGCTGGCCGACGGACCGGTCGTCCTCTTCTTCTACCCGGCCGCCCTCACCCCCGGCTGCCCCGCCGAGGCCTGCCACTTCCGCGACCTGGCCGCCGAGTTCGCCGCCGTCGGCGCCCGGCCGGTCGGCATCAGCGGCGACACCGTCGGCAAACAGCAGGAGTTCGCCGGCCGGCACGGCCTCGGCATGCCGCTCCTCTCCGACGCCGACGGCACGGTCCGCGAGCGTTTCGGCGTCAAGCGCGGCTTCTCCCTCGCCCCGACCAAGCGCGTCACCTTCGTGATCGCCCAGGACCGCACGGTGCTCGAGGTGGTCCGCAGCGAACTGCGCATGAACACCCACGCCGACCGGGCCCTCGCCGCCCTGCGCGCCCACCAGCGCTGACCGCCCCGCACGGACGGGCCGGCGCCGGGGCAGCCGGCAGACCGGCCCGGGCAGCACGGTCTGCGCGGAGCAGGCGCTGTCCCGGCACCCGATCAACGGAAACGAGCAGCCCGGACTCCGCGCGTCGTCACGAGACGGAGCACCGTGCGGCGGCGCTCCGTCGCCGACCGTGGCGTGGTGAAGCAGCGGACCCTCCGCCATGTCGACTCCGGCCGCTCGGGTACAGCGGCCGGAGTCAGGCCGCCGCGCGCTCGCGGACCACGTCGCCCGGCCGTTTGTCCTCGCGCAGGCCCAGGAAGCGGGGATGGCGCAGCATCCCGTCCCTGGTCCACTCGGTGAACCCGATCTGCGCCACCAGCTCCGGCCGCACCCAGCGGGCCCGGGCCTCCCGGACCTCACCGGCGAACGGCGAGGAGTCCCGGCGCAGCCCGTCCAGCCGCTCGCGCAACTCCAGCAGGGTCCGCCGGTCGAAACCGGTGCCGGCCTTGCCGGCGTAACGCAGCCGGTCGCCGTCGTGATAGCCGAGCAGCAGCGCCCCCAGCCCGACCCGGCTGCCCGCCGGTTCGGTGAAGCCCCCGATCACGAACTCCTGCCCCTGCGCGCACTTCAGCTTCAGCCAGTCCGGGGACCGCCGCGTCCGGTACGGTCCGTCGGCCCGCTTGGCGATCAGCCCCTCCCAGCCCCGCCCGCAGGCCTCGGCCAGCAACTCGGCCCCGCCCGCGTTGCGATGCGGGGTCAGCCGCAGCGGCGCCCGGAAGGCCAGCGCCCGCCGCAGCAGCGACTTGCGGACCTGCAGCGGCAGTTGACGCGTGTCACGGCCGTCCAGCCGCAGCAGGTCGAAGAGGCAGTACGTCACCGCCACCCCGGACGCCTCGATGTCCCGGCGCCGGGTCAGCCCCAACCTGCGCTGCAGCCGCGCGAAGTCGGTACGGCCCCCGGTGAACGCGACGACCTCCCCGTCCACGGTGAAGTCCGCGCACTGCTGTGCCTCGAGCGCCTCGACGATCTCCGGGTAGGTGGCGTTCAGCCGCTGCCCCGTGCGCGAGAACAGCCGCACCCGGCCGCCCTCGCGCACCGCCAGCAGCCGGACGCCGTCCAGCTTCCGCTCGAACAGCCAGCCCTCGCCGAAGTCCCGACGGTCACTGAGCGTCGCCAGCATCGGGGCCGCCGCCAAGTCCGCGCCCGGTGCCGCCGGGCGCAGCAGCTCCCGCAGGCCGGCCGGCAGCGCGTCCAGCAGTCCGGGCACCGGCGCTCACTCCCCGTCGCCGGCCGCGACCTGCGCGAGGGTGCGTCCGGTGCGCACCGAGCGGGCCCGCCGGGGATCCACAGTGCCGTGTCCCGACGCCCCCGCCCGTCCCTTGCGCACCAGCAGCCAGGCCTCCTCCTCGCCCTCGCCGCCGCGGAACCGGGTCAGCGCGTACTCCCCGCGCAGCTTGCTGCCGTGCAGCCGGAAGGTGGCGTGCCCGCGCTCCAGCGACTCGGCGAAGTCCACCGGGCGGCCCCTGCGGTCGTGGCTGAGCGGCTCGTACGTGCCGTGGTCCCAGACGATCACGGTGCCGCCGCCGTACTCACCCTTCGGGATCACGCCCTCGAACTCCTCGTACTCCAGCGGATGGTCCTCCGTGGGCACCGCCATCCGCTTGTCACCGGGGTCCGTGGACGGGCCTTTTGGCACCGACCACGACTTCAGCACGTCGTCGACCTGGAGCCGGAAGTCGAAGTGCATCCGGCTCGCGTCGTGGATCTGCACCACGAAACGGGGTTCGCCGCCCCCGGCGCGGGGCCCCTGCCCCGACGGCTCGCGGGTCCGTTCGAAGTCGCGCCTGCCGCGGTACGTCCGCAGCCGGTCCTCCGCTGCCACCTGCGGCTCCTTCCGTCGTCCGTCCCACGGACCCCGGGTACCCCGCGCCGGGCCGCTCAGCCCGCGATGCCGTCCAGCTCGGCGACCGCCTCGTCGGGCAGCGCCAGGGACGCGGCGGCGATGTTCTCCCGCAGGTGCTCCGGCGAGGAGGTGCCGGGGATCAGCACGATGTTCGGCGACCGGCGCAGCAGCCAGGCCAGCGCCACCTGCTGCGGCGAGGCCTCCAGCCGGGCGGCGACCTTCGCCAGCGTCTCGGACTGCAGCGGGCTGAACCCGCCGAGCGGGAAGTACGGCACGAAGGCGATGTTCCCGGCCGCCGTGCGCTCCACCAGGGCGTCGTCCCGCCGGTCGGCCAGGTTGTACAGGTTCTGCACGCACACCACCGGCGCGATCGCCAGCGCCTCGTCCAGCTGCGCGGCGGTCACCGTGCTCAGCCCCAGGTGCCGGATGAGCCCCCGCTCCCGCAGCTCCGCCAGCGCGCCGAACTGCTCGGCCAGCGGCTCGCCGTTCGGGGCGTCCACATCGCCCACCCGCAGGTTGACGACGTCCAGTGCCTCCAGGCCGAGGCTGCGCAGGTTGTCGTACACCTGGGCCTTGAGGTCCTCGGGGTGCCGGGACAGGATCCAGCTGCCGTCCGCTCCCCGGCGGGCGCCGACCTTGGTGACGATGTGCAGCTGCTCGGGGTAGGGGTGCAGGGCCTCCCTGATCAGCTGGTTGACGACCACCGGCCCGTAGAAGTCGGCGGTGTCGATGTGCGTGATGCCCGCCTCCACCACCGCGCGGAGCACCGCCACGGCCCGGTCGCGGTCCTTCGGCGGACCGAAGACATGCGGTCCGGCCAGCTGCATCGCGCCGTACCCCACGCGGGTCAGGGTCAGGCCGCCGGCCGGGGTGACGGTGCCGCCGAGCTGTGCGCTCATGTCGTACCTCGCAGAATTCCCACTCGAAGACGTCCGGGCCACCGCTTCCTCCGGCGGCCCCGCACTCCACCCTGCGCCTTGCACGGCCGCCGTAGCAGTGCCCCGTCGATCCTGGGACCGGCAGGGACAGTCACCGCCGGCCGGGCGGTCGTACGGTGGCTCCATGGACCGATCGAACGCGCTCGGTGAATTCCTGCGCGCCCGCCGGGCGCTGGTACGGCCCGAGGACGTGGGACTGCCCGGCGGCGGCCTGCGCCGGGTGCCGGGGCTGCGCCGCGAGGAGGTCGCGATGCTCGCCGGCATCAGCTCCGACTACTACCTGCGGCTGGAGCAGGGCCGCGACCGGAACCCGTCCGTGCAGGTCCTCGAGGCCATCGCCCGCGTGCTGCGGCTCGACGCCGCCGCCACCGCCCACCTCACCGGCCTCGCCCAGGACCGGCCCGCCCCCGGTGTACGGCCCGGGGGCCGCACCCGTGCGGTCCCGGCGAGCCTGCTGCAGCTCATCGACGGCTGGCCGCGCAACCCCGCCTACGTCCAGAACCGCTACACCGAATGCCTGGCCGCCAACGCCCTCGCCACCGCCCTCACCCCGAACTACCGGCCCGGCGTCAACATCCTGCGGGCCGTCTTCCTCGACCCGGCCGAGCGGGAGCTGCGCCGGGACTGGGAGGACCTCACCGAGGAGGGCGTGGCCGTGCTGCGCTCCGAGGCCGGCGCGGACCCGGACGACCCGCGGCTGCGCGACCTGGTCGGCGAGCTGTCGCTGCGCAGCGAACGCTTCCGTACCCTGTGGGCCCGGCACGAGGTGCGGCCCCGCCGCGGCCGGACCAGCCGGCTGACCCATCCGCAGGTCGGCGACCTCGACCTGCAGTCGCACAAGCTGTCCGTGGACGGCACCGACGGCCTGATCCTGGTCGTGTTCCACGCCGAACCGGGCAGCCGCAGCGCCGAGCTGCTGGACATCCTCGGCAGCCTCGCCGCGCCCGCCGGCGACGGCGGCCGGACCGGCGGCCCGCAGCAGCGGATCGAGGAGCCGTAGGGGCCGGCTCAGAACTCCTCGTGCGTCTCCGGGTCGCCGCCCAGCCGCCGCGGAGCACGGCGGGAGACCGCCGCCAGCTCGGCGGAGTCCAGCTCGAAGCCGAAGACGTCCAGGTTGGCGCGCTGCCGGCCCGGGTCGGCCGACTTCGGGACGGGCAGTGCGCCGAGCTGCACATGCCAGCGCAGCAGCACCTGGGCAGGCGTCACCCCGTGCGCCGCCGCGACCTCGGCGACCGCCGGGTCGTCCAGCAGGTCGCTGCCCCGGCCCAGCGGGCTCCAGCTCTCGGTGACGATGCCCTTGTCCGCGTGGAAGGCGCGCAGCTCCTCCTGCGGGAACAGCGGATGCATCTCGATCTGGTTCACCGACGGCAGCACCCCGGTCTCCTTCTCCAGCCGGGTGATGTGCTCCGGCGTGAAGTTGGAGACGCCGATCGAGCGGACCAGCCCCTCCTCGCGCAGCCTGATCATCGCCTTCCAGGAGTCGACGTACCTGCCGACCCGGGGATTGGGCCAGTGGATCAGATACAGGTCCACGTACTCCAGGCCGAGCCGCCGCCGGGACTCCTCGAAGGAGGCGAGGGTCTCCTCGTAGCCGTGGTGCCGGCCGGGCAGCTTGGTGGTCACCACCACCTCCTCGCGGGGCACGCCGCTGCCCGCCATGCCCTGCCCCACACCGGTCTCGTTGCGGTAGTTCACGGCCGTGTCCACCAGCCGGTAGCCCAGACCGAGCGCGGAGCGTACGGCCTGCTCGGCGGCGGTGTCGTCCAGGGGCCAGGTGCCGAGGCCGATGGCGGGGATCGTCGTGCCGTCGTTGAGCGTGTGCGCCGGAATGCCGTTCACGATGGACCTTCCCTCGACAGTGTCGTCCTCCCAGCCTCACGGATAGGGTGAGCGGTGATCAACCGGACGGGTGGGGGAGAGGGCAGCGGACGGCATGGGCGGCGGCGCGGACAGCAACGGCACGGCCGGCGGGCGGCCCACCTCGCGGGATGTCGCTCGGCTCGCGGGCGTGTCGCACACCGCCGTGTCCTTCGTCTTCAACGGCCGCGCCGAGGGCAACCTCTCGCCGGCCACCCAGGAGCGCATCCGGCAGGCGGCGGCCCAGCTCGGCTACCGGCCCGACCCGGTCGCGCGCGGCCTGCGCCGCCGCCGTACGGCGGTGATCGGGCTGGTCACCGACGAGATCGCCTCCTCCCCGTTCGCCGGCCGGCTGCTGCGCGGCGCCATGGAGACCGCCTGGGCCAGCGACCACCTGGTGATCACCGTGGACTCCGGCGGCGACCCGGCCAAGGAGGACGCGGCCGTCGCCGAGCTCCTCGACCGGCGCGTCGACGGCATCATCTACGCGGCCATGTCCCTGCGCCGGGTCCGTGTCCCCGAGGGGCTGCACCGCACGCACTCCGTGCTCGCCAACTGCCTGCCCGAGGACGACTCGCTGCCCGCCGTCATCCCGGCCGAGCGGGCCGGCGGGCGCACGGCGGCCCGGCTGCTGCTCCAGGCGGGGCACCGGCGGCTCGCCGTGGTCGGCGGGCAGGACGACATCGCCTCCGTGGAGCGGCTGCGCGGCTTCCGTGACGCCCTGCGCGCCGAGGGCGTCACCGTGCCCAGGGAGTGGGTGGTGCGCACCGGCGGCGAGATCACCAGCGGGTACGAGGGCGCCACCCGGCTCCTCGACGGCGCCGACCCGCACCGCAGGCCCACCGGCGTCTTCTGCTACAACGACCGGGTCGCGGCAGGCGCCCTGCATGCCGCGACCCGGCTCGGCATCGCCGTGCCCGGCGAGCTGTCGGTGGTCGGCTACGACGACCAGGAACACATGGCCGCGTTCCTCACCCCGGCCCTGACCACGGTCGCGCTGCCGCACCGGGCGATGGGCGAGACGGCGGCCCGGCTGCTGCTGGACGCCATCGGCACCGGCCGCACCCCGCCCGCCACGGTACGGCGGCTGGCCTGCCCCGTGGTCAGCCGCGCCTCGGTGGGACCTGCTCCCATCCCGTGACCTCGGCGTCCCCGTCGACCTCCAGCTCGGCGACGTCGTCCGGGCGTCGATAGACCCGCTCGGTCACCGTCGCCCGGTCCGCGACGAACAGTTCGAGCAGCGAGCCGTCCACCAGGACCCGGACGGTGAGGCCCGGGCCGGGCGGCACCCGCACCGTGACCGGGGCCGAGCCCTCGGCGCCCGCGCGGGGCCAGCCGGCGCGGTCCAGGACGAGCGTGCCCGCCACCGGGTCCAGCACGACCGTCAGCGCCCGGTCCGCCGCCCGCAGCAGGGTGACGGCCGTACGACCGTGTGCGGTGACCGTGAGGTCGTACGCCGGCGGCAGCGGCACCCGGCGGCCCGGCACGGTCGTGAACGGTTCGGGTGCGCGCAGGAGTTCCAGCTCGGGGGCCGGGGCCACGCGCAGCGATCCGTCCGGATGGACGTCGACCACCCTCGGCGCGGTGAGCGTGCCAGCCCAGCCCGCCGCCAGCACCTGGGGCGTCTGCCGTGCCTCCCAGGACCAGCCCCACATCAGGGCCCGGTCGTCGTCCTGGCGGACGGCGGGGGCGTAGAAGTCCCGGCCGTGGTCGAGCCGGCCACCGAAGCGGGTCGTGAAGACCAATCCGCCTTCGCCGTCCGTCTCCAGACGCCCCGTCAGATACCCCGTCGAGCAGGGAGCGCCGTCCCACAGGGACACCACCAGCACGTGCTCGCCGCCGCTCGTCGCGAACAGGTGCGGGCACTCCCAGCCGGCGGCCTTGCCGCCGAACGCGTCGGCGGCGACCGGGTCGTGGCCGTTCAGCAGGACGCCGGCGAACCGCCAGTCGGTCAGGTCCTCGCAGTCGTACAGCAGCACCGACGGGGTGCCGTCGGCGTGGCCCGCGCCGACGAGCGCCCAGCGCCGGCCGGCGTGCCGGAAGACGAACGGGTCGCGGAACATCACGACGTCCAGCCCGGCGGGCGGCTCAGAGACCACGGGGTCGGGCACGGGACGCCACTCGATGAGCAGGTCGTCTGCCGGATCCGCCGCGCGCGCCAGGCAGATGGCGCCGAGACCCGTGTGCGTGCGGTCGACGCCCGTGTACACGGCCGTGGGGACGCCGTCGTCGTCGACCACGCAGCCCGACCAGCAGCCCGCCTCGTCCGGGCCGCCCGGGGTCGGGGCCAGGGCGACGGGGTGGTGCTCCCAGTGCACCAGGTCGAGGCTGGAGGCGTGCCCCCAGTGGACGTTCGCGTGCACCGGCGCGGCCGGGTTGTACTGGTAGAAGAGGTGATGGCGGCCGTGCCGGAGGAAGGGGCCGTTGGGGTCGTTGATCCAGCCCGCGGGCGGGCGGACCCGGAAGCGGGGGGCGGCCGGGTCCGGGGTGGGGCGTGCGAGGCTCAACGGTTGACTCCTGCCGAGGTGATGCCCTCGCGCAGAGGGCGCTGGCCGACGACGAACACGGCGACGGCGGGGATCATGGAGAGGACGACACCGGCGAGGACCACGGAGATGGAGCCGGTGCCGAGATTGCCCTGCAGGGAGACCAGGCCCAGCGGGAGCGTGTAGTTCTGTCCGGAGGTCTCCAGGATCAGCGGGCGGAAGAACTCGTTCCAGTGGTAGTTGAAGGCGAGGACGCCGACGATCGCCAGGCCCGGTGCGGCCAGCGGCGCGTACACCGACCGGAAGATCCGCCAGGGCCCGGCGCCGTCCAGCATCGCGGCCTCGCCGAGGTCCTTGGGCATGCCGAGGAAGTACTGGCGCATCAGGAAGGTGCCGAACGCGGTGGGGAACGCCGGGATGATCAGCCCGAGGAGCGTGTCGGTCAGACCCATCGACTTCAGCACCAGGAACACCGGGACGATGGTGACCTGGAGGGGGACCATCATGGTCGCCAGCACCAGACCGAACAGCGGCTTCTTGAAACGGAAGTCGAGCCGGGCGAACGCGTACCCGGCGAGCCCCGCGGTGATCATCTGGCCCACGGCGATCAGAGCGGTCACCAGGGTCGAGTTGAGCGCCAGAAGCCACACGTCGATCTGGTCGAAGACACCGCGATAGGCGGCCGTGCTCGGATGGGCCGGAATGATCTGCGGGGGCAGATCGAACGAGTCGGCCGGTGTGCGCAGGGAGGTGGAGACGGTCCAGACCACCGGGCCGAGCGTGAGCAGGGCGCACACGGTCAGCCCGGCGATCCGCCCCCACGGCCCGAGCGCGTACCGGACGCGGCCGGCGGACAGGGGTGCTTTTCGGCTCAGGGTTGCTTGGCTCATGGGGATCACCCGGCTCACTGGTAGTGGACGAAACGCCGGCTGAGCCGGAACTGGAGGGCGGTCACCGCCGTGATCAGCACGAAGAGCAGCACGCCCACCGCGGACGCCTCGCCGAACCGGAGCTGCTCGAAGGCCTTCTCGTAGATGACCATCACGACCGTGCGGGTGGAGTCGCCGGGCCCGCCGGCGGTGAGCACGTACGGCTGCTCGAAGACCTGCAGGGCGTTGATGATGCCGACCACCGACGCCACCAGCAGGGTGGGGGAGAGCAGCGGCAGCGTGATGGCGAGGTGCTTGCGCAGCCCGGTCGCGCCGTCGAGGGCGGCCGCCTCGTGGATCTCCTTCGGGATGTTGTTCAGCCCGCCCACGAACAGCAGGAACGAGAAACCGAACTGCTGCCAGACATAGACGATGATCACCGTGGCCATCGCGCCGTGCTCGGAGGTCAGCCAGGGCACGGGGGCGGCACCGACCAGCCCGAGCAGCCAGTTGACCACTCCGAAGTCCTGGTTGAACAGGTACTTCATCACGACCGAGATGGACGCGGCCGACAGCACGAGCGGGAAGAAGAACGCCGAGCGGAACACCGAGCGCAGCCACGTGGGCATCCGGCCGTTCAGCGTCAGCGCGAGCGACAGGGCGATCAGCAGCTGCGCGGCGACCGCGAACACCATGAAGACCAGCGTGTTGCGGAAGGACACCAGCACCGTCGAATCGGTGAACACCTCGCGGTAGTTGGCCGTTCCGGCGAAACCGGGCGAGTCGATCACGTTCCAGTGGAACAGGCTCAGCACGACCGAGCCGATGATCGGCCCGACCGTGAAGACCACGATCCCGACCACCGTCGGGGCCAGGAACAGCGCCGCGAGCAGCCGCGCGCCCCGCTCACGCGCGGGGCGCCGCACGGCCGCCGCCGGCGGCGTCGCGGCCGCCCGGGTCCGCACGGCGGGAATCCGGATGTCCGTCATACGTCACGCTCCATGGCCTTCTCCAGGTCGCCCTGCATCCGCCGCAGCGCGGGCCGGACCGAGCGCGGGCTCGCCAGGGCCGTCCCGGTGTGCTTGAGCAGCACCTGGGTGACCTCCGCGACCTGCGGCGGGGCCGGGATGGGGCCGGTGTCGGGGAACTTGTCGAGGGTGTCGTAGAAGACCCGCCAGTGCGCCGGGCCGGTCTCCCGGTACCGGGCCGCCGTCAGCATCGAGCGGCGGGCCGGGGTCGTCTGGTTGGTCGAGAACAGCTCGGTCAGGGTGTCCAGACGCGCCGAGTACTTGATGAACTCCCACGCCGCGTCCTGTTTCTTCGACGTGCGCAGCAGCGCGTAGCCGGCCGCGCCGAACTGGTGCCGCTGGGTGCGCCGGCGCGGGAAGTACGTGACGTCGAAGGCGTCGTCGCGCATGCCGGCCAGATGCAGGCCGCCCGCCCAGAAGCCGCCGGCGGGCGTCACGCCCACCCGGCCCGTGGAGAACACGCCGATGAGGTTCTGGCCGTTGCCGCCCTCGGGCCGGGTGCACAGCCCGTCCTGGATCAGGCCGGCGAGATAGTCGTACGCCTCCTCGACCCGGGCGTCGGTGGCCTGCGGAGTCGTCCAGCGGAAGCCGCCCCCGCGCCCCTCGCGCTGCGCCGCCGGGTAGAAGGCGTCCCACAGCCAGCCGCCGCCGGGCGCCTTGGACTCGGCGAGCAGGTTGGTGCCGTTCGTGAACAGCCAGGGCACCACCCCGCCCCACAGCCGGTTCGTCCAGAAGTACGGCGTGAAATGGGAGTCGTTCGCCTTCTTCATCCGGCGCAGCAGGGCCGTGAAGTCGTCCCGGGTCCAGTCGTCCGCGGGCAGGTCCGCACCCGAGCGTTCCAGCACCCGGGTGTTGAGGTACATGTCGGCCGCGTTGAACTCGACCGGCAGCTGGTACAGGCTGCCCTCGTACATCATCGACTCCACCAGCGAGGGGTGGACGTCGGCGAAGTACTCCCGCAGCTCCGCCGCGTCCCGCTTCACCCAGCGGTCCAGCGGCACGCCCAGGTGCCGGGCGAACAACTGCACCCCCTCGGTGGCCACATAGACCAGGTCCGGCGCGGTGCCCGCGGCGATCTGCGTGAGGATCTTGGCGAAGAAGTCCGGCCAGTCGACGGCCTGTACGGCGTTGATCCGGACCTTGATGTCGGGGTGCAGCCTGCGGAAGCCCCGGACCAGGGTGCGGACCCCGTCCGGGGAGAACGCGGAGCCCAGGGTCGCCACGACCAGCGAGCCGTCGTCGCGGCCCGGTATGTCCGCACCGGTGAGGCGGTCCCAGCTCGCGGCGGTCCCGGCGAGGGCGGCGGCCCCCGCGCCGTAGGCGCCGTACCGCAGCAGTGCGCGACGCGAGAGTGGCGAGTCGGTCATAAGGTGCCTAACTCGTGTTAGCAACGGAGAGATGCCCCAGATGATGAAAAGCGCGTCACGCCGCTGTCAAGGTGCGGGAACACTTGACCTTTAACGAGTTAGGTCCCACAGTCCTGGTGCCATGAACCGTCGCGAGAGCACCCGTGCGATGCGCGGGCCGACCAGACGAGCCCTGTTCGCCGCGGCCGCGGCCGGAACCGGCGCGGCCCTGCTGCCGCCGGCGCCCGCCGATGCGCAGCCGAAGGCGGGGCCCATCGGCCCGCGGCCGAAGGCGGGTACCGCCGACGCGCCGCCGAGGGCGGTGCCCAAGTCGCCGCGCGGCTGTGTGAGTTACCGGGCCGACTACCACTTCACCGTCCCCGGACAGTGGAAGAACGACCCCCAGCGCCCGATCTGGGTCGACGGCGAGTACCACTACTACTACCTCTACAACGCCGACTACCTCGCCGGCGAGGTGGGCACCGCCTGGCGGCTGGCCACCAGCACCGACCTGGTCACCTTCACCGACCGGGGGATCGCCATCCCGAAGGACACCACCGTCAACGGCGACGTCTGGTCCGGTTCCGCGGTGGTCGACGGCGGCAACACGGCCGGGTTCGGCGCGGGCGCGGTGATCGCCGTCGTCACGATGTCACCGGGAGGCGGCACCGACCACCAGGAGCAGTTCCTGTACTACTCCACGGACGGCGGCCGTACCTTCACCCCCCACGGCACCGCCCCGGTCCTTGCCAGTCCGGGCGCCGGAGCCGACTTCCGCGACCCCAAGGTGATCCGGGACGAGGACCACGACCGGTGGGTGATGGCTCTCGCGGAACGGAACAAGATCGGCTTCTACCACTCCGCCGACCTCAGGTCCTGGACGTACGCCGGCGGCTTCGTCAAGGACGGCCTCGGTGTCCTCGAGTGCCCCGACCTGTTCCGGATGACCGCCGACGACGGTACGGCGAAGTGGGTGCTGGGCGCGAGCGCGGACGGCACGGGCACCGGACAGCCGAACACCTACGCCTACTGGACCGGCTCCTTCGACGGCAGTTCCTTCACCCCCGACGCACCGGACCCGCAGTGGCTCGACCACGGATGGGACTGGTACGCGGCGGTGACCTTCGAGAAGCGGCGCCCGGACGGATCACCGGACCCGGCCGCGCGCTACGCCCTCGGCTGGCTCAACAACTGGGCGTACGCCCAGACCACGCCCACCATCGACGCGGACGGATTCAACGGCACGGACTCCGTCGTCCGCGAGATCACCCTCAAGAAGTCCGCCGGCGGCTACTACCTGGCCTCCCGGCCGGTGCCCGCGCTGGACTCCTACGTCTCCCGCACGACCGGCCTCGGCGACCTGACCGTCGACGGCACCCGCCTGCTGGACTACACCGGCGTCTGCTACGAACTGACCACCGAGATCACCTGGACCGAACTCACCGGCGCGGGAGTCCAGTTGCGCCGCTCACCGGACGGCGCGCGGCACATCGACGCCGGGGTCTGGAACGACTACGCCTTCCTCAACCGGCGTGGCACCGTGGGTCCCGACGCCGGCGGCAGCCGGCAGGAGAGCCGCAGCCCCTTCGACCCGGGCGCAGGCCGGGTGCGGCTGCGCATCCTGGTGGACCGCACCAGCGTCGAGATGTTCGTGGACGACGGCCGGTACGTGCACTCCAGCGAGGTCTTCCCCTATCTGGTGGACGACCGGCTGGCGCTCTTCGCGGCCGGCGGCACGGCGGTGTTCCGGGACACGGTCGTCCGGGAGTTCGCGGTGTGAGGGGCCGCAGTGCCACGATCAAGGGGTGGAGCCGGTTCGGACGAGCATCGGAGCGCGCATGACGACGCACAGGGCCACGGCGGATCAGGGCGACCGGGTCGAGGGCGTGGAGGTGAGGCCGGTCGCCGGACACATCGGGGCCGAGGTCACCGGAGTCGACCTCGCCGGGCCGCTGGACGACGCCGTCGTGGCCCTGATCCGCTGGGCCGTGCTGCGCTGGAAGGTGGTGTTCTTCCGGGGGCAGGACCTCGGCCACGCCGCGCACGTCGCCTTCGCCCGCCGCTTCGGCGAGCCCGTCGTCCTCGCGCGCCGGGGCAGTGCCTCACCGGCGGACTTCCCCGAGGTGGAGACCACCGCGGACCGGCTGGAACTGGGCGGCCGGTTCGGCATGGAGCACGAGGAGTGGCTGCACCGCCGCCGGCACACCCTGCTGCGCGGCTGGCACTGCGACCACGGCGCCCGCATCGACCCGCCGGCCGCCACCATCCTGCGCGCCGAGACCGTGCCGCCCTACGGCGGCGACACCACCTGGGCCAACCTGGCCGCCGCCTACGCCGGGCTCTCGGCGCCGGTGCGGGCCTTCGCGGACGGGCTGCGCGCCGAGCACCGGCTCGGCGTGGGCTATCAGCCCCGGCCCGGCGACGACGCCTACGTCCGTCATCTCCTCGACCACCAGGTGGCCTCGGTGCACCCGCTGGTCCGGGTGCACCCGGAGACGGGGGAGCGGGTGCTGTTCGTCAACGGCTACTACCTGGAGCAGATCACCGGCGTCTCCCGCCCGGAGAGCGCCGCCCTGGTGGAGATGCTGCTGGAGCAGGCGGTGCGCCCGGAGTACACCGTCCGCTTCCGCTGGGAACCGGGCAGCGTCGCCTTCTGGGACAACCGGGCCACCATCCACCTCGCCCCCGGCGACACCGCCCACCTGGACGCTCCCCGGATCATGCACCGGGTGATGCTCACCGGCGACGTGCCGGTGGGCGTGGACGGCAGGCCGTCGGAGCCACTGGCGGGGCCGGAGCCGGGCCGCTGGTGAGACGGGCGGGGCGGCATCTGCGTGGGGCGCCGCCGAAGTGGGTGCTCGTGGCGTGCGGCGGGGGCAGCCGAGGTGTGCGCCGGCGGCATCTGCCGGGGCGGTGCTCAGCCCCGCGGCTGCCAGCCCAGCGCCGGGCCCAGTGTGGTCGCCATGTCCGTGAGGATCTGTACGTAGTCCTCGTGCTCGAAGGTGAACGGCAGCGCGAACGCCACCTCGTCCACCTCCCGGAACGCGGCGTGCGCGCGCAGCCGTTCGGCGATCTCCTCGGAGTCGCCGACCAGGTCGGGGGCGAACAGCAGCCGGCCCGGGCCCTGCGGGGCGGACGTGCGGGGCAGGCGCTTCGCCGCGTACGCCTCGTACCTGGCGCGCTGCTCGGGGCTCGCGGAGTCGGTCGGTATCACCACCAGCCCCTGCGAGACCCGGGCCGCCTCGCCGTCGGGATGGTGGTCGCGGAACTCCCTGATCAGGGACAGCTGGATCTCGGCGAAGTCCCAGGGCCCGTCCGGCTCCTCCGCCTTGACCACGCTGCTGGTCAGGAAGTTCATGCCGTGCTCGCCCGCCCAGCGCGCCGAGCCGAGGCTGCCGCCGCCGTACCACATCCGCCGGCCGAGCCCGGGGGAGTGCGGCTGGACCACGTCCGAGAACACCTCGAATCCCTGAACTCCGCTGAAATCGCTGGCGGGTTCGCCCCGCACCAGGTCCAGCAGCCGCCGCACCCGCTCGTAGGAGAAGTCCTCGGCGTCCGCGGTGTCGGGGTACAGGGCGTCCTTGACCTGCTCGAAGTGCATCGGCGGGCCCACGCTGACGCCCGGGTTCAGCCGGCCCCCGGACAGCACGTCCACCGTCGCCAGGTCCTCGGCGAGACGCAGCGGGTTCTCCCAGCCGAGCGGGATCACCGCGGTGCCCAGCTCGATACGGCGGGTGCGCTGGGAGGCGGCGGCGAGGACGGCGACCGGAGAGGAGATCCCGTACTGCAGATGGCGGTGGCGAACCCAGGCGCTGTCGAAGCCGAGCCGCTCGCCCAGCTCGATGATCTCCAGCGTGGACTCGTGGCCCCGGGCCGGATCCGCCGGGTCGAACAGGCCGATGGTGAGGAAGCCGAGCTTGCGCAGCGGCCGGGGCGTGGACGGCACGGGCTCCTCCAGCGGTCGTACGTCGGTTCCGCCTCCGATTCTGGCAGGTGAGTGTGACAACCGTGTGATCGCTTCAGCTCACCTCAGCGGGATGACGATCTCGTCCTCGACCGGCGGATCGACCTCCTGCGCCCGGTTGCCGGTCGCGGCGAAGCAGCGCAGGCGGACCGCCTCCGGGGTGACGTCCAGCCGCAGGAACGACTTGAAGAACGGGGGGCTGTAGGTGGCCGAGCCGGGCGAGAACAGCTGGGTGTAGATCTTGCGCACGGGCAGCCGGACCCGGGAGGTGCGGTCCGGGCGGCCGCCGGTGCCGAGCAGGCTCGCGACCAGCCGGGTGCGCCGGGTGATCCGGGCGTCGGGGCCCGGCGCGCGGGCCGGCTCGATGCCGAGGCGCTCGGCGACGACCGCGGTCGCCTCGGCCTCGGTGAGGGTGAAGAAGCGGCGCAGCCGCAGCCGGCGGCCGTACAGGCGGCTGTAGAAGGCCAGCGAGTCGCCGCGCAGCGGATAGCAGCGGAAGTCCCGTTCGGTGACGCCCCCGACCGACACCCGCGGGATGGTGTGGGTGGCGTGCATGAACGCCCCGCCGCCGCCCGCGACCACGTACTGGATGGTGCGGCCGTCCACGTCGACCGGGTAGCGCTGGTAGTTGTGGATGTCGCCGCCGATCGCGGCCACGTAGCGGTGCGCCGGGTCGCGGACGATGTCGTCCACGGTTCCGCCGCCCTCGATCGCGCACGGATGGCGCTCGCCGTCGACGTACAGCGGGGACCCGGTGATCAGGATCTTCGGCTTGGGGTCCCGGGAGACCTCGCGCAGCCAGGCGCCCTGTTCGGCGTCGATGGTGCCGAGCAGCCCGGTGTCGATGCCGACGATCCGCACCGGGCCGGCGTCGATCGCCCAGTACGGCCCCGGCTGCACGGCCTGTTGGCCGGGCGCCGACCGCAACTCCCGTGCGGCGGCGAGCCGTTGCTCGTCGGCCGGCCGGGGCCGGTGCCACAGCAGGGCCTGCCACCAGGCCCGGGTGAGCGGGCGCGGCCGGGACTCGGGCGGGAGCGGCCCGGTGTCACCGCAGAACACCCGCATGAAGGCGCCGAGATCCTCGTACCAGTCGTGGTTGCCCGGTATCGCGTAGATCGGGGCCGGGTAGTCCTGGTAGGGGCGGAAGAACTTGTCGCCGTAGTCGTCGGTGCTGCCCACCGGGTAGATCACGTCGCTCGCTATCACCGCGAAGTCGGTGTCCTGACTCGCCTTCAGGAAACCCGGCACGACGGCGTACTGGGAGTCGTCGCCCTCGCCGGTGTCGCCGAGGACCATGAAGGAGAAGCGGTCGCCGGACTCGCGCCGGATCACCTTGTCGGCGGGCGCCCCGGCCGCTTCCCGGCGCGCCACCCAGCGGCCGCGCGTACGGCCGGTGGGATCGCCGAACCAGGAGGCCAGCACGCCGTTGCGGGCGGCCCACAGGGTCCGCGGGCTGAGCCACGACAGCTTCTCGACGTGGTCCGGCATCAGCTGCCGGTAGGCGCCGGGCTCGGCCGAGCCCCAGCCGGCGCCCCGGGCGGTATCGCGGGAGGAGTCAGACACGCGGTGCACGGTAACAACGCGCCGCTCAGCGGCGGTTGGCGGGGGCCCGGCGTCCGGCAGCGGGCGCCGGTACGCTGGGGAGCCTTCGGAAGGGGATGCCCGTGGAACTCGCCTTCGCCGGACGGGTCGTGGAGTGGCGCGGGCCGGCGCCGTACTACTTCGTCGCCGTCCCGGACGCGGAGTCCGCCGACATCCGTGACGTGGCCGCCCTGGCCAGCTACGGCTGGGGCGTGATCCCGGTCGAGGCCAGGATCGGCGGCACCGCGTTCACCACGTCCCTCTTCCCCAAGGACGGCGCCTACCTGCTGCCGCTCAAGAGCGCCGTGCGCCGCCCGGAGGGCCTCGCACCGGGCGACGAGGTGACCGTCGCGATGACCGTACGCCTGTGAGCCCCGCGCCGGCCGCGTGTTCCAGGGCCTGCGCGGGGACCCGACGTGCACCCCGTCACCCTCCGCCCGGGTCGTACGGGGGCGACGGCCGGTTCCAGACGGCGTCGAAGCGGCCGACGATCCGCCGGAGTTCACGGGCGTTGCGGGCCGACAGGGCCCGCAAGACGGTGTCGAGCAGAGCGCGCGCCTCGAAGGGATCCTGCTCGCAGCAGTACCAGTACGGGTTGCCGCACTCGTAGTCCTCCCACAGCCGGCGCTGGGGCAGGTGGACGTACTCCCGCCAACGGCGCAGCGCGGCGCTCACATCCCCTGGACGCAGGTAGGTGCGGGTCCGCTCGAGGCGCGCGATCTCGGACAGCACCCGGGAGGGCAGCCCGTCGATGTGCGTTCTCTGACGTGTCCGGGCGCTCGGAACGTGAGCCCGGAGACGCCCCGGCCGGCTACGCGGCACAGGCCTTTCGGTTCGTCGTCATGCGGGCCATGCTGCCACGGTCCGCACAGGCCGCACGAACGGTTTGCTGTCCGACGCGCTGCTCGCCGCCGGCCGGCCCCACGAGGTGCTGCTCCTGCCCGGCGTGGGGCACCAGCCCATCGGCGCCGACGTCACCCCCGGCCTCCTGGGGCGCCAGGCGCGTTTTCTGCGCCGGCACCTGGCCGCAGGGCCGCCCCCGGTGCCGCAGCCGCGCCCGCCGGCATAGGGAAAACCCTCGAATACCTCCGCATGGCTGACATGTGCGGGACAAGCCTGTCATCCTTCCCCACGCACCGCACATCTCCGGTGCGTTCACGGATCGCGGTCCCCGCACAGCTCAGCTCGCCCGGGCAGCAGACCCGTCTGCCCGTCTGTCACCGGCCGCGACCCGGCGGCCGCAGCAGGAGGAGTACGAGTGAGACCCCACAGACGCCTTCCCCGCCAGCGGGCCACGGTCGGAGCCGCCCTGGTCTCCACCGCGGCGTTTCTCGCCATCGGCATGCAGGCCGCCCCGGCCGTCGCCAAGCCCGCCGCTCCCCACCCCGGCCCGCTGCGCACCGGCGGCCTGGAGGCGAGGCTCACCCCGGCCCAGCACCAGGCTCTGATCGACAGCGCCCAGCAGAAGACCGCCGCCACCGCCCGCACCCTCGGGCTCGGCGCGAAGGAGAAGCTGGTCGTCAAGGACGTCGTCAAGGACAACGACGGCACCCTGCACACCCGTTACGAGCGCACCTACGCGGGCCTGCCCGTGCTCGGCGGCGACCTCATCGTGCACACCCCGCCCGCCTCCCTGGCCGCGGGTACCGTGACCACCACCTTCAACAACAAGCACAAGATCCAGGTCGCCTCGACCACCGCGACCGTCAGCAGGTCGGCCGCCGAGTCCACGGCCCTGAAGACCGCCAAGGCCCTCGCCAAGAAGCCCGCCGCCGACAGCGCCCGCAAGGTGATCTGGGCCGGCGCCGGCACCCCGAAGCTCGCCTGGGAGACCGTGATCGGCGGGTTCCAGGACGACGGCACGCCCAGCAAGCTGCACGTCATCACCGACGCCACCACGGGCAAGGAGCTGTACCGGTACCAGGCGATCGAGACCGGCGTGGGCAACACCCACTACAGCGGGCAGGTCTCGCTGACGACGACGCAGTCGGGCTCGACGTACACGCTGACCGACGGCACCCGCGGCGGGCACAAGACGTACAACCTCAACCACGGCACCAGCGGCACCGGCACGCTGTTCTCGCAGAGCAGCGACACCTGGGGCGACGGCACCAACTCCAACGCCGCCACCGCGGGCGCGGACGCGCACTACGGTGCGCAGGAGACCTGGGACTTCTACAAGAACACCTTCGGCCGCTCGGGCATCCGCAACGACGGCGTCGGCGCCTACTCCCGCGTGCACTACGGCAGTTCGTACGTGAACGCGTTCTGGGACGACAGCTGCTTCTGCATGACCTACGGCGACGGCTCCGGCAACAACGACCCGCTGACCTCGCTCGACGTCGCGGGACACGAGATGAGCCACGGCGTCACCTCCAACACCGCGGGCCTGGAGTACAGCGGCGAGTCCGGCGGCCTGAACGAGGCCACCAGCGACATCTTCGGCACCGGCGTGGAGTTCTACGCCAACAACAGCTCCGACCCCGGTGACTACCTCATCGGCGAGAAGATCGACATCAACGGCGACGGCACCCCGCTGCGCTACATGGACAAGCCCAGCAAGGACGGCGGCAGCGCCGACAGCTGGTACTCCGGCGTCGGCAACCTCGACGTCCACTACTCCTCGGGCCCGGCGAACCACATGTTCTACCTGCTGTCCGAGGGCAGCGGCACCAAGGTCATCAACGGCGTGACCTACAACAGCCCGACCTCCGACGGCGTCGCCGTCACCGGCATCGGCCGGGCCGCCGCGCTGCAGATCTGGTACAAGGCGCTGACGACGTACATGACGTCCAGCACCAACTACGCGGCCGCCCGCACCGCCGCCCTGAACGCGGCAGCCGCCCTGTACGGCACCAACTCCACCCAGTACGCCGGAGTCGGCAACGCCTTCGCCGGCATCAACGTCGGCAGCCACATCACACCGCCCAGCAGCGGGGTGACGGTCACCAACCCGGGCAACCAGACCTCGACCGTCGGCACCGCCGTGAGCCTGCAGATCAAGGCGAGCAGCACCAACAGCGGAGCCCTGACCTACAGCGCCTCGGGGCTGCCGGCGGGCCTGTCGATCAACAGCTCCACCGGTCTGATCACCGGCACGCCCACCACGGCGGGCACCTCCAACACCACGGTGACGGTCAAGGACTCCACCGGCGCCACCGGCACCGCGACCTTCACCTGGACGGTCAACTCCGGTGGTGGCGGCGGCTGCACCTCGAGCCAGTTGCTGAGCAACCCCGGCTTCGAGTCCGGAGGCACCGGCTGGACCGCGACGAGCGGTGTCATCACCACCGACACCGGTGAGGCCGCCCACAGCGGCTCCTACAAGGCCTGGCTCGACGGCTACGGCACCAGCCACACCGACACGCTGTCGCAGTCGGTGACGATCCCCGCGGGCTGCAAGGCGACCCTGACCTTCTACCTGCACATCGACACCTCGGAGACCACCACCAGCAGCCAGTACGACAAGCTGACGGTGACGGCGGGTTCGAAGACTCTCGCGACCTACTCGAACCTCAACGCGGCCTCCGGCTACAGCCAGAAGACCTTCGACCTGTCCTCGCTGGCGGGCCAGACGGTCACCCTGAAGTTCAACGGCGTGGAGGACTCCTCGCTGCAGACCAGCTTCGTCGTGGACGACACCGCCCTGACGACCGGCTGAGCGACCCTTCGTCCCGCGGCCCCGCACCCGGCGGTGCGGGGCCGCGGCCCGTTCAGTTCAGCGGATCCAGTGTCAGGAACGCCTTCTGCGGGCTGCCGTCGTGGACCAGCGACTCCTGGTCGCCGACGTCGTCGAAGGCGAACGCGTAGGCCTTGCCGTCGGCCATCTGGTCGTGGACGGCACGCGCGTACTGGTTGGTCACCGCGTCCTGGTAGAAGTCGGACGGCGTGGTGTCCGGCTGGCTGGGATCGGTCAGCAGCGTGGAGCGGTTGAACCCGGCGCACAGGGTGCGTGAGATCGGGCCCCGCACCGTGTCATTGGGCGCGTCGAGCAGCTTGTGGCAGCCGAAGACGCTGTCCGCGTCCGGCTTCCGGAAGCTGGTGACGACCGCCCCCGAGCCGTCGGTGAAGTTCATGACGCCGCCCGAGACCCGGCCGTAGTACCTGGTGTTCGGCTGGTCGGCGAACGGCGTGACCGTCAGCGTCGACGTCGTGTACTTCTGCCAGACCCGGTTGATGTAGTCGTCCATGACGTTCGCGGGCAGAGCCCCGGTCTCCACTCCGTACAGCGGGGACAGGGCACGCAGCACCGTGCCGTCGGAGCGGGTCTGCACCAGCCCGGACCAGCCGCCCGGCCTGCTGCGCAGCTCCTTGAAGAAGCCGCTGTAGCCGCCGGACTTCAGATGCCCCGTGGTGCTCACACTGCCGTCGGAGCGCCGCACCCCGACCGCGTACGGCGCGGAGAACATGTCCACCTGGGTGCTGTTCAGCCACAGCCCCGAGTCGTTGAGGGTGTACTCGGACCAGTTGAACAGGATGTCCCGGTTGGGGTCGGAGGGGTTCTGCACGGCCGGCTGCACCAGGCCGCCGGTGGTCAGCCGGAAGTCGAGCTTCCGGCCGTAGGAGAAGTAGATGCGGCCGGAGAACTTCGGGATCCGGATCGTCGTGGACTGCCCGGGGGCCGGTCCGGTGATCGCCGCGTCCGGCGCGGGCGTCGGCGGGGTGCCGCCCGCAGGCCAGGCGTGGAAGGTCCCGTTCGCGTCGGCCCAGCCCTGCTGCCCGGAGGACAGCTGGGTGCCGAGGTCGTAGATGTAGACCGGCTCGGAGCGGCCCGAGTTGTTGGTGATCTGCAGGGGGATGGTGTCCGGCACCGCGGCACCGGCGGGCCCCGGGGCGCCCAGGGCGAGCACTCCGCCGGCCAGGGTCGCGGCGGCCGCTGCAGCGAGCGCCGGGCGTGAGCGTGCGTGAGTCACTCTCCTACCTCCGTGTGGGGTCGGGGTCGTACAGACACTGGTCACTGGTCCGTACCGGATTGAGAGCGCTCTCAGAGTCGTACTGGGACGCGAACATGTCAATGAGGTGAACGGGGAAGGGCCGTCTCGGGACGGCGGGCGCCGTGCCGAAGCGGCCCTTCCCCGGTCCTGCGTCAGAAGGTGCGCTCGAGCAGGCCGAGCAGCGCCGCCCAGTGCCGCTCGTCGGCCTCGCGGTCGTACGCCGGGGTGTCCGCCTGGGTGTAGCCGTGGTGGGCGCCCGGATACACCTCGCAGGTGTGCCGGACCCCGGCCTCCGTCAGCGCCTTTTCGAAACGCTCGATCTGCTCGGGCGGCAGTGACCGGTCGTTGTCGGCGTGCCCGAAGTACAGCTCGGCGGTGATCCGCGGGGCGCCGAGGTGCGGGCTGCCCGGATCGTCGGTGGCGAGCCCGCCGCCGTGGAAGCCGGCCGCCGCCGCGACCCGGTCCGGATACGCCGCCGCGGTCCACAGGGCGAGGCGGGCGCCCATGCAGTAACCGGTGAGCGCGACGGGCCCGTCGGCGACCAGCGGGCTGTCGGCCAGCCAGCGCAGATAGGCGCCCGCGTCCCGCTTCACCAGGTCGGGCGTCAGCGAGGACACGACCGGGCCGAGCCGCTCCCAGATGGTCGGATCGGCGCCCGGGTCGATGAACTCGGGCAGGTCGACGACCGGGGTCCGGCCGAGGCGGTAGAACACGTTGGGCACCAGCACGGTGTAGCCGGCGGCCGCCAGCCGGTCGGCCATCGACCTCAGATGCGGCCGCAGACCGTAGGCGTCCTGGTAGAACAGCACGCCCGGACGGGGGCGGCCGTCGGCCGGACGGGCGAGGTAGGCGTCGGCGACACCGTCCTCGGTGGTGATGTCGAGATCGGTTCCCTGGACATCGGTCATGGTGGGCAGGCCTCCGTGGGGGACATGGGGCTGGCGGCGACGGCCCTCGACGCCACGGCTGCGGGACCGTCGCCACGGCTACGATCATGCTGTCACGCAAGATCCGCACGCTCGCACCGGGTAGGCGCGCTCACTCGAAGCGGCTGGTGTCCCCCGCGCCCCAACGGACGATCTCCGCCTCGCCGCCGGAGAAGTCCACGACCGTCGTCGGCTCGGTGCCGCAGTCGCCGGAGTCGACCACCGCGTCCACCACGTGGTCGAGCCGGTCTTTGATCTCCCAGCCCTGCGTCAGCGGTTCCTCCTCGTCCGGCAGCAGCAGTGTGCTGGACAGCAGCGGCTCACCCAGCTCCGCGAGCAGCGCCTGGGTGACCACATGGTCCGGGATGCGCACGCCCACGGTCTTCTTCTTCGGATGCAGCAGCTTGCGCGGCACCTCTCGGGTGGCCGGCAGGATGAAGGTGTAGCTGCCGGGCGTGGACGCCTTCACGGCCCGGAACACGTCCTTGTCCACGTGCACGAACTGGCCCAGCTGGGCGAAGTCCCGGCACATCAGGGTGAAGTGGTGCCGGTCGTCCAGATGGCGGATGGAACGGATCCGCTCCATGCCGTCCCGGCTGCCCAGCCGGCAGCCCAGCGCGTAGCAGGAGTCGGTCGGGTATGCGATGAGCGCCTCCGAGCGCACCGCGTCGGCGATCTGGGAGATGCTGCGCGGCTGCGGGTTCTCGGGGTGCACGTCGAAGTACTTCGCCATTCACCGAGCTTATGCCGTACCGCCCACCACACGCGCCCCGCACGCGCCATCGGCGGCACCGGCCGGAGCCCCCGATGGTTTTCTGGTGTACTTCCCCGAATCCGGGGCAGGCGACGGGAGAACCGTCCTCGGGCATCCCCCCGCCCCGGACGCGGAGTCTCCGCCGGCCGCCCACACCCCCCCGGGCCGCCGGCGGAGCCGTCTCCCGCGCGGGACGTGCGGCGGTCGGGTAACGTGCGCATGCGTAAGCGCAGGTCATCAGGGAGACGGGGGGATGGGCACGTGGCCGGCCGACCGGACGAGGGCCCGGCGTTCCAGCAGCCGTACGCCGACGACAGCGCCTGGGCGCAGGAGTTGCTGGACCGGCTGCGGCCCGCCGGACGCGATCCCGGCCGGCTCGTCGACTGGCTCGCCCGGACCGTGGGTGCCTCGGTGTGCCTGCAGGACAGCCGCGGCGACCTGCTCGCCGGAGAACGGCTGCCGCTCGACCCCGCCGTTCTGGCCGACGTCGCCGCCGGACGGGTCTCGGCCGCGGCCCTCGCCGACGGGGCACGGCAGGTGCGCCTGGTCGGGATACGGCATCAGGGGCCGGGCCCGGAGGCGGCGGCCGTCCTCGCGGTGGCCCGCCCCGAGCCCTTCGACCGGCACACCGCCGAGATCCTCAACCACACCGCCGTCGTCCTGGAACTGCTGCTCAGGGAGCGGGAGCTGGCGGAGTCGGGGCGGCGGCTGCGGCGGGCCACGGCCGATCTGCGGCTGGCGATCCTGCAACTGCTCATGGTGGAGGACACCGTCTCGGCCCGCCGGGTCGCCGCCGGGCTGTGGCCGGGCCTGCTGGAGGAGGACACCGCCCGCGTGTACGTCCTGGAGGGCGCCGCCGCCGAACGCGACAGGCTCGCCGAGGAGTGCGTCGACGCCACCGAAGGGCAGGCCCTTGTGGTGCGCTGCCCCGCCGTGGACGAACACGTCATCGTCGTCGGCCCGTCGGCCGAGGTCGGACAGCGGCTGCAGGACATCGTCTCCGGCCGGCCCGGCACCTACCTGGGCGGCAGCCCCCGGCAGCGGCTCGCGCTGACCTCCACCGCGTACGGGCAGGCCGTCACCGCCCTCGCCGTGGCCCGGTTCCGGCCCGACCGGTCCGCCGTCTACGCCGCCCGCACCCGCCCCGCCCAGCTCATGGACCCCGCGGGGCTGCGGGCCTGGGCCGCCGCCGTGCTGCGCCCCCTCGACACCCTGCCGCACCACGTGCGCGCCGAACTGCTCGCCACCGCCCGGCTGGGCCTGGAGTTCACCGCCGTGAACGCGGCCAAGGTGCTCGGCGTCAGCCGCAACACGGTGCGCGCCCGGATGGACCGGGTCGCCGCGCTGCTCGGCGCCGACTTCTCCCGGCTGGCCGTCCGCGCCGTCGCCCACGCCGCCCTCAACACCGAGGCACTCCACGGCCCGTACGGCCCCTCGCCCGGCGCGGCCGAGCGGCCGCCCCGGATCCGGCTCACCGAACTGCTCGGCACGAGCGCGCTGCGCTCCTGGGCGGAGGGGCTGCTCGGCCGGCTCGACGAGGACGGCCGGGACCTGCGCCGTACCCTGCGTGCCTGGACCGGGGCCGACGCGCACGCCGAACGCGCCGCCGAGGCGCTCGGCGTGCACGCCCAGACCGTGCGCGAACGCGTCCGGGCCGCCGAGGCCGTGCTGGAACGCCGGCTGACGGCCGGCGGCACCGATCTGTACGAGGTCGTCCTCGCCCACCTGGCCACCGGTGAGCTGGCCCTGCCCGACCTCGGCGCGGCGAGCTGATCCGGCCCCCGCGCGGCGAACCCGGACCAACCGGACGTGCCTGTGCACCGGTGAGTGCCGCGCGGCCGGCGCAGGGCACCGGTGCACTGGTCCCCGCCCGATGGCGCACGTACCTTCGGCATCCGCGGGGCACGACCGGAACGGGGGACCGGTCGGGGCCCCGCGCCTCATCCGGCCGGCGTTACGGGCAGGTCGTAGACGTGCCCCGGGGAGACGATCCTCGTGACCGCCTCGCCCAGCACGGTACTGGGCTCCTGCGAGCGGTAGCCGGTGTCCGTGTTCAGCAGCACGACGAGTGTCGTCCCGGTCTCGGGCAGGTGGACGGTCAGCGACTCGTAGCCCGGCAGTGAGCCGTTGTGGCCGATCCAGCCCTGGACGTCGAAGATGCCCATGCCGTATCCGGCGCCCTTGACCGAGTCGGCCGGCGGGATCGTCAGCCGCTGCTTCTGCAGGGCGGCGCCGACCATCCGCCTGCCGTCGGGGAACCGGCCCGTCGCGACGGTGCGCGCCCAGGTGCGCATGTCCCTGAGATCGGAGATCATCGCGCCGGCCGCCCAGGCCCAGGACGGGTTCCAGCCGGTCGCGTCGGCCTCCTCGCCGTTCGCCGTCTGCCGGGTGTAGCCCTGCGCGTGCGGGGCGGGGAACTCGCTGCCGGCGGGGAAGAGCGTGTGCGTCATGCCGGCCGGATCCAGGATGCGCCGCTTGATGTAGTCCCCGAGGCGCTGCCCGCTCTGCTTCTCCACCACCAGACCCAGCAGGATCAGGTTGGTGTTGCAGTAGGAGAACTTCTGCCCCGGCCGGAACAGCACCGGGTGCCTGAAGGAGTAGGCGAGCAACTGCCGGGGGGTGAAGGGCCGCCGCGGGTCCGAGGTCAGCGCCTTGAAGAAGCCTTGGTCCTCGGAGTAGTTGAACAAGCCGCTGCGCATGTCGGCGAGCTGACGCAGGGTGATCTCGTCGCCGTGGGGCACACCCGGGACGTACTTGCCGATCGGGTCGTCCAGTCCGACCTTCTTCCGGTCGGCCAGCTGCAGCAGCGCGGTCACGGTGAACGTCTTGGTCTCGCTGCCGATGCGCAGGTACAGGTCCGGCGTCATCCTCCGGCCGGTGCTCTTGTCGGCGACCCCGAACGAGCGGACGTAGTCCGGCTGCCCGGGCGTCCAGACGCCGACGCTCACGCCGGGGATGCCCGCCTCGCGCATCACCTTCCGTACAGCGGCGTCGAGTTGGCGCGCCACACCGGGGGTGAGGGGGCGGACGCCCGTTCCGGAAGGACTCGGGCCGGGTGAGCCGGCGGCCGGTGCGGCCTGCGCGAAGGCCGGTGCGGCCCCGGCGGGCCCGGCGGCGAGCGGCGCCAGCAGCGTCCCCGCGGCGACGGCGGCCGCCGCCCCCCTCACCAGGCGTGCGGAGATGGACGACATGGGCTCACTCCAAGCACGTGAGGGCCGGGCCGTGCGGCGAACGGGACGCCGGAGCCCGGACCTCCTCGGCACCCGGCCGGGACCTCCTCAGGATAGGAGCGCGCACACCGCCTCGCCCGTCGGAGGGACGGCCACCGGGGCGACTGCCGACGGGACGCCCGGGACGCCCGGGACGGCCACCAGGGTGCGCGGCCGGGGGGACGGCCGGGACGGTCACCGGGGTGCGCGGCCGGTGGGACGGCCGGGACAGCCACCGGGGTGCGCGGCCGGCGGGACGCCCGGGACGGCCACGGGGGGTGCGCGGCCGGGGTACGGCCCGCGGGATGCTTGTCCGACGGGCGGAACGCCCCGTTCGGGGGACGCCCTCACCCGACCCGGTGAGCCGCGGTCCGGGGGCGTACCGGTGGCGGCGCGCGGGCGTTGGCCCCGGCATGAACCGCTTGGACCCGGCGAACCGCTTGGACTGGCTGGACCGGATCGAACGCCTGGACCGGATGCGCCGGCGGACCCTGTTCGCGCAGCCGGACCGGACCCGGGAACCGATCTACGCCCGGCTGGTGGCCGAGTGGCGGGCGCAGGGACGGACCGTCCCCACCGAACCGGAGGGGCTCGCCGCCGTCCGCCCCTTCCCCGCCTCGGGCACGCGGCCCGCGTCCGAGCGCAGCTGAGCCGTCACGGCCCGCACAGCGGCGCCAGGACGGCGAGGGTGCCGTTGGCCTGCCGCAGCGTCTCCTCCAGGACGCCGGGGGAGTGGAGCGCCCCGGTGCCGTCCGGCGGCACGAGCCACTCCAGGGACCGCGCGGGCCGGTACGGCGGCGGTACGGCGACCCAGGCTCCCTTGGTCGCGTAGCGCAGACCGGCGCCCACCCAGCCCCCGGAGGGGTCCGGCGGCAGGAAGAACCCGACCCGGCCCGCCGCCGTGTCGATCAGCGTCGGCCCCGGCACCGGCATCTCGGGCCCCCACAGCAGATCGAGGGCCAGCAGCCCCAGCCGTTCCGGGACGCTCAGCACGTCCCAGAAGCGGCCCGCCTCCAGCAGCGAGATGCCCTCGCCGTGATCCCATTCCCACTTGCAGGAGCGCGGGTCCGCCGCCGCGGCGGCCAGCCACTCCACGCCCCGCATCCACATCGTGTTCGCCATGCGCTGCTCCGGGTGTCCTCGTCCGCCGGGCCTCGGCATATGCATGCTCGTAGATATTTCTATGTGGCGGAAGGGGTGGCGCACCCTGGCGTTTCAGTCCGGACGTTCGAACTCCGGCTCCACGTTTGTCAGTTGGGGCAGAGGTGAGGCGTCACCCTCCCGATGCCCGTCTCCCCACGAAGCGGCCGAATCGATTGCGCTCGCGATCGAAGCATGCGTGAGATGTTGAGATCGCCGCTGTTCCAATCGTAGAGTCACGACATTCGTCACCATCTGCAGTGAGGCACCCCATGGACCGCACGCGTCTGCACGCCCTCCTCGCCCGCGAGAGCGCCGAGGCCGAGCGCCGCAATCCCCGCTCCCGGGCGGCCTATGCGGGAGCCGGCCACCTCTTCGGCCGGGTGCCGATGACGTGGATGAACAAGACGGCCGGCGCCTTCCCCCGCTATCTGGCCGGAGCGCGCGGCGCGAGGGTCACCGATGTGGACGGGCACGAGTACATCGACTTCTGCCTCGGCGACACCGGTGCGATGGCCGGCCACTCGCCCGCGCCGGTGACACAGGCGGTGCAGCGGAGGTTCGCCGAGCTGGGCGGGGCCACGGCGATGCTGCCGACGGAGGACGCCGAGTGGGTCGGCGCCGAGCTGACCCGCCGGTTCGGCCTGGCCCGCTGGAGCTTCTCGCTCACCGCGACCGACGCCAACCGCTGGGCGATCCGGCTGGCCCGCGCCGTCACCGGGCGCCCGAAGATCCTGGTGAACAGCTACTGCTACCACGGCAGCGTCGACGAGTCGCTGATCGTCGCCGGCCCCGACGGCACCGGCACCGCCCGCCCCGGCAACGTCGGCGCCCCGTGCGACGTGACGCTGACCAGCCGGGTCGCGGAGTTCAACGACCTCGCCGGCCTGGAGCGCGCACTGGCCCACGGCGACGTCGCCGCCGTCCTGATGGAACCCGCCCTGACCAACATCGGCATCGTCCTGCCGGAACCCGGCTATCTCGCCGGGGTCCGTGAGCTGACCCGGCGGTACGGCAGCCTGCTCGTCATCGACGAGACGCACACCTTCTCCGCCGGACCGGGCGGCTGCACGGCCGCCTGGGACCTGGAACCCGACCTGCTGACCACCGGCAAGGCCATCGGCGGGGGCATCCCGGCCGGCGCCTACGGGCTGTCCGCGGAACTCGCCGGGCGGCTGCTGGCCCGCACCGACCTGGACCTCGTCGACATGGGCGGCGTCGGCGGCACCCTCGCCGGCAACGCGCTCTCGGTCGCCGCGATGCGGGCCACCCTCGAACACGTCCTCACCGACGAGGCCTTCGCCCGGATGTCCAAGCTCTCCGAGCGCTTCGAGGCCGGTGTCCGGGCGGGCATCGACGCACACCGGCTGCCGTGGTCGGTGAGCCGGCTCGGGGCCCGCACCGAGTACCGTTTCACCAGCCCGGCCCCGCGCACCGGCACCGAGTCGGCGGCCGCCTCCGACCCGGAGCTGGAGGACTTCCTGCACCTCTACCTCGCCAACCGCGGCATCCTGCTGACCCCGTTCCACAACATGGCGCTCATGTGCCCGGACACCACCGAGCAGGACGTCGACACCCACACCGGGGTCTTCGCGGCCGCGCTCGCCGAACTCGCCGGCTGAACAGGGGACCGACGCCATGGACGAGATCGACCGGGCCATCCTGCGCGAGCTGCAGACCGACGGCCGTATCGCCTACGCCGACCTCGGCCCGAAGGTCGGCCTGTCCCCCTCGGCAGCGCGGCAGCGGCTGCAGCGGCTGCTGGACTCCAAGGCCGTCCAGGTGGTCGGCGTCACCGACCCGATGGCCATGGGCGGACAGGCCATGGCCCTGCTCGGCATCCGCGTCGACGGCGACCCCCGCGCCGTCGCCGACGCCCTGGCCGAACGCCCCGAGGTCGTCTACTCGGTGCTGACCTCCGGCGGATTCGACCTGTTCGCCGAGGTGGTCGCGCCCGGCCCGAAGGCGCTGCTGGACTTCGTCAACGACGCGGTACGGCCCCTCGAAGGCGTCCGCGAGATCCAGTCCTTCCCCTACTTCGCCATCCACACCCACCGCTTCCTGTGGGACGTGGGCTGACCGGCGCGGCGATCAGCGGGCCTCAGGCCGGGGTGCCAGCACCAGCATGCTGACGTCGTCCCGGACCTCGTGTCCCAGCCGCATCACGTCCGTCCACACCGACCTCGGCAGCTCGGCGGGCGCGGCGCCGGTGAGGGTGGTCAGGCGTGCGGGCAGCGGGTAGAAGACGTCGTCGGCGTTCCGCGCCTCCCACACCCCGTCGGAGGCCAGGAAGAGCCGGTCGCCCCGCTCCAGCGGGACCGTGACGGCCTTGGGCGGGTCGACGCCGACCAGCCCGAGCCCCAGCGGCGGTCCCGGCGCCACCGTCACCTCCAGGGCCTCCGGGCCGTGCAGCAGCACGGGCGGCGGATGACCGCAGGCCACCACCCGCACCGCCCGTCCGTCAGGGGAGAACTCCAGCAGCACCCCGGTGGCGAACAGCTCCGCGTGCCGTACGCCGGCCGAGTCCACCGTCAGCCTGCGGTCCATCCGCGCGGCCACCGACTCCAGGTCCGGCTGGTCCAGCACCGCCTCGCGGAACGCACCCAGCAGCGCCACCACCGTCGCGACCGCGGCCAGCCCGTGCCCCTGCACGTCGCCCATCACCGCGCGCACCCCGCACGGCCCCTCCCGCACGTCGAAGAAGTCCCCGCCCACCAGCGTCCCGTCCTGCGCCGCCCGGTAGAAGCCCGCGCACTCCACGCTCCCGACCCGCTGCGGCAGCGGCGGCATCACGGCCCGCTGCACGGCCTCGCCGATCGCCCGCTCCGTGTCCAGCTGGGCGTCCCGGCGGCTGCGCACATAGGACACGAACACGCTCAGGACCGCCACGAAGACGATGGTGAGCAGATCGGTGTTGCCGGGGCGGTTGAGATGGGTGGCGGGGACGTTCAGCACCACGACCACCCCGACACCGAGGACCGCGGTCCCCACCGGGCCGTACGACAGGACGGCCAGCGGCGGGATCGCGCCCAGCAGGAAACCGGCGTCCCGCGCGTCCGGCGTGATCACCGTGGCCGTGGTGACGGACACGAGCAGCAGCACGGGCAGCACCCGCACCCACCACGGCGGCGGCGCACCCCGCAACCAGCCGCGATCCTCCAGGTCCCGATGCGACGACCCGCCGCGCACCGCTCTCACACCCCCAAGCTACGCCGCCCTCCGCACCCGGGCCTCTCGCCGGGTGCGGCCTTCCCCGCCGGCGCACGGGAGGTGCCGGCTGCCGCTGCGCACGCAGGGCGCCGGCCGGACAGCGGACGCCCGGTGAAAAGCGGTGGACCTTCCGTGCCCGGCTCGCCTAGCCTGGCCCGGCACGCCCGAGACGGACGGAAGGAGGCGAGCGTCATGGCCGCAGTCATCCCGCGCTCCCCCCTCCCCGTCACCCGGGTGTGCCACGCCTGACCGGGAGCGCGTCCCCGCCGCCGTATCGCGGCACGCATCCCGGAGGCATCCATGACCAGCCTGGTCGTCCGCACGCTCGACGAGAGCAGCGCGCACCTGTTCGACACCATGCCCGACCCGCTGGGGTTCGGCGACAGGCACCGCAGCACCCGCTACCGCCCCGACTGGCGCCGCATCGCCGTGCGCGACGGCCGTACCGTGGCCCGGGCCGCCTGGTGGGGCGGGCCTGAGGACCGCCGGCCACTCGTGATCAACTGGTTCGACGTGGCCGAGGGAGAGGAGGAGGCCGGGGCCGCGCTCCTGCGCACGGCGCCCTGGCGGACCGGCGAACTCGAAATCGACCCGCCCTCCGGCTGGCGCACCGACCCCCGGCAGCGAGCGGCCGTGCAGGCCCGGACCGCCGCCGCACGCGCCGCCGGCTACACCCCGCTGGTGGAGCGCTTCCTGTACCGCTGGACCCCCGACCGGGGCCTGCCCCTGCGGCCCGGCCGCCTCGTCTTCGCCGCCGAGCCGGACGACACCGTGTTCCTCGACCTGCTGCGCCGGATCCACTCGGTCACCCTCGACGCCCATGCCCGCAGGGCGATCGAGCAGGGCGGAGCGGACCAGGCCGCCCAGCAGGAACTGGACGTCTTCCGCTGGTTCCCCTCCCCCCGGGACTGGTGGCAGATCGCCCGCACCCCCGAGGGGGAGACCGTCGGCATCCACATCCCCGCGCGCAATCCGTCCGGCCACTGCGTCGGCTTCATCGGCGTCCTGCCCGAACAGCGCGGCCACGGATACGCCTACGACCTGCTCGCCGAATGCACCCACTTCCTCGCCGCCCAGGGCGCCGCCGCCATCGCCGCCGCGACCGACCGCACCAACTTCCCCATGGCCGCCCACTTCACCAAGGCCGGCTATCCCGTCGTCCGGGAGCGCATCAACTTCTGGTCCGAACCCGTTGCCAGTGCCGGGTGACAGGCTGAGGGCCCGCCCGGGTCGCGCAGAGCTCCCCGGGCGGGCCCGACCGGGTCGGCCAGGTGCTGCCGTGGCCCGGAGCGGGCCCCGGTGCGGCAGGGTCTAGTTCCGGCCGTCGGTCAGGCGGGACTGGGCCATGGCCAGGATCTCGGTGACGCGGAGGCCGAACGCTGCGTCGCAGGCGTGCGGGCGGCTGGTGCGGGCGGCGGCCAGGAGGGCGTCGACGGCGCGGGTGAGGGCGGGGACCGCCCCTTCGGAGCTGCCCGGCATCAGCGCCACGCCCGCCTCGCCGCGCAGCTCCACATCGGCCCCGGCCGCCGCCGGCGGCGCCGTCAGGCTCAGCGTGAGCGTGCTCGACGCGCCGGTGGCGTGGTCGAGGACCAGATGCACGGTGTCCGCCGGGCCGTGCGCCGCCGCCACGACCTGCCGTACGTCACCGAGCACCGGCAGCAGCACCGACAGGGCGTGCGGGCCGACGTCCCACAGCGCGCCCTTCTCCCGCCGCCACGGCGAGGCCGCGAACGGGCTGTCGGAGGTGAACACCGCGCCCAGCCACTGCGCCCGCGCCGTGAACCAGCCCGCCACCGCCGCCTGTTCGTCGATCCAGGCGTCCGGCTCCTTCTGGAAGCGCGCGGTGAAGAACACCACCGACGCCACCCCCGCCCGCTCGGCCGCGGCCACCACGGCCCGCCCCTCGGGCACCGACACCGCGAGCGGCTTGTCCAGCAGCAGATGACGGCCCGCCTGTGCCGCGCGCACCGCCATCTCGGCCTGCACGGACGGCGGCAGGGCCACCGCGACGGCGTCCACGTCCGCCAGCAGCGCGTCCACGTCCTCGTACGCGGCCACCCCGTGCTGCTCGGCCAGCGCGCCGGCCGCCGCCGGCCGGCGGCCCCACACCCCCGCGAACTCCACTCCCGGGTGTCCGGCGAGGGCGGGCGCGTACGCCGCCCGGGCCCACGGCCCCGTCCCCAGCAGTCCGATGCGCATGTGGCGTTCCCTTCTCCAGAGCCGATCCCCGCACCATCAACAGGCTGCGCCCCGCTCGCCCTTTGCACACCTGCCGTCCGGATCCCCGTCCCCGGCGAGCCACTCGGCGATCGTGGCGGCGATGGGCTGGCCCGTGTCCATCTCGACGAACCCGAACTGGCCCGACTGGTTGCACTCCAGGAACCACCAGATCCCGTCCGCGTCCTCCGCGAAGTCGAAGGCCCCGTAGGCCAGTTCCGCGCTGCGCATGTACCGCCGTACGCCGTCGGCCACGCGCGGGGGCACCTCCGCGGGCAGCCAGGGGGAGACCGATGGGGCGAACCGGACGTCCACGTCGTCCGGGTGGGCGTCCGGGTCGGCGGGCTTGCGCGCGGCCAGCAGGGTGTCGCCGACGACGGTGAGCCGGATGTCCGCCCGCTTGGCGACGCGGCGCTGCAGCAGCGTCGGACCGAAGGCGACCGCCGAGAAGTCGGTGTCCGGCGCGACCCGGCTGGTCGGCACGGCGCGCGGCGGCTCCTGCGGATGCGCGCCGGACACCGGCTTGACCACGAGGTCCGGGAACCGCTCCGCGAACTCCCGGGCCGCCTGCGGGAACGTGGTGATGAGCGTGGCCGGCACCGCCAGGCCGCTGCCCTGGGCGAGATGCAGCTGCCAGGGCTTGTGACGGGCGCGGCGGGCCGCGTCCGGATGGTTCATCCAGCGTGCGCCGGTGGTACGGAGCATGCCGTACAGCGCCTGCGACGACTCCTCGGTCAGCCAGGCGGACGGCTGGGCGGCGCGCGCGGCCGCGGCCCCGGGCCTGCGCACCCAGACCGAGCGCAGGCCGCTCATGCTCACCAGGCGCCCGCCGACGGACAGATGCCCACGGCAGGCGCCCTGCACGTACTCGCCCGACAGCGCCACCCCGTTGGTCAGATCGGCGGGGTCGAGCCGGACCACGGGAACCCCGGCCTCCCCGAGACGGAGGACCACCATGTCCGCGGTCACGTCTTCTTCACTGGTCAGGATGAGCACGGTCATCTGTCGCGGCCCGCGGTTCAGTCGTCGAAGTGCGTCTTGGAACCGGCGGTGGAGGTCGTGGTCCCCAGCGCTCTCAGGGTCGCGTGGTCGGTGGCGGCGATCCGCCCGTCCGGGAGGACGTTCAACTGCAGTCCGGAGTCGTACGCATACGGAGTGGTGACGTCCAACTGCACAGCGGGGCGCGCGTAGTTGAGCGTGAACGGTTGCATGGTCTCTCCCTGATTAGGCTTTCACGTCCTTATACGAATCGAACGGGTGATTGGTTTCCTTACGCTGAGTTACCGCAGGCCGGAGAGTGTCCCGAAGGACCTCTGCACCAGGAGACGGCACGACGCTGTCCCGCTCCTGTGCGGGCGCGCCGGTGCCCGCATGGCACAGGACGCCGAATGCGGCCTGGGCGTTGCGCGGCCGCGGCACCGCCGCCGCGTCAGACCGCCCGCGCCAGCGCGTCCCGCGCCACCGCCAGGGCCTGTTCCGCGTACCCGCGTCCGAACAGCACCGCGTGGACCAGGAGCGGGAAGAGCTGGTGCACGCCGACGCGCTCGCGCCAGCCGGGGGCGAGCGGCGCCCGCTGCTCGTACCCGGCGAGCACCCGGTCGAGATGGGGGCAGCCGAAGAGCCGGAGCATCGCGAGATCGGTCTCCCGGTGGCCGCCGTGCGCGGCCGGGTCGATGAGCCGGACCTCGCCGTCCGCGCCCCACAGCACGTTCCCGTTCCACAGGTCGCCGTGCAGCCGCGCGGGCGGCTCGGCGGGGCCCGCCAGGTCCGGCAGCACCGCGCAGACCCGCTCGAACACGGCCGCCTCGCGGGGGCGGAGCGTGCCGCGGTCGACGGCGCCGCGCACATACGGCAGCACCCGGTGCTCCGCGTACCAGCGGGGCCAGTCGGAGCCCGGCTCGTTGCGCATGGGGGCGAGGCCGATGAAGGCGTCCCCCGGCCCGCCGGGCGGCGGGGATCCGAAATCCGAAGCGCCCGCCGCATGCAGTGCGGCGAGTGCCTGGCCGAAACGCATCGCCGTCTCGGGGTCCGGACGCCCGGTCGGCACGCGCTCCGTCACCATCCAGCGGTCGTCGTGGCCGAGTACCGCGGGCACCCGCACCGCGTGCGCGGCGGCCAGCCAGCGCAGCCCCGCGACCTCCGCGCGGACGGCACCGGGAGCCTCGCCCCGCTTGACCACCACCGGTGTACCACCCTCCAGCGTCACCTCGGCCGGCGATCCGGACGCGGCCGCCCGCGCGCCGCCGGCCGGGCGTCCGGTGAGCCGGGCCGCCGCCTCTGCCGGACCCTCGCGCTCTTCGTCTCGGTTGACCACGGGCCCAGCGTACGTTCCGCAACACAGCACCCGAGCGGGCGACTTCGACCATTGCTACGACTGATTTCAGCCAAACCCAGAGGTCACTACCCGTGCGGAATCCGTACCGCTGGCGTGAGGGCGCCGCGCCGCCGCACCGGGGGCACAGGGCCCGCAGGGACTAGCGCGCGGCGGAGGAATTCCTCTATGGGCCGCGCGGAACGGGGCAGCCGATGGCGGGCGTTCGCGCGTGGGGGTCGAGGTGCGGCCCTTGTAGCGGGCGGCGTGGAGCCGGGCAGCCGACCGCGGGCGTCCGTGCGTGGCTCCTGAGGGGCGGGCGGCCGATCGGGTCGGTCCGGGGGCGGTGCCTTTGAGCCGGTCCGTCGGCTTCCGGGTTCCTGCGGGGCCGTGGAGCGGTCGGGCGGGCGAGGGTCTGTGGGGGGCCGGAGCCGGTGGTCGCGAGGGCGGCCGAGGGGGGAGGAGCCGAGTCCGGTTACGGGTCGGGTGGGAGAGGCCGGTTGGGGCGGGGCTGAGGGGCCCGGAGCCGGTGGCCACGGGGCGTCCGAGGGGAGAGGAGCCGAGCCGGGTCAGCGGTGGGCCGGGTGGGCGCTTCGGGTCAGTCCGACCGGGTTGCCCGGCGGCAGCAGGCCCGAGGTCTCGACCGCACGGGCCAGCGGGTCCAGCAGTTCGGCCAGGCGGGCGGCGCGGTCGGCGCCGAGCACGGTCCAGGGCCCTTCGGCCGCCGCGTCCGTCAGGGCCTCCACCTCCGCGCGCACCGCCGCGCCGGCCGGGGTGAGGGACCCGTCGGCCGCGAGCAGACCCCGCTCGCGCAGCCGAGTACCGGCCGCTTCCCAGTCCGGCTGCTCCCACTTGCGGGTCTCCCGCAGCAGCACCCCGTCGGACTCGCCGGCCGCCGCCTTGAGGATCATGGCCTCGACCGGCCCCAGCCCGTGGGCGACCAGCACCGCGACGTGTGAGTCGCCCCGGTGCTCGCGCAGGGTGGTGAGGCCCTGCCAGAGCCGTGCCGCGGGGCGGCCGGGCCGCTGCAGCGCCTGGTTGGCGGCGGCCAGCACCCGGCCCGTGGTGTCCGCCGCCTTGGCCGCCTCCCATGCGAGGTCCGCGGCCCGGCCGAACTCGGCCGAGCCGACGGTGTCCGGTCCGAAGAGGGCGGTCATCGCCGCGTCCAGGGCGTCCTCGCGGGCGGCCAGCACGTCGTCCGGAGTCGCGTACGTCCAGGCGTCCGGCAGGGCACGGGTCACCCGGGCGGGGTGGAAGACGTAGAAACAGCTCGTCACGACGGACGGATGCGCCGCGCCGAGCGGTGCGGCGCGCAGCGCGAAGTAGCCCATCCAGTACCCGCGCATCCCGAGCGCGTCTGCTGCCCGGCGCACCTCCGGGGCGAAATAGAGAAGATCGTGCACCGGCTCGTACCGCTCCCACAGGACCCGTGCCATCGCGTCCGCCACCAATGCCTCCCGCCACGTCCACCTGACGTCCTGTCGGCACCAGCCTGCGTTATGACGGCTGTCATAACAAGAGGGGGCGGAGGATCAGAGCCTCGGATCCCGGCCGCATCTCACACGCGGAGGCGTGTGCGGGCGGAGGATTGCGCCGGACGAGGGGCCGCGGAGCGCGGACACTGGGACAGACGGGTGGCAGGGTGACACGGCCGGGCGGCTCGGATGGTGGGAGTTTGCGGACTCCCTGACGGTGGTTCATGTCGAGGCCGGGTCCATCCAGCTGATGAGGTGTCCGCTGCCCGGCCACGGCGGAAGGACATCGCTATGCGTTCTGCCCGCATGCTTCTGGCCACGGCGGCCGCAACCGCCGCTCTGACCTTCGCCGCGCCCAGTGCCGCCTTCGCCGTTCCCGCGGGTGATGACGGCGGCCGCGACGATTCCTCCTACAGCCAGGACCACGATCACGGTTCCGGCGACGAGCACGGCCGCGACGACGACTCGGGCCGCGACCACGACAGTGATCACGGACACGACCACGGCGGAGGCCGTGGACACGACGGCCCTCGCGGTGGAGTCCACACGGGTGGTGGAGCGCTCTCCGTGGTGCGCGGCGACGACCGCGGCGACGACCGCGGTGACGACTGGGGTGACGACGAGGACGGCCGGGGCGAGGACCACGGCCGGGACGACGACCACGGCCGGGGCGAGGACCACGGCCGGGGCGAGGACCACGGCCGGGGCGAGGACCACGGCCGGGGCGACGACCACGGCCGCGGACACAGCGGGCCTCGCGGCGGAATCCACACCGGCGGCGGGGCGCTCGCCGCGCTGCACGATGACGAATGGGGTTCCGGCCCGGGCCGCGACGACGACGGGTACGGCGAAGACCGCTACCAGGACGGCGGTCGCGACGGTGGTCACGACGGCGGCCGGGAAGGCGGTCGCGAGGACGACGAACGCGGCGAACACGAGAGGCCGCACGGTGGTATGCACACCGGTGGCGGCGCGCTCGCCGACCCGGGTGTCACCGCGGGTGGCCTGGCCGTGCTGGCCGTAGGGGCCGGCGGCATGTACCTGCTGCGCCGCCGCAAGGCCGGCCAGCCGGCGTCCTGACCGACGCGAACCGTCCAGAGGCAGCGGCAGCCGCCGGCAGCTCCCACCGTGTCGGCGGCCCGCGCCCGGACCCGCTCTCCCCGCGTCCCCCCGCAAGTCCCCTGTACGCCCTGTACGTGTTCTCCCCGTGCGCCGGGCTCTTTCTCCCGGCGCCCCCTGTCCTGATCCCCGTGCTGCCGTGTCCGAATGAGGTGGTGTCCGATGGCAGCAGATCCCTCCTCCCCGCCCCCCGCGCAGCAGGCGGACGGGCGGAGTTCCGGCCGTGGCGGGCGGCTGATGCTGTGGGGCGTGGCCATCGTCCTTCTCACCGTCAGCGTGTTCGGCGGCCACCACGGTTCGGACGACACCCCGCGGCGGTCCCGTGCCGCGAGCGCGGGCGTCGCCCAGTCCGGCCCGCAGCAGACCGTCCAGGACCAGACCGACCTGGAGCAGAGCGACCCGAAGCAGGGCGGCACGCGGCAGAACGAACCGCCGCTGAACGACGGGGAGCAGGGAGCCACGGGGCTGCCCCGGTCCACGCCGACCCGCCTGGTCATCCCGAAGATCTCCGTGAACGCCCCCTTCACCACCCTGAGCCTCAACTCCTCGGGCCAGCTCCAGCCGCCGCCGGCCGGCAGCACCAACCTCGTCGGCTGGTACGCCAAGGGCGCCTCGCCCGGTGAGAAGGGCACCGCGATCATCGCCGGACACGTCGACACCAAGACCTCCGCGGCCGTCTTCGCCAACCTGGACGCGCTGCGGCGCGGCGACCATTTCACCGTGGAGCGCGCCGACGGGCGCGACGCCGAGTTCGTCGTGGACGACGCCGAGACCTTCGCCAAGGACGACTTCCCCAGCCGGCGCGTCTACGCCGACGCCCGGCGCCCCGAGGTCCGCCTGATCACCTGTGCGGGTCCGTACGACCACACGGCCAAGGACTACACGGAGAACCTCGTGGTCTTCGCCCACCTGGTGTGAGCCGGCCCGTACGGGTCAGGCGGCGCCGTCCGCGAAGGCGCCGCCCGGACCGAACGCCAGCGCCGCGAACCGTTCGCCCATGCGGCGGTGCGCGGCGGCGTCCGGGTGCAGGCCGTCGGGCAGCGGCAGTTCGTCGAAGTCGGCCTCGCCGTACAGCTCACGGCCGTCGAGGTGGTGCAGGTGCGGGTCCTCGGCCGAGCGCTCGCGCACGATCCGGGCCAGCTCCTGGCGGATGACCGTCAGGGTGAGTTTTCCGCCGGCCCGCTCGGCCGGGTCCCCGGCGGCGACGAACCGCAGCCGCCCCTCGCTCACGGCGGAGAAGTCCGGGAGGCTGGGGCCCGGGGTGTCCTCATGGGCGGGGCACAGGATCGGCGACACGACGAGCAGCGGCGTGTCGGGGTGCCCGTCGCGGATGGTGTCGAGGAAGCCGTGGACTGCGGGGCCGAACGCGCGCAGCCGCATCAGATCGGCGTTGACCACGTTGATGCCGAGCTTGAGGCTGATCAGGTCGGCCGGGGTGTCGCGCAGCGTGCGCGCGGTGAACGGGTCGAGCAGGGCGCTGCCGCCCAGCCCCAGATTGATCAGCTCCACCCCGCCGAGGGAGGCGGCGAGGGCGGGCCAGGTGGTGGTGGGGCTCGCGGCGTCCGAGCCGTGGCTGATGGAACTGCCGTGGTGCAGCCAGACCTTGCGTCCCTGGTCCGGCACCGCTTCGACGGGCGCGTCGGCGCGCAGGGCGACCAGTTCGGTCGTCTCGTTGTGCGGCAGCCAGATCTCCACGACCTTCAGGGTGTCGGGCAGCCCGGAGAACCGCACGGTGCCGGGCTCGCCCGGCCGGTGCTCGGTTCTGCCGGTCGTCATGTCGATGGTGAGCGTGTTGCCGCCTGCCACGCCGGCGCTGCCCGCCGGCCGCCCGTCGACGAGCAGGTCGTACACCCCGTCCGGGCGGGGCGGCGCGCCGGTGTAGACGCGCTTGGTCGGCAGGGTGTCCAGCTCGAGCGCGGTGGCGCGGGTGCGCAGCACCAGCCGTACGCCGGAAGGCTGGGACTCCGCCATGGCCAGCTGCGGATCGGCGCACTGCGCGCGGGCACGGGCCGGCAGCCGGTGCGGCAGCAGTCCGTGGGCGGTGCGTTCCCATTCGAGGGCGCCGCGCAGGAGGTCGGGGGTGAGCGGGATGGTGTGCATGGTGTCGGCCTGCTTCGGGTGTCAGGGGGTGGGCCAGTTGCGCAGCAGGGAGTCGAGGGCGTCCAGGATCCGGGTCCAGGACTCCTGGGAGTCGGGGGCGCTGTGGCTGAATCCGCCGGCCGACTCCAGGCTGACGTAACCGTGGAAGACGCTGCCGAGGAGCCGGACGGCGTGCGTCTGGTCGGGTTCGGTCAGGTCGTAGCCGCGCAGGATCGCCCGGGTCAGCTGGGCGTGCCGGGGGCCGGCGCTCGCGGCGGCCGTCTCGGGGTCCAGCGGGTACCGTGCCGCCGCGTAGCGGCCGGGGTGCCGGCGGGCGTAGTCGCGGTACACGTCGGCGAAGGCGGCGAGGGCGTCCTTGCCGGCCCGCCCGGCGAGCGCGTCGGCGGCGCGGTCGGCCATCTCCTCCAGTGCCAGCAGCGCGATCCGGGTCTTGAGGTCCTGGGAGTTCTTCAGGTGCGAGTACAGACTCGCGACCTTCACGTCGAACCGGCGGGCCAGCGCCGACACGGTCACCTGGTCGAAGCCGACCTCGTCGGCGAGTTCCGCGCCCGCACGCACGAGGCGCTCGGTGGTCAGCCCTGCGCGCACCATCACGATTCCCTCCTTCGCCATAAGCGAGTATGGAGTTTCCTAAAGCCTTTAGGCAAATCAGAGTGTGTGAAGAAAGACCGCCCCCACCCGCGGCCGCTCCCGGGCCCTGACCCCGGCGGACGTGCGACTTGTCTCCGGGGCCGTGCGGTGCGACGCTTCGGTCCGCCGGTCCGACCCCGGTGTCCGGGGCCGTGAACAGTGGCTTTGCCGGAAGACGTGGACCGGTCGCCCGGCGACGGAGACGGGGAGTCGAGCGATGGAACTGGAGCTGCGGCATCTGCGGGTGGTGTGCGCGATCGCCGATGCCGGCAGTGTCGGGCGCGCCGCGGCACAGCTCGGCTACTCGCAGCCCGCCGTCAGCACCCAGCTCCGGCGCATCGAGCGCCACCTGGGCGAGCCGCTGTTCGAGCGCGGCCCGAGCGGTGTGCGGCCGACCCGCTACGGCGCCGAGGTCGTCGCCCGGGCCCGCGACGTACTGGCCCGCGCCGCCGCCATCGGCCACCGCCCGGCCGGTGCGCGGGCCCGCCGTCCCCTGCGGGTGGCGGCCACCAACTCGCCCATGCTGTCCGGCACGGTATCCCGGGTCCGCACCCGCCTGCTGGAGCCGTCCCTGTCGGTCACCAGCGTCTACGCCTCCTCGCGGATCGTGGAGCGGCTGGAGGAAGGCACGGTGGACGTGGCCATCGCCGCCGACTACCCCGGTATGGAGCTGCGTCACTCGGGCGCGGTCAGGCACCGCGGGATCGTCACCGAGCCGACGTTCGTCGCCCTGCCCTCCTGGCACCGGCTGCGGCAGTGCGCGCAGGTGCAGCTCGCCGATCTGGCCGAGGACGCCTGGTTCGTCACCCCGGACGACGGCGCCGGGTGGCCCGGGGTGTTCTACGAGGCCTGTGCGGCGGCCGGGTTCGCGCCGGTCACCGTGCACGAGTTCCTGGGTGACCAGGCCCAGCTGCAGAGCATGATCGCCGACGGGCTCGGGGTGTCCCTGGTGCAGCCGACGCTGCGGCCGATCCCGCAGGTCCTGGTCAGACCGCTGGCCGGCTCCCCGCTGTGGTGCCGTTACGTACTGGCCTGGCGGCCGGACACCGTCACCGACGAGGTCGTGGACGCACTGTGCCAGTCCGCGACCGCCGCCTACCGCGACCTCGTGGCGCAGGCGCCCCACCTGCGGGCCTGGGCGTCGCGCATCTGGAGCGTCACCGGGGCGTAGCGCAAGTCGAAGCAGGCGCCGCGATGTTATGAGGCCTCCGTGCCATGTGCTATGTCACACGGCATTGTTGGGGCGGTCGGCGCGCTGAGACAGTGCCACACACGCCTCAACCCCCCACCGAGGCGCATCCTTTCGTGGAGGACACCCAGATGCGCTATCGCTTCGCGCTGCCCGGACGCGTGCCAGGCCGGGCCCGCCCGCGTAGGGCCGCACGCCTGGCCGTCGCCGCGGTCGTCGGCGTCACCGTCGCCGGACTGCTGTCCACACCGGCGTCGGCGGCGCCCCGGCAGCCGTACCGCACCGGTGCTGCCGACCAGCCCCAGCGGCACTGGCCCGTGCCGTCGCCGGCCGGCGCCACCACCGCCGTCACCGAGCGTCCCACGAGCCGGGCCCGGCGGCTCAGCCCCGCCCAACTCCCGCCGCAGCAACCGCTGTCGGCCCACCCGGCCGCACGGCAGGCCAAGGCGGCCTCCTGCAGTCCGGCCGACTTCGGCAGCCGTAGCGGGTCCGCGCTCGTGTCCTTCGTGAAGGCCTCGTCCACGGACTGCGTCAACACCCTGTTCTCGGTGACCGGCAAGGACGCGCACGACGTGTTCCGCCAGAGCCGGATGCTCACCGTGGCGGCCGCGTACACACGCACGGCCCGGCGGTACCGCGGCGACGACGCCGGCGGTCTGGAACAACTGGTCCTCTTCCTGCGGGCCGGCTACTACGTGCAGTTCAACCACCCCGGGGACGTAGGTCCGTACACCACGCGCCTCACCAGAGCCGTCACGGCCGGCCTGGACGCCTTCTTCGCCCGCCGCCACGCGCGTGACGTGACGGCGGCGAACGGCGACATCCTCGGGGAGAGCGTCATCCTCACCGACAGCGCCGGCCAGCAGGACCGCTATCTCCCGGTCTACCGACGGCTGCTGGACGGCTACGACAGCTCCTACGACTCCGTCGACAGCATGGTCAGGGCCGTCAACGACGTCTACACACCGCTGTGGCGCGGCAACTGGAACCCCGAGTACGTCAAGGCCGTGGAGGCCGACCCGCGCATCATCGGCGACCTCCACGACTTCGCCCTCGCCCACACCGGCCTGCTCGGCACCGAGCGGGCCTTTCTGGACTCCAACGCCGGGATGAATCTGGCCCGTTATGTCGAGCATCCCGAACTCCGCGCCACCGTCCAGCCGTTGGTAGAGGACCTGCTGGCGGCGACCGCGATGACCGGCCCGACGGCCGGGCTCTGGGTGGCCGTGGCCACGCAGGCGAACGCCTACGACGCCGCCGACTGCGCCTCCTACGACATCTGCGACCTGCCGGCCAGGCTGACCGAGGCCGTCCTGCCGGTGACCCGGCACTGTGACGCGGACGTCACCATCCTCGCCCAGTCGCTGACCGCCGCCGACCTCGACGCCGCCTGCGCGAGTGTGCTGCACCAGAGCGCGTACTTCCGCACTCTGGTGAAGGCCGGCGGCCCCATACCCGGCCAGTACGTGTCCACCATCCAGCTGGTGGTCTTCGCCGGCCGCGCCGACTACCAGACCTACGCCGGCGCGATCTACGGCATCGACACCGGCAACGGCGGCATGACCCTGGACGGAGACCCGTCCGACCCGGCCAACCACGTCACGTCGATCATGTACCAGAAGCCGTACGACGACGGGTTCGCGGCCCGGATCTGGAACCTCAACCACGAGTACACGCACTTCCTCGACGGCCGGGACGACATGAAGGGCGACTTCGCCCAGCAGATCAGCGTGCCGGACGTGTGGTGGATCGAGGGCGTCGCCGAGTACGCCTCCTACGGCTACCGCGGCCTCGCCGACGACCAGGCGGTCCAGGAGGCCGCGAAACACACGTACACGCTCAGCACCCTCTTCGAGAGCACCTACGACAACAGCGACGTGATCCGCACCTACCCGTGGGGCTACCTCGCCGTGCGCTACATGGTGCAGACGCACCCCGACGACGTCCAGCGCATGCTCGCCCGCTTCCGCGTCGGCGACTACGCGGGCGGGTACGCCGTCTACCACGACGGGATCGGCACCCGCTACGACGCCGACTTCGACCGGTGGCTCACCGCGTGCGCCGCGGGCGCCTGCGCCACGCCCGCCAGGACCTGACCCCGCCCACGCGCCAACAGGACGGCCGCCGACCGGAAACACCGGTCGGCGGCCGTGCACACGCGGGTGAAGGCGATCAGACCGACGTCGCGGGGAAGGTCGGGTACTCCACGCCCGACACGTACTGCACGACCCGGACGACCTGGCAGGAGTAGCCGAACTCGTTGTCGTACCAGAGGTAGAGGATCGCGTTGTCGCCGTCGACCTTGAGCGCGCCGGCGTCCACGATCGAGGCGTGGCGGGAGCCGATGAAGTCGCTGGAGACCGCGTCGGGCGCCGTGATGAAGTCGATCTGGCGCTTGAGCGGCGAGGTCAGCGACACCTCGCGCAGGTAGTCGTGGACCTCCTCGCGGGTGGTCTCGCGGGCCAGCTGCAGGTTGAGGATCGCGATGGAGACGTCCGGCACGGGGACGCGGATCGAGCTGCCGCTGATCTTCGCCTTGAGGTCCGGCAGCGCCTTGGCGACGGCGGAGGCGGCGCCGGTCTCGGTGATGACCATGTTGAGCGGCGCGGAGCGGCCACGGCGCTCGGACTTGTGGTAATTGTCCAGCAGGTTCTGGTCGTTGGTGAACGAGTGGACGGTCTCCACATGGCCGCGCAGCACGCCGTACTCGTCGTCCATCGCCTTCAGCGGCGGGACGATGGCGTTGGTGGTGCAGGAGGCGCAGGACAGGATCTGCTCGTCCGGCTTGATGGTGTCGTGGTTGACGCCGTGCACGATGTTCGGGACGTCGCCCTTGCCCGGCGCGGTCAGTACGACCTTCTCGATGCCGGGGCGCAGGTGCTTCGACAGGCCTTCGCGGTCGCGCCACTTGCCGGTGTTGTCGATGAGGATGGCGTCCCGGATGCCGTACTCGGTGTAGTCCACGTGCGACGGGTCGTCGGCGTAGATCACCTTGATGGCGTTGCCGTTGGCGACGATCGTGCTGGTCTCCTCGTCCACGGTGATCGTGCCCTGGAACTGGCCGTGGATGGAGTCGCGGCGCAGCAGCGAGGCGCGCTTGACGATGTCCTGGGCGCCGCCGCCGCGCACGACGATGGCGCGCAGCCGGAGACCGTTGCCGGAGCCGGCCTTCTCGATCAGCAGCCGGGCGACGAGCCGGCCGATGCGGCCGAAGCCGTACAGCACGACGTCGCGCGGCTCGCGGCGCTCGATCTTGTTGGCGCCGGTGGCGCCGGCGACCGCCTCGGCGGTGAACTCGGCCACGCTCAGGCCGCGGTCGTCGGCCTTGTAGGTGGTGGCCAGCATGCCGAGGTCGATCTGGGAGGGCCCGAGGTCGAGGGTGGTCAGGGCCTCGAGGAACGGCATGGTCTCCGTGACCGACAGTTCCGCGCCGGCGATCTGCCGGGCGAAGCGGTGGGTCTTGAGGATGCTGACCACCGACTTGTTCACCAGGGAGCGGCTGTGCAGCAGGACGGTCACGTCCCGCTCGCGGTGCAGCTTCCCGATGAGCGGGATCATCGCCTCCGCGATCTCCTCGCGGATCTTCCAGTTGGTGAACGAGTCGTCGTTGACAGTCACGGATCCATCTTTCGAGCTAGGGAGCGCTCATATGGTAACCACACCTCTCAACTGCTCCGTCCGGGGGAGGCGGCGTAAGGGAAATGCACCCATTCCTTGACTCATTCCTGAATCAGGGTGGAAGTCCGTAAGAAACCCGGGTCGCGGATTGCACGTCTTACCTGGCGTGCCCAAGGTCAACAGAGTGAGCACCTCCTCCGTACCGCGGTCCGACGCGGCCGCCCCGTCCCAGCCCCTTGGTCCCCCGGTCCTGTCACGCATCGCCCGGCGCGGAATCCCCGAGGGGGCGCTCCCGGCCCTCGCCCTGTTCGCGGCCGTACGGCTCGCCGGGGTGCTGGTGGTGATCCTGACGAACGCCGTCCGAGGACACCCGCTCGTCAAGAGTTTCGCCCACTCCTGGGACTCCCGCTGGTACCTGCACATCGCCGCCCAGGGCTACGGCCACAAGATCTGGATCACCCCGCAGGGCGCCGTGCAGAGCGACTGGGCGTTCTTCCCGCTGTACCCGGGCCTGATCCGGGCGCTGACCGCCGTGCTGCCGTTCACCCCCGGCCAGGCCGCGCTGCTGATCGCCTGGGCCGCCGCGGGCGTGGCGGCGTACGGCGTGTACGTCGTCGGCCATCACCTCTACGGGCGCGGGGTCGCCACCGCGCTGGTCGCCCTGTGGGCCGCCCTGCCGCACTCCGTGGAACTGACCATCGCCTACACCGAGTCGCTGTTCGCCGCCCTCGCCGTCTGGTCCCTGTACTGCGTGCTCAAGGGCCGCTGGCTGTGGGCCGGCGTGCTGGCGGCGCTCGCCGGCCTGTCCCGGCCGAGCGGCTTCGCGGTCGCGGTGGCGGTGTCCCTCGCCGCCGCCTACGACGTGCTGCGCCGGCGCGGCCGGGTCCCGGCGAGCCTGTGGGCCGGCGCCCTGATCGCCCCGCTGGGCTGGCTCGCCTACGTGCTGTGGGTGGGCAGCCAGACCGGTGACCTGCTCGGCGGCTACTTCAAGGTGCAGAGCGCCTGGGACTCCCGCTTCGACTTCGGTGTCGGCGCGGCGCGGTTCGTCAAGGCCCTGCTGCTGCACGGGGGCGGCGCCGTCTACCCGATGTCCCTGGTGATCGTCGCGGCGGGCGTGCTGCTGTTCGCGCTGCTGTGCCTGGAGCGGGCCCCGCTCCCTCTGGTGGTCTTCGCCGGGGTCCTGGTGCTGCTCGTGGTCGGCGGCTCCGGCTCCTTCTCCTCCAAGCCGCGGTTCCTGCTGCCCGCCTTCCCGCTCCTCATCCCCATGGCCCGGGCGCTGACCCGCACCTGGCGGGTCCGGTCGGCCCACGCCGTGGTCGTCTACGGCGGCCTCACCGTGGTGTCCCTGCTGTTCGGCGCCTTCGTGACGGTGGTGGCGCATTCCCCGCTGTGAGCCCGCGCCGGAGCGTCATGCCACGGGCGGCGTTGTGCGAACGCCGTGAATCGGGGTAGGCGGGGGGACGCCCGAGGAAAGGATCGCCATGACGACGTACGTGATCAGCGTCCCCGGTACCTTCATCGCGGACATCGGGACGGAGACCCGTGCCCGCCTGGCCGGCACGCTCGGCCCGTCCGACCCCCACGGGACCCGGATGGGCAACGCCCAGGGCCTGGACGTGCTCAGCGTCAACGAGGACAACACCTTCACGCTCCGCCTCACCGTCGAGGCGGACACCGGCCGGCACGCCGAGGAGGAGGCCCGCCGGGTCGCCGACGCCGCCCTCCGGGACGCGGGGCTGGACGAGCGGAGCGCGGCGCTCGGTCCCGCCGTGATCACCGGGATCGACTCCGAGGTGCGCTGACCGGGAGCCGTACCACGGCCCTCCGCGGGGCGAAATATCCGGCTATGGGTAAAATTTAGGCGTTTGCCGAAATGTCAGGCGGCCGTTGTCCAGGGCCACCGCCTCGCCGGAAGTGATCGATGCTCCGCAAGCGCTCCACGGACGAAGGCGACGAGCTGCTGGCCAGACTCGGCTCGCTCACCGCCCAGGCACGGGAGCGGGCGGAGCTGCAGCGCAGCCAGGTGGAGCTGGCCATCGCCCTCCAGCGCGGCATGCTCCCGCGGGACCTGCCCGCGGCCCCCGGACTGCACATCGCCGTCCGCTACACACCGGCCAACCTCGGCCTCAACGTGGGCGGCGACTGGTACGACGCGTTCACCCTGCCCGACGGGCGGATCGGGCTGGCCATCGGCGACGTCCAGGGCCACAACATCGAGGCCACCGCGTTCATGGGCCAGGTGCGGGCCGGACTGCGCGCCCTCGCCACCGTGACCGGGGATCCCGGCGAACTGCTCTCCCGCACCAACGAGCTGCTGCTGTCCCTGGGCGCCGACCTGTTCGCCACCTGCACCTTCATGCGTCTCGACCCGGCCACCGGGGTGCTGGAGAGCGCACGGGCCGGCCACATCCCGTTCGTGTGGGCCACGGCGGACGGCAAGGCCGGCGTCGCCGACGACGAGGGCGGGCCGCCGCTCGGCATCGACTCGCGCGTGGCGTTCCCGGTGAGCAGGCACCGGCTCACCGCGGGCGGCCACTTCGTCCTGGTCACCGACGGAGTGGTGGAGGGCCCCTCGCTGGACATCGACGACGGCCTGGACCACGTGGTGAACCTCGCCGGCATCGCCGCCGTCGCCGGCCTTGCGGCCCCCGCGCTGGCCGCCGCCGTGATGAAGGGCGCCGAGGGCGTCGGCCACGACGACGACGCGGCCGTCCTGGTCGTGGGCCTGGACGGCCCCGACAGACACCCAGCGCCGGGGCCGGTCCGTACGGCGGGTTCCAGGTGAGGGCCCTGGCCCGGTCGGAGGCTGAAAAGGGCCCCGCGGCCGTCCGCGCGCAAAGTGACCCGGAATTCAGCCATAGGGCTGGCCCGCGCCGGGTCCCGCCTCGCCGAGCCGGGGCCTTCGGTGTGAGATGGCTGCTGTGGTGGGTAACGACGATCAGCGCCGACCGGGCGGCTCCGCCGTCCAGGTGCTGGCCGTCGCGGCCTGCTACTACGGCTCGGCCCGGCTGGGACTCCTGCGTGAACTCTCCGTCGAGGGCGCGGTCGTCAGCCCCATCTGGCCGCCGACGGGTGTCGCCGTCGCCGCCCTGCTGGTCCTCGGCCTGCGCTGCTGGCCCGGCATCACCCTCGGCGCCTTCTTCGCCGTGCTGGCCATCGACACACCCCGCATCGACGTGCTCGGCACCATCGCCGGTCAGACCCTCGCACCCGTGTGTGCGGCGTTGCTGCTGCGCCGGGCCGGCTTCCGTACCGACCTGAGCCGGCTGCGGGACGGCATCGCCCTGGTGTTCCTGGGCGCGCTGCCCGCGATGCTGATCAGCGCGACCACCGGCGCCGGCCTGCTCGTCCTCATGCACAGGCTGAACGCGCACAGCTTCTGGCCCGCCTGGCTGGCCTGGTGGGTGGGCGACGCCATGGGGGTGCTGCTCATCACGCCCCTGCTGCTGTTGCTGCACAACGCCCGCCGGCCGCCCTCGCCGGCCCGCTGGAAGGAGGCGACCGCACTGGCCGTCGTCACGTGCACGGTCGTCCCGGTGGCCGTCTACAGCTCGGTCAGCGTGCTCTTCCTCGTCTACCCGCTGATCATCTGGGCCGCCCTGCGGTTTCTGCTGGCGGGCAGTGTGCTGTGCGCGCTGGCGACGTCCGTGCTGGCGACCGTCGCGGCGACGGACGGTGCCGGGGCCTTCACCGGCCTGAGCCGGATCGAGGTCATGGCGAAGCTCCAGGCGTTCAACGGTGCGATGGCCCTGACCGCACTCCTGCTGTCCGCCCTGATCACCGAGCAGCGCAACACCCGGCGCTCGGTGGAGAAGGCGTGCCAGGAGCTCGTCGAGGTTCTGGAACACCTCACCGCCGGCGAGGCCCCACCGCCCCGCGTCCAGCCGGACACCGGGCACGGCGAGGGCACCGACGGCGGGCCGGGCCCGCTGTCATCGGGTTCATCGGGCGCATCCCCGTAGCGGGGACCCCGCACCTCTGGGCAGCCGATGCCGGTCCGGCGCCACTCAGACCCCCGTAGACGGTCCGGCGTCAGCAAGGCCAGGGCGGGCCCTGCGAGCCTGTCCCGGCTCATCGGCCGGAGCGGTTCACCGGGCCCTCGTCGTCGCTGCCCGGCTCCGCCGGTCCTTTGCGTGACGCGATGTCCCGTGGCGTGGGCGTCGGCGGGTGCGCGGCGCCGGCGGCGCCGGGCTGACCGCCGCCGGTGGTGCCGTAGCCGCCCGGGATACCCGGGGGCATGTCCGCGGCGGCCTGCGCCTCGCTCACATGGCGCCGCGCCCGGACCCCCGCCCGGCGCTCCGGGTACGGGTAGTCGAACGGCTCGGCGGAGGCCCGCTCGCGGTCGCTCTCGCGCTGCCGGCGTGCGGCCTGCTCGGCGGCCGACCGGGTCTCGCTCCGCCGTCCGTGCTCCTGGCCGTGCGTACGGCCGTCGTCGTGGTTACGGTCCCTGTCGTTCATGCGGCGCCGAGTACCCGGGCGGCGCCCGCCGTCACCCCACGTCCCGGCGTGTCGGACGGCCGGTCCGGGGCACTGGGAGACGATGGGCGGAGCCCGGAAGGGCACGGGCGGGACCGGAGGAGCGGACGCGGCATGGACCAGCGGACGACGGGCGCGGCGGACCGGCCCCGCGCCCACCACGACGTACGGCCCGGCGGCAGGGCGGCCGGAGCGCCGGACGGCGTCGTACGGCTGCCGGAGGACGGCGCGCCCCCTCCCGGCGGCGCCGATGCCCGCCGCCGTATTCCGCGCACCGACCGCCTCCTCCGTGACCCCCGGCTGGCCGCGGCGGTGGAGCGACTCGGCGCCGGTGTGGTGAAGGCCGCCGTGCGCGAGGCGCAGCAGCGGGCCCGGGAGGGCGCCATCCGGCCCGAGCAGGTGCCGGACACGGCCGTCGCGCTGCTGCCCGGCACCGCGAGCGGGCTGCGACCGGTGATCAACGCCACCGGCGTGCTGCTGCACACCAACCTCGGCCGGGCCCCGCTGTCGGCGGCCGCCCGGCAGGCCGTCCAGGAGGCCGCGGGGCCGACGGACGTCGAACTGGACCTGGCGACCGGAGTACGCGCCCGCCGGGGCCGCTCTGCCCTCGCCGCCCTGGCCGAGCGCGTCCCGTCGGCGGGGGCCGCGCACGTCGTCAACAACGGCGCCGCCGCGCTCGCGCTCGCCGCCACCGCCCTCGCGGCCGGCCGGGAGATCGTCGTCAGCCGCGGCGAGATGGTGGAGATCGGCGACGGCTTCCGCCTGCCCGACCTGCTGGTCTCCACCGGCGCCCGGCTGCGCGAGGTCGGTACCACCAACCGCACGACACCCGCCGACTACGCCGCGGCGATCGGCCCGGACACCGGGTTCGTGCTCAAGGTGCACCCCTCCAACTTCCGCATCACCGGCTTCACCCGGTCCGCCCGGACCGCCGAACTCACCGGTCTCGGCGTGCCCGTCGTCGTCGACATCGGCTCCGGGCTGCTCACCCCGCACCCGGCGCTGCCCGGGGAACCCGACGCCGACACCCAGTTGCGGGCCGGCGCCTCGCTCGTCACCGCCAGCGGCGACAAGCTCCTCGGCGGCCCCCAGTGCGGGCTGCTGCTCGGCGACCGGGACCTGGTGCGCCGTCTCGCCCGGCACCCGCTGGCCCGCGCCCTGCGCGTCGACAAGCTGACCCTGGCCGCGCTGGAGGCCACCCTCACCGGCCCGCCCACCCCGACCGCCCGCGCCCTCACGGCCGACCCGGCCCGCCTGCGCGAGCGCGCCGACCGGCTCGCCGGCGCTCTCGCCGCCGACGGCATCGACGTACGGGCCGTGGACTCCTGCGCCACCGTCGGCGGCGGAGGCGCGCCCGGCGTCGTGCTGCCCAGCGCGGCGCTCTGTCTGCCCGAGGCGTACGCCGCGGCGCTGCGCACCGGCCCGGTCCCCGTGGTGGGACGGCTGGAGGCGGGCCGCTGCCTGCTGGACCTGCGCGCGGTGCCCGAGCACGACGACGAACGGCTGGCCGGCGCCGTGCGCTCCGCCCGGCCGGCCGGGGGAGGGCGGGCGTGATGCGGGTGCTCGCCACCGCCGGCCACGTCGACCACGGCAAGTCCGCCCTGGTCCGCGCCCTCACCGGCATGGAGCCCGACCGGTACGAGGAGGAACGCCGCCGGGGCCTGACCCTCGACCTGGGCTTCGTGTGGACGCGGCTCGGCCCGGACGGGGACCACCTCGCCTTCGTGGACGTGCCCGGCCACGAACGGTTCGTGCCCACCATGCTGGCCGGCGTCGGACCGGTGCCCGCCGTGCTGTTCGTGGTCGCCGCCGACCAGGGCTGGCAGCCGCAGTCCGAGGAGCACCTGGCGGTCCTCGACGCGCTCGGCGTCCGGCACGCCGTCCTGGCGGTGACCCGCAGCGACCTCGCCGACCCCGGACCCGTCCGCGCCGACGCCGTGGAGCGGTTGGCCCGCACGAGTCTCGGCAAGACGCCCGCGGTCGCCGTGAGCGCGGTCACCGGCGCGGGACTCGACGAGCTGCGCGACGAACTGGCCCGGCTGGCAGGCGAGTTGACCGATCCGGACCCCGACGCCGACGTGCGGCTGTGGCTCGACCGGGCCTTCACCGTGCGCGGGCACGGCACCGTGGTGACCGGCACCCTCGGCGCGGGCACCCTCCGGGTCGGCGACCGGCTGGTCACCGGCGGCGGCTCGGCCGTGCTCCGGGTGCGCGGGCTGCAGAGCCTGCACGAGGACCGGACGGCGGTCAGCGGGGTGGCCCGTGTGGCGGTCAACGTGCACGGCCCCGGGGACGGCGCCCTGCGCCGCGGCCAGGTGCTGCTGACCCCGGACCGCTGGCTGGGCAGCGAGGTGGCCGATGTGCGGGTCACCGGGGAGCCGGTGGCCGGCCTGCCCCGCTGCGTCACCCTGCACATCGGCACCGCCGCCGTGCCCGTGACCGTCCGCCCGCTGGGCGAGGACACGGCCCGGCTCACCCTCGCCCGCGCCCTGCCCCTGCGGGTCGGCGACCGGGCCGTGCTGCGCGAGCCGGGCGGCGGCCGGACGCCCTGCGGCGTGACCGTCCTCGACGTACGGCCGCCCCGGCTGACCCGGCGCGGCGCCGGCCGGGCCCGCGCCGCCGAACTCGCCGGGATGACCGGCCGTCCCGACGCCGCCGACGAACTCCGCCGCCGCAGGCTGATCCGGCGCGCGGAGCTGCGGGCGATGGGCGTCCCGCCGCCTCCCGCCTCCGAGGCGGGGGACCCGGCGCGCACCACCCCCGCGGAAGGCGCGGAGGAGGGCGTGCCCGTCGGCCCCGTCGCCGGGGACTGGCTGGCCGACGCGGCGTACTGGAACACCCTGAAGGAGCGGCTGGCCGCCGAGGCCGCCCGGCACGCCCGCGCCCACCCGCTGGACCCCGGCCTGCCCGCCGAGGCGGCCCGCCGTCTGCTGGGCCTGCCCGACCGCGCCCTGGTCGACGCGCTCGCCGAGGCCACACCCCGACTCCGTGCCCACCAGGGCCGGCTGTACCCCGCCGACAGCCTCCGCCCCGACCTGCCGCCCCCCGTGCGCGCCGCCGTCGACGCCGTGCGCCGCGACCTCGCCCATGCCCCCTTCCGCGCCCCCGAGGCCGGGCGGCTCACCGAACTCGGCCTGGACCGCCGGGCGCTGGCCGCCGCCGTCACGGCCGGGGCGCTGCTGCGGATCGCCGACGGGATCGTGCTGCTGCCCGGCGCCGACGCCCAGGCCGCCGCCGTGCTGCGCACCCTGCCCCAGCCGTTCACGCTCAGCGAGGCCCGCAAGGCGCTGGACACCACCCGCCGGGTCGCCGTACCGCTGCTGGAGTTCCTGGACGCCCGGGGACACACCGAGCGCGTCGACGACCAGCGCCGGCGCTGCCGTGCGCAGGCGGTGGACGGAGGCGGACGGGAATCGAACCCGCCGGCCCGAGATCCTCGGGCCCCTCGGTTTTGAAGACCGGGAGGGCCACCAGGCACCCACACGCCTCCACCGCTCGTCAGGCTACTGCCCCAGGAGACCGCCGGTATGACCTCGACATCCGCACCGACCCGCCAGGCGCCCGTCCGGCTCACCCAGTACGCCCACGGCGGCGGCTGCGCCTGCAAGATCCCGCCCGGGGAGCTGGAGGAGGTGGTCGCCGGGCTGACCGCGGCCCCGCTCGCCGGGGGCGACACCCCGCTGCTGGTCGGGCTCGCCACCGGCGACGACGCCGCCGTCGTCACGCACCGGGGAACGGCACTCGTCTGCACGGCCGACTTCTTCACGCCGGTCGTGGACGACCCCTACGACTGGGGGCGCATCGCCGCCGCCAACGCCCTGTCCGACGTGTACGCCATGGGCGGGAGGCCGGTGCTCGCCGTGAACCTGCTGGGCTGGCCCCGCGACCGGCTCCCCTTCGACCTGGCCCGCGAGGTGCTGCGCGGCGGCCTGGACATCGCCACCGAGGCCGGCTGCCACGTCGGCGGCGGGCACAGCGTCGACGACCCGGAGCCGAAGTACGGCATGGCCGTCACCGGCCTCGCCGACCCAGGCCGGCTGCTGCGCAACGACGCCGGCCGGCCGGGGCTGCCGCTGTCGCTGACCAAGCCGCTGGGCGTGGGCGTGCTGAACAACCGCCACAAGGCCACCGGTGAACGGTTCGAGCAGGCCGTCGCCACCATGACCGCGCTCAACCGGGACGCCGCCGAGGCCGCCCTCGCGGCCGGGGCCGCCTGCGCCACCGACGTCACCGGGTTCGGGTTCCTCGGCCACCTCCACAAGCTGGCGCGGGCCTCCGGCGTGACCGCCGTGGTCGACACCGCGGCCGTCCCGTACCTGGAAGGTGCCCGGGAGGCCGTACGCGACGGGTACGTCAGCGGCGGCACCCGGCGCAACCTGGAATGGGTCGCCCCGCACACCGACTTCGGCGACACCGACGAGGACACCCGGCTGCTGCTGGCCGACGCCCAGACCTCCGGCGGCCTGCTGGTCGCCGGGGAGGTGCCCGGGGCGCCGGTCGTGGGGGAGCTGGTGCCGCGCGGGACCCACTCGATCGTCCTCCGCCGGCGCGGCTGCGGGGCAGGCCGCTAAGGCTCCGTTCCGGTGTGCTCGTCGATGCCCGCCCGCGTCCGGTAGGCCCGCACCAGCTCGACGGACGCCGGGCCCCGGGGCCTGCGGCCCGGGCGGATGTCCACGGCGAACGCCTTCGTCTCCTGGATGTGGGTGTTCGGGTCCAGGGACAGATGCAGCAGCTCGTTGGCCGCGTCCCCGGTGCTGTAGCCGTTGGGCCCCCAGTGGTACGGCAGCCCGACCTGGTGCAGCCGGCGGCCCTGCACCGTCAGCGGCGCCATCCGGTCCGTCACCAGCACCCGCGCCTCGATCACCCCGCGCGCGCTGACGATCGTCGCCCACCCGGTGTGCTCCAGGCCCCGCTCGGCCGCCAGCTCGGGGGACACCTCGCAGAAGAACTCCGGCTGCAGCTCGGCGAGATACGGCTGCCAGCGGGACATGCCGCCCGCCGTGTGGTGCTCCGTGAGCCGGTAGGTGGTGGCGACGTACGGGAACACCTCGGAGCCCGGCTCGTCACCGCTCGGCTGGTAGCGGTTGTCGGGCACCGTCGGCATCAACTGCCGTACCGGATTGCGCTGCTGGTCGTAGAGCAGGTTCGCGAACGGCGAGTCCTGCGGCTCGTAGTGGGCGGGCAGCGGGCCGTCGGTGAGGCCGGACGGCACGTACAGCCAGGCCTTGCCGTCGGCCTGCATGATGAACGCGTCCGTGCCGGTCAGCGCCTCCGGGCCGGTCGCGTCCTCGGGCGGCTCGTGATCGGGCGACTTGTCCTTCTTGAAGTCGGGCACGTCGTGCCCGGTCCACTGGCCCTTCTCCGCGTCCCACCACACCAGCGCCTTGCGCTCGCTCCACGGCCTGCCCTGCGGGTCGGCGGAGGCGCGGTTGTACAGGATCCGGCGGTTGGCCGGCCAGGCCCACGCCCACTCGGCCGCCACCCAGTCCTGCTCCCGACCCGGTTTGCGGCGGGCGGCCTGGTTGACGCCGTCGGCGTACACCCCGCAGTAGATCCAGCAGCCGCAGGCGGTCGAGCCGTCGTCCTTCAGCTCCTCGTACGAGGACAGCGGACGGCCCTCGGCGTCCCGGCCGTTGATCTCGGCGAGCACGGCCTCCGCGTCCGGTTCGGCGAGCCGGCCCTTCGTCGGGTAGTCCCAGGCCAGGTCGAGCACCGGCCGGTCCATCTCGTCGGCGGATCCCGCGAGCTTCTCCCGGATGATCCGCCCCAGGTGGTAGGTGAACCACAGGTCGCTGCGCGCCTCGCCGGGCGGCTCGACCGCCTGGTGGTGCCACTGCAGCAGCCGCTGGGTGTTGGTGAAGCTTCCGTCCTTCTCGGTGTGCGCGGCGGCCGGCAGGAAGAACACCTCGGTGCGGATGTCCTCGGTGCGCAGTTCACCGGTGTCGATCTCGGGCCCGTCCTTCCACCAGGTCGCCGACTCGATCAGAGAGAAGTCGCGCACCACCAGCCAGTCCAGGTTCGCCATGCCGAGCCGCATCAGCTTGGAGTTGGCGTGGCCGACCGCCGGGTTCTCGCCGTACAGGAAGTAGCCCTTGCAGGTGCCCTCCCGCTGGGCCATGGCCGTCTCGTACGTCGAGTGGCTGCCGGTCAGCCGGGGCAGATAGTCGAAGCAGAAGTCGTTGTCGGCCCTCGCCGCGTCGCCCCAGTACGCCTTGAGCAGACTCACCAGGTACGAGCGCATGTTGCCCCAGTAGCCCTTGTGGGCCGCATCGGCCTGCACGAACGCCTCCAGGTCCTGGTTCTGGTGCGCGTGCGGCATCGGGATGTAGCCCGGCAGCAGGTTGAACAGGGTCGGGATGTCCGTGGAGCCCTGGATGGAGGCGTGCCCGCGCAGCGCGAGGATGCCGCCGCCCGGGCGGCCGATGTTGCCGAGCAGGGTCTGCAGCACGGACGCCGCACGGATGTACTGCACGCCCACCGTGTGCTGCGTCCAGCCGACCGAGTAGGCGAACGCCGTGGTCCGGTCGCGGCCGGAGTTCTCCGTGACCAGCTCGCACACCTGCCGGAAGAGGTCCCGCGGCACCCCGCAGACCTGCTCCACCATCTCCGGCGTGTAGCGGGCGTAGTGCCGCCTGAGCAGCTGGAACACACACCGCGGATGGGTCAGGGTCTCGTCCCGCTCCGGCTTGCCCTCGCCGATGACCGCGCCGCCGGAGCCGTGCGCCTCGCCGCGCGCCGCGTCGGTCACCGAGCTGCCGCCGCGGGTGCGCTTCTCGTACTCCTGGTCGCGCTCACCGGAGGCCGCCTGGACCTCCGTGCCCTCGTACTGCCAGCTGCCGTTGTCGTAGGACCGGTTCCGGGCGTCGAGGCCCGAGAAGACCCCCGCCAGGTCCTCGGTGTCGCGGAAGTCCTCGCGCAGGATCACCGGGGCGTTGCTGTAGGCCACGAGGTAGTCGCGGAAGTACTTCTCGTGTTCCAGCACGTAGTGGATGATCCCGCCGAGGAAGGCGATGTCCGTGCCCGCGCGCAGCGGCACATGGACGTCGGCCAGCGCGCTGGTGCGGGTGAAGCGCGGGTCGACGTGGATCACCTTCGCGCCCCGCGCCTTGGCCTCCATCACCCACTGGAACCCGACCGGATGGCACTCGGCCATGTTCGATCCCTCGATGACGATGCAGTCCGCGTTCTGCAGGTCCTGCTGGAAGGTGGTCGCGCCGCCGCGTCCGAACGAGGTTCCCAGACCGGGAACGGTGGAGGAGTGTCAAACGCGCGCCTGGTTCTCGATCTGGATCGCTCCGAGCGCCGTGAACAGCTTCTTGATCAGGTAGTTCTCTTCGTTGTCGAGGGTGGCCCCGCCCAGGCTCGCGATGCCGAGCGTGCGCCGGGTGCGGGTCTCGTCGACCTCCCACTGCCAGCCCGCGCGGCGGGCTTCGATCACCCGGTCGGCGATCATGTCCATCGCCGTGTCCAGGTCGAGGCGCTCCCACTCGGTGCCGTGCGGGCGCCGGTAGAGCACCTGGTGTTCGCGGGCTTCCCCGGTGGTCAGCTGCAGGCTCGCCGAGCCCTTGGGGCACAGCCGGCCGCGCGAGACGGGGGAGTCCGGGTCGCCCTCGATCTGGGTGACCTTGCCGTCCTGGACGTACACGTTCTGGCCGCAGCCGACCGCACAGTACGGGCAGACGGACTTCACCACACGATCGGCGTCGGCCACGCGCGGCGTGAGGCGCTCACTGCGCCCGCTCTTCGCCGCCGCGCCCCGGCCCAGCGGATCGGTGCCCGTCAACTGGCGGTAGACCGGCCAGGAGCCGATCCAGGTGCGTACGCCCACGGCCACTCCTCCCGCTCGGTGCCTCGATTTTCCCGCAGCCCGCCTGCCACGGCATCCGGGGCCGCGGTGGACGTGGAGTACCCGCACCGGCGGTGACCAAACGGACACCGGCAGGTGTGAGGGCGACGAGCCGGGAAACTCCGCCGCTGGTGTGTCGGCGCACGGACCGTACCGGGTGCCCGTAAGGTCCGGATGGCCACGGTCCCGACGGAGGTGACGGGAGTGATCGCATGAGCGTCAGGGGCATCGGGGTGAAGGCGGCGGAGCCCGCCGGCAAGACGCCGGCGACGCTCGGCGGGCGGCCGGCCACGGTGCCCGGCGAGGTGAAGGCAGTGGCCCGGTGAGACAGCGTCAGATCTTCGGCAGCGTCTTCGCGCTGGAGGCGGTCGTCGCCGGCGGTGTGTTCCTGGTGATCCTCGGCGTGCTCGCCTGGGCGCTGGCCCGGCGCCGCTCCGAGGCCTCGGACCGGCCCGAACGGCCCCGGCTGGAGGCCTTCTACGTCGGCGCCCTCGCCGCCTTCGCGGTCTTCCTGGTGGCCTGGACCGCCTGGCAGAACCACCGCGAACACCACGCTGCCGACCCCGCACCGCTGCGCGTCGACGTCACCGGCTTCCAGTGGTGCTGGACCTTCGGCTATCCGCGGTCCCCGGCGCACCGCAGCGTCACCGGCACCTGCAAGGGCAAGGACATCCCCACGCTCGTCGTGCCGGCCGGCCGCACGGTGCAGCTGCGCCTCACCTCCCGCGACGTCATCCACTCCCTCTGGGTGCCGGACCTGCGGTACAAGATGGACGCCTTCCCGCACCACGTGAACACCTTCACCCTCACCCTGGACCGGGCGGGCCGCTGGCGCGGGCGGTGCGCGGAGTTCTGCGGACAGCGGCACGCCACCATGGACTTCTGGATCAAGGCGGTCCCGCCCCGGGAGTACGACCGCTGGGCGCACGGCGGGAGCGCTGCCGTATGACGGTCGCGCCACCCGCCGCCGAGCAGCGCGGCGACGCGGGCCGCCCGGTGCCGCCGGGCGGCTGGCTCGGCTGGGTCTCCACCACCGACCACAAGCGCATCGGCCTGCTGACCGCCGGCACCTCCCTGGTCCTCATGCTGGTCTACGGCGTCTTCGCCCTCTTCATGCGCAGCCAGCTCGCCCAGCCCGAAGAGAGCCTCCTGACCCCGCAGACGTACGACCAGCTGTTCACCATCCACGGCTCCGGCATGATCTACATGGTCATGACCCCGTTCGCCGTCGGCATGGGCGTCTACCTGGTGCCGCTGCAGATCGGTGCCCCCGGCATGGCGCTGCCCCGCCTGACCCTGCTCGGTTACTGGCTCTACGTGTTCGGCGCGCTCACCATGCTGGCCGGCTTCGCCACCCCCACCGGGGCGGCGGCCGACGGCTGGTTCTCCTATCCGCCGATGGCCGACAGCACGCACTCGCCGGGCGCCGGCACCGACCTGTGGATCGCGGGCGTCCTTCTCGCGGTCACCGGCACCATCCTGATGGGCTGGGCGGTGCTGTGGACCGTGCTGCGCCGCCGCACCCGCGGGATGACCATGCTCCGGCTGCCGGTCTTCTGCTGGTCGATGGTCGCCACCTGCCTGATGGTCATCGGCGCCTTCCCGGCGCTGCTCGCCGCGCTCGTCCTGCTCGCCGTGGGCCGGGCCGATCCCTCGGTCTTCGCCTCCAACGTGTGGAACATCGGCTACCAGCACATCTTCTGGTTCTACGGCCATCCCGTCGTGTACGTGATGTTCTTCCCGTATCTGGCCGCCGTCGCCGAGGTGCTGGCGGTGTTCTCCGGACGCCGCTTCTTCGGCTACAAGGGCACCGCGCTGTCGCTGCTGGTGTTCGCCGCGCTCTCGATGAGCGTGTGGGGCCACCACATGTTCGCCACCGGCCAGGCGGCGAACGACTACTACTCGCTGACCTCCATCGCCCTGCTCGTCCCGGCGGGGGTCGAGTACTTCGGCATGCTCGGCACGCTCCTCGGCGGCCGGCTGCGGCTGCGCACGCCGATGCTGTTCGCGCTCGCCTTCGTCCCGCAGTTCCTGATCGGCGGCCTCACCGGCATCATGGTCGGCACCCCGGTGATCGACTACCACGTCACCGACAGCTACTTCGTGGTGGCCCATCTGCACTACGTGCTCTTCGCGGGCAGCGCGTTCGGCCTCTTCGCCGCCGTGTACTTCTGGTTCCCGAAGGTCACCGGCGTCCTGCTCGACGAAGGCATGGGCCGCGCGCACTTCTGGCTGCTGGTGGTCGGCACCAACCTGACGTTCCTGCCGATGTTCGCCCTCGGCTACCTCGGCATGCCCCGCCGGGTCGCCACCTACGCGGCCTTCGACGGCTTCGGCCTGCTGAACCTGCTCGCGACCGTCGGCGCCGGCTTCCTCGCCGCCGGCATGACCGTGTTCGCCGTCAACGTGCTGTGGACCCTGCGCAGGCGCTCGCTGGGCCGGGCGGAACCGGCCGGTGACGACCCGTGGGAGGCGCACACCCTGGAGTGGGCGACCACCTCCCCGCCCCCGCGGCTGAACTTCCCGGCCGACCGACCGCTCCCGCCGGTCAGCAGCTTCGCCCCGCTGCTGGACCTGCGGCAGCGGGGGAGGAGCGGCACGTGAAACGGCACCTGTCCGCGGTGGTGGTGGCCGGCTGGGGCCTGCTGAACGGCGTCCTGCTCGCCGTCCTCGCGGTCTACGGCGAGAGCGCGCTGGTCTTCTGGCTGTGGGGCGGCGTCGTCCTCCTCCTCGAACTGGCCGCCGCTGCCGTGCTGTTGTCCTCCCGCACGGCCCCCGACGAGCATGTCCGCTACCGCGTGCCCGACCGGGGCGCGGGCGCCGTCCTGCCCGCGGCGGCCGGCCTGCTGCTGGTCGCCCTGTGCTTCGTCTACGGCCGCTGGCTGCTCGCCGTCGCCGTACCGCTGCTGGCCGTCTCCGCGGCCCTCGCGGTGCGCGGCACGACGGCCCGGGAGCGGTGAGGGCGCGATGGACCACTCCGCGCACATGTCCGTCCTCCCGATGGCCTTCTCCGCCGTCCTGGTCGCCGCCGTGATCCCCGGCGCCGTCCGCCTGCTGCGGCGCTCCCCGCTGTGGGAGCGGATCAGCCTCCCCGCGCCGGTGGCCCTGCCCCTGCTGGTGCTGGTCCACGCCTGGGCCGTGCTCGGCGCGGACGCCGGCCTGCGCGCGCCCGGCGGCGCCCTGGCCGAGGAGCCGGCCCTGCTCGCCGCCGCCGTCCTGTTCTGGATCCCGGTCCTGGCCCGCACCCGGCACCGCCTCGACGACCCGGGCCGCTGCCTGTACCTGTTCCTCGCCACGCCCCTGCTGGACCTGCCCGCCGTGGGCGTCGTCGCCACGGGCCGCTCCACGGAGGGCCTGACCATGATCGTCGGCATGCTCCCCGTCGGCATCGCCGCCGCGGCCCTGACCTGGTCCTGGGTGAACCGCGAGGAACGGGAGGCCCAGAGGCTCGGCGCCCCCGCACCCGGAGCGGGCCCGCTCACCCGCTGATCCGTGGCCACGCACCCGGCGCTCCGGCAACGGCACGCCTGCGCGCGCCGGCACACCGCGCTGCACCCGGCCCTCCAGGCGGAGGGGTGCAGCGCACCGCCGGGGCACCGCCCGCGGGCCGGCACCGCCGGCCCGCGCAGAGCGACCGGCCGGACCGCGCGGCCACCTCACGTCTGCCGGGAGTGCATGGGGTCGTTGGCGACCTCGTCCGGGCACCTCCCGTGCGGCCGGGGCCTGCGCCGGTCGCGCTGCCAGTCGAACGCCGCGAGCGCCAGGGAGGCCGCCATACCGACGAGGGCGGCGCCCAGCGCGGTCGCGAGGGCGCCGCGGTAGTCGCCGCCCTTGCCGAGGACCAGGTAGAAGATGCCGGGCAGGGCGGCGGTGCCGACCGCGGCGCCCAGCCGCTGCCCGGTCTGCAGGGCGCCGCCCGCCGCGCCCGCCATGCGCACCGGCACGTCCCGCAGCGTCATGGTGATGTTGGGGGAGACGACGGAGCCGCTGCCCACCCCCGCCAGGAACAGGACCGGAACGGCGGCCCAGGGCGCGACGCCGAGGGGCGCGAGGCGGAGCAGCAGCGCGGTGCCGCCCAGGCCCACGATCACGGCGGTCAGACCGCACACGGTGAGCAGGCGGCCGAGCCGGTCCACCAGCCGGCCGGCGACCACGGACGAGCCCGCCGAGCCCAGTGCGAACGGGGTCACGGCGAGCCCGGAGCGCAGCGGCGAGTAGCCGAGACCGTGCTGGTAGAACAGCGCGAAGACCAGCCACACGCCGCTGAACCCGACGAAGTACAGCGTGCCGACGCCGGCCCCGACGGCGTACCCGCGCACGGTGGTGAACAGGCGCGGGTCGAGCAGCGGCTGGACGTCCCGGGCGACGAGCCGGCGCTGCCACCACGCGAAGACACAGAGGATCGCCGCGCCGGCCGGGAACAGCCACCACACGCGTCCGATCCCCCCGGAGTCAGCCTGGACCAGCGGGTACATCAGCGCGAGGACACCGAGACCGAGCAGCAGGATCCCCGGCACGTCCAGGTGCCCGCGGCCGGAGCGCCGGGTGCGGGGCAGCAGGCGGCGGCCGAGGAGCACGGCCAGGACGCCGATGGGCACGTTGACGTAGAAGATCCACCGCCAGCCCGCGGGGCCCGAGGCCAGGGCGAGGATGGCGCCGCCGGTGATCGGCCCGGTGGCCGCCGACAGGCCGACCGTGGCGCCGAAGAAGCCGAAGGCGCGCCCGCGCTCGGCGCCGCGGAACATCTGCTGGATGAGCGCGGAGTTCTGCGGCGCCATGAAGCCCGCCGCGAGCCCCTGCGCCAGCCGGGCCACCACCAGGAGCGTGATGTCCGGGGCCGCTCCGCAGGCCGCGCTGAAGAGCACGAAACCGCTGAGGGCCAGCAGGAAGATCCGGCGCCGGTCGAGGGCGTCCCCGAGGCGCCCCGCGGTGACGAGGGCCAGGCCGAAGGTGAGGGCGTATCCGGACACCACCCACTGCACCTGCGCGGGCGAGGCGTGCAGATCGCGCTGGACCGTGGGCAGGGCCACCGCCACGATCGTCACGTCCAGCAGGCTCATGAAGCCGGCCACCAGGGTGACCCACAGCGCCCGCCACCGGTTCGGATCCGGCGCGTGCCCGGCCTCCGGGTCGTCCTGGTGCCGCCCGCCCGCAACCGACCCCGTCACCTGGGCTCCTCTCACCGGGTGCACACCCGGTTGGACGAGGTTCCCCGACCGGGGCAGGGGCACACACACGGCGCCGTTCCCAACGGCCCGGCCCGCCCCCGCAGCACACCGGGGACGCCGTCCCATAACGCTCGGTAGCCGGGTGGACGCCTCCGTTTGAGCCCGCGAGAACTGCGCAGGCGCAGGGGGGAGAACACGTACGGCGAAAGGAACGACCCCATGGCGGTGACGGGCGGCGAGTCGGTGGACCCGGCGGCGATGAGGCGGCACCGGGTGCTGTTCCGCGCGGTCGAGAAACGACGCCACCCCAAGCTGCGCCGCAGCGACATCACCGTGACCGACGAGGCCGTGGTCAAGCGCGCCACCAAGGCCGCCGCCCTCGGCAACGCGATGGAGTGGTACGACTTCGGCATCTACAGCTATCTGGCCGGCACGATCGGGAAGGTCTTCTTCCCCTCGGGCAGCGCCACCGCCCAGCTCCTCAGCTCCTTCGCGACGTTCGCGGTGGCCTTCCTGGTGCGCCCGCTCGGCGCCATGGTCTTCGGGCCGCTCGGCGACAAGATCGGCCGCAGGAGCGTCCTCGCCGTCACCATGATCATGATGGCGGCGGGGACCTTCGCCATCGGCCTCATCCCCTCGCACGACGCCATCGGCCTCGTGGCGCCCGGCCTGCTGATCTTCTTCCGGCTGGTGCAGGGCTTCTCCACCGGCGGGGAGTACGGCGGCGCGGCGACCTTCATCGCCGAGTACGCGCCGGACAAACGGCGCGGCTACTTCGGCAGCTTCCTGGAGTTCGGCACGCTCGGCGGGTACGTCGGCGCGTCCGGCCTGGTCGTCGTCCTCAGCGGCGTCCTCACCCAGGACCAGATGCTGCACTGGGGCTGGCGCATCCCCTTCCTGGTCGCGGCCCCGCTCGGCTTCATCGGCCTCTACCTGCGGCTGAAGCTGGACGAGACGCCCGCCTTCCTGAAACTGGAGGGCGGACGGGCCGGTGCGAGCGACGCCGCGGCGGTGGAGACCTCGGCCACCGCCGACCTCGGAAAGATCTTCACCCGCTACTGGCGGCCGCTGGTGCTGTGCCTCGCCCTCGTCGCGGCGTACAACGTCACCGACTACATGCTGCTGTCGTACATGCCGGCGTACCTGTCCGACGAGCTCGGCTACGGCACCAACCGCGGCCTGCTCATCCTGGTCCTGGTGATGGTCGTCCAGATGTGCGTGATCAACCAGGTCGGGCGGCTCTCGGACCGCTTCGGGCGACGGCCGCTGCTGATGACGGGGATGCTCGGCTTCCTCGTCCTGTCCGTGCCGTCGTACCTGCTCATCCGGCAGGGCGGCATCGCCCTGATCGCCCTCGGCCTGCTGCTGCTCGGGCTCTGCCTGGTGGCGCTGCTCGGCACGATGTCCGCGGCGCTTCCGGCGATCTTCCCCACCCACGTCCGCTACGGCTCCCTCGCGGTCGCCTACAACCTCTCCACCTCGCTCTTCGGCGGCACGACCCCCCTGGTGACCACCGCCCTGATCAGCGTCTTCCACACCACGCTCATGCCGGCCTACTACGCCACGCTCGCCGCGGCCGTCGGCGTCGTCGCGGTGCTGTGCATGAAGGAGACCGCCCAGAAGCCCCTGGCCGGCTCGCCGCCGTGCGTGGAGACGGACGAAGAGGCGGCCGAACTGGTCCAGGACCAGTCCCCGCGCCCCCGGTTCTGAGCACGTCGGGCACCGCCGGGAGCGCGGCCGTCAGCGCCCGCGCTCCAGCCGCTCCCGCTGCGGCACGACCGTGTACTTCGGGTCCTGAGCCGAGGCCACCCCGGCGTGGAAGACGCCGAAGCGCAGGGCCGCCGAGCCGGTGAGCAGCGCGGCCCCCGCAGCCAGCAACAGACGCCGGTCCCGCCCGCCGAACAGGGCCAGGGCCGCACCGCCCGCCGTCAGCGCCTCCGCCGCCCGCAGCAGCAGGTGCGGCCTGCCCTGCTCGAAGGGCTCGGCGGACAGGCCCATGCGCCGCTTCATCGCCCGGAACGCGCCCAGTTCCAGGGCCGCGCCGAGGACGGCCAGCCGGCGGGCCGGGCCGGCCTGGGCGGCCGGGGCGGCGGCCAGCGCCAGGCCGGAGGCCGCGGTCGCGGCGGAGCCCGCGAAGACGAAGGGCAGCTCGCGGTAGCCCTCGTGCCAGGACGGAACGGCCGTGTCCGCGAGCAGCACCGCCGTGTACGTCGCCACGGCCGGGCCGAGCACGGCGGAGGCCGCCGTGGCCGCCGAGCCCAGCAGCCGGTACCGGCCAGCCACCTCGGTGGCCGCGGCGGTCAGCGTCAGCGGCGCGTACCCGGCCAGCAGCCACGAGCCCACGCTCATGGGCGAGGTGGGCTTCAGCACGCGCAGCATGTTCAGGAACCGGGCCGGCCGGCCCAGGTCGTGGACGAGCGCGGCCAGCGACACGGAGATCGCCCCGGCCGCCCCCAGCTTCGCCGGCGCCGCCAGCCCCGGCCGGCCGCTCGCCTGCGCCCCCGCCGCGAGCAGCGAGGACGCCCCGGCCAGGCCGCCGAGATACAGGTATCCGGCGATGTCCAGCGGCTTCCACGTCGGCTTGTTCAGCACCGGCTTGCCGTAGTACGACGAGAACTCCGCCTCCGGCACCATCGGCTGCTCGCCGCGCCCGCGCCGTCCGCGGCGCCGCCGCCCGGCGTGCGCGCCCGTCGGCGCCTGCCTGCCGGGCCGTGCGCCCCGGACGCCGTCCCGGGTGACGTCGGACTCGCTCATCGCGGCCTCCTCGCGAAGCTGCCGAGGGCGAGGGCGGCGAGCGAGACGGCGGCCAGCGCCGCGTGCCGCCACATGTCCGGCAGGTCCCGGGTGGTCACCACCGGATCCGGGGGCAGGCCGTAGACCTCCGGCTCGTCCAGCAGCAGGAAGAACGCGCCGTCGCCGCCGACCCCGTCGTCCGGGCTCTCGCCGTACAGCCGGGCGTCGGTCACCCCGGCCGCGTGCAGCTGCGCCACCCGCTCCGCCGCCCGCTCCCGCAGCTCCTGAAGCGGGCCGAACTGGATGGAGTCGGTGGGGCAGGCCTTGGCGCAGGCGGGCTCCATGCCGGCGCCGAGCCGGTCGTAGCACAGGGTGCACTTCCACACCCGGCCGTCGCCCTCGCGCTGGTCGATGACGCCGTAGGGGCAGGCGGGCACGCAGTAGCCGCAGCCGTTGCAGATGTCCTCCTGGACGACGACCGTGCCGAACTCGGTGCGGAACAGCGCGCCCGTCGGGCACACGTCCAGGCAGGCGGCGTGCGTGCAGTGCTTGCACACGTCGGAGGCCATCAGCCAGCGCAGCTCGGTGCGGCCGTCCGGGGAGACGGGCGAGATCTCCCCGGCGGGGGCGCCCGCCGGGGCCCGCCCGGGCGGGGGAGAGGTGGCGCCCGGTCCGGGGGAGGAGGCGCCGGTGCCGAGCCGTGCGGCGGCGGCGAACACGTCGACGTCCTCGTGCCCCACCCCGGGCTCCTGGCCGCCGAACGGCTTGCGCTGCTCGATGAAGGCCACATGCCGCCAGGTGTCGGCGCCCAGACCCTGGGTGTTGTCGTACGACATGCCGGTGAAGACCAGACCGTCCTCCGGGATGGCGTTCCACTCCTTGCACGCCACCTCGCACGCCTTGCAGCCGATGCACACCGAGGTGTCCGTGAAGAACCCCATCCTCGGCGGGGCGTCCGGGTAACCGGAGGCCCCGGCCACGTCCGGCTGCGGGCCGTACAGCAGATGTCCGTGCACCTCGTCGCCGTCTCTCATCGCCGTACCTCTCTGCTCACGACTCGTCGCCCCCCTCGGGTACCTCGCCCGGCGCGGCCCGCACGAACTCCACCCGGCGTTTCTCCCAGGCGGTCGCCGGCATCTCCACGCTCTTGCCGAAGTACCAGCGGCTGAGGGCGTTGCGCAGCCGGTGCCGGTGGAACCAGCGCCAGGCCTCCGTGCCCTCCGCGCGCGGGCGGGGCGTGGCGCGCACGAGGATGCGGTAGGCCTCCTCGCGGGAGAGCAGGGTGTGGGCCTCCTCGTAGCCGCCGCCCGCCGTGCGCCGCACCTCCCCCGTCGCCCCGCCGTCCAGCAGCCGCTGCCGGTCGGCGGCCTGCAGACCGAGGCAGGCCCGCTTGGTGGCGTGGTACGTCACGAACGGCAGCACGAACAGGGCGGTGCGCAGGGAGCGGGTGATCAGCTCGGCCGGCAGGTCGAACTTGTAGGCCAGCACGTCCTGTCCCCCGGCCATCAGCAGCACCCCGTACGCCGCGACGGCCGCCGCACCCAGCGCGGTGCGCGTCGGCTGGTTGCGCGGCCGGTCGCACAGGTGCTGCTCGGGCAGCGGCCCGGTGAGCCAGCGCTCGAAGAACGGATAGGCGTACAGGATCAGGAACAGCACCGCGGGCAGCGCCACGCCCGGCAGGAACACGTCCCAGACGATCGTGTGCCCGGCGAAGTCCGTCTCCCAGGCCGGCATCAGCCTGAGTGCGCCCTCCAGATAGCCCACGTACCAGTCGGGCTGGGAGTCCAGCGACACGTGGTCCGCGCGGTAGGGCCCGAAGGCCCAGATCGGGTTGACCTGGAACAGGGCCGCCATCAGGGCGAGGACGCCCGTCAGGATGAAGAACAGGCCCGCGGACTTCGTCGCGTACTGGGGGACCAGCGGTTTGCCGATCACGTTCCGGTTGGTGTGGCCGGGCTTCGCCCACTGGGTGTGCTTGTGCACCACGACGAACGTCAGATGCGCCCCGACGAGCGCCAGCAGCAGACCCGGCACCAGCAGGATGTGGGTCACGTACAGCCGCGGGATGATCTCGTGCCCCGGGTACTGGCCGCCGAAGACGAAGAACGACAGATAGCTGCCCACGACCGGGATCGACAGCACGATGCCCTGGGCGGTGCGCAGGCCGGTGCCCGAGAGCAGGTCGTCCGGGAGCGAGTACCCGCAGAAGCCCTCCAGCAGGGAGAACATGAACAGCGTCACGCCGACGGTCCAGTTGACCTCCCGCGGCCGCCGGAACGCCCCGGTGAGGAAGATCCGCAGCAGGTGCACGCCGATCGCCGCGACGAACACCAGCGCCGCCCAGTGGTGCATCTGCCGTATCAGCAGTCCGCCGCGCACGTCGAAGCTGATGTGCAGCACCGACGCGTACGCCTCGGACGTCATCGTGCCGCGCAGCGGCAGGTACGAGCCGGTGTACGGCCGTTCCGTCATGTCCGGGTGGAAGAAGAACGTCAGCCACACCCCGGTGAGCACCAGCACCAGCAGGCTGTACAGCGCCAGCTCGCCCAGCAGGAACGACCAGTGGTCCGGGAACGCCTTGCGCAGGAACTCCTTGCCGGCCGAGGCGACGGGCAGCCGCCGGTCCAGCGCGGACACCAGGCGCTCACCGCGCCTCTCGCCCCCCTCCGACGGCCGTTCCTCGGACACCGCCACCGCGCTCTCGCCTTCCGTCCGTGCCGGATCCCTCACTCAGGGTGCTCTCCCTCGAGCCTGGCACGGGTCCCCCGGCTCCGCCCGCCCGAAACGGCCGCCACTCGTTTGCCCGGACCGGTGCCGGGCTACCCGTGGGCGCGGACGTCTGCGGGCGGGAGGAGGCCGGCGTGGTGAACGTGTCGGAGGGTGTCGCGGCCCGGCTGCGGGCGTGGGGCGCCGAGCGGGTGTACGGCGTGCCGGGACCGGAGACCGATCCGCTGGCCGCCGCCCTGTGCGGCGGGCCCGACGCGCCGTGGTTCGTCCAGGCGCGCGGCGCGGAGTCCGCCGCCCTCATGGCGTGCGCCGACGCCAAGCTCACCGGCCGCCTCGGCTGCTGCCTCGCCCCGGCCGGCGCGGCGGCGCTCCGGCTGCTGGGCGGACTCTGGGACGCGGCGGCGGACCGGACCCCGGTGCTCGCCGTGGTCGGCGAGGAAGCGGCCGCCCGGCCGACGGGGGGCCGGATCGTGCGCCATCTGGCGGAGCTGTCGGTGTTCTGCGAGGAGGTCTCCGGGCCGGAGCTCATGGGCGACGCCCTGGACCGGGCCGCACGGGCCGCGCTCACCGACCGGGGCGTGGCGAGCCTCGCCGTCCCGCGCCGCGTCCTCGAGGCGACGGCGCCCGACGGGCCGGGCCGCGCGGTACCCGTCGGCGCGGCCCCGCCGGTGCGCATCCCGGACGAAGGGGACCTCCGGCGCGCCGCCGAGACGCTCGACGGCGCCGGGAGGCCGGCGGTGGTCGTGGGCAACGCCGGGCGCGCCGCCTCCGGTCAGGCCACGGGCGTGGCCTCCCTCCTCGGCGCCGGTGTCGCCACGACGGCGCTGGCCCGCGACGTCCTGCCCGACGACCTGCCGTACCTGACGGGCGTGGCCGGCCCCCTCGGCAGTGAGGCGGCTGCCGCACTGCTGCGGGAGTGCGGCACGCTGCTGCTCGTCGGCGCGGAGGACCTGGACCCCGCGCTGCTTCCCTCCGAGGACGCATGCCGGATCGTCAGCGTCGACCCCGGACCGGCCGACTGCCCCCTGGACCGGGCCCGTCCGGCCGTGCGGCTGACCGGCGACGTCGTCGCCGCCCTGGAAGCGCTCATCCCGCTGCTGCACCGCGCCGCCGACCGGACGTGGCGCTCCCGGGTCGAGGACGCGGTACGGACCTGGCGGGACGAGGGGCACACGCGGGCGAACCGCTATTTCGGTACGTCCGTCAACCCGCGCTCCGTCGTCGCCGAGCTGTCCGAGCGGCTGCCCGAACGGGCCGTCGTCGTCACCGACTCCGGGACCGCCCTGGACTGGTGGACCCGGCATCTGCGGCTCCGCAACGGCATGCGCTCCCTGCTGTCCGGCCGGCTCGGAATGCCGGGCGCCGCCGTCCCCTACGCCGTGGCCGCCCGGTTCGCCGCCCCCGACCGGCCGGTCGTCGCCCTCGTCGGCGACGGTGCGTTCCAGGCCGGCGGGCTGAACGAGCTGATCACCGTCCGCCGGCATCTGGACCGGCTGGCGGAGCTGCCCCCGCTGGTCTTCTGCGTGCTGAACAACGGCGATCTGAACCGGCTGACCTGGCGGCGCCGTTCGGCGGCCGGGGATCCGCTGATCCCGCTGTCGGCCGAGGTCCCCGCCATGCCGTACGCCGAGTGGGCGCGGCTCGCGGGCCTGCCGGCCGTGCGCTGCGACCGGCCCCGGCACGTCGCCTCCGTCTGGGCCGACGTGCTGCGCCGACCCGGCCCGGCGGTGGTGGAGTTCGTGGTGGACGGCGAGATCCCGCCGGACTGGGCCCGGGGCCGGGGATCCGGCCAGGCGGGGAGGACGGCGCGCAGGAAGACGCCCGGTTCCCTCCTGTCGTCGCGGTAGCGTTCCGGCGGAACGTCCCAGCGGCCGGCGGAGGCCCGGCCGGGCCCCGGACGTCCGGCAGTGCGGCCGGCGTGGGCCCTCACTCGGCGGTGAGCGGCACCGTGGCGGTGACCCGCTTGCCGTACGACAGCCGTGTCACCTCCAGGGCGTCGGACAGCATCGTGACGAGATGCAGGCCGTGGCCGCCGACCCGGCGCGGATCGGGAGGGCGCCGCAGCGGCGGGTCGGGGGAGGTGTCCGCCACCGCGATGCGCAGCACGGCGGCGTCGGGCGGCAGCTCCAGGCGCACGGCGCACGGCCCGGGGGCGTGCTTGGCCACGTTGGTGACGAGTTCGCTGACGACGAGCTGGGCGTCCTGCACCGAGCGCTTCCCCGGAGCAGGGCGCACCCGGGAGAGCAGGTCGGCGACGGCATCCCTGGCGTCGGCGATGCCGGCCGCGGCGGAGTCCCAGGTACGGCTGTAGCGCAGGGGCGCGGGCCGTGCCCGCGTCGTCGTGTGCGTCCCGGCCGTCATGTCCATATGGCGTCGCCCTTTTCCTCCGGCACCTGGTTCCGGTCCCTGTCCCTGCTGTCGTCCCTGCCCGCCCGATCGTCCCTCGTTGCCCGGATACCCGCTGATCCCCCGGGCAAGGGGACGTCCGCCGTGAATCCTCCGGTTGCACGGATCCCCCTGGTCACGGGCGGCATCCGGCCGGGCACACGGAACCGGCCCGGAGGCGGTCGGCACGCGACACACGCTGCTCCCCCCCGGACCGGTTCGTGTTCGGCGCAGCGCCTCGAAGGGCGCGATCAGTGCTTGAAGGTGTCCTTGGCCTTCTCCTTGGCCTGCCGGGCGTCTCCCTCCGCGCCCTTCATCCGGCCCTCGGCCTCCATCCGCTCGTTGCCGACGGCGCGGCCCACGGCCTCCTTGGCCTTCCCCTTGGCCTGCTCCGCCTTGGCCTTCGCCTTCTGGTTGCCAGCCATCGGGTCTCATCTCCCGTGTTCTCTGCGATTTCCGGTCCCCACTCGGCTTGCCGCTGGGACGCCCCCCAAACCGGAAATCCCGGACACATGGGCAAGCGGTGTCCCGGATTACTTACGCTTGGTTGAACAGTCCAGACTGATAAACTTATCGTTAGTAATCATGGACACGGTTGCACTCGCCGCCGCCCTGCGGCTGGCCATGGGCCGGATCGTGCGCCGACTGCGTCAGGCACACGCGGTCGGCGACGTGACGCTGTCCGGCGTCTCGGTGCTGGCCCGGCTCGCCCGCACCGGCCCGGACTCGCCCGGCGCGCTCGCCGAACTGGAACGGGTCCGGCCGCAGGCGATGGCCAGCACCCTCGCCGGACTCGAACAGCGCGGCCTGGTGCGCCGTACGCCCGACACGGCCGACGGCCGCCGGGCCATCGTCTCGATCACCGACGAGGGACGGACCATGCTGGAACAGCGTCGCTCGGAGTCCGTGGGCCGCCTCGCCCACGCCCTGGACGAGTTCACCGCGCAGGAGCGGCAGGCCCTGCAGGACGCACTGCCCCTGCTCGACCGGCTGGCGGACCGGCTGTGACCGGCGGCGCGCCCGCCGCGGGCATACGCGGACGCCTCCTCGCCCGTTCGGCGCGGCTGAGGGACACGCCGGCGGGTCCCCGCTACAAGTGGATCGCCCTGTCCAACACCACCCTCGGCGTCCTGATCGCCACGATGGACGCCTCCATCGTGATCATCTCGCTGCCCGCCATCTTCCGCGGCATCGGCCTCGACCCGCTCGCCGCCGGCAACATCGGCTATCTGCTGTGGATGATCCTCGGCTATCTGCTGGTCTCGGCCGTCCTGGTGGTCGTCCTCGGCCGGCTCGGCGACATGTTCGGCCGGGTTCGCATCTACAACCTGGGCTTCCTGGTCTTCGCCTGCGCCTCCGTGGCGCTCTCCCTGGACCCCTTCACGGCCGGGGCGGGCGCGCTGTGGCTCATCCTGTGGCGCATCGTGCAGGCCTTCGGCGGCTCCATGCTCACCGCCAACTCGGCCGCCATCCTCACCGACGCCTTCCCGGCCCGGCAGCGCGGCATGGCCCTCGGCGTCAACCAGATCACCGCGCTCGCCGGGCAGTTCCTCGGCCTGCTCGCCGGCGGCCTGCTGGCCGAGGTCGACTGGCGGGCGGTGTTCTGGGTGAGCGTCCCGGTCAGCGTCACCGGCACCGTCTGGTCGTACCTCAGCCTGCGCGAGACCTCGGCCGGCGGCCGCGGCCGCGTCGACTGGCTCGGCAACCTCACCTTCGCCGCAGGCGCCGGCATCCTGCTGGCCGGCATCACCTACGGCATCCAGCCCTACGGCGGCCACCCCACCGGCTGGACCAACCCCTGGGTGCTCACCGGCCTGATCGGCGGGGTGCTCCTGCTGGTGGCGTTCGTCCGCGTCGAGAGGCGCGTGGCCGAGCCGATGTTCCGGCTGTCGCTGTTCCGGGTGCGGGCGTTCGCCGCCGGCAACCTGGCCGCCCTGCTGACCGCGATCGCCCGCGGCGGACTGCAGTTCATGCTGATCATCTGGCTGCAGGGCATCTGGCTGCCGCTGCGCGGCTACGACTTCGAGGACACCCCGCTGTGGGCCGGCATCTTCATGCTGCCGCTCACCGTCGGCTTCCTGGTCGCCGGGCCGGTCTCCGGCTATCTGTCCGACCGGTTCGGCGCCCGCCTGTTCTCCACCGCAGGACTGCTCGTCGTCGCCGGGTCCTTCCTCGGCCTGCTGGCCCTGCCGGTCGACTTCGACTACGGCGTCTTCGCGACGCTGCTGCTGCTCAACGGCCTCGGCCAGGGCATGTTCTCCTCGCCGAACACCTCGTCCATCATGGGCAGCGTGCCGGCCCGCTACCGGGGCGTCGCCTCCGGCATGCGCTCCACCTTCCAGAACTCGGGTACGGCCCTGTCCATCGGCGTCTTCTTCTCGCTGATGGTCTCCGGCCTCGCCGGTTCCCTGCCCAAGACGCTCAGCAGCGGACTGCAGGCGCACGGCGTGCCCGCGGGGACCGCGCACGAGGTGGCCTCGCTGCCGCCGGTCAGCACCCTGTTCGCCACGTTCCTCGGCAACAACCCGATCGGCCATCTGCTCGGCGACGGCGGCACCCTGGACCATCTGACCGCCGCCCAGCGAGCCACCCTGACGGGCCACACCTTCTTCCCCGGGCTGGTCTCCGGGCCCTTCCACCACGGCCTGACCATCGTGTTCGGCGTCGCCGCGGGCATGGCCCTGGTGTCCGCGCTCGCCTCCGCCCTGCGCGGCGGCCACCAGCGCGCCGACGACGACACCCGGCAGACCGAGCCGGAGCGCACGCCGGAGAACCGGGCCACGGACGCCTCGCCCCGGCCGAGGTAGGTGCACACCCCGCGGCGCGCGGGACCGGACACGGCGAAGCTCCCCCGGCACTTCTCCGAACCGAGGGAGCCGCGGACCCGCGACCCCGGGGCGCGGCCATCTTCCAGTGTGCGCCGCCGGGACGAGCGCCGGCCACAGCCGTCGGCCGACTGCCGACGGGCGGTCAGCGCTCGCGGCGCCGGCGTACGACGTGCCGTACGGCGAAGGCCGCGATCAGCACCGCGGCGGCGACGAGGACATAGAGCTGGTAGCGGGCGACCTCGTCGTAGACGGTCGTGATGTGGCTGCCGACGAGATACGACAGGGTGGTCCACAGGCCCACCCAGAGAGCCGCGCCGAGGGCGTTGAAGGCGAGGAACCGGCGCCAGCGCATGCCCGTGGTGCCGGCGATGATGCCGTTGGCCTGGCGCAGACCCTCGATGAACCGGGCCACGGTCACGATCTTGCCGCCGTGCCGGCCGAAGAACTCCTCGGCGGCCTGGAACCGCTTGGGTGTCAGGAAGACATACCGCCCCCACCGGTGCACGAAGGCGCGCCCGCCGAGATGGCCGATCACATAGCCGATGTTGTCCCCGACCACGGCCGCCGCGAAGGCGATGACCGCCACGGCCACGATGTTCAGCCGCCCCGCGCCCGCGTACACGCCCGCGGCCAGCAGGATCGTCTCGCCGGGTGCGGGGACCCCGAAGTCCTCCACCAGGATCACGGCCCCCACGGCCCAGTAGCCGTAGTGGCCGAGCAGCGGCGCCAGATGCGCGAGCGGGCCCGGAAGCGGTGGGGCGGCCATGCCTCCACGGTAGCCTCGGCCGCGCGCACCGGCGGGGCGCGGTCGCCGGGCGGGGGAGCGGCTACGACTCGGAGCGGATCATGCCCTCGCCCTCGGCGGGGGCGCCCTGGCACATGTGGCAGAGCTCGTGGGTCCCGTCGCGGGTGACGATGGTGCCCCAGCCGAGACACACTTCGCAGTCGCGGGCGAGGCCGATGTCGGGGCGGGGAGGCAGGAAGGGGCTGCGGTGGGCTCCGTGCGCCATAGGGTGAGCGGCTCCTCGGAAGTCGCGTGAGAACGGTGAGCGTGCTGTCGTCCGCACTGACAACGCTGTCCGTATGACGTCCATTATGTCCTATTTATTCCTGCTGTCAGTGACGAATCTCACGAGCGCCCTTCCGCGCCCGCAGCCGCCCGCCCCGCCCACCGCATCCGGCTCAGCCCATCCGGCCCAGCCGGGCCTCCCGCCACAGGTCCACGCCGCCGTCGGTCGCGTAGGTGTCGATCTCGGCCAGTTCCTCCGCGTCGAACGCCGGGTTCTCCAGTGCGGCGACGTTCTGCTCCAGCTGCTCGGTCCGGGAGGCGCCGATGACGACGGACGTCACCCGCCCGTCGCGCAGCGCCCAGGCCAGCGCCAGCTGCGCCAGCGTCTGACCGCGCCGGGCCGCGATGTCGTTCAGGGCCCGCAGCCGCCGCAGCATGTCGTCCGTCAGCCACGAGGGGTCGAACGACGTGCCGCGCGCCGCCCGCGAGTCCTCGGGCACCCCGTGCAGATAGCGCCCGGTCAGCAGGCCCTGGGCCAGCGCCGTGAAGCCGATGACCCCGAAACCCTCCTCCTCGGCCGCCTCCAGCAGGCCGTCCGTCTCGATCCAGCGGTTGAGCATGCTGTACGACGGCTGGTGGATCAGCAGCGGGGTGCCCAGCTCCCGCAGGATCGCCGCGGCCTGCCGGGTGCGCTCCGCGTCGTACGAGGAGATGCCGACGTACAGCGCCTTGCCCTGGCGTACGGCGGTGTCGAGCGCCCCCATCGTCTCCTCCAGCGGCGTGGACGCGTCCAGCCGGTGCGAGTAGAAGATGTCCACGTAGTCCACGCCCATCCGGCGCAGCGACTGGTCCAGCGAGGCCAGCAGGTACTTCCGGGAGCCGCCGCCCTGCCCGTAGGGGCCGGGCCACATGTCCCAGCCCGCCTTGGTGGAGATCACCAGCTCGTCCCGGTACGGCGCGAGGTCCCGCTTCAGCAGCCGGCCGAAGTTCAGCTCGGCCGCGCCGTACGGCGGCCCGTAGTTGTTGGCCAGGTCGTGGTGGGTGATCCCGAGGTCGAAGGCGCGCAGCGCGATCTCGCGCTGGGTCTCGAAGGGGCGGTCGTCGCCGAAGTTGTGCCAGTAGCCCAGGGACAGGACGGGCAGGTCCAGCCCCGAGCGGCCGGTGCGCCGGTAGCGCATGGTGCCGTCGTAGCGTGCGGGGTCCGCGACATGGGTCATCGGGTCTTCTCCGGGTGGTGCCGTGGTGGTCGCCCCTCCGGTGCGCGGACGGGCCCGTCCACCCTGCGCCCGCGCGCACCGCAAGTCCAACCGCCGCACGCGATGGGATTGAGCGGTTCCGTTTCTGAATCGCCCGAGGGGGCAGGCGGTGACCGGTGGACCGACGGAAGGAGGCGTTTCGTGAGCGAGGCGAGGCTGGACGGGCGGGCGCCGGGGGCCGTGATGCGGCTGCCCCGCCAGGTCCGTGACGAGCTGATCCGCAGGGTCCGGGGCCGGCGGGCCTTCGGCAAGGACGACATCCAGGTCGTCGAGCCGCCGCTGCTGCGCCGCGCCGTGGGCGCCTCGGCGCTCGGGAACTGCATGGAGTGGTTCGACTTCGGCGTCTACAGCTATCTCGCCGCCACCCTCGGCAAGGTGTTCTTCCCCGGCGCCTCCCCGGCCGCCCAGGTCATCTCCTCCTTCGCGACCTTCGCCGCCGCCTTCGTCGTCCGGCCGCTCGGCGGCCTGGTGTTCGGGCCGCTCGGCGACCGCATCGGCCGGCAGAAGGTGCTCGCCACCACCATGATCCTGATGGCGGTGGGCACCTTCGCCATCGGCGTCATCCCCGGCTACGGCACGATCGGCATCGCCGCGCCGATGCTGCTCCTGCTGGCCCGCATGGTCCAGGGCTTCTCCACCGGTGGTGAGTACGGCGGCGCCACCACCTTCGTCGCCGAGTACTCGCCGGACCGCAGGCGGGGTTTCCTCTCCAGCTGGCTCGACTTCGGCACGTTCGTCGGCTACTCGCTCGGCTCGGCCGTGGTCACCGTGCTCAACCTCGCCCTGACGGACGCTCAGATGCTGTCCTGGGGCTGGCGGATCCCGTTCCTGGTCGCCGGGCCGCTCGGCGTGATCGGCCTCTACATGCGGCTCAAGCTGGAGGAGTCCCCGGCCTTCCAGAAGCAGCTGGACGAACACGAGAAGGCGCTGGCGCAGGAGTCGGCGCGCAGCGAGTTCAAGGACATCATCCGCGGCCACTGGCGGGAACTGCTCGTCTGCATGGGCCTGGTGCTGCTGTACAACGTCACCAACTACATGGTCACCGGCTATCTGCCGACCTATGCGACCGAGACCCTGCACCGCTCCAGCGGCACGGCGGACCTCCTGGTGCTGGTCGGCATGGTCTGGATCGTCGTGCTGATCACCTTCATCGGCCGGCTCAGCGACCGCGTCGGCAGGCGGCCCATATACGGTGTCTCCGCCGCCGCGATGATCGTGCTGGCCGTGCCCTCCTTCCTGCTCATCAAGGCGCAGGGCACCTGGCCGCCGTACCTCGGGGTGCTCGTGCTGTCCACCCTGCTGGCCTGCTTCGCCGCGCCGAGCGCGGCCACGCTGCCCGCCCTGTTCCCCACCGCCGTCCGGTACGCGGCCATGGGCATCGGCTTCAACGTCGCCGTCTCCGCCTTCGGCGGCACCACCCCGCTGGTCACGGCCGCGCTGGTCACCGCCACCCATGACGACCTGATGCCCGCGTACTACCTGATGCTCGCCGGTGCCATCGGCCTGCTGACGGTGAAGTTCCTCCCGGAGAGCGCCCAGGTGCCGCTCAAGGGCTCGCAGCCGATGGTCGGCTCGCGCGAGGAGCGCAGCGAACTCATCACCGTGTCACGGCAGTTGTCGACCCTGGCGGAGCACGGGGACGGCGCGCGCAGGCGCTGACGCGGCACCGCCGTCCCGTCGTCGTTCGATCCTACGAACTTCTCGCGCACCGGGTTACCGCGCTCCGCCACGTTTGATAGGAAACTTTCCTACCAGAGCTGGTGCGAGCCAACTCCCGCTGCCCACCCCCCACTTCCCCAGGAGTCCTGTGGTGAACGCCGACCGCGAGACAGCAGCCCCCGCCCACATCTCCCGCCGCAGCGTCGTCGCCCTGCTCGGCGCCGGCGTCGCCTCCGGCGCCCTGCTGGTGTCCCAGCGCGCCACCGCCGCCCCGGCCGCCGCACCGGCCGCCGCACCGGGCCTCGACGACCCGGCGAAGAAGGAGATCGCCATGGAACTGGTGTCGAGCGCGGAGAACTCCTCGCTCGACTGGAAGGCCCAGTACAAGTACATCGAGGACATCGGGGACGGCCGCGGCTACACCGCCGGCATCATCGGGTTCTGTTCCGGCACCGGCGACATGCTCGAGGTGGTCCAGCTCTACGCCGACCGCAAACCCGGCAACGGCCTCGCCAAGTACCTGCCCGCCCTGCGCAAGGTCAACGGCACCGACTCGCACGCGGGCCTGGACCCGAACTTCCCCAAGGACTGGCGCAAGGCCGCCCAGGACCCGGTGTTCCAGCAGTGCCAGAACGACGAACGCGACCGGGTCTACTTCGACCCCGCCGTCGCCCGGGGCAAGGCCGACGGACTGCGCGCCCTCGGCCAGTTCTGCTACTACGACGCCATCGTCATGCACGGCGACGGCGACGACCCCACCAGCTTCCGCAACATCCGGGCGCGCGCCCTGCGCAGCGCCCGGCCGCCGGCGCAGGGCGGCGACGAGAAGACGTACCTCAACGCCTTCCTCGACGCCCGGGTGTGGGCGATGAAGCAGGAGGAGGCGCACAGCGACACCAGCCGTGTCGACACCGAGCAGCGGGTCTTCCTGCGCAAGGGCAACCTCGACCTGAACACCCCGCTCGACTGGAAGGTGTACGGCGACAGTTACCACATCGGCTGACGCGCGGGCGTCATGAGACGTGCGGCAGGCCGGCGGGAGCGGGCACCTGGCCCCCCGCGCCGAACCCGGCGGCCTGCCGCACCGTGATGCGCTGGATCAGCACGACCGCCAGGGCGGCGGCCGTAAGGTCCAGGGACTCGGACGCCACCAGCAGGGACGGCGAGGTTCCGCCGGCCAGGTTCACGGCGGCGAGTGCCAGCAGCGCGTGCCCGACCCAGGCCGCCCACCAGACGTTCACGAGAAGGTCTCCGCGGCCCGCGTCCGCGCCGTCGGGTGCGCTCGCGCGCTGGACGTCCCGTACCAGCCCGCGCGGCGCCCAGAGGTTGAGCACCGGTATCAGCCAGAGCAGTACGGCCCAGCCGACGGAACCGGGAACCCGGCCCGGCGAGAGCAGTTCGGCGTTGCGCCGGCAGCGGACGAACCACAGCAGGAACAGCACGACCGCGGCCGTCATCAGATTCACGTAGATCATCGACACCCGGGCGGAGCCGGCGGCCGTCGCGGCCGACGGGTGCAGCAGACGGGCACGGACGTCCAGCGCCCGGACCAGCCCGGCACCGGCGGCGGCGAGCACGGCGAGCTGGGCGCAACGAGCGAGGAGCCAAGGAGCTCTGACGGAGGATCCGGTCACGGTGAGACCTGTCTGTGGAAGGCGTCCCGCACGGCGGCGGGCCTGCGGGAAAGATCGCGGCACCGGATCATAGGGCGGGGTGCACTCGCGTGTCAGGGGCCTGACCGGGAAAGATGGGCGTGAGCGATCGATCCGACGACGCGGAGGAGCGGACTCATGCCGCACGAGCGAGCCGGCCGGCCGGCCGGTCCCGAGGACCTTGTCGACGTTGCCCGGCTGGTCACGGCGTACTACGCACTGCACCCGGACCCGGCCGACCCGGCACAGCGGGTGGCGTTCGGCACCTCCGGCCACCGGGGCTCGTCCCTGGCGAGCGCCTTCAACGAGGACCACATCGCCGCCACCAGCCAGGCCATCTGCGAGTACCGCGCGCAGCAGGGGACCGACGGCCCGCTGTTCCTCGGCGCCGACACCCACGCCCTGTCCGAGCCCGCGAAGGTCACCGCGCTGGAGGTGTTCGCCGCCAACGGCGTCACCGTGCTCGTCGACAGCGCCGACGGGTACACGCCGACCCCGGCCGTCTCGCACGCGATCCTCACCCACAACCGGGGCCGCACCACCGGCCTGGCGGACGGCGTGGTCGTCACCCCGTCCCACAACCCGCCCGCCGACGGCGGCTTCAAGTACAACCCGCCCAGCGGCGGCCCCGCGGCCTCCGACGCCACCTCCTGGATCCAGGACCGGGCCAACGAGATCATCACCGGCGGCCTGAAGGACGTACGCCGGGTGCCGTACGCGCGGGCGCTGGCGGCGCAGACGACCGGGCGGTACGACTTCCTCGGCGCCTACGTCGGCGATCTGCCGAGCGTGCTGGACCTGGACGCCGTGCGCACGGCCGGGGTCCGCATCGGCGCCGACCCGCTCGGCGGGGCCTCCGTGGCCTACTGGGGGCGCATCGCCGAACAGCACGGCATCGACCTCACCGTGGTCAACCCGCACACCGACCCCACCTGGCGGTTCATGACGCTGGACTGGGACGGCCGGATCCGCATGGACTGCTCCTCGCCGTACGCGATGGCCTCCCTGATCGACCGGCGCGACCGGTTCCGCATCGCCACCGGCAACGACGCCGACGCCGACCGGCACGGCATCGTCACCCCCGACGCGGGCCTGATGAACCCCAACCACTACCTCGCGGTCGCCATCTCCTACCTCTACCGGCACCGCGACCGCTGGCCCTCGGACGCCGGCATCGGCAAGACGCTGGTGTCCTCCACGATGATCGACCGCGTGGCCGCCGACCTCGGCCGGCGGCTCGTCGAGGTGCCGGTCGGGTTCAAGTGGTTCGTGGACGGACTGGCCGGCGGCACCCTCGGCTTCGGCGGCGAGGAGTCCGCCGGCGCCTCCTTCCTGCGCCGGGACGGATCGGTGTGGACCACCGACAAGGACGGCATCCTCCTCGCCCTGCTCGCCTCCGAGATCACGGCCGTCACCGACCGGACCCCGTCGGAGCACTACGCAGACCTGACCGCCCGCTTCGGCGAACCCGCCTACGCCCGCACCGACGCGCCCGCGACCCGCGAACAGAAGGCGCTGCTGGGCAGGCTGTCACCGGCCCAGGTCACCGCCGACACGCTCGCCGGGGAGGCCGTCACGGCGGTGCTGACCGAGGCGCCCGGCAACGGCGCCGCGATCGGCGGCATCAAGGTCACCACCGACAACGCCTGGTTCGCGGCCCGCCCTTCGGGCACCGAGGACGTCTACAAGGTCTACGCCGAGTCCTTCCTCGGCCCCGACCACCTCGCCCGGGTGCAGGAGGAGGCCCAGGCGGTGGTGCTGGGCGCGCTGGGCGGCTGAACGGAGAGCGGGGCCGTCCGATGCGGCGGCCCCGCGCCCGGACTCAGTCCCGTCCGCGTCCCTGGCCGAGCCGCTCCAGCACGGCCTGCGCCATGGCGTCCTCTCCCTTGGCGTTGGGATGGGCCGGGGCCGCCGGGGAGGCCGGCCGAAGGGGCTCGATCCAGCGGTCCGCGGGCGCCTTGCACATGTCGTGGCCGGCCGTGGGGGTGTAGGTGTCCACGTACTCGGCGCGGTTCACCCCGGCCACCAGGCGCAGCATCAGGTTCAGCCGCTTCTCGGTGTCCCTCAGGTACGGGAAGTCCTTCTGCGCGAACGGCACCTGCGGGAAGCAGCCGCTGCCGTCGTCGGGCAGCAGGTCCGGGTAGCCGACGACGACCACGCGCGCGTGCGGCGCCCGCGCGTGCACGGCCCGCAGCACCCGGGCGACCTTCGGCGCGGTCTCCACGATCGCCAGGGTCAGCTGGTCGTAGCCGGCCGCGGTGTAGGAGCGCTCGCAGGGGTTGCCCGTCGGGTCCTGGGCGGCCAGGCGGGCGCACGTGCTGATGATCGGCCCGAAGCCCACGTCGTTGCCGCCGATCTGGAGGGTGACCAGGTCGGTGTCCCGGTGCACGGCGTCGAGCTGGGGCGCGTTGGTGCCCTGCGCCTGCCACATCTCGGCGGTCGTGGCCCCGGCACAGCTGACGTCGTCGAAGCCGCTCACCTGCCGCCGGGCCGCCACCAGTGAGGGGTAGTCGTGGTCGGAGCGGGCGCAGCCGGCGTCCACCTGCTGCGGGATGCCGGGGCCCGAGGTGTAGGAGTCGCCGAGCGCGACGTACTCGGTGCCGTGTCCGTCTCCCTGGACATGCGCGGAGACGGGCGCCGTGGTGGCGCCGACGAGGGCGCAACCGCCCAGCACCGCTCCCAGTACGGCCGCTCCCCGCCGGCCTCTCGCCCCGCTCGCCGCACCCGTGCCGTTCGCCATGGATCCTCCCCCTGAGGCCGGTTCATCGCACGGTTGCGGCCCCGAAGAGCGGCCCTCGCGCGTTCGACCGGTTCTGTATACCGTCCGGTAGGTCTCCCCGGCCAGAAGCGGGAGGCAACGAGTTGGGCGTCCCACGGGCCGCCGGCGTCGGCCACGGCCGCGCGCTGCACGCCGAGCCCCAACTCCCCCCGGGCGGGCGGCAGATGGAGGCCGCAGCCGACGGCGGCGCGGGGGAACGACCTGCGGGAACCATGTGCCAAGCTGGTGCGGGTCAGTTTCCGCACCACGTCCAGGAGCCCTGCCCGTATGGCCATCATCCACCGCACCACGCTGAAGCCCACGAAGCTGGAGCTGCTCACCGACTGGCTGCCCTCGCGCCCCTGGTACCGCGGCGGCCCGGACGCCCCGGCGCTGACGAAGTCCGGCGGCTTCCGGCTGGAGGACCCCGAGGGCGAGGTCGGCATCGAGTTCATGGTGGCCACCGACACCTCCGCCCCCGAACCGACCGCCTATCTGGCCCCGTTGACCTACCGCGCCGCGCCGCTGGCGGGAGCCGAGCACGCGCTGGTCGGCACGACGGAGCACGGCGTACTGGGCAGCCGCTGGGTCTACGACGGCTGCCACGACCCGGTGCTGGTCGCCGAGCTCCTCGCGCTGATCGAGGGCAGGGTCCCCGCGCACGCCCAGAGCATCGACGGCGCCCTCGACCCCGAGGTGGTCCGCTCGTACACCGGCGCCCCCCTGACCCCGGACGGCCTCACCCCCGAGCCGGCCGACGACCGCGAGGGCACCCGCATCCCCGCGCCGCACGGCACGGTCCTCCACATCCACAGGGTTCTGCGCCCCGTCCCCGAGAACCCGCCGCTGCGCCCCGAGGGAGCCGTCGGACATGTGGCACGCGGCTGGCAGGACCCGCAGGGCACGCCGCTGGCGGCGGTCTTCGTGTCGCTGCACACGGCGTGACCGGCACGGCCACTGCCGCCGCCCCCAGCACCGGGCCTCACCTCCCGCCGAACCCGGCCCGCGCCGACGGCTGATCCGGCGCGGGCCGGCCGCGTGACGCGTCCCTTTCCGGCTGCTCCCACGGCCGGGCCGTACGCCGGCAGGGGCCACCCATACGGCCCAAGCACGGCCCGCGATGGCTTCGTTGGGGCGCTCCCGGAGTGCGGTACGGCCCGAGACCGGGTCAGATGGGTTACGTGCGAAGCTCCGTATGCCTCAAGCGCGGCCGCTCACGGCTGGCCCTCATGGGCGCCCTGACCGGCCTTCTCCTGACCCTGTCCAGCCCCGCGGCCCGATCGGACTGGGCCCCGGACACACCCCCGCGCGGCAGTGCCTACATGGGCATCGGCGTCCTGGCCCACGACGGACGCTCCGTCGACGGCCTGCCCTCCGCCAGCCGGGCGAGCCAGCCGGAGGGCGTCGACGTCTCCAGCTACCAGCGAGACGTCGCCTGGCCCACCCTGTGGGCCGGCGGCATCAAATGGGCGTACACGAAGGCCACCGAGGGGACGTACTACACCAACCCCTACTTCCCCCAGCAGTACCACGGCTCCTACAGCATGGGCATGATCCGCGGGGCGTACCACTTCGCCACCCCGGACTCGACCGGCGGCGCCGCGCAGGCCGACTACTTCGTGACGCACGGCGGCCGCTGGAGCCGTGACGGCAAGACGCTGCCCGGCGTGCTCGACATCGAGTGGAACCCGTACGGCGACGCCTGTTACGGCAAGTCCGCGAGCGCCATGGTCCGCTGGATCCGCGACTTCCTCAACCGCTACAAGTCCCGCACCGGACGGGACGCCGTCATCTACACGGCGACCAACTGGTGGAAGCAGTGCACCGGCAACTACTCCGGCTTCGGCGGCAATCCGCTGTGGATCGCCCGCTACGCCTCGACCGCCGGGACACTGCCGAGGGGCTGGTCCATCTACACCATGTGGCAGTACACCTCGTCCGGCAGGACCGTGGGCGACCACGACCGCTTCAACGGCTCCCTGAGCCGGCTGAAGGTGTTCGCGAACGGCTGACCCGTCCGCCGGCGCCGCGGCACCGGCGGACGGGTCACCCGTTCGGCGAGGCTTGCTCCGGCACCGCGAATCGAGGCCGAACGGCCGGTCGCCCTCCTGCGGGTGGCGCCGCTAGGTCCTGTCGTCAAACTCCCGCCCTCCGGGCGGACGGCGGGAGTTTGACGACAGGACCTAGGAGCCGGGCGCGGCGAGCATGCGCAGGGCGAGCGCGGCCATCACGGCGCTGGAGAGCACGGCCGTCATCAGCCGGCCGCGGCTGCCGGTCAGGAGCCGGCCGAGCAGCGCCCCTCCGCCGGCCAGGAGCAGCTGCCAACTGGCGGACGCCGCGAAGGCGGCCAGCACGAACACGGCCCGGTCGAGGCGGTCCGCGGTCGCGGAGGCCTGACCGCCCAGCACCAGGGCCGCGAAGTAGATCACGGTGACCGGGTTCATCATCGTGACACCCCACAGCGCCAGGAAGGCCCGGGCCGGGTGCGGGGGCGTCCCGTCGCTCCGCGTGGCCGTCGGTGGCCTGCGGTGATGCGCGATCGCCGTCGTCGCACCGCGGACCGCCAGCACCACCAGCACCAAGCCGGCGAGCAGGCGCAGGGGGCTCATGAGGGGCTGGAGGGCGTGTGCCAGCGCCGAGCCCCCGATCATGGCGATCAGGGCGTAGACGCCGTCCGCGGTCGCGACCCCCAGCGCGGCGCACGCGCCGGTCCTCCACGAGGTCCGGGCGGTCAGCGCCACCAGATACGTCCCGACGGCCCCCACCGGCACGGCGATGCCGTACCCGGCGACGAGCCCCGCGACCAGCGCGGCGGTCATGCGGGGACGGGCGTCGGCCTCCGCCGTCGGCCGCGCTGCTGCTGCCCGGACACCGATCGGTCGGTGGTGGCCGGAGACAGGAAGGCGGTCAGCGAGATCATGGGGCGATCATGACGGCGGTCACTCCGCCGCCACAACTTCTTTTCCGGTACTGCCGCCCGGGCGGCGCGGCCCGTAGGCTCGGCATGTGCCGCGTGTGGACATCCTTCAGCTGCTGGTCTCCCCGGTGCACCGGCTCGCGGGCCGGCCGGGGGACGGGATGCCCGACCTGCCGCCCGGCGAACTGGTGACGACGGCAGAGGTGCGTGCCGGGCTCGGACTCGTCGGCGACCGGTACTTCAACCAGCCCGCGCACCGCAACGCCTCGCTCACCCTCATGGCCGTCGAACGGCTTCCGCGGCCGGGACCGGCGGACCTGCTGCGCACCCGGCGCAACGTCCTGCTGCGCGGCGTCGACATCGACGCCTACGTCGGGGCGACCGTCTTCCTCGACTGCGGCGCCGGCCCCGTGGACCTGCAGGTGCACAGCGCGGCGCGGCCCTGTGCCTGGATGGACACCACCGTCGGCCCCGGTGCGCAGCGCGCGCTGCGCGGCGGCGGGGGAGTGCGCTGCCGGCCGCTGACCGACGGCATCCTCACCGTGGGCCCGGCCCTGTTCGGCGTACGGGAGCCCGGCTCGCCCTAGGCGTCCGGGACGACCAGCTGATCGGCCAGCCGGTGCGCCTGGGCGAGCAGCGCGCCGTACGTGGCGACCTCGTCGGGGTCGTCCGTCATGGAACGGACCAGGTCCCGGCGGAGCGTGTCCAGTGTCGTGCGCAGCCGCGCCACGGCGGCGCGCAGTTCGTCGTCGCGCTCGTCGTCGAACCGGCTGTGGCTGTAGAGCCGCAGCGCGTGGGCGGTGCGGTACAGGAACTCGCCGTAGCGGCGCGCCAGTTCGGGATGCGGGCGCGGTGCGGCGCGGTCCTCGGTGGCGGCCTCCAGCACCGTGCGGGTCACGCCCGCCGTGTGTACGGCCGCGTAGTCCAGCACCAGGATCGCGTCGTCGTACCCCTTGCCGGGCGGTGGCACGCGACCGGTGCGACGGCGCAGATTGGCCCGCAGGCTCTCCCGGCTCCACGCGACCGTGGAGCGGGCCTGCTCCACCAGCCCGTGCAGCCGCAGCGCCCGCTCGTGCCGGGCGGCGGCCTCCTCGGCGTCCCAGCGTCCCTCGGTCAGCCCCTCCGCGACGGCCCGCAGAATGTCGTGGGCCTCCTCGGTCGCGTCCCGCAGCACGGCCCGGCTGTCCCGCAGGTACAGCGGCGGCCTGAGCAACGCGTTGACGGCGATGCCGACCACGGCGCCGAACAGCGCTTCGGCGAGCCGGGCCGCGGACGTGGCGACGCTGACGGCCCCGTTGGTCAGGACGAACAGGGCGCCGGTGGCCGCGTAGATGCCCTGGCTGCCCAGGCGCCGCCACTGGCCGAGCAGCATCGCGAGCGGCAGGACGACGGCCATCGCGGCCATCGTGCCGGGCAGCAGCAGCGCCAGGGCGGTGGCCAGGATCGTGCCGGCCGCGATCGCCGCCAGCTGCTGCAGGCCGTGCGCGATCGACCGGTACACGGTGGACTCGACCAGGACCACCGCCACCCAGGGCGCCACGAACGCCACCGGGGCGTGCAGCCACCAGCCCGCCACAGCCCACGCCAGCCACGCGGCCAGCGCCGCCTTCACCGCCTGCGCCGCCAGATCCCGCTCCCGGCACGGCCCCGCCCAGGCCCGCCCCACGGCGTGCGCCGCGGCGGTCACCTCCCGCCGCAGCGCCTGCCCCGTCATCCGTATGTCCCGCACACCGTCCTGGGTGCCACCCAGGGCCCGGCCCACACCGCCGACCTGCGGTGTCGGCGGTCACTGCGGTCACAAGGGCGGGTGTGGGCGTGGCCCGGAGGCTGTCAGGGCAGGGTGGGCGGGGTCCAGTCGGCGTGGCGGAGGATCGTCCGCATCGCCACACGGGACGGGGTGATCCGCAGCGCGGTGTTGCGCAGGGCGGCGGCCAAAGGACGGGACAGTTGCTGCCCCATCCTGCCCGCCTGCCGTGCGGCGCGGGCTACGGCCTGGGCGCGTGGGCGGCGTTCGGCGTCGTAGCGGGCCAGTGCCGAGGCCACCGAGGTTTCCGCGGCGAGCGCGGCGGCGAGTGTGGCCGCGTCCTCCAGGGCCTGGCAGGCGCCCTGGCCGAGGTTCGGCGTCATGGCGTGCGCCGCGTCGCCGAGGAGCACCACCCGGCCCGCGACGAACGACCGCAGCGGTGTGGCCAGTTCATGGATGTCGTAGTGGAGCACGGCCTCCGGCCGGGTCGCGTCCAGCAGCGCCGGGATCGGATCGTGCCAGCCGCCGAAACGCCGGCGCAGCATGCCGAGCGGGTCGGCGTGGCGGACACCGGGCGGCGCGGTCAGCACCGCGTGCCACTCGGCCCGGCCGTCGGCGAACGCGATGTGCCCGAACTCCGCGCCCTCGCCCCAGGTCAGCTCGAAGTCGGTGCGCAGATCGAGCGGCCGGTCGGTGACGGCCCGCAGCACCGTCGAGCCGCTGTACGCCGGGCCCGGATGGCCGGGGAACAGCTGTCCGCGCAACCGGCTGCCCACCCCGTCGGCCGCGACGACCAGGTCCGCCTCCAGCACCTCGTCCCCGGCCGGCACGCCCACCCGGCCCGCGGCGGAGCGGTCCACCCCGGGCACGGTGACGCCGACGAGCAGGCACTCCGGCGGCAGGGCCGCGCGCAGCAGCCGGTGCAGTTGCGCGCGCCGGATGCCGACGATGGGCGTGCCGAGGGCGCGTTCGAGGGCGGCGCCGTCCATCGCCGTGAGCCACCGGCCGCCGGGGGTGCGGGTGCCGCCGGTGTACTGCGGGCGGGCCGCCGCCCGCACGGCCGCGCCGACGCCGAGCGCGTCGAGCGCGCGCAGCCCGTTGGCGTGCAGCGAGATGCCCGCGCCCGCGTCGGCCAGGGTGCCGGCCCGCTCGAGGACCCGTACGTCCCAGCCGGCCCGGCGCAGCCCGATCGCCGCCGCGAGACCGCCGATGCCACCCCCGACCACCACCGCCGTGCCACTCATCCCGGAACCCCCTTCGACCTCGGTTCGTCTCGGTTCTTCTACCGGTCCGGCGTCTGGTGGCACTCGACCAGGCCGAACTGGCGGAGGTCGGGTCGCGGGCGCCGTCGCCGCTGACCGCCGGGGAACTGGTCGCGGGGCTCGTGGAGTTCGCCGGCGTACGGCTCGCCGGGGAGAGCCGCAGGCGGTCGCTGGCGCGCTACGCGTGCGCGGTGGAGAGCGCGCGGCATCCGGAGCTGCGCGAGATCCTCGTCCCCCGCGACAACGCGGCACGCCGGGCGGTGGCCGACTTCCTCGCCGCCCAGGGCGTGGCGGACCCGGAGCAGCGCACCGTGACGCTGCTGACCTGCGTGGACGGCCTGGTCTTCGACCGGCTGGTGAACGGCGGAAGCGTGTCGGAGGAGGAGATCCGCGGACTGGTGACGGCGGCTCTGCGCCGAGCGGCGCGGCCGGCGTGACCGAGCGGCCGGGCAGGCGCCCGCTACGGCGGCACCGCGCGCAGTGCGCGCAGCACGGCCCACACCACCGACACCAGCGGGACGGCCACCACGGCGCCGATCACCCCCGCGACGATGCTCCCGGCGATCACCGACACGGCGACGACCAGCGGATGCAGCCGCACCGCCCAGCTCATCACCAGCGGATGCAGCACATGCCCCTCCAGCTGGCCGATCACCACGATCAGCGCCAGCACGGCCAGCGCCGTCAGCGGCCCCCGCCCGGCGAGCGCGACGACCGTGGCCACGCCGAGCGCCACCGGCGACCCCACCAGCGGCACGAACGCGGCGAAGAACTCCAGCAGCGTCAGCGGCAGCGCGAGCGGCACCCGCAGCACGAGCAGCACCACGCCGACGAGTACGGCGTTGGTCGCGGCCACGATGATGATCCCGCGGGTGTACCCGGCGAAGGCCCGCCAGGCCGCCCGCCCCGCCCTGTCCCAGGCCGGACGCGCACCGGCCGGCAGCAGCTGGTCGCTGATCCAGCGCCACAGGCGTTCCCCGGAGTGGATGAAGAACACGGAGGCGAACAGCGCGAGCGCGCCCCCGGCGGCCAGCTCGATCACCCGCGTCAGCCCGCTGACGGCGCGGTTGAGCAGGCTGGACCGGTGCGCGGCGAGGTACTGCGTCACCTGGTTCTCCAGCGCGGACAGCCGGCCGGGACTGAGATGGAACGGCGGCCGCCGCAGCCACTGCTCGATGCGGTGCACACCGCCCCGGAACTCGCCCGCGAGCCGGGCGGACTCGCCCGCCACGGCGTTGCCCACCAGCGCGAGCAGCGCCAGGAGCAGCAGGATGCTGCCCACCAGGGCCACGGCGACGGACAGCGGCCGCGGCAGGGCCCGGTTCAGCAGATCCGTGAGCGGGCGCAGCACGGAGGTGACGATCAGCGCGAGGAACAGGGCCACGGCGATGAGCTGGAAGCTGCCGAGGACGCTGAAGACGCCGTAGACGACGATTCCGACGAGGATGAGCCGCCAGGCGTAGGCCGCGCCGACCCGGAGCCACGGCACCGTGCGCTCGGCCGCCGGCACCGGCTCGGTGCGCGGGACGGCCGGCAGCCGCACGGTGTACGCCGGCCGGCTCCCCAGCACGCGCCGCCCGCGCCGGCCGTCCGGCCAGGCCGCCCGCCGACGCGGATCGCCCACCACGCTTCCGGCTCCTCTCCGTCACCCCTGATGACGCCCGGTCACATGAACAGAACGGTAAGCGCCCACGGCGTGCGGGGCGCGCGGAACGTGTCCGTGCGCGGTTTCCGCCGGACGGCGGCGTTTCGGTGCCGTCAGCCGGTCGCCGTGCCCTCGTTCCTCTCCGGCGAGGCCTCCCGCCGGGCCCCGGTGTCCCCACCGCCGCCGTCGCCGAGGAACGTGACGGTCTCGTCGAGGGGCGCCCGGTCGATACGGGCGAAGGGCGCCGCCGGATCCTCGTAGCCGATCGACACGCCCGCGAACAGCACCAGCTCCGGTGGGGGCGAGACCACCTCCGCGACCGTCCGGTGGTAGACCGACCACGCCATCTGGGGGCAGCTGTGCAGCCCTTCGGCGCGCAGCAGCAGCATCACCGTCTGCAGGTACATCCCGAGGTCGGCCCACTGGGCCGCGCCCATGTCCCGGTCGATGTAGGACAGCAGGAGGCAGGGGGCGCCGAAGCAGCGCCAGTTCGCGGCGACGGCCGCACGGCGGGCCGTCCCGTCTCCGCGCCGGATCCCCAGTGCCCCGAAGCGCTGGGCGGCGGCAGCCGCGCGCCGCTGACGGTAGGGGGACTTCGGATCCGGCGGATACATCCGGTACTGCCGCTCGTCCCCGGGATCGCCGGCCGCCGCGCGCTCGGCGGTGCGCTGCTTCAGCTCGGCCAGCGGGGCGCCGGTGAGCACGTGGATCCGCCAGGGCTGGAGGTTGCCGCCCGAGGGCGAGCGCGCGGCGGCGGTCAGCACCCGCTCCAGTGCCGCACGCGGGACCGGCCGGTCCGTGAAGGCCCGCACCGCCCGCCGGCTCGCCACCGCCTCGTACACATCCACCCGTATGACCTCCTGACCGTCCGGCGTCTCCTGCCGTACTGACGGAGGCCGGCCGGCGGATGTGACGAGGTGGGCGCGCGGAGGGCGGCTCGCCACGCCGGCCCCAGCCGCGCGCTCATGCCACAGACGGGAGTCGGTGGGCGACGCCGCCGGAAGGCACTCACAGGACATTCACATATGTGACGGGTGGCCGGGTGTGCCGGGGGCACTCGGGCGGTGTCGCCGGCAGAGAGAAGTCCGCCGTGATAACTGTCGCCGTGTTGTTGCTCCCCGTGCTCAGCATCCTGCTGTACGGCCTCGACCAGGTCGAGGACCGGTGGTTCGTACGGCCGCCCGCGGCTCGGAAGGCCAAGCCGCACCGGCACCGCCGTAGTCAAGGCGGGCCGTCACTGAACAGCCGCGTCACCGAACAGCCGTGAGGCGGCCCCCGATTCCTCGGGAGGCCGCCTCGGCGCACCGCTCACCGGTCGGTCGTGCTGCCCGTGCCGCCCTCGGCGCACCGCCGGTAGCGCACGATCGCCCGGCCCAGCTCGATGCGCTCCTCTTCGGGAAGGGTGCCGCCCTGGGCGTAGTCCAGGATGTGCTCGGCGACGGTCCGCAGTTTGGTGTTGGTGCGCTGGGAGACGTCCCGCAGCGCCCGCCAGGCTTCCTCCGGGGCGATCTGCCCGAGGACGACCACGGCGCCGATGGCCTGGTCGATCACCGCGTGCGAGGTCACCGCACGCTGCAACTGCTGGTTCTCGGCGACCAGCCGGTCGTACTCCGCGGCGAGGTCGGTGTTCGAGAGCAGGACCAGCGGCTCATGCCGCGAGAGGGCGAAGAAGGTCATGGAGCACCTTTGCGGGTGGAGGGCGTCATACTGCCACGCCTGCCCTCGACGGGCGCCGGCACACCGGCCCTCGATGAGCGCTTGACCACCAATTGAACCAGCGGGGCGCGGCACCGTCACGCCGCACGGGCCTCTCTTACGGTGCGCACATCCGTGCGCCGGTTCCGCGCCCGTGCGCCCGCGCCCGCGCGCCGGTGTCAGGCCTCCTGGCGTGCGCTCTCGGTGGCGCGGGCCACCGGCAGCAGCTCGCGGATGTCCCGGGGAAGAGCCTCGGCCATCCGCTCGGTCAGTTCCGGGGCGAGCGCGGCGTCGAGCACCTCCAGCACGGCGGCGGCCTCGCGCAGCGCCCTGTCCTCGTCGGTGCCCGCACGGTCGGCGATGCGTCCGGCGAACACCGTCAGCCCGAACCGTTCGCCCGCCGCACCGGCGTCCGTCCCGGCCGAGGCATCGGCCGCCTCCCGCATCGCCGCCGCCATGTCGGGCGGCAACTGGGCGGCCACATGCCGGGCCAGCCCGGACGGCAGCCGCTCCGCCAGCGTCCGCACGACCGCGTGCGCGGCCCGTTCGGCCGAACCCCGGTCCGGCAGTTGCGCCAGCGCCTGCACCTTTCCGATCATCTCGTCGTGCCGCATGAGACCGGTCCCTTCTTCACGAGGCCCCGAACGGTGCGGTGCGCGCCGACCGCAGTGCGGCCCGACCGCGGGCAAGGCACGAACGCCGGTTCCGCCGGAGGCCCCGCCCGAGTACCCGGTCGCCGCGGCCGGTACGCGGCTCGCCGGAGTGCCGGTCCCGTCGCGGGGTAGATGTGAGCGCCGGATCATCGGACGACCCGGACGTCGGCGGGGCGAGAGCGAGGTGTGCATGACGGGAACGGGTCTGGCGGCGCCGTTGTGGGACGTGCACAACGGCCAGGGACTGCGGCAGCTGTCCGAACTGGCGCTGGCGCTGCTGCTCTCCAGCCTGATCGGCTGGGAGCGGGAGGCGCAGCAGAAGAGCGCCGGAATGCGCACGCACACGCTGGTCGGCATCGCGAGCGCGCTGATGATGGAGGTGTCCCAGCACGGGTTCACCGCGGTGCTCGGCCTGCAGAACGTCTCCTTCGACCCCTCCCGGGTCGCGGCCCAGATCGTCTCCGGCATCGGCTTCATCGGCGGCGGCCTGATCTTCGTACGACGGGACGCCGTACGCGGCCTGACGACGGCCGCCACCATCTGGCTGACCTGCGCGGTCGGCATGGCCTGCGGCGGCGGGCTACCGGTCCTCGCGGTGGCGGTGACGGCGCTGCACTTCCTCGTGGTGCGGGGATACACCCGGTTCACGTCCCGGCTTCTCCCGGCCACGGCCGCCGCCGCCTTCGAGGCACGGCTGACCTACCGCACCGGCTCGGCCCTGCTGCCGCGGCTCATGCAGACCTGCACCCGGCGCGGCTTCAGGATCACGCAGGTCAAGGTCGAACGGCTGCCGGGCCGCACCGACGACGCGGCCCGCGTGCTGCTGGAACTGGAGGGCGCCGGCGACCCGACCGGACTGGCGTCGGAGCTGTTCCAGGACGAGGGCGTCATCGACGTCGAGGTGAGCGCGGCCGCGGACGACGCCTAGCCCGCACGGCGTCCCGCGTGTCCCCGGAGAAGGCGGCCGCCAGCGGTTCAGCTCTCCGCCGCCTGCTGTGTCCACGTCCAGGCGTACTGCAGCCAGTCCGCGGCCGTCAGCGCGCCGAGGCCGCCGCAGACCAGGCGGGTGAGGCGGGGCGCCGCCGTGTAGGAGCACACCAGGGTGCCCGCGACCCAGGCGGAGGTGCAGAACGGGCAGCACAGCAGGTCGCCCACGGCCCGCCGCAGCCCGTCGCCCCGCGGTTCGTCGATGACCTCGTTCCCCTCGCCCTCGCCCGTGCGGCGGCTGAACGGCGCCCGCACAAAGCTCGTGACCTTGTCCCGGGTCAGCAGCCTGGACGCCTTGTACGTCGCCGTCCCCAGCAGGACGACGTCCCACGGCGGCACCGTCTCCGGCAGCCGCACACCCCGGCGCCGGGCCAGCAGCGCGAAGGCACCCGCGCCGGACGCGAAGACGGAGGCGAGCGTGGCGTACCCGCCGAGAGGGACGTCGCTGTGGTCGTCGTACTGCCCGGCGTCCTTCGTCATGCCCCTGACCTCCGATGAGTGTGCCGGCGTGGCGCGCGACGAGTTCCCCGGGGCGCGGCGGCGACACGTGACGGCGCCGGCCGCGGCCCGCGGGCGGCGCGCCGGGAACAGAGGGGGAGCAGCCGCCCGCCGACGTGGGCGATGCCACATATGACCTGCTTCGCACTCCCTCCCGGCGACCCCGCGGGCCGGGCTACCGTTGCGTGGAGCTCCTGTTCCCCCTCGCCTCTCGGACGGCCCAGCTGTGCTCACAGATCTGTCCCCCCTCATCGCCGCGACGGCGCGCTGGCTGACGGCCGCCTATCCGCCCAGCGGCGGCGCGCTCGCCGCCGCGCTGTGCGAGGTGCAGGCCCGGCAGGCGGTGATGGTCGCCGCATGGCTGCGCTACCCGACCGACATGGACGCGGCCCTGGTCACCATGGCGGGCCCCGGCGGCGCCGCCCGGCTGGACTGGATCACCGGCGCCGAGCGGACCGGCGAGGACGGCGCGGACGAGGACTGGGCCTGGCGGACCTGGGTGGACGAGGTCGTGGCCAGCTGGGCGGCCGGCCTGCTCACCGACCCCGAGCTGGCCCGGCTGGCCGTCGCCGCACTCGCCGAGGGCGAACACGCCTCGGGCACGACGGCCGAGTTCCGCCGCCTGCTCGCCCCTGACGACGGCGACCGGCGCGCCGCCGCCCTGCTGCGCCACCCCGACCTCCTCGCCCCCGTGGCCGAGCTGCACCTCGACGCGCTCCTCGACCGCCTCGGCCCCGGCCGCACCCTCGCCGCCTGAGCATCCCGGTCGGCCGGACGGCCCGGCACCGTGCGCGCCCGCCGGGCCGCCACCCGTGTCGTACGCCCTGCCCGGGGGTACTGCGGAGCTGGTCCGGATCCGTCCGCCGTGAGGTGAGGCCCGGCCATGACCTTCAAGAACCCCGTGCACCGCGGCGGGCCGCGCCGCGGCCGCTTCGAGCAGTTCGCCGAGTACGCGTCCAACTTCACCAGCTCGCCGGTGTTCTTCCTCCTGTGCCTGTGCCTCGTCGGCTTCTTCGCCGCCGCGCACGTCGCGCATCTGCGGCTCGAACTGCTGCTGCTGGCGGGCGAGTCCATGACCGCGGTCACCCTGCTGCTCCTCGCCCTGCTGAAGAACGCCGAGATGCGGGCCGAGCACGCCATCCAGCGCAAGCTCGACGCGATCGCCCGGGCCCTGCTGGAGGCCCACGCCGACGACGGGAGCCGGGCCTACGAGGACCTGCGGAACGCGATCCGCATGGAGGAGGAGACCTGAGCGCGGGGGACAATACGGCGCGGCGGTGCTTCACGCCGCCCCGCACAGGGACGACGATGCCGTGTCATGGACATTTTGCTCGTCGCCAGCGCGTTCAACAGCCTCACCCAGCGGGTGTTCGCCGAACTGACGGACCACGGGCACCGCGTGGACGCCGTCCTCGCCTCGCACGGCCCCGACCCCGTCCGGGCCGCCGTACGCGAACTGCGCCCTCAGCTCGTCATCGCGCCCATGCTCAGGACCGCGCTGCCCGAGGACCTGTGGCGCGACCACACCTGTCTCATCGTGCACCCGGGGCCGCCGGGCGACCGCGGCCCGTCCTCACTGGACTGGGCCATCGCCGAAGGGGCGGGGGAGTGGGGCGTGACGGTCCTGCAGGCCGAGGCGGTGATGGACGCGGGCCCGGTCTGGGCGGCGGAGCCGTTCCCCGCACTGCCCGTCGGCAAGAGCGACCTGTACCGCAACGAGGCCTCCGACGCCGCCGTCACCGCCGTCCTCACCGCCGTACGGCGCTACGCCGAGGGCTCCTACAAGCCCCGGCCGCAGACGGACGGCTCGGTCGGCGTGGTCTGGCGCGAGGTCTTCCGGCAGGACCGGCGGCGGATCGACTGGGAGCGCGACGACACCGCAACCGTCCTGCGCAAACTCCGCGGCGCCGACTCCCAGCCGGGCGTCCTGGACGACCTCCTCGGCCGGGAGGTGTTCCTGCACGGCGGACACCCCGAGGACCGGCTGCGCGGCCGCCCCGGCGACCTCCTCGCCCGGCGGGCCGGCGCCGTGTGCCGGGCCACCCGCGACGGCGCGGTGTGGATCCCGGAACTCCGCCCCCGCAAGAGCTCCGGCGACCCCGCGCCCTTCCGCCGCCCGGCCGCCTCCGTGCTCGCCGCCTGGGAACCCTCCCTCCGGCTCCCGGAGGACCCCGCCCCCCTGGAACTGCCGGACGAGCGGCGGACCTGGACCGACATCCGCTACCGGGAGCACGGCGACACCGGCTTCCTCGGCTTCTCCTTCCCCGGCGGGGCGATGAGCACCGACCAGTGCCGCCGGCTCCTCGCCGCCTACCGGCACGCGCTCACCCGGCCCACGCGCGTCCTCGTGCTCGGCGGGTCCCGCGACTTCTTCTCCAACGGCATCCACCTCAACGTCATCGAGGCGGCCCCCGACCCCGCCCAGGAGTCCTGGGTCAACCTCAACGCCATCGACGACCTGGTCGAGGCGGTGCTGCGCACCACCGACCGGCTGGTCGTGGCGGCGCTCGCCGGCAACGCGGCGGCCGGCGGCGTCATGCTCGCCCTCGCCGCCGACGAGGTGTGGTGCCGCACCGGCGTCGTCCTCAACCCGCACTACCGGCGCATGGGCCTGTACGGCTCGGAGTTCTGGACGTACAGCCTGCCGCGCCGCGTCGGAGCGGAGACCGCCCGCCGGCTGACCACCGAGGCCCTGCCCGTGAGCGCGGCGTCCGCCGAGCGGCTGGGACTCGTGGACCGGCTGGTCCCGGCCGCGCCCGGCGCCTTCCCGGCCGAGGTGCGCCGGCTGGCGGCCGAACTCGCCGCCTCGCCCTTCCTGGAGGCACGCGTCGCCGCCAAGGCCGCGCGCGCCGAAGAGGAGCACGAACCCCCGCTCGCCGCCTACCGCGAGGCCGAACTGGCCCGGATGCACACCATCTTCCACGACCCGGAGGCGCCCTATCACGCCCTGCGGTCGGCTTTCGTCCGCAAGATCCCGTCCGGCTCGCCCCGGCCCCTGACCCCGCCCGCCGGAGTCCTCCGGTGACGCCGCGGCTGCTGGTCGCCGGCGTCGGCAACATCTTCCTCGCCGACGACGCCTTCGGTCCCGAGGTGATCCGCGCCCTCGCCCGGCGCCCGCTGCCGCCCGAGGTCCGGGTGCGCGACTACGGCATCCGCGGCATGGACCTCGCCTACGCCCTGCTCGACGGGTACGACACCGCCGTCCTGGTCGACACCGCGCGACACGGCCACCCCCCGGGCACCCTCTTTCTGATCGAGGCAGAACCGCCCGGCGGCGACGTCGTGCCCGAGGCCCACGGCATGGACCCGGCGAAGGTGCTCGCCCTGGCCGCCCACCTCGGCGAGGAACCCCTGCCCCGGGTCCTGGTGCTGGCCTGCGAACCGCAGGTGCTCCCCGACGGCGACGAGGACCTCCTGCCCGGACTCAGCGCACCCGTCGCACAGGCCGTCCCCCGGACCGTGGACGCGCTGCACACCCTGATCCCGGCCCTGCTCGCCGACCCCCGCGCGCCCGCGCCCCCGTTGGGCTGCCCGGTGGAATCCGGGCCCCCGCACCCGGCTGCGCTGCCCGGTACGGCGGCCGGCTGAGCGGAAGATCGGTGGAGCCCGCGCCGCAGGGACGCGGCCGGGCTCCACCGCCGCATCCGAGGAGCAGCGCCCATGTGCGGGTCCGACGTCAAGCAGGCCGTCCTCGCGAAGAACGACGACCTGGCCGCCGAACTGCGCGCCGATCTCGCCCGGCAGGGCGTGACCGTCGTGAACCTGCTGTCCAGCCCCGGCAGCGGCAAGACCGAACTCCTCGGCCGGGTCCTGGCCCGCGCGGTGCAGCGCGAGGTGCCGGTGGCGGCGCTCACCGCGGACCTGGCCACCGAGAACGACGCCGTCCGGCTGGCCCGCTCCGGCGCCCCCGTCCAGCAGCTGCTGACCGACGGGCTGTGCCATCTGGAGGCCCGGCAGGTGCGGGCCCGGCTGGCGGGCTGGCTGCCCGAGAACACCGAGGTCCTCTTCGTGGAGAACGTCGGCAACCTCGTCTGCCCGGCCGCCTACGACCTCGGCGAGACGCTGCGGGTCGTGCTGATGGCGGTCACCGAGGGCGAGGACAAGCCGCTGAAGTACCCCACCGCTTTCGGCTCCGCCCACCTCGTCGTCGTCACCAAGACCGACCTCGCCGAGCCGGCCGGCTTCGACGAGGCCGTCTTCCGGGCGAACGTGCACCGCGTCAACCCGGGCGTGGAGATCGTACGGTCCTGCGCCCGCACCGGCGCCGGCGTCGGCACCCTCCTCGACCGCGCCCTCGCCGCCCGGGACGGCACGCTCCACCGCCCGCCCCTCGCGCCCCGTCCGCACGGCCACCACCACAGCGCGCCCGCCCCCGCCGTATGACGGCGCCCCCCACCGGCCTGGTGCGCCGCCGGCTCACCGTGCGCGGCACCGTGCAGGGCGTCGGCTTCCGGCCCCATGTGCACCGGCTGGCCGCGGGCCTGGGCCTGGCCGGATTCGTCGGCAACACCGGAGACGGCGTGATCGTCGAGGTGGAGGGCCCGGCGCAGGACGTCGAGCGGTTCTGCGCCGCGCTGGCCGAGCAGCCGCCGCCCCTGGCCACCGTGACCGGCATCGCCGGCGAGGACCTGCCCGCGACCGGCGAGGCGGGCCCCTTCGCCATCCGCGCCACCGAGCGGGCCGGCGGCCGCACCGAGCTGCCGCCCGACACCGCGACCTGCGCCGACTGCCTGCGCGAGCTGGCCGATCCGGCCGACCGCCGGCACCGGCACCCGTTCGTCACCTGCACCCACTGCGGCCCGCGCTTCACCATCGCCACCGGGATGCCGTACGACCGCGCGGCCACGACGATGGCCGGCTTCCCGATGTGCCCTTCCTGCGCCCACGAGTACGGCGACCCCGCCGACCGGCGCTTCCACGCCCAGCCGGTCGCCTGCCGCGACTGCGGGCCGCGGCTCGCCCTCGTCCCCGGCCTCGGCGGCCTGCGCCCGGCCCGGGACGCGCACGCCCTCGCCACGGCGCGGGCGCTGCTGGCCGCCGGGCGGATCGTCGCCGTCAAGGGCGTCGGCGGCTACCACCTGGCCTGCGACGCCACCGACGACCGGGCCGTCGCCACCCTGCGCGCCCGCAAGGAACGCGGCGGCAAGGCGTTCGCGGTGATGTGCGCCGACCTCGCCACCGCCGAGCGGATCGCGGCCGTCTCCACCGCCGAACGGCGCGCGCTGACCAGCCCCCGGCGCCCCATCGTCCTGCTCCGCCGGCGCACTCCCCCCGACGGCCTCCGCCTCGCCGGCCAGGTCTGCCCGGGCAGTCCGCACGTGGGCGTGATGCTGCCCTACACCCCCGTCCACACCCTGCTCCTGGGCCTGCCCGGCGATCCGCCCGGCCCCCGGGTCCTGGTGATGACCAGCGGCAACCGCTCCGGCGAACCCATCGTCACCGACGACGCCGAGGCCCTGGAACGGCTCGCCGGACTGGCCGACGCCTGGCTCACCCACGACCGGCCCATCGCCTCGCCGTGCGACGACTCCCTGCTGCGGGTCCGCCCGGACGGCACCGAACAGGTCCTCCGCCGCTCCCGCGGCTACGTCCCGCGCTCCCTGCGGCTCCCGGTGCCCGTACCGCCCGTCCTCGCCGTCGGCGGCGACCTGAAGAACGCGCTGTGCCTGGCCGAGGGCGAGCACGCCTGGTTCGGGCCGCACATCGGCGACATGGGCGAACTGGCCACCCTGGAGGCCGCCGAGCGCGCCGAACGGCACCTGACCCGCCTGACCGGAGTCGCTCCCGCGCTGGTCGCCGCCGACCGGCATCCCGGCTACCACTCCACCCGGCGGGCCCGCGACCGTGCCGCCCGACTGCCCGGCGGCGCCCTGCGACTGGTCCAGCACCACCACGCGCACATCGCCTCCGCGATGGCCGAAGGCGGCCTGGACGGCAGCACGCCGGTGATCGGCGTCGCCTTCGACGGCACCGGATACGGCGACGACGGCACGGTGTGGGGCGGCGAGATCCTGCTCGCCGACTACACCGGCTACCGGCGCTTCGCCCACCTGGCCCCCGCCCCGCTGCCCGGAGGCGACGCCGGCGTGGCCAACCCCTGCCGGCTGGCGCTGGCCAGGCTGTGGGCGGCCGGACTGCCCTGGGAGCCGGACCTGCCGAGCGTGCGGGCCTGCACGCCGACCGAACTCACCGTGCTGCAGCGGCAGTTGGAGCGTCAGCTGGCCTGCGTGCCGACGTCCGGCATGGGCCGCCTGTTCGACGCCGTGTCGTCGCTCGTGGGCGTGTGCCACCGGGCGGAGTACGAGGCGCAGGCCGCGATGGAGCTGGAGGCGGCCGCGCTCGAGGCCGTGGACGCGGACCGCGGGGCCTACCCCTTCGGGCTCACCCGGCCGGGCCGGATCGACCCGGCGCCCATGCTCCGCGCCCTCCTCGACGACCGGCGGCGCGGCACCCCCGCCCCGCTGCTCGCGGCCCGCTTCCACCGGGGCGCCGCACGGGCCGTCGCCGACCAGTGCCGACGCGCCCGCGCGGAGACCGGCCTCACCACGGTCGCCCTGACCGGAGGCGTCTTCGCCAACGGCCTGCTGGAGCAGGAGTGCACCGCGCTGCTGGCGCAGGACGGCTTCACCGTCCTGCGGCACGGCGAAGTCCCCCCGAACGACGGCGGGTTGGCGCTCGGCCAGCTCATGGTCGCGGGAACGGCAACCCCTCACGAGACGGAGTGACCCCATGTGTCTGGCAGTGCCCGGCAAGGTCGTGTCCATCGACCATCGCGCCGACCCCCTCACCGGGCTGATCGACTTCGGCGGAGTGCGCAAACAGGCGTGCCTGGAGTACCTGCCCGATGTGCGGGTGGGGGAGTACGTCATCGTCCACGTCGGCTTCGCGCTGCAGCGCCTGGACGAGGAGTCGGCACGGGCGTCCCTGGAGCTGTTCGAGCAACTGGGGCTGCTGGAGGAGGAGTTCGGGGACGCGTGGGAACAGGCGGCCCGGCAGGAGAGCGGGAGTGAGGCCCGGTGAAGTACATCGACGAGTTCAACGACCCCGAGCTGGCGCGCCGCCTGCTGGACGAGATCGGCGCCACGGTCACCCGGCCCTGGGCGCTGATGGAGGTCTGCGGCGGCCAGACCCACTCCATCATCCGTCACGGCATCGACCAACTCCTGCCGGACAAAGTCGAGTTGATCCACGGCCCCGGCTGCCCGGTGTGCGTCACACCGCTCGAGGTCATCGACAAGGCCCTGGACATCGCCGCTCGGCCCGAGGTGATCTTCTGCTCCTTCGGGGACATGCTGCGCGTGCCCGGCACCGATCGGGACCTGTTCCGCGTCAAGGGCGAGGGCGGCGACGTACGCGTCGTCTACTCACCGCTGGACGCCCTCGACCTCGCCCGGAAGAACCCCGACCGGCAGGTGGTGTTCTTCGCCATCGGCTTCGAGACGACCGCCCCGGCCAACGCCATGGCCGTCCACCAGGCCCGCCGCCTGGGCCTGGCCAACTTCAGCCTGCTGGTCTCCCACGTCCGGGTCCCGCCCGCGATCGAGGCCATCATGACGGCACCGGAGTGCCGGGTGCAGGGCTTCCTCGCCGCCGGGCACGTGTGCAGCGTCATGGGCACGGCCGAGTACCCCGGGCTGGCGGACAGGCACCGGGTGCCGATCGTCGTGACCGGCTTCGAGCCGCTGGACATCCTCGAGGGCATCCGCCGCGCCGTCCACCAGCTCGAGCGCGGCGAGCACCGGGTGGAGAACGCCTACCCGCGCGCCGTGCGGGAGGAGGGCAACCCGGCGGCCCTGCGCATGCTGGAGGACGTGTTCGAGGTCACCGACCGCAACTGGCGCGGCATCGGCCGCATCCCCGCCAGCGGCTGGCGGCTGTCCGACGCCTACCGCGCCTACGACGCCGAGCACCGCTTCGACGTCACCGGCATCCGCACCGAGGAGCCCGCCGTGTGCCGCGCCGGCGAGGTGCTGCAAGGACTGATCAGGCCCACCGAGTGCGAGGCGTTCGGCAAGGCCTGCACCCCGCGCACCCCCCTCGGCGCCACGATGGTCTCCAGCGAGGGCGCCTGCGCCGCGTACTACCTCTACCGCCGGATGACCGCCCCGGCGCCCCAGGGAACGCCCGCCGGGCAGGTCCCGCAAACCCCGCAGGTCCCGCAGATCCCGCACGAGGAGATGAACCCCGTTGGCTGACACCGCCACGCCCGGGACGGAGGTCGTCGACCCGGCGAACTGGAGCTGCCCCGCACCGCTGCGCGACCAGCCGGTCGTCGTCATGGGGCACGGCGGAGGCGGCGCCCTGTCCGCGGAGCTGATCGAGCAGGTCTTCGCCCCCGCCTACGGCAACCCCGTCCTCGCCGCCCTCACCGACTCCGCCGTCCTCGACCTGGGCGGCGCCCGGCTGGCCTTCTCCACCGACTCCTACGTCGTACGGCCGCTGTTCTTCCCCGGCGGCAGCCTCGGCGACCTCGCCGTCAACGGCACGGTGAACGACCTGGCGATGAGCGGCGCCCGGCCCGCCTACCTGTCGACGGCCTTCGTCCTGGAGGAGGGCGTGGAGCTGGAGGTCGTCGGCCGGGTGGCGCGGGCCGTCGGCGCGGCGGCGAAGGCCGCGGGCGTCACCGTCGCCACCGGCGACACCAAGGTCGTGGAGTCCGGACACGGCGACGGCGTCTACGTCACCACCGCCGGCGTGGGACTCGTACCCGACGGGGTCGACATCCGCCCGCAACGCGCCCGGCCCGGCGACGCCGTGATCGTCAGCGGGCCCATCGGCCTGCACGGCGTGGCGGTCATGAGCGTGCGGGAGGGTCTGGAGTTCGGCGTCGAGATCACCTCGGACACCGCGCCCCTCGCGGACCTCGTGGCGGCCATGCTGGCGGTCACGAAGGACATCCACGTGCTGCGCGACCCGACCCGCGGCGGCCTCGGCGCCTCTCTGAACGAGATCGCCCGCGCCTCCGGCACCGGCGTCCGCCTGCGCGAGCGGGCCCTCCCGGTCCCGGAGGAGGTGCAGAACGCCTGCGGCTTCCTCGGCCTGGACCCGCTGTACGTCGCCAACGAGGGCCGGCTGGTCGCCTTCGTGCCCCCGGAGCACGCCGAGGCGGTGCTGGCGGCGATGCGGGCACACCCGCGGGGCGCCGGCGCCGCCCTCATCGGCGAGTGCGTGGCGGACCACCCGGGCATGGTCGTCGTCGCCACCGGTCTCGGCGGCACCCGGGTGGTGGACCTGCCGCTGGGCGAGCAGCTGCCCCGCATCTGCTGAGCCGCGCCCCGGCCCCGTACTCAGCGCGGGGCCGGTTCCGGTTCCGGGTCCGCCGGCCGGACCTCGGTGATCTCCAGCTCCCGTCCGCTGCGCAGCTCCTGGGAGGGCCGGTCGCAGCGCGGGCACCAGAAGAACGGCGGCATGCCCACCGCGAACTCCTCGGCGCACGGTGCGCACCAGGCGCGCGCCGTGACCTGCTCGACGACCAGCTCGGCCGCGGCGAGTGCCGTGTCCTGCCGGGCCACCTCGAAGGCGAAGTGCAGCGCGTCGGGCACCACACCGGCCAGCTCGCCCACGCGGACGGTCACCGCCGAGACGGCGTCCGTCCCGTCCGCGCGGGCGAGTGCGCCGGCCTGCTCCACGATCGCGGTCGCGATCGACAGCTCGTGCACGGCCGGCTCAGCGCGGGCGCTTGGCGCCGGAGCGCAGATTGCTCATGCGCCAGATGCGCACCTCGCGCACGATGCCCGGCAACTCCTGGACGAACAGCGCGAGCGTGACCGCGCCGAGCAGCACGCCCTGGGCGATCAGCACGCGTTGTGCCGTCGTCCCCGTACGCGCCGCGCCGCATCTCCTTGCCGCTGGTCGCTTTCCCATCCCGATGCCCTTCCGCTTGCGCATTCCGCCGCTCATCCCGGCGAGATGTTCGGCATGATCTTCATGATGGCGTCGTGCCGCTTCCAGTGGATCCCGGTGGAGCGGCGCGCGTCGGAGGTGCCGTCCCTGTGGTGCCCGGTCTGGTGCTGGTACGGGCCCTTGTTGCCCTGGTGCAGCCCGCGCACGTGCTTCGGCGTGTCGGGCTTCGCCTGGGGGCGGCCCACCCGTATGGCGCTCATGACTGTTCTCCTCTCCGGTCCTCACGACCGCTCGGTCAGCTCGGTGAAGAACCGCTCGACGGCCGGCCACACCCGGCCTCCGCCGGCGAGGCCCCGCCACTCCCGGCGGACCAGCGCGACCATCCGGAAGCAGTCCTCGACCGGCACGATCCAGTGGTGGTCCATGCCCCGCACGGTGTTCACCAACAGAGCCTCCACCTCCGGCGCCATGGTCGCCAGCGGTGGACAGGCCGCGCACACCGCCGCCCAGCGGGCGGCGTCGACCTCCCAGCGCATGGCGCCGGCCGGGCTCGGGCCCTGCGCGGTGACCGTGCCGTCGGCCCGCGGCACGAAGAACACCAGCCCCACCGGCACCCCGAGCGGGGCGGTGTCCACCGGCTCCAGCCGCACCCGCCGGCGCGGCACCAGCAGATACCGGCCGCCGCCCGCGCCGTCCCCGGCGAACAGCACCGCGCACGCCCCGCAGGCGCACAGCAGCTCCGCGCGCTCGGCGGCGTACAGATGGCGGTGCTCCTCCGGGACGGGCTGTGCGCACAGCTCGCACCGCTCGGGGCCGTCCCGTTCGGCGGCGGAGCGGATCACCCGGGCCAGCGCGCCGTCCACGCTCACCGCGCCTCCCGTACCAGCACCGTGTCGAGCGGTACGAAGGCGGGGGCGGGCGCCGCCGCCAGCTGTTCGACCGCCGTCAGTTCCGGCGCGGCGGCCAGCACCGCCTCCCGGACCGCGTCCGCGACCGTCGGCCCGCCACCGCAGCCGGAACCGCAGCCGCCGGACTCGCTGACCCGCACCCGGGCCACCTCGCCCTCGACGCCGACCAGTTCCACATCGCCGCCCCGCTCGCGCACGGCGGGCCGGAGCCGGTCGACCGCGCGTGCGGCCCGGCGGGCGGGCGGCTCCGGGTGCAGCCCGTGCAGCACCAGCAGGTGCCCCAGCAGTTCGTCCCCGGCCAGCTGCCCGGACAACTGCTCACCGGCGAGGTCCAGCACCCGGGCCAGCGCCTCGCCGTACACCTCGGTCAGCACCCGGACCGCCTCGACGGCCGTGGCCCCGGCGGGCCCCGGCGCGGACTCCAGACCGGCGAGCAGCTCGTCCAGCCGGGCCAGCCGCGCCTCCACCTCCGGATCCGCGAGCCGCGGACCGTCACCCATGGCCGGCCCCGTACGTCGGCGAGTGCACGGTCGTCAGCGTCCTGCCCTTGCCCACGTACATGTGCACCCCGCACGGCAGACACGGGTCGAAGCTGCGCACGGTGCGCATGATGTCGACGCCCTTGAAGTCGTCCGGGCCGTTCTCCTCGAAGATCGGCTGGCCCTGCACGGCGTCCTCGTACGGGCCCGGGGTGCCGAAGCTGTCACGCGGGCTGGCGTTCCACGGGGTCGGCGGGTACGGGTGGTAGTTCGCGATCTTCTTGTCCCTGATCACCAGGTGGTGCGAGAGGACGCCGCGCACCGCCTCGTGGAAGCCGCAGCCGATCGCCTCGTCCGGCACCTCGAAGTCCGTGAAGATCTTCGTCTCGCCGGCCCGCAGCAGCCCCATCGCCTCCTCGAGGAACTGCAGGGCCATGGCGGCGGCGTAGGCGACGAAGTAGGGCCGGGCGCGGTCCCGTTCGATGGTGTTGCTCCACTTGGGGATGCGCCACTCCAGCGTGGTCTCCGGCAGCGCCTCGCCCTTCGGCAGGGAGATCCGCACACTGTTGCCGGTCGCCTTGACGTACGGCGTGTCGACCAGGCCGCTGAGCGCGGTGGACCACAGCCGGGCCAGCGGGCCGCCGCCGGTGTCCAGGGCGAGGTGCTGACCGGTCTCCGGGTGGTACCAGCGCGGGCTCATCACCCAGCTGTACTTGTCGTCGAAGTCCCGCTTCTGCGGCACCGGCACGGTGGTCTGGTTCCACGGGTGGCGCATGTCGACGGGGTTGCCGAGCGGGTCGTGGGTGACGAACGGCTGCTCGTTCACCCAGTCCTCGTAGTAGGAGCTGCCCAGCATGATGCGCAGGCCGAGGTTGATGTCGATCAGGTTGTTGGTGACGAGCTTGCCGTCGACGACGATGCCGGGGGTGACGTACATCGCCTTCCCCCACTTGTTCATGTTCTCGTAGCGGTAGTCGACCACGTCCGGGTTCTGGAAGGCGCCCCAGCACCCCAGCAGGATCCGCCGCTTTCCGACCTCCTCGTAGCCGGGCAGTGCCTCGTAGAAGAAGTCGAAGACGTCGTCGTTCATCGCCACCGCCTTCTTCACGAAGTCGATGACGCGCATCAGGCGGGCGAGGTAGTCGGTGAAGGTGTTCGGCTGCGGCATGGTGCCGACCCCGCCCGGATACAGGGTGGAGGGGTGCACATGGCGGCCCTCCATCAGGCAGAACATCTCCCGGGTGACCCGGCTGACCTTCAGCGCCTCCTTGTAGACCTCGCCCTCGAAGGGGTTGAAGGCCTTCATGATGTCGGCGATGGTCCGGTAGCCGTGGATGTCGCCGCGCGGCGCGTCGGTGCGCTCGGCGCGGGAGAGCAGTCCCGGGTTGGTGGCCTTGACCATCGCCTCGCAGAAGTCCACGAACACCAGGTTGTCCTGGAAGATCGTGTGGTCGAACATGTACTCGGCGGCCTCGCCGAGGTTGGTGATGTGCTCGGCCATCCTCGGCGGCTTGACGCCGTAGGCCATCTGCTGGGCGTAGTTGGAGCACGTGGTGTGGTTGTCGCCGCAGATGCCGCAGATCCGCGAGGTGATGAACCCGGCGTCGCGCGGGTCCTTGCCCTTCATGAACACCGAGTAGCCGCGGAAGAGCGACGAGGTGCTGTGACACTCCACGACTTCCTGGTTGGCGAAGTCGATCTTCGTGTAGATGCCGAGATTGCCGATGATCCGGGTGATCGGGTCCCAGGACATGTCCACGATCTGCGCGGGCTTGCGCTCACCGGCCCGCGTGGTGTCCTCGGTCGTGGTCATCCTGGTTCCTGCCCCTCGTTCGTCGTACGCATGGTTCTGTGGTGGCCTTCCGTCAGGGACGCCAGTGCGGGTCGTAACCGGTGGTCAGTTCGGGTCTGTTGTGATGCCACTTGGGTTCGCGGTTGACCGCCATGCTGGTCAGTCCGCGCAGCCGGCGGATCACCGCGCCGTACGGCTTGATCAGCGTCGACGACAGCGCACCGCCGGTCGGCTCGTCCATGAACGGCATGAACGCGTCCGGGAACCCGGGCATGGTGCAGCCGATGCAGATGCCGCCCACGTTCGGGCAGCCGCCGATGCCCGCCATCCAGCCGCGCTTGGGCACGTTGCAGTTCACGACCGGGCCCCAGCAGCCCGTCTTCACCAGGCACTTGGGGGAGTTGTAGTCCCTGCCGAAGTCGGCCTGCTCGTAGTAGGCGGCCCGGTCGCAGCCCTCGTGCACCGTCTTGCCGAACAGCCACTGCGGACGCAGCATGTGGTCCAGCGGGGGCGGCGGCGCCGCTCCGGCCGCGTGGTAGAGCACCCAGATCAGGGTCTCCATGAAGTTCTCCGGCTGGATCGGGCAGCCGGGCACGTTCACCACCGGCAGCGCGCCCTGCGACTTGAAGTCCCAGCCCAGATAGTCCGCGAGCCCCATGCAGCCGGTGGGGTTGCCGGCCATGGCGTGGATGCCGCCGTACGCCGCGCAGGTGCCGGCCGCCACCACCGCCCAGGCCTTCGGCGCCAGTTGGTCGATCCACCAGTTCAGGGTCTGCGGCTCGCCGGTGTCCGGGTCGTTGCCGAAGGACGTCCAGTAGCCGTCGCCGTCGATGATGTTCTGGTTCGGGATCGAGCCCTCGATGACCAGGATGAACGGCGACAACTCCCCGCGCGCCGCCGCCCGGTAGGGAGCCAGGAAGTCCTCGCCGCCCAGGCTCGGGGAGAGCACCTTGTTGACCAGGTTCACCTTCGGCAGGCCGGGGATGAGCCCGAGCACCAGGTCCTCGATGGAGGGCTGCCCGGCGGCCGTCAGGGACACGGTGTCGCCGTCGCAGCTCATGCCCTCGGAGATCCAGAGGATGTGGATCTCGTCGAATCCGTCCCCGCGCGCCTTGGCCCTGCTGGGTTCGCGGGTCACTTCGGTGGTGCCGCTGTGTGTGGTCATGTCCTCGGCCTCCGCTGCAGTCGGTCCCGGAGTCGGTCGTAGGCCGCGGCCACCGGGGCCGCGAAGGTCAGGGCGGGCGGGTGGTCGGGGGCGTTCGGGTGCGGTCGGGTCGGTGCGCCCGCCTTCGCCTGCGCGATCAGCCGGCCCAGCCGGTCCAGGTCCGGCTGCGAGACGTGCTGCCGCAGCCGTGGCATGAGGGTGCCCTCCTCTTCCCGGATGTGTTCCGCCACCTCGTGCCGCAGCTGCTCGACCAGTTCGTCGGTGCGGTCGTCGCCCTCGCCGAGCCGGTCGAGGCCGAGGAGGACCTGCTTGACCCCCATGTGCTCGCTCAGATGCTCGTCGACCTCGCGGTCGCCGTCCGGCAGCGCCTTCCTCGCCAGCGGGTAGAGGTACATCTCCTCCAGCGCCGCGTGCCTGGACAGCTCCCGCACCAGCAGCTCCACGACGCCGCGCCGCTGCCGGTCGGAGGCCGCGGCCTGATAGTCGCGGAACAACTGCTCGACCATCCGGTGGTCGTGCGTCAGGACGTCAAGGGCGTCCATCGAACCGTCCCTCCTCCGGCCGGCCGGCCGGACGCTCGGGGGGCCGCGGGGGCTGCGGCCGCAGTGGCCGGCCCGGGCCCGGTGGGCCGGCGGGGCCGAGGGGTTCGACCTCGTCGGGCCGGAAGTAGTGGAAACGGCCGTACCAGCCGTGCAGTTCGGCGGCCGGGTCGTCGTCGACCGTGACCGCCAGGTGGTCGCTGCCGTCCACGTCGTGGAAGACCGCCGCGACCTGTGCCGTGCGGCCGGCCAGGAACATGTCCTGCGCGTCGGCGCCCCGGCCGCGCGGGCGCAGCCGCACCCGGCTGCCGCCGCCGACGCGCACCCCGCCCACGAGCACCGTGTCGGTCGCCGGGGACAGGCCGTCGTCGCCGCCCTCCTGCCACCAGGAGGGCCTGCCGGCGGGCGCTTCCGCCGGGGTCAGGGAGCGGATCGCGCCGTGCAGCCGCTCGAAGACCTCGCGGGGCATGGCCTCCACGCGGTCCACGATCTGCGCGGCCCGCGGGTCGGTGGCCCTTGCCTCGGCCTTCTCCTCGTCGGTCAGCAGCATGGTGCGCAGCGTGAGGATCTCGTCGATCTCGGCCGCGTCGTGCAGGTCGCCCGGACTCTCCGGCGCCACCTGCGGCCAGTCCGGCAGGATGATCGGGGCGGACAGCATGGCGGCGCCGGTCGCGCCCTGCTGGGGCGCGCCGCCGAGCACGGGGAACGTGAAGGCGTTACGGCAGCTCCGCGCCTGCTCGGCGAGCGCGCCGGGCGGATCGATCAGGGACACGAACTCCGCGCCGTCGCCGCCGAGGAGGGTGTGCGTGGCGATCAGCGCCTGCCGCAGCGCCTCGCCGCGCGGGGCGTCCGGGTCCGCTGCCTCTCCGGTGTTCTCGGTGCGTACCCGCAGCCGGTACAGCTCCGGCGCCAGCGGCTCCGCCGCGACCGTGACGGCGCCGTGCACCTCACGGCGCCGCCGCACGGTCCGGCCCGCGCCGTCCGGCAGCGGCTCGGCGTCCGTGCCGGCCGGCGCCACGACGCGGGCGGTACGGCCGCCGCCCGTCAACTCCCCGAGCCGAAACGCCAGTTCGCTCTCGCGGGGCACCGCCTCCTCGAACGACAGGTGTGCGGCGCCGTCGGCCGTGCGCAAGGACTCCACCGGCCGGTGCTCCCCGTCCGGACGGGCCGCCTCGACCTGTTTGTCCTGCATCTGCAGATACCGCACCCGCACCCGTACGACCGCGTCCGCGTCCCGCGCGCGCAGCAGGCACTCGGTCTGCTGGTACCAGGAGTCCGCGGAGCCGGAGACCCCCGGTGTGACCGGTCCGTCCCGCTCCACCCAGTCACGGGGCAGCAGGACGCCGAACTGCCAGCGGACCCGGTTCTTCGGCGAGGACCGGCGGTAGGGGTAGAGCAGATACCCCTCGTAGAGCACCGCGTCCGCGACGGCGCCCAGCTGTCCGAAGGCGTCGCCGGCCGGGCCGCGCGGCACGCCGGCGCACCGGTCGTCCAGCACGGCGGCGCGCACCGCTCCGCCCTCGCCGCTTCCGTCGGGCATGCCGCCTCCTCGTCGCAGGTCTGCCGGCCCCACTCCCTCCACCACGGTCACACCGGTCACAGGCCCGCGCCCCTCCGGCGCACCGCGATTGCGCCGCGCGGGGGAAAACGAGCGCCCGGGAGGGCCTGACGTCACGCTGGGTGACGGACGGGGGCGCGCCTGGGGAGGAGGTGGCGGCTGTCCGCAAGGACTGCTCGGGCTGTTCGGTGCGAAACCGCTGGGGGTCGCCGCAGGCGCCGGACTGGTGCTGTTCCATGTCGGGGCCGTGCTCGCCCATGTGCGGGCGGGGGGCTTCCGCACCATCGCCTTCCCGGGCGTGTTCCTCCCGCTCGCGGTGGGGGCGCCGGGGCCGGCGGCCGCCCGCCGAACCGCGGGGGCGCGCCCTCACCGCAGGCGTTCGCAGCCGCGCGCAGGCCTGCCAGGTCAGCCCCACCGCCACGGCCGCCCGTGCGGCCATGTCCCGTCCGTTCCTTCCCTCGGATGCCGCCGATGTCGTCGGATGCCGCCGGACCTCTCCGGCCGGGCACGGCCGCCCAGGGTGATCGGACAAAAGGGGTGCGAGGCAAATAAGGCGCAGGACGGGACGATCAAGGGTCTCCTCATGCGTCGACCCGTTCAAATCCCAACGGCGCGGGGGATGTTCGGGCCTCTGTCCCGTCGGCACGCGGGCCCGTACACTGCGGATCCGCGGCCATGGGGGCGCCGCTGACGGGGGGAGCGAGCATGTCCGGAGGTCCGTACGGTCCGAGCCAGGGGTTCGCGGCGCCGCCGCCCGTCCCGCCCATGCCGACGAGCCCGCCGCCCGCGCCGCCGGACGGATGGCGCGCCGCCGCGGTTGCCCTGCTCAACATGAGTGGTCTCGGGCTCGGCTACGCGCTGCTGCGGCGGTGGGCGCTCATGGCCGCGTGCTGGGCGGCGACCGTCGTTCTGCTGCTCGTGGCGCTGCCCGCCGACGCCGACGGCGTTCCGTCGGCAGCCGTCGCCGGTTACGCCCTCGTCCTGCTGCTCGCCGCCCTCCACGGCGGGGTCGCCGGACTGCGCACCCGGCTGCCCTGGCCGCCCCGGGCGCCGCTCGCCCTGCTGCTGGGCGTGGCGCTGCTGGCCGTGCCGGCGGGCGGTGCGCTGTGGTACCGCGACGCCCACCACGAGGCCGTGGAACAGGCTCTCCTCGGCCGCCTGGACAAGGCCGACCGGCTCGTGGCGACGAGCGGCCGCCGGCCGTTCGCGTCCGCCGAGCCGGGCTACCGGTCGGCGCTGGAGGTCTACCGCGACCTCGCCGAGCACCACGCCGGCTCCCGCGCCGCCCGGCGGCTGCCCGACAGCCTGCGGACCTACTACACGACGGTCGGCGCGGCCTACGGCCACCAGGACTACTGCGACGCCGTCGAACCGCTGAAATACCTGCGCACGGTGCCCGGCACACTGCCGGACGACCAGCTCGGATCACTGGCGAGCTGGCCCGACGACCGCCTCGCGAACTCCCTGTGGGAGTGCGGGTCACAGCGCCTGACCGCCGGCGGGACGGACTGGGACGCCCGCTTCGGCGACCTGCTGGACACCTTCCCGCGGTCCGACGCGGCGGCCAAGGTGTCCCCGGCCGTCGAGGCGGCGGTACGGCGGGCGGAGAAGGCCGTCAGCGGCGGCGCACCCTGCGCCGCGGTCCAGCGGCTGCGCGACCTCGACACCCGGATCGGCGCGCTGGCGAAGTCGTCGGGCGACGCGGACGGCACGCTGGCCGGGGCGGCCGGACAGGCCGGCCGCAGCGGCGACGCGGGCGAGTACGCCTGTGGCGTCGACCAGTACAAGGACGGCGACTTCGACGCCGCCCGTAAGACCATGGAACAGTTCGTCGCCGACAACAAGAACGCCCCGAACGCCGCCCGCGCCAAGAAGATCGCCATAGCCGCCGAGGTCGCCCAGACGCTCCCGAAGGCCGGCAGGAAGCTGCCCACCACCGCCTCCGGCGGCGGCATCTCCGTCACGGTGAAGAACGCGAGCCCGCACGACATCACCGTGCTCTACACGGGTCCCGTCACCGGCAGCTTCACCCTCAAGGCCTGCGGCGGCTGCCAGACGTACACCCTCGCCGAGACCCTGACGACCGGCTTCAAGCCGTGCAGCGACAGCTCCCGGCACTACCCGCAGCGCACCATCAGCCTCCCGGCGGGCACCACCTACTTCGTGCACAAGCCGAACGGCGGCAGCACCGCGGCCCCGGCCTCGGACACGGCCGCACTGCGCCCCGGGTACATCTACACGGAGTGCGCCTACACGACCCGGACGTTCGGGTCCGGTCAATGACGGAAAGCCGTCAGCCGCAGGTACGGCTCAGGGCCTCCCCGGACACCGGGGAGGCCCTGAGCACGCCTACTCGTTCCCTGGGCGTTCGCCCTTGGGGCCGCGGCCGCGTTCCGTCTTCGGGCCCCGGCTCCGCCACCGCTCGTCCTCTTGCAGGGACTCGTTGGCGACGGCGTTCGCGTCCTGGTCGGAGACACCGGATCGCTCGGCGTCCTTGCGCAGCCGCGCCCTTCGGGTGTCGTACTTCTTGCTGCCGGGTTCAGGCACGACGATCACCTCCGGCTCCCGGGTCCCCAGCGTTTTCCGTCGGCAAACAGGCGGCCCGTACCGGGCCCCTTGTCTCAGCCGGAAGGGTTGTCCACGCGCAGGCGCACCTGCTCCTCGAGGCGCCGCAGACTGCTGTCCAGCGAGCTGAACACCGCCTCCTCGCCGGGATCGTGACCGGTGTCGAAGAACGACAGGTGCACGGTGACCTCGCTGGCCCCGCTGCCGATGCCGGACACCTGCAGCCAGCCGGTGTAGCTGCCCTGCTCGCGCGTGCCCCACTCCAGACGCATCTGGTCGGGCTCGGCCCGCAGCAGGGCGGGCATGTCGTGGCCGTAGCGGTCCTCGTGCACCGTGACGGCGGGCGGGTCCTCGGCCTCCACGTGCACGGCGTCCGGGAGCCATGAGTCGAGCTGACCCATGTTGGCCGCCTGGTCGAAGACCTGCTCGGGCTGTGCGGGCATCGTGCGGGACCACTCGTACTCGCTCATGCTGATACCGCCCTCCGCTCGGAAGTCCTGCCCCCACCGCGTGCCCCGTCCACGACGCCCGAAAAGTCCCCCATGCCGCCACCGCCGCGGTCCGGCCCGCTTCCTGCCCGTCACTCCGGGGCGGCAGGGTCGGTCCCCGGCTGTGCTCCGCGTGATCGCCGCCCCGGATCACATCCCCAGGGCGATGGCCACACGAGTCAGCTCGGCGGTGTTGGCGATGTCGAGCTTGGCCCTGATGCGGCGCAGGTAGGCGTCCACGGTGTGGGGGGACACTCCCATGTGGCGGGCGGTCTGCAGATAGGTGTGGCCCGCCGCGATGTGCCCGAGCGTCTCCCGCTCCCGCGGGGCCAGCGCGGGCATCGGGGCCCCGGTGTGCGGCGTGGCGGGGGTGGCGCTCATGGTGCTCTCCTCCGGCGAGGGATGTGACCGTTTAGGGCGATTTGCCCTTGTTGCTCCACCCTGCTCGGCGCACGTCATAGCCGCGTCCGTCGATTGTCACAGGCGTGTCACACCGTCCCCGGGGTGCGGCGTCGAGGGGCACGTCCGCTGCGGCGCCAGGTCCTGTCGTCAAACTCCCGCCGTCCGCCCGGAGGGCGGGCCTCGCGCCCGCTGCGGAGCAGCTGATGCATGCCGTAGGTGCGTGCTCTGGGGGTCCCGCTAGCCGAAGGCTGGGGGAGTGCCGGGCCCTGGCCCTCGTACTGGACGTACTTGGGCCGGGGCCCGGTGCGGCGAGTGGGGGCACCTCCCACGCCCTTAAGGCAGTGGGGGAGCGTGCATGGCGTCGCGGGGCTGGGGGTCCCCCCGGCCGAAGGCTGGGGGAGGGAGTTTGACGACAGGGCCTAGGCGACGGCCGCGCGTGCCGTTCGTTCCACCAGGGAGACCCCCGCGCTCATCGAGGCGCTGCCGTTGGACAGGACGGCGACGAGGTACCGGTGTCCCTTGACGGTGACCTGGCCGATGCTGTTGACGTCCCAGCGGCCGGTGGTGGTGCGCTGCAGCCAGCCGTTCTTCAGCGCCCGCGGCGTCCCGGAGGCGCCGGCGGCCGAGACGCCCCAGCTCTGCTCGGGCACGACCCGGCCCATGAGCGTGCGGATGTAGGCACGGGAGCGTGCGTTCAGGCCGGCGGAGCCGGAAGGGGACGTCGCGGTGCCGTCGAACACGTCCCTGAGCAGCCGTATCTGGTCGCTCGCCGTGGTCCGGGTCAGCCCCCACTTCCCGCCGGACCCGCCCGTGGTCGAGGTCAGCCCCAGCCGCTTGTTGGCCGCCGCCAGCCCGGGGGCCTGGCCGATCCGCCGCCACAGCGCGTCGGCCGCCGTGTTGTCGCTGCGCTCGATCATCGGCTCGGCATGCCGGCGCTCCTCGGCGGTGAGCTGCCGTCCGGCGTCCTGCGCCTTCAGCAGCAGCGCCGCGAGGATGTCGACCTTGACGATGCTGGCGGTGTCGTACGCGCTGTCCGTTCCGTGCACCACCGGGGTGCGGCCGGCTCCGTCGAGGTCCAGTACGGCGGCCGTGGCGTGCGGAGACGCGGCGGAAGCGGATACGGCCGCGGCCGGCGCGGGGTGCAGGGCGCCGAGGGAGACCAGGGCCGCGGCCGAGGCCAGGAGGGCGCCGGCCCGTGAGCGTGCGGAGGCGGGGGAGACGTGAAACGGCATGGCCACGAACGTAGAGAAAACGTGCGCCCGCCGAAGTGGCCGCGGTCACCATCACGCGCGTTCCAGGCGAATTGTGAGAAGAGCCACCGGGGCCACCCACGGGACGCGTCCCGGCGCCCGGTCCGTCGCCGGAACGGCGGGTGCGCACGGCCGGACCGCGCCGCTCACCTGTCGTCGGCCGGACACCGGCATCCGGGGTGATGATGGGAGAAGGGATGAACTGGTTGGTGCTTGCGGTGCCCCGGCCGGCCGTCGAGGGCGGGCGCACCGTCTGCCGGTCCGGAGCCTCTTGGGCACTCGCCCCGCCGACATCCGGATTGAGGTGCACGATGGTGGGGTGACACTCGACGGCCGGGTCCGGGAGACCGCCCCGAGCCCGCTCGCCGCCCGCCCGGCGCACTCCGGCCCGGCGAGGGGTACGTGAAGGGGAGGCGACGAAGCCGTCGGTGCGCGTAAGGAGGCGGTGACGATGACCCGGACACCTCCCACGACGGTCACACCCGTACGGCTGTGGCGCTGGCGCAGCAACCCGCTCAGGCGGCACAGCGACGTCGTCGAGGCCTGGATCGTCCTGGTGACCTGGGTGCTCGCCGTGCTCGGCGGCGCCGCTGCCGGGCTCGCCGCGGCCGAGACCTCGAGCGCGGCCTTCTCCTCCCGCCAGGCGCAGGTGCATCCGGTGTCCGCCGTGGTCACCGACGGCGCGGCGCGGACCTCGGCCTCCGGGTCGGGCTACGCCGACGGGCGGGTCTGGGCCACCGTGCGCTGGACGGACGCCCACGGCGCCGTGCACACCGACCGGGCGAAGGTCCTGCCCGGCGTCCCCGCCGGGTCCCAGGTGACCGTGTGGACCGACCGCGCGGGCCATGTGGTCTCCCCGCCCGTCACCGGCGCCGCGGCGGACCTGCAGGCGGCCCTCACCGGCGTGCTCGTCGCCCCGTCGGCCGGCGCGGCGGTCTGGGGTGCGGGATGGGTGGTCCGCGGCCGGCTGATCAAGCGGCGCATGGCCGAGTGGGACGAGGAGTGGAAGCAGATCGGACCCCGGTGGGGGAATCTCAGCGGGGGACGCGGCTGACCTGCGCCCCCGCGGCGTCGCCGCACAGTGCGGGCCAGGAAGCGAGGACGGCGCGGCGGACGGCTGCGTGCCAGGGCGGGAAGGGCCACCCGCTTCTCGCGGATCCGGATTGCGCGGTGCACGGCTGCGAGCCGCTTCCCCGCGTCTGTTCTCGGTCCTTCCCGCCACCACCAGCACACCACGGAATCCGCCGTCCCACCAGGCCTGGTCACCCTGCACGACCGGATTCCCGCAGGGACGGTCACCCGACAGGGTGCGCTCCGGCTCGTCGGTCACAGGGCCCGGTCGTCGCGGAGCGCGCTGCCCCGCGTCTGTGCGGCCCGGCTCCGGCGCCGCGCACAACCTCTGGCCCTCCTCGCGTGTCCAGTACATGATCAACCGGCCGTTGACGGGCCGGGTCGTGTCCCGCGCCTTTCGAGGAGAGTCCCATAGTGCGCTCAGCCTTCCGCCCCGCAGCGACCTGCGTGGCCGCCACCGCGATCGGAATCGGCTTCCCGCTGCTCGCCGCGCCCGTGGCGCACGCCGAGGACACCGCCCCCGATCTGGTGGTCTCGGCGCTGCCCGCCGCCGCGCCCAAGCCGGGCGAGGTGTACGACCGGTCCGTCACCGTCACCAACAAGGGCACGGCGGCCGCGGACGGGCTGACCTTCCGGATCCGGCTGACCCGCGGCCTCGACTTCCCGGCACACGTCGACGGGTGCACGTACTCCACCGACCCCGACCAGGTCAGGCAGGCGCTGTGCCGGCTGGACACGGTCGTCGAGCCCGGCGCCTCCGTCACCGTGCCCGTACGGTTCAAGGCGCTGCCCAAGGCCCTGATGGAGGCCGTCGAGTACGGCACGAGCCCCACCGGCGCGGCTCCGGGCGAGGGCTACGACGACAGCTACCGGCTGCTGAACCTCACCGCGGACAACACCGCCGACCTGCACGCGGAGGGCGACCTGGCCGAGGGCGCGCCCGGCAGCAGGGTGAGCGTCACGGCGACGCTGCGCAACGACGGTCCCGGCTGGATCCGGAACCAGCAGAGCGACGACCAGCCGGCCCTCATGGTGCGGATCCCGAAGGGCACCGTGGCCGTCGACGTGCCCGAGGACTGCCTGCCGTTCGCGATCGACGGCCCGACCGGTCCGTCCGGGCCCGGTCACGCGGTGTACGTGTGCTCACCCGCGGACCACACCTTCGAGGTCGACCAGTCCTTCGACTACACCTTCGTCCTCAAGATCGGCAAGAAGGCCCAGGACACCCAGGGCGAGGTGACGGTCAGCTCCGTGTACGGCATCCACCCGGACTTCGACAGGAACCCGGCGAACGACACGGCCTACCTGAACGTCGGCGTGACCCGCGACGGCGGCCCGGGCACCAGCACCTCCGGCGGCGGCACGAACGGCGGGAACTCCGGCGACGGCGGCGCCGCTTCGGGCAGCGGGGGCAACGACCCGCACGGCCAGTCGACCGGCGGTTCGGGAACCACGGGTACCACGGGCACCACAGGAACCACGGGCACGACCGGCACGACGGGCACGACCGGCGCCTCGGCGGCGTCCGGAACGCCGGGTGCGTCGGGCTCCGGCGGCAGCCTCGCGGCGACGGGCAGCGACGGCATGCCGGTGCTGGCCGCGGGCGCGGTGGCCGTGACGGCGGTGGGCGCGCTGGTGCTGGCGGCCGTGCGTCGCCGGCCGGCCGCGAAGTGAACCCGGCCGGGGCGTTCGCCGTACGACTCACGCCTTGCGCAGGACGACGAGGAGCACCAGCAGCACGGTCGCCCCGGCGGCCGTGCCATGGGCGACCACGGCCGTGAGCGGGAAGTGCCGTTCGGCCGTGGCGGCCCCGTGGGAATGGCGGCCGGAACTGGGCAGCCAGCGCAGCAGCATCATGAAGCCGAACGCGGCCACGATCAGCACCACCGCGCACGCGGCCCAGGCCGAACTCCGCACGCCGCCCACCACATAGGCGGTCCAGGCGGCCAGCCCGGCCACGGCCAGGGCCACATGCCCGAGCACGAGCCACAGCGGCAGTCGCGTCACACCGGGCGTACGCTGCCGCAGACCGCCGTGCCGCACCCAGACCGTGGCGAGGTATCCGCCGAGTCCGGCGGTCAGCAGCCACGCGCACAGAACGAAGCCACGCATACGTCCCGCCCCCTCCTGTCTCCGACCGGCCTGTGACGGCGTCAGGCCCGCGTGACTCAGCACACCGCACAGAGCAGGAGGACTCCGGACATCCATCCGCCGATTCACCCGTAGGGATGAAAAGTGGTGCTGCCGTCCCACGGGCCGCCGGAAGAATGCAAGAGCGCGCCGTTCAGGCCGCGGCCGACCGCGGACCGCCCCGGCCTCGCCCGGCCATTGAGCACCACCACCGGGCCTCGTACGCTCTCCCGATGGGACACGACGATCTGCCGGTGCTCGAACTCGCCTTTCCCGGACCGGAACGCGACCGTGGCGTCGCGGCGATCCTGAGCGGGGAGAAGACCGCGCTCACGGGCCTTGCGGAGATCTACGAGCACGCGGGTGAGGCGGTGCCCCGCCCCGGCGAGCGGTTCTCGGTACTCGACTCCGAGGGGCGTCCGGCCGTCACCATCGAGGTCGTCGACGTACGGGGCGTACCCGTCCGGGAGATCGACGACGACTTCGCGCGCGCCGAAGGGCGCGGCTACCGCGACGCGAAGGAGTGGCGGGCCGCCCACGAGGAGTTCTTCCGGAGCGCCGGAGTGAGCGAGTTCCTGGGGCACACGCCCGTCATCGACGACGACACCCTCGTCGTCGCCGAGCGCTTCCGGGTGGTCGAGGCCGGCGCCCCGCGCGACCGCTGAGCGCATCCGGCTGACCGACGGGAACCGGGGGAGGGACACCTCCCCGATCCCGCGGCGATGTCAGGAGGAACGCCGTCTTGCCCCGGGCCGCCCCGCCCACTTCAATGCTCCTACCTCCCACAGGAGAACACCTGTCCCACACATCCAGTGAAGGGGTTCTTCTTGACCGCCCTACGCGTCACCGCCGTCACCGCGGCTGCCTGCGCCACCGTGCTCGCCGTCGCGCTGCCCTCCTCCGCGATCAACTCCTACAACGCCACGCCCGCGCCCGAACGCACCGAGGTCGGGGCGCTCGTGGCCACCTGGGACGACGACAACGACCCGGCGACCCCGGACCGCGTCGACTGGGTGTGTTCCGGCACGATGATCGACGCCAACACCTTCCTGACCGCCGCGCACTGCACCAGCGACTGGCCGGCCGGCGTCCGCTTCTACGTCTCGCTCGACCAGGACGTCCAGTCCGGGCTCGACGCCGCCGCGAAGAAGTACCCGGGCGACCCCGCCGCCCAGGCGAACGCCGTCGCCGTCGAGGGCGTCGCGCACACCCACCCCGACTATCCGGGCCCCGCCTCCGACCCGCACGACATGGCGGTGATCGAACTGCCCGCCGCGAAGGTCGCCTCGCGCTGGTCCTTCACTCCGGCCGCCCTGCCGACGGCCGGTCAACTGGGGGCGCTCGCACCGCAGGGCCTGAACTCCACCGACTGGTTCGTGGCCGGGTACGGCACCCAGGAGGCCGCCAACGGGCCCGGTGGCCAGACCCACCCCGGCGGCGGCGTCCGCATGAAGGCGCCCCTGACCTTCGACGCCCTCAACCCGTCCTGGGTCCGGCTCGCCATGACGGCTCCGCAGGGCAACGGCGGTGCCTGCTACGGCGACTCGGGCGGCCCCAACTTCATGGTCGTCGGCGGCAGGAACGTCCTCGCCGCCACGACCATCACCGGAGACACCCCCTGCTACGCCACCAACGTCGCCTACCGCCTCGACACCCCGGGCGCCCGGTCCTTCCTGGCGCCGTTCGTGAAGCTGCCCTGACGCTCGACGCCCCGCGCGGAGAGGGAGGCCGACGGCGGAGGGGTGATGCGATGGACGCAAGGGAGCGGCGCCGCCGGGCCAGTGGGGGAACCCGCGGCCGGCGGCGCCGCTCCCTCTTGCTTGCCTGCGGCCGGTGGGCCACCCGACGCGCCGCCCCGGGCGCCAGCGTCAGTCCCGGGAGCGGCCGAGCAGGACGCGCCGGTGACCGCGGTGCCGATCAGGCCGCCCGGGTGATCAGCACATGGCACGGCCGGGGAACTCGGAGGGGTCCCGGAACGTCGATCATGATGGACGCGCTGAGTGTGAACGGCTGCGGAGGACGTCGATGGGTGTGTCCCTGACCAAGGGCGGCAATGTGTCGCTGAGCAAGCAGGCCCCCGGTCTGACCGCGGTGACGGTCGGGCTGGGCTGGCAGGCGAACGCCGGCTGCGAGCCGGACGGCAGCGCCCTGCTGTGCGACCGGACGGGAAAGGTGCTCTCCGACGAGCACTTCGTCTTCTTCAACAACCTCACCAGCCCCGACGGCTCGGTCCGCCACTGCGGCAGCGGCGCGCCCGTCGACGGCGACGACCAGCGGATCGAGGTCGACCTGACCAGGCTTCCGGACGCGGTGGAGAAGATCGTCTTCCCCGTGTCGCTCTACGAAGCCGCGAGCCGGGGCCAGTCCTTCGCACAGGTGCGGCGGGCGCACATCCGCGTCCTCGACCAGGAGGGCGGCACCGAGCTGGCCCGTTACGACCTCGCCCCTGGCGGCCTGTCCGCCGAGACCGCGCTGGTCTTCGGCGAGCTGTACCGGCATGGCGCGGAGTGGAAGTTCCGCGCCGTCGGGCAGGGGTACGCCTCGGGGCTCGCCGGCATCGCCGCCGACTACGGCGTGGCCGTGCCCGAGGACGCCTTGCCGGGCCCGGCGCCGGCCCCCGCCGCCGTACCGGGGGCACACGCGGGTGCCCCCATGCCGCCCGCACCGCAGACGTCCGCCGACCCGTACCAGCCCCCGGCACCGCAGACGCCCGCCGACCCCTACCAGCCGTCCGTCCCACCGAGCCCGCCGGCCGCCGCTGCCCCCGCGCCGGACCCGGCGGCCCCCGCGTCCCCGTACACCACTGGGAGTTCCAGCGTGACCTGCTTCTTCGACCCCCATCACGGCCCCGGCATGACGACCGTCACGTGGTCGCCGCAGTGGGGCGTGCCCCGGCCCGTCCAGACCTGCGCCGCCTGCGCACAGCGTGTGCAGACCACGGTGCCGCCGTTCTACACCCCGCCCCAGCAGGGTTATCCGCAGCCCGTGCCGCAGGGTTATCCGCAGCAGGGCTACCCGCAGCCGTACGGCGACCACGACCATCACCACCACGACGGGGGCGGCAGGCGTTTCGGCGCGGGGGCGCTCATCGGCGCAGGTGCGGCGGGCCTCATCGGCGGCGCGCTGCTCAACGAGGCGTTCGACGACGACGAACCGGACGTCGTGGTGAACAACTTCTACGAGGACTGAGTCCTCGGACCGGCCGGGCCGTCCCGGCGAGGCCCGGAGCCGTGACCGGGCGCCTACAGTGGGTGGGCGCAGACGAGTCGCCGGTGACGGCGAGGGCGGGGACGGGAGAGGACTGTGCCGGAGAACGCCGCGGGCTTCGAGGACCCGTCCGCCGAGGTGCTCGCCGAGGCCGCCGCGGCGTTCGGTCTGCTCGCCTCCCCCGCCCGGCTGCATCTGATGTGGGCCCTGGCGGAGGGTGAGAGCGATGTCACGCATCTCGCCGACCGGGTGGGCGGAGCGCTGCCCGCGGTCAGCCAGCACCTGGCGAAACTGAAGCTCGCCGGACTCGTCGGCTCGCGCCGGGAGGGCCGGCGGCAGGTCTACTTCATAGGCGACCCGGACGTCGTGGCGCTGGTCCGGCTGATGGTGGAGCAGCTGACCGCGCGCTCCGCGCAGGCGCCGGCCCCGGTCCGCCCGCTGCGTCGGAGCGGTGGCTGAGCACCCCGCGACCGGGGCCGCCGATGCGGTGCCGGGTGCTGTCAGTGTGGTGTGGCTCACACCTTCATACAGAACACTTATATAAGGCGCGTACACTCCGGCTTCCATACCGTTTGCGGTCCGCACGGCGGTTCCACGAGGTGCCTCGCCTGTGAAGCGTGTGTGTATTTGTGCTGTTCGGGCCCCAGGTTTGTTAGATTGCGCAACCATGCAAGCAAGGCGGAGCCACGGGCTTCGCCCCGCCGGACCGTTCATGGGAGTGGGAGATGAGCGACCCGTGGGACGGGCCCGCCGGGCAGGCCACGCGCAGCCGTAGCGCGCGGGTGCCGGGACAGCGCGTGGCCGAGCCCGACGGGACGCGCCAGCCGGGCGGCCGGGCGGCGGCCCGGGCGGCTGCCCGCGGGCGCGGCACGAGAGGTCGCCGGGCCCGTCCGGTGGGCCGTGCCAAGAAGGCCCTGAAGGGCCTCGGGATCGGCATGTCGGTCGTCATCGTGGTCACGGCGGGCGCGGGCTGGTGGTTCTACGAGCACCTGAACGGCAACATCCACAGCCTCTCGCTCGACGGCAAGGGCGGCAGCGAGAAGGCCGACGCCTTCGGCCGCACCCCGATCAACATCCTGGTGATGGGCTCGGACGGCCGCACCAGCGCGGCCGACTGCAAGCTCGGCGGCGGCTGCTCGAAGACCGGGGTGCAGAGCGGCAGCAACGCGGACGTGGAGATGGTGGTGCACATATCCGCCGACCGCTCCAACGCGACGGTGATGAGCATCCCCCGCGACACCATGACCCAGGTCCCGGCCTGCAAGGACAGCGAGTCCGGCCGGTCCACGTCCGGCTACTACGGCCAGATCAACAGCGCCCTGCAGTACGGTCCCGCCTGCCAGGTGGCCACCGTCCACCAGCTCACCGGCATCCCCATCGACCACTTCGTCAAGCTCGACTTCTCCGGTGTCGTGAAGATGTCCGACGCGGTCGGCGGCGTCTCCGTCTGCGTCAGCGACGACGTGTACGACACCTACTCCCACCTGAAGCTGTCCAAGGGCACCCACACCCTCAAGGGCGAGGGCGCGCTGGAGTTCGTGCGCTCCCGGCACGGCTTCGGCGACGGCAGCGACCTCGGGCGTACGATCTCGCAGCACATCTTCCTCAGCGCGATGATCCGCAAGTTCAAGAGCGCGGGCACGCTCACCGACCCGACCGCGGTCTACGGTCTGGCCGACGCCGCCACCAAGGCGCTGACCGTGGACGACGGCCTGGGCAGCGTGAACAAACTGATCTCGCTCGCGGCGGACGTGAACAAGGTGCCGACGAAGCGGATGACGTTCACGACCATGCAGACGGCCCCCGACCCGAACAACAAGGACCGGGTGGTGGTCGGCCCGGGCGCCAAGACCCTGTTCGCCACCATCGCCGACGACCAGTCGCTGACCACCGGCTCCGGCAAGAAGTCCACGGCGGCCTCGGCGACCGCGAAGGCCACCGCCCCGGCCGTGCCCGCCTCGCAGATCGCCGTCACCGTGGAGAACGGCACCGCGGTCACCGGCCGCGCCTCGGACATCGCGACCGCGCTCACCGACCAGGGCTTCAGCTCCGGCACCACCACGGCCAACGCGCCGAGCCCGGCGACGGCCACCACCCTCACCTACGGCACGGGCCAGAAGGCGCAGGCCACGACCGTCGCCAAGGCGCTCGGACTGCCCGCCTCGCATCTGAAGCAGGGCACCGGCACCGGTCTGACCCTGGTCATCGGCAGCGACTGGACCAGCGGCACCAGCTACCCGGGCGGCGGTTCCTCGGCGGCACCGGCCGACACCAAGACGGCCGTGGGAGGCGCCCACGCCTCGACCGCCGACCAGGCCAAGACCTGCGCCAAGGTCAGCCCGTACAAGACGGTCAGCCTCAACGGCGTGGCCATGACCCCGTCCCAGGCGTACGCGGCGGCGCGGGGCAAGCCCGACTCGGACGACTGACCGGCGGGGCCCGCCGCGCCGGTCAGGGACTGGCGATGTCGAAGCCGTACCGCAGGGGCTCCTCGGTGACGCCGTAGTCACGCCGGTAGAGGTACACCGCCTCGGCGCGTACGCCGCCGGGCGGTGCGGCCTCGATCCGGCAGGGGTACGTCACCTGGACCACGCGCGGCCGGCCGGAGACCTTCATCCGCAGCCCGTCCGCCGGCCCGCCCTCGAGCACGGCGGTCTCCCAGCCCGTCACGTCGGTAGTCTCCACGGCGAAAAGTTTACGGCTTGCGCAAGTTTCGGCCTGGTGAGCCCGGTCACCGGCTGCCCGCCGCACGCACCTCGGTCCCTGCCGCTACGCGGGCCGCTGGGAGGCGGCCGCGGCGGGGTGCAGGTCGGACAGGCTCAGCGGGCGGGCCGGGGGACCGGGCAGGGCGATGCGGGAGGTCACCCGGAGATCGGGGCCGACGTGCAGCAGCTCGCCGGACGCGAGGAGCCGCCAGCCGGGGCTCTCGTCCAGGCGCTCGCTGGCCACCACGACCGACGGACGATCGGCCAGATGCGCCGAGCGCACCCGCAGATGACCGTCCCGGCCGGCGTGGTCCAGATGCCGTGCCCCGTGCGAACCGCCGGCCGGGCGCTGGAGCGCGTACAGCTCGTGGGTGGCGGGGTAGCGCAGCGCCCACAGCTCCCGGGCGGTGACGAGGACGACGTTGAGGGCGTAGAGGGGCAGGTTCGCGGCGACCCAGCGTGCCGCGGCCACCAGGCCGGCGGACACGTCCCCGCCACGCGCCGCGGTCTCCCGTGTGGCCAGGGCGAAGAACCGCTCGGAGTCGGTGTCCCCGCGCACGCGCGCGAGATCCTCGCCCAGATGCCGGTCCAGCTCGTCCAGCCCCTCGATCACCCCGTTGTGCGCGAACAGCCGCCCGTCCTGCTCGAAGGGATGGGTGTTGAGCAGGTCGAGGCCCCCGGTCGAGGCGTACCGCAGATGCGCGAGGAAGGTGGCCGACTCCACCTCCCGGGCCTCCCGGGCGAACGCGCGGTCCTCGTAGGCGGCGATCGGCGCCTTGTGCACCTCGGGGGCGCCGTCCGCGGCGAAGAACCCGAGACCGGTGCCGTCGGGTTCGCGGTGGCTCTGCGCGCTGAGACTGTCGGGCGCGTCCAGCAGCCAGAACGTGGCGTGCGTGCGGAGCGGGGCGCTGGTCAGCCCGAACAGTCGGCACACGGCGTCCTCCTCGTCGCCCGTCTTCCGCCGGGCCCGTCAGCCGGGCCCCGCCCGGCGACCATGGTCCCGCGCGCGGGACCAACCCGCACGCGCTGTCCGGGCGAGTCCGGTCCGGGCTTCGTCAACCGGCCGGTCGCAGCGCCGCGTCGAGCGCGCCGTCGATCGTCGGATGGGCGAAGGCGAAGCCCGCCCGCTGCAGGGCGGCCGGTACGACGCGTGCGCTGCAGGTGATGCTCTCGGCGAACCCGCCGAGCGCCGCGCGCAGGGCGAAGGCGGGTACGGCGGCGAGGGCCGGCCGGTGCAGGGCACGGCTCAGGGCCCGGGTCACCTCGCGGTTCGTGACCGGTTCCGGCGCCGTGAAGTTGACCGGCCCGGAGAGCTCCTCGGTGGTGAGCGCGAAGCGGAGCGCCGCGATCTGGTCCGTCAGCGAGATGAACGGCCAGTACTGGTCGCCCGATCCGAGCCGGCCGCCCAGACCGAGACGGAAGAGCGGGAAGAGCCGGCCGAAGGCGCCGCCCTCGGCGGAGACCACGAGGCCGGTGCGCGGGTGCACCACCCGGATCCCGGCCTGCCGGGCCGGGTCGGCGGCCGCCTCCCAGGCGACGCAGACGCCGGCCAGGAAGTCGTCGCCGGCCGGCTCGCTCTCGTCCACGACGCGTGCGCCGGTGTCGCCGTAGTAGCCGGTCGCGGACGCGGAGACCAGGACGCGCGGCGGGTCGGCGCACGCGGCGCAGGCCCGCGCGACGGCGTCGGTGCCGCGCACCCGGCTGTCACGGATCTCCCGCTTGTAGGCGGCGGTCCACCGCTTGTCGCCGACTCCCGCGCCGGCGAGATGGACGACCGCGTCGACACCGTCCAGCGCACCGGGATCGACCCGGCCCGCGACCGGATCCCAGTGCGCGGACGCGCTGCCGTCGTGCGGGGCGGCCCCGGAGCGGCCCCGGACCAGGCGGACCACCTGGTGGCCGTCCGCGAGGAGGGAACGGGTGAGGGCGGAGCCGATGAGCCCGGTCGATCCCGTGATCGCGACGCGCATGGCGTCCTCCAGAGGGGGTGCGTGCTTCACCTGCCTGCCGTGCCGCACGATACCCCGGCTGCTTGCAGTTTCAAGTAAGCGCCCGCGTCACCGGGACTCCTTCACCCGGCGTACGAGGTCCGCGGCGGCCGGCGGCCAGTCGGGATACGCGAAGCCGAACCCGGCCGCACGGAGCCGGCCCGGGACCACCCGGCGGCTCTTGAGCAGCAGCTCCGTGTCCGAGCGCAGCGCGAACGCCCCCAGCTCCGCCATCCACCGGGTCGCCGGCAGCCCCACGGGAACGCCCCGCGCCGCGCGCAGCGCCCGCATGAACTCCCGCTGCGGCAGCGGGCCGGGGGAGGCGAGGTTGACCGGTCCCTCGATGTCGTCCCGGTCGATCAGGAACTGCACCGCCCGAACGAAGTCGGTGTCGTGGATCCAGGACACGTACTGCGCGCCACCGGCGACGGGGCCGCCCAGCCCGAGCCGTACCAGCCCCAGCAGGACGTCGAAGACCCCTCCGCGGTCGGGGCTCATCACCATCGCGGTGCGCAGGGCCACCTTGCGCGTCGCCGGCACGGACGCCTCGGCCTGGGCGCGTTCCCAGTTCCTGGCGATGCCGACGCTGTAGGACCAGTAGCCGGGGACGCCCGGCTCCGAGCCGCCGAGCACGCCGGTCTCCTCGTCGTTCGCCGCGTCGAAGCGATGGGCGTAGATCGTCGCCGTGCTCATCTGCAGCCACACCCGCGGCGGACGCGGCGCGGCGGCGATCGCTTCCCCCACCACGCGCGCCGAGGCCACCCGCGAATCCATCATGGCCCGCAGGTTCTCGGGGGTGTAGCGGCAGGAGACGCTGCGGCCGGCCAGGTTGACGACGGCATCGCTGCCGTCGATCACCTCGGCCCAGCGGCCGAGCGTCGCGCCGTCCCAGCCGACCTGCCGCTCCCGCGTCGGATGCCGGGTCAGCACGGTGACCTCATGGCCGGCCGCCGTCAGCGCACGGTCGAGAATCGTCCCGACCTGTCCGGTTCCCCCGGGCAGAATCACCTTCATGGTGCCCCCTTGGTTGGTGCGCCCAGAGTACCCCCGATTTTGAACGCGTTCAAAATCGGGGGTGTCACAGTAATTCGCTGGACAACTCGCCCGCCGACGGCGAGCGTTGGCGCAATGGAGCAGGAGAGGATCTGGGACGCGGCCGCGGCCCAGCGGTACGACACGCCCGGCACCGGCATGTTCGCGCCCGAGGTGCTGACGCCCACGGTGACACGTCTCGCCGAGCTGGCGGAGGGCGGAGCGGCCCTGGAGTTCGCGATCGGGACCGGCCGGGTCGCGGTCCCGCTCGCCGAACGGGGCGTTCGCGTCACCGGCATCGAGCTGTCCGGGCCGATGGTGGAGCAACTGCGGACCAAGGCCGACGAAGCCACGATCCCCGTCGTCATGGGCGACATGGCGACGACCCGCGCCCCGGGGACGTACAGCCTCGTCTACCTCGTCTACAACACGATCTCCAACCTGCTCACGCAGGCCGAGCAGGTCGAGTGCTTCCGCAACGCCGCCCGGCATCTCGCACCGGGCGGCCGGTTCGTGATCGAACTGTGGGTGCCCGAGCTGCGCACGCTCCCCCCGGGCAAGGTTGCCACCGTGTGGCGCGCCGACCCCGGGTACGTCGGGCTGGACACCTACGACATCCTCAACCAGCGTGTGGTCTCGCACCACTTCCACTTCGACGGCGGCGAAGGGACGCACGAGGCCCGGCTGTACCGCAGCCCGCACCGCTACATCTGGCCGTCCGAACTCGACCTCATGGCCCGGCTGGCGGGATTCGAGCTGGAGTCCAGGCACGCCGACTGGTCCGGCGCCGAGTTCACCGCCGAGTCGCGTGGGCACGTCTCGGTGTACCGGCTTCCGGTGGCGGCCTAGGCTAGGCCCTGTCGTCCGCGCCGGGATGGCAGCACGACCCGCGCCGGAGCCGGTCGGCCACCTGCGGCCAGGACATGCCCCGCGGAGGTGCGTGCACGCCGGCGGGCCGGTGCGCCGACGTCAACTCGGCCTGGGTGTACGGGACTCCCTCGCGTACCACGACCGGCACGTCGATCAGGGTGCCGAAGTCGGAGAACGGGTCGCCGTCGACGAGCGTCAGGTCGGCGATCCTGCCCTCCTCGACCGTGCCGAGATCGGCGTCCAGACCGAAGAGACGGGCCGGTGCGAGCGTCGCGGTGTGCAGGGCCTCGGCGGCCGTGAAGCCGTGCGCGTGCAGGGCGCGCAGGGCCAGGTGCAGGGAGAGACCGACGGGCACCAGGGGCGCGTCGGTGCCCAGCGCGATACGGGCGCCGTGCGCGGCCAGCCGCCGGTAGTCCGCCATCTCCGTGGCCAGGGCCCGCTGCTGCGCCTGCGTGGGCGCGGTCCGGGCGCGTTCGCGGACGGCGGCCGTGTCCCACGGCGGCATCAGGCGCGTCACCCGCGGATCCTCGGCCAGCCGGGGATCGGCGGCGAGCAGGATCTGCGCGCTGAACGGCGTGATGACCAGGGCGAACGAGCCGTCGGCGTACTGGTGCACCACGTCCTGGCCGATGCGGCCGAGCGGGCTGACGGCGTGCCCGTACTCCAGCCGCTGGGTGGCCTGCAGATGGGTGGTCAGGTCCTGGCCCGCCGCCCGCCCCGGCGCGCACAGATGGCTGCCGCTGGGCACGCCCAGCGCGTGGGCGGCCCCGGCCGCCTCGGCCATGACCTCGCCCGCGGCGCGCACATACGTCTTCACGAAGTCGACGTCCAGGGCGGCGGCCCGCCGCAGCGTGCGCCGGACACCGTCCCGGGTGCGGTGGGCGCGCCCCATGCTGTACGCGGTGCGCGCGCCGTCGATCAGTTCGGCGCAGGCGAGCTGCCGCGGGCCGAGCAGAGCACCGTGCGCGGCCGCCTCCCGCAGCCGCACCGCGTCGTACAGCGGGCCGCCCAGGCAGAACGTGGTCGTGATGCCGTACGCGAGCGTCGTCAGGCTCTGCCGGGCGCCGTAGGTCGCCGCGTACGGGTGGGTGTGGCTGTCGACGAGACCGGGGACGACGGTGCGGCCGGAGGCGTCGAGGGTGCGGTGCCCGGGACGCCGGGCACGGTGCGGCTCCACAGCGGTGATGCGGGCGCCGCTGACGAGGATGTCGACGTCGTGCCGGGGCGGTGCGCCGGTGCCGTCCCACAGCTGCCCGGCGTGGATCCGCAGCGGCTCCGCCGGGACGGTCGCGCCGCGCCGCGAGGTCAGGCGCACCGGGAGCGTGCGGGCGCGCGCCGTGGCGACGGAGACCCGGCGCAGCCGGCCCGCGGAGAGGTAGAGCAGGGCGCCGGAGTCCCCGGACCAGCTGGGGTGGTCGGCCGGCTCGTCGGTGAGCCGGCGGGCGGCACCGGCCGGGGCACCGTCGGCGGTCACCGGCAGCAGCCACAGGGCGGACTCGGCCACCAGCGCCATCCAGCGTCCGTCCGGGGACCACACCGGCCCGGAGGCGACCCGGTCGGACAGCGACTGGTGCTCGGCGGGCAGGTGGCGGCGCTCGCCGCCGGTGCGGGTGTCGATGACGCGGATGAGGTTGTATCCCTCGCGGAAACGCTGGTTGAGCCGGTTCCGGTCGCAGAAGGCCACGTACCGTCCGTCGGGCGACCAGGTCGGCGCGCCGGGCGGACCGTCGGTGGCCAGCGGCCGGGCCAGCACCTCTTCGGCGCCCGTGGCCAGGGTGCGCACCAGCAGGTTCCCGGTCACGTCCTGGCAGGCCAGCCGGGTGCCGTCCGGTGACAGCGCGGGATACAGCCGGCCGCCCCCGGTCAGCGGCTCGTCGGCGCCGCTGTGAAGGTGGTGACGGCGGACGGCCACCAGCCCGTCCCGGTCGGTGCAGTACAGCACGCTGCGCCCGTCCGGCGCCCACGCCGGCATCTGCAGCAGGTGCACGTCGGCGGCCCGCAGCAGCGTGCGCGGAGCACCGCCGACGGGCATCAGCCACAGCGCGTTCAGCGCCACGAACGCCACGCTGCGCCCGTCCGGGGACAGGGCCGGCCGGTGCAGGCCGCGCACCGGGGCCGGTGAGTCCTGCGCGAGCGGCGCCCGGCGCCGTCGCCGGGACGCAGCGGGCACCGGCATCCGGGCGGTGAAGGGCACCTCCCGCACCGAGGAGCCGGCGAGGGAACGTACGCGGATCCGGCCGTCACCGACGTACAGCAGCTCGTCCTCGTCCAGCCAGCACGGCGGGGCGGCCGCCAGGTCCTCGTGCTTCGAGACGGCCTGACCGTCGACCATCAGCCAGGCCGCGCCGGCCGGCAGCGCCGGGCTGCTCGCGCCGGTCAGTTGCAGATGGGCGATCCGCCCCGAGGGTGACACGGACGGGCACAGCAGCCGCCCCTCGGCCACCGTGCGCAGCACCTCGGCCGGGCCGCCCGAGACCGGCACCCGGACCAGCGACCGACCGCCGTCGTTGCCGCCGCCCGGCGTGTGCGCGGCGCGCACGCACACCAGCGAGCGCCCGTCCGCCGACCAGGCCGGGTCGAAGTCCTCGAAGTCGCCGCCCGTGAGCCGCCGCAGCCGGCCGTCGGACACGTCCAGCACCCACAGCCCGTAGGAGGAACCGGTCGTGGCGTCGCCGCCCCGTTCGGAGGAGAAGGCCAGCCGTGTGCCGTCCGGCGACCAGGCGGCCCCGCGGTCGTCCCAGGGCCCGTCCGTCAACCGCCGCAGTCCGCCGCCGTCCGGCCGCAGCACCCACAGATGGAAGCCGCCCCCGCGATACCCGCCCACGGCCAGCGTCCTGCCGTCGGGGGACAGCACGGGGCGGGTGGCCTCCAGCTCCCAGCCCGTCACCTGTACGGCCGTACCGCCGCCCCGCGGCACCCGCCACAGCACCCCCTGGATCTCGGCGATCAGATCACCGCCGGCCCGGCTGCCGGTCACCGAACCTCCGGTGATCCGCGTGCAGGTGACGAACCGTGCACCGCCGCCCGCGTCCCTCACGGGCGCCGCTGCCGCCGCTCCTGTGGAGACCGCCGTGACCACTCCCGCCGCCGTGCCGAGAAACCCGCGCCGTCCGATCCCGCCGAAAGCCATGCCCTGTCCTTCCTGCCGTCCCCGTTCAGCGAAGTGGCAGCGGTACGTCCCGCACCAGTACGCGATTCCGGCCACACCGGCGTCACGTCACGCCCAGGGCAACGCCGGTGACGGACGGCGGTCACGGGGCGTCACTCCTGCGGCCAGGCCCGGCCGGGAGGCTCACCAACCGGTCAGCAGCAGGTGGTTGAGGAGCAGGGCCAGGACCGCCTGGGCGGCCAGCCAGGGGCGGGGGCGGGGGAGGAGGGTGCAGGCGGGGAGCAGCCAGAGGGCGAAGGGCAGCCAGATGCGTTCCGTCTCCGCCTTGCTCATGCCGGACAGGTCCGCGATCAGGAGGGCGAGCAGCGCCGCGGTGACGAGGAGAGCGAGGGATGTCTGCGGCGGGCGCCCGGGGCCGGACCCGGGAAGCAGGGCCGTGGTCGTGCGGAGCAGGCCCGCCGCCGTCGCCGGGCCGGTGATCACGGCGGTGCAGGCGAGGTTGGCCCAGACCCAGTAGCCGTAGGGGCGGGTGCCGCCGACGCCCTGGTAGTAGCGCGTGACGAGGAGGTGGTACGCGTGCCACCAGTCGAAACCGGCGAGCGTGAACACCACGGGGAACACGGCCAGTCCGGCGAGCAGGGACAGCACGAGAAAGGGGCGTTCCCGTAGCCCGCCGCGGGCGAGGACGACGACGGCCGCGCCGATCAGGGCGAACAGCGTGAGGCCGTAGGACAGGTAGCAGGTCAGGCCGAAGAGCAGTCCCGAGGCCGCCGCGCACCCGTGGGACCGCCGGGTCAGGGCCAGGGCGAGCAGCGCCAGGGACCAGGCGGCGACGGCCGCGAAGTAGGCGTCGGCGGAGGCCCCCTGCCACACCGCGGCCGGGGCGAGCACCAGGAACGGCGCGGCGCGGCGCGCGAGCACCTCGCCGGCCAGCGCGCGCAGCGCGATCAGCACGGCCGCACACCCCGTCGCGCCGACGGTGATGCACCACATCCCGGCCCAGCCGCCGCCGCGCAGCCCGATCCGGTCCAGCAGCACGAAGGTGAGCGTCGCCGCCGGCGGATGGCCGGCGATGTGCGCGGGCCACGGGTCGGGTGTCCCGCTGACGATGTGGTGCGTGAAGTCGCGCAGCGTGGCCGGGATGTCGTGGAAGCGGCCGATGACCCGGAGGTATTCGTTGCGGGTGGTCAGCCGGCCCGCGATGCCGCGCTGCCAGCCGTCGACCAGGGCGAGGGACACGATCCAGGCCAGGGCGCTCGCCCCGGCCGCCGCGAGCAGCGCGCGCCAGGGCAGCCGGGCCGCCACGGCGGGGCCGTACGCCACGACGGCCGCCGCCACCGCCAGGGCCGCCGGTGTGCCGGGCCCGAGATGCGGGTCCCAGTCGGCGAACAGCGGCGGCCAGTGCACGAACAGGGTGCGGCGGGTGTCCTGGATGTGCCGGCCGACGACGACCGCCGCCGTCACGAGGAGGGCGGCGGCGCACGCGGCGTACAGGTCACGGCGGAGAGATCGGGTCACACGGGCACGCTAGGCCGGGGGAGGGGCGCGCGGCCGCCGCGCGGGCCCGACGTCAGCGTTTCGTCACCGGTCGCGGGCCCTTTCCCAGGGGTCTCGCGGCCTACGGTCGGGACATGCGCGATCACCCCCGGCTTCCCACTTCCCCTGGTTTCTGGCGCAGCCCGCTGCGCGGCCCCTGGTTCACCTCGGTGCTCGGCCTCGTGCTGCTCGCCGGCATCACCGTCCTGTTCGTGACCGGCCTGGTGTCGTACGCCGCGTACAACCCCGGCCTGGCGCGGGTGAACGACCAGACACCGGACAAGGGCCTCCTGGGCTTCTACCTCTTCGCCTGGCCCACCGACCCGGTGTGGCTGTACCGGCTCACCCAGGGCGTCCATGTGACGCTCGGCATCACCCTGATCCCCGTTCTGCTGGCCAAGCTGTGGTCGGTGGTGCCGAGGCTGTTCACCCTGCCGCCGGCCCGCTCCCTCGCCCACGCCCTGGAGCGGCTCTCCCTGGTGCTGCTGGTCGGGGGAGGGCTGTTCGAGTTCACCACCGGCGTCCTCAACGTCCAGCTGGACTACGTCTTCCCCGGCTCCTTCTACCCGCTGCACTTCTACGGCGCCTGGGTGTTCTTCGCCGCGTTCCTGGCCCACGCGGCGCTCAAGACACCGGCCGCGGTGCGCACCGTACGCGGCAGGAGACGGCCGGAGGCCGGCGACCTGGTCGCCCCGCGCCCGGACGCGCCCACCACCTCCCGGCGCGGCGCGCTGGGGCTCGTCGGCGGCGGTTCGCTGCTGCTGTTCCTGACCACGGTCGGGCAGAGCCTCGGCGGCCCCTTCCGCCGCACGGCCCTGCTCGCGCCGCACGGCACGGCCGACCCCGGCGGCGGCCCGAACGGCTTCCAGATCAACAAGACCGCCGCCTACGCCGGCATCACGGCGGCCGACACGCACGAGGACGCCTGGCGGCTGGTCGTCACCGGCCGCACCGGAACCGTCCGGCTCAGCCGCGCCCAGCTTCTCCGACTGCCGCAGCACAGCGCCTCGTTGCCCATCGCCTGCGTGGAGGGCTGGTCCACCGCCGACCAGTGGTGGCGCGGCGTGCGGCTGCGCGACCTCGCGGCGCTCGTCGGGTACGACGGCGATCCGCCGGACGTCCTCGTGGAGTCCCTGCAGCGGCACGGCGCCTTCCGCCGTGCGGCCCTGCGCGCCAACCAGGTGGCCGACGGACGCTCCCTGCTCGCGCTCTTCGTCAACGGCGAGGAACTCTCCCCCGACCACGGCCACCCGGCCCGGATCATCGTCCCCGCGGCACCCGGGGTGCTGAACACCAAGTGGGTGGCCCGACTGACCTTCGGAGACCTGTGATGCCGCGACGCCCGAGCCTGGGCAGCCCCTTCCAACTGCTGCTGCTGGCCTGCTCGTTCGCCCTCGCCGCCTACGCCGGGATCCGGCTGTTCGCCGGTGACTGGTTCGGGGTGGCGCTGTGGATCGTGGGCGCCGCCCTGCTGCACGACCTCGTGCTGCTGCCGCTGTACACGGTCGCCGACCGGGCCGTCGTCCGCGGTCTCGGGGCGGCCGGAGGGCGCGGCCGGACGCTGTACGTCCGCGTCCCCGCGCTGCTGTCCGGGCTGCTCCTGCTCGTCTGGTTCCCGCTGATCAGCGGCATGACGGCGCGGCGCTACCGGTCGGCGACCGGACTCTCCCCGGACGGCTTCCTCACCCGCTGGCTGCTGATCACCGCCGTCCTCTTCGGCGGCTCGGCGCTGCTGCTGGTGCTGCGGGTGCTTCGGGTGCGCAGGGCGGCGAAGCACCGGCCGCCCGCGGACCACTGAGCGACCGGACGCCACCCGGCCCTGCGCGCGTACCGCAGCAGGGCCGGGGTGCCCAGGCGCGCCCACGGGAACGGGGCGCCGGCGGTGCGGGCACCGGCGACCGTGTCGACCACCTGCACCCGGGCGCGCTCGTCGACGTGCCCCGGCACCGTCTCGGCGATCAGCAGTCCGCCGGGGCGCAGCAGCGCGGCCACCCGCTGCAGCAGGGCGGCCGGCTCCCCGCCGATGCCGATGTTGCCGTCCATCAGCAGCACGGTGTCCCAGCGGCCCTCGCCGGGCAGCGGCTCGAACACCGAGCGCCGCAGCGCCTGTCCGCCGAGCCGGACGGTGTGGTCGACGGCGGCCTCGCTGACGTCGATGCCGAGCACGGTACGGCCCCGGGCGGCGAGCTCCGCCACCAGGCGGCCCGGCCCGCAGCCGACGTCCAGGACGGCGCCCTCGCAGCGGTCCAGCACCGCCCGGTCCACGGCGTCCGCGCGGGCGCACCAGCGCTCCACCTCCAGCGGCAGCAGCCAGCCGTCGGTGCGGCGCAGGAACAGCGGGCCGCGGCCGGAGCGCAGCGCGGCGGAGTAGGGGTCGGCGGCCGCCCAGGCGACGGAGCCGCCCGTCATCGCGGACCGGCCGGTGCGCAGCCGGCGAGCCGTGCCGCGAACCGGCCGTGCGGGGCCAGCGCGGCGACGGCCCGGGCGTCGTCGGCGGTGTCGACGTCCCGCAGCCGGGGCAGCTCCCGCACCCGCAGCCCGGCCGCGAGCAGCCGCTCGCGCTGCACGGCCCCGGTCACCGGCGTCGACATGGGCACGCCCCGCAGCAGCGCGGGGTCGGGCCGGGCCAGGCCCAGCGCCCAGAAGCCGCCGTCCTCGGCCGGACCGACGTACGCGTCGCAGTCCGCGAAGTCGACGGTGAGCAGCTCGGGCGTCACCTGCGGGGTGTCCATGCCGATGAGCAGCGCCGGCCCGGCGCAGTGCGCGAAGGCGTCCGCCAGCCGTTCGTCGAGTCCGCCCGCGCACTGCGGCAGCACCTCGAAGCCGGGCGGCAGCCAGGGGCCCGGCGTGCCGTCGAGGACGAGGACACGCCGGGTCGCGGGTGCCGCGGCCACCGCGTGCAGGGTGTCCACGAGCGCCGCCTCCGCGAGCCATGCGGCCTGCCGCGGGCTGAACGGCGGGGTCAGCCGGGTCTTGACCCGCCCCGGCAGCGGTTCCTTGGCGATGACGAGCAGCGTGGTCACCGTACGAGCTCCCCGCCGGCCGGGGTCTCCGCCAGCACGCGGCTCATGTCCCGCACGGCCTGCCAGGTGCCGCGCCAGGTGCCCGTGACCTTGGAGGCGCCGGTGCGCGGGCGGTAGGGCACGTCGCGCTCGGTGATGCGCCAGCCCGCGTCGGCCGCGCGGACGACCATCTGCAGCGGATAGCCGCTGCGCCGGTCGGTGAGGCCGAGCGCGAGCAGCGGCTCGCGGCGGGCGGCCCGCAGGGGACCGAGGTCGTGCAGGCGCAGCCCGGTGCGGCGGCGCAGCATCCGCGCCAGCGCCAGGTTGCCGGCGCGGGCGTGCACGGGCCAGGCGCCCCGGCCCTCGGGGCGGCGCCGGCCGAGGACCAGGTCGGCCGCGCCCTGCCGGATCTCCCGTACGAAGGGCACGAGCAGCGCGGGGTCGAGGGAGGCGTCGCAGTCGCAGAAACACACGATGTCGGCCGTGGCCGCGGTCAGTCCGGCGTGGCAGGCGGCGCCGAAGCCGCGGCGGGGTTCGTGCACCACCGTCGCGCCGAGTGCGCGGGCGATGCCGGGGGAGCCGTCGGTGGAACCGTTGTCGACGACGAGGGCGCGCCAGCCGGCCGGGATCCGGCCGAGCACCCAGGGCAGGGCGCCGGCTTCGTCCAGGCAGGGCAGCACCACGTCGACGTCCGCAGAAGTGGTCGTCACGGTTTCACCCTACGAACGCCGATCGGGCAAATCGGACTCATGGTCCTTACGAAACGCGGACACCCGGCCCGCGGCCCCACGGCGGCGGGCGCGCGGTGCGAGGCTGGAGGCATGCACTCGCCGTACGAGCCCCGAGGGACCGACGCCGCCGGCGCGACGGCCCGGATCCTGGTCGTGGACGACGATCCGACCGTCGCCGAGATCGTCACCGGATATCTGCACCGCGCCGGCTATGTGGTCGACCGCGCCGACGACGGGCCGACCGCCCTCACCCGCGCCGCCGCGCACCGGCCCGACCTGGTGGTGCTGGATCTGATGCTGCCCGGCATGGACGGCCTGGAGGTGTGCCGGCGGATGCGGGACGGCGGCCCCGTGCCGGTCATCATGCTCACCGCCCGCGGCGACGAGGACGACCGCATCCTCGGCCTGGAGGTCGGCGCCGACGACTACGTCACCAAACCCTTCAGCCCGCGCGAACTCGTCCTGCGCGTGGAGTCCGTGCTGCGCCGCAGCCGCCCCGCCGCCACCGGGCACCGGCTGGCCGCGGCCGGACTCTCCGTCGATCCCGATGCCCGCCGGGCCACCAAGAACGGCCGCGAACTCGCCCTCACCCTGCGGGAGTTCGACCTGCTCGCGTTCTTCCTGCGGCACCCGGGCCGCGCCTGCAGCCGCGAGGACCTGATGCGCGAAGTGTGGGGCTGGGACTTCGGCGACCTGTCGACCGTCACGGTCCACGTCCGGCGGCTGCGCGGCAAGATCGAGGACGACCCGGCCCGGCCCCGGCTGATCCGGACGGTGTGGGGCGTCGGCTACCGCTTCGAGCCGACCGCCACGACCGCCACCGACACCGACTCCGAGCACGGCCGGGCGACCGGCGCCGAGCGCGGCCTGGAGGCCGGTGCCGAGCGCGGCTTGGCGACTGGCGCCGAGCGCGGCTTGGAGACCGGCGCCGCATCCAGCCCCGAGTCCGGCACCGGACGCCGCTTCGGTCCCGGCGAGGCGGTGAACTGACCATGCGCGCCACGCTGCTCATCGCCCTGTACGCCTTCGCCGGCGCCGCGGCCGCGGGTGCCGCCGGTGCGGGTCTGCTGCGGCTGCTCCGGCGGCGCTCGCTCACCGCCTCCATCGCCGTGGTCGCGGCGGTCGGCGTCGTCGCCATGCTCGCGGGCACGCTCGCCGTCGCCTGGGCCATGTTCCTGTCCTCGCACGACCTGAGCGTGGTCACCACCGTCGTCGCCATGGCGGCCGTGGTCTCGCTCGTCACCGCGCTGCTCCTGGGCCGCTGGGTGGCCGCCCGCAGCCGTGAACTGGCCGACGCGGCCCGCTCGTTCGGCGACGCCGGCGCCTTCGCCGCCCCGCACGGGCCGGCCACCGCCGAACTGGACGCGCTCAGCCGCGAGCTGGCCGCCACCAGCGCGCGGCTCGCCGAATCCCGGGAACGGGAGCGCGCGCTGGAGAAGTCCCGGCGTGAACTGGTCGCCTGGATCTCGCACGATCTGCGCACCCCGCTGGCCGGGCTGCGCGCCATGTCGGAGGCGCTGGAGGACGGCGTGGCCGCCGACCCCGGCCGCTACCTCAAGCAGATCCGCACCGAGGTCGAACGGCTCAACGACATGGTCGGCGACCTCTTCGAACTCTCCCGCATCCACGCGGGCACGCTCCCGCTCAGCCCCTCCCGGATCTCCCTGTACGACCTGGTCGGCGACGCACTCGCGGGCGCCGACCCGCTCGCCCGGGAACACGGCGTACGTCTCGTGGGCGACCGCGTCGAACCCGTGCCGGTGGAGGTGGACGGCAAGGAGATGACCCGGGTGCTCGGCAACCTCCTGGTCAACGCGATCCGCCGGACCCCTCCCGACGGCACGGTCGCGGTGGCCGCCGAGCGCACCGCCGACGGAGTGGTCCTGTCCGTCACCGACGGCTGCGGCGGCATCCCCGAGGAGGACCTGCCACGGGTCTTCGACACCGGCTGGCGCGGCACCGACGCCCGCACCCCGCCGGCGGGCGCGGGCCTCGGCCTGGCCATCGTGCGGGGCATCGTGGAGGCCCACCAGGGCCGGGCCAGCGTGCAGAACATCCCCGGCGGGTGCCGCTTCGAGGTGACGCTGCCGGTTCCGGCGCCGGCGTCCTGAGGCCCGGGCGCCGTACCCGTGCCGCAGTGACTGCTCCCCAGGCGGCGGCAGCGCCCTCGCGGTCACTTCTCGCGCGGTACGGCCTCGGCGAACTCCCGCATGCCCTCGGCGAACCCGACCTGCGGCTTCCAGCCCAGGTCGGCCCGCAGCCGCGAGGAGTCGGCGGTGATGTGCCGCACGTCCCCCAGCCGGTACTCCCCGGTGACCACGGGCTCCGGCCCCCCGCACGCGCCGGCCAGCGCCGACGCCAGCTCGCCGACGGTACGGGGCTCGCCGCTGCCGGTGTTGTACGCCGTGAGCACGCCCGGCGCCGGGTCCGCCTCCAGGGCCGCCACGTTGGCCGCGGCCACGTCCCGGACGTGCACGAAGTCCCGCCGCTGCCGGCCGTCCTCGAAGACCCGGGGAGCCTCGCCGCGGGCGAGCGCCGAGCGGAAGAACGACGCGACACCCGCGTACGGCGTGTCGCGGGGCATCCGGGGCCCGTACACGTTGTGGTAGCGCAACGACACGGCCGAACCGCCGGTGCTGCGGGCCCAGGCGGCGGCCAGGTGCTCCTGGGCCAGCTTGGTCGCGGCGTACACGTTCCGGGGATCGGGCGCGGCGTCCTCGGCGACCAATCCGGGGCTCAACTCCGCCCCGCAGCGCGGGCAGGACGGCTCGAACCGGCCCGCGTCGAGATCGGCCACGGCCCGCGGGCCCGGCCGTACAGCCCCGTGCCGCGGGCAGGCGTACCGTCCCTCCCCGTACACCACCATCGAGCCCGCGAGCACCAGCCGCCGTACCCCCGCCCGGGCCATGGCCGCGACGAGCACGGCCGTGCCGAGATCGTTGCGCGAGACGTACTCCGCGGCGTCGGCGACGCCGTCGCCGAGGCCGACCATCGCCGCCTGGTGGCAGACGGCGTCCACACCGGCCAGCGCGCGGGCGACGGCCGCCGGGTTGCGGACGTCCGCTGCGGGATCGTCGCGGACGTCGTACACGAGCGGTTCGTGCCCGCTCGCCCGCAGCGCCTCGACGACATGGGACCCGATGAACCCGGCACCGCCGGTGACCAGTACACGCATACGGCCACGCTAGAGGCGGCCGGTGCCGGCCGCCGGTGGCGCGGCCGTTGCGTCACGACTCCGTAAGAGGTGGGGGCCGAGCCGTCCCGGGTCCGAACTCAGCCCGTCCTGGGCCCCCGCCGGGCGCCGAACCTCTCCCACTCCGCGGCCCACTGCTCCATGCGCCGCTCGTGCCGACGATCAGCCACGACGCGTTCCCCCAGAGGGGTGGAATAGCAGCATGTGTTCTTATTTGATCAGTTATGTGGATCACAGCGACCGGCGGAGTTTTTAAGAATCTCTGTCAACAGCGTTGACTGCGCGGTGCGGCGCCCGCACATTACCTATCGGTAGGACCAGCGGTAACCCCGCGAAACAGCACGTCATGGCCGTTGTGGCGGGTCCCCACGCCCACGCCCGACGGCAGGCACCTCCGCACGCTCTGAGCCGCCGCGTTCTCACGCACCGGGGGGCGGGCATCCCCGTGCCCGCCCCCCGGTGTTCCCCACCACGAGAAGAGAGAGCCCCACGCCCATGCCCAAGTCCGCCCTGCGCCGTGTCATGGCCGCGACGACCGCGCTCGCCGGCGCGCTGGTCCTCGGCCTCACCGCCGCACCCGCCCAGGCCTCCACCACCCTGAACTACGCCGCCCTCGGCGACAGTTACAGCGCAGGCTCCGGCGTCGTGCCCATTGACACGAGCAACCTGATCTGCCTGCGCTCCACGGCGGACTACCCGCACGTGCTGGCCGCCCGCACCGGCGCCCGGCTGACGGACGTCACCTGCGGCGCCGCCCAGACCAAGGACTTCACCGCGTCGCAGTACCCCGGCGTCGCCCCGCAGGCGGACGCGGTCGGCGCGGACACCGACCTGATCACGCTGACGATCGGCGGCAACGACAACGGCACCTTCATCGGCGCCATGCTCGCCTGCGGCAGCGCGGGCATCCTCAGCGGCGGCCAGGGCAGCCCGTGCAAGGACCTCTACGGCTCCTCCTTCGACGACACCATCGACGCCAAGACCTACCCCGCGCTGAAGAACGCCCTGCGCGCCGTGCGCGCCAAGGCCCCGAACGCCCGGGTGGCGGTGCTCGGTTACCCGTGGATCACGCCCGCCGAGGCGGACCCGTCGTGCTTCGCCAAACTGCCGATCGCCTCCGGTGACGTGCCGTACATGCACGCCCTCCAGGCCCATCTCAACGCGGTCGTGCAGCGCGCCGCGGAGGAGACCGGCGCCACGTTCGTGGACTTCTCCCAGGCGTCCGAGGGCCATGACGCGTGCCGGCCCGCCGGCACCCGGTGGATCGAGCCGCTGCTGTTCGGGCAGAACCTCGTCCCGGTCCACCCCAACGCGCTCGGCGAGCAGCGCATGGCGGAGCGCACCATGAGCGTGCTCGGCCTCGGCTGACTCCCGCGCCCGGCGAGATCAGGCGCGCGCGCCGCCGTCGACCCGCAGCACCGTCCCGGTCACGAAGGAGGCCCGGTCGCTGAGCAGCCAGGCGGCCGCCTCGGCGATCTCCTCCGGCGCGGCCCCGCGGCGCAGCGGGGTGACCGCCGTGAGCCGGTCCTGCAGCCCGGGGGACTCCGCCTCCCAGGCCCGGATCATCTCGGTCAGCGTGTTGCCGGGCGCGATCGCGTTGACCCGGATGCCCTCGGGGCCGTACGTCACGGCGGCCGACTCGGTCAGGCTGTTCACCGCCCGCTTCATCGCGCCGTACGCCGGGAGTTCGGGGTTGCCCCGCAGGCTGCCGACGGAGGAGTTGTTGACGATGGCGCCCGTCCCGGCGGTGGCGCGGATGGCGGCGACCTCGGCGACCATGGCCAGCCAGACGCTCTTGAGGTTCACCGTGTACAGCCGGTCGAAGTCGGCCTCCGGCAACTGGTCCATGGGGCCGGGCGGCTGGATGGCCGCCCCGTTGTTGAAGGCGATGTCGAGGCGGCCGTAGAGGTCCACGGTACGGTCCACGGCGGCCCGCACGCTCGCGGTGTCGGCGAGGTCGCACACCACGTAGTCCGCGGTGCCGCCCGCGGCCCGTACCTCCTCCGTGACCGCCTTCAGCTGCGCCTCCGTGCGAGCCGCGAGCAGGACCCGGGCCCCTTCCCGGGCGAACAGCCGTGCGGCGGCGGCGCCGATGCCGCGTCCGGCGCCGGAGACGAAGGCGGCCTTGCCGGCCAGCAGTCCCGGCCCGGACGTGTCCTTGCTCGGTGTGTGGTCCATGGCAGCCAGCCTGCGTCCGCGGGCGGGAGCCATCCAGGCACCGCCAGTACCTGGATCGCACGCCCGGCCCCGCGCACACTGGGGGCGTGGACCGAGCAGAACTGGCGGGCTTCCTGCGCAGCAGGCGCGAGCGGATCAGCCCCGCCGACGTGGGCATGGCCGCGGGGCCGCGCCGTCGCACACCGGGCCTGCGCCGCGAGGAGGTGGCGCAGCTGGCGTTCATCTCCACCGAGTACTACACCCGGCTCGAGCAGGCCCGCGGCCCGCGCCCGTCCCGCGAGGTGCTGGCCGGGCTGGCCCGCGCCCTGCGGCTCACGGACGCCGAGCGCGAGCACCTGCACCTCCTCGCCGGTACCCCGCCGGCCCCGGCGCCCGGACCCTGCCGCGAGGTGCGGCAGAGCATCCTCGACCTGGTGCACCGGCTGCCGCAGTCGGCCGCCTTCGTCACCTCGGCCACCCTGGAGGTACTCGCCTGGAACGAGCTGGCCGCCGCCCTCATGGAGGACTTCTCCGCCCTGTCCCGCCGCGACCGCAACCTCGCGCGCCGCGCCTTCCTCGGCCCGCGCTCCGGAGAGCGGCGGCTGTACGGCGTGTCCGACGTGGCGGCGTTCTCCCGGCACGCGGTGCACCGGCTGCGCACGGCCGCCGCCCGCTACCCCGACGACCCGGAGGTGGCCGGGCTTGTCCGTGAACTCCGCTCCGGCAGCGAGGAGTTCGCACGGCTGTGGGACTCCCATGACGTGGACGCGCAGCCCGCACACCGCAAGACGTTCCAGCACCCCCTGGTCGGGCCGGTCACCGTCGACTGCGACGCCCTCGACATCACCGGCCGGGACCAGCAGGTGGTGATCTACACCGCCGTCCCCGGCACACCGTCCGAGGAGGCGCTGCGGCTGCTGGCGGTGCTCGGCACCCAGCGCATGGACACCGCCCGCTGAACGGGACCCGCCGTACGGCGCCTCGCGGCATGAGGGAAAACAGTTGCCCGAAGAAACTACGGGGAACCGTGAAAGGCCGCCCTCCGTGCCGCACCTCACCATCGACTACTCCTCCCGGCCGGCCGCAGCGTTCGACGCTCACGCCTTCGTGGAGGAGTTGCACCCGCTCGTGGCCGAGGAGTCGGGCACCTCCGGGGTGTGCAAGACGCTGCTGCGGCCGGCCGAGACGTACGTCGGGGACGCAGCAGGCACCCAGAGGGTCTTCGTCCATGTGGAAGTCAGCCTCATGCCCGGCCGTTCCGAGGCGCGGAAGGCGCGGCTGTCCGAGAGCGTGCTCGCGCTGCTCGCCAGGCATCTGCCCGCCGACGACGGCGACCGGGAGCAGGTGTTCCTCTCGGTGGAGGTCCGCGACCTCGCCGCCTCCTACCGGCTCTCGCCGTCGGCGCGGTGAGCCGGCCGAGGAAACCGGGCCGAGCAGGCCCGAATTCGATTGTCCGCCGCACCGGGCCGCACTAGCGTGCCGCCGGTGGACCTCTTCTCACACTCCTGGACGGCATTGCGCACCGCGGTCGCGGCACTCCCGGACGAGGACTTCGAGCGGCCGTCCGGCTGCTCCGGCTGGCTGGTGCGGGACCTGGTGTGCCACCTGGTCATCGACGCCCAGGACGTCCTGATCACCCTGGTGACGCCGGCCGACACCGAACCGACCGCGGACGCGGCCACCTACTGGAAGCTCGTCGACCCGCCGAGCGGAGACGACCCGCTCGACGCGCTGATCCCCCGGCTGGCCGCCGCCTACGGCCCGCCCCGTCTGCTCAAGTTCCACCTGGACGACGTCGGTTCGGCCGCGGGCCGCGCCGCCGCCCTCGCCGACCCGGCCGCCCGCGTCCGCACCCGCGACGACGTCCTGACCGCCGGTGACTACCTGTCCGCCTACGTGCTCGAGTGGACCCTGCACCACCTCGACCTGATCGCCCGTCTGCCGCCGGGGACGGCCGCCGGGCCGCCCGCCGAGACCCTCGCGGCGGCGCGCGCCTCGCTGGAGGAGATCGCCGGGACCGCGTTCCCCGGCTCCTTCTCCGACACGGACGCGCTGCTGGTGGGCACCGGACGCCGCGCGCCGGGCGACGCGGAACGGACCGCGCTGGGCGACGTGGCCGGCCGGCTTCCGTTCGTCCTCGGCTGAACGGCCGCCGTCCGCTGCATCGTCTCCATCGCCGACACCCGCCCCGCCCCTCGGGTGTGCACGCGTCCCCCGGTACACCCGCGCCTGCCGAGCGCTCGAAACTCGCTCGAACCCAGGATCACCTGATGAGATGATCTTCGCGCCGGGTCACTACCATGTGGCCCACAAGACAACCATCCAACCGGTGCGTTCCGTACGTGCCGTTCTGGGTCGCCGATGCCAGGGACCGCTCCCCGGGCTGCGGTGATCTTCCTGCCCAGGAGGACCTTCCGCATGTTCCGACGAATTGGCAGCACCGTCGTCCGACATCCCGTGTGGACGATCGTGGCATGGCTGATCGCCGCGGTGGCGATCGTCGCCACCGCTCCGAGTCTGCCCTCGAACAGCGACGAGAGCAGTTTCCTGCCGAAAAGTTACGAGTCCATCAAGGCGGCGGATCTCCAGCAGAAGGCGTTCCCCAGCGCCTTCACGCCGTCCGCGATCGCGCTGTACCAGCGCACGGACGGCGGCAGGCTGACCGCCGCCGACATGAAGGACGTCGCCCGGATCACCACCGAGCTGGGCGGCAAGCACATCGACCAGGTGCAGAAGGTCGTCCCCGGCCCGCCGTCCAAGGACGGCAGGTACGCCCTCACCCTGGTGCAGATGGACAGCAAGAACGCCGGTCAGCCCAAACAGACCGACGCGGCCAAGGTGTTGCGCGACGACGTCAAGCAACTGGCCAAGGGCACGCACCTCGACGTCAAGCTCGGCGGCTCCGCCGCCCAGGCCCTCGACCAGCAGGACTCGTCCAAGCGAGGCCAGGCGCTGATCGGCTTCGGCACCTTCGCGATCATCCTGGTCACCCTGCTGATCATCTTCCGGGCGCCGATCCTGGCCGTCCTGCCCCTGGTGCTGATCGGCCTGGTGTCGGCCGTGGCCAACGGTCTGATCGCCTACGCCACCAAACTGTTCGACCTCCAGGCGAACAGCTCGATCTCGTCGATCCTCATCGTCGTGCTCTTCGGCGTGGGCACGGACTACTTCCTGTTCCTGATGTTCCGCTACCGCGAACGTCTGCGCGCCGGTGACGAGGCCAAGGAGGCCATGATCAACGCGGTCGGCCGGGTGGGCGAGGCCATCGCCTCCGCGGCCGGGGCCGTCATCATCGCCTTCCTCGCGCTGGTGCTGTCCACCCTCGGCTTCCTCAAGCAGATGGGCCCGGCGCTCGCCATCGCGGTCGGTGCGACCCTCGTCGCGGGTCTGACCCTGATCCCGGCCGTGGTCTCGCTGATCGGGCCGAAGGTCTTCTGGCCGTCGAAGTCCTGGCAGAGGGAACCGGAGAACGCCCGCTTCGCCGCCCTGGGCCGCGGGGTGCAGCGCCGCCCCGCACTGACCGCCGGGGTGTCCGGTCTCGTCCTGCTCGCGCTGTCGGTCGGCATCTTCGGCTACCACGCCACGTTCGACCTGGCCTCGGGCTCCATGCCGAAGACCAAGGAGTCCATGGTCGTCCAGGACCAGATGCAGAAGGCGTACTCGGCCGGCGCCGCGGCGCCCACCGACGTCTACCTCTCCAGCACCGACGGCAAGCCGCTGGACAAGTCCGGCTTCGCCGCGTACGCGCAGAAGCTCGGGGCCGTGGACGGCGTCGCCAACGCCCGGATGACGCAGCTCAACAAGGACGGCACCACCGCGGACTTCACCGTCACCCTCAAGTACGAGGCGTCGACGGACAAGGCCATCGACGCGGTGGGCAAGGTGCGCGACGTCGCCCACGCCAACGCGCCGGACGGCACCAAGGCGGTCGTCGGCGGCATGTCCTCGATCTACAAGGACATCAACACCGCGGTGAACCACGACTACAAGACGGTCTTCCCGGTGGCCGCCATCCTCATCATGGTGATCCTGGGCCTGCTGCTGCGCAGCGTGGTCGCCCCCTGGTACCTGATGGCCTCGGTGGGCCTCGGCTTCGGCGCCACCCTCGGTGCCACGGTGTGGATCTTCCAGAAGGGCGAGGGCCACTCGGGGCTGATGTTCATGCTCCCGGTGATCATGTATCTGTTCGTCGTCGCCATCGGCACCGACTACAACATCCTCATGATCGCCCGGCTCCGGGAGGAGGCCCGCGAGGGCCGCGAGCCGCGCGAGGCGGCCGGCATGGCACTGCGGCACGCCGGGCCGACCGTGGCCGCGGCCGGCTTCATCCTGGCGGCGACCTTCGCCACGATGATGCTGGCGGGCAACTCGCTGCTCACGGAGATGGGTTTCGCGGTCTCCTTCGGCATCGCCGTCGCGGCCTTCGTCATGGCGATGTTCTTCACCCCGAGCCTCACCGCGCTGATCGGCCACGCCGCGTGGTGGCCGGGGCACGGGGACCGGGCGGAGGCGGCGGGCGCCGGGGCGGCCGGTTCCGCCCCGGGTGCGGTCACCGACGACTACCCGGCCGCCCACGATCCCGCCGGGCGCCGCAACTAGCGGCCGCGTGTGGGTGACTGACGGGGAGTCCTGCCGGGCGATGACGGCCTGGCGGGGCTCCCCGTCGGCGTCCGCGGTCGACACCGCGGCGCCGGGCGCTGGTTTCCGGTCGCCGCACGGGCTGCCGGGGCCGGGTGGGCCGGGCCTCGCGTGCTCCGGTGCCCCATGCCCCGGTGTCCCGCGCGCTTTCCGCGAGGCCGGCCGCAGTGCCCCCGACGAGCCCGGCACCGCACTGCCCCCTCGCGCCCCCCAACTCACCCCGCGACACCGGTCGTTCACCCAACCGGGACCGCCCCATCAACCGCCGCACGGGTAATCGTCCGCCACGCCGAGCACCCTCACGGCATGGCATTCACCTCGTACAGACCCGGACCCGCACGCGCGGCCGCGCTCGCGGTGGCCGCCCTTCTCCTGCTGCTCGCACCGCCCGCCGGCCGGGCCGCCGCGGCCGAGCCGGGGCTCCCGCTCGGCGACCCCGGCCTGACGGAGACCCGCACCACGCAGACGCTCGCCCAGGGCGTGACCCTCACCCGTATCGTCCGCGGGACCGAGCCCGCCCCGGCCGACCAGATCAACACCACCACGCGCGGCCCCTGGATGGTCGACGTCCTGACCATCGACCCGGGCACGGCGCGCGGCCACCTGCGGGCGACGTACGGCCCCGACCTGGCCCACACCGAGAAGACGACGGATCTCGTCCGGTCCTCCGGGGCCCTGGCCGGCGTCAACGGCTCCTTCTTCACCTTCACCGCCAGCCATGACTACCCCGGTGACCCGGTGGGGCTGGGCCTCTACGACGGGCGGCTGCTCAGCGAGCCCACCGGTGACAGCGCGGAGGCCGACTTCGTCGTGGACGCGCCCGGCAACCGCGCCGTCATGGGCAGGCTGAGCTGGTCGGGCAGCCTGCGCAACCGGCGGACCGGCGCCACGCTGCCGCTGACGTATCTCAACCATCCGCCCCTCGTCCCGGCGGACTGCGCCGGTCCGGCGGATCCCACCCAGTGCACGGCCGCCGGTGACGTCGTGCGCTTCACCCCCGAGTTCGCCGCGTCCACGCCCTCCGGCGCGGGCGTCGAGGCAGTCCTCGACCGGCACGGGTGCGTCGTCCGCACCCAGCGGACGCGCGGCACACAGCTGGCCCCCGGCCAGACCTCGGTCCAGGCCACGGGCGCCGAGGCGGCGGCTCTGCTGCGCACCGTGGACGGCGGCTGCCTGCGCACCGACTCCGTGCTGACCGACGAGCAGGGCCGGCGCGTTCCCCTCCACCCGGGGCTGTTCGGCGTCAACGGCCGCTACCGGCTCACCGCCCACGGCCGGATCGTGGTGCCGGCGGGCTCCGGCAGCTTCTTCGACCGCAACCCGCGCACGATCGCCGGCACCACCCGGGACGGCAGGATCGTCCTGGCGACCGTCGACGGACGCATGACGACCAGCGTCGGCACGACGATGGCCGAGACGGCGGCGCTCGCCGACGCGCTGGGCCTGACCGACGCGGTCAACCTGGACGGCGGCGGCTCCACCACCCTGTCCGTCGAGGGCGCCCTGGTGAACCACCCGAGCGGGCCCGCCGAACGCGCCGTGGGCGACGCCCTGGTCTTCGTGCCCGGTCCGTACCGCCCCGCCGAGGACTGAGCACGACCGAGCGCGCCTGCGCCGCTCAACCGTCCGTGCTCTCCCGCACGATGATCCGGTGCCCGGCCACATGGTCGCGCACGGCAGCGGCGTCCGGGTCGTCGATCCGCTCCAGCAGCAGCGACACGGCGACCCGGGCGACCTCCTGTTTGCCGGGGGCGACGGTGGTGTCGACGTCCGACCCGACTTGATGACCCTGCCGGTCGGCATCACCTCCGTGAAGGACGCCTACGGCATCCAGTACGCCCTGGCGGCGCTGCCGCTCGTCGTCTTCATGTTCTTCCAGCGGCACATCGTGAAGTCCGTCGCGACGACCGGCCTCGGCGGCCAGGGAGCCGGCCGCACTCCGGGTCCCTCGGCGCCGGCGTTTTCACAGCGGCTGGCTGGCGAGGGATGCCAGGTAGGCGCCGTAGAGGACGGACAGGGCCGTCAGGGACCCGCACAGCAGGCGGGCGCGGGGGGACGGGCCGCTGTGCCAGGACCGGACGAGGGCGCGAGCCGGCGGGATGAGCAGGGGGAAGGCCGGGAGCAGGAAGCGAGGTTTGGAGGAGAAGGGGCCGGAAACTGCGACCACCATCAGGAGAAGGACGCCCGCGAACACCACGAGCGGCAGCGGGGCGCGGTCCAGGCACAGCACGCAGAACGACACGACGGCGGCCAGGACGAGGGCCAGGGCCACCGGATACGTCACCCAACTGCCCTGCAACGGCATCGACGCCAGAAACCGCAGCGGCCCGACCGTGAGATCCAGTCGGGAGTTCCAGGCGCTCTGCACCTGCAGATAGCCACGCACCAGGTCACCGGTCTGCCGTCCCACCCACAGCACATAACCCGCCCACCCCAGCGGACCGAGGACCACCCCCGCCAGCAGCCCCGGCGAGGCGCGCCCACGCTGCCGTACGATCTCGTGCCCGGCCGCGGCGGCGACGGCCACGGCGACCGCGATGCCGGTCGGGCGCGTGAGCCCGGCCAGCATCGCCAGCGCGCCCGCGGCCGGCCAGCGGCGGCGCAGCACGGCGTACAGGGACCAGGCGGCACACGCGGTGAACAGCGGCTCGGTGTAGGCCAGGGTGAGGACGACCGACTGCGGCAGTACGGCCCACAGGGCGACCAGCGCGGTGGCGACGCGTCGGCCGTGCAGGTGATGGCCGACCGTGTAGATGCCGTGGACGGCGAGTGCCGCGGACGCCCAGGCGATCAGCAGCCCCGCCGCCCCCGTGGACACGGGCAGCAGTCCGCGCAGGGCGCGGACGAGCCCCGGGTACAGCGGAAAGAACGCCCAGTCGGTCTGGACGGCGCCCGTGGAGGTGATCCGCAGCTGCGTGCCGTAGCCGTACTCGGCAATGTGCAGGTACCAGACCGAGTCCCAGGCATGGACCAGGCTCTTGCCGAACGGGCGGCCGGCCACGGCGTCGACGATCACCAGCACCACGAGCCCGGCGAGCCGGACGACGGCGAAGACACCGAGGGCCCGCAGCACTCCCGGAGGACTCTCCACCCGACCGCGGCCGCCGTCGCGGGGGCTGCCGGGCGACCGCAGCGCGGAGGACATGCTCACCCTCCGACCATGAGCGGCGGCATACCCGAGCGCAAACCGGAACCTCCGCATGGCCGAGCCGTGGCGCACCGCGCAGCCGACGGCCGGGCCGGCGACGCCGGTGTCCCCGGGAGCGCCCCGCTGACGAGGCGTTCTGCAACGGCAACCAGCTGTGCGTTCTCCGCGGTTCACCACGGAGGCGACGGCGTGCGGCGGCGCCGGACGCGACGTCACCACCGGCGGGGTCGCCGGTGCGCTCCGGTCGCCCGCGGCCGGGCTGCGAGCGCGCACGCTGCCGAGCCGCCGGACGTGAGCAGGGCCGGCAGCGGCGCCGTCAGGCCGCCGTGCCGCGTAGCTCCGCCAGGGTGTCCGGGGTCAGGGGGCGGGGCGTGTGGTCGGCGTCGACCAGGACCACCGTGCACGGGGCGCTGTGGGTGAGCGCGGTGGTGAGGCTGCCGTCGGCGAACTGGGCGAGCGGACCGCGCGGGGAGCGGCCGACCGCGACCGCGCGGGCGCCCACCTGCGCCGCGTGCCGGGCCAGCGCCCGGCCGGCGGCCGCGTGATCGCCGACGCTGGTGAGGATCTGGCCGGTGGCGGCGATGCCCCGGCCGGCGAGCCGGTCCAGGTGCGCGGTGACGGCGGCGCGTGCGTGCTCGGTGGTCTCCGTCTCGACGGCCTGCTCCTCGACCACCGCCGTCTGCTGGACGTGGACGACCTCCAGCGGGCTCCCGGTGTCCCGGGCGAGGCGGGCCGCGGCGTCGACGATGGCGGCGGCCCGCTCGTGCGCGCCCACGGCGACGATGACCGGCGGTGCGCCCGGGACGGCCGGGCGGCCCACGGGGGTCAGCGAGGGCGTCATCGGCTCGCCGTCGCCGGTGTCCGTCTCGGCCCGGCGCAGCAGGCCGTGCCCGCCGGCCAGCACGGGGACGGCCAGGACGAAGGTGGCGGCGCCGAGGTAGAACGGCACGCTCAGGTCGGTGGCGTCGGCGAGCCTGCCGGCGACGTACGGCGCCAGGCCGCCGCCGATGAAGCGCAGGAAGCCGTACGCGGAGGAGGCCACCGGACGCTCCACCGGGGAGACGAGCATGACGGCCTGGGTGGTGAGGGTGTTGTTGACGCCGATGAAGGCGCCGCTGACGATGACGGCGACGATGACCACGGCCGGCGTCTGCACGCCGGCGGCGATGACGGCCATCACCACGCCGAGGCCGGCGAGGTTGGCGTACAGCACCGGGGCGGTGCCGAAGCGGGCCTGCAGGCGGGGGGCGAAGAACACGCTGAACGCGGCCACCAGCAGGCCCCAGCCGGTGAAGACGAGGCCCAGCTCGTGGGCGCTCAGCTTCATCGGGTAGGGCGCGTAGCCGAGCATGGTGAAGAAGCCCCAGTTGTAGAGCAGGGCCATGATGCCCATGGTCAGCAGACCGCGGTGGCGCAGCGCCTTCAGCGGCGCCATGGGGGAGGTGCGCCGGGCGGGCCTCGGCAGTGACGGCACGAACGCGAGGGTCGCCACGAGGGCTATGGACATCAGGACGGCGACGCCGAAGAACGGGCCGCGCCAGCTGATGGCGCCCAACTCGCCGCCGAGCAGCGGCCCCACGGCGATGCCGAGGCCCAGCGCGGTCTCGTAGAGGATGATCGCGCCGCCGAAGCCGCCGCTGGCCGAGGCGACGATGACCGCGAGCGAGGTGGCGATGAACAGGGCGTTGCCCAGACCCCAGCCCGCGCGGAAGCCGACGATCCCGTTGATCGAGTCCGAGGAGCCGGCCAGCGCGGCGAACACCACGATGACGGCCAGCCCGATGACCAGGGTGCGCTTGGCGCCGAACCGGCTGGAGAACCAGCCCACCACCAGCATGGCCACCGCGGTGACGATCAGATAGCTGCTGAACAGCAGGGAGACCTGGCTGGGCGAGGCGTGCAGACTCTCGGCGAGGGCGGGCAGGATCGGGTCGACCAGGCCGATGCCCATGAACGAGATCACGCAGGCGAACGCCACGGCCCAGACGGCCTTCGGCTGCCGGAACGGGCCGGCGGTCTTTCCGTGCGGTGCGCTCATGACCGCTTCATCTCCAGTTCTTGGCGGGGACGGTGCGAGGGGGCGGGCGGGTTCAGGAACCGGCCCGGCGGTGGCGGATCACCCGGGCCAGCGCGGGCAGCGCGACGGCCACGGCGTGCCGCTCCGGCTCGGTCAGCTCCTCGAGGAGCTCGGCGAGGGCGCCGGCGCGCTCGGACCGGCGCCGGCGGAAGACGTCGAGACCGGCGGGGGTCGCCTCCACCAGCACCCCGCGGCCGTCGGTGCGGTCGGCTGTGCGGCGTACCAGTCCTGCCCGTTCCAGGCGGGTGACGAGCTGGGTCATGTTGGGCTGGGAGGCGTTCTCGGCCCGGGCCAGTTCGGTCAGCCGCTGGGGTCCCTCGCGTCCCAGCCGGCTGAGCGCGGACGAGGCCGCGGTGCTGAGCCCGCCGGCGGTGGCGCTGCGGCGCACGTACCGGACGATCTCCTCCACGGCGAGCATCAGGCGCTCGGCCGGCGCGTCCGCTGGGCCGGCAGGGTCGACAACCCGCTTGTGCATAAGCGCATTATGCATGTACGTGTAGGGCGCATCAATGCCTGTGGTGCCTCGTCATGATGGGGAGCAATTCGGGCGGGACGGGACAGATGGTGCTGGATATGGTGGGTACGCGGGGGACACCCGAACTCGCGCGATCCGCTGGGCCGGCGGCGTGGAAGAAGTGATTGCGATGATCTCCGACATGGTCCTGGTGCCCACCAGCGACGCCACTCTCCCCGGTGACCTCGTCGTTCCCTCGGCGGCGCGCGCCGTGGTGCTCTTCGCCCACGGCAGCGGCAGTTCCCGGCACAGTCCGCGCAACCGGATGGTCGCCGCCGAGCTGCGCACCGCCGGATTCGGCACCCTGCTGATGGACCTGCTCAGCGAGCGGGAGGAGCGGCACGACGCCGTGACCGGCGAGCACCGCTTCGACATCCCGCTGCTGGGCCGGCGGCTCGTGGCCGCGATCGACTGGCTCGACACCCAGCCGGACACCCGGGGCCTCCCGGTCGTCCTGTTCGGCGCCAGCACGGGTGCCGCCGCGGCGCTGGTGGCCGCGGCCGAGCGTCCGGACCGGGTGCTGACCGTGGTGTCGCGCGGCGGCCGCCCCGACCTGGCGGGCGACGCCCTGGGACGGGTGCGGACCCCGGTCCTGCTCATCGTCGGCGGCAACGACCAGCAGGTGCAGGAGCTGAACGAGGAAGCGGCCGGGTACCTGCGGGTCCCGCACACCCTGCATATCGTTCCGGGGGCCACCCACCTGTTCGGCGAGCCCGGTGCCCTCGAAGAGGTCGCCGAGGTGGCCAGGCGGTGGTGCGAGGAGCGGCTGACCGGACAGACGGCACAGCACGCCTGACGACCGCGAGCGCCACCGCGCGTCGGCTCGGGCCGCTGCCTGCCTGCTCGTCGGCTGGGAGCCGCCCCCGCCCGTCGGCTCGGAGCTGCCCGGCCCCGTCGACTCGGAGCTGCCGCCTGCCTGTGCGTTGGCTCGGAGCTTGCCTGCCTGCGCGTCGGCTTGGAGTCGCCGCCCGTGCCGCCCGCTGGCTCGGGCGGCGCCGCCCGCCCGCTCGCACCCGAGAACCGCCCGCTCATACCCGAGGCCCGTCAGCTCGGACCGAGGCCCGCCCGCTCGCACCCGAGGACCGCCCGCTTGGACCCGAGGCCCGCCCGCCCGCTCGGACCCGAGGACCGTCAGCTCGGACTCGAGCGGCCGAAGAACTCGGCGTAGCGGGCCGGGAGCCCGGACAGCAGCTCCTCCAGCTGCCGGTCCGGCACCGCGTCGGCGACCGTGGACAGCACGGCGTCCGCGTCCCACTCCGCGGTGCGCGGCCGGGCGCCGGTCTGCACGGAAACGCGGCGCAGGAACTCGTCGCAGTCGAACGTCTCGGGACGCCCCCGCTCCAGATGCAGGGCCTCGTCCAGCGGGGCGGGCAGCCGGGCGGCCAGCTCGTCGGCCTCTTCGGGGGCGATCCGGGTCGCGAGCGCCCACAGGACCGCCTCGCAGACGTGCTCGGTCTCCTCGCGGCTCCGGTACTCCCCGCGCTCGCGGACCTGGGCCAGGAACTCTTCCAGTTGCACGGCGGCCTCCCACTGTCGACGCAGGCCATCACGGCGAGCCGCACCCTTCCCGGCCGCCGTGCGCCCGGTCCGGCGGACGGCGGACAGAGTGATGTCGTCATTGTAGGTTCCGGCCGCCGGCGCAGGAGGTCGAGCGGTGCTCTGCGCCCGCGCGCCGGTCCCGCCCGCCGATGTGCGTCCGTGCGGCGGGAGGGCGGGGAAGCCGGTCGGGTGATTGACGGGCAGGTCCCGGCTCGGCTGCGGCCTGTCGCGGGCAGGCCCGGAGAGACTGCCGTCATCCCGACGGAGGTGGCGAACATATGCTCAGCGACAGCACAGCCACGGCGACGACCATCGCCGAGAAGCCGGGCGTGGCGGCGGTCGTCGCCGGTGCTCCGCGCGTGGCCGAGATCGCGGCGCGGTGCAGCGACGAGACGGAGGCCGCCCGGAGGCTTGCGCCGGACGTGGTCGACGCGGTGCGGGCGGCCGGATTCGCCCGGCACTTCGTCCCCGCGGCCTACGGCGGCGCGGAGGGCCGCTTCGCGGACATGACCTCGGCGGTGACCCTGGTCGGCGAGGGCTGCGCCTCGGCGGCCTGGGTCGCCTCGCTGTCCGCCTACGCGGCCCGGTACGGGGCGTACCTCCCCCCGGAGGGACAGGCGGTGCTCTGGGCCGACGGGCCGGACGCCCTGATGGCGGGCGCGCTCATGCCGGCCGGGAAGGCGGAGCCGGTCTCCGGCGGCTGGCGGCTCAGCGGCGAGTGGAAGTACATCAGCGGGATCCGGTTCGCCGACTGGGTCTTCGCCTGCTCCGCCGTACCCGGCAAGGTGGGCCCCGACGGGCGGGGCGAGGTGCGGTTCTTCGCGGTGCCGCGGGCCGACGTCACCGTGAAGGACACCTGGTTCACGCTGGGCATGCGCGGGACCGGCAGCGACACCATGGTCCTGGACGACGTCTTCGTGCCCGAGCATCTGACGCTGTCGAGGCTCGACAGCAACGCGGGGCGGGCCACGGCCTCCACGGCCCGCTGCCACACGGCGCCCGTCAACGAGGTGAACGGGCTGCCGCTCGCCGTCCCCGTGGTCGGTGCCGCCCGCGGGGCGGTGCGGACCGCGGCCGAGCAGACCATGCGGCGCACCGACCGGCGCGGCGCCCCGCTGCGCGAGAAGCCGTCGGTGCAGACCGACCTGGCGCGCTCGGCCGCCGAGGTGGACGCCGCGGAACTCCTCGTCCAGCGGGCCGCCCGGGTCGCCGACGGCGTCGAGGCGACCAGGGACGGCGAGGCGGCGGTGCGCGGGCCGCGGGACCTGGCGCTCGCGGTCGAGCTGTCGGTGTCGGCCGTCGAACGGCTCTTCCGCGCCACCGGGACGACGGGCCACTTCGAGTCCGACCCGGTCCAGCGCTTCTGGCGCGACGTCAACACCGCGGCCTCCCACGTGATCTTCTCCTTCGAGACCGCCGGGTCGGCCTACGGCGCCTGGGCGCTGGGCGCGCAGGGCGCCGAGCCCGGGCGCTGACTTCCCCCCTCGCGCCGACCGGGCCTCCGCGCATCCGGCACACGTGGCCGGATGCGTCGGGTCCGGTTCGGGGCGGAGATGGAACCATGGGGTGCCATGCGCGCTGCGTACATCGAGGAGCTGGGGTCCCCGGACGTCATCCGGTACGGCGAGATCGCCCCGCCCCGGCCGGGACCCACCGACGTGCTGGTGGACGTCCTGGCCACCGCGGTCGACCCGGTGGACGCCTACGTGCGCTCGGGGCTCTTCCGCACCCACGTCGACTTCCCCTTCGTCGTCGGCCGCGACCTGGTCGGCACGGTCGCGGAGACGGGCCCCGGCGTCACCGGCTTCCGCACCGGGGACCGGGTGTGGTGCAACAGCCTCGGGCACGGCGGACGGCAGGGCGCGGCGGCGGAGCAGGCGGTGGTGGCGGCCGACCGGCTGTACCGGCTGCCCGAGGGAGTCGACCCGTGCGCCGCGGTCGCGGTGTTCCACCCGGCCGCGACCGCCTATCTGGCCCTGTTCGTGCACGGGCGGCTGCACGTGGGGGAGACCGTGCTGGTCGCGGGCGCCGCCGGCAACGTCGGCAGCGCGCTGGTGACGATGGCGGTGCGGGCCGGCGCCCGCGTCCTCGCCACGGCCGCCGCGCGGGACGCGCGGTACTGCGCGGAGCTGGGCGCGGCCGAGGTGTTCGACTACCGGGATCCGGACCTGACGGAGAGGATCCGCGCGGCGGCGCCGTCGGGACTGGACCTGTACCTGGACACGGCGGGCGTCAACGACCTGGAGACCTGGGTCGACCTGCTCGCCCTCAGGGGCCGCGTGGTGCTGCTGGCCGGCCCCCGGACCCGTCCCGTGCTGCCCGCCGGAGCGCTGTACATGAACGACCGCTCCGTCGTGGGGTTCGTGATCTCGCACGCGACACCCGGCGAACTCGCCGAGGCCGCCGCGTACATCAACGACCTGCTGGGCCGCGGTGTGCTGCGGTCCCGCACCATAGAGGTCTTCCCGCTGAGCGCGGCGGCCGACGTGCACGCCCGGATGGAGAAGGGCGAACTGCACGGCCGGCGCGCCGTCCTGCGCACCGACCTCGCCGACGGCTGACTCCCGCGCCGTACCTCGCCGGGACGCGCGGCCGGCCGCGCCGCCCGGCATGCGCCCGGTGTCAGGTGATGTGCCGCAGCAGGGCCGCGACCGCCGGCGGCGGATCGCCGTGCGGCCGTACCACCATCACCTTCCAGCTCGGCGCGTGCCGGGCGAAGCGGTAGGTGGCCAGGTCCGGGAAGCGGCCGGCGATGGACGGGGGCATGATGCAGACGCCCAGGTCGCCGCGGACCAGTTCGGCCGCCGCAACGATGTCGTTCACCTCGAAGGTCGTGACGCGGTCGACGCCGGCGGCGCGGAAGGCCCGGTCGACGGCGTGCCGGATCGCCCAGCCGGGGGTGAAGTCCACCAGCGGCAACCGGGCGACCGTGTCCGGTTCGACGGCGCCCTCGGGGGCGCTCGCCGCGAGGTCCCGGCCGGGGGAGGCGACCAGGACCATCTCCTCGCGGGACAGCAGCCGGGTCACCAGCCCGCGCTGCTGCTGGCGGTCGAGCGCCACCACGGCCAGGTCCACGGTGCCCTCGCGCAGGGCCTGCCGGATGTCGGTCACCGCGGCCTGCCGGAGCTGGACCACCACCCCCGGATGTTCCGCCCGCAGCGCGGCCAGCGCGCGGTGCAGTCCCGCCCAGACGCCCTGCATGATGCCGACGGTCACCCGGCCGCGCAGTTCCCCCTTCGCGGCGTCGACGGCCTCGCGAGCCAGTTCGGCGGCGCGCAGGGCGGCCCGTGCCGCGGGTACGAAGGCTTCGCCGGCCGGGGTGAGCGCCACGCGGTGGGTGTTCCGGGTGAACAGCGCGGTGCCCAGTTCCCGTTCGAGGGCGCGGACCGTGCCGGAGACGGCGGACTGGACGACGTGCAGCCGCCGCGCCGCCGCCGTGAACCCGCCCGCGTCCGCCACCGCGACGACGACTTCCATCTGCCGCAGGTCCATCATCCGCTCCAGGTGACGCCGTGCCCGTCCGCGGGCCGGGGATCTTCGCTGCATCGTATGCGGACGGGCGGCGTCCGGACGCCTGCCGGGGTGCGCGGGACGTCCCTATGCGGTGTCCCGGACGCGGTTCCGCTCCGCCTTCCGGTGCTCGGTGAGCCAGTACAGCAGCGCCGCGACGGGCAGGGCCGCGCCGAGCGCCGTCACCCCCGTCCAGCCGCCGGAGTGGTAGGTCAGCGAACCGAGTTGGGAGCCGAGGGCGCCGCCGAGGAAGAAGGTGGCGATGAAGGCGCTGTTGAGGCGGGCGCGGGCGTCGGGATCGAGCTGGTAGATGGTGTGCTGGCCGAGGATCAGGGTGGCCTGTACGGCCATGTCGAGCAGGACGGCGGCCAGGGCGATCAGGACGATGTGGTGCCGGCCGATGCCCGCGACGCCGAAGGCCAGCGCGGCGAGGAGGAACGCGGCGCCGGTCATGGGCCGGGTCAGGTTCCGGTCGGCCCACCGTCCGGCCAGCGGGGCCACGGCCGCACCGGCGGCCCCGACCAGGGCGAACACGCCGATGCCGAGGGCGGAGTAGTGGAAGCCGGGACCGGCGAGGAGGTAGGAGACGGTGGTCCAGAAGGCGCTGAACGCGCCGAACATCGCCGCCTGGTACAGGGCGCGGCGCAGCAGCGCGGGGTGGATGCGCAGCATCCGCACGGTGGAGTGCAGCACCCGGGCGTACGGGATGGCCGTGGTCGGCGCGTGCCGGGGCAGGGCCGAGCGCAGGGCGACGGCGAGCACGGCCATCAGGCCCGCCGAGCCCAGGTAGACCACGCGCCAGCCGGCCATGTCGGACACCAGACCGCTGAGGGTGCGCGAGAGCAGGATCCCGGTGAGCAGCCCGCTCATCACCCGGCCCACGATCCGGCCGCGCGCGTGGTCGGGCGCGAGGCTCGCGGCGAACGGGACCAGGATCTGGGCGACGACCGAGGTCGCGCCGGCGACCAGGGAGGCGATGAGCAGAGTGGGGAAGTTCCCGGCCAGCCCGGCCGTCAGGAGAGCGGCCGTGGTGACCGCCAGCAGCACCGTGATCAGGCCGCGCTTCTCCAGCCGGTCGCCGAGCGGCACGAGGAAGAGCATGCCGATCACGTAGCCGACCTGGGTGAGGGTGATCAGCCAGCCGGCCGCCGCGGTGCTGGTGTGGAACACCTCGCGCAGCGAGGAGAGCAGGGGCTGGGCGTAGTACAGGTTGGCGACCGTCATGCCGGAGGCGACGGCCAGCAGCGCGATCAGCCGGCCCGGCACACCGTGTGCGGGTTCGGCACGGGTCGCACGCGGGCGTGACGTCCGGAGTTCGGATGGCTGGGGCACGGGGACCTTCTTCGTCGCGGGAGCCGAGCGGCCTCCTGGCCGCTCATACCGGCACCAGCAACCGGATCGCCCCTGTGCTTCCCTCCCGGCCGCGATGGTTCGCGATGGCCGTCATCGTCATCGGAGATGAGCGCAGCGCCGGCCCGCGCGGCAGGAACCCGCTGCACGGCAGCATGGTGCGGAAGGCGAGGAGGGAGCCGACGTCGGTGGGCTCCGGTCGAGCCATGTGCTCCTGTGGGCCGTCGTCGCGCCGGCAGGGCCGGTCACCGTACGCAACCCCTGCGCGTCGGTCGCCGGGCTGCCGTGACCGGACGAGCGGGATTGCATACCGTCGGTGGGAGGGAATGCCCACCGAGGGAGGTCGTCGCCATGGCCGGATCCGATCCACAGGACGCACCGGATGCACGGGGTGAGGCGGACGCGGTGACGTCCTCGCAGCGGCTCGACGCCCTCTACGCCGGACGGCCGCCCTGGGAGATCGGACAGCCCCAGCCGGCGTTCCTCGCCCTCGCCCGGTCGGGGGCCGTCCGGGGCCGGGTGCTCGACGTCGGCTGCGGCACCGGCGAGCACGTGCTCCTGTGCGCCGGCCTCGGGCTCGACGCCACCGGCGTGGACCTGGCGGACACCGCGCTGCGCGCCGCCGAGGACAAGGCGCGCCGGCGCGGCCTGCGGGCCCGGTTCCTGCACCACGACACCCGGAGGCTGGCGGACCTGGGCGAGCGGTTCGACACCGTCCTGGACAGCGGCATGTTCCACATGCTCGACCCGGACGACCGTCCCGCCTTCACCCGCGGCCTGCGCGCCGTCCTGCGCCCCGGCGGCCGCTACTTCCTGCTCTGCTTCAGCGACCGGGAGCCCGAGACACCCGGTGCCGCGGGACCGCACCGGCTGACCCGGGACGACCTCACGGACACGTTCGCCGGCCCGCTGCACCTCGACTTCGCCGTGCCGGCCACCATCGAGATCAACCTGGACCGCCCCGGCATCCGCGGCTGGCTGGCGGCCATGACCATGCTCGCCCGCCCGGCGGACCGTCCCTGAGGCAGCCTGGCCGCCGGCCGTCAGCCGGACCGCGCGGTGTCACCCGGTCCGGCGTCGAGGGCCAGCGCCGCGAACGTGGCCAGCCAGTGGCCGGTGGTGAAGTCCTCGCGCCGCACGGCGGGCAGGCCCGCCGCCAGATGGGCGTCGGCGGCCTCGGCCAGGCGCCGACGCACCGGTCCGTCCGGCAGCCCTGCGGCGATCGAGCGCAGGGCGGCGGCCCGGCTGAGGGTGAGTCCGAGCAGATGGCCGATCTGCGGGTCGGTCCGGTCGGAGACGACGGGCACCTCCAGCAGCGGGCAGGGGGCGCCCGAGCGCAGGGCGGGCAGGAAGCGGTCGAGCCACCGGGCGAACTGCTCCCTGCCGAGCACCCGGCGCATGGCGTCGGCCTCGGTCAGCGCCGGGGACAGGAAGTCCTGGCCGGACGGTTCCCAGTGCGCGGGCGCGTCGTGGTCGTCGGCGAACCAGGCCTGCAGCCGCCGCCGTACGGCCTCGGCGGTCGCGGCGGGCAGTTCGCCCGTGTCGAGCAGGAGGCCCAGCGCGAAGGCGCTGTTGGGATGGGTGCCGTGGCGCACCGGATAGGTGGCCTTCGGCAGCCACTCGGCCAGCAGGGCGTCGACGGCGGCGACCGCCGGCGCCAGCGCCGCGGCCCAGCGGGCCCCGGCCGCCCCTGCGTACGCCCGGCACTCGGCGGCGAGCGCCACCAGCCAGGCCCAGCCGTACGGCCGCTCGAAGGAGGGACGGCCGCGCAGATAGGCGGCTTCGACGGCGAGGTTCGCGGGGGTGAGGTGCCGGTCGAGGACGTCGGTGACCGGCGCCGTGTCCGGCAGGGCGGGCGTGCCGCCGTGCCGGCGCAGGAGGCGGACCAGCAGCCAGTGCATGTGGACCGACGAGTGCCAGTCGTAGGAGCCGTAGAAGGCGGGGTGCAGGGCGCGGGGCCGTACCTCCTCGTCCGGTGACGTCATCAGGTGGGCGGGGGAGTTGGGGTACTCGCGGGTGACGTTGGCCAGGGCGAGCCGGGCGAACCCGGCCGCGTGCGCGGCGAGCGGCATCAGTGGGTGGCTCCCTCGGTGACCTTCAGGTCGCCGCCCGCGGGCGTGCGGGCGGCGACCGGCAGCAGCGCGCGCAGTCCCCGGGCGACCGTGGCGGGCTCCAGGGCGGGCGCGGTGCCGTCGGTGACCTGCTCCGGCGCCCAGGGCACATGCACGAAACCGCCGCGGGTGTGCGGGAGTTCGGTGGCGATGAGATGACCCAGGCCGTACGCGACATGGTTGCAGACGAACGTGCCGGCGGTGTTGGACACCGCGGCCGGCACGCCCGCCGCGCGCAGGGCGGCGACGCAGGCCTTCACCGGGAGCGTGGAGAAGTACGCTGCGGGGCCGCCGGGGACCACGGGCTCGTCGACGGGCTGGTTGCCCGCGTTGTCGGGGATGCGGGCGTCGTCGACGTTGACGGCGACGCGTTCGACGGTGACGCCGGGACGGCCGCCCGCCTGGCCCAGGCACAGGATCAGATCGGGTTCGGCGGCGCGGACGGCGTCGCGCAGGGCCTGTATGGACTGGCCGAAGACACAGGGGAGTTCGGCGGCGGTGACGGTGAACCCGGCGGGCGGCTCGGCGGCCACGAGCGAGGCCGCCTGCCAGGACGGGTTGACCTTCTGGCCGTCGAAGGGGGCGAAGCCGGTGACGAGCACGCGGGTCATGGCACTTCCCTCCTCGGGTGCGGTGGCCGGACCGGTCAGAACGCGAAGAACGCCATGAGCGCCGTGCAGCAGACCAGCAGCGGAAGGGCCGTCGGGATCTGCGCCTTGATGGGGCCGTACTGGTCCTTCAGCTCCAGCAGGGTCGCCGGGACGATGTTGAAGTTGGCGGCCATCGGCGTGCACAGCGTGCCGCAGAAGCCGGCCAGCATGCCGACGGCGAGGACGGCCGGCGGGTCGCCGTGCATCTGCTGGACGAGGACGGGCCAGCCGATCGCCGCGGTCATCACCGGGAACGCGGCGAAGGCGTTGCCCATGATCACGGTGAACAGGAACATGCCGACGCAGTAGGCGAGGACGGCGAGGTACTTCGAGTGGTCCGGCAGGACGTCGTGCACGAGTCTGCCGACCTGGGTGCCGACGCCCGCGAGCGCGAAGATCGAGCCGAGTACGGCGAGGAGCTGGGGCAGCAGCAGGGCCGAGCCCATCGCCTCCAGCATGGAACGCCCGGAGTGCAGCGGCACGGACGGCTTGCGTTCGCCGGTGACCAGCATGCCGACGCCGAGGGCGACGAGGCAGCCGATGCCGAGTCCGATCAGGGTGGCCTTGCCGGTCTCGAACAGGCCCGAGCCGTCGAGGACCGAGGCGCAGACGATGGCGACGAGCGGGATCGTCAGGGCGGGGACGAAGATGCGGCTGCCGAGCCGGGTGGCGGAGGCCTTGCGCTCCTCGGCGGTGCTGGTGACGGGGACGCCCTTGCCGAGGAAGTTGAAGCCGGCGAGCACGATGAGGGCGAGGACCGCGGCGCCGAGCGGTTCGGCGGGCAGGGTCCAGCCGCCGTTCTTCGCGGTGGCGTTGGCGACCCCGGTGCCGTAGGGGAAGGTCAGCCCGAGCAGGCCCCAGAACGCGGCGGAGGTCCACCGCTTGGGGTTGCTGCGGTCGGCCGCCATCTGCACGGCCATCGCGACGAAGACGAGACCCACCAGCCAGTACAGCCATTCGACCTTGATCACTTGTTGCTCTCCTTCGGCAGCGGCAGGTCGTGTTCGGCGGCGGCGAGCGCCATCTCGCGCTGCAACTGGCGGTCCAGGAGCAGCAGCCGGGCGCCGTGGACCAGGAAGGCGCAGACGGCGACCGGGACCGCCCACAGGGCCAGCTGGGTCGGCTCCAGGTTCTGGTGGTACGTCGAGTTGACGAATCCGGTGATCAGCAGGATCGAGCCGATTGCGACGAAGCAGTCCTCGCCGAAGAACACGCCGACGGTGTCGGCGGACGCGGAGTAGGACCGCACCTTCTCCCGCAGCCGCTCGGGCAGCGCCGCACCCGCCGAGCGCTCGGCGGCGGCCTCGGCCATGGGCGCGACGAGCGGCCGCACCGTCTGCGCCGGCCCGCACATGCTGGTCAGGCCGAACGCCGCGGTGACCTGACGGACCAGCAGATAGACGGTGAGGAACCGGCCGGTGCTCAGAGCGCCGAGCCGGGCGATGAGCCTGCGGGCCTGTTCCCGCAGGCCGTAGCGCTCGAGCAGACCGATCACGGGCAGGGCGACGGCGAAGACGGTGACCGAGCGGCTGTCGGCGAAGGACCGGCCGAAGGCCGCCAGGACCTCCAGCGGGTTCATTCCGCCGATCAGCCCGGTGAAGACACCGGCGACGCCCACCACGAGGACGGGATTGCGGCGCGTGACGAATCCGAGGATCACCACGACGACGCCGAGGAGAACGATCATGCGGTGGCCTTTGGGGTTGTGCGGGCGCGACGCCCGGGCGGCACGGATCCGGGACCCCGGACCCGTGGGGGATGCAGGGACCCTAGGGGATCGTTCAACGATCGAACAAGGGGGCGTTCGGTAAATGCATCTCTTGTCGGATCGTTCAACAATCGATTAGGTTCGGAATGTGATCGACCTCAACGCGGACCTCGGTGAGGGCTTCGGCCGCTGGACCCTCACCGACGACGACGCCCTGCTCTCCGTCGTGACCAGCGCCAACGTCGCCTGCGGCTTCCACGCCGGCGACCCCTCCGTGATGCGCCGCGTCTGCGGCCTGGCCGCCGAGCGCGGCGTCCGGATCGGCGCCCAGGTCTCCTACCGCGACCTGGCCGGGTTCGGCCGCCGCGCCATGGACGTGCCCGGCGAGGAGCTGGCCGCCGAGGTCGCCTACCAGATCGGCGCGCTGCGGGTCTTCGCCCAGGCCGCCGGCGCCGACGTGGTCTACGTCAAGCCGCACGGCGCGCTCTACAACCGCACCGTGCACGACGCCGAGCAGGCCGCGGCCGTCGTGGCCGGCGTCCGGCTCGCGGGCGGGGCCCTGCCGGTGCTCGGCCTGCCCGGCTCGCGCCTGCTGGCCGCCGCGCAGGAGGCCGGCCTGACCGCCGTACCGGAGGCCTTCGCGGACCGCGCCTACACCCCCGCCGGCACCCTCGTGCCGCGCCGCGAACCGGGCGCCGTGGTGACCGACGAGGACGCGGTGATCCGGCGCGCGCTCGCCTTCGCCGTGGACGGCGCGGTCGAGGCCGCGGACGGTACGACGGTCCCGGTGGCCGCCCGCTCCCTGTGCGTCCACGGCGACACCCCGGGCGCCGCCAGGATCGCGGCGCGGGTGCGCGAGGCCCTCGAGGCGGCCGGGGTCGAGGTCGGGGCGTTCGCATGACGGACACCCGGTCCCTGGACGTGCGCCCCGCCGGACGGCACGCACTGCTCGTCGAGCTGCCGGACGCCGAGCGCACCGCGGCCTTCCACGCCGAGCTGCTGCGGCGCCGCGCGGCGGGAACCCTGCCCCCGGTCGAGGAGATCGTGCCCGGCGCACGGACCGTCCTGCTGGACGGCGTCGCCCGCCCCGGCGAACTGGCCCGCCGGATCGCCGCATGGGACGTGCCCGCCCGCCCCGCCGACACCGGAGGACTCGTGGAGATCCCCGTGCGCTACGACGGCCCCGACCTGGCGCGCGTGGCCGACCTGTGGGGCGTCGGAGCCGACGAGGTCGCCGCCCGGCACTCCTCGTACACCTACCGCGTCGCCTTCTGCGGCTTCGCCCCCGGCTTCGGCTACCTCACCGGCCTGCCCCCCGAGCTGCACGTGCCGCGCCGCGAGACCCCCCGCACCCGGGTCCCGGCCGGCGCGGTCGCCCTCGCCGGCCCCTACAGCGCCGTCTACCCGCGCGCCACCCCCGGCGGCTGGCAGCTCATCGGCACCATGCCGGACCCGGCCCCGCTGTGGGACCTCGGCCGCGAGGAACCGGCCCTGCTCACGCCGGGCACCCGGGTGCGGTTCACGGCAGAGGGCGGCACACCATGACCGCCGAGCTCACCGTCGTACGCTCCGGCGCCCTGACCACCGTCCAGGACGGCGGCCGGCGCGGCCACGCCCACCTGGGCGTCCCCCGCTCCGGCGCCCTGGACGCCCCCGCCATGCGACTGGCCAACCGGCTCCTCGGCAACCACCCCGACGCCGCCGTCCTGGAGACCACCCTGACCGGCTGCGCCCTGCGCCCCGACCGCGCCCTCACCGTCGTCGTGGGCGGCGCGCCCTGCCCGGTGACGGTCGAGCGCCGGCCGGTGGCCTGGGGTGTGCCCGTACGGGTGCCCGCGGGCGCCGTGCTGAACGTGGGCGGGGTGACCGCGGGAGTGCGCGCGTACGTCGCCGTCGCCGGCGGCATCGCCGTCGAACCGGTCCTCGGCAGCCGCTCGACGGACCTGCTCTCCGGACTCGGCCCGGCCCCCCTGCGCGACGGCGACGTCCTCCCGCTGGGCGCCCCCGCCCCGCTGCCCGCGCTTCCCGACAGCGCCCCCTGGCCCGCGCCGCCCACCGAACTGACCCTGCCGCTCACGCTCGGGCCGCGCGCCGACTGGTTCGCCCCCGCCGCACTGCGCACCCTCACCTCGGCGGCCTACCGCGTGTCGCAGCACAGCAACCGCATCGGCCTGCGCACCGAAGGACCGTCGCTGGAACGCGTCTCGACCGGCGAGCTGCCCAGCGAGGGGATGGTGCTCGGCGCCGTACAGGTCCCTCCGGACGGGCGCCCGGTGGTGTTCCTGCACGACCACCCCACCACGGGGGGCTATCCGGTGATCGGGGTCGTGCCCGAGGACGCCCTTTCCGCGGCCGCGCAGGCCACCGCGGGCACGCCGGTCCGCTTCATCCCGGGGTGACGGCACTCGCGCAGGCGGCACCGTTTGGCGCAGGGCGCGGACGGGGACCCGGAGCGGCATGTTCCGAAGCCTCGCGCGCGGCTGTGTGGCAGGGGCCGCCGGCACCACCGCGCTGAACGCCGTCGGCTATCTGGACATGGCGCTGCGTGGCCGTCCGTCGAGCGGCGCGCCGCAGGCCGTGGTGGACAAGATCACCACCAGGGCGGGACTCCGGGTCCCGGACGGGGAGGAACGGGACAACCGGCTCTCCGGACTGGGGGCGCTGGCGGGCATCGCCGTCGCAGTCGGGACCGGCGTCGCCGTGTCCCTGCTCCACCGCGCCGGTCTGCGCCCGCACCCCTGCCTCGGCGGGGTGCTGACCGGAGCGCTGGCCATGACGCTGACCGACGCGCCGATAGCGGCCCTGGACGTCAGCGACCCCCGCACCTGGTCGCCCGCCGACTGGACCGCGGACGCGCTGCCCCACCTCGCCTACGGCCTCGTCACCTACGGCGTCGTCACGTCCGCGCGGGGACGCGCGGCGGCCGGCGGGTGCGGGCGTCGCGGGCGCCTGCGCTGAGGGCCGCCGCGGGAGCGGTGGTGGCCTGGCCGTGGAAGGCGCCCGGCCAGACGCGGAGTCCGGCCCGGCCGCCGGCCTGCCGGGTCCCTGCGCGTACGCCACGGCCTCGTCCCGCACGGTCTCGGCCGGCCCCGCGTCGGTACAGGCCGGGGGCGGCCCGGGCAGGCCGGCGGCGCCGTACCGGACGCCGGGCAGCGCCTGCCACGCCGTCGCGCTGGACTTCCGGTGCCAGGTGCCGAGGCCGGCGGACTGGTGACTGGGTGACGGGGCCCCTCGCCGCGGGCCGCAAGCCCCCGAGAACCGCGGCGGGTTCAGGGTCGAGCGGCGGCTGCCGGGGTGTCGGGACGGGGCCGGGCCCGGTGGGGAGGTCGTCGGCCAGGTCCGTGCCGAGGGCCGACCAGGCCTGTCCTCGCGGGGCCGCGTCCGCTGCCGGCCGGTCACCGCTCGCCCGCCCGGCCTTGGCCGCAAGCCCCCGAGAACCGCGCCCGGTTCGGGGTCGAGCGGCGGCTGCCGGGGTGTCGGGACGGGGCCGGGCCCGGTGGGGAGGTCGTCGGCCAGGTCCGTTCCGAGGGTCGACCAGGCCTGTCCTCGCGGGGCCGCGTCCGCTGCCGGCCGGTCACCCGCCCGCCCGGCCTTGGCCGCAAGCCGCTGCTGCTGGTAGGCATGGCCTGTGCGATTCGAGAGCGTTCCCATGCCGGCGGCGGTCGCGGCACGGCCCCGTGACACCCGCGGATATCCGGTGCCCGCCATCACCCCCTGGGAAGGGGAGGAGCCCCAGTTCGCTCTCACCGACTACGAACGCAGCGCCGCATGCGCCCGCAAGCGCCTGTGCTCGGTGTGCAACCAGGGCATGCCCCAGGGGCCGGTGTGGCGGGTGGTGGGGGCCGCGGAGAGCGCGGCGATCGGCGAGGCGCTGGCCGCGGGGCGGCCCTACCGCAATCTCGCGCCGACCCTCGAGGGGCCGGGGCACCGCGCCTGCATGCTGTACGCGTCGATGGTGTGCCCGTATCTGGCCCGGCCCAACGCCCGGCGCGGCATGTCGGCGGCGGAGCCGGACGACCTGACCGCGCATGTGGTGCGGGGCGCGGTGCGGGGCACGATGGGCGCGGTGGTGGGCTTCGGCGAGTACGAGTACGCCGTCACCGAGACCCGGGTGCTCTTCCGGTTCCTCGACGTGGTCGAGTTCCTGCCGCACGACACCGCCGACGCCCACCTGGACGAACTGCGGGCCGAGCTCGCCCGGACCGCGAAGTGACCCGCACTCCGCGCCCTGGACGCGCCCGGCCCGTCGCCTGACATCAGGTCAGGGGCGGTACGCGGCCAGGCCGACCGTCGAGGTGACCTTCGTCGGATGCCCCGAGCCGTCGGCCGGCAGGGTCACCGTCCCGGACGGGGTGCGCACCGCGAGGGTCTTGCCGTCGGGGGACCAGGCGGGCTCGGTGTAGTCGGTCGTGGCGTGCGGGGTGAGGTCCTTGACGCGGTTGCCGTGCAGGAAGTCCTCGACGAGCACGTGGTCGTGTCCGGCGACCGAGCGCACGAAGACGACCTCCTCCTCGTTCGGGGACAGGGCCGGCTGGGAGCCCTTGGCGAGCTTGCCGCCCTGCTGGCGCAGATAGTCGTCGCGGATGTAGACGGCGCCGGTGTCGGCGTTGGCGTACACCGAGGTGCCGTAGTGGCCGGCCGCGTTCGGCCAGACGTTGCCGGTCTGCGGGACCGCGCCGTCCGGGTCGGGGGAACCGTTCAGCGGCAGGGTCTTCGGCGTGCCGTGAACCGCCTTGGCGGACACGTACTTCAGCCGGGAGACGCCCTTGGCGCGGGCGGCGAAGATGAGGTTGTCCTTGGCGGGGATGTGGTCCCGGGTGTCCTTGGCGGCGACCTGCCAGGTCGGGTGGGACCAGTTCTGGTCGCCGGGGTTCTTCGCGACCACCACACGCCCGCTGCCGTCGGGGTTGGCGGTGTCCAGGTTGCCGGAGCCGTCCACGAAGGCGGCCTTCTTGCCGTCCGGGGACCAGGCGAGGTCGCGGACGGGCACCTTGAAGTCGACCTTGTGGCCGTTGATCAGCACATACCGGGTGCCGTTGCTGATGGTGAGGGTGCCGTGCGCGGCGCCGGTGGCGGCCGAGGCGGCGCCGGAGACGCCCAGCAGCGCGGAACCGGTGACGGCGGCGGCCACGGCGATGGCGGCCGCCACGGTGCGGGTGCGGGTGGTCATGAGTGCATTCCCCCAGGAACGTCGACTGGTCGGGTCGTTGCGTCTGTGTCAGAGCCGCATGGTCGGCGCCCTGGTCGCTGAAGGCCACGCGATGGTCTGCCGCTCTGTTCCAGGCCGAGCCTGACAGATCCGGATCTTCGAATCGTCCGTTCGCTGTCACAGGGGTGTAACACGGACATTCCCGCACCGGTGCTCCCAAAGGAGGTCAGGGTGGGAACGCGACGCGCTGCGGCGCACACGTGCGTCAGGCGGCCGAGGCCGCCAGGTCCAGTTCGCCTGCGATCGCGTCCCGCAGCGCGTCGTGCTCCGGACCGAGTGCGAACCGCTCGTCACGCCACCGCTCCGGCGGGTACAGCCACACCGGCTTGCCCACCAGCTCGGACGGCTCCCACTCGAACCGGGGCCAGACGTGGGCGTGCAGGAACGGGTCCGTGTTGCCGAGGATCTCCAGGTTCACCCGGCGGAAGGCGGGATCCAGGCGCCGGCAGGCCCGTTCCACGGCCTCGCCGAGCCGGTCCATGTCGGACAGGAACGCCAGCCGCCTCGCCCTCGGCAGGTCGGACAGCCGCTCCACACCCGGCTCGTCCGCCAGCAGGACCGAGTAGCCGGGCAGGAACTGCACATCCCCGATCACCGCGAAGCCCGCCTCCAGCCGCCGCAGCACCGTGGGGTTCTCACCCCGCAGAGCAGCCCCGATCCGATCGTCACGCCAGTCGTCGCTCACGGCCCCAACCTACGGCCTGTCCCTGCCGGCGGGGGAGTGAGCCGGGTGACCGGCCTCAGACCGTCGACAGGTCGATGGCCCGGTCGACGTCCCGCGGCCGCAGCACGCGCAGGATGCCTTCCAGCAGGTAGTAGTCGGCGTAGGGGAGGGATATCTCGACTCCGTCCTCGGCCGGCCGGTTGCGGGTGCAGCGGGCGACTATCGCCTGCGCGCGGGTGGAGTTCCGGGTCAGGCAGGTCTGCGCCAGCGCGGTGAGGATCCGCAGCGCCACCTGCCGGTAGCCGGGCCGGCCGGTCGCGGCGGACAGGTCGAGCAGCCCGCAGGCCATGACCGCGCCGGCCGAGGCGTCCTTGACGTCGTACGGCGCCTGGGGCGCGCGGTAGTCCCACACGGGGACGTGGTCCGGGGTCAGCGCTCCCACCGCGAAGTCGGCGAGTCTGCACGCCGTGCTCAGGAACTGCCGGTCTCCGGTCCGGCGGTACATCGTGGTGAACCCGTAGACGCCCCAGGCCTGTCCGCGGGACCAGCAGGAATCCGGGCTGTACCCCTGGACCGTGCCGGGGCCGATCGGGGCGCCGGTGCCGGGGTCGAAGTCGAAGACGTGGGGTGTCGAGCCGTCCGGGCGGGGAAAGACCCGTTGCGCCGTCCTGGCGTGCTCCACGGCGATGTGAAGATACCTGTCGTCTCCCGTCTGCCGGCCGGCGAACGCCAGCAGGTCGAGGTTCATGATGGTGTCCATGATGACCCGGCCCGCGTCGACCGGGTCGTTCAGCGCTCCCCAGGCCCGGATGAAGCGGCCGCGGGGGTTGTAGCGCCGGATGAGCGACCCGGCCGCCTCGATCGCGCCAGCGCGCCAGTAGTCGTCGCCGGTCAGCCGCCATGCGGTGACCCAGGACGGAGAGAACAGGAATCCGAGGTCGTGGGTGGTGGTGTCGTACCGGCGCGGGGCGAGCCGGCGGGCGGAGTCGAGGGCCAGCGTCCGGAACATGCCGTCCCCGCTGTGGAGGTACGCCATCCAGAGGGTCCCCGGCCAGAACCCTCCGACCCAGTCACCGTCCTGCGAGTAGACCCACTTCTCGGCCTTCGTGCCGACGGGAAAGTCCGTCACCCCCGGCGCGACGGCGCGCAGTTTCTCCACCGCGTAGTCGGCGGCCGCACGCAGTGCTCGCACGGTCGGCGCCGGGACCGGGTCGCCGGACGCCTGAGCTGTCTGTGCGGGTGCGACGGCGGTGGCCGTGGCACCGGCCGCCACGGTGAGCACGGTGCGCCGGGGAACGCTCATGGACGCCTCCAAGTCAGCGGTGCTGCAGGGACGTTGAGGGAGTCTGGCACGGCGGCCGCCCCCGCGTACACCCATGTGTGCAATGTTCATGGTTGTGAACGACCGGGCGGTCGGGCCTGCTTGCCGAGCGAGGCCCGGCCCCGGGTAGCGTGCGCAGCGACCCGCTCATCCGGCCGCGTGCCCGGCGATCCCGGGACCGGCCGGGAGGGTCGCCCCGTCAGGCCCCTGGTTCCGTCAGGAAGGTGACCCGCCGATGCCTCAGCCCGCCACGACACCCGCCGCGAGCACGCCGACCGCCCCGGTCCTCGCCGAGGTCGTCCGCTCCGGATTCGTCGAAGGGCGCCACCGGGGCAGCGTGGTGGCGCTCGCCGCGGACGGGTCGGTGGAGTGGGCGATCGGCGATGTCACCTCCCCCGTCTTCCCGCGCTCCGCCAACAAGCCGATGCAGGCGGCGGGCATGCTGCGGGCCGGCCTCGACCTCGCGGGCGAGCGGCTGGCCCTGGCCGCCGCGAGCCACTCCGGCGAACCGTTCCACCGCGACCTCGTGCGCACGATGCTGAAGGAGCACGGGCTCACCCCCGATCACCTCCAGTGCCCGCCCGCCCTCCCCCTGGACCAGCAGGAGCAGGAGGCCTACCTCGCGGCCGGCGGCCGGCGCGACCGAGTGGCCATGAACTGCTCCGGCAAGCACACGGCGATGCTGGCCGCCGCCGCACTGCGCACCTGGCCGCTGGAGTCCTACCTCGACCCGGAGCATCCCCTCCAGCGCGTCATCCGCACGGCCGTGGAGGAGGCGGCCGGCGAACCGGTGGCCGCCGTCGGCGTGGACGGCTGCGGTGCGCCGCTGATGGCGATCAGCCTGACCGGCCTCGCCCGCGCCTTCCGCTCCCTCGTCCTCGCCGCCCCCGGCAGCCCCGAACAGCGGGTCGCCGACGCCATGCGCGCCCACCCCGAGTACGTCGCGGGCACCCACCGCCACGACACCTGGCTCATGCGGGAGATACCGGGCGTCCTGGCGAAGGTGGGCGCCGAAGCCGTACAGGGCCTCGCCCTGCCCGACGGGCGTGCCCTGGCCCTCAAGATCGAGGACGGGGGAGTCCGGGCCCTCGGCCCCGTGCTGGCCCGCGCCTTGCGACTGACGGGGGTCACGGCGCCCGTCCTGGAGCGCGTCGGCCGCGCGCCGGTGCTGGGCCGCGGGGAGGAGGTGGGGGAGGTGCGTGCCGTCTTCTGACCTGCGGTTGACGGCACGTCACGGGGCCCGGGAGCCGCAGGGGCTGCGGCGGCCTTGCCGTCCGGGACCGACGGACGGCTGTTGTCTTGCGTTCCGTGAGCGTTCAACTGACGCTTCCTGTGCGTACGGTGTGCTCTCCCTAGGGTCCATGAGGCTTGCGAAAGAAGGGGCTCATGGACTCACTCCTCGCCGTCCGGGCTCGCGGGATCACCAAGTGCTTCGGTGATGTCGTCGCTCTCGACGGGATCGATCTGGATGTGGCGCAGGGACGGATCCACGGCCTGGTCGGCCCGAACGGCGCCGGCAAGACGACGCTTCTCGGGCTCCTGCTCGGGCTCGCCGTGGCCGACAGCGGCCGTCTGGAGATCCTCGGCACGCCGGTGGGCAGGACGTACGCCGCTCCCGACGGGGTCGCCGGGTTCGTCGACGGCCCCGGCCTCTACCCGTCGCTGACCGCCCGGCAGAACCTCGCCGCGCTCGCCGCCCTGCGCGGCGGCGACGTGCGCACGGCCGGCATCGACGACGTCATCGGCCAGGTCGGACTCACCGATGTCGCCGACGACCGCGTCCGCGGCTTCTCCCTCGGCATGCGGCAGCGGCTCGGGCTCGCCGCCGCCCTGCTCACCAGGCCCCGGCTGCTCGTGCTCGACGAGCCGTCCAACGGCCTCGACCCGGCGGGCAAGAAGCACGTCCACGGCGTCCTCACCCGGCTGGCGGCGGAGGGAACCGGTGTCGTGCTCTCCAGCCACCGCATGGACGACCTCGAGGCGCTGTGCTCCGACGTCACCATCCTCGCCACCGGACGGGTCGTGTTCTCCGGACCCGTGCGCAAACTGGCCGCCGAGAGCCGGGAACTCGACTACCGGCTGATCGCCTCCGACCCGCAGGGCGCCCGCCGCATCGCCGCCGACACGCCCGGGGTCCACCTCGTCGAGGAGGGGCGCCCTGGCGGCGAGGAACTGCTCGTCGTACGCGCCCTGGTGCCGGACCTCGACGCGCTCGTGGTGCGGCTCGTCCGGGCGGGCATCGCCCTGCGCGAACTCGCCCCGGTGGTCTCCCCGCTGGAGGCGGCCTTCCTCGCCCTGACGGAGCATCAGGGGGAGGGCGGGGAAAGGGCGGATTCCGGTGCCGGGCAGCCGGAGCCCCTCACGAGCCGGCCCGTCTCCGCCGCCGTACCGCGGCAGGAAGCCGGCGCTTCGGCCCAGCACACCCACGCCCAGCAGCAGGAGGCCGGCCGATGACCGCGACCGCACCCGCACCCGCCCCCGACCGGACCACCGCTCCCGCACGTGTCTCGGTTGCCCGGGGCTACCGCTTCGAACTGGTGAAGCTCGTCTCCCAATGGCGGATCCGTCTGCTGGTGCTCGCCTGCTGGGTCGCGCCGGGGCTCTTCGTCGCGGCGGTGAGCCAGCAGAGCACGCTCCCCTCGGACACCCTCTTCGGCCGCTGGATGCTCACCACCGGATGGGCCGGGCCGCTGGTGATGCTCGGCTTCTCGGGCACCTGGGCGCTGCCGCTGCTGACCTCGGTGGTCGCCGGTGACGTGTTCGCCTCCGAGGACCGGCTCGGCACCTGGCGGCACCTGCTCGTGGCGGTCCGCTCGCCCCGGCGGATCTTCGCGGCGAAGGCGTTGGCCGGGCTCACCGTCATCGTGCTGCTCGTGGCCGGGCTGGCCTGCTCCAGCGCGGCCGGCGGCCTCGTGACCGTCGGCAGCCGGCCGCTGGTCGGCCTCGACGGCCACCAGCTGACGCCCTCGGACGCGGCCGGCAAGGTCGCCCTCGCCTGGCTGTGCGTCCTCGCCCCCACCCTGGCCCTCGCCGCGATCGGGCTCCTCGGCTCCATCGTGCTGGGGCGGTCCCCGATGGGGCTGCTGCTGCCCGCGGTCGTCGCGCTCGCGATGCAGCTCGCCCAGATGCTGCCGCTCCCGGTCGCGGTACGCCTCGCCCTGCCCGGCTACGCCTTCATCGCCTGGAACGGCCTGTTCACCAGCCCCGCACAGCTCGGCCCGCTCCTGATCGGGGTGGGGGTCGGCCTGCTGTGGGCCGTGGTGGCGACAACGCTGGCGTATCTGCTGTTCCTCCGGCGGGACTTCACGCACGTGACCGCCGACGGCCTGGGACTCCGCGCGGTCACCGCCGGCCTCCTGCCGCTGCTGGCACTGACCGGCGTCACCGTCGCCGTCCTCGCCCCGGCGACCGGGGCCACCGGCTCGGGCATCTCGCAGGACAAGGTGCAGCGCTCGCTCGCCACCGAGTTCGCCCACCTGTACCGCCTGCAGACCGAGCAGCTCCACCGTCCCGATGTCACGGAAGCGCAGCTGAAGACCACGGCCTCGTGCGACAAGGGCAGCGTGCGGGTCGCCGCCGAGGGCCCCGGCAACGACTGGCGCTGCGTCGTGTCCTGGCATCTGCCCGGCGTCGAGGCCACCGGGACGGCCGTCTACCAACTCGACGTCACCTCAGACGGGCGGTTCGTCGCCGACGGCGACGGACCGAAGGAAGTGAACGGCTACTTCCTGGTGCGGACCCCGACCGGCGACGCACCGAACCCACTTTGGCAGTTCGACGGCAACGTCGAACTTCTCCAGCCCTCGAAGGGATGACTCTCCCCATGCAGGTAACCCGCAACCGCCGATCCGAGCAGACGGAGTTCCGTGCCAGACGAGGGGGGCGCCGCAGCGCCCTCACGGTGGGCGCCACGGCCGTGGTCCTCGCCGTCACCGCCGGCGTCGGTTACGCCCAGACCCACCAGTTCGGCACCGACCAGGTCGGTCAGACGACCGACCGCGGCCAGGTGATCTCCAGCGACCAGTACATCGCCCCCTACGGCGACCGCCTCGTCATCAACAACGGCAAGATCATGTCGTCCTCGCCCAGCCCGGACGGCACCCACGTCGCGGCCTCGGTCGCCGACGGCGGTGCGGCGCTGGCCATCGTCGACGTCAAGAACTGGAAGGTGCAGCAGGTCGTCGGCACCGCGGCCACCTCGAGCCCGCGCCTGAGCAGCAACTCCGTGGGCCAGGAAGGCCCCACGTACTCGCCCGACGGCAAGCAGCTGTGGCTGGGCCAGACCGACGGCTACACCAAGTTCACGGTCAACCCGGACGGCACGGTCGCCAATCCGGTGGCCGTCAGGATCCCGGCGGACGGCTCCCAGCGCGCCCTGGTCGGCGCGGCGGTGTTCTCCGCCGACGGCTCCACCGTGTACTCGGCGGTCAACGGCCAGAACCGGGTGGTCGCCATCGACACGGCGACCGGCGCCGTCAAGCAGAGCTGGAGCGTGGGCAACGCCCCGCGCGACCTGGTCCAGGTCGGCGACAAGCTCTACGTCAGCAACGAGGGCGGCCGCCCGGCCAAGGCCGGCGACACCACCATGAACTCGTACGGCACCCAGGTGCCGGCCGACCCGAAGACCGGTGCCACCACCACCGGTACGGTCAGCGTCATCGACCTGGCGAACCCGCAGGCCGCCCCCGCCAGCATCGACGTCGGTCTGCACCCGACCGCGCTGTACGCCAAGGGCAGGGCGCTGTTCGTCACCAACACCGCCGACAACAGCGTGTCGGTCATCGACACCCAGAAGAACAAGGTCGTCCAGACCATCGACACCCAGCCGTGGCCGGAGGCGAAGGTCGGCTACGAGCCCAACGCGGTGACCCTCACCGACGACGGCCGCCTGCTGGTGACCCTCGGCCGCGCCAACGCGGTCGCCGTCTACCGGTACAAGAGCCCGCTGGAGCCGGTGAGTTACGTCGGCCTGCTCCCGACGGACTACTTCCCCGCGGAGATCACGACCGTCGGCGACCAGGTGCTGGTGTCCAACACGCGTGGTATCGACGCCCGCCGCCCGAACAACCCCGCCGGGCACGGCACCCACGACACGACCTCGAGCCTGACGCGGTTCACCCTGCCGGACGACAGCGTCATCAGGTCCGAGACCGCCAAGGTCTTCCAGCAGAACGGCTGGACGCCCGGCTCGGTCTCCGTGGCCAAGGGCCGCGGCACGGCGCAGCCGGTGGCGGTGCCGCAGCGGCTCGGCGACCCGTCGACGATCAAGCACGTCTTCCTGATCGTCAAGGAGAACCGGACCTACGACCAGGTCTTCGGCGACATGCCGCAGGGCAACGGCGACCCGTCGGTGACGCAGTTCGGCGAGAACGTGACGCCGAACCAGCACGCGCTGGCCAAGCAGTTCGGCCTGTACGACAACACCTACGACATCGGCACCAACTCCGCCGAGGGCCACAACTGGCTGATGCAGGCCGACGACCCGGAGTACACCGAGTCCTCGGCGGGCGAGTACCAGCGCAGCTACGACACCGAGAACGACGCCCTCGGCCACCAGAAGTCCGGCTTCCTGTGGTCCGGTGCGCAAGCCGCCGGCAAGACGGTGCGGGACTTCGGCGAGTTCCAGTCGGTCGAGAGCAAGCCGGCCGGTGCGACCTGGCAGAACCTGTACTGCGACGCCAAGAACATGGACGCCACGGGTCAGCCCACCGCCTACCCCATCCAGACGGGTTCGGCGATACCGTCGCTCAACTCCGTGTCCGCGCCCGGCTTCCCGATGTTCGACCTGGACGTCCCGGACGTCTACAAGTACGAGATCTGGAAGCAGGACTTCGAGAAGAACGGTCCGGCGAACCTGAACATGTTCTGGCTCTCCAACGACCACACCGGCGGTCCGGCGAGCCCGGCGGCCCAGGTCGCGGACAACGACCTCGCGGTCGGCAGGATGGTCGACACCATCTCGCACAGCAAGTACTGGAAGGACTCGGCGATCTTCGTCGTCGAGGACGACTCCCAGGCCGGTCTCGACCACGTCGACGGCCACCGTGCCCCGATCCAGGTCATCAGCCCCTGGGCCCAGCACGGCGCCGTCGACAGCCACTACTACTCGCAGATCACGATGATCCGCACCATCGAGCAGATCCTCGGGATCCACCCGATGAACCAGAAGGACAGCGCGGCCACTCCGATGCGCGGGGCCTTCACCCGGCGCCCGGACTACACGCCGTTCACGGCGCTGCCCAACCGGACCTCGCTGACCGACGGCCTGAAGACCCCGCCCTCCTGCGGTACGGACACCCCGGCGGCGCAGGACCCGAAGGCGGCGGCCGTCCCGGCGACGAAGGTCCCGGCCGGCATGAAGCAGCTCGCCGCCGAGTGGGACGGCTGGAAGTCGAAGCAGCACCTCACCGGCTCCCACGCCGTCCCCGACTTCGCCAACCCCGCCCAGATGAACCACTACACCTGGTACATGACGCACAACTGGCAGACGCCGTACCCCGGTGAGAAGAAGATCTACGCACCGAACGACGTGCCGGGTGCCTACATCCCGTCGTCGGAGTCCGACGGCTGACGCACCCTGATGCGCCGAGGACCCCAGGCAGGCCACCCGCCCGCCGGGGTCCTCGTCGTTCACCGGCACGCTCGCGGCCACGGCTTCCGGGCCAGGCCTCCGCGCTCGGCGATGATGCTGCGTGCGGGCGGACACGGAGAGCCGCCACCGGTCGCGCTGTGCTGCCCGCAGGCCTGTGCGCACCGTCCCCACTCCGGGCCGAGCCGCCTAGGGTGGAGGGCATGGGCGGCGTGGTGACGCTGTTTCTCTGCGGTGACGTGATGCTGGGGCGCGGCGTCGACCAGATCCTTCCGCACCCGGGAGATCCGGTGCTGCGCGAGGGCTACGTGACGGACGCCCGCTCCTACGTGGAGCTGGCCGAAGCGGTCAGCGGCCCGGTCCCCGCACCGGTCGCGCCCGGCTGGCCGTGGGGCGAGGCGCTGCGGCTGCTGGACGAGGCCGCCCCGGACGCCCGGATCGTGAACCTGGAGACGGCTGTCACCCGCAGTGACGCGTTCGCCCCGGGCAAGGCCGTGCACTACCGGATGCACCCCGCCAACCTGTCCGCCCTGACGGTGGCCCGGCCCGATGTGTGCGTGCTGGCCAACAACCACGTGCTGGACTTCGGCCGGCCGGGCCTGGAGGAGACGCTGGACTCGCTCGCCGGCGCGGGCCTGCGGACCGTGGGCGCGGGACGCGACGCCGACGAGGCCTTCGCGCCCGCTGCGGTCCCCGCCGGCCCCGGCCGCCGCGTCCTGGTCTTCGCCCTCGGCGCCCCGTCCAGCGGCATACCGCCCGACTGGGCCGCCACCGCGGACCGGCCGGGCGTCGCCTTCGTCCGAGAGCTGTCCGCCGCGGCGGCCGAGGGCTGCGTCCGGCGGGTACGGCGGGCGAGGCGGCCGGGGGACATCGCGGTGGTGTCCGTGCACTGGGGATCCAACTGGGGCTACGGCGTCCCCCGCGAGCAGATCCGCTTCGCGCGCACCCTGGTGGACGGCGGCGTCGACATCGTCCACGGGCACTCCTCGCACCACCCCCGCCCCGCCGAGGTGTACCGGGACCGGCTGATCCTCTACGGCTGCGGCGACTTCATCGACGACTACGAGGGCATCACCGGCTACGAGGAGTACCGCGACGACCTCCGGCTCGGCTACCTGGTCTCGGCGGAGGCGGACACGGGCGCCCTGGCCGGGCTGCGGATGTTCCCCCTCAGGGCGCGGCGGATGCGGCTGGAGCCCGCCGGCGAGCAGGACCGGGCCTGGCTGCGCTCGACCCTCGACCGCGTCAGCCACGGCCTCCACATCGGCGTCACGGCCGACGGCACGCTCGTCCTCGAGACGGGGAGCACGGGCGGGCCGGCGTAGTGCCCCGGGCCGCGTCTCGCACGGGCCCCTGCCGCCCCGGACGGCGCGCTGTGCCGCGGCGGTACGGGCTCAGTGTGGCGGGTACCCGACGCGTCGGCAGACGTTTCCTGAGGAGATGACTCGCATGCTGTTCCTCGGACTGCTCCTGCTCGCGGGTGCCGGCGCCTTCACGGCCCTGGCGATCCTCGACAACCTGTCGGGCGGGCCCCAGTACACCGTTTCCGTCCTCGGGCACGACATCGCCAGCATGAACGGGCTCGCGCTGTTCAGCTCGGGCCTCGCGCTGGCGCTGATCTTCTGTCTGGGGCTGGCCATGATGTCGGCGAGCGCCGGCCACCGCCGCCGTCACCGCCGCCCTCGCACTCCCTGGCGGCGCGGGACGGGGGACACGACCACGCTCGGGCCCGCATGATCCCGGGCGAGGACCTGGACGCCGGAGGGCCATGACCGGGCGCAGCGGCGTCCCCGGGACGCCCCTCCTCCCCGGTGCTCGCCGGGCCACCGATTGAAAGCCCAACAAGACATCGCCGTACAGCTGGTGCACGATGGCTGAAGGCCTTGTTCGGGGTGAAGGACGCACGCCGTTGCGCCGTGGCAGCGGCGTCACCACTGTCGGAGAGTCCGCCGAGTCCCTGGGGCGGTGACCTGGATCATGCTCCTACCGTCCAGATCCGAAGTGTTCCGTCAGCTGCGTCGCTACCTGGTGTGCGAGCGGGCCGCGGTCGCGGCGCCCGCCGACCTCGCCACCCGCGCGGCCTTCGAGGACTGCGGTTACACGCTGTGTGTGCTGATGGGCGAGCGTACCCCGCGCGAGGCGGCCGACGCCGCCCGTCGATACCTGCGCACCGATCTGGTCACCTATCTGCGCGAGCGGAACCGGCGTACGCCCGTGACGCGTTGACGGCGTCCGGACCTCGCGCCCTGCCGCTCCGCGCGCTGCAACATGTGGAAGGACGAGCGATGACGACTGCCAAGGACATCATGCACCCGGGGGCCCAGTGGATCCCCCGGTACGAGACGCTGGACCGCGCCGCACAGATGATGCGGGACCACGAGGTGGGCGCGCTTCCGGTCAGCGACCCCGACAACGGCGACCGGATGGTCGGCATCATCACCGACCGCGACATCGTGGTGAAGTGCGTCGCCTCGGGCCACGACCCGGCGCGGATGACCTGTGCCGACCTGTGCGAGGGGACGCCGCGCTGGATCGATGCGGACGCCGACATCTCGGAGGCGCTGCGCGAGATGGAGGGCCACCAGATCAAGCGGCTCCCGGTGGTCGAGAACAAGCGCATGATCGGCATGATCAGCGAGACCGACATCGCCCGGCACCTCGACCGAGGCCAGCTGGCCGAGTTCGTGCAGCACGTCTACGCCTGATCGCGGCGCAGGGACGGCGCCCGGGGCCGGATGCCATCGCGTCCGGCCCCGGGCGCCGTCGCTTTCGCGTGTCCGCCGATACCCGGCCGGTAACCCCTGCCTTTGCGCGTGTGCCGAGCGGCCCGCCGGTGCAACCGTGCCGGGACCGCATTTGTCTGCCGCACACCCCACCCATACCCGCTGCCTGTTCCCTCGTGCCGGATCCTTGACCGCTGCTTCGGCCTCCGCGATGCTGTGTTGCGAAACGTGAGAGGTGTGCCGTAATAGGCAACATCTCGCCCCTCTGTGAGCCGAGGAGTGGCCATGACTCAGCAGGTCCGCGGTGTCGTCGCGCGGAGCAAGGGCGCCCCCGTCAGTCTGGAGACGATCATCGTGCCCGACCCGGGTCCGGGCGAGGCAGTGGTCAAGATCGAGGCCTGCGGTGTCTGCCACACCGATCTGCACTACCGCGAGGGCGGCATCAGCGACGACTTCCCGTTCCTGCTGGGGCACGAGGCCGCCGGTGTCGTCGAGGCGGTCGGCGAGGGGGTCACCGACGTGGCGCCCGGTGACTTCGTGATCCTCAACTGGCGTGCGGTGTGCGGGAACTGCCGGGCCTGTCTGCGCGGCCGGCCCTGGTACTGCTTCAACACGCACAACGCGCAGCAGAGGATGACCCTGGCCGACGGCACCGAGCTGTCGCCCGCGCTGGGCATCGGCGCCTTCGCCGAGAAGACCCTCGTGGCGGCGGGCCAGTGCACCAAGGTCGACCGGGCCGCCTCGCCGGCCGCCGCCGGGCTGCTGGGCTGCGGGGTGATGGCCGGCATCGGCGCCGCCATCAACACCGGGAACGTCGGGCGCGGGGACACCGTGGCCGTGATCGGCTGCGGCGGCGTCGGAGCCGCCGCGGTCGTCGGCTCGAGCCTGGCCGGCGCGGCCAAGGTCATCGCGGTGGACATCGACGACCGCAAGCTGGAGACCGCGAGGAAGCTGGGCGCCACCCACACCGTCAACTCCAGGAACACCGAGGCGGTGCAGGCGATCCGCGAGCTGACCGGCGGCTTCGGCGCCGATGTCGTCATCGAGGCCGTCGGCCGCCCCGAGACGTACCGGCAGGCCTTCTACGCCCGCGACCTCGCAGGCACCGTGGTCCTGGTCGGCGTCCCCACACCCGAGATGCAGCTCGAACTGCCCCTGCTGGACGTCTTCGGCCGCGGCGGCGCCCTGAAGTCCTCCTGGTACGGCGACTGCCTGCCCTCCCGCGACTTCCCCATGCTGATCGACCTGTATCTGCAGGGCCGGCTCGACCTGGACGCCTTCGTCACCGAGACGATCCAGCTGGACGAGGTGGAGAAGGCCTTCGAGCGGATGCACGGCGGTGACGTGCTGCGCTCGGTGGTGGTGTTCTGATGACCGTACGCATCGAACGCCTCGTCACCAGCGGGCAGTTCACCCTCGACGGCGGCACCTGGGACGTCGAGAACAACGTGTGGATCGTCGGCGACGAACGGGAGGTGATCGTCATCGACGCCGCCCACGACGCCGAGGCCATCGCCCGGGCGGTCGGCGGACGCGCGCTGCGGGCGATCGTGAGCACCCATGCGCACAACGACCACATCGACGCCGCACCCGAACTCTCGGCCCGCACCGGCGCCCCGGTCCTGCTGCACCCCGACGACCTGCCGCTGTGGAAACAGACCCATCCCGACCGGGCGCCCGACGGCGAGCTGGCCGACGGGCAGCGCCTGTCCGTCGCCGGCGTGGAGCTGACCGTGCTGCACACCCCGGGACACGCCCCGGGCGCCGTCTGCCTGCACGCCCCGCGGCTCTCCGCGCTCTTCAGCGGCGACACCCTGTTCTCCGGCGGGCCGGGGGCGACGGGACGGTCGTACAGCGACTTCCCGACCATCATCCGGTCGATCAGCCAGCGGCTGCTCACCCTGCCCCAGGACACCGTCGTGCACACCGGTCACGGCGACACCACCACCATCGGCGCCGAGGCGCCGCACCTGAAGGAGTGGATCGAACGCGGTCACTGACCGCCCGGCGGCCGACGGCCCTGCCCCGGTGACGGACCCGAGCGTCACGGCACCGGGGCAGGGCCGTCGCCGTCCTCCGCGAAGCTTGCCGATCCGCACGCTGACCTGCGGTTTCGAGAGCGCTTCCGGCTGCCCTGACGACGCGCGTGAAACGCCGTGCGAACCGCCTCGCGCACGCCTTGACATCCCTTCAGGGCGGCCCCAGACTGACGTTGCGCTTAATGCAATCCGTTTCGCTATACGCACCGAGGTGTCATGATGATTCCCGCGTGCCGTCTCGCGGATCTGCCGCGAGGTGAGGCCCACCGGCTCGACATCGACCCGCCGGTCTCGGTGTTCCACACCGACGACGGCGAACTCTTCGCCATCGACGACACCTGCACCCACCAGGACGCGTCGCTCGCCGACGGCTGGCTTGAGGGCTGCGAGGTCGAATGCCCCCTGCACGCCTCGAAGTTCGACCTGAGGACCGGAGCCGTGGACGCACCGCCGGCCAAGCTTCCCGTCCGCACCCACGAGGTCGTCGTCGAGGACGGCATGATCTACGTGCGGCTCTCCACCGAGGCGCCCAACCTGCCGCCGTGCGTCGCCGCCCGCCTGGCCGGAGGCCCCGCGTGAGGACCGTCGCCGTGGTGGGCGCCTCGCTGGCCGGTCTGTCGGCCGCGCGCTCGCTGCGGAAACGGGGGTACGACGGCCGGCTGGTGATCGTCGGCGACGAGCCCCACCGCCCCTACGACAGGCCGCCGCTGTCCAAGGAGTTCCTGGCCGGCGCCATCGGCGAAGCGGATCTGGCGCTGGAGACGGACGACGACGAGCTGCGCGCGGAGTGGCTGCTCGGCGCCCGCGCCACCGGGCTGGACCGCGCCGAACGGACCGTCCGGCTCGCCGACGGCCGTGCGATACGCGCCGACGGCGTGGTCATCGCGACCGGCGCGGCCGCCCGCACCCTGCCCGGCACCGACGGTCTGGCCGGCGTCCACGTGCTGCGCACCCTCGACGACGCCCGCGCCCTCAGGGACGACCTCGCCCGCGGCGGACGGGTGGTGGTGATCGGCGGCGGGTTCGTCGGCGCCGAGGTCGCCTCCACGGCGTACGCCCTCGGACGGGACGTGACCGTGGTCGAGGCGGCCCGCACGCCGCTGGCCGGACCGCTCGGCGAGACCATGGGCGGGGTCGTCTCCGCCCTCCACGCGGACCACGGTGTGCGCCTGCTGTGCGGCGTCGGGGTCAAGGGGCTGAGCGGAGAGCGCCGGGTCGAGGCCGTGCTGCTGGAGGACGGCCGCACCGTCCCCGCGGACACCGTCGTCGTCGGCGTCGGCGCACGCCCCTGCGTCGAGTGGCTGGCGGGATCCGGCGTCGCCCTCGACAACGGCGTGAAGTGCGGCGCCGACGGCCGGACCAGCGTGGCCGGGGTGGTCGCCGTGGGCGACTGCGCCAACTGGTACGACCCGCACACCGGGCTCCACCGCAGGGTCGAGCACTGGACCGGCGCACGGGAGCGTCCGGACGCCGCCGTCGCCGCGCTGCTCGCGCACGGCGCGATCGAACCGGCCGCGCCCCGGCCGCCGTACTTCTGGTCCGACCAGTACGGCGTGAAGATCCAGTTCGTCGGGCACGCCGCCGGCGCCGACAGCGTGACGGTCGAGGAGGGCTCGGTCGACGACCGCAGCTTTCTGGCCGTCTACCGCAAGGACGGCCGGGAAGTCGCCGTGCTCGGCATGAACCAGCCTCGGCTGTTCACCCGCCGGCGCAGGCAGTTCGCCGCCGCCGCGTCTTGACACCACCCCGGCGCCACCTCATGCTGCGTTGCACATCAAACGCAGTGTTGCTTCATACACAACGCTGACCGGAGTCGCTCTTCCCGGCGCGTGACCTACCGATCCACGACGTTCCCCCGAGGAGTGCACCGTGACCTCGACCAGCCTGCCGGACAGCCTGATCGCCACCCTCCCCGGCTCCGCCTACACGGACCCCGCCGTCTTCGCCCAGGAACAGGAACGCGTCTTCGAGACCATGTGGTTCTGCGTCGCACGCGCCTCCGAGCTGGCCAGGCCCGGCGCCTTCCGCACCGTGGACGTGGGCCGCGAGAGCATCCTCGTCACCCGGGCCCGGGACCATTCCATCCGCGCCTACTTCAACGTCTGCCGGCACCGCGGCGCCAAGCTGTGCACCGAGGAGACGGGCGAGGTGAAGCGGGCCTTCCAGTGCCCTTACCACGCCTGGACCTACGACCTGAACGGCAAGCTCGTCGCGGCCCCCAACCTCACCAAGATGCCCGACGTGGGCCGCACGGAGTACGGCCTGGTGGGCGTGACCGTCCGCGAATGGCTCGGCTATGTCTGGGTGTGCCTGGCGGAGAACCCGCCCTCCTTCGAGGAGGACGTGATCGGGGCGGTGGTGGAGCGGCTGGGCGACACCGAGTCGATCGAGCGCTACGACATCGCGAACCTGTCGGTGGGCAGGCGGATCGTCTACGACGTGAAGGCGAACTGGAAGCTGATCATCGAGAACTTCATGGAGTGCTACCACTGCGCCACGATCCACCCCGAACTCACCGAGGTGCTCCCGGAGTTCGCCGACGGCTACGCGGCCCAGTACTACGTCGGCCACGGCGCGGAGTTCGGTGAGGAGATCCAGGGCTTCACCGTGGACGGCTCCGAGGGCCTCGACCGCATCCCCGGGGTCTCCGCGGAACAGGACCGCCGCTACTACGCCATCACGGTCAAGCCGCAGGTGTTCATCAACCTGGTGCCCGACCATGTGATCTTCCACCGGATGTACCCGGTGGCCGTCGACCGCACGGTCGTCGAGTGCGACTGGCTCTACCTGCCGCACGTCGTGGAGAGCGGCAAGGACGTCAGCCGCTCGGTGGAGCTGTTCGACCGGGTCAACCGCCAGGACTTCGACGCCTGCGAACGCACCCAGCCCGGGATGAGCTCGCGGATGTACGCCAAGGGCGGCGTGCTCGTGCCCAGTGAGCACCACATCGGCGCCTTCCACGACTGGGTGAACGAGCGTCTCGGCACGCCGCGGCCCCGGTGACGCGACGGCGGGGAGGGGCGGCCGTGGCCCGCGCGGGGGGCGTACGCGGGCCGTGCGACGGTCGTGCGGCGGTCGCGGACGGGGCGGTCAGCCGAGGTATCCCATCCGGTGGCTGATCTCCTCCGCGCCCTTGACCAGCAGCGGAGCCAGCTCGTGCATGCGCTCCTCGGTGAACCGGTACGCGGGCCCGGAGGCGCTGATCGACGCGATGACCCGGCCCTCCCGGTCCCGGATCGGGGCGGCCATGGCGTGCAGGCCGATCTCCAGCTCCTCCAGCGTCCAGGCGTAGCCGCGCTCCCGGGCCTCGGAGAGGTTCTTCTCCAGCTTCGTCTTCGCGGTGATCGTGTGCGGAGTCAGCTTCTTCAGGCCCGCCTCCGCGAGCAGCGCGGCGCGTTCCCTGGCCGGCAGGTGGGCCAGCATGATCTTGCCGCTGGAGGTGGCGTGCAGCGGGGTCAGCTGGCCGACCCAGTTGTGCGCGGTGATGGCGGACTGGCCGCGCACCTGGTAGAGGTTGATCGCATAGTGCTCCTGCATCACGGCGATGTTGACCGTCTCGCCGATCTCCTCCGCCAGCCGCTCGCACACCGCGCGGCCCTGCTGGGTGATGTCGATGCGTCCCGTGACGGCGCCCGCCAGGCGTACGATGCCGAAGCCGAGCGAGTACTTCCCCCGCTCGCCCGACTGCTCCACCAGGCCGCGCGCCTCCAGGGCGCCGAGCAGGCGGAACGCGGTGGACTTGTGCACATCGATCTCGGCAGCCACCTCGCTGACACCGGCCTCGCCGCGCTGGGCCAGGATCTCCAGCACGCTGATGGCCCGGTCGACGGACTGCACTCCGCCGGGCGGTGAACCCTGCGTTTCCGTATCCGGACTGTAGTTGCTCATAGCGGAACTATACGCGGAGTAAACAACAACTCTGCAAGTAACGCGGCGTGCACAAAGATCTTACAAGTTGCGTTGTTCGCAACCTGGTGCGTATAGCGGCACCCGTACTAGCATGCCCCGCACATCACAAGGCGCGAGCGAGACGAGGCACCATGGCTGACTTGCAGTACGACTTCGTCATCGTCGGCGGTGGATCGGCCGGCAGTGCACTGGCCAACCGGCTCTCGGCCGATCCCGCCAACCGGGTGCTGGTCCTGGAGGCGGGCCGCTCCGACTATCCCTGGGACGTCTTCATCCACATGCCCGCCGCGCTGACCTACCCCATAGGCAGCCGCTTCTATGACTGGAAGTACGAGTCCGAGCCCGAGCCCCACATGGGCGGCCGGCGCATCTACCACGCCCGCGGCAAGGTGCTCGGCGGCTCCAGCAGCATCAACGGCATGATCTTCCAGCGCGGCAACCCCATGGACTACGAGCGCTGGGCGTCCGGGCCCGGCATGGAGACCTGGGACTACGCCCACTGCCTGCCGTACTTCCGCCGCATGGAGAACTGCCTGGCCGCCGACCCCGACGACGAGTTCCGCGGCCACGACGGCCCCCTCGTCCTGGAGCGCGGCCCGGCCACCAACCCGCTGTTCACCGCCTTCCTCAAGGCCACCCAGGAGGCGGGCTACGCGCCGACCGACGACGTCAACGGCTACCGGCAGGAAGGGTTCGCCAAGTTCGACCGCAACGTCCACCGCGGGCGCCGGCTGTCCGCCTCCAAGGCGTACCTGCGCCCCGCGATGAAGCGGCCGAACCTCACCGTGAAGACGCGCACCCTGGTCACCCGGGTGCTCTTCGAGGGCAAGCGGGCCGTCGGCGTCGAGTACCGGCGCGGCAGGGGCGCCGTCCAGCAGGTCCGCGCCGGCGAGGTGATCCTGTGCGGCGGCGCCATCAACTCCCCGCAGCTGCTGCAGCTCTCCGGCGTCGGCAACGCCGCCGAGCTGTCCGCCCTCGGCATCGACACCGTGCACGACCTGCCGGGCGTCGGCGAGAACATGCAGGACCACCTGGAGGTGTACGTCCAGTACGCCTGCACGCAGCCCGTCTCCATGCAGCCGTACATGGCGAAGTGGCGCGCCCCGCTGATCGGGCTGCAGTGGCTGTTCCGCAAGGGCCCCGCGGCCACCAACCACTTCGAGGCCGGCGGCTTCGCCCGCAGCAACGAGGACGTGGAGTATCCCAACCTGATGTTCCACTTCCTGCCGGTCGCCGTCCGCTACGACGGCTCCTCGCCGGCCGGCGGCCACGGCTATCAGGTGCACGTCGGGCCCATGTACTCGGACGCCGTCGGATCGGTGAAGATCAAGAGCCGGGACCCGCGGGTGAAGCCCGCCCTGCGCTTCAACTACTTGTCCACCGAGCAGGACCGCCGGGAGTGGGTGGAGGCGATCCGGGTGGCGCGCAAGATCCTCAACCAGCCCGCCCTCGCCCCCTACAACGGCGGCGAGATCTCGCCCGGGCCCTCCGTCGAGACCGACGAGGAGATCCTCGCCTGGGTCGCCAAGGAGGGAGAGACCGCCCTGCACCCCTCGTGCACCTGCAAGATGGGCACCGACGAGATGTCCGTCGTCGACCCGCTGACCATGCGGGTGCACGGACTGGACGGCCTGCGCGTGGTGGACGCGTCAGTGATGCCGTACGTCACCAACGGCAACATCTACGCACCGGTGATGATGATCGCCGAGAAGGCCGCCGACCTCATCCTGGGCAACGAGCCGCTGCCCCCGTCCAAGGTCGCCTACTACCGGCACCGCGACGCCCAGAAACAGGCCGGCTGAGCCATGGGCGCCCAGGCCCTGCGGAGGCTGCTCACCCGCGTCCGTTACGAGGTGCTGCCGGCGAAGGCGGCCGAGGAGAAGGTCCTCGCGCATGTGCCCCGCGACGTCGTGGTCACGGTCACGGCGTCGCCGGTCAAGGGGCTGGAGCCGACGCTGCTGCTCACCGAGCGGCTCGCGGCGCACGGGTACCGCGTCGTGCCGCACGTACCCGCGCGGCTGCTGCGGGACGACACGCACCTGAAGGACGTCGCCGAACGGCTGCGCACGGCAGGCGTGGCGGACGTCTTCGTCCCGGCCGGTGACGCCGATCCGCCGGCCGGGCCGTACCACGGCGCCCTGCCGGTGCTGCGCGCACTCGCCGACCTGGGCGGCCCATTCGCCGACCTGGGCATCACCGGTTATCCGGAGAGTCATCCGCTGATCCACGACGACGTCACCATCCAGTCGATGTGGGACAAGCGGACGTACGCCACCTACATCGTCAGCAACCTGTGCTTCGACGCGGGCGTGCTCGGCGACTGGCTCGCCCGGGTCCGGCGCCGCGGCGTCACGCTGCCCGTGCACCTGGGCGTCGCCGGGCCCGTGCAGCGGGCCAAGCTGCTGTCGATGGCGGCGAAGATCGGGGTGGGGGAGTCGACGCGCTTCCTCACCCGGCACCCCTCCTGGTTCCTGCGGTTGGCGGCACCCGGGGGATACGCCCCCGAGCGCCTGCTCACCCGCGGCGCGCCCGCGTTCACCGCGCCCGCCGCCGCGGTGGCAGGGCTGCACCTGTTCACCTTCAACCAGATCGCCGAGACGGAGCGTTGGCGCCGTGCGGCACTGGACCGCCTGGCCGGCTGACACGGTCCGGGCAGGGGGGGCCGGGGAATCGGACCGGGGACGGCGAAACCGAGACATGCCGACCTCTTGACGGGCGTCAGCCCATTCCGCAATGGTGTTCCACCACAAGCAATTCGATGCACAATGCGCAACGGATTCCGCTCGAAGGGCGCAGCGCGTGGCAGATCTGTATGTGGACGGAGAATGGCGCGCTCCAGTGGCCGGCGGCCACCGGGAGATCCGCTGTCCGGCCGACGGCACCCTGGTCGCGACGGTCTCGGAGGCGACCCGCCCCGACACCGAGGCGGCGATCGGCGCGGCCCGGCGCGCCTTCGACGACGGCCCCTGGCCGCGGACCCCCGAGCGCGAGCGCGGCGCACTGCTGCTGCGCACCGCCGGCATCATCGAGCGCGACGCCAAGGAGTTCGCCCGCGCCGAGTCCCTCGACACCGGCAAGCGCCTGGTGGAGAGCGAGTACGACATCGCCGACGTCGTCTCCTGCTTCCGCTACTACGGCGGCATCGCGGGCACCAGCGCCGGCCGGGTGGTCGACACCGGACGCGACGACGCGCTCAGCCGCGTCACCTATGAACCGGTCGGCGTCTGCGGACTGATCACCCCCTGGAACTACCCGCTGCTGCAAGCGAGCTGGAAGATCGCCCCGGCACTGCTCGCTGGGAACACGGTCGTCCTCAAGCCCAGCGAGCTGACGCCCTCCACCTCGATCCTGCTGATGAAGGCCCTCCAGGAGGCGGGGCTCCCGGCCGGCGCGGCCAACCTGGTGCTCGGCGCCGGGGCCGAGGCGGGCGCGCCGCTCGCCGAGCACCCGGCCGTCGACATGGTGTCGTTCACCGGAGGACTGCACACCGGGCGGCACATCATGGCCACCGCCGCGGCGACCGTGAAGAAGGTCGCCCTCGAACTCGGCGGCAAGAACCCCAACGTGGTGTTCGCCGACGCGGACTTCGAAACGGCCGTCGACTTCGCGCTCACCGCCGTGTTCCTGCACTCCGGGCAGGTCTGCTCGGCCGGCGCCCGCCTGATCGTCGAGGACGCGGTGCACGACGCCTTCGTCGACGAGGTCGTACGCCGCGCCCGGCGGATCCGGCTCGGCGGCCCCTTCGACGCGGAGGCCGAGACCGGGCCGCTGATCTCCGCACAGCACCGGGAGAAGGTCGAGGCGTACGTCGCCGCGGGGCTCGCCGAGGGCGCCGTCCTGCGCTGCGGCGGAGCCCGCCCCGGCGACCGCGCGCTGGCGAACGGCTTCTACTACCCGCCGACCGTCCTCGACGAGTGCCGGCAGGACATGCGCGTGGTGCACGAGGAGTCCTTCGGACCCGTGCTCACCGTCGAACGCTTCCACGACGAGGACGACGCCGTCCGCATCGCCAACGACACGGAGTACGGCCTCGCGGGAGCCGTCTGGACCCAGGACGCGGGCAAGGCCCAGCGGGTCGCCCGGAGGCTGCGCCACGGCACCGTGTGGATCAACGACTACCACCCCTACGTACCGCAGGCGGAATGGGGCGGCTTCGGACACTCGGGCGTGGGCCGTGAGCTGGGACCGGCCGGCCTCGACGAGTACCGGGAGCCCAAGCACGTCTGGCAGAACATCCAACCCCGGCCGCAGCACTGGTTCCGCGGCTGACCGCCCGAGAGAGGCCCGATCATGACCCCAGCCCAGACCGAGGTGTCGCCGCCCAGCGACACGTCCCAGGAGCCCCAGGCGCGTACGCCGGTCATCTCCGTGCGCCGGCTGTGGAAGGTGTTCGGACCCAGGGCCGACGAGGTGCCGGGCTCCGAGGAGCTGTGCGGGCTCAGCCGCCGCGAGCTGATGGACCGCACCGGCTGCACCGCCGCCGTACGGGATGTCGGCTTCGACGTGTCACCCGGCGAGGTCTTCGTCGTCATGGGCCTGTCCGGCTCCGGCAAGTCCACCCTGGTGCGCTGTCTCACCCGGCTGATCGAACCCACCGCCGGAGAGATCGTCTTCGAGGGCGAGGACATCCGCGGCGCCGACGCCAGGCGGCTGCGCGAGCTGCGGCGCAGCAAGTTCTCCATGGTCTTCCAGCACTTCGGCCTGCTGCCGCACCGCAGGGTCGTCGACAACGTGGCGTTCGGCCTCGAGATACGGGGCATGGGCAAGGCCGAGCGCACCAGGAAGGCCCTGGAGGTCGTCGAACTGGTGGGCCTGGCCGGATACGAGAACTCCTACCCCGACCAGCTCTCCGGCGGCATGCAGCAGCGCGTCGGCCTCGCCCGCGCCCTCGCCGGCGATCCCGACGTCCTCTTCTTCGACGAGCCGTTCTCCGCGCTCGACCCGCTGATCCGCCGCGACATGCAGAGCGAGGTCATCCGGCTGCACCACGAGGTCGGCAAGACCATGGTGTTCATCACCCACGACCTGTCCGAGGCCCTGAAGCTCGGCGACCGCATCCTGATCATGCGGGACGGCAAGACGGTCCAGTGCGGCACCGGCGACGAACTCGTCGGCGCCCCCGCCGACGACTACGTACGGGACTTCGTCAAGGACGTGCCGCGCGGCGACGTCCTCACCCTGCGCTGGATCATGCGCCCCGCCGAGCCCGGCGACGCCCTGGACGGACCCGAGCTCGGGCCGGACGTCGTGGTGCGCGAGGCCACCCGCGCGGTGCTCGCCGCCGAGAAGCCCGTCAAGGTCGTGGAGAACGGCAAGCTGCTCGGCATCGTCGGCGACGAGGAGATCCTCTCCGTCGTCGCCGGGCGGGAAGGCGGTGCCTGATGGCCGCCGCCGACGCGACCGCGCCGGTCGCGACGACACGTCACAAGGTCAGCCGCCCCATGGTGGTGGCGGCCGTCCTGCTCGCGTGGCTGGTGCTCTTCGCCGTACTGCGCGGCCGGCAGACCCTGGCCCTCGCGGCGGCCGACCTCACCGGCCTGCACCGGTGGCTGAACGACCTCAACGACAGCATCGGCGCCAACCGCAACTCCAACCCGCTCTTCCTGTACTTCTTCAACGAGATCCGGCTGGCCATCGACAACCTGGTCACCTTCGTCCAGTCCCTGATCTCCCAGCCCACCGGCACCCGCCCGGTGCCGCAGATCGGCTGGCTCGGCGTCGTCGGCCTCACCGGCTACGTCTCCTGGGCCGTGGCCAACTGGCGGGTGGCGCTGCTGGCGGTCGCGGGCTTCACCTTCTTCGGGCTCCAGGGCCTGTGGCAGCAGAGCATGGACACCCTCGCGCTGACCGCGTCGGCGGTCCTCGTGGCGCTGCTCATCGGCATCCCGCTGGGCGTGTGGGCCGGGCTGTCCGACCGGTTCAACCGGATCATGACGCCCTTCCTGGACTTCATGCAGACGATGCCGACCTTCGTCTACCTCGCCCCGCTGACCCTGATCTTCCTCATCGGCGGCGCCTCCGCCGTGATCACCACCGTCATCTACGCGGCACCGCCCGCCATCCGCATCACCGCGCACGCCATCCGCTCGGTGCCGAAGACCACCGTCGAGGCGGCCGACTCGCTCGGCACCACACGCTCGCAGCAGCTGCTGAAGGTGCTGCTGCCGATGTCCCGGCGCACGGTCGTCATGGGCGTCAACCAGACCATCATGGCCGCGCTGGCCATGGTGACCATCGCCGCCCTGATCGACGCGCCCGGCCTCGGCAAGACCGTGGTCCAGGCCCTGCAGTCGCTCGACGTCGGCACGGCGTTCAACGCCGGGCTCGCCATCGTCGTCATGGCCATCGTGCTCGACCGGGTCACCACCGCGGCGGCCGCGCGCACCGGGACCCGCCGCACGGGCGGCCGCCTGTCGCGGTGGCGCCGCCCTCTGCTGGTGGCGGGCGGCGCCGGGGCCGCCGTCCTGGTCTACCTGTCCCACACCTACGTCTGGGCGGCCGAGTTCCCGGGCGACGGCGCCACGGGCAGCCACATCGCGAGCGCGGCCGACACCACGACCACCTGGCTGCAGGACCATCTGTCCGGGATCACCAACGGGCTGCGGAACGTCATCACCACCGGTCTGCTCAACCCGTTCCAGACGCTGCTCACCGACTCCCCGTGGTGGCTGGTCGGCATCACCCTCGTCGCGCTCGGCGCGGTGCTCGGCGGCCGGCGCGCCGCGGCGACGGCCGCGGTGTGCGTCGGTCTGCTGGTCGGCACGGGTGTGTGGTCCGACGGCATGACGACACTGGCCTCCACCGCCGTCGCCACGGTGCTGGTGATGCTGCTCGGCGTCGTCTTCGGCGTGTGGATGGGCCGCAGCCGGCTGGTGGACCGGCTGGTGCGGCCCACTCTGGACGCCGCGCAGGTCATGCCGCCGTTCGTCTACCTCGTGCCGTTCCTGGCGCTGTTCGGCGCCACCCGGTTCACCGCGATCGTCGCGGCCGTCGTGTACGCGGCGCCCGTCGCCATCAAGATCATCGCGGACGGTGTGCGGAACGTGTCCGAGTCCACCGTGGAGGCGGCCGTCTCCTCCGGGTGCAACACCTGGCAGATCATCACCAAGGTCCAGCTGCCGATGGCACGCAGCGCGCTGACCCTCGCCACCAACCAGGGTCTGATCTATGTGCTGTCGATGGTTGTTGTGGGCGGCCTGGTAGGGGCAGGCGCCCTCGGCTACGACGTCGTGGCCGGGTTCTCGCAGGGAGAGCTGTACGGCAAGGGGCTGGCGGCAGGGCTCGCCATCGTACTGCTCGGAGTCATGTTCGACCGGATCACGCAGGCTGCGGCGCGACGCGCCAGGGCATAAGGAGCACGACACCATGGCACATCACTGGCGGGCCGGCGCGGCCGCTGCGGCCGTCCTCGGCCTCACCCTCACGGCCTGCTCGGGAGCGAAGGTCGGCGACAGCACTTCGGCCGGCGCCAAGTCCTCGGACGGCAAGTGCGGCGCCTTCAACCTGGCCGTCAACCCGTGGGTCGGCTACGAGGCGGACGCGGCGGTCGTCGCGTACGTGGCGCAGCACGACCTCGGTTGCACGGTCAACAAGAAGGACCTGAAGGAGGAGATCGCCTGGCAGGGCTTCGGAACCGGTGAGGTGGACGCCGTCCTGGAGAACTGGGGCCACGACGATCTGAAGAAGAAGTACATCACCGAGCAGAAGACCGCCGTGGAAGCGGGGTCGACCGGGAACAAGGGTGTGATCGGCTGGTTCGTGCCGCCGTGGCTCGCCAAGGCCCACCCGGACATCACCGACTGGAAGAACCTGGACAAGTACGCCGACAAGTTCAGGACCTCGGAGTCGGGCGGCAAGGGCCAGCTCCTCGACGGCGACCCGTCGTACGTCACCAACGACGCGGCACTGGTGAAGAACCTGAAGCTCGACTTCAAGGTGGTGTACGCGGGCAGCGAGACGGCGCTCATCCAGGCCTACCGGACGGCCGAGAAGAACAAGCAGTGGGTGATCGGCTACTTCTACGAACCGCAGTGGTTCTTGTCCGAGGTGCCGCTGGTCAAGGTCAACCTGCCGAAGTACACGGCGGGCTGTGACGCCGACGCCGCGAAGATCGCCTGCGACTATCCCGTCTACGACCTGGACAAGATCGTCAGCGCGCGGTTCGCCAAGTCGGGCAGCCCCGCCTACAAGCTGGTGAAGAACTTCCACTGGACCAACGACGACCAGAACACCGTGGCCCGGTACATCGCGGTGGACAAGATGTCGGACGACGCGGCGGCCAAGAAGTGGGTCGACGCGAACCGCGACAAGGTCGACGCCTGGCTGAAGTAGGACGGGACCGGAAAGAGGCCGGCTGACGACGCCCGGCGGGCGGTGCGCGCAGGTGCGCACCGCCCGCCGGGCGTTGCCGTGCCCGGGCCCCTTCTCCGGCCTGTTTTCCGACGTCACCGCCCCCTTGACACCCTTCGCGGCGACAGGCACATTGAGTTGCGTAACCTGAATCACGTTGCGCCAAAAGCAACTGAGCCGGTCTCAAGTTCGGAGGTTGGGCGATGGCGGGACCCCGAGTGGTGATCATCGGAGCGGGTGTCGTGGGAGCGGCCCTGGCGGACGAGATCTCCGCGCGCGGCTGGACCGAAGTGACCGTGGTCGACCAGGGCCCCCTCCCGGCCACCGGGGGATCCAGCTCGCACGCCCCCGGCCTGGTCTTCCAGACGAACGCCTCGAAGACGATGACGGAGCTGGCCCGCTACACCGTCGAGAAGTTCTGCTCCCTCGACGTCGACGGCAAGCCCTGCTTCCTGCAGGTCGGCGGCCTGGAGGTGGCGACCAGCCCCGAGCGGCTCGCCGAGATCCGGCGCCGGCACGGCTGGATCACCGCGTGGGGCATCGAGGCCCGCCTGCTGACCCCCGACGAGTGCGTGGCCAAGCACCCGCTGGTCGACCGCGACAAGGTCCTCGGCGGTCTGTTCGTCCCCACCGACGGCCTGGCCAAGGCCGTCCTCGCCGTCGAGGCCCAGATCCGCCGGGCCACCGAGCGCGGCGTGCGCTTCCTCGCCCGGCACGAGGTCCTCGACATCCGGCAGAGCGAAGGCCGCGTCACCGGCGTCGTCACCGACCACGGCGAGATCGACGCCGACGTCGTCGTGTGCTGCGCCGGCATCTGGGGCCCGAAGATCGCCCGCATGGCCGGCATGAACCTGCCGCTCACCCCGCTGGCCCACCAGCTCGCCTGGACCGGCCCGGTCCCCGCCCTCGCCGGCCAGACCGAGGAGGCGGTCCGCCCGATCCTGCGCCACCAGGACGCCGACCTGTACTACCGCGACCGCTACGACGGCCTCGGCATCGGCTACTACGGCCACCGCCCCATGCCGGTCTCCGCCGACGACATCCTCTCCGTGGACGCGGCCGAACAGATGCCCTCGGTGCTGAAGTTCACCGAGGAGGACTTCGAGCCGGCCTGGACCGAGACGCAGTCCCTGCTCCCGGCGACCAAGGAGGCGAAGATCGAGGAGGGCATCAACGGCTTGTTCTCCTTCACCACCGACGGCTACCCGCTGCTCGGCGAGTCCCCCGACGTCAAGGGCTTCTGGGTCGCCGAGGCCGTGTGGGTGACCCACTCCGCGGGCGTCGGCCGGGCCGTCGCCGAATGGCTGGTCGACGGCTACTGCTCCTCCTTCGACCTGCACGAGTGCGACGTCAACCGCTTCGAGCCGCACCAGCTCTCCCCGGAGTACGTCCTGGCCCGCGACTGCCGGAACTTCGTGGAGGTCTACGACATCCTCCATCCGCTCCAGCCCTCGGGTGAGCCGCGCCCGATCCGCACCAGCCCCTTCTACGCCCGCCAGCAGGAACACGGCGCGTTCTTCCTGGAGGCGAACGGCTGGGAGCGCCCCCAGTGGTACGAGGCCAACGCAGGCCTGGTCGAGGGCCGTTCGATCCCCACGCCCAACGACTGGGCCGCCCGCTACTGGTCGCCCGTGGTCGGCGCCGAGGCGCAGGTCACCCGCGAGAAGGTCGCCCTGTACGACATGACGGCCCTCAAGCGCCTCGAGGTCAGCGGCCCCGGCGCCGCCGACTTCCTGGAGGGCCTGGTCACCGGCAAGGTCGCCAAGTCCGTCGGCTCGGTGACGTACACCCTGCTGCTGGACCACGACGGCGGCATCCGCAGCGACATCACCGTCGCCCGCCTCGGCCGCGACCTCTTCCAGGTCGGCGCCAACGGCAACCTGGACCTCGACTGGTTCACCCGCCACCTGCCCGCCGACGGCCGCGTCCAGGTCCGCGACATCACCGCCGGCACCTGCTGCATCGGCCTGTGGGGCCCGCTCGCCCGCGAGGTGCTGCAGCCGCTCACCGACGAGGACTTCTCGAACGAGGGCCTGAAGTACTTCCGCGCCAAGCGCGCCTACATCGGCTCGGTTCCGGTCACCGCGATGCGGCTGTCGTACGTCGGCGAACTGGGCTGGGAGCTGTACACCACCGCCGACCAGGGCCTGAAGCTGTGGGACACCCTGTGGGCCGCGGCCGAACCGCTCGGCGGCGTCGTCGCCGGCCGCGGCGCCTTCAACAGCCTCCGCCTGGAGAAGGGTTACCGCTCCTTCGGCACCGACATGACCTACGAGCACGACCCGTACGAGGCCGGCGTCGGCTTCGCCGTCAAGCTCGACAAGGGCGACTTCGTCGGGAAGGCCGCGCTGGAGCGCCGCAAGGAGAACGTCCGGCGCAGGCTGAGCTGCCTCACCATCGACGACCCGCACGCCGTCGTCATGGGCAAGGAGCCCGTGTACGACGGCGACCGCGCCGTCGGTTACGTCACCAGCGCGGCGTACGGCTACACCATCGGCAAGGGGATCGCCTATGCGTGGCTGCCGGCGGAGCTGGCCGAGCCCGGCACGAGGGTGCACATCGGCTACTTCGACCAGCGTGTCGAGGCCGTCGTCGCCGAGGAACCGTTGTTCGACCCGTCCATGTCCCGCCTCCGTGGCTAGCCGAGGGAAGGAACACCACCGGTGACCGCACAGCTCCTCGACGGCAGGGCGACCGCCGCCGCCATCCGCCGTGAACTGGCCGAGCGCGTGGCCAAGCTGACCGCCCTCACCGGCCGTCCGCCAGGTCTCGGGACCGTCCTCGTCGGCGACGACCCCGGCAGCCGTGCCTACGTAGCCGGGAAGCACCGCGACTGCGCCCAGGTCGGCATCGCCTCCCTGCGCCGCGAACTGCCCGCCGACGCCACCCGGCAACAGGTCGAGGACGTCATCGACGAACTCAACGCCGACCCGGCCTGCACCGGATACATCGTCCAGCTCCCGCTCCCGCGCCACCTGGACGCGAACGCCGTGCTGGAGCGCATGGACCCCGCCAAGGACGCCGACGGACTGCACCCCGTCAACCTCGGCCGCCTCGTCCTCGGCATCGACGCCCCGCTGCCCTGCACCCCGCGCGGCATCGTCGAACTGCTGCGCCGCCACGACGTTCCGCTCGCCGGGGCCCGGGTGTGCGTGGTCGGCCGGGGCATCACGGTCGGCCGGCCCATCGGCCTGCTGCTCACCCGCAGGTCCGAGAACGCCACCGTGACCCTCTGCCACACCGGAACCAAGGGACTGGCCTGGCACGTGCGCGAGGCGGACATCGTCGTCGCGGCCGCCGGCTCGCCCGGACTGATCACCAAGGACATGCTGCGCCCCGGCGCTGCCGTCCTGGACGTCGGCATCACCCGCACCGAGCACGGGCTCGTCGGCGACATCCACCCGGAGGCCGCCGAGGCCGCCGGCTGGCTCGCCCCGATGCCCGGGGGAGTGGGACCCATGACCCGAGCGATGCTCCTCGCGAATGTCGTCGAGGCCGCCGAGAGGAACGCGAACGCCGTATGAACCCCCTGAACACCAGCCTCGCCGAGCTGGACCCGGAGGTCCACGCAGCCCTGCGCGCCGAGCTGCGCCGCCAGCAGTCCACCCTGGAGATGATCGCCTCCGAGAACTTCGCGCCCACCGCCGTGATGGAGGCGCAGGGCTCGGTGGCGACCAACAAGTACGCCGAGGGCTACCCGGGACGCCGCTACTACGGCGGCTGCGAACACGTCGACGTCACCGAGCGGCTGGCGATCGAACGCGTCAAGTCCCTGTTCGGCGCCGCCTACGCCAACGTCCAGCCGCACTCGGGCGCGCAGGCCAACACCGCCGTGTTCTTCGCCCTCCTGCAGCCCGGTGACACCGTCATGGGCCTCGACCTCGCGCACGGCGGCCACCTCACCCACGGCATGCGCATCAACTACAGCGGCAAGATGCTGAACGTGGTGCCCTACCACGTCTCCGAGGCGGACCACCTCGTGGACATGGACGAGGTGGAGCGGCTCGCCAAGGAGCACCGCCCCAAGATGATCATCGCGGGCTGGTCGGCGTATCCCAGGCAGCTGGACTTCGCGGCCTTCCGCCGGATCGCCGACGAGGTCGGCGCCCTCCTCATGGTCGACATGGCGCACTTCGCGGGCCTGGTCGCCGCCGGGCTGCACCCGAGCCCCGTCCCGCACGCCCACGTCGTCACCACCACCACGCACAAGACCCTCGGAGGTCCGCGCGGCGGGGTCATCCTCACCGACGACGCCGACCTCGCCAAGAAGATCAACTCGGCGGTGTTCCCGGGCATGCAGGGAGGGCCGCTGGAGCACGTCATCGCAGCCAAGGCGGTCTCCTTCAAGGTCGCGGCCTCGCCCGAGTTCGCCGAGCGCCAGACCCGCACCCTCGCCGGCGCCCGCATCCTCGCCGAACGCCTCGCCCGGCCCGACGCCACCGCGGCCGGCGTGAAGGTGCTGACCGGCGGCACGGACGTCCACCTGGTCCTGGTGGACCTGCGGGACTCCGAACTCGACGGCAGGCGGGCCGAGGACCTCCTGCACGAGATCGGCATCACCGTCAACCGCAACGCGGTGCCCTTCGACCCGCGCCCGCCCATGGTCACCTCAGGCCTGCGCATCGGCACCCCGGCGCTGGCCACCCGCGGTTTCACGGAGGACGACTTCGCCGAGGTCGCCGACGTGATCGCGCTGGCCCTGCGGCCCGAGCCGGACGTGGCCGCCCTGCGTGCCCGCACCGAGGCGCTGGCCGCCAAGCACCCGCTCTACCCGCACCTCTCGCACGACGGAGACGCCCGATGAGCCCCCGCACCCCCGGCGCCGACCTCCCCGACCACCCGGACTTCCTCTGGCGCGACCCGGACCCCAGGCCGTCGTACGACGTGATCGTCGTGGGCGGCGGCGGACACGGCCTGGCCACCGCCCACTACCTGGCGAAGAACCACGGCATCACCAGCGTCGCCGTCCTGGAGAGGGGCTGGCTCGCGGGCGGCAACATGGCCCGCAACACCACGATCATCCGCTCCAACTACCTGTGGGACGAGAGCGCCGGCATCTACGAGCACGCGCTGAAGCTGTGGGAGGGGCTGGAGGAGGAACTGGACTACCCGATCCTCTTCTCCCAGCGCGGTGTGCTGAACCTCGCCCACAGCCTCCAGGACGTCCGCGACAGCGTCCGCCGCGTCGAGGCCAACCGGCTCAACGGCGTGGACGCCGAATGGCTGGACGCCGACGGGGTCAAAGAGGTCTGCCCGATCGTCAACACCTCCCCGGACGTGCGCTACCCCGTCCTCGGCGGCACCTACCAGCCGCGCGCCGGCATCGCCAAGCACGACTACGTCGCCTGGGGCTTCGCCCGCTCCGCGGACGCCGCCGGCATCGACATCATCCAGAACTGCGAGGTCACCGGGCTCGATGTGGCGGGCGGCCGGGTGGTCGGCGTGCAGACCACCCGCGGTCCGATCGCGGCCGGCAAGGTGGCCCTGTGCGCGGCCGGTCACACCTCCGTCCTCGCCGCCATGGCCGGCATCGAACTGCCCCTGCAGAGCCACCCGTTGCAGGCGCTCGTCTCCGAACTCCTGGAACCGGTCCACCCCACGGTGGTGATGTCCAACGCCGTCCACGTGTACGTCAGCCAGGCGCACAAGGGCGAACTGGTCATGGGCGCCGGCATCGACGCCTACAACTCCTACACCCAGCGCGGCGCCTTCCACATCATCGAGGACCAGATGTCGGCGGCCCTGGAGCTCTTCCCGGTCTTCGCCCGCGCCCACGTGCTGCGCACCTGGGGCGGCATCGTGGACGTCAGCCCCGACGCCTCGCCCATCGTCGGCCTCAGCCCCGTCGACAACCTCTACCTCAACTGCGGCTGGGGGACCGGCGGTTTCAAGGCCACCCCGGGTGTCGGCTGGGTCTACGCCCACACCATCGCCCACGACACGCCCCACCCCCTGAACGCCCCCTTCTCGCTCGACCGTTTCACCACCGGCGCGCTCGTCGACGAGCACGGCGCTGCCGCGGTGGCCCACTAGGGAGCCGAACCATGCTGCTCATCCCCTGCCCGTGGTGCGGGCCCCGTGACGAGGCCGAGTTCCACTACGGCGGCCAGGCCCACGTCCCCTACCCCGAGGACCCCGCCGCCCTCACCGACGAGGAGTGGGCGCGGTACCTGTTCTTCCGCGACAACCCCAAGGGCCCCTTCGCCGAGCGGTGGAGCCACGCGGCGGGCTGCCGCCGGTGGTTCAACGCGGTGCGGGACACGTCGACGAACGAGATCCTGGCGGTGTACCGGGTGGGGGAGGACCGGCCGGCCGCCCTCGAACCGCGTCCGTCCGTGCCCGCCGGTCCGGCGATCCAGGACGGCTCCGCCGGCGGCTCCTCACTCCAGGGCGGCTCCGGCGGCGGCTCCTCGCTCCAGGACGGCTCCGGCGGACGCTCCACGACCTCCGGCCCGCAGCCGTCGGCTCCAGGGTTTCCGGAGCCGGGCGTCCCCGGTCAGGCGTTCCGTCTCTCAGGAGGCGGCCGCATCGACCGCGGCACCCCCCTCACCTTCACATTCGACGGCACCCGGTACGAAGGGTTCCGCGGCGACACCCTCGCCTCCGCCCTGCTCGCCAACGGCGTCATCCAGGCCGCCACCAGCATCAAGCTGGGCCGCCCGCGCGGCATCTTCTCCGCCGGCGTCGAGGAACCCAACGCGGTCGTCCAGATCGAGGCCCCCTTCCCCGAGCCCATGCTCCCCGCCACCACCGTCGAGCTCTACGACGGCCTGGCCGCGAGCAGCCTTCCCGGCCAGGGCCGCCTCGCCGACACACCCGACCCCGCCCGCTACGACGCCGTACACGCCCACTGCGACGTGCTGGTCGTCGGCGCCGGCCCGGCCGGACTCGCGGCGGCGGCCGCGGCGGCGAGCGGCGGCGCCCGCGTCATCCTCGCCGACGACCAGCCGGAGGCCGGCGGCAGCCTGCTCGGCACCGGCGAGCACCTCGACTGGGTCGCCGAGACCCGCGCCCGGCTCGACGCGGCGCCCGAGGTCCGCGTCCTGCCCCGCACCACCGTCTTCGGCTACTACGACGACAACCACCTCCTGGCCGTCGAGCGCCGCACCAACCACCTCGGGGTCGCAGCTCCGGAGAACGTCTCCCGCGAGCGCGTCTGGCGCATCCGCGCCCGGCGCGTGGTCCTCGCGACCGGCGCCCACGAACGCTCGCTGGCGTTCGGCGACAACGACCGGCCGGGCGTGATGCTGGCGTCCTCGGCCCGCACCTACCTGCACCGCTACGCCGTCCTCCCCGGCCGGCACGCCGTCGTGTTCACCACCAACGACAGCGCCTACGCCGCCGCCCTCGACCTGGCGGCCGCCGGCGTGGACATCGCGGCGATCGTCGACACCCGGACCGAGCCGGGGGAGTGGGCCGAGCGGGCCCGCTCCGCCGGCATCGAGGTGCTCACCGGACACGCGGTCATCGGCACGGAGGGCGCCGCCCGGCTGACCGCCGTGACGGTCGCCCCCTACGGCCGGTCCACGGGACAGCGGGAGTTCGCCGCCGACCTGCTGCTGGTCTCCGGCGGCTGGAACCCGGTCGCGCACCTGTTCAGCCAGGCGGGCGGAAAGCTCCGGCACGACGACGCCCTCGGCGCGTTCGTGCCCGGCAGCTGCCGTCAGGCGGTGGAGGTCGCGGGCAGCGCGAACGGCGCCTTCGACCTGGCCACGGCCCTCGCGCAGGGTGCGTCGGCCGGTGTCCGCGCGGCCGAGGCGGAGGGCTGCACGGCCGAGCCCCCCGTCCTGCCGGCCGTGTCCGCGCAGCCGTACAACCCGCCCATGCAGGTCTTCACCGTCCCCGGCGACACCGGCGCTCCCCGGTTCGTCGACCTCCAGCGCGACGTCACGGTCGACGACCTGGCGCGGGCGACCGGCGCGGGCCTGCGCTCGGTGGAGCACACCAAGCGCTACACCACGGCCGGCACCGCCAACGACCAGGGCAAGACGGGCGGCGTCCTGGCGAGCGGCGTCGTCGCCGAACTCCTCGGCGTGGACGTCTCGGCGCTCGGCCTGCCCACCTTCCGGCCGCCGTACACCCCGGTGTCCTTCGCCGCCCTCGCCGGCCGCGACCGCGGTGCGCTGAGCGACCCGGTGCGCACCACCGCCCTGCACGGCTGGCACGTCGAGCACGGCGCCCTGTTCGAGAACGTCGGCCAGTGGAAGCGGCCCTGGTACTACCCGCGCGACGGCGAGGACATGGAGACCGCCGTGCTGCGCGAGTGCCGGGCGGCCCGGGAGGGCGTGGCCTTCATGGACGCCTCCACACTCGGCAAGATCGACGTCCAGGGTCCGGACGCCGCGGTCTTCCTCGACCGGCTCTACACCAACATGATGAGCACCCTGAAGGTCGGCATGATCCGCTACGGCGTGATGTGCCGCCTGGACGGAATGGTCTTCGACGACGGCACGGTCATCCGGCTCGCCCAGGACCGGTTCCTGGTCACCACCACGACCGGCAACGCCGCGGCCGTACTGGACTGGATGGAGGAGTGGCTGCAGACCGAGTGGCCCGAACTGAAGGCCCACTGCACGTCGGTCACCGAGCAGTGGGCCACCGTGGCCCTGGTCGGCCCGAAGTCCCGCGCGGTCCTCGGCTCGCTCGCTCCCGAACTGGACGTCTCCAACGAGAACTTCCCGTTCATGGCGTGGCGGGACGCGACGGTCGCGGGCCTGGAGGCGCGGGTGTGCCGGATCAGCTTCTCCGGCGAACTCGCCTACGAGATCAACGTCTCGCCGTGGGACGCCCGCAGGCTGTGGGAGGCGCTGTACGAGGCCGGCGCCCCGTACGGCATCACCCCGTACGGCACCGAGACCATGCACGTCCTGCGCGCCGAGAAGGGCTATCCGATCGTCGGGCAGGACACCGACGGCACGGTCACCCCGCAGGACCTCGGCATGGGCTGGGCGGTGTCGAAGAAGAAGCCCGACTTCATCGGCAAGCGCTCCTACGCCCGCGCGGACACCGTCCGCCCCGACCGCAAGCACCTCGTCGGGCTCCTCCCGGAGGACCCGGCCGTCTTCCTCCCCGAGGGCACCCATCTGGTCGCCGACAGCGAACTGCCCGCCCCGCCCGTCCCGATGCTCGGTCACGTCACCTCCAGCTACCGCAGCGCGGCGCTCGACCGGACGTTCGCGCTCGCCCTGGTCAAGGGGGGCCGGGACCGCATCGGCGAACGCCTCTACGCGCCCGTCGGCGACCGGCTGGTCCCGGTGACCGTCGCAAGCCCCGTCCTCTACGACCCCGAGGGAGCCCGCCGCGATGGCTGACACCGCCCTGACCCCGTGGCAGCGCAGCCCCCTGACCGACGCCGCCCACCGCCTGGCCGCCGCGACGCGCTCTTCCCGGGGCGCGATCCGGCTGGCCGAACTCCCCTTCCTGGCCCAGGTGAACGTCCGCCTCGACGCCAAGGGCCTGGCGGCGGACGCCGTCGGACTCGCCCTGGGACTCCAGCTGCCCCTGGAACCCAACACCGTCGTGCACGCGGGGGACGTGACCGCGGTGTGGCTCGGCCCCGACGAATGGCTGGTGGTGGGCCGGCCGGGCACCGAGCGGGACCTGGAGGGCCGGATCCGCGCGGCGGCCGGCGACGAACCGGTCTCGGTCACCGACGTCTCCGCCCAGCGCACCACCCTGCTGGTGGCCGGACCCCGGGCCCGCGACCTGCTGGCCCACGGCTGCTCGCTGGACCTGCACCCACGCGCCTTCGGCCCCGGCCGCTGCGCGCAGACGACGCTGGCCCGCACCCAGGTCGTCCTGGTGGCCCGCGACGAACCCAGGGCCGGGTTCTGGGTGCTGGTGCGCTCCTCGTTCGCCGGCTATCTGGCGGACTGGCTGCTGGACGCGGCCGTCGAATACCGGTGACCCGCACGCCTCCCGGCCGCTCACGGCGGCGGCCGGGAGGCGAACTCGCCGCTCCGGCGACTTGTCGACACCATCCGGGTCGAGGTGGCCGCCGGCCGCGTCTTCGACGCCGGCGCACGGATGGCAACGACGTCTCGGGCGGCCTCGCCGACCCCGCGATGCCGCCGCTGATGGCCCGCGGCAAGGCGCCGCACGTCCTGACGCACTGACGCGGCCACTCCGCCGGCATGCAGGCCGACGCCGTCCACCGGGATGTCGTCACCGATGTGGCCGGCGAGCCGCGGCTGCGGATCGAGGGCGAAGACCGCTGCGCCGACGCCGCCGCCGATCTGCCGGAAGCAGTCGGCCGCGCTGGAGGCCGGGGTCCCGGTCGGCCGCCTGGTCGTCGGCCCGGGGCTCGGCTTAGCCAAGGGGCCGGGTATGACCGGGAGTTGCCGGCCCGGCCGGGCGGAGGGCCGCGCGCCTGGCCGTCCGGTCCCCGTGGACGCGTCCCGCAAGTCCTTCCCGGGCCGGGCGCCGGCCGGCGCGGCGACGGGACGCCCGCGCCCGGCGCCGTCACTGGGACGCCCGCGCCCGGCGCCGTCACGGGACGTCCGCGCCCTGCGCCGTGTCCGTCCTCGCCGCCGCGCAGGGCGTCCGGTGCCTGCGTGTGCACGGCGTCGCCGCGACGCTCGACGCGGTGCGGGTGACCGCCCGCGGGGGCGCCGAGGTGGCTCACCGGGCGCGGGTGCATCGGCGACGAGCGCCGTACCCGGTCCACGCCCGGAGCACGTCAGCCGACGTGGCCCATGCGGTGACTGATCTCCGCCGCGCCCTTGATCAGCAGCGGCGCCAGCTCGTGCATGCGCTCCTCGGTGAAGCGGTACGCCGGACCGGAGGAGCTGAGGGCGGCGATGACCTCGCCGCGGTGGGCGCGGATCGGGGCGGCCATGGCGTGCAGCCCGATCTCGAGCTCCTCCAGCGTCACCGCGTACCCGCGTTCCCGCGCCTCGGTCAGGTCCTTCTCCAGCTTCGCCCGGGTGGTCAGGGTGCGCGTGGTGTGCTTCCGGAGGCCCGAGGCCGCGAGCACCTCGTCCCGCTCTCGCGCCGGCAGGTGCGCCAGCAGGATCTTGCCGCTGGACGTGGCGTGCACCGGCGTGAGCTGTCCGACCCAGTTGTGGGTGCCGACGGCGCCCGGCCCGCGCACCTGATAGAGGTTGACGGCGTAATGCTCCTGCAGCACGGCGATGTTGACGGTCTCGCCGATCTCCTCGCTGAGCCGCTCGCACACCTCGCGGCCCTGCTGGGTGATGTCCAGGCGCCCGGTGACCGCGCCGGCCAGGCGCACGATGCCGAAACCGAGCCGGTACTTGCCGCGCTCGGCCGCCTGCTCCACCAGTCCGCGCGCCTCCAGCGCCCCGAGCAGACGGAACGCGGTCGACTTGTGGACGTCGATCTCGGCGGCGACCTCGCTGACGCCCGCCTCTCCGCGCCGGGCGAGGATCTCCAGGACGCTGACGGCGCGGTCGACGGACTGCACCCCGCTCACCGCCGGAGCCGTTGTTTCGCCATCTGCGGTGTGGTTGCTCATGGCGCAACTATACGCAGAGGGAGGGGTGCGGCGAAGGGTCGCGGCGAGCCGTTGCCGGACCTCGCCGGCCGTCGGCGCCGGCCGGCCCCCCTACCGTAGGGCGGCCCGTGCGTCAGCGGAAGACGACCGTGCAGTTGCCGTTGGTCAGCACACGGCTCTCGCTGTGCCACTGCACGGCGCGGGCGAGGACCCGGGCCTCCACGTCGCGGCCCATGGTGACCAGTTCGTCCGGCGTGTGGGAGTGGTCCACACGCACGACGTCCTGCTCGATGATCGGGCCCTCGTCGAGGTCGGGCGTGACGTAGTGTGCCGTCGCCCCGACGAGCTTGACGCCGCGCCGGTGCGCCTGCGCGTACGGCCGGGCGCCCTTGAAGCTCGGCAGGAAGGAGTGGTGGATGTTGATGGCCCGGCCGTCGAGCCGCTTGCACAGGTCGTCGGAGAGGATCTGCATGTAGCGGGCCAGCACCACCAGGTCGATGCCGAGTTCGGCGACGAGCTCCAGCAGCCGGGCCTCCGCCTCGGCCTTGGTCTCCCGGGTCACCGGGATGTGGTGGAACGGGATGCCGTAGTTCCGGGCCAGCGGCTCGAAGTCGCGGTGGTTGGAGACGATCGCCGGGATCTCGATGTTGAGCGAGCCGGTGGACTGGCGGAAGAGCAGGTCGTTCAGGCAGTGGCCGAACTTCGACACCATGATCAGGGTGCGGGTCGGGGTCGAGGCGTCATGCAGCTGCCAGGTGATCCGGTACGCCTCGGCGACCGGGCCGAAGCCGGTGCGCAGCAGCTCCAGGGACGTGGCCGGATGGGTGACCTCGAAGTGCACCCGCATGAAGAAGCGGTCCTGAAGGCGGTCGTCGAACTGCTGGCTCTCGAGGATGTTGCCGGAATGGCTCACGAGGAAGCTGGTGACCGCGTGGACAATGCCTGACCGGTCGGGGCACGAGAGGGTGAGGACGAACTCGCGGCCGGGCTGCGGGCGAGGGGACATGACATCCTCCGTAATGCGCAATACGCAACGGTGAGAGTGATACGCAACATGGTCCGGTGTGGACGGCGGCCGGTCAAGAGGCTTGTTCCTGCCTGAGCGAGAAGATGCGCCATGCGCAACAACTCGCCCTCAGGGGCGGCAGACTTCCGCCCCCCGTCTTGACGGCGCAACGCTCTCGATGTTCAGTTGCGTGTAAAGAGACATGTTTCGTAAAGCGCAACGTTGATCGCCGTCCCCCCCCAGACCAGGAAGTCCGATGTCGATCCGTGCCATCGACGAGGCGCCCCTCAGCAGGTTCCGTCGCAAGCTCACCTGGGCCTGCGCAGGCGGGCCCTTCCTGCGGGTTCTCCGGCCACGGGTTCACGTTCGTGCCCGTGATCGGCGAGATCGTCGCCGACCTGACCGTCGACGGCACCACCGAGCACCCCATCGCCCTCTCCGGCCCGCGCCGCGTGCGCGTCTGACGCATCCCGAGGTGACCACGATGACGACGACCAGCCTTCCCTCCAGCCTGATCGCCACGCTGCCCGGGCAGTACTACACCGACCCCGAGGTCTTCGCCCTGGAGCAGGAACGCGTCTTCGAGGCCATGTGGTTCTGCGTGGCCCGCGCCTCGGACCTGGCGCGGCCGGGGCAGTTCCGCACCTGCCAGGTGGGCCGTGAGAGCGTGCTGGTCTCCCGCTCCCGGGACGGCTCCGTCAAGGCGTTCCTGAACATCTGCCGGCACCGGGGCGCGAAGCTGTGCCTGGAGGAGTCCGGTGAGGTCAAGCGCGCCTTCCAGTGCCCCTACCACGCCTGGACGTACGGCCTGGACGGCAAGCTGGTGGCGGCGCCGAACCTGACGTCGATGGCCGATGTCGACCGCACCGCGTACGGCCTGGTGAACGTCCATGTCCGCGAGTGGCTCGGCTACGTGTGGGTGTGTCTGGCCGGCACCCCGCCGTCCTTCGAACAGGACGTGATCGGCGCGGTGGCCGAACGGCTCGGCGACACCGAGTCGATCGAGAACTACGACGTCGACAACCTGCGGGTCGGCCGGCGCATCACGTACGACGTGAAGGCCAACTGGAAGCTGATCATCGAGAACTTCATGGAGTGCTACCACTGCGCGACCATCCACCCCGAACTCACCGAGGTGCTCCCGGAGTTCGCCGACGGCTACGCGGCGCAGTACTACGTCGGCCACGGCGCCGGGTTCGGTGCGCAGGTCAAGGGCTTCACCGTCGACGGCGGCGAGGGCCTGGACCGCATCCCGGGCGTCGGGCAGGACCAGGACCGCCGCTACTACGCGATCACGGTCAAGCCGCAGGTGTTCGTCAACCTGGTGCCGGACCACGTGATCGTCCACCGGATGTACCCCATGGCGCACGACCGCACGGTGGTGGAGTGCGACTGGCTGTACCTGCCGCACGTGGTGGAGAGCGGAAAGGACGTGGACCGCTCGGTGGAGCTGTTCCACCGGGTGAACCAGCAGGACTTCGGCGCCTGCGAGCGCACCCAGCCGGGGATGAGCTCCCGGGCCTACGCCAAGGGCGGCGTCCTGGTGCCCAGCGAGCACCACATCGGCGCCTTCCACACCTGGCTGCGGGACCGGCTCGAGGCGCACCCCGCCCAGGACTGATGCGTCCCGTCCCCTTGACAGCCGTCCGGAACAATGGAAAGCATGTTGCGTATAGCGATTGATGTTGTGTAATTCGAGACAGTCAGTCCGAGACAGTCATCCTTCGGAGAGCCCGCATGAGGAGCATCACCGTCGTCGGCGCGTCACTGGCAGGCCTGAGCACCGTCCGCGCGCTGCGCGCACAGGGCTACGACGGCGAGATCGTCGTCGTGGGGGAGGAGCGGCACGCGCCCTACGACCGGCCGCCGCTGTCCAAGGACTTCCTCAAGGGCGAGCTCGACGCCGACGCGCTCGCGCTCGGCGACGCGGACGAGTACGACGACCTCGACGTCCACTGGCTGCTCGGCGAGCGCGCGGTGCGGCTCGATCCCGCGGCCCGGACCGTCACGCTGGCCGGCGGACGGCACGTGCGCACCGAAGGCGTGGTCATCGCGACCGGCGCCACCGCCCGCACCCTCCCCGGCACGGACGGACTGGCCGGCGTCCACACACTGCGCACCCTGGACGACGCCCAGGCGCTGCGCGCCGAACTGCTGAGCGGCCTGCCCCGGGTCGTCGTCATCGGCGCCGGCTTCATCGGCGCCGAGGTGGCCTCCACCGCCCACCGGCTCGGGCTGCACGTCACCGTCGTCGAGGCGCTCGACGTCCCGCTGGAGCGCCAACTGGGCCGCACGATGGGGCGGGTGTGCGCCTCGCTGCACGGCGACCACGGGGTCGGCCTGCTGTGCGGCACCGGCGTGGCCGGACTCGTCGGCGGCGAACGCGTCACCGGAGTGCGCCTGGCCGACGGGCGCGTGCTGCCCGCCGACATCGTGGTGGCCGGGGTGGGCGTGCGGCCCGCCACCGACTGGCTCGCCGGCTCCGGTGTCGAGGTCGACGACGGCGTGGTCTGCGACGCCGGCTGCGCCACCACCGTCCCCGGTGTGGTCGCCGTCGGCGACGTCGCCCGCTGCCCCCATCCGTTCACCGGCCGGCACGCCCGCATCGAGCACTGGAGCAACGCCACGGAACACGGGACGACGGCCGCCCGCACACTGCTGTCGGGCGTCCCGGCTGCCGCCCCGGCCACCGCACCGTACTTCTGGTCCGACCAGTACCGGGTGCGCATCCAGCTGGCCGGGCACGTCGCTCCCGGCGCCCAGCCCGAGGTGGTCGACGGCGACCTCGACAGCCGGTGCTTCACCGCCGTCTACCGGCGCGAGGACACCCCGGTCGCGGTGCTCTCCCTGAACCAGCCGAAGCTGTTCAACCGGCTCCGCCGCACCCTCGTCCCCGCCGCCGTGCCTGCCGTGTCATGAGGGCCGCGCGTCAACTCATCCCGGCCCGGCGCACGTCGGCAGTGCACCGGGACAGGACGCGCCGGCGTCTGCGCCACGGCCCGCCCCGGTAACCGACAACCCTCCCGCAGGGCGTGCCCGGCACACCCCGCCCGTCCCCCGGAGTCACGGCGTGGCAATCAGCGTCTTCGACCTGTTCTCCATCGGCATCGGCCCGTCCAGCTCGCACACCGTCGGCCCGATGCGCGCGGCCGCGATGTTCGCCGCCCGGCTGAAGAAGGACGGCGTGCTGGCCCAGACCGCGGCGGTGCGGGCGGAGCTGTTCGGCTCCCTCGGCGCCACCGGGCACGGCCACGGCACCCCCAAGGCCGTCCTGCTCGGCCTGGAGGGCAACGAACCGCACACCGTCGACGTCACCCAGGCCGACCTGGACGTCGAACGGATCCGCGGCACCGGCCGCATCCGCCTCCTCGGCGCCGAGATCGGCTCCGCACACGAGATCGACTTCGACGCCTCCACCCAGCTCGTCCTGCACCGCCGGCGCTCACTGCCGTACCACGCCAACGGCATGACCCTGTTCGCGTACGACGCCGACGGCGTGCCGCTGCTGGAGAAGACGTACTACTCGGTCGGCGGCGGCTTCGTGGTCGACGAGGACGCCGTGGGCGCCGACCGGGTCAAGGCCGACGACACCGAGCTGTCCCACCCGTTCCGCACCGGTGACGAACTGCTGAGGCTCGCCCGCGAGACCGGCCTGTCCATCTCCGCGCTGATGCTGGAGAACGAGAAGGCGTGGCGCGGCGAGGAGGAGATCCGCGCGGGCCTGCTGGCGATCTGGCGGGTCATGGAGGGCTGCGTCTCCCGCGGCCTGTCCCGCGAGGGCATCCTGCCCGGTGGCCTGAAGGTCCGCCGGCGGGCCGCGTCGGCGGCCCGGGCCCTGCGCAGCGAGGGCGACCCGGCGGGCCGCGCGATGGAGTGGGTCACCCTCTACGCGATGGCGGTGAACGAGGAGAACGCCGCCGGGGGCCGGGTCGTCACCGCCCCGACGAACGGCGCGGCCGGCATCATCCCCGCGGTCCTGCACTACTACCTGCGCTTCGTCCCCGGGGCCGACGAGGACGGCGTGGTGAGGTTCCTGCTGGCCGCGGGCGCGATCGGCCTGCTCTTCAAGGAGAACGCCTCCATCTCCGGCGCCGAGGTCGGCTGCCAGGGCGAGGTGGGTTCCGCCTGCTCGATGGCGGCAGGCGGCCTCGCCGAGGTGCTGGGCGGCAGCCCGGAGCAGGTGGAGAACGCCGCCGAGATCGGCATGGAGCACAACCTCGGCCTGACCTGCGACCCGGTCGGCGGCCTGGTCCAGATCCCGTGCATCGAGCGCAACGGCATGGCCGCGGTGAAGGCCGTCACCGCGGCTCGCATGGCCCTGCGCGGCGACGGACGGCACCACGTCTCCCTCGACAAGGTCATCAAGACGATGAAGGAGACCGGCGCCGACATGAAGGTCAAGTACAAGGAGACCGCCCGCGGCGGACTCGCCGTCAACGTCATCGAGTGCTGACGCGGCGGACCGCGCACACAGGTCCGTGCGCACCGTTCTCCTTCGCGTCACCGGGCGATCCCGCGGGAACAGAGGGACGATGGAGGACGGAGCAAGGGCGCTCGCGGGGGAACCCGGTGGAGTACAGCGCATCATGTCGCGGGAGTGGTCATGAGCAAGTCGGCCCACACCCGGCAGCGGGCGAAGACGCGGGGCTGCGGTTCCCGGTTGCCGTCGCGCCGGGCGGCGCGCCCCGCCGCCGTACGCAAGGCGACGTCCGCGAACGGCGACTGGGTGCTGCTGCCCGGCGGCTCGTGGCGGCACGTCGAGACGATCCGCGTGCGCGGCCTGTTCGGCTGACCGCACCCTGCGGTGAGCCGGCCCCGCGGCCTCGCGGAGGGTGCGGCTTCGCCCGGTCGCGCGGGGTCAGGAGCCGTCCCCGCCGCGCGTCGCCGACTTCGAGTACGCGTCGTGCCAGGCCGCCTTCGCTCCGGAGTCGCCGATCCGGTAGACGTCCGCCACGGCACCCGCCGCCACGGCCACGCAGAGCACGCCCACCACGATCCGCACCGGCAGCGCGGACCAGCGCAGGCCGCCGCCCCGCCCGGACTCCGCCTCCCCACGGCGCGCCGCCCACCACACGACGGCCGCCAGCACGAACAGGCCCAGGGCCCACGGCAGCAGCCCGTCGCCCAGCTCGGTGTGCCGGCGCACCAGGGCGTCGTCCGCCACGTGCCGCTCGAGCCACTCGCCGGCATGCGTGGTCAGCGGCACGCTCGCCAGGGCCACGAAGGCCAGCAGCGGGAGCATCGCCCCCAGCCGGCGGGCGGCCCGCGGCCACATGGCGGCGGCCACCAGGGCCAACGCGGTGAGCGGTATCAGCACCACGACCACGTGGACCAGCAGGACATGGGCGGGCAGACCGTTGATCAAAGTCATTCGAGCGCTCCCGAGGGGGTTGGGGCGCGCCAGACTGCCACAGCAAACTCTCAGTTGCCTCTGAGCCCGGTGAGACCCGGGAGACAACCGGCCACACGGGCGGGCGACGCCTCCTGGCCCGGGTCGGCGGGTCAGCGGCGGGACGCGGGCGGGTGCGAGGGCCCCGGTGAGCGGTGCGGGTCGCCGGCCGGCAGCCAGACGTCCGGGCCGTGGATGCCGAGGTCTCCGACGCCGTCGCGCAGGGCTTCGACGACGCCGAGGACCGCGGCACGGTCCTCGGCGGCGCGCCGGACCACCGACCAGGTCCAGCGGATCTCCGGCGCCACGACCGGGCGCCGTACCAGATCGGGCGGGAGCGGACTGGTCTGCCCCTTGGGGGAGTTGACGACCGGGCGGTCGCTGCGGCGGACGTGGTCGAAGAACGCGGGGCCGGTGACGCCGCCGTCGCTGATGTGCACCACGCGGGCCCCCGTGTCCCCGGCCAGGCGCTCGGCGTAGATGTTCCAGGACAGCCAGGACGTGGTGTCCGCGTCGACGAGGACGGCGGTGTCACGGGCGCGGACGGGCCCGGTGTCGTCACCGGTGGCGACGGCGTAGAGCCGGTCGGCGCCGATCAGCGTGGCGCGCAGCCCCAGCCGCTGCAGTTCCGCGGCCGGGGCCCAGCACACCGCGAGGTCCAGGCTGCCGTCGGCGACCCGGGCGGCCTGGGTGTGGGAGGGCGCGACCCAGGCGTCGAGGTGCACCCGGGCCACCGGCGAGGTGCGGGCGGTCAGGTCCGCCGGAAGCCAGTTGACGTACCCGAGCCGTACCGGCTCGGAACCGGACAGCGTCCTGGCGCGGCGCTCCAGCTCCTCGGCCCGGGCCAGCAGGTCGCGGACCTGCGGGAGCAGGGCGGAGCCCGCCGCGGTGAGCGAGACGGACCGGCGGTCGCGGTCGAACAGGCGCACTCCGAGGTCGCGTTCCAGAGCCTTGATCTGCTGGGACAGGGACGGCCCGGCGATCAGGAGCCGCTCGGCGGCCCTGCCGAAGTTCAGCTCCTCGGCGACGGCGGCGAAGTACCGGAGTTGGCGCAGCTCCACGGCCCTCATGCTACGACCGGTAGGAGGCTCGGCCTATCAGCAGTGAGGAATCCGGTCGTGGCGCCCCCACCGGCGGCGGACGGACGATGACGCCATGGCAGCCCGGCCCGGCCGGCGGCTCACCGGCTGCCCGACCACCCCTGCCACAGCCCTTCCCAGGGACATGCGACAGAGAACGGAGTGCGCAGATGAGGGACGGCCGGAGGACTCCGTCATGAGCGCACGACGACCGGGCGCCCTCCGGGACCGAAGCGGCGGACACCCGGCCTCGCCGTGGGGCCATGTCGCCCGGGCCGCGGCGGCGCTGGCCGCGGGCATGGGGGTCGGCCGCTTCGTGTACACCCCGATCCTGCCCCTGATGCACACCCAGGCGGGGCTGACGGCGGGCGCCGGCGCGAACCTGGCCACCGCCAACTACGCCGGCTACCTCCTGGGAGCGCTCGCGGGCATCGCGCTCCCGGCGCTGGTGCGCTCCGCCACCGTCCTGCGCACCTCCCTGGCCGTACTGACCGGCAGCCTGGCCGCCATGCCGGCCACCCGGGACACGTCGGCGTGGTTCCTGCTCCGGCTGTCGGCCGGGGTGGCCAGCGCACTCATCTTCGTGATCGCCGTCAGCTCCCTTCTCGGCCACCTGCGGGAGCACCCCGCGCACCTGCCCGGCTGGGGGTTCGGCGGCGTCGGCGCCGGCATCGCGCTGTCCGGCCTGCTCGTCCTGGCGCTGCACTGGCTCGGCCCGCTCGCCGACTGGCGCACCGCCTGGTACGCCTCGGCCGCCCTCGCCGCACTGCTGAGCGCCGCCTCCTGGAACCTGCGCCCCGAAGCGGCCCCGCCCCCAACCCCACAGGGCCGGGAAACCCCCCGGGGAACAGGCGTGCACCGGTGGTTCACCGCCCTGTTCGTCTCCTACGCCCTGGAAGGCATCGGTTACATCGTGGCCGGCACCTTCCTGGTCTCGGCGATCGAGCAGAGTTCCCCCGGCTGGGCCGGCAGCGGGGCCTGGGTGCTGGTGGGGCTGGCCGCCGTGCCGTCCGCGGCGCTGTGGGCCTGGCTGGGGCGCCGCTGGTCCCGCCCCGGCCTGCTGCTGGCCGCGCTCCTCGTCCAGGCGGCCGGCATCGCCCTGCCGGCGCTGATCGCCGGAGTGCCGGCCGCCCTGGTCTCCGCGGCCCTGTTCGGGGGCACGTTCATCGGCATCAGCACACTCGCCCTCGCCACCGGAGCGCACCTGCGGGTTCCGCGCTCGGTGGCCCTGCTCACCGCCGGGTACTCCGTCGGCCAGATGCTGGGCCCGCCGGTCGTCACCCCGCTCTTGCGGCACGGCTACCACCAGGCGCTCCTCCTCGCCGCCGCAGTGGTCCTGGCCGCCGCCGCGGCAGCCGCCGTGCTGCGGGCCGGTTTCCCGGGCCGTACGACGACAGGCCGAGCGACCCCGGAGCCGACCGTACGGGTGCCCGACGACGAGTCCGCCCGTTTCCCGGAGGCCGGGCGGGGCCCGGGCCGGTAGGGCGGTGCCGGGAACACCGCGCCGGTCACCCGACGGCAGCCGACGCCTGCGGGGCCGGACTCGCGCGAAGGCGACGGAGCGCGGCCGCCGGATCCGCCGCCCGCGTGACCGTCCGGCCCACGACGATGTGGGAGGCGCCCGCCGCGAAGGCGGCGCGCGGTGTTCCGGGGCGGACATGATCGGCCGGGGCGTCACCGGGCAGGGTGACCCCGGGGGTGACGATCAGCGCATCGGGGCCCAGGACGCCGCGCAGGGCCGCGACCTCCTGAGGCGAGGCGATCACACCGTGGCAGCCGGCCTCGCCCGCCAGCCGGGCCAGCCTCACCACCTGCTCCCCGACGGATGAGCGGACGCCGATGCCGGCCAGATCCTCGTCGGTCATGCTGGTGACCACGGTCAGGGCGAGGACGCGCAGTCCGGGAAAGGCACGGGCGGCATCGACGGCGGCCGACAGGACGCCCGCACCACCCATGCCGTGCACGGTCACCATGGAGACGCCCAGAGCTCCCGCGGCGCGCACCGCACCGGCGACCGAGTGCGGGATCTCGAAGAGTTTGAGGTCCAGGAAGACCTCCTTGCCCTGCGCGACGAGGTGCCTGACGACGTCGGGCCCGGCCACGGTGAGAAGCTCCAGGCCGACCTTGTAGAAGCCGCACTCCTCGCCCAGCCGGTCCACGATGCCCTCGGCGGCGGCACGGTCGTCGCAGTCCAGGGCGACGATGATCCGGTTGTCTCGATCCACGCCGCCATTGTGCCGCCCCCGAACGGGAGGGTCCGGCCTGCTGTGCGGCCGCCTCGCCGAAGCACCGAGGCCCATCGCGTCCGGAGTTCCGGCGAGGAGCGGGACCCGCTCAGCAGGCCGCGTTGTCCGGGACCTGCTGTTCCGCCCAGATGGTCTTGCCGGTGGCGGTGTAGCGCGTGCCCCAGCGCTGGGCGAGCTGGGCGACGAGGAAGAGGCCGCGGCCGCCCTCGTCGGTGGTGCGGGCGCGGCGCAGATGGGGCGAGGTGTTGCTGGCGTCCGACACCTCGCAGATCAGCGTCCGTTCCCGGATCAGGCGCAGGCCGATCGGTCCGACGGCGTGCGTGATCGCGTTGGTGATCAGCTCGCTCACGATCAGTTCGGTGGTGAAGGCGATGTCCTCCAGCCCCCACGCGGCCAGCTGGCGGAGGGCGTTGTCGCGTGCCTCGTGCACCGCGCGGGGATCGGAGGGCACCTCCCAGGAGGCCACGTGGTCGGGGGAGAGCGCGTGAGTCCGGGCGATGAGGAAGGCGACGTCGTCGTGCGGGCGGTCCGGCAGGAGAATGCGGACCATCGTGTCGCAGATCTCCTCCAGCGGCCGGTCGGGGTGGGCGAGGGCGAAGCAGAGCCGCTCGAAGCCGACGTCGACGTCGCGGTCCGACGCCTCGATGAGACCGTCGGTGTAGAGGGCGACGACCGTGCCCTCCTCCAGTTCGATCTCGGCCGACTCGAAGGGCAGCCCGCCGAGCCCGAGCGGGGGACCGGCGGGAATGTCGGGCAGTTCGACCGGCTCGGTCAGGTGGGCGATGGCCGGAGTGGGATGTCCGGCACGGGCCACATTGAGTTTCCGCGAGATCGGGTCGTAGACCGCGTAGACGCAGGTCGCGCCCATAACCATCGGCCCGTTCTCGGCCGCTTCCGCCTCGTCGGAGAGGCGCAGGACGAGGTCGTCGACGTGGGCGAGGAGCTCGTCGGGGGGCAGGTCCATGTCGGCCAGCGTCTGTACGGCCGCACGCAGCCGGCCCATGCTGGCCGCGGCGTGGATGCCATGGCCCACCACGTCCCCGACGACCAGGGCGATGCGGGCCCCGGACAGCGGGATGACGTCGAACCAGTCGCCGCCCACACCGGCCTCGGGGTCAGCCGGCAGATAGCGGTAGGCGACCTCGACGGCGCAGTGATCGGGCAGGTCGGGCGGCAGCAGACTGGTCTGCAGGGCGAGGGCGGCGTGGTGCTCGCGGACGAACCGGCGCGCGTTGTCCACGCACACCGCCGCGCGCGCCACCAGTTCCTCCACCAGCAGCAGGTCGTCCTCGTCGAAGGGGCCGGGGTTCTCCCAGCGCAGCAGCGTGACCACACCCATCGTCACGCCGCGCGCCCGGAGCGGCACCACCAGGTGGCTGTGCACGCCCAGGCCGATGATCTTGGACAGACGCTGGGGATCGTCCGCCAGCCACCACGTCGTCGGGTCCAGCACCGGATCGAGGATCGGCCGGCCGGTGGTCAGGCACCGTTGCTGCGGGGACTTGGCCGCGTACGCGGAGGGCTCCCCGATGGGCACGATCGCCTCCGGCACCTCCTCGCGAATCGACACGTGCGCCGCCCGCTGGAGAGGGCCGCCGGTGACCGGTCCGGGAGTGAGGTCCCGGGCCGCGAGGACGCCCTGGAAGAGGTCGATCGCCACGAAGTCGGCGAGCTGCGGCACCAGGACCTCGGCAAGTTCCTGCACCGTGCGGTCGAGGTCCAGGGTCGTGCCGATGCGCTGCGCGGCCTCGTTGACGAGGGCGAGCCGCGCGCGTGCCCGGTCCTGGGCGGTGAAGTCGACGGCGGTGTGGCACACGCCGAGCGTCTTGCCGTCGAGGTCCTTCAGCGGGAAGGAGGAACGGAGCCTGAGGTGACTCTGCGCATTGCGCCGGGACCTGCCGTGCGGCGGTGGCACATGCTCCACGGTCGGCGCGCCCTGCCCCGAAATCAGCGCCTGGCGGGCCTGCCAGTCCACGGCCGAGGGCAGCTGTTCCGGGCCCGGGGGTGCCGCACGGCTGGCCGCGAGGTCGGCCGGCAGTCCCTCCATGGCGGCCAGCACGTGGTTCACCCACTGGAAGCGCAGTTCGGAGTCGAGGACGGCGATACCGATCGGCGACTCCTCCAGCAGGCCGCGCATCACCGCCTGGTCGAGCTGCCACCGGCGTGAGTCGGAGGCGGCGCAGGCCACGGCGAGCCAGCCGGAGCCGTGCTCGGCGCTGAGCGGACACACCCGCAGGGCCAGCTCGACCGGGTGGCCCGCGCGGTGGCGTGCGGTGATCAGCCCCTCCCAGCCCTCCCCGAGCCGCTGGGCCGCCGCGAGCACGGAGGCGGGTGAGCGCTCTCCGGCGAGCAGGGACGCCGCCGGCCGCCCCAGCACGCCGGACGCCGGATACCCGAGGAGGTCCTCGGCCTTCCGGCTCCAGTAGCGGATCAGGCCGTGTACGTCCACGAGGGCGACGGCGGCAGTCGTGATGCCGAACGGATCGCCCCCGTGCCTGTCGGCCAGATCCCTGAGATCCATCGCTCGACCGTATCCGCAGACGGGTTTCCTGCCCCCACAGTCTCACATGGACCCGGGCGTGTCTTCGAGCCGGACGCCCGGCGGAGCGGGCAGGCCGCGGGGCGTTACCGGCCTCCCTCATCGCGCCGGCGCAGGGCCGTCGGGCCTCCGGCCGGAGCCGGACCTGCCCACCCCGCCGGGCGGCAGGCCGGCACACCTCCGGCCGGCCGGGGACCTGTCCGCGCCCGGCCGGTTCCGCGGGCGTCCGTGCACCGGCGCGCGGATGTCAGTGCAGGGTGCGCGCGGACGTCACTGCCGCGGGCGCTCGAAGGTCAGCAGCAGCCCCTCCACCGCCCCGGGCCCTATACGGCCCTTGACGTCGGCGGAGGTGATGGCCTTCAGGCCCCAGCCGTCCTCCGCGTGCTTGTTGAGAACCTTCTCCAGCCTGTCGCTGTCCAGGGCGTCGCCGATCAGCGACTCCCGGAAGGTGACGACCTTGTACTCGAACGCGTAGCCACTGCTCATGGTGCGGAGTCCTCCTGACTGCCGGGCCGGGTGGTGGGGCGCGAGGGCCGGGGCAAGCCAATCATCTCGGAGGCCGCGGCAGAAGGCCGTACCGTGGTCGGCGGCAGAGCCGGAAGGCCCGTGGCGGACCCCTGGTGGCGTGGATGTGCTGGAGTGCGACGGCCGATCTCGCGGCGGGCAGTGCCGTCGCGGCGGTCGGGGCGGCCTGTGTGGCGCTGGTGCGCAGCGGCCGTGAACTGCCGCTCGCGGCAGTGCCGTTGCTGCTGGGCGCCCATCAGATCGTGGAGTCGGCCGTGTGGCGCTCGGGCGGGGGCGGCGGCCCCGCGACCCTCGCCTGGGCGGTGATCGCGCTGCCGGTGCTCGCGCTCTGGGTCCCGGCGGGCGTGATGTGTGCGGCACCGCCCCACGCCCGCTCCTCCCGCTCGCCGCGGGAGCGGTGACCGCCGCGCTGCTCGCCCGCGGCCTGGCCGGCGATCCGGTGACGGCCGAGATCCGCGGCCACACCGTCGGATACGCCCTGCACGTCTCGCCGGTGGTGCCGCTCGTCGTGGGCTATCTGCTGGCCACGATCGGCTCTTTGCTGCTGTCCGGCGACCGCCGGCTGTTCGTGCTGGGCGTCCTGGCCGCCGTGGGCGCGGCGGTGTGCTGGGCGCTGTGGCGGCTGGAGTTCGTGTCGACCTGGTGTGCGTTCGCGGCGCTGTGTTCGGTGGTGCTGTTCGGGTGGGTGCGCGCTCGCCGGAGGTCCGCCGGTGCGCGGCCCGGCCCGTAGGGTGCATGCCTTTCACGCCCGACTGCCGTCTCCGCAAGGGGACGTGCGGGGCGCGATCGCCCACGCATGTGGCCCGGTCCCGCAGGGGACCGGGCCGATGGGCAGCGGGTAGGTTCCGGCAAGACGGCGTGCTACCGCCGCGCCACCTGAGTACCCGTCAGGGGGCCACGGCGCGGCCGGTCTGCGGAGAGATCCGGCCGGCGCAGAGGCCCTTGCTCGCCAGCACCTGTGCGATGCGGGGGATCGCCGCGAGCGTGTTGGCGGGCCACTCGTGCATCAGGATGATCTGGCCGTTGGTCAGCCGGGCGTTGGCCTGGACGATCGCGTCCGTGCTCGCGCCGTTCCAGTCCTGCGAGTCGATGTCCCAGATGATCTGCCGCAGGCCGTACTTGGCCTCCACCGCCTGCACCGTGGCGTTGGTCTCGCCGTAGGGCGGACGGAACAGCTGCGGAGTGCCGCCGCCCGCACTCGCGACGGCCTGCTGGGTGCGGGAGATCTCGGAGTCGATCTGCGACTGGCTCAGCTGGGTCAGGTGCGGATGGGTGTAGCTGTGGTTGCCGACCCACATTCCGGCGTTGATCTCGGCCTGCACCTGGGACGGGTAGGCCGCGGCGTACTGGCCCTCGTTGAACATCGTGGCGCGCAGTCCGTTCTGCCTGAGCGCGTTGAGCAGGGCCGGGGTGTGATCGTTGGACGGGCCGTCGTCGAACGTGAGTCCTACGTATCCGTTGCAGGTCGCGGCGTGCGCCGGGCCGGCGTCGACGGACAGCGTGACGGTGGCGGCCACGGCCGTCGCGGCGGCGGCCAGGGCCATGACGGGGGAGCGTGCTGGGGTGCGCATGCGGGGTTGGTCCTCCTCGTGTCGGCGTGGTGGGGGGCCGAGGTCGGATCGAGCCGTCGCGGAAGCGAACGTCAGCCGCTCACCGTGATGTTGGAGCTGCCGCTGCTCTGGTAGCCCTCGGTGGCGAGGATCATGTAGTAGGCGAAACTGCCCAGCGGCATGCCGTAGCGGGCCCACGCGTCGAAGTGGTTGCCGGTGGTGATGGTGCCGCCCGTCCGCTTCGACTGCCGGACGCTCCAGTACTGGTTGAAGGTCCTGGTGCCCTCCACGGACGGGGCGTTGTACCGCGTGGTCTCGTAGACGTCGTAGGTGCCGCCGTCGGAGGTGACGGTGCCCTTGTAGGTGCCGGTGGGCCGGTAGGTGCCCCAGTTGTCGACGATGTAGTACTCGACGAGCGGGTTGGAGGTCCATCCGTACAGGGACAGATAGCCGTTGCCGGACGGGTTGAAGCTGCCCGAGTACTGCACGGTCCGGCGCCCGCCGTTGCTCCAGCCCTTGCCGGCGACGAAGTTCCCGCAGTTCTGCCACCAGGTGCTGTAGTTGCCGCCGGAGCCGAGGGTCATGGAGACCGACCCGCCGTAGTCCGTCCAGAACGAGTAGTAGAAGCCGTTGTTGGTGCCGGTCTGGTTCGTGGTGATGGTCGTGGCCGCGTGCGCGGTTCCGGGCAGCAGCAGCCCGGACGCGGTGGCGCCCAGTGCCAGGGCACCGGCGCGGCCGATGAAGCCTCTGCGGCTCATCGAGGGGTCGAACGCGTGGTCCATGTCCATGCTTCCTCCTGTGTGAAGGCCGATGGGCAGACCCGGCAGCGCGATGGAACGGGTGAACTGGCGCCGCTGCGGGGCGTCGAGCGCCAGTGAGTATGCGCCCGGCTCGAAAGGGCGGTCAACGGCTTCGTTTCCGAAACTTCAACGAAAGTCTCTCTGTCGGAGCCCTCTCCATTAACGAAACTTTCGTCCTCGTGTGCCGGGACCACAGGGCTGACCTCTTATGGGTCTTACGGACGCCCCTTCGGAGTGGTATGCAATCCGCACTGGCTCCTCGCGGTGTTCGATCGAACGCTGCGAAAGTTTCGAAGCTCTCAGTCCCGGGCCGGCGGTGCGGTGCTCTGGCGTTCCACGAGATGCGTGGCCAGCTCGATCCGCGAGGCGGACTTCTTGGCGTGCTTCGGTTGCAGAAGCATACGGGCCGCTTCCTCGGCCATGCGCTGGAGCGGCTGGTGGACGGTGGTCAGCGGCGGGCTCGACCACTGGGCGGGCGGCACGTCGTCGTAACCGACCACCGACAGCTCGCCGGGCACGCTGACCCCCAGTACCCGTGCGGCCTCCAGGACGCCGAGGGCCTGCAGGTCGCTCCCGGCGAAGATCGCCGTGGGCCGGTCCGGGCGCCGCAGCAGGTCCAGCGCGTGCTCGAAACCGCCCTGGACATGGAAGTCGCCGAAACGTATCAGCCCGGGATCCGCGTCGATGCCGGCCATCGCCAGTGCCGAGCGGTAGCCGTCGAGGCGGGCCAGCGAGCACATCAGGTCCTCGGGGCCGGTGATGATGGCGACGCGGCGGTGGCCCTGGTCGGTGAGGTGCCGCGTGGCGGCAAGCCCGCCGGCCCAGTTGGCCGAGCCGACGGACGGCACGTCGGGATCGGGGTCGCCGGCCGGGTCCACGATCACGAAGGGTATGGCCCGGGAGACGAGCTGCCGCTTCACGTCCTCGGGCAGGGTGGAGAAGACCAGCAGCACCCCCAGGGGCCGGCGGCGCAGCACACCCTCGATCCACTCGGGCCCGGGAGCCTGCCGCGTCCCGCTCTCCGTCAGCGCGACGGTCGCGTTGTGCTGCTTCGCGACGTTCTCCACGCCCCGGATGAGCTCCATCGCCCAGACGCTCTCCAGCTCGTGGAACACGATCTCGATGAGGGGCGTCGGCGGCGCGCCCAGCGTCCGCCGGCGGTAGCCGTGGACCTCCAGCAGATGCTCGATCTTGGCCCGGGTCGCAGAGGACACATCCGAACGACCGTTGAGCACCTTCGAAACTGTCGGAAGCGAGACACCGGCTTCCCTGGCCACGGTCGCCAGTGTGACTCTGCGGGCCACCTGGTCTTCTTCGCGCATGGCCGCAGCATAGGCCATGGCCACCGATAACGGTTTGGCCGCGTGGATGCACGACCGTTGACCGATTCTCCTCCATGCGCCTACTGTCCAGCCGCAGCACTTTCGGCGAAGATGCCGAAATTTTCGGAAGGGGGATGATCATGCGTGTACGGATGTCCCGGGTGCTCGTCTGTGCCACGGCACTCGCCCTCTCGGCGAGTCTCGCGGCCTGCGGGAACGGCAGCGGGGGAGGCTCGGCGGACGACGGCAAGATCCATGTGCTGGTCTACGGGGACGCCAGCAACAAGGTGGAGAAGCAGATCGTCGACACCTTCAACAAGACCTCGGACGTCAAGGCCGTTCTCGACACCATCCCCGGCGCCGACTACCAGCAGAAGCTGCAGACGATCATCAGCACTCCGAAGGCGCCCGACATCTTCTTCAACTGGGGCGGCGGCAGCATCCAGCCGTTCGTCAAGGCCGGCCTGCTGATGCCGCTGGACGACTTCATCAAGAAGGACCCCAGCCTGGACGACAAGTTCCTGCCCGCCGTCTTCAACAGCGCCGTCGTCGACGGCCACCCCTACGGCATCCCCATGCGCGGCACCCAGCCGGTCCTGCTGTTCAACAACAAGAACGTGCTCGACAGGGCGGGCGTCAAGCCGCCCCAGACCTGGGACGAACTGCTCGCCGCGGTGAAGAAGCTGAAGTCCGCGGGCGTCACGCCGATCGCCCTCGGCGGCGGCGACCAGTGGCCGACCCTCATGTGGTTCGAGTACGTCTACGACCGGGTCGCCGGACCGGGCCTGTTCCAGAAGGCCCTCGGCGGGGACAAGGAGGCGTGGGCCGGCCCGGACAGCAAGAAGGCGCTCGGCATGCTCAAGCAGCTGGTGGACGCCGGGGCCTTCGGCAAGAACTACGACTCGGTGAAGTACACCAACGGCGCCTCGCCCGCCCTCGTCGCCTCCGGCAAGGCCGGCTTCGAGCTGATGGGTTCGTGGTACTACGCCCAGCAGCAGCAGGACGCGAAGGAGTTCGCCGCCAAGGGGCTCGGCTACACCGCGTTCCCGAGCGTCGCCGACGGCAAGGGCGACACCTCCGACGTGGTCGGCAACACCAACAACTTCTACTCCGTGCTGAAGCGGACCAAGCACCCCGACGCCGTCGCCAGGTTCCTGAAGCTCATGTACTCGGACGAGTTCGTGAAGGCCCAGCTGGCCATCGGCAACCTGCCGACGACGACCAACACCCCGAAGTTCCTCGGCCAGTCGGCGAGCCCCGCGTACTCCCGCTTCCAGTACGACCTCGTCGCCAAGGCCAAGTCCTTCCAGCTCTCCTGGGACCAGGCCTACCCGCCGGCGGCGATGACGCCGATCCACCAGGCCGTCCAGCAGTTCTTCGACGGACAGATCGACGCGGACGGCTTCATCAAGGCCATGCAGGCCCTCCCCGCCGAGTGAAACCCCTCATGAGCACACAGACCACCAGTGCTCCGCCCGCCGCCGTGGCCCCCAAGCGGGCCCGGCGCCGGCCGGAGGAAACCCGCGCCGCCCGCGGCACGCGCCCGACCTTCCTCTGGGCGCTGCCCGCGACCGTCTTCTTCGCCCTCTTCGCCATCGCCCCGCTCGTCGTGGTGGCGGTGCTGTCCTTCATGAGCTGGAACGGCCTGGGATCACCTCGGTTCGTCGGCCTGGACAACTGGCACCGCATCCTCGACGACCCGGTGATGATCAAAAGCATCTGGCTCACCCTCCTGCTGACCACCCTCGGCGTGGTCCTGCAGACGCCGCTGAGCATCGTGCTCGGCGTGTGGGCCGCCGGGCACCAGCGCAACCGCGCGGTGCTGTCGGCGATCTACTTCGTGCCGCTGCTGCTGTCCTCCACCGCGGTGTCGGTGCTGTGGCGGGCGCTGCTGGACCCGAACTTCGGCATCCCCGCACGGATGACCTGGCTGTTCGGGGACGGCAACCTGTTCGGCAGGCAGGCCACCGCCATCGGCGTGCTCGCCTTCGTCAGCACCTGGCAGTTCACGCCGTTCCACACGCTGATCTACCAGGGCGCCGCCCGCGCGATACCGCAGGTGCTGTACCAGGCGGCCGAGATCGACGGCGCGGGACGCTACCGCCAGTTCTTCCACATCACCCTGCCGCAGCTGCGCAACTCGATGATCACCTCGATGATCCTGATGGTCGTCGGCGGGCTCACCACGTTCGAGACGGTCCTCATCCTCACCCAGGGCGGCCCCGGCAGCGACACCACGATCAGCGCCTACTACATGTACCAGAAGGCCTTCCAGGGCTTCGACTTCGGCGCGGGCTCGGCCATCGCGCTCTGCCTGGTCGTCGCGGCCACGATCATCTCGCTGATCGTCGTCCGCGTCTCCGGCTACGACAAGATGCGCAGCGACATGGAGGGTGTCTCATGAGGCGACGCCCCAACTACCTGGCGGGAGCGGGCTCGATCGTCTGGCTCGTCCTGGTCGGCCTGCCGCTGTACGTCATGCTCGCGGCGACCCTGCGCACCCGGCAGGACTACGCCGAGAACGGACCGCTGTCCTTCCCGCACGACTTCACCCTGCACAACTACACCTCGGCCTTCGACTCGGGCTTCGGCCGGTACTTCCTCAACACCGTCATCGTCACCGTCTGTGTCGTGGGCGTGGTGCTGCTGCTCGTGCCGCCGCTCGCCTACGCGATCGTCCGCAGCCGCAGCCGGGTCACCTCGCAGATCTTCCGGCTGTTCCTGCTGGGCCTGGCCATCCCCGCCCAGGCGGTCATCGTCCCGATGTTCTACCTGATCAGCGAAGCCGGCCTGTACGACAACCTCCTGGGCATCATCCTGCCCACCGCCGCGTTCTGCCTGCCGATGTCGGCCCTGATCCTCAGCGGCGCCATGCGCGACATCTCCCCGGAGCTGTTCGAGGCCATGACCGTGGACGGAGCGACCCCGCGGCGGATGTTCTTCCAGCTCGTCGTCCCGCTCTCCCGCGGCGGCCTGTCCACCATCGTGGTGTTCTCCGCACTCCAGGCCTGGAACGGCTTCCTGTTCCCGCTGGTCCTCACCCAGTCCGACTCGGCCAAGGTGATCACCCTGGGGCTGTACAACTTCCAGACCGAACACGGCATCGACATCCCCGGCCTGCTGGGCGCCGTGATGCTGTCGATGGTGCCCGTCCTGCTCGTCTACCTGTTCGCCCGCAGGGCCCTCGTCCAGGGCCTGATGGGCGTGGGAGGAAAGTGACCGCCAACGTGGCCGTAGAGACCACCCCCGAAGCCCCTGTCTGGAACGACCCCACCCAGGACATCGCCGTCCGTGTGTCCGCGCTGATCGACGCGATGACCCTGGACGAGAAGATCGCCCAACTGTACGGAGTGTGGGTCGGCGCCTCCGCCGAGGGCGGCGAAGTCGCCCCGCACCAGCACGACATGGAGGAGGCCGTCGACCTCGACGCCCTCCTGCCCGCCGGTCTGGGACAGCTGACCCGCCCCTTCGGCACGGCACCCGTCGACCCCGCCCTCGGGGCGCTGTCCCTGGCGCGCACCCAGAAGCGGATCACCGCGGCGAACCGCTTCGGCATCCCCGCCCTGGCCCACGAGGAGTGCCTCGCCGGCTTCGCCACCTGGGGCGCCACCGCCTACCCCGTGCCCCTGTCCTGGGGCGCCACCTTCGACCCGGACCTGATCCGCCGCATGGCCGCCGCGATCGGCCGCGACATGCGGTCCGTCGGCGTCCACCAGGGCCTCGCCCCCGTCCTCGACGTGGTCCGCGACGCCCGCTGGGGACGCGTCGAGGAGACCATCGGAGAGGACCCGTACCTGGTCGGCAGCATCGGCACCGCCTACGTCCAGGGCCTGCAGTCCACCGGCGTCGTCGCCACCCTCAAGCACTTCGCCGGATACTCCGCCTCCCGCGCCGGCCGCAACCTCGCGCCCGTCGGCATGGGCCCGCGCGAGCGCGCGGACGTCATCCTGCCCCCCTTCGAGATGGCGCTGCGCGAGGGCGGAGCGGACTCCGTCATGCACGCCTACACCGACACCGACGGGATGCCCTCCGCGGCCGACGAGGACCTGCTCACCGGGCTGCTGCGCGACACCTGGGGCTTCGAGGGCACGGTCGTCGCGGACTACTTCGGCATCGCCTTCCTCAGGACCCTGCACGGCGTCGCCGGTGACTGGGCGGAGGCCGCGGGCACGGCCCTGCGGGCCGGCGTCGACGTGGAACTGCCCACCGTGAAGACGTTCGGTGCGCCCCTCGCGGAGGCCGTCGCGGCGGGCCGGGTGCCCGAAGCGCTCATCGACCGCGCCCTGCGCCGGGTGCTCACCCAGAAGGCCCGGCTCGGGCTGCTCGACGTCGGCTGGGACCCGGTCCCGGCCGCGCTCGCGGGAGCCGACCCGGACGACCCGGAGACGCTGCGCGGCACCATCGACCTGGACACCCCGGCCAACCGGGAACTGGCCCGCACCGTCGCCGAGGAAGCGGTCGTCCTGCTGGCCAACGACGGCACCCTGCCCCTGGACCGGCCGCGCCGGATCGCCCTGGTCGGCCCCAACGCGACCGAGGCCACGGCCGTGCTGGGCTGCTACTCCTTCCCCCAGCACGTCGGCGTGCACCACCCGCAGACGCCGCCCGGCATCGACCTGCCGACGCTGCACGACGCCCTCCGGCACGAGTTTCCCGACGCCGAGTTCACCGTCGTACGGGGCACCGGCGTCGACGACGGCGACGTGACCGGCATCGACGAGGCCGTCCGCGCCGCACGCGAGGCCGACGTCGTCATCGCGGCCCTCGGAGACCGCGCGGGCCTCTTCGGCCGCGGAACCAGCGGCGAAGGCTGCGACAGCGCATCACTGACCTTGCCGGGAGCCCAGCAGGACCTGCTGGACGCCCTGCTCGACAGCGGCACGCCGGTCGTCACCGTCCTGCTCGCCGGCCGGCCCTACGCCCTCGGCCGCGCCGTGGACGAGGCGGCCGCCCTCGTGCAGTCCTTCTTCCCCGGCGCGGAGGGCACCGCCGCCATCGCGGGAGTGCTGAGCGGCCGCACCAATCCCTCCGGGCGGCTGCCCGTCAGCGTGCCGCGCGGCTCCGGCGCCCAGCCCGCCACCTACCTCGGCGCCCGGCTCGCGCAGGCCAGCGATGTCTCCAACATCGACCCCACGGCGGCCTTCGCCTTCGGCCACGGACTGTCCTACACGTCCTTCCGCTGGAGCGAACTGACGGTCGAGCAGGCGGAGGCGGACACCGGCGGCGAGTTCCGTCTCGCCTTCACCGTCCGCAACACCGGGGAACGCCACGGCACCGAGGTCGTGCAGCTCTACCTGCACGACCCCGTCGCCTCCGTCGTGCAGCCCGTGCAGCGCCTCGTCGGCTACACCCGGGTGCCGCTGGCGCCCGGCGAGAGCCGCCGGCTGCGGGTGACCGTGCCGGCCGACCTCGCCTCCTTCACCGGCCGCGACGGACGGCGCGTGGTCGAACCGGGAGAACTGCACCTGCGTCTGGCGGCCTCCAGCACCGACGCCCGCCTGACGGCCATGGTCACCCTCACCGGTCCGGAACGCCACGTGGACCACACCCGGCGGTTCCACGCCCGCTTCGAGCAGGAGACGGGCCGGCAGCCCGAGCCGGAGACCGAAGCCGCCGGCTGAGACACCGGGCCTCCTCCCGCGCATGGCCGTTCCCCCTGGAAGCCGACACAGCCGGCAGAGGGGAACGGCCGTCGTGCGTACGGCACGCACGGCGCCGGGCCGGACCAGGAAGTCCAGCAGCACCTCGTGGTGCTCCGGCCTGGTCGCGGGGGCGGCCGCACGCAGCGCGACCGCCCCCGTGCGCCTGACGAGCTCCGTCTGACTGTCCGCCGCCGACGGCCGGATCTCCGGCCCGTCCGGCTCGGGTGTCCGACCAGCCCTTGCCGGGCGACAGCCCCGGCGAGCGGCCGTGTGGCAGGATCAGCGAGGTGTCCGTACTCGACAAGCTGCAGATCAAGACCGGCCAGAGCGTCGCCGTGCTGGGCGAGCCCGACGACGTCCACCTGGAGTCGGAGTCCGCCGCCGACCCGGCGTCGGCCGACGCGGTCCTCGCCTTCGTCACCTCCTCCGCCGACCTTTCCGGCCCGGACGCGCAGGCGGCGCTCGCCGCCGCGCGGCGCGACGCCCTCGCCTGGGTGGCCTACCCGAAGGGCGGGAAGCTCGGCACCGACCTGAACCGCGACACCCTGGCCGCCGCGCTGTCCGAGCGGGGCGTGCGGCCCGTGCGGCAGATCGCCATCGACGACACCTGGTCGGCGCTCCGGTTCCGCCCCGGCGACTGATCTCCGGCACTCCCCGCACGCCCCCGGCAGTTGCCGTCGAACCGGCTGTTGCCGGGTGGCAGTTGCCGTCGGACCGGCCGCTGCCGGGACGCCGACCAAGAGACGGGCCCGGAGCGGCCCCGGCTCACCCCGTCGCCAGGGCGGTTCGCTCCGTCCCCTCCTCCGCCGGCGTCCCGCTCTCCTCCGCCGTACGCCCCCGCAGTGCGGTCACCGCCAGCAGGGCCGAGAAGAGGGCGGCCGCGCCGCACACCACGAAACCGATCGCGTAGCCGTGGCCGAGGGCGTCGAGGGCGTAGCCGCGGGCCGCGCCCGGCGGGGAGGCGGCGGGCACGGAGTTCAGGGCGAGGGGGCCGCCCTCCTTCAGCACCTCGTGCGCCGCCGCCCGCGACTCGGCGTTCAGGGACGCCGAGGCGGCCAGTGAGGAGGTCACCCGGGAGGCCGCCTGGCTCAGCGCGACCGCGCCGATGACCGCGGGCCCGAGGGTGAAGCCGAAGTCCCGCAGCAGGTTGGTCGCCGCGCTCGCCATCCCGGCCAGCGGCAGCGGCACGGTGTTGACGGCGGTCGCGGTGATGGACGACACCGTGAAGGCGAAGCCGATGCCGACCAGGCCGAGCGGCAGGATCAGCGAGGTGAGGTGCCCGTCGCCGACGTCGAGCGCGGCGGCCAGGAAGTCGCCCGCGGCGATCAGCGCGAGACCGCTGGAGAGCAGCGCCCGTGCGGGCAGCCGGTGCAGCAGCCGGGACGTCAGCGGGGTGAGCACCGGGGTGATGCCGTTGAGCAGCAGGAACGCGAAGGCCGTGCGCATCGGGCTCTGGTGCTGGATGGGGCCGAGCCGGATGCTCGCCGCGTAGGCCGTGCCGAGGAAGCTGAACATGCCCACGACCGCGACGACCGACGCGATCGCGAAGGAACGGTTGCGGAACAGGTCCAGACGCAGCAGGGGCGAGCGGGCCCGGCTCTCGGCGGCCACGAAGAGGCCCACGAACACCGCCGCGACCACGAACGCGACGACCACCGGAACCGAGCCCCAGCCGTCCGCCGGTCCCTGGATGACGGCGTACAGCAGGGCGAACAGTCCGACGCCGATGGTGACCTGGCCGCCGACGTCGAGGGAACGGCCCTCGGGCGAGCGGGAGTTGGCGGCCAGCCGGAGACTGACCAGGGCGCTGACCGCGGCGAGTGCGGCCACCACCACGAAAGCCGACCGCCAGGAGCCGTAGGTGCCGGTGATGCCGCCGAGCAGCGGGGCGAGGAATCCGCCCGCCGACAGGCTGGACGCCCATACGGCGATGGCGCGGGCGCGCTGCGGACCGGTGTGCGTGCCGGCCGCGATCATGGCGAGCGAGGTGGGGAAGAGCGCGGCGGCGCCGAGGCCGGCCAGCGCCTGCCCCGCCCACAGCTGATGGATGCCGGAGGCGCTCGCGGCGACGGCCTCGCCCGCGCACAGCAGCACCGCGCCGCCGACGAGGAGCTGCTTGCGCCCGAAGAGGTCCCCGAGCACCCCGAAGGTGAGCTCCAGGACGGCGACGGGCAGCAGGAACGCGTCGGAGATCCAGGTGAGCTGGGAGCCGACGGGGTGGAGGTGCTCCTGGAACAGGCCGTTGAGGGTGGCCGGTATGGCCAGCCCGATCTGCGCGAGGCAGACGGCGAGACAGCCGGCGACGAGCGTGCCGAGGGGGAGAGAACCGCGCGGGGCGGCGGATGCGTCGGACATGACAGGGTCCCAACGTCAGGGGCGGGTGGGGTGCGCCGGGCGGTCGCGGCCGACCGTCAGGCGTGCCGGGCGGTACGGGACGTACGCCGCCCCGTCCAGGCCCAGGGCGGTGGCGGAGCGCTGGAGCGCGGCCGGGGTCGCGGCGTCGTCCCAGTGGCCGGTGGCGACGCGGTGCTCGAGGGCGTGCAGGGCGGCCACGGTCTCGGCCGTGGTGAACGCGCAGTGGCCCTGCCGCTCCACGTAGGCCTGCCGCAGCAGCGCGCCGTCCCCCGCCGCGCGCACCCGGTCGCCGAACTGCCGTTCCTGCTCGACCGGGACGAGGTTGTCGGCGGTGGTGTGCACGTCCAGCAGGGGCACGCCGAGGCCCTGGCCGGCGGACGAGGTGCGCTGCGCGGCACGCACCGCGGCGGGGTCGGCGGTGATCGAGGCGCCCCGGGTGAGGGACGCCAGGTCGGCGCGCAGGTCGAGCCCGGCCGCCCGGTACAGCGCGCGGACCTGCGGGGCGTGCACGGAACCGGCGAGCAGGCGGCCGTAGTCGACGCCCCGGTTCCAGGAGTTGTTGCCGCCGGCGGACTGCTCGACGGCGTACCGGCCGCCCTCGACGAAGGACAGGATGCCCTGCGCGAACCACGCGTACTGCTGCTCCTCCTGGCCCGCCCAGTCGCCCGGGGCGGGCCGGTCCTGGCCGGGGGCCCAGGCGGGCAGGTTGAGGAAGGCGGCGGCCAGCGCGATCCGGGCGCGGCCCTGCGGGGTGCCCTGCGCGGCGGTCACCGCGTCGGTGAGCTTCCCGGCGGTGGCGGCCGCGTCGTCGGCGGAGCCGAAGCGCACCAGGCCGACGTCCTGCCCGGGCAGCAGCAGCCGGGCGAGGGTGTACTCGGCGTCGAGCTGGTAGTTGTCCAGATCGGTGGCGCCCGCGACCAGCCCGCACAGGCCGAGCGCGCCGTCGACGCGCCCGGCGCCGTCGCGGGCGATCTGCGCGTTGACGAGCCCGCCCATGGACTGGCCGACGGCCAGGGTGCGCCGTGGGCTGCCGATCTTCGCGCTGACGGCGTCGAGCGTGGCGAACTGGTCGCGTTCGGCGCTGTTCAGGGCCCACATCGAGCCATGGGGGTCGTACGACGACCCGGCCATCGCATACCCCTCGGCGAGCAACTCGGTGCGTACGGCGCCGGAGGGGGCGTCCTGGGCGACGGTGGGGCCGAAGCCGTGGCTGAACAGCAGCAGGGTGCCGTTCCAGTGGGCGGGGACGTCCGCGATCCAGGCGGCGCCGTCGGCGAGGGTGCCGGTGAGGTGCGCGGTGGTGCCGGTCTCCGCCCGGGCGGCGGGTGCGGGGAGGGCGGTGAGCGCCGCGGACGCCAGGGCGGCGAGGGCGGCCAGGGCGATGCGCAGGCGGGTACGGGGAGTTCGGGCGCGGGTGCTGGCGGGCATGGAGGTGGCTCCTCGAGGCGGTTGCGGAGCGGAGACCTGGCAGATGCTCAGTGCACTGAATGAAGGTGGGGAGGAATGTAGGGCTGATTTCTTGCGGCCGTCAATAGAGTGCACAACATCACGCCGGTGCCGGACGCACCGCCGTGCGCGGCGGCGACCACCCGCACGACGGCGGGCCCGAGGCCCGCCGCGGGCGCGGTACCAGAGGCGCTACGCCGCCGGGATCGTCTCGATCAGCCGGCGCGCCGCGTCCCGTGCGGGCGCCTCCAGGGCGGCGTGGACCGCGCGGAACGTCTGCTCGGCGGCGGCCGCGGGCCAGTCCGCCGGCAGATGCCGCAGGGGCAACCGGGGGTCGCTGCGGATCACCTGGAGCCACTCGGCGGTCAGCCGGAGGCGCAGGGCGAGGGCGTCCTCGCCGGCCGGACGCGCGCCGCCCGAGGCGTACGGCTGCCAGGACGCCTGGAAGTCCCGGTAGCGTGCGGCCAGTTCCGGCAGGTCCCAGGTGTCGTCGATCATCTCGGCGATGTCCGTCCCGGTGTCCGCGCGTGCCCGGAAGACCTTGACGTGCGCCTCCAGGCCGAGTTCGGCGACGATCCCGGAGACGTCCGCCTCGCCCGGCGCGATCCACAGCCCGCTGAACAGCGCGCCGAAGCCGGCCCAGGTCAACTGCGAACGAAGATCGTGCCGTTGCCGCTGCCACGACTCCGGGAGCGAGAAGCCGAGCAGGGTCCAGGTGCCGTCCCAGTCCCGGTTGACCGCACCCGTCTTCCAGATGCGCCGCTCGCCGTCGCGCAGGATCGCCTCCGAGCGCTCGGTGAGGCCGACATAGGTCCGCCGGCCCTCGCGCCGCCGGCTCAGCAGGCCCCGGCCGACCATGCGGGTGAGCGTGGACCGGGTGGCCTGCTCTCCCACTCCGGCGCGCCGGAAGACCTCGATGACGCTGCCCGTGTAGACGCACACCCCGCGGCCCAGCACCTCGTCACCGAGGAAGCTGAGCAGGAGGGACTGGGGGCGGGGGACAGGACCGGTCACGCGGACACCTTACGAGGCCGCGCCCTGCCCGACACGCGCGGTGGCCGGCGCCCGGCGCCCCCGCGTTCAGTCGAGCCTGTTCTCCGCGACGCGCAGCAGGAGGGCGTGCAGCGTCTCCCGTTCGGCGGGGGCGAGCGGGGTGAGCAGTTCGTCGGTCACACGCCGGCCCGCCTGGTCCGTGTCGCGCAGGAACGCCCGGCCGCCGTCGGTGAGAACGACGATACGGCTGCGGCGGTCCTCCGGGGCGGGGCGGCGCTCGGCGAAGCCCAGCTTCTCCAGGTCGTCCACCAGGCCGACGATCGCGCTCGGGTCGTAGCCGAGCCGCGCGCTCAGCTCGCGCTGGAGCGCGCCCTCGCACGTGGCGAGGAAGCGGAGCACGGCGTAGTGCCGCAGCCGCAGCCCCGACTCCTGCAGGAACGTGTTGAACAACTGCCCCGAGCGCAGCCCCAGGCGGTACAGCAGATAGCCGGTGTCCGCGTGCAGCGCCCGCATCCACGGCTCGTCGGCGTCGATGGGCGTCGGGGTGTCGGTGTGCTGGCGGGCGATGGCGGGCTCCCTGGTCTCGGCCCCCGTGGGCGCCGGTGAGGCTTCCCGAGGGGTGGCTTGTCGGGTACGGCGTCCAGCATGGCGTACTGCGAAGGTGGCCAACAACTATTGACGACAACAATTATTGCTCTTAGCTTCGATCTCGCCACGACCCCACCCCCATGCGAAGGGATCGCTCGTGCCCACCATCGATCTGACCGGCAAGGTCGCCGTCGTCACCGGCAGCGGCCGGGGCCTCGGCCTGGCCTATGCGCACGCCCTGGCCGCCCACGGCGCGTCCGTGGTCGTCAACGACGTCGACGACGCCGTGGCCGAGGCGGCCGTCAAGTCCCTCACCGAGGCCGGCGGCACCGCCGTGGCCGAGGTGGTCCCGGTCGGCACGGCCGAGGCCGCCGACCGGCTGGTCAGCCGCGCCGTCGAGGAGTTCGGCCGGCTCGACGTCCTCGTCACCAACGCGGGCATCCTGCGCGACAAGGTGCTGTGGAAGATGACCGACGACGACTTCGACGCGGTGCTCACCACCCATCTGAGGGGCACCTTCACCTGCGCCCGCGCCGCCGCCGTCCGCATGCGCGAGCAGGGCGAGGGCGGCACGCTCGTCCTCGTCGGCTCCCCGGCCGGGCAGCGGGGCAACTTCGGCCAGACCAACTACGCCGCCGCCAAGGCCGGGATCGCCGCGATGGCCCGCACCTGGTCCATGGAACTGGCCCGCGCCCGCATCACCGTCAACGCGATCGTGCCGGTCGCCGCCACCGCGATGACCGAGACCATCCCCGCCTTCGCCCCGTACGTCGAGGCCATGAGGAACGGCGAGCCGCTGCCGGACTTCCTGCGCAAGGGCGAGGGGTTCGGCACCCCCGAGGACTGCGCGGCGCTCGTCCCCTTCCTGGCCTCCGAGGCCGCCCGCGGCATCACCGGCCAGTGCATCGGGATCGGCGGCGACAAGGTGGCCCTCTGGTCGCATCCGCAGGAGATCCGGGCCGCCTACGCCGACGGCGGCTGGACGCCGGACACCCTGGCCGCCGCCTGGCACACCTCGGTCGGCGCCGAACCGCAGACCGTGGGCATCCCCGCCCCGAAGATCCCGGAGGCGTGAGCATGCCGACCCTCAACGTCGAGGACCTCGTCGCGATCGACGTCCACACCCACGCGGAGGTGTCCTCCAAGGGCCACTCCTCCCTGGACGACCACCTGCACGACGCCTCCTCCGCCTACTTCAAGGTCGAGGGCAACCGGAAGCCCACCCTGGAGGAGACCGCCGCCTACTACCGCGAACGGCGGATGGCCGCCGTCATCTTCACGGTGGACGCCGAGTCCGCGACCGGCACGGCGCCCGTACCCAACGAGGAGGTCGCCGAGGCCGCGGCGGCCAACGCGGACGTCCTCATCCCCTTCGCCTCCGTCGACCCCTTCCGCGGCAGGGCGGGCGTGCGGCAGGCCCGGCGGCTGGTCGAGGAGTACGGGGTGAAGGGCTTCAAGTTCCACCCCAGCATCCAGGGCTTCTTCCCGAACGACCGCGCGGTGGCGTACGGCCTGTACGAGGTGATCGAGGAGACCGGCGCCATCGCCCTCTTCCACACCGGGCAGACCGGCATCGGCGCCGGCGTGCCCGGCGGCGGAGGCATCCGCCTGAAGTACTCCAACCCGCTCCACGTGGACGATGTGGCCGCGGACTTCCCGCACATGAAGATCATCCTGGCGCATCCGTCGTTCCCCTGGCAGGACGAGGCGCTCGCGGTGGCGACCCACAAGCCCGGCGTGCACATCGACCTCTCCGGCTGGTCGCCGAAGTACTTCCCGCCGCAGCTCGTGCAGTACGCCAACACGCTGCTGAAGGACAAGGTCCTGTTCGGCTCCGACTTCCCGGTGCTCACCCCGGACCGCTGGCTGGCCGACTTCGCGAAGCTGAACGTCAGGGACGAGGTCAGGCCCAGGATCCTCAAGGAGAACGCGGCCCGGCTGCTCGGGCTGACGAAACCGTAAGGGGTGACCGATGCGCAACGAGGGACTGGGGTCGTGGCCCGCACGCCGGGCCCGCAAGACCCCGCACCGCACGGCCCTGATCCACGGCGGCCGGTCGACCGACTACCGCACCCTGCACACCCGCGTCACCCGCCTCGCCCACGTCCTGCGCTCCCGAGGCGTCCGGCGCGGCGACCGCATCGCCCACCTCGGCCCCAACCACCCCGCCTACCTGGAGACCCTGTTCGCCGCCGGCACCCTCGGCGCGGTGTTCGTCCCCCTCAACACCCGCCTGGCCGGCCCCGAGATCGCCTACCAGCTCGCCGACTCCGGAGCCAGGGCCCTGGTGTACGGCCCCGCCCACGCCGGCCTCGTCGCGGGACTGCCGGGCGAGACGGACGTACGGACGTACCTCGAGACCGGCGCGGCCTACGAACAGGCGCTGGCGGCCGCGCCGGAGGAACCCATCGACGAACCGGTCGGCCCCGACGACACCTGCCTCATCATGTACACCTCGGGCACGACCGGACGCCCCAAGGGCGCGATGCTCACCCACGGCAACATCACCTGGAACGCCGTCAACGTCCTGGTCGACCACGACCTGATCGCCGACGAACGCGCCCTGGTCTCCGCCCCGTTGTTCCACACGGCCGGCCTCAACATGCTCACCCTGCCGGTCCTGCTCAAGGGCGGCGCCTGTGTCCTGGCCGAGGCCTTCGACCCCGGGACGACCCTCGAGATGATCGAACGGCACCGGATCACCTTCATGTTCGGGGTGCCGACGATGTTCGACCAGATCGCCCGGCACCCCCGCTGGGCGGACGCCGACCTGTCCTCGCTGCGCATCCTCACCTGCGGCGGATCGCCGGTGCCGACCCCGCTCATCACCGCCTACCAGCAGCGCGGGCTCACCTTCCTGCAGGGCTACGGCATGACCGAGGCCGCGCCCGGCACCCTCTTCCTGGACGCCGAGCACGCCATCGGCAAGGCAGGCTCGGCCGGCGTACCGCACTTCTTCAGCGACGTACGCGTCGTACGGCCCGACCTCACCCCGGTCGACGTCGGCGAGACCGGCGAGGTGGTGGTGCGCGGACCCCATGTCATGCCCGGCTACTGGGGGCTGCCCGAGGAGACGGAGGCCGCCTTCGCCGACGGCTGGTTCCGCAGCGGCGACGCGGCCCGTGTCGACGAGGACGGCTACGTGTACATCGTCGACCGGATCAAAGACATGATCATCTCGGGCGGCGAGAACGTCTACCCCGCCGAGATAGAGGACCTCCTCCTCGCCCACCCCGGCATCGCCGAGTGCGCGGTGATCGGTGTCGCGGACGCCGCGTGGGGCGAGGTGCCCCGCGCGATCGTCGTCCCCGCCGACGGGGCCGACCTCGACCCGGACGAGGTCCTGGCCACGCTGTCCGGGCGGCTGGCCAAGTACAAGATCCCCAAATCGGTGGTCGTCGCGGACGAACTCCCGCGCACCGCCTCCGGAAAACTCCTCAAGTCCCGCCTCCGCCACCGCTACGGCACCCCGACTCCCTGAAGAAGAAGGCGACTCATGAGCATCACCGTCAACGGCCTGGACGAACTGAAGAAGCTCGCCGGCACCGACCTCGGCACCAGCGAGTGGATCGAGGTCACGCAGGAGCGGATCGACACCTTCGCCGACGCCACCGGCGACCACCAGTGGATCCACACCGACCCCGAGCGGGCGGCCCAGGGCCCCTTCGGCGCACCGATCGCGCACGGCTACCTCACCCTGTCCCTGTTCATCCCCCTCTTCACCGAACTGCTGGACGTGCAGGGCGTCACCACCAAGGTCAACTACGGCCTGAACAAGGTCCGTTTCCCCGCACCCGTGAAGGCGGGCTCCCGCATCCGGCTCGCCGCCCGCCTCACCTCGGTCGAGGACGTGCCCGGCGGCGTCCAGATCACCGTCGACGGCACGATCGAGATCGAGGACGGCGCCAAGCCGGCCGCGGTGCTGCAGAGTCTGTCCCGCTTCTACGCCTGACCGGCTCACCCCGTACAACCCTGGGGCAAGATCACTCGTCCTCTCACTGTACGAGCCGATCCGACCGATTGGTCCAGCTTGCTTCACTGGGGGAACGTATGAGCCTTTTCCGTAACCACGCGCGCGGTGCAGTCGCCGCGGCATGCACGCTGCTCCTGGCGGCCGGCCTGGGCGCGGCCGGCGCCGGGGCGGCCGGCGCCGACTCCGCACCGCGCACCCAGGTCATCGCCTCCTCCGTCCTCGGGAGCGACTACAAGGTCACGCTGACCGCACTGCGGTCGACGCAGGACCAGTACGCCGCCTCCGTCCGGCTGCAGGTCTACCGGCACACCCAGGGCGCCTGGAAGGAGTCCGACCGGGTCACCGTCGGCGACGCCGACGGCTGGTTCTGGTACCCGCTCACGGGCAGCGGAGCGGTCTGCGCGTTCTCGACCGCGAGCACCGAACCCGCACCGCTCACCGTGAGCCTGCTGGTCACGCCGTCCATCGGCTGCTCCGCACCGGCGCACTACGTCGTGCAGGAGGGCAGGATCCTCGCCGGCTGATCGTTCAGGCGGCCGGGCTGACATGGCTCGACGCAGGGCCGCGTTTCCGCGTTGCCAGCGCGCCGGGGGTGATAGACCGTCGGGTGTGGGAACGATGTCCTCTCCTCCGGCGCGGTCGGGGTGACGCGCGGGTGCGCTTCGCGACCTTCAACGTCCTGCACGGCGTGGAGACGGGGGGCGACGGCCGTCCGGTGCCCGTGCCGGACGAGGTCCCCTGGCGGCCGCTGGCCGATGCCGTCGCCGCTCTCGACGCCGATGTGCTGGCCCTGCAGGAGCTCGACCGGTTCCAGGACCGGTCGGGCCGGGCCGACCAGGCCGCCGTTGCCGCCGGCGCCATGGACGCGCACGACTGGCGTTACGCCTCCGCCCTGCACGGAAGGCCGGTGCCGGGACGGGGCTGGGTCCCCGACCCGGCGCGGCCGGGGCCGCTCCTCTACGGTCCGCAGCACGCCGGCCCGGCGCCGGAGGCCCCCTCGCACGGCATCGCGCTCCTGTCCCGCCTTCCGGTGCGGGAGTGGCGGGTGCTGCCGCTGTCTCCGGCGCCCTGCCCGGTCCCGTTGCGGGTCGCCGGCCGGCCCGGACTCGCCCTGAGCCGGGACCAGCCGCGTGCCGCGGTGGCGGCGGTGCTGGAGGGAGCGCGCGGCCCGTTCACCGTGGCGGCGGTGCACCTTTCCTTCGTGCCCGGCTGGAACATCGGCCAGTTGCTCACCGTGTGCCGCCGGCTCGCCGGACTGCCCCGGCCGCAGCTGCTGCTCGGCGACCTCAACCTGGTGGGTGCGCTGCCGCGAACCGTGCTCGACCTGGCGGCACCGGGCTCGGCACGGCGGTCGGCCGACCGCTGGCGGGACCTGATCCGCCTCCCGACCTATCCCGCCCACCGTCCCCTCGTGCAGCTGGACCGCGTCCTCGCGAAGGGCGTCACGGCGGAGTCGGTGCGCTCGGCATCCGCGCCGGGCACGGCGATCTCGGATCACCGCCCCGTGGTGGTCGAGCTGGCGCTGTGACGACCGCCGCCGCTCGTCGCGTGCGCGTCTTCGAACGCCGCCCGCTTCACGCGGCCGTGGCGGGCCGGGTGCCGAGCCCCGTCAGATAGGCGGTCAGAACGCGGGTCAGCCGGGGCTCCACCTCGACGACGGCATGGCCGAGCCGGGGATCGCTCGCGTAGAGCTCGCGCAGCCGCGGCCCGGGGGTGGCCATCTGCCACAGGGCCCCGGCCATCGCGGTCGCCGTGGCGACCGTGTCGACCGCCTGCGTCTCGGTCAGCCCGAGCAGCCGGTGCAGCTCCTTGCCGATCAGCTCGACCTCGTGGAGGGTCGCGAGCTTGAACGAGCGTACCGATTCGACCGACACGTTCCGTTCCAGGTTCAGCGGCGCCTGGGCGAGCAGGTCGCAGAACATGGGGCGCGCGGCGAGCGTGCCGGCGAACGCGACGGCGACCTCGGCGGGCGTGGCCTGCGCCCTGCTCTCCAGGCCCGCGCGCAGCTCCGCCGACCACTCCCGCCAGCCCTCCGCGGTCAGCTCCAGGAAGATCTGCTCCCTGGTCTCGAAGTACCGCAGCAGAGCCGACTTGTGCATGCCCACGGCCGCGGCGATGTCGGTGAGGGTGACCTCGCGGATGCCGTGCCGGCGGCCGAGCGTGCGGGCCGCGTCGAGGATCGCCCGTTCCCGTGCCTGTTTGGCCTCGGCACTGCGCGCACGCTGAAAGGCAGGCTCGTTCATGCAGGACATCATAGGAACGATGTAAGGCAACGAGGTTGCGTTATTAAGAGAACGGTGTTGTACTAACTGCATGAGTCGACAGAACACGCAGGTCTGGTTCATCACCGGTTCGTCGCGCGGCCTCGGCCGCGCCCTGGTCTCCGCCGCCCTCGACGCCGGAGACCGCGTCGTGGCCACCGCCCGCCGTCCCGAGGTGCTCGCGGAGGCCTTCGGCGCGTACGGCGACCGCCTCCTCCCCCTCGCCCTGGACGTCACGGACCCGGACGCCGCCCGGCGGGCCGTCGCCGAGGCGGTCGCGCGCTTCGGACGCCTCGACGTGATCGTGAACAACGCGGGATACGCCAACGTGGCGCCCATCGAGACGGCGGACGACGACGACTTCCGCGCCCAGTTCGAGACGAACTTCTGGGGCGTCTACCACGTCACGAAGGCCGCGCTGCCCCTCCTGCGCCGGCAACGGGCGGGCACCGTCGTGCAGTTCTCCTCGATCGGCGGCCGGGTCGGCGGCTCGCCGGGCATCGCCTCGTACCAGGCGGCCAAGTTCGCGGTCGACGGGTTCAGCCGGGTCCTGGCGGCCGAGACCGCGCCGTTCGGCGTGCGCGTCATGGTCGTGGAGCCGAGCGGCTTCGCCACGGACTGGGCCGGTTCCTCCATGACGGTCCACGCCATCCCCGACGCCTACGACGAGACGGTGGGCGCGATGAACCGGCGCGTCCGGCAGAGCACCGCCGGTGCGGCAGGGGACCCGCGCCGGGCGGCCGAGATCATCGTCCGCACCGTGCACCAGGAGCAGGTCCCCAGCCACCTCCTGCTGGGCGTGAACGCGGTGACGATGGCGCAGGACTACTCGCGGCGTCAGCTGGCGCAGGCGACCGAGTGGGAGAAGGCCGGCCGCTCGGCCGACTTCGGCGAGCCCTATCCCGTGGAGCTGCCGACCGAACAGCGCGGCTGACCACCGGCCCCCAGGCTCGCCGTGCCTCAGAACAGCCAGCGAGTATGGCTGTACACACCCTCGCGCCGGCCGAAGCCGTACGCCGTGTCCGGGGTCACCGCGTACACCACCACATGCCCTGCGCGGGCGGCGTCTCCGATCCCGTGGAAGGTGCCGTCGGGGGAGGTGATGTGCTCCCGGTACTTCGCCTCGTACGCCGTGATGGCCTGCTCCAGCACGGCCGGATCGGTGACCGGCTCGGCCTCGCCCTCGAGCACGAGGTCCAGCCCTTCACCGAGCGCGTTGCAGCCGGTGGTCAGCGCGCAGTGGCCGTCGTGAGCCAGGTTGCGCGCCTTCTGCTCCCCTGAGCCGGTGGAGAAGTACAGCACCCCCTCGTGCCAGGCGGCGATCACGGGGGTGACATGAAGCCGGCCGTCGGGCCGCACCGTGGACAGCCAGAAGATCTCGGCGGCCGCCAGCTGCCGCTCGGCCTCCGCCCAGTCCGTGGCGGTGACCTCCGCGGCGCCCGGCCGGGCCTGGAGCGCGGAGCTGTAGCGGTCGTCCAGCTCGGCGACGGGCTGTCCGGCGGTTCCTGGTCCGGGCATGATGCATCTCCTTCTTTCCGTCCCTCCCATGAAGACCGCCCGGCGGCCGCGAACTCATCGCCATGCCGGCCGGGCCGCGTTCGCGTACTCAGGTCGAGCTGAGTACCCGCGCTCTGCCGGCGCGGCGCGCGGGTCGCCAGGCTCAGGGCATGAGTCATGGACAACCGAGACACCTCGCCCAGCTTCTGTCGGTCCTCGTTCTCGCGGGGGTGTCGTCGGCGGTGTGGGCCGCCTGGCTGGGCTGGGACCAGCACCGTGATGTGCACCCGGACGGCTCGACGACCGGGCCGTACGAGGCGTGGCAGGTCATCGGCCTGGTCCTCACGCTGCTGCTGCCGGTGTGCTGGGCCGCCTCCCGGCACTACGTCGCGGGCGCGGTGCTGGGCACGACGGCCGGGCTCACCCTCGCCGCCTACGCCGACTGGTCGGACGACGCCGGCGGACTCTTCGTCATCGGCGTGGGACTGGTCATGATCGGCAGCCTGGTCGCGACCGCCGTCGTCTCCGCCGTGGTCGCCGCGACGACATGAGAGGCCTCCTCGCCAGGAGGGCTCCTCGCCCACGAGGCGCCCGGTTCCAGTCCAGGACCTTGCCGCGCAGGGCCTAACCGGCCTGGCCGTGCAGGACCCGGCGGGCGGCCTCCGCCTCCGCGGCGGGCGGGGACAGCTCGTCGAGGGTGTCCAGTTCGTCGTCGGATTCCAGTTCCCGTTCCCAGGCCGCTGCGAGCTGCTCCTGCTCCTGGCGCGGTCTGGCGCCGACGGCCTCCCGGTGGTCCGGGTCGAGGGCCGCCAGGAATCGTCCTACCGGATCTGTCGGCATACCGTGCTCCTTGTCGCGTGCAGGTGTGCCACCCCGTCCCGTCCAGCATCGCCGAACAAGCCCGCGTTGTCTGCCCGGCCCTGCCCCGGAACGCGCTCTCCGCCACCTGCCCGACGGTCCGGCGCCCTACTCGACGGCCGGGTCCTCCTGGCTTTTCCGTACGGCACAGCGCACGGCCTGCTCGACCTCGTCCCGGTTCGCGCCGGTGGCCGTGGCGTACGCGGCGACGGCGGCCCGTACCGCCTCGGACGCCTCGCGCCAGCGGCGAACCTGGGCGTCGTACGCGTCACCGCTGAGACCCGCGAGTTTCGCGCGCTCTTCCTCGGCGGTCCGTTCCAGCCTGGTCAACTCATCGGGGACCTCTGCCACGGTTCGGATCCTAGTCCGCGACCGCGGCACGCCGACCGTCCCAGGCACCGACCGATCGGGTGGCGCCGCGACCCGGCTGCGGGCGGGACGACGAAACCCGCTGCCGGCCCCCGACGCGTACGGCGCTCACGTCACGTCCACCCACGTTCCCTGCTCGGCGGAGCGGGACATCGCGTCCAGGGCCACCGCGGCCGCTACGGCGTCGCTCAGCGTCGCGCCGGTCGCCGTTCCCTCCGTCACGGAACGCAGGAAGCGGTACGCCTCGATGACCTTGAGGTCGTCGTACCCCATGCTGGTGGCCGCCCCGGGCTGGAAAGCGGCGTATTCGCCGTGGCCGGGCCCGACGTACACCGTGCTGACGGGCTGGTCCTGGTACGTCGTGCCGCGGCTGACGGCGAGTTCGCCCATGCGGCGGAAGTCCCAGAAGACGGCGCCCTTGGTGCCGTGCACCTCGAAGCCGTAGGCGTTCTGCTCGCCGACCGAGACCCGGCAGGCCTCCAGGACCCCGCGGGTGCCGGAGGCGAAGCGCAGCAGGCAGTTGACGTAGTCCTCGTTCTCCACCGGGCCGAGTTCGCCGCCGGAGGCGAGGCTGTGACCGGCCGTGGCGCCGGTCGGGCGGGCCCGCTCCGGCAGGAAGACGGCGGTGTCGGCGGTGAGCGAGACGATCTCGCCGAGCAGGAAGCGGGCCAGGTCCACGCCGTGCGAGGCGAGGTCGCCCAGTACGCCGCTGCCACCGCGGCCGCGCTCGTAACGCCAGGTCAGGGCGCCGTCCGGATGGGCGGCGTAGTCGCTGAACAGGCGGATGCGGACGTGAGTGACCGTGCCGATCCCGCCGGAGGCGATCAGTTCCCGGGCCGTCTCCACGGCGGGCGCGTTGCGGTAGTTGAAGCCGACCGTGCCCTGGACTCCCGCCTTCGCCGCCGCGTCGGCCACGGCCCGGGCGTCGTCGGCGGTCAGCCCCACCGGCTTCTCGATCCAGATGTGCTTGCCGGACTCGGCCATCGCCACGCCGATCTCCCGGTGCAGGAAGTTCGGGGCGGTGATGCTGACGGCCTGGACGCGCGGATCGGCGGCCACCTCACGCCAGTCGCGGGTCGCGGTGGCGAAGCCGTACAGACCGGCCGCCTCCTCCGCCCGGCCCGGTACCTCGTCCGCGACGGCGATGAGTTCCGGCCGCACGGACAACTGCGGGAAGTGGTGGGGCAGACGGGCGTACGCCTGGGTGTGCACCCGTCCCATCCAGCCGAATCCCACGACGGCGACGCCGAGCGTACGCACCATGAGCACCCTTCTTTGGACCGTTCCAGAGGCTGGGCCCACCATGGGTCCTGCCTCCTGTGGGTGTCAAGAGACCTTTACAGCTGCGGGGAGGGTATGGAACGGTCCATTCATGGGCTCCCCGACCATCCGTGACGTCGCCGAACGGGCCGGCGTGTCCAAGTCGCTGGTCTCGCTGGTGCTGCGCGGCTCGGGAGGTGTGCGGCCGGAGAAGCGCGAGGCGGTCCTCGCCGCGGTCGAAGCGCTCGGCTACCGGCCCAACGCCGCCGCCCGCAGCCTGAGCGAGCGGCGCACCCGGACCGTCGGGGTGCTGCTGAACGACCTGCGCAACCCCTGGTTCGTGGACCTGCTCGACGGGCTGAACACCCGGCTCTACGACAACGGCCTGCACATGCTGCTGGCCGACGGCCACCTCAACCGGCGCCTCGGCGAGGACCTCACCCGGACCTTCACCGAACTCCGCGTCGACGGCCTGATCGCCGTCGGCACGCTCCAGGACCCGCAGGCCCTGCGCACCGCCGCCGGGCTGGTCCCCACGGTCGTCGCCGGCACCCGCGAGCCGGTGCTGCCCGGAGTGGACATCGTCGCCAACGACGACGAACACGGAGCCCGCCTGGCCACCGAGCACCTCATCGGCCTCGGCCACCGCCGCATCGCCCACATCGCGGGCCGGGGCGCGGTCGGCGCCCTGCGCCGGCGCAGCTTCGAGGCGACCATGCGCGAGCACGGCCTCGCCGGCACGGCGGTCGTGGAACAGGGCGACCTCACCGAGGAGGGCGGCTACCGGGCCGCGGTCCGGCTCCTGAGCCGCCCGCAGCGTCCGACCGCCGTCTTCGCCGTCAACGACATGACCTGTGTCGGCGCGCTCTCCGCCGCCGAGGAATGCGGTCTCCAGGTGCCGCGTGACCTCTCCCTGGTCGGCTACGACAACACCTCCCTCTCCCGTCTGCGTCATCTGTGGCTTACCACGGTGGACAACGCCAGCCACGACGTGGGCCGGCGCGCCGCGCAACGGCTGCTCGACCGGATCGAGGAGCCGGACCGTCCGGGCGAGGTCGACCTCGCCACTCCGTTCCTCGAAGTGAGAGGCACGACCGGGCCGCCGCCCGGCACATGAACGGCTCGGCTGCTTCGTCAAGTTCCGTCCAGGGCGCGGTGGTTCGGACGCGCCCGGTCCCTCCGGCCGGCGAGGTGAGGGCACGTCACAGCAGTGGCACGGGCACCAGGCGCATCCGGCGGCGCTCCTGGCCGGCGGCCGGCCCGCGGTGATGGTGGCCGGGCAACCGCTTGCGGTGGTTTCGGCGCAGGGCCGAGCATGGCGGTTCCCCCTCGTCGCCCGTCCGCCGACGGCCGGTGCGCCCTCGGCGCGGAGTCCGCGACGGGGGAGGCCCGTGTCCCGTGTGTCGTGCGAAGGGGCTGGATGTGCCAGAGCCGTTTGATGCCGTGACCCCGGCCGCCGCCGGCGGCCCCGGATGCCCGCCGGCCACGCCGGCAGCGACGACGGTGGGCGTGGAGGAGGAGTTCGTGCTGGCCGACCGGCACAGCGGGGCGGCCGTCGGCCGCTCGGCCTCCGTCGTGGCCGCCGCCCGCGCGCGTCTCGGCGGGCCGTACGCCACACCGGAGCTGTCGCAGGCGCAGATGGAGACCGTCAGCGCCGTGTGCCGTACGGCCGCCGAACTCCAGGCGGAGGTCGTCCGATTACGCACGGGCGCCGCCCTCGCCGCCGCCGAGCACGACTGCCTGCTGGTGCCCAGCGGCGTCGCGGTCCTGGGCCGCGCCGGGCCGCCGCCCGTTCTGGACCGCGACCGGTACCACGCACTGGCGCGCCGCTTCGGCCCGGTCGTCCACGAGCAGGGCGTGAACGCGTGCCACGTGCACGTCGGCGTCGCCGACAGGGAAGAGGCCGTACCGGCGGTCGACCACCTGCGGGGCTGGATGCCGCTGCTGCTGGCGCTGACCGCCAACTCGCCCTACTGCGCGGGCGCGGACACCGGATACGCCAGCTGGCGCTCCATGGTGTGGAGCCGGTGGCCGTCGGCCGGGCCACCTCCCCTTCTGCGCGACGCGGACCACTACGAGCGGCTCGTCGGCCGGCTCCTGGCCAGCGGCGCGGCGCTGGATCCGGCCATGGTCTACTGGCACGTCCGGCCCTCGGCCCACCTGCCCACCATCGAGGTGCGCATCGCGGACGTGCTGCCCGACGCCGAGGCCACCACCGCGTACGCGCTGCTCGTCCGCGCCCTCGTCGGGCACGCCGTGGACCTGGTGCGCGCGGGGGAACCCGCCCCGGACGTCCCCGAGGCACTGCTGACGGCCGCGTGCTGGCGGGCCGCCCGGCACGGGCCGGCCGGGACCCTGCCGGCCACCCACACCCGCGACTGCGCCCCCACGGCCGTCGGCCGGCTCGTCGAAGAGCTGTGGAAACGGATCGAGCCCCACCTCGGCCGCCACGGTGACGACCAGTGCGTCGGCGACTGGCTGAGCGCCGTCCAGTGCACCGGGACCGGCGCCGCCCGACAGCGGCGCGTCGCGGAACTGCGGGGGCTGCGCGCGGTGGTGGACGATCTGGCCGTGGACGTTCCCTGAGGGACGGCCGATGGGTTTACCGTGGTCGATGAGGGATATGCCGGGACATGCGCGCAGCCCGGAGTACCCGGCTTCGCCGGACCATGCCGCTCCTGCCGATCGGGGGGTGCCATGAAAGTCGAAATGATCCAGACAGCCGCCAACGTTCTCTTCGACGTGCCGGACGACATGCACGAAGAGATCATCCGGCTCATCGGAGCGGTCACGGACGACACCGAGACGCAGGCGCCGGACCTCGCGGCCGCGTTCGGAGAGTGGTGCTGGCTCGTCTACACCATCCAGGGCGACGTGGTCGAGGTGCTGGACGTGGGCTGCGCCCGGTGACGCGCGCCTGAGCAGAGGCGTGCCGTACGGGCGGCCCGGCCCCCTGCCGCCCGTTTCGGCGTGCGGCGGGGCGGGAACCCGGTGCGCGCCCCGAGGAAAGGGCGCATGCCCCGCGGAAGGGGGAGCACGCCGTGCCCGACACCGACCAGGACCGCATCCGGGCCCGGGCCCTGCCCCTGGCCGATCCGGCGTCGCTGGACCCGCTGCTGGAGCGCGTCGGCGACGCCCGCTACGTGCTCCTGGGCGAGGCCTCCCACGGCACCGCCGACTACTACCAGGTGCGTGACGTGCTCACGCGCCGGCTCATCGAGGAGAAGGGCTTCTCCTTCGTCGCGGTGGAGGGCGACTGGCCGGACTGCCAGGCCGTCCACAGCGCGGTGGTCGCCGCGCCCGGCGCCCCCGAGGATCCCGGCGAGGTGCTGGAGGGCTTCCGGCGCTGGCCGGCGTGGATGTGGGGCAACACCGACGTGGCCGCCTTCACGCGGTGGCTGCGCCGGCACAACGAGGGGCTGCCGCCCGAGCGGCGCGTCGGGTTCTTCGGGCTGGACGTCTACAGCCTGTGGGAGTCGCTGAGCGCGGTCCTCGCCCACCTGCGCGAACACGACCCCGACCAGGTGGGGCACGCCCTGGAGGCGTACCGCTGCTTCGAGCCGTACGCGCAGGACCCGCAGTCCTACGCGCTGGCCACCCGGTACGTGCCCGAGGGCTGTCAACCGCAGGTGATGTCCCTGCTGACCGAACTGAGGCGGCGGGCGGCGCGCACGGCCGCTCTGGACGGTTCCCTCGCCGAGTTCACCGCCCGGCAGAACGCCGAGGTGCTGGCGGGAGCCGAGCGCTACTACCGGGCCATGCTCGACAGCGGGCCCGAGGCGTGGAACATCCGGGACCGTCACATGGCCGACACCCTCGACCGGCTGACGGAGCACTACGGCTCCGGCGCCAAGGCCGTGGTGTGGGCGCACAACACGCACGTCGGCGACGCCCGCGCCACGGACATGGCCGACACCGGCATGGTCAACGTCGGCCAGCTGGTGCGGGAACGGCACATGGGCAGCGGTGTGGTGCTGGTCGGGTTCGGTTCGCACTCCGGCACCGTGATCGCCGCGGACGCGTGGGGCGGCGTACCGAAGGTCATGGGCGTGCCGGCCGCGCGCCGGGGCAGCCTGGAGGATCTGCTGCACCGGGCGCTGTCGGGGGCGCGGGCGCTGTTCGTCTTCCCGCATGTGCAGTTCCAGCGGCCGCCGTCGGCCGGGCACGGCGAGTGGTTCCACGAAGAGCGCGGTCACCGCGCGATCGGCGTGGTCTACCGGCCGCAGTACGAGCGCGTCGGCAACTACGTCCCCACGGTCCTGGCCGAGCGTTACGACGCGTTCTGCTATCTCGACCGCACCCACGCGCTCACCCCCCTGCGCCCGCTGGGCGCGGAGAGCCGGGAGCAGGAGACCTGGCCCGTGGGCGTGTGACGCACGGCCCGCACGGCGCTCGCCGGTTCCCGGTTCTCACCGGCCGACAGGCCGCCGGTTCACTCCTCGTCCCCTGCGACGGGCACCACGGCGACAGGACAGCTCGCGTGGTGCAGGACGGCGTGCGACACCGTTCCCAGCCGCAGTCCCAGCGGGCCGCGCGGCGGGCGGCGCCCCACCACGACCAGGCAGGCCCGCGTCGAGGCCTCCACCAGCACGCCGGCGGGCGAGCCGATGACGAAGTCGGTGTCCGTGGGCGCCTTCGGGTGGCCGGCGACCGGACCGAGAGCGCGGTCGAGCAGTCGCTCGTGCAGCCGCCGTGCGTCGTCCAGTCGGCTCACCTGGGACGCCATCAGGCCGGTCCGGGGAAACGGCGTCCAGGCGTGCAGCAGGCGCGCCGTCGTCCCGCGGCGCTCGGCCTCCTCGAGGCCGAACCGTACGACGTCCGCGTCGCGTTCGTCGTGGACGCCGACCACGACCACGTCGTGCGGCGCGTCACCCCCGGTGCGCCGTCCTCGGACGACGGCCACCGGGCGGTCCGTGTGAGCGGCCAGCCGCAGGCCGACCGACCCCAGCAGCAGTCCCGTGAACCCGCCCCGGCCGCGGGTCCCCACCACGACCAGCCGGGCACCGGCATCCCGGGCGGCCTCGATCAGCGCCTCGGCCGGGTGACCCCGGGCGAGGACGACATCGGTCGCGAGACCGGGCCTGGCGCAGGCGACCCGGGCCTGCGCGTCGTCCAGCAGGGCGACGCCTGCCTGCACGACGTGCGGATCGGCCTCCCCACCCGGTCCCGTCGGCTCTCCGCCGGCACCGACGGCGTGCAGGATCCGCAGCGCGTCACCGCCCCGTGCGGCCTCGGCGGCGGCCCAGTCGAGGGCCGACCAGGCATCCGGCGCGTCGTCCATGCCGACCAGCACGGTGCCGGAGCGGCCGGCTGCGGTCATGGTTCCTCCAGGTGACTCGGCCGGCCCGGTGCCGTACCGCCCGACCGGACGCGGCAGGAGGCGGCGCGAGGGGTCAGGCGAGTTCGGGGTGGCCGAACAGCTCGGCGTAGCCGCTCGGCAGCTGGCTGATCAGCCGGTTCAGCTCGCCGCCCGACACGGTCTCGCCGAGGGCGGTGAGGACCGCTTCCGCGTCGCGCCGGGCGGCCGTCTCGTCCTCGGCGGCGGCCCGGGCCACCTGGCGGAGGAACTCCTCCACGCCCCAGCTCCGGCCGGTGTTCCCCACACCGGTGAGGAACTCGCCGATCTCCGCGGGCAGCTGGTCCGCCAGATGATCCGCCGCGGCCGGCTGCAGACGGTCCCCGAGGGTGCTCAGCACCGCCTCGGTGGCCCGCGTCGCCTCGTCGAGGTCCGAGTACTCTCCCTGCTCCCGCACGACGGCGAGGAATTCCCTGGACGTCATCAGTGCTCCCTGGCTCCCCAGTGGTTGTTCCCTGCGGCGGGACGGCACCTCGCCGGCGCGTCCCGCACCCCCGTTGCCGCTCCACGGCCCGCCGGGTACCCGTGGCGCAGCGCACCGACACGGCCGCCGACTGCGGCAGGCCGCACCGGGTACTCGCCGGTCATCGCCGGTGAGGGGTGGCGAGTGGTCATGGTGAGCGACGTCCTCGAACGAGGCGACATCTACTTCGCGTACCGGCCCCGGGTCGAGCGGGAGCAGGTCCACGCCGTCGACGACATCCAGCGCTTCTTCGTGATCCTGCAGCCTTCGGACGGCAACCGCAGCCGGCGCCTCGTCATCGGGCGCAAGCGCCTGCCGCGGCCGGAGGAGCACGAGCGGTTCTGGGGCTTCGTCGACGAGGTGGCCGACCGGCCCGAGGCCGTCGAAGCGGACCTGGAGCGGCGGACGTACGGCACGCGGACGCGGGGCGAGCGGACGCAGCCCGAGGCCAGGCCGGCCGGAGAGGGCCGTTACGCGATCGTCCGGCACGGCGACCACACCCACCTGACGTACGCGCTGGAGCTGCCCGCACGTCCAGGTGCCGTGCAGAAGGAGCTGACCATCGAGCCCGAGGCGAGCTACGTCATCGCGGTCAGGAATCCCCGAGCGGGCGCGCCGCCCGGCGCCGGTCTGTCCCCGCCGCAGCGGGCCGAGCTGCCACGACGGGAGCAGGAACGGTTCGAGGGACGCAGATTCACCGGCGCCGATCCCGGACTGCTCGACCGGCAGGGAACCGAGTTCCTCCTCATCGGCGCCGCCCATGACGTGGAGCGGGAGCTGGACGTCCGGTTCGACACCGAGCCCGAGACTCCCGAGTCGGCGGAGATCTTCCACCGCCTGCACATGCCGCGCGAGAAGCATCCCCTGGAACCGCTGACCGAGGGGGAGTGGCGCTAGGGACGCCCGGGGGCCGGTCTCGCCGACGGTCCTCACGCAGATCCGCCGGCTCGTCGCCGAGCCGGCGGCCGAAGACGAGCCCGGGGTCAGGCGATGCCGCCGGTGCTGCCGGCGAAGAGCACCCGGGCGAGTTCGTCGTCCAGTGACTGCCTGACCTTGTCCGTCATGCCGCCCTGGGTGGCCTCGCCCACGACCTCCATGACGGTGCGGGCCTCGTGGGCCGCCTTCGCCCTGTCGGCGCCCGCGCGCTCCGCGACACGGTCGATGAAGGTGCCGTGGTCCATCCGGATGCCGGTGTCCGGCTGGTCCGGTGCCGTGGCGACCCGGCGCAGGTGCTCGCCGATCTCGCGCGGCAGTTGCTCGGCGAGGTTGCCCGCCAGGGAGGCGGGGATGCGTTCGCCGAGGGTTTCCAGCGTGGCGCGGGTGGCGGCCTCGGCGCTGCCGCGGCTGTCGAGGCGGGCGCGTGCCTGTACCTGCCCGATGAACGTGTCGTGATCCATGGTCTTCCCCCTTTCTCTCCTTCTCTGCTTCCGTGCGTCTCTCCTTCCGCGCGGCCGTGTGCTGCCCGCGACCGAGGACTAGGTGTTCGGTCGTGCCGCGCTGATCTCGCTCAGCGCCGAGTCGGTGTCGCGTTCGACGGCCAGGTCGCCCAGCGAGACGATGCCGACGACGCAGTCCCGGTCGGGATCGACCACCGGGAGCCGGCGCACCGCCTTCTCCCTCATCAGCTCGGCGGCGCGGTCGACCGGGTCGTCGGGCTTGAGCGTGACCAGGTCCGTGCTGCACGCGTCCTGGACCCGGACACCGCTGATGTCGCCGCCCTCGGCGAGGATCCGCACGGTCAGGTCCCGGTCCGTGACCAGGCCGCGCGGGTGGCCTTCCTCCGTCACCACGACCGCGCCGATGTCCTCGTCCCGCATACGGCGGGCGACGTCGGTCACGTAGGCGTTCGGGTCGACCTCGACCGGCGGGGCGGTCATCACGTCGCGCACCATCTGTGCCGTAGCCATGTTCGTACCTCCGGAACGTCGTCTTCTGCACAGCGCTTCCGTGCCGCACGTGCCGAACTACCACGAATACGGCGATCCATGTCTCCTTCGGCGGATACACGTGGCAGCGGGACACGCGTGACAGGTGCGGCGGTGTATCCACAACGGCCCAGGGGCACCCGTCGGTACGCGAACTACCAGCGGGAGGCAGCATGATCACCCATCGGCATCTGGTGGAAGAGGTGGCCTCTCGGGCCCGGCTCGACGACACGGAGGCCGCCGACGCCGCCGTCCACCTCGTACTCGCGGCGCTGGGCCGGCGCCTCGACCCGCCACGCCGGGAACATCTGCGGCAGGCCGTACCCGCCCACGAGCGGGGCGTGCTGGAACAAGGCGGCGCCGCGGACGATTCCGACGTGCGGCTCGACGAGCTGCTGGCCGACGTGGCGCGGCCCGTGGGGGCCACCCCGGAGCAGGCGCTGTTCCTGGCCAAGACCGTGGTCGGCCGGATCACGGCCGAGGACGCGGGCCTGGAGTCGGACCTGCGCAGCGCCCTGCCCGACGAGTTCGGCACGCTGTTCGTGGAGCCCGACGTGATGCCCGAGCGCTCGAGCCGCGCCACGGACGCCCCGGCCCCCTGACCGGGGAGGAGGTCGCCGCCGCGCTGCGGGATCGCCCCGGCTGGACCGGTGACACCCACGGGCTGTCCCGCACCGTGGCACTGCCGGCCGGCCGCGTTCAGCTGCTGCTGACACAGGTCGAGCGCGCCGCCGACGAGCTCGGCGAACACCCGCGGACGCAGCGGACACCGGACGGGGTGCGGTTCACCCTGCAGACTCGCTCGGTACAGGCGGTGACCCCGCGCGACCTCGACCTGGCCGACCGCATCGACCAGGCGGTCCTGGCGGTGGGAGGCGGGTCCGCCCGTTGATCACCGGCGTCCACCGCCCGGTGGTTCACCGGCGCGCACCCCGCCGTTGATCACCGGCGTGCACCGCGCGGTGGGGCACCGGCGTGCACCGCGAGTGCCGCCGCCCCGGCCCGGTCGCGCATCCGGGGCCGGGCGGCGGCCCGGTCAGCGCTGGTAGAGCCCCACGATGGTGCCGCTCGCCAGTTGCTCCCGTTCGAGGACGGCGTGTGCCTCGTCGGGGGTGGCCCGGTCCGGGAGCGAGACCGGGGCGGGCAGGGCGTAGAGGCGGAAGAAGTAGCGGTGGGCCTCGTCGCCGACCGGCGGCTGCGGGCCGCCCCAGCCCCGCTCCCCGAAGCCGTTGCGGTGCGGCCGGCTGCCCTGGGGCGTCTCGCCGGCGTCCAGGCCCCCGGTGTGCGGATCGATACCGGTGACGAGCCAGTGCAGGAAGGTTCCTGACGGGGCGTCCGGGTCCTCGCACAGCAGGGCCAGTTCCGCCGCGTCCTCCGGCACGCCGGACCAGGCCAGCGGCGGGGAGACGTTGTCCGCGTCATGCGCGTGACGGCGCGGGATCATGCTGTGGTCGCTGAAGGCTGCGCTTCTGAGTTCGATACCGGCCATGCGACCCGGGGTACCCCCGTGCGGGCGCCCGAATACGGCCGTCGCCTCAGCTCGCCGGCCGGTCCACCAGCCGTTCGCCCGTCTCCTGCTCCCGCAGCCGGGTCGGCGACGGCGTTCGCGTACCCCGGCGGGCCGCGGCGTCACCTGGGGCGCGTCCGGCGCGCCGGATGTCGCGCGGGCCGCCGGATGCTCAGGGGAGGCTTGCGCCCTGGGCGCGCAGTTCCCGCTGGACCGCGCTGGCGGGGACGTCGCGGGGCCGCCGGCCGCCGGTCGCCGCGAGCGCCGCGCAGACGCCCGCCGCCTGGCCGGTGGCCATGGAGATCGGCATGACGCGGTAGGAGGAGTGGGCCACGTGGTCGCCGGAGATGCACCGGCCGGCGACCAGGATCCGCTCCAGGCCGCGGGGGAGGAGACAGCGCAGGGGGATGTCGTAGGACTCGCCGCGCGGCAGCCGTTTGAGCAGGGTGCCGCGGCCGCTCGGGTTGTGGATGTCGACCGGGTAGGCGCCGCGGGCGACGGCGTCGTCGAACTTGCGGGCCTTCAGGACGTCTTCGCCGGTCAGCTGGTAGTCGCCGGTGATCCGGCGTGTCTCGCGGACGCCGACCTGCACGCCGCTCTGGACGACGTAGGAGTCGGCGAAACCGGGCACGCGCTCGCGCAGGAAGCGGGCGATCTGCGCCATCTGCCGGTGGGCGGTGAACTCCGCGCGGGTGAGGTCCCAGACGCTGGTGCCGAGCGCCTCGGTGACACGGGTGGAGTTGACCGCCACCTCGCCGCTGTTCGGGGTCGCGAAGAAGAGGATGTCCTCGCGTGGAAGATCCAGTTCCCCGGCGTCCGTGGCGGCCCGGACCAGATCCCACAGCCCGTGCACGCCCCGCCACTGGTCCGGGTGGGCGCGGGTGTACGCGGCGAACTCCTCGTGCCCGAAGCGGACCATGCGGAACATCAGCGACATGGGCTGCGTCCAGCCGTCCTCCGGCCGCCCGATCTCGTACGCAGCCCCCGCCGCCGCGGCGATGTCACCGTCCCCCGTGCAGTCGACGATCACGTCCGCGTCCAGGACGAGGGGCCCCGACTTGGTCTCGAACACCGCCCGTGCCCGGTCGGGCAGGCTGAGCACATCGGAGGCGAAGGCGTGGAGCAGCGTACGGACCTCGTGGTCCTCCAGCAGCTCGTACGCCACCAGCTTGAACAGCTCGGGGTCGAAGGGCACGGTGTAGCCGGTGTCCAGTGAGGGCCGGATCGCCGCTCCCGTGCGCACGAGCCGGTCGAGCAGCGTCCACAGCACCCCCGCGACCACCGGTTCGCCCTCGCCGTGATCGGGCGGCAGCAGGCGCGCGGTGTCGCCGCCCACCGCCTGCTTGATCTCGTTGTGGAAGCTCATCAGCGGCATCACCAGGGCCGCGGTGGCGTTGCCGCCGAGGAAGCCGTAGCGCTCCACAAGGACCACCTCCGCGCCCGCGTTCGCGGCGCCGACGGCGGCGCCGATGCCGGCCGGCCCGCCGCCGACCACCAGCACCTGGGTGGAGCCCGCGTGCAGCGCCTGGCGGGGCGGAAGCTCCACTGTCCTGGGGACGCGGGGCGGCTTCAGGTAGGTCACGGTCCCTCCTCGGAACCCGGTGGCGGTCAGAACCCCCTGGGCATCGGCTTTCAGCCCGCGGCGGAGGCCGGCACCGGTGTGCCGTCCCGGACGACGGAGTGCGCGGCGGCCGCGTCCAGATGGGCGAGGAGACGGTCGGCGGTCTGCGCCGCCCGCAACCGCAGGGCGGCCGTACGGACGGCCGCGTCGGCCGTCCGGGCCGGGCGCTCGTCCCACAGGCGGTCCACTTCCGCCAGCAGCAGGCCCGTCGTCTCCCTGATCACGCCGCGCAGCGCCGGCGCGCCGATCCGCTGGGCGAAGTCGAAGACCTTCCCGGCGTACGGCAGGGGCAGCACCGGAATGCCCGCGAGTGCGGAGAAGATCAGGAAGTGCAGCCGCATGCCGACGGCCAGGTCCAGCTGCGCGACGATGTCGAGGACCTGCTGCGGGCCGTGGTCGCCGTGCAGCACCGAGCAGCGGTCCGCCATGGCCATGCGGGACACCACGGCGTGCGCGTGCCGGATGTCGCCCCTCTCCATCGACACGAAGACGACATGGGCGTCCAGGCGGTGGACGAGGAAGTCGCCCACGCTCGCGAGGAGCTGGTGGTAGCCCTCCTCGTCGAGGTGCTCGGCAGCCCGCCCCGGCTCCCGCACGCTCATGCCCACCAGCCGCGTCCGGCGCGGCACGGCCTCGGCCCGCAGCAGCGCCCGGCCGCGGTCGCCCGGCTCCAGCAGCAGCGCCGGGTCGGCGGTGACGGACACCGGCCGGGTGAGCCCGGCCTCCTCGAGCACGAGCTTCGACTCCTCGTCGCGGACCGTCACCTCGACCGCGTCGGAGAGCACCGTGCGGACCCACGTACAGTCCGCCTCGTCGGTCAGCGGTCCGGCCCCGACGGCGTAGACGAAGACGGGTACGCCGAGCTCCTGGGCGGTGCGGGCCAGTCGCAGATAGCGGCGCGCCTCGGTGTCGTAGAGGATCCCGCCACCGCCGAGCACGAGCACGTTCAGCCGGCGCAGATGGTCCGAGATGCCCTCCCGGCACACCCCCTCCCAGCCGACGACCTCGACGTCCGGATGCGCGCCCCGGGTGTGAGCCGGATTGCGGGAGAAGACGACGAAGCGCGCGTCCGGCCGCCCGGCCCGTACCCGGTCCAGCAGGGCCGTGAGGATCGCCTCGTCACCCACGTTGCGGCCCCCGTAGGAGCCCAGTACGCCCACGACCACACCGCCAGTGCTGTTCATGACCGCTCCCTCACGACGTTTCATCAGAAGTGCTCCCACGATGCGAGTGCGGGAAGCGGCCGTGCGCCGCATGGCCCTTCTCGGTGCTTTCGTACCAGATTGCCGGTAAACGGGCGCGGGCGCCGGGCGTCACCCGGCAGCCGGATCCCGCGCCACGTCCGTCAGCCCGGGGGAGCGGGCGGTTCGCGCGCCTTCGCCCGTCCGCCGGTCGCGTGACATCGTGGCGTGCATGGCCACTGGAGTGGATCTGGCCGTGCTGGTCGGGCTGCAGGCTTCCGGGAAGTCCACCTTCTACGAGCGGTGTCTGTCCGACCGGTACGCGCTGGTCAGCAAGGACCTGTTCCCGCGGGGCGCCAGGAACAGGCAGCAGCGGCAGATGCGGCTCGTCGCCGAGCACCTCGCGGTCGGCAGGCCGGTGGCGGTGGACAACACCAATCCGTCGCCGGCGGAGTGGGGCCCGCTGGTGGAGGCGGCCCACGCCCACGGGGCGACGGCGACCGCGTACTGGTTCCCGCCGGACGTGACCGGCTCGCTGCGCCGCAACGCGGCCCGCGAGGGCCGGGAGCGCGTCCCGGACGTCGGCGTCCTGGCCACGCTGAAGCGCCTGCGCGAGCCGACGGCGGCGGACGGATTCGACGCGGTGCGCGAGGTGCGGTTCGACGGCCGCGGGGGCTTCGAGGTGCGCCGCTGATGCACGAGGAGGCTTGTTGCTGGTGCGCGGCTGGTGCACGAGGGGGCTTCGTCCGGGCGCGCGGGCGGGACACGGGCGGGGACACCGCCGGGATGTGTGCCGAGCGCGGTGTGCCGGGGTACGCGGGAGCTGTTCAGGGAGCACGGACATGGCACATGGCACCGACATCACCACCACCCTGACCCGGCCGCGGCGCGAGACGGAACGGATCCTCACGGAGACCCTGCGGCTCCCGACCGGCGACCCGGGACGCAGGACCTGCCTGAAGCGCGCAGCCGTCGCCCTGGCCTGCGACATGGCCGTGGCCGACCGCCGGCTGCACAGCACCGTGCGCCGGTATGTGCCCGGCGGCGACCTGCTCGTACGGCAGCAGGCGACGGACCTGGTCCGCGCCGAGGAGACGATGAAGGACCTCGAGTACACCGACACCGGCAGCGGCCCGTTCGAACCACTCGTCCGGCACCTCATCATCACGGTCCACCGGCACGGCGAGCAGTTCGAGAGCGCCGTCCTGCCAGGGCTGCGCTCGGCGGCGCCGCCCGAGGCACTGGCCCGGCTCGCGGACGCGGTGCACGAGGTCGAGGCGGAGGCCGCCGCGCTGCGCGACGAGGTCGAGCACTCACCCCGCCCGGACGTCATCGACCGGCTGCAGGCCGCTCTCGCCCCGGAGGGCGCCCGCACGTCGGCGTTCCGGCAGGCCGAGCAGCTCGACCGGTTCCTCACCGGCGAGGAGGAACAGACGGACCTGTGAGGGCGCGGCACGGGCACCGCCGGGCGCCGCGGCCCTCACCCGGAGCTGCCGGGAACGGCGAGCTCCCGGCCACGGTAGAAGCCCTCCCGCTCCTCCACGACGTACGGCGCCATGGCGGCACGCCGCTGTTCCTCCGGTTCGGAGGCGCGCCACGCGTCGCACGACTCCTGGGAGTCCCAGAACGACACCCCGGTGATCTCCTGGCCGTCCTCGGACCAGTAGGCGTAGGCGCGGCGCATCCCCTGCGGATGGGCGCCCGGCCGCCACGCCTTCTCGAAGTCCTCCAGGGTGCCCGGCCGAATGCGGCGAGTCGTCACCCAGACGAAGTGCTCCTCCATCGCGGCCTCCTCCGTTACGGCGGCTCGGCTCGTCGGTGCCCCTTCGACCACCGTAGGTGCACGGCCCGGATCCCGCCGGGCGGCGACCGGGTGCACCTGTGTGCTCCCGGGTGTGGCGGAGATCCCGGTACGCCGGGACGGGGACATGATGGAGACACACACATGTGTCCCGCGAGGAGGAGTACGGCATGTCCGGGTCGGGCACAGGGGGCTCCGCGGGCGTTGCGGGCGGCAAGGCCCGGTTCGACGACATCTACGACCGGCCGGATCCCCGGACGTACTTCCGGCGGCTCGCCCCGCTGGAGTACGAGATCCCGCACCACGCCCAGCCGGTCTTCCGCCGCGCCGCCGCCGAACGGGCGGCACTCGACGACGGCCACCCCGGCAGGCCGGCCGTGCTGGACGTGTGCTGCTCGTACGGCATCAACGCCGCGCTCCTCAACCACGACATCACCCTGGCCGACCTGTACGAGCGGTACGTCTCGCCCGACCGCCAGGAGCTGTCCACGGCCCGGCTCGCCGAGCAGGACAGGGAGTTCTACGCCGCGCGGCGCCGGCCCGACGCGGTGCCGGTGTTCGGCCTGGACGTCGCCGCCCCCGCCGTGCGGTACGCACTCGAGGTGGGTCTGCTGGACGCCGCCTTCACCGACGACCTGGAACAGGGTCCGCCCGGCCCCGCGCTGAGACGCGCCCTGGCCGACGTCGGCCTCATCACGCTGACCGGCGGAGGCAGCTATGTCACCGCCCGCACCTTCACCGCGCTGCTGGACGGCGCCCGGCGACCGGTCTGGGTCAGCGCGTTCGTACTGCGCACGGTGTCGTACCAGCCGATCGTCGACGCCCTGGCCGCGCGCGGACTGCACACCACGCTCGACGCCACCCGCACGTACCCCCAGCGGCGCTTCACCGACGAACGGGAACGGGAGTACGCGATCACGGCGGTACGGGCGCTGGGCCACGACCCCGCCGGACGGGAGGACCGCGGCCGTTTCCACAGCCTGCACTACGAGTCCCGGCCCGGTACACCATGAGAACCCGAGGCGGCTCCTCCGGCGGGGAGCGTCCGCGGGCCCGGACACACCCGGCGTGCGCAGGTGGCGTGCGGGCCGGGAACTCTGAATGGACACTGGAGTCAGTCAGAGCGGCGGCTGCCGGGTACGAGACCAGGGCGCGATGGCCATGAACCAGGACACGACACACTCACCGGACGCGGCGGACCTCGTCTCCACGCCTTCCGTGTTCGGCGCTCCCTGCTGGGTGAGTCTCGGCAGCCGCGCCCTGGAGGTGACGCAGGACTTCTACGGGGCCGTCATGGGCTGGCGGTGGCGCCCGGCCCGACTGGGCGACCGGTTCCGCACCGCGTTGGCGGGCGACGTGCCCGTCGCGGGGATCGCGGAGGTCGCCGGCATGTGGCAGATGGCCGTGGCCTGGACGCCGTACTTCGCGGTGACGAACGCCGACCAGGCGGTGTCCCGCGTGCGCGAGCGCAGCGGGACCGTGGCGGTGGGGCCGATCTCCTTCCCGCCCGGAAGAGCGGCGCTGGTCGCGGACCGCGACGGGGCCACGTTCGGGGTCTGGCAGGGCCGGCTCGTCACCGAGTGGGAGGCATGGCGGCAGGCGGGATCCACGTTCATCACCCTGCACACCCGCGACGCCTTCGACGCCGCCATCTTCTACGGCCAGGTCCTCGACTGGGCGTCGGGCATCCCCGGCTGCTGCGAGGTCGAGTACGCGGGCGGCGGGGTGCTGCTGCGCCATCAGGGCGACATCGTGGCCCGCATCGAGTCGGGCGCGGTGGAGGCGCCGCCCGACCCGTCGGTCCGGCCGCACTGGCAGGTCCATTTCGCCGTACCCGAGGTGGAACCGTGCGCCCGGGCGGCGGAGCACCACGGCGGCAGCGTCCTGTACGAGGGCGAGGACGAAGCCGTGCTGCGCGATCCCGACGGCGCCCAGTTCACCGTGACCTCACGCCGGCTGCGCTGACACCTCGCCGGCCCCGGACTGTTCGGCGTGCGGGGCGCCCGCACGGGAATGCCCGGCCGCCCCCCCCGGTGCTGACATATGAAGAGGTCACCGCCCCCAAACATGTGCGGAACTGAGAGTCATGCGTACACAGGGCACTCCGCAGGTGACGGACACGGCCGTCGCGGCCGTCGACGCGCAGGGCGTCGTGACCGCGTGGAGCCGCGGCGCCCGGCTCCTCCTCGGTTACACGCCCGCAGAGGCCGTGGGGCGTCCGGCGGCGGATCTCCTCGCCGCCCGCCTGCCCGACCCGGCCAGGACGTGCGGCCTCCGGCGGCAGGCCTGGGCGGGACGGGTCGCACTCCGCGACCGCGACGGACGTCAGGTGGACGCCCATGTGCGGGCCTGCCCGCTGATGGACGCCGAACAACACGTCCAGTGGTTCCTCCAGGCCGAGCTGCCGCAGGAGGACGACGGCGCCGACCTGGTCCTGCAACGCAGCCTGCTCCCGCACCACAGGCGGGCCCAGCTCGCCGTGGAGACGGGAACCCGGTATCTGCCGGCCGGCCTCCAGGCCGGTGTGGGCGGCGACTGGTTCGACGTCATCCCGCTCTCCGGCGCCCGGGTCGCCCTGGTCGTCGGCGACGTCGTGGGCCACGGCATCCACGCCTCGGCGGCCATGGGCCGGCTGCGCACGGCCGTCCGCACCCTCGCCGACGTGGATCTCTCCCCCGACGAGCTGCTGACCCAGCTCGACGACCTCATCCTCCAAGAGACCGAAGAGGGCATCGAGTCGGCCGGCGCGGTCGGCGCCACCTGCCTCTACGCCGTCTACGACCCGGTCTCCGGGCACTGCACCATGGCCAGCGCGGGCCATCCCGCCCCAGCGCTCGTCACCCCCGACGGCAGCGCGCGCTTCCTGAGCGTGGTGCCGGGGCCGCCGCTGGGCGTGGGCGGCCTGCCGTTCGAAGCCGCCGAGACCGGAGTGCCCGAGGACAGTCTGCTCGTGCTGTTCACCGACGGCCTGGTCGAGACCCGCCACCGGGACATCGGCTCCGGGCAGCGGGCCCTGCTGGACGTCCTGTCCCGGCCCGCGCCCTCGCTGGAGGCGACCTGCGACCGCCTCGTCGAGGCGCTGCTGCCCGGCCGGCCCGACGACGACGCCGCCCTGCTCGTCGCACGCACCCACATCATGGGCGAGTCCCATGTGGCCTCGTGGAACCTGCCGGCCGATCCGGCGGTGGTCGTCGACGCACGCCGGCAGGCCGCGGGCCAGCTCACCGCCTGGGGACTGCAGGACGCCAGCGCCACCACCGAGCTGATCGTCAGCGAGCTGGTCACCAACGCCATCCGCCACGCCCGCCCGCCGATCCAGCTGCGCCTGATCCACGACGCCGCCCTGATCTGCGAGGTCTCGGACGCCAGCAGTACGACCCCGCACCTGCGCCGGGCCCGCGAACTGGACGAGGGCGGGCGCGGCCTGTACCTGGTGGGCCAGCTCGCCGAGCGCTGGGGCACCCGGCACACGCCCGACGGCAAGACCATCTGGGCCGAACAGCCACCGCCGCTGCACGAGCAGCTGCGGCCACCCCGTGCCCCGTCGGCGGGCGCCCGCGCCGCGGACGGCCGTACCCCGGCGCCGAAGAACAACCGGCGCACCGACCTCGCCGGCCCGGCCACCCGCCCCGCCGGGCCCGAGACCCGCACCCGGCACACCGGTTCCCTCGCGGGCACGGCACGTCCGCCGGCCCCACGCGACACCGGGGAACGCTGACCGCAGCCGCTGCCGGGCGGTCACGTAGTCACCCGCCCGCTGGGTACCCAGGGCACGAAGGAGGTGGCGGCCGTGGGCGCGACCTTCACACTCGGCCGGATCGCCGGCATCCGCGTCGGCATCCACTGGAGCGTGCTGATCATCTTCGCCCTGATCGCCTTCGGTCTGGCGCAGGGGCGCCTTCCCCGTGCCCACCCGGGCGAGCCGGGCTGGGCGTACTGGCTCACGGGACTGGCGACCGCCGTGGTGTTCCTGCTGTCCCTGCTGGCCCACGAGATCAGCCACATGCTGGTGGCCCGTCGCCACGGCGTCGGCGGTGACGAGATCACGCTGTGGCTGCTGGGCGGGGCGGCACGCCTGCACAGCGAGGCGCCCACCCCCGTGGCGGAACTGCGCATCGCGGGAGTCGGGCCGCTGGTCAGCCTGCTGCTGGGCGGCGTGTTCGTCCTGCTCACCTGGTGGGCCCACGCGCTGCGCGGCCCGGTGCTGCTGGTGGAGGCGCTGGGCTGGCTCGCCGGCATCAACGTCCTGCTGGCGGTGTTCAACGTGCTGCCCGCCGCGCCCCTCGACGGTGGCCGGCTGCTGCGGGCGCTGGTGTGGTGGCGCACCGGCAACCGCCTGCGGGCCACCGGGATCGCCACCGGCGCCGGACGCGTCCTGGGCTGGATCCTGGTGGCCGTCGGGCTCTACGAGGTGCTGCAGGGCGGGTTCGGGGGCGGCCTGTGGCTGATGCTGATCGGCTGGTTCATGGTGGCCATGGCGACGATGGAGGGCAGCCAGGCCGGTCTGCGCGAGCTGCTGCGCTCCGTGCCGGTCCGGCAGGCCATGACCGCGGACCCCGTGACCGTTCCGGCCGGCACGACCGTCCGGGACTTCCTCGGCGGCCCGCCGTGGCGCTACCGGCACTCCGCCTTCCCGGTCACCGACGAGACGGGCCGTCCGCTCGGGCTGGTCGGCGTGCGGAGCGCGGGACGGGTGCCGGTGGAGGACCGGGGCTCGGCCACGGTCGACACCGTGATGATCCCGGTCGGCGACATCCCGACCGCCTGCCCCGACGATCCCCTGGTCCAGCTCCTGCCGGCCCTGGACACGAGCCCGGCGCGCCGCGCGCTGGTGCTGGCGGAGGGCCGCCTCGTGGGCATCGTCAGCAGCTCGGACGTCAGCCGCGTCCTCACCTGGCTCTCCTCGGCGGCACCACCGGGCGCGGGCCTGAGAACGGCGCCCTGACCTGCGCCGGGTGAGAACGCGGCGCCGGCGGTCCGAAACCACTCGCACAAGGAGACGCACTGCCATGGCTCTGCCTGCACGACGCCCCTCCGGCAGGCTTGCCGAGCGGCCGTTCCCCGGCTGGATGAGGGACCCGCTGGCCGAGTTCCACGCCCTGGTCAACCGCATGGGGTCGCTGCTGGAGTCCACGCTCGGCAGGGTGCCCGCCACCCCGGGCGCGCCGCCCTGGACACCCGTGGCCGCGGGCATGCCCTGGTCCCCGCCGGCCGACTTCTCCGAGACGGACGACGCCTACCTGTTCGAGATCGACCTGCCCGGTGTGCAGCGGGAGGACATCGACATCGAGCTGGGCGACCGCGAGCTGATCATCAGCGGCGAGATCAGGCAACGGGAGCAGACCGGCACCATCCACCAGGCCATGAGGCGTACGGGCCGCTTCGAGTACCGGATGCCGCTGCCCGGCGAGGCCGACGGCGACCACATCGAGGCGACGCTCCGGGACGGCGTGCTGACCGTCAGGATTCCCAAGACCCGGACCGCCGGGAACCGCAGTGCCGGGATCACGTCCGGCGAGTGAGGCACAACCGTCCGGACCACACCCCGGTCGCATGAACCACCGGCTCGGTCCCATGCATCACTGGCTGCGGCTGACGCTCCTCGGCGTCGGAGCGATGAACTCGCCGCGGTTCGCCCCGGCGGGCCTGCTGCTGCGCTGCCCGGGACACCGGGTGGCCTTCGACGGCGGCCCCGGGGCCGAACCGCCGCCCGGACGCCTGGACGCGTGGCTGGTCACCGACGAGAGCTCCGAACTGCGGTCCGCCCTGCGGCAACGGGCGGCCCTGCGCGATGTCCGCGTCCGCGCGGGCGACTTCCAGGCCGGTGAGGTCGAGGTGCGCCGCTGCCCGGTGGCCCACACCTCCCACCCGGCGTACGGCTACCTCATCCGCGCCGGGGACGTGACGGCGGTGTGGGCACCGGAGTTCTGGGAGTGCCCGGCCTGGGCCGCGGGGGCGGACCTGATGTTCGCCGAGGCCGCCGCCTGGGACCGGCCCATACGGTTCCGGGGCGGTGTGGGCGGCCACGCCGGCGTGCAGGCGGTGGGGGAGTGGGCGGCACGGCACGGAGTACGACGCCTCGTCTACGCCCATATCGGCCGCCCCACCCTGCGGGCCATCGACGCCGGCCTGCGGCCACCGGCCGGGGAGTGGGGCGTCGAGGGCCGCACCTACTCCCTGCGCTTCACCCCATGTCGGCTGAAGGGGTGATTATCCGGGCCGATCGGGTGACAGTGCGGCGTGTCGCCTTCCTTTGGGCACGGTCCGTGGAAGGCATGCGAGGTCGGGCACCGTACCGGTCGCCCGCATTCCGAGCTGGACCGGCGCGGGGCGTCGTCCGCGCACTGGTCGGAAGGAGCACTCCCTGATGCACCGGACAAGGACCTCGGCCGCGCTCACCCTGACCGCGCTCTGCGGCGTCTTGCCGGCCGCCGCGCCCGCGTTCGCCGCCGGCCCGAGCACGCAGGACACGTCGTTCGTGCGCGCCGCCCACCAGGGCAACCTCGCGGAGATCGCCGCGGGCAAGGACGCCGCGAACCACGCCACCACCGCCTGTGTGCGCCAGGTCGCCGCGAAGTTCGTCACCGACCACACCAAGCTCGACTCGGACGTCCGGGCGCTGGCGCGCAAGCTGAACGTCTCGCTGCCCAGCGGCCCGAGCGCCGCGCAGCGCCGGTCGCTCGCCGCCGTACAGCGCAAGGCGGGCACCTCCGGATACGACGCGGCGTGGCTCAAGCTGCAGTCCGCCGCGCACACCGAGACGCTGGCCATGATCGACCGGGAGATCTCCAGGGGCTCCAGCTCCGCGGCCGTCGCCGCCGCCAAGGCCACGCGGCCCGTGGTCAAGATGCACCTGGCCATGGTGAGCGGCGGAACCTGCCACACGCCCGGCGCCTCCACGGCCGTGCATGCCGGCGTCGCCACGGGTGCCGCCGGCGGCGGCAGCACCATGAGCGTGGCGGCCCTCGGTGCGGGCGGTGGGCTGACCGCCGCCGCGGCGGCCTGGTACCTGCGCTCCAGGCGCCGGGCGACCGCGGGGCGCTGACCGCCCTCACCCGGTGATGCCGTGCGGGCGGCAGGCTGGGCGGGTGGTGCCCCGTCCGCACGGTGTTCACAGGGCCAGCGTGACCGCCGCGGCGGCGCCTCCCACACCGAGGGCGCAGGCGGCTTCCGCCCAGCCGCCGGTGCCCCAGGGGAGGAACCGGTCGAGCGCCAGCCGGCCGGGGCCGACCGCGGCGACGGCCAGGGCGACGACGGCGATCCCGACGCTGTACTCCACGCCACCGTCCGTCTCCCACAGGCCGTGGGCGCCGGTGACGGTCGCCATCGCGTTGATCATCACGCCGATCAGGGCGGCGGCCGCGAGCGGCGTGAGCAGCCCGACGGCCAGGCCCAGGCCACCGAGGAACTCCGACAGCCCGCCGATCACCGCGTAGACCTTCCCCGGGCGGTAACCCAGGGACTCGAATCCCCTGCCGGTGGCCGCCAGACCCCGGCCTCCGAAGAGCCCGAAGAGCTTCTGCGAGCCGTGCCCGGCCATCAGCAGCCCGAACGTCAGCCTGAGGAGCAGCAGGCCGAAGTCGCCGGCGGTCACCCGCTCCGCAGGCGCCCGCTGTGCCGGCTGCCGCGTGAAGGTCGAAGGCCCTTCCGTGTTGCGCTTCGCCATGGGAAAACTCCGGTGTGTACGCCGAAAACAGGCGTTGACGGCCGGCCTCGAAGGGCATCCGCTCACCGGCCGCCGGGAGAAACCGGCGCGTCAGCAGGGCGTCCGGCGCCCCTTCCGATACTTCCGCAGCGGCAGTGACCCCGCATGTCGGACGGCCGGCACCGCACGTCGGACGGCCGGCGGGCGAACGTGCGCTTCAGGAGGGGCCGTGTCCGTCCCGGGCGTGTGCGTGGTCGTGTCCGTGCTCCCCGTGGTCCGGTGAGCCGCCCATCATCCGCAGCATCGCCGGGCCGCCGGTGCGCAGGAACCGGACCACGATGGCCGCGGCGAGGATCAGGAAGGCGATGTTGAGCCAGGTCGTGTAGTTCCAGCCGACGCCGCCCTCGGGGATCTTCGCGGTGGCCTGGTCGGGGACGAGGCCCAGCCCCCCGAAGGCGAACTCCACGACGTAGCCGGCCACCGCCGTCGCCGTGAAGAACGTGCCCAGCAGGAAGGCGGCCGTCCGGGCGCCGTAGTACTTCCGGTAGATGTTCAGGATCGGCAGGATCAGCAGGTCGGCGTAGATGAAGGCGATGACGCCGCCGAAGCTGATGCCGCCCTTCCACAGCACCACGGCCAGCGGCACGTTGCCGATCGAGCAGACGAACGTCGCGATCGCCACCACCGGGCCGACCAGCGGACCGATCAGTTCGGCCGCCAGCGGATGGTCCGCGAGGAAGAACCCGCGCCAGAAGTCGTCCGGCACCCATGCGGCGATCGCCCCGGCGATCAGCAGTCCCGCCACCAGGTCGCGCAGGATCGCCGCCCACTCCATGACGAAGATGTGCGAGACGGAGGTGAGGCCGTCGCGGGAGAGCAGCCGGCGCAGGAACCCGCCCTCGCCGCGCACGGACATGTCCATCGCCGCGTGCCCCTCCATCGACCCGGCGAGTCCCCGCTCGGCCTGCTCCCGAGCCTGCCGCAGCAACCGCTGCCGCAGGAGGAGCCGGAACAGCACCGCGAGGACCACGATCATGACGGGACCGCCGACGAACTCCGCTGCGGTGAACTGCCACCCCATCAACAGCGCCAGGATCACGCCCAGTTCGATCACCAGGTTGGTCGAGGCGATCTCGAAGGCCATCGCGGCCGTGAAGTCCGCCCCCTTCCGGAACAGCGAGCGCGCGAGCGCGACGGCCGCGTACGAGCAGGACGACGAGGCGGCGCCGAGCCCCGCGGACAGGGCGAGCGTACGGGGCCGGTCGTCCCCCAGCAGCCGGACGACCGTCTCGCGGCGCACCACGGCCTGGACGACGGCCGACAGGGTGAAGCCGAGGATCAAGGCCCAGGTGATCTCCCAGGTCATCGATCCCGCGATGGACAGTGCGCGGCCGAGCGCGTGCATGCCTGCACCCCCTTCGCCGTGGGCCGGCGTCGACAAGCACCCAGTTTATACCCCGTAGGGGTATCCCTGAAGGAGGGGGGCCGAAGGCTCGGAGCGCAAGATCAGTACCCCGGCGTGCGGGTGCGACCGGCTCCGTCGGGCTCGCCGGCCGCTGCCCGGGCCGCTCGCTCGATCGTCGCGCGCCGGGCCTGCCAGAAAGCCGCGTCGCGCTCATCCGTCGCGTACCCGGCTGCCGTCCCCGTCCGGCCGTCGAGCTGCTCGCGCAGGATGTCGGCGTGTCCGGCGTGCCGGCTGGTCTCGGTGAGCATGTGCACCAGGACGTTGAACAGCTTCACGTCGGGCCGCGGCCACCAGGGCACATGGCCGGGGGAGTCGATGGCGAGAGCGGCGATCGTCGCGTCCGAGTGCCGCGCCGCACGCCGGTAGCGGCCGATGACCTCCTCACGCGTCTCGTGCTCGGCCGCCCACATGTCGGTTTCGCGCGTACCGGCGTCGTCCCACCGGTGCAGCGGCTCGGGGAACGGCCGGCCGAAGACCTCGCCGAAGTACCTGGCCTCCCAGACCGACAGGTGCTTGACCAGGCCGAGAAGGTTGGTGCCCGTCGAGGTCAGCGGGCGCCGGACGTCGTACTCGCCGAGCCCGTCGAGCTTGCCGAGCATCGCCTCGCGCAGCGCCCGCAGATCGCTGTGCAGGTACTCCTTCGCGCCGTCGCCGATCATGGGCATGAGCCTGTCATGTGCTGCGCGCGGGCTCAACCCCGCACGCCTCCCCGATGTGCCGTACACCCGGGGGTGACCGCACCGGCATGCGAGAGCGCCTGCGCGGCGTAACGTCATAGACGTGGACTTCACCGCGGACGGTCTTCTGGGCCGTGCGGCCCAAGAGCTCAGCCCGGAGTTGGACGCACTGACGCAAGAGGTCGAACAGGCCGTGCGGCGGGACGTTCCCGAGCTGTGGGAAGACTCGGACGTCATGGCCTCGAACATCGCCGAGCACGTCGCCACCGTGGTGTACGGCCTCGCACGCGGGCCGGACGGCGGCGAGCTCGAACCGCCGGCCGGCGAAGCGGCCCGGGCGCGCCGGCTGGCCAGGGACGCCAAGCCTGTCACCGCCATGCTGCGGGCCTTCCGCCTGGGGCAGGCCGTCGTCGTCGACCGGCTGCTCGCGGAGCTGCCGCGGCTGACGGACGACCCCCGGCTGGTCAGCGAGGCGGCACGCAGGCTGATGGAGGTGGCGACCGACTACGTGGACCGCACCTCCGAGCGGGGCGTCGCCGCCTTCCAGGAGGAGTACGAGGGCCGGCTGCGCCGCAGGCTGTCGGCGGTGAACGAGGCGAGCGTACGCATCGGGACCACCCTTGACACCGTCCGCACCGCCCAGGAGCTGGCCGACTTCGCCACCGAGCAGATCGCCGACCTCGCCACCGTCGACCTGCTCGACTCCGTGCTCCGCGAACGCGGCACTCCGGCCAGGGGCGTGCGCCTGCTGCGCCGGATCGCCCGGAGCGCGGCGGGCGACGAGGCGCCGGAGCCGGCCGTCGCCTGGCACGAGCTGCACACCTACCCGCTCGGATCCGCACAGGACCGTGCGCTCACCACGGGGCAGCCCTCCCGGCACCACCCCGACACCGACACGGACAGCCGGCCACCGGCCGCGGAACCCGGCTCCGCGCCGGGCGAGGCCCCGGTCCACTCCTGCCTGGTCGTACCGCTGCGCACCCGCGGAGCCGTCCTGGGCGTGGCCCAGTTCTTCCGGCACCGCAACCCGGAACGCTTCGACGACAGGGACCTGCTCTTCCTGCAGGACATCGCCGCCCGAGCGGCGGTCGCCATCGACAACGCCCTGCGCTACACGCACATGCGTGCCACCGCGCTCGCCCTGCAGCGCGACCTCCTCCCGCGGCACACGCCGGGGCAGTCCGCCGTGGAGGTCGCGTGCCGCTATCTTCCGGCCGGCGCCGAGCTGGGCGTGGGCGGCGACTGGTACGACGTGATCCCGCTGTCCGGGGCCCGGGTCGCCCTGGTGGTGGGCGATGTCGTCGGCCACGGCATCCACGCCGCCGCCACCATGGGACGGCTGCGCACCGCGGTCCACACGCTCGCCGACATCGACCTGCCGCCCGACGAACTGCTCACCCACCTCGACGACATCGTCATCCGCCTGTCCGCCGAGGCCGGCGCCGCCGCGGACGGGGGGTGCGACGGGCTGTGCGGGCAGGGCGAGGGACCGGAAGGCAGCGGCCACCAGGACATCGGCGCCACATGCCTGTACGCCGTCTACGACCCCGTGTCCCACCGCTGCACCCTCGCCCGCGCCGGGCACATCCTGCCCGCCCTGGTGTCCCGGGACGGCGCCGTCGACATCCTCGACCTGCCTCCCGGCCCGCCGCTGGGCCTGGGCGGCCTGCCCTTCGAGGCGGCGGAGATCGACCTGCCCGACGGCAGCCTCCTCGCCCTGTACACCGACGGCCTGCTCGCCGCCCACGGCGACGACATCGAGGCCGGCCTCGACAGGCTGCGCCACGCCCTCGCCCAGCGCTCCGACTCCCTCGAGGCCACCTGCGACAGCGTGCTCGACACGCTGCTGCCGGACCGGCCGGACGACGACGTCGCGCTCCTCCTGGCCCGCACCCACAGCCTCGGGGACCGCCAGGTGGTCACCTGGGAGCTGGAGGCGGATCCCAGCGCGGTCCCCCGGGCCCGCTCGCGCGTCTCCCGGCAGCTGTCGGCCTGGGGCCTGGAGGAGCTGGACTTCATCGCCGAACTGGTGGTCAGCGAGCTGGTCACCAACGCCATCCGCTACGGCCGGCCGCCCATCCGGCTGCGCCTGATCCACGACCGTACCCTCCTGTGCGAGGTGGCCGACGACAGCAGCACCACCCCCCATCTGCGCCGGGCCCGTGTCTTCGACGAAGGCGGACGCGGGCTGCTCCTGGTGGCCCAGCTCGCCCGGCACTGGGGGACCCGCCACGCCCGCCACGGCAAGACCGTCTGGGCCGAACTGGACGACTCCGTCGCCTCGGTCGGGACGGCGGAGCCGGTCGCCGCGCACGCGGAGCCGTGACCGCGGGGAACGCCGGTGCGGGGACGGCACCGACCGCAACCGCGCTTGTCAGTAGCCGCCCAGCAGGGTCCGCAGCTTCCGCAGGGTCTCCGGACCGGCGGAACTGTGCCACCGCGTGGGATCGCCGGGACGGCGTCCCCACAGCAGCAGGACCCGCACCGCCGCGTCGCTCTCGATCGTGGCGTGGCCCTCGGGGGCGGCGAGCCGGATGCCGCCACCGCCGGCGTCCGCCGTCACCACGACGTCGTCCGCGCCCGGGGTGCGCAGCCGGCCTTCGAACCGCCCGTCGGGCCCAGGTCCAGGGCCGCCCGGCCGCGCGCCAGCAGGGGCCGGCCGACCGACACCACACTGTGCTCCGTCATCCACGGTTCGTTGAGCGCCCGCACCGCCGTCCGGTCGTCGCCGGTCAGGTCCCAGCGGTGCAGGATCAGCTCCTCCCGCATGTGCTCGGCGAAGAAGGGGACCTTCACCGTGCGGCCGGTCCAGATCACCTCCGCCTCCGGCGACGCGTCCTGCGCGGCGGCCGAGGCGATCTCGGTGAGCCGTTCGCAGCGGTTCAGGAACGTCGCCCACAGCTCGGCGTCGGACATCCGGCGGAACGGGGCCTCGCGGTCGAAGCCCCTGGTCTCCACCGGCGTACCCGCGAGGTACGCCTCGAGCACCCGCGCCAGTTCCTCCGCGTTGCCCGTCTGGTGGACCAGGACGTCCCGGACCGTCCAGGCCTCGCACCACGTGCCGTCGTCGGGCCGCCGTGCCTGTACGGCGTGCACGAACGGCGCCAGCTCCGGCAGCATCTCGTCGACGCGCGGGGGAATCATGCGCCATGGGTATCCCGGGCGTCCCGGTGGCCAAACCGGCAGGCGTCCGACAGGACCACATCGGCGACCGGGGGAGCGAAGGGGGGCCCGCCGAAGCACCGGGTGTGGCGTCCGCACGGCGCGGGCCGCTTCCGCTCACCGTCCGAACAGCCGTGCCCCGTTGTCGTGGCACACGGCCCGGAGCCAGTCGTCTCCGAGACCGAGCCGCTCCAGGGCGTGGAGCTGGTGCGCGTACGGATAGGGGATGTTGGGGAAGTCGGAACCCAGCAGGATGCGGTCGCCGAGGCCGGCCAGCCGCGGCAGGGCCCGGCGCGGGAACGGCATCAGTTCCTCGGCGAAGTCGGTGAACACCATCGTCGTGTCCAGCCGCACCTCGTGGTACCGCTCGGCGAGGCCGAGGAACTCCTCGTACTCGGGCATACCCAGGTGGGCGATGACCAGCCGCAGGCGCGGATGCCGTGCCAGCACCCGGGCGACGGGCTCGGGGCCGGTGTGCTTGCCCGGCGCCGGCCCGGAGCCGCAGTGGATCACCACGGGGATGCGCGCCTCGGCCAGCAGCCCCCATGCCGGCCGGAGAAGCGCGTCCGCCGGGTCGTACGCCCCCACCTGGACGTGCGCCTTGAACACCCGGGCGCCCGCTTCGACGGCCTCGCGGACGTAGGTCTCGACGCCCGGTTCGGGGTAGAGGGTGGCGGTGTGCAGACAGTCGGGGGTGCGGCGGGCGAATCCGGCCGCCCAGCCGTTGAGCCACCGGGCCATGCCGGGCTTGTGCGGGTAGAGCATGGCGGTGAAGGCCCGGACGCCGAACTCCCGGAGAAGAGCGGTGCGTTCGGCCTCCTCCCGCCGATAGGTGATCGGCCAGTGAAGCCCGCCGATCAGCGGTCCGTTGGTGTCGAAGTAGTCCCAGACCTTGTGCAGGACACGCTCGGGCATGAAGTGGGTGTGCACGTCGACCAGCCCGGGAAGCCCGAGCCCTGCCCAGAATCGCCGGACCTCACGGACCTCGTCGCGGTGATCGTTCATGCTGCCCACGATCGGACCTGCCGAAGAGGCGGGTCCACCCTTTGCCGCAGGCAGAACGTGAGGGATCCGTCACGGTGGATCAAGGAGGCCGCGTCCGCGCGCCTGCGAACGCCACTGCCCGCGACCGTCCGGTCCGGGCCCCGGACGCGACCGTAAAATGGGGAGGCGGGAGTGCCTGCGGCGCAGCGAGGGACGGTGCGGTCCCGCATGCGCAAGGCGTGGCGACCGACTCATCCGGAGGGGCACCGTCATGGCCGAACGGATCACCTACCGCCGAGTCTACGAGGACACCTCACCGCGGGACGGCAAGCGTGTGCTGGTGGACCGGGTCTGGCCCCGGGGCATGCGCAAGGAGGACGCGCATCTCGACGAGTGGCTGCGCGACGTCGCTCCGTCGAGCGAACTGCGCAAGTGGTACGGCCATGACCCCCAGCGCTTCACCGAGTTCCGCCGCCGCTACCTGGCGGAACTGCGGGACAGCGAACACCGCGAGGCGGCCGAACACCTGCGTGACCTGGCGGCGCACGACAGGGTGATGCTGCTGACCGCCACGAAGGACGTGGACCACAGCCAGGCCGCCGTCCTCGCCGACTGGCTGAACGAGCACAGGTGAGGGACGGCCGTACCCGCGCCCGGGTTTTCACAGTGCCTTCGTAAGAACCTGATCACCTGTGAGGGCCTGATCGGCCTGATCACCCGGGATGGGTCGGCACTCGCTGCTCGGAGGCGGACGGTTTCCCGCGTTTGTACGACGTGCCCGGGCAAAATGCCGGGGTGGACAGGCAGACGTTGCAGGATCCGGTCGGCTCCTCCGCCGGGGGCGAGAGCCGGACCCGCGTACTCGACGTACTGCGCGCCGCGCCCGATGGAGCGGGCGTACGGGACATCGCCGAACAGACCGGCCTGCACCCCAACACCGTCCGGTTCCACCTCGACGCACTGGTCAAGGAGGGGCTCGCCGAGTCCCGCACGGAGGGGCGCGGCCGGCCCGGCAGGCCCCGCCCCGTCTAGCGCGCCGCCGCCCCCTCCCGGGTACCGGCCGGCCGCCGCAGCTACCAGCTGCTGGCCCAGATGCTGACCGGAATCGTCAGCGAGACGCTTCCGCACCCGGCACAGGCCGCCGTGGACGCCGGTGAGGCATGGGGGCGTTACCTCGCCGACACGCCCTCGCCCGTCCAGCGCATCGACGCCGAGGAGGCCGTCCGGCGGCTGACCCGGGTCCTCGCGGACGTCGGTTTCTCTCCCGGCCCCGCCGGGAGCCGGCCGGACAAGGCCATCGCGCTGCGGCACTGCCCGTTCCGGGAGGTCGCCGAGGAGCACCGCGAGGTGGTGTGCTCCCTCCACCTGGGCCTCATGCGGGGCGTCCTGAAGGAGGTCCGCGCCCCCCTGAGCGTCGACCGCCTGGAACCCTTCGTCGAGCCCTCACTGTGCCTGGCCCACCTCGCTCCCGTGGAGCAGCACCGGTCCTGAGGCAGCCGCCCCCTCCACCCCGGGTCTCGGCCACGGCTGGAGGTTGCTAAAACCGTCCGCGCGAACTCGCCACACATGTCCGGTCGTTACGTTCGTGGTCGTGACGCGGCGACTGCGGTGTACTGCGCGGCGTGAGGAAGACGCTGCTCACCGAAGCGCTCCCGTACGGCGGCCGAGCCCGCGGCGGAGCGTGCGTGACGCGCTTTCTCACCGCCCACGTCGGCGACGGTCCACTCCTCAACGGCCGTACGCTGCCCCTGCCGGCCTACCCCCACGCCGTCCGCCTCGCCGCGCGGGACATCGGATACCCGCTGCCGGCAAAGCCGTTGTGGGACTCGACCAGCATGGGCATCGAGTTCCTCGCGGACCCGGCCGCCCTCGTCCGCCACCTGGCCGCACACCCCGCGGCGCACGCGGTCCTGGAGAAGTGCGTCAGCGGACGGCTCTGTTCGGTCGACATCGTCGGCGCGGGCGGCCACTACACTGTCATGCCGCTGATCCGGACCGGCACGGCGAGCGGCCCTCCCGCCTTCACGTTCGACGACCTGCGCTACGTCGCCCCCCGCACGGAACGACGACTTCGGGCCCACCGCGCGGCGCCTCGTGGACCTGTGCACACAGCTCGGGGTCGAAGGGTCCGTGCACGTCGACATGATCCACACCGACGCCGTCCACCACGTCCTGGAGGTCAACCCCCGGCTCGGCGGCGCCACCACCCGGTCGCTCGCCGCCACCGGACTCAACACCTAGTCGCCCTCCTCGACATCCTGGCCGGCGCCTGGCCGACCAGCGCCGGCGCCCCGGCCGAACGCTTCGCGATCGAGTGCCTCACGGCGAACCCCACCCCGCGCTGCTCGCCCAACTCCGGGCCCGCGTCGACCTCGTCACCTGCCACGACCTGATCACCGACGGCCACGGCCACGGCGGAATCCTCATCTTCACCGTGGACCCCGGCGACGAACGGCGGACGGGGAAGGAACTCACCGAACTCTGCGAGCGGACCGGCTTCATCCCGGCCCCCATGCTCGACGAGATCCGCCGCGTCCTGACCGGGGCCGGCCGGTGAACATCGGGGGTGCGGAGTGCCACCCGCCGGCTAACACGGCTCGTCCGGCCCCTGCCACAGCGACACGCCGCAGCACGGGCTGGGTGACCATGCGTCAGAAGATCACTCGGACAGTCTAAAAGTAGGTCAATCATTTGTTATTTCAAGGCACTTGATGGCCGACACGGTTCTCCGCGGGGGCGGCGGGCGGCGTCGGGAATAGCTCGAACGGCCCTCTCAGGCGGAAATCCAGTATGACTGGTATGACCGCTATGGGTAATTTTCTGATCGCGAGCTGGCTGACGGGCCGGCATCTCTGAGACAGGAGAAGCGACATGAAGCTCGAGCGTTCCACCGTCGTCACCGCCGGTGTCGCCACCGCGGCAGCGCTTGCCGCCAGCGGCATCACCTACGCGTCGGCCGCTTCCGCTCCGAGGCCCCGGTCCGTCCCGGCCGTCTCCGCCCCCGCGGCGGCGCCGCTCGGCGGCGACTCCGGACAGGGCAAAGGCAACGAGGGCTGGAGCGGGCGCCACGAGGGCTACGAGGGCTGGAGCGGGCGCCACGAGGGCTACGAGGGCCGGATCCAGATCAACGAGCGGTCGTACTCGCCCCGCCCGGGCGACTGCATCACCGTGATCAGCGGCCTGGGCGCCAGAACCCTGAACATCCGCAACGACAGCCACAGGACCGTCGAGGTCTTCCGGGGGGTGGTGTGCGACAACGGCGCTCCGGTCGCCACCGTCGGACCCGACAGCTCCAGCTACGGCCTGCGGCCGGGCCACGTCCAGGGCATCGACATCAAGAACGGCGTGGTGGCCAGCTTCCGCGTCGTGAACCACTGGGACTACTAGTCCGATACTCCGAAGCCACCGCGAAAGATGGGGTCCCGGCCCGCCGGAATCGGGCCGGGGCCCCATTCGACCATGGTCCGGCCACCACGCGCCGGGCACACACCGTGGCACAGCGGTACGCCCCTCACCGCGCGCGCTGTCCGGGAGGCCGTCCCGCTCGCCCCCCGGCCGTCCGCCCGGGGCCGCACCGGCGAGTCCCGCGCCGTCGCATGCCCCACCCGCGCCGCGACCGCCCGAGGCCTTCCCGGCGCTTGCCTACCGCCGAACGGGTGAGACAGGGCCAGCCGTAGGCCCCGGAGCGGATGCGGGTGCAGTGGGAGTCAGGCCTGCACGCGGCAGTCGTAGAGGAGGAAGCTGCCCCTGGTGCGCCAGCCGTAGGCCCCGGAGCGGATGCGGGTGCAGTGGGACTTCACCCAGGTCGTGGCCGGGGTGGTGGGGCGCAGCGGCGTGAGCAGCGCGTAACGGAGCTGGTGCGAGGCGACCAGGGCGCCGAGCTGCTGGGCGGTGGGGAAGGGCGTCTTGCCGGTGAAGCCGCCCATCACGAGGATGGGCTCGGACCGGGCGCGCAGCAGACGTTCCGCCGGGTAGGCGGCCTGGGTGGCGACCAGGTACTTCTCGCCGTGACGGTGCTCGGCGAGGTAATCGAGCAGGGTGGTGTCGCGGGTGCTGGGCCGGTCGAGCTCCACCCGGCGCAGAGCGGACCGGTTGTGCACGGCGCTGCGGTAGGCCTTGCCGACCGGACCGGCCGTGGGCGACGTGGAGGCGCCCGCGTAGAGCGGGTCGAGGGCGGCGGCGGACCAGCCGGCGGGCAGCAGCAGAGTGGCCGCGATTCCGGCGGCCACGGAGCCCTGGAACATCCCGCTGGTGACGCGTGACCCTCCGGTCCACAGGCCCACCACGCTGCACGCCGCGAGGCCCACGGCCGGCAGCAGCAGCCAGGAGGCGAACAGGGTCGGCACGTCGAGCACCAGCGCCCACAGCACCGTCAGCAGGAGGGCCGTCGGCAGCCACACGCGCCGCCGGCCGCCCGTGTCGTACACGGACCGGAAGAGGGCGAGCCCGCCGCCGGCGAGCGCGGCGACGGCCGGCGCGATCACGGCCGTGTAGTAGGGGTGGTTGCCGTTGGAGACGCTGAACACCACGGCGTGCACGGCCAGCCAGCCACCCCAGAGGAGGAAACCGGCGCGCAACGGGTCGGTGCGCGGTTCGCGGGCCTGCCAGACCACGCCCAGGACGGCGGCGAGCACGGCGAGCGGCAGGAACCAGGCGATCTGCGGGCCGACGGTGTGGTTGACCAGCATGCCCCAGCCGGTGTTGCCGGAGGTCCGGCTGGCGGCGGTTCCCGACACGGCCCCGAACGCGGTGTCGTCGTCGCTGAAGCGGCTCAGGCCGTTGTAGCCGAAGACCAGGCTGAAGGGGTTGTTGTTGGACGTGCCGTCCACGTACGGGCGGTGTGCGGCGGGCGTGATCCAGGCGAGCAGTGCCCAGGAGCAGGAGACGCCCAGCGCGACCGCCCCGGTCAGCAGCAGGCGCAGCGCCCGTCGCAACGGCGTGCCGGTCGCGGCGAGTTGGTAGACGACGGCGAAGACCGGCAGCACCAGCCACGCCTGCAGCATCTTCGTCTGGAAGGCGAGCCCGACCCAGACCCCACAGGTGATCAGCGGCGCGAGCCGCTCGGTGCGGAGCGCCTTCTGCAGGGCTCCGGCGGCCGCCACCAGCAGCAGGGTGAGCGCCGTGTCCGGGATGGTGGCCCGGTTGAGCACCACGGTCACCGGAGTGAGGGTGAGCGTCAGCGCGGCGATCAGCGCGGCGAGCTTCCCGGCCCACACCCGTACGATCCGGTGCAGCAGCCACACGGTGAGCACACCCTCGACGACCTGCGGCAGCGCGACCGCCCAGGTGTGCGGGCCGAAGATCCAGACGGAGACGGCCTCCGGCCAGAAGGCCCCCGGCAGCTTGTCGAGTGTGATCGAACCGCTGGGGTCGAGTCCGCCGAAGAAGAAGGCCCGCCAGGTGGAGGCCATCGACCGTATCGCCGCGCTGTAGTAGGGGTGGATGGCGGCGTGTCCCATGCCCCAGCCGTACAGCAGCGCGGCGACGACCAGCACCGCGGCCAGCGCGGGCCGCTCCCAGGATGCCAGAGCCTCCGGCCGGCCGTCGCGGCGGCGCGATGTCCGGTGGCGGCCCTGCGGGCCGGTGCTCTGGGCGGTGGGCATGGTGGTCATGGCGGAAGGTCCTCGGATCGGTGGTCAGGCGGAGCGGCGGCGGGTCCTGGGCGGCGTACTCCCTGGAAGCCGCGGGTACGGCGGCTGCGCGCCGGCCGGCGGGACGCAGCCGGACAGACCGTTGCCGGTCGTGCCGTCGGCGGGCGAACCGCCGGGGAAGAAGCTGTGGCGGGCCCGGCCGTCGCGGCTCGGGCCCCCGCCGCTTCGGCAGGCGATCGCGGCCGGCAACGCCGGGCAGCGGGACGCGCGGCGGCGTGGCGGGGAAGGGGCGTGCGGTGGGGCGTGGCGCCGGCAAGCGGTGGGCAGGACAGCGGATCCTCTCTCTCGACCGGCGACGAGCGCTCGAATGTTCGACCAAGCGCACACTTTAGCCGCATGAGATCACGCATCCATCACACGCCTGTCCCTGTGCCGTGCCCGTACGGGCGACCGGGCGCCGGCCGGCTCAGGACGCCCCGAGCCGGCCGGGCGTACGACGACGGGTCCGTGCGTACGACGACGGGGTCGGAGTGCCGACCGGTGCATGACGGGCCCCGGGCGGGGCCCGTCCCCCGTGGACCGGTCAGCGGACGAAGGCGATCTCCGGGTAGCTCTTGGAGGGCCCGTCCAGCAGGGTGCTGTGCTTCTTGCGCAGCTCCTGGTCGAAGAAGGCGGCGAGATACACGCGCTGGATCTTGATCGCCCGGTTGGGGTCGATCGTGCCGTACTGCTGCCGCACCTGGTCCTGCGACATGCCGAGCAGCGGCGCCACCTGCGGCACCAGCCACTCGTTGTCGCTGAACGACAGGTGCCTGGAGCCGTGGAGCTGGATGTCGACCCGGTAGCCCTTGAGGTGCGGCCACAGCTTGCGCCACGACGAGTCGTTGTTGCGGTTGTGGGTGCCGGAGCTGAAGAGCATGAACGGGCGGTTCAGGTCCTTGCTCGGCGCGGTGCCGAAGAACTGGCCGTCCAGGTTGGCTCCGGCGGCGATGCGGTGGTCGAGCTGCATGGCCGTGTCGACCGCGGCGCCGCCCAGCGACCAGCCGAACATCCCGATGCGGGACGTGTCCACGGTCTTCGACAGACCGGAGGGGAGCTTGGCGTGGTCGACGTCCGGGTTGCCGCCCTTGGCGATGGTGCCGAGCTGGTTGATGACGAACTTGATGTCCGCAGCCCGCACGTTGAGCGTGTCGGAGGAGTGCGCGCCCGACGGCATGGTGTTGACCTCGAGCCGTCCGCCCGGGAACTCCACCTCGTTCGCGTCGTGCGTGTGGTCGACGGCGATGACGATGTAGCCCCGGCTGGCGAGATCCTCGGCCAGGGCGGTGCCCATCGCGCGGTCCGAGTGCAGCCCGGTCGAGTACAGCAGCACGGGCAGCTTGCCGAGCTTGGTGCTGACCGGGGCCAGCACATGGCTGGAGGTCTGCGGCAGCGAGACCTGCTGCGGCGACAGGCCCCGCGAGCGGAGGAAGTGGGCGCCGGATGCCGACGGCATCCACGGTGCCACCGGGTGCCCGGAGGTGGAGGAGGCCGGGTACCAGTACGTCACCATCAGCTCGCGCGCGCGGTTGCCCGGCACGTACGGGTCGGTGCGGGACTTGTCGACGAGGTGCTGGCTGAAGGTGCCCACCTGGTAGGGCCCGCTCGGCGCGGGAAGCTTGAGCTGGACGGTGGAGGCCCGGCCGCGGGCGAGCGTGGCGGCGGGGTGCGCGCCCTGGGGCAGAGCCGCGCTGTCGTTGTCAGGCGCCCAGTTCGTAGCGTCCTCGTCGGGCGACGACCCGGTGGCCGTGGGATTGGAAGACGACTTCCCGGCGGCCATCGACGGCGTCACCCCGGCACCCAGAGCGACGGCGAGCACACCGGCGGTACCGACCGCTCGGGCTATGAGTCTGCGGTGGTGACGCGGTCTGCGGTGGTGCATGTAACTCCCCTGTTGATCACGGGCCACGGGGGCCCGGCGACGGTCAGGGGCACACCGTACCGCTGCCCGGGCCAACTGATCCCCGCGGATGGGTCAGATGGCGATGTATCAGCCGCGGCACGGGCCAGGACCCGGCCCGTGCGGGGGCAGACCGGGGCTGGGCAACGGCCTCGGCACGCCGTTGTGGCACGCCGTTTTGACACCGTCCGTGGGGAACTTTCCGGCATGAGCGGGGCGAAGGCCGAGCGGTGACCGGCAGAGCCGGCAGTCGTCGCGGTCGATTCGTCCTCCCCGCGACGGCGAGTTGATCGCATTGTCAGTGCCCCCTGTCATGATCCGGGTCATGCCGATCGACGCCCTGGTGACCGAATCCCTCAGAAACGACGCGCTGGACCCTGTGCGGTCTGCGGCGCTCCACCGCGTGCCCTGGCTCGTGGATCTCCTGGAACGCCAACGCGCGGAGTTCCGGCAGGCTCTGGGCCACGAATACCGGCGGGCCAGGGAGACCGGCGCGGCGGTCCAGGCGGAGATCGACCGGCGGCTCGCCGCCTGCGCGGACGAGGAGGGCAGGGCCGCCGTCCTGTGCCTCATGCTGTCGGCCCGCTTCGACGACACGAGCCTGTGGCACTACGACACCGAGCTGCAGTCCCTGATCTCCCGGGTGCGGGGGTGGACGCCCGACGAGGTCGCGGTGATGCTCCGGCGCGCCACCGAGTACGACATGGACTTCTGGTTCGCGAACTCACTGAGGCTGGTGCTGGACGCCGCCGACCAGCTCGACGCCGACGGCCGCCGCGCGGTCCTGCCCTGGCTGCGGCACGCACACACCACCCTCATGGACACCACGGTCGGGGCGCGCCTGCGGGCGACGCTCGCCCAGCGTCTGCGCGCGCTGCTCGCCGGCGCCGACGAGGCACTCGTCCCCGATGGCCTGATCCCCGCCCACGCCGCCTGGGCAGCCCCGCTGCGCGACCGTGCCAACTCCTCTCCCACACCGGAACTGGCCAGGCTGCTACGGCACTTGGCGAGCCTGTCGAGCCCACGGCCCGCCCGGAGCTGGCGGCGAACCTGCCTCGACCTCATGGACGCGGCATCGGCACGGGATGCCGTGACCGGTGTCCTGCGGGCACTGGCCGAGGGCGATCCGCTGTGCAGCAGGGGAAGCGGTGCGCACACTGGCTGGGTCGGCGACGGCTACCACTACCACTACCTGGTCCACCAGAACGACGGTGACCTCGCGCGCGGCGTCGTCTGGGCGGCCGCGCTGACCGGCGGCCCGGCCGAGGCGCGGCACCTCGGCGCGCTGGCCGAACGTGCCGGCGCGCCGGGCACCGACGTGATCGAAGAACTCAAGCTCGCGGGTGCGGCGATCAACGCGCTGGCCGAGATGGACGACACGGCCTCGCTGGAGGCCCTGTGGCGGCTGCAGTCCCGGATCCGGCACCGGGCCCTGCGCAAGCAGCTCGGCACCGCGCTGGTCACGGCGGCAGGAAAGCAGGGCATCACGCCGCAGCAACTCGTCGAGCGCAGCGTGCCGGACCACGGCCTGGCCCCGGACGGGTTCCTGGAACGGGAGGTGGGCGGATACCGGATACGGCTGGCGATCGAGGAGGCGGCCACCGTACGGCTCACTTTCACACACCCCGACGGAACGACCTCCCGCACCGCTCCGGCCGCGCTGAAGGACGGCTTCGCGGAGGAACTGCGGGCGTTGAAGGCCCTGGCCAAAGAGGTGCGGGCCACACTGTCGGGGGAACGGGCCCGCGTGGAGGCGCTGTTGTCCGCCGGACGCGAGTGGCCGTACGACGAGTGGTGCCGCCACTACCGCGACCATCCGGTCACCGGGGCCCTCACCCGCGGCCTGATCTGGGAGTTCCAGGACGCGGACGGCCAGTGGCGCGCGGTCGCGCCGGCGGCCGAGCCACCCGGCCGGCCCGAACGGGTCCGTCTGTGGCATCCGATCCGGGCCTCGGCGGACGAGATCAGGGCGTGGCGCGAGCGGCTCGTCGCCGAGCGGCTGCGGCAGCCGTTCAAGCAGGCCTTCCGGGAGATCTATCTCCTCACCCCGGCGGAGGAGGAGACCGGGGTCTACTCCAACCGGTTCGCCGCCCACATCGTCCACTACCGGCAGCTCTACGCCCTGTTCAAGGAACGCGGCTGGCAGGCGAACTTCCTCGGCCGCTACGACGGCGGCTACGACGGGCGGGCCCGGGCCGAGTTCGGCGACGGCGAGTGGCGGGCCTGCTTCCACCACGAGCCCGCCGCGGACGACGACCACGGCTACGCGCCCGAGCACGCCACGACGGACCAGGTCCGCTTCGAACGGCGGCAGGGCCGGCGCTGGCAGGAGGTCGCACTGGACCAGGTGCCTCCGCTGGTGTTCAGCGAGGCGATGCGCGACGTCGACCTCTTCGTGGGCGTGACCTCGATCGCCGCCGATCCCGACTGGACCGACCGGGGCGAGGACCGCTACGCCGCGTACTGGCGGACGGCCGGGTTCGGCGCGCTGACGACGAGCGCCGAGGTCCGCCGCGAAGCCCTGGAACGGATCCTGCCCCGCCTGAGGATCGCCGACCGGTGCACGCTGGACGGCCGCTTCCTGGTCGTCCGCGGGGATCTGCGGACGTACAGGATCCATCTGGGCTCGGCCAACATCCTGATGGAACCGGACGACAGCTACCTGTGCATCGTCCCGGCACGTGGCAAGGGCGCCGGCACGGTGTTCCTGCCGTTCGAGGACGACCGGCTCTCCCTGATCCTCAGCAAGGCCTTCCTGCTCGCCGCCGACACGAAGATCACCGACGAGACCATTCTCCTGCAGATCAAGCGAGGCGCCTGATGGCCACAGTGACGTTCCGCGACGAGACCGCGACCGGCAAGCCGCTCACCGAGTGGGAGGTCGCCGGGCTGCCCGACCGGATGACCGTGCGGGACCTGATCAGGCTCCGGGTCCGCGAAGAGGTAGCCCGGCACAACGCCCGTCCCGGTGACCGCTTCAACGGTCTCGTCCGCCCCGACGACGCCGAGACCGAGCTGAACGGCTACCGGCTGCGCGAGCCCCGCCGCATCGACTGGCAGCGCCAGGCCGAGATCGCCGAACGCGCCTTCCTGGCCAACGGGTTCTTCGTCCTGGCCGGCGATCGCCAGGTCGACGACCTCGACGAACTCGTGGACCTCACCGTCGACCCCGACCTGGTCTTCATCAAGCTCGTCGCCCTCGTGGGCGGATGAGGCTCGACGAGGCGGCGGGGGAGTGCGCGTCCCAGCGCCGCGGAGAAAACCATGTGCGGGCGTTCGCGCTGGCGAAGTACGGTGACGCTCGTTCGAAGGGGGACCCGAAGTGGCGAAACTGAACCAGATCATCGCTGTCGAGAAGGGTGTCAAGAGCAAGTCGCTCCAGGACATCACCGCCGCGCACCACAAGGTGCAGAAGCCGGCCCTGCTGGCCGGCATCTCTCGCACGTACCAGCCCAAGGACGAGGAGGGCGAGCAGCTGCCGCCCGAGTCCACGCGGGTACAGGTGCAGGCCGAGGATGTACTGCGGGAGATGTCCGCGTCGCTCACCCGGCTCTTCGACGTGACCGCCACCAAGGACTGGGCGAACTGCACGGCGCGAGCGGACGTCACGGTCGACGGCCGGACGATCCTCACCGACGTCCCGGTCAGCTACCTCCTCTTCCTGGAGAAGCAGCTCACCGACCTGCACCCGTTCGTCAAGAAGCTGCCCACCCTCGACGCCGCCGAGTCCTGGTCCCACGACCCGTCCACGGACTGGTGGAAGACGGACCCGGTGCGCACGATCCGGACGAAGAAGGTCCCCCGCAACCACGTCAAGGCGGAGGCGACCGACAAGCACCCGGCCCAGGTCGAGGTGTACTACGAGGACGTGCCCATCGGGTACTGGACGACCGTGAAGTTCTCCGGAGCGCTCCCGGCGCGGCGGGTGAACGAGCTGGTGGACCGGGTCGAGAAGCTGCAGCAGGCGGTGAAGTTCGCCCGCGAGGAGGCCAACAGCGCCGAGGTCACCGACCAGCGGGTCGGCGACGCGGTGTTCGGCTACCTGCTCGGCTGACGCCGCCACGGGTAGCATCCACGATCGCCCCCGCGTGCGAGCGCGGGGGTGCGCCACAGGCGCGGGCCGGGATGAGGACCGGTTCGCGCGATGAGCGCAAGCTGACACTGAAGTTCAGCCTGAAGACACGGTGACAGTGAAGGTTCGAGTCCTTCCCCCGGCACAGCACCACCGACGGGCCGGGGTAGCCCAACATGGCAGAGGCAGCCGTGGTCAGTCTCAGACTCTCGCTCCAGTCTCAGCATCGCCGCCGATCGCCGGATCGACCGAGGCCGGACGAACGCCGTCGGATGCGAGTTCGACTCTCGCCTGCACCTCTCAGCCCGGTGCGGTAGTTCAAAGGAAGAACACGACGGCATGATGACTGATCCGACCTCTTAAACGCCGCCGGCGTGCGCAATTGGGTGGCATCCCCAGGGGCCCGGGAGCTGGATACGACTCCCGGGCCCCGCCACGTCGCCGAGCTGACACATGACAGCCGCGAAGGGACCGGTGACGGCCGTCTGTCTGCGACAAGTGGACCGCGCTCACGCACGGTCCACGCCTCACCCACCGGATCGTGCCGCGAACCCCAGCGGGTGCCACCCGCGGGAGGCACCCGCGATGTGCCGGGAGCCGCCCCGGGGTCAGCGCACCCAGACGTCGATGAGCGGGGAGACGACGCGCATTCTGCTGTCGACGAGACGCAGTTTGTTGTGGCCCTTCATGCCGAGCACGACGCGCATGGTGTACGTCGCGTGCGCGTCGGTCTGCATCGACGCCGGCAGGTTGACCCAGGGACGCGCGCCCACCTGCTGCTGGAGGGTGACCCGGGTGCCGGCGGGCACACCGGGCAGAGTGCCGCGGATCCGGAACGGCTGCCATGCGCGGACGCCCGCGGCGGAGACCTCGGCCGTGGGCGCGGCCGGGGTCGTGACGGCCGGCTTCGGCCTGGGGGACGGGGGTGAGGTGACGGCCACCGCCGTGCCGATGGACCCTGCGGCCACGGCTGCGACCGCCGCTGCGGCACTCCAGATGCGTACCGTCTTGCGCATGCTCTGTCTCCCGGTCGGGGGGGGGGAATGGATCGCCGGAAGCGTATGAACATCAAGGGCCTATCGGATCATTTGACACGACGTGGCAGAGGCGCGTAGCTCATTCGGCTGCGACGGCCTCCTCACAGGCCTCGACTCGGGCCTGCCGCCGGCACACCGCCGCTGGTCAGGCACCCCGCACGGCACGCCCTTCGGCGATCACCGACTCGACCGCCCCGACACCGATCCCGGCCGTGTCCGGCGGCTCGGCGTCGCCGTGGGCACACCGTGACGCCCCCTGCCGTCTCCCGGCCACCGCACGCCCGCGCACCGACCCGCGGCCCGGCTGCCCGACGCGGCCGCGGCAGGACGGGCGGTCCTTCCTCTCCGGCCGGCGCCTGCTCCATGCGGCCGCCGGAAAGATGCGGAAGCCGGCGTTTCGGGGCACGGTAAGGGGCGAGGGGGGCGGGGCCGCTCTGGCCCGATGTCATGCGAGCATCGCCCTAGCCGAAGGAAACGTGATGGCCGTAGCCACAGACATGCTCGTTCCCGCGCTGCGTCAGGTCCGAGAGGCCGAAGCAGCGCTCGCCGACCGCTTCAAAGCCCATCTCGCGGTCACCCCTCCCGGCGAGTACCGGGAAGTCCTGGAACGCCGCGCCGGCGACGCCCGCGGCCACGTCTACCTCATCGACGAGCGCCTGGCCTCGCTGAAGCCCCGTGGCCTCGCCCAGGCCGTCGCCGGGAACGTCTGGCACCTCACCAGGCAGGCCTTCCGGCTGCCCCTGGACGTGGTCAAGGTCGTCCCGAACGCCCTGCTGCGGAGCTCGGGGACGGCCACGGAACACCAGCTGCTCAAGAACGTCGAGGACGAGTACGCGCGCACTGCCTTCGCCGTGGCGATCTGCCGGGCCGCCGAGCGGATCGCCCAGGAGGCGCAGGACGGCGCCACCACGGATCTGCTGCGGTCCATCCGCCGCGACGGCGAGGAGACACTGATCGAACTCGGCGACAGCCTCGAGCACCACGCCGAGGCGACGGTCGTGTGCGGCGACGGCCTGGGCGCCGGCCGGGCCACCCAGGCGGTGCGTGAATGGAGCACCTGGCTGCGGGAGACGGCCGAGCGCATGCCGGGAGCGGACCGGCTGCAGGGCATGCCGGACGGCGCCCTCATCTCGGAGATGGATCTGCCGATCCCCGACTACCGCAGGCTGAGCGCACGGGCGATTCTCGAGCGGTTGCCGCAGCTGTCCCAGTCGGATCTGGCCAGGGTGGGCGCCTACGAGCGTTCCCACGCCGCCCGCCCCGCGGTGCTGAGCCGAGTCGCGGACCTGCTCGGGCCCGAGCCGTGGCCCGGCTACGACGGCATGCACGAGGACGAGATCGTCAAGCGGATCGGTGAGGCCACCGAGCGTGTCACCCGGCGGGTCCTGGACTACGAGCGCCGCCATCAGGCACGGGCCTCCGTCCTCGCGGCTGCCGAACGGGTCCCCGCCTGATCCGACGCCGTCCCTGGCGCGCCCCCTCGTCCGCCGGGAACCGCTCTGCGTCCGTCGGGCCGCGCCGCACATCCGCCGAAGGCGCCGGCGAGGAGCGGGCCGGCCGTTGCGCCCCCGGGCTCACGCGTCCCCTCGCGTGGCTCGGGGGCGTTGGTGCTGATAGCCCCAGAGGTCGTCCACGAACGTGAAGCCGAAGGAATCGAAGAGCCGGGAAGCCGCAGCTGTGCCGGGGCTGCGCTGCTGGGCGTCGTCGAGGACGGCGGAGACGTCGGTGACCCCCTCCTCGGCCAGCAACGTCAGCGCCTGTCCGAGCAGGAGGCGGGCCAGACCGCGACGGCGGCGGGACGGCAGGGTTTCGATCCAGTGGATGGCCGCGGTGCGATCGGGTCCCACGGTGACCACGGCTTCGGCGACGGGTTCGGCGGCCTCGCGGATGACCAGCCGGCGTCCGGGCGGCATCTCGCAGGGGAGGACGTCGGCGACGACCTTCGCCGACGGGACTTCGGCAGGGAGTGAACGGTGCAGGTAGCAGCCCTGCCGGCGGCCCGTGAAGCCCGACTGCACCAAGGCGCCGTGGGTGGCGGCGCGCCGAGTACGAGGCAGTCCGACCAGCCCCCAGGCATCGGCCGGAGCACCCACGAACGCCTCGACGCGCAGGCAGTGGGCGAGGGCGCCGAGGGCGTGGCAGACCAGGGCCCGCAGGGCGGGCGGATTCTCACGGGCGTGGAGCCGGCAGATCAGCCCGGTTCGCACATCCGCCCAGCACAGGTACGCGACGATCCCCCGGGCGCGGTCCCCGGCGTCGGCGAGCACGCTGATGCGCGGCCGCGCGGGTGCCGCCCACCCGCACAGGGGTGCGGCCCCGCTGCGCTGTGCGGCCGGCTGCCCGGGGACCCAGTGAGGCTGTCCCGGCAGTCTGTCGGCATCGATCAGGTCGCGTACCGAGGACTCGTCCTCAGGACGGTAGGGACGTACCGTCGACCGGCTCTCGGGGCTGGGCGAAGAGGCCATGCTGTCCGTCCACGCGGATGCGACGTTCCTGTCGGCTACGTCCCAGCGTGCCCCGGTCCGACCCGCCTGTCACGGGGAACCCGGCGACGCCCGCCTGCGGGGCCGCTTCTCGCTCTGCACGGCGTGGCCCTGCTGCAGGCGTACGCCGGGCGAGGCCTGCCAGGTCGCCGTCAGCAGCGAGCGCAGGTGGTCGATGACCGGCCGGTGCAGGGGGAGGGTCAGATGACCGACGCCGGGCACGAGGACATTGCGTGCCATGAGGTCGGGGTGATCGATACGGCCTCTGGCTGCGGGGATGACGACCTCGTCCAGATCGCTGTAGAAGGCCACGAACCGGGTGCGGCATTCCGGGGCCGGCTCGGCGAGCTCGGTCAGCAGAGCGCTGCCCGGACGCAGCTGGCGCAGGAGCGGATGCGGCGGGGCCAGCAGGGCCGTGGCGGTCCCGCCGTGCGGCGTGGCCAGGGTGATCAGCAGGGGCACGCGTGCGTCGCCGCCCAGCCGCTGCACGTAGTAGCGGGCGATCAGCCCTCCGAGGCTGTAGCCGATGACGACGATGCTCCGGGTGCCATGGCTTTCGCACGCGCGTTCCACGCGCTCTCCCAGGTTCTGAGCCGCCGCGCGAATGTCCGGAGTGAACGCCGAGCAGCCCACCTCGAAGTACGGTCCCGCGCCGACGCCGTCCAGACCACGCTGCAACGACGACACGACGCACTCGCCGTCGGAGAGCCCGTGGACCAGCAGCACCGGGTTTCCCGCAGCCGTCACCAGTGGTGGGGGTGCCTCCTCCAGACCGGTCCTCCGCCTCGGCAGGGCCCAGCTCAGGCGCCCGGCCAGCTGTCCGACGCTCCCGGCAGCCACGTCGAGCGGCAGCTGCACCAGCCGCACGGCCGCCCTGCCGGCCTCGATACCCACACCGCGCGCCGGTGACAGTCCCGGCACCGCCAGGTGCGGCCCGAAAGGAATGCCCATGGCCACCTCCCGTGCCCACGCCCCCGCCGTCGTATGAGAACCATTGTCTGCCTGATCCCGAGTCCCCGCCCGTCGCAGCGGTCACACGGACCACTCTCCGGAGCGGCCCGGGGACGGGCGGGGTGGCCATGCTCCGTGCCCGCGTGATGCCCGGTGTCAGGCCGGTACGGCGGCCGGCCGGCTCAGCGGTATCCGGTCGGTCAGCGGTCCGGTCGGCTCAGCGGTCGACCGGTCGGACGCGGCCGGGGCGGAGCGCCCGTCGACGGCGCCGGATTTGCCCGTCGGCCCCGGGATCCGTGGCCGACGGCTGGCGATCCGTGCCCGACGGCTGCGAAGGGACCGTCGGCGGGGTCAGCGATCGGTCAGCAGCGGGTGCTTGGGTGGTCCGGTTGAGGCAGCCGCCGCCGGGGATGCCGGGCGGCGCGGGTATCCGTACGCGATGAAGGGAAGGACCATGCCCGGTGCAGATTCCAGTGTGCTCGACTGGCCGCTCGCCCGCGTGTGTCCGATGTCGCCGCCGCCGGCCCTCGGTGTGGTGCGGGACGGCCCGCCGACGCTGGTCCGGCTGCCGGCAGGCGCCGGTGAGGAGCAGCTGGTCTGGTTGATCACCCGCTACGAGGACGTCAAGGCCGCACTCAAGGACCCCCGGCTGAGCGCCGACGAGACCCGGCCCGGCTTTCCGCTGCGTTTTCCCGTGCCCGGCGACGCACGGCCGAGCGGCTTCCTTCGGATGGACGATCCGGAGCACGGCCGGCTGCGCAGGATGGTCGCACCCGAGTTCACCGTGCGCAGGGTACGCGCGCTGCGCCCCCGGCTCCAGGAGCTGACCGACCGGACGGCCGACGAGCTGGCAGCCGGGCCTCAACCCGCCGACCTTGTCAGGGACTTCGCCACCAAGGTGTCGGCGCTCGTGATCGCCGGGCTGATGGGGATCCCCGACGAGCACACCGCGTTCTTCCTGGAGCAGACTCAGATCCTGCTCACGGACGGTGACCCGGCTCTGTCCCTGGCGGCGCACCACCGGATCATCGCCTTCCTCGACGAACGAGCACGCGCCAAGGAGCACGACCCGGGCGACGATCTCGTCAGCCGTCTGATGGTCGACCACGTGGCCACCGGCGAACTGGACAGCGCCGACCTCCTGGGCGTCCTCAAACTGCTGCTCGTCGCAGGCCACGAGTCGACCGCAACCCAGATCGCGGTCAGCGCGCTGAGTCTGCTGACCGATGACCGCCTGCGCACCGAGGTCCTCGCCGAAGACGCCGTGCTCCTGCCGCAGTTCGTGGAGGAGTCGATGCGCTTCTGGACGATCGTCCAGGACGGTGTCGTGCGTCAGGCCACCGAGGACCTCCTCATCGGCGAGACGCTGATCAGCGCGGGCGAGTCGGTGATGATCAGCCTGCTCGCCGCCAACCACGACCCCGCGCTCTTCCCCGAGCCCGAGCGCCTCGACATCCACCGGGATGCCTCCGCCCATCTGCTGTTCGGTCATGGCGCCCACTTCTGCCTCGGCGCGTCGCTGGGCCGACTCGAGGTGACACTCGCCCTCAGCTCCCTTTTCACCAGGCTGCCCACGCTCCGCCTGGCCTGCGAGCCTTCCCGGCTCCGCTTCCGCGAGCACCCCGTCTTCCACTGCCTCGCCGAACTGCCCGTCACCTGGTGAAGCCGCACAGACCTGGCCGGCGATCGACCGACGAGTCCACCGCACGTTGTGGCGCCGGGGCGACCGACGCCGAAGGAACAAAGGTGTGTTGGGGCTTGTGAGGCCCGCTAGCCCGAATGAGTGACACAACCGTCGGATTCCCTCAGATGGCCGATGGCCCGTGCTGACTCGGCCGCGAGCCATGAGGTCTGCGCATCATCGCGGATGTTTCAGAGCAGCAGCGGAAGGCTCACGAGGGCGGCGCCACTCGCCCCGAGGGCCGCCAGGAGCGCGGCCGACCAGTTGCGGGACTGGGCGAAGGTCAGCAGGCCGGCCAGCAGCCCCGCCACCACCGCGGCCAGGAGGATGAGCGCCCAGCGCAGGGACAGCCGCTCCGGCGGCGGTGTGGGTGAACTCGGTTCGGGCATGCGCTCTCCTGAGGCAGCGTCAGAAGGGGATCGGAGCAGCCCCGTATGGGCTGCCGTGCGCGCCGATGCCGACTGTTGTGAGGGCTCGGCCCCCACGCCTTGCCGGTCCACGGCAACCAGCGGAACATTTCGGATGACTGACCACCGTAGCCGTGTGATCTAGGTCAGAAAAGGCCTCTGATATGCCATCAGTCGGAACGGGGTTCGCATGGGGGCGGGGGCGGTCGGCAGCGTGCTCCGGCGTGCGCCTCAAAGGCATCCAGCGCTCCCTGCAAGGGCGTTCGGACAGCTGACCAGGAAGCCACTCTGACTTAGCATCGCCGCCATGACTGGTCCCGAAGCCGATCCGCCCGAAGGTTCCGAGGAGGCGCTACGGGGCTCCACCGCCAAGGTGGTGGAGCGACTGGGCTGCCAGATCGTGGAAGGGGGCAAGCCCCGCGACCATCACCTCACCGTGGACGCCGTCACCCATGAGTTCGGGATCACCCGGCCCATGGCCCGCGAGGCCCTGCAGGCCCTGCACCAGAAGGGCCTGGTCAATCTGCAGCCGCGGGTCGGGGCCACCGTCCAGGCGCTGGAGCGGTGGGACCTGCTGGACCCCGACGTGATCGCGTGGCGGCTGGAAGTGGCCCCCGACAGCCAGATGCGGTCACTGACCGAACTGCGCGAGGTGATCGAACCCCGCGCCGCGAGACTGGCAGCCCTGAGCCGCTCGGCGGAGATCTGCCACGACCTCACCAGCCTCGCCCGCACCCTGCTCGCCTTGAGCGAGGAACCGGACTTCGCGCGGCCACGGGAGGGCGCGGCGCTCCGCCGGCGCTTCCGGGACGTGGACGCGGCCTTCCACCGCACTCTCCTCGCCGGCTCGCGCAACGAGCTGTTCGTGCGGCTGTCCTATCCGGTCGTCATGGCCCTCAACCACCGCATCGACAGGGACTGGGCCGGCGCCCACGACGAGGCGATGGTCACCCCCACGCGGGCGGCCATCGGCGCCGACACCGTCCAGAGATATCCCACCCGGCCGGAACCGATCGCCATGTGGCTGCACATGGGGCTGGCCTACGCCATCGACCAGGGCCTCGCCACGGCGGCGGAAGCCTTCGCGGAGGCTCTGCTCGCCGAGATCAGAAGCGGCCGGCTGCACGATGCCGACGTACGCGACCGACTCCGGGCGGGCCTGGACCAGTTCAACGTCAGCGGTCTGCCGTCCGCTCATCGAGCAGGCTTCCAGGACGCCATGACCGCCCTGTTCCGCGCTCGGCGCGCTCCCGTTGTCCTCATGGGGGTCAGCGGATGCGGCAAGACCACCGTGGGCCGGTACCTGGCCGAGTCGCTCCGGGTGCCGTACGAGGAGGGGGACGACTTCCACCCCCTGCGCAACGTGGAATCGATGGCGAACCACATCCCTCTCGACGACCGCAGCCGCAGTCCGTGGCTGGCCGCCATAGCCGGCCGCATGCGGGTGGCGGGCGCGGAGGAGGGGCTCGTGATCAGTTGCTCCGCCCTCAAACGCATCTACCGGGAGCTGCTGCGGGTGGCCCGGCCCGACGCCTTCTTCGTGCACCTGAGCCTCGACCAGGACGAGGCGGACGCCCGCGTGGCACGCCGGGAGGCGCACTACATGCCTGCCTCGCTGGTGTCCTCGCAGTTCGAGGACCTCGAACCACTCGATGACGACGAAGCCGGGATGACCGTCGACGCGACCCTGCCGGTCGAACGCATCGTCGCAGAGATCCAGACCGAGCTGGCCCGCCACACCTGGGGCCGCTGACTCACACCGGCCACACCGGCCGAACGACCCGACGCCTGTGCCGACGGAGAAAGAGAACGACCGAGCCGACGACGACAACGAAAGAGGGGGAACCCCCATGAAGATCGTGTCCGCCGAGGTGATCGTCACCAGTCCGGGACGGAACTTCGTCACCCTGCGCATCACCACCGAGGACGGTGCCGTCGGTCTCGGCGACGCCACGCTCAACGGCCGCGAGCTCGCCGTCCGGACCTACCTCGACCAACACGTCGTACCCCTGCTCATCGACGGCGACGCCTCCCGCATCGAGGACACCTGGCAGTACCTCTACCGGGGCGCCTACTGGCGGCGCGGCCCGGTGACCATGGCCGCCATCGCGGCCGTGGACACCGCACTGTGGGACATCAAGGCCAAGTACGCGGGCATGCCTCTCTACCAGTTGCTCGGCGGTGCGTCCCGCACCGGCGCCCTCGCCTACGGACACGCCTCCGGCCGCGACGTGCCCGAACTGCTCGACTCCATCCGCGCGCACCAGGAGCTGGGATACCGCGCCATCCGCATACAGACCGGCATACCGGGCTTCGACTCGGTGTACGGCGTGGCCGCCTCCAGCGCGGGCGGCGGCGACCGGTACGACTACGAGCCCGCACGCCGCACCGCCGGCAGCCAGTCCCGGCCCACCGTGGAGAGGTGGGACACGCGCGCCTACCTACGGCACCTGCCCGCCGTCTTCGAGGCCGTGCGGGCGGAGTTCGGCCCCGAACTGCCGCTGCTGCACGACGGGCACCACCGGATGACGCCGATCCAGGCCGCACGACTGGGCAAGGCCCTGGAGCCGTACGACCTGTTCTGGCTGGAGGACGCCACCCCCGCGGAGGACCAGGCGGCTCTGCGGCTGATCAGGCAGCACACCACGACACCACTGGCCATCGGCGAGGTCTTCAACTCGCCGTACGACTACACGACGCTGCTGAGCGAGCGGCTCATCGACTACGTGCGATCCGCGGTGACCCACACCGGAGGCGTCACCGGGATGAAGAAGCTCCTCGACCTCGCGGCCGTCTACGGCGTCAGGTCCGGGATGCACGGCCCCACCGACATCTCCCCGGTGGGCATGGCCGCCGCCCTCCATCTGGACCTCGCCGTGCACAACTTCGGCATCCAGGAGTACATGCGGCACTCCGACCGGACCCTTGAGGTCTTCCGCACCTCCTACCGTTTCGAGCAGGGTCTGCTGCACCCGTCCGACACACCCGGTCTGGGCGTCGACCTCGACGTCGATGCGGCGGCCCACTTCCCCTACCAGCAGGCGTACCTGCCCGTCTGCCGGCTTGAGGACGGCACCATGCACGACTGGTGACCCTCGGGCCCGGACGCGAGGAGAAGGGCAACGGGAGGGGAAGGGAAGGGCATCCCAGGCGCTGATGGTGGGGGAGGGGCCGGGGGACGGCCGGGGGTGCCGCCGGCAGGGACTTGGTCAGAGCATCAGCAACAGCCGTGTGTTCGGGACGAGCTTCCGGTTCACGCTGGTGCTCTGCACGAAGATCGTGAAGTCGTCGTTGTGGTCCGGCTTGACGCGAACCTCCACGTCCGGCAGGCCCAGCAGGGCCCGGGCCTCCGGTCCCGTGTAGACCCGGTCCGTCTTCTTCTCCAGCACCGCGATCTGCTTGCGCGCCTGGATCTTCTCCGACTTGCTCAGCTGGTAGAAGGCACCCCCCGTACGGTAGGTGTGCCCGCATTCGACGACCCAGTCCCGGATCGCCGCGTCACGGGTCACCGGGATCAGCTCATACCGCGAGGGCTCCGCCGGGGTGAGGCCGGCCGCCTTGATGGTGTCCTTGTTGACCGCCTCGGCCCCCGTGGAGAACACCGCGCGCGAGCCCCGGATGCCCCGGGTGCGGCCCACCATGAACTTCTCGGTGGCCTGCTGGATGACCTGCCCGGCCTCCTCCAGCCCCTGTGTGCTCGTGGCGTCCCAGATGGCGATGTTGTCCCTCGGGAAACCGCACCGCATGGCCTCGCGCCTGCCGACCTGGTCCGGCACGAGGACGGCCAGGGTCCAGTTGTCCTCCTGCGTCTCGATCATCCTGGCCACAGCCTCGACCAGCTCACGCGGATCCCTGGCGGGGGAGTCCGGGCAGCGATGGCTTGCGTTCTCCTGCCCGTCGGTGAGTATGAACGTCAGGAAGCTGTGGTCGCCGTACAGTTGAGCCGTCTGCGCCAGTTCGCGCTGCGACTTCAGCGCTGCCGCCAGCAGGGCCGTCATTCCACCGACCCGGTACAGCTGCTCCAGCGACGGCATCCGCAGCACGTCCTTGTCGTAGATGACGCACTCCACCGTGTCCGCGAAGACGTACACCGTGACGCGGGTTTCCTGGTCGAGCTCCCTCGACCGGCGGGCCAGGTACGCGATCTGCTGGTCGGCGACCTCGATGACCTTGCGACTCAGATGAGACATGGACGAACTGGCGTCCAGCACCAGGGCGACGTGGTTGATGTAGTTCTGCCTACCGGACATGACAGCTCCCCCTCTTTCCGACTGGATGCTCCAACCCTCTCACCCACCACTGACAATCGATCTTGCTCGCAGATCTGGACGTGGCGGGGGAGGGGGAGGCGTCCGTGGCGGGGGCAGCGTCCTTCCGCGCCGTTGGTGCCACACCGGCTCGGTTCAGGAGACGAGCAGCACCCGCTCCTCGGACTGCTTGCTGTTGGCGCACTCGGTGTACGGGTTCGGCGTATTGGTGGGCTGCTTTTCCTCGCACTTCCAGGAGGCGCCGTGCAGGCGGACCGTGACGGGCGGCTGCTTTCCGCCCCTGATCGCCTTGCCGTACGCGTCGGAGACCTGCTTGGCCGTGGCACACGCCGACTTGCGGGCGTGGGTTGTGACCACCTGAAGAGAGAGGTCGTTGAAGCCTCTGCCGCAGTCCACCGTCCTTGTCCGGCTGGACGGTGGTGCCGAGCTGTGCGCGGCTGAGAGACCTAGGCCACTGGCGCCCGTCAGGGCCGTCCCGGTCAGGACAAGAGCGGCCGCGGCGGGGATCGCGAGACAACGCATGAGGCTCTCCTTCCAGATATGCCCCACAACAGTTTTCCGTCCTCTCGGTCCACTCGATCTCAGTATCACCGGAATGGCCCATCGGCTCATCCCGAGTAGCCGCATCAGGTGATCGGGTCGGCAATACGGATTGCCTCGCGGCGGCACACCGCTGCCCGGACCTGCTGGGCGCAGCCGCAGCAGGTCCGGGCAGGGTTTCGGGGATGTCAGCTGCCGCCCGTTTCGTCGCTGGGGGCTCCGTTGTCCGTCCCTCCGTTGTCCGTCCCTCCGTTGTCCGTCCCTCCGTTGTCCGTTCCACCGGTCTCCGGGGCGTTGGGGGCTCCGGTGTCGGTTCCGCCGGTTTCCGTGGCGTTGGGGGCTCCGGTGTCGGTTCCGCCGGTCTCCATCGCAGACGGCGACCCGGTGTCGGTTCCTCCGGTCTCCGTCGCTGACGGCGACCCGGTGTCGGTTCCTCCGGTCTCCGTCGCTGACGGCGACCCGGTGTCGGTTCCTCCGGTCTCGGTTGCCGTCGGCGACCCGGTCTGCGTGCCTCCGGTCTCCGATGCGGTCGGTGAGCCAGTCGGCGATTCCGTCGGCGATTCCGTCGGCGAGCCGGTCGGCGATTCCGTCGGCGAGCCGGTCGGCGATTCCGTCGGCGAAGTGGAACCCGCCGTCGGCGATGTGCTGCCGGTCGGGGATGAGCCCGGTGACGTCGAGGAGCCGGGCGGGCTCGTGGTCGGCCCCGATGTCGTCGTGGTCGGCTGCGGCAGCGACGTTACGACGATGACGGTCGGGGGATTCTTCGGCGTGGGAACCTGCACGAGGGCGATCACGATCACGTCGCGGCCGTTGTGGTGCTCGTGGCGCTGCCTCACCTCGTAGCAGCGGATCTTCTTCGGTTCCTTGTATGTCCGGTAGCACTTGATGACCTTCGCGCCAGGGGCGAGATCGGGTGCTTTGGAGGCCGCACCGGCGTCTGCTGCTGAGATGCCCCAGGCGCCGGCCGCCAGAAAGGAGGAGGCCGTCACCGCGACACCGATTGTCCTGAGTTTGTTCTTCATGTACCCAAACTCCTGTTCGCGCTCGACGCGGGGACACACTCGAGCGTCGCGCGCGGTCCACGGGAGAACCAGAGGCAGAACGACCCAGCCGGTGTGGGGAGAACTACCCCTTTTCGGCGGGCTCCGCGGCCGTCATCCCGTCTTTCAGCGCAAGACGCGTCAGATCCGCCCGGCGGCGGTAACCGGTCTTGCTGTACAGCCGGTCCAGATGGGAATGCACGGTGTGCTCGCTGATGCTCAGTTCGGCGGCGATTTCCCGGTCGGTGGCACCGTTCGCGACGAGTTGCAGAATCTGCCGTTCACGGTCCGTGATGCGCAGCGGGGTGTGGTGAACATCGCGGTCGCCGAAAAAGCTCGTGGAGAAATAGCAGCGTCCGGAGGCCACGGTGCTCAGCGCGGTCAGCAGCTCCTCTTCCCTCGCCCACTGACTCACGTATCCCCGGGCCCCCGCCTCGATGAGCAGGACGAGGTCCGTCTGCGTCGCGGCGGCTGACAGCACGATCACCCTGCGGCCCTTCCGGTGCAGCTGGGCCACGATGTCGCAGACCTCGCGGACCGGGTCCCGCAGATTGAGCAGGACCACCTCCGCTTCGCCGACCTCGTGCGGCAGTGTGCCGTTGCCGCCCGCCGCATGCAGCCGCTGCAGCTCCGGTGCGTTGTCGACGACGTGGGTGAGGCCGTGCAGAAGGAGCGGACAGTCGGAGACGACCGCTACGTACGTCGGTTCTCGGCTCATCCATTTTCCCTGCATAGAGGGCCGGCCAACGGAGGAGTCGGCTGGGCAACCAGGCAGACCACGGTGATACCAGCATCCCGGGCAGGGGCCCTCACCCGCCCGCCGGACTGACCCATCCGGAGGCCTCGACGCCGACCGCCGTGCAGGGTACGCCGCGCCGCGCACGTGAGGCCTACGACGCCCGGGCCGTCCAGGAGGCGCGCCCTTGTCCGGGTAAAGTCCAGGATCATGGAAGAGGCCGAGGACGATCTGGCCCTGCTGGTATGGGGCCAGGCAGAGCAGCGCGCCGCGCACGGTGACCCGTCGTTCGTACGCGGACTGGCAGCACAGCTGGCCGGACGGCATGCCGCCGCCCTGGAACAGGCGCGGGACTACGAACGCCAACTCGCCCACGTCATACGCATACTCGCGCTCACCCCTGGCCGCGACAGCCTGACGCAACTGCTTCGGCTCCTGGAGGACACACCCCCCGCCGGAACGCACCCCGGGCTGCGAACGTCCTTCATCGCCTCTCTCCTCGCGGAGCACCAGCTGGTCCCCGACCTGGTGGCCACCGTCTTCGACCGACGCGAGTGGGAGAAGCTGGACGAACTGCGCGCCTGCCTCTTCCACGAGCTGCTGCTCCGAGGCGCGGACACCGGCACCCGCGGCCCTCTGCGGGACTGGACTCATGTACGACCCGGCTGGCACCCCCTGGCCTGGCTTCCGGCACACCGCCGTGACTTCGAAGCCGACGCGAGATTCCCCAGCCGTTCCGTACGCGGCTCCGCCAGCGGGGTGTCCTCCCAGCTGCCCGCCACGGGCCGGCTGGACCCGCCCACACCACGCCCGTCCCAGCCGTCCGCCCTCCGGGACGTCGCCACCGTCGACGTCCACGAGACGATCGTCGCTGCCCCGCAGGCAGGCGGCTGGGGTGCCTGCGGGGCCTGGGTCTTCCTGCTGGACCACGCCCTCACGCCGGAGCAGGTACCCGCCCTGCTGCCGACCCTGCCCATGGCCTGCGTGGCGGGGCTCGGCCCGACGGATCGTTTCGAGGTCGCGGCCCGCCCGATGGACGAGATCTGGCACCTGCTCTTCGAAACCGCCTCCATGGGCGGCAGCCACACCGCGGGCGTACACGGCGCCTACGGCAGACTGTGGGCATGGCGCTCGATGGCGGGCCTCAGCGGCGCTCCGGCGGACGCCGGCGCGGCGGAGGTGGAGCAGCAGGCCCGGCAGAGCACCTGGTTCCACTTCGAAGCCGACGCAGAGTGGTTCCACAACGACATCGGCTCCGACTACGGCATAGCCGCCCTCTCCCCGGACCGCCGCCGGATAGCCGTACTGGCAGCGACGGACACCGACTGAGAGCGGCCGTCAGCCGTGGGCGCTGCCCGGGAGCGGCGGACGGCTTGGACGCCGTTCGCCGCCGTCGGTAGCGTGACCGCCGTGATGGTGGGCACTGAGGAAACCCGGCTGGTCGTGCTGCGCGGCAACAGCGCCTCGGGGAAGTCGTCCGTCGCACTCGGCCTTCGCGAGAGGTTCGGCCGCGGTCTGGCCCTGGTCGGCCAGGACAATCTGCGCCGCATCGTGCTGCGCGAGCACGACCGGCCCGGAGCGGCGAACATCGGTCTGATCGACCTGACGGCCCGCTACGCTCTGGACGCCGGTTACCACGTCGTGGTGGAAGGCATCCTCTACGCCGACCGCTACGGCGACATGCTCGCGCAGTTGCGCGCCGACCACCGCGGTCCGAGCTACGCCTACTACCTGGACGTGCCCTTCGAGGAGACCCTCGCCCGGCACGCCACCAAGCCGATCGCCGATGATGTCGACGAGGCGCAACTGCGCGACTGGTACCGGCCGCGCGATCTGCTGCCCGGCGGCATCGAGACCGTCATCGGCGCCGACAGCCCCCTGCAGCGGACCGTCGACCGCATCATGCACGACACCGGCCTGGCCCGCCTGCCCGCACAGGACCTCTGACCGGGGCGCCGCAGCGTGCGACCAGACTCGGTGTCATGTCTTCGCGGCACCACAGGTGAGGCTGCCTCACCGGGCCTGCCGCAGCGGACGCAGGACTGCCTCACCGGCGCGCAGGAGGGCGGAGAGCGGTGGTCCGGCCCAGTCGGTGAGGTCACGGGCGAAGCCGAGGTCCAGTTCGATCAGCACCTTGACGTAGCGGGTGTCCAGCCGGGTGATCTTGGTGGTGGAGGAGGCGCCGGGGGCTGTCGCGTCCGGCCGGCGCTGCAGTGCGGCTCGATAGGTGTCCTTGCGCTGGTTCATGCGTCGTCCTGACGGTTGATGAGTTCCTCGGCGAGATCCATGTACGCCGTGCCCTTCACCTTGACCGGGCTGCCGAAGGACTGGGAGTACAGGTCGAGCCGCGGGATGTGGGTGGACAACACGTCGAAGCCCCGCTCGGTGAGGGCTTCGCGGGCGTCGGCGTCAGGACCGGTGCGCGTGGCGTCAGGCCGGTTCGTGCGGTTCAACAGGACGGCGGCACGGGCCGGGCGGGAGCGCAGGGACTGCATGTCGTCCATTTCGCGGTCGATGGACGCCATGCGGTCCAGCTCGATCGGGGCCGGTGTCACGGGCACGATCCACTCGCTCGCGTACCGCATGACGCCCCGGGCGATGCGGGCGTGGTCTTCCAGCTGCGGGGCGTCGAACACCACGGCCCGGCGCTGGTCGAGGAAGTCGTTCACGCGCCGGTGTACGTCGCTCACCGGAAGGGCGAGCACGGGGAACGGAAAACCGCCCGCCAGTTCGCTCCAGCGCAGGGCGGATGAGGCGGGATCGCTGTCCACAAGCAGCGGTGACAGGCCCGATGCGTGGAGCGCGTGGGCCAGCCAGACGGCACTGGTCGTCTTCCCCACCCCGGGCTTGAGGTTCACGAATGCATAGCTCAGCGGCACAGGAGCCGACGCTAACGGCCGCGCACCGGCGACCGTCCTTGACGCGGAGCAACCGCGCACGGTTCACCCTGCGGAGCCGCTGAATCACGCCTGCGGGCTAACCGTCGAGCTCGCTGTTCCGCCCCGGGAGACCGGCCACGCCCCGCTCATCAGGCACCGCGTGTTCCCGGTCACCGCACCGGCTCCGTCTGTATCAGCGAGGCGCCGGCTGCCTGCACCTCGCTGAGTGCGCGCCGCGCGACGTCGCTGAAGTCGTCGCCGTCAGCCGTTCCGCCTTCGTCGGAAGCGCGGTCCGGCCGGCCAGGCCCCTGTCGACGCCGGCCGCAGGCTCGCCACAGCGCGGCCGGTGGCTCGCCACAGCGCGGCCGGTGGCTCGCCACAGCGCGGCCGGTGGCCGGCAGTCATGACGACCACGGCCTGTCTGGTCGTATTGCGGGAACAGCTTCCCCAGCCCCCCACACCGCCCGGCCGTCCTGCGGCGTCACCGGCCAACGCGCTTCGGCAGCAGAACTCCTGACGAGTCGTCAGAGAGCCGTCGCGGTTCGGACGAGAGCGGCGACGGCTCGGGACCGGCTGTGCGGCGGCCAGGCGATGACCGTCGTGACCGGCGGCGCGTCCAGCACCGGCACGGTGGCGTGCTCGCCGCGCAGGTGAGCTCGGGATGACTCCGGCAGGACGGCGCAGGCCCGGCCGAGCGCGATCAGCTGGAGCAGTTGCGTGTGGTCCCGGACCTGTGGACCAGGGCCGTCCGGGGATGTGCCGTCGGGGCCGGGCCAGCGCGGCATCGGCAGGCCCGGCAGCGCGGTGACCTCCGCCATCCGCACATGGCTCCGGCCGGTGAGGGAATGCCCGGCGGGCAGGACGACGACCTGCCCCTCCACGGAGAGCTCCTCGGTGTCGAACCCGGCCGTCGAATCGAACGGCCGGTGCAACAGGGCCACGTCCGCCCGCCCGTCGCGCAGCAGCCGTTCCTGCTCACCGGGCCCGCAGAGGAGCACATCGACGGTGACCGCGTCCGGCTCGGCGGCGTAGGCGTCGAGCAGTTTCGCCAGCAGTTCGCTGGACGCGCCCGCCTTCGTCGCGAGGACCACGGCGGGATGCCCGGCGGCAGCGAGAGCGGCACGGCGGGTGCGGCGCTCGGCGGCTTCCACCGCCTCCAGCGCCGCCCTGGCCTCCCGCAGGAGCACCGACCCGGCTTCGGTGAGGGCCGTCCCGCGGCTGCCGCGTTCCAGCAGCGTCGCCCCGAGGCGCCGTTCGAGCCGGCGGATCGCCCGCGACAGCGGGGGCTGCGCGATCCCGAGCCGCTGGGCGGCTCGCCCGAAGTGCAACTCCTCGGCGACGGCGACGAAGTACCGCAACTCCCGCGTCTCCATCCCGCCACCTTACCCAGAGCCGACCAGGCGCGATACCGGTGCGGTATTGCTGCCCACCCAATCGGTGTTGGCGGCGCCCCGGGGTCCTTGAACAGGATCGACCACATGAGCGAACAGAAGATCGCGCTGGTGACCGGCGCGAACAAGGGCATCGGGTATGAGATCGCAGCCGGGCTCGGCACTCTCGGCTGGAGCGTCGGCGTCGGCGCCCGGGACGACCGGCGTCGCGAGGCAGCCGTGGCGAAGCTGCGCGCGGCCGGTGCCGACGCCTTCGAGGTGCCGCTCGACGTGACCGACGACGCGAGCGCGGCCGCGGCCGCCAAGCTGATCGAGGAACGCGCCGGACGCCTGGACGTCCTCGTCAACAACGCCGCGATCACCGGCGGCGCGCCACAGGAACCGACCGTGGTGGCCACCGCGACAGTGCAGGCCGTCGTGGAGACGAACGTGATCGGAGTCATCCGCGTCACCAACGCGATGCTGCCGCTGCTGCGCCACTCGGCGTCGCCTCGGATCGTGAACATGTCCAGCCGCGTCGGGTCCCTCACTCTCCAGACCACACCCGGCGCCGAGACAGGCCCGATCGCCGTCGCCTACGCGCCGTCGAAGACGTTCCTCAACGCCGTCACCGTGCAGTACGCCAAGGAACTGCACGACACGAACATCCTGGTCAACGCGGCGTGCCCCGGCTTCTGCGCCACCGATCTCAACGGCTTCCGCGGCGTCCGCACTCCCGAACAGGGCGCGGCGATCGCGATCCGCCTCGCCACTCTGCCCGACGACGGCCCGACCGGCCGGTTCTTCGACGACGAAGGAGCGATTCCGTGGTGACACAGCTGCCAACCGCCGGGTCGTAGAGGCAGGTTCGGCCGGCGTCCAGCTCTCCCACGAGGCCCCGCGCGGGCACATCCCGGACCGCAGATCGCCCTGGGAGAGATCAGCCAGGACAGCGCCTCCGTCCTGCCCGCCGTTGCTGTCGGTGAGGTGTCCCGCGGCGGTTGGTGGCGCCGTGCCGGGGCACTCTTCGGCCATGGAGGACAGCCGGCCGACCCGCCCACCGATCCTCGCCTTCGTCCTGGGAGGCGGTGGGGCGCTCGGGGCGTACGAGGTCGGCATGCTGAAGGCGCTCTTCGCCGCCGGCGTGCACCCGGATCTCGTCGTCGGCACCTCCGTCGGCGCGATCAACGGCGCCGCCGTCGCGGCCGACCCCTCGGCCGCGACGGTGACCCGGCTCGCCGACCTGTGGACCGGCCTGGGACGCGCAGGCGTGTTCTCCGGATCGCTGCTCGGGCGGCTGGGCACCGCCGTGCGCAGCGGCACCCACCTGTACCAGCCCACACCGCTGCGGGAACTGCTCTGCTCCCACCTTCCGGTCACGCGTATCGAGGATCTGGCCCTGTCGTTCCAGTGCGTCGCGGCGAACATCGAGCGGGCCGCCGAGCACTGGTTCGCCGCCGGGCCGCTGGTGGACGCCGTGCTGGCCTCGTGCGCGGTGCCCGGGCTGCTGCCGCCCGTACGGCTCGACGGCGAGCACTTCGTCGACGGCGGCCTGGTCAACAGCATCCCCGTCGGCCGCGCGGTGGCCCTGGGCGCGACCGAGGTCTACGTCCTGCAGGTCGGCCGAGTCGAGCGAGCCCTCTCCCCTCCGCGGGCTCCCTGGCAGGTGGCACTGGTGGCGTTCGAGATCGCTCGCAGGCACCGGTTCGCCCGCGACATGGCCGACCTGCCGCCCGGCGTCACGGTCCGCGTGCTGCCGTCGGGTTCGGCCCCCGAGGAGGGCACCACGCTCCGGCAGCTGCGCCACCGCACCTTCGGCCGGACCGCCGAGCGCATCGAGCGTGCCTACGCTGCCTCCTCCCGGTACCTCGAGACCGCGCTGAGCGCGGCCGACGACGCGCCATGAGCATGACGGGCGTGGACCGAAGACGCGCGACGAGGCCGGCCGGCGTCGCGGTCACCGTACTGCGCCGCACGACCACCACCGCGCTGCTGCTCGGGCTCGTCCCCGCGGCGACCGCGCTCCTGGTCGCGGCGGGCGTGCTCTGCGCGCCGGTGTCGCTCGCCACGCGCGGCCCGTGGAGACCGGTACGCATCACCGCCTTCGTCCTCCTGTACCTCCTGGTGGACCTGTCCGGGCTGGTGGCAGCCGCCGGTCTGTGGTTCCGGCGGCTGCCCGACCGGCGCAACCGTCGTCAGCGGCGCACCGCGGACGCGTTCGCCCTGCTGGAGCGGCTGCTACGGCTGCTGCGACGCGCGGGCGAGCAGGTCTTCGGACTCCGGGTCCAGGTGACACCCCCGCTGCCGGGCGAGAAGGGACACACGGCGGCGCCCGTCCTGATCCTGGCGCGGCACGCCGGGGTCGGCGACTCCTTCCTGCTGCTTCAGACCTTGCTCAGCGACGCCGGACTGCGACCCCACACCGTCCTGAAGCGGACCCTGCGCGCGGACCCCGCTCTGGACGTCCTCATCGGACGGGTCCCGCACTGCTTCCTCCCACCCCGCCACGGCCGGGCGGCGCAGGAGGCGATCGCCGAGCTGGCGGCCGGGCTCGGCCCGGGCGACGCCCTGGTGATCTTTCCGGAGGGCGGCAACTTCACACCGCGCCGCCGCCGACGCGTGATCGCCTCGCTGCGCCGCCGGGGCCTGCCGCGCCGGGCGTCCCGCGCCGAACGGATGCACCATGTCCTGCCGCCCCAGGACACCGGTGCCCTCGCCGCACTCGCCGCCGCACCCACAGCCGACGTGGTGTTCGTCGCCCACACCGGCCTCGACGTCCTCCACTCGGCCCGCACCGTGTGGAGCAGGCTGCCGTTGCGCGAGAGCGTGCGGGCCCGCTGGTGGCGCATCCCCGCGCACCGCGTCCCCCCGGACGACGACGCCCGCAGCGACTGGCTGCTCGGCCAGTGGACGAGCGTCGACCACTGGATCGCCGCCCACGCCGACCCGGGCGCGACACATGCCTGAGGTACGGCGACGTCGGCGGCCGGCGTCTCCGGCTGCAGGCGCCCGCGTGCGGCCGGTCGTACGCGTACGCCCCGGAGCGTGCCGTCGGGCCGATGACAAACCAGTGGCGTCTCCAGGGACGCGCCCCATAGCTTGTGCGTCCGTGACCGACGATCCGAGGACACCCCCGAAACGACCCGGCCTCGGCCGGGTGTTCAACGAGGTGGCGGAGCTCTACGACCGCGTCCGCCCGGGACACCCCGACGAACTCTTCGCGGACCTGTGCGCCCTCACCGGCCTGGACGAGAGATCGTCGGTGCTGGAGGTCGGCTGCGGTACCGGTCAGGCGACGCGCTCCCTGGCGGCGCTGGGATGCTCGGTGACCGCCGTAGAGCCGGGACGGGTGATGGCCGCACTCGCCCGTCGGCGTGTCGCCTCCTTCCCCAACGTCGGCATCGAGACATCGACGTTCGAGGAGTGGGACGACCGCGGGCGGCGTTTCGGCGTTCTCGCGGCCGCGTCGTCATGGCACTGGGTCGACCCGTCGACCGGCTGGCAGCGGGCGCACGAGGTGCTCCATCCCGGAGGCTGGATGGCGTTGCTCGGCAACGTCGTCGTCCGCCGGCCGGGAGAGCCGGAGGTCTACGCCGAGACCGCCGACCTGCACGAGCGCTTCTGCCCCGGGAACCCCGACTGGGGTCATCCGCCCCTGGAGGCCGACGTGCGCGCCACCGGCGAGGGCTGGGGCCTGGTCGACGATCCCGGAGAACTGTTCGGCCCGACGATCGTGCGCTGGTATCCCACCGTCCAGTGGTTCGACGGAGACGGTTTCGCCGATCTCCTCCGGTCGACATCGCTGTACCGCAAGCTCGACCGCGACGTCCGCGAGCCCCTGCTCGACGCCATCGCCGAGCGCGTCCGCACCCGGCTGGGCGACCGAGTCCCGCGCCGCTACCTCAGCGTCTTGCGGGTCGGCCGGCGCGCCGGCTGAGACGGGGCGAGGAGACGGACGCGCGCTGATCCCAGCCGGTGATCCCGACGATCCGTTGCTGACGCGAGCCGACCGAGGCGTGGGCCCTCAGCCGGGAGCGACGGCAAGCGAGTGCAAGCGCCTTGCACGGCCGGGAGGCGCGTACGGCCGGCCATGTGAGCTGTCCCGGCATGCCGCCAAGCCGGCCGGGCTGCTGCGCGTCGAGGCCGTCAACCGTCACCGGACGGATCCGCCCCTGGGCGGTGTTCACCAGCTGATGCCGGCCGCCACCGGCAGGTGGTCGCTCCCGGTGGCCGGCAGCAGCCAGGAGCTCTTCGGCTGCACGCCCTTGACCAGGATCTGGTCGATCCGGGCCACCGGGAACCGTGCCGGCCAGGTGAAGCCGAAACCGTTGCCGGCGGCGTCCTGGGTCGAGCGCAGGTGCGAGGTGAGGCCGGCCAAGGCGCGGTCGTCCAGGGTGCCGTTCAGGTCGCCGAGGAGCACCATCCGCTTGCTCGGGTCGGCGGCGACGGCCTTGCCGAGCGTCTGCGCGCTCATGTTCCGCGAGGCCGTCCAATAACCCGTTCTCGGAGTCACCCGGACGGATCCCAGGTGGGCCACATACACCGTCAGCGGGCCGTGGCTCGTGGAGACCGTGGTGCGCAGCGCCCGGTTCGGGGCCATCTTGGCGTCGGCCGTTTTGGTGGCCGCCAGCGGTCCGTAGTCCACGATGTCGATCGGCCGGGTGTCCGACAGCGGCAGCTTGCTCCACAGCCCGATCGTGCCCTGCACCGTGTGATAGGGGTACGCCTTCGCCAGCTCCTTCTCGTACGTGCCCGTGGCCCGCGGGGTCAGCTCCACCAGGGCCAGCAGGTCCGTGCCGGAGGCGGCCAGATCGCGGGCGGTGCGGACCGGGTCGGGGTTGTCGGCGTCGACGTTCTGTTCGGCCACGGTGAGGTCGCTGCCCGGGTGGGACTTGTCACCGAGCAGCCCGCCGAACAGGTTCAGCCAGACCGCCACCGGCAGCAGGAGCGCGACGACCGCGGAGGCGGAGCGGCGCCACAGCGCCCCGGCCAGCAGCACGGGGATGAACAGGCCGAACCACGGCAGGAAAGTCTCCACCAGACTGCCGGCGTTCCCGATCCCCTGGTTCGGGATCTTCGCGTGCAGCAGCAGGAGCAGCCCGAGCAGCAGCGCGAGCGCCGCGAGCACCGGACCCCGTTTCCAGGGGCCCGGCCGGGAGGCGGCGCGCATGGTCCGGCGGACGCGCTCGCGCCAGGCGCCGGCGCCGGTAACCCGGCGCGACGCGCCGCCCTGCCCCGTCTCCGCCGTGTCCACCTGCGTCACTCGTCGCTCACCGCTGGCCACTGTCGGTTTCCTGCCGGTCGAGCGTCCGGGAACCGTCGCTTCCGGGCGCGGTTCGTCATTTCGCCCGGTGGGAAGGAGCCGGTGAATCCGGTGGGGCGTTGTTCGTCCTGAGGGCGCTGCTTGGTGCATGCCGCAAGTCAACGCGGCCTGGCGTTGCCGGGGAGTATCCGTTTTCCGATACGTCGACGATATGTGTTGGCTTGTAGCATCACCTGCATGCGTGTGCTGATCGTCGAGGACGAACCCTATATGGCAGAAGCCATTCGCGACGGCCTGCGCCTGGAAGCGATCGCGGCCGATATCGCGGGAGACGGCGACACCGCTCTGGAACTGCTCAGCACGAACGCCTACGACATCGCCGTACTCGACCGCGATATCCCCGGACCTTCCGGAGACGAGGTCGCCAAACGCATCGTCGCCTCCCGAAGCGGCATGCCGATCCTCATGCTCACCGCGGCCGACCGTCTCGACGACAAGGCCTCCGGGTTCGAACTCGGCGCCGACGACTACCTCACCAAGCCTTTCGAACTCCGTGAACTCGCGCTCAGGCTCCGGGCACTCGACCGCCGACGCGCCCACCACAGGCCTCCCGTGCGGGAGATCGCAGGGCTGCGGCTGGACCCGTTCCGCAGAGAGGTCTACCGGGACGGTCGCTATGTCCCGCTGACCAGAAAGCAGTTCGCGGTGCTCGAAATCCTCGTCGCCGCAGAGGGCGGTGTCGTCAGCGCCGAGGAACTCCTGGAACGCGCGTGGGACGAGAACGCCGACCCGTTCACCAACGCCGTGCGCATCACGGTCTCGGCCCTGCGCAAGCGGCTCGGTGAACCGTGGATCATCGCCACCGTGCCGGGCGTCGGCTACCGCATCGAAACGCCGCCAGAACACGAGGGAGCCGGGCGTGGATAGGGCACCCGGGTTGAGCGTACGCGCGAAACTCACCCTCAGCTACGCCGGGTTCCTCATGCTTGCCGGCGCTCTCCTGCTCGCGGCGGTGTGGGTTTTTCTCCTGCGTTACGTCCCCGAACGCGCGCTCATCGTGTCCGCCGGCACCCCGACCCATGGTGTTTTTCCCGTACGGTCCAACCTCCTGCGTGTTTTCGCTCCGCGGGCAGCCGAAGTCCTGGCATTCCTGCTGGCATTCGGTCTGCTGGGCGGATGGATTCTCGCCGGCCGCATGCTGGCCCCCCTGACCCGCATCACGGATGCCACCCGGCTGGCGACGAACGGAACACTCTCCCACCGGATCCGGCTGCCCGGCCGCAAGGACGAGTTCCGTGAACTCGCCGACGCCTTCGACGCGATGCTCGCCCGGCTCGAAGCGCATGTCGACGAACAGAAGAGATTCGCCGCCAACGCCTCGCACGAGCTGCGGACACCACTGGCGATCTCCAAGGCGCTTCTCGACGTGGCCCGCACCGATCCGGACCGCGACACCGGGGACGTCATCGACCGCCTCCACACCGTCAACGCCCGGGCGATCGACCTCACCGAGGCACTGCTCCTGCTCAGCCGCGCAGAACAGCGGTCCTTCACCAGGGAACCCGTCGACCTGTCCCTGATGGCGGAAGAGGCCGCCGAAACACTGCTCCCCCTCGCGGAAAAGCACGGCGTCCGCGTCGAGACCGGCGGAGACATCGCCCCCGCGACCGGATCGCAGGCGCTCCTGCTGCAGCTGACCACGAACCTCGTGCACAACGCGATCGTCCACAACCTGCCGGAACAGGGCACCGTGTGGGTCACCACCAGCGTCCGCCCCGAGACCGTGGTCCTCACCGTCGAGAACACCGGCGAGAAGCTCACCCCGCAGCAGGTCTCCACGTTCACCGAACCGTTCCGGCGCGGCACCGAGCGCGTACACACCGACCACGCGGGCGTCGGCCTCGGCCTGGCGATCGTCAGGACCATCACCCACGCACACGACGGGACACTCACCCTCACACCGCGCGCCACCGGCGGGCTTCGCGCCACGGTGGAACTACCGCGAAAGCAATGAAGGCAGGGTCCTCTCGTTGCAGGACAAGCCTTCAGTGGGCCTTCCAGTTCGCATTGTCCGGAATCGTCTTGTCAGGCACTCGCACCTGGATGATGGACGGGCCGCCGGAGTTCTCGAGCGCACCCTCGACGGCATCGCTCAGCTCCCTGTACGTGCCGACTTCCCATCCCTGGCAGCCGAAGACGTCGGCCAGCTTGCTGTACTCCCACCGGTGCAGCAGGCAGGGCTTGTAGAACGGCTCCTCGGAATGGAACACCGCCGCGTCGGCCAGCCACTGCTCCACCGCGTACACGCCGTTGTCGATGACGAAGATGATCGGGTCGAGCCCGAACCGGGTCTGTGTCGAGAGGCACTGGGCGGTCATCTGGAAACCGCCGTCCCCCGAAAACACCATCACCTTGTGGCCGGGACCCTTTGCCAGGCAGATGCCCGTCGCAGCGGGCCCGCTGTAACCGATCGACGAGTAGGACGACTGAACGATGAACCCTCCTGGGCTGGGGATGTCGAGAAGCAGGCTCCCGAAGTAGTTCATGCTCGCGTCGGCGCTGACGATGGTGTTCCTGTCGATGTACTGCTGGATGTGGTTGTAGAACCCCTGGTACGTGATGGCTTCGGCCTCGCCCACGGCCGGCACACTGCGAGCCGGCCTTTCCGGCAGTTTGCGCTCCTTGGGCGCGATCTTCTCCGCCAGGATGCCGTCGATCAGGTGCTCAAGCGCGACCTGGCCGCCGAAGTACGTTCCGAACTTGACCGCGTCGAAGGACGCGAACGCGGTCTTGCCGTAATCGGGATCCCAGCCCAGGGAGTTGATGTCCGTCAGCCACACGCCGAGGGCCAGTATGAAGTCGGAGGCGTCGGCCAGATCCGTCACGGTGGTCGATGACGCCTGGCCGTCGAGGACGCCGACGAAGAGCGCATCGTCCTCGGAAAGGACGGACTTGCTGAGGAGTTCCGTGACGAACGGGACGTTCAGTTGCTGGATCAGGCTCATGGCCTTGTCCTGAAGGCCGAGCCGGTCGATCTCCACGCCGAGCCATATGAGTGGGTTCTCGGCGCTTTCGAGCTGTGCGGAGATCCGTGCGACCGACTGCTGCAGGCTGGTCTCGTCCGACAGGGTCCGGGCCGGCTTCAGCGTGCCCCTCGGCGGCTCGCACTCCAGGTCGACCATGTCCTGGAGCAGCTCGACATAGATCGGGCGCCGTTCGGTGATGCACTGGGTCAGCGCGTAATCTATCAGCGTCGGGGCCAGGTCCGGATTGTCGATCCTTACGGCTGCCACGGTCAGGTTCTCGAACGACTGAAGATCCGTCTGGCGCCCGCTGATGAAGTGGTGCGCGCTGTAGCCGGTCTGCTCGAAGGTGATGGTCTTCTTCACGCTCGGCGTGCCGTTGATCAGCACGAGCGGCACCTTCTCGACATAAGCGCCGGCGACCGCGTTCACCGCACACAAGGCGCCTGCCGAGTAGGTGACGCAGAGCGCGCCGATTCCCTTCAGCCTCGCGTAGCCGTCCGCCGCGTAGCCGGCGTTCACCTCGTTGACTTCCTCGACGATCTGAACGCCGCTCGGCGCGACGTAGTGGTTCAGCCACTGGATGGAATAGTCACCCGCGATGGCGAAGAGGTGGTCCAACCCGAGTTGGCGGAGCCGGTCCACCAGGTACCGTCCTACAGTGCAGCCCTCGTTCATGGTGGGGACACCTCCGTGGTCAGTAGTCGCTCGCGCCGCCGAACAGCCGGGGCATGTAAATGTCGAAGATCCCCGGGCACTTGCGTTCCGGGTACCGCTGCAGCATGAAGTTCTTGAAGGCGTCGTCCGTCAGCCCATTGCCGATCGCCTGCCGGGCGGCAGCAAGGTACTCGATGTTGCGCGCCACTTCGTTCTTGTCGGCCGGCAGGCCGTGGCCCGGCATGAACAGCTCGTAGTCCGACACCAGCATCTTCTGCAGCACGCGCATCCAGTGGTCCATGTGCTTCGTCAGGTACAGATGGGTGCCGCTGTAGACCAGGTCCTGAGTGAAGTACACGCCTGTGTCGGGAAGCCTGATGGTGAGGTGGTAGTCGATCTCGGTGTCCGTCACCCGGTCGAAGACGTACCTGACCCCGTCGATCGTCTCTTCACCGGGCCTGGCGACTTCCTTGGGAACGACGATGCGCTCCGGGGCGAGGTCGCCGAGTTTCCAGTGGTCGCTCCTCGATTCTTCCCCGTGCTCCTGGATGAAGGTCATGGTCTCGGACAACGCGTAGACCGTGATGTCGGTGAACGCAGTCCCCACGCCGAACCAGTGGTCGGGGTGCCGATGAGAGAGGTACAGCCTTTCGATCGGCTTGCCCAGGCTGTCGGCGTAGTCCCTGAACGCCCTCGCATAGGGGACGAGGAACTGTCCGTCGACGAGGACGAGCTGGTTCCGGGTTTCTATGATGTGCGTGGCGTTCGCGATGTTGCTGTACGCGAAGGACGCGACGAAGGTGTGGATGCGGACATCGTCCGTCTGCTTCACGACCATGGCGATGGGATCTGACACCTGGGCTAGCATTCGAGGCCCCTTCGGGGTTGTGTGGTCCGCTCTCGCAGTTCCTCCAACGCGGCCTTCGCGACGTCGTAGGCGCTGTCCCTGCCGGGCACGGGGTCGTCCTCGCCGGGCCGCCAGAAACGCCGGCGTGCCATGCGCATGGAGCTGTCGAACGGCGGGATCGCGTTGAACACTTCGATCAGATACGGCCCGCGGTACACCGGCTCGATCTCGTCCGAGATGATGTCCCACGGGATCCAGCTGTCCTTCACCGCTCCCCGGTCGGGCGCGGATATGTGGACGTAGTAGAGCCGGTTCTGCCGCATCGCTCGCGCGACGTTCTTCTTGAAGACCGAGGGACCCTGGCTTTCCATCACGACCTGCGCGGTGTCGATCGTCACGCCGCCTTGCGGATGCTCGAGGCCCTCGAGGAAGTCCAGTACCTCCGACACCATGTTGGGCGGCGGCGTCTCCCAGCTCTTGACGGGCTCGACGGCGAGCCTCACTTCGCGCGCCGCGGCGTACTCCACCAGCTCTTCGAAAACGGAACGGGCTGCGTCGAAACGAGGTTTGATCCAGTCCTGCAGGGCGTCGCTCCAGATCGGCTCATCGGTGTCCGTGACCGGGAAGACCCCGTAGGGATAGATGAACGGCCCCGACATGATCGAGTCGCCGCCCAGGACCCGTGTGATGTCGACGCGGGACTTGAGGTACGACAGGGCTTGCCTGCGCTGCTCCTCGTAGGGCGATGTCGGGTCGAAGGTCCGGGTGGTCCCGACGTTGGTGGTGAACTTCACCGCCCCCAGCCCCGCCTTGTCGAACTCCTTCTTGAGACCGATGTAGCGGTCGACCTTGAGTTTGTGATCGACGGTCGTGGGCTGGGCGGCGATGTGCACGTCGAAGCCGTCGTAGCCCATGTCGGTGAGGGTCTCGAGGTGATCGATCAGGACCCGCGTGTACTGGGTGTCCAGCGGGCGCAGATCGGCCGTGAACATGAAGAAGCTGAAGTAGACGTCTCGTCCGAGTGCCGCGTTCATCGTCACCAACCCAGGACATCTGCGAGGTAGGCACGGGCTTTCTTGGCGTACTCGAGCGGGACGGCCTTGTTCGGATCCTGCTCCGCTTCCACGACCAGCCACCCCTGGTAATGCGCGTCTGCCAGCACTTCGAGGATGGGCCGGAAGTCGATCGCGCCCTCTCCGGGCACGGTGAAGACGCCCAGCTCGATGGCGTCCTGGAACGAGAGGCCTTCTTCGCGTACCCGGCTGACGACTTCGGGCCGGACGCTCTTCAGGTGGACGTGGCCGATGCGGTCGGCGTAGGCCCGGGCCACCTCCAGCGGGTCGTCGCCGGCGAAGGCCAGGTGGCCGGTGTCGAGCAGCAGGTGGACCAGGTCCGGATCGGTCGAGGCCATCAGCCGGCCGATGTCGGACCGGGTCATGACGCCCGTGCCCATGTGGTGGTGGTAGCTGAGCTTCATCCCGGCCGAGCCGGCGATCTTGCCGAGCTCGTCCAGGCCGGACGTCAGGGCGTCCCACTGGGCGTCGGTGAAGACCGGGCGATTGGCGAACACGTCCACGGGAAGCAGGTGCGACGAAGCGCCGAACTCGGCCACCACCAGCTCAGTGCCGCCCAGCGCCTTGATGTGGGCCAGCGTCTCCTCGAACGCGGCGATCGTCTTCTGCCGCATGTTGCCGATCGTGAAGTACGTACTCGTCCACGGTTCGGACACACTCAGGCCGCGCAGAGCGAGGGCGGCCTGGAGCTCGGCGGCGTCCGAGGGGTACTTGTGTCCGATACTGCAGCCCTGGAAGCCGGCCAGTGCCATCTCGCTGACGGCCTGGCCGAAGGAGATTCCGGCGTCGATCGCGGGGAAGTCGTCGTTCCACCACAGGGTGCAGCAGACGCCGAGCTTCACCTTCTCCGGGCTGAGGCGGTCGGCCAGATCCGTCATCTCGTCGCCCCTTTCAGGTACCGGTCCGCGATGCGGGGTGGCTGGGCCCAGGAGCCGTATCCGGGTGCCTTGGCACCTTGCGGATTGGCGCCGATGGCTCGCCACAGCAGCCCTTCCTGGTAGGAAGCGGCGGTGACCGTGGCGGTGCCTGACGCGGTGTCGGTCCCGAAGCGGTCGATCCACTCGGGCGGCAGCGCGTACCACATCCCGGCGTACCAGAGCTTGATCACATTGCGGGCCACCGGACCGAGCCGGTCGTCGCTGAAGATCCGATGGCGCAGGGCCCGGTCGAACAGAGCCGCGTCGATCGGGGTTCGGGCGTTGCTCGCGACATCGACGGCCGCGTCGGCCCGGGCTGCCCGGTGGGCGTCCAGGAGGGCGGAGACGACCTCGTCGCCGCAGGCAGACCGTACTTTCGCCAGGTAGTCGTCAGCCATGCCGGTGCCGAGCAGATCGGTCTCGGCGAAGGCGGTCAGGTCGACCGACAGGGAGATGAATTCCTCGAACGACGGGCCGGTCATCGTGTCACCGCCTGGCTCTTCGCACCGGCGCCCGGCGAGGTCGGCGTCTCGGATCCGACCGCGGCCGGGATCTCGAAGGTGGGGGTCGCGTGCAGGCCGTCACTGCCCGGCAGAGGGTTGCACACCAGCCGGTTGAACCCGTCGCGCAGGCGGAACATCGCGCAGACGGCGTCCTGCATCAGGCTCGGCCGCCCGTTGAACGCCTTGGTGAGCAGGGCCAGGAGGGCGCCGTACTCGGCGTTGAAGTCCCGGACGACACGGGCGAGTTCCGATCCGGGTGGGAAGTCGGTCAGCCGGGCGCTGACCTTCACGTTGTACACATCGCCCCAGGAAATGCTCAGCGCGGGCCCCGATGGCGCATCGGGCTCGTCACCCAGCTGGTAGTAGCGCCCGAGCTGCAGTTGCCGGAACCGGTAGTAGTGGGCCAGCTCCCCGTCCGCGTCGTAGATGCCCGAATCGAGGCCTTCGCCCTGGGCGGCGATGAAGTGCAGCGCCCGTTGGGCCGAGTCCAGGTCGGAGACGATGATCGCCTCCCCGCCGCCGGAGTAGAAGTACTCGGGCCCGACCTGCGAGGCGGGATCTCCGCGGAAGAGCCCGGGATCGTCGGCCGCCACCTTTTCGAGCCCTTCGATGATCTCTTCGTAGAACTCGCCGATGCTGTAGAAGCGCATCCCCTGGGTCGTGGGGCTGACGACCAGATGCCCCGTACCGCCGTCCGGTGTCTTCGTCAGCCGGGAGCCGGGGCTGGGGGCCCTGGCCGGCCGCTCGATCTTGCAGAACGTCTCCACCGCCTCGGGGGAGAAGGGCCGCAGGTCGACGGTGAAGTCCTGCTCCCCGTCGGGCAGGTAGGCCGGATAGGACGGCACGAAGCCGGGGCGGCTCAGGTCGGGTTTCCCGCCGATGGCGTTCATGACGTTGGCGACGAGGGTGAGATGCAGCATCTCCTCCACCACGGCCACCCGGATGATGTGGGCGGCGTCCGAGTTGGTGGTGGAGCGTATGGAGTAGTACGCCGTCAGGTACGGGGGAATGGTCGCGTGCTCGAGCGCCAGCGCCGCGTCCAGGTAGCTGATGAGGTCGTCGCGGTTCTCGATGGTCGTCGCGGTCATCGGGCCACCTCCTCCATGGTCGCCGCGTTGCGCGGGTGGGAGGTGACGTGGAACGGCGCGGTTTCGTCGTCGAGCTGGGCCAGCATGCCGCGGGCGCTGCGCAGGCACAGGGCGGCGACGGTGAGCGTCACGTTCGACGTGCCCACGGTGGGCATGCTTCCCCCGCCGACCATGTACAGGTTCTCGTAGTCCCAGCACCGCTGATCGGCGTTGACCACCGAGGCCGACGGGTCGTGGCCCATCACGTGGGTTCCGGCGAGATGGTTGCCCCCGCGGATCTCGTACCCCTCGCCGTCGTGCACGGCGTAGCCCCAGAAGTTCGGGTTGTACGCCGTATGGTCCTCGGCGCCGAGGCGGGCGAAGATCCGTTTCGACAGCTGCCGGGCGTAGGCCACGCCGCGCATCGTGTAGTCGGGGATGTCGTAGGTGAGGACGGGCCGCATGTTCCCCAGCGCGTCGGTGAAGTCCGGGCTGACGGTGACCCGGTTGCTCGGGTCGGCGGGGACCTCCACCATGAAAGCCAGCTGCAGCTGGCGGGACACCCGGTCCACCAGGCCCTGGCGGAGGGACTCGCCGTAGCGTCCACCGGAGTCGACCAGTTCGAGGAGATCCGTCATCGGCGCGCCCCGCGCCCAGCCCCAGCCGTCGTTGTGGATGTCGACGGTGAACGCCGCCTGGTGGCTGCGGAAGCGGCCGCCGCGCAGGTCGGTGATGCCGCCCGTGCAGATCGTGCCGCGGAAGGTGCCGGCCACCTCCGGCAGCAGGCCCCACGCCAGCAGATAGGCGTGGTCCATGAAGTTCCGCCCCATCAGGCCGCTCGAACCGCGCAGTCCCGAGGCCAGCATCAGCCGCGGGTTCTCCACCGCGTTCGCGGCGAGCACGAACAGCCGGCCGCGGGCTCTCATCGTGGTGAAGCCGGGACGGTCGGGCCGGTCGTAGCGGCGGTACTCGATCTCGGTCACCCGGTGTGTGTGCTCGTCGATGTGCACCTTGTGGGCCACCGCCTGTGCCACCAGGTCGACCCGGCCGCTCCGCAGGGCCACCGCGAGGGTCTTGCCGGCGTTGTACTTGGCCTGCACGGGGCAGATGGGCACGCAGTTGTTGTTGCCCTGGCACCGCTCGCCGACCTCGACCTGGTACGCGCTCACCGCCCCTTGCGGCACATAGCCCTTCCCGCCGTCGTAAGCAGGGTTCGGTATCCCGTTGCGGCCCTGTGGGAACGGCCGCACCCGCAGCTCCCGCCGCTCTCCGTCGAGCTCGACCGGCATCCCGTCGAGATCCCTTGCGACCGTCTGGTCCAGGAAGGACAGGGGCAGTCCCTTCATGGGGAACACATAGCCCTCGTCGAAGGTGATCCCGAGATAGGCCTGGTCCTCCACGTCGGCCGAGACGCCGATCTCGCGTTCGGCCTCGTTGTAGTACGGGGCGAGGTCCTCGTAGGTGAGCGGCCAGTCCGCCCCCTGGCCGTAGAGCGTCCGCATGCGGAAGTCCTCGGGCAGCATCCGCAGCGCCTTGCCCTCCCAGTGCATGGTGGTGCCGCCGAGGACTCGGGTATAGGTCGTGTCGGTGGCGAAGGGCCCGCTCTGGACGATGTAGGACGAGGCGTCGGGCGCACCCGGAGTGATGCGCCGGACGTCGGTGCCGCGGGGCATCGGGGCGTTGGGGACGGCCGGGTAGGGAGCCTGGTTGTCCTTGCTGATGGCCGAGTAGAACCGGTTCAGGTAGTCCTCGTAGCCCCTCAGGGTCAGGTCTTCGGCCGGACCCGCTTCCAGGATCAGCACTCTCCTGCCCGCCTCGCTGAGCCGCAAGGCGATCAGAGCGCCGCAGATCCCGCCGCCGACGATGACGGCGTCGTAGACGTCCTCCGCCGCCGACACGGGGTCGGTGCGCTTCGCCGCCCCTTGGGGAAACTTCTCGTACATGGGGCAGTCAATCCTCCTCTGCCAGGCTGGGCCGGGACGGGCGCGGCGGCCGGCGTTCGAGTCGGCCGGTCACCGTCGGAGGCTCTCGGCCCTGGCTGCATGGCGGACGGGTGGGCGGCGCGGCGCCTTGCGCACGCTGCACCGGCGGCCGGCGGTGCCGTCGAACCGCTCGGAGGGCTCCGTGTGGTCGCTGTGCTGAAAGGCGGCGCTCAAGAATGGCCTCACCGGCGGCCGTCCGGGCGGTGACGGCCACCGCCGAGGACGTCGGCGCGCCTCTGCCAGGCCGGGCGAGGAAGGGGTCACCCGGCGGCCGAGGATCGCTGAAATCGAAACCGTCGCCGGCCGTCTCCCGCGCATGATCGACGAGATGTCCCGGTGCGTGATCGGCACGAGCGACGGCAGACCGACCGCGTCCCGGGGGGACGGGAGGCCTGGGCGCCGGCCTGCGCTCGGGAAGCGCCGGACGGCCGTTCGGCGCGGGCGCGCATGTCGGACGTGGGGGACTCGGGCATTTCCGAACTCCGTCACCTTTCAAGCGGATCCGTCGGATCCGGCCTGCTGCCGGCTTCCTGATCACGCTGGGGGGAAAGGGCGGGAATCGAGTGCGCTCATGGGCCGCCGCCACGAGTACGTGGGATTCCGGCGCGAGCATGCCGGAGGCACGGCTCAGCAGAGCGCAGATCGTTCTTGGGGACTTTCTATGGTCAAGCGGCGAGTGGTGTCGCTGCCGGGAACCCGGGCGCGCAGACCAGTGCCGCATCCACAACCATACGCGCGATCCCGCAAGATCGCCGTATGGGCCAGGGGCCTATGCCACAGGTCGACCCGGCCGGCCCGCGGCATGGCGTCCCCGTCACCGCACGCCGAGGGCTGCACCGGTGCGACAGACATCTCACGGGTCACGCGCGCGGAGAGCGGGAGTCACGAGACAGCGCTTGGCCGGGCGAGTCGCCGGGCGCTGAGTCGCCATCAGGGAAGCCTCGCGTCAGTGCGCTTGTGAGAGGCGGCCAGCCGCGAGGTGACTTTGGCGGTGGCAGGGTTCCCGCCGGGCAGAGCGGGCCTGTGCGACGGCTGTGCGGCTGACCGCTTCTCAGGCTCCCTTCCCCGAGGGGACCTGAGCGGCGGTCGAGCACCCACCTGATCAGCGCGGCATGGGTGACCGGACTTCCGCGGGCTCTGTGGGCTCTGGTGATGTCGAAGCGCCGCGGGCAGGCCACCGTACCCCGGAGGCCGGTACGAACCGACGCGCGGAGGCCCGTGGACGATGAGAGCCCGCCCGGAAGTCCACAGCTCAACTACCGGCCTGCAGTGGGTCTCCGCACCCGCGCCCGGGCTGCGCGGGAACCGACCTCCGGCCAGGCCGGGCGGCCGTGTTGCGCTCCACTCCACGAGTGCTTTGATGGACATGAAGGCATACGTGCAAGCTGGTGTTCGCGAGGCCGATGCCATCGACGCGGGGCGGGGATATCGCCTAGTTGCAGCGTGGAGCCGGGGCGCACATGCGATGCGCGGCACCACGAGCACAATCCGCTGATCTCTATGCGCGCCACCACTCGACGTCCGCCGGACGTCCCGTCAGCAATGGGCCGCGCGGAGGGAACGGACCTCATGTCCACCAAGGTCATCCGTCATCCGGAAGGCAAGGCACGGCCACACAGTGCCCCCTGGTACACGCTGTACCCGAGACGGTGGTCGTCCCGGACCTCACGGGCGGTGGGCAGAAAATGGCGCAAGATCAGGACTGAAAGGGAGGCGCGCAGGAGCATCGTCCCCAACCGGAATTGGCGCTCCTGGAACTTTTCAATGGGTCCCTGGCTTTACATGTACGCTTTCCTGGGGACTGTTCTGCTTTTCGCTTGGATAGGACTGGCCCTTTATGATTTCTACAGGTATGGGCCGGATAATGATACCAAGCTGCACAAGTACCTCGACTCCCTCTGGTTCGACGCCGTCAACCACGTCGTAGGCCCTGTTCTGACGGGCTCCCTGCTACTGGCCTTTTTCCTTCTCTACTGGTATCACAAGACCAAGAAGCCGCTCGTCGACAAGGCGCGCACGCGTCCTCATGAACTGGTCCCCACGGCCGGCACCCTCGTCAACAGGATCGTGGGGCGCCGGGAACTGTCGCAGGTGATGGCGCAGACCCTCCGCAGCCGGAAAACACGGAAGCCTTATCTGCTCGTCGGCGGTGTGGGTGTCGGCAAGACGGCGGTTCTGGTCGAACTCACCCGCATGCTGGCACAACAGTCCGCCGTTCCGGTGCCCATCAGTCTGCGCCATGTGAAAGGCGACGGCGAACTCGACTTCGAGGAGATAGCACGGCGTCGTTTCGAGGAAGAGGCAGATCAAGGGGTACTCGCCGGCAGCAACATCGACAAGACGTGGCGGCAGTTGAGGCTCGACGACAAGGCCGTCGTCATCGCCGACGGTCTCGAGGAGGCGCTTCTGGACGAGAAGTACCAGGAGGACCGCGACAACATCATCCGCCGGGCGATAGAGCGCGCGGATCGGCAAAAGCTCCCCCTGGTCATCGCCTCGCGCCCGCACGCGCCGCTCGAGGGCACCCGGGCCGCGATCGCCAACCTCGAACCGTTGAGCGAGGAAGCGGCCCTGGAGTACCTGATACGCGAACCCGGTGACTCGGACGAGCGCCGACTGGACTGGGTGGTGGAGACCGCCCAGGTCACGGACTCGCCGATCTACCTGCGCATCGCCCGTCTGCTGCAGCAATGCGGTCTCCTGGAGCACCTGACCCTGCGCGAGGAAGATGGTTGCCTGGACACACGCAGCAACGACTGCTCCACTCTCAGACTCGAGCTTCTGAACACCTATCGACAGGCCATCGAAGACGGACGCATATTCGACCGTCTGGTGATGGACCGCAATGAACGCCAGGAAACGATGTGGGTCGTGTCGGCCCTGGCCTGCCTCGGACTGTTGCAGGACAGTATCGAGGTGACGTTCGATGAATTCATCAGCGCGCACTTGTATGATCTTTGCGAGCGCAGGGAATCTCAGGAAATGGAGGAGGAGTCGCCTCTGGATCCTCAGCGACACGGAGTGCACCTCACCATTTCCCCGAAGCAGCGTGACGCGATATGGGGCGTGTTGCACCGAAAAATCGGTTCACTGCCGTGGCTCGACACCCTGAACTACCCCGTCGAGTGTCGTACCGAATTGGCGAGATACACCGCCAATGGGCAGCTCCTCGGACTGGTCTACGGCTGCAAGAACAAGGTTCGGTTCCCGCACAGCATCCTCCAGGCCTATCTGGGATATCGCCTGCTGAGGGAGATGAAGGACGACGAGATCGCCGCGGTCGTCAAACCGGCTCTGAACAGCCCGGGGCCGTCCCGGGAACTGCTCATCGCCCTGGTGCTCCTCTCACGTCAGCAGGCGGATCCCCGCGCCACCCGGCCGGCCACCGCCGCCCGCACCCGGAACAGCCACGGAACGCCGAGACTCTCCGAGCTGCTGAGCGACGCCGCAGAGGGCCGGCACGACGCGAAGTACTTCGACCTGTACGCCGCTGCCCTGGAGATCGACTGTGTCGATCCGGATCCCATACAGGACAAGCTGGCCCGTGATCTGGAAGAGCAGTGGCCGAGCCTCGACATCAGAGGCGATCAGCGGACCATTGAGGACGCGAAACTGCGGTTGGTCCGGCGCTTCGGAGCCGCACTGCGTGAGCGGAACCGCCGCGGCAAGGGCAACCATGCGCTGCCCTACAAGCGCCTCTTCGACATCGGTGCGCATGAGTCTTCGCGTCCGGTGCGGATCGCGATCGCACACCAAATAGCCGCCGGTGGCGATGCGGCCTTCCAGGTCCTGCGCACGGAATTCCCGCTCGGCACCGACCCGATATTGCAGTACCTGGAAAAAATTCGCGAAGCGAAGGAGGAGCTCGACCGCGAATACACTGCTTGGCTCAAAGAAGTGGATGCGAACCCTGCTGCCGACCTGGAGGCGGAGGAAAGGAGACAGCGGAAGCACGACCGGATCGTGGAGGAATACGAGCGGAGCCGCATCACATGGTGGCGCCACTTCGCCCTGCGGGCCTGGCTCGTTCCCATGATCGTCGGGTCGGTCTCCGAGAAGTACCGTGACGAGGCCAAGGAGCGGCTGAGCCTGTGGTTGGACAACCTGACCGTGCAGGCCGGCCGGCGGACCCCGCCCATGCCGTTCTCTCTGGAGAACGCCTTGGCGCAGGGCTTCAAGAACGCGGCGAACCGCAGAAGACGGCACCCGGACGCCTACCAGGAGACCCGGGCGTATCTGGTGCAGCAGGCGGAGAAGATGCTCACCCGCAGTCGCTACTGGTACGCGCAGCTGAGTCTGATGCAGGCACTGTGCCTGTGGGAGCTCCCCGACACGCTTGGACACAACGGCGGAGTGGGCGCGGCGAACGGGCAGGGCCACCGGCCCGCACCACCGCCCACGAGCGTCACGGCGGACGGCGACATGGCGTCCGACGGCCCCATGGAGCCGATGAGGTCGGTCTCCCGTTGGCTCGCGATGGCGGGCAGTGCGCACGAGACCGAACCCCCCGTCGGCGACCCGCAGGAACGTCATGCCCAAAGGGTCCTCCACCCGTTCGTCGCCGAGGCCGGCGACCTGATGACCCTGGCCCTCGAGACGGGACACCCCGAGCGGTTCATCTGGATCGACGAGAACGAGACCACGGACAACGTCGGTTCCACCCCGGCTGACCCGGAGCGCTACCGCAAGCACAACCTGTGGATCGCCCCGTCCGTCGGCTGGAGCATCCTGCACCCGTGGGCACAACGCCTTCTCGCCGACGTACTGGTGATGCTCAATCTCACCGAGGGCGACGAAACCCCGGACGACATCGAGGAACGTCTGAAACGCGCGAACAGGAACGACCTCCCGTACTGTCTCACCCACGACCGCAGCCGGCTTCACCCGGAACGCAGTGTCGGCCGGGCCGAGAGGGATGGCGCCCGCACCACGTGCGTGTCCCCGTGCGAGTTCCGTCTGTGTCCCTACCCTCCGCAGGCCGGAAAGGCGCAGACGGAGATGGCGGAGCTGTTCTGCCGGCAGCAACAGGCGCTTCTGCACAGCCGCTTCCGCTGGCATCTGCCGGCCGTCAGCCGTCGCACCGCGCCTTGGGTGAGCATCCCCGTCAAGGAGTTGGACGCCTTCTGGGAAGAGATGGCCAACCGGAACCGCAAGACCACCGACGAGGACGACCACCTCCTCTGAGGTGACCGGTGCGGTGGGCCGGCTCTCGGCCGCCCGGCGTGATCTGCCGGCTGCCGGCGCACAGCGCGGGCACGGGGCCGACGAGCGGCAGCGCAACCTACAGATCAGGCTGATCAAGGGGTATTCGGGTGAATCTCACACCGACGGGGGCCGCGATGAACGGCTACCCACTCATCGAAAACCACGGTCTCATCGGCGACCTGCAGACCGCGGCGCTCGTCAGCACCGACGGCGTGGTCGACTGGTTCTGCTCCCCGCGCTTCGACTCGCCGAGTGTCTTCGGGGCGCTGCTGGACAAGGACAACGGCGGGCACTGCACGGTACGGCCGGGGCAACAGAGCTATGCGACCAAGCAGTTGTACCTGCCCGACACGGCGGTGCTGGTGACCCGGTTCATGACCGAGGCGGGTGCCGGCGAAGTCGTCGACTTCATGCCCGTGACCGGTACGAACGTCACCACCTGCCACCGGCTGGTGCGTCTGATCCGGTGTGTGCGCGGCACCATGGCGTTCCAGGTGGAGATCGCTCCGCGGTTCGACTACGGCCGGAGGAAGCACGACTTGCACCTCACCCAGAACGGAGCGGTCTTCGCCGCGGACGACGGCACGGAGCTCACCGTGCACCCCATCTGTGAACCGGAGGACCAGCGGCTCCTCGACGTTCTCACGGACCAGGGCGCCGACCTGAACCTGTCGCTGACGCTGCACGCCGGTCAGCAGCGCGGGCTGATCCTGGAGATGGGCGCCGAGGGGCCACCCGACGAGGTCCGCCAGGACACGTACCATCGGCTCTTCGACGAAACCGTGACGTTCTGGAGATCCTGGCTGGCGCAGTCGCGCTACACCGGACGCTGGCGCGAGATGGTGGAGCGTTCCGCGATCACACTGAAGCTCATGACCTTCGCGCCCAGCGGCGCCGTGGTGGCCGCTCCGACGACGGCTCTCCCGGAGCAACTGGGCGGCGAACGCAACTGGGACTACCGCTTCACCTGGATCCGTGACGCCTCCTTCTCGGTGTACGCCCTGCTGGGACTGGGCTTCACCCAGGAGGCAGGGGCGTTCATCGTCTGGCTGACCGACCGGGTCAAGGAGCAGGCCGGCAGCAGCGGGAGCACAGGACCGCTCAACATCATGTACAGAGTGGACGGCTCGTCGGAACTGGACGAGCAGATCCTCGGCCACTGGCAGGGCTATGCGGGCTCCGCGCCGGTACGCATCGGCAACGGAGCCGCGACACAGCTCCAACTGGACATCTACGGCGAGGCGCTGGACAGCATGTTCTTCGCGCAACAGCACGGATTCCAGGTCGGGTACCGGGGGTGGACCGCGATGCGGGCGAACCTGGACTGGCTCGCCGACCACTGGGACCAGGCGGAGGAAGGCATCTGGGAGACGCGGGGCGGGCCCCAGGACTTCACTTACGGCCGGGTGATGTCCTGGGTGGCCTTCGACCGGGCTCTGCGCCTCGCCGAGGCGAAGGGCTGGCCGTCGGCGGCAGGACGGTGGCAGACCGAGCGGGACGCCGTCTACGAACAGGTCATGGAAAAGGGCTGGAGCGAGAAACGGGAGGCCTTCGTCCAGCACTACGGCAGTGACGTACTGGACTCCTCGCTGCTGCGCATGGCGACGGTCGGGTTCCTCAGCCCCGAGGACCCGATATGGTCATCGACCCTGGACGCCATCGAGCGGGAACTGGTCAGCGACAGCCTCGTCTACCGCTACAACCCGGAGGCCTCGCCCGACGGACTGCGTGGCTCGGAGGGCACCTTCTCCCTGTGCACGTTCCTGTACGTGGACGCCCTCGCCCGCGCGGGACGGACGGACAAGGCCCGGCTGGTGTTCGAGAAGATGCTGGGGTACGCCAACCATCTGGGCCTGTACTCGGAAGAGATCGACCTGACTGGACGCCAGCTGGGCAACTTCCCGCAGGCGTTCACGCATCTCGCCCTCATCGACGCGACGCTCACCCTCGACAAGGTGCTGGACGGCCGGTGACACGGAGCGGGCTGGGCGCCGTCGCGGCAACTAGCCGAGCTTCCGCAGCACTTCCGCGACGTTGGCCCGATACGTCCGCAGTGCCCGGAGCCCGGCGGTGTAACGGCCGCGGTGGCGGGCGATGTCCGCCGCCTGCTCCCGGGCCTGTACGGCGTGCCAGATCTCGGCCGTGCGGTGGCGGCGCTTGCAGGTGACGTCCGCGACGGCGGTGGCCCGCTCCCGCTGTGTGTGCCGGGTGTTGCCGCTGTCGTCCCGCCGCCAGGCGTGGTCCGTGTACGCGGCGACGGGGTCCGGGTAGCGGGGGAATCCCTGTGCTGCCACACAGCGGGACCACTGGTTCCAGGCCGCGCGCAGGCGCGGGTCGCGCTTGACCGCCTTGTCGACCTCGATGGCCCGCCGGCTCGCGTACAGCCAGTCGCGCTTGACGTCTATGCCGTGCATCAACTGCCGCTCCGCCGTGGCGTTGCAGGCGGGCCAGTCCGCGTACTCGGCCTCGGTCATGCGGCGGCCGGCGGGCCGGGGGACCATGTGCCGTGCGGGGTCCCAGCCGTAACCCCAGCGGCGGGCCGCGTCGAGATCGAGGACGCCGTAGTCGGTGCCGACCGCGACGGCGACGAAGGGGTCGCTGGGGTAACGGGGGTCGAGCGGGAAGTCCGGGTGGCCGCGGTCCGCCATGCACCGCCGGACCAGCAGGGCCGATGCTCGCTGGGACCGCTGGTAGTCCTGCGGCGTGTACGCGTAGCGGTCGGCCGGCAGGGGGCCGAGGTCCGAGGCCGTGCGCACGACCCCCGGATTTTCCGGGGCGGAGGCGCAGAACGCCGCCACCACTGTCACCGCCGCCGCGGCACCCAGCCGCCACCCCCGTCGTGCCATGGCCAGGGATGCTAGCGGGTGGCGCGCACGCGGTGGGCGGCGGCCCTTCCGGCGGTCCGTGCGCACATGCCGGGCACCGGACACCATGTCACCGCCGCCGCGTCCGGCCGGCTCCTCCCTCCGCGACGGGGCCGCGGAGGGAGGCCGGGCGAGGCCGTCGTCAGCGCGTCGCCGGCGGCCTCACGCGCGGCACGGACAGCCGGGCACGCGCGGCGAGCGCGGGGAAGGAGGACCGCTCAGTCACGGCTGACCGGGTTCAGCAGGGGACGTCCGCTGGCGAAGCGGTGGACCTGCTCGACGATCAGGCGCTCGGCGCGCGGACGGAACGCCGTGGAGCCGCCCCCGACGTGCGGCGTCACGAGGACTCCGGGCGTGTGGCGCAGGGGGTGGCCGGCGGGCAGCGGTTCGGGGTCGACGACGTCGAGGGCGGCCCGGAGCCGTTTGCCGGCCGTCTCGGCGAGCAGGGCTTCGGTGTCCAGCGTGCGGCCCCGCCCGATGTTGACGACCAGTGCCCCGTCGGGCAGTGCGGCGAGTTCCCCGGCACCGAAGAGGCCAACCGTGCCGGGGTTCTCCGGCAGTACGAGCACGACGATGTCCGTCCGGGGGAGCAGATCGGGCAGGTCGGCGCGCGAGCGCCTGCTGTCCGGTCCGCTCCCGGCGGTGACGCCCCGCACCGTCACGGATCCCGACCGGCTCCGCGCCGAACTGGCGCAGGTCCGGGAGCGAGGCTGGGCGGAGGTCGAGGAGGAGAACGAGATCGGCGTCCGCTCGATCGCGGCCGCGCTCCCCGACGCTCCCGACCGCGGCCGCTCTCTGGCCGTCTCCCTGGCGGCCACCGTCATCCTCACCGGCGCCGGACAACTCCGCGCACTGGCCTCTGAGTTGAGGGACTGCGTAGCGGAGATCGCGGCCAGGGTGTCCGCCTGAGACGCATTCCGTTCCCGGGGCCTGCCTGCCGAAATGAGCGGCGGGGCCGCGGCGCGTGTGCGAAGGCCCGCCCGACCGCGGTAGCCGGCGGACCCGGTGGCACGGGAGACGGTCGCAGCAGCACGGAGCCTGGCCGGACCCGCTGAGGGATCCGGCCAGGCGACCCACCGGTCTATTCGGCGAGTGGGGCGGGGTCACCGGGCACCGCCGCCTTCCCGGGGCGCGGGGCGGCGGCCGTTCCCCCGGCGACGGCGCCTCCGGCCTCCTCCAGCGGGCGGTTGCTCGTCTCCTCGGCCCAGGCCAGGCACACCAGCCATCCCGCGGCGGTGATCGCGGCGCCGATCCACATGGTCGTCGCGGTGCCGAGGTGGGTCAGGGAAACCGGGACCAGATAGGTTCCCGCCGCGGCTCCGAAGCGGCTGAGTGCGACGGCCATGCCCACGGCGGAGGCGCGGATGGAGGTGGGGAACAGCTCGTTGGGATAGGCCCATTCGAGGATGTTCGGCGCACCGGAGAAGAGGCCGTACAGGCAGAAGCAGAGGATGACGACGGCCACCGGTGCCGCCGGCCAGAGCCCCAGGATCAGCAGCGGGGGCACCATCGCCGCGAAGGACCAGGTGATCATCCGGCGGCGGCCGACGGTTTCCAGCGCGCGCATGGCAGGCAGGGTGCCGACCAGGAAGAGAAGGGTGATCAGGGCGGAGCCGAGGTTGCTGAGGTTGCCGCTGCCGAGGCCGAAGGCGCCCAGGATGGTGGGCCCGAAGATGTACAGCGCCCACAAGGGGATCACCGCGCAGGTGTAGAAGAGGGCGCAGAACGCCGTACGGCGCATGTAGACGCCGCGGAACAGCTCCGCGACGCTGCCCCGGCGAGCGGTGGAGGAGTGGGCGGCCACCAGGTCCTCGGGGGAGACCCGGACATCCAGCACCCGGGCGATGAGGGCGCTGGCCTCTTCCGGGCGTCCCTTGGCGACCAGCCAGCGCGGGGACTCCGGGGTGCCGTGGCGCAGGGCGATGACGGCCGCGGACACGAGGGCCGCGCTGGCGAGCATCCATCGCCAGGCGCCGTGGCCGGCGGTCTGGGCGAGCGCGTAGCCGACGAAGTACGCGCCCGCGGCGCCCGCGTACCAGGCGATGATCAGGACGCCCATCATCCGTGCCCGCTGCTGTTTGGGCACCCACTCGGTGAGCAGGGAGGTGGCGATGGGATAGTCGGCGCCGATCGCGAATCCGACGATCAGTCTCAGGGCGATGAGCTGCCACGCCGAGGTGACGAAGGCGCAGGCCGCGGAGGCGGTGAGCAGCACGGCCAGGTCGATGACGTACATGACCCGGCGCCCCACCCGGTCGGTCACCGGGCCGATGATCAGCCCGCCGAAGAACATGCCGACCAGTGCGGCCACGCCGATCATCGCGGTCTCGGTGCTGCCGAGTCCGAGGTCGGCGCCGATGCCGGAGAGGGCGATGCCGATGATCGACAGGAGGTAGCCGTCGAGGAGGGGGCCTCCGCTGCAGGCCACGGCGAGTTTGCGGTGGAAGCGGCTCATGGGTGCTTCGTCGATGGCGGTGAGGTGCATGGCTGTTCCCTGGGGACGGAGGGCGGGGGAGGGGGAAGAAACGGGGCCGTGGCGCCTGGTCAGGGGCGCCCGCTTGAAGAGCCGTCAGGACAGCGGGGCGACCCAGATCGGCGACGACCAGGCCATCTCGCCGTCCGTCTGGTAGACGCGGACGTAGTACCAGGTGGGGCCTTCGGGGCGGTCCGTCCAGCGCAGCCGGTGCTCGCTGCCGCCCAGGCCGGTCAGTCCGCCCACGCCCGGCTGCAGGTGGAAGCGGCCGTCCACCTCGACCGGCACCTCGACCACCCCGTCACGCAACTCGCCGAGCGTGGTGGCCGATTCGCCGTGCGCGGTCTTCACGCGTACGACGGCGTCGTCCGGTCCCGTCAGGGTGATCTCGATGCCACCGCGCTGCGCGCCATAGGGTTCGCCGAAGCTCTTGGTCTGCGCCGACCAGCTGACCCACTGCTCGCCCGCCTCGGTGATCTCCGGGCTCCAGTAGGGGGTTTGCAGCACCCGGCCGCCCTCGACGGCGAGGCTGCCGCTCCAGTCGGTGGTGGCGTGCCCGCGGCCCCACTCCAGCCGCAGAGGCACGGCGTTCCACCCGTCCGGCAGTCCCAGGTCCGGCGTGACGACGTGCACCGTCTCACCCTCGCGTACGACGTCGACGCGGGCGATCTCTCCGTATCCGCGGACGTACGCCTCCAGCTCGACGGGCCCGTCCGTGCTCAGCTCGCCGCCCATGAAGGTGCCGCCGATGCGGAAGTCGACGAGGATGTCGCGGGTGGTGGCGGCGAACACCCGGCGTGCGTGCAGGGCCTCGAAGACCGACCGGCGGTCGAGGCGTTCCGCGAAGGCGCCCACGTAACTGGCGCCGTGTCCGTGGTCGGAGGAGGCGATCAGGCCGTAGCGGTAGCCGCGGCGCAGGCCGTCCGCGACGAAGGTGCCGGGCAGGGTCCCGTCGGAGTACTGGCGGAAGCAGCCGTCGGCCTCGTAGTTGCCCCGGCACGCCTGGAACACCTCGACCAGGCGCATGGCTTCGGGGTCGTGGTAGTCCCAGTCGAAGGGGACCATCGCCGAGCCGGGGTGGTGGGGGATCGTGATGGCCGGGAAGTCCGGGTGTTCGCGCAGCCTGCTCCACAGTTCTGAGGGCGTGGCGGAGCCTTCGGCGTACGAGGAGTAGATGGGCGCCCCGCGTCGGACCGAGCCGAAGATGACGTTCTGGTGCCCGGTCATGCCCGTCCACTCGAAGCCGTACAGCGGGATGAAGCGGTCGTCGATGCGGAACAGGTCGGCGATCTTCTGGATGTTCCACCACTGGTAGTCGCTGCTGTTCTCGGAATGGTCGGTGACCGCCCAGAAGTCGTACTCGCAGATGTCCCAGGAGTAGCGGTAGAAGTCCTCCAGCGAGGGTTCGTCGCCGGAGGTGCAGCGGCTGATCAGCGAGTGGCGGTGCAAGTCACCCCAGTACAGGGAGAGTTGCCGGTCGCCGACGGTCGTGTGGTAACGGTCGCGCTCGGCGGCGACCCAGGTGCGCGCCTCGCGTCGCCGGGCGCTGTGCACGACGGGAAGCCGGTGCGGCGCCCGCGCCGGGCCGCCGCTGCCCGGCACCACGGCGCTGCGGACGGCGCCGCTGCCGTGCATGCTGTGCCAGATGACATCACCGTGGTGCTCGAGGAGGAAGGGGCACTCGCGTCCGCCGAAGCCCTCGGTCCAGGTCAGGCCGCGTTCCTTGCGGCCGTCCGTCTGCCAGGAGACCAGCGCGCCGTCGGGCAGCGGGGCGAGGGCGACCTCCTCCAGGGTGCCGTCGCTTTCCGCGTACGTCGTCGGCGCCGACCAGCCGTCCGGCCCCAGGGTCTGGGTGGCGACCTCCCAGTAGTACGTCATCAGGGGCAGGCGGCGGTGGATGCGGTAGGCGACGGTGAGCCCGCCCCGGGCGTCCGCGGCCAGCCGCGGCAGGCCGCCGGGGACCACGTCCAGCGCAGCGGCGAGTTCGCCCTCGGCCTCGGCCACGCCGTCCTCCTCGACGCGCACGACGCGGAGCGACGCGGCGATCTCGGGCAGCAGCTCGGGCGGGACCGAGTCGCCGCTCTCCCGCATGCCCTCCGGCTTGTACGGCTGGGACAGTTCGGCCGTGGCCCGCAGCCGGGTCGGCCCCGAACCGCCGTGGCCGTGCACGGTGATGACGTCGAAGGCGCACCACACGGCGCCGTCGGCCGTGACCGCCACCGACGGGTGCAGGGCGTAGTCGCTGCCGGAGCTGATCGGGCGGATATCCGAGAGCGTGCCGTCGGCGTGCGTGCGCCGTACGACGATCCGGTACGAGCCGTTGTGGTACTCGGTCCAGGCGTAGACCGTGCCTCCGCCGGGCAGGGCGGCCGTCGACGGATCCCACACGTTCGCCGCCGAGCCGTCGCTGACCAGCCGGGTCGCGGACCAGACCCCGTCCTTCCAGCGGCGCGCGTGGATGCCGAACCGGCCGCCGGTCCGCCCCTGCCAGCACACCTCGACGCTGCCGTCGGCGTGTGCGACCGCCTCCTGGTTGAACGAAGGGTGCTCGGTGGTGCTCACCAGCTCCTCGGGCAGCCATCGCCCGCCCTCGTACCGGCGCGCCCACACGCTCACGGCCCCGTCGTCGGCCCGCGCGAAGCAGACCCAGGGGCGGCCCGCGGCGTCGAACAGCGCCGTCGGCCGGAAACAGTCCGCGGGCTCACCGGTCAGCGCCACCGCATCGGCCTTGCCGGTGGGACCGTCCGTCACAGTGGCGAACACCCGCTCGCCGGCGTCCTTCTCCCACTCCACCCACGTGTGCAGCACCCGCCCGTCCGCCGCGACCGCCACTGCCGGGCGGGCCGCGGCTCCGCAACCGCCGACGGCGTGGCTCTCGGCCCGGCGGTGCCCGGGCAGCCGGGGCGCCTCCCGCAGAGCGGCATCCGCGGTGCGTATGAACTCCGGGAGCCTGCCCGCGCCCTCGTCCACCCACATGTAGCGCATGGGGTCGGGGTCGAGGAGCGCCTCCACCGCCGACACGTCACGGCAGTCGTCGATGGCGTGCGACAGCCTGCGGTTGAAGGCCAGGACGAGTTCCAGGTCGGCCCGTTGCTGCTCGGTGTACTCACCTCGGTGGTGGTCCACGCCGCAGTGGTGGTGATGGTGGTGGTGTGAGTGGCCCATGGGCGCTCCTTCCGCTCAGGGCACCACGCTCGCGGAGCGACCAGGGGCGGGCAACGGCGTCGGCGACCCGTACGCGAAGAACCTGTCACCGGAAGCGATAGAAAGGATCTATCGCTTGTCAAACTCCGGTATCACGCTGTTCGCACACCGATGCTCCGGCGGCCTGACGGGTCACGTCGACGAAAGCCTGGGCGCCGGGCGACAGTTGTCCGCGCCGCCACATCAGCCAGACCGGCCGGGTCAGCCGGGGGCGGGTCGTCAGGGCCACCGCGCCGCGCCGGGCCGCGTCCTCGGCCAGTGAGCGGGGCAGGAGTGTCGCACCGGCACCGGCCAGGACCAGCGGGACGACCGCGGCCTGGTGCACGGTCTCCACGGCGATCCGCGGACTCCTGCCCTTGGCACCCAGGGCCTGGTCCATCAGCGCGCGGGTGGCGGTGCCCGGCGCGGTCGCCACCAGGTCGAGCCGGGCCACCTCCGCGAGCGCCACCGGCCCCGCCTGCGGGAAGGGCTCGCGGCGCGGTACCACCACCAGGATCTCCTGACGGCACACCCGGAGGGCCTCCACGGCCGTGCCGCCCCACTTCTTGTCCGCCAGCCCCAGTTCGCACTCACCGGTGCGCACCATCTCGGCGGTCGCGGGTACGTCCGGTGGTTCCACGATGACGATGTCGATCGCGGGATGACGCCGCCGGAACACGCCGACGAGCCCCGCCAGCGGATCGACCGCCAGCGTCGTCGGCGCGACGATGTCCAGTCGGCCGCCCGCGAGACCGGCGATGGTGTGCACCACCGACCGCGCGGTCTCCATGTCCCGCATGATCTGCCGGGCGGGAGCGACGAACGCCTCGCCCGCCGGGGTCAGCGCGACCCCGCGGCCGAGGCGGTGGAACAGCGGCGTGCCCAGCTCCCGCTCCAGCAGCCGTATCGAGTGCGACAGCGACGGCTGCGCCACGAGCAGGGTACGGGCGGCACTGGTGAAGCTGCGGTGCGAGGCCACCGCGAGGAAGTACTCGAGCTGACGGCGTTCCATAGAGGGTTTCTATCGCCCTAACGGCGTAGCAGACCAGGAGATGCGCACCGCACGACCGCCTTGACGTGCTCAGTTCGGCTCAGGGGCCGACCACGGCCCGCAGCCTGCCCCGGCCGCCCTCGCGACGAGGCCGGTCAACCCGGCACCGGACCGGTGCCGACCGTCCTGGCCGGGGAGGGCGAGCAGTACCTCATCCGCAGCGAGGCTCCGGCCGGACGACGCCGGGGCCCGAAAAAATTTCGGACGGCGATGTCGAGAACCCGTAATCGGCTCCGTCCCCGAGGTGAACGCGACCACAATGGGTCGCACCAGTACGAGGAGAGTCACAATGGCGAAGTACCTGCTTCTCAAGCACTACCGAGGCGCCCCGGCAGCGGTCAACGACGTGCCGATGGAGCAGTGGACGCCTGAGGAGATCTCGGCGCACGTGCAGTACATGCGGGACTTCGCGGACCGGCTGGTGCAGACCGGGGAGTACGTCGACGGGCAGGCGCTGGCTCCCGAGGGGACCTGGGTGCGGTACGACGGCGAGGGGCGCCCGCCCGTGACCGACGGGCCGTTCGCCGAGACCAAGGACCTCATCGCCGGGTGGATGGTGATCGACGTCGACAGCCACGAGCGGGCCGTCGAGCTGGCGGGGGAGCTGTCGGCCGCGCCCGGGGCCGGCGGGAAGCCGATCCACGAATGGCTGGAGCTGCGCCCGTTCCTCGCCGCGCCGCCCACCGTCACGGAGTGCCACCCCGGTGGATGAGGCACTCCTCAGAAGGCTCACCCCGAGCGTGCTCACCGTCCTCGTCCGCCGCGGGGCCGACTTCGCGGCGGCCGAGGACGCCGTACAGGACGCGCTGGTGGAGGCCCTCCGGGTCTGGCCGGCCGATCCGCCACGGGACGCGAAGGGCTGGCTGGTGACCGTGGCCTGGCGGAAGTTCCTCGACCAGACCCGCGCGGACACCGCACGCCGCCGCCGCGAGGACCGCGTCGAGGAGGAACCGGCTCCCGGGCCCGCGCCCGCTGTGGACGACACGCTCCAGCTCTACTTCCTGTGCGCCCACCCCTCCCTCACCCCGTCCTCCGCCGTGGCCCTCACCCTGCGCGCGGTCGGCGGACTCACCACCCGGCAGATCGCCCAGGCTTACCTGGTGCCCGAGGCGACCATGGCCCAGCGCATCAGCCGGGCCAAGCGGACCGTGGCCGGCGTGCGGTTCGACCAGCCCGGCGACGTCGCCACCGTGCTGCGCGTCCTCTACCTGGTCTTCAACGAGGGTTACTCCGGTGACGTCGACCTCGCCGCGGAGGCCATCCGGCTCACCCGGCAGCTCGCGGCCAGGGTCGACCACCCCGAGGTGGCCGGGCTGCTCGCCCTCATGCTGCTGCACCACGCCCGGCGCGCCGCCCGTACCGCAGCCGACGGCAGCCTGGTCCCCCTCGCCGAACAGAACCGCCGTCGGTGGGACACGCGCCTGATCGCCGAAGGCATCGAGATCCTTCAGGCGGCCCTGGCCCGCGACCGGCTGGGCGAGTTCCAGGCGCAGGCCGCCATCGCCGCCCTCCACGCCGACGCGCCGACCGCCGAGGAGACCGACTGGGTGCAGATCGTCGAGTGGTACGACGAACTCGCCCGCCTGACCGACAGCCCCGTCGTCCGGCTCAACCGCGCGGTCGCCGTCGGCGAGGCGGACGGACCGCGCGCCGGCCTGGCCGCGCTCGCCGAGGTGGACACCTCCCTGCCTCGCCACACCGCGGTGGCCGCCTACCTCCACGAGCGCGACGGCGACCTGACCACGGCGGCACGGCTGTACGCCGAGGCGGCCCACGCGGCTCCGAACCTCGCCGAACGCGACCACCTGACCCGCCAGGCCGCCCGTCTCAACGCCCGCCTCAACGCTCGCCGACGCCCCTGACACACGGGAGACGCAGGGGCGGCGCCGGCATGCGTGCCCGAGGAGTGGTGACGGCCCGCCCTGTCATTTCCTCGTGTAGGTGACGATGCTGACGCCGGAGTCGAAGTCGCGGCGCGCGACGGGCAGAAACCCGGTGGGAGCGAACGGGCCGTCGAACAGCGGGATGCCGGAGCCGACGACGACCGGGTTGCGCTTGATGATCAGTTCGTCGATCTCGGTGCGGAGCGCGGCGGCCAGCTTGCCGCCGCCGGCGAGCCAGATGCCCAGCCCGTCCTGCTGCTTCAGCTCGCGGACCAGCGCCGCGGGGTCGTCGGCGATGATCTCCACCGCGGGGTCGGTGGCGTGCAGGGTGCGGGAGACGACGTACTGCTCGAGGTGGGCGTAGGGGCTGGTGATGCCTGCGCTGAGGGCCGGCTCGTAGGTCCCGCGACCCATGATCACGGTGTCGAAGTGCCGGGGCGAGGTGGCGGTCAGGCCGAGCGGCCCGCGGACGTGCACCGGCATCGTCTCGGGATACTCGGCGAGGATCGCCTCCCGTACCTCCCCCTCGAAGGGAAGGAAGTCGTAACTGCCGTCCGGACCGGCGATGCAGCCGTCGAGGCTGGCAGCGACGTAGTAGGTGAGCTTGCGCATCCAGGTCTCTTTTCCTGTGGACTGCACGGCGGGCGTCCTGCCCGCATCATTTGATGTACTCTGTTTGAAGTGGTTTGACCGTAGTACTTCAACTGAAGTGATGTCAATGAGTTCTCCGAGGAGCTGCCGATGCGTCAGAACCCGGCCCGCCGCACCGCTTTGCTCGATGCCGCCATCGAGGTTCTCGCCCGCGAGGGTTCTCGGGGCCTGACGCTGCGCGCCGTCGACAAGGAGGCGGCCGTGCCCACCGGGACGGCGTCCAACTACTTCACCAACCGCACCGACCTGCTGGCCCAGGTCATGAGGCGCACCCGCGAGCGTCTGACTCCGGACCCGGCCGAAGTGGCCGGCACGCTGAACGCCGAGCCGTCACATGAGGTGGTCAGAACTCTGATGCTGCAGCTGGTCGACCGCATGCGCCGTGACCGCAGCAGTCACCTGGCCATGCTCGAGCTGCGCCTGGAAGCCACCCGGCGGCCCGAACTGCATGCGGAGCTGGCGCGTTTCTTCACCGCCGAGCTCGACGCCAACATCGACTTCCACCTGGGCCACGGTCTGCCCGGGGATCGCACCGGCGTGGTCGTGCTCTATCTGGCCATGCTGGGACTGATCGTCGACGACCTGACCGTCCCGGAAGTCCTCCGGCCGCACCAGCTCGACGCCCTGGTCGACACCATGGTGACGCGCCTTCTCCCCGCGGAAGCGCGCTCAGACGGCCGAAACGCTGAGAAGTTCACGAACAGGCCCTGAGCGCGTTCTTCAACCTTCGGCTGCGCCGTGGCGGGTACTTGCTGGCGTGTCGCGGCTGAGTTCTGCGAGGCGGGCGTCCAGCGGCTGGAGTCGCCCCGGCAGCGGTTCTCGGGGGTCCCACCACCGGATGGCCGCGATCTCGTCATTCGGGCGGAACGAGGGCGAGACGCCGGCGGCCTGGCCGGCGAACAGGGCGCCGTATTCGGCCCGTTGGCCGGGTGCCAGAGTGAAGCCGGCGAAGCCGACGAAGCGGAGCTGCCCGTCGGGCACGTGGTCGGTTTCCTCCAGCAGCTCGCGCGCGGCTGCCTGGCGAGGGGTTTCGCCGGGGTCGATCAGCCCGCCCGGCAGTTCCCAGGCCTGCCGGAACCGGTTGAAGGCCATCAAGACCCGATCGCCGTGCCACAGGGCCACCAGGGCAAGGGGCAAGGGTGCGTCCGTGGGCGGCCTGTCCTCCGGTCCCGGGACGAAGGAGACCAGGGCGTTGCCGTGGTCGTCGGCGGCCAGCGGTGGGGAGTGGGGAGCAACCACCCTGACATGATGCCCGCCCGGCTCCGGCAATAGCCCCAGCCATGCGGTGCATGGCTCGTGTGATCACAACACCCAGGACCCCTTGAGCAGGCCTGCTGCCGGCCCGACGCGCTCAAGGGTGTCGTTCCGAGTAGCGTAGGAGACACGACGTGCTGCTCGGCCGCCTTCCGGTGCGGGCCTCTCCGCGGCCCCCGATGCGCGTCCGCTGCCGGCCGTGGGGTGCCGTTCCGCCCACGGCTCGGGCACTGAACTCCATGCGGCGCGAATTTCGCAACAAGTGCGAGAGAGACAATCATGCCCTTTGCCACTGCCAAGGACGGCACTCACATTTATTTCAAGGACTGGGGATCCGGCCCGGCGGTCGTCTTCTCCCACGGCTGGCCTCTGACCGCGGACGCCTGGGATCCGCAGCTGAAACTCATGGCGGACAACGGCTTCAGGGCCGTGGCCCACGACCGGCGCGGGGGCGGACGCTCGGACCAGCCGTGGCAAGGGAACGACCTCGACACGTACGCCGAGGACCTGGCCTCTGTCATCGAGGCTCTCGACCTCAGCGACGTCATCCTGGTCGGTCACTCGACCGGTGGGGGAGAGGTCACACGCTATATCGGCCGGCACGGCTCGGGCCGCGTCGCCAAGGCGGTCCTGCTCGGCGCCATCCCCCCGCTGATGCTGAAGACGGAAGCGAACCCGGAGGGGCAGCCGATCGAGGCCTTCGACGAGATCAGAAAAGGCGTCCTGACGGACCGTTCCCAGTTCTACAAGGAACTCAGCGCCTCCTTCTACGGCGCCAACCGCGAGGGATCGAACGTTTCCCAGGGGACCCGCGACGAGTTCTGGCTCTGGAGTATGTCGGTGGGTATCAAAGGCGCCTACGACTGCGTCAAGGCATTCTCCGAGACGGACCTCACCGAGGACCTCAAGAAATTCGACATCCCGACGCTTATCATTCACGGCGACGACGACCAGATCGTTCCCATCGTGGCATCCGCGAACAAGTCGTCCAAGCTCGTCAAGGACGTGACCTTCAAGGTCTATCCGGGTGCACCGCACGGGTTGTCGATGGTTCCCGAGTTCGCGGAGAGGTTCGACGCCGACCTTCTCGAATTCGCACGCGGCTGACCGGTCACGCCGGCGCAGGACGGTGTGCCCGTCACTCGGACCAGGGTGAATCCATGACGCGCTCGACCATGCTCGTGCGCCGGAAACCTGGAACGAAGTGCTCCAGGACGTCCTGGTTCACAGTGCCGTAGGTGGTGTCGGGACGGTTTTTGAGTCCTTCGACGAAAGCCTGCAAAAACTCGTTCTTGAAGTCGCCCCGCGGATGGACGGCAGTGATCTTCTCGACCTCTCCGGGATCCAGCCTGTCCAGGCCCACGCCGATCACATCGGTCAGTACCCCGTGGTTCGTGGCCGCGATCTCCGGCCCCAGCCGGCCCGGAATCTCCGGCGTCGTGTGCAGCGCAATCGCCATCCACACCGTGTCGGCGGCCGCCGTCGACAGACCATGGCTGAGCAGGAACTTCCGCGCGTGGTCGGCGCCGTCGATCTCGAACCGCTGCTCCTTGTCGGAAAACGGCGTCAAGAGGCCGGAATCGTGGAAAAGCGCCGACACGTAGAGCAGCTCGGGATCGGGTTCCAGACCGAGTGCGCGAGCCTGGAGCACGCCGAAAAAGTAGACGCGCCGGGAGTGGTGGAACAGAAGGGGACTTGTTGTCTCCCGGATGTGCCGGGTGGCTTCGGCGGCCGCCGGGGTGTCGGGAACCTCGACGCCTGCGATCATTTCGGTCATGAGGCCGAATCCTTCCGGTATCTTTTTCGTACTGCACTGGACGGATGCGCTCCTCCACGGTGCCGACCACCGGGCCTTCCGCGCCGCCTCGGTCCGGCCGTGAACCACCCGAATCCAGACAGGCGAGAAAGGTGACGATGAGCTCCCACACCCATCGGGTCGTGATCCTGGTCTACGACGGGGTCAAACTGCTGGACGTCGCCGGTCCCGCCGAGGTGTTCACCGAGGCGAATCGGTTCGGGGCCCACTACCGCGTCCTGCTGGTGTCACCGGGCGGTGCCGACGTCGTCGCATCGAACGGGATCCGGATCTCGGTCGACGGCGATGCCGAATCCGGGGCCGCCGCTCACACGTTCCTTGTGGCCGGCGCGGACGTCTACCCGAGTACCCCCGTCGCCCGTGATCTGGCCCGGGCCGCCCGAAACCTGTCCGGGCAAGCGACGAGGACCGCCTCGATCTGCACGGGAGCCTTCATCCTCGGCGCCGCCGGTCTGCTGGACGGCAAGCGTGCGACCACTCACTGGAAGGTCACCGATCAGCTCGCCGCGCGCTGCCCGGGCACCCGCGTGGAACCCGACGCGATCTATGTACGAGACGGCGCCGTCTACACCTCGGCGGGCGTCACCGCCGGCATCGACCTGGCACTGGCCCTGGTGGAGGAGGACCACGGCCCCGACCTGACTCGCGACGTGGCCCGCGCCCTGGTGGTCTACCTGCAGCGGTCGGGCGGCCAGTCGCAGTTCTCCGCCCCGCTGCAAGGATCAACGCCCCGCACGCCGGCACTGCGCAAGATCACCGACCTGGTCACCGCGGATCCCTCGGGGAACCACTCACTCGGCGAGCTCGCCAGGCACCTCAACGTGAGCCCTCGCCACCTCACCCGGCTCTTCCGCGACGAGCTGTCCACCACCCCGGCCCGCTACGTGGAATCGATCCGCTTCGACATGGCGAAAGCCCTCCTCGACCAGGGGTACACCGCCACGCAGGCGGCCGCCCTCGCCGGTTTCCCCAGCTACGAAAGTCTGCGAAGAGTGTTCGCCAGGGAGCTGTCGATCAGCCCCGCGGCCTACCAGCGCCGCTTCGCCACGGCACACCGCGATGACGGTGGGTAGACGCTCACGCCCGCCGGCATCCGCCGGCCACCCCTGGGGTGTGGAGCGCGGAAGTCCACCGACCGGCCCGGAGGTTCCATGCCCCTGCAGATGAAGTTGGTTGCGATCACGCTCGATTGCCCGGATCCGCCGGCTCTGGCGTCGTTCTATCAGCAGGCCACCGGCCTTGAACCGCACCCGGGGTCGGACGCCGAGTTCGCCGGCCTCGTCGGCGAACACGGACTCTTCATCGGCTTCCAGCGAGTCGACGACTACCGGGCTCCCAGCTGGCCCGGCCAAAACGTTCCGGCGACACGGCGCGGGTCCTCACCGACCCCGTGGGGCATCCCTTCTGCATCAGCACACGCTGATCTCCGGCGGAACGCTCACTCTCGTCTTCCCGATGCCGTCGCACCGCACCGTGCCGGTGCGCTTCTGCCGTTTCGACGGGCGGCGGGTGGCGTTCAGGCGGTGGACACGCTGTTTCCAGATCGTGTGATCAGAGTTCGATGTCGTGCCTGTCTCACGCTTGCGTACCGGTGTCGCCTCCGCATGTGCCGCGGCTGTGATGTGCTCAGGGCTTGTCGTCACAGAGGTCCTGGCCGCGCAGCCTGCGGCTGCCACGGCTCCGGCCGGTTACCAGAACGTCCGGATCAACGAGGTCACGTCGTCGGGCAACGACACGGTGGAGCTGTACAACGCCGGCTCGGCCGCAGTGAGCATCAGCGGCTGGAAGATGTCCGACGACGGCTTCTCGCCGCAGACGTTCAGCCCGTCCGCCGGCACCATCCCGGCCGGGGGCTTCGTCACCTTCAACTCGCCCAAGGGGCTGGGCGATGCGGACAAGCTGGTGATCTACACCTCCGACGGCACGGTGGTCGACCGCGTCGAGTGGGCCACCGACGAGGCGAAGCCGGCGATGGCGCGTTGCGGCGGCGACGGCACCGGGGCGTGGGTGACCACGACCGCCGCGGCCACGTTCGGCGCCTCCAACGCCTCGGGCTGCCCGTCGTCGGTACCGGCGGCGAACCGGGTACGGATCAACGAGATCACCTCGAACGGCGCAGACACCGTGGAGCTGTACAACGGCGGAACGAGCGCGGTCGGCATCGGGTCGTGGAAGTACGTCGACAACGACACCGGTCACTCCCCGGTTTCCCTCTCATCGTCCTCGCCGAGCGCCACCAGCATCCCCGCGGGCGGCTATGTCACGTTCAACTCCGCCCTCGGCCTTGGCGACAACGACTCGGTCTTCGTCCTCGACGGCAACGGCAACACCGTCGACTCGGTGACCTGGGCCACCGATGGCGCCAAGCCGTCGGACCAGCGCTGCGGCAACGGCACCGGCTGGTTCCAGACCGCCACGAGCGCGACGCTCGGCACCGCGAACTCCTGCCCGGGCGGCGGCAGCGGTGGCGGCAGTGGGCAGACGGGCCGGCTGCTGGGTGGTGGCGGCTCGCTCACCAGCGGCTGCACCCCCGAGGTGCCCACCGGGACCGGCTCCGCGCCGGCGGGCACCCTGGCGTGGCCCGGGGGACCGGATGTCACCATCGCCGACAACGTCTGCGCGTTCACCACGTCCACCGGTCCCGAGGGCCGTGACCTGAGCGGCCTGGCCTTCGACCCGGCGAACCCTTCGGTGCTGTGGGCCGCCAAGAACAAGAACTGGCTGTTCAAGCTGGTCAAGAGCAACGGCAAGTGGATCCCGGACCCGGCGTGGAGCGCGACCGGCAAGCAGCTTCGCTTCGCCGGCGGCTCCGGCGAGCCGGACTCCGAGGGGCTGACCGTCGGCGGCAACGGCCATGTCTACGTGACCTCCGAACGCGACAACGCCGACAACACGGTCCCCAAGGACACGATCATGGAGTTCGACCCGGCCGCGACCGGACCGACGCTGACGCCGATCCACCAGTGGGACATGACCTCGCAGTTCCCGCAGCTCGACACCGGAAGCAAGGACGACGCCAACCTGGGCTTCGAGGGCGTCGGCTACGTACCGGACAGCTGGCTGACCGCGAACGGCTGGGTCGACCCGCTCACCGGCGCCCGCTACAACCCGGCGAACTACCCGCTGCACGGTTCGGGCCTGTTCTTCGCAGGTCTGGAGTGGGACGGCACGCTGCACGTCTACGGCCTGAACTCCGACGGCACGTTCACCACGTTCGGCACGATCGCGACCGGCGAGAACTCCGTGATGGACGTGGCGTTCGACGCCGGAACCCAGCGCGTCATCGCCACCTGCGACAACACCTGCGGCGAGACGCACACCTTCATGAGGATCAACGCCGGCGGCGCGATCGTTCCGGACACGACCTACACCAACCCGGCCGTCATGCCGGCCGACAACCTCGAGGGCTTCGCGATCGCGCCGACCTCGACCTGCGTCGACGGCTTCCGCGAGGCGGTCTGGAGCGACGACGGCATCTACGGCTTCGGCTCCGGAAGCTCCTCCTACGGACATGCCCTCTACAGCGGCACCTTCCCCTGCTGACCACGCCGACCGCGGTAAACGGTTCCAGACCTCCGCAAGGGGATAAACCCCCACTTAAGGGGCACATGGAACGTAGTACTACCTGCAGCGGGAGGCAGCCGTGATCGTCCTCGGCATCATCTTGCTCGTCATCGGTTTCGTCACCGGCATATCCATCCTGTGGACCATCGGCATCATCCTCGCCGTGATCGGCATCGTGCTGTGGATCCTGGGCTCGGTCGGCCACGCGGTCGCCGGCCGTCGGCACTATTGGTGACCGCTCGAAGGAGACCCCGAGCCGCTCGGACCGGTGAGGCGAGCACGCACCGTTGCCGGCTCCGGCGCGAAGCGAAGCTGCGCGCCCGGCCGGCGGCGGTGCCACCCGTTCGCGGCTCCGCCGCAGCCGGCACGGACGCCCACGCCGGCAGTGTCGCGCCCCTCCCCAGCCGCGCTCCGCGCAGCCTGTTCGGCTCTGTCACGTCTGGAGGCCGAGGGCTGCCTCGTTCCCACCGGCTCCTCCGCGCCGGCGCCGAAGCCGCTCACGCGGCGAGCCGCGGTGCCTCCCAGAAGGATGGGGAAAAGGAGCCGAGGTCAGGTGCGCAGCGGCAAGTCCGGCCGCCGGGCCGTGCACAAGCCGTGCGCCCTCGAGGCCGAAGAAGGGGGCCGGTTCCCGCGCCGGGTGGTCTCAGGCGGCGGAGACGCCCTCTTCCTCCAGGCAGCGGCGGAGGCGGTCGAGACCGCGCCGGGTGTGGCTCTTGACCGTGCCGAGAGGCCAGCCGGTGACCCGGGCGATCTGCGCTTGCGTGAGGTCCTCGTAGTAGGCGAGGTGCAGCACCTGGCGTTGGGCGGTGCTGAGCCGCCGCAGGGCACGGCCGACGACGAGCCGGTCCAGCGTCGCCTCGGGCTCTGCGGTGCTCTGCGGACCGTGCACGGAGGTCAGTCCGCCGAACGCGGCGACGAGCCGGGCCTGACGCGCACGGGCTGCGAGGGCGTCGGCCACCTTGCGCCGGGTGATCCCGGCCAGCCAGGCGGCCGGGGTCCCGCGGTCCGGCGCATAACCGTGCCGGCCGCGCCAGGCGTCGGCGAACACCTGCTGGGTGACGTCCTCGGCATCCCGCGCGTCCCCGAGCGCCCGCTGGGCCAGCCCGTGCACCAGTCCGCCCCACCGCCGGTGCAGCCCGCACCAGTCGGCGGCGTCAGCGGACAGCACGGAGCTGTCCGGGGGCTCGGTGGGTGGACCGCTGCGCCCGGAGTCGACAGGACCGGCGGAGTCCGGTACGGCGGTGATGTGGTCCATGGCCATGTCCCTCCTCGCCTGAACCGGGTGCGGCCCGCCGGAACGGCGCGGCGCGCCTGGATGCGCGCGTGCGCTCACAGGTGCGGTCGCATCACACTGGATGTGCCGTTGCCCGGTACGGCCAGCCTGGGCAGCGGACGGTACCGGCGACAACCCGCATCGAAAGCGCATCGATTGGCGTGAGGAGCATGGCCGTGACGGACGCCGCCGGGTTGACGACGGGCGCGGTGGCCCGACGGCTGGGGGTGTCCCCGGCCACCCTGCGCTCCTGGGACCGCCGCTACGGTCTCGGCCCCGCCCTGCGGTCCGAGGGCCGTCACCGGCGGTGGGGTCCACGGGACGTCGCCCTGGTCGAGGAGATGTGCCGGCTCGCGGCGGCAGGCGTCCCTCCGGCCGAGGCGGCCCGCGTGGCCCGCCTCACCCACGGCGGGCAGGCACCGCCGGCGCACGGCCCGTCCGGCGCACCGCCCCATGAGCCGCAGGCGCCGGTGTCCGCGCAGGAAGTCCGCCGCGGCGGTGCCGGCGGGGGGCTGCCGCTCGGTGACGCGCGCCAGGAGTGCCGGGGGCTGGCGCGGGCGGCCGTACGGCTGGACGCTCCGGAACTGCGCAGCCGGCTGCTCGACGCTCTCGGGCAGCACGGGCTGGTCACCGCCTGGGAGGAGGTGATGGTGCCGACGCTGCGCGCGGCGGGCCGCAAGTGGCAGTCCTCCGGCGACCGGTACGTGGAGGTGGAGCACCTGCTGTCCTGGGAGATCTCCACCGCCTTGCGCCGCGCCGCGCTGGTGCTGCCGCGCGGCGAGGATGCCGTGGGCGGCGCGCCGGTGGTGCTGGCCTGCGTGCCCGGTGAGCTGCACTCGCTGCCGCTGGAGGCACTGGAAGCGGCGCTGGAGGAACGCGGGGTGCCCACCCGCATGCTGGGTGCGGCCGTGCCGGTGGAGGCGCTGCTGGCCTGTGTCCGGCGCACCGGCCCGGCCGCGGTGGTGCTGTGGTCGCAGACCCGCTCGACGGCGTCGGCGCCGCTGGCCCGGCACGTCGCGGCCCTGCAGTGGGGGCCGGCGGGCGCCCGGCTGCGGCCTGTCGTGCTGCCGGCGGGCCCGGGCTGGGACCGCCGGACGGCCGCCCCCTTCCCGCGGTGCGCGAGCCTCCGGGAAGCGGTCCGGACGCTCGGCGGCCTGTCCGGTGCGGACGGCTCCGTCCCCGGCCCGTCGGCCGACGGCTGAACGCGGGGATGCCGCAGCGCACCGGGCGGCCCCCGCCAGGTCTTCGGCTCACGGCTGTCTGCCGCGCGCCCGGCGGAAGCGGTCCAGCCCCTCGGCGAGGGTGATGATCGGATCGGGATAGTCCAGGGCGGCCCGCTCCCGGCCTGGGAGCTTCCACGGCTCGTGCACCAACGGTCCCTCGACACCGGCGAGTTCGGGGAGCCAGCGGCGGACGTAGACGCCTTCCGGGTCGTACTTCCTGCCCTGGGCGACGGGGTTGAGGACCCGGTTGGGGCGGGTGTCGGTGCCGGTACCGGCCATCCACTGCCAGTTGAGCTGGTTGTTGGCCAGGTCGCCGTCGACCAGCCAGTGCAGGAAGTGGGCGGCGCCGATCCGCCAGTCGACGTAGAGGGTCTTGGTCAGGAAGCCGGCGGCGAGCAGCCGGGCGCGGTTGTGCATCCACCCCTCGGCCCGCAGTTGCCGCATCGCCGCGTCGACGACCGGGTAACCGGTACGGCCCTCCCGCCAGGCGTCGATGTCGCCGGCGGCGGTGCGCTCGGTGCGCCACCGGTCGTGCTTGGTGCGGTAGTCGCGGTGCGCGCTCTCCGGCCGCGCGGCGAGGAGCTGGCGGTTGAAGTCGCGCCAGGCGAGCTGCCGTACGAACGCCTCGGCGCCGGCTCCGTCGTGCCGGCGGGCCCGGTGCACGAGCTCCCCCGGGGACAGGGTGCCGAAGTGCAGGTGGGCCGAGAGCCGGGAGGTGGCGTCCGCGGCCAGGTCGTCGCGGGTGCTGTCGTAGTCCTCCAGCCCGCGGCGCCAGTAGGCGGCCACCTGCGTGCGGGCCCGGCTCTCCCCGCCGGGCGGCAGGGCCGGGGACGTCCCGCCGGTCCGGCCCTGTGCCGGGAGCTGCTCGCCGCCCACCTCGTCGGGGACGGGCACCCGGCGCGGCGCACCCGTGGCCGGCCGCAGCGGCACCTGCGCCCACTGCCGGTAGTAGGGGGTGAAGACGGCGAAGTGGTCGGAGGAGGCGGGGGTCACCGTGCCGGCCGGTACGGCCACGGTGACGGCGTCGTGCACGAACAGCCTGCGGCCGGCCGGTTCGAGGGCGGACCGCAGCCGTTCCTCCCGGCGGGCGGCGAAACCGCTGTACCCGGCCGACATGTGCACCTCGTCGGCGTCCGCCTCGGTCACCACCCGGCACACCTCCGCCACCAGATCGCCGGAACGCACCACCAGCCGGCCGCCCCGCTGGCGCAGCGAGGCGTCCAGGTCCGCCAGACAGTCGTCGAGGAAGGCGCGGCGGTTGGGCGCGGCGAACCCCGCGGCCTCGACGGCGCGGTCCCGCACGAACAACGGCACGACGGCGTCGGCCGCCTCCAGGGCCGCGCGCAGCGGCGGGTGGTCGTGCAGGCGCAGGTCGGCGGTGAACAGGACGACCGAGACGTGCATGGGTGTCAGCCTCTTCCGGGTGAGCGTCGGGGAACAGCGCGTTCACCCGGCTCTTCGGCCGCTGTCCCGCCGGCGGACGCGCCCCCGCCGCGCCACCGCCGACGCGGCGCCGCGCGCTCCGCGGTACGGACGATGGTGCGGGCCATGCCGCCGAAGACGACCGCGTGGAAGGGCGAGACGCTCCACCAGTACAGGTGACCGAGCAGTCCGTGCGGATGGAACAGCGCCCGCTGCCGGTACCGGACGGGTCCGCCGTCGCCGCCGTCCACCCTCATCTCCAGCCAGGCCAGGCCGGGCAGCCGCATCTCGGCGCGCAGCCGCAGCAGCCGGCCGCGTTCGATCTCCTCCACCCGCCAGAAGTCCAGGGAGTCGCCGGCCCTCAGCCGGCTCGCGTCCCGGCGGCCCCTGCGCAGGCCCACGCCGCCGACGAGCCGGTCCAGCCGGCCGCGCACCGCCCATGCCAGGGGGAAGGAGTACCAGCCGTTCTCTCCGCCGATGCCCTCGACGACCTCCCACAACGCCTCCCGTGGGACATGGGCGTCGCGTTCCCGCACATCGGTGTAGAGGCTGCCGCCCGCCCAGTCCGGGTCGGTGGGCAGCGGGTCGCTGGGCGCGCCGGGTACGGAGGCCGACGACCAGCGCGTGGCCACCTGGGCGTCGCGGATGCGCTGCAGAGCCAGCCGGACCGCGCGGTCGAAGCCGACCGGATGTCCCGGGGGGCTCGGCACATACCGTTCGATGTCGTTCTCCCGGCACACCACCTCGTGCCGCAGCGACTCGGTCAGGGGGCGGGCGATGGCGGCGGGGACCGGGGTCACCAGGCCCACCCAGTGACTGGACAGGCCGGGCGTGAGGACGGGAACGGGCAGGATCAGCCGCCGGGGCAGGCCGGCTGCGGAGGCGTAGCGGCGCATCATGTCGAGGTACGTCAGCACCTCCGGGCCACCGATGTCGAAGGCGCGGTTCACCTCGCGGGGCAGGCGTGCGCATCCGGTCAGGAGGCGGAGCACGTCCCGTACGGCGATGGGCTGGATCCGGGTGTGCACCCAGCGCGGCGTGACCATCACCGGCAGCCGCTCGGTCAGGTAACGCAGCATCTCGAAGCTCGCCGAGCCGGAGCCGATGATCACGGCGGCGCGGAGCACGGCCGTCGGCACGCCCGAGGCGAGCAGGATGCGGCCGACCTCGGCGCGCGAGCGCAGGTGGGGCGACAGCTCCCGCTCGGGGACCGACCGAGGCGTCAGGCCGCCCAGGTAGACGAGCCGGCCGACGCCGGCCCGGCGGGCCTGCTCGCCGAAGACCCGGGCCGCCTCGCGGTCGGTGTCCTCGAAACCGCGGCCGGTGCCGAGGGCGTGCACCAGGTAGTAGGCCACGTCCACGCCGTCCATCGCCCGTGCCACCGACCCGGGATCGGTGACGTCGCCCCGGACGATCTCCACCCGCCCGGCCCACGGATGGTCGCGCAGCCTGCCCGGGGTGCGGGCCAGGCAGCGCACCCGGTGCCCGGCGTCGAGCAGCTCCGGCACCAGCCGGCCGCCGATGTAGCCCGTGGCCCCGGTCACCAGGCACGTCAGACCATCGCCCGCCGGGCCGCCACGCATCGGTGCGGTGTCGTCGCTCATGGTGGCTCCCGCCGTAACCTCGGCACGTCGCCGGCTGCTGTCACGGCACCCGGCACTCGTCTCTACGGTGCCGACCTCGCTCCCGGATGCGCCCCGGTGCGGGCCGACCGGGTGACGGGCGGCGTCGTGCGAGAGCCCCTTGTTCGCGCACCCCCGCCGACGGGAGTGGGGCTGAGACCCTGGTTCGCCTGCCGTCGGCGAGGATCACTCGTCCGGCGGAGCATGCGGCGCGCCGATCCGGCAACCGGGAGGGTGCCGGGTCCATCTCGTCCTCCAGGTGGTCGCCCGGCTGAGGAGGTGCTGCGGCCTGTCCCCGAGCCGGCCGCAGCACCGCCCTCGGGGGCGGGGAGCCGTCCTGTGCCGGCCCAGCTTGCCGTCGCCATGCCGCGTTCGCGGCTTCAGACTCCTGAACCCGGGCCGCACGGCTCGGAGGGCCCGTCGTGGCCGTGTCGCGTGGTCGTGGTGGGATCAGCGCGCGCGGTGAGTGTGGCCAGGTAGTCGTCCAGCAGCTCGATCTGCCGCTGCGGCGGGAACGCCGCCGGGTCGAGCAGTGCCTGCACCGCCAGACCGAGGACGAAGGCCTGTGCGGCGGCTGCGAGGGGGGCGGTGTCGCCGGGGGGCAGTTCGCCGAGCTCCTGGGCTGCGGCCGCGCACCGGCTCAGCCTGTCGCGGCTCTGGGCGTACTTGCGGGCGTAGTCGGCGCTCAGGGCGGGATCGGAGAGGGCGGCGTCCCAGGAGGAGACCCAGATGCGGTTGCTGTCGGTGGCCTCGGGGGTCAGCGGCAGGATGTCGAGCAGCGCGTCCCGGAAGGCGGTCAGGCCCGTGCCCGTCTGCCGGCGCGGGCGGGCCATGGTGCGCTGCTCGAGCAGGTCGAGGGCGTGCTCCAGCAGGGCGCGCTTGGTGGGGAAGTAGTGGGTGAGCAGGCCGGTGGTCGCGCCGAGTTCGGCGGCGACGGCGCGCAGGGTCAGACCGGCGAAGCCGCGTGTGGCCATGACCCGCCACACCGCCTCGGAGACGTCGCGCCGGCGGCCCTCGTGATCCCCCTTGGTGCGTGGCATGGCACCACGCTACATTGCCATAACAAACGTTATGTGAATGGGGGCTGTCATGTTCTCGCTGTCCTTGCGCCACGGTGCTCATCTCGCTCCTCTGGAGGTCTGGCACGCCGAGGAGTTCGCCGGCCATCTGGACCGGGCTCGCGAGCACATCCGTCCATGGGTCGGGGCCGGGTTCGTCACCGGAGATGTGGACGGGGCACGGGCGACGCTGCGCCGGTATGCGGAACGGCAGGCCCACGACGGCGGCCGCCTGTACGGCATTCGGCGGGACGGAGTGCTGGTCGGCGGCGTGATGTTCACCGACTTCGACGCCGCTCTCGGCGTGTGCGAGCTCGGTTGCTGGCTGGAACCCTCCGCCGAGGGGCTGGGGCTGGTCACCCAGGCGTCCCGCGCCTTGCTGGACTGGGCGTTCACCTCCCGGGGCCTGCACCGGGCGGAGTGGCACTGCCGGGCCGACAACGCGCGCAGCGCCGCGGTGGCCGAGCGACTCGGCATGCGACTGGAGGGCGTGCTCCGCGAGGCATGGCCTTACGACGGCGTCCGCTACGACAAGCAGGTCTGGGCGGTCCTCGCTCCCGAATGGCACGCCCTGAACCGGTGAACCGGTCGTGCTCGCCGGCGGCCCGCCGCCCGTAACTCGTGTGCCGTCGGCGCCGCCCTCCCGCACCGCTCGCACCACGACGCCGGCCCGTGGCCGGACGTGGTGCCGGGCCCGCTCCACCGGTCATGCGAGCGCCCGGATCGCCCGCTCGGCGGCCGGCGGGAACTGCTCGACGGGCTGACCCGCGGCAACCCCGTGCGGACCATGGCCCGGACCGGACCGACGCCGATGCGCGCGCACCGGCCCTGTCCGGAGAGCCGCCGGAACCGCGTGCTGCCCGCCCGGCCGGTAGCGACCGCAGGCGGGCGCCGTCAGCGACGGGCGGTCGCCGAGACGTCGTCCCCCGTCGACGCCTCGGAGGCGGCCACGCTGCCCAGCAGGCGCAGCGCCGCCTCGGAGGGCGAGCCGGGCTCGGCGGTGTAGGCGATCAGCCGCTGTCCGGACGTGCCGGGAAGGAGGAGGTTCTCGAAGCTCAGGTCCATCGCGCCGACGAGCGGATGGTGCAGCCGCTTCACGCCCGAGGTGCACGTGCGCACCGGATGACGGGCCCAGAGGGAGGCGAACTCGTCGCACTGCACGGTGAGTTGGCCGACGAGTTCGGCCAGCCGACGGTCGTCGGGGTGGCGGCCGGCCACCAGGCGCAGGGAGGCGACGGCGAGCTGCGCCTCCTCCTTCCAGTCGGGGTACAGCTCGCGGTACTGCTCGTCCAGGAAGAGCATCCGGGTCAGATTGGGGCGGTTGCCCGGAGTGCCGGGGCTGTCGGCCGGCAGGTGTCCGGCGAGCAGGGCGTGACCCAGCGCGTTCCAGGCGAGGACGTCGTTGCGGCGGTCCAGGACCAGCGCCGGCACCTCCGTCATCGCGGCCAGCAACTGGCGTGCGGAGGCGCCGGCGTGCTCCGCCCGCGGCGGTGCCGGGCGGGACGCGGACCCCGCGGAGGCGCGGGCCAGGTCCTTGAGGTGCGCGGTCTCGTCGGCGGTGAGCCGCAGCGTGCGGGCGATCGCGTCCAGCACGGAGTCCGACGCGCCGGTGGCACGGCCCTGTTCGAGACGGGTGTAGTGGGTGATGCTGACGCCCGCGAGCATGGCGAGCTCTTCCCTGCGCAGCCCGGTGACGCGGCGGCGGGTGGGATGCGGTGTGATGCCGACGTCCTCGGGCCGGAGCGCGGCACGGCGGGACCTGAGGAAGTGCCCCAGTTCGGACAGGGCGTCCATCGATGCCTCCCGTGTCGTACGTGCCCGCCGCGCCGCCGCCGCGGGACGGTGCCTGCGCTCGTGAGCGGCTCTGCGTCCATGATGCCCGTGGATCACGGCGGTCGGGTGCGGTCAGGGTGGTCATGCGATGACCACCCTTGCGCAGGCTGGGCGAGACAGGGTTCTGGCCGGCCTTCCCGGCGCGGACGAGTCTCCTTCCCGAGCGGCGCCCACGACGCCCGCGCCCGAGAGAAAGGGATATCGCCGTCATGTCCATCACCGATGCGGAAACCGCCGGTACTGCCGACGCCCGGGCTGCGGCCGGTGGTACGGCCCCGGCCGTCCTCACCCCCCGGCTGCGGCTGGTGCTGGTGCTGCTGCTCGCGGCCCAGTTCATGCTGGCCGTGGACTTCTCCATCCTGAACGTCGCCCTACCCGTGATCGGCGAGGGCCTCGGCTTTTCTTTGGCACACCTGCAGTGGATCGGGACCGCGTTCGCCCTGTGCGCGGCCGGCTTCACCCTGCTGTTCGGACGCGTAGCCGACCTGTTCGGGCGCCGGCGGCTGTTCCTCGGCGGCCTCGCCGTACTGGGCGTGGCCTCACTGGCGGGCGGCCTGGCGCAGAACCCCGAGGTGCTGATCACGGCACGCGTCTTCCAGGGCCTGGCCACCGCCGCGGTGACCCCGGCCGGCCTGTCCCTGCTGACCACCTCGTTCCCCGAGGGCCCGCTGCGGGAGAAGGCCCTCGGCCTGAACGGCGCGCTGATGTCCGCCGGGTTCACCACCGGCGCCATCCTCGGCGGCCTGCTCACCGACCTGCTGTCATGGCGATGGGCGTTCTTCATCAACGTGCCCGTCGCCCTCGCCGTCCTCCTCGTCGCACCGGCCGTCATCAAGGAGTCCCGGCCGGACGAGCGCCCGAAGCTGGACGTGCCCGGCGCCGTCAGCGTCACGCTCGGCCTGCTCGCCATCGTCCTCGGCCTCACCCAGGCCGGCGAACACGGCTGGGGCTCGTCCTCGGCACTGCTGCCCCTGGCTGCCGGTGTCGTGCTGCTCCTGGTCTTCTACGCCGTCGAGCGCAAGGTGGCGGCGCCCCTGGTGCCGCTCGGCGTGCTCGGCAAGCGGTCGGTGGCCTGGGGCAACCTCGCTGGTCTGATCGCCTTCCTCACCGAGACCTCCCTGGTCTTCCTGCTCACCCTCTACCTCCAGAAGGTGCTGGGCTTCTCGGCGCTGGCCGCGGGACTGTCCTTCGGCGTGCTGGGCATCGGCACGGTCGTCGGCGGATCCGTCGCCCCGAAGGTCATCGGGAAGATCGGCAGCAAGAGCACGCTGATCACCGGCGGCCTGCTGCAGACGGTGTTCACGGCCGCCCTGCTCGGCCTCGGCGACGACCGCGGGTGGATGGGGCTGCTGCTGGTCGCCACCTTCGCCGGCGGCGTCGGGAACATGCTCGTCATCGTCGGTTTCATGGTCACCGCCACCTCCGGGCTCGCCGACCGTGAACAGGGCCTGGCCACCGGGCTCGCCACCATGACGCAGCAGATCGGCATCACCATGGGCACGCCGGTCATGAGCGCCATCGCCACCGCCACGATGACCGGCACCGGAGCTGCGGCCGTCCTCGGCGGCCTGAAGGCCGCGATCGCGGTGAACGCCGCCCTCGTGCTCCTGGGCACGCTCACCAGCGCCGTCTTCCTGCGCGGCGCCGACTCACGAGCGCGGTGACGCCCGGCGGTAGGCGCCGCAGAAGGACCGGGCGGGCCGCCGCGTGGCCGTCGCGGCCCGCCCGGACGAGCGTGGTCGGCGGGCCGCTGGGCACTGCACCAGCCGGTCGTGGACCTTACGCGGGTGTCGGAGGCGCCGTGGGCGGCATCGGTGACCGCCTCGCCTCCCCGCCACCGGCACCCGCCCTGCTCGACGACCTGCCGACCGCGCTCGCCCGGTCCGAGGAGCGGGCGCAGGGCCGGCGCCGGCGGTCGGGCGGGGAGGGCACGGGCGGGACGCCTGCCGTCTGCCCGGCCCTGGCCCGTCGTGACCTGGACGAGCCGCCGACCCTGCAGGTTCGCGGCTCAGGGCGTGCAGGGTGAAGGGACGGCCCGGCTCACCGCGTGCGCAACCGGTCCAGTGCCGCCTGGCTCTCGTCGTCCGCGGCGCGGCAGATCATCAACCGCTGGTCCGTGTCCTGGATCGGCATCAGCACTTCGAAATGCACGGCGAGCGCACCGACGTCAGGATGCCGCATCTCCTTGCGTCCGCGGCCGTTGACCTTGACGTTCCGCTCGGCCCACACGCGGGAGAACTCCGCGTCCCGCGTGGTGAATTCGGTGATGAGGCCGGACAGCGCCTGATCCTCCGGATGGGCCGCCCACGCGGCGCGCAGGTGGGCGACGCCGTCCCGCACCACACGTTCGCGGTCGACGTAGAGCTCACGCATCTCCGGATGCATCAGGCACAGCCACATCGCGTTGCGCCGCGACGGCAGCAGGGTGTCGAAGTCCAGCAGCAGCCGGGCCATTTCGCCGTTCCAGGCCAGGATGTCGTAGCGGTGGTTCATCAGCATGGCCGGCAGTGGCGACAGGTCGGTGACCAGCCGGGCCAGCGGAGGCGCTGCCTGGGTGGCGGGCCTGTCGGCAGTGCGCGGGCGCTGCCGGGCCAGGTCGAAGAGGTAGGCGCGTTCGTCGGGAGCCAGGCGCAGCGCCCGGGCCAGTGCCTCCACCACGTCGGCCGAGGGCCGCAGCCCGCGGGCCTGTTCCAGCCGCACGATGTAATCGGTGCTGACCCCGGCCAGCTCGGCGACCTCTTCGCGGCGCAGTCCCGGGGTGCGCCGGGCCTGCCGGCGCGACGGCAGGCCGACATCACGCGGGTGCAGGCGCTCGCGCCGGGTCCGCAGGAACGCGGCCAGCTCCTGTGTCGTATCCACGGTGCGGGTCGTCATGGCCGGTCCAACAGCCTTCCTGGGACCGGTGTTCCCAGGAAGATCCTTCCCTTCTCCCCGGTTCGCGGCGGTCACAGGCTGGTCCCCGGCACGGATCACCCCATCGGATCACCGGCACAGGAGGACACGATGTCGCTCACCCTCGACACCTATCGGCTGCTGGGCCGCTCCGGGCTGCGCGTCTCGCCGCTGGCGCTCGGGGCGGCGACCTTCGGCACCGAGTGGGGATGGGGAGCCGAGCGGGACGAGGCGCGCAAACTGTTCGACATCTACGTCGAGCGCGGCGGCAACTTCATCGACACCGCCAGCACCTACACCGATGGCAGCTCCGAGCGTCTGCTGGGCGAGTTCACCCGCGCGAACCGGGAAAGCCTGGTGCTGGCGACGAAATACACGACGCTGCGCCGCTCCGGCGACCCGAATTCCGGCGGCGCCCACCGCAAGAGCCTCTTCGCGTCGGTGGAAGCCAGTCTGCGACAGCTCGATACGGACTACATCGATCTGCTGTACCTGCACGTGTGGGACGACAGGACGCCGGTCGAGGAAATCCTGCGCGGCATGGACGACTTGGTCCGCCAGGGCAAGGTTCTGTACGTGGCCGTCTCCACCGCCCCGGCCTGGCAGGTGTCGCGGATGCAGACCATCGCCGACCTGCGGGGCTGGTCGCCACTGGTCGCGCTGCAGATCGAATACAACCTGATCGAGCGCGGCGGGGAACGCGACCTCATCCCCATGGCGCGTGAGATGGGACTGGGCGTCGTCCCGTTCTCCCCGCTGGCCGGCGGAGTGCTCACCGGCACGTACAGCCGCGAGGACCTGACCGCGCAGAACGGCGCTTTCGGCGACCGCACCCGCAAGAGCTTCAACGTCGCCCTCGGCATGGTCACCGAACGCGGCCTCGCCATCGCCGACGTCGTGAAGGAGGTCGCCGCGGAGCTGGGCCGCACACCCGCCCAGGTCGGACTGGCCTGGGTCCTGCAGAACCCGGCCGTGACGGCACCGATCATCGGCGCCCGCACCCCCGCACAACTGGAGGACAACCTGGGCGCCCTGGACGTCGATTTCACCCCCGCCCAACTGGCCCGCCTCGAGGAGGCCGGCGCCATCGACCTCGGCTACCCGCACACCCTGCTCGCCGGCGACCACATCCGCAGGGTGACGGCTGGTGACCTGAAGATCGAGACCCGCCGCTGACACCCGGTCGAGGCCGGCGGAACCGCGGCCCTCGGGCGGCCCCGGCATGGCCCGGCCGGGGTCCCTACCGCTCCTGACGAACGCCGGTGAAGAACTCGACGAAGCCGTGCGGCGCCCGGTCGCCGAGGCACAGGTCCAGGATCTCGCGTGCGTCGGCGTAGAAGGGCTCGGTGCGGTCGAACAGTGCCTTCTCGTACGTGGTGAGCGCGGCCTCGACGTCACCGGGATGCTCGGCGACGGCCCGGCCGAGTTCGGCGCCGTCGAACATGGCCAGGTTGGCGCCGTCGCCGGACGGCGGCATCAGGTGCGCCGCGTCGCCGAGGAGGGTCACTCCGGGGACGCGGTCCCAGCGGTGGCCGTCCGGCAGCGTGTGGATCATGCGGGCGACCGGATCGGTCTCGCCGTCGGTGATCAGCGCGGTGAGCTGCGGGGCCCATCCCTCGAACTCGGCCGCGACCCGGGCGCGCGCGGTGGCCGGATCGGTGCGGCGGAGGGCGTCGGCCCACTCGGCGGGGCGGTTCAGCTGGGCGTACGTGTGGATGACGCCCCCCGCCTCGCGGTGGGCCGCGATCGCCTTCCCCGGCGAGAGGGCGCACATGGCGCCCCGGCCGACCGCCTCGGCCGCCGCGGGGTGCCGGCGGTCGACGTCGTACAGGTAGGTCTCGACGAACGTGATGCCGGTGTACGTCGGCGTGGCAGGGGAAACCAGCGGCCTGACCCTGGACCAGGCGCCGTCCGCACCGACGAGGAGGCCGCTGGTGACGGTCGCCCCGTCGGCGAACGTCAGCTCGTGCCGGCCGCCGCCGAGCGGTCGTACGGTAGTGAGTTTGCGCCCCCACTGGACGGTCCCCTCGGGCAGGGAGTCGAGCAGGATGCGGCGCAGGTCGCCCCGGAGCACCTCGGGGCGCTTGGCGGTTCCGTCGTCGGGCAGGTCGAGCAGCAGCGCGCCGTCCTGGTCGAGGACTCGCATCGCCTCGGCGCCCTCGTGGATGATCGCGCGGAACTCCTCCGTGAGGCCGGCAGCCGCGAGGGCGCGCCGGCCGTCGTTCTCATGGATGTCGAGCTGCCCGCCCTGCCTTCTGGCCTCGGGCGACGGGTCCGCCTCGTAGACGGTCGAGGCAATGCCGTGCACGTGCAGGACGCGGGCGAGGGTGAGACCGCCGAGACCGGCGCCGATGATGCTGACCGGGGCCGGTGCGGTCGTGGAGGCCGATGTCGTCATGAGGTGCTCCGTCGGGTGGTGATCGCCAGAAGACTGGAACGCCGTTCCAGAAGTCAGAATCTGGAACGCTGTTCCAGCCGTGTCAAACTTGTGTGCATGGCGACGACCAGACCGCAGCGGCCCGAACGACGCTCCGACGCGCTCTCCAAGGAGCGGATCGTCGAGGCGGCGATCGAGATCCTCGACACCGGGGGCGAGAGCGCTCTGACGTTCCGCGCGCTCGCCAAGCGCCTGGCGACCGGCAGCGGCGCGATCTACTGGCACATCGCCGACAAGGACGACCTGCTGGCCGCGGCCACCGACGACGTCATCGGCCGCGTCGTGACGGACGTGGCGAGCGGCGGGGAGCCGAGGGAGGCGATCCGCGCCCTCGCCCTCGGACTCTTCGACGCGATCGACGCCCACCCCTGGGTGGGCGCCCAGCTGTCCCGCGCGCCGTGGCTCCCGGCGATGCCGCAGATCCTGGAGGGCATCGGCGGCCGGCTCCAGGCGCTCGGCGTCCCCGAGGAGGCGTGGTTCCACTCCGCGTCGGCGCTGCTGAACTACATCCTCGGCGTCGCCGGCCAGAACGCCGCGAACGCCCGCGCCCACGCGCCCGGCACCGATCGCACGGCCTTCCTGGGCGGCATCGCCGAGCAGTGGGCCAGGCTCGACCCGGCCCGGTACCCGTTCGTGCACCGGCTGGCGGCCCACCTGCCCGAACACGACGACCGGGAGCAGTTCCTCGCCGGCATCGACCTCATCCTGGCCGGCATCGAGGCGGCCCCGCCGCCCGGCGCCCGCCACGCGTGAGGTCATGCTGTGAGGCCGCCCGGACCGCTGCCACTGTCAGCGGCGGCCGCGCACGATCGCGGGGCGGCGCGGGAAAGGAGACACGGGCCGGCCGGCAGGCGTGCGCCCCGGCCGTCCCCCTGCCCTCATCGCCGCGCGTCGGACGGCATCACACCGCCGCGCTGAATCTGTACCTGCCCGCCGGAAGACAGTACATGGCGGTAGCGGAGGGGACTGCCTGTGCGGGCGCCTTGACGGAGCCGGGCTGGGAGGTGGCTACGACCACGATGGTGGTGACGTTGGCGGGGACCTCATGGCCGACGTCCTGGGCGAACCGGTCAGCCCCGCACAACTCCCGCCGAGTCCCGTGCCCTAGGGAGCCGGGTGGATGAACTGTCCATCCATGGGCGGGGATATGGACGGAACATCCTCTGGTCCGGGCCCTGCGGCCGCCGTACCGTCGGCGGACAACCCCGGGACGGCTTCGGTCTCCCCGCCGCACACCCCCGCGGCCGGGAGCAGCCGTCCCCCCCCCGGCCGCGCAACCCCGCGCTCCACCGCCGACCTCCGCTGGAGCCCGCCTTGTCCTCCCCGTCCCCGCAGTCCCCGCCGACCGCCGCGGCAACGCCCGCGCTGACCGAGGTCGAGCCCTACGGCGTCGAGCGGATTCCCGACGCCGACCGCAGCGCGACGCCGCTGGACCTCTTCCGGGTCGCCTTCGGCGGCGCGAACACCTTCTCCACCTGTGTCCTCGGCGCCTTCCCGATCCTGTTCGGCCTGTCCTTCTGGCAGGGCCTGGCCGCCACCGTCCTGGGCGTCGTCGCGGGCGCGCTGATCCTGTGCCCGATGGCCGTGTTCGGCCCGGTCAACGGCACCAACAACGCCGTCTCCTCCTCGGCACACCTCGGCGTCCACGGCCGGGTCGTCGGCTCGTTCCTGTCCCTGCTGACGGCGGTCGCGTTCTTCTCGATCTCCGTGTGGAGCTCGGGCGACGCGCTCGTCGGCGGCGCGCACCGGCTGTTCGGGCTGGAGCGCAGCACCGCGTCGTACGCCGTCGCCTACGCGCTGTTCGCCGGGCTCGTCCTCGCCGTGTGCGTGTACGGCTTCCGGTTCATGCTCTTCGTCAACAAGATCGCGGTGACGTCGGCCAGCGTGCTCTTCCTGCTCGGTGTCGTCGCCTTCGCCGGCGACTTCGACCCGTCGTACGCCGGTGTGTTCACCGCCTCCGCGGACGCGGCCACGCGGTCGATGTTCTGGCCCTCGTTCATCGGCGCGGCCCTGATCGTGCTGTCCAACCCGGTGTCGTTCGGCGCGTTCCTCGGCGACTGGTCGCGCTACATCCCGGCCGGGACCCCACGCCGCAAGGTGGTCGGCGCCGCGTTCCTGTCGCAGATCGCCACGCTGCTGCCGTTCGTCTTCGGCCTGGCCACCGCGAGCATCATCGCAGCCAAGGCCCCGAAGTACGTCGACCCGTCCGCACCGGACTTCGTCGGCGGGCTGCTCGCGATCTCCCCGAGCTGGTTCTTCCTGCCGGTGTGCCTGCTGGCGCTGATCGGCGGCATGTCGACGGGCACGACCTCCCTGTACGGCACGGGACTGGACTTCTCCTCCGTCTTCCCCCGGCTGTCCCGGGTGCAGGCGACGATCCTGGTCGGAGTCCTGTCCATCGCGTTCATCTTCATCGGCCGGTTCGGCCTGGACCTCGTGCAGTCGATCTCCACGTTCGCCACGATGATCATCACCTGCACCACGCCGTGGATGGTCGTGATGATGCTGGGCTTCTACACCCGGCGCGGCTGGTACGACCCGGACGCCCTGCAGGTCTTCAACCGCCGTCAGCGCGGCGGCCGTTACTGGTTCACGCACGGCTGGAACTGGCGCGGCATGACCGCCTGGTGGGTGTCGGCGCTGATCGGGGTGCTGTTCACGGACATCCCCGGGCAGTTCGTCGGCCCGCTGGGCGATCTGGCGGGCGGTGTCGACATCAGCCTTCCGCTGTCCCTGGCGGTGGCCGCGGGGCTCTTCCTGGCGCTGCTGCGGCTGTTCCCCGAACCCCGCGCCGCGTACGGCCCCGAGGGCGCCCGGCTGGCCCGCACCGTCGACGTGCCGGTGCCGCCCGTCACCGGGCCCGGCGCGACGGCCGTCCCCGTGGCGGTGCCGGCCGAGGAGACCGCGGGGCCCTGACGGCCGAGCGCGGCGCGAGCTGCTGCTGGTGCACCACGGCGAGTTCGCACACCAGGCCCCAACCGCCGCTTGCGATACGGCTGTCGGGGCCTGGTACGCACTCCCGGGGACCGCGCGCCCGATCACGCCGACGCGGTCTTCCGGGACGTCACCGGCGCTCCGCGCACCCGGCGGGAGAGACTCCGCCGCCCGTACACAGGACCAGAAACCGGCGCCCACCAGCAGGACGAGCGCGAGCATCACCAGGCCGCTGCACGAGTCGCCGGTGCTGTCGTTGAGCGCGCCGACCGCGTACGGGGCGGCGGAACCGGCCAGGCTGCTACGGGAGTTGCCCGCGGCCAGGCCCGACGCGGCGGCCGCGCCGGCGAACGTGCCGGCCGGCAGCTCCCAGAACGGCGAGATGGTCGAGTACACCCCGGCGGCCACCACGCACATCGCGAGCAGCGCGACGACCGGGCTGACGGACAGGGTGAACGCGGAGACCACCAGGAAGACGCCGGCGACGGCCATGGGCAGCGCGGTGTGCAGCACTCGCTCCCCGCGCCGGTCGGAGTCCCGGCTCCAGAGCCACACCGCGACGGTGGCGACCGCGTACCGGACCAGCACGGCAGACGCTCACCGCGCCACCCACCTCCGGTGCAACTTCCGGGGGATCTTCATGTGGAGTTTGGGCACCTCGCCACGGGCGCGGTCGTGGGAGGGCGTGATCCGGCACCCGAGGAGCACCGCTGCAGTGGGCCCGGCTTCACCGCACCGCGGGCCGACCGCCGTGCGGCGTGACGAGCGCGTGCTGTCCGCGGGCGCACTGGACCAGCCGGTCGCCGAGCCCCAGTCGTTCGGCGGCGGTGCGGAAGTCGGCGAGAGGTGAGCGGAAGACGGGATAGTCGTCGTAGTGGACCGGCAGGATCCGGGGAAAGCCGAGGCGGCGGGCCAGTTCGGCGCCCTGCGCGCCGTCCATGGTGACGACGAAGCCGCCCGGCAGCCGGGTGCCGCCCAGGTGGAGGACGGCCAGGTCGGTGCCGGGGAAGCGGCGGGCGATCTCGTCGAGCCCGTCGTAGAGGAGCGTGTCGCCGGACACGTACAGCCGTGTGCCGACCGTCCCGCTGCGGGGGCCGAACTCCAGCAGGCTGCCCATGACGGGCGGCAGTAGCCGGCGCAGCACGGGATGCAGGGAGTGCCGGCCGGGCAGTGCGGTGATCCGGACCTGTGAGCCGCCCTGCTGGAACGTGCAGCTCTCCCAGGTCCGCAGCCCACCGGCGCGGTGGAAACCCTGCCAGGTGCTCAGACGGCGGGCGGCGTGCGGGGTGGTCACGACCGGCACGGAACGGTCGAGGTGCCGCCTGGCCGCGCGGTCCCAGTGGTCCCCGTGGAGGTGGGAGAGCACCACGGCGTCCAGCGGCGGCAGGTCCGTGACGTCCAGCGCGGGTTCGGTGCTGCGCGGGCTCGTCAGCCCGTACCCGAGGTGGGCGCGTTCGCCGCGATGCAGGAAGTTGGGGTCGGTCAGCAGGGTCAGGTCGCCGTACCGCAGCAGGACTGTCGCGGTGCCGATGAACTGCAGATCCAGGGTGTCGTCGGAGGCAGCCATGGCGGTCCTTGCCCGACGGGCCGCGGCCCGTCTGTCGACGGGGAAGGGACACCACCGGGGAGTACCCCGCGCGGCGGTGCGTACGCCTGCCCGGCACCGCTCGCAGGTCGCGGGACCTCTGCCGCCGGCATGCGGGTGCGTGCGATGGGCACTCGTGGCGCATGCCCGGGACGCGTTATGCGGTGGCCGCCTCCAGCCGTTGGTGGGACGACGAGGACCGGCGCTGGCTGCCCGGCGGGGAGGTGCACGCCTGGGAGCAGGGCAGGAACGAGACCGCGTGCGGCCTCTCACTGCACCGGTCCCGGCTGGCACGGTTCCCGGCGTTCGTATGGACCGACATCCTCCCGGAATCAGGCGGCGCGGCCGACGCGGTCCGGCGGGTGTGCCCTCGCTGCGCCTCCGCCGCGGGGCGCCGGCATCAGGACGCCGGCCGCAGGTGGCGGCGGACCGATCCCCGGCCTTGACGGGCGCCGCGGGCAACCGCGCCCACCGCGGCCGGCCGGTGGCCGGCGCGTCTCCACTCCGGTGGGAGCCGTCCGTGAGGCGAGCCGGGATCCGGCCATCCGGGTCACCGGCCCGGGACATCGCCGTCAGGAGGTTGCTCGCGCCGAGGATTCGGAGGCGGCCCGAAGTGCACGTCGATCTTCTGGAACCCCTTGAACGCCTCGGTGGCGGCGTAGGACCGGTAGGCGCGCCGGTCGGCCGTGGTGAGGTCGACGCGGTCCGTGAACGGCGTCAGCAGGCTGCGCGGCCACAGCCGCAGCAGCCGTACGGCTCCGACCTCGGCGGCCGTGAGGAAGATGACCGCCCCCACGTAGAGCCAGGCGAGCAGCCCCAGGACGATGCCGAACATGCCGTAGGTGGACGTGGCCCCGCGCAGCACGTGGCTGACGTAATAGGTCCCCACCCACTGCAGCCCCTGCCAGGCGCAGGCGGCGCCGAGCGCGACGACGACGAGCCCGCGCAGCGGCAGCGTCCGGTGCGTCAGCAAGCGGTAACTCAGAAGGAGCAAGCCGGTGTTGAGGCACACGGACGCCACGGTGGCAGCGATCCAGGCCCCGCCCCGCAGCCGCGCCCCGAACAGGTACGTCTGCGAGGCCGCCACGGACAGCAGGGTGAACGCACACAGGCCGAGCCCCAGTATCAGCAGGAACAGCACTCCCTTCAGCCGCGAGCGGATCGGGTCCGGCCGGGCGTGCCGGGGCACGGCCCAGATCTTGTTGAGGGCGTACTGGGCCGCCTGGGCGACACCGAGTGAGCCGTACAGGCTGCCCGCGATGCCCACCGCGAGTGCGGCTCCACTGCCGTGGAAGGAGTGGATGTTGCGGGCGATCTGGTCACCGATGACGGGGAACTTGCTCAGGGCCGAGTCGAGGATCCGCTCCCGCAGGGCGGGATCGTTGCTGAGGAAGGTGCTCAGGACGGCGACCAGGATGAGCAGGAGCGGGAAGAGGGAGAGGAAACCGTAGTAGGTCAGGAGGGCGGCGAGGTACAGCCCCTGATCGTCGTAGAACTTGTAGAGCACGGCGAGCGGCAGACCCACCCAGCGGTGCTCTCTTTGGTAGCGGTCCAGACGCTCGTGGAGTCTCATGGCTCGCGCCTGTCCCGAGGCCCGAGGCGTGCGTTGTGCCAGGCGATGGCGCGTCTGATCTCCGGTTCGTGCAGCCCGGTCCGGCGTCCCAGCTCCTCGAACGTGAGGACGGGCGGGCCGGTGGTCAGCGCCCGGCTGATCTTCGCCGCCCACAGTTCCTCGTCCGTGAACGGGCGGTGCCGGTAGACGTCCCGCACGACCGCGAAGTGCGGATCGCTGCACGCGGTGATCAGCCGGAGGCCGTCGAACCAGTCGTTGTCGCAGCCCACGGACGACGAGTCGGGCACGTAGGCGCGCACCGCCTCACCCTCGTCGAAGGTGGCCCCGCACAGGTCGCACAGCTCCAGACGGGACTGCTCCGTCTTTCCGCTCTTCCTCTTCCACATTTTCATCGACCCTCGCCACCTGTGCCGGGAAACGCGCCGCGTGGAGGTGCCGTCGCCACATGCTTCCCGGGCAGTGCACCGACCGCCGAGCGCACACTCTGTACAGTGCCCGGGTTCTCCCTTCGGCCCGCATCGAAAACGGACAAGCCGGATCGTCACTCCAAGGAACTCACCCGCCGTCTCCTGACGGACGACCGGCCGACGACTTCGCCGCAGCGGCCGACTGTGTGGCCGCTCCGGGCATGGGCGGTTGCCCGGGGTGACGAGAGTGAGCCGTGCAGGCAGGGGTACCCAGGACCGCTGAGCGGGAGTGAGGAGGAACGGACCATGGGAACCCTGACGAAACAGGCAGCGCTGAAGACGGCGACCAAGCCGTTGCTCGCCGGAAAGGCGACGGCCAAGGCGGCCACGACCGCTCCTGCTTGGTCTCTGCGGGCGATGCGGGCTCTGGGCGGCGAAAACGTCGTGGACGTGCTCACCCGCCAGCACCGGCAGATCAGGCTCGGCTTCCTGCAGGCCGCGCTGCCCGGCCCGTGGCGCCGCCGGAACTTCGACCGGCTGATGCGCCTGCTCGCCGTGCACGAGGCCGCCGAAGAGGCGCACGTCCACCCTGTCGCCCGCAAGGCGCTCCAGCACGGCCGCCAGCTGGCCGCGCGTCGCCGCGACGAGGAGAAGCAGGCCAAGGAGCTGCTCATCGCCCTGTGGCGCACAGGACCCGACGGCGCCGGCTATCTGCGGCGTCTGAACGAGGTCAGGCGCGCGGTCACGCAGCACGCCGCGCGTGAGGAGCGCGAGGAGTTCCAGGCGCTCCGCAAGGCCGTCAGCCTGCCCCGGCTGCGCATGCTGGGCGCCGAGGTCAAGCTCACCCAGGCCTACGCACCGACCCGGCCCCACCGTCTGATCAACAACGAAGCCGCGAACAAGCTCGCTGCACCGGTCCTCGGCCCCCTGGACCGGATGCTCGACGCCGTTCACCGTCGCGTCACCACGTGACTCGTCGCCCCCGGCCCGGTCGGCGGCGGCCGGCTCGTGCGCAGAGGGGGGAACGGCCGATGAGCAGGGTACACACGGAGGCCGCTCCCACCCACCCGCATCCCATGGCGGCAGGCTCGCCGAGGCTGCAACGGCTGACGGGTCCGTTCGCGGCGATGCTCGACCGCGCCCGTGACAGGCTCGCCGGCATGTGACGCCGCGGGCGCCGGCGCCTCCGTCTCCGGGCCCGGCCGACGCTGCGACAGCGTGCGGGCTGAGCGTGTGATCCCGGGCCGCTGTCCCGGACCGTGACATCGAAGCGTCCCGGGTCTTGCCTGCGCAGGCGGCAGGCAAGGCCCGGGAATATGTGTGTGGCGGTCAGAACTCGCTGACAACCAGCCCCTTCTCGCGAGCAGCGCGGCCCGGACCACCCGTATGCCGGACGGGCCCGGCATGGGGCCACTGCTTGTTGCCGGAGGAAACCACTGATGCGGGTCAGCGATGGGGGTAGTCGAAGGATGAACCAGATGACCGGCATGCGGTGCGGCGACGAGGCGGGAGACCGGTCTTCCGGCGAGTCCCAGGAGGTTGGATGCGTCTCTATCACAGTCGTCCCACTGATCCCGGGTACCGCCGCCTACGGCATGGGCGCGGTTTCCGCTATCTCGACACCCGTGGTGAGCCGCTGCGCGATCCGGCGGAGCTGTCCAGGGTCAAGGGGCTGGTGATACCGCCGGCCTGGCGCGATGTGTGGATCTGCACCCGGGCCAACGGGCACCTTCAGGCTGTGGGTACCGACGCTGCCGGCCGCCGCCAGTACCTGTACCATCCCCAGTTCCGTGCCGAGCAGGAGCAGGCCAAGCACGAGCACGTGCTGGACGTCGCCGAGGCCTTGCCCGCGGTGAGGGAGGCAGTCGAGGGGCATCTGAGCGATCGGGGGCTGACCCGGCAGCGGGTCCTGGCCACGGCGGTACGCCTGCTCGACCTCGGCTTCTTCCGCACAGGCAGCGACCGCTACACCGAACTCAACAACAGCTACGGCCTGACCACGCTGTTGCGCGAGCACTCCCGCTGCAAGGACGGCGCCGTGCTGTTCAGCTTCACCGGCAAGCACGGCAAGGAGATCGTGAAGACGGTCGCGGACCCCGCCACCTGCCGCACCCTGATCGCGCTGCGACGGCGCCGGGGCGGGGGCGACCGGCTTCTGGCCTACCGGCAGCGGCACACCTGGCGCGAGCTGAGCGGCGACGACATCAACGCATACCTCAGGGAACTGGCCGGCCTGGACATCACCGCCAAGGACTTCCGCACCTGGCACGCCACCGTCATGGCCGCCGTGGCCCTGGCCGTCTCGCAATCCGTGGCGCGCAGCGAGACCGCCCGGCGCCGGGCCATCGCCCGGGCGGCCCGTGAGGTGGCCGGGTACCTCGGGAACACCCCCGCGGTGTGCCGCGCCTCCTACATCAACCCGCGGGTGATCGAACTGTACGAGGAAGGCGTGACGGTCGCCGCCGCGCTGCCCCAGCTCGGCCGCGAAGGTCCGTACGGGATTCCCGCCACACAAGGACCTGCCGAACGGGCCGTACTGCACATGCTCAGGACCGGCCGCCCGCCGAACGCCGAGTGACGGCAAGGGAAAACCCTGCGCGCACACCGCGCCCTGTGCCGGCGGGCTCCGGAGCCCAGGGAACGCTCGGTTCACGGCGGGTGCGCTCCGACCGGGCCCCTGATCCGGTACCGGGGGGCGCCGCCGTCTCCGCTCCGGGAGCATGTGAGCCCGAGTCGAAGAAGAACGCGGAGGTGGCCGCGTGACGGCCGGCCCCGGCGCCCTGAACACCTTCCAGCGGCCCCAGGGAGCCCACCCGTTCGAAGGGGCCCGGCCGAGAGTTCGGCGGGCCCCTTCGCCGCCCGGATTCGCCGACGTGCGTCAGGGCGTCTGCGCCACCGGCTCCTACCCCGCCAGCCAGGCCGCCTGGTCCGGGGCCAGCCGGCCGTTCTCGACGGGTCCGCTGGTCAGCAGGACCGCGCTGTGGGCGGGCAGTTCGTACGGCTCGCCGGAGAGGTTGACCACGCACAGGAAGCCGGGGTCGCGGCGGAAGGCCAGGACGTCGGCGGGGGTGTCCAGCCAGGTGAGGGTGCCGTCGCCGAGGGCGGGGTGCTCGCGGCGACGGCGCAGCGCGGTGCGGTACAGCTCCAGCATGGAAGTGCCGTCGCCGGTCTGGGCCTCGGCGGTGAGCGGCGCCCAGTCGGCGGGCTGCGGCAGCCAGGGGGCGGCCGGGGAGCCCTCGGGGCTGAAGCCGTACGGGGCGGCCTGACCGGACCAGGGAAGGGGCACACGGCAGCCGTCGCGGCCGCGGTCGGTGTGCCCGGAGCGTTCCCAGACGGGGTCCTGGAGGACGGCGTCCGGGAGGTCCTCGACCTCGGGCAGGCCGAGTTCCTCACCCTGGTAGATGTAGGCGCCGCCGGGCAGGGCGAGCATCAGCAGGGCGGCGGCGCGCGCACGGCGGGTGCCGAGTTCGAGGTCGAGGGGGCCCTGCGGCTCGTAACGCTCGTTGGCCACCCAGCGCCTGGCCGCCCGGCGGCCGTACCGGCTGGCATGGCGCATGACGTCGTGGTTGGAGAGCACCCAGGTGGCGGGCGCGCCGACCGCGCCGAGCATGGCGAGGGAGTCGTCGATGACCGTGCGCAGGTCCTTGGGGTCCCAGCTGGCCATCAGGAAGTCGAAGTTGAACGCGGTGTGCAGGCCGTCCGGGCGGACGTAGGCCGCCAGCCGCTCGGGGGTGTCGGCCCAGGCCTCGGCGACGAAGCACCGGTCGCCGGGGAACTCGTCGGCCACCTTCCGCCAGGCCCGGTAGATGTCGTGGACCTCGTCGCGGTCCCAGTGCGGGTGGTCGAGATGGTGGTGGCGCCGGCCGGTGCCGGCCGGAGGCGGCGGCAGGTCGGGCAGTTCGGGGTGCTTGATCAGGCCGTGGGCGACGTCGATGCGGAAGCCGTCCACGCCCCGGGCGAACCAGAACCGCAGAATGGACTCGAACTCGGCGCGCACCTCGGGGTGTTGCCAGTTCAGATCGGGCTGCTGCGGGGCGAACAGGTGCAGGTACCAGTCGCCGTCCGGCAGCCGGGTCCAGGCCGGGCCGCCGAACGAGGAGACCCAGTCGTTGGGGGGTTCGGCGCCGTCGGGGCCGCGGCCGGGACGGAAGACGTAACGGTCGCGCTCCGGGCTGCCCGGTCCGGCCGCCAGCGCGGCCTGGAACCAGGCGTGCTGGTCGGAGGTGTGGTTGGGCACCATGTCGGGGATGACGCGGATCCCGAGCCGGTGGGCCTCCTCGATCAGCTGCTCCGCCTCCTCGAGGGTGCCGAACAGCGGGTCGATCGCGCGGTAGTCGGCGACGTCGTAACCGTGGTCCGCCTGCGGCGACTTGTACCAGGGGTTGATCCACACGGCGTCCACGCCGAGCGACTTCAGGTACGGCAGACGGGAGCGGATGCCGGCGATGTCGCCGACGCCGTCACCGTTGCCGTCGGCGAAACTGCGGATGTAGATCTGGTAGATGACGGCGCTGCGCCACCAGGGTGCGGTACCGGGCATGCTGTTCCTTGTCGGAGAGAAGGGGGCTTACTTCGCGGCACCGGCCGTCAGACCGGCGACGATGCGGCGCTGGAAGAGCAGCACCATGACCACCAGCGGGATCGTGACGAGGACGCCGGCGGCCATCTGGCTGCCGAACGGGGTCTCGTACGTCGTGGCGCCGGTGAACTTGGAGATGGCGACCGGGGCGGTCTGCATGTCCGGCCGGTTGGTCATCGACAGGGCGATGAGGAACTCGTTCCACGCGGCGATGAACGTGATGATCGCGGTGGTGAAGATGCCGGGCGCGGCGAGCGGGATGATGATCTTGCGGAAGGCCTGGCCGCGGGTACAGCCGTCGACCATGGCGGCGTGCTCCAGCTCGTCCGGCATCTGCCGGAAGAACGTGGTCAGGTTCCACACCGCGAGCGGCAGCGCGAAGGACATGCTGGGCACGATCATGGCCTGGTAGGTGTTGATCCAGCCGATGTCCGTGAACAGCTTCAGCAGCGGCACCACGATCGACACCACCGGGAACATCGAGGTGGCGATGATCAGCGTGAGGATCAGCCGCTTGAAGCGGAACTCCAGCCTGGCCATGGCGTACGCGGTGAACGTGGCCAGCAGCAGCGCCAGCACGGTCGTGATCCCGGCCACCACGAGGCTGTTGAGCAGCGCCCGGGTGAAGCCCTGGGAGGCGCCGAACAGGGAGCGGTAGTTCTCGAACGACACCGGGGACGGCACGAGCGAGGTGTCGAAGATGTCGGAGGTGCGGCGCAGGCTGGAGACCAGCATCCAGTAGAACGGCGCCAGGCAGTAGGCCACCACCGCGGCGACGCCCACGTACAGCAGCCGGCCGCGCCACTTCACCGCGGTCGTCATGCCGTCACCTCCCTGCGACGCGCGAAGCCGAGCCTGGTCCGCGTGCGGTGGCCGCCGGCGTTGTCGCCGACGAGATCGGCGCCCAGCAGCCGGACGAAGGCGAGCGCGATGAGGAAGACGTAGAGGAAGAGCAGGACCGCGTAGGCGGAGGCGGGGCCGAAGCGGACGTTGGACGCCTCGTTCTGCGCCAGCATGGACAGGGTCTCCACCGAGTTCTTCTGCGCGCCGATCAGGATGTACGGCAGGTCGAACATCCGCAGGGCGTCCATGCAGCGGAACAGCATCGCCACCAGCAGGGCGGGCTTCACCAGCGGCAGGGTGATGTGCCAGAACCGGCGCAGCGCGCTCGCTCCGTCGATCCGGGAGGCCTCGTAGACCTCCTTCGGGATCACCTGCAGGCCGGCCAGCACCAGCAGGCCGATGAACGGGGCGGTCTTCCACACCTCGGCGACGATGACCGCGACCTTGGCGTGGAAGCCCTCGGTGGTCCACAGGATCTGACGGCCGAGCAGGGCGTTGGCGATGCCGTCGCTGTTGAAGATCCACCGCCACAGCAGGCCGGAGATGGCCGTGGGCACCGCCCAGGGCACGAGGATGCTCGCCCGGACCAGGGCCCGGCCGCTGAACGCCCGGTGCATGATCAGTGCCATGACCACGCCGGTCACCGTCTCCAGACCAACGGTGACGACCGTGAAGAGGGTGGTGTTCCAGAAGGCGTTCCAGAACCGGTCCCCGGTGGCGCCGAGGATGTCGGCGTAGTTCTTCAGTCCGACGAACGGCTCGGTGCTGCGGATGAACCCGGTCTTGGGATCCAGGCCCTTCGGACCGTACAGCGACTCCCTGAGCGCCATGACGGTCGGGTAGAGCACGACGACCGCCAGCACCAGCAGCGTCGGGGACACCAGCAGGGCCGCCATCCGTCCGGTGCCGGAGGTGGCGCGCGCCCGGGGACGCCGGGCCTGCACCGCGGTGGGGAGCGCGCGGGGGGACTCGGGCACGGCGGAGCCGGGCGGGATCTCTATGTCGGTCATGGGCCCGGTCCTCACTGCGCCGTGGACTTCTGCAGCCTGCTCTGCAGGTCCTTCAGCGCCTGGGCGCTGGTCTTGGTGCCGGTCAGCGCGGCGTACGCCTCCTGCTGGACGGCCGAGGTGACATCGCCGTATCCCACGACCCGCGGGCGCGGCACGGCCCGCAGGATCGACTGCTTGAGGACCGGGAGGTACGGATACTGCCTGGCCAGTGCGGGGTCGTCGTACAGGGCCGCGTACGGCGGGGCGAGCGAGGCCTTCTCCAGGAACGTCTTCGCGGTGGTCTCACTGCTGTAGAACTTCATGAAGTCCAGCGCGGTGGCCTTGTTCCTGGCGAAGGACGACAGGGCCAGGTTGTGGCCGCCCAGGCTGGAGGATCCGGGCCCGGTCAGGCCGGGCAGCGGGGCGACGGCGTACTTGCCGGCCACCTTGCTCTTGCCGGCGAGGGCGTACATGTACGGCCAGTTGCGCAGGAAGACCAGCTTGCCGGCCTGGAAGGCCTGGCGGCCGTCCTCCTCCTGGTAGGTGATGGCCTCCTTGGGGATCGTCCCGTCCCGGAAGGAGCCGGCGAGGAAGTCCAGTCCCTTCCTCGCCTGCGGGGTGTCGACGTCGGGCCTGCCGTTGGCGTCGGTGACGACGCCGCCCGCGGAGTCGACGGCCTCGGAGAAGTTGACCGTCAGGCCCTCGTACTTCTGGAACTGCCCGGCGTAGCAGGACATGCCCTTGGCCGCGGGCAGCTTCTTCACCTTGGCGCAGTCGGCCTTCAACTCGGCCCACGTGGTGGGGGCCTTGGTGATTCCGGCCTGCTTGAGCAGGTCGCTGCGGTAGTACAGCAGTCCGCCGTCCGAGCTGGACGGGGCCGCGTAGAGACCGCCGCGGTACTTGGCCGTCTCCACCACCGGCTTCAGCATCCGGTCCAGCGGGAAGCTCTGCGCGGGCAGCCGGTCGATCCACTGGTGGGCGGCGAACTCCGAGGTCCACACGACGTCCAGGGAGAGCACCGTGTAGGCGTCGGACTTCGTCTCCGCGTTCTGGATCATCTGCTGGCGCTGCGCGTCCGCGTCCGTGGGCAGCTGGATGAAGGTGACCTTCTCCTTCGGGTGCAGCTTGTTCCACTGGTCCAGGACGGGCTGGACGGCGCCGGTGGTGTCCTTTCCGGCGACGAAGGTGATGGGGCCGCGGCCGGTGAACGACGTGGTCCCGGACTGCGCCGTGGAGCCGTCGTCGGACGAGCCGCACGCGGTGAGGAGGAGCGCGGCGGCGGCGAGCGCGGCCGAGCACCGAAGGGCTCTGGCGGTTGTGGTCTTCACTGTCTCTCCTGGTCGTGCGGAACCTGGCGACTCTGATTGCCAAGACTGCGTTGTCACACCAATGTCTTGATCAAACAAGCAGGTCAAAGCCGATATGGTGAGCGCTCGGGGAATGTCTTTGCCCCGGCTGAGACAACGCTTGCACGCTAGGAGTGGGGTAGGCGGAAGTCAATGCGTTACTTATCGGTAACGACAGTGTGCGGCGGGTGCGGAGCGGTGAAAGCGCTGTCATGGCGGGGGGTCGAGGCCGGCCCGGCTGTGCTACCGTCCGTGACATGCCACCAGCTCAGCGACACCCGACGATGGCTGACGTCGCCGAACGGGCCGGGGTCTCGACCTCCACCGTCTCGCGGACCCTGCGCGGCCTGACCACCGTCTCCCCGGAGGTCCGCGCCCGGGTCGAACAGGCCGCCCGCGAGCTGAACTTCGCCGTCTCCCGGCAGGCCGCGAGCCTGGTCACGGGCAGGACCGGGACCGTGGCAGTGCTGGTCCCCACCCTCAACGCGTGGTTCATGGGCTCGGCCCTGTCCAGCCTGGCCCCGGTGCTGCGGGAGGCGGACATGGAGCTGACCGTCTATGTGATCCCCGACCTCGCCGAGCGGGCCGCGTTCTTCGACCGGCTGCCCGCCCGGCGGAACGCCGACGCGCTGCTGGTCTTCTCCTTCGACCTCACCGAGAAGGAGACGGACCGGCTGGACACCCTGGGCATGCCGGTCGTCCACGTCAGCCAGCACGTCGACGGCCGTCCCAGCGTGTACGTCGACGACGTGGCCGGCGCCCTGCACGGCACCCGGCATCTGCTCAACCTCGGCCACCGCCGCATCGCGTTCATCAAGACGGTGGGTGCCAGCGGCTTCTCCTTCAGCTCCAACGAGCGGCTGGTCGGCTACCGGCAGGCACTCACCGAAGCGGGCCTCCCGCACGACGACGACCTGGTGGTCGCCACACCGGTCGGCGACCGGCGCGCCATGGCCGAAGCGCTCGGGCACCTGCTGAGCCTGCGCGAGCCGCCCACCGCCGTCTTCGCCGAGCAGGACGAGGTCGCGGCCACCGTCATACGGACCCTGCGCGCGACGCGGATCGAGGTGCCGGAGCACATCTCCGTCCTCGGCTTCGACGACCAGCCGGTGGCCGACTGGTTCGACCTGTCCACCATCGCGCAGTCACCCTCGGACATCGGCCGCGAGGCCGGCCGGCTGGCCCTGCAGCTCATCGACGATCCCGACGCCGACCATCAGCAGCACATCGTCCTGCCCACCCACCTGATCCCACGCGCCACCACCGCGCCCCTCCTTCCGGCGGGGCGCGCCGACGCCGGGGAACTCCCGCGCGCCTGACGCCTCCTGGCTGACGACCTGCCCCGGTGGAGCGGGACACCGGCCGGCGTGACCCTTGATCAGCCGCTCCAGGGGCCTCTCGATCGTCCCGGTCCAGCGTCTGCTCGTGGTGCCGTTGGCCGGCCGGCGCTGGATCGCCGGTGGGGTTCAGGAGCCGACCCGGTCCCGGCGCTGGCGCAGGAAGGCGGGTCGGCCGGACACACCCGCGGGGCCACGGGCTGCGGCGCGGGCGGGGCCGTCGGGGAGGGTGAAGGCGAACACGGCCGTCGCCACCGCGATCGCGGCCAGGGCGAGATAGGCGTGCTGGTAGGCGGGCAGCGGCGGTTGGGCGGCGAGGCCCGGCGGTGTGCCGAGCACGAGTGCCGTGGTCACCGCCGCCGGCGCGAGTGCGCCGCCGGTCTGGCGTACGACGGTGTTCAGCATCGTGGCCTGGGGCAGATCCGTCCGCTCGACGGTGGCCAGCGAGGCGACCGTGGTGGGGATGAAGAAGCAGCCGATCGTGGCGCCGAAGAGGAACATCAGGCCGCGGAAGGTCCACAGTCCGGTGCCGGTGTCGCAGGCGGCGAAGAGCAGCAGCACCGCGCCGGTGCCGGTCAGGCCGCAGCCGACGATCACCCGCGGACCGACCCTGGCGTACAGGGCACCGGTGAGCTGGACGGTCAGCAGCACGCCGAACGCCTCGGGGAAGGTGGTCAGTCCCGACTCCAGTGCGGTGCGGCCCTGGGCCTGCTGGAGAAAGAGCGGACCCAGGTACAGGGCGCCCATGATGGGGATCAGACCGACCAGGTTGATCAGGTTGGTGTCCCGGAACAGCCGGTCGGCGAACAGGCGCAGCCGCAGCAGGGGCTGGGCCGTGCGCAGTTCCACGGCGACAGCGGAGACCAGCAGGGCCGCACCGGACACGAGGGAGGCGAGGACGGCGGGGGAGGACCAGCCGCGGTTGGGTCCCTCGCACAGGCCGAACATCACGGTGCCCAGGCCGCCCGCGCTCAGCAGCAGACCGGGCAGGTCGAAGCGGCCCGGCCGGCTGCCGCGGCCCCCGGCCAGGAACAGCGCGCCGAACAGCAGCGCGGGCAGGCCCACCGGCAGATTGACGTAGAAGACCCACCGCCAGGACAGATGGTCCACGAGCAGCCCGCCCAGGACAGGGGCGGCGGCCGGGGCGATCTGCTGCGGAATGATCATGTAGCGGGAGAGGCGTATCTGCTCGGCCGAGGTGAAGGTGCCGAACAGCAGCGCGGTGGAGGCCGGGAAGAGGACGCCGGCCGACAGCCCCTGCACCGCCCGGTAGGCGACGAGCTGACCGACCCCGAGCGCCGCCCCGCACAGCAGCGACGAGCCGAGGAAACCGGCCAGGGCGGTCAACAGGACGCGTTTGCCGCCGAACCGCTCGGCCAGCCACGCCGAGGCCGGGATGGCCATGGCCAGGCAGACCGGGTAGACGACGACCACGCCGTCCAGGGCGGCGGTGGTCAGCCGGAACTGACGGGCGATCGAGGGCAGTGCCACGGTGGTGATCGCTCCGTCGACGATCGCCACGAAGGTCACGCTGACGCACACGACGGGGACGACCAGACGCTGGCTGATCCGGAACGACCAGGCGGCGGAGGACACGGGAGGACGGCGTCGCATATGCTGAGCATACTCACTATGTGCTTGCTCAGGACATCGCTTTTACACGGTGCGGCAGCGGCCCCCGCCGACACGGGCCGGGTGCGAGGGCGGCGCGGGACACGGGAGACTGGGCACCATGGCAGTGCAAGGCAGCAGCGACGTCCTCATCGACGAGCTGTACGAGACGACACACCGGCTCCGGCAGTTCGTGGAAGCCCGGCTGCGGGAGAAGGGCGCCTCCGTGGCCCGGCTGCGCGCCCTGCGCATGCTGGCCCGGGCCCGGGAGCCGCTGCGGATGCGGGAACTGAGCGAGATGGCGGGCATCGCGGCCCGTACCGCCACCACGATCGTGGACAGCCTGGAACGCGACGGCCTGGTGGAGCGGATACCCCACCCGAAGGACCGGCGGGCGCTGCTGGTCAGGCTCACCGAGGAGGGACTGCGCTGCCACCGCGAGGCCGAGGAGATCGACCGCCTCGCCCTCGCCGAGGCGACCGCGGCCCTGGACGAGGACGACCGCGAACACCTGCGCACCCTGCTGGCACGCATCCGCGCGCACACCGTCTGACGCGATACCGGCGCTGCCCCCTCACCACCGTCGGCGCGGGGCTGTTACTCACTTCCGGGTGCCGGTCGGGCGGCGGGACGGGGACGCGGGCAGCGTTCGTGATGGTCGCGCAGCTGATCGGCCGTCAAACGGCGGATTCCGCACATGGATGAAGCATGCAGGCGAGAGTCGCAGATTTGTGGGCGATGTGTAACGCCGCTCGTGTAGTGCGGGTACGCGCCGTGGCGTCGGGGAGGGTGTGGTGCGCGGCCGTCCGGTCGCGCACCACCTTCGCGTAAGCCCTGCTCACGCCCGCGGCCGCGGGCTGTGCTGACGGGCGCCGGCCACCGGGACCCGGTGCCGGTCACCGCGACGGGCCGAAGAGGCGGCCGTCGGCAGCCGGCTGACCGATCCGTCCGCCGAGCCGGAAGGCGAGGACCGGCACCGGACCGGGCACACGGCGCCCTCAGCCCGCGGGCGCGAGGGGTGCGAACAGAGCACACGCAGAACGGAGCCATGCCATGCAGACCACCACCGCATCAACCGATCGGCCGTGGGACCATGCCCCGGCGGATGACGTCCTGCTGGCGCCGCCGAACCCGGCGGACCGCATCACCTGCCGCGTCGATCCCCGCGACCTGCGGCGCCTGAACCTGTACGCGGTGCTGACCGCGGCCGGCATCGCTCCCTGGCCGGGAGACCGGGAAGCGATCGAGATGCTCAGCGCGCTGCCCGACAGCGTGCACGAGGCCCTGCACCACTGGCTCAGCGCCGGCAGGTGACGCTCATCGGGGCCGAGGGCTCAGCCAGGCGGAGGTTAGCCTGCCGGGGTCGGCTGATGGGCGGTGCCACGACCGTCGCAGCAACTGATGACCGTCGGACGGGCGTTGGAACAGCTCCTGTCGGTGGCGACCGCGCACGGTGTGCGTGCGGCTCGGAGGGGCCGGCCAGTCCGCGACGTGTACCGGACCAGGTCGGATGAGGCTCAACGGCCGGACCGCCCGAGTGGCCGTGGTCCTGGGCCGCGGCCACTCGGCCGGCCCGTGCGGTGCGCGGACCGCTCGCCTACGGTCCCGTCAGCCCGCTGCAGATAGGTCCGTTACGTCCTGGTCCCGGCCGGACCGAGCCACCGCCCACGCGGTGCTGCACCACGCCGGCGCACCGTCCGCAGTGGTCCCGCGCGACGGACGAGCGACCCGGCGGCAGGGCGGCTTCGGCTGAACGCGGCGCGGGAACCAGGAGGGTTCTTCTGCCGCATGACCGTGCTGCCGGACCGCGGTCAGGCGCCGTCGGACTCGTCGCCGGCGACGAGCCGGACGCCGGTTACCAGGTCCGTGCGGATACGCACCGCATAGTCCATGGTCCGGTGCACCCAGGGGCTGAGCAGTGCCTGGTAGCGGGCCAGTTCCTCAGTGTCGGTCACCAGGTGGGCGTAGCCGGTGACCACCACGCTCCAGCCGAGGTGTGTGTCGGGGTCGATGGCATCGGCCTCGTAGGCCACCACGACGCCTTGACCGCCGGCCTGTCCAGCGCGCGCGGTCAGGGCCGCGCCCTCGTGGGTGCGGATGACGATGTCGCCGTTGTCCAGGATGTGATTGACCGGGCGAACGGTGGGCAGCGCCTGACGGGTGAAGACGATCCGTCCGAAGGACACGCTGCCCAACAGCCGCAGGGCTTCGTCGCTGTCCAGCTCGATGCTCCGGCGCGGCCCGGCAGGGATCTCCTGAGCGGTGTCGGTGGTCATGGGGGGCTTCCGTACGGTCTTGTCGCTCACTTCTGCGTTTCTTCGACGGGGGCGGCGAGGCGGCTGCACGGCCTTGCGTCGTGGTCGCGGCCGGTGCGCCCGGTACGACATGTGCGTCGTCCCTTCACTACGTGGCCGGCTGCCTGCCCGCGGCAGCCGGTTCGGAGCCGTGGTCAGGCCGATCAGGCCATTGGAACGGCAGCGAAGCGTTTCACGCCAGGGCCGTTCGGCCCTTGTGCGCGTGCGGTCGGCCCTGGGCGCCCGGAGAAGGCCGGGCACACGACCGCGGGCGATTCGGAGCCGCTGCGTCAGTGCGTCCAAGAATGTGCGCTCATCGATGCCCAGGGCCTCGGCTTCGATGACGAGCGCCGTCGGTGGTGTGCGGCCGGGGGCGGCCCCGCGGAGGACCGGGGGCGCTCCCGACTTCACCCTCGTCCTGCCTGACTCCCGCTCCCAGGTGCCGATGGACCCTTCCCAGGCCCGGTCGGCACTCTTCCGGCCTGGCCGGGTGACCCGGCCGGGCGGTCCCCCGCCGAGGCAGGAATCAGGCATGCGCGGGGCAGAGCCACCGCCTCGCAGCGCAGGACCATGAAGGCTCTACTCCCGGGTTCTGCCCGGGGCCGAAGGGGTCCGTTTCGTACCTGGCGGCAGAGGTGTCTCATGGCCGCGGGACACCAGGTGTGGAGAACCATGTGCGGACAACAGGGCCGACCGGCCCTGGTCCTACGGCCCGGGGAGGGGCAAGGATTTCTGCACGGAGGGCCGATTCTGTTCACGGGCGGACTTCGGCGCGGAACGCGGAACCAGGGAGCAGTTTGATGGCGGACAGCGAGCAGCCCGGCGCCGGCAACCCGATCCGGGTCTTTCTGCTGGACGACCACGAGGTGGTGCGGCGGGGGGTGCGCGACCTGCTGAACGACGAGCCGGACATCGAGGTGATCGGCGAGGCAGGCACCGTGGAGCAGGCACTGGTGCGTGTCCCCGCGTTGCGCCCGCAGGTGGCCGTGCTCGATGTCCGTCTGCCGGACGGTGACGGCGTGACCGTGTGCCGGGAGCTGCGCTCCCGCATGCCGGAGCTGGCGTGCCTGATGCTGACCTCCTTCGACGACGAGGAGGCGCTGCTCGACTCGATCATGGCGGGCGCCTCCGGATACGTCCTGAAGCAGATCCAGGGCTCGGACCTGGTGTCCGCCGTGCGCACCGTGGCCGGAGGCCAGTCCCTGCTCGACGCCAGTGCCACCACCAAGCTCATGGCCCGGCTGCGCGGCGACCGGCAGGAGGCGCAGCAGCCCGACGGACTGCAGGGCCTGACCGAGCGGGAGCGGGAGATCCTGGCTCTGGTCGGCGAGGGCCTGACCAACCGCCAGATCGGCCAGCGGCTCTACCTGGCCGAGAAGACGGTGAAGAACCACATCTCCCGTCTGCTGGCCAAGCTCGGCGTCGAGCGCCGCATCCAGGCCGCCGTCATCGCCACCCAGGTCCGGGACCGGCAGCGGCAGGAAGGGCACTGAAACCGCGCGACCGGCGCGGACGAGCACGGATCGCCGGGCGACTCGATCACGGTGCGGCGGCGGGCCCAGGCGATCCGGCTGGATCGTGTCGACCGGTCGGTCCCGCTGCCCCAGACCTGTGCGGCGGGCCTCAGACCCCCGATCATGAGATCGCTGGACCAGGGAAGGGCAGGTGCGGGGCAGGCCGGCGACAGGTTTTCGCGCCGCCCGAGGGAGCGGCGGTTGACTCTGCGGCGCCTTCGGAGCGCGTCAGCTGGAACTCCACGTCGACCACGCCCTCCACGGCCCGGACCAGACGCGCGGCCACCGGGACCAGCGAGGTGTCGCGGGCGTGGCCGACGAGCTTCACGACGCCGTTCCGCACCTCCACCCGCACGGCTGACGCCGGCGCACGGAAGAGACACGCCACGACCTCTTGACGGACCTCTTCGGCGATCTCCGCATCGTCCCGCAGGAACACCTTGAGCAGGTCCGCGCGGCTGACGATGCCCTGCAGCATGCCCACGTCGTCGACGACGGGAAGGCGCTTGACCTTGGCGTGCGCCATGGTCAGTGCGGCCTGGGCGAGTGTCGCGTTCGCGTGGACGGTGAGGGCCGGAGAGGTCATGAGGTCCTCGGCGGTGAGGCCGCCGGCCTTGGCCAGATCGCCGAGACGGCGCAGCTGGGTGAGCCGGTCGGGGTCGCTGTCGCGGAACTCCTCCTTCGGCAGCAGATCGGCCTCGGAGACGACGCCGACCACACGGCCGTCGCCCTCCAGGACGGGCAGGGCGCTGACCTTCCAGTCCTGCATGAGCTGCACGATCTCTTTGAAGGCGGCCCGTCGGCCGACGGCCGCGACCGTGTGGGACATGACGTCGCTGACGATGTGCGGGGTGCTGTACACGGTGACTCCGTAAGGTGTCGGGCGGCTCGCTCACACGGCGCTTCCCGCGCCGTAGGGGGCATAGAGGTCCAGCAGCCGGGTCCTGGTGGCGCGGAGGCGGTGGGCCAGTACGTCGCCGGCCCACTGGGTGACGGCATGGCCGAGTGCCGGATCGTCCCGGAACAGGGAGCGCACGGCCGTGGCGTCGAACTCGTAGGCGCGCACCGGTGTCGCCGCCGTGGCGCCCAGATGCCACACGTGCGGCGCGAACAGCCAGGAGAGTCCGAGGAGTTCGTTGTGGCCGAGGGTCTCGACGACGGCGCGGCGCCGGCCGGGGACGTGTGTGTCGAGGTCGATGGAGCCGGTGCGGATGATCCAGAACCGGTCCGCGCGCGCCCCTTCGTTGAAGAGGCGCGTCCCCTGGGGGAAGGACACCTCCCGGGCGAGAGACATGAGCCGTTGCCGGTGCTGGACGGGGAGAGCGCGCAGCATGCTCGGGGTGTTCATGGCCGGCCTCCCGGTCAGGGTGTACGGGCTGACACCTCCAGCCTGTGGCGCCGACCCGGACCGGGCGAGGGGCCATTGGGGCCCGGAGCAGGGCCATCCGGCCCCGAGGCAGACGGCACCGGAGGGCCGCCGCCCCCGCGTCGGCATGAGCATCGTGCCTCCCTACCACGGGGCTCGCGCGGAAGCCCTCGCGGCTCCTGGGGGCTGCGGAGAACCGCCCCCTCGAACGAGCCGCTGGGAAGGGTGAGTCCTGGCGGCAGGCCAGCAGGTCCCGCGGCGACTCGGGGCCCACCGGTCACAGCCGGGGCCCCAGCCCTCACGCCGCCCGGCAGCCGCCCCTCGGTCACGAACGCCCGTAACGGGGCAGGGCGTCGAGGCCGGGTGCCGGCCGATGCCGCGGGCCGCACGGTCATGCGCGACACTCGGCCTGTCCTCCACCTGCCCGGTTCGCCGCCTCCGGCCCAACCGACCGCGGACGCAGGGACGTTCAGCCCAACGGATGCAGACCTTCGGCATCCGGCCGGCGTCGCAGATCGGGCGAGGGTGAGACGCGTCAAGGAGACGACGATGCGCACATCCCCGAAGTGATCACCCTCATCGCCGTGCACGAGCACTCTCACCGCGACCCGGACTTCCACCTGCCGGCCACGTTCCGCCGGCACCGGCCCGGCTCCGGCCCGGCAGCGGCGGAACGTCGTCCGCGACCACACCTGGCTGCACTGACCCCGCACACGGCGGGACGGCGGACCTCGCGCCGCCGCCGTCCCGCCGTGTGCGGGGCCCATCGTCCCCGCTGTGAGGACCAGCGGCCCCTGCTGTGCAGAACCCCGGAACACGACGCTGGAATCGGGTCCCCGCCGGACCCCGATCAGGAGGTGGAGAACATGCCCCGCACCATCACCGTCGGCCTCGACGGCTCACCCGAGAGCCGCGCCGCCGCGGAATGGGCGGCCCGCGAGGCGGAACTGCGCGGACTGCCGGTGAAGCTCGTCCAGGTCTGGGAGCCCGTCCCGGAGCCCATCGCCCGGGCCCCGCTCCTCGGTGCCGAGACGCACCAGCACTGGACCGAGAGGATTCCCCGCGAGTCCGGCGAGGGCCTGCGACTGCGCCACCCCGGAATCGTGGTGACCACCGAGCAGCTCACCGGACGCCCCGCCGAAGCCCTGGTCGACGCGGCGGAGGACGCCGACATGCTCGTCCTCGGCTCACGCGGTCTGGGCGGGATCGGCGGCTTCCTGGTCGGCTCGGTCGGCCTCGCGGTCGTGGCGCACACCCGGCGGCCCGTCGTCCTGGTCCGCGCCGGCGAGCTGGCTGCGGACGAGCACGAGATGGATCCGGCAGGCATCCCGTCCGCGGCCACAGCCTTCCGTCCCGTCGTCCTCGGACTCGACGTCGCCGGCCCCGACGAGGCGCTGATCGGGTTCGCCTTCGAGGCCGCGGCGCGCCGCTCGGTGCCGCTGCGGGTCGTGCACGCCTGGAACCCGCCGCCCTACTACGCCTACGGCATGGCTCTGGAGCCCGCGGTCGAGCGGGAGATGGCGAAGGGCGACGCCGTAGTCCTGAGCGAGGTGCTGCGCCCCTGGCGGCAGAAGTACCCCGACGTCGAGGTCGTCGAGCAGTCGCGCTACGGCAGCCCCTCGCTCGTCCTGGTCGACGCCTCCCACGAGGCCTCCCTGGTCGTCGTCGGCCGCCGCATCCGCCGCTCCTCCGCCGGCGCGCACATCGGCACCGTCACCCACGCCGTCCTGCACCACTCCACCGCGCCCGTCGCCGTCGTCGCCCACGACTGAGCTCACGGCAGAGGAGAGAGCAGATCATGAAGGCAGCGGTCGTACGAGCGCTCGGCGAGCCCCTGGTCATCGAGGAGCGCCCCGACCCCGAACCCGGCCCCGGCCAGGTCCGCGTCCGCGTCGAGGCGTCCGGGCTGTGCCACACCGACATCCACGCCGCCCAGGGCGACTGGCCCGTCAAGCCGACCCCACCGTTCGTACCCGGCCACGAGGGAGTGGGCCTCGTGGAGAAGCTCGGCGCCGGCGTCACCCACCTGTCCGTCGGCCAGCGGGTCGCCGTGCCATGGCTCGGCAGGGCGTGCGGGCGGTGCGAGCACTGCCTGTCCGGCTGGGAGACGCTGTGCGAGCAGCAGATCAACACCGGGTACGGCTGCGACGGCGGACACGCCGAGAAGATGCTGGCCTGGGCCGGCTTCGCCCAGCCGGTCCCCGAGGGCGTCACCCCGTTCGACGCGGCCCCCCTGACCTGCGCCGGCGTCACCACGTACAAGGCCCTCAAGGTCGCCGGCGTCCGGCCCGCCCAGCTCGTCGCGATCTCCGGCGTCGGCGGCCTCGGCCACCTCGCCCTGCAGTACGCCAAGATCGCCGGGGCCACCGTCGCGGCCATCGACGTCACCGACGACAAGCTCGAACTCGCCGCGGAACTCGGCGCCGACCTCGTCATCGACGCCCGCAAGCAGGACGTCGGCAAGGAACTGAAGAAGCACGGCGGCGCCCATGCCGCGATCGCCCTCGCGGTCAGCCCTGCCGCCTTCGAGGCCGTCAACTCCGGCCTCCGGCGCGGCGGCAAGCTCGTCATGGTCGCCCTGCCCGCGCGCGGCACGATCCAGGTCCCGATCTTCGACACCGTTCTGAACGGCACTTCGGTGATCGGCTCGATCGTCGGCACGCGGCAGGATCTCGGCGAGGTCTTCCAGCTCCACGCCGCCGGCCGCACCAAGGTCGTCTACGAGACCCGCCCGCTCGCCTCCGTGAACGAGTCCATCGACGCCGTGCTGCGCGGCGACGTCAAGGCCCGCATCGTCTTCGACCTCGACGCGGAAAGGTGAGCACGATGGAAGTGCCCCTGGTCGTCGGCGTCGATGGCTCCGAGCCCAGCCTGCGCGCCGTCGACTGGGCGGCCGACGAGGCCGCCCTGCGCGATCTGCCGCTGCGCCTCGTGTACGCCTCGCTGTGGGAACGGTACGAAGGCACCGCACTCGCGGACGATCCCGTCAAGCCCTCGGACCAACTGATGGCTGAGGACATCGTCGAGACCGCCGCACGCCGGGTCCGCACCCGACGGCCCGACGTGAAGGTCACCACCGACGTGCTGCCCGAGGAACCCGAGTACGCACTGGTCCGGGAGAGCCGCGGTGCCGCTGCCGTGGTGCTGGGCTCTCGGGGCCGGAGCAGCCTGGCCGAGGCGCTGCTCGGCTCCGTCAGCGTCACGGTGGCCGGCCACGCGCACTGCCCGGTGATCGTGTTGCGCGGCAGCCACGACAACCGGGCCATACCCGGCAGGCACGGCCGTATCGTCGTGGGTGTCGGCGACGAGCCGGCGGACGCGGCGGCGGTGCGTTTCGCCGTCGAGGAGGCACGGCTCCGAGGCGTGCCCCTGGAGGCCGTACGGGCCTGGCGCTGCCCAGCGCACGAGACGGCCGGCCACCCCCTGCCGGCGGGCGAACCGGCCCGGCTGCACGAGGAGAAGGCCGCGGAGGTGCTGGGAGCGGCTCTGCGGGACGTCCCGGCGGCCGGCGTCGAGGCACACCGCCGTACCGCCGAGGGCCACGCCCGCCAGGTCCTGCTCGGCGCCTCGGCCGACGCCGGCCTGCTTGTCGTCGGGGCCCGGCGCCGCGAGGGCCACTACGGCCTGCAACTGGGTCGCGTCGCCCACGCGGTGCTGCACCACGCCGTCTGCCCCGTCGCCGTCGTACCGCACCGGGAGTGAGCGCGATGACGGGCTTATGGAGCCCTGAGCGACAACCAGCCGGCAGCCGTAGGTAGCCGCTGGAACCCCGTCAACGAGAACGGCGTAGCTCCCGGGCGATCCGGGCCAGGTTCACTCCGTATCCGACGCCGAAGGCGTGCGGAGTGAAGAAGGCGTCGTTGCCGGGGTCCCAGTACTCGCGGGCGATCTTCTGCAGTGTGGGCCGCCGGAAGTCGTACGGAAGCCCGACGACGCGCCCTGTCCAGGTGCGCGCGTCCGGGGGTTTGCGCAGTTCCTTCGCCACGGCTGCAGCGACGACCGCGCCGGCGGCAAAGAGCACCACGTTCTTCTGCAGTGGCCTGTTCATGGTCAGACGCTACGCGGCGCCCGGGCACGCGGCCAGGGCCATGGCCCGGCGAGCACCGTACCTGCCGACACGCTGGCGCCGCGTCTCACGACGTGCCGCGGAGGCCTTCCCAGGGTCGGGTGAGCGCGTAGGGTGACAGTGAAGGTGCGGTGACGACGGCGTCGGGCGGCGCCGGGAGGAATCTCACCATGGTGCACGACCCGTCCCATGACAGCCCGCGGTCCGGGGCCTTCCCGGCCGACGAGGCGTGGCAAGCGGCCCGGGACGGAGCAACCGCACAGGCGTCGCAGCTCGTTCTCGACCCACAACGGCTGCGGCAGTTGCTCGGGACGGTTGTGGCGCTGAGCGGCGACATGGACGCCCGCACCGTGCTGCACCGCATCGTGGAAGCGGCCGCCCATCTCGTCGGCGCTCGCTACGGGGCCTTGGGCGTGCTCTCGGCGCGCGGCACGATAACCGACCTGATCACCGTCGGCATCGACGACCCGCACCTGTGCGCTGCCCTGGGCCTGCCGCAGGGCCATGGGCTGCTGCACGCCATGGTGGGCGACCGGCAGCCGTTGCGGGTGGCGGATGTGGCCGCGCATCCTCGCGCCGCAGGCTTTCCTGCCGGGCATCCGGTCATGCGGACCTTGCTGGGCGTTCCGCTGATGGTGCGCGGCACCGTCTACGGCGATCTCTACCTCGCCGACAAGACGGACGGCACGCCCTTCGACGATGATGACGAGCACCTGCTGACCGCGCTGGCCAGCGCCGCGGGCGTCTGCATCGAGAACGCCCGCCTGTACGAGCGCCTCAGACGCGCCACCGAGCAATTCCAGCGCCGCATGTTGCCCATCCTTCCGGACCTGGCGCCGTTGCAGGCAGCAGCCCGCTATGAGCCCGCGTCCGAGCTGCCCAGGCTCGGCGGGGACTGGTACGACGCCATGGTCCTGCCCGACGGTGTGACGTGTGTGGTGGTGGGCGACGTGACCGGCCATGACGTCGAGGCCGCCCCGCTGATGGGCCAGATCCGCAACATGCTGCGGGCTCTCGCCTTCGACCGGTGCGGTCCGCCCGGCCTGGTGGTGTCGCGCCTGGACCGCACCCTGACGATGTTCGCGGACCCGCCGACCGCGACCCTGGTGTTCGGCCGCCTCGAACGGACCCCTGAGGGATACGTCTTCGGCTGGAGCAATGCCGGGCACCCGCCTCCGCTGCTGATCGGGCCGGACGGCGTCACCTGTTACCTGGCTCCCGCCCGGCACGGCATCCCGGTGGGCATCGACGCGTCCGTCCCACGGTTCAGTCACGCGCACCCGCTTCCGCCGGGAGCCACCCTGTTGCTGTTCACCGACGGGCTGGTCGAGCGCCGCGGCCAGGACATCGACACGGGCCTCGACAGCCTGGCCGAGCACGCTGCCCGCCTGGCCGGAGCCCCGCTGGAGGAACTGTGCGACGCCCTGATCACGCAAAGCGGGCAGGTGTTCGACGACGATGTCACCGTCCTCGCCCTGCGGACCCCGGCCGATTCAGCGTCGTGAATCGGCCGCCCTCTCCGCCCCCCTAGCGGCGGGACGCGCAGGGAACCGACGGCCGCCGGATCCGGGAAGCGGTGCTCAGCTGGACGACGCGTGCGGCCAGTGCACCAGGCTGCCGGGCGAGGGCGCCGAGCGCGTCGCCTCCTCCGACGACTGGTAGATCTCGTAGCTCTCGCGCATGCCGGTGAGGTCGAAGATCTTGAGCATCCGGCCCGAGACGGACGCGAGACGCAGCGAGCCATCCTGTTCACGGACGCGTTTCGTGACCGCCACGATCACGCCCAGCCCCATCGAATCCATGAAGGGGACGAAGCCCAGGTCGAGGACGAAGTGGCGATGGCCCCCATCGAGGAGCCTGATCACCGCCTCACGGATCATGGGGGAGGTATGGGCGTCCAGATCACCGTCGACCTCGACAACGGTCCAGCCGTTCACCACGTCGTAGCTGGCCATCATGGTCTCGTGCCGGATGATGTTCGTTCGCATGGCCATCCCTCTTCGCGTCTCCGGCCAGGTCAGGCAGCTGCCCGGCTGCCTCGCGGCGCCCGGCGGTCCTGCGACGAGGTTTCCTCGGAGACCCTGCGGTAGGCGTAGCGGACGTCGATGGCTCATTCATTTTATCGAGAGCCGAATCCACAGCAGCCCGAGACGACCACGCCGGCTGCCGTCCTCGCCCACCTGCGATCTTGCCCGACATGAGAGAGCACGGGAGCGGTGTGAGACTGGGCACGGGGTGATGCCCGTGTCCGACCCACCGCACGCGTCCGCCGGTCCCGACACCGCCGTCGACGAGGACTGGCTGGAAGAGCTGGTCATCGCGGCGCAGGCGGCCCTGCCCGTCGAACTGCCCGCCCTGGCGAACCGGTGCGCCTCGGCCCTCGGCCTGGACACCGTGCTGATCTACCTCGCCGACCTGCAGCAACGGCTGCTGATGCCCCTCGATGAGGCCTTGCAGCCGCTGCCGGTGGAGGGCTCGTCGGCCGGCTGGGCGTACCGCACACTGTCCCCGCGGGTCGCCGATGTCGACGACGGCTTGATCGTCTGGATGCCTCTGATCGACGGTGCGGAACGGCTGGGCGTGCTGGCGGTGCGGACCGGCTCGCTCGACGGGGTGCGGATGCGCTGCAGCCGGATGCTGGCCCATCTGTTCGCGATGCTGATCACCTCCAAGCGCGCCTACAGCGACTGGCTCGCCGCCCGGACCCGCACCGCGACCATGGGGTTGCCCGCCGAGATGCTGCGGGCCTTCCTGCCGCCGCGCACCATCGGCAGCAGCAGGTGTGTCTCCACCGCGGTTCTGGAACCGGCGTACGACATCGCAGGGGACGCCTTCGACCACTCGGTGGTCAAGAACGTGCTGCACACCATGATCCTCGACGCCATGGGCCACGACCTGACCGCCGGCCTGACCACGTCGGTCGCCATGGCGGCGGCGCGCAACGCCCGCCGTGGCGGGCACGACCTGGTCGACGTCGTCGGCGCCGTCGACCAGGCACTCGCCCAGTGGCTGTCCGACCAGTTCTGCACCGGCGTGCTGTGCCGGCTCGATGCGGAGACCGGGGTGCTGCGCTGGGTCAACTGCGGTCACCCCCCACCGCTGCTGATCCGTGCCGAGCGGGTGCTCGCCGGGGCACTGGACAGCCCCCCACAACCGCCGATCGGCCTGGCCGGCCCACTCGCCCCGGGAGCCCGGAAGGCCCACGAGACGACATTGGAACCCGGGGACTGCGTCCTGCTCTACACCGACGGTGTCGTGGAGGCCCGTGACGCGGACGGCGCGGAGTTCGGACTCGACCGGTTCACCGACTTCATCATCCGCTCCAACGCCGCCGGCCAGCGGCCGGCCGAGGTGCTGCGGCTGCTCATCCACGCCATCCTCGACTACCAGCGCAACCAGCTAGGGGACGACGCGACCATCCTGCTGTTCGAATGGTGCCCGCAGTACCAGTGACGCCGCACTGCGCCCAGGCGCAGCCTCGGCCGAGGCGACGGTCAGGTGACCGCTGAGCTGCTGGATGCGGCGGCAGGCATGGTCAGAGCAGCATGACGGTGAGCAGGAGCTGGAACGCGAGACCACTACGAGCCGACCTCGGGCCATCCACATGATCACGGTCTTCCCTGCCCGCGGGTCGCTGGACGAAGCCCGTGACCGGCAGGAAGCGTCAGCCTGCCGAGGAGAGCGGAACGATCCATTCGACGACGGTGCCGCTCGGTCGGTTCGCGGAGACGCTGAAGCTGCCGCCCAACTCCTCCGCGCGCTTGCTCAGGTTGGCCAAGCCACTGCGGCGCTCGACCGCCGGGTCGATGCCGCGGCCGTTGTCCGCCACCCGCAGCTTCAGCTCGCTGTCGGTGACCTCGACGGTGACGTCGACCGTGCCGGCGTGCGCGTGCCGGGCGGCGTTGGACAGGGCCTCACCGAGCACGGCCAGCAGTTGCTCGGCCTGGTCGGCGGACACGGCCGTGTCCAGCAGCCCGGTCATGCGCAACGCGGGGGTGAAGCCGAGCGACTCGGTGGCCCGTTCGGTGGCCGCGACCAACTGGGCGCGCAGCCCGCTCCCGCGCCGGGACTGGTCGTGCTCACGCAGGGCGTAGACGGTCGAGCGGATGATCTTGATGGTGTCGTCCAGGTCGTCCACGACCCGCTGGATCCGTTCGCTCACCGGCGGGCGGTCGGAGACCCGCCCCAGCGTGGACTGAAGTGACAGCGCGCCGGCGAACAGCCGCTGGATGACCAGGTCGTGCAGGTCCCGGGCGATCCGGTCACGGTCGTTGAGCACGACCATGCGTTCGGCGTCGCGTCGATGCTCGGCGACGTCCAGGGCCAGCGCGGCCTGGTTGCCGAACCCGGTGACCATGTCGATGACGGCGTCGGTGAAAAGGGGGCCGCCGGGTACGTTCGCGACCTGCAGCACGCCGCGGACGTGCTCGCGGGTGCCGAGGGGGACGAAGAAGGCCGGCCCGAGCTCCACCACCGAGGCGCTGCCGCCCGCGGCGCGCGGGTCGGCACTGAGGGCCTCGCTGGTGATCGTCTCGCCGTACGTGTAGACCTCGGCGGCCAGGGTCGAGGCGGGCAGCAGCAGCCCGCGGACTTCCTCGGCCGGAGCGCCCGAGGCGGCCTCGATGACGAGTTCGCCGTTGTCGCCGACCGGCACGGCCAGGGTGACCAGGTCCGCGCCGGCGATCTCCCGCACGGTGGCGGTGAAGGAGGCCAGCACGGCGGCGGGCTCCGCGCCGGACAGGAGGCTGCGGGTCAGTTCGTTGCTGGCCGACAGCCACCGCTGTCGGCGGTGGGCGTCCTCGTACAGGCGGGCGTTGTCGATCGCCACACCGGCCGCCGCGGCCAGGGTGCGCAGCACCGCCTCGTCGTCGCTGTCGAACTCCGCGCCGCTCTTCTTGTTCGTCAGGTACAGATTGCCGAAGATCTGGTCCCGCACGCGGACGGGGGCGCCGAGGAAGCTGCTCATCGGCGGGTGCCCGTCCGGGAAGCCGACGGACGCCGGATGTTCCGCCAGGTCCGCCAGGCGCAGCGGCTGCGGGTGCCGGATGAGCAACCCGAGGATTCCCTCGCCGCGCGGATAGTGCCCGATGCGCGCGATGGCCTCCTCATCCATGCCGACGGTGACGAACTGCTTGATCGTGCCTTCCTCGCCCAGCACGCCGAGCGCACCGTACTGGGCGTCGACCAGGGTGACCGCCGACTCCACGATGCGGCGCAGCACCACCTCCAGATCGAGGTCGGAGCCAACCGCCAGCACCGCGTCGAGCAGCGTGTGGACCCTGTCCCGGGCCGCCCGGACCTGCGCGACCTGCTGCTGCAGGTCGTCCAGTAGCACGTCCAGCCGCAGCTGCGGGGACTTCCCGGACGTCTCCGCCTCACGCGAACCCCGCGCGCGTTCGTCCACCACAGCTCCCCTCGCCGTCTCGCGGCACCCTCCCCAAGCATGCCCGACGAGCCGAATCCGTTCGACGGCACCCGGCGAACAGCGCGGGTGCGTCTTGGGGTCGTCCCGGGCACCGTCGTACCGGGGACAGCCGCGAACATCCATGAGGCAGCCGATACACCGGCGGCTCTCGGCCGTGACTGCCGGTCCACGCCTCTCTGACAAGGGCCGTCCGGCCCGTCGCGCCTACGCCCGGCGGCGAGGGACGATGGATACCGAGAGATCTGCCGCCGCGGGCCTCGTAGGCCGGACCCCCCTGGGAAGGTGAGGCGGAAAATGATGTTCTGGTATGGCCACGGCATGAGCGGCTTGGGCTGGTTCGTTATGTCGCTCGGCACACTGCTGTTCTGGGCACTGGTCATCACAGTCGGCGTCCTGCTCTTCCGGGCTCTGGCCCGCCCCGCGCCTCCCGGCGAAGCCCACGGCTCCTGGCGGAAGACGCCTCCGGGAAGCGGCCCTGAGCAGATCCTCGCCGAGCGGTACGCGCGCGGCGAGATCGACGACGAGGAATACCGCCGTCGCCTGGCCACCCTCCGTGAATCACCCACGGACGCGGCCAAACCCTCGGCCCGATAGCCGACCGCCGCGGGCCGGCCCCCCAGAAGCCGACTCGGACCCACAGAAGCAGCAAGCCCCGCCGTCCTCTACGCAGCAGCGGCCCCGATACCAGCCCACTCGGCCCCCGAGCGCCGGGGCACATGCGGCGGCACACCGCTCTGGCACGTTGGACCACAGAAGACCCTTGAGGAGACGGTGACGGTCATGCGAGCTCAACTCGGCGATCAACTCGTCATCGACAGTCCGACGGCGGGCACCACCCGGCGCGACGGCGAGATCGTCGGACTGCACCATGCGGATGGAACACCGCCGTACGACGTGCGCTGGTCGGACACGGACGAGGTGACGCTGGTTTTCCCCGGGCCCGACGCACACGTCCGTCACCTCGAGCATGGGCCGGGCAGTACCGCCGGGCCTTCCGGGGGAAGCACTGCGGAGGTGGGAGGCGTGTCCCACAGCACTCCACGGGAGACGGGACCGAATCCTGGCGACATCGGCCGGCGTGTGGCTGCCGAGCGTGGACGACAGGGCCTGAGCAGGGAAGAGACCGCCCGCCGTGCCGCGATGGCGCCGGACTACCTCGCGTACCTGGAGGAACACCCGGCCGATCCGGGCCTGGCGACTCTCATCCGGCTCGCCGCAGCGCTCGGTACCAGCGTCGCGTCCTTGCGCGGGGGCGGTATCGATCTGCCGCCGGGCCGGGGACACGCCCTGCTGCACCCCCGGCTTCGGGACCTCAGCCCCGATGAATGCCGCGCTCTGCTCTCCACTCACGGGGTGGGACGCGTAGCGGTGTCGACCCCCGGCGGTCCGGTGGTCGTCCCGGTGAACTACGAGGTCATCGACGACGCGATCGCCTACCGGACGATGCCCGACGCGGCGCCCGCGGCGGCTGTGGGAGCGGAGGCCGCCTTCGAGGTCGACCGTGTGGACGAGGCCATGAGCCAGGGCTGGAGCGTTCTCCTCGTCGGTCCCGCACGGGTCGTCACAGAGCCCGACGTCGTGCGTCGGCTGGCTGAGCAAGCCCATACCGAACCGTGGGCGGGCGGCAAGCGCGAGATGTGGGTGTCGATCCAGCCCAAGCAGCTCACGGGCCGCCGCATCGGGCCATCCGATCGGTGACAGGCCGCCCGTCCACACACCCAACACCGATCGCCTCGTTCTCGCGGCCGTAGACCCGTCATCGCTGCACACCGTCGGGGCGGCACGCGGCGCGAAGCGGTCCGGTCCACGGCGGCGGCGTGCACGTGTCCTACGCTCCGAATCCAGGGCGAAATCGGACGGCAGATGAGATGGGCCCCATCGCTGTGGGTTGCCGAGGTCGCTGCACGACACCGGCCCGTGGGAGACGAGCATGGAGTGGTTGGTTTCGCTGGCAGGGGTCGGGCTGGTCATGGCCGCCCTGCGCGACCTGTTCCACACCCTCTGGCACCCCACCCGCCACGCCGGCTTGAGCCGCCTCGTCATGACGGGGATGTGGAGACTGGCCCGGCGCCTGCGCGCCCGCAGACGTGTGGTCGGCCTCGTCGGCCCTCTCGCCATGGTGACGGTGGTCGGTCTCTGGGCCGCCGTCATCATCCTGGGCTGGGCGATCATCTACTGGCCCCACATGCCAGGGGCTTTCACACTCACGCCCGGTTCCAGAGCTGCGCAGCAACCGGCACTCCTCGACTCCGTCTACCTCTCGCTCGTCACCGTCGCCACCCTCGGGCTGGGCGACATCGCACCCGCCGCAGGGTGGCTCCGCCTGGTCTCGCCGCTGGAAGCACTCGTCGGCTTCGCGCTCCTGACCGCCACCGTCTCCTGGGTGCTCGAGGTCTACCCCGCACTGACACGCAGGAGGGTGCTGGCCATCCGGTTGGCGCTCCTGCGCGAGTCTGCTCCGACGGCCGAGCAGCTCGACAGCGTTGCCGGGGCGCTGCTGCTGGAGAGCCTGGCCACCGAGGTCGTGCGCGTCCGTATCGACTTCACTCAATACGCCGAGGCCTACTACTTCCACGACGGGGAGGACCACTCCTCCCTGGCGGCCATCCTCGGGTTCGCCTCTGTCCTCGCCCAGCGCGGGCAGGCCGCGCGGCGGCCGGACGTCCGACTGACCGGAGACCTGCTCGCCAAAGCACTCGAAGACCTCGCCGGCATCCTTGACCAGCGCTTTCTCCATACGGGCGGATCGTCGTCGGCGGTCTTCGCCGCCTACGCCGCCGACCACGGCCGCAGCGTCACTCAACCCTGAGGCTGCCTGGCTCGGGCGTGCGCCGCATCAAGCAAGGATCCGATCCCGCCATGGCTGACTCGCGCTCTTCCCTGCTTCTCTCGGGTGCCGAGACCCTCAGGCCCTGCCCGAAGCGGACGCCGCGGACCGGAACCGACTTTTGGAGGTCACCTCGATACGCGGGGCGGTCCATCGAAGTGCCCTGCTGGTTCGGCCGGGAGGCGGGGGTGCAACGATGCGGGCATGCGTGATGTGGCGCATGACGTCCTGGGCGGCGTCTTCGCTCTCAACGGGGCAGCCCCTGCCGGCGTCGGCCGTCCCGGAGCACCCGGTGAGATGGTCTACTTCGCGCCGGATTCACTTCGCTGGGAGGCGCTGGGGGCCGGACACTCGGCGTGGCTGGCCTGGCTGGCCTGGCTGGCGTCCGGAGCGCTCGATGACTTCTACGCGGATCTGCGCTGGCCTGGCTGGCAGGACGAGGTCCGGGCGTTGAACAGCGATCAGGGTCTGTCGATCTTTCCGCCGTTGTGGTCCGCCGAGGCGCGTCAGGACATCTCCGCAACCAGTCGTCGCGCCGTGCCCATGGCGGAGTTGCTCGGTGTCGCCCGAGACTCATGCCGGCAGTTCGACGGGGTTGACCCGGGCTTTCTCGGGGCCGTGTGAACGGGGCACCCGGTCCAGCCGACGGAAACAGAAGCCAGGTCACCGACCGGTACGTCGAGGCGATCAAGCTGCTGCCTGACTTGGGCAAGCCTGAAATCGCATGCCTCGAAGGCGCGGATCCCACAATGCATGCCTCCGTCCATGGTGTTACCTCACCGGGGACGCCGGTCCCGCCGCAACCGAATTCATGTGATGCGGTGGCACGCGAATGAACCCGGCCGGTTTCTTGTTGCTGGTCTGGCCGAGCCGATGTCCGGGCTGCTGCCGTGTTGCGCCCCGAAGCTGATCTCCGTGCGAAGTTCTTCCAACGCCTCGCGGGCCATAGCCGGGTCGGCGTGCAGGTCGGGGCGGGCATTGGACGCGCAGGTCGGCGGGCATGTCAGCGGGCATTGGAGGGGCCTGGCCGCCTGCCTTTGCGGTCGGCGACACGGTTCCTGCCTCCCTGCTGACTGCGCGGTCTCTGCTGCCCGCCGCCGAGAGATGATCTCCGGGGCGCGCGGAGACCGCGGCCTGCTCAGAAGTCGTAGCAGACGTAGGTGCCCTCGGGCTGGCGGGCGATCCGTTCCGAGCCCCAGCAGTGGAGCATCGGCCCGACGCGGTACAGGACGGCGCCACCGGCCAGCAGGGCAAGGATGGCGAGCACGGCGGTCACGATCCGCATGACGGTCATCCGCCGCACGAGCCACCAGGCCCCGGCGACCGCAAGCGCGCCCAGCCCCAGCATGACGGCTGATACCGGGGCGGTGTTGTTCTGGATCCCGGGAAAGCGGTCCGGGTGTGTGGCGCGGTGGACGGCGGCGAAGGCGAAGAAGAACAACAGCAGCCCCAGCAGCAACAGCCCGGCGGAGCCGACCCCGCGGCCGACGGCCCGGCCCCGGCTCCGCGGACTTCCGGGCGCGTCGGCGGTATTCGCGCGCACGAGCCGCCGGTCGAGGACCGCCCGCAGCCGGGCCACACCCTCCGGGTCGGCCACGGCCCGCTTGGGCAGGACGACGAAGCCGACGGCGGACTTGTCGGCGCTGAGCAGCACGAACAACTCTGGCGTCTCGACATAGCGCGAGTAGAGATGCCAGTCGAGGCTGACCGAACTGTGCGCGGTGGTGAGCCGGACCCCGGTGTCGTCGACCGTCCCGCAGACGTCTCCCTGTCGTTCGGCGAGCCGGTGGAGGCGGCGCGCCTGCAACCACGGCGCCGTAGCCATGAAGGCGACGAAGAACACCAGTCCCGCATACAGCGGCCACTGTGTGTGTGGGCGGCCTGAGCCGGCTGCCGACAACAGGGCGCCGACGATCGTGACGCCCACCGTCCAGACCAGCATCACGCGCTGAAAGCGTCCCGCGCCGGTGCTCCTGGTGCGTGCTCGCAGCGCGGACGCCAGTTCGCCGACGGTCGGCCGGTAGGCCAGCTCCACCGGTCTCTCGGCGACCGCGTCCGTTTCCCGGCCCTCGGCCATGTCCCCTCCCCGGTTCGATGATCAACCGGATCGTAGGCCCTTCTCAGCCACTTCGGCGACCTGGCGCGGCAGCACGTGACCCACGTGAAGCCTCTGATGCGAGCGGGCGACATGTTGGCAGAGCACTTCTAAGGGCTTCGTGCGCCTGCCCGGCCTCGTGGCTCTTACCCACTGGCGAAGCCCCGGTGGGTAAGAGCAACGCCGGGCTCAGCCCCAGGCCTTGCCGGCCCGTTCCTTGATGGTGCGGTTGATCCGGTTGAAGAAGTTGGTCAGCGCGCGACGCGAGGTGGTGCAAGCCTTCCTGGCTGCGGCCCGCGACGGCCGGTTCGATCAGTTGCTGCAGGTTCTCCACCCCGAAGTGAAGTTCACCGTTCACGCCGCGAACGGTAGCTTCGTCACGCTTGGGGCCACCGAAGTCGCCACCCGCGCCCGAGTGGCCGGCAGCGCCGCACGAGGACATGCTGCGTTCGTCAACGGCCGCCCCGGCGTCATCTCCTGGAGCGCAGACGGCACCCCGCTTTCCCTCCTCGTCTTCACCGTCGCCGAGGGTCACATCACCGAGATCACCGCCGTGGTCGACCCGGCCGAACTCGCGCTCATGGACCTGCCGGACCCAGTGTGACTTTTCTACCGGCGAAGCCCTCACGTACGGGAAGTGGTGCTGAGTTCCTGAATGTCTTCTCGCTCGGGACGTCCGCCCGTTATTGCGGTGCGATGGCTTTGATCCAGTCCTCGACGGCGACCACGTCTGCCCACTGCGGGAACAGCTTTTCGGTGAGCATCCGGTGCACCTCCGGGTCGGTGTCGAGGCAGGCATCCGCCAGGACGGTGAGGCCGAAGTCCAGGTCGATGGCGTGCCACAGGGTGGACAGCACTACAGCGCTGGTGGCGATGCCGGTGAGAACAAGGCTGTCGATACCGCGAGCCCTGAGCACCAGGTCGAGGTCGCTGCCCGAGAACGCGCTCCCCCGCCTCTTCGTGACCACGACGTCGCCCTGCTGGGGAGCGACGTCGTCATGGATCGCGGTGCCAGGAGCCCCCTCGGTGAACAGGCCGGCCCGCACGGCGTTTGTCATCACCTTGTTGCGGGGGCTGACTTCTGGGTCGCCCGGCCGTAGCTCGAGCACCACGTAGATCACGGTGATACCTGCAGCCCGGGCACCGTCGATCGCCCTGCGCAAGCGCTGCAGATATCCGGAACCGTCATCGGCGATGGCCACGACGTCCCGTTGGACGTCCATCACCAGAAGTGCGCTGTTCGCCATGCTCGCCGTCCCTTCTCCGTGGGGAAACAGGAGCAAGTCTGGTGGCTCTACCGTGTTGCCGTGGAGGTTTCGGCGATCTTCGCAGCGTCACGCCGGAGTGCCCCTACGACCGCTGTCGTTTCTCGTCGGCCCTGTCTCGCCCCGTGATCACCAAGTGCTGTCCAAACCCGGTGACAAGCGGTGTCGCCCGTCAGTTACGAAGCCGGTCGGGGTCCGACACCGTGACCCGTGATGGTGTGTGCCGGGGGAGTCCGGTCATGTGGCGCTGGCCGCGGGGGGCTACGCGGGCGAGTGCGCCGATCTCCAACGCGGTCCACAGGGCGCCGTCGGGGCCGAGGGCGATGCCGTGAGGTTCGCAGTGGGGGGTGGGCAGGTCGTGGGCGGTGAAGGAGCCGTCGGGGGTGACCGTGCCGACACGGTTGCCGGCCCATTCGGTGAACCAGGGGGTCCCGTGTCCGTCGACGGTGACGGCGTGCGGCCGTGCGGTGCGGTCCGGCAGCGGGAACTCGGTGATCCGTCCGTCAGGAGTGATCCGTCCGATCTGGCCGGCGGCGATCTCGACGAACCACACCGCGTTGTCGGGCCCTGCGGCGATCCCGACCGGCCCCGCCGCCTGCGTCGGCAGATGATGCAGGGTGACCGCTCCGTCCATGCCGATCCTGCCGATGGCGTTCGCCTGGTTGAGGGTGAACCACATCCCGCCGTCGTCACCGGCGGTGATCGCTGAGGGGAACGCGCCGGTGACCGGGAGCGGGAACTCGGTGATGCGGCCATCGACCGTGATGCGGCCAATGCGGTCCGCCGCGGTCTCGGTGAACCACAGCGCGCCGTCGGGACCCGACGCGATGCCGAACGGTCCGCAGCCGGGGGTGGGCACGCGGAACTCGTCGATGACGCCGTGGGTGGTGATCCGCCCGATCCGGTCGGCCCGGTACTCGGTGAACCACAGGGCGCCGTCGGGGCCGGGAGTGATGACGCTCGGTCCGCAAGTGGGGTCGAGCAGGTGGCTCGTCGGCTCCTCGCCGGGCACGAGCCGACCGATCCGGCCGCTGTGGACGAGGGTGAACCACAGCGCGCCGTCCGATCCCGTCGCGAGGGCGTAGGGTCCGGCTGCGCTGTCGGACACCGTGTGCTCCTCGATGGACACCTGGGTCAAAACGGCTCCCAAATCGTGTTCGGTGGCGAGGCCGACGGGCCGGTCCCACCACACGGCGTGCTGCAGTCGCTCGATGCCGACGTCGTCGCAGCGTGCCGAATCGGGCTGACCTGGTTCCCGCCGACGATCGTACGGCGGGACATCGGCGGTGACCACGGCGCCGGCCGCGGTGAGGGCGCCGGCGCCTGCTTCGGCGCGGATGCCGGGCACGACCGCCACCTCGCGAACCAATGAGACGTCATTGCCGATGACCGTGTCACCGCCGCTGAGCATGGAGGAGAAGATGTCCCGGGTTTCCTCGGCACAGCGGCTGCCGAACATGCTGAACGGGAGCATGGACACGCCCATCCTCGCCTCGGCGTGGTGTATCTGGCCCACCTGACCCGGATGTCCCGCGTCCCGCCGCCGGAGAGGGGTCCGGTCAGCAGTAAAGGTTGCCGCCGGGGCTGACGCCGAGAATCGACGCGAACCGCTGATAGGCGTCCACGCGGCTCTGCACCTGGGCGGGGTTCTTGCCGTCACACTCCAGGGAACCGTTGATGGAGCGGATGGTCTGCCCGAAGCCGGCCTGGTTCACCATGGCGTTGTGCGGGGTCATGCTGCCGGGGCCGGACTGGGTGTTCCAGTACCACAGGCCGGTCTTCCAGGCGACGGAGGCGTCGTTCTGCACCAGCCAGGGGTTGTCGAGGAGGTCGATTCCCAGGGCGTCGCCGGCGGCCTTGTAGTTGAAGTTCCAGCTGAGCTGGAGGGGGCCACGGCCGTAGTACGCGGCTTGGCCGGCCGGGCAGCCGTACGACTGGCTCCAGTCGCAGTATGTGGGGTAGTTGGCGGTGTTCTGCTCGACCACGTACACCAACCCGCCTGTCTCGTGGCTGACATTGGCGAGGAAGGCAGCGGCCTCCTGCTTCTTCACGGTGTCGCTTCCGGTGTTGGCGAAGGCCGGATAGGCACCGAGGGCCTGGACGAGGCCGCTGTAGGTGTAGAAGCTGTTCCGGTTCGGGAACATCTGGTTGAACTGGGCCTCGGAGACGACGAATCCGGACGAGGTGCTGCTGCCGCTGCTCGCCGGAGCGTTCCACTTCTGGTTCGCTGCGCCGGTGCAGCTCCAGATCTGCAGACGTGTGCCGTTGGCGCTGCTGTTGTCCCGCACGTCGAGGCACTTGTTCGCGGCCGGGTTGACGATGTCATGAGCCGATGTGACCACCCACTGCTGGTTGGGCCCTCCCGAACAGTCCCACAGCTGGACGGCCGCGCCGTCGGCCGTGCCGCGGTCGACGACGTCCAGACACTTGCCGAGGGCCCGAAGAGTTCCGTCACCAGGGTTGGACCACTGCTGGGCAGCGGTGCCGTTGCAGTCGTAGAGCTGCACCGCTGTGCCGTTCGCGCTGCCGGCGCCGGCCACGTCGATGCACTTCCCGGCGAGTCCGGTGATCTGGCCGTCGGCAGCGTGGGCCGGCGCGGGGGTGAAGAGTGCGGCGAGCACGGCGGCGACGGCGGCCCCGGCCGCGACTCGGCCGAAGCCCATGCGTCTGGGGAAGTGCCGTATGACGTGGGGGGTGGACATACGAAGATCGCTCCTGGTCGTGTCGTCTGGGTGACGGGTGACGGGTGACGGGTGACGGGTGACGGGTGACGGGTGACGGGTGACGGGTGACGGGTGACGGGTGACGGGTGACGGGGGGGACGGGCTAGAGGGGTGATGGGCGACGCGTGCCGGTGAGGGCTGACGGTCGTATGGCGTGGACGCACGAGATCGAGCGCGACTGCCTTGGCGACGTGTCGTGAACGGCGTCCTCAGCCCAGGACTTGCTGGGTGACGACGATGTGACCGGCGTCAGGGTCAAGGCTTCCGCCGAGCCGGGCGAAGGCTCCGTCGGTCAGGTCGAGGCACTTGGGTTCCTGAGGCGTCTGGACAAAGGTGCCCCGGTCGTTGATGCGTACGGTCAGCGACCTGCCGTTCGCGACGTTGGTGACCTGGACACGGGTGCCGAACGGCAGCTGCGGCTGGCGGCTGAGAGAAGTCGCGGCGGTGTCCGCGTTGTTGTCGAAGAGTTCCCCGTCGGCGGTGAGGGCGCCCGGTGGCTGGGGGCCGTAGTGCGTGGCCCAGCACTGATCGGCTGCCTTCTGAGGGGCGGCCAGTGCGGTGGAGGCCGGCGGAAGACAGGCCGAGAGCGCGAGCGCGGCCACGACGAGGCTGCGCCGTAACGCGGTGTGAGGTATGGGGGAGTGTCCGGCCATGGGGGACGATCACAGCCTTTCGGAAACAAGGAGGCACAAGGACGACGCACGAGCCCAACTGGCTTTAGGGCTGGTTGCGTTCGTGAAACCCGTCGGCCGGAACCTAGAAGGTCTGTACCAGACAGGTCAAGTGATGAACGATGAGGAGGGCTTGGGATCGGCCAACTGAACGGCTCCCGAAGAGGCCGGGCGGTTCTGGACGCGGCTCCGTCGTCCAAGACGCAGGTGCACCGTTTTGTGCCGGTGAACTCCACTGGTTTCGCGTTCAGTTGTTGACGCCATGCAGAGGCGGGAGTACAAACCCCGAGAGCGCTCTCACACCTGCTGTTCCTCCAACCCCCCGCACGCCCACCCGGCATCCGGAGACTCCTATGCAGACCTCCGCAAGTGCGCTCTCCCGCAGACCAGCCACCGATGTGGCCCGCTCCCGCACGGCTCTAGCCCTGGTGATCGCCGTGCTCGCAGCCTGCTTCCTCGCCTTGGCGCCCTCGCCCGCACGGGCGGCCGACCAACTGCTCTCCCAGGGGCGGCCCGCCACCGCGTCCTCCACCGAGAACGCGTCCTTCCCCGCCGCCGCAGCGGTTGACGGCAACCCCGGCACCCGCTGGTCCTCGGCCTTCGCCGATCCCCAATGGCTGCAGGTGGACCTGGGCTCCGTCCAGCAGATCACCCGGGTCACCCTCACCTGGGAGGCCGCCTACGCCAAGGCCTACCAGATACAGACCTCCACCGACGGGGCCAACTGGACGACCGTCTACTCCACCACCAACGCCACGGGCGGCACCCAGAATCCGACCGTCACCGGCAGTGGCCGATACGTGCGCCTCTACGGGACCGCCCGGGCCACTCAATACGGCTATTCCCTCTGGGAGTTCCAGATCTACGGTCCCGGCGGCGGTACCACTCCGCCCGACGACTTCTGGGGCAGCACCAGCGACATCCCGCCCGCGCAGAACGCCGTAGAGGTGAAGATCCTCAACCGCACCAACGGCAAGTACCCCGACAGCCAGGTCTACTGGAGCTTCAACGGCCAGACGCACTCCATCGCCGAACAGCCCTACCTCGACATGCCGGCGAACTCCGCAGGCCGCATGTACTTCTACCTGGGCTCGCCCAACAGCCCTTACTACGACTTCATCGAGTTCACGGTCGGCAACAACGTCTTCAACGGCAACACCACACGCGTCGACGCCTTCGGTCTCAAACTCGCGATGCGGCTGCACACCAAGGACGGCTACGACGTCGAGGTCGGCGAGAACCGGCAGACCTTCGCCGAGGACCGCGCCACCACCTTCCAGCGCTTCATCGACGCGGTCCCGACCCCGTTCAAGGTACTGGCCCAGACCCAGGCCCCGTACCGCATCATCGCCCCCGGCAGCGACCCGAGCTTCCGCGCGGGCGGGGCCAACGCCAACTACTTCACCTCCTATGCCCAGTCCGTCGGCGTGAACGCGGCCACCTCCGACATCTTCGGCTGCGCCGCCTCCCTGGCCGGTAACCCGGACATGTGTGCGGCCCTCAACCGTCACGTGGCCACGCTGCCGGCCTCTCAGCAGGCCGACCCGAGTCAGTACTACAAAGCCGCCCCGGCGAACTACTACGCCAAGTTCTGGCACGACAACGCCATCAACAACCTCGCCTACGGCTTCCCCTACGACGACGTGGCGGGGCAGTCCTCCTTCATCTCCCACAGCAATCCGCAGTGGCTGCTGGTCGCCGTCGGCTGGTAACCACCCACGCGTGAAGAGTCGTTGAGCGCGGCTGACCGCGGCTGAGGGGCCGGGTGACGATCGAACGCGATCACCGGCCTCTCACCGTGGCCGGCGCGGGTGCGGTGGCGCGGCAGCTGGACGAGAAGCAGTGCGGCTTGGACGACGGCCCGTGCGTTCGAGAGCGCTGATATCAGCGCGTTGCGCTCCGTGGCCGCAACAGGCCGCCGGAGCCATCTCCGTCCACCGGCCGGGCCGGCCTGTCGGTCCTGGCCGCCTTCCTGGGAAGCCGGGGGAATGACGGCCAAGGCGCGGGGCACACGGGTCCGTGTACAGGTCATGTTGATTACGGGACCAGGGAGACTTGCGATGCTCATGGCACACCCCGCGGTACTGACGAACCTCATCGAGCAGTACGAGACCCTGCGGATCCTGCATGCCGAGAACGGCAGCCCCGAGGTGCGCCAGCGCATGGACGACATCGCCTACACACTGTGCGTGTCGACCGGCACCCGGGACATTGATGCAGCGCTCATCGCCGCCCGCCACCGGTTGCCCGGCGCCCGCCCGCAGGACGATTCCCTTCTCACCGCCTGATCCTTCCTGGCGTCCCACCTGCCGGCCTCATGTATGCGGCTGCCGTTCCCACTACCGTCATCTGCGACGCGTCGAGGATGTGCGGCCCTCGACCCCGACGCAGCACATCGTGAAGACGGCCCTGTCCGGACGGGGCGAGCGAAGAAGAGATCACGGGGCGGCTGCCCGATCAGCAGCCGCCCCGTTTCTGCTCACTTCCCGCCTTCGCGGGATCAGGTCCCCGAACTCGACTACTACCGGGCCGAGGTGCTCCAGGAGCAGATCCTGGCCGAGTCGTCCGTGCCCTACTCGATCGTCCGCGCGACGCAGTTCATGGAGTTCATGGACGCCGCCATGTCCTGGACCTCCGACGGCGACACCGTCCGGCTGCCCGCCACGCCGATTCAGCCGATCGCCGCCAAGGACGTGACGGCGGAGGTGGCGGCCGTCGCCGTCGGAGCCCCGCTGAACGGCGTCCGCAACATCGGTGGCCCCGACGTCTTCACCCTGGACGAGCTCGGCCGGCTCACGCTGGCCCGGAAGGGCGACAGTCGTACCGTCGTCACCGACCCCACCGCGGGTATGTTCGCGGCGGTCAAGGGCGACGTCCTCACCGACAGGAACGCCCACCTCGCCCCCACGCACTACACCGACTGGCTCTCCTGACCCCTTGCCAGGGCCGTCCGATCCCGGACGTCACACATGCCGGCGAAACACCGGACGCGGCGGCCGGGTGCAGGGACCTGCCACCGAAGTCTGCCTCCGGTCATCCATGCGCCCGCAGGCCCGGTGGGAGGGTCTCCCCGTCGGGGACCGGTTCCGCCCGGCTCCCGGCGGTGTCGCCGGCGGCGGTGTACGCGGGCGGCCACGGCAGCAGGGCGATCAGGGAGTGTGCCCGATGGATGAGGAAGGCGGCGAGCGGCAGTTCGGTGGCCAGGGCCAGGCCTCCCGCCATCCAGACGTCCTGGGTGCCGGCGTCGAGCGAGATGTCGAACCAGGTGTCGCAGATCAGCAGCACCGCGGTGGCGTGCGCGTACAGGATGACCGCACGGCTGCGGCGCCAGGCCAGCCACGCCGTGGACGCCAGTGCGATGATGAGCAGCACGTCGAATCCGACCCAGGCCAGGCGCCATTCGTGCACGTGGTGGGACGACGGCAGGGTCAGACCCAGCATCACGGTCCACGGTATGAGACACGCGGCGCAGGCGGCGAGGAGCTCGGCGATGCGCTTCCTGCGGCGGTCCGGCGGGAGGCCTCGGCGGCCGGCGTGTTCCTTGGTCATTTGCGATCCGTCCTCGCGCACTTCCTCCGTCACCGGCGGGTTTCCCGGGTTCCACGTGGTCACAGCCACGGACGGTGTTCCCGATATTCCCGCCACGTGCCACCGAACGTCTCGGAAGCCGAGCGATGCCGGTTTTGCCCCGCTATGGTGGTGGTCCGAACGTCTTCAGCTGCTCCGCGATCCACGGGTAGAAGCGGTCCGGTCGTGCGGGTGACCGTCCCGGACGTGTCCGCGGTGCCCCGGCGTCGTTCTCACCGGCGAGGGTCCGTCTTCGTCACGTGGGTGGCCTCAAGATCCGTTTCTGGCCTGCCCGAGACCAAGGCGCTGAGCCGTCACGGGAGTTGACGCCCCGGCGCGCGGGTCGTGCAGTGTGAAGTCGGCCCGGACGGCCACCCCGGACTGCAACAGCTTCTGGTGGACCAGGGGCTGCCGGCCCGGGTATGAGACCACCACGCTGATGTATCCCTCGGGCAGACCGGTCACGGCGTACTCGCCCCGCGCGTTCGTCGCGGTCCGCACCAGCTGCCGGCCGCCGGTGTCCATGACGGTCACTGCGGCCCGATGGACGGGCTGCTGCTCGCCGTCCCTGACGGTGCCCTCCAGCATCGGCAACAACTCGCCGAAGTGGTGCGGGTGGACCGGCAGGGCGGTGGGTGCGGGCGCCTCCACCGAGGGGTCCTCCACCGGCGGTTCCGGAACGTCCTCCTGCTCGTGCTCGGCTCCCCGGCGCACGGCCGTGCGGTGGTGCCGCCACGCGTCCAGGCCCAGCAGCGCCGTGCCCGCCATGATCCACGCGCACAGCACGAGGACCGGCTTCAGCACCCCCGCACCATTGAAGTACAGGACTCCCCTCAGGCCGTCGACCGCGTTGCCCAGCGGCATGACGGCGTGCAGGTCCTGGAAGAACCGCGGCAGCAACTGGACGGGGACCAGGCCGCTGGAGGGAACGCTCAGTACGACGTACAGACCCAGACCCACCAGCGGGAAGAAGTGCTTGACGAAGGGCGCCATACCGAGGGAGAACGTGGCTACCGCCGTGGTGAGCAGGAAGGCGATCGCCAAGGCCGCGGGGGAGTCGGGGAAGAAGCCCAGTCCCACGCCGACGTAGAAACCCACGACGCTGAACAGGGCGGCCACGCCGGCGATCGTCATCACTTTCCTGCGCCGGTCGAAGGTCACCGCCCGCAGCAAGGTCGTCGCGAGTATGTAGCCCGGAACGTTCCAGGCGATCCCGAAGTACACCGGTGTCGTGCCGAGCCCGTCCTTGCTCACCGTGGGCGCCACATCCGTGACCGTGAGCCGCTGGTGACTGTGCGCCGCAAGCTGGGTGAAGCCCCGGGTCAACGCCTGCTCGAGGGACGCTCCGTCGGCCTTGGCCACGTACAGCACGGCATGTCTGCCCTGGGCGGCGAAACCTGCCACGGCGTCCCGGTCCAGCACCGCCCGGCGGGCCGCTCGGGCGTCTGCCACGGCGGTGACGTCGAATCCGCCAGGATGCTGCCGCTGGAGTGCGCTGTCGACCTTCCGTTCCACTGCGAGATCGGCCACCACGAGCTTCGCGTGGTGGGGCTGAGGCTGGTGAAAGGCCATGGGGAAGGAGAACAGGAGGCCGAGGAAGAGCACCGCCGGGATCGTGAGGGTCTCCGCCAGGACTCTGGCCCGGGAGGTGCCTCGGGGACGCTCGATGCGGTGTTTCACAGGACCATCCCTCGCAGGCCGAGGCGAGCCACGTCGAAGAGCCCGTGGGGCACGCAGCGGACCGGGTGCTCCCCGCTGCCCGGGCCGCCTCTCCTGGGCCGCCAGTTCTGCCCTGCTCGCGGTCCAACCAGTTTCACGGCGCCCCTCTCGGCTGTGCCGCGCCCGGCCCTCGCCATGGCGCCACTCAATTAATGTACCGATCGGCACATCTACGTCTGGTGGACCATACGCGTACCGGTCGGTACAGTCAAAGGGTGCCTCGCCCCGTCAATGCCGAAAAGCGCGCCGAACTGCTGAAGCAGGTGGTGCACCACCTCCAGCACCACGGCGTGGCGCAGATGTCGCTGAGTCCGCTCGCCGAGTCGATCGGCACCACCAAGCGCATGCTTCTGTACTACTTCGGCAGCCGCGAGAACCTGCTGGCCCAGGCGCTGGCCGCCTGCCGTCCCGACGCCCACGCGATGTTCGACGATGTCCGCGACGTCGCGGGACTGCGCAAGGCGGCCGAAACCCTGTGGGAGGCGATGACCGTCGGGGAGCAGTCCGGACCGATCCGCATGCTGCTGCAGCTGCTCAGCCTGGCCGCCACCGATCCCGAGCAGTACGGCGACATCGCGGCCGAGACCGTCGAGGTCATGATCGCCCCCATCGCCGCCGCCTACGTACGCCTGGGTCACTCGCCAGAGCAGGCGCGGGCAGGGGCCACGCTCCTCGTCTCCGGCCTGCGCGGTCTGTGCCAGGACCGCTTGGTGACCCATGACGTCGCCCGCACCGATGCGGCCGCCGGCCGACTCATCAGGGATGCGGTCGCGGCGGCCGACTGACGGGGCCGAGCCGGCTCACGAGCTCGGCCGAGCGGTGGCCCGCTCTCGCGTGGGCCATGCCCAGCCGGTCGCCGGCCGCCGGGCTGCCGTAGCAGACGGGCGACCGTACATGAGGGAGGGCGGCGATCAGGCCGCGGCTACTGCGGCGAAGCTCGGCAGCAGGTGAATCACGAGTGCGCACGCCACAACACTGGAGTGCGCATCTGCGAGCGTGCCGGGCCCGCCACTGTGCCGGGCGCCGGTGCCGCCGGGCGCCGTCGGTGATCTCCGCGTCTGCAGTATGGCCTGCTGACGTGGAGGGGCCGGTGCATGCGCGGCATAGTTGCAGTATGTCCACTGATGGTCCCGCGAGATCGTCAGCCGAAGACCGGGCTGTGCCCTCGGGTGACGTCCTGGCAGTGCTCAGTGCCGACATGGCGGTGTCGGTGTGGGCCGGGGCCGCAGAACGCCTATGGGGTTATTCGGCTGACGAAGTACTCCACCGTCCTGTCGAGGGGCTGCTGGTTTCCGGAAGCCCGGATACTCCCCTTGTCTCTGCCGACGGCCCTTGGTCAGGGCGGGTGCGGATCCGCCGCCGTGACGGCCGCGAGGCAACCGCGGATCTGCGGCTTACTCCTCTGGACCCGGACGCCGGTGGGAGTTGGCTCCTGTGGGGGCCGAACACCTTCGGCCGGCCGGGCCTGGAGCCGGCGGCTGTGGAGCCGCTGTTCCACCGCTCGCCGATCGGTCTGGCCATCTGGGACCGGGAGTTGCGATGCGTCTGGTTCAACGACAGCGTTCACAATCAGGACCTCTACGGCTCCGAGCCGGAGTTGGGCGGCCATGTCACCGACGTGGTCCGCAGCCGTCAACCGGAGTTTCTCCAATACGCCATGGAGATCGTGCTGTCCACCGGTGTGCCGGTCCTCGGGCATGAACTGCGGCCGACCGAGGCGCGGGCGAACGACGGTCCCTACAGTGTCGCCCTGATCCGTCTCGATGGACCGGACGGCCGGCCCCTCGGCGTGTGTTCCATGGCCGTACAGGCCGGCATGGGCCAGAAGTGCGGACGACTCGGCTTGCTCAACGAAGCGAGAAGCCGCATCGGGACGGATCTGGACCCGTTGGTCACCAGCCAGAGGCTGGCGGAGACGGCGGTACCGAATCTCGCCGACTACGTCACCATCGACCTCGTCGAAGCGGCCTCACCGGACAAGGAGCCGTTGAGACGCCTCAAGCCCACCGACACCAGCATCCCCGGCTTCTACCGTGCCGGTGCCGCTTCCATCCACGAGGATCTCCGCGAGTCCCTGTGGGCGCGCGGAACGCCGGTCTACGTCCCGCAGGCATCCCCTTTCACCGCCGTACTCACAAGTCGTAGATCCCACTTCGAACCCGTTCTCGACACCTCGCCCGGTAGCTGGCTCGCCGGCGATCCGGACCGGGCCCGGGTCATACGTCAGACCGGGATGCATTCCCTCATGATCGTGCCCCTCCAGGCGCGCGGTGCGGTGCTCGGCATCGCCGTCTTCGTGCGCAGCCGGAACCCGGTCCCGTTCAGCAGGACGGACCTCACTCTTGCCGAGGAGCTCTCGGCCCGGGCCGCGCTGATCATCGACAACGCCCTGCGGTACACACGGGAGCGGACGGCCGCGCTGGCGATACAACGCGACCTGATGCCTCACCACTTGTCAGGCGGCGACACAGTCGAGGTGGCCACCCGCTATGTGCCGGCGGACACGGACAGGTGCGTCGGCGGCGACTGGTTCGACGTCATCCAACTGTCCCGTTCCCGCGTCGCCCTGGTCGTCGGAGACGTCGTCGGGCACGGTGTCAACGCAGCCCTGACCATGGGACGCCTGCGCGCCACAGTCCGTGCGCTCAGCAAACTGGAAGTACCGCCCGACGAACTTCTGCGGCTCATGGATGAACTCGCCATGGACATCGCCCGTGACTGTTCCGACGAAGGCGAAGGCGCTTCCGCAGAACCGGTCATCGGGGCCACCTGCCTCTACGGTGTGTACGACCCCGGAACCCGGCGATGCACCTTTTCCAGTGCCGGCCACCCACCGCCCCTCATCGTCTCCCCGGCCGGATCGGCCGACTTCGCCGAGGTACCTCCGGGCGCGCCCATCGGGGTGGGACTGGGGTCCTTCGAATCGGCCGAGGTGGAGGTCGCGGACGACAGCGTGATGGCGCTGTACAGCGACGGGCTGATCGAGATGGACCGCGACGTCGACCGCGGGCTGCAAGAGCTCCGCACCGCTCTCGGCACCCCCGCTGCCAGTCTGGACGACCTCTGCGCATCGGTCGTCGACACCCTGGCCCCTGACAGACCGGTCGACGACGACATCACCCTGCTCCTTGCCCGCACCCGCCCGGCCGCGGCACAGCTGACCGTTCCAGAATGACGAGCTCGGGGCGTCCCTGCCTGGATCACGGGCTCGAGATCACGGGGCATACGGGCAGGCACACCCGTCCTGCGCACAGCTACCGGACCACTACTGCCCGCATACGATCTGAGCTGGGATCGCGCACATTTTCCGGTCTCCCATCCACGCCCCGCCGGTATACCTGACGCGCAACCGGCCCGGATCCGTCACACTGCGTCGAAGTCCGACCGGGGCCTGACCTCCACGATGAAGTCCGCATCCGTCATGTCGCCCTCTTCGTCATGCCAGAGGAAGACCCGCACGTGCATCGCGTGGTGGAGGCCGGTCATCTCCCACTCGGTCATCAGGTCGGCGACGATGCGGCCGATGGCGTGCTTTGCGCCCTCGGCGGTGTCGGGCGCGGTGATCGCACCGTGCCACCGGTCCGGGTCACTGCCGTAGGGGCGCCAGCCTTCGGAGCCGTGCGGTTCGAACACCCGGTACACCCAGTCCGTGGTGGTGTTCATAACACCGATCCTGCCACGCAAGGAGCCTCATGTGCCGCATCGGATCGACGCCGGCCGAGCCGGGCGCCTGGAGGGGCCGATCACGCACGGGCGGTTCACCGAAGCCGGCCTGGGCGAGGAGGACCGGTGCTCGGAGTGGGGCGGGGCCATCGGGCGTCGTCTGTTCCCGCTCGGCGAGTGTGTGACCGCATCAGCGTGCGCGTCGGCGTCGCCCCTGGCCCGGTCAGGACCGACGGACAGCCGTGCGTCGGTCCCGCCGGGTGGCGTCAGCTGCGCAGGAGCCGTAGGTCGATCGCGTCGGCCATGGCCTTCATGCCCTGGTCGTCGGGGTGGATGTGGTCGCCCGAGTCGTAGGCCGGGTTGAGGGCGGCCGGGTTCGCCGGGTCACGCATGGTCCGGTCGAAGTCGATGACGCCGTCGAAGGCACCGCTGGTGCGGATCCACTGGTTGACGCCCTGGCGGATCGCCTCCGCGGCCGGCGTGTAGTACCCGTTGCCCTGGTCGGGCATCAGGGTGGCGCCGATGACGTGGACGTGCGCGGCATGCGCCTCGTCGATCAGGGTGCGGTAGCCGTCGACGAGGTCCTGGGCGGTCAGCGGGCCGCCGTCGGGGCCGGCGTTGTTGCCGATGTCGTTGATGCCTTCGAAGAGGATCACGTTCTTGACGCCTGGCTGGCCGAGGGCGTCGTGCCCGAACCGCTTGAGGGCGCTGACGCCCTGCCACAGGTTCGGTACGTCGGTGAGGACCCGGTTGCCGCCGATGCCGGCGTCGACGACGCTGAGCCGCTGCGGCCCCGGTCCGGCGCCGAGCCGGCGGCCGAGGAAGTCGGGCCACCGGCTGTAGGTGCCGGTCGAGGAGTGGTACCCGTCGGTGATGGAGTCACCGAAGGCCACGACGGTGCCCCGCGCCGTCGGCGACGCGACGTCCAGCCCTGCCAGGTAGTACCAGGAGGTCGTGGTGGTGCCGAAGGCGGCGGCACTGTCGTCACCGGCGTGGTTCCCGGAGGCGATGTAGGTGGTGTCGAACGCGTCGGAGTGCCAGGTCGACGTTCCCGTCGTACCCGGCACGTAGAGGCTGACGAGCAGGTTCTCCCCGGCGCTGACGGTGATCGGGACGACGTCGCTGACCGCCTCCTCGCCGGCGGGGATCGTGAGGTGGCGGAGTCCGCCGAAGGTGATGTTGCGTGTGGTGCCGCGCGTGGCCTCTCCGCCGCTCGCCTGGACGGCCACGTCCACGGCGCTGACCTCGAGCGGGGTGGTGCTGTACCGGTTGGACAGGGTGATGCGGGCGCCCGAACCCGAGACGCTGCTGTGCGCCACCATGCGGATGGTCTGGTCGGTGAAGGACGGGCCGCCGGTCGTCATGCTGGGCGACCAGGCACTGACCCGGGTGCCCTTGCTCTGTGACGAGGGCGTGGCGGCGCTTGCCGCATGCGCGGTGCTCAGCGGAACCGCCGTCAGGACCAAGCCGGTCAGCGCGCCGAACACGGACAGCAGGGCGCTGCGACGCGGCCGGCGGCCCGTCGTCGTGCTTCTCTCTTGCGGGGACATCGGCGATCTCTCCACTCTTCTCGAAGTCCGCATTCCTCAGCCGAAATCGCGCAGGGTGACGGACTCACCGGGCTTGAGGCTGACCCTCCGCGAGGTGCCGCCCGAAAGAACGGTCATGTCCCGGCCGCCGACGCTCTGCAGCGTCAGCTGCGTGACCTTGCCGTTCTTCCACTTCAGGGCGGCGACGAAGCCGCCGCGGACTCCGACGCCGGACACCGAGCCGGATGCCGCCCAGGCGGCGGGCAGCGCGGGCAGCAGTTCGACGTGGCCCGGACGTGAGTAGACGAGCATCTCGATGATCGCGGAGGGGGTGCCGAAGTTGGCGTCGATCTGGAAGATGCCGCGGCCTTGTCCCATGTCCATGATGTCGAAGAGGTTCGGCGCGGTGCCGTTGCTGCCGTTCACCGACGGCTTCAGGTTGTTGACGACCAGCTGATAGGCCTTCTCCGCGTTCTTCAGCCGTGACCAGCACAGGCTGCGCCAGGCGTTGGACCATCCGTAGCTGTTCACACCGCGGGCGGTCAGCAGAGCGGTCGCGCCGGCGAGGATGTCCTTCGGCGTGGAGTCGTCCGGGCGGATCCGGTCGCCGGGGAAGAGACCGATGAGCGGTGAGAGGTGCCGGTGTGTGGTCTCGCCGAGGTTGTCGGGTGACATCCACTCCTCCAGCCAGCCGGTCTTGGGGCTGACCACGGGCAGGTACAGGCGCCCGCGCAGACCGTCGACGGTCGCGCCGTAGGAGGTGTCCCTGCCGAGCACCTGGGTCGCGGTGCGGTAGTTGCCGAAGAGGTTCCACACCAGTTCCTGGGCGTAGGTGATGCCCTTGGCGTCCAGCGGACCCTGCTCGGGCGACCAGTCGCTGTCGGCGACGAGGACCTCGCGCGAGGCACCGGAGGCGTCGGTGACCGTCGTGGTGATGAGACGGGCCTCCCAGAACTGAACGGCGCCCTTGAGGAGGGGGTAGATCTTCTGGAGGTAGGCGCGGTCCTGGGTGTACTCGTAGTGCTCGAACAGGCTCTGGCAGAGCCAGGCGTTGCCGGCCGGATGCCACCACCAGCCGCCACCGCCGTAGGGGTTGGTGGAGATGGCCACGGTCCAACCGGCCAGCCTGCCGCTGGAGTTGCGATATCTGTTGGACGGGCTGTTGAACAGCCGCCGGGTGACGTCGGTCCAGGAGGGCAGCTGCGCGAGGCAGTAGTCCGCGAAGGCGTCGAAGCAGCCGGACAGACCGGCACGGTCGGCCATCCAGTAGTTCATCTGGACGTTGATGTCGGTGTGGTAGTCGCCCATCCAGTCCGGGTCGTTGCCGTCCAGCCACGGACCCTGCAGGCCCATGGGGAGGCTGCCACGCGACCCGGAGATCATCAGATAGCGGCCGAACTGCAGGTAGGCGGCTTCGAGTTCGGGGTCGGGCACGTCGTCCCGGTAGCGGGCCTGCACCCGTTGCCAGGTGTCCAGGCTGCGCTGCGCGGCGGACGACGTGCCGAGGTCGATGTCCAACTGCTCGAACACCGGGCGGAAGTCGGCGACGTGCGTGTGCAGCAGGGTGCTCGCGGAGTGGGCGGCGGCGTTGCGGACCTTGGTCCGCGCCAGGCGCTCCGGGTCCAGGGACGGGTCACGGAATCCGGCGGCCGCGTCGGGCACGTAGTTGGTGCCGCCGCTGACCACGACGGTGAGGTCCTTGCAGCCGCTGAAGGAGATCGCCGTGCCGTCGACGGCGATCGTGCCGCTGCTGCTGCGGGCCGTGACGGCGGCGCCGTACTTCAGCCCGTTGGAGAAGGAGGCGCCGAACGAGGCGTAGTGCCCGGCGTCGTCGGCCCGGGTGGTCTCGCCGTGGGTGCCGGCGAGGGTCACGGTACCGGTATAGGAGCCGCCGCCCTGCTGGGAGAAGTACAGGACGATGACGTCGTCGGGGCGGCTGGCGAAGATCTGCCGCCGGTAGGTGACACCGGACAGGTCGTAGGAGACGCCGACGAACCCTTGTGCCAGGTCGAGGGAACGGCGGTAGTTGTCGACCGAGCCCAGGTCGTGCGCGGGGATGTCGACGGTGAGCTTGGCCAGCAGGGTCAGGGACCCGAAGTCGTCCCGGCCGTACGGGAACTGGCCGTCGCTCTGCAGCGTGTCGTTGCGGCCGCCGGTCCACAGGGTGGCGTCGCTGATCGTCAGCAGCTCGCCGGCGGGATCATTGCTCGCGAGCGCGCCGAGGCGGCCGTTTCCCACCGGCAGGCCCTGCTGGATCATCGAGTCGGCGGAGCCCGGAGCCTGCCACCACAGCTGGTTCCTCGCGGCGGCGGCCGCGGGCAGCAGGGGCGAGGAGGTGGGGCGGGCGGGCGCCGCCGACGCGGTGAAGGAGGGCAGACCACCGAGGGCGGCGGCCGCGCCGGCGGTGGCGGCGAGAGTGAGAAAGCCCCTGCGGCTCGGGTGGTTGTCGCGTGATGCGGTGTGCGCGGTGTGCTCGGTATCCACGTTGTGCACTCCATGTCAGGGGAACGGCGCATGCGGGGTGACGGATCCGGGCCGTCGGGCGTTGCACGAGGCCAGGACCGGGCGTGGCCACGCCGCGGGTGCGGGACCGTGCGGGAGCGGGACGGGCCCCGGTGACCGTGTGAAGACGGGACGGGCCCGGCACCATGTGGGGGTGGGGTGGTCCCCGGGCGCGGGCCCCGGGCCGTGTCTCCCGGAACCCGCGAGAGGGGTCAGGCGGACTTGGGGACGTCGATCCTGTCGATGTCGGGGGAGTAGTCCCAGCCGCTGTCGAACGTGATGGTGTTGGAGCCTGCCTTCAGGGCCAGCCGCACGCTGACGGTGTCGACCGTGGACCAGTCGCCCGTGGAGGGGAACTTCAGGCTGGTGCCGTTGCCGCTGTTGGAGTAGACGGTGACCGATCGGGGGTCACCGCTGACGTAGGAGACGTTGACGGTGTAGATGCCGGCCTTCTTCACCGTGATGTCGTTGAACTGCAGCTTGCTGTCGAGATAGAGGTTGCCGACCTTCTTTCCTCCGGAGCAGGAGTCGCAGGTGGCGACGGAGGCGCTGCCGGTGAGGGTGTTGTTCGGGGACTCGGCCTCGTAGCGGGTGGTCGACAGCGGGGTGCCGCCGGGTTTGACGGTGAACAGCCGCGAGCCGTGCTCGGGCAGCGTTGCGGTGATCCTGTTCTTGTACGTGCCGAGGTTGCGGTGGTTCCACAGGTCGCGTACGGAGGCCGCACCGGTGAAGCCGAAGGACGCCCAGTCGGCGGTGACGGAGGCCGGCGAACTGCCGAGATTGAACAGGGCGACGGTGTACGTGCCGTCGGCGTTCCTGGTTCCCCAGACCTGCTGGTCGCCCATCGGCGTGACGGGTCGGGCGACGGGCGAGTCGTTCTGGTCGACGCCGATGACCTCCTGGTTGGTCAGCAGGGAGAGGCCGTAGCTGTCCAGCTTGGTGAGGTCGTCGCCGGTGAACAGGGGCGACTTGTTGATGGCCCACAGGGTCATGTAGCTCTGCCGCTCGGCCTGGGTGAGACCGTCCATGGCCCCGTTTCCGACGTCGATCGCGTCGAGGTCGTTCCAGCCGCCCGGGCCGGCCTCGTGGCTCCAGGCGGGGGCGTCGTTCCAGCGGTCATTGACGGAGTTCTCCCAGGTGACCAGGGTGTGGCAGTAGCACTCGACATCGGTGTCGATGCGCCAGCCGTTGGAGTACTTCTTCCAGTCGGCGGCGTGGCCGATGTCGAGGGACCAGGAGAGTTCGAGGTGGATCGGGCGGCCGGTGGCGGATATGGCCTTGTGCCAGGCGGCCACGTCCGCGACGTTGTTGTAGTTGTCACCGGACTTGAACGAGCCCGGGCCCACGCCGTCCAGTTTGAGGAAGTCGTAGCCCCAGTCCGCGAGCATCTGTGCCTGCGAGTCGATGTACTTCTGCGCGCACGGGTTGTCGAAGTCCAGCTTGTAGGCGCTGTCCCAGCCGTTGGTGGTGCGCAGATCCGGGTAGACGATGTCCGCCGTGGTGCACCCGGGGGCGTTCCAGATCGGCAGCTTGCCGTCGCCGTACGCGCCCTTCTCCAGGCCGACGGGCAGGTAGATGCCGGCCTTGAGGCCCTTGGAATGGATGTGGTCGGCGACCGGCTTCATGCCGTGGGGGAACCGGACCGGGTCGGGTGACTGGCGTCCGTACCGGTCGAACTCGGACGTCCAGTTCTTGTCCATCCACCAGCCGGCGTCGATGTTGACATAGTCGTACCCGTACGGCTTCAGCGTGGCGGCGAGGGCGTCCGTCTGCTTCAGGACGTTCGCCTCGGTGAGGTAGCTGTAGTTGCCGTCCGGGTTGAGGCCCGGGTACTGGGACGACTGCATGCTCCAGCTGGACCAGCCCATGTACGGCTTGGCAGCGAGGCCGGAGGCGACATCCGCTGTGCCGATGGCGGAAGTACCGGCTGAGGTCGTGGATTTGGAGCCGACGGCCACGGCCTGGCCTGCGGCAGGGACCGTTGCGGCGACTCCCGCCGTGACGGCCAGGACGAGTATCGCTCGGAGGGTACGGCGCGGGAAGCCGGGGAGGGCTCCGCGCAGGGCTCTGTACGGGGATGACCGCATGGGTCGCTTCCTGAGGTGAGGTGAACGGAATCGTTCGGTGGCACCCGGCCGGTGGAGGGGCGTGGCCCGGGCCGGGGGGCATGCCGGGTGCCGGCAGGACGCCGGCGAAGCGTCCGAGTGGTGGTTCCGCAAGGCGCCGGGTCGGTGGCTCAGCCCTTCTCCGAGGCGATGGTGAGCCAGGTGATGAGCCGTCGCCGCCGCGAAGTACACCAGGGGCAGGGGATCGCGGTCACCGAGCACCGTCCGCGATCGGACGGGCCGGAGTCACCGTCTCCGAACGGGACCGGCCTGCTCCGCAGGCGGCGAGAGCGGGCAAGGGCCGAAGCGGCGGCCCTGCCACCGAACGGCGCCCGGACCGACCGTGCGCGGCCGATTCCCGCGACGGCTAGGGGCTGTGGCTCTGCGGCGTCATGGCTACTCCTCGTATGTGTCCGACCTCATGAAGGACTGGATCGCGGTGGCCGCGGCCCCCCGCGCCCACTCCTCGAAGGGAAGGGGACGTGTCACCACGTCGCACTGGGAAGCGGTGCCGAAGGCGGACGCGGCGAACGCGTCCCGGATGCCCTCGGCGAAAAGGTCGTAGGCGGCCAGGCCCTCGCCGGAAATAACCACCCGCCCGGGACCGAAGATGTTCACCAAGAAGCCGATGGCCTTGCCGATGGCCTCGCCGGCCCGTGCGTAGACGGCTCGGGCACAGGGATCTCCGCCGTGGGCCAGGGCCAGGGCTTCGGCTGCATCGGTCACCTGCTTGCCGGTGGCCGCACGCACTGCGCGGAGTATCGCCGGGTCCGCCGCGATCGCCTCCACGCACCCGCGGTTGCCGCAGTGGCAGAGCGGGCCGAGCGGGTCCAGTGCCAGGTGCCCGATTTCGCCGGCCACGCCGTGCGCCCCGGACACGACTCGCCCATGGACCACCAGGCCGCATCCGATTCCGGCGCCCACGGTGACCAGGGCGAAGTCGGACAGCCCGACTCCGGCGCCGAACCAGTGCTCGGCGACCGTGAGAGCCCGGACATCGTTGTCGACCGTGACCGGCAGTCCGGTCGCGGTCCCGACGATCTCGGCGAGGGATACGTCCCGCCACTCCAGGAAGGGCGAGTACCGGACCACACCGTCCGCGCGGTCCACGTCCCCCGAGATGGCGATGCCCAACCCCCGTACGCGGACGCCGAATCCGTCGGCCTCGGTGAGCAACTCCTGTACCACTGTGGTAATAACGGGGAACACGGCCTCCGGCTCGCGGCCCGTGAGCCGCACGTGCCGGGACACCCGGACACGGCAGCACAGGTCGGCCAGCACGGCGATGATCTCGTCGCCTGTCACCTTGATCCCGATGAACAGCGCTCTGCCGCCGTCCACCCACACCAGGTTGGCCGGGCGTCCCACCGAGGGCCGTGCCTCTTCGTCCACGCCCTCGGCCAGGTAGCCGAGTTCCATGAGCGGGCGGACCGCCTTGGTGACGGCGGCCGGAGAGAGCCGGGTCCGCCGCCCCACCTCGGCCCGGGTGAGCGGACCGTGCGAGAGCAGGGTGGTGAACACCAGGGACGTGGCCGGAGTCATCGTGACGACTGACTCGCCCGGGGATGCGTTGGGCATGGCCGGAAACCTAGGGGTGACTCTTTTCCGCTGTCAATGAAAAAACCACTCTTGGTCAGAGGGATTCGGCAGTTGGCTGTCGAACCTTGGAAAGTAAGGAAGTGTACGTCAATTGACGAGTGTTCAAAGGTGTGGTGGGTTGCCCGTCGGGACGGCGAAGCTGGGGTGCGCCCGGTTCACCGGTCGCCGCCAGGGCACCGGCGGGCCAGGGACAGCCGTTCACCCTCCCCGGTCCCCCGGGGCCTTCCTGCCCCGAAGGCGCGGGCTGCCGCCGTACGACCCTTACGGGGACGCCCAGACTCCTGCATCCCGGCCCTCTCCTGGCCCACCGGCCGGTCACGGATCGCAGGAAGGGCGCGGCAGCCGGTGCAGCGGAACCTGGCCATGGCTTCCACGGGCAAGCCGGACGAACTTCACCATGGACACCGGCCGGCGGCCGGCCTGGGCGTCCCCCGCCCCCGCATCAGGCCTGAAACCCGCCGACTTCATGTTGCGCAGTCCTTCTTCGTGATACCTCTCCATCGGGACTGCGACCGAAGGAGATGACGTGTTGACGGTTCGTGCGTTGAGGAAGGCGGCTGATGAGGCCGAGTTGGCGGCGGAACCCTTAGTGTCGCCAACGGCGTTCCCCGGATCGGAGGACCCGCTGGGCCTGCGGCCGCACACGATGTGGGTCGGCTCGGCGGAGGCTCTGGCACTCCTGGGAGTGCAGTCGGGCAACAAGGCGACCGTCAAAGAACTCGCCGCCGCAGTGGCGGGGCAACACGTTGTCAGCGGCGCGTCGGCCAGGACGGACGGCGAGGCGTTCGACCTGACGTTCGTGGCGCCGACCTCCGTGTCCTGGGTCTGGGCCCAGGGGGATGCCGACTTGCGCGAGGAACTGGAACAGGTGGTCATGCAAGCCGCCTACGCCAGCCTCCAGCACCTGACCCGGACCAGGCCGGTGATCGGCAACATCGCACCCGCCCAAGGTCTCGCCGCCGCACTGGCCCTGCACGCAGTCGGGCAGCGCCCACCCTGGTCGCAAGCGCCGCTGCCGTTGCTGCACGTGCACGGCTACCTCGTCGGCGTACTCGACGAGTCAGGAATCCTGCGCGGCCCGGACCGCCAAGCACTGCAGGAGCAGAGCATGACCCGCGAGTGCGGCGCTCTCGGACGAGCGCGCCTCGCTCAGCACCTGCGCGACCTCGGGTTCGAGATCAACGCGCGCACGGGCCCCGGCGGCCGCTCCTTCGAAATCGCGGGCGTGCCCGAAGGCCTGCTGGCCATGGGACGGTCGGCGGACAAGGGATGCGCAGGACTGGGCCGCGAGACCGACCAGGACCCATGGGAGGTCCGCGAGGTCTTCTGACCCTCGCACTGAGCAGTCGGCCGTACCGGCACACGAGGACCCTGTCATCGCGGGGGCTCGTGTCGCCGGTGGCCCGGCAGGCCGTGCTGCCCCCTGCCCGGGGACGAGAAGGACGGTACATCGGGGTTCGTCGGACTCGATGACAGCGCTCCCTGCACCGACCCGGCGGGACGAGGAAGCCGTGTGCCGACCGGTCGGCATCTGACGGCCATGGCCCACAGCCGCGGCAGGAACAGGACCGCCCTGCGCCGCCGGGCTCGATGCGCATGCGACCGGCACCTGCCGGTTCTTCCCGCGTGATCGCAGCGGCATGGTGGGGCGATCTTCGGGACACTTGCAGTTCATGAGGCTGCTGACGAGATTGCGTGGAACGGATCGGCGTCTGACCCAGAGGCTCGCCGCCTGCACGGCGCCGGGCGTGCACCGGACGCTGTCGGCGGTGGAGGAGTGCGCGGAGAGCACCAAGCTGTGGTGCGGTGCGGCAGCGGTGATGGCCTGGGCCGGCGGCGGGCGCGGGCGGCGCGCGGCGGCGGCCGGCCTTGCGGCGCTGACGCTGGCGCAACTGGTCTCCAACGGGCTGTGCAAGCATCTGGCCGACCGGCCCCGGCCACCCAAGGAGTGGATCCCGCACGACGAGGTCGAGGACCGCCCCGCCTCCTCGTCGTTCCCGTCCGGGCACACCGCAGCCGCCGCAGCGTTCACCGCGGCCGTCTGGCCCACATGGCCCGTGGCCGGCATGGCGTGTGCGGTTCCGGCCGCCATGGTGGCGATCGAGCGTGTGCAGAGCGGCGCGCACTACCCCAGCGACGTCGCCGCCGGCGCCGTGATCGGCCTGGCCGCCGCCCGGCTTGCCCGCCACAGCCCCCGCTGGGCGCTGCGGTGGTGGCTGTCGTAGCCCGCCGGCCGAGGAGCGCGCTTGAGCCTGATCATGTGAAGGCCTCGACTGCGATGGCGATCCTGTCATGGAAGTCACCCCGTGCTGGGCAGAAGAGCGACCAGAACTTCGCCGTGGTCTGCGCGGTGCGGCCGGACGGGCAGTGACATGGCGTGCTCGCCGCCCCCGGCCGCGCCGCGCAGGCAGTGCCCGGCCCGGAGGAGCGGGCGGGGCAGGACGCGGACGACGTCCTCGAGCGTCCCTGTGGCAGCGGCGGGCCTACGCTGTTACCGCAGGCCCGCCCGAACAGACCGACTTCCAGGACGCGTCCGCGTAGGCGAGATGGGCGCCGCAGACAGTGCAGCGGAAGAGCATGGCGGTCGCACCCTCGCCCAGGTGGGTCAGGAAGTGCTCGAGCTGGTTGTCGTCGTGCCGGCCGCCGATGCGCATGTCGACCCGCAACTGGTCGAGGGCTTCAGGATGCGCCGCCGGCTCGGTGTATCCGACTTCGCCCAAGAAGGCGGCCGCGTCATGGCAGTGGACGAGCCAGTGCGGATCCTGCCAGGCGTGGAAGCCAGGGGTGCGGCGGGTGACCTCATGCACGACGTCCTCGCTGACACCGTGAAGCCCGTAGGAGTCGCTGAATTCGCCCGCGAAGCGTTCAGCCGCGCTCCCGTCTGCGATACACCACGGGCAGAAACGTCCGTTGGCCTCGTGCGCGGTGGAGAAGGTGGCCGTGTAGATCCAGCCCGTGTTGCGCCTGCAGCAGGCGCACGTCTCGACGGACGCGCGGATGGACCCACTGGCGACGGGGTCTGGGTGATAGCGAAAGTAGGGCAGGTTGCCACTCATCGCCGGGTACCGCTCCCGACCACGGTGGCCGTGCCTGCTGATCGCATGGAGAGCTGTCTGTCCTCGAGCAGGTCCTGATCAAGCGCGGCGTCGTACCCTTCCTTGCCCAGCCGCATCAGAGGTGAGAAAGCGGGCGCATGGGCATCCCGGTGCGTGCCCGGCAGGGCTGTGAGCGGTAGCAGTGGATGGAGTCGCGCTCGATCGTAAGGCGCTGCATGTCCCATCGAGCTCCCTCCCGCAGGGCTTCACCCGGACACTGCCACTGCGGGCACTGATCAAACCGTACCGGCGACATGGAATACCGGCCAGCCGATCTCCGTGCGCCACTGGGCGACAGCGGGGGTGTCGCGTGGGCCGGTGAGGTAGGTTTCGCGCACCGGTCCCGCTACGGCCAGGGAATGGTCCGCCACCCATCTGCCGAGCTCACCGTAGGTCACGTCGATCGTGTCGTGGGCGCCTGAATAGACGGTAACGGCGAGTTCCGCGCCCGGCAGTTCCACGGTCCGCACCCGTCCTACGGCCGGTACGTGCGCGTCGACGGGCACGTACACGAGGAGGTGCCCGCTCCCTTCGCTGAACAGCGCGTTGTCGTAGAGCCCGCCCGGGGGTCCTGACGGCCGACGGACGACCGCTTCGAGTTCGGCCATCGCACCTGCGTACCAGTCGTGCACGTCGGCGTGCGCGACGGTGGCCTCCACCGCGGCCACGAGCTGTGCGGGCACGTGGCGCAGTTCGACCTCGATGCCGGCCGGCTCGGGGTGCAGCAGACGGTGCAGAGACGCGACGGCCGCCTGGGTGCGTGACAACTGTTCCTCCAGCCGCTGCAGGTGCTCGGCCACGAGTCCCGCACGCGTGGCCGGGTCCTGTGCCAGCAGCATCCGCCGGACGTCTGCGAGCGGCACGTCGAGTTCCCGCAGCCTGGAGATCACCTGAGCGGTGGGGATCTGGCCGGCGTCGTAGTACCGGTAGCCGCTCGACGGGTCCACGCGGGCCGGCTCCAGCAGCCCCGATTCGTGGTAGCGACGCAGCGTCCGGATGGTCAAGTGGGTCATCTGGGAGAACTCGCCGATGGTCAGCATGCCTCCTACTGTGCATGCTCCCCCTGGGGGGGGTTCAGGGCTTGACCCTGATGTCGGGGGAGGCCGCAGGGTCACATGCATGACCAGCACGACACATCCTTCCCTCGATCTTCAGGGGCGGCCCGTCCTCGTGACCGGCGCCGGCAGAGGCACCGGTGCCGCGATCGCGGCACGCCTTCGCGCGGCGGGGGCCACCGTGCTCGCCACGGCGCGTACAGCGCCCCCGACTGCCGACGAGCATTTCTTCGTCACCGCCGATCTCACGTCGCCCGAGGGCATCGACACCGTCGTCTCGGCTGTGCACGAGCGGCTCGGCACCCTCGAGATCCTCGTCCACACCCTCGGTGGGTCTCACTCGCCCCCCGGTGGGTTCGCCGCCCTCACCGAGGAGCACTGGCAGGACGAGATCGCCTTGAATCTGCTGGCCGCGGTCAGGCTCGACCGCGCGCTGCTGCCGGCGATGCGCGAGGCGGGCCGTGGTGCCGTCGTCCACGTGTCGTCCATCCAGCGCCGGCTGCCGCTGTTCGACGCCACGCTCGGCTACGCCGCCGCCAAGGCCGCACTGACCGTCTACAGCAAGGGCCTGTCCCGTGAGCTGGCCCCGCACGGAGTGCGGGTCAATGTGGTCTCCCCGGGAGCGATCGAGACGGAGGCGGCCAAGGCCCTCGCCACCCGCATCGCCCGGTCGCAGGGCATCGAGCACGCCGCGGCCTGGGAGCAGATCCTGGCGTCTCTCGGCGGCATCCCCCTGGGCCGCCCCGCCCGCCCGGAAGAAGTCGCCGAACTCGTCGCCTTCCTCGTCTCCGACCGGGCCAGTGCCATCACCGGCGCCGAACACACGATCGACGGCGGCACTGTTCCCACCCTCTAGGCGTACCGACCCGGAACGAGTCCCCACTTCTCGGAGAACCCTGATCATGTCCCTGACCTCCCTTGACCACCCGCCGGGCGTCGTCCGGGCGTACCTCGACGCGTGCACCCGGGACGACAGGCGAGCGGCAGCCGAGTGCTTCACCGAGTCCGCGGTCGTCGTGGACGACGGCAGCACCTACCGCGGCCGGGAGGCGATCTCCCGCTGGATCGGCCGCTCGTCGACCGAGTACACCTATACGTCCACCCCCACGGCCGCCGTCCGGCGTGACGGCACCCACTGGAACGTGACCCAGCGCGTGGAGGGCGGCTTCCCCGGCGGTGTCGTCGACCTCGACTATGCCTTCACCCTCGACGACGCGGGCATCACCGAACTCGTCATCAATCCGGTCTAGCAGCTCCGGGTCGGCGCCGGCCGCTGCCATCGCGCGCAAGGTGAACGACGACGGATCCACCCCGCGTGAGGTTGCGCCGGTCTCCGGTCACGTCAGCGCCGAGGAGTTCACCGGATCGTGCAGCCGGCGGTGATGGCCGTTCGAGTTCATTGGGCACCTCCGGGCGCGCCAGACCTTCCTGATCAGGCCGGATGGTGAGTACGACGTTCATGTGGAGACCTGGGCGGCTCGGCCCGGAGCGTCTGCTCCGGGCCGAGCCGCCCAGGTGATGTCAGCGTGCGGCGGGGACGGCGTCGTGGGTCGGTGCGGGTGTCTCCTTCGGATCGAGCTCGGCAGTCACCGCGGAGCGAGCGGGGGTGGCGGCATAGGGGATCTCTCCGCGCAGGACGGCCTTGGCGCGGTGCTCGTCGAGCTCGCCCTCCCAGCGGGCGACGGCCAGGGTGGCGACGCCGTTGCCGACCAGGCTGGTCAGGGCGCGGGCTTCGGACGTGAACCGGTCGACGCCGAAGATCAGGGCGAGGGCGGCGGCCGGGACGTGCGGGACGGCGCTGAGAGTGGCGGCCAGGGCGATGAAGCCGGAGCCGGTGACGCCGGCGGCGCCCTTGGATGTGAGCAGCATGACGGCGAGCATGGCCAGCTGCTGCGTGAGGCTGAGGTCGATGCCGAGGGCCTGGGCGAGGAAGACCGAGCCCATGGTCAGGTAGATGGCGGTGCCGTCGAGGTTGAAGGAGTATCCGGCGGGCAGCGTGATGCCGACGACCGGTTTCGAGGCGCCCGCGTGCTGGAGCTTGGCCATCATGCGCGGCAGGACGGGCTCGGTGGAGGAGGTGCCCAGGACGATCAGCAGTTCTTCTTTGATGTAGCGCAGGAACGGCAGCAGCCGCAGTCCGTTCAGACGCATCACGGTCCCGAGGACGACCAGGACGAAGAGGAGGGCGGTCAGCCAGAACGATCCGACGAGCAGCCCCGGGTGGCGCAGGGCGCCCACGCCGTAGTGGCCGATGGTGAAGGCCATCGAGCCGAACGCGCCGATCGGAGCCAGCCGCATGATCCAGCGGATGAGCGTGAACAGGACCGCGGAGAACCTCTCGACGCCGCGGGCGATGCCCAGGCCGGCCTCCCCGCCGGCGTGCAGGCCGAATCCGAACAGCACCGACACCAGCAGCACCGGCAGGATCTCGTTGCCGGTCAGGGCGCTGACCAGGGTGGCCGGGATGATGGCGAGGAGGAACTCGGCGAAGCCCTCGTGGGCTGTGGTCGCCTCCGGCGGCAGGCCTTTGGTGGACAGAGTCGGTCCGGTCGCCCACAACGGGAGGAAGCCCAGCCGACGCACGGCTAGGGCTTCCTCGATGCGGTGAGCAGCGGCCGGAGACGGAGTTGCCGCCGCCCAGGCCGTAAACCGCTCGTGTACCCGTCGGCAGACCGCGGCGAATCGCGGTCACCGTGGGCCGGGCGGGTCAGTGCTGCAGGGTCAGGAGACCGGGCCGCCAAGGCAGTTGGTCGTAGCTGCCGGTGGCGGTGGGGGACTTGCCCTGGTAGAGGAACTGCAGGTTGCACGGGTCGATGGTCATGGTCTGGTCGGGGTTGTTGCGGACCAGGTCACCGTGACTGATGTCGTTGGTCCAGGTCGCGCCGCTGTTGGCCTTGCCGGCGAAGGGGCTGCTCTCGCTGCCGGCCTGCGGGGTCCACGAACCGCTCAGGCTGGAGGCCGTGAACGAGCGGAAGTAGCGCCCGTTCGCCCCGATCGCCTCGACGATCATGAGGTACTGGTTCTGGCCCTGGACCTTGTAGACCTGTGGCGCTTCGAACAGGTTGTTCGTCGAGTCGGTCATGACCGTTGTGTACGACGAGCCGAAGCTGCCCGGGAAGTTCCCTATCGGCATGCTCGCTCGGTAGATTCGGCCGTTGTCACCTGCGAAGAACAGGTACATGTTCTGGCCGTCGGCGATCAGGGTCTGGTCGATCGGGCCGGTGCCGGAGTTGGAGATGCTGCCGGTGAACAGCGGCTGCGGCGCGGACCAGCCGTTGGGGTTGGTGGGGTCGCTCGACGTGCGGTAGACGAAGGGCCACGCACCCCACTGGTATGCCAGCACCCAGATGTTCTTGGGCGCGAAGTAGAACAGTGTGGGTGCCACCGCTGCCTGGCTCATCCCGGTCTGGCCGGCCGATGCCATGTCCGACCAGTTCGTGAAGGGACTGAACATCATCGAGCCGTACGACGACCCCGAGACGTTCGACGCGTAGACCAGGTGCTTGCCGTTGTACACCACGTCGGTGAAGTCCTTCAGGGAGACCCACCCGTTCGCCGGCTGCGCCAGGGCACCCGTCGACGTCCACCGGTACGCCGACGGAAGAGCGCACGTACCGCCCGACGGCGGCGTCGAAGTTCCGGACAGGCCGGTCCACTTCTGGTTGCTGCCGCCGTTGCACGTCCAGATCTCCACCGCGGTGCCGTTGGCCGTACCGGAGCCCGTGACGTCCAGGCACAGCCCGGACTCCACGCCCATGATCGTGCCGTCGGAGTTCAGCCGCCACTGCTGGTTCGCGGCGCCGCTGCAGGTCCAGATCTGCACCCGGGTACCGGCCGTGGTGGCGTGGCCCGGGACATCCAGGCACTTGTTGCCGTACACGGTCAGCTGGTTGCCGTCCGTCAAGGTCCACTGCTGGTTCGTGCCGCCCGAGCAGTCCCAGATCTGCAGGTACGTCCCGTCGGTCTGGCCGGCGTTCGGCACATCGAGACACCGGCCGGAGCCGACACCGCGCAAGGCGCCACTGGTGGCCGCCTGAGCCGGGCCGGCGACGAGCGACGCCGCCAATGTGACCAGGACCGCGATAGCGGCGGCAAGCACCACGGAAAGGCGTCTCCGGCTGAAACTTCCTCTGCGCATGGGCACCTCGTCATCCTTGAGCAAGCGGTTCCGGCCGGTCTGCCCCTGCGGTGGTGATGTGCCCATGACACACGCACATGGTGGTGTACTCCCGCAACTGGACGTCGGCGGATCGTTCGAGATAGTTCGAGATATCGGACAAGGGTCGAAACATCGAGCACTCGGATGATAGGGAACGAGTGAACGGCGTCAACCCTTCTCGCATGATTCGCTAACTGACTCGAAAGAGTCGTCGGGGCGACGAGCGGCGTTGTGAGTCCATGGTGTCCTGGGTGACGAGTCGAGCCTCGAAAAGTTTCGGCACCAAGTGGCAGTGCTCACTCGTAAGTTTCGAAGAGTTTTCGTAAACGAATCGTTGACTGGCGCTCTGTGTCGAGCGCATACTCTCGAGCGATCGAAGCCTTCCCGTAACGGAGACGACTCCGCACGGTCACACCCGTCCACTTGGCACGTCTACACACGCATGCCCGGCGGCGGGAGGCACGGGTTGCGGTGATCGTCGCGAATCCGCGCACGTGACCGAACCCTCACTGACACCGCGGCAGACGTGCCGCGTGCACACGTAGTCAGCGCGCTCAACGGCCTTTGTCAGCCAGCAAGTTCATTGCTTCGCGCGCAGAACGCCCGCTTTTTTTCTTTATTACTTGACGAGCAATCAGGGAGTTTCCACGATGACGAGGAAAGCTCGCAGCGCGACGACTGTCGCGATGTGCCTGGCTATCGCGCTCGCTGTCACCGGCTGCGCCGGCGGCAGCGACGCGGACAGTGGCGGCGGCTCGTCCGATGGCAAGGTCACGGTGACCCTCTGGGAGAACGCGCAGCCGGGGCCCGGTGCGGAGTACTGGAAGACCGCTGCGAAGACGTACCACTCGCTGCACCCGAACGTCACGGTCAAGATCCAGATGATCCAGAACGAGGACCTCGACGGCAAGCTGCAGACGGCCCTCAACTCCAACTCCGCACCGGACATCTTCCTGCAGCGCGGTGGCGGCAAGATGCGGGCCATGGTCGACGCCGGTCAGGTTCAACCGCTGGACCTCACGGGAACCGACAAGGCGAACGCGGGCGCGGCAGCGGTCGCAGGCTACTCGATCGACGGCAAGGTCTACGCGATGCCGGTGGACACGCAGCCCGAGGGCATCTACTACAGCAAGGACCTGTTCAAAGAGGCCGGTATCTCCTCGCCGCCGACGACGATGGACGAGCTCGAGGCCGATGTCGCGAAACTGAAAGCGATCGACGTGGCGCCGATAGCGGTCGGCGCCAAGGACGCCTGGCCGGCTGCGCACTGGTACTACAACTTCGCCCTGCGCGAGTGCAGTCAGGACACCATGGCGAAGGCCGCCAAGTCGCTGCAGTTCACCGACCGGTGCTGGACGAAGGCCGGCGACGACCTGGCCTCTTTCCTGAAGGTCGACCCTTTCCAGAAGGGTTTCCTCACGAACTCGTCGCAGCAGGGCGCCGGTTCGTCGGCGGGCATGCTCGCGAACCACAAGGCGGCCATGGAGCTCATGGGCAACTGGGACCCCGGTGTGATCGCCGGCTTGACCCCGGACAAGAAGCCGCTCCCTGACCTGGGCTGGTTCCCCTTCCCCGTCGTGGACGGCGGCCAGGGCGACCCGACCGCCATCATGGGTGGCCTCGACGGATTCTCGCTGTCCAAGAACGCGCCGAAGGAGGCCCTCGGCTTCCTCGAGTTCCTCGTGACCAAGGACCAGCAGAAGGCCTACGCGAAGGCCTTCTACACGATCCCGGTGAACAAGGACGCCCAGGAGGTCGTCACCGACTCCTACAACGTCTCGGCACTGCAGGCGTTCAACAAGGCCGCCTACTCCGTGCAGTTCCTCGACACCGAGTACGGCCAGAACGTCGGCAACGCCATGAACACCGCCGTGGTGAACCTGATGGCCGGCAAGGGTACCGCCGCCGACATCGTCAAGGACACCAACGCCGCCGCCGCGAAGGGCTGAGTAAGCAGACGATGAGCAACACCCTGGGTACTGACACGGCCACCGGCCGCCAGTCGCAGGGCACACCCGGAGTCGGGGGCGCGGCCAACTCCGCGTCCCCGGCTCCTCCGCGAGCGGCCGCGCGCCGCCGCCGTGCCGAGATGCGACTCGAGATCGCGGTCCTGTCCGGGCCCGCGATCATCATGTTCCTCACGTTCGTGGTCTTCCCGGTGGCACTCGCGGCTTTCTACGGTTTCTACCGGTGGAAGGGCTACGGTGCGCCCACCGACTGGGTCGGCCTGAACAACTACAAGCTGATCCTCACCGACCCCGCGTTCCAGCAGGCTCTGTGGCACAGCTTCCTGGTCCTGGTGCTCTCCCTGGTCATCCAGGGCCCGCTGGCCATTGTCCTCGCGCTCATGCTCAACCAGAGGATTCGTGGCCGCTCGGCCATCCGCGTCCTGATCTTCGTCCCCTACGTCATCTCCGAGGTCATCGTCGGCACCGGCTGGAGTCTGATGCTCCAGACGAACGGCGCCGTCAACGATCTCCTGCGCCACATCGGCCTGGGCTTCCTGCAGGCGGAATGGCTCTCCGACCCGAAGCTGGCCATCTGGACACTGATGGGCATCATCTCGTGGAAATACATCGGCTTCGCGGTGATCCTGATGCTCGCCGGCCTGCAGTCGATCCCCGAGGAGCTCTTCGAGGCCGCTCAGATCGACGGCGCTTCCTTCTGGCAGATCCAGCGCCGCATCACGATGCCGCTGCTGGGGCCGACGATCCGCATCTGGGCGTTCCTGTCGATCATCGGCTCGCTGCAGCTGTTCGACCTCGTCTTCATCATCTGGGGTCCCTACGTCGCGGGTACCGCCGGCACCTCGACGATGGCGATCTACATGGTCGCCCAGGGCCGCAACGCGGGCAACTACGGCTACGGCAGCGCCATCGCGGTCGTGATGTTCCTGATCTCGCTCGTCGTCGCGCTGATCTACCAGCGCTTCGTTCTGCGCCGCGACCTCCGGGGCGCCGTCACCGAAGGAGCCGCCTGATGAGCGCGACGACCGCCGACTCCTGGTTCTCCTCCGGTGCGGAGCCGGACACCCCCGTCAACCGCCATCGGGACAGGCCGCAGAAGTGGGGGAGTCCCCTCACCTACTTCATCGCGCTCCTCTTCATCGGGGTCTGCATCGCACCGGTGCTCTACATCGTGCTCGGCGGATTCCGCACCAACGCGCAGTTCACCACGAGCCCGGCAGCCCTTCCGCGTCCCTGGGTCCTCGGTAATTACTCCGACGTCCTGACGTCGAGAAGGTTCTGGGGCGAATTCGCCAACTCCGTTGTCGTCGCGCTGCTGAGCACCGTCGGTATCGTCGTTCTCGGCCTCATGGTGAGCTTCGTGATCGCCCGCTACGACTTCAGGCTCAAGGGCGCGATGTACTCCCTGTTCGCCGCCGGCCTGATGTTCCCGATGGTCATCGCGATCACCCCGCTGTACATCGTCATCAAGAACATCGGCCTGGTCGACAACCTGTTCGGTGTGATCGTCCCGCAGATCGCCTTCGGCCTGCCGACGACCGTCATCATCCTGGTGCCGTTCCTCAGAGCCATTCCCCATGAGATCGAGGAGGCCGCCGCGATCGACGGTGCGAGCCGACTCGGATTCTTCTTCCGCATGGTGATCCCGCTGTCCCTGCCAGGTGTCGTGACGGTCGGCGTCCTCGCCTTCATCGGCAGCTGGAACAACTACGTCCTGCCCCTGTACATCCTCAACTCGGACGCGAACTTCACACTGCCGCTCGGCGTCCAGGCGTTCTCCTCCCAGTACTCCTCGGACACCGCGAAGGTCCTCGCGTTCACCTCACTCGCCATGCTGCCCGCGCTGGTCTTCTTCTCGATCTTCGAGAAGCGGATCGTCGGCGGTCTCACCGGCGCCGTGAAGGGCTGAGACGCAGCCCGAGCACCACGTGAGCACCGCACACTTCCACCCCTGCCCCATACCGTGCCTCGGACAGGGGCAGGCTGCCGATCGGCGGCATCGCTCTGAGCCGCCCGTCACTGCGCCGCCTTGCGGACCGGCAGGGCCCGGCACCACGGATCCGGAGCCGGACTGACCGCCGGTCCTGCCACGGCGACGGCCCCGACACAGCGGAGCAGGGGTTCCGGAACGGTTCCGCCGCCACCGTGGGGGGCCATGTCCGCACAGGACCTTGCCTCGGAAACCGGAATATCCGGGTCAGTGTGCCGGCAGCTGCTCGTCGGTCCGGGGCCGGCCCAGCGTTTCCGCCGCGGCCTCGGCGAAGTCGCGGATGAGGGAGGAGCGGCGGGTCGCCACCCATGCCAGTGCCACCTCGTTGGGGCCGAGGCCCTCCACGGGCAGCGGAACGACGTCCGGGCGGGTGTAGAACGTGGCGGTGGAAAGCGGCAGCACACAGATGCCGGCTCCGGAGGCCACCAGCTCGAGTTTCTCCTCCACCTGGTGGATCGCCGGGACTTCCGGGCGCCGTTTGCCGCGCAACTCCAGCGCCACGTCACGCCACTCCGGAACGGCGTCCGGGTCCTGGAGCAGATGCTCGGAGGCGAGGTCCCGCACGGTCACCGCCGCCCTGTCCGCCAGGCGGTGCCCCGCCGGCAGCATGACCACCCGTGGCTCCTGGAAGAGCGGCCGCACCTGAAGGCCGCGCTGGTCGATGGGCAGCCGTACGACGCCGATGTCCGCCCGGCCGTCGAGGAGCACCTCGACCTGGTCCTCCCAACTGGTACGCAGCAGACGCACGTTGACGCCGGGGTGACGTGCGGTGAAGGCCGACGTGGCGGGGGTGACCGTGATGCCGGGCATGAAGCCGATGGTCAGCGTGGGAGTGTCCTGCGCCGCCGCTTTCACCCGCCGGATCAGTGCCTGGGCGGAGGCGAGCAGTGGCACGGCGTCCTCCAGCAGCTGCCGCCCGGCCGGCGTGAGCAGCGTGCCGCGCCGGTCGCGGTCGAAGACCTCGACGCCCAGGTCGTCCTCCAGGCTGCGGATCTGCCGGGACAGCACGGGCTGGGCGATGTGCAGCCGCTCGGCCGCGCGTCCGAAGTGGAGTTCCTCGGCCACCGCCACGAAATACCGGAGCTTGCGCATGTCGAGATCCACCCGGGCTCACCGCTCACTTTCTCCTTGGGACGACCCGCCTGGTCACTGGGCTGTCCCGGATGCCACTGCATCGATCGGCCTCGGGGGACGACCGAGGCATGTGACCTCGAATGTACTGCCCTGGTGCGGTTGACCGTCTGTACTGCCCCGGTGCGGTTGAGCGTCTGTGCTGCTCCGGTGCGGTTGAGCGTCTGTGCTGCTCCGGTGCGGTTGAGCGTCTGTGCTGCTCCGGTGCGGTGGTCCGTCGCAGACGGTGCCCGCTCCTTCCGGGCCTGGTTCACTCGCCGGCGGCGAGCACGGCCAGCGGGTCGGTCCGCACCGGGGTCCACCCCAGCTCCGCCTCTGCGCGTGCGGGGGTGAGCTGCTGGTCGAGGGCGAAGGCGTCCGCGATCGGGCCCATCTGCTCGCGGGCCTGCTCCAGCGAGATGGAGGCGACCTTGCCGTCGAGTCCGACGGACCGGGCGACGGCCAGCGCGCAGTCCCTGGCGGTGGGGTTCACCCCGCCCACGCCGGCGTACACCGAACCGGGCTTCGCCCTGAGCGCAGCGACATACAGCTCCGCGATGTCGTCGATGTGCACCAGCGCCCAGCGGTTCGCGCCGTCGCCGATGCAGGGGATGGCGCCCGCCGCCTTGCCCGGGGTGGTGTAGAAGATGTCGATCAGGCGGTTCTCGCCGCCGTACAGCAGGCCGGGCTGTACCACCACGGGACGGCCACCCTGCTGCGCACGCTGCAGGACGGCGTCCTCGACGGGCTTGCGCCAGGCGACCAGGGCCGGCGGATTCCAGGGGGCGGTTTCGTCCACGACGCCGTCGGTGTCGCCGTAGACCCAGGTGCCGCCGGTGTGCACATAGGTGCCGGAGCCGATGCCGTCCTGCATCGCGGTGGCGGCCGCCAGGTCCTCGTCGCCGGTCTCGGCCTGCGCCAGGTGGATGACCGCCTCGGCGTGGGCCGCCGCGGCGTTGAGCACGCCGAGGTCTCCCAGACCCCCGCGCACGGGCTTCGCTCCGGCGGCGCGGACCGTCTCGGCGGCACGGTCGTTGCGGGCCAGGGCCTCGACGCCGTGCCCGTGCCGGACCAGCGCGCTGATCGTGGCCTTGCCGACGTATCCGGATCCGCCGGTGAGGAAGATCTTCATGGGGGTGGCTCCTGTCCATGTGGGCCGGTGACTGTTGCTGACGAGCCTGCGCCCGCCGACGGACCTCCGTCCAAGACCTCTTTCGGCGTCTGTGATACCCGCTGGACATCAGCCGGGCCCATGCCCAGCGGGTATCAGCGACGACAGAACAGGTCTTGGACAGCTGCCCCCGCGGCCCAGCACGTTGGAGTCCCTCCGTCCGACGAGGAGATCCTCCATGTCCCAGACCGCCCCAGCCCGGTCCGCCCCAGCAGCGGCTTCCGCGCGCCCCGGTATCTCGCGCGGCATGACCGTGCTGCTGGCGACGGCAACCGGCGCGATCGCCGCCAACATGTACTACGCACAGCCACTCCTCGACGTGATCGCGCGCTCCGTGGGCATCTCAGCGGGCGCCGCCGGTGTCCTCGTCACCGTCACCCAACTCGGCTTCGCCCTGGGCCTGGTGTTCGTGCTTCCGCTGGCGGACATCGTCAGGCGCCGGTCGCTGCTGACCGTGCTGCTGATGCTCGACGCCGCCGCCCTCGCCGCGGTCGGCGCCGCCCCGTGTCCGACCGTCGCCCTGGTCGCCTTCGCCGCGCTCGGCCTCGCGAACGTCGCAGCTCAGGTGCTGGTGCCCGCAGCCGCACACCTCGCCGACGACGCCCATCGCGGGCGCACCGTGGCGACCGTCATCAGCGGTCTGCTCACCGGCATGCTGCTGGCTCGGACCGTTGCCGGTATCGCGACCGAACTCGTCGGCTGGCGCCCACTGTTCCTTGGTGCAGCGGCACTGATGGTCACCCTCGCCATGGTCCTGCGCCGCGCCCTGCACGGCATGGACGCCCTCCCCGGGCGACGCCTCGGTTACGGCGAGGTACTGCGCTCCACCGTCCGTATCTACCGGACCCATGCAGCGGTCCGCGTCCGCGCTGCCTACGGCGCCCTCGGCTTCGGTGCCTTCAGCGTCTTCTGGTCGACCGCCGCTCTCCGGCTCAGCCGGACTCCGTTCGACTACCCGCCCGCTGTCATCGGCCTGTTCGGCCTTCTGGGCGCCGCCGGCGCGATCGCCGCCAACCTGACCGGCCGCGTCAGGCGGCACACCCACCCCCTGCCCACCGCTTTCGCCGTCGCTCTCATCGCCGTCGCCTTCGCCGTGCTGCTGCCGGCCGGGGACACGCTGGGCGGCATGATCGCGGGCGTGCTGATCCTGGACATCGGCGTGCAGGGGCTGCACGTGCTCAACCAGCGCGTCATCTACGACGTCGACGCGGAGGCCCGCAACCGGGTCAACAGCATCTACATGACGTTCGACTTCGTGGGCGGAGCGCTCGGTTCAGCCGTGGCGTCCCTGATGTGGGCGCAGGCCGGCTGGCCCGGTGTCTGCCTGACCGGACTCGGCATCACCGCCCTCGCGTCCCTGCTGTGGATCTGTACCTCCTACCGCGCAGGCCAGGCCGGGGCACCTGTCCGCTGACCGGCCTGGCCCCTCGTGACAGAGGCCGTCGGCGGCCGCGGTCCCCCGCGCGCTGGAAACGCTGCACGCCGGGCGTCCGACGCTGTTCCACGGGCACGGACCGGCACCGCTGCGAGTGGTGCTCGGAAGCAACGGGCACCGCCACATCGTCACCGCGCTGCGGAAGCGGCTGGCGGAGGTCGCCCAGGAGACTTCCACGCCCATGACCGACCACCCCTCTACACGAAGGGTTACGATGCCTGACAATGAGTGACATCTCTGGCCCGGGAAGCGGTGAAGGAGCAGTGCGGCCGAAGGCCGGCTCCGGACGATCGCTGCGCATCGCCGTCGTTCTGTTGGTGGCGGCCTCCGGCGCGTTGGAATCCGTGTCGTTCCTCGGGCTGGACCGGGTCTTCGCAGGAGTCATGACCAGCAACCTCGCCTTCCTCGGCATGGCCGTCGGCCGCGGGGAGACGGTCGGCGTGACGGCGGCGGTGCTTGCGCTGGCGGGCTTCGGGGCGGGAGCGCTGATCGTCGCCCTGCACACCCGCGGCTGCGCCGCAGCTACGACCCACTGGCCGCCGCGCATCTTGATGGTGCTCGGTGCCGAGGCGGTTCTCCTGGCCGCGGGAGCGCTCGTCTGGGGGCTCACCGGTGGCAGGCCCAACGCGGCGATCCGGGACGTCATGCAGTGCGGAGCAGCACTCGCCATGGGAGCCCAGTCCGCCGCCATGGTGGCTGCCGGGCAGGCCGCCGCGCCCACCACCTACCTGACCGGCACCCTGGCCACCTACATCGTCAAGGGCGTCGGCACCGGGCACCCGGGCGTCTGGGTACCGCTGCGGCTCGCCGGGCTCATGGTGGGCGCGGCCATCTCCGCCGCGCTGCTCGCGGAGGCACGGCCCTGGGCCGCCCTTCCGCCCGTCGTGTTGATGCTGGGCGCGATCGCGATCGCCTGCGAGCCGATCCGGGCGCGCCGTCGTGACCCGGTCGGCCGAAACCGGTCGGCGTGACCCGGCCCCGGGGTCCCCGGGCCAGATCTCAGTGCTCCTGAACGACGCGCGCACGTGCACACGCCATGGCCCTCGGCGCATTGGGGACGTTTTCACCGGTGTTTTCACCGGCCGAGGACGGACGTTGCCGCGTCATCATGCACCGCCGCGACGACGTGGCCTTGGGAATGGCCGCTCCTCGATGCGTGTGTTCTCCGGTTCCCCAGAGAAGTTGGAGTCGTTACGTCCACTGCCTGGTGCAGCGGGACCCTACGACGCGGTAGGGCTCCGGGTGCGGGCGGACCCTGCTCCTCGAGCCAACCGGCTCGGCTGCGCTTGGTGAGGACTTGACCCACTGCGCCTCAGTCTTGCTTCTTGGGTGTCGAGTGGTGCGGGGGCTTGCCGGTCTTGTCGGGTGGCTGCGGAGCCCGGTGTGCAGTGTTGCCGATGGGACCGTCCGTGTGCTCGGAGCGGTGTGGCTGCGCAGTCCGCTTAGGGGCCGTGGCCGGACCTATCGGGATCGCCTGGCTGGAGGAACCCTGGCTCCTGGAGACCGGCTCGGAATGAGATCCGGTCGCTGAACCGGAGTCGTCGAACGTCCCGTAGGGCGACCGGGCCTGAGGAGCTTCGGCCGACGGATCCGCAGTTGGCCTGCTGTCCGGTGTCGCCGGGCTGGGGTGCGGGTACGGGGCGGTGTGATGCGTGTCGGCGCGGTCGTCGCCGGTGCCGTTGGTGCCCGGAGCGACGGCGAGAGTGGTGCCCAGGGCGACGGAGAGCGCGGCCAGCGCGGTTCCCACCGCCATGCGACGGTTGTGCCGTGGGTCGCCAGGAAGGCGGCCCGAGGTGATCGCCACCGCCTGCCTCCGTGTGGGCTGTTCGGCGTCGGGCCGGGGGCTGTCGGGTACTGGGAGGAGGTGGCTCACCGAGGGGGGCGAGAGCGGCACCGGATATGGATCGCTCCCGGAGCTGAGGGAGGAGAGGACCTTCGCGCAGTGCTCGGCGTCAGGGCGCGCTTCGGCGTCCTGTGCGGTCATGGCCTGTAGGAGGGTGCCCAGGTCCGGGCAGAGCCAGGTGGGCAGCGTGGGCGGTCGATGGAGGCGGGCGATCGCAGACTCCAGCGGATTGCCCGGGTACTCCAGTTCGCCTTTCAGGCATTCCAGCAGGACCAGGCCGAGAGCGTAGATGTCGGTAGCCGGTCCGACCTGCCTTCCTTGAACCTGTTCGGGCGAGAGGTAGGCGGCGGTGCCGGTCAGCACGTCCGGTGCGGTATGGCGTGTGGCGTTCGCCAGGCGTGCGATGCCGAAATCGGCGAGATGCGGATCACCGGCCCTGTCCAGCAGGACGTTCGACGGTTTGACGTCGCGATGCACGATGCCGGCCCGGTGGACGTGGGCGAGCGCCCGCGCGAGAGCGGTGCCCAGAGCGGCCACACGCCGCTCAGGCAGCGCTCCGCGCTCCAGGAGTCCGCGCAGTGTGATGCCGTCGACCAGTTCCATGACGAGGTAGGCGCGGTCGTCATGGCGGCCGGCGTCGTAGACGGTGACCAGTCCGGGATGCTGCAGGCGGGCGAGGAGGACGGCCTCCGCGGCGAGACGGTCCTCGGCCTGCGGATCGGAGCCCGGCCGGAAGACCTTGACGGCCACTGGTCGCCGAAGGCGGGTGTCGACGCCTTCGTACACGTCCGCCATGCCTCCCGATCCGATCCTCCGACCCAGCCGGTAACGGCCGGACAGGACATGAGCGGACTGCCCACCGGGTGGGACCGGCGGGGGAGCCGGCAGGGCTGCTGATCGGCGGACCTTCATCGGATTCTCCCGTTGCTGTCACGGCGTACCGGACGCGGCCAGTGGCTGTGCTCAGCGGCGGGTACCCCGAGGCGTTTCGGCTATACGGACGAAGACAGCGCCTCGGACCGCACGGGCGCCGCCGTGGCGGTCGCAGTGGCACGGGGTGCTGCCAGGGGCGACATCCGGGTGCGGGTACGGGCGTGAGGCGATCGGGAGATGACCGTGACGAGGGCGCGTCGTCGCCGGAATTCGTCGCAGGAATTCGTCGGGCTTCTCCTGCTGCTGCGTCACCAAAGCCGGCGAGGCGGCCGCGACTTCGTCATCACCGCCGCCCTGCAGTGAGACCGCCTTCCGGCGGCAGCGATGACGGTCTTGCGTCCGGGGTCGTTCGCTGGGCTGCGTCGACGTTCATGGTTGAGGGTCGCCGGCAGCAACCGGATCCGTCATGCCCGGTGACGCCTCATCAGAGGCACTGTCTGGCTTCTCAACCACCGGGTGAACCGTTTTTTCCGCTCCCTGTTGCGGCGGCTTCTTCCCCACGGCCATCGCGGCGGCCGCACGGGTCAACTGCACCTGCAGCTGATCGAAGGCCTGCGACCTCGATCGCTTACGCCTATGACTTCTGCTCATACACGTTCAACGTCCCACCACGCTCTCCGTAACCGCGGTTCCGCCATATGGAGGAAACGACGTAGCCGCCAACGTCTGCTTGTTCCGCTGTGACAGACACCGTTGGCGTGATGGTCGGGCGGCGAGTACTGCCTGAACTCGTCCTTCGAGCGGCGAGGAACGACTTGGCCCGCGCACTGTCCCCACACCGGTCGGCGGCGAGGGCGGGAGTACCCCTCACGGCTACCGCCTGCCGTCTCGGGCCGTGGTGACGTACGCGCTGATCAGGATGAGCAGACAGCCGGCCAGTTGGAGCGGAGTGGGACGCTCGCCCAGCACGACCGCTCCCAGGGCCACCGCGCCGACGGGGGTGAGGAGCAGCAGGACCGCACCGACGTGGCTGGCCAGTCTGGGCGAAGCGGCTGCGACCAGCAGCCACCCCACGACTTGACTACAGGCGGCCACGGCCAGCAGCCAGCCGAGAGCTCGCCACCCAGGCGTCGGGTCGAACCCGTACCAGAGCAGGCCCATGGCCAGTGAGACCACCGCCGCTGAGGCGACGACCGCCGTGTACGTCTGCCGTACCGGCCCGGCATGGCCCCCGTGGCGCAGGAGATAAAGAAACCCCGAGTAGCACACGGCCGCGAGCACCGCGTGGACGGTACCCCGCGGTGGATCGGAACCGACAGATCCACCTGGCCCGAACACTCCGCCGGTAAGCACCACTCCGACAAGCAGCACCGGCAGCCACCACAAGAAGCGGCGGGGCACCGGTTCCCGGTCGACCACCCAGGCCAGCAGCGGTACCAGCACCACCTGCACGTTGACCAGCACGGTGGACAGCCCCGCCCCGATCTCGCCGATCGCCTGAGTCCACAGCAGCATGTCACCGGCGAACAGCGCCCCCGCGAACAGGGCAAGGCCGTACCGTGGCCGCGGGAACGCGCCCGCGCGACGGCGTTCCGCGGCAGCGAGCACGAGCAGCACCGGCAGAGCCAGGGCACACCGGTAGAAGGAGGCCGTGCCCGGTGAGGTGTGCGCCAGATCGAGAAGGATGGCCGATCCCGACACGGACAGTGCCCCGATCGCCATGGTCCACGCCGGATACCGGGTCAAGGGCGAACCATCCGCCCGCCCCTTCTTCCGGGAAGCGGACGCCTGTCGGCCGCCGGTCGGACGGGGCACGATGGATCACTCCTCGGACGTCTGGGCGCCGCGGGCGCACCTGTGCCGCACGCCGTGAGTACCCGGCGAGAACGGACCGGAACACCAGGCCGAATGGCCCCGGCCACGCTCATGAGCATGATGACATCGCCGGGGTCGAGGCAGGGGCGTACGTCGCCGCTGCTCCCTCGGCCGGTTCGCTGGGCTCACAACCCAGGGGTCGCAGATTCACATCCTGTCCTCGCTACGAAACAGGAGTCGCCCGCATCGGAGTGCAACACCGCAGACCGCGGCCCCAGTAGTTCATGCTGTCGGAGGCCGTCCGTCGAAGCCCACGGCTGTCCGAGCGCATTGCCGACTTCCGGGCATCGCCTGGATGCACTGCATCACGGCCGGTCGGGCAGATAGAGTCGAAAGGTGCGTTGATCTTCCGGGCGGCAGCTACGTACAGCCGCAGACGGTGCAGGGTGCCTCATAACAGGGGTGCCCCAGCAGGCAGCCGGACACGGCGCGGTGCTGGACGCATGGGGCGATGACCTTGACCTCATGCGACGGCGAGAGGCACACAGCGCCACTCCCTGAACTCTGCCCTGCTGTGACGGCATCGGACCGCCCTGGACGGTTCCGTCTCGCTGGGCTGAGCCCGAGGCAGTTCACCGAGTCGATCAGCGCGCTGCGGCACGAGAGCACCGATCTGGTTCCAACGGCCCCAGGCCATCCCTGCCGCGAACGGGACGACCAAGCGATCCATGGAAAGGACAGCCATGCTTGAACACTCCGACGATCGAGCAGTGAGCGACTGGTGCATCGAGCACTTGGGCAACCCGGTTGCCGAGCACACGTTCAGGGTGGGGATCTTGGATGAGCGGCTGGGGCCTGTGTCGTCGCTGATACAGCGCAGATGGGGATGGCCGTTCCTCGGACCGCTTGAGGCACACCGAGGGGAGGGTGTGTTCGCCTGTCAGGCGAGGTGCTCACGGAACCAGGCGCGGGCGGCACCGCTCGCCTGGGTGAACTGGCTGGTGTACGGACCGAAGTGACCGCCCGGGACCAACTGCAGCCGCTTGGGCTCAAGGGCGCGTTCGTAGGCGGCGAGCGCCAGGTCGGTCACGGTGACCTTGTCGTCCAGGGCGACCACCATGAGCAGTGGTGTGGGCGAGACTCGCGTGATCCAGGTCCCGGGCATCGTACATGCGCGCCGGGCGGGTCGAACGGACCGTGACCTTGTTCTCCCACGCGCCGCCGGGCGTGGGCTGCACGTAGAAGTCGATGGCCTCCTGCGATCGGTAGGAGGCGGGCACCGACGGATCGTTGCTGACGATGGCCACCGTGTGTGGAGCCTCTCCGCGGAATCGGGCCCGCTCGTCCTCTGCGAAGGACTCCTCGAGGCCCGGCACGGCGTCGGGTGCGACGCGGCGCAGGCCCTGCTCGTACCCGCTGACGGTCGGCACCTGGGAGACCACGGCGCGCAGCCGGCGGTCGGTGGCACCCAGTACGATCGCGTGCCCGTCGGCATAGCTGCTGCCCCACAGGCCGATCCGGTCGGCGTCGACCTCCGGCCGGCTCTCCAGGTATGAGATGGCCCGCCGCCAGTCGGCGATCTGCTGCCAGGGGTCGACGTCCTGCCGGGGCTCGCCGTCGCTGGACCCGAAGGTGCGGTGGCCGTGCACCAGGACGACGAACCCGTCCTCGGCGAAGGCTCGCGCGAAAGGCTCCAGACCGTGTTCCTTCACCCCCGCATAGCCATGGGCCATGGTGATCGCCGGATGCGGGCCCGGCCCGTCCGGCAGGAACAGCCATCCGCGAAGCGTCACCGCGCCGTCTGCTGGGAACTCGACATCCTCGCGCTCGATCATGGAAACCTCTCAGGTGGAACAGCATTCAGCTGGGGTGAAACGATCAGTGCCCATGACGCCGCGCTCTGCCGCGGAAGGCCGAGTTCGGATTGACCGCGTCAGGTGGACAGCCGGACAGCGCCGGGGCCGAGGGTCGGCTCCACGTCGGAACCGGCGACCTCGTGGCCGCACGAGCAGCGCAGTTCGACGTGGACACGGCCGCCGCAGCCGGAATGGCGCAGTACCACCGGCGCGGTCGCAGGGTCACCGAGGTGCGTGTCGCCGTACCGGAGCAGCGCGGCGAGGACCCATTGCAGATCGTGGGCGCGCGCAGTGAGGTGATACTCCTGGCGTGAGCGCTGCCCGGCCTCCTGGTAGCTCCGGCGTTCCAGCAGGCCGGCGTCGACCAGTTGCCGAAGGCGCTCGGTGAGGGCCCTGCGGGAGATCCCGAGGTGCTCGGCTATCTCGTCGAATCGATGCAGCCCCGCGAAGACCTCGCGAAGGATGAGCAGGGTCCATCGCTCGCCGACCAGGCTGAGTGTCGCGGCGACGCTGCAGTTGCCCAAATCAAGTTCTCGCCACTCCATGACGACAGCGTACGCCTTGAGTTCCGTTTTGGAACTCAGCCTTGACGCCGCCTGGGTTCCAGATGGAGCCTTAGCTGGTCGGCACTGACCCACGGATCTCCTTCGACCGGTGGCCAGAAGCCTGATCAGCTCCCTTCGGCTGTGCAGGGAGCGCGAGCAGCCCCCGCGTCGTCCCGTCCTCACCGTGTCCGGAGCCGATCGATCGCCCCGGACCGCACAAGCCGGCACCGCAACTCCCGAGGAGCAGCCCATGCCCGTCTTCAACGCCCACATCCCCGCCCACCGCTTCTCCCCGGAAAAGAAGCGCCTTCTCGCCGATGCGCTGAACCGGTCACTCGTTGAGGCCCTCGGGATACCCGAGGGTGACCGGTTCATCATGATCAGTGAGCATGGCGAGAACGAGCTCTTCCTGGATCCGACGTTCATGTGGGAATGCAGCGCAGCGGCGATGCCGTGATCATCACGCTGCAGCTCGGGGCCCACCGCCCTGTGGAGGACAAGCGGGCAGTGGCGGCAGCCATCAACAAACTGGTGGTCGAGGCACTCGGCGTCTCGCCCGACGACGTCTTCATCGCGTTGATCCCTGTCCCGAACGAGAACTTCTCCTTCGGCCGGGGCGAACTCCAACTCGCCGACGGCGCCCCACGCTGGTGAACCACGGCCGCGCGGCGGGTTGCCGCATCCGAGCCGGCCGCGACCTGGCTACCGCCCGGAACGGCGCGCCAGGGAAGAGTGCTGATCCAATGCTGTGCATGAAGGAGATGAGATGCAGGTAGCGGTGGTCACCTTCGACGGGTTCAACGAACTCGACAGCTTCATCGCATCGGCGCTGATCAACCGATGTCGTAGGGACGGTCTGGAAGCATTCATCACCACGCCCACGCCGGTGGTCACGTCGATGAACGGCGTCGAGGTGACGGGGCAGCGCCCCATGGAGTTCGTGACCGACGCCGAGGTCGTGCTGATCGGCAGTGGCGTGAAGACCCGAGACGTGGTCGCCGACGACCGGCTGATCTCCCGGCTGCCGCTCGACCCTTCACGGCAGCTCGTCGGCGCGCAATGCTCGGGCGCGCTGGTGCTCGCCCGGCTCGGACTGCTGGACGGCATGCCCGCCTGCACGGACATGAAGACCCGGTCCTTCGTGGAAGCCTGTGACGTCACCGTGCTGGACGAGCCGTTCCACGCCGAGGGGAACATCGCCACGGCAGGAGGCTGTCTGGCGTCCCAGTACCTCGCCACCTGGGTGATCACCCGCATGCTCGGGGAGGACGCCGCGCGCGACGTCATCGACTACGTTGCTCCGGTCGGTGAAAACCTGGAGACAATCGAGCGCGCCATGCGCGCCGTTCACACGGGCGCGGTCGCACCGCGCTGACGTCTCGTGACCAGTCTCGGTCCAACGAACATCCATCCTCGTGAAGCCGCCTGGTCATGGGCCAACGCATTGCGAACCGTCTGTATCGACCGCCTCATCTTCACTTCGAGTGGGCGGGCGTTGCGAGGGCGCCGCGGCTCAGGAGACCCACATGAACGAACTACTCACCGAGGCGATCGAAGCCCACGGCGGGAACACGCGCCGGCGCCGGCTGACTCAGGCGCGAGCCACCCTCGTCAGCGGTGGGCATCTGTTCGCCGTGAAAGGCTTGCCGCAGGATCCCTCGCCCCGCGAGATGACCGTTCTCCTCCACGAGGAGCACGCCTCGGTCAGACCCTTCGGCGCCCCCGACCAGAAGACCGACTTCACACCCGGACGCGTCAGTATCGACAAGATCGACGGGCGAGTGGTGGCCGAACGCGAGGACCCACGGTCGTCGTTCAGCGGCCACACTCTGGAGACCCCCTGGGACGCACTGGACCGCGCCTACTTCAACGGCTACGCCCTGTGGACCTACCTCACCACGCCGTTCCTGCTCGCCATGCCCGGATTCACGGTCACCGAGATCGAGCCGTGGCGGGAAGGAGACGAACTCTGGCGTGGGCTGCGCGCCACGTTCCCGCCAGAGATCGTCAGCCACAGCACCCACCAGGACTTCTACTTCGGCCCCGACCGGCTGCTGCGCCGACACGACTACCACGTCGACGTGGCAGGTGGGTTCGCCGCCGCGCAGTACGTCCACGACTGCGTGGAAGCGGACGGCATCGTGCTGCCCACCAAGCGCCGGGCCTACCGCCGCGACGCCGATGGCTACCCCATCCTCGAGCAGGTCATGGTCTCGATCGGCCTCAGCGACATCCACTTCAGCAGACAGCAAGGCGCCGCCGGTGGCGGTGCAGCAACGAAGCTCTGTCGCACTACGGATCAGATGCCCCCCTGCACTCGCCGCGGGAAGCCGCTTTACGGAAACCGCCGCCTACTCGCCGTCTTCGGCCTTGTCGTCGAAGACGAAGAGCGGTTTGGCGCCGTGAGCGGGCGCTTCGGCGAACGAGATGGCTTCGGTGAAGCGTTCCAGCGGGAACGGCCGGCCCTCGGGGATGCACAGCACTCCATCGGTGACGAGAGTACGAACCTCGGACAGGGCGTCCTGCACATCCGCAGGTGAGGCGGTGCCGAACCAGCGGTTCAGCCAGAAGCCACGGACCACTTTCGCCTCGTAGACGAGCGAGCGCGCGGGCAGTGGGATCGTCAGCGCAGCGGGGTCGTTCTGCCGATGGGTGGAGAGCGCGCCGTAGACCACGACCTCTCCTCCCGGAGCCAGGGCCTGGGACACCTGGGCCCCTACTGGACCCGCGACACAGTCGATGGCCTTGTGCACGCCGGCCGGTCCGGCGATCTCGGTCACACGCTGCAGCAGGTCCTCGTCCTCGGTGCAGACGACCTCGTCGCCGCCGAGCGCATTGATCTCGTCGACGGCGTCGCGCCGCCGCACCACATTGATCGTGCGAATTCCCAGATGCCGGGCCAGCTGAATGACGAGCCGGCCGACGGTGGAGCCCGCCGCCGTCTGCAACAGCCATTCCCCCGGCTGTACGTCGAGTTCGCGCGCCACCAGGAGCAGCGCGGTCAGCGGGTTGACAGCGAGTTGACAGGCGCTGGAGTCGCTCAGACGGTCGGGGACCGTCAGAAGCCGGTGCGTATCGGCAACAAGGTATTCCTGCCAGGTGCCGGTCACATCGGGTTCGGGTACGGCCGGGACGGCGGCGACCACCACGCGCTCGCCGATCTTCAGTCCCTCGGTCCCCGGGCCCAGGGCCTCAATACGGCCCACGCACTCCATGTGCCCCCCGACAGTGGGAAACTCGGGAGAGAAGCCGTAGCGACCACGCACTACGTGCAGATCGCTGGCGTGAATCGGAGTCGCCTGCACACGGATCAACGCCTGGCCGACACCTGGCGTGGGAACCGGCCGGGATTCCAGACGCAGAACATCGTTCGGCTCGCCGACCTCTCCGGCCACGAGCGCGCGCATGGATTGCCGCATGAGCGACCTCTCGTCTCAGGAACGACGCGACCTGCGGCGGGCCTCGACGCCACATGTACGGCTCGTCTCGCCTGATCGCCTGGGCGATCGCCAGGCGTCACCCCTGCACTCCTCCCAGCCTGCGCTCCCTCACGAGCGCTGTCATGTCGTAACCAGCCATGCCTCCTGACGCGAGGCTCGCGACGGGACAATCGGACACGGTCGTCGGCGGCTTCGCCCGCGGATGCCTGGTGGGAAACCTGGGCGCGGACGCGGCCTACCGTTGGGAGGGCACGCTGATCGCGGCGCGCGCCGACAAGTCCTCTGCTCCCTTCGACGCCCTGCGCTGATCGCTGCCGGTCGCTGAAGACGCGCCGGCGCCGCCACCCACACCGCGCCGAGCCTCCGCCGGCCGTGAGGCAGGCGCGGGCGAACCCGGGTGCCTTCGTACACGACTCGTCATTGGAGGGGGAGGCCCTATGGGTGCTGAGGGGGGAGGCTCCTCTGTTGAGGCCACACCGGCGGCAGCTCCGACACGTCTCGGAACGCGGGGGAGCGGCGCGCAGGAGCCAGGAGCAGGCTGGATAGGGGAGGTGGGTTGCCGTGGCGCACAACGAAGCCTTTTCGCCCCTCGAGGGTGCCGCAGTACTGGAAGCGCTGTTCCACCAGTCCCCGACCGGCCTGATGGTCCTGGACACGGAACTGCGCATCCTGCGAATCAACGTCGACACACCGGTCTCTCGCGGAGTGCCCCCTGAGCACGTCGTGGGCCGGCATCTCACCGATGTGTACGACTTTTCCGCGCCCGGTCAGGTGGAGGCGATCCTGCGCGGCGTGCTGGAGAGCGGCGAGCCCGCACGGGGGCGCCTGGTGGGGGTGCGTCCGAAGGGTGCGCCGGGGCCCGAGTATCTGCTCTCCGTCTCGGTGTCCCGCCTCGAGCAGGCCCAGGGGAAGGTCTTGGGGGTGTTGACGGAGATACTCGATGTCACCGAACGCGAAAAGGTACGCGCTCGTTTGCGCGTCCTCGGTTCGGTGCGCGAGCGCGTGGGGTGGACCCTCGACGTGGTGGCCACCTGCGAGGAACTGGTGCAGTCCGTGGTGCCGGACCTCGCCGACATCGCCGTGGTGGAAGTGGTGGAGGCGGTGGTGCGCGGGGAGGACCCTCCGCCGAGTCCTCTCGGACGACAGGTGCCGCTGCGCCGAGCCGCCTTCTGTCGCAGTGGCGGGGAGGAGCAGGTTCAGGCGCATCCGGTGGGTGACGTGCGCGCTCTGCCGTTCCCGACGCCGTACGCGCAGACGCTGACCGACCTCAAGCCCCGCCTGGTCGCCCTGGGCCCCGAAACGCCCTGGCTGGCCGCCGTCCCGCGGCGCGCCGAGGCTATCCGCGCCTCCGGTGCCCACAGCCTCATCACCACACCCCTGACTCTGCGGGGAACCGTGCTGGGACTGATGAGCCTGTACCGCACCGACCGGGGCGACGCCTACGAGCAGGGGGACGTCACCCTCGCCGTCGCAGTGGCCGCTCACGCCGCACTGTGCATCGAAAACGCCCGCCGCTACACCCGCGAACACACCATCGCCCTGACCATTCAGCGCCACCTGCTGCTCCACCGGGCTGCGACGCAGAGGACCGTTGAAACCGCCCACTTGCTGGTGCCCTCCGAAACGGGCGGAGGCGCCGGGTTCGACACGTTCGCCCTGTCCGGTGCCCGCACCGCACTGGTGGTCGGTGAAGTAGGCGGCCAAGGCATCCACGCGGCCACCACCCTGGGACAGATAGGGACCGCCACGCACTCCCTCGCCGCGCTTGACCTGGAGCCCGACGAACTCCTCGCCCGCCTCAACGACACCGCCGTACGCCTGGCCCAGGAACGCGCGGTTCTGCCGCCTGGCGACCCCATGCCGCTCAAGGGAAGCTGCGTGTTCGCGGTCTACGACCCGCTCGCCCAGACCTGCACCATCGCCCTGGCCGGCCACCCCCCACCCGTGATCGCCCATCCCGACGGGAGTACCGAGATCCCTCACCTGCCGAGCGGACCTGCCCTGGGCAGTACCGAAGGACCTCCCTTCGCTGCCACCACGGTCTCTGTCACCGACGGCAGCGTCCTCGCCTTCTACACCCCCTCTCTCCTGGACACCTCCCAGTCCCCGGACACCCTTCGGCGGGTGCTGGCCCACGCTGACCGGCCGCTGCAGGATCTGTGCGACGACGTGCTCTACCGGCTGGGGAACGACACCCGCCACGGCGACGTCATCCTCCTCCTCGCCCGCACCCACACATTCCCCGCTGATCAGGTCGCCGCATGGCATCTCGACCACCATCCCAAAGCCGCCGCCGTGGCGCGCAGCCACACCGAGGAACAGCTCACCCAGTGGGGCGTGGACGAGGAAACCGCCTACAACACCGAAATGATCGTCAGCGAACTGGTCACCAACGCCATCCGCTACGGCACACCGCCCGTGCAGCTGCGGCTCATCAAGGACCGCACGCTCACCTGTGAAGTCCACGACGGCAATGCCCTCGCGCCGCGGCTGCGCCACGCCAAGATCACCGACGAGGGTGGGCGCGGCTTGTTCATCACCGCCCAACTCGCACAGAACTGGGGTGTCCGGTACTCCCTCGACGGCAAGACCGTCTGGACCGAGCAGACTCTCCCGGCTACAGCTCAGGACGACGCATCCGTCCTCGGCGACGGCGCGGGCCACGGGCGCTGACAGCAAAGAGAAGGCCTGGCGGATGCAGCACGTACAGTCGGCAAGTTCCGGGTGGGCCCCCCATGTGAGCACTTTTCGCCGCCGGGCATGATGGTCAGTGGGCCGGGACCGGGAAGAGCATGCAGCTGCTGGTGGCGTGGGCCAGGAGCCGGTCGTTGGAGTCGCGGAGCTCTGCCTGGGCGAGGGCGGTGCGGCGGCCGCTGTTGATGACGGTGCCGATGGCGCGGACCTTGCCGGTGTCGACGGTGATGGGGCGCAGGAACTTCAAGGTCAGATCGATCGACGTGTAGGCCATGCCCTGGGGCAGCGTGGACTGCACCGCACAGCCGGCCGCCGAGTCGAGGAGCGTGGCGTAGACACCGCCGTGAACGCTGCCTATCGGGTTGTAGTGCTCCTCGCCCGGCACCAGCACGAAGACCGCCCGGCCGTGCTCGGCCTCCTCCAGGGTGAAGCCCAGGGTGGCGGCGATCGGCGGGGCGGGCAGGCGCCCGGCGAGGATCTCGCGGAGGAAGCCGAGACCGCTGTGGTGGGGGACGGCGTCGGCGGAAAGGGCGGGGTCTTCCCAGCCGACCACACGTGATCTGTGCGTTGCCGCTTCCGCGGGGTCGGCCGTGTCGGTGCTCAGTGACTTCTTCGATGTTTCGGACATGCGGCGGCTCCTCGTAGGCGTGTGTTGCCGGTGTGGCGTGCCGGTCGGCGATGGCACAGGCGACCCCGCTTTTGCGGCGGGGCCGTCCTGCCGGGTGTTGCGGTCGCGCTGCGCTCAGGGACTGTCCGGGCTGACGCGGATGAGACCCGGGCCGGCGTCGACGAACGAGTCTCCGATCGGAACGTCGTGGCCGTCGTCGCAGCGGAGCACCGCGTGCACCGGGGCGCCGCAGTCCTTGTGGCGTACGACCACGGGGGGGCCTTGTTCGTCGGCGGCCCACCTGTCGCCCCACTGCCGCAGCGCCACGATGACGGCGCGGAAGTCCCGGCCCTTCTGGGTGAGCTGGTAGGCGTACCGGGTCCGCTGGCCGGGCTCCTGATAGGGGACGCGCTCCAGCAGACCGGCGGCGGTCAGTTCTTTCAGACGCGCCGCGGCGGCGGGTTCGCCGATGCCCACACGCTTGGCGAAGTCGTCGAACCGGCGTGTGCCGAAGAACGCCTCGCGCATGATCAGCAGCGCTGTCCTGTTGCCGACGATCTCCAGAGTCCGGGCGATGGAGCAGTTGGCCATGGACCAGGCGTCCCGTTCCTCCAGCAAGTCCGTCATCTCTCCACCTTCCACCTGGCTTGCCTCATGCAAAGTCAGCCTATACCGTCGTAGCTGACTTCTTCAATCGTAAGTCAGCTGGGGTACATCCCGAGGGAGGAATCATGGACATCAGCAGCGCAACCGTCCTGGTCACCGGGGCCAATCGCGGCCTCGGCCGGGCACTGGCCCAGGAACTGCTCGCGCGTGGCGCCACGGTGTACGGAGCGGCCCGTCGGCCGGACCAGATCGATCTGCCCGGCGTGAAAGCGATACGGCTCGACGTGACCGACCCCGCCTCGGTCGCCGCGGCCGCCGAAGAGGCCCGTGACATCACGGTGCTGATCAACAACGCGGGCAGTTCCACGGGCGCCGATCTGCTGACCGGCAGCTGGGACGCCGTCCGCCTGGAGATGGAGACCCACTACCTGGGCACCCTCGGCATGATCCGGGCCTTCGCCCCCGTGATCGAGTCCCAGGGCGGAGGTGCCGTCCTCAACATCCTGTCCGTGCTGTCGTGGATCAGCTTTCCCGCCGTCGGCGCGTACGCCGCCGCCAAGTCCGCGGAGTGGAGCCTGACCAACACGGTGCGCCAGCAGCTCGCACCCCGAGGCATCACCGTGTCCGGACTCCACGTCGGCTACATGGACACCGACATGGCCCGCCATGTCGACGGACCCAAGTCCGACCCGGCGGACGTCGCCCGCGCGGCCGTCGACGGCATTGCCTCCGGGGCTGCCGAGATCGTCGTCGACGACCGCAGCCGCCAGGTGCGGGCCGACCTCTCCGGCGGCGTCACCGCCCTTTACCCGCAGCTCGGCTGAGACGAGGACACCATGACTTCCGCTCCTTCCCCCGCCCCGGGCCGGCTCAGGCCGACCGGCCGGCGAACCGGTGTCCGGCCCTCCCCGAACCAGCCCTCCCGGCTCGCCGCCGCCGTCACGCTCATCGCGATGTGCCTGGGCGCCATGACGACCTTTCTGCTGATCACCGCATCGGTATCGGCCCTGTCGGCCATCCAGGACGACCTGCACGTCTCCCCGACCGGCCTTGTCTGGATCCCCTCCGCGTACACCCTGCTCGTGGCCAGTCTGGTGATGTCCGCGGGCACCATCGGAAACCTCTACGGCCGCAAGCGCACCTTCGCCACCGGCGCCGCCATCATGATCATCGGCTCGCTCATCGTCTACGCGGCGGGTTCGGCGGGAGGCGTCATCGCCGGCCAGCTCGTGTCCGGCCTCGGCGGCGCTCTCATCCTGCCCAACAGCCTGGCCATTCTGGGAGCCACCTTCCCCGACCCCCACCGGCGCACCGAAGTCGTCACCGTCTGGGCCGCCTCCTCCGGTATCGGGCTCGCCGTCGGCCCCCTGATCGCGGGCACACTGCTGGATCACTTCCACTGGAACACGGTCTTCCTGTCGACCGCCGTCCTCGCCGTGGTCACCCTGGCCGCCGCCGTCTTCGTCGCCGAATCGCGGGGCCCCGAGGGCAGGCTGGACGTCCCCGGGCAGGTCCTGGCCGTCCTGGGTGTCGCCGCTCTCGTCTACGCCCTCATCGAAGGCGGACACGACGGCTACACCGGCCCCCGGATCCTCATCGCCTGGATCGTCGCGGCCGCGGCCCTGACCGGCTTCGTCCTCGTCGAGCGCGCCGGCCGCACACCCATGCTGGACATCACCCTGTTCCGGTCGGCGTCCTTCAGCGCGGTCATGTTCGTCGCGGCCGTCTCCCTGTTCGGCTTCACCGGACTGGCCATCCTGTCGGTGCTCTTCTACGAGCGCGTCCAGCACCTGTCCGCCCTGGACGTGGGATGGCGGCTGCTGGCCTTCTTCGGCGTCTACGTCATCGTCAGCTACGCGACCGGACGCGTGATCCGCCGCACCGGCTTCAAGCTCCCGCTGACCGTCGGCTTCCTCATCGGAGCCGCCGCCACGGCCGCACTCACCATGCTGGATCCGACCACCCCGTACGCCCGGGTGTGGTGGCTGTTCGCGCTCTTCGGGGCCGCAAGCGGGATGGTGGCCGCGCCGAGCACCGCGGCCGCCCTGGTCAGCGTCTCCCACGAACGCGCCGGCATGGCCTCCGGAGCCGTCAACGCCTTCCGCCAGATCGGATCCGTCACCGGCTCCTCCCTCCTCGGCGCACTCCTCGCCGGCCGGCTCCAGTCCCAACTGCCGGCGCGGCTCGACGCCCACCACGTCCCCCGAGCAGCCTGGCCCGCCGTCCAGCACGCCGTCTCCACGGGCAGCAGCGGCCACCGAGCGGCACCGCCGAACGTCACCGCCGCGATCGGGGACGCCTTCACCTCCGGCGTCCACGTCGGTTTGACCGTCATCGCCGCCGTGTTCCTGTGCGCGGCGCTCGCCTCGGCCCTGCTGGTACACAACCGACCGCACCACACCACTGTCACGAGGAAGTGACGCGCGACATTCAGGAGCAACGCCGAGAACCGTGGACTCTCCTGCGGGGTGATGCCGACGGGGCTGGGACGGTGTCAGGCGGCCGTGGCAGGGCGTGACGTGCACGGAACCCCTGACGGGTGTGCCAGTCGCGGTGAACGGCCCGCGATGAACGGCCGCGACAGGAGGCGCACCGGGCTGGGGCGGACGAGTGGGCGGCCCGCGAGGGCCATGACGTGCTCGCGGGTGGCCGGGCTGCGGCCGGTGAAGCGCTGTGAGACCACGATGCGGTGATCGCCTCCCACGCCGTGCACGCCCCTGTCGAAGAGCGATGGTTGCCACGGGGACCCCGGTTGCAGAGGCCTGCTCGCATGGTGGAGGATCCGGGGCGGGAGGGGATTTGAATGCGTTCAAAAAAGTGGCCCGTGCAGAGGCAGGCGGGTGTGGGGGACAGGTTCGGCGCGGTGCTGGCGGCTTCGATGTCGGTGTTGTTCGTCGAGGCTGTGATCGGTGCGATCGCGTTCGTGGTGTGGGCGCAGACCCAGGAGCGTCCAGGTCTGTGCTACGACGCGATGTCGGTCATCTTCCTGGTCGTGATCGCGCCGTTCGTGGCGGCTGCGGGCGCTGCGTTCGGGGCCCTGCTGTCGGTCGGGGTGGTGATGCCGCTGCTGGGTGCGGCCGGGTGGCTCGGCCGCCGGTTGTCGGGGCGCGAAACGTGGTGGTGGGTTCCGGCACCGGCGGCCGCCGGAACTGCTCCCTTCGTCCTTGCCGCGGCGGTGCTGGCGCGGACCGGTCTCCTGGCGGGCCTCGGGGTGTGGCTGGTGGTGACTGCGGCGCTCACTGCGACAGCTTTGGTCGCCCGAAGGCCGCTGCTGGTGGACCGCCCGTGGCTCTCGGGCGGTGCGATGTTCCGGCGGGTGGCGCTGTACGGGACGCTCGCTGTCGTCGCCGCCGGCACGCTCGCCGGCATCGGCCTGCGGGCCGGGATCGGATACGAGCCTCCGCGGCTGAGCAGGGAGCAGGTCGCCGGGACGTGGTCCGACGCAAGAGGCGGCACCCTCATTCTCACGGCGGATGGCAGGGCCACGGCGATCGGTGTCGAGACGTTCGACGACTCCGACGACATCTTGGAGCCGGTCGTGCACAAGTGCACCGGCACTGGTACCTGGGAGTACACGCCAGGCACCGGACCATGGTCCCAGGAGGTGGACGTGTCTGTCGACGAGTGCCCCATGGACACCTGGGACGTGTACGGGACCCGCGAACACCCGAAGCTGTACGTCTACATCGGCGACCCCGACAACTGGGACCTCTACATCCTGAACCGCGATGGACACCCCGTATCCTTCGGATCCCGCCGTGAACAGCCCGTGTCGTGACACTGCCGACGGCATGTCCGCGGCGGCACGACACACAGCAGCCGTCGGACCCGCTGTCGGCCCTTCGAGGTGACCGGTGAGCCACGAGTGCGGTCCGGGGACCAGGTCATGGCCGGTGTCGGCACGTTGTGGAAGACAACTCCCGGGCACGCGCAGTGTACGAACGACTGGGATACGTACCCACCCGCACTGCGGATCCTGCGGGCCGCCTGCGCCCACCGTGCGTTTTCCCTGGCCGGGCGCGGGGACTCGCGGTGCGTGGTGGCCTACGGTGCGGAGCAGCGGGTGCGGCTGCCGGCCCTGCGGGCGGGCTGGCTGACGCAGACGTTCGTCCACTGGTCCTACCCGGTGGAGGCAGTGCAAGCGCTGGTGCCCGAGCCTCTGGTCGTGGACGAGTACGGGGGTGCGGCATGGGTCGGGCTGACGCCGTTCGTGATGGCGGACGTACGCCCGCCCGGCGTACCGGCCCGGCTGCCCGGTCTGCCCACGTTCGCGGAGACCAACCTGAGGACCTACGTGCGGCACCCCAGCGGCCGGGACGGGCTGTGGTTCCTGTCCCTCGAGGTCGCCTCCCCGCTGATGCTGGCGGCGCGAGGAATCGGCGCGCCCTACCACCTGGGCGCCCTCGACGTCACCAGGCGGGAGACGACCCTCGTCTACTCCGGGCGGAGATGGGCGGGGGGAGCCTCTTACCGTCTCGCCGTGCGCCCCGGCCCGCCCATCGAACGGCCGACGGAGCGGGACGTGTGGCTGACTTCGCGCTGGCGGGCGTACACGCGCCGGCTCGGCCTGCTCTGGGAGACGCTCGTGGAGCACGAACCGTGGCCGCTGGCCGGCGCCGGCCTGGAGGTGCTGGAGGAGACGCTCACCAGCTCGGTCGGCCTTCCGGTCCCCTCCGGTGAGCCGGTGGTGCACTTCTCGGAAGGAGTCAGGCATGTGCGGATGGGAGCCTCACTGCCCTGCCCACCGGCAGCGGCGGCTTCCTGACGACGGTCCCCCGTGCGGGTCTGCCCCGGCGGATCCCTGGCGATGAACCGGGTGCGCAGGCGGGCCGCGCGCCGGCGCAGGCTGCGCTTCGAGGGCTGGATCGCGGGCCTGGGCACCTCCTCCGGAACCCGTGTCGTGCTCGGACACTGGCAACAGTCACCGTTCGGCGCGTTCAGCGATGTGATGCTGGAACGGGTCGACGGGGAGCGGATCCTGCTGGCCCCCACGCGGAAGACGGCGGACTTCATCGGCGCCACGTACGTCTTCGACACCGTGCGCGTCGTGCCTGTGCGGGTCGGCGTCATGGACCATACGTGGAGCGTGACGGCGGGCTCGCTCGAGTTGCGCTTCCTCCCCGGGCGGCGCGGGCTTCCGGGCCTGCTGCTGCGCGCCGTGCCCGGCCCGCTCGCGCGCTCCCCGGCGTGGAGTGCGCTCACGGACGTACCGGCCCGGCTGCTGCTGCCCGGAGTGCGGACCCGGGGGAGTGCCCGTGCGGGCCGCCGGGAGTGGTACGGCGCTCGGGACCTACGGCCGATCCGCCTCGTGTCGGGGATCTTCGAGGGCGTCGGTCTGGGGGTGACGGCCCCCGTCGAACCACCCGTGCGCTTCGGCTTCGGTTCGGTGCCGAGGAAACCCGCGCTCACCCGCGTCACGACGACCGTCGACCTCGGACCCGAGTGACGGATGCCGCCCCTGGGGTGGGGTACCCGGCGGGCCGTCCGTAGAAAGGAGAAGCCTTGCGCAGGTCGACAGCGCGGGAATCCGCGGATGGGCTCGCGGTCGCGCACGGCGCCTTCAACGTCGTCGGCGGGCTGTGGCCGCTGGTTCATCTGCGGAGCTTCGAGTGGGTCTTCGGGCGGAAGACCGACGACTGGCTGCAGATGACGTCGGGCGGACTGCTGGTCTCCGCGGGGCTCGCGCAGCTGACGGCGGCGCCGGCCCCACAGGGCCGAGCCCACGCCCGCTGTATCGGCCTGGGCACCGCAATGACCCTGCTGGCCGTCGACCTGGTCTATGTGCCCAAGGGACGGATCCGGCCGACGTACCTCCTCGACGCTGCCATGCAGATCGGCTGGATCGCCGCCTGGCTGCGCAGCGCCTGGCCGACGAACGAGGGAGCGGCCAGGAGCCGGCGACGATGAGCGGCATGTCCCGGCACGCCGCACGGCGAAGCCGGGTACGGCCCACCCAGACCCGCCGGGGAGCCGCTCATGCGGTGCCGACCGGAAGCCGGCTGCTACGGCCCGTGACTTGGCGCGCCCAGCTTCGGCACGAGCAGCGTCCCGTCCAAGGTGACGTGGTTCCCTCGTCACCGGTGTCGTGTTCGGGAGCGGTGCTCGGCGCGGTTTCGGGGTGCGTGTTCGTGGTCAGCCGTTGGTCAGGGTTGTGTGTGGGGTGCGTTGGTAGGTGTGGCGGTAGAGGGTGGCGAAGCGTCCGGGGTGGTGGAAGCCCCAGCGGGCGGCGATGGCTGTGACGGTGGCGCCGCTGTCGGGTGTGGCGGTCGTCAGGTCCTGGTGGGCGTGGGCGAGCCGGACGCGGCGCAGGTGGGCCAGGGGGGTGGTGTTCAGGTGTCGGCGGAAGGCGTATTGCAGGGCGCGTGCGGTGACGTGGGCGGCGGTGGCGATGTCTGCGATGGTGATCGGCTGGTCGGCGTGGTCGTCGATGTAGGCGAGTGCGCGGCGCAGCATGGCGGGGTGGGCGTCGCGGCGGTCGGCCGGGGTGGGTTCGGGCTGGGCTGTGTTGGGGAAGGTGTTGAGGACGCTTGCGGCCAGGTGTTGCACGGCGGTGGTGGCGATGAGGGGTTGGTCGGCGGTGGCGGGGTCGGCCAGGACGGAGTCGCGTAGGTGGGTGATGGTCCGGGTCAGGTGGGCGGCCGCGGTGGCTGAGCGGGGGCGGTGTCCGGTGAGCCGTACCGGCCGTGTGTCGTCGGGGCCGGCGGCCACCTGGGCGAGGAGTGCGGGGTCGAGCATGGTGATGTTGTAGCGGGCGTGGCAGATGCGTCCGGAGTACGGCAGGTCGGGTGGGGCGAACAGGACGACGTCGCCGGGGCCGAAGGTGTCCTGGGTGCCCTGGAAGTGGTGGTCTTGTACGGTTCCCTCGTGCACGAGGCACAGGCAGATCCGGCCGAGCGGTGTGACCGAGTAGCTCATTTCGAAGTCGAGGGTGAGTTCGTCGACGCTCACCGGGGCGATGGCGGTGCGCCGGATCTGGGCCCGGCCGGCGTCGGGGGTGCTGCTGCCGATGCGCATCCGGGCGTAGGCGCGGCTGAGGAAGTCCTCGGTGACTTCGAGATCCGCGCTGTCGAAGGTGAGCGTGTCCATGCCTCGCGCTTCCCCCCGAATCACCCGAACATGTCGCGCTGACCAGGTAATTTTCGTTTTTCGTCCGGATGCTTGCGAAGTCGTTCGCTTGATGGCTGGCGCAGGCCCGGCGTCGCGTCGAGGGTGAGCGGCATGATCGGACGCGACGAGAGGACGGACCAGCTGGCGGCGCTCCAGGAGGAGGTGACCCAGCTGCGCACGGCCATGGCCTCGCACGCCGTGATCGACCAGGCCATCGGCGTGGTCATCTCCGTCGGCGGGCTCCGGCCCGAGCAGGGCTGGGACGTCCTCAGGGAGGTCTCCCAGCACACGAACATCAAACTCCGCGAGGTGGCCCGTTGCCTGGTGGACTGGCCGTCCAGCAGGCAGCTTCCCCCGGGTGTCCGGCGGGCCCTGTCCGCGGCGGTGGCCCGTGCCCGGGACTCCGCCGCCACCGGAGAGAACGACGCCATGAGCGGCCGGCCGGTGCGCTGAGGAGGGAGGGGCGGGGCTCGACCGCGCGCCAAGTGCAACGAGGGGGTGCGGCCCGTGCGGACGGGGCGCGCTCCGCATGCGCGTTGGGCGGCGGAGGCGGCACAGGCGTCCACGTGAAGGACAAGACGGCCTCCCCTTTGTGACAGCCCGACGCGGCGAACGCGGGAGATGCGGCCGCCGTAGGATCGCAGCGGGCGGGCCGTCCTCGCGCCGGGGGTACGCTCACCCGGGGGTACGGCGGTTGACCTGCGGAGGCATCGGCACCATGGACGAGCAACAGCAGCTCACCGACGACTCCCTCGACGAAGCGGCGAACGTGTTCGAGCGAGTGCGTCCGCAGCTGTTCGGTATCGCCTACCGCGTACTGGGCAGCGTGTCCGAGGCCGAGGACGTGGTGCAGGACGTGTGGCCGCGCTGGCAGAGCGCCGACCGGAGCGCGGTGCGGGATCCCGGGGCGTTCCTGGCGAAGATCACCACGCGTCTGGCGATCAACGTGGCTCAGTCGGCGCGGGTTCGCCGTGAGGCGTACGTGGGGCCGTGGCTGCCGGAGCCCGTGGACACCACTGTGGATCCACAGGTCGGCGCGGAGCGCGGCGAGGCGCTGGAGCTGGCCGTGCTACTGGTCCTTCAGAAGCTGAACCCCGTGGAACGGGCGGCCTACGTGCTGCGGGAGGCGTTCGGTTACGCGTACGCCGAGATCGCGGACATGCTCCAGCTGAGCCAGGCCAACACGCGGCAGATCCTCAGCCGGGCCCGCAAGCGCCTGTCCGCCGAGCGCCGGGAACCCGTCGAGGCGGCCCAGCACCGACGGCTGGTCGAGGCCTTTGTCGCCGCCGCGCAGCACGGCGATGTCGCCGCGCTCGAGAGCGTGCTGTCGGCGGACGTCGTCGCCTACGCGGACGGGAACGGCATGCGCGGTGTGGCACGGGTGGAGATCGTGGGAGCCGAGCGCGTGGCCAGGGTCAGCGCCTTCGCGAAGAAGTTCTTCCCCGGGGCCGAGTACGGCGTGGCCGAGGTGAACGGCCGGCCCAGCCTGCTGCTCGTCCAAGACGGGGTCACGGTCGCTCTCGTGAGCGTCACCGTGGGACCGGACGGTATAGACGGGCTGTACTGGGTCCTGGCGCCCGAAAAGCTGAGGGCCTACGAGCGGTCGACTCGCAGACCCACGGGACACCCGTAGTCGCTCCGACGACGGTCGGGGGGACCGGTCAGCTCTGCTTCAGCCAGTCCTCGTAGCGGGTGGACGCGAGGTGGGCCGTGTCGTCGCCGATGAGAACCCCGTCGGGCATGCCCGCGAACGGGCTCGCGGCTTCGTCGGTGACGACGGAGCGGCCGTCCGGCTTCGCCGCCAGGGTGATCTCACCGAGCCGGTCGAGCCGCACGACCTCGGGTCCCGCGATGTCGCGGACGCCGTACGACGGCTCGCCCAGCGCCGCCGCGGCGACGGCGGCGGCGACGTCGGCGGAGGCCATCGGACGCAGCCGCAGGGACGGCAGGTGCACCTCCGTGCCCTCCGTGGTCATGTCCATCACCGGGGCGATGAACTCGAAGAACTGGGTGGCGCGCACGATGCTGTAGGGAACGCCGCTGTTGCGCACGGCTTCCTCCTGGGCGACCTTGGCCCGGTAGTAGCCGTAGTCCGGCACCTGGTCGACGCCGACGATGGAGAGCACGACGTGGTGGCGGACACCTGCCTCCTTCTCCGCCTCGGTCAGGTTCCGCTCCGAGCGGGTGAAGAAGTCCAGCGCCGGCTCTGGATCGAAGGAGGGGGAGTTCGGCACGTCCACGACCACGTCCGCGCCCGTGAGAGCCTGTGCCAGGCCCTCACCGGTGAGGGTGTCGACGCCTGTGGAGGGAGCGGCGGCCACGGCCTCGTGACCGCGTTCGCGCAGCAGCGCGACCACCTGTGAGCCGATGAGCCCCGTACCGCCGACGACCACGATCTTCATCACTGTCTCCGTTCGTTGATTCGGCTTCCCGACGGATTCCGGCGACACCGCGCCGGACCCGGTGCGTTCAAGCGCACATCAACAAGACAGGGCAGCAGCTGCGTCTGTGACAGCGTCGACGCCCGGACATGGGCGGGCCGGTCGGTCCTGGTACCGGCCTTCGACCTGAGCGCGTCCTCCGGCCTGAGCGCGTCGTTCGCCCACGGAACCGGCCACTTCTCCGGACCGGACGGCAGGGCCGCCGTGTACCCGGCCACCGAGCCCGGCATGCCATGCCTGATCGCTGCCACCGTGAAACCGCCGCAGGGATGTGGACGGCGCGTTCATATTGTGTTTATATGGACTAAGCGTTCACATCCAGTGGAGGAAGACCATGAGCACCTCTGTCACCACCCCGCGCGTCGCACTCGTGACCGGCGGCACCGGCGGCATCGGCCAGGCCGTCGTCGAGCGGCTCGCCGCGGACGGCTTCGCCGTCGCCGTGCACTACGCCGGGAACAAGGCCAAGGCCGAAGCCCTCCTCGGGAAGATCGCCTCGGCCGGCGGTCAGGCCCTCGCGGTCGGCGGTGACGTCGCCGACGAGCAGCAGATGCAGGCCGCGTTCGACGCCGTCGAGACGGCGTTCGGCGGCATCGACGTGGTGGTCAACACCGCCGGGATCATGGTGCTCGCGCCGATCGCCGAGCTGAACCTGGACGACCTCGACCGCATGCACCGCACGAACATCCGCGGCACCTTCGTCGTCTCCCAGCAGGCCGCCCGCCGGGTCCGCCGGGGCGGCGCGATCATCAACGTGTCCACGTCCGTCACCCGCACCCAGCTCCCGACGTACGGCGCCTACGTGGCGAGCAAGGCGGCCGTCGAGAGCATCACCCTGATCCTTGCCCGGGAGCTGCGCGGCCGGGACATCACCGTCAACACGGTCGCCCCCGGCCCGGTCGCCACCCCGCTGTTCCTGGAGGGCAAGGACGAGGAGGCGATCGCCCGCTTCGCCAAGGCCGCCCCGCTGGAGCGCCTGGGCGAGCCGCGGGACATCGCCGAGTCCGTCGCCTTCCTCGCCGGCCCCGCCCGCTGGGTCAACGGACAGGTCCTCTTCTCCAACGGCGGCCTCGCCTGACGCGGGCCGGCGAAAGCACCGCCGCCGAAGCACCGACAGCGCCGAGCGCTGGCCCGAAACCGACCTCCGGACAGGAAGAAAAGCCATGACATCGGTCGTTCTCGTCACCGGCGCCGCCACCGGCATCGGCAACCTCACCGCCCGCGCTCTCGCCGCCGCCGGCCACACCGTCTACGCCAGCATGCGCGACATCCACGGCCGTAACTCCGGCCGCGCCGAGGAACTCCTCGAACTCGGGCGCAGCCAGGGACAGGACATCCGCGTCGTCGAACTCGACGTGCAGTCCGACGCCTCGGCCGACGCGGCCGTCGCCACCGTCCTCGACGAGGCCGGACGGCTCGACACGGTCGTCCACAACGCCGGACACCTCTACGTCGGTTACGTCGAGGCGTTCACCCCGGAGGACATCCACCGCCTCCTCGACATCAACGCGGTCGGCATCCAGCGCGTCAACCGGGCCGCCCTCCCGCACATGCGGTCGCGTCGCTCCGGCACCCTGGTCTACGTCGGCAGCACCACCTCGGTCGTGGTGCCGCCCTTCCTGGGCCCCTATGTGGCATCGAAGTTCGCCGCCGACGCGCTGGCCCAGGTCACCGCCTACGAGGTCGGCCAGTTCGGCATCGAGACCACCATCGTGATGCCGGGCCCCTTCACCCAGGGCACCGAGCACTTTCCCAACGCCGGCCGCGCGGGCGACGGCGAGCGCACGCGCGCGTACGCCGAGCTGGATCCGATGGTGGCGCGCAACGAGCAGGCCACGGAAGGACTGTTCCCGCCCGGCGCCGACGCCCACCCCCGGGCCGTGGCCGAGGAGATCACCCGTGTACTGGCCCTCCCGCACGGCACCCGGCCCTTCCGTACCGTCGTCGACTTCAGTCAGGCCGGTGTCGAGGAAGTCAACGAAGTGCTGCGCCGCGCCCAGGAAGACTTCGTCACCCGTCTCGGCTTCGGCGAACTCCTCCGGATCAAGGAGACCGGTCCTGAGCCCGGCCCGGCCGCACCGGCATCCCGGCCTGCCGACGCGAGGACCGGTTGACCGGCTGTGGGGAAGGCGCGAGGTCCGCGTGGCTCCCTACACTGATCCGGTTCGGACGAGCGAAGGAGAGGCATCGTGACGAAGCAGGCCGAGGGCGTGGCCGGGCGCCCGGCCCGCGGGCGCGGCCGCCGGCCCGCCGACGAGGTCCGCGCGGACGTCTTCCGCGTGGTCGGGGAGATCCTCCTGGGGGAGGGGATCGCCGATCTCACCTTCGAGCGGGTGGCCCGCCTGTCCGGTGTCAGCAAGACCACGCTCTACAAGTGGTGGCCGTCCAAGGGCGCCCTGGCCCTGGACGGCTACTTCCACGCCGTCGAGCAGACCCTGGCGTTCGAGGACACCGGGGACATCCGCGCCGATCTGCTGAGTCAGCTGCGCGCGTTCGCACGCGTCATGACGGCGACCCCGGCCGGGCGGGTGGTGACCGAACTGATCGGCCAGTCCCAGACCGACGAGGACCTGGCCGTGGCCTTCCGTTCCCTGTACTCGAGCGAACGGCGCCGCCTCGCCGGCGAGCGTCTGATGCGCGCCCAGGAGCAGGGCCAGATCCGGGAGGACGTCGACGTCCAGGTCATCGTCGACCAGCTGTGGGGTGCCGTGTACCACCGGCTGCTCATCCCGGACGAGCCCGTGACCGACGCGTTCATCACCGCGCTGGTCTCCAACCTGATCGACGGGATCACGCCGTCGAGCGCGAGGCCGCCGGGCCGCTGAGGCCGCCCGGCCGGCGGCGACCGCGGCAAGCGCCGAGGGCACCGGCTCCGCGCGGGCTTCCCGGCCGGTTACCGCAGCTCAGCCTCCCTGTCGAGCACCCGCGAAGAGCCAGACCGATCTGCAGCCGGTGTCCGGCAGGGTTGGTCACCAATCGCGGCCCATGGGGGCGGCGTCGGCCGTTGATGATGTCACGGGGTCGCGGTGGGGCAGTGGTTGACCGCGCTCGAGCCCCGTGGGCGTCATGCTGTGACGTGCCACCCTGGTTCGAGCGTGTCGAGGAGGGCGTGGAAGGCCGCGTCGGCTCGGTCCCAGTGGCCGTCGGCGAGCGGGGCCATCAGGAAGCCGAGGCAGGCGTCGGTGAGGAGGGTGGCCTGTACCCGGGCTCGGTCCTGGTGCATACCCAGGTCGCGGAAGACCGAGGTGAGCAGGTCCGACCACTCGGTGACGATGTCGCGCATGACCGGTCCGTAGCGGTCCGGGTGAAGCAGGCTGGCACTCATGATCTCCAGGTAGAGAGGGAGCGCGGCGCGTACGTCGGGTTCGTTGAACTGCCGCCACAGCTTCTCCATGAAGCGGCGCAGCCCCGCGACGTCCGTGGGAGAGCCCCCGTTCTTCAGCAAGTCGCGGACGCGGAGGAGGGGCCGACGTTCGTAGAGGGCGAGGGCTTCGGCGATCATGCGTTCCTTGGTGCCGAAGTAGTAGAGCAGCATGCGGTCGCTGGTGCCCAGGGCCTGAGCCAGCGGGCGTAGCGAGAGGTCTGAGAGGCCGTTGCGCAGCACGTAGGCGCGGACACGGCCAAGAAGAGCGCGTCGTTTGGCCGGGTCGGGCGGGCGAGGCATGCGGGGCTCCTGAGGGCGGGGGCGCTAGGGGTGACCGTTTAGTAACCTTTGAACTCTACGGCGAGCCCTGCGCCTGGTGACCGAACGACTGGGCGACTGACTGGGCCGTGGGGGACCTTGCCGACGCCGCTGAACTGCTGGCCGGCGTGGTGGTGACACCTGCCCTGCGCTACGTATGTGGTGGGCGATCTCGCGTCGCCTGAGCAGGGGGTTCATGGGGACCGTTCTCGGTCGTGAACCGTGTCAGGGACCTGCTCCGGCAGTTCGCCGGGCGCCGGGTGGAACACCCGACGTCGGCGAGGCAGGCTGTAGCCATGCGGTCGCTCATCCGCCCATCTGGCCCACCAGCGGCGGGTAGTCGTAGCCCGGTTCTCTTCAGACTCGCGCGGTGCGTGCCGTTTGTGATCGTGCTGCTGGCGCTGGGGATCGAGCTTTCCCCTGCGCATGCGTTGATCACGGGCCCTCTTCTAGCCGCCATGCCGGCGTTGGCTTCCTTGACGTGGGGTCCCAAAGGCACCCTTTCAGCAGCTGCTGGAGCGTTGACCGTCACCGTCATCACGGCAACCATCCACGACAGCTGGGGTGGCCAGGCCTCCAGCAATCTCATCTCCCTGTTCCTGGTGTCGGCAGCAAGCGTCACGATGAGTAATGCCGTACGTACGCGCAGAGAGAGTGAGCTCAACCAGGTTCGCCGGGTCGCCGAGGCGGCACAACGTGTTCTGCTGCGGCCTGTGCCGCCACGGCTGGGGCCCGTGCGGATGGCCAGTATGTACGTCGCGGCGGAGACGGGCGCGCAGATCGGCGGTGATCTGTACGAGGCGGTGCACACCCGGTACGGGGTCCGGATGATCGTGGGCGACGTCCGCGGTAAGGGGCTGCCCGCCGTGCGCCTGGCCGCAGCCGTGCTGGGCGCGTTCCGGGAGGCTGCGCACTATGACGAGGATCTGGTGGAGGTGGTCAATCACTGCGCGGCAGCGCTGGAACGCGAGCGGGCGGCGATCAGCGCTGTGGGGCACGACGAGGAATGCCATCACACCGAGGATTTCGTGACCGCTCTCGTGGCTCAGGTATCGGACACGTCCGTCGTCCATGTGGTCAATCGGGGCCACCCGCCGCCGCTGGTGCTCCGCCAGGGCAAGGCGCAGGCCCTCACCTCCGACCGCTCGCTGCCGCCCCTGGGCCTCGAAGAATTCATCACCGACCCGCCTGCCAAAGCGGAGAGCTACCCCTTCGCACCCGGTGACCGTCTCCTGCTGCACACGGACGGCGTGATCGAAGCCCGCAGCCCCGACGGCGACTTCTTCGCGCTATCCGAGACCACAGAGTCGGTGCACCCCTGTACCCCGTCGGAGTTCCTGGAACAGTTGCACCAGGAATTGATCCGTCACACGCACGGCTACCTGGCCGATGACGCCGCGATGCTCCTCGTTGAACGGCTCAACGAAGAAGGCGAACATGGTGCCGGCCCTTTTGAAGTGTCCAGCCGCAACGCACCGGCACCTGTCGCGCACAGGGGTGTGAGGGGTCAGATGAGGAACTGACCGCCGACGACCGGCTCGCCGAGGGCGTTCCGCGCGCTGGTGTGGACGTCCAGGGGACTCCAGGGTCGGGCGAGCGCGCACCCGGCCCAGAGCCGTACACCGGAGCGGCCTTCGACGGAGGGTGGGTGTGCAGTCCTCGGCGAGGGTGATCAAGCGGGCGGCCTTGGGGTGCGGGATGAGACCGAAGGAGCGCGTTGGGTTCTGGTCCGGCGACGCCTCCCCGGGGGTGTGGACGGTTCCGGCACGCGTCAGCGTGCTGTGACCTCGTCGATGTCCAGGCCGCGGTCGACACCGTGTGAGATGACGTTCTGCCCGGGCTCGGGGTGCAGCCGCTCGCCGTCGAGAGACACCTCGACCTTGTCCGCTTCGAAGGAGACCAGGTCGTTGATCTTGTCGACTTCCCGGTAGGCGTTGCGGTACGACCAGGCGGCGCGGTGCGCCTCACCGATGTCGTAGTAGTCGCACAGGCCCTTGTAGGGGCAGAAGGTCTGGCCTGCGACCGGGCGGAGCCGGGACTCGTCGATGTCGGCGCGCGGGACGTACCAGCGCGGGGCGAACCCGGACTCGAAGAGCACGAGAGGGTGCTCCGAGCGGGCGATCCCCTCGTCGCCGAGTCGGACTTCCAGGGTGCGGGAGGTGTTCCGGATGTCGATGCGGTGGTAGGGGTCCGCGGCATGTCCGAGGATGCGGTCGTCCTCCTCGTAGAAGGCGTCCATGGCTCGCCAGGCGAAGGCGATGCGACCCTGGAGGTCAGCGGCGTACCCGGGCAGCGCGGTGAACTCCCAGGCGGCGCGTTCGGTGGTGCGGTCGCCCGCGCGGACCGCGTACCAGGCGGTGTCGCCCAGATCCTTGTGGTGGGTGACCTTCTCGCCGGCGACCAAGGCATGTGCGTCGACGTCCTCGCGGGGGAAGTAGGCGACGGGGTAGCGGCCCGGTTCGTGGAGAAGGATCACGTTCTCACTGTCGGCGATCCAGGTGCCGTTGAACTTCACTCGCATACGACGGCGCAGCCGCTCAGCGTACAGGAGGCGTTCGGGCAGGGGGTCGGGCGTGAGGAAGTGTCCGATGGCGCCTGCGGAGAGGGGGCCTTGCTGCCAGGACAGTCCCATGGCGGGTCCTTCCGGGTGCGGGATGCGGGGTGTGGGGCGAGTGGGGGTCCGCACCCCGGGCGGGTGGTTCGTTGTCTGGTTCGTTGTCGAGGGTCAGGGCGTGCAGGAGCAGCGGGAGGCGTGAGCCTCGGTCCGGCGGAAGCAGGCCCGGACGGCCTACGGGTGAGGACGCGGACTCCACAGCGAAGTCGCGGGCGGCGCGCACGGTCTGGGGGTGGCGCTGAAGGCCTGTTGGGTGAGAGGTCACGTGGCGGATCCTTTGCCGGCGGCGGGGGAGGGGGAGTTGGTCCGCAGCCGCCCGACGTCCTGGGCGTCAGGCGAGGACGCGGGCGAGGAAGTCGCGGATGTGCTCGGTGATGGTCTCAAGGTGGCTTTCCAGGGCGAAGTGCCCGGACTCGAGCAGATGGATCTCGGCATCGGGCAGGTCCTGGCGGAACGCTTCCGCGCCCGCGGGCCCGAAGATTTCGTCGTTGGCTCCCCAGACCGCCAGCAGCGGGACCTGGGAGTCGCGGAAGTACTGGTGGACCTGCGGGTAGAGAGGTCCACGTTGGTGGGATAGTCGCGGAAGAGCTTGAGCTGGATCTCGTCGTTTCCGGGCCGGTCCAGCAGCGCCTGGTCGTGGACCCAGTTGTCGGGGCTGACCAGGCTGGGGTCGGCGACGCCGTTGACGTACTGCCAGCGAGTGATCTCCGGCGTCAGGGCGCTGCGCATGGGGGCTTCGGTGTCCGGTCCCGGGGCCTTGGCGTAGGCGAACACGCCGTCCCAGAAGGGCTTGACGAAGCCCTCTTCGTAGGCGTTGCCGTTCTGGGTGATGATCGCGGTGATGCGGTCCGGGGCCTGGAGGGCGAGACGCCAGCCGATGGGGGCGCCGTAGTCCTGCACGTACATCGCGAACCGGTCGGTGTCCAGTTGCTGGAGCAGGCCGGAGGTGACCTCGGTGAGGGCGTCGAACGTGTAGGGGAAGTCCTGCAGTGCGGGCATCGCGGACTGGCCGAAGCCGATGTGGTCGGGGGCGATCACACGGTAGCGGTCGGCGAGCGCCGGGATCAGGTGGCGGAACATGTGCGAGCTGGTCGGGAAGCCGTGGAGCAGCACGACCACGGGTGCCGTCGGGTCGCCGGCCTCCCGGTAGAAGACCTCGAGACCGTCGACGGTCGCGGTGCGGTGGTGGACTGCGGAAGCCATGTATCTAACCTCTCTAGATAATTTTAGCGGTTACATATCCAGTCGAGCGCATCCGATCTAACCTGTCAAGTGGAATTGTGTGGTTAGATTCAGTGGTGATCGGTGCATGGCCGTGCGCTCCTGGTGCCGGTGAACAACCCGGTACACCGGCACCAGGAGGCGGCGAGGGGTGTGGCCATCGGCCGTCAGGTCCTGTGGCCACGGTGGTGCCGACGCCTGGCCTCGGTGATCTCGCCCGCGATGGGAAGCCAGTAGTAGAGGATGAAGGCGGCGATCACGGCCACGCCGAGCAGGGGAAGCAGGGTCCCGAGCAGCGTTCCGGCAGCGAGCCAGATGAGGGCGAGCCGGAAGCGCCGGCTGATGGCTGCCACGCCGGCCGAACCGATGGTGGCGGTGAGCAGCCGGCGGTCACGGCGGACGTAGCCCCAGATGACGTTGAACAAAATGGCGAGGAGTTCGAAGGCGGCACCGTGGAGGAGGACGGCGATGCGCTGCCCGTGCCCGTCACGGAACGCCTGAGCCAGCACCGAAGCGGCGAACGGCAGGAACGCCACGTCCATCAGCAGCACGGTGTTGAGGAAGAGCACCACGCGGTCGACGCTGCGGATGTGGTCGAACATGATGTGGTGGTTGACCCACACCTGGCCGATCAGCATGAACGTAAGGACGTAGGCCAGGTAGGACGGCCAGAGCGCGGCCAGGCCATGCATCAGGTGGCGGGTGTTGTGCGGCGCGCGGATCTCCAGGACGAGCAGCGTGATGGCGATGGCGGTGACGCCGTCGCTGAACGCGACCACCCGGGAAGGGTCGCGTTCCACGCCGAACGACGTCGCTCCTCCTCCTGGTCCGTCTGGTCCATCAAGAGGCTCACTCATCGCCCCGACCTCCGGCACCGGACGCTTCCGCCTGCGCACGACATCCGTGGACCGTCTCCCCAGCGATGCAGGGGCCGGGGATCTTCAGCAGGCGCCGTGGGCTCGGAGCCGTCGATCGCATCTGCCGCTCACGCTGCCGCCGTCCCGGTCGAGGTGGTGCCTTGTGCATCATCTGCCCGACGTCGCCCCCGCGCTCCACCAGCTCGGCACACGCAGCCTCAAGATCAGGAACCACCAGGTACCGGCCCTGCACCTTCAGGTGGCATTCCAGACGCTCGGTGTTGCAGGCCAAGGACCGGTCGACGTCGCTCACAGGCAGGAGGACGACCTCGAGCATGCACTCCACAGTGATCAGTTTCGTGCGTACGGGGCGGCGTCACCACTTCATGAGCCTGCGGTTCAAGATTGATCCGCCAGAAAACGCACATGGACATGGCGGCCATACCTTCTTTCGCTGGCAGGAAGAATCCCGGCGAACGCTCCAGAATTCGTGATCACGGAATCGCGGCGGCACCGGCGCAGGAACTAGGATCGGACCCAGCGCACAGTTCACAGCGTCATGAGGGGATGTCCGGCCGGCCATCCGCAGGAGGTCCGCAATGGCGACGCTGCTGTCCGTCAACGTAGGAGCACCCAAGGACGTCCCATGGCAGGGAAGAACCGTCCACACCGGGGCCTGGAAATCCCCTGTCCAGGGCGCCCGGATGGTGCGGCGGCTGAACGTCGACGGAGACGGCCAGGGAGACCTGGCCGGGCACGGCGGCGAAATCCGGGCCGTGCTCGTCTACCAGCTGCAGTCCTACCAGTACTGGGAAAAGCAGCTTGGCCGCGACGACCTCACCTTCGGGATCTTCGGGGAGAACTTCACCGTCGACGGCCTGCCCGACGACGAAGTCTGCATCGGTGACCGATACCGCATCGGCGAAGCCGAATTCGAGGTCACCCAGCCGCGCGTCACCTGTTACCGCGTCGGCATGCGCCTGGGCGAACCCACCATGGCCTCCCTGCTGGTCGCCCACCACCGGCCAGGCTTCTACCTGCGGGTGATCACCGAGGGACATGTGCAGGCCGGCGACGAGATCATCCTGACCCGCAAGGGCCCCGAAGAACTCAGTGTCGCCGACACCGACGCACTGCTGTATCTACCCGACCGCGATCCCGCGAAGCTGCGCAAGGCACTGAACATCCCCGCGCTCAGCCCCGGATGGCGGCAGTCCTTCAACGATCTCGCCTCGGCCCAGCAGCCCACACAGGAACCGGGTTGGCCGGGGGAACGCGCCGGCTCCCAGCAGCCCAGGGAGGCATCGGGATGGCCGGGCTTCAAAGCCATGCAGGTCACCCGCATCGTCCCCGAGACCCCCACCGTCGCGTCGATCTACCTCAGCACGACCGACGGCACACCGCTGCCCGAGGCTCGCCCGGGACAGTACCTCTCCATCCGCCTCGCAGTCGGCGATGCCGCCCCCGCAGTGCGCAGCTACTCCCTGTCCTCCGCGCCCGCGGCCGACACGTACCGCATCAGCGTCAAGCACGAGCCCCACGGGAAGGTCAGCAGCTACATCCATGCCACCCTCCACCCCGGAAGCCTCGTGGACATCGCCGCGCCCCGCGGAGCGTTCGTGCTCGAAGCGGGCACCCGGCCGATCGTCCTCATCTCCGCAGGGATCGGTGCCACCCCCGTACTGGCCATGCTCCACCACCTCGCCGCCACACGAGACCCCCGCCCCGTCTGGTGGATCCACGTCGCCCACGACCGCGCCCACCACGCCTTCGCGGACGAGGCCCACGCGCTCCTTGGCCAACTCCCTCAGGCCCACGAGCACATCTATTTCACCGCCGAAGCGCCACGCCGCGACGAGCCCTACGTCACGCAGGGGCGCCCGACCGCCTCCTCACTCGTGGCCATGGGCATCCCCAGCGAAGCCGACGCCTACCTCTGCGGGCCACTCGCCTTCATGGACGACGTCGGCGGCTACCTCCGCGATCACGGCCTGAGCCCGGAGCGGATCCACACGGAGCAATTCAGCGCCCTCCCAGCCATCAACCCCGGCGTCACCCCCGCGGCCGCCGTGCGGCCGCACCAACCAACCGGTCCCACGGGCACCGGACCGCTCATCACCTTCGCACGCAGCGGCATCACCACCCCCTGGTCACCCGCGCACGCCTCACTCCTCGATCTCGCCGAAGCCTGCGACGTCCCCACGCGCTGGTCCTGTCGCACCGGCGTCTGCCACACCTGCATCACCCACCTCGTGGCAGGCGACATCACCTACACCACTCCGCCTCTCGAACTCCCCGAAGAAGGCACCGTCCTCGTCTGCTGCAGCCAGCCCACTACCGAAGTCGTCCTCGACCTGTAGCCGACCAGCAACCGCACGGACTGCCGGCCGCTCCGACCGGCGTCACCGAAGCCACGCGCACCCTGGCCGCCGTCACCGCCCGATGGCGACCCCCGGACCGCACGCTGGGGATCTCCTCCCTCACCGAGCAGCTCAAGTTCACCCGCAGCCGGCTCACGCGTCCGGCGATCCGCCCGGAGAAGCCTGGCCACGTACGGCGCCGGGACACCCCTGCCGACGGACGCGGGGCAACCAGGCCGTGTTCTTCAGAAGTCGGTGACCTGACCGGCCGGCCGTCCGGGGAAGCCGCGGTCCGCGAACCTGGCCGGTACCGCTGCCATGACCCACGAGCCCTCCTGCCCGTGAAACGCCCCACAGCCGACACACCGGCTGCCCGTCGGCAAGACGGTAGCCACGCCTCGAACGAGAATCTGCCCCATGTCCCGTGAATCAGACGCCTACACAGGCCAGACGCTGTGCGGCAGCGGATCGCGTTCCCCGCTCCGTGCCTTCTTGCGCACCGAGACCGGCGGTGCCGCCGTCCTGGTCGCCGCCGCGCTCGCCGCACTCGTCTGGGCCAACGCGGCACCCTCGGCATACACGTCGTTCTGGCACACCCGCCTGTCTGTCCGCTTCGGCACGCACGGGATCTCGCTCGGCCTGCGGGACTGGGTCAACAGCGGCCTGATGACGTTCTTCTTCTTCGTCGTCGGTCTGGAGGCACGCCGCGAGTTCGACATGGGCGAACTGCGCGAGCGCAAGCGGCTCACGCTGCCGCTCGTCGCGGGACTCAGCGGCATGCTCGTACCCATCGCCCTCTACCTCGCCGTCAACGCCGGCCACGGCAGCGAGCAGGGCTGGGGTGCGGCGATGTCCACCGACACCGCGTTCGCCCTGGGCGTGCTGGCCGTCGCGGGCCGCGGCATGCCGCCCGGACTGCGGGTCTTCATTCTCCTGCTGAGCGTGGTCGACGACTTCCTCGCCCTCGGCGTCATCGCCTTCGCCTACAGCGACCGCATCGCCGTACCCGCACTCGTCGTGGCCATCGGCGCCCTCGCACTCGTCCTGCTCGGCCTGCGACTCGGTGTACGCCACGGCAGCGTGTACGCGCTGCTGGGCGTCGTCGCCTGGGTCGCCCTGCTCGAGTCGGGTGTGGACCCGGTGGTGATCGGTCTCGCCCTGGGGCTGCTCACCTACGCCTACCCCGCCTCGCGCGCCGATCTGGAACACGCGAGCGGCCTGTTCCGGCTGTTCCGCGAGCAGCCCACCCCGGAACTGGAGCGGTCCGTCCGCGTCGGCATCGCCTCGGCGATCTCCCCCAACGACCGCCTGCAACGGATCTACCACCCATGGACCAGCTACGCGGTGGTCCCGCTGTTCGCCCTCGCCAATGCCGGCATCGAGATCAGCGGCGGCCAACTGGCACGAGCCTTCACCTCGCCCGTCACCCTGGGCATCCTCATCGCCTACGTCCTGGGCAAGCCGCTGGGCATCGTCGGGGCCTGTGCGCTGACCACGCTCGCCTCCCGCGGGCGGCTGCGCCTCCCGGTCGGCTGGGGCGCGGCAACCGCAGGCGGCGCGCTGTGCGGGGTCGGGTTCACCGTTTCCCTGCTCATCGCGACCCTCGCCTTCCACGGTGCACGCCTCGACGAGGCCAAGCTCGGCATCCTCGCCACACTCGTCTGCTCCTTCCTGGCAGCCCGGCTCGTCACCGCGGCGATCGGACTTCTGCCGCCGGCGCTGCGGCTCAGGGCCCTGCTCGGGAAGGCGGAGACGATCGTCGACCTGGCCGTGCCCGTGGACCCCGACCACGATCACATCCGAGGGCCGCACCACGCCGCTGTCACCGTCGTGGAGTACGGCGACTACGAATGCCCCTACTGCGGGCAGGCCGAGCCCGTCGTCCGTGAACTCCTCGCCGACTTCGGCGACCTGCGCTACGTATGGCGCCACCTGCCCCTCACCGACGTGCACATCCACGCCCAGCTCGCCGCCGAAGCCTCCGAAGCGGCCGCACGCCAGGGCCGCTTCTGGGACATGCACGACCTGCTGCTCAGCCGTCAACAAGCCCTCCGTGTCGAAGACCTGCGCGCCCACGCGGCTGCCGTCGGCCTGGACGTCGAGCGCTTCGAACGAGACATGCGTGCCCACGTCGGCGCAGCCCGCATCGCCGAGCACGTCGAGTCAGCCGACCTCAGCAGCGTGGCCGGCACCCCCACCTTCTTCATCAACGGCCGCAGACACCACGGCGCCTACGACCTCCCAAGCCTCACCGCCGCCGTCCGCGCAGCCCGCGAACGCGCCGCCGTCACCGCGTGAGGGACCAAGGCAGAGGGGATGCGCCGTACGCCATCGGTCATGTGGCTCGCCCCGGGGCCCGCCCCGCGACGTGAGCGCTGGGTCCGTCATGAGTGCGGATCCTCGAAGGAACCAACGCACGATTGGCCCAGCTGGACACTCTTCCAATGGACCACATGACCGGGCCACTGGCTGCATAGGCTCGACACCAGCACGGCTGAGACCACAGGCGACCTCTGCAGGGGACCCCGAGGCTCACACTGTTGCCTGCCTTTGGTTCCGGCCCCCTACCTCCTGGCCGGCCGGACTGAGTGAGAGGACAAAGATCTGCTGTGAAAGCGTGCGGAGTATCGGGGGCCGAGAAGGAAGCCGCCCTGCTGGAGTTGCCCGAACCGCCATCTCCCGGGCCCGGCCAGATCCTGGTGGCGGTTGAGGCGGCCGGTGTCGGCCCGTGGGACGAACTGCTCAACGGCGCTGGTTGGGACGTGGGGCTGCGCCCTCCGGCGGCGCTGGGAGTGGAGGGCGCGGGCAAGGTGCTGGCCGTCGGCGCGGACATCACCGGGTTCGCCGTCGGCGACCGGGTGCTCGCGCACGAGGCCCCGCTGCCCGGGGGAAGCGGCTTCTGGGCCGAACGCGTTCTGATCAACGCGGATCACACGGCAGCCTGCCCACCCGGGCTGGACGCCGTGCACGCGGCGGCGCTGCCGGTCAACGGACTCACCGCGTTGCAGGCCCTGGAGAAGCTGGATCTCAGCCGGGGACAGCGGCTGCTGATCACCAACGGTGGCGGGGCCACCGGAGCCCTTGCCGTCCAGCTCGCCGCGGCCCGGGGCATCGAGGTGACCGCGACCGCGTCTGCCGGCGCCACAGAGCGCCTGCTCGGTCTGGGAGCGATGGAGGTCGTCGACTACCACGACCCGAACTGGCCGGCCAAGGTACGCGGCGGGTTCGACGCCGCCCTCACCATCGCCACCGGCACGGCGGACGCCGCCCTGCCCTTGGTCCGGGACGGCGGCCGACTGTGCTCCCTGACCTCGGACGCGCCTGCGGAGGAGCGAGGGATCACGAGTTGGGACCTCTACCTCGAGCCCAACGCCGCGCAGCTAGCCCAGCTGGCGGAGCAGGCGGCCGCGGGAGCGTTGAGACTCGCACCGGAACCCCTGCCGCTGAGCGAGGGACCGGCTGCGTTCGCCCGGGTGGTTACCGGACGGGCCGGCGGTAAGAAGATCGTGCTCACCCGAGCGTGATCCGACCGGGCCCCACCCGATCCCGAACCTTGGCCCCTGCGCCCGCCAGGCGCCATCGGTCTCGCGCAGGTCTCCTCAGCAGGCGCGCCGGCCATCCCGCACCCGCACGCCCGGCTCAGGGCATCAGTGGCGCGTTCACGGTGCGCGGGAGAGCGTTGAGCCATGAGTTGACCGCGGGAACGTGGGGGAGAAGCAAGGCGGGCCTGCTGGTTCCACCCTGGTTCGTCGGGTACGTGCAGCGGCATGGGATCTTTGGGTTCGCCGGTGTTGCTGGTGTTGTTCGTGGCCAGTGCGATTTCATGATCTGGTTCGAGCAGCGCGGACGGGCCGGAGAGCATCCGCAGAGCGGGCGTGCGGGGGACGTCCTTGCCGGTGGCCGGGGCGTGCACGTCGGCCAGGTCGTGCGGCCCGCACGACCAGTACACCCCGCGCCGGGCGGCCGCCTGCACATTGCGCATGGCGGGCATGGCGTCAGCAGCAGCCTGCTGACGGACAGTCATCCGCGTTTGCCGAAGGCCTCGTTGCCCGTGACGATGCGGGCGTGGTCGAGGAGGCGGTCCTCGATGTCTTGGGCGGTCGCGCTGCCGACCAGAAGGTCCATGGCATAGCCGTCCTCAAGGGCCACGAAGGAGCGGCCCAGGGCCCAGGCGTCGCCGGCCAGTGTGAAATCCCCGCTCTCCTCGCCGAGTTCGAGCACCTGACGGTAGAGCTCGCTCTGCTGCTCGACGAAGAGGCGCTGCCGGTCGGCGGCACCCTCGTTGCGCAGTGCCACTGGAAAAAGCTCGAAGAGCAGCCGAGTGCTCTCTTCGCCCTCGCCGGGCCAGGGCACGCCGGTGTGGATGCATGCACGCAGCCTCGCCACCGGGCCCTCCGCGGCCGCGATGGCCTTCTCTCGGCTGACGAAGTACGTCGCGGCGCTGCGCTCGAACACGGCGGCGAACAGTTCCTGGATGTCTGCGTAGTAGTAGAGCACCGAGGCGGGGGTGACGCCGGCGGCCCTGGCGACGTCCCGCAGCTTGGTGGCTGTGGCTCCGAGGTCCACCACGGTCCTGGCGGTCGCGTCGATCAGCTGGGCGCGGCGTTCCGCCTGGTTTTTTGGTCGGGCCATGGATGACATGCTCGCACACCGCCGAACGGCCCCCTGGTCTCGCCTGCCGGAACCCATTGACCCCACATCATTCGTTAACTAAATTTCATTTAACGAATCCCCGAGTCAGACCTGGTGACCCATGTCCCGTCCCCTCCCTCTCGTCCTGGCCCAGGCGGCCCAGCGCGCCGCCGACGATCTGGACGGCCTGGCTGCCGACGTGCGAAAGCGCACGGCGGGACTGCCCGCCGCACCCCTGATCGTCTATCCCGAGCTGCACCTGGGCAGCCCGCTCGGCGGCACCGCACTCGAACCCGCCGAGGTGCCGGAAGCCCTCGCCGAGCCCCTCGACGGGCCACGGGGCCGCGCCCTCGCGGAACTCGCCGGCGATCTCGGCGTCTGGCTCGCCCCGGGCAGCCTCTACGAGCGCGGCGCCGACGGACGCGTCTACAACACCGCCCCGGTGTACTCCCCGCGCGGCGAGCGCGTCGTGTCCTACCGGAAGATCTTCCCCTGGCGGCCCTACGAGACCGTGGCCCCCGGCGCCGAGTTCACCGTCTTCGATCTCGACGGGGTCGGCCGGGTGGGACTGTCGATCTGCTACGACGCATGGTTCCCCGAGACCACCCGCCACCTCGCCTGGATGGGAGCCGAACTGGTCCTGAACTTCGTACTGACCTCCGGCAGCGACCGCGCCCAGGAACTGGTGCTGGCTCGCGCCAATGCCATCGTCAACCAGCTTTTCGTCGCCAGCGTCAACTGTGCCGCTCCCCTCGGCACCGGCCGCAGCTTGCTCGTGGACCCGCAGGGCAACGTTCGCTCCGAAGCCGCGGGCGACAGCGACACCACCCTCACCGACGTGATCGACCTGGACGAAGTCACCAACGTCCGCCGAATCGGCACGGCCGCGCTCAACCGGCCGTGGCAGCAGTTCCATCCCGACGACCAGGCCCTCGCACTGCCGCTCTACCAGGGCCGGATAGACCCCGCCACCTGGGCCGGCGCCACCGCTCCGACCACCCTTTCCCGGCCACCGAGCGAGCTGCGTCCCGCACTCGGAGAAGTGAGAGTCCCGTGACAGAACAGCCCACCCGCCTGCGCGGAGACCTCGGACTTCTCTCCGTGGTCGCGTTCGGCGTCGCCTACATGGCCCCCGCCGTCGTCACCTCGATCTTCGGCGTCATCGCCGCCACCAGCAGGGGCGCCGCGCCCACGGCCTACGTGATCGCGACCGGCGCCATGCTGCTGACCGGCCTCAGCTACGCCAAGATGGCCACGGTCCACCCCAGTTCAGGCTCCGTCTACACCTACGCCCGCAAGGAACTCGACTCCCGCGTCGGCTTTCTCGCCGGATGGGCGCTCCTGCTCGACTACCTCTTCCTCCCGATGGTCGCCTGGCTGCTCCAGGCCATCTACCTCCACGCCCAGTTCCCGGCCGTCCCGGAGTGGACCTGGCTGATCATCAACGTGGCCCTCGCCACCGCCATCAACGTCCTCGGCCTCAAGGTCGCCGACCGGATCAACCGAGTGCTGCTGCTCGGCGTGACGGCCGTCCTCGTCGTGCTCGCCGCACTCTGCGTGCACTACGGTCTCGGCCACGGTGGCACCATGGCGGCTGCTCACTCCTTCTGGAACGGCGCCACCGGCTTCTCCGCCGTCACCGCTGCCGCCGCCGTGGCCGCCTACGCCTTCCTCGGTTTCGACGCGGTGAGCACCCTCAGTGAAGAGGTGCGGGATCCGCAGCGCACCATCCCGCGCAGCATCATCCTGACCGTGCTCACCGGCGGCGGCATCTTCATCTCGATCTCCTTCCTGATGCAGTGGGCCCACCCGGGCGGCTCCTTCCCCGACGAGAACTCCGCCGGGTACCTCCTGTCCACCACTGTCGGCGGCAAGACCTTCGCCGACGTGGCCAACATCGTCAGCATGCTCGGCGGGTTCGCCTCCTGCGTCGCCATCCAGGCCAGCACCAGCCGCCTGATGTTCGTCATGGGCCGTGACGGCGCCCTTCCGCGGCGGATCTTCGGACGCCTGCACCGCAAGCTGCTCACCCCCGTCACCAACGTGCTCGTGATCGGCGCGGTCGGGCTGCTGGCCATGAACTTCTCTCTCGCCGACGCCACCTCTTTCATCAACTTCGGGGCGTTCCTCGGCTTCACACTCGTCAATGTGTGCGTGATCGCCTACGCCGTACGACAGCGGCGCTCAGGGACCCGTCACTCGGCCGTGCGCTACCTGCTCCTGCCCGCTGCGGGCGCCGCTGTCGACGTCTACCTGATCACCCAGCTCGGTGGCACCGCCGTCAGGCTCGGCCTCGGCTGGCTGATCATCGGCATCGCCTGGCTCGCAGTGATCACCAAGGGTTTCCGTCGCCCAGCCCCCGAACTGCGACTCCCGTCAGACGCGCAGGGCGGCGGCACCAGCGAGCCGGAAGCATCCGGACCCCTGCTTCCGACATCGTGACCTACGCCCGGGGCTCCCGATCGCACAGCCGGATCGGAGCCCCGGGTCCAGCGCTGAGCAGCGTGCACCCCGACACATCACGGTGTCCCACGGCTTCGTACCTGCACTCGTAGCCATGATTACAGTGTGGAGTTATCTGAATGCAACCAGTCATCCTCCGCTGCGCCGTCGTCCGCATGCTGCGATAGGCTGAAGCCGAAATGTCTGTGCCTGCCGCTCCTTCGCGGCTCGGCCACCCCGGACGGCGCTGCATCGGTGGACGACATCTGATCGGTCAGCGGGAAACCCAACAGGCCGGAAGCAGTTGCCTTCCCGTAGGTCCGTACTCCTGTAGGTCGGCTTTCATGGACCTGAACACCATCACCGAAGTAATCCGGCGACCGTCCGAGCGGCCCGGTGTGGACTGGCACGAGGGCGACGCCTGGCTCGCAGGCGGAACATGGCTCTATTCCACGGAGCAGCCGGACCTGCGACGGCTGATCGACCTGACGGCGTTGGGGTGGGAGCCTCTCGTGCCGACGGACGAGGGCCTGGAGATCAGCGCCACGTGCACCATTCGCGACCTGTACGCCTTTCCGTGGCCGCAAGGCTGGACCGCCGGAATCCTCTTCCGGAAAAGCTGTGAGGCATTCCTGTCCTCGTTCAAGGTCTGGAACGCGGCGACTGTCGGCGGAAACATCTGCATGTCCTTGCCCGCCGGCCCGATGATCACGCTGACCGTCGCGCTGGAGGCGCAGTACGAACTATGGGCGCGCGACGGTACCGTGCGATGTGTCGACGCCCTCGATTTCGTCACGGGCGACCACCGCAACGTTCTCGCCCCGGGAGAGATCCTGCGGCGTATCACCATTCCGGAGCACGCGCTGCGCAAACGCACCGCCCACCGTCGCTTCACGCTGACCCGGCTCGGCCGTTCGACGGTGTTCCTCGTCGGCACGCAACGGCTGGGAGCGAGCGACCTGCTGCTCACCGTCACTGCCGGGACCACGCGGCCGGTCCGCGTCGCCTTCGACTCCCTGCCCGATGTCCCAACGCTGCGGCAGAGCATCGACGCCATCCCGGCCGACGTCTGGTTCGCCGATCCCAATGGGACCCCTGATCATCGTCGGCATCTCACCCGGCACTTCGCCGAAGAGATCTGCCGCGAACTCACCGCTGGGGACCTGGCATGAGCTACCTCGTCAACGGCAAGAACTTCGACCGCGAACCAGCCCCCGGCCAGTGCCTGCGTACCTTCCTGCGCGAACTCGGCCACTTCGGCGTCAAGAAAGGCTGCGACGCGGGCGACTGCGGAGCCTGCACGGTGTGGCTGGACGGCGTACCGGTGCACAGCTGCATCACCCCCGCCTTCCGCGCAGACGGCCACGAGGTGACCACGATCGAGGGCCTTGGACGGCCCGGCGCCCTGCATCCCGTGCAGCGGCAGTTCGAGGACGCCCCGGGGTTCCAGTGCGGCTTCTGCACCGCAGGGATGATCATGACGTCGGCGACCTTCACCGAGGACCAGAAAGCGGATCTGCCACGGGCGTTGAAGGGCAACCTCTGCCGCTGCACCGGATACCGGGCGATCGAGGACGCCGTCAAGGGCGTCAGTGCGGTGGAGACGGCAGCACCGGGCAAGGCCGTCGGGACGAGCGTCGGCGCCCCCGCGGGCCACGACGTGGTGACGGGGCACGCCGAGTTCACCATGGACACGCACATCGACGGCATGCTGCACCTCAAGGTGCTGCACTCACCCCACGCGCACGCCCGGATCCGCTCGATCGACAAGAGCGCCGCCCTCGCGGTGCCCGGCGTGCACCGGGTCTACACCTGGGAGGACGTACCCCGCAGACGCTTCACCACGGCGATCCACACCGACCACCTGGTCGACCCGGACGACACCTACATCCTCGACGACACGGTGCGCTTCGCCGGCCAGCGCGTCGCCGCAGTACTGGCCGACACGGTCGGGGCGGCCGAGGAGGGCTGCCGGCGTCTCGCGGTCGAGTACGAGGTGCTGCCGGCGGTGTTCGATCCGGAGGCGGCGATGGCCGACGGCGCACCCCAGCTGCACGGCTCCCACGATCCCTTCGTCCGCGACCCCGCCCACAACGTCCTGCTCGAGATCCACTCGCACATCGGCGACGTCGACGCGGGATTCGCCGCGGCCGACGTGATCCACGAAGGCACATACTCCTCACCCCGGGTGCAGCACGCGCATCTGGAGACCCACGGCTCGATCGCCTGGATGGAGGACGGCCGGCTGAACGTCCGCACCAGTTCGCAGTCACCGTCGATCGCGAAGGTCAAACTGGAGTACCTGTTCGCCCTGCGCCCCGACCAGCTGCGGGTGTTCTGCAAGCGCGTCGGCGGCGGATTCGGCGGCAAGCAGGAGGTGATCGCGGAGGACCTGGTCGCCCTTGCCACCCTGGACACCGGACGGCCCACCTGTCTCGAGTACACCCGTGAGGAGGAGTTCACCACGGCCTCGCCGCGGCACCCGATGACGCTGACGGTCAAGCTGGGTGCCAAGGCGGACGGAACGCTCACCGCCTTCCAGGTACGCAACGTGTCGAACACCGGCGCCTACGGCAACCACGGCGGCGAAACGCTGTACGCGGGCGGAGCCGCCGTCATGATCTACCGCTGCCCCAACAAGAAGTACGACGCGTACTCCGTCTACACGAACACCGTGCCGAGCGGTGCGCTGCGCGGATACGGAATGACGCAGCCGGCGTTCGCCGTTGAGTCGGCGATGGACGAACTGGCCCGCGTCCTTCACATCGACCCGCTGGAACTGCGCCGACGCAACATCGTGCGGCCGGGTGAGCCGCTGGTGGCCATGGACGACGGCCCCGACGACGTGGTCTTCACCGAGGACGGACTCGCCACATGCATCGACCTGGTGGGCGATGCCCTGGCCCGCACGGCCGACCAGCCCCCTCCCGGCCCCGAGTGGCTCGTCGGAACGGGTGTGGCGAGTTCCCTGCACGAGACCGCGCCCCCGACGGAACACCTCTCCGAGGCCTGGGTCACCCTGGGTGACGATCTCATATACGAAGTCGCCGTCGGAACCCCCGAGTTCGGGGAGGGCACCTCCACGGCCCATGTCCAGATCGCAGCCAACCAGCTGGGCACGACGCCCTCACGGATCCGTCTGGTGCAGTCCGACACCGACCGCACGGGATTCGACACGGGCGCCTTCGCGAGCGCGGGCCTCTTCGTGGCGGGCAACGCGGTCCTGCGGGCGGCCAATGCCGTGCGCGACCGCATCCTGGACTTCGCCGCCGCGCACACGGGCGTCCATGTCGTGATGTGCACGATGGACGACGACGGCGTCGTCTGCGGGGACCGGCGGGTGTCGCTGGCCGAACTCGTCGCCGTGGCCCGGACGCGTGGAATCCGTTTCACCGCCGCACGCAAGGCCTACGGCTCGCCCCGGAGCGTCACCTCCAACACGCAGGGGTTCCGGGTCGCCGTGCACCGCGTGACCGGTGAGATCCGGATCCTGTACAGCGTGCACGCGGCGGACGCGGGAGTGATCATCAATCCGGCGCAGGTCCGGGGACAGGTGGAGGGCGGTGTCGCCCAGGGAATCGGCTTCGTGCTGACCGAGAACCACCACATGGACGACAACGGCGTCATGGTGAACCCCAACCTCCGGAACTACCGCATCCCCGCCTACGCCGACATCCCGCGTACCGAGGTGCTCCTGGTGGGCTCGGCGGATTCTGTGGGGCCCATGCGGGCCAAGGGGATGGCCGAGTGCTGCATCAACCCGGTCGCGCCCGCGCTCGCGAACGCGGTGCATGACGCCACGGGCGTCCGCTACCGTGCGCTGCCACTGACTCCGGAACGCATCTACAGCCGGCTCCCCGCCGCGCAGTCGGTTTCGACAGGTTGAGCCACCATGAACACCGGAAAGAACACAGCCGCCGCGGCGACGGCGATCATCGGGCAGAAGGTCCGGCCCGGGATGGAGCGGGAGTTCGAGTCGTGGCAGCAGAGCCTCAACAGCGCCGCCGCCTACTACCCCGGTTTCCTCGGAGCGGAGATCTCACCGCCGACGCCGCTGCAACCCGACTGGGTCGTCGTGTACCGGTTCGACTCGGTGGCGCATCTGCAGACGTGGATCAACAGCGAGACGAGGCAGACGTATCTCGACGTCGGCGCCAAGTACTTCGACGGTCCGGCGACCCAGCAGGTGGTCAGCAGCGGCACACAGGCACTGGATCCGCTCGTCACCGTGGTGGTCACCCACCGCGTCCATCCGAACCATGTCGACGACTTCCTCGCCTGGCAGCACCACATGGTCCAGGAGGAGAGCAAGTTCGAGGGGTTTCGCGGCACCGAGCTCTTCCGCCCCATCGAGGGGCTACAGGAGGAGTGGACCACGCTGTACCGCTACGACAGCGCCGAACACCTCGACGCATGGCTGACATCTCCCGAACGGCAGAGGGTCCTGGCCGAGGGCGAGAAGTTCAGCGACTTCACACTGCATAAGATCGACAACTCGTTCGGCAGTTGGTTCGCCTTCGAAGGCGACGGCAAGGAGGCACCGCCGCCGCCCTCCGAGATCAGGACCTCCCTCGCGGTCTGGGTCGGCCTGTACCCGACGGTCGTGCTGCTGACGCTTGCTCTGTCCCCGCTGCACCTGCCGCTCTGGATCGGCCTGCTTGTGGGAAACCTGCTGTCGAGCTTCCTCATGACCTTCCTCACCATGCCCTTCTACGTGAACCCGTTGCTCGGGCGGTGGCTGCGGCCATCGCCGGACGAACCGGCAAGGGCCAACCTCCGTGGGCTCGGCGTCGTGGTGGGGGCGATAGCCTTGTGGGCTGTCGCCTTCTACCTCGTCACGGTCCGGTTCTGGACACTGCCTTGACCGGCAGCCGCCAGGACGGTCGCCGTCCGGGCGCCATGCACCGGTCCGGTCCGCAATCGCCCGACGAGGGGTACACCAGGGTGTGATCGCCAGAAGGCGAACCCGACCTCCCGCCCACCCGCGGCACCGGCTCCCCGGCCCGGCGCACCATGACTGCGGCCGCCCCGCAAGGCGGGGCGGCCGGGCTTGCTCACCGCGGTGCTGGGCGTCGTCCTCGTGACGGCCCCGATCGTGACCGCCGTCCCCGGACGGCAGTACCGGCAGGGACGGCAGGCGGAGCACGCCGGCGGTGAGACCCTCGGGGCCGCGCAGAAGGCGGCGCCGGTCGTGCTGTCACATGGCAGGGCGGGCCCACGCGCGCCGTTCGGCCTGTTGCGAAAAGAGTTCGGTCCCTCGCGACGGACGCCGCCTGCCTCCCCGTAGAGCAGACGAAGGCATCACCCCTACCGCCCCACGTCACCACCCTTCGTCCGACTCGCGAACCCACGAGGTGCTTGTGACTCTCCTCTCCGCACTCCGTCTTCACCACGCGCGATCGCGGGGGCGTCTCGCCGTCGGGTTGCTGGCGCTCGTCGCCGGAACCCTGCCGAGTGCGGCTGCCGACGCCGCCACCCCGGCCTCCGGATCGGTCAGCGACACCGCGCCCGCGACCACGTGGAGCGCCGGTCCCTTCGCCGTCCCGAACGTCTCCGGCACCGCCGGGACGGTGAGCTGCGGCACTGCCCAGCCCTGCGACGACTACGCCTTGAAGGTGTCGGTGCCCGCGGGGTACGACGCCGGTCACAGCCTGCGCATCGACATCAGATGGCCGGACTCCGCGGCCGACTTCGACCTGTACGTCCTCGGTGCGGACGGCCGGGAGGTGGCCGCCTCGGCCTCATCCAGCGACCCCGAGACCGTGCTGCTCCCGGCGGTGCCGGCGTCGTACACCGTGCGCGTGGTGCCGTACGCGCCCCTCGGCGACAGCTTCACCGGCACGGCGAGCCTGATCACCGCTCCGGTCGATCCACCGCCGAGTACGGCCACACCGCCGACGTACGCGAACTCCCGGGCGCCCGAGGGCATCGCGAACGCGCACAACGCCGGTGAACCCTCGATCGGTGTCGACCGTGCGAGCGGCGCAGCGATGTTCCAGGCGTACACGTCGACGCTCAAGGTCACCTACGACAGTGCCGGTGCCGCCACCTGGCAGGACAAAAGCGCGAGTGCGGCCGACGGCTGCCCCCAGGGCAGCACCACCAGCCTCGACCCGATCCTGTTCACCGACCCGGTCACCCACCGCACCTTCGAGTCGCAGCTCGCCGGTAAGACCGCGCTGACCTGCTACACCGACGACGACGGTGAAACATGGACGCCGACGGGCGGCTCGGGCATCAACTCCGGTGTGGACCACCAGACCATCGGCGGCGGTCCCTTCGCCCCGGGCGGCGGACCAGGCGCCCTCACGTCGTACCCGAACGCCGTCTACTACTGCTCGCAGGACATCGCCGACGCCTCCTGCGCGGTCAGCCGGGACGGCGGTCTGACGTACGGGCCCGCCGTTCCGATGTACTCGCTGCTCGACTGCGGCGGCCTGCACGGGCATGTGAAAGTCGCCCCGGACGGCACGGTCTACGTGCCCAACAAGGGCTGCGGCGGCAACCAGGCTGTGGCCGTCTCCGAGGACAACGGGCTGACGTGGACCGTCCGCAAGAACCCGTCCAGCACTCCCGGTGACTCGGACCCGAGCGTGGGGACCGGGGCCGGCGGGACCGTCTACATGGGCTACCAGAACAGCGACGGCACGCCGCGTATCGCCGTCAGCCATGACAAGGGCAAGACCTGGCTGTACGACCAGAACGTCGGCGCGGCCCTCGGCATCAAGAACGTCGTCTTCCCGGCCGTGACCGCGGGCGACGACAACAGGGCCGCCTTCGCCTTCCTCGGCACCACCACGGGCGGCAACTACCAGGACCCTGCCTTCCAGGGCGTGTGGCACCTGTACGTGGCCACCACCTACGACGGAGGCCGGTCCTGGGTCACCGCCGACGCCACCCCCACCGACCCCGTGCAGAAGGGCTCGATCTGCACGGGCGGCACCACCTGTGGCAACGACCGCAATCTCCTGGACTTCATCGACGTCACCACTGACGCCCAGGGCCGCGTGCTCGCCGCCTACGCCGACGGCTGCACCGGCACGTGCGCGACCGGAGGCGCGCAGAACTACGACGCGCTGGCCTCCATCGCCCGCCAGTCCTCCGGCAAGACGCTGTACGGCGCGTACGACGCCGTGGTCAGCGGCAAGCACAAGAAGCCCGGAGGAAGCCACTAGATGAGGCCGTCGTCCTCCGCTGCCGTACTGGCAGCAGCCGTCCTCGGCCTGGCCGCGGTCACCGGATGCTCGGCGGCGAGCAAGCACGCCGAGCACCCGGGGCCGACGCCGTACGCAGCGCAGCGGGCAACCGATCCGCCGGCCAAGAACGCGGCCGGCGCCGTGCCCGACGGCTGTCCCACTGCCGCCTCACTGCCACTCCCCGAGGACTTCCCGGCGAACCTGCCGGTGCCCGACGGCGCGGTCGTGACCTCCGTGGAGCACCGCACCGGCGGCCGGCTCGTCGTCGCTACCGTCGTACGGGGCGGCTTCGACACCACCCTGGCGTTCCTGCACACGCAGCTCCCCAAGGCCGGCTACATCCCCGAGGAGGGCGAGGTGGAGGAGGACGACGCCGAGTCGGACTTCCTCAGCACGACCGTCCGGGGCCGCTGGACCCTGCGGAAGATGCCCGGCTGCAAGGGAGGGGTGTACCTGACGTACCTGACGGCTGCCGTCTCCTGAACCGCCTCGAGCGGCTGGCCCTCCTGGCGGAGACACCCCACAGCTCAACTTCACCCTCGCTATCGACGAGTGCCCTGCGCCGGCTCGTGGCACTGTTGGATCCCGCCCTGGAACGTGCTCTGTGGCGGTTCCCAGACCGAGCAGTCGTGGGCGAAGAGCACACGTCGTGGGTCGAAGTCGGCGAGTCTGTCCAGCCAGCGCTGGTAGGTGGGAAGAGGCTGTTCCACGCCGTGAAGCGCTGCTTGGCGGGCCAGCTGGTCGGATGCGAAATGGGAGGCGGAGTCGTGCGCCTGGCCGGCGAGGACCACCGTGCCGTCGGCTTGCCGGAGGACCAGGGACTGATGGCCTTGGGTGTGCCCCGGTGTCGGGATGACCCAGACTCCCGGCCACACCTCGGCTTCACCGGCGAGTTCCTCATAGGCTGCGGCGGGGAAATCGATCAGCTCGTCGATCGTGTAGCCGCCGTTTCGGGCAGTGGTCATCTCGACGTCCTGGACCAGGATGGGCCTGCCGCCAAGGAGAGGGTTTCCGCCGCAGTGGTCGAAGTGGAGGTGACAGTTCGCGACGAGGGAGATGTCGTCAAGAGCAACTCCGGCCGCGCACAGAGCCTCCTGCACATCCCGGCGCCGGGGCCGGTAGTGGGCTTCCGTCTCTGGCTCCGCCTTGCCGATGCCGGTGTCGAAGAGGATCAGGCCGTGGTCGTGTCGTACCAGGTAGGCAAGCACAGGTTCGACCCGCGGCTGCGGGCCGCCGGTCTCCGACGCAGGCCGGACGAAGTATCCGAGATCGAGCCGACGCACCGCCATGTTCTTCCCCATGCCGCCAGCCTGGCAGATTCTGGTGTTCCGGTCGGCCGGTCTGCCCAGAGCAGAACCACCAGCGACGTCAGCGGCCGTACGGCGTGTCCTTCACGCGCATGGTGCAGCCGCGGGCGGAACCCTGGGCAGCGGCGCGGGTCTGTGTCACTGCGGTCATCGGCATGACCGCGCGGCCGCCGGACTGTGTTCGCACCGCAAGGCCCACGGCGCTGGGACAGCCGTTGCACGTCATGCACCACCGCGGACGACCGGCGGAGGTTGTCCGCAATGCCTTCTTGCCCGGGCGTCCTGCAGCTTCTGAGTGAAGCGGTGCATGTGGGGGTCGAGCAACTCGTCCGACTCCTTCAACTTCGCGCACTCCGCAACGACCTTGGGCGAGGACAGGCAGAGCGAGTTCTTCGTCATCGTCCCGGGTAGCGGAACGGGTGAGCTGGCCGGGATCATTGGAGCCGGAGGCATCGCGGTCGACCAGGACGGCACCCACCACCGGATCTGGTTCGACTACGACCTCGGTCAGTAGGCCCAGCAACTCGGCAGGTCACGCCCTGAGTCAGAGCCGTATCGTCGGAAAATGTGGATGAGTACTGGCACCACTCGGGGAAGCGGGTTGGCCCTTCCTCGGTGCCGTGCTGACGGTCGGCCTTCTGCTCGGGTCAAGGTCGTTCGTCTGGGCTTTGCCTGCGGGCGAGTGCCCGGCTTGGTCCGGTCCGCGGTCCGGCGCCCGTCGTGGGAGGGCCCGGTGTGATGCGGGGCGAGGCGAGGGCTGGCCATGCCGTACGCGGCGACGTCTGGGATTGGGCTGCTGAAAGCTGCGTCACGCGAGGGAGCCCCGCCAGCCTTCCTCGCCGGGCGGGGCAGGGTGAGTCAGTCGAGGTCGATCGTGAAGCGCCTCGTATTCGGAGCGATCGTTTCGGCGTGGACCTGGCCACGAGCCCGGTCGTATTTCCCGGTGCCGCCGGTGATCGCGTTGTCGAACGGAGGGGGAGGGGTCGTCGGGCGGCCCTGGGTGAGGATGCCGAAGACCATCCCCTGCACGGAGAGCTGGCCGCCGGGGAGGGTGTAGGTCACGACGCACTCTTCCGCTCCGCCGTCGACGGTCCGGGTGGTGGTGCAGACGCCGCCTGTCTCGCCGATCTTCTTGCGGTTGCCGTCGAGGAGGTCCGAGCGGAAGACGGTGCGATCGCCTTGGGCGGCGGGCATGCCGCCTGGGTTGACGGGGAAGCGCGTTTGCTCGGCGAGCACGCCGATGAGTGTGATGACCCGGCCTGCGCTCTTGGCGCGGGCGGGACCGGTGTCCGTCGCGGCAGCCTCGGCAGGGGCGGAGGCGAGAAGGGCGACCAGCGCAGTGGCCGTGCCGAGACAGCCTGCTGTGAGGGGGCGCATCGTGTGGCTCCTGAGGTTGATGCTCACGGATGATCAGGTGACGCATTCATAACCTCGGCTCTGCCGCCGCCCGGAACGTCCCGGCGTGACTCACCGGTATATCCGACCAATCGGACCAACCCGGGACGAGAGACGGCACGCCCGACCGGGCGAGTCGCGCGCGGGAGGACGCTGGTGCAGCACATCGGCTCCTGACTCGCGGCAACACGAGGTGCTGGCGCCGCTGACGGACCGCCGTTGTCAGGTCTCACCAGCACAGCCGGCGTGCCGACCTGCGGACGGGCGCTACTCGGGAGGGGCCGCCCGATAACCAGGAGCAGGGGCGGGGTGAGCCGTCCAGGGTCGTCAGCGCACCTCATCGCCCAGCGACTCCGAAGGCGCCCTTGACTCCTCGACTCGGACCGGATGCTCGACAAGCCGGCCGACCCGGCGCTTCGTTGATCACTCAACCGAGTGGGGAACGAAGACCATTCCTGAGGAATGTGGCCTGGTGAGACGTTTCGGGCGGGGCCGAGCAATCAGCTCTCCGGCAGGCTCCCTGACACGCGGCAGGGAGCCTGCCGTATCATCCTGCGACGCATCCGAGCTTCCAGCCGGGTGGGTGTTGCCCGGACACCTCAGAGGTTTGCCCCATCGTCCTCGTCGTCTTCGGCTTCGAGCGCGTCCAGTGTGTCTCCGATGCGGATGAGGTCTTCGTCGGAGAGTGGAGCTGGAGTCCAGCGGTGTGCGCGTGCGTGGTCGATGAAGGCCTTCTCCAACGGGACGTGGTAGCGCTCGAGGTAGTGAGCGAGGTCCGAGTACCAGAACCACTCGCCGTCGGTGCGCAGCTCCAACCCTGCGATGAACTCACCGCTCAGCGCGTCATGGACCGCGGATCCGGAGACGGCGAGGACCGATCCTGAACGCAGGTAGCGCGCCAGCTTCTCCTCGTCCGGGTCACCCTGGACGCGGACCGAGTCGCGCAGGGCGGCTCCGTCAGGGCGACCGTGTGCCAACTCCTTGAATTCGCCGAGGAACCGATCGTAGGGAAAGGATCCGCTGGCCATGTGCTCAAGCCTATTCAGCGCCGGCCCCTGCCCGCCTCCGGATTTCGTACAACGCCGCTTCACAGGCCTAGACGTTGTTGTGAAAGCACTGGTCACGGCCACTCGTTGATGGCTGCGACCAGTTCGTCAAGCTCCTCATGCCCGTCGGATCACAGAAACTGCAGCGCTCGAAGTGAGCGTGGACGGTTGGCCAGTGGTGTGGCGCGTTCGGCTTCTGGTGGGCGGGGTGCTGTGCTCAGCCTTCGGTGATCACGGGTGGTATTTCGCTGCTTGTGCGCGGACCTCGCCCCGTACGATCACCTGGTACGGCTGTTGGAGGGGGTGGGAATGCCTGAGGTCAGCGAGGACGGGACAGCGGCAGTGATGCGGCTCGCGGCGGGTGCGCCGCTTGGGAGCACGCTTGATGTCGCGGACCCGAGTGACTGGCTCGCGCTGGACGCGCAAGTGCGTGAGGTGGCCTGGTACCGGCCGCGGTTGCTGCCGGAGTGGGAGTACGCCGCCCCGCTGCCCGCCGACCTGACCCAGCTCGGCGAGTCTCGGCTGGCGCTCGCCCTCTGCCACCGTGACGGGCGGATCCGTGAGGAGGCGGTGCGCCGGTCGGCGCAATACCCCGGTCTGATGCCGTTGGTCGTCATCCGCTGCGCCGATTGGGCCGGCCCGGTGCGCGAGTGCGCTCGGCAGTTGCTGCGCGAGGCCCTGAACGTCGAGTCCGCCCTCACCCTCGCGCCGCTCATCCTCCGCGTCGGCCGCCGCGACAGAGGTGACTTCGGCGTCGATGAGCTGGGTCAGGTTTTGCGCCGGGCATCCCGCGGACAGCTCGTTGCTCTCTTCGGCGACCGCGACCGCATGGTCCGGCGGTTCGTATACCGGCAGGCCGTCGAGGGCGGGCTGCTCCGTCCCGGTGAGCTGGCCCACGCGGCCGCCCAGGACGAGGACAACGTGATCCAGGACCTGTGCGCCACAGCGGCGCTTGCGGCGCTGGGAGATGAGGAGGCGTACGAGGAGGTGCTGCCTCCTCTGCTGTCGGCGCGTAACCCGCGTGCTCGTTCAGCCGGCGTCACCGGACTGCGGCGGGCGGGGTGGTCACGGCGGGCGGAGTCGTTTCTCAGCGACCGGTCCGCGCTCGTGCGTGCTTGCGCCCGGTATGTCGTACGACAACAGGGGGGTGATCCGGTGGCCTGGTACCGGGAGCGGTGCACGGCATCGGACGGCCTCGAGTTGCCGCCGGGTGCGGTCATCGGGCTGGCCGAGTGCGGCAACCGCGCGGACGCCGCACTGCTGTGGCCGCTGCTCGCGCACGCCGCGGCCGGTGTGCGGGCGCGGGCGGTGGCAGGGCTGCGGACACTGGACTGCGTGGATGCCGAGCAGTTGCGGCCGCTCCTCGACGACCCTGGCGCCGGCGTCGTCCGAGAGACAGCCATCGCCCTGCTGCCCTCGGCAAAGGAACTGCCCGCCGACTGGCTACTGGAGCGCACCGGTTCCGAGCGGCCGCGGCACGTCCGCGTCGCCGCGTTCCGGCTGCTCGACGCGCGCGGCGGCATCGTGGCGCTACGGGCGGCGGTCGGCCTGCTGGAGGACCCGGACGTGAAGCTGCGTACCTGGGCCGCGCAGAGCGTGCAGCGCTGGCATCCGTCGGCGTACGTGCGGCGCGGCGACCCGGAGGTGCGGGAACTGCTCGAGCGGAGCCGACACCTCTTCAGCGACCACGGCCTGCGCCGACGCAAGCGGGAGGCCGGGGCGGACCGCTGAGTCTGCCTGGGCACTCAGGCATACCAGCACCGGCCTCCGTGGCTGTCGTGCGTGAACGGGATGGGATGTCCGAGGGGCCCAGTTGGAGGTGACCCTGCGTAACCGCACACCACCGCGCGCGTGGCCTTCTGCACCACGTCAACCCGAGGATCGGCCTGCGCGAGGATGACTTCCAGTCGCTTGCCGACTTCGCCCGTTCTCTGGGTACTTCGCATGCCGCCGACTGAGTCTTTCCTCAGTCCGTCGGGGACCTCTCTGTCGTCCATCACCCCAACCGCCAAGCCCCTGGGGCACACTCGTTCTGAAACGATCAGTCAGAAGAACACTCCGCATCGCAGCAGCACGTTCGCGTACGGACGGGCCTCGCCCGTCCGTACGATCAACTGTGCTCCGGACGACCGCTCCTTGAGGTGCTCGTGCGGGACGAGTGCCAGGTCGGGAAAGTGCCCGTCCAACAGCGCGGCCGCCGCGGGATTGGCGGTCCGGATCTCCTCGGCCGCCGTGGCGCCTTCGACGACCAGTTCGGCGAGCAGGCCGTCCAGCACCTCGGCGAAGGACGGCACCCCGGCTCGGAAGGCCAGGTCGACCACGCGCGGACGCTTGGGTATGGGCATGCCCGCGTCGCACACCAGTACCTGGTCGGTGTGGCCCAACGCGGCCAGTTCGCCCGCCAGATGGCGGTTGAGGATTCCGGCCTTCTTCACAGTGCGTCGGCCTCCTCGGCGGTGGGGTAGGAGTCCTGGGCCCCGCGGCGGGTGACGGCCAGGGCGCCGACGCGTGCCGCATAGGCGGCGGCTGCCTCCAGCCCCGCCCCGGCGCCGAGGCCGAAGGCCAGCGCCGCGGTGAAGGCGTCGCCGGCGCCGGTCGTGTCCACGGCGTCGACTGTTACCGGCGGGATGCGGGTGGTGGTGTCCCGGGTCGCCACCAGGGCGCCCTCGCCGCCCAGGGTGACGACGACGGAGCGTGGGCCGCGGGCGAGCAGGGCCCGGGCCCAGTCCTCGGGGGTCTCGCCCGTGGCGGTGTCGCCGAGGATGACCTTCGCCTCGTGTTCGTTCACGATCAGCGGGTCGCACGCGGCGACGACCTCGTCGGGCAGGGGACGCGGGGGCGAGGGGTTGAGCACGAAACGGCTTCCCGGTGCCAGGCCGCGCACCACCTCCACCACCGTCTCCAGCGGGATCTCCAACTGCGCGGACACCACCCGGGAGGAGCGCAGCAGACCGGCCGCGGCCTGTACGTCCTGGGGTGTGAGACGTGCGTTGGCGCCCGGGGAGACCACGATGCTGTTGTCGCCCGACGGATCCACCGTGATCAGCGCGACGCCGGTCGGCGCCCCGCCCGTCAGCACGCCGGCCGTGTCGACGCCGGCGGCTCGCAGCGAGTCGAGGAGCATCCGGCCGTGGGCGTCGTCGCCGACGCGGGCCAGCAGGGCGGTGCGGGCGCCGAGCCGGGCGGCCGCGACCGCCTGGTTGGCGCCCTTGCCGCCCGGATGGACGGCCAGGTCGGAGCCGAGCACCGTCTCCCCGGGCCCTGGACGCCGCTCGACGCCGACGACCAGGTCGGCGTTGGCGGATCCCACGACCAGCAGGTCGTAGTCGTACATGAGGGGACCTTCCCGATAGGTGGCCGGGGGCGGGGCGCCACCGTGCCGGCACCCCGCCCCCGGTTGGAGCGCCGCTGTCAGCCGTGGAAACCGGCCACGTTCTGCTGCGTGACCACCTTCACCGGGACCTTCACCGTGTCCTGGACCTTCTTGCCCTGCACGGCCTTGAGCGCGTTGTCGACGGCGATCCGGCCGAGCTGGGTGGGCTGCTGTGCCACCGAGGCGTACAGGGTGCCGTTCTGGACCGCCTTCAGTCCGTCCGGGGTGCCGTCGAAGCCCATGACCTGGACCAACTTGCCGGCCTTGGAGCCGAGTGCCTTGATGGCGCCGAGCGCCATCTCGTCGTTGGCGGCGATGACGCCCTGGACGTCGGGGTGGGCCTGCAGCAGGTTGGACATGACGTCGAGGCCCTTGGTGCGGTCGAAGTCGGCCGGCTGCTGGGCGACGACCTGGATGCCCGGGTAGGCCTTCAGCCCCTTGGCGAAGCCTTCCGCGCGTTCGCGGGCGGCGGAGGTGCCGGCCTGGCCCTGCAGGATGACGATCTTGCCGTGTCCGCCGAGCTTCTCGGCGAGCGTCCTGGCGGAGAGTTCACCGCCGGCGATGTTGTCGGAGGCGACGAGGGTGTCGACGGACGCCTTGTTGACGCCGCGGTCGACGGCGATCACCGGGATCCTCGCCTTGTCGGCGGCCTTCACCGAGTTGCTCGCCGCGTCGGAGTCCACGGGGTTGACGATGATCGCGCCGTAGCCGGAACTGGTGAAGTTCTGCAGCTGGTTGGCCTGCTGCGAGGCGTCGTTCTGCGCGTCCGTGACGGTCAGGTCCACGCCCAGCTTCTTCGCCTCGGCCTGCGCGCCGGACCGGATCTGCACGAAGAAGGGGTTGTTGAGCGTGGACAGCGACAGACCCATCTTCGGGGTGCTGCCGGCGGAGCCGTCGTGCAGGAAGGAGGTGGCGCCCACCAGTGCGACGGTGACCGCCGCCGCCAGGGCGTACGTGCCCGCCTGCCGGCCCTTGCTGCCGCCCGTGCCGGCCGCGACGGGTGTCGCCCCGGCCTTGCGGCGCAGCGTGTCCAGGAGCACCGCGAGCGCGATGACGACACCGATGACGACCTGCTGCCAGAAGGCGGACACCGACAGGAGGTTGAGGCCGTTGCGCAGCACGGCCAGGATCAGCGCGCCGATCAGGGTGCCGGACGCCTTGCCGGTGCCGCCGGCGAGGGAGGCGCCGCCGATGACGACCGCCGCGATCGCGTCGAGTTCGTAGCCGTTGGCCGCCTGGGGCTGGGCGGAGGACAGCCGGGAGGCCAGCACGATGCCCGCGGCCGCGGCGAACAGGCCGGACAGCGCGTAGATGGCGAGCTTCTGCCGGTTCACCCGCAGGCCCGACAGACGCGCGGCCTCCTCGTTGCCGCCGATCGCGTACATCGAGCGGCCGATGTAGGTGCGGCCGAGGACGAAGGCGGCGATCAGCCCCATCACGACCATGACCAGCACCGGGACGGGCAGCCAGTTGCCGACGGTGTCACCGAGGTGGGAGACGGAGGACGGGAAGGGGATGGGCACGCCTCCGGAGATCACCAGCGACAGGCCTCGGGCCACCGACAGCATGGCGAGCGTCGCGATGAAGGGCGGCAGCTTGCCGTAGGCGATGAGGAAGCCGTTGACCAGGCCGGCCACGATGCCGGTGGCGACCGCGAGCAGCAGGGCCAGGACGACGGGTACGCCGTGCGATGTGGCGCTCCAGGCGAGCACGGTCGACGACAGCGCGGCCACCGATCCGACCGACAGGTCGATGCCGGCCGCGACGATCACGAAGGTGACGCCGAAGGCGAGGATCGCCGTCACGGCCGCCTGGACACCCACGTTGAGGAGGTTGTCGGTCGTGAGGAAGTCGCCGGACAGCGCCGACAGGGCGATGAAGAGGACGATCAGCGCGGTCAGCGCGCCGTTGTCGAGCAGGACGCGGCGCAGGCCGCTCGTGGCGCCACCGGCGCCCGCCTTGCTCTTGAGCGTGTCAGTGGCCACGGCTGGCCTCCGTTCCGGTAGTGGGATGGCTGACGGCGAGCGCCATCACGGCGTCCTGGGTGGCCTCCCCGGCGTCGAGTTCGCCCGCGATGCGGCCCTGGGCCATCACCAGCACCCGGTCGCTCATGCCGAGCACCTCGGGCAGGTCGCTGGAGATCATCAGGACGGCGGCGCCCGCGGCCGTCAGTTCGTTGATGAGCTGGTAAATCTCGACCTTGGCGCCGACGTCGATCCCGCGCGTCGGCTCGTCGAGGATGAGCACCTTCGTGTCGGCGAGCAGCCACTTGCCGATGACGACCTTCTGCTGGTTGCCTCCGGAGAGTGTGCGCACGTGCTGGTCGAGTCCTGCCATGCGCACGCCCAGTTGCCCGGCGATCCGCTCGGCGGCCGCGTGCTGGCTCTTGCGGTCGACCAGCCCCGCACGGGTCGCCTTCCGCATGGTCACCAGGCCGAGGTTCTCCTCCACCGTCGCGTCCAGCACCAGCCCCTGCCCCTTGCGGTCCTCGGGCACGAGCCCGATCCCGGCCGCCATCGCCGCGTTGACGTCGTGCCGGCGCAGCACACTGCCGGAGACCTTCACGGTTCCCGCGTCGTAGGGGTCCGCGCCGAACACGGCACGCACCACCTCGGTACGGCCCGCACCGACCAGACCGGCGATGCCGACGACCTCGCCCGCGTGCACCTCGAAGCTGATGTCGTGGAAGACCCCGTCGCGCGCCAGGCCCTCCACCGTCAGCAGGGCCGGGCCGGCAGCGGCCCGCTCACGTGGGTACTGCTGCTCGATGGAGCGGCCCACCATGAGCCGCACGAGCTCCTCCTGCGACGTGCTCGCCGGAACCTGCCCGACGCTCCGGCCGTCACGGATCACGGTGACGCGGTCGCCCAACGCGGCGATCTCGTCGAGGTGATGGGTGATGAACACGATGCCCACGCCGTCCTCGCGCAGCGTGCGCACGATCGCGAAGAGCTTGTCGACCTCCTCGGAGGTGAGCACGGCGGTCGGCTCGTCCATGATGAGCACACGCGCGTTCAGACTGAGGGCCTTCGCGATCTCCACCATCTGCAGGCGCGCGATGCCCAGATCACGCACCCGAGCGCGGGGCGACACCGTCACGCCGACGCGCTCGAGCAGGACGGCAGCCTCCGCCTCCATCGTCCGGCGGTCGATCATCCCGAAGCGGCGCGGCTGACGGCCCAGGAAGATGTTCTCCGCGACCGTCAGATCGGGAACGAGGTTGAACTCCTGGTAGATCGTGGCTATTCCGAGACGCTCGGCGTCCTGCGCACCGTGGATACGGACCTCTTCGCCGCCGACGACGATGCGTCCGGCGTCGGGTGTGTACGCACCCGACAGCATCTTGATGAGCGTGCTCTTGCCGGCACCGTTCTCACCGAGCAGGACATGCACCTCGCCCCGGCGCAGGTCGAAGTCGACGCCGTCGAGCGCGACGACCCCGGGGAAGGACTTGCGTATGCCCTCGATGCGCAGCAACTCCTCCGGATTGCTCACGACTGACTCCTGTTCGTTGCGGGGGGCTCGCCGCACGAGCGGCGTACGACGAGACGGGCGGGCAGGGTGACGGACTCAGGGGTGCGCCCCTCGATGCGGTCGACCAGCGCGCGCACGGCTTCGCGGCCCAGTTCGCCCGTGGGCTGGGCGATCGCGGTGATCGGCGGATCGGTGTGCACGAACCACGGGATGTCGTCGAACGCGACCAGTGCGATGTCGTCCGGAACGCGCAGCCCGCGCGCCCGTATGGCGTCCAGCGCGCCCAGCGCCATCAGGTTGTCGGCGGCGAACACGACCTCGGGCGGCTCGGGCAGGTCCAGGAACGCCTCGGTGACCCGCCGGCCGCTGTCGGCCTGGAAGTCGCCCTGTCCGATGTAGACGTCGGGCAGATCCAGCCCGTGCGCGGCCAGCCCCTCCCGGAAGGCCTCGATCCGCTCCCGTCCGGTGGTGGTCGCCGCAGGGCCCGCGATGATGGCCAGCCTGCGGTGCCCGAGCCCGTACAGATGCGCGACGAGGTCCCGTACGGCGCCTCGTCCGTCGGAGCGCACCACCGGCACGTCCGTGTCCGCGATCCAGCGGTCCACGAAGACCATCGGCGTCCCCGCGCGTGCCGCGTCCGCCATCAGCGGGGAGCAGCCGTCGGTCGGCGAGACCAGCAGCCCGTCGATCCGGCGGTCCAGCAGGGTCCGTACGTGATGGTCCTGGAGGTCGGGCCGCTCGTCGGCGTTGCCGATGATGACGCTGTAGCCCAGCAGACGGGCCTCCACCTCGACGGACCGGGCCAGCTCGGTGAAGTAGGGATTCAGCACGTCGCTGATGACCAGGCCGAGAGTGCGGGTCTGGTCGGTGCGCAGCGAGCGGGCGACGGCGTTCGGGCGGTAGCCCAGCTTTTCGACAGCGGCCAGCACCCGCTCCCGTGCGCGCGCACTGACCGACGGATGGTCGTTCAGCACACGCGAGACCGTGGCGACGGACACGTCCGCCGCGGCGGCCACGTCCTTAATGCTCGCCATCGCCGCTCCACCTCCTCGTGGACGTCGTGTAATCGATTACTCGATTGCGCAGGAAGGATTGGAATCGATTACACGAGCCGGAACAAGATGTGCCGGCAGTGACGTCCGTCACGTGACGCAGGACTCCGGGCGGGAACGAACGCTGCCGGTCAACACCCGCACCGGCCCGCCTTGAGAGGGACCCGAGGCGCCGCCGGACGGCTCTCCGGCAGTCGAATGCTCGTACCGCCTGAAGCCGAGGAGGCGGACGCGTTCATGGCCGCGGTCCACATCGGACAGACGGCGCCCGGCGGTGAAGCAGCGCGGATGCCGGGCCACGGTGAGTGCCCCGTTCAGGACCGGGTCCTGCGGTCAGCATCCGAGGGCGCCGGCCCGGATCTTGAGCAGGGTCGGCTTTCCGGCACCGTTCTCACCGACGACGCCGACGAGTTGACCAGAGGCGACCGTCAACTCGGCCCCGCGCGGGGCGGACTGCTTGCCGTGGGACTCGTGGATGCCGAGGGCCTGGAGGATGGGTGCGGGTGCGGGTGCGGGTGCGGGTATGGGTGTTGAGCCGGGCGCCGTGCTCGGCCTTCCTACAGGTTGTCTCGTTGCGGTAGGGGTGGTTCCGCGTTCAGCCCGGCCGCGTGGATGCTGAGCATCTCCGGGGCCCAGCGGGTCATGCCGTCGGCCGGCAGCGGTCCGGGCCGAGGACTTCGGCGAGGCGGTCGCGCAGTAGGAAGAGGGCCAGGTCGTTGGTGAGGAGCAGGGCGTCGCGCACCGCCGGGTCCCGCCCGGAGCGGCCAGTCCGGCTGCGGCCAGGCCGTCCAGCGTCACCCTCCTCAGGTCGTACAGCCGCTGGAAAAGCAGCCGTCTTCCGGCATCGGTGTCGGACAGCGGGAGTCGGCGCAGTAGCCGGGCGGGGGTGGGGGAGTCGTCCGGCGGAAGACGGGCGAAGGCTTCGCTCGGCGACCTCGCCCCGGCACCGGGATCGAGTAGGTCCGCTCCGTTCTCACCTCTCAGCTCGCCGAGCATCGCCTCGACGACGTCCGGGACGCACTGGTCGACTTCCTGGCGCGACCCCTCCTTCGACCCCGGAATCCGGCAAGGGAGACAGGCCGACTGACCGCGCCTGGGTCGAATCGCCGCCGGGGCCATTCGGAGGCTTTTCAATAGCGCCTTCCATGGACGTCCCGCAGGCTGGAGCCGGATGTGAACGCTTCGCCGCTGACCGTGGCAGACAAGGCTCTGGGAGGATCGCGTGGCCGCTTCGCCGCCCGGCAACGACACACCGCCCGCGAGGTACGACGACCTGCGGGCCCTGGTGATCAACTGCACCCTCAAACGCTCCCCGGAGACAAGCAACACCCAGGGGCTGATCCACCGCAGTACCAACCTCATGGAGGCGCAGGGCGTGCACGTCGACGTCGTACGGGCGGTGGACCACGACATCGCCACCGGCGTGTGGCCCGACATGAGAGAGCACGGCTGGGAGACGGACGCCTGGCCGGACCTGTACGAGCAGGTCATGGCGGCCGACATCCTGGTGCTGGCCGGCCCCATCTGGCTGGGCGACAACAGCTCCGTGATGAAGCAGGTGATCGAGCGCCTCTACGCCTGCTCCAGCCTGCTCAACGAGTACGGCCAGTACGCCTATTACGGCCGTGTGGGAGGCTGCCTGATCACCGGCAACGAGGACGGCGTCAAGCACTGCGCCATGAACGTCCTCTACAGCCTCCAGCACCTGGGCTACACCATCCCGCCCCAGGCGGACGCCGGGTGGATCGGCGAGGCGGGCCCCGGCCCCTCCTACCTCGACCCCGGCTCGGGCGGCCCGGAGAACGACTTCACCAACCGCAACACCACCTTCATGACCTGGAACCTGCTGCACCTGGCCCGGGCGCTGAAGGACCTCGGCGGCATCCCCGCCTACGGCAACCAGCGCACCGCCTGGGACGCCGGCTGCCGACGCGACTACGAGAACCCCGAGCACCGGTAGGGAGATACCGATGGCAAGTGGTGGACCGCCGACCAGTGACCAGCGGTGCACACCGCCGTGACGTGCGCACGGGCCCGCACGCCCCCCGTACACACACCCACCGGGACACCACTGCCGCACACCCACTGAGCTGGGGAGCTACTGACCACGGCTGGTTGGCCGGACTGGATGCCACTGAGCGAGGCTGAGGCGCCGCGGTTGCCTGGTGTCTACCTGGCCAGGCAGGGTGCGGCCGGCCCCGTGTCGGCGTCGTCCGTTCCGACGGTGCAGCCGCAAGGGCCGCTGGCGGACGCACCGCGGGGTACGCGAGCGAAGCAGTGGCCCCGCGGTGCCGGCAGTGGAGCCCTGCCGCTGGCCGCGGCGCCGCTGTGTCCGGCCGTCGGCACCCGCTGCTTCTGTCGCAGAGGTGCTTGCTGTCCGGCCGGCGCACGTACAGGCGGTGATCGCGGGCCGGCTGTACGGCCTCGAGACGGTGGGGGGGCTGCGGCGAGGTGGGGGTGTCGGCAGTCGTGCAGTACCAGCTGTTCGGCGGCTTGGGCGGCTGCCCTGGCCGGACCGGGGCTGGAATCCTTGAGCGCCATGTGGTCCATGAGAGCGGCTCGACGCAGGAGCCAGGCGCGTTCCGCCGCGGCCGGCTCCATGGGCGGCGCCGTGGCGTTCCCTGCTCGAGGACGAGCAGCAGGGTCATGCACTCGTGCCCGTACCGGGCTGCGTTGGCGGTGAGTTCATCGACGATGAGAACCTCGGAGTCCCGCTGGCCGACGGGAACGCTCCACGTCTCCAGCAGCTCAGCCGCGAGGTGCCGGGCGGCCGGGACATGCGCCTCCTGGGCGGGCAGGGTGAGCAGCGCCTGGCGGAGCTCGATGCAACACCCGGCCGGGGGAACGGGTGCCGTGACCGGAGTTATTTTCCCTTACGCCGTATGGGGGCTGATACCGTACGAGGTATGGAAAAGAAGGTGAGGCGTCCCCCGCGGGGAACGAGGAAGAGGGACGTGCCTCTGACCGAGGCCGGGATCTACGCCGCCGCCCTGCGGCTCATTGACGAGGACGGGGTCGAGGCGCTCACCATGCGCAAACTCGCCACCGTGCTCGACGCGAACCCGATGTCGCTGTACCACCACGTGCCGAACAAGGAAGCCGTGCTGCGTGGCGTGACGAGAATGGTCGGCGCCCAGTTCCGCACCGTGACGCTTGAGGACGCGCCCTGGCAGGAGCGCCTGCGTCTGCTCGCCACGGACTTCCGGACGCTGGCGCGCCGGCACCCCGAGCTGATGGCCTACTCGTTCAGCCACCAGCCCGACTTCATCCAGGCCGACGACCCGTTCTGGACGGCCCTCACCGCGATCGTGGCCGCTGCCGGCGTGCCGTTGCCAGAGGTCCCTGAGATCGCCGCGCTGATCGTCGCCGTCGTCGTCGGTGTCCTCGCCGCCGAACTGAACGGCGCTCTCCACCAGTGGGCGAACCTCAAGCCCCCCGGCCCTGATGCCGACGGCGAAGACGGGCCCACGGATGCATCGCCTGGCTCGACGGGTGCAGGTACTGCGGGCCCTGATCGGGATCATATGTTCCGTCTCGTGATGGACATGCTGATCACAGGCCTGGAAAGCCGGCTCACCGCAGGTCGCGACGGCCAGGACGCCGGCCGTCGCTGAGTCAGCGGCTGTGAGGCGCGGAGAGCAGCACCGCCTCGAACCGGTCCGCGCGCCGTACCGGCCTCGACAGGGAGCGACGCGCGGAGCGTGCCCAGCCCGACACGGCGTAAAAATGGGTTATGGGTGCACGCGGAAGATCGGAAGACCGCTTCTTGTCACAGCAGGCGGGGCGCGGTTTGCTGGTGATCGCGCTCGCACTGATCGTGGCCATCACCGTGACGGACATCGGCATCGGCACCACCGTTCATCTGGGCCCGTTGCTGGTCATCGCGCCGACTCTGACCGCCTCCTTCGCCGGTCCGCGGCTGACCGCTCTGGTCGGGGCTCTGGCTCAGGCCGCCCTGGTGATCATCTCCGTCCTCCACGGCGGGCTGACCACGACGAATCACGTGGCGCAGCTCATCGCCCTGGCCGTGCTGTCGGCTCTGGTCGTCCTCATCACCTATATGCGGGAACGGCGTGCTCGGGAGCTGAGCCGGGTGCGGTCGGTGGCCGAGACGGCACAGCGCATTCTGCTGCGGCCGCCACCCCGCCGGATCGGACCCTTGCGGGTGGCCTGGCTGTATCTGGCCGCCGAGGACGAGGCCCAGATCGGGGGTGACCTGTTGGCGGTCGCCCGCGCCGCTCATCCCTGCACCCGGATCCTCATCGGCGACGTACGAGGCCATGGACTGGCCTCCATCGGCGAGGCATCGGTGGTGATGGGCGCGTTCCGTGAGGGCGCTCACCGGTACGCCTCCCTGCCCGAACTCGTCAGCGCCGTCGAGGAGAGCGTCTGCCGGAACCTGGACGAGGTCGCCGCCACCGTGCACGACGTCGGCGAACACTTCATCACCGCCGTAATGATCGACATCCACGATCAGGGCCCGCGGGCCGAGATGCTCAACTGCGGCCATCCGCCACCCCTGCTGATCCGTGGCGACCAGGTGACCGTCCTCAACTCCCGCCGACCCGCACCCCCGTTGGGCCTGTGCGCCCTCTGCACACGGAACGACCGCACCGACCCGTTCACCTTGGAACCGGGCGACATGCTGCTGCTCTACACCGACGGCGTGATCGAAGCCCGCTCACCGACCGGAGCCTTCTACCCGCTCGCCGAGCGGGTCGCCGCCTTCCCCAGCTCAGGCCCCGACGCCCTGCTGCACCGCATTCACCGCGACCTGCTCGCGCACACCGGTGAGCAGCTCACCGACGACGCCGCCTTCCTGATCATCGAACGGGCCCCCGCTCACCTGCACCGGCCGCACCTCATGACCCATGCCGGCGGATCTCCGCCATTCACGACCGGTTGACCGTCACTGACCTCCTCGCCAGGTGCCGCACTGGTGCACACCACGGAGCCCGCCGCCCATGCCCGCCATGGCGGGCGCCTGCCGGGTCGCGCCGAGCCGCTGAGTCAGCGCAGGGGCGAGTCGGCGGTGGGCGTCAGTACGGTCTCGGTGACGCCGACGATCTGGCTGATGTCGAACCCCTCCATGTCGGCGCGGAATGCGGGGCCGGCCAGGTACGCCTGCAGTCGCTCCTGTACGTCGTCGGCGTCCCTGTAGGAGACGAGGGCGTACAGCCGCGGTGTCTCGCTTCCCGAAGTCGGGGGCACCGTCCAGACGCCGTGCGTGGTGATCCGGTGCTTCGCCATTCCGGGGATGTGCTGGGACCAGATGTTCTCGTAGGCGGCGAGGGCCTCCGGGCTGGACAGGGTGTAGACACGAAGCTGGTACTGGGACATGAACACTCGTTCCTTTTCTGGCTGGTCTGTCTGGGCATCGATGGTCGACGGTCAGCTCCGCGAGAGCAGGTACGCCAGTTCGGTGTCCCAGTCGATGCGTCCGGACTCGGTGTCCCGTGGCACCAGAGCCTCCGTGCGCTCCAGGAACGCCTTGACGTCCTGCACGGGAACCTCGAGCAGGGCGGTGCCCGCGCGAGACCGGAGAGCGAGGTACATCGCCTGGTCGCCACGACCGACGGCCGACCAGATCCGGACGTCCCCATGACCTGCGCAGCCCTCCAGGCCGTCGGCCAGAAGATCACGTCCCAGGACCCATGCGGCGGGCTCGTCACTGTGGAGGAAGAAGGCCGCACGGACGACATAGGGATCAGCGGGCTCGTACCGCAGACGCATGCACAGGGGCAGGAAGCAGGCCCGCGAGACGACGAGCCGAGCGGTCACCCCCTGGACCACGGTCCTCGAAGACTCCATCGGCATTCACTCCAAGACGCCCTCTGCTCCGGCTGCGCCTCGCCGCTCGCGGCGGTGAAGACGTAGGGGCGGAAGGGACGTTGCGGCACGGCTCGGGCGCCGGGACGGCATCGGCGGACCGCGCGATTGGTGCGTCGCGGCAGATGGGCGACGCGTGCCTGCGGCACGAGGTGGGTGGGTGCAGGCAGGGGTCGAGACACAAGCAGTACCTGCCTCACCGGTCAGCGTGGTTCCGGTCGAAGTGGTCCCAGCCCCGGCCGTCGTGCTCGTAGCGGTTCCGGGTGTCCCGGTGCGACCTGCCGGACTTCCATCCGCGTCCCTCGTCGTCCCAGCGGTAGCAGCGACCGTCGGGGCTGTGCCAGGACGAGCCGGTGACACGGTCGTCGTGGTGCCAGCCTCGGTTCTCGTCCCAGCAGTAGCCCTGCTCGATCAGGTAGCCGATGCCGTGGTCCCAACGGTAGTCGGCGGCGTCGACCCCGGCGGCCGGCCGGTGGACGTGCACCGGTGCGGGAGTCGCGGCCGAAGCGGTGCCCCCGGCACCGATGACGGCGACGCCCGCGACCGCCACGGAGGAGGCAGCGACAGCGATCCGCTTCGTGAGCTTCTTCATGATCTTTCCTTCCGGTTGGCGCGATCCGCGCCAACGGCTGCTTGGGCAGGCGATGTGTAGCGCCTGGCGTTGTCCGATCGAGATTTCCATACGTCGTATGGAATTGCGTCTGCAGAGTAACCATACGTCGTATGGAAATGTGGAGGTGGCGACGGTGACACGCACCACAGGCTGTAGTGCGTGATCGAGGGTGATGATCGGGCCACGCCAGGTGTGATCAACGGCTTCGGCCGGGGGCCCGAGCCCGACCTGCATGAATCCGTGAATGACCAAGAACCGCCCCGACCCGGAGACGTCCTGGGCCCACAACGGCGGTTTGCGATTGTCGGAAGGCGGCGCGAGCATTTTTCTAGGGCGCAACGGCCGGGCCAAGCTTGAATGCCGGCGCCGTCGGCGGAGAGACATGCTCTTCGCGCTGCGACACTCCCATGGACGTCACCGTGACCGGGGCGACGCAGCGCACAAGACCGGGCCCGCTCAGCCGGTGTCCTGGGGTGACGGGGAGGACACCCGCGGTCGGCTCACCTGGCAGGGGAACTGAGCCCCCATAGCTGAATGACCGTGCCGGAGGTCGCCGCCGCGGGGCGAGCGGCAGAGCGGAAGGATTCTGCCCATGCGGATCGTCGTGGACCTTAATCGCTGTCAGGGATACGCACAGTGCGTGTATCTGGCGCACGAGGTCTTCAGGTTGAACGGTCAGGAGGCGCTCACCTATGAGCCGAACCCCGATGACGAGCGGCGCCTGCAGGTCGAGCGAGCTGCTGTGGCGTGCCCGGTGCAGGCGATCGTGATCGACCGCGTGGACGGAGCGGAGCGAGGCGAGACGTCATGACCTTGCGGGCCACGGTCGCGGAGCTGGTGCGCGAGTTCCGGGCCAGCGGCCGGATCGTCATCGTGGGCGCTTCACTGGCCGGGCTGCGGGCCGCGGAGACTCTGCGCGACGAGGGCTTCACCGGTTCCCTGACCATCATCGGGGACGAGCCGTACGAGCCGTATGACCGTCCGCCGCTGTCCAAGCAGGTGCTCAAGGGCTGGGTGCCGGCCGACCACACGAAGCTGCCCCGCATGCGGGAAGTGGATGCGGACTGGCGGCTCGGGGTGGCTGCCACCGGGCTGGACCGGGCCACCAAGCAGGTGCGCCTGGCGAATGGCGAGCTGATCCCGTACGACCGGTTGCTGATCGCCACGGGCACCCGCGCACGACAGTGGCCCAACCCGGCCGAGGCCGCACTGCACGGGGTGCACACGATCCGCTCGCGTGACGATGCCGCGCAGCTGCAGAAGGAGCTGGCCGAGCCGCCGTCGCGGGTCCTGGTCATCGGAGCCGGGTTCATCGGCTCGGAAGTGGCGTCCGTGTGCCGGGAGCTCGGCATCCCGGTGACCGTCGTCGAGCGGGGCGCGGCGCCGCTGGTCGGTGCGCTCGGCGGGGTGATCGGGGAGATCGCCGCGCAGCTGCAGCGCGATCACGGTGTGGACCTGCGCTGCGGGCTGGGCGTGTCGTCGCTGGAGGGCGACCCTGGTGGGCACGTGCGGCGTGCGCATCTGTCGGACGGATCCGCTGTCGACGCCGATGTGGTGGTGGCTTCGCTGGGGTCGATCCGCAACGTGGAATGGCTGGAGGGCTCCGGGCTGGCGGCCGGCTTCTGGGGCGTCGGGTGCGACGCCGGTGGCCGGGCCTTCGACATCAACGGCGTGGTCACCGACAGCGTCTACGTGGCAGGGGACGTGGCGCGCGCTCCGCACGTGCTGTACGAATACCAGTTTCTCGCGATGGAGCACTGGGACAACGCCGTACTCGGCGCCGAGACCGCGGCCCACAACATGGTGAACCTCGAGCCCCACTATCGTCCGCATCTGCTGCTGCCCGGCTTCTGGTCCGGTCAGTTCGGCGTGAACATCAAGTCCGTCGGGGTGCCGCCTTTCGGTGACGAGATCGCTTTCACGCAGGGATCCGTCGCGGAGCGCCGCTTCGCCGCCGCCTACGGTCGTCGGGGCCGCATCGTCGCCGCCGTCACCTTCGATCACGGCAAGTGGCTGGAGTACTACGGGAAGTTGATCGAGCAGTCCGGTCCGTTCCCGCCTCCGCCGCCGGGCTGGGACCAGCCGCCCGACATGAAGCCGATGCCGGCGGAGTTTCCGGACCCGAGAGTCCCGACGGCGATCCCCGACGTCGTCCTGACCGGCCATGCCCCGAGCGAGCGGACGGCCGAGTTCCGGCCGCGCCGTCACTGACGCGCCCGCAGCCCGCCGGGTCACGCGTGCAAGCGGACAGCACCGACAGGAAGAAGGAGGGGAGCCTCGTGGTCGAGGAAACCCCCTGGCAGCAGGCCCTGCGTTACGCCAACCGCGCCAACCCGTACCCGTTCTACGAGGAACTGCGCAAGACACCGGTGGCGCGGCAGCCGGACGGCACCTATGTCGTCAGCACCTATCGGGAGATCGTCGCGCTGCTGCACGACCCCCGGGTCAGTTCCGATCCACGCAAGTGTCCCGTCCCGGCCGTGGCCCGGGCAGAGGGGCCGGGGGAGCCGGTGGCCGAGCCGATCAGGGAGGTGCTGACCGAGCCGAACATCATCACCTGCGATCCGCCCGAGCACGACCGGGACCGCCGGATGATGATGCCGCACTTCGCCGGCCCACCGCATGAGCCTCATCTGATCTCCGACCTGGAACCCGACATCCGCCGCATCGTCGACGGCCTCCTGGACGAGATGAAGGGCAAGACCCGGATCGACGCCGTCGACGACTTCGCCTACCCCTTGCCGGTGAGGGTGATCTGCAAGGTGCTGGGCGTGCCGCTGGAGGACGAGCCGCGCTTCCACCACTGGATCGAGACGGCCCTGGACGCTTTGGACTTCGGCCCCGAGGCCGCCTCCGAAGAGATCCGGCGCCGCCAGGCCGGGGCGCGGCAGGCCGTGCGGGAGTTCGGGCAGTTCGCAGCCGATCTGCTCGACCGGTACGCCGACCAGCCCGGCCCGGGCATGCTGTCAGCCTTGGTGAACGAGGACGGCCCGGAAGGACGGATGTCCAAGGGCGTACTCGCGAGCAACGCCCTGCTCCTGATCTTCGCGGGGCATGAGACCACGGTCAACCTCATCGCCCACAGCGTGCTCACCCTGCTGCGGCACCCCGACGCGCTGGAGAAGCTGCGCCGCCGGCCCGAGCTGATCGTGCCGGGAGTGGAGGAGCTGCTGCGCTTCGAGTCGTCGGTGCAGTTCTGGCACACCCGCTCCGCTCTGGAAGACATCGACATCGCGGGCACCACCATCCCGAAGGGGGCGCCGATCTTCCTGGCGTACGGCTCGGCGAACCGCGACCCGGAACGGTTCACCGACCCCGACGCACTCGACCTCGAACGCCGCGACAACCAGCACCTCGGATTCAGCCAGGGCATCCACTTCTGCTTCGGCGCCCCGCTCGCCCGGCTCGAGGTCCAGGTCGCGGTCGGTGAGTTCGCCCGCCGGGTGGAGAACCCGCGGCTCGTCGAGGACCCGCCGCCGTACCGGCACAACCAGATTTTCCGCGGGCCGCGGCACGTCCTGGTCGACATCGACGGGATCCGCGACTGAGCTGGGGTGCGTGAGGGATCGCTATGCGGGCTTTTCAACTCGTCGGGTGGAGGCAACCGCCCGAGCTGCGCGAGGTGCCGGCGCCCGAGCCCGGACCGGGGCAGGTCCTGGTGAAGGTCGCAGGCGCCGGTGCGTGCCACTCCGACCTGGACATCATGGAGGCTCCCGGGCCACCACCCGGGCTCGCCACGGAACTGCCCTTCACGCTCGGCCACGAGAACGCGGGATGGGTGGAGAGCCTGGGACCGGGCGTCACCGGGTTCACACCCGGAGACCCTGTGATCGTCTACGGCTCCTGGGGCTGTGGCATCTGCGCCAACTGCCGTCAGGGCCAGGAGAACTACTGCCAGGCCCTCGGTGGTCAGGGCCCGGGCCTGGGCGGTGGCCACGACGGCGGCATGGCCGAGTACCTGCTCGTCCCCGCGCCGCGGTACCTGATTCCGCTGGGCACCCTCGACGCCCGCGAGGCCGCCCCGCTCAGCGACGCCGGACTGACCAGCTATCACGCCGTCAAACGGTCGCTGCACCTGCTGGGGCCGGGGTCGACCGCGGTGGTGATCGGGGCCGGCGGTCTCGGCCAGATGACCATCCAGATCCTGCGGGCTCTCACCACGGCGACCACCGTCGTCGCCGTGGACACCGACGCCGGAAAGCTGGAGACCGCCCAGCACATGGGAGCCGACGAAGCACTTCTCTCGGGTGACGAGGCGATCGCGCGCATCAAGGACCTGACGGGGCGGCAGGGCGCTGAGCTCGTGTTGGACATGGTCGGCACAGACCCGACTCTGCGGATGGCTGCTCAGGCAGCCAGGGTGCTCGGCCACCTGACCATCGTCGGCCTCGGCGGCGGAGCCCTGCCCGTCAACTTCACCAGCCCGCCGCACGAGTGCTCGGTCTCCTCGCCCTACTGGGGCACCCTCACCGAACTGATGGAAGTGATCACCCTGGCACAGCAGGAAAAGATCAGGATGCTGGTCGAGCACTTCCCTCTGGAACGCGCTGACCAGGCGTACCAGCTGCTGCACGACGGCAAGATCCAAGGACGCGCCGTCATCACCCCCCACGACGACGGACATGCACTGACGTGACAAAGCTGCTCCAAGGAGGAGGCAGGTGCCATGACATATCCCACCGATTCCCCGGGCCCCGTTCCCCCACGCGGCACCGAACCAGAAGAGAGGCCCCTGGCCGAAGGCATGGCCGCCCTGGCGAACATGGGCTGGCAGATCCTGCTCACGATGGGCCTCGCCACCATCGCCCTGGGCGTCATCGCCCTGGTCTGGCCAGGCGCGACGCTGCGCGTCGTCGGCATTCTTTTCGGCGTCTACCTACTGGTCACAGGCGTCTTCCAGCTCGCTGCCGCCTTCGGCACCCACGTCCCACGGCACCTTCGTGTCCTGCACTTCATCACCGGCGCGGCCTCCATCCTGCTGGGACTGATCTGCTTCCGGGGCACCCTTGAGTCGATCCTGCTGCTCGCCTTGTGGATCGGCTTCAGCTGGCTGCTGCGCGGTACCACGGAGACGGCCGCGGCGGCCTCCGCCCCGGCCATGCCGGGGCGCGGCTGGCACGTCGCCTTCGGGATCATCGGCGCTCTGGCCGGCATCGTGATGATCATCATGCCGTTCGCCTCGATCGCGACCCTCACCCTTGTGGTGGGCGTCATGGCCATCATTCTGGGCCTGACCGAGGTGGTCCGCGCCATCAGGACGCGCGTCGAGATCGGCCAGCTCGCCTCGGGCACGGCCCGCCAGCGGCGCCCCCTGTTCCACGCGCGTCCGCACCCCCAGCACTGATCGGCTGGAAGCGGTGAGCGGCGGTCGGATCAGTCGGTGTGGCGGCCATGAGACCGTCCGGCAAGTGAGGCGGCCCGCTGGACGGCGGCCCATCCCGGCGTCCGCCATCCGGCGGGCGGCGCCCGGTCGATGACGGGCAACCCATACCCGAAGCGTCCGGAGACTGATCCGACATCGCACGGCCGTCGGCAGGGGGACGGCTTCGCCGTCCCGTGCGACGGGGGGCGACCGGGGCGCCGGCGTGGATGACGATGTCGTCGGATGTCGCGAGACGGGACAGACCATGTAGCGGCCAGATGCGCAGCCCGGCGGCCGCCTCGGCGAGCGTTCCCGCCGTGGCCGGCAGGTCTGCGAGACGAGTTTCGAACCGGGTGACTACGTCCTTCTCGGGATGGCCGACATCGCCACCGGGGTGCCAGCATCCGGCACCCCGGCGGGTGTGCCGCGCTCCGATTCCAGCACGGACCGGCATGTGCGGAAGGCTCGCAGCCGCAGGTGTCCTGAAGGCATGGTGAGCTGGAACCGCAGTGCCACTCGGTCGACCGCTGCGAGGAAGCCGCCGGTCAGTTCCGCGTCGTCGACGACCGCGTGCGGAACCTGGCCGTGTGCGTTGCCGTGCCCTCGCGCCAGTCGGTGCTCGTATTCCCGGATGACGTAGGCGGCCCATCGGGGATCACCCCCGTTCTGACTGCCGAGCACCAGAGCGGGCACTCTCTCGGCCCCGGACCTCCTGGCCGCGAAGGTGTCGAGCTGGCGTATCGGGCGGTCCGACCACCGGGGGTAGGCCGGTGTCGAGTCCATGGGAGCGGGAGAGCCGGGCACGCGTGCCTCCGGAGAAGAAGTAGGGAGGTCAACATGGCACGAGCACATGGCAGGCAAGCGCTTCGTATCCGGCAGTGACTTTTACTGCCCGGCTCGGATCATTTCGCTGTCGGCGGGTGGCAGCACCGTGGTGCCGGGGTTCCGCGCCTTGACGGCGTTGCGTCACACCTCTCGCGGCTGCGCCGGTGGCCGGCATGGACGGGCACGCCGCGGACGCGACGCTGCGCATGGCATACGGCCGGCTGGCTTCGCCCATCGGAGCGCGGCAGCGCTGGAGAGCGCCGCGGCACGACCCGGGCCAGTGACGGTGGTAGTCAGGATGCGTTCAGGTACCCGATGGCACAGTCGGGCAGCATGACCTATGAAACCTCTGAGAGTCAGGTGGCTGCGGGGGCAGACGCCCAGGACCGGGACCGGCAGCGAGCCGGCGAGCAGTCGACTGGGACCGGCTCTCACCGCCGCTCCTCCGGGAGTCTTCGGGCGCCTGCCGGGCACATGCTGAACAAGGTCCCCGAGGTCACGATCTGGTTCTGGATCATCAAGATCTTGTGCACCACGGTTGGCGAGAGCTTCGCCGACTGGATCAACATGAACCTCGGTGTCGGTCTGATCAACACCGCATTGATCTTCACCGTCGTTCTGGCGGGCGTCATGGTCTGGCAGCTCGGCACCAAACGCTACGTCCCGTTCGTGTACTGGCTCACTGTCGTGGTGGTGAGTGTGACCGGCACTCTCTACACCGACATCCTCACCGACAGCCAGGGCGTCCCCCTCGCTCTGAGCAGCAGCGTGTTCGCCGTCGTCCTCGCCGTTGTCTTCGGAGTCTGGTACGCGCGCGAGCGGACGCTGTCGGTCCACAGCATCACCACCCGGCCCCGGGAACTCTTCTACTGGCTTGCGATCCTGGTGACCTTCGCCCTGGGCACCGCCACCGGCGACTGGACCCTGGACCTGACCGGCTGGACCCCGGGCGTCTCCGTGCTCCTGCCGCTCGGGCTGATCGTTGCGATCGTCCTCGGCTGGCGTCTCGGCGCCAACACCGTGCTCTCCTTCTGGCTGGCCTACATCCTCACCCGCCCGCTCGGCGCCAACCTCGGTGACTGGCTGGGCTCGCCCAGCGGCGACGGCGGCCTGGGCCTCGGCACCGCGGTGACCAGCGTCATCTTCCTGGGGGCCATCCTCGCCACGGTCGTGTACCTCACGCTCAGCCGGAGCGACGTCATCGAAGCCCAGGAACCGGCCGAAGCCCCACGCGCGCTGAACCCCGCGCGTGAGCGGATCATGCTCGGCTACTACGCCGCCGTAGCGGTCGCAACGACGGCCCTTCTCGTGTGGGCACACAACCAGCCCCACGCGGCCGCGGCGGGCGAGGAGGACTCCCCGGCGCCGGTGACCACCCATCTCACCCCTCAGCAGGCGACGTCACCGTTCCCTCCGGCCGAGATCGCGAAGTTCCGCACGATCACAGCCGACACCCTGGCCAAGCTGAACGCGGGCCATCAGCGAGCCGCGACCACCCGGGTGACCGACCTGGAGACCGCTTGGGACGACGACCAGTCCACCCTGGAGCCCAGGAGCGAGAAGGCGTGGCACTTCCTCGACAGCGAGATCGACCAGGTCCTGAAGGCACTACGCGCCCCGAACCCCGACAAGGCCACCGAGGTCAAAGCACTCAAGACCCTCCTCACCTCCCTCGGCTGACCGACCGGGACGACGAACTGCCCCGACGCGTTCCCTGCGTCGGGGCAGTCACCATGTGCGGCCAGGTCGCTGCCCGATGGGCGAAGGAGGAGCAGCACCCGGTCATCCGGCGGGCAGGCTGACCGTGAACTTGGCCCCCGGCGCGTGCCTGGGGTCGTAGGACACCTCGCCGCTGACGGCGCGGGCCAGGCGTCGCGCGAGCGGGAGGCCCAGGCCCGCTCCGTCGTGCCCGTCGCCGTAGTCGGCGCGCCGGCCGGGCTGGAACAGATCTGCCACGAACGCCTCCGGCACGCCGGGGCCGTCGTCGACGATCTCGATCCGCACGGCGCCGGAGACCCGCTGGGCGGACACGGTCACGCGGGAGCGGGCGTAGCGGGCGGCGTTGGCGAGCAGGGGGCTGACGATGCGCTCGAGCAGAGCGGGGGCTACCCCTGCCTCCAGAACCGGCGCTTCGGTCTCCACCGAGGTCTTCACCGCGTCCGGGGCTTGAAGGTTTTCGAGCAGGCGGTCCAGGACGGGCACGACATCGGTTGCTCCCGGGGGCGTCGACGGATTCAGCGCGCTCTCGCGGGCCTCGTTGAGCAGGGTGTCGCAGATGGTGCGCATGGACTGTGCGGCCTCCGCGATCGCCTCGTGGGCCGCGCGGGTCTCGGCGTCGGTACGGGGGCGGGTGCGCCACCAGTCGAGTTCCATGATGATCCGGGTCAGCGGCGTGCGCAGTTCGTGGGACAGCTCCGCCGTCAGCTGTTGTTCGTGGCGCAGAACGGTGCCGATGCGATCCAGGAGCTGGTCCAACGAAGCTCCCAGCCGGGCGAGTTCGACTGGATGGTCCTCGGTGCCGAAACGCTCGTCGGAGCCTGTCGCGCTCCATTGGGTGGCCTGGTCCGTCATCGTCCGCACCGGGCGCAGGGCCCGGCCGACGGACAGGCGGGTGAGCACGTAGGTACAGCCGAGCATCACGGCGTCGAGCATCAGCGATGCCAGCAGCAGGGTGTCGGCCGAGCTGCGGTACGGTGCCAGGTTCAGGGCCGCGACGACGGTGGCGGAGGTATGGCGGCCGCGGAGGCGGTGGGAACACAACCTGACGGGTGAGCGACCGTGGGCCTGGGCGGTCGTGCAGGCGTGCTCGGACTGTGCGGCCAGCCGGACGGCGGCCTGTGTCAAGGCGCTGCGGTCCGAGGCGGACGGCGGCTTCTCCAGCAGGTGGGTTCCGGCGTAGATCCATACGTTTGTGTCGAGGAGACGGTCGTTGGCGGTTTCCAGGACGCGCACCCGGCGGCCGCTGGTGTCGACGGTCGTGGCGACCGCTGCCGCCCGGTTGCTAAGTTCGTCGTCGGCCTGGTGCTGCAGGTGCTGGTCCATGACGGCGTTGAACACCACGGTCAGGACCGTCATCAGCAGGGCGGCGGTCGTCAGTGCCACGAGGGAGAGCCGGCCGCGCAGGGTGCGCGGGGCCAGTCGGCGGAAGACACGAGCGGCACGGTTCATGACAGGCGGTGTCCGATTCCGCGTGCGGTACTGATCGTGACACTGCTGCCTGCCGCCCGGAGCTTGCGGCGCAGCCGGCTGAGGTACTGGTCCAGCGTGTTGTCGCTCACCTGCGCGCCCTCGGGCCAGCCTGCCCGCACCAGGTCGCGGCGGCGCACGAGAGTGCCGTCCGCGGCGACCAGGGTGGCGAGTAGCCGGAACTCGGTGGGGGACAGGGCGGTGCGAGTGCCGCGCGTGGTGACGCTGTGGTCCACCGCGTCCAGAACCAGGTCACCGGCCGAAGCCACCGCCGTGGGGGCGGCCCGTCTGATGACGGCTCTCAGCCTGGCGGCGAGTTCGGCGAGGTGGAACGGCTTGGGCAGGTAGTCGTCACCTCCGGCGGAGAAGCCGGACAGGCGATCGGTGAGCTGCTGCCTGGCGGTGAGGAAGATCACCGGGGCGAGGAAGCCGTTGGCTCGCATTGCCTGGCACACGTCCCGCCCGTCGGAGTCGGGCAGGCCGACGTCCAGGACGGCCGCCGCGATGTCCATGGTGGCCAGCCGCAGGGCGGTGGCGCCGTCAGCGGCGGTAACGGGTTCGAAGTCCTCGTCATGGAGGCCCCGGCGCAGCACGTCCCGCAGGGCGTGATCGTCTTCAACAATCAGGATTCTGGGGCGCATGATCTCCGTGGGCCCTCCGGCCGGGGTCGTGCCTGAGACGAACTGCTCGGGGAGCCACAGGGCTGTCTCCCCGTGACACACCCGCTACTCGCGGGTGGATGAGGGTCCTGTGGACCCGGAAAGACTGCATGAACACCCGAAAACGATCGACTACACCGAAGTAGACAGTCTACGGAACTGTAGACGAATGGCGGCCGGGGAACGAAGCCCTGGCCCGCGCTGGCCCGCGCTGGCCCGCGCGGGTGTCGTGGGTGGCGTCGACATGATGCCGTGCGGCGCCGCCCGCCTGCTGGGTGTCGCCGCGGAGATGGACGCCGGATCGCCGCCCTGCGCGCCGACCGCCGTGAGAGGCTGAGGGTCAGCGCCGGCCTGACCATCGCCGAGCAGCTCCTGCCGGGCCGGCTGTCGTCCTTCCGTGCGGTACAGCGGCCGGGAGGCACAGAGCCCGAGATCCTTTTGAGCGCGATCGACACCACCCCCGTGATCGCCCACGTCATCGAGGGCACCGCGAACATCGGCTTCACCGAAGGCCCTCAGCGACCGGCCGGGCTCCACGACAGGGTCGTCGGCCACGACAGGCTCGCCGTCGTCGTCACTTCGGGCCACCTCTGGGCCCATCGCCGCCGACCGGTCGGCGCCGCTGAGTTGGCCGCCACACCGCTCGTCAGCCGCGAGAGCGGTTCCGGCACCTCGACACCCTCACCGCCGCTCTGGCCGCGGTGCTCGGGCCTGACGCCCCCCCCGGGTCGTCCCGGCCCTGGCGCTGCCCACCACGGCGGCGGTGCGCGCGGCCGCACTGGCCGGCACCGCACCAGCCGTCCTCAGCGAACTGGCCGTCCTCAGCGAACTGGCCGTCGAGGACGATCTGGCCACAGGCCGGCCCGTGAAGGTGCGGACACCGGAACTCGACCTGCGCAGGACTCTGCGCGTCATCTGGGACGTCCCCTCCACCCCGCCGAGCGGCGTGGCACGGGACCTGATCGCTCACATCACCCGCCGCGATCACCCTTGGCGGCCACGCAGGCCGGCATCGGGCCCGGTGCCGGCAACCGGCGCCGGCACCTCCCGCCGTTCTGCCTCCCGACCTCGCCTGGGGCGCGCCGCGCCCCAGGCGACCGCGTACACGAGGCCGCAGGGCGCCGACTTCTTCGAAACCACCCTGGCTTACGGGTGGTTCGGCCGCTCTGAGTGGCCTTGCCGAGTGGCAGTGGCGGATGAACTGGCTCGGCCCGGAGCCGGTCGTGATCGCAGCCAAGGGCGACCTGCGCATCGCCGGGGACCGGCTGGTCCACTACGCCGGTCCGGCATGGCTGGGCAAGGGTGTCGAGGCAGGCGCTGTTGCGCTCGCTGAACTGGTGGCGCACGGCCCGATCCCTCACCGGAGGGTCGTCATCGCACTGTCCGTCCTGGCGGGCTGGGTCTTCGCGGCGAACGAGCACCGGTCACTGGGCCACAAGCCGGCCTCACGGGCGGATGGCACGAGGGCTTCTCCTCCGGCACACTTCGCGGGGACGACGGCGCCGGCGGCGAAGACGCGCAGTTGGTCTATGAGACTGCTGCGGTTGAGTGACAACGAATACGGGCCCGCGAGCATTCACGATGTGGCGAGTCGGTTTCCTTAGATTCTTGTCGGCTCTCCAAGATGCCGCGCTGCAGTGCGTTTGCCACATCCGTCGCCTATGGAGGTTGTCGAGTGGGTCTTCGTCCCTGGGTTGCAGCGCCGTTGGCGGTTGCGGCCGTCGTCCTGGTGTCTCCGACGGCCAGCGCCACTGCGCAGGCGTCGACGCGGCACACGTCCGGTTCCCTGCGGGTTTACGACGGGGGCGATGATGCCGGTGGTCCCCGCAATCCCTGGCGTAACTGCCACAGCCCGCGCGGGGTGGTGCTCATCGACAAGAACCTGAGGATGGTACTGATCAACGCTCAACGCGGGCCCGAGGCCATCCTCCTGCACGGGCCCGCGGATGTCTCGTCACCGGAGGCGCCGTGGAGCAGCTTCACCGTCGCCGGGTACTTGAGCGTCATGTACCCCACCAAAACCTCTGACAGGTACCAGTTTGAAATCCGTGACTTCTTCAGGGTGCACCCGCTGCTCGTTGTGAAGGCCTTCGCCCACCACAAGCGAGTCTTCCCGTTCCCCGCCACCCACTGCATCGACGAGGACGACCGTGGTGGCGGCAATGATGGTGCTCGTCCTCACGGTGGCGCCAGTGCGGATGGCGGGGACTCGTCCGGCTCCCCGGCGGGGAGCGCCAGTCCCTCTGATCCGCGTGACGCCAGGGCAGCCGGCTGGAGCGCCCGCCTGCTCAGCGGGAAGCAGATCATTTTCGCCGCCGGCGGTCTGCTGCTGATTCTGGGAACACTGGCGTTGGCCTGGCTTCGTCGGCGTCGTTCTGCCGAGTGAGACTCGGCCGGAAGAGGAAGCGGCACCTGGCGGCGGTCCCCTGGGCCGACAGATCGGTCAGGAGCGACTGGGGTCGGTGGGGGAAGCCGGGCACCCCTGCGAGGCGTGCTGCCGTGCTGCATGGCGTGGAGCGGGGCTGAGGGCGTGTGGTTCCTCGCCCGACGGGAGCTGGGGTGGCCGTCGACTCCGTCCCGGCTTACGAGGGGCGCCTTGCTCACGGCGTGGGCGAGGTGCGGCGACGGGGTGACGCAATGCGCGGAGCGTGCTCAGCGGGCCGTACTGCGACGGTCGGCTGGATTGGGCGGGGGTGATCCGTCGGTATGGGATACAAGGTGGGGCCGGTGCGGATGGCGCGAGGGGGTGCGTTCGATGATCAGGAATGCGGCGTCGTCGGTGAGCTGCTCGCCGGTGTGCGCGAGCAGGTCGCGGTGGATCTCATGCACCAGGGCATCCGGGCTTGATGCGCGAAAGGAAGCGACCCGTTCGGCGAGCGGATAGAAGGCTCCGGTCGGTGAGCGGGCTTCGACCACGCCGTCGGTATACAGCAGCAGCATGTCGCCCGGTTCGAAGGTGAACCGGTCGGTGCTGTCGCTTGTCAGGCAGAGGGCACGCAGGCCCAGTGGGGGCGCGGGGCGACGGGAGTGCAGGAATGTGATCCGGCCGCCATGGAGGAGCAGGGGCGGCGGATGGCCGCAGTTGAGCATCTCAGCCTGTGGCTCCTGGTCGGGTATGTCGATCACGACGGCGGTGATGAAGCGCTCGTCGGCGTCGTGCGCGGTGTCGGCCTCCTCCTCCAGGTTCCGGCAGACGCTCTCTTCGACGGCGGTGACGAGCTCGGGCAGAGAGCCGTAACGGTGGGCGCACTCACGGAACGCACTCATCGCCGCCGACGCCTCGGCGACGGAGGCCAGCCCATGGCCTCGAACGTCGCCGATGAGGATCCGGGTGCAGGGATGAGCGGCGCGGGCGACCGCCAACAGGTCACCCCCGATCTGGGCCTCGTCCTCGGCGGCCAGATACAGCCAGGCCACCCGCAACGGCCCGATCCGGCGCGGTGGCGGCCGCAGCAGAACCCGCTGCGCCGTCTCGGCCACCGACCGCAACCGGCTCAGCTCCCGGGCATGCCGCTCCCGCACATAACAGACGAAGACCACCAGAGCCGACAGCACGGCCAGGGCGATCAGCTGTGCCACATGGTTGGTCGTGGTCAGTCCGCCGTGGAAGATGGCGATGATCACCAGGGCGGCCTCCGCCAGAGCCCCGACCAGAGCGGTCAGCCGCGGACCGGCGAAGGAGGCGGTCAACGTCGGCGCGATCACCAGCAACGGGCCCAGATGAACACTGGTACCGATGCCGATGTCCACGACGGCGATGGCCACGATCAGCGCCAGCGCGGTCACCAACAGTCCGCGCCGGTGCTCCGGGAGCCGATTCCCCCACTTGCTCCGCAGGTCCATATGCCATTTTTGCGCACTTTCCGGCCGCACACCCTGTCCTCGGGACGTCGTAGTCAGGTGGTGGTCTTCGGCCGGCCCGGAACTCGGTGTCGGGCGTCAGACGCGCCGGCCGTCATCGCGCTCTCAGCCTCGGTGACGGTGCCGGACACGCTCAGCAGGCTGTCCACCCCAGTCCCGGCCAGGATGCGCTGCAGAGGCGGCGGCACGCAGGCCGGTACCGGCACCGCACCGGCTTCGTCCGCTTGCCGCCGCGCCCACAGCAGCACGTTCCGCGGGCACGTTCGAGTCCGACGGGGTTGCACCGACGATGCGAGCCTTCGGGTGGGTGACCCCAAGGGGTGCTGATGGCTCGGCGCGGTTTCGGGGTGCGTGTTCGTGGTCAGCCGTTGGTCAGGGTTGTGTGTGGGGTGCGTTGGTAGGTGTGGCGGTAGAGGGTGGCGAAGCGTCCGGGGTGGTGGAAGCCCCAGCGGGCGGCGATGGCTGTGACGGTGGCGCCGCTGTCGGGTGTGGCGGTCGTCAGGTCCTGGTGGGCGTGGGCGAGCCGGACGCGGCGCAGGTGGGCCAGGGGGGTGGTGTTCAGGTGTCGGCGGAAGGCGTATTGCAGGGCGCGTGCGGTGACGTGGGCGGCGGTGGCGATGTCTGCGATGGTGATCGGCTGGTCGGCGTGGTCGTCGATGTAGGCGAGTGCGCGGCGCAGCATGGCGGGGTGGGCGTCGCGGCGGTCGGCCGGGGTGGGTTCGGGCTGGGCTGTGTTGGGGAAGGTGTTGAGGACGCTTGCGGCCAGGTGTTGCACGGCGGTGGTGGCGATGAGCGGCTGGTCGGCGGTGGCGGGGTCGGCCAGGACGGAGTCGCGTAGGTGGGCGATGGTCCGGGTCAGGTGGGCGGCCGCGGTGGCTGAGCGGGGGCGGTGTCCGGTGAGCCGTACCGGCCGTGCGTCGTCGGGGCCGGCGGCCACCTGGGCCAGGAGTGCGGGGTCGAGCATGGTGATGTTGTAGCGGGCGTGGCAGATGCGTCCGGAGTACGGCAGGTCGGGTGGGGCGAACAGGACGACGTCGCCGGGGCCGAAGGTGTCCTGGGTGCCCTGGAAGTGGTGGTCTTGTACGGTTCCCTCGTGCACGAGGCACAGGCAGATCCGGCCGAGCGGTGTGACCGAGTAGCTCATTTCGAAGTCGAGGGTGAGTTCGTCGACGCTCACCGGGGCGATGGCGGTGCGCCGGATCTGGGCGCGGCCGGCGTCGGGGGTGCTGCTGCCGATGCGCATCCGGGCGTAGGCGCGGCTGAGGAAGTCCTCGGTGACTTCGAGATCCGCGCTGTCGAAGGTGAGCGTGTCCATGCCTCGCGCTTCCCCCCGAATCACCCGAACATGTCGCGCTGACCAGGTAATTTTCGTCATTCGTCCTTGCGGCTTGATCAACTCATCGGGGACCTCTGCCACGAGCTCGGATCCCAAGCGGCCCGCACGACGAGTCGGTGATGGGGCTCGGCTCCGATCGGGTACAGCCTCGCGGTCGACGAGAAGGCTTCGCCTGCGGGCGCCGGGCACCGGCGGGTCGGGCTGCTGGCGGGGAGCGGAGGCGTCGGCCGCCCGCTGCTCCAGCGGGCGGGCCCTGGCGTGCGGTGCCAGGCTGTAGATGGGTTCGGGGCTGTGGAGTGCGGAGGTGCGGACATGGAGATCAAGCCGCAGGCGGTCGTCATCCCCAAGGAGACCGACCACCTGGAACAGGGCAAGTACGGCCCCGTCTTTCCAAGGACTCCGGCCTGCTACGGGTTCACCATCGTGGCGAACGTCAAGCCGGGCAGGGCCGACGCGATGCGGGAGTACGGCCACGCCCTGGCGAAGGCGCTGGAGCAGGATCCGTACCTGCTGGCGCCGTTGAAGCTGCACTATCTGCGCTGGGTGCTGTTCGACGACGACACGCGCTTCATGTACCAGGGGATCTTCGACACCGACTTCGACAAGTACACCGAGGACGCCGTCGCGCTGTTCAGCAAGGCTGGTGTGAGCACCGCCTTCGAGAACCTCGAAGGATTTCCCGAGGACTGGCGGACCAACCCCGAAGCGTTCGTGCGCTTCGTACGGGAACACCACTGTCCGAGCTTCATCGAGTACGGCGAGTATCCGTACGTGACGGCGGACGAGATCAAGAAGGCTCTGCGGATCAAGAGCGCTCTGTCGGAGATGCTCGACCAGATGCAGTGAGGCTGGACGAAAATGAGCGAGGTCAGGACCGCGCGGACGTACAACCAGCGGCACATTCCGCGGAAGTACACCCCTGACGGTCGACGGGTGAGCGTGTACGTCTCGTGGAGCTATCCGGCCGAGGCCGGTCGCAACGCGGCCGAGCTGGACAACCGCTTCTCCACGATGACCGAGGTCAGGCGGGTGGCCTGGCCGGCGTACGAGGACCCGAAGTGGTCGGACCCGTACCGGTTCCAGCAGGGCATCGCCGGGTCGCTGGAACTGTTCTTCTGGGCCTGGGTGCCGTTCCAGGACTTCGTCCAGGAGGTCACGGGCCATCCCGTCCCCGTGTACCAGCGCATCGACCAGGCGGGCTTCTTCACTCCGCTCGACGAGCGGGTGCTCGGCGACACGGACGTGCTGTTCGTGTTCGGGCTGGACCACGCGGTCACCGAGCAGGAGGCCCAGCCCGGGGAGATCGATGCTCTGCGGGCGTTCCTCGGCCGGGAGGACTCCTGCCTCGTCCTGGGCCCGCACCACGATGTCGGCGCCTCGGACGACCTGAAGGTCCGGGAGATGGAGTACCGCCACCACGGCGATCCCCTGGTGCCCCGGCAGCAGCGGTTCGCCACCTACGTCCGCGACCTGATGCGGGGCCTCGGCGTGCCGGTGATGAACCGGTACGGGCTGCGGCCGGCGACGCGCGAGGGCAACCAGATCGCCCCGCTGTCCACGGTCCGGGACCTGGATCCGAAGGGCTGGCTGGAGGGGGTGACGAACTTCAACTTCCATATGCACCTGCCCCACTACGACGTGACGACGGACGACCCCGACGCCATCCGGGTGCTGGCCAGGCAGCCGATCGACACCTCGAGGCCGCATCCGTTCACCGAGGCCGGCAACACGGAGTTCAACATGTTCCTGTGGATGCCTCCCGGCGGTGAGCGCGCCGGTGATCTGCTGCTGGCGGACTCGACGATCTTCAGTTCCCTGTTCGGCGGGGACGACAGCCTGCGCAACTTCTGGCGCAACCTCGTCTCCACGTAGGGCCGCTGGGAGGTCAACGGTGAGTGTGCACACGGACGTCTCGTTGGAGCTCGACGACATCCAGCGCGGGGTGCTCAGTCCTCGGCCGACGCCGTACGCGGCGACCTACCTGCTCTTCCGCATCGACGACCCAGGTGACGGGCGGGAGTTGATGCGGCGCGCGAGTACGGCGGTGACCTCCGCGGCGGACTCGGTCAGTCCTCTGGGGGAGACCTGGGTGAGTGTGGCCGTCACCTGCCGCGGCCTGGAGGCGCTGGGCGTACCGCGCGCCTCGCTGGACACCTTCGCGTGGGAGTTCCGGCAGGGGATGGCCGCCCGCGCGAAGGCGCTGGGTGATGTGGGCGAGAGCAGCCCGGAGCACTGGGAAGCGCCGCTGGGCAGCCCTGACGTCCATGTGGTGTTCACTGCCGTCGCGCCCGACCCGGCGCACCTGGAAGCGGCCGTCGACCGGGCCCGCCCCGCCTACGACCGGCTCTCCGGCGTGACGGCGATATGGCGGCAGGACTGCTACGCGCTGCCCACCGAGACCGAGCACTTCGGCTATCGCGACGGAGTCAGCCATCCGGCCGTCGAAGGCAGCGGCATACCGGGGTCCAACCAACTGGAAGTGCCTCTGAAGGCCGGCGAGTTCGTCCTCGGCTACCCGGACGAGATCGGCGGCATCCAGAGCCCGCAGCCGGCCGTGCTGGGGCGCAACGGCAGCTACGCGGTCTTCCGCAAGCTCCACCAGAACGTCGCCGGGTTCCGCCGCTACCTGAAGGACAACTCCACCGGACCCCAGGACGAGGAACTGATCGCCGCGAAGATCATGGGGCGCTGGCGCAGCGGCGCTCCCCTGGCGCTGACCCCGGACCACGACGATCCCGCGCTCGGCGCCGACCCGTACCGCCGTAACACCTTCCTGTACGACAGCGACGATCCGTCCGGGTTCAAGACGCCCGGCGGCTGCCACATCCGTCGTGCCAACCCCCGTGACGCCGCGGTGGCGGGCGAGGTGCGACTGCACCGCATGATCCGCCGCGGCGCCGTTTACGGTCCGCCGCTGCCCGAGGGAGTGCTGGAGGACGACGGAGCCGACCGGGGACTGATGTTCGCGTTCATCGGCGCGCACCTGGGGCGGCAGTTCGAGTTCGTCCAGTCGCAGTGGATGAACGACGGCGTCTTCTTCGGCGCGAACAACGCCCAGGACCCTGTGACGGGATCCCGCGACGGCTCCACCGACTTCATCATTCCCCGGCGGCCGCTGCGCCGGCGCCTCGTCGTACTGCCGCGCTTCGTCGTCACCAGGGGAGGCGAGTACTGCTTCCTGCCGAGCCTGACCGCACTGCGCTGGCTCGGCGACCCGCACGACTGACAGCAGCGTGGCGAGGGACGCTTCGGGGCCGTCCCCACGCGCTTCGCCGCCCGAGGGGAAGCCGATGGAGACCCTGCACCTGGCACTCAACGCCGTCACCGTCATCTTCATCGCGGCCACCATGTTCGCCGCCGGCCTGGGGGCCACCGTCTCCGCGCTGCGCGGCGTCTTCACCAACATCCCGCTCCTGCTGCTGGCGCTGATCGCCAACCTGGTCGCCGTTCCGCTGCTGGGCTGGGGCATCGGCGCGCTGTTCAGCCTCCCCTCCGCCTCCTTCACCGCGCTGATCCTGGTCGCCGCCTCCCCGGGCGGCCCCTTCGGAGCGAAACTCGCCATGGTGCAAAGCGGTGATGTCGTCGAGGGTGCCGCGATGCAGGTGCTGCTCGCCTCCGTCGGCAGCATCACCTTCGCGCCCACCGCGGGCGGCCTCCTGACCGCCACCGGGCTGGGCAGCAACGTCTCCCTGGACGTGGGAGCACTGGTGCAGACTGTGGCTCTGCTGCAGCTCGTACCGTTCGGTATCGGCCTGCTCATACGCCGCTACGCCGAACCCACCGCACGGTCCTGGCACCCCCCGGCGGCGGCCGTCTCCAACATCACGTTCCTGATCGTGCTGGCCGGCATGCTGCTCGGCAACTGGAAGGGCGTCGTCGCACTTCTCGGTTCCCTCGCGCTCCTCGCCGGGTTCCTGCTCTCGGCCATCGCCTTCGCCGTAGGAACGCTGCTGGCCACGGGCCCGCCCGTGCGGCGGACCACCATGGGCGGTGTCACGTCGGTGCGCAACGCAGGTCCCGCGCTGGCCGCGATCGGCATCGCCTTCAGCGACCAGCCCGCCATCCTCGGCGCACTCGCCGCCGTCCTGCTCAGCGGCCTGGCAGCAGCCCTGCCGATCGCCACCTTCCTCAGCAGACGGCGAAAGGCTCCTGCGGCAGCGGAGACGGAAGTGCCGACGCATGGCCGCCGATGACGCCCATGCCCATCGACGGGAGGGGCACATCGTCCGCGCCGACGAGATCCAGTACTGCAGCAGCGGGCCATGCCGAGGTCGCGGAAGACAGAGGTGAGCCGGAGGGCCCATTCGCGAACCCGGTTCCCTTTTGGGATGCTCTTTACTGTAGCGGGAGCTACGTCTATATTTGAGGTGTAGCAACTGCTACATCCACCGGTCTGCTACAGGCCGGACACGTTCGCCAGCGGGCCGTTCGGCCGCAGGAGAAGGGACTGATCCCCATGGCGATCCAGGCGATCGACTGCCGCAACGCCGTTCACGGGGAAGAGCGGGCACTGCACGCTGGTGCGCCCTCGTGGCTCGCCAAACAGTGGGCCCTGTGGTCTCGTATGCTCAGCCCACTGCGCCCGCTGGACGCACCGCGCGGCCGAGCCACCACCTGGGACGCCTCATGGCCGCTGCAGCGGGACCCGACCTCCGTGCGCCGAGCGCGGCGGCTGGTGACCGCCCGGCTGAGCGACTGGGCCGTGGACCACGTGGCCGAGACCGCCGAACTACTGGTCAGCGAACTGGCCACCAACGCACTGCGTCACACACGCGGCCCGCTCCGACTCAACCTGCGGCTGCGCGACTCCCGCCTGCTGTGCGAGGTCGAGGACACCGAGTCCTCCAGCCCTGCACGCACCGTCGCCGATACCGACGCGGAAGGTGGCCGGGGCATCGAACTCCTCGACCTGCTGGCGGACGCCTGGGGCAGCACCCGAACGGCCACGGGCAAGACCATGTGGTTCGAGCTGCACACCGAGGACCGCGGAGAGCGGTCATGGAATGCGGCGGAACGGGACAGTGGGAGACGGTGACACGACCGCAGGGGATGACAGCAGGGACGAGGTGATCACGAGGCGGCGGTGACCTGAGATCTCAGGTCCGGTGTCGGGCGGAAGACGTCAGGCAAGACCGATCTGCTGATACCAGGTCAGGTTGTCCCAGAAGAGGAACTCCTCGTCCATGGTGCCTTTCCGGTTCCAGATTCCGACGGTGCAAAAGTTGATCGAGAACTTCTTGCCGGTCGGCTGGATGAAGCCACCCTTCCCGTCCGGCATCGGACGGGAGAAGGTGCCATGAGCCACTCCGGTGACCGCGGTCAGCTCGTTCTTGGCCACCCGCAATGGGTGTGACTCGATCGAGATGTCAGGCGCCCACGCGAACAGCGCCTTGAGGTCCTCGATGTGTTTGTCCAGGCCGTCGGTGTAGTGCCCGTCAGGCCAGTGCACGCGGATGTTCTTCGCGTGGCTTTCACTCAAGCGGCCCCACTCGGCGTGTGAGAAGACGACGAAGTCCAACTCGTCAAAGGTTTCCAGGTGCTGCCGCTCGGTACGGGTCAGATCGCAAGGGAAGGGCGGGTTCGGTACCGGGGTCGTGGCCGGGTCCGGGAGCGGGGCGTGCGTCACGGCGCAGTGGGGCCGCCCGGGGTTCGGCACCGGGGTTGCGTCCGGAGCCGGGAGCAGGCCCGGATACGCTTGGGCGGCTTCCCCCAGGCTGCGGCTACTCGTGATGGCGGTGATGGCGAGCGCGCCGAATGCGGCGGCGGCACCGCCCTGAAGCATGGAACGACGCTCCATGGTGATTTCCTCGATTCCTGTGGTCGCTGCGTTTCCCTGCAGATTTCCTGGCGTCCTGCCGAAATGGCAGTAAGGGAAGAGTGTGTGGAAAATGCGCAGCGACCTCAGCATTCATACGGCTGGTGGCGCGTCGAGCACATGCACCAGTCGCTGTCATAGCGCGAACTGCCCAGGACGCAACCGCCTGAACGTGAACGGCTGGAATCACTGCCGGCCGAGCCGTAGGCCGCCGGCGCTTATGACTGGTGCACGGCGGTGATCGACGGCTCCCGCGTACGGGCCGTGAAGGGCGGACCAAAACCGGGACCGAGTCTGGTCGGCGTGCCCGAACAGGTCTTGAATGTGCCGTCAGGGCGGCGTACGGGCGCCGACACTGCCCCGACACGTACCGACCCCTCGTGAGCGTTCTAGCTCGCAGGATGGCAGGAGGCCATGGCGGCCGTGGAACTCTCCGAAGCCGCTTCCTTGATGCGGACGCGCTCGTCCCACGCTGCGCTGGGATCCACGGAGCTCGATGACGAAGTCAAGCCGCCTGCATGACCGGCGGGGCGCAGGTGAAGACCCGCCCGCCACGCAGCAGCACCCAAAGGGCGCCTGCCCCTTGGCGGGCCAGGGTGATGGCGGGCCTGAACGTGCGTGCAGTCTCGCCCCCGCCACTTGAGGGAGAAAGTCCGCTTCGGACACCTATCTACCGCCTCCGCACCGTGCGTGATATACGCGCCAGGTCCGGTTGTAGCGGAGTTGGTGGGACTCGTCCTGCCACAGCCTACGGGTTGCCGGGCTAGCCAGTACGGTGCTGGACGTGCTCGACCCATCCCGGCATCTGGCATCCGTGGCGCCCCGGAACGGTGGCAGCCAGTCGACGTCTTCTCCCCGCATGCGGCCGGAGGACTTCGCTCGTGAGCAAGAGGCTCTCTGCGGAACCCGGGTGCTGTTGGGCGGCCTTCCGGCGGGCAGCTAACAGGAGCTGCGTGGGCCTGCCGGGTGAGCGAAGCCGACCAGGACTGATCGGTCTTGGGGCACGGCCATCACCCCACGCCAGACCCGCCGACAGCCCACGCCCCGGCATAGCGTGCTCCTGGGGGCAGGTCGACCTGGTGTCGCGGTGGCAAGAAGGTGCTCGCCGCTTCCTCGTCGACCGCTCGTGCGCAGACGGGGTTCAGCTCTATGGCAGTGCCCCGGGGGTGAGTTCGACGCGCAGGTTGTCACCGTCCTGCAGGATGTACGTCGCGGCATTGTCATGTGTCCAGCCGACCGGGACCAGGTAGTAGCGCCCCGACCGGTCGATGAGGCGCCGTAGCCCGGTGTAGCGGTAGCGGAAGTGCACCGCCGGACCGAGGTCCTGTACGGCGATTCCTGGCCCGGCGATGCTGTACCGCTCGGTGGTGAAGACGGTCACCCCGGTGAGCCGTACGACGTGCCGGCCGAGCTCGTGCGCGTCGTCTGCCCCCATCTGCGCGGCCGCTGATGTGCCGGACCACAACAGGAGCACGACGACGGCGACCCGCCGCCGATGATGTGCCGCCCGCCGCTCCGGTGCCGCCGACCGTGCGGCCCCCGGACGGCGCCGGGCTGGCAGAACCGCCGGATGCCGAGGAGACGACACCGGTACTGGGGATCTTCTGGTGCGGAGGACGTTGATGCGCGCAGCCGGCACATAAGCCCCCCGCGACTGCACTGACCAGGACGGTGCATAAGACCCTTGCCGGCACTGTGGGCATACTCCTTCCCCTTCAAGGGCTCACCTTCATCAGCAGACCTTCCCCGCACCATTTGCGGTCAAGCCATGCCCGGTGCCACCGACTTGTGTGCCGACGCTCCGGCGCCGCCCGGCCACCCCGGCTCATCCAGCACTGGGCCGATCCGGGCTGCGCCGCCCCACGATGTTCCGCTCCACACCGGCGCCGGACCACTGCACTGTCAACCCTTGGAATCAGTGGTGTGCGTGTCCTTCACAGAGTGCCTGTTCGGCGCGCAAGGGTGTTGACCGCTTCACGAGCTGCGTCGTGCGAGAGGTAGCCGACGTCGGACATGTAGTACTTCAGCACGGCGCGGGCGGCCGCCGGGTCGTCGATGCGGGAGAGCCCGCGCAGAGCGGCTCCACGAACGCGCCTGGTGAGCGTGTCATCCAGTGTCTCCGGATCCGGACGCTCAACTATCCGGCACAGGGCGTTGACGGTGCGCGGGTCGCACAGTCGCGCAATGCCGTCGACCGCGTGCAGAGCGGCCTGCGTGTCGTCCTCGACGGCGATGGCCGTCAGGGTGTCGAGGTCGGCTGTGTCCGCGCATCGCGCGAGCAGCGACACCACGTCGGTGCGGAGCCGGCGCTCGGCGGTGGCGAGCAGCATACGCAGGGCAGGGCGGGCAGTGGCTCCGAGGTTTCCGAGGGCTTGCAGTGCGGCTGCCTGGACGTCCGGGCTGCGGTCGGTGGCGGCTTGCGTGAGCGACTCGGCTGCTTGCGGTGAGCCTGGCAGCTTGCCGAGAGCCTCGGCCGCGCGCAGCCGGATCGACTCGATCGGTTCGCCGAGTGCTTTCCTCAGTGCTGGTTCGGATTCGGGGGTGCCCAGCCGGCCCAGCGCCCAGGCGGCGCGGGCCCGGAGGCGCCCGGGTGTCTCTGGGTCGGTGAGCAGTTCGATCAGAGCTGCTGTGGCGGGCAGGTGCCGAAGGCGGCCCAGGGCTTCCACGGCAGCAGTCTGCACGGGCAGGGTCGTGGCTTTGGTGAGCAGGTCGAGGAGCTCTGGCGCCGCCCGCCGGTCGCCGAGCAGGCCCAGTGCTGTGGCCGCGCCACGCCGCTGTTGGTTCGTTCCGTCGGTGAGCAGGGGCAACAGCCGAGCTGCGGGCGAGGGTTGCACGGTAGCCAGCGCCTGTGCCACGTCCTCGTGAATCTCGCCGTCGGTCAGTGCCCCGATGAGCGCCGCCATGGCTTCGTGGCCCCCGATCCGGGCGATCGCGTGGGCCGCCGCGCGCCGCACAGCGGGGACCGGGTCCTCGCTCAATCGGATGCGCAAGGCGGGCACGTCTTCCGGGTCGCCCTTCGCGCCGAGGCCGAGGCAGACGCTGCGGCGCACACCCGGATCGTCGTTCGTGACCGACCACCGCAGTTGCTGGAGCCCGGCCGGGGTGCTGGAGAAGACCTCTGCGATCGCCTCGGAGATCCGCTGGTCGGGGTCGCCCAAGGCGGCTTTGGCAAAGGTGAGGCGGCCGTAGCCGGCCGCGCTGGTGACATCGAGCTGTCGCAGGGCCTCGGCAGCGGCCCGACGCAGCTCCGACGGCATCGTGCCCGTACCGACCAGGAAGGCCAGCGCCGCCGTCGCCCGCGGGGAGCCCAACCGGCCGAGCGTGCGCACTGCCTCGGTTCCCAGGTCTGCGTCCCGGGAACCGTCGGCCCTGGGCAGCAGATGCCACAGCGCCGCGAGGAGGCCCGGGACCGCGTTGGCGTCCCCGATGCCGGCGAGAGCACCCAGCACCGCCCGCCAGTGGGGTGTGTAGGGGTCCAGCATGTCGAGCAGTGGCTGCACTGCGCGTGGATCACCGATGTCGCCGAGCGCCCGGGCCGCCGCCTCACAGGAGGAGCCGTCCCGGCGCAGGACGGCGATCAGGTCGGGTACGGCGCGGCGCTCACCCAGCTGCCCCAGGCACCGGGCGACCGCGTCGACGAGCAGCGGATGCTCGGCCGGGTCCTCCAGACGCCTCAGCAACGCGTCCACCGCTGTCGGGCCGCCGATGTCGGCAAGGAATTCCGCCGCGTATTCCGCGGTGTGTATGTCGGCGCGTTCGAGGGTCCGGCAGAGGCCGTCAATATCCTGGTGGAGCCTCATCAGCGCGACCTCGGCCTGGGGCAGCACGATGAGTCTCCGCCAGCCGGTTCCGGAGACCGTACGGGATGTGGGCCTGCTGCTCGGGCTCACCGGTCCTCCCCTGACAGCGCGACATAGAGGGGAGTGCCGATGAGGACTCTGACGGGTCGACCGTTGGGATCCTGCGTCGTCCCCACCAGGAGGCGCCGAGCGAGGAATTCACATTCCTGGCTCGGCCCCGTGATCTGGTCGGCGCAGCCGATGACCTGCCGCAGCGAGTCCTGATCGGAAGGACGCTCACGCCGAGTGAGGGGAGGGTTGGCTTCCTGGACCTGGTGACGGTCGTCCCATTCCGCCTGGTCCCGTTCGAGGAGGGCGAAGAGGGTCGGAAGCATCGAGCCGGAGTAGCCGATCGGGACCGCCTCGGGAGCCACCCCGGATCCGACGAGGTGGTGTGCCGACCCGATCAGGGCGATCACTGTGCCCTGCCAGGCACCGGTGAATAACAGCAGCCCTGTCGACCCGCCGCCGAAGATCATGGATCGGAGCCCGAGTTCCCCGCGGAACCAGATGGAGGGTTCCTCCAACCCCGATACGTCCTCGTCCCGTTCAATCGCGCGCTCGACGACGGCAAGCCGCTGATACCTGGTGGCTTCGGGCGGCGCTGCGGTCTGGACGGTCATACTGACGAGCTTCAGGTCGATCTTGAACTCGGCCGCGAGCCGGGACAGCCGCTTGGGGGGAATCTGCCCGAGGAGAAGGTCGAGCTTGGCGTCCGAGACATAGACGTAATAACGCATACTGCAGAACCCCCCTGCCCCCGTGCCGACGCTCGCCTCCCTTCCCGGAGTCGGGACGCTTACTCTCGGCTGTGAGTCGACTTCTTCGATCGGTACCTCGTCGATACCGGCTCGAGTGCCCATCAACATTAGCCCCACAAGGGCACTTTCGGCTCGCTCAGGCGCTGTGCCTCGCGCACCTTGCGTCATCCCCCTACGGACTGCCTGCCTGGGGAAGGTCATCGGCGCCCTGGTGGACCTGAAGAGAGCGCTGCGCTACGACGCCAGGGATGCGACGCATGTGGGCGAGATGCTGCGGGGTCGGTGTCCGTTTCCCGCCAACCGAATTCCGGGTCGGCATCCTCTCTACGATCACGGTCGCCGCGGCCGCCTCCGGCCAGGTCCCCTGCCCGGAGGCGTCCTCGCCGTAGCTCCCGGGCAGGCCGCCGACTGGCTCGCGCCCCTGCCGAGGCAGGCTTCACGCGGCCGGCCTGCTCGCCGCCGTCTCCCCGGCCACCGTGCAACGCCTGCTAGGCAAGAAGCCGACCGCTCGGCCGCCGACGATCCCCGGCCCGTCGTCCCCCCGCGCCCTGCCAGCCATCGCCTGCGTACGCCACCGTGTTGCCGAGCACACCCCCGACGGCACCACCGCCCGGGCACTGGCCCTGACGCCGAAGGTCGCAGGCATCCGGCCCCGGGGAACGCCTGACCTGACGCGCTGTCGGCGGACTGCATGCGAGCATCGCTGCGACGATGAGATCGTCGCTCGGGCTCCCTGAGACGGAGACGGCTCGGGCCGGGTGCCTACGGAGGTGTCCGACCGGTCAGCGGTTGAACGCCAGGCGCGGTACCGCGTTCCTGGCGAGTGCGTGGGCCTGGTCGGGCCACCAGGTGCTGGCGGGCGGGTCGGCGATGCCGTACTCGGGGTCGATCGTGCCGCCTGTGTTGCGCGTGCAACTGCCGTCGGATTCACCGGGGGTCTTTACCCACAGGTAGGCATCGACGAGCGGGACACCGGTGTCGGCGGTGGGGCGGGGGCCGAGACCACGGCCGGGGGCATTGCACCAGGCCTCCGGGTCCCCGCTGTACTTGCCCGGCGGCGGGGTCCAGGCGCCCCGGCCGTTGCGGCTGGTGTCGATCACGAAGTGGTGCAGCTCGCCGGCCGGCGGGGTGCCCACGTGCTGGTCGAACCAGGCGTCGGTCCACCGCCAGGTGGTGGGGTCCGCGGGGGAGACGGCGTCGCCGGGAGCGCCGTCGTTGGGGGCGGCGGACGAGTAGTACTGACTGGCGCACCAGTCGGTGTGGCCGCGTGCCTCCTCGGGGCCCTCGGTGGCGAACCAGATGCACTTGGCGATCCATGTGCCGTATCTGGCGTTGTGCTCGGTGGGATGGTTGTTGGACACGTTCAGGGCGAAGCCGTCGCCGTACTGGACTCCGGCGTCCTGCAGTCGCTGGGCGATGTCGCCGACGGCCCGCCACTGTACGTTGCCGGCGTCCAGGTAGACCGCGGTGCGGGGCCGGGCCTTCAGGGTCTTCACGGCGTAGGCGAGGTCGGCGATGCGGGAGGCCGTGAGCTCGCCGGTCGGATCGGTGGTGGGCCCGCAGTCCTTGGGAAGGTTGGCCAGGCCGTCGGGTTCGACGGCGACCACCGCTTTGTCGTCCCCGATGCCGGCGGCGAATGCGTCGATCCACTGGCGGTAGGCGGCGGAGGATGCGGCTCCGCCACTGGAGTACTGCGAGCAGTCCCGGCCGGGTATGTCGTAGGCGACCAGCACGGGGGTCCGGTCGGCGACCCGGGCCCGGCGGACGAGCCTGTTCGCCTTGGCACGCACCTCGTCGGGCGTGCCGTCGGTGAACCACTCGGCCTGTGGCCAGCTCGCGAGTCTGGCCATGTTCGCGGCGTTCTCGATGTCGCCGTGCCCGAAGTCGACGAGGGCCTGTTTCGCCGCCTTGCTGTAGGGATCCACGTAGAACTTCGTGGCCGGGGTGATGACGTTTTGCGCGGGCGCGGCCTGCGCCTGCGTCGTGGTGAGGACGGCGCAGACGGTGAGCGCCGTGATGACGGCGGCCGCGCGACGCCGGACGGTGCGTGGGTTCATGACTGCTCCTGGGTGGTGGATGGATGGGGGAGCGTCTGCCATTGGGGCGGGCTGTCGGGAAGGCGCTGGGTGGTCCCGGCGGGCTGCGGCGGACGGCGCCCGTGGCCCGGTGGCGGGACAGGGGGTGGCAGGCCGCGGGGTCCCGGATCCGGTAGCCGTAGATCATCGTGCAGGCGTCCTCGGTGAGGAACTGTCCGGCCGAGGAGTCGGCTCCGATGCTGGAGCTGTTGGAGCCGTCGCCGTGGCGGCTGGTGCGCAGGACGCACGGCTTGGTGTAGCCGTAGCGGGCGCTGAGCGCGCTGTTGACGGCGTTGCCGCAGGCGATGTCCTCGGCCGTGGTGCAGTAGTGGGGGATGCTGAGCGAGAAGCTGTGGGCCTGAGGGAGCCCGGCCGCGTGGAGCCGCTGGGCCATGGCCGCCGTACTCGCCCCGCCCCTGTTGCCGGCGTCGAGGTAGACCCAGTTGCTTGGGGGCGGTTGAACTGCGTGAGGGGGCCGGTGATCGTGCTCTCGCGTTCGCCGTTCTGAGCCCGGGCCGTGCAGCCGCAGTCCGCGTGGGAGTCCGGTGCAAGGAGGGCGACGGCCGGGCGGTTGGCGATAGCGCCGGCGAAGGTGGTGATCCTGTTGGTGCAGGTGGACGGCGAGGCGGCTCCGCAGGCGGAGAGTCCGCCGCAGTGGTCGCGGTTGTGGATGGTGAACCCGTTGGCCGGGGCGGCCGGATCGGCGGCGTGGGCGGGCGGTGCGACGGCGCGCGCTGCCACGACGGCGGGGAGTCTGCGGCGGATGACTGTACCTCGGTTTCCTGGCAGGGACGCACCGCACGTTCTCGGTCCCGAGCATGCGGCGTACTGAGGAAGAGCGGTGGTACGACGTACGTGGTGGGAGCGCTCCCAATCGAAGCGTTATCTACAGGCGCTGAGAACTATCGGGGTGTGGCCGGTATCGTGTGGCGACCTGTTGAGGCTGTCAAGTACCGCTGCGCAACCCGCACTTCAGAGGGCGGAAACAAGGCTCTGCCGTTCGGGGACTGGTGGCGCTTCCAGTTGAACAGGGCCGGGATGGACGCTGTGAGCGGCGCCGGGAGGGAAAGGCTTTCGTTCAAGGCAGAGGATCTGCCGCGCCGGCAGTCGATCGCTCGCCGAGGTGGCCGAACGGGTCGGCGTCTCCCGCTCGGTGGCCTCCCGCCTCGTCGGCAACGCCCCGCAGGTCAACCGCGCCGAACGCGAGGCCGTCGAACGGCCCATCCGGCAGCCCGGTTTCATCCCCCGTCCGACCGCACGCGTGCCGGCCACCCGCCAGACGGGAGCGGCCGCCCTGACGGTCGCGGTGTGTGATGCCGTGGCTCATGGACCGAGTGGAGGACTGGCTGTCCGAACCATTCCCGGTCCCTCGCCAGGTGCGTGGGTGGCCTCATCTGCGGCTCGTTCTCGGCGGGGCGCCGCAGCCGGGTTCCCGGCCGGGGCGTGCCGATCGAGCGGCGAACGGATGCTGCCTGGACCTGGGGTGGGGTCAGTGCTGCGGGTTGCCCCCACCTCCGGTCCACTTGCGCTTGTCGCTGGAGATGACTTCCAGTGGGTCGCCGACGGGGCGGTCGGGCAGGGCGCGGGCGACGTCGGCCAGGGCCATGCTGCCGACCAGGCGGTGGCCGTCGATGACGGGCAGGCGGCGCACCTTGGAGGAGGCCATGGTGCGCAGGATCTCCTCGGTGTCGTCGTCCGCGCCGACGGTGACGGCCTCGCCCTGAGCGAGGTCTCCCGCCTTGACCTGAGCCGGGTCCTTACCGGTGCCGAGGACCTTGACGACGATGCCCCGGTCGGTGAGCACGCCCGCTGAGGCCGTCGTCGGTGCCGCAGATGGGCAGCGCGCCGACGTCGAGTTCGGTCATCTTCCGGGCCGCGTCCAGGACGGTGTCCTGTGGCGACCACGCACTCCGCGCCCTCGGTCATGATCCCCCGGGCCGTGGTCATGAACGCCCCTGAGATGCGTTGGTTGTTGCGATGCGTCGGATAACCCGAGGCCGAGACGGCGAAACCCGCCGGAGGCGATCGTGCTTATTGCGGTGAGTCACGACACGCTTGCTCTTCGAGCGTGCGGCTGAAGCGGGCGCGGGCCTGGGCCCGGGACGCTTCCCCGGCACCGCCACCGCGGCGGTCGTCGACGTCGTCGAGAACATCACGTGGCCCGTACAGCACGGCGGTGTCCCCGGGGCGCAGGCACGTGGCCGGCCCGGGGGCGCCGATCCAGTGGCCGGTGCGGCGGTGGATGCCGAGGACGAGGACGCCTTCGCCGGGCAGGTCCATCTCGCGCAGGGCCCGGTCGGCGATCCAGTCGCCTTCACGAATGTGGATCTCGCCGACCATCCAGTGGTCGGACAGGTGCAGCAGGCCGGCGTAGTCGCGGGCTTCGAGGCCGGTGACGCGGGTCAGCAGGCGCTGCAGCACACAGGAGAGCCACCGGTCGGCGACCGGGGTGCTCAGTATTGCGAGCAGCACGGCCATGCCGCCGGCGACGACGGCGACGCGCTCCGGTTCGGCGCCACGGCTGCGCAGGCCGCTGAAGGACAGCAGCGGGGGGTGACGACGGAGGCGGTGCCGGCGCTGCCGAGCAGCATGAGGATCACGGCACGCACCTGCACCCCGGATAGGCCACGTGAGCCGATCACACCGACCGGGGTCGGGTCTGCCGTTCTATCTCCAACCTGTGTTGTTCCTAGAATGGCCGGGTGGAGGACATTGACGCGATCGCGGCGTTGCAGGATCCGGTGCGACGTCGCCTGTACGAGTACGTGGCGGCGCAGGGCCGCGAGGTCGGGCGCAACGAGGCCGCAGAGGCGGCCGGGGTTACGCGCACGCTCGCTGCGCACCATCTGGACAGGCTGGCCGAGGTCGGGCTGCTGGAGAGCGGCAGCCGCCGTCTGTCGGGCCGCTCGGGGCCGGGGGCGGGCCGCCCTGCCAAGGTGTACACGCGGGCTCGGGCGGAGCGGTCGGTGTCGCTGCCCGCCCGCGACTACCGCACTGCCGCCGAGCTGCTCGCCGAGGCGGCCGAGCAGGCCGGGCTGGATGCCGGGCTGTGTGCGGCGGCGCGCCGCCGGGGTGAGGTCCTGCGTGGGTCGGCGGCGCCCTGCGGCGGTCTTGAAGAGGCCATGGAGATGCTGGCCGCCCGCGGCTACGAACCACGCCTGGAAGCCGCCGAAGGGGTGCCGGGGGCGGCCGCGAGTGTCGTGCGTATGCGGAACTGCCCCTTCCATGCCGTCGCGGAGCGCTTCCCGCCGTTGGTCTGCGGCATGAATCTCGCGCTGCTGGAGGGGCTGTTCGGCACGGACGGTCCCGTCCGCGCCCGCATGGACCCCCGGCCGGGGCAGTGCTGCGTGGTGGTCGAGAGTTCTAAAAACAACATTGATTGACATAGAAATGGGGGCCATGCTGGGATGAGGCCATGACCACATCCGTGCATGCCGCCCACCTCGCCCACCTCAACGTCGCCACGCTCCGATACCCCCTTGACGACCCGCGCATGGCGCCGTTCGTCGAGATGCTCGACCCGGTCAACGCCTCCGCCGACGCCGCGCCCGGTTTCGTGTGGCGGCTCGTGGAGGAGGGGGCGGCCGATGCCACCGGCCTGCGCCCGGCGGGCGACGACGTCATCGTGACCCTGTCGGTGTGGGAGACCCAGGAAGCCCTGTGGGACTTCACCTACCGCAGCGGGCACCTGGAGGCCATGCAGCGGCGCCGCGAATGGTTCGAACGGCACGTCGAGGCGCACCTGGTGCTCTGGTGGGTCCCCGTCGGCCACATCCCGACCATCGAGGAGGCCCTGGAGCGGCTGGCGTACCTGCGGGCGCACGGGCCGTCCCCCCGCGCGTTCACCTTCACCTCCTCCTACACCGCAGCCGAGGCCGTCCAGCACCTTCAGGCCGCGCCGCCGACGCAGGCTGAAGCAATCAACTGATCCACAGGCCTTGACGATTGCTCACTCAGAGGCCCCGCGAGGCCTCTGAGTGACAACCAGTCGGGGCGGCGTGAGTATGAGCGTCAGGAGCAGCACCAGGTCGTGCCCGGACGGAAGGCCGGCAGCTGTTCCTCGCTCTTTGCCCGGCTGAGGCGAAGGCCCGGTTGTCAGTGGTGGCTGTCAGGCTGAACGGATGGACCGTGAAGAGGAGCAGCTGTTGCGCGGCCGGGTCTACGGCGCCGACCACGACGCCCCGGGCCCGCGGCCCGGCCGGCGCTACACCGAACTGGTCGGCGGCCCGCTGGACGGCCTGTTGCTCGACATCACCGGCCTCACTCGGGAGGAGGCCGGCACTGGTGTCGTGCTGGCCACCGAGCTGGGGCAGTTCGGTGCCGGCGGGAAGGCCATATATAACCCGCGCACCGGTGATGCGGACCATTTCGACTGGACCGGCGACACGCCCTGACCGGCTGCGCGCATGACGTCGGACACCGGCTGGCAGCTGGGCGCCGAACAGGGGGCAGCCGGGCCAGGCCGGGCGAGGTGCTGTCAGCTCTCCTCGCGCTTGTGCAGGGCGGTGGTCCAGTCGGTGGCGATTGCCTTCTGTGCTGCGGCGAGTGTGAGCTTGCCCGTGCAGACCGCGGTGTGCAGTTGTGCTTCGACGGGGTCTTTCTTGTTGTTGACGCCGCCGTGGGTCCGATGGCCGGGGTCGGGTTCGTCCACCCAGAGGGTGCCGGAATCGTTGGGGTCGCCGCCCGACTCCAGGCTGACGAGGTGGTCGTGCTCGGCACCGCCGAGCCGGCCGGTGTGGCCCTACGCTGCGGCGTTCAGTCGCTTCTCCCGGTGCGTGATGGAGGCCACCGGCCGGATCTTCATGTGGATGTCGTGGTAGTGCCGGTCGAATGCCGCGGGGACGGCGGGTGTCTCGTACCGGAGGACGAAACGGGCGGTCATCGGGCGGCCCTCCGCCGGTAACGGGTGAGGACGGCGGCACCGCTCTGCTCGGCGGCCAGGCACTCCAGCTCGGCGTGGGGGCCGGCGTCCGGGAAGAGCCGCCGGCCGGTGCCGAGGATGGTGGGGAAGGTCAGCAGCCGGTACTCGTCGACCAGGTCCGCGGCCATCAGCCGGTCCACGACGCTCAGGCTCCCGGTGACGACCACGTCCCGCCGCTCGCGCTTGACGGCGTCGACCGGATCGCCCTCAAGCAACTGGGAGTTGGCCCACACCGACATCTCGGCGAGGGTCAGGGTGCGGGAGGCCACCAGCTTCGGGACGGCGTTCATCCGCGCGGCGAACGAATCGTCGCGGCCCGGCCAGAGCCGCGAGAACAGCTGCCAGGTGGCACGTCCGAGCAGCAGCACGCCCTCGTCCAGGGTGCGGCCGAGCCGGAACTTGTCCCCGGCGACCGCCTGCGGGCCGTGCCGGAATGCCCAGCCGCCCCACGGCGTGCCGGCGGATCCGTCCGGGTCGGACACGATCCCGTCCAGGGTGACGAACTCGATGACGATGACGCTCATGGGATTCCCTTCGGTTCGGTGCTCACCGGTACCTACCGGCCGCACCGCCCCGACTCATCGCTCCCGGCGGAACTCGTCCGCGGGAATTTCGCCCGGCAGCTCGAAGGCGTCGAAGACGCGCGGGTCGGCGAACACCACGTTGTGCGTGATGCGGCCGTCGATGACGGTGAACACCTGCAGGGTGTGCAGTCGGCAGCCGCCGCCGGGCTCCGGCGCGTACGCGGCAAGCGCGGGCTGACCGCCCGCGGTGAGCTCCCGCATGCTCCAGCCCGCGCCTCGCATCCGGAACACCCGCTGCAGGAACCGGCCGTAGTCCCGGCTGCCTCGGTACCACAGCGGCACCGGGGGCATCTCCAGCACCGCGTCTTCGGCCAGCAGCCGCACCAGCGCGGGTACATCCGCTGCCTCGAACGCCTGCATGTACCGCTGGACGACCGTCCGTACCTCGGGATCGTCCGGTTCGCTGACCGCACCGGCATCGCCCACGCCGGCGAGGGCGGAACGGGCGCGCTGCAACGCGCTGTTGACTGCCGCGACCGTGGTCCCCAACTGCTCGGCGACCTCGGCGGCGGTGAACGCCAGCACCTCGCGCAGCACCAGCACCGCCCGCTGCCGCGCCGGCAGGACCTGCACCGCCGCCACCCACGCGAGCCGCAGATCGGCCCTGACGTCCACATCGAAGCGTGCGTCGGGGAACGGCTCCAGCCAGGGCACATCGAGCGCCGGCACCAGCGGCGCCTCGGGATCGTCGCTCGCCACCCCCAGCCCGGACGGCAGCGGGCGCCGCCCGCGCCCCTCCAGCGCGGTCAGGCACACATTGGTGGCGATCCGGTACAGCCAGGTCCGCACCGACGCGCGCGCCGGGTCGTACCGGTCACGGGCCTTCCAGGCACGCAGCAGCGTCTCCTGGACCAGATCGTCGGCCTCGTGCACCGAACCCAGCATCCGGTAGCAGAACGCGACCAACTCACCCCGGTACGGTTCGAAGTCCACGCGGTCATCATGCTGCACCGGACTTTTCGCCCCCCGGAGCGGGGCGGGCGTTCGCCTCTTCGTGGCCGCCTCGGGCCGCACCTGGCGACAGTTGCCGCCGGTCTTCGGTCCTGCCCGGCCCGCCGACTACCGGCGCTTCGCCCAGTGGAGCCGGCACTGAATCCGACCGGCCGAGGCAAGAGTGGATAGCTCAGAATTCGAACGGCAGGGTTTGAGCGGTGAGAACGGAGGGTCGGCGGCTGACGGCCGGCCTCGCTCTTGCGGATTGCCCGATGGAGCCGTGGTGGTGGTGCGACATGAAGCCGGTTAAAGGTGCCCGTGACCTCTTGGTGGTATGGGACCGGTCACTCCGTCACAGGCAAGCACTCGGCGAGCAGGGCGACAATGTCGCGCCAGGCCCGCTGTGCGTGCCGTGGGTGGTGACCGACGCCGGGCAGCACGATGTGGTCGACTGGTGGGTGGTGGAAGGCGTGCAGGGCTCCGCCGTAGACCACGAGGCGCCAGTCGACGCCCGCGGCCTGCATCTCGGCGGTGAACGCGTCGCGTTGCGCGGGCGGCATGATCGGGTCTTCCGACCCGACCCCGGCCCACACCGGGCAGCGAATGCGCGCCGCCTCGCCCGGTCGGCCTGTGGTCAGTGCGTTGACTGTCCCGATCGCGCGTAGGCTGACGCCGTGGCGCCCGAGTTCCAGCACGATTGCGCCGCCGGTGCCGTAGCCGACGCCGGCGATCCGGTCGGGGTCGGCCCGCGGTTCGGCGCGCAACACGTCGAGCGCCGCATGGCCGATGCCGCGCATCCGGTCGGGGTCGGCGAGCAGTGGCATGCAACGGGCCAGCATCTCCTCGGGGTCGCCCAGATAGCGCCCGCCGTGGAGGTCGAAGGCCAGCGCCACGTATCCCAGCTCGGCGAGCGCATCGGCCCGGCGGCGCTCGACATCGCTGAGCCCCGTCCCCTCGGGCCCGATCAGGACCGCGGGCCGGCGGTCGACACCGGCGGGGAGCGCGAGGTGCCCGATCATCGTGAGGCCGTCGGCCGGGTACTCGACCGTACGCGTGGTAATCGTCACCATGAGAGTGGACTGTAGTGACCGTCGAGTCCGGCCGGGCGGGCGTTCTGCCGCTGGCAGAACAGCCCGGGTGCACTTCTGAAATGCGGCGATGGTTCACGAATCCGTGTCCGTGCTGCCGGCCAGCGGCTACTGACCTTCGCGGCAGGTTCCTGGAGTATTCCGGTGCCACCCCCTTGGCGGGACTGCTGACCGTCAGTGCCGAGACGATCAGTAGCGTTGAGCCTCGCGAGGTGCCGGCTGTCCGCGTCTGCGGGAGCTTCAGCGAGTGATGCGCCTGGTCACAAGGGTGATCGCGGCCCAGGTGATGAGCGCTTGCGAGTGCTGGATGAGCCGTTTGTAGTCGCGCGCGCCGGCGGGCGTGCATGACCCAGGCGTGTGAGCGTTCGACGACCCAGCGCCGGGGCAGAACGACGAACCCGACGGCATCCTTCGGGCGGCTGACGGTCTTGATCGTCAGGTTGAAGCCGCTCGTGCGCGGGACCCCTCCCATCCGTTCCCGCTGAGGGGCCGCGGCGCCCACGGCCAGCCAAGCTTCATGCCGGGCGGGGCGGCGGGCAGAGAACCCGAGGCGTGTCAGCGGCTGGTCGCCGTCTCCTGTTCCGGCCACCGCTTTCCGCCCTCTTCCCACTGCCTCAGGTCGGAGCCCGACAAAGGCACCGGTTCCAGCTGGGCGTGCTGCTGATCGGCGAAGTACCCCGTCAGCTCACGTGGCCGGTAGCTGCTGTCGGTGTCGTAACGCGTCTTGGCCGGTATCGCCACGCGCTCGTTTGCGCCACGCCCCGCGCATCCGATGGGCCGGTGCAGCGGTTTGGCCAGTCGCCACAGGGCGGTGCGCGAGTCGTGCAGCGTGCCCAGGGCGTTCGGCCGCACACGGAAGTCGATGCACTCGTCCGGCTTCATCTCACGCGGCCCGGACTCGCTGAGCACCTCCATGTCGAACTCCAGACCGCATCTGCCGGCCTGCTCCACTATCCACAGCAGGGCGAGGTCCGACAGCCCCGTCTGCTTGTAGCCGCCGCCGACGTCGCAATGCACCCCGGAGAACCACACCTGCTTCAGCTCCTGGCTCCGCTCGTCGACGCCCGGCTGCCGGTGCCACAGCGTCGGTGTGAACGCCGAGCGCTGTTCGTCGATGGCCAGCGCCTGGAAGGCTGCCTTGACCCAGCTGCTCAGCTCGGTGTCATGGAACCCCCACCGGCGGTTGAACCGGTTCACGACCGGCTGCAGCCAGCGTGCGTCCGGAACCGGGACACCCAGGGCACCTACCGTGTCCCACACCCCGATGAAGCGGATTTCCGTCTCGTGCGCATACGAGCGGCGGAACAGCGTGGAGGCCACACCGCTCGGCTTCTCGAGCCGGTCGCGGTAGAGGGTCCACGCCTCCTGGAGCCGGTCGGTGTGTTCCCGGCGCACGATGCCGCAGTTGCGCACCAGACCCGCCAGGCTGCGCGCGGTGAACGCCCCCCGGCTGAAGCCGAACAGGAAAAGCTCGTCGTCGGGTTCGTACGTCTCGACGAGGAAGCGGTAGGCGTCAAGCACGTTCCTGGAAAGGCCCACACCGAACGCGCCGCCGCGCAGGCGCTCCCACCGGGAGGTGCCGACGCCGCTGTGGTAGTAGACGCGCTGGTCCTTCCCGGCAATGGGACCCGGGTGTACGGACAAGGCCACTTTGGTGACGTTGGTCTTGCACGGCTGGTCGGCGAAATTCCATGTTCCGTCGCAGCAGACGACCAGACGCTTGGTCATGACCATCCCTCCTGGCATGTGAGGTCCGCGTTGTTGTCTCTCGCCCAGGGGCCGCCCTGGGTGACACCCCGGGGTGCGCCGGCCGGCAGCCACTGATCGAGCGGACGCGCGATGAGGGTGTACCGGCGACGGCGCGACAGACCGTGGCAGGCCAGCGGCCCTGGCGGGTGGGGGTGCTTGGGCAGCAGGTCCATGTGGTGCCTGGCTTGTGCGGCAGCGGGACTGCGGGGGAAGCGGTCGAGGACTTGCTGCCAGACGTCGCGGGCGCGGTCGATGTCGTTGCGCCGGCGCCAGAAGTGACGGGATCGGGCTTCCAGTGCGCAGGCGAGATGCGCCCCTTCCCGAGCGTGACCGCCAGAGTGCTCGACCGCTCTCTCCAGCAGCTCTACGGCTTCGCGGATGCGGCCCTCGCGGTAGGCGACCCACCCGTGGGATTCTTCGCACACCGCACCCCGTCAGGGCTCCCCGACGATCTTGTACACGCCTTTGATCAGCAGCATCGGCATGACGGCTTTTCCTCTCGGCCGCATGGTGTGGCAAGGCGTTAACAGAAGGGAACAGAAAATGCGGACCGCTTGTTACTGGCTGGTCGTAAATGCTTCCAAGAAAATCACCGAGAGGCTGGCCCGTCTCGGTCGCCTAGTGCAATCCTCTCTCCGGTGCGTCGGGGTGTCCACTTATAGCCAGGTTGATCCGTCAAACAACAGGGCAGGATTGACCAAGCCCAACTGGATTTGGCCTTCCTCGTGCTGACCGTAGGTCAGGCTGAGTTTCGCGTATTTGAGGACCTCTAAAAGTTGAATGGGAAGCTTCGCCATGGTGCGGGCGAGGGCGTGCCGGCCGCGAGGACCGGAAGCTCTGCGGCCGTCGGACATGCGTCGCTTTTCCGGCCTCCCCGGCAGGCTTGGCGATCGGAAAGGACGTCCCCTGAAGGGGGAGTGGGGTGGCCGCCGCAGGATCAGTGCGCGTGTGTGTGGTCTTCGCTGTCCAGGGTCAGGCCGTGGAGGACAGCGCTCACACGCTCGGTGAGTCCGAGGATGTCCTTCATGCTCTTGATGTAGAGGTCCTGCTTGCCTTCGTCGATGGCTTGCCGGCAGGTCACGCCGATGGATCGAGCCTGAGCCAGCAGGTGCGGCCATTGCCGCTGCAGCGCAGGGTCGGGCAACGGGAAGTACGCGCTCAGCTGCTGCGCGGTGGTGTCGAGACGGAGGCAGTGCGGGCGTATGGCGTGGGCCGCGTAGCCGCGGTCGGTGAAGGCCCTGTCGTCGTCAAGGGCGTTGAGGATGGCCAGGAGTTCGCCGCTCATGCCGGCCAGGTGTGTCCGTCCGCCGAGCCGGAGCCAGGCATCCGTTTCGAGTGCCAGTACCTGCGCGGACGGGGTGGTGTGCGGTGCGGGGGCGAGGTCCTGGCGGGTCAGGGAGCTGCGGACGCCGGAGCCTGCGTCGGCGCCGAGGGGGAGGCTGGCTGCGGTGGTCAGCGTGAGGGCGGTCAGGCAGGTGAGCGCCACGGCGGCGGTGCGGCAGAGCCGATGGAACCGGCCTGAGGACCGGGCCGGACGCAGGGGCGACCGCCGGGCCTGGCCGGCGCTGTCGCCTCGCAGCGCTCGCAGCAGGTGCCGGACCGCCATGCCGGCCACCGCCGTGAAGGCGGAGACGAACACGGCCAGACCCAGCACGAGCGGCAGCACCACCTCGATCAGCGGCCAGGCGCCCCCGGGTGTCCAGGCACAGCTGCTGCGCAGCGTGGCCAGGCTGCTGAGGCAGCCGTCGGCCGACAGCAGCAGGAAGGCGACGGTGAGGCCGGCTGCCCCCGTCGTCCCGGCGGCCACGGCCGCGGCCGGAACCGGGAACCGGGATGCGGCCGTGCCGGTCGCCGCGGCCGTGGCCACGACCACCGCGACGAGTACCACGACGAGCCATGTCGTGAGGAGCAGAACCTGCTGGCCCAGCATCGCGCCGGCCGGCGGCCGCACGCTGTGCAGCCGGGCCAGCACCACGACGACGGCCGCGCAGGCCACGCCGCCCCCCAGGACCGCGGCCAGGGCGAGCCGCCGGAACGACGGCAGCCGCCCGGCCTGCCACGCGGCGCTGTGCGCGGGCGGCAGCGCACGGACCACCCACGCCGGTGCGCTGCCCCTCACCCCGGCCGCCCACGTCAGCAACGGCAGCACCCACAGGGCTGTCACCGCCCACACCAGCGGCATGTCCGCCACCCACGGCAGCACCACCGACATCACCACGGCAATGGCGGTGAGCGTGCTGTGGCCGAGGGCGGGACCCGGCAGGTCCTGCTCGACCGCCCTGCGGATCGCGGACTCGGAGTACGGCCAGCCCGCCGCGAAGAGCCTGCCGCTGGTCTGCCACCACTCGTACGACAGGGCGAAGACGACCAGAGTGGCCAGCAGGCCCACGGCGAACACCGGGCGCAGGCTGTTTCCTCGCCAGCAGCGCAGGGCGAGGACGGCGAACTGCGAGGTCCAGCAGGTGACCACCACGCTGATGACGACCAGCAGTGCGAACACTTCCGGATGCCGGGGCAGCACACGCCACCCGGAGACGCTGCCGGTCAACACCTCGCCGAGCATGAGCCCCACACCCAGCCACCACCCGGCGCGCAGCCCCGAGGGAGCTGGGTCGCCCCTGAGCACGGCCCACGCTGCCGCGCGCCACAGACTGACGCCGACGGTCGTCGCGACCAGTGCGGCGACCATGTCCGCTGCCAGACGGACGAGCCACCCGGACCCGAACGTGTACAGCTGCGCGGCGCAGGTAGACGCCGTCGCACCCGTGAGAAACAGGGTGAGTGCCCACGGCCGGAACAACTCCTCGGCATCCGCCAGCGCCTCGCGGCGCTGCTGCCAGCCGGGGTGGCTGCGCCACACGCCGAAGAAGGCACGGCGCAGCGTCGCGAGCCTGCCGCGGTCCCGGTTCACCTCGTCGGTGGCGCCGGGCCAGACGGCGGGGTCGGCGCCCCACCTCAGGGCGCCGGCGTCGGCGTACAGCTCGCGGGTGCGCAGGATGTCGGCGCGCACCAGGAAGACGAGGGCGATCATCACCGCCATGGACGTCAGGTCGCGCGTGGTGGCCACGACAGAGGGAGCGGCGAACACCGGCGACGACAGCGACGCGTGCAATGCCAGCACCGCCGAGACCACGTAGCCGGGAAGGACGGTGACCAGGAAGACACGCCACAGGGCCACCGTCGCATAGGTGATGTCGACGTCGCGGTTGCGGATGTGCGCCAGCTCGTGCAGCACCACGGCGCTGAACGTGCGTGGATCGCGCTGCCGGACGGCCACGAGCCCCCCGTGCAGACAGACGACGTGGCGGCGCCACCGCCCGAAGACCACGGCACTCGCGGTGCGTGCGGCGGGGGCCACGACGAAGAGAGGCCGCCGGGTGAGCCCGGCGACTCCGGCGAGCTCCTCGAGGACGGCCGGCAACTCCCCGTGCCGGTCGATCGCTTCGACCGGCACCAGCCTGCGGCGGCGTTGCTTCCACAGCGGAAGCGTCCAGTACAGGACACCGGCCGTCACCACCAGGAGCGCCACCGCGGACGGCACCAGCCAACCGGAGGCGTGCGGGACGAAACGGTCGAGACAGGCCCGGAACGCGCTGTCGGCCCGGATCGTGGCCACCCCCACGCTCAGAAAGTCGCCCTGCGGGTCGGCCCCGGCGGCCAGGGCGCAGCCCCCGGACATGTTGTGGGGATCGGTGAGCGAGTGAGTGATGGTCGATGCCACCGTGGCGCTGCTGGTGACGAAGAGCACCATGAGCAGGATGAACCGTGGACCGGTGCCGGGCCACAGCAGGCGTTCGTCGATACGGCCGAAACGGTGTAACGGCGCGGCGTCCGCACTCACCGCCGGTCCTCCTCCTGCGGTCCGTCGCTGCCCTGGGGGTGGGTGTCCGCCAGGGCGGCGCCGTCCGGGCCCGCGTCGCCGTCCTGGTGCTGCTCCGCGGACAGCACGAGCCGGGCCACGACACGCTCGGCGAGCACTTCGGCCGCTCCTGCGTCCAGTCCGCTCTCCACGGCCAGCTGCGCCACCCGCAGACGTACGGCTTCGAGCTGCTCGGGCGCCAGCGGGGGCAGGACACGCGGCGCCGCCGGCCGGCGCCCGATCCTGCGCAGCCACTCCCGTGAACGCCGGCCGGCCGCGGCCACGGTGGCGGAGACGACCTGACGGGCCGCCTCGTCCAGCGCCATCCACACCACCGGGGTCACCAGGGCCGTGGCCTCGCCCACCCCGAATCCCAGCGGCTCGCGCTCTCCTCGGCTCGACAGCCGCCGCAGCGCGGTGTCGTCATCCACGACCAAGAGCCCGTCGAGCACAAGGAGCTCATGCGGGGCCAGCTCGCTGACGATCTCTCGGACGACATCGCGGACCAGTAACCCGGCAGCCGTCTTCGGCTCCCCGTTCATGGCACCCCCTGTAGCCGCGTCGCTGCACCAAGCCGTTTCAAGGTACTGCGGAGGGATCATCCGTCACACGGAATTCCCCGGGTTGTGTCCCTCACCTTCACGAAAACCCGACCGCGAAACCGCGAGCGGCCCACCGTAGCCGCCAAACCCGTAAGTCCCCGGCTCCCCACCCGCACGCCGGTCGTCACCGCGCGCCCCTGGCCGCCGACTGTGTCCCTGTGCCATCGGGTGGGCTTGGGCACCGCACGGCGGCGGCACCTCCTGCCGCGGCGTGGTGGTTGGCCAGGCCTCCGCCCTGCAGGCCACGCCGCTGCGCGCCGCTCAGGACGAGACCGGTGTCCCGGCCGGGTTATGGACGGGCGGGGGCCTGGCCGCGGTCGGCCTGGTCGCCGGGGACGTAGTGACCGGGAGACAGGCCGAACTGCTCCTGGGGGGCCGGCACCCGGACGCCGACCGGATCGAACGCGAACGCCTTCGGACAGGCGGCGATCCGGAGACGCGCGGCGGGCGACCGTGCTGGGCAGGCCTGTTGAACAGAACCAGTCGGAGACGACGGAGAAGGCCGACGTGTACGCCACCGCCGATGGCTGGGAAGTCCACGCACGTGTGGTCCGCGTTCAGGCGTCCGCCCCGGAAGCGCGGGCGGATCACCTGACGCGCGGGCGGATGGCCTGACACGCGGGCGTCCCCGCATCAGCACCACGACTGTCCCGGGGCCGGCCTCGCCCGTGCCGGGGCCCTCTGGCGAGTGAGCATCAACTTGGCCGGGTGCGGAGGTAGTAGAGCATCCCTTCGTGGTCCGGTTCGCGGTCGGGGAGGATGAAGCCCGCGGATTCGGCGCAGGTGCGACTGGCGTGGTTGTCGGCGTCGATACCGCAGAAGAAGGTCTGGACATCGCCGACATCGGTGTGGGTGAGGACGGCTTGGAGGGCGGAGCGGCCGTATCCGAGCCGCCACCGGTCGGGGTCGACCAGGTAGGCCAGGCCCATGGCGAGTCGGGGGTCGGCGTCGGACAGGATGGGGCCCTCGGGACCTTCGCCGTGGTAGCGGACCCAGCGGTCGTAGACGTCGCCGCAGACGAACGCGACCGGCGTTCCGCCCTGGTCCACGCCTATCCACCCGTGGGAGCGCAGCACCGTCGCGCCGCGGAAGGCGGTGCAGGGCTGTTGGCTGATCAGCCGCAGTTGACGGCGGATCCAGGACCGGCCGCCCAGGCGCCTTTGGACTTCGGGGTGATCGAACCAGTGCTCGATCTGGTGTGCCCCGGTCTCGGTCAAGCGGTGCAGCCGCATCTCCGGGCCGTCCGGCTGTGTCGGCGAGGGCCGGCTCATGCTGCCTACCTTCCTCCGCTGGGCCTGCTGCCCTGCCGGATCTCCACTCACGCGTTGGCATGCAGGTCTGAGGGGCCCCATCGACACATCCGGCACATTCCATCTTGGCATCGCTGTACGCCCCTGTATGGGGGCTTGCGTCGGTCCCGGCGATGCGGGGCCTGATCCTGCGCTCGAGCGCATCCGGTCGGAGGGGGCCGGGTTCCGGTGCGGCTGAAGTAGCCTTCGGTTGATCATGACAACTTGGAGGGGTTCGTGTTCGGAAGTATGAGCGCTGGCGTGATCGTGTCAGCGGTGATCGCCGTGATCTTTGCGGCCGGCGCCGTCTGGGGAGCGGTGCGCTTTTCCCGCCGGGGCCACTGAGCCGTCGTAGGACTGGCAACGCCGAAGGCCTCTCGTGCCCGGGTCCGGGTCTGGACCCGGGAGGCGTTGTCGTGGGTCAGCTCGGCCTGCGGCCGGGCTGCCTTGGCGGGCTGGTGCGCGTGCTCCAGCGGGCGGACGTGTGCCTGGCGGGTGAGGAGGACGTCCGGGTGGGCGGCACCCAGCACCGGGCTTTGGTCGCGGGGCGGCTCGGTCAGCAGGCGGGTGGCCTTGGCGTGTTCACCGGCCTCTCCCAGCTCACGGGGTTGCAGGCTGCGGCTCAGGACTGTGTCTGCGGCTGGGCGGGGCCGACGCCGGCGCCCGGCCGGAGGCCGCGCGCGACAGGCGAGGGGGCGGAGCTGACGGCGGGGAAGCGGGAGACGAACCCGGCGGGGTAGACGAACACCCTGCGCGGCGATGTGCTGTGCCTGCTCGTGGTGTTGAAGTCAGTGACCGTCGACGAGATCCAGCGGAGCGCAGCCTCGCACCTGGCCTACCGGCACACCGACAAGACGACGCCCTCCAAGCAGAAGCAGGCCGCCGCCCGATCCGGCCAGCAGCGGCCGATCCCTCCCAACTTCCCGGCGGACCGGGCCCCACAAACCTCCGTGAGCCGTGCTGCCCTCCTGACCGGAGAAGCCGACCGCACTGACCGATGAGTCAGTGCGAGAAGCCAAGATTGGCTGGAAATGATCCGACGTCTCCGGTCCGGACCATTGACCGTCGAACCTTCGACCGCAACTCTGGATCGCGCCAGCGAACGAGCGCCTGAACTCCATCCATGAATGTGAACAGTTGGGTCGATATTCCTCCGATGTTTCCGGGCTTCTGTCCTATCGAGAGGGAGGAACATGAGACGCCGTCGCCTTCGAACGGCACTGACCGGGCTGGTCCTCACCAGCGCAGCCCTCACCACCCTGCCCGCGGCCGCACCCGCGCCGCCGGCCTCCATCGGCCCCGCGGCGGCCCGTCCGGCCGCAGCCACCGACTGGTCCACGGCCGTCGTCGACTCCACCATGGCCCGCTACACGCCGAGCACCATCGGCGGCTGGTCCTACCCCGTCGGCCTCTACCTCTACGGCCAGTACCTCACCTACCGACGCACCCACGACGCCCGCTACCTCACCTACATCAAGAGCTATGTCGACCGGTTCGTGAAGAGCGACGGCTCCATCGACCAGTCCTTCAACAGCCTGGACAGCATGCAAGCCGGCCGGCTGCTGGTGATCCTGCACCACGAGACCGGCCAGGACCGCTACCGCAAGGCCGCCAAAAAGATCCGCGACCGCCTGGACACCTACCCGCGCACTTCCGACGGAGGCTTCTGGCACGCGGACACCTCCAGCCGCGCACACCAACTCTGGGCGGACGGCGTCTACATGGTCAACCCATTCCTCGTCGAGTACGGAAAGGAGTTCGGCGACAGCGCGTACACGGACAACGAGGCGGCCAGGCAGCTGTACGTCTACGGCAGTCATCTGCAGGTCGCGAACGGCCTGCTCAGGCACGCCTACGACGAGTCCAGGACCGCGAGTTGGGCCGATCCGCAGACCGGGCTCGCCCCCGAGCACTGGTGCCGGGCCGTCGGCTGGTACTCCATGGCGATCGTCAACGTCCTGGACGCCATTCCGGCGAACCAGTCCAGACGTCCCCAACTGCTGGCCAGCTTACGGAAGTTGGCCGCCGCTCTGGAGAAGTACCAGGACCCGGCGACCGGCCGCTGGCTCCAGGTGATGGACAAGGGGGACCGGTCCGACAACTGGACCGAGACCTCCTGTTCCAGCATGTTCACCTACGCCCTCTCCCGGGGGGCCCAGCAGGGCTACCTCGACCCGCACTACGCCGCTGTGGCGCACCGCGGCTACCACGGCGTGCTGGCGAAGCTCTCGGTCGGCCCGGACGGCCGCACCAACCTCGCCGGCATCTCCATCGGCACCAACGTCGGCGACTACGCGTACTACATCGCACGGGACCGGGCCACCAACGACTTCCACGGTCTGGGCGCTTTCCTGATCATGAACGAACAACTGCGAGGTGATTAGTGTCATGAGCACGTCCAGAAGGGCGCTGCTGGGTGCGGCGGTCGCGGGCGCGGCCGGGGCGACACTGGGCCTGCCCGCCACCGCCCACGCCGCCTCCTGGCAGCAGAAGTGGGCACCCTCCGCGAGCAGCGACGGCCTCGGCGCCTTCGAGACGATCGAGGACGACCGAGCCGACTCGCACCCCGCGGGGCATCCGCACATCTTCGCCACCGGCGACAACTGGCGCTTCAACATGCACATGGTGGACCGGGACACCTCGACCGACCGTCAGCGCCAGGAGGTCACGGGTCTGCGCACGAGCTCCAGCAGCTACCTCAAGTGGAACGAGGGGCAGACCTGGCGGGTCACCTACTCGATGTACATCCCGAGCTCGCTGAAGGCCACCACGACCTTCACCCACATCATGCAGATGAAGCAGCCCGGTGCCGGTTCCTCCCCGATCGTCACGCAGTCGCTGCGCCGGGTGAGCGGCAAGCAGACCATCGAGCTCACCCTGCCCATCTCCGGCACCCTCGTCGGCCGCACCGACCTCGACCCGCTGCACGACAAATGGACCGACGTCGACTTCCAGATCAAGGTCGGCAACGGCTCGGCGGGCTCCGTCCGCTGGATCCTCAAGTCCGGCGGCTCGACGGTCATCGACAAGTCGAAGACCGGCGTCGACACCTTCCTGGCCGACCGGGTGCGCCCGAAGTGGGGCATCTACCGCTCCCTCGGCGACACCTCCGGGTCCCTGCAGGACACCTACCTTCTGCTCACCAACCTCCGTGGCTACCAACTCGTGTGAGGAACGGTCACATGAAACCCCCCACCGATCCACGCCGCCGAGCGGCGGCCGTCATCCTCTTCGTGGTCGCCGTCGTCCTCGGCCTCAGCCACCCCGCGGCCCTCGCGGCCCTCGCGGCCCCGCGGCCCGCCCAGCACACCGCCGCCCGCGCCGCCGCCGAGTACAACGTGCGCGACTACGGCGCCAAGGGCGACGGCTCCACCAACGACAGCCCTGCCATCGACAAGGCGATCACCGCGGCCAACGCGGCGGGCGGCGGCACGGTCCGCTTCCCCGCCGGCAACTACAAGTCGAAGAACACCATCCACATGAAGAGCCATGTGACGCTCCAGGTCGACAAGGGCGCCACCATCCAGGGCTCCAGCGCGGACACCTACGACAAGGCCGAGTCCAACCCGAACGACGACTACCAGGACTACGGTCACAGCCACTTCCACGACGCGATGATCTACGGCGACAAGCTGACCGACATCGGCTTCGTCGGCCAGGGCGTCATCGACGGCGCAGGCAACCTGATCACCGGCAACCCGAAGTCCGGCGAGGCCGACAAGATCATCTCGTTGACCCGCTGCGACGGGCTCAGGATCGGCGACGGTCTCACCCTGCGCCGGGGCGGTCACTTCGCGGCCCTCATCAACGGCTGCACCAACGTGACCTCCGACCACCTGACGATCGACACCGCGAGCGACCGTGACGGCTGGAACGTCATCTCCACGACCAACGTCACCATCACCAACGCGACCATTCACGCCAACGACGACGCCCTGGTCTTCAAGAGCGACTACGCCCTCGGCGCCAAGCTGTCCAACGGCCATGTCCGGGTGAGCGATTCGACCCTCGGCGCCAAGTGCTGCAACGCCCTGATGTTCGGCTCGGAGACCTGCGGCGACTTCTCGGACTACCAGTTCGAGAACATCCGGATCGACGGAGCGGACAAGTCCGGCCTCGGCATGGTCTCGATGGACGGCTCGAAGATCTCCGACGTCCACTACCGCGACATCACGATGACCGACGTCCACTCGCCGATCATGCAGAAGATCGGCACACGGAAGCGGTGCGGCAACAGTCCCGGCGTCGGGTCGATCAGCAACGTCACGTACGACAACATCACGGCGACCGGCAACAGCCCGTCCTTCAGCCCGACCCTGTGGGGCGAGTCCGGCCACCGCATCAACGGCGTGACCTTCACCAACGTCAACATCACGGTCCCCGGCGGCAACGGCACCATGTCGACGGGCGTACCGAGCAACGACTCGACCGACTACAACCCCAAGAGCATCGGCACCCGGCCCGCCTACGGCTGGTACCTGCACAACGCCGACAACGTCCAGTTCACCGACAGCTCGGTCAAGTTCGCCTCGAACGACGGCCGGCCCGCGTTCATCGCCAACGCGGCCGGCGGCATCCGTCTGACCCGGTTCACCGCGCAGAAGGGCAGCAACTCCCCGTTCGACGCGGGCCTCCAGGACGTCAGCGGCTACTGCCTGACGGACAGCCACAACACCTCCGGTGGTGCCCTGCGGGTGTCGGCGAGCGGTTCCAGCCAGAACTGCACGAGCACGGCGGTCAAGCCGCTCGACCTGGAGAACCCCCGCCAGGACTTCCTCCGCAACTCCGTCGGCGGTCTCTTCCTGCACTGGGGCCTGCGCACCGCGCCCGCCCACACCAGCTGCACCGCCTGGGAGAACGACGTGACGAACGGCGGCTGGACGCCCGACTACTGGGTCAACGAGGCGCAGAAGCTGCACACCCAGTACCTGGTCCTCGCCACCTTCCACAGCCGACTCGGCTACGCCCGCCCCTGGCCGTCCAAGATCCCCGGATCCTGCTCCACCAAGCGGGACTTCCTCGGCGAGCTGATCACGGCCGCCAAGGCCAAGGGCATGAAGGTCATCCTCTACATGACGAACGACCCCCAGTGGCACGACGAGGGCGGCCACGAGTGGCTGGACTCGGCCGCGTACTCCGCCTACAAGGGCAAGAACGTCGACCTGACCACCAACGACGGCTTCGGCCAGTTCAGTTACGACAACTTCTTCGAGGTCATGGACCGCTATCCCGACCTCGGCGGCTTCTGGATCGACAACGACAACCCGTACTGGGAGAGCCACAACCTCTACCAGCAGATCTACGACAAGCGCCCGAACTACACGCTCAGCAACAACAACGAAGACACGCCGATCATGGACATGATCAGCAATGAGCAGAAGACGGGCATGACCCCGGCCTACGACTACCCCCAGGCCGTCTACACCGCCCAACCCCGCCTGACCGAAGCCGACTTCAAGCTGCCCTCGACCGGAGCCTGGTGGTACGACGGCTCCAACCCCTCCGTCGACCGGATGCTCACCCTCGGCCGCCTCATCACCAACGCCGGCTCGTCGGTCAAGGCGCTGATGGCCGAGACGGCCCAGGTCAACGGCAAGTTCCCGTCGAACCAGGCGTCCTTCAACACCTTCGCGAACACCTACCTCGACCCCATCTGGGAGTCCCTGCACGGCACCGAGGGCGGCGGCTACATGTACGGCGGCCTCAAGCCCGGCGCCTGGAACGACGGCGCGTACGGGGTGACGACCATCGCCAAGGGCGACCCGAACCGGCAGTACATCCACGTCCTGACCCCGCCCAGCACCAGCACCCTGCGTGTCCGGGACAACGGCTACCGCATCGCCTCCGTCACCAACCTCCGCACGGGCAAGGCGGTTTCGTGGTCGCAGTCGGGTGGTGTCCTGACCCTGACGGGGCTCGGCGACTGGGACCCGTACGACACCGTCGTCAAGGTGACCACGGCCGGCCGCCAGGGCATCCTCACCGGCGTCAAGGTCAGTGCGAGCACCTCCGCGAGCGGCCACGGCGCGTCGGCGGCCGGTGACGGCGACTACCTCACCTACTGGGACAACAACAAGACCCTGCCCGTGAACCTCACCTTCGACCTCGGCTCGGCCAAGAAGGTGCAGTACATCGGGCTCAACCAGCGCGAGGACTCCGTGGCCTACGCCCGTTCGAGCACCGAGCAGTCAGCGCGGATCAAGGACTACAAGGTGTTCCTGAGCAACGACGGCTCGACCTGGGGGAGCGCGGTCAAGTCCGGCCAGCTGCCGAGCCGCCGCGGAATCCAGGGCATCGACCTGACCGCCGCCAACGCCCGCTACGTCCGCCTCGAGGTCGACACCACCTGGGCCGCCTCCAGTGACACCACCCGCTACAGGCGCCTGCGGGTCGACGAGGCGTGGATCGGCACCTCGTACGCCACACCCGCGAACGGGGGACAGTCATGATCCGTGCCAGATCGCTCACTGCCGCGGCGGCGGGCCTGCTTCTCGCCGCGGCGGTGCCGCTCGTGGGCACCGCCCACCCGGCCGCCGCCTCCGACAACGGCCAGTCCGTCCGGCCCGCCATGGGCTGGTCCAGCTGGAGCTTCGTGCGCCGCTGGCCGACCGAGGCGAAGATCAAGGCGCAGGCCGACGCGCTGGTCTCCAGCGGTCTGAAGGACCACGGCTTCGTCTACGTCAACCTCGACGACTTCTGGCAGAAGTGTGACAGCAACGGCTTCACCGTCGACAGCTACGGCCGCTGGGCCGTCGACACCGCCAAGTTCCCGGACGGCATCAAGGGGCTCGCCGACTACGTCCACTCCAAGGGCCTGAAGTTCGGCTTCTACGTCACCCCGGGCATCGCGAAGAACGCCGTCACCAGGAACACGCCGATCGAGGGGACCTCGTACCACGCGAAGGACATCGCGGACACGTCCAGGACCGAGAAGAACTACAACTGCAAGAACATGTACTACATCGACTACTCCAAGCCGGGCGCGCAGGAGTTCGTCAACTTCTGGGCCAAGCAGTTCGCGTCCTGGGGTGTCGACTACCTGAAGATCGACGGGGTCGGCAGCGCCGACATCCCCGACGTCCAGGCCTGGGACAAGGCGCTGCGGTCCAGCGGACGGCCCATCAACTTCGCCCTGTCCAACAACCTGCCGATCGCGGATGCCTCCACCTGGCGGAAACTGGCGAACAGCTGGCGCACCCAGGGCGACGTCGAGTGCTACTGCGGGCCGGGCAGCAACGGCAGCGGCTATCCGCTGACCGACTGGTCCCACGTCTCCAAGCGGTTCGACTCGGCCGCCTCCTGGCAGCCGTACGCCGGACCCGGCGGCTGGAACGACCTGGACTCGCTGGAGATCGGGAACGGCGACCGGGTGGGCCTGACGGCGGACCAGCGCCGCTCGCACTTCACGCTGTGGTCGATGGCGGCGGCCCCGCTGCTGCTCGGAACCGATCTCACGCAACTGGACTCCGTCGACAAGGCGATGCTGACCAACGACCGGCTGATCGGCGTCGACCAGGACGGGGTCGCGGCCAAGCGGATCGTGAGCAGCGGTGCCAAACAGGTCTGGAGCAAGAAGGAGAGCGACGGCCAGTACGTCGTGGCCCTGTTCAACACCGGGACCTCGGGCAACGCCACGGTCAGCGTGAACTGGTCGCAGGTCGGCTTCAGCGGCTCGGGAGACGTGACCGACCTCTGGTCCGGATCCCACAAGGGCGTGATCGCCGACTCCTACAGCGCCACCCTGCGTCCCGGCGAGACCAGGCTCATCCGGGTCAAGCCCGTCAACTCCCTCAAAGCGGCGGCCGCTTCGCCCGGATTCGCCGTGGCCCCCTACGAGTACCTCGGCTGGGGCAGCCCCCAGAACCCGACCTCCGTGATGTCCGCGACCGGCGTCAAGTGGTTCACCCTCGCCTTCATCCTCTCCGACGGCACCTGCAACCCGAAGTGGGACGGCTCCCGCCCGCTGACCGGAGGCAGCGACCAGTCCACGATCAACAAGATCAGAGCGGCGGGCGGTGACGTCGTCGTCTCCGTCGGCGGCTGGAGCGGGAACAAGCTCGGCGAGAAGTGCTCCAGCGCCTCCGCGCTCGCCGGCGCCTACCAGAAGGTGATCAACGCCTACAAGCTGAAGGCGCTCGACATCGACATCGAGAACACCGAGTGGTCCAATGCCACCGTGCGGCAGCGGGTCGTCGACGCGCTGAAGACGGTCAAGGCGAACAACCCGGGTCTGAAGACCGTCATCACCTTCGGCACCACCGCCGGCGGCCCCGACTCCACCGGCGTCGACATGATCAAGCGGGCCGCGAACTCCGATCTGGCGAACGACGTCTGGTGCATCATGCCGTTCGACTTCGGCGGCGGCACCACCAACATGGGCAGCCTCACCGCCAAGGCCATGGAAGGTCTCAAGGCCCAGGTGAAGTCGGCGTACGGCTACAGCGACGCCACCGCCTACGCGCGCATCGGGCTGTCGTCGATGAACGGCAAGACCGACGACTCCGGTGAGCGCGTCCGCGTCGCCGACTTCAAGACCATGCTCGCCTACGCCCAGCAGCACCACATCGGACGGCTCACCTACTGGGCGGTCAACCGCGACCGGGCCTGCGGTTCGGGCACCGACGGCGATGCCTGCAGCGGCGTGTCGCAGCAGCCGTACGACTACCTCAAGGTCTTCACCCAGTACACGGGCTGAGGGGAACATCCGTGAACATCGCAAGAGTTCTGCCGTACGGCGTCGCGGCGGCCCTGGCGCTGCCGCTCGCCGGTCTCGGCCAGGGCACCGCACTGGCCGCCACCGACTACCAGGCCGAGGACGCCCTGATCTCGCAGGGCACCGTCGCCACCAACCACACCGGGTACACCGGCACCGGCTTCGTCGACTACACCAACGTCAAGGGCTCCTCCGTGGAGTTCACGGTGAGCGCGGCCTCCGTCGGCACCTCCGCCCTCACCCTGCGGTACGCCAACGGGACCTCCACCGACCGGCCGATGGACATCTCCGTGAACGGCACGGTCGTCGCCTCCGGCGTGTCCTTCCCGGCCACCGCCGACTGGAACACCTGGGCCACCAAGACCGTGAACGTCCCGCTGACCGCGGGCACCGACAAGATCCGGGCCACCGCCACCACGGCCAACGGCGGTCCCAACCTCGACCGCGTCAGCCTCGACGCGGCCGCCGACACCCAGGCCCCGACCCGTCCCGGACAGCCCAGCTGCTCGGACATCGGTGAGAACGGACTCACCCTGGCCTGGGGCGCGTCCACGGACAACGTGGGCGTGAGCGCGTACGACATCTACGAGCACGGCAACAAGATCAGCGAGGCGCCAGGGAGTTCGACCTCCAAGGCGCTGACCGGGCTCACACCGAACACCGACTACAACCTCACGGTGATCGCCCGCGACGCGGCCGGCAACACCTCACCCGCCAGCCCGGTCGTCGACTGCACCACCAAGCCCAGCTCCGACACCACCCCGCCGAGCAAGCCGGGCACGCTGTCCGCGAGCAACGTCACCGCCAACAGCGCCGACCTGAAGTGGGGCGCCTCGAGTGACGACAAGGCGGTGGTCGCCTACGACGTGCGCAGCGACACCACTGTCTACGACACGGTCACCAGCGGCACGTCCACCACGCTCACCGGGCTCGCCTGCAACAGCCCCTACAGCCTGAACGTCGTCGCCCGGGACGCGGCCGGCAACGTCTCCGAGGCCAGCAACACGGTCTCCTTCACCACGAAGGCGTGCGCGACCGACGGCGGAGTGCCGTCCTCGATCGCGACGCTCTCCACCGGCTGGACCATCCCCTGGGGCACCTACTGGATGCCCGACGGCAAGAGCGCGCTGGTCACCGAGCGGGACGACTTCCGGGTCTGGAAGGTCACCAAGGACGGCACGAAGACCCAGGTCGGCACCGTCCCGAACGCCGTCACCACCAACGGCGAGGGCGGACTGCTCGGCGTCGCCGTCGACCCCAAGTGGGACACCAACCACTACGTCTACTTCATGCACACCGCGTCCGAGGGCAACCGGGTGGTGCGCATGACGTATGACGGCACCAAGCTCAGCGACTACAAGATCCTGCTCCAGGGCATCAAGAAGAACCGCTACCACAACGGCGGACGGCTCCTCTTCGGTCCCGACGGCTACCTCTACGTCTCCACCGGCGAGGCCCAGACGCCCGACCTGGCGCAGGACAAGAACTCCCTCAACGGCAAGCTCCTGCGCATGACGACCGACGGCAAGCCCGCCCCCGGCAACCCGTTCGGCAACTACGTCTACAGCCTCGGCCACCGCAACCCGCAGGGCCTCGCCTTCGACCGCAACGGCCGGTTGTGGGAAGCGGAGTTCGGCAACAGCTCCAAGGACGAGCTGAACCTGATCAAGCCGGGCGCCAACTACGGCTGGCCGACCTGCGAGGGCACGTGCAGCGTGTCCGGGATGACCAACCCCAAGGCCACCTGGAACGTCTCGGAGGCCTCCCCGAGCGGTATCGCCATCGTCCGCAACGTCGTCTACATGGCGTCCCTGCGTGGCGAACGGCTGTGGCGGATCCCGATCAACGGCGACAACGAGAGCGTGGGCACGCCGACCGCCTACTACGTGGGCACCTACGGCCGACTGCGGACCGTCACCAAGGTCCCCGGAGCCGATCAGCTCTGGCTGTCGACCACCAACTGCGACAACAACGGCAACCAGCCCGACGGATCGGACAAGATCTTCCGCGTGAGCATCAGCTGATCGGCCGTCAGGCCCGACCCGTGGGCCTCGACGTCGTTGGCGTGGGCGTTCTCGATTGGCCTTGCCCTTCGGCTCCAGGGACGGGGTCAGCCCACCGCGTTCCTCGACGAATAGCTGGGCCAGGATACGGAAACGTGCGGATCGACTCGGCCTGCGAGATCAGGGTGTTGGCGGCCTCCACCGCCCGACGCACCTCAATCTGCAGGTCCGGGTCGCGCACCCGCTCCTCCAGCACCCCGGGGGAGACGCGCTTGCCGCCGGAGCCGGCCGCGTTCGCCGGATACGGCAGCAGCGAGGCCCGCTGGGACCACCAGGAGCAGATCCGCACCTGCTGCTTGCGGGGCGGCTTGCCGGCTGTCGTGCCACGGTGGCTGTGCGATGCCGACCGGTACGCGGTCGTGCAGCCGTACACGCAGTTCGACCCGGCGCTGCTCACCGAGGGCCCGGCGACCTGCACCGCGCCTGGCCGCCCGGTGACGCTCCGCTGGACGCGTCCTCAGTAGATGGTGACGGACACCCCGCACAGGCCGCGTGCGTCCGCCGCGGCCTGCCGCCACATCCGCAGCGGACCGTCCAGGACGCTCTCCTCTGCGTCGCCGTAGCCCAGCCAGTCCTGGTCCGTGGCCTTCGCACGTTCTTCCGCCGTGAAGCCCAGTGCCCGCTCGACAGCAGGAAGCGTCTGGCGCACCTCGGCGGAGGTGAGGAGGAAGTTGCCGCACCAGCCAGGCAGGAGGGCGGCCCGGGCGGGGCCGATGGCGTGGAGAAAAGATCTCAGCGCGTACTCCTTGCTCTGGACCGAAACGAAGATGTCCTCCGCGTCGGTGACCAGGTCCCATACGTGGGTGAGCAGTGAGAAGTCGTCGTCGGGTGACAGGCCGTCGTACATCTTCTGCACGTGCTTCCCGGAAGCGGTCAGGTCCAGGAAGGAGTCCAGTGCGTCCGCCTCTCTTCCGGGGAACTGACCGAAGGGGTTCCGCCAGGTTCGGAAGTCCGGCAGAGGCTCCCGACGCCAGCGTTCCCAGCGTTCTCGAGCGAACGGCTCGTCCCGCTCCGCAGCGATCAGTGGGAGCAGCCGAGGGGCCAAAGCGGTGATGAAGTCATCGTCGTGGGCGCTGATGCACCAGGCCGAGGTGATACCCATGGGAGGACCGTACGAGGCGCCACTGACAAGTGTGAGAGGAGAAGTGACCGGGCGGGGTCCCAGGACACCGCCGTTGCGGCCGGTCCCCGTGTCGTTCCCCGACGCCCCGCCTCGGCGTGGTGCGCGTGTCGGCGGGTGCGGACGGGCAGGATGAAGTCGGCACGTGAGCCTGGGAGTTGGCAGAGTCCGAGTGGTGCCGTGCCGGTGGCATGGGGGAGGGGACAGCGTGGGGCTGGATACACGCACTACACCGGGCGGCGACATGGTCGGTGCGCGGGGACGGTGGGCTCCGGTGGGCGGCCGGTGTCGGGGATGCTGTGTTCCACGGGACGGAGTTCGTCGCTGGTTACGCGGGGCTGCGCTGGGACGTCCCGCCGGCGCCTGTGCGCCGACCCTGCGGTCGCCCGCCGCAACATCGTCCGGCTCAAGCAACCCGACGACCGCCTGGAGAGCACCAGGTGCTGATCGATGCCACCCACCCGGACGCCTGGCCGTCGAGTTGTGAAGGCCTGCCGGGAAGGCGGAGACCGGTGGAACGAGTGAGCGGACCCGTCCTCGCGGGGTGGCCCTCGATGGGGTGCCGGGTCGGGGGCGAGGGGTGCCGGTGCGTCAACGGCCTGGGTCTAGCCGCCGGCACGAACCGCCCAGACGGTCAGGGGGAATCGCCCTCCTCGATGACCACCCTCCGACCATCTGCTCTCCACGGCGAAGCTGCCAGCCCCCTCGCTCACACGACAACCACCTCGCCACGGACCCGGGGTCCCAAGCCTTCCACGCGGGCCTGGCTCAGGGGACAGCACCCTGACCCTCAGAGACCACCAGGGCCCGGCGACCTCCGGTCACCGGGCCCTCAACACGCCATTGTTCACTCACCGGAGTCCCCCTGTATCACGGAGTGAACGACCTGCGGGGACCGGTGAATCCTGGACCATCAGACGGTGTCGCTGTTCCCTGGCGTGATCCGTCCGCGCCATGATCCGGACTCTCCGCCGCGCTTCTCGATGTACTGCTTGAAACGCTTCATGTCTCCGTGGACGCGCCGGTCCAGCGTTCCGAGTATGTCGGCGGCCTTCTCCGCTGCTCCGCTGGGCTCGACCTCCATGGCGAGTTCCACCCGGGTGTGCATGTCGTCGATGCGCTCGAAGCGGACTGTGCCCTTCTGACTCGTGTCGCCGCTGGTGGTACGCCACGTGATGCGGTCGTCGGGCATCTGGTCGACGATTTCGGTGTCGAACTCTCGCCGGACCCCACCGATCTTGGTGGTCCAGTGGTTGTGGCGGTCATCCAGCTGCCTGACTTCCTCGACGCCTTCCATGAAGTCCGGGAATTTCTCGAACTGGGTCCACTGGTTGTAGGCGGTGTGAACAGGCACGTCGACTTCCACCGCTGTCTTGATCATGCTCATCAGTGTGCCTCCGTGTATGGGATCCAGTGCACGTAGCGAGTACCCGGTGTGTCACCACCCACCCACCCGGGCTCCTCACCTTGTCAGCGTGGAGCCTGCCGGACTTGCGTCGGCGAGGGCCCCGGCGCGGGCGGGGCGACCGGGCAGGTCAGACGGAAGTGGAAGGATGCGGGTCACATCGTCAGGCGCTGCAGATCGGAAAACCACTTCAGCGCCGCAGCTGCTTGTACTGGCGTCGGTTCACCAGCCAGCCGATGACCGCGCCGAGGATCAGGGCGATCGCCAGGACGAGCCACAGGGGTGCCACGACGGTGGAGACCCACAGGCGAATGTGCACCTTGGCGGTGTTGACGGCGATGAACCAGACAGCGATCACCGCGAGCAGGGCCGCGGTCACTGTGCGCGCTGTGACGGGGAAGCCCTTCCGCGGATGCGGAGAGGAAGCGTGTTTGTCGGCCATGAAGTCATCGTGCTTCGGGATGCCGTACCGCGCTCGGTGACGTTCGCGATCGACCGACGGGAAGTGATCGGCGGCGGTCCTCTTGCTGTTCGTGTCCCGGCCCGGTGCGGCCGGCGGAGCCTCCCTGGCCGGACGGGAGGCCCGGGGGCCAGCGAGCGGGTGAAGATCGCGGACGTGGCAGTTGGCGTGGTTGTCGGTGCCGACGATCCGGTGCCCGTGGATGCCGTGGCGGCGAAGTCGGCGCGGGCGCGGCGGTGGAACGCCAGGGCGGTCTTGTCGGGGAGGGGCTCGGCAGCGGCCAGGAGCGAGAACTCGCCGACGGCCGAGTGCAGGCGGAGGTATCCGCCCGCGGCGCCGCCGTCTTCGCACCCTGGTGGCCACGGCCGTTGCAGATCACCGGGACCCGGCGACTTTCCGTTGCCAGGCCTGGACACATCGCCGTTCGATCCCTGCAGTCCCCCGTCAGCCGGAAGCCGGCGTCGGCCACGCCGGCCGCTTGTCAGCGCGCGGCGGCAACTCCCCGGCCCGGCACGGTTGTGGGGTGACGAGCAGCTCGCAGGCTGCGCGGCGCCGTCCTCGACGAACTCGCTTTCGCAGACGATGAGATCGGCCACGGCGGTATTTCCGGGTCCAGTCGCTCCAGTCGCTCCAGTCGCTGCACGCCGCATCTCCGGCGCGTCACGGCGCGCTCACAGTCGCGGTGGTCGCTGTGGAGTTCCGCCATGGCGGCGCGCATGAGCCGACACCACATGCGGGCGGCGGCGGAGTAACCGCCGTACGCGATGGCCGCCTCGGCGCCCGTTCAGGTATCCGATCTCGCCGCACCGAAACGCCGACGCTACAAGGCCTGGCCACCACAGCCGGAGGCGCGCTGGGCGAAGTCGCGGCCCCAGGGCTGGTCGTCACACTGTCCGGCGCGGCCTCGGCCATCGCCACCCTGATGTCCTCGCGAACACTGTCGCCCACCCGGCGACCCTGACGCTGGCAGGTCACGCCCGGGCTCATTGCCGTCAGGTGGGCGGGATGACGCCCCCGGTTCCCTGAACGCACACCTGCATCAGGAAGGAGGAGAGCATCAGCCAGGGCACGGTGGTGGACAGCACGAAGAAGGGCACGGTCACCAGATCACCGGCTGCGGCTGCGGCTGCCATGAGCGTACGACGGCACCGCAGCTTCTCGGGAGAGCGCGCCGAGCAAGGCGCCTGCGATCATGGCTCTGTCAGTATCGTGGCGTCGACCCCGGACATGGTGAGATCACCCGCCAGCAGAAGCCTGGTCGGTCCCGGCACCGCCCAGGAGGACATCCGCTGCTGGTGTCCCGTATGCGTTGCCAGAACCACCAGCAGAAGCGTCCTTCAGGCTCGCACGTGCCAGTATCGGCCTTGCCTGAAGCTTTCGCTCGACGTCAGGCCGCCGTTTCCGCAGGTGGTAGGCATGGAAGTGCCGGGGGCAGGAGGTCGGTGTACGGTCGCCGTAGGCCATGGATACGTGGATCCGTGCCTGGCGGACGGGCCGATGGTGCACACGTACCCCAGGAGCGCCCATGTCTCAGCAGACGAACATCGCCGCCCGGACCGCCTTCGCCCAGGCCGTGTCCGACGGCCGTCTCGACGCGTTCGAGCAGATCGTGGCGCGCGGTTCGTTCGACCACGACCCAGGTCCCGGACAGATGCCAGGGCCCGACAGGTACGACGCCCTGTTCGGCGCGTTGCGAGCAGCCTTCCCCGACCTGCACGTGGCGGTGGATCACCTCATGGCCGCCGGCGACGAGTTGGCCTTCGCCTGCACCATCATCGGGACACATAGGGGACAGCTGATGGGACAGCCGCCGACCGGCAAGACGGTCAGCTACCGGGATGTGCAAACCAACCGCTTTGACAGCAACGGCAAGCTCATCGAGCGCTGGGGCCGCAGCGACGGAGGCGGCATGCTCCGCCGACTCGGCCTCGCTGAGATGTGACCTGGCGGGCGTGCGTATCCCGACCGTGGACAGACAAGCGAACAAATGTGGGCCGGCGCGCATGTCACGTCGTAGTGCCCCTCTCATGCTCTACGGCCCTCAGCGCGACGGGTACCGTCGCGACATCCCGAAGGAGACCTGGCGATGAATCTCCCTTCGTACCGAGACTCCAGAAGCGCGACAGCACCGACGCGGGTCTCCGGCCGGGCCAGGAACGCAGCAAGGCTGAGCACGGCCGCAGCCGTCGCGGCGATGCTCCTGGCGGGCTGTGGCGCGGGCACCCCCAAGGCGACCTCGCACTCCACGAGTGGCCCCGGTCTGACGCCCGTCCCGCCCACTGCGCCCACCCGCTCCCACTCGTCCTTCGTTCCGGACCTCACCACCGCCGCCACCGCGTGCACCAACAGTACGAAGCTGGCCGGGTGGTCGAACCGCCGGCTGGCCATGCTGACCATCGCGGTCCCGGTGTCGGAAACCTCGGTGTCCGACGTCACCTCCGAGGTGAGCGCCGGCGCGGGTGGTGTGCTGCTCTTCGGCAGCAAGGCGCCGTCCGACCTCGGCTCACGGCTGAACACACTCAAATCCCATGTGCCGGGTCACCTGGGCCTGTTGGTCATGACCGACGAGGAGGGCGGCGGAATCCAGCGGATGTCGAACCTCGTCGGGTCCCTGCCCTGGGCCTCCTACATGGGCGCGCACTGGACCCCGGCCCAGATTCAGCAGAACGTCACGAAGGTCGCCACCAAGATGGCGGCTGCCCAGGTCAACATGGACCTCGCGCCAGTGGTCGACGTCGACGGCCGGAACGTGGCCCCCAGCAAGACGAACCCCGACGGATGGCGGTCCTTCAGCGGCAGCACCTCTGTGGTGTCCAAGGACGGTGTCGCGTACCTGAACGGGTTGCGTGCCGGGCACGTGATACCTGTCGTCAAGCACTTTCCAGGCCTTGGCGGCTCCAGCTACAACTCCGACTTCGGCCCCGCCCGCACCTTGCCCTGGTCTACCCTGCAGAAGGTAGCCGTCCCGCCGTTCACCGCGGCCATCAAAGCCGGTGCCCCGGCCATCATGGTCGCCAACAACACCGTGCCGGGCCTGGCCACCAAACCGGCGAGCCTGTCACCTACCGTCATCAACTCCGAACTGCGCGGCAAGCTGGGCTTCAAGGGCCTTGTGCTCACGGACTCGCTCAGCGCCAAGGCCATCTCGGCCGCCGGGTTCAGCGTCTCGACGGCCGCCGTCCAAGCCCTGCGCTCCGGCGCCGACATGGTCATGTTCGATCTGAAGGGCAACATCAGCTCCCAGACCTCCTCGATCGCCACGGCGATCACGGATGCGGTGGCCGGCGGACATCTCTCCCGCAGCCGCCTGATCGACGCGGCGGGGCACGTTCTGGCCGTCCGGCACGTCAATCTCTGCTCCTGAGGGCCAGCGTGCGAGTGGCGACTGCGAGCCCTTCTCCGAGGAGGGCGACGTGGCCGATCACTTGCGAACCGGCACCTCACGGCTTGTTCCTCATGGTCGGGCCTGGTCGCGTTCGGCGATGCTCTCGGGCCGCCTGAGCGGTTCCGCCACCGTCATAGCGGGTGGCGGGGCGGGCTTCCGGCTCACCGGGCCATGCGGCCGGCCGGGGCCGGGCCGGTGAGGTGCCGCTGCACGAGCCGGGCAGGACAAGCTCGGGCGGAGGCTGCGAACCACAGGCAGACCGGGCAGGCATGAGCCGGCCGGGGCTCCCCGCCTGCTCCCAGCGCGGCGGAAATCCGCGGCCGACGGCCGAGCGAGACGGAGTTGCGCGTGGGCGGTGGCCAACCAGCCGGGTCCACCGCCGGGCGGCATCCCGCCCTGCCCCCGCTCCACGCCCCTGCCCCCGCCCTGGTCGTTGTAGTGGGCGGGGACACCATGGCCGGCGGTTCAGGGGAGCACGGAGTCGACGCAGCCGCCGTCGACGCGCAGGGCGCTGCCGGTGGTGGCGGAGGCGAGGGGCGAGGCGGAGGTAGACGACCATGTTGGCGATCTCCTCGGGCTCGAGGAGGCGCTGAATGAGGGACTGGGGGCAGTACTTGACCATGAACGCGCGCTGCGCCTTGTCTCGTCTCAAGGCGGTTTGCCGCCGAGGCGTGCGCGGACGAACTCCTCGACTCCACTGGTGTGGCTGGGACCGGCGATGACGGAGTTGACGGTGACGCCGGTGCCGCGGTGTTCTTGGCGAATCCGCGGGAGACGGCGAGCAGCGAGGTCTTCTTCATGCCGTAGTGCATCACCTCGGCAGGGATGACCACGGCGGAGTCGCTGGCGAGGTTGAGGACCCGCCACCAGCCGCGTTCCTTCATGACGGGCAGGTAGGCGCGGATGAGCCGGACGGCGGACAGGACGTTGACCCCGGAGCAGCGGCGCCATTCGGCGTCTTCGATCTCCAACGGGGCGGCGCTGCCGAAGATGCCGAGGTTGTTGACGAGGATGTGGACCGCGGGCACGGTCCTCAGGGCCTCGGCGGTGTCCTGCCCGGTCGCCAGGTCACCCGCTGCTGGCCTCGAGCGTGCGGCGGTGGCCGGCCCACCGCCGTCCGCGGACCGGATCGGCTGGCATCAGCGGCTTGATCCGGTCCCACGTCGCATCAGTGATCAAAAACCGGACAGGCATACCCGATCAACCGGTGAGCGTAGTGACTAAAGAGACCTGCTCTAGTTAGTTCGTACATGTGTTTGTGTGCGGGCGGTGGGGGCTACTCGCCCTCGGGAACAGCCTGCGTCGCATAGAAGACAGCGCCGACGGGACCATGCGGAGACAGAGGGCAAGGGGCTGGTCGCAATGACCGTAGCGACACAGCAGGGCGGTGGGGGCGGTACCAGCGGCCTGTACGACGTTCTGGAACTCATCCTCGACCGCGGGCTGGTGATCGACGCGTTCGTCCGGGTCTCCCTCGTCGGTATCGAGATACTCAAGATCGACATACGCGTTGTGGTCGCCAGCGTTGACACCTACCTCCGCTTCGCCGAGGCGTGCAACCGCCTCGACCTGGAAGCGGGACCGAGCAAGCCGGCCGGGCTCCCGGAGCTCACGGGACAGCTCACGGAGTCCGGCGCCCGCGGCAAGACCAAGGGCGCCCTGTCCGGCGCCGCGGAGACGATCGCCGATGCCTTCCAGAAGGCACGGGAGGAGGGCCGTGAGCGGCAGGGCGAGCGTGGCACACACAGCAGGGGGGAGTGAGGGTGAGATGTCACGCCTACACAATCATCCGCGCCTCGCACTCGCCCTGACCATCACAGCGCGAGATGTGGCCCGGCGCCACCCGGCTGGCTCGCCACCCGGTGCTGCCGGGCGCACGGCTGGCGTCGTCCTGGCGGAACAGAGCCTGGAGCTGTGACCGCATGGGCTGACCGCGTGCCCGTCGGTCTGGCCGTGCACCCGGTCGAGCGGCGGATGTGCCGGGCACGGGGGCGGCGCGCCCGGCGGCCGGGTGCGCCGCCCCACCGGGGCTATTCGGCCCAGGCGCGCTCCAGCAGGGTGCGGAAGGCGGCGGGCTCTCGACCGGTCAGTTCGGCGAGGGTCGGGTCGACGGCGGTGAACTCGCCGTTTCGTGCCGCCGCGAAGATGCTCAGCATCAGGTCGGCGATCGGGGCGGGGGTGCCGTGCGTCAGGGCCTGCTCGCGGAAGGTGTCGCCGGGGACGACGGTGCGGGTGAAGGGCCGCCCGGTGGCCTGGGCCGCTGTCTCGGCGATGGCGTCGAAGTCGAGCGCCGCCGGGCCGGTGAGCGGCGGGGTGGGCCCCTCGAAGCGGCCCTCGTCGGTGAGGATCGCTGCGGTGGCCTCGGCGAGATCGTCGTGGCCGGTCCAGGCGACGGGGCCGTCGGCGGGCAGGGCGATGTCGCCGGTGTGGCGGGCGGGCTCCAGGAACTGCAGGGCGCTGGCGGCGTAGAAGCCGTTGCGCAGCGCGGTCCAGGGCAGACCGGTGGCGCGCAGGAGGTCCTCGGTCTGGGCGTGGTCGCGGCATGCCTGGAAGCGGGAGTCGTGGGCGGCACCCATCTGGCTGGTGTACAGGATGCGGCCGACTCCGGCCTCGACGGCGGCGTCGATCGCGGCGCGGTGTCCGGTGACGCACGCCTCGCCCGTGCGGTCGAGGGAGACGAGCAGCAGCTGCTCGGCGCCTTCGAAGGCGTGGAGGAGCGAGGCGGGGTCGTCGAAGCTGCCCCGCCGGACGCGGACGCCGCGGTCGGCGAGGTCCCGGGCCTTGCGGGGGTCGCGGACGCTGACGCCGACGTGGTTTGCGGGAAGGCGCTCCAGGAGGCGCTCCACGATGCGGCGGCCGAGGTTTCCGGTGGCTCCGGTCACGATGATCACAGGGCTCTCCAATTGATGTTTCCAATGGAATCACTTTGACGATAACACTGAAACTAACGTTGGAAGCAAGCCTGCGATATCATCGATACATGCCTGTCCGTCACACCACCGAAGACCCCCGTCGGCGCATCGTCGAGGCGGCCGTCGAACTGCTGGAGAGCGGTGGTCCCGACGCGGTGAGCACCCGCGCGGTCGCCGCCGCGGCCGGGATGCAGCCGCCGGCCATCTACCGCTACTTCGGCGACAAGGACGGGCTGCTGGAGGCGGTCGCCGAACACGGCTATGCGCAGTTCCTGCAGACCAAGCGCGCGCAGCTCGACCCGGCCCCCAAGGACCCGGTGGAAGAACTGCGCCGCGCCTGGGACATGGTGGTGGAGTTCGGCGTCTCGCGCCCGGAACTGTTCGCCTTGATGAACAGGGCCACCGGCTCGGGGTCGGACGCGGCGCACCGCGCGGGCCTGGACATCCTCCGCGGCCGGGTGCGTCGGCTCGCGGCCGCGGGATGGCTGCGGGTCGACGAGGAACTGGCCGCCCAGATCATCCAGGCGACCGGCCAGGGCGCGGTCACCACCTGGCACTCCACCCCCGCGGAACGCCGCAATCCCGCGCTGCTGACCGTCCTTCGCGAGTCCATGATCGCTGCCGTCACCCGTGCCGAACCGCTGGTCCCCAGAGAGGAGTCCGGCCCCGCCGCGGCGGCCCGCGCGCTGCACGCCGCCCTCTGCGACGACGTCGAGGTCCTCAGCGCTGCCGAGCAGTGCCTGCTGCGCGAATGGCTCGCCCGCCTGGCGGCGGACACGCCGCAGGCGTGATCCGTCCTCAGCCGCCCCGGACAGGCCGAGGGCCGCGGGCGACGAGGACCACGGCCAGCGACAGCGACTTCGTCGTCAGCGACGAACAACTGAGACTGATCAGCGAGCATGGCGGCCAGAGGCGCGGTCTCGGCCGGCTGGCACCGTTACTGTCACCGGGGCGGCCGTCACCGTCGCGGCCGCGGTCGCAGGGCGGGCTGTCGATGCCGGCAGTGTCTGGTACAGATCCCTGTGCAAGCCCGTCCGGCAGCCACTGCCTGGGCGTTCGGGTGCCGCCTGGACACCGTTGTACGCCACGATCGCCTACGCCGGCGGCCGAGCGCTGGGCGGCTCCTGCGAGCGGCGCGAGCGAGTGCACCTGGCCGCGAGCCTGGCAGCCCACCTCACCTTGAATGCCGGACGGAGCCGGCTGTTTTTCCGCCTGCGCAGTCCCAGGGCCGGTCTTGTCAGCACACTACTGCTCGGCCTGGGCGATGGGGGAGCTGATGCGTCGAACCGCGCGAACCGACTGCAGGGCAGCCAAGATCCTGCTGCCCTGCACGCATGGTGCCTATTCGCCACGGCACTGAGCGCGGCCCTCGCCCGGCACCACCATGGGGCCATGACGGTGTCGAGGTGCGGCAGGGCCTGAGCGAAAGCTCACCGGCAGGCCTCGCGCCGGTACATGTTCGCGTTGCCGTTTGCTGGGCAGACGGGATGAGCAGGTGCTCGGGCTGGAGGAGAGACGTGGCGCAGGATCCATCACTGAGGGCAGTCGGATGGGCGCGATCGCTGCCTTTGAGCAGCGGTGTGAAGGCCGCCCGGGACTGGACCCGCGCGCATCTGGCCGATCTCGGCTGGGAGCGGAGGGCACCGGATCTGGTGGACTCCGTGGTGCTGGCCGTGTCCGAGCTGGTCACCAACGCCCATCTTCATGCCGGCAGCACCGCGCAGCTCATCCTCACCTGGGACGAGGAATGCCTGCACGTCACTGTGCATGACCCCTCCAGCCGGCTGCCTGAACGGCGCGGGGCGAGTGACAGCGCCGTGGGCGGGCGCGGGCTGTTCCTGGTCGATGCCCTTGCCGATCGCTGGCAGGCCCGCCGTTGCCCCCACGGCAAAGACGTCACCGCCTGTTTCCGACCGCCCAAGCCCGCCCGGCCGTCCTGAGCCGCTCCGGCGAAGCACCCCCTGGCCGGGGACCCGGCCTTCTCGCCCGGCACCGCAGTCACGGGCCGCCCCGGGCCGGCCCTTGGCGCCTCTGTGCCCACGCCCGGAAAGCAAGTGCAGGATGACCAGCCGACCGACACCGGCGGCCAAGCAGAGTTTCCGCCAGGTGGCGGCCGGTGAGGTGCCGGCTCCAGCGTGGCTGCCCGACGGCTACGAGCCCGGCGGATACGGCGCCGTCGCGGTCCGTGGCGCCGAGGAGACGGTAGTGTCGCCTGTCCTGGCCATGACGGTGCTCGTGCGGACGAAGCCCCCGTGCCGGGCCTGCCTCCACATGGTGAGGCGTCCTCCGCCGTTGCAGTCGCCGCGCGAGCACGTCAGCGAACGCGAGCCCCCGTGGACGGAGCGCTCCTGTACGCAGAACCTGGTGCAGGTGGAGTTGTCGTCCTCGCCATGACCGGTGAGGCGGATCGGCTTGCCTACGTCTACGGTGCGCGGGGCCCGCCGCGCAGCAGATGTCGGCCTTCGCCCAGGCCGAGGGGCCGGCCAGGACGATCGCGGAGATGCCGACGCCGGCGACGACAGCGGCCCGTACGAGCGGTGACGAGGGCTGGACGTCCGTTTCCCTTCGCTGAAAGAGACGGTCGGATGGACTGGGCAGCGGCCCGAGCAGCTGTCCCCGCTGGCCAAGGCCAGTACCGCGCGTGTGCTCAGTCCGTCTGGCGATGAAGAGGGCGGACCAGAGCCTTCGTCGCGCCTGCCACCGCGCAGCCTGCCGTCGGCCTTGTCACCGTTGCGCAACAGGCCCGGTCAGTGGCGTAGTTCGCTGCCTGCGCCTGCGCCTGCGTCTTCGCTGGTTCTGAACTGCCCGCGGGGACAACGGTGGCACCGGCGGTCTGGTGGCGGTGCTGCCGAAGGGCGCCGGGAGCCAGACGAAGAGCACGGCGCTGATGGAGACGGCGGCGTGGGCGTTCCCTGGTAAGTGAACGGTGAGAAGCGATAGGTGATCCGGATTTCGGCACCAAGTGATCTAGGCTTCAAGGGACTTGACGATGAGCAGGCCGGGCGATGACGCTTCCTTTACCATTTTGTTGGTGTGCGTCGGGTACGGCCACGGAAGGAGCGCAGTGCCTCCCGTACGCCCGGATCGCCGTTCTTTCATAGTCGGAGGCCTCGCAGCCGCCGCAGCCGCCGTTCCCCTGTCGGTGCCCACGTCCGCGGTGGCGGCCGGTCTCATCCCCATCCGGCTGGCCGGGCCGTCCGGTCCCGCCCCGGTGGGCGGCGTAGAGCTGCATCTGGTCGACCCGTCGCGGACCGACCCCTGGTCGGGGCAGCCTCGCGAGGTGATGGTGACCGTGACGTACCCGGCCGCCGACGTACGTGACCGTGCGGTGCTGCCCTGGCTGCCGGCGGGTGCCGAGCGGGCCCTGAAAGCCCGCTTCGGGGGAGCGGTGGACGGTTACGCGCTTCCGGAGACCCACAGCGCGGACCGAGCGCCGGTGCGGCCGGGTCGCCGGCCGGTACTGCTCCACTCTCCGGGATACGCCTCGGACCGCACGTTCAACACACTGGTCATCGAGGAACTGGCGTCCTGGGGCTATGTGGTGGTCGCGGTCGACCATCCCTACGACTCTGGCGAGGTGGAGTTCCCGGACGGCCGCGTGGTCGTCAACCGCCCCGACGACGCGAGCGACGAGGCCCGCACGGCAGCGGTCGCCGTGCGCGCCGCCGATCTGCGATTCGTCCTCGACCAGCTGACCGTGCTCGAGCAGGGCGGCAACCCCGACGCCGAGGGGCGTCCACTCCCGCGCGGGCTGCGCGGGACGCTCGACCTCACACGGGTGGGCGCCTTCGGGCACTCGCGGGGCGGCGCCGCGTCGGCGGCGATGATGCATCTGGACCAGCGGGTGCGGGCCGGCGTCGATCTGGACGGCGCGCTGTACGGGCCGGTGGTCGAGGACGGCCTCGCCCGGCCGTTCCTGCTGATGGACACAGCGGTCCACGACGGGCTGAACGAGGACGGGTCCTGGCCACCGTTCTGGGCGCACCTGAGCGACTGGCACCGCTGCCTGCGCCTCGCGGACGCCGACCACAACTGCTTCACCGACATTGTGGCCATCGCCCCGCAACTGCCCGAGGCGGTGCGTAAGACGCTGCAGATCGGAGCGATTCCCGCCGATCGCGCGGTGGCTGCCGTACGGGCGACCATGCGAGCCTTCTTCGACCTCCACCTGCGCGGCCGCCCGGACACCGGGCATCTGCTGTGGGGTGCTTCGCCGCGCTACCCCGAGATCGATTACATCGCCGGCTAGTGCCGCGACCGGGATGGTTCGCCGGGTTGACGTCCGCGTCAACCCAGGCCATCCGTCTTGACAGGGAGTGCGATCACATAAGTTGTGGCTCCTCGAAGAGGCAGGTGAAGGAGTGACAGTGGGCGAAAATTCCCAGGTGACAGCGCTCGCGAAAGTTTTACCAACGACGCACGGCGTGGATGAGCGGATCGACTGGAGTGCGGTCGAGGAGATCTGGGGGAGCGGGTTTCCGGCGGACTATGTCGCCTTCATGGAGGCGTACGGGGCAGGCAGCGTCAGCAGGGAAGTTGGAATACTGTTGCCCGTTCCGCGATCCGACGCTTATTCGGACGGGTCCGGCCTGCGGCAGGAGACAGCCAACGCCCGCGGCACATGGGAAATGCTCGGTGGTAGAGCGGCCCTGGACGTGGACCCCGATTCCATCGTGGCGTGGGGTGTCACGAGCGGCGCAGACATCTACTGCTGGCTGACCACTGCCGACGATCCCGACCGATGGCCCGTGCTCGTATGCGGTCGGCACACGAATCCCACCTTCCAGGTCCATCCTTTCGGGATGGCGGAGTTCCTGCGCAGACTGCTCACCGATGATGAATTCCAGGAGGAGACGATCAGTGTCGTCCTTCCAAAGGAGCACACTTTCGTCAACTGGCGTGAGCAGAAGCGTCGCTTGGAGGCGGACCTGGACCCCACCACGGGCGAACGCTGGTATTAGCAGCTTCAGGGGCCTGACAGGGCGGCGGGCGGCGGCCAATCGCTCTCACCAGCAATGATCACTGGGCAGTCAGGCTGCGAGGGGGCGTCCGCCCCAGCGGATGCCCTTCTCGCTGCGGATGCGGGCGCGTTCCTTGCGCTGGGCGGCGAGCACGTCGGGGCGGCGGCCGTTGGCGTTCCGCCAGCGCAGGTAGCGGTGCAGGACCCGGATCTGCGCGGGATGACTGCGATGGTTCCAGTTGGCCAGGTGCAGGGGGCGGACTGGCCGCCGAGGGCCTGGTGGTAGCGCCGGGTCACCCTCCTGCGCCCGCTCTCGCTCCAGTAGTCCGGGTACGAAGCCGGTGCGGCCCGGCTCCTCCGGGGCCTCCGCGATCCACGCCTCGCGGCTCCCGGGCGGGAAGCTGCCGGAGCGCCCGCGGGCTCCGGCAACGACGACGGCCAGGTCTGGGCCACCGTGCGCTGGATCGTCAGGGACGGCTCGGTGCCCACGAGGCTTGCGAAGATCTTTCCGGGCGGCCCCTGCGGACAGCAGGTTCACCGTCTGGACGGACCGCACCGGGCGGATCGTCTCTTCGCCGCCCAGTGGCGCAGGGGCGACGCTCCCCGTGGCTTTGACCGGTGCTCTCGTGGCACCGCTCGCCGGTGTGGCGGTCTGGGCCGCGCCGGAGGCCGGCTGATCCTGAACGGTTCCTGCGGCGCCGCCTGGCCGAATGGGATCAGGAATGGAAGCGGATCGGCCCGAGTGGCGGAATCCGAACGGGGGCAAGGGGTGGCGTCGACGGCTGTCGCTGACTGCGAATGCCACCGAGCGTTCGTTCATAAACTGCCGGCGGCGGGTCATGCCGTGTCGCGGCGGTGAGACGGCAGTCCACACCCACGACGCCTTCCACGCCCCGGACCAGGCGCATGGCAACGTCGACCCGAGCGGATTCCCCGACACGCCCGGTCAGGGTCGCGACGCCCTCGGTGACCGTCACGTGTATGGGCTCGATCGGCGCAGGGAAGAGGACGTCGACGATGTCACGACGGATCTCGTCAGCGAGTTCGTCGTCCGGACGAAGGAAGACCTTCGCAGGTCCCCGCGGCTGACCACGCCTTCAGGGACGCCCCCGGAGCTCACCACGGGTAGCCGTTTGACGTGCCGCAGGGCCATAGACGGGCTTTGCCGGGCACTGCGGTTTCATCCGACCAACTGACGCGGGCACCATCGGGTCGAAGCCGGGGTCGGCTCGGGCGGTCGCCAGGGCGGCCTGGCGGTCTGGCTCACCCATGAACAGGCTGACCGGAAGATCGGCTGGGCCGACGATCACGGCGTGTGGTCTGCAGGAGTCACGGTCCTGCATCGCCCAGTGACGGATCAATTCCAGGTTAGAAGGAATCCAGATCGCGAACCAGGGCGCGAGCCGGCTACCGACACGCCAGGCGTCAGCCGGGCGGATCGGCCGGCCCGCAGGGCCTGGCGGGCAGCGATCCTCGACCTGGCCCGCAGGGACACTCTTCGGAAACCGCGTGGTCAGGTGTGGTGCTCGGAGGCTTTCGCGACCTGCTTGAGCGCGGATGCCGTGACGGGGTCACCGACCTTCGCGGGTTGTTCGTGAGTGTGGCGTCCGGGATGATCATGGTGAAAATGGGACGGTGCCAGTCGGTCGCCGGGACCATAGCGCTCCGTGCCGGTGGCTTCCGAGGGGGCGGTGCCGCGGTCCGCCATCGCGGGCCGCGCCCCGGTTTCCGCCATGTCGCCCTGCGGGCTTGGGATCGCGTCGTCCTCTGCTGTGTCGACGCGTGCGTCTCCTGGGGGACGCGGTTGGGTGAGCCATGCGACAGCCGCACCGGTGGCTGCCAGGGGCCATTCCACCACCCCGGCGACGCCGAGCACCCCGGCCCCGGTGTAGACCGCCATCCGGCGGCCGCGCGGAGAGATGGCTCCGATCCAGTCCAGTGCGCTGTCGGCGGCCTTGCTCACCTGCTTCACTCCGGGCAAGCGGCTGAGCATCGAGCCGACGGCCTGCCATGGCTGACGAAGATCCGATGAACCCGCTTGGACCTGGCTCATATCGAACTCCCTCCGCGCGTCTAGCAGAGTTGCCAGTTTCGGAGTTCCCCGATGTCACGCCGTCAAGCCGTGTGGGGGTAGTGGCCGGGTGTCCCGAGTGCCCTGTTTCGCATCGCTCACCTTTCGCGGCCAGCGGTCGCGCTGCGGTGACGGAGATGTTCGCCCTACGCGGCTGTATGCGTCCGAATCCGGCTGTGTGCGTTCCCGACGGGCTGAGGAGAAGCCGCCGCGGCGACCGACGGGGCAGGTTCGGTTTGTCCGCTGTTCAGGTTCCCTTGCTGCTGGGCGGTGTGCAGCGCGGCGTGCAGGAGTAGGCGGGCGGGGAGTCCCAGGCCGCTGGCGTCGATTGCCATGCCGAGGAGAGGTCCGGCAAGGGGGGTGAGGGTACGGACAAGCGACTGCATCTGTGGAACCAGTGTGGTGCGGGGCAATCTGATGACGAGGGTGAGGGGCACGGCGGTGTCCTTGAGCCGGTCAAAGCCATGAGGTTGGCTTGTTTTGCCAGTTTTGCTCAGGACAGTCCCTTCTTGAGGCGCGTCAATGGCTCCTACCCCTCACCTTGGACAACAGATGGTGAACGGAAGGTGGCCTGAGTTGCCCGGACGGCGACAGCCGGCTCGGGCAGCGGTCTGCCCTGGAGTGAAACGCGCTGGTAGGGCCCCGATGGCCGGCGGCCAGGGCCCTGGTGGTGCCGCGTGCGTCATGCGGCGGGAGTGGGCGATGGTGGGTCGGTGGTGAACAGCCGGGGGGCGAGGGCGGCGCCGAAGGTGGCGGTGGTCGCGCTGGCGGCGACGGTGGCCCAGGCAATGGGCCCCAGAGGTGTGCAGCCGAAGAACTGGCTCAGCCCAGGGGTCTGCACGGCAGTGAGGAGGGCTGTCGTCGAGATGCCGGTGGTGGCCAGGACGAGGGGGCTGCGCCAGTCGGTGATGAGGGTCTGGCCCAGCTGCGCGGTGATCAGGGCTGCCAGTCCCATGGTGTCGGCTCGGCGGGCACGGCCGGTGAACCGGCCGGTCTGCCATGCGAGGGCCGCGGCCAGGGCCGTGGCGGTGCCCCGAATGGCCAGCAGACGCGCGAGGGCAGGCCCCATGGGCGCGGGGGCGGGCCGGTCCATGGCGGTGTGCGTGGCTCTGGTGCGGTGGGCGAGGGCGACGGCCAGGGCCGGGAGCATGTCGGTGAGCAGATTGACCAGCAGGAGTTGGCGGGTGCCGAGGGGGGCCCGGCCGGCGAGTGCGGTGCCGAGGATGGTGAAGGCGACTTCGCCGGCATTGCCGCCGACGAGGATGGCGACGGCGTCGCGGATGCTGGCCCACAGGGCGCGGCCTTCGTGCAGGGCGTCGAGGATGCGCGTGAGGTCCGGCTCGGTCAGGACGAGGTCGGCGGCGGCGCGCGCGGCAGTCGAGCCGTGCGTGCCGATGCCGATGCCGATGTCTGCGAGACGGATGGCGGCCGCGTCGTTGACGCCGTCGCCGGTCATGGCAACGACATGTCCGGCCTGCTGCAGTGCTCGGACGATACGGACCTTGTGCTCGGGTGAGACGCGGGCGAAGAGGCCGGCTCCCTCGATGGCTGTCGTGCAGTCGGACGTCGTGAGGGAGTCGATGTCGGCACCGGTGACGATGGTCCGGGTGCGGGGGATGCCCAGGTCGCCGGCGATGGCGGCGGCGGTGGCGGGATGGTCCCCGGTGATCATGACGATGCGTACACCCGCGTCGGTGAGTCGCTTCACCGCGTCGGCAGCCGTGCGGCGAGGGGCGTCGGCGATGGCCAGGAATCCCAGCAGCGTCAGATCGTGGACCAGATGGTCCAGCATGTCGGCTCGCAGGGTGTTGCCCGCCTGTGCAGCGGCCTGCCCCGGATCGTCGGTGGACGGCCCCACCGGGGGTACGGCGGCCTGAGCGACTGCAAGGACACGCAGGCCTTGGTCGGCGAGCTGTCGCATCATGCGGTGAGCGGCCGCCAGCCGTCGATCATCGAGTGGAACCAGACGATGGCCACTGCCGGCTTCGTCGTCCGGGTCCTCCCCGGAGCCGGTGACAGACTCGAGGGCGGTGGTGCACCGCTGGAGGACGACCTCGGGTGCTCCCTTGACGGCGAGGGCCGGGCGGCCGGCGTCGGTTCCCACGGAGGCCGAGTATCCGCGGCTGGCCTCGAAAGGCAGTTCCGCCACCCGCGCCCAGTCGGGGTCTCGGACCTCGTGTTTCTCGGCGGCTTCCAGTACGGCACGGTCGGTGGCGTGGGCCACGGGCGCGTCGGCGGCCGGGCAGGCGCGGGCTGCGGTGCGCAGCAGGCGGCGTGCCTCCTCCGCGTCGGGGGGAAGGATCTCCTCGGCGGAGGCAAGACGGGTCAGGGTCAGGCGGCCTTCGGTGAGGGTGCCGGTCTTGTCGAAGCAGATGACGTCGACGCGTCCCAGAGCTTCCAGCGTGCGTGCGGAGCGGGGCAGGATGCCGTAGCGGGACAACCGTCGTGCGGCCGCCGACTGAGCGACGGTGGCAACCAGTGGAAGGCCTTCGGGGACGGCAGCCACCGCGACGGCGACACCGGAAGCCAGGGCCTGGCGTACGGGCAGGCCCCGCAGGAGCCCCAGGGTGGTGACCGCTGCGCCTCCGATGCCGACCACGGGCAGGGCTGCCCGGGTCAGCGCGGCGAGCTGTCCCTCGATGCCGGATGCACTGATGGCGTTGCCGGCCAGGTCGCCGGCGCGGCCTGCCTCGGTCTGTCCGCCGGTCGCGACGACGATGGCCATGCCGGTGCCCGCGAGCACGGTGCATCCCTGGTAGACCATGCAGGACCGTTCTGCCAGGTCCGCCCCCGGGATGGCCCTGGGGTGCTTCGCCACGGGAACGGGCTCCCCGGTAAGTGCCGCCTCGTCGACTTCGAGACCGTCGCAGGCCAGCAGTCGGGCGTCCGCGGGCACCACCTCCGAGGGGTGGAGCGCGATGACGTCGCCCACCTGAAGGTCACTGGCGTCGACGGGATCGAAGTCGGCCGTCTCCAGCAGCACGTGGAAGTCCTGGCCGGGGCTGTCCAGCGCCCGGCGCAGGCGGTGGGCGGTGATGCTCTCGTGCGTCAGCAGGGCCTTCAGCGCCTGTTCGGCTCGCATCCGCTGGGTGCCGCTGATCACGGCGTTGCCGGCCATCACCCCGCCCACCAGCAGCGAGTCGATGTTCGATCCGACGGCCGCGGACGCCGCTGCACCGAGAGCCAGCACCGGGGTCAGCGGGTCACGCAGTTCCTCGCACACCGCGCCGAACAGCTCACCGGCATGCTGGGCCTGCGCGGTCAGACCCAAGGACTTCACCACCGAAGTGGTGGCTCTGCCCAGTTGGCGCCGCGTCCGGCCGAGTGTTGTCGGCGCAGCCCCATCAGACGTTGCGAGCGCCGTGTCGGCGCGATGGCGAAGCGGGCGCAGCAACTGGAAGGCGTCGTCCGCGTCCATGGCGTGCCAGGCGCCCCGGACATGACCGGAAGGGCAGGGTCGCCGGGCCAGGCGCCTGGCCGCCCGGACGCCGCCGACTTGAGCCAGGAACATGGCGCAGTGAACGGGCGACATCGTCAAACCCCACATACGGCGCCGGGCACCGGCCGCTGCGATCAACGCCCCGAGCGCGGACCCACCCATGGACAGACGCGCCGAGGCCACGCTGACCTGGTGCGCTGCATCCACGGCGGACAGCACGCGCCACACGTGCTCCAGTCCGGGGCCGCACACGAGATCCGCCGACCACAGCGCCGCAGGAGCCGGCCCTGGGAACGCCGCCGGAAGCAGAAGAGCCACTCCCACATCAGCGGCCGCGAGCGCTTCGCCGTCGTGGCAGGTGATCAGCGCGACCACGTGGCCGTCCTGCTGAAGGGCCCGTACCCGATCGGCCAGCGTCGTGGACGGGGGCACAGCGTAATCGGCCCACCGCAGCAACTCCGCCACGCTGGAGTGCCGGGTCATCTCCAGGCGGCGGTCACCGGCGCGCGCTGCGGCGATCACGGCGTCGGCCAGCGGATCGAGATCACATCCCACCACGATCCGCCCCAGCCCCCGACCATCCATGTCATGCACCTCGAGATGCAGACCGGACTCAGCGTCAGGACGCTGGTCCAGGGAGTCCGGCCCACGCGTCAGCCGCCAGCCGCCCGCTGCCCATGGCCCCGGATCGGCCATGTCCTTCAGCGTCAGACCGGTCAGCACCTTCTGCGCCGCCTGCCACAACTCTGCCTCGTCCTGCTTCCTGCCGGCTGCCACCGACAGCAACCGCACACGGGGAACGCACAAGGCCGGGGAATCGATGACGACCGCGGATACCCGGTCCAGCCGGCGCAGCGCCGCCGGATTCATCGGCACCACCCCCGTCTGCGCGAGGTCACGACCCAGCACCGAGCAGAACGCCTCACGCCCCGCCCCGGCGGCCTTGGGCACCGTCGCCAGAAGTGCCCGACCTGCCTGTTCCGCATTCCGGGTCCAGGCGGCCACCCCGGCCGCACCCAGCAGGGCGGCGAGCGACGTCTGCTCCGCGCACTTCTCCACAGGCCCCGCCGGCATCGCCCCCGGCCGAGGCAGGGGCTCGGCCGTCTGCGGCGGAAGACCGGTGCCGTCGGCCACGAACTCGTCCTCTCGGCGTTCCCACACCGCCTGTCTGCTGCGCGCCTCACCGAGCTTGAACCACTGCTGGAGCGCGTCCAGCACCAGCGGCGTCATCCCACCGGTGATGGAGTACACCAGCGCCCCGGCGGCGGCCAAGAACGCGTCCGCATGGGCATGGCCCACCCGTCGGACGAGCCACCGACGCACCTGCGGCTGGGTGTCGGCCACGATGAGCGGCACCCGTACAGCCCCTGGCAACCAAGCGATCGAGGCCGTCCAGCCCATCAAGGTGCCGACCAGTCCCACGCAGTCGGAGACCAGAGCCACCTTGGCCAACATCTCCGGGACGTCATCAAATGCCGCATTCGGCCGATCCCGCGTGAACGGCTGCTTCGCGACACCGTGTGCCTGCTCCACCGCACACACCACATCGAGCAGTCCTGGGAGATCGAACCCGTCCTCGGTCGCGTCGACCACCACATGGCCCAGCGCCGCGTTCACCCGCGCCCAGCGCACCCCCGAGAGCTCGGCCAGCGCCGACTCCAGCCCTCGAGCCAGCCGCTCCCGCTGTTTCGTCCCACCCAGCAGGCCCCGCACCTCGATGTGCGCCCTGCCCGGCCGCGACCACACCGTCCTGCGGAGTCTGGCCGGACCCGCATCCCGCAGCACTTCCGCTGCCCTGACCACCTCGCCCAGGACGGCGTTGCCCACCCACGCGGCTGTCTGCCGCCCTCGCTCTCGTACCCGCGACACCCCGACCGGCGCACAGCCGGCATACGAGGTGAGCACCCCGGCAGACGCAGTCACCGCCGCAGGCGCCTCCGCCACGAACCAACGGCCCAGCGACATCACCCCACGGCTTCGGAACACCGGCGTGACTCCCTCACTCAGCCGGCGCCCCGGAGTGCGCTGTCCCCAGCCACCGTGGCCGCCGATCCCAGCAGGCGAACGTTGACCTGAAATCTATAGGAATCCGGCATAACGTAGGAAAATCAACGAGAGCATCGGAGTGATGACATGGGCCAAGCGACGACTCAGAGCCCCGCCGCAGGGAACACCGCTGCTACAGGCGGAACACCCCAGCAGGAGGCGCGCGAACACGAAGGGCACACCATCACCATCCCGCTCGACAGCGTCGCCCACGCCGCACGGAAGGCAGTCGCTCTTCCTGTCGCCGCCGCCCAGCGCATCCTGCCCGCCAAAGGCGGACTCCCTCTGTACGCCGGCCTCGGCGCCCTCGCCCTTGCGGGCGTGCTCGAGTGGCCTGTTGCTGCCGGAATCGGCATCGGTTACGCCGTACTTCGCCAAGGGGGAGCCCTTCCGCCCCCGTCAGCGCAGCAGGCGCCCGCGCACACCGTCAGGCTCGACGAACCCGCAGCCTCCAAATCCGAAGCCGCCACGAGCCGCTGAAGCGAACGCCAACGGCTCCCGCCGGCCTCTCGGGACGATCCTCGGCATCGTGGTGATGGCGGGGGCTGTAAGTGAGCGTCTGGTTCTCGATTGTCTGTTTCATTTGGCTTAGCTGGCACGCCAGTTGAGGGTGGCTTCGTGGGTGAGGCGGCGGGTCATGAGGCTGATGGCGGCTAGGGCGTGTGCCGAGTTCAGATCTTTAGACGGGCTGGAGGCTGCGGAGCCAGATGACGGCTCCGCGTAAGTGGAGTCCGGCCAGGTAGCCGGCCGGGGTCTTGTCGTGGCGGGTGGCGAGCCCGCGCCATTCCTTGATCTTGTTGATGCAGCGTTCGGCCCTGTTGCGCTCCTTGTACGAGGCCGCATCGTGGCTGACGGGGCGTCCGCCACGTGAGCCGCGTTTCTTGCGGTTGGCGGCCTGGTCGGTCTTCTCCGGGATCACTGCCCGGATCTTGCGTCGGCGCAGGTAGGCGCGGTTGGCGCGAGACGAGTACGTCTTGTCCGCGGCGACCGCGTCGGGGCGGGTGCGGGAGCGGCCCACCGGCCCGCGCACCTTGATGCGTTCCAGAACGGCGGTGAAACGGGGACTGTCGGCAGCCTGGCCGGGCGTGAGAACGAAGGACGGCGGACGGCAGCGGCGGTCCGCCGACAGGTGCACCTTGCTGGTCAACCCGCCACGGGAACGGCCCAGTTTGGCAGGGCGGAGACGGAGAAGCCCCTTTCCCTCGGCGACGGCCTTCTCCAGCGTCTCCAGCAGTTCCGGGTCCAGCATCATCCCGGCGGCGCGGTGGTGGGCCCGGGCAGACGTGGAGTCCACGCTCACCAGCCCGAGCTCCGCCTGCCCCCGGGCGGCGGCCTCAACGATCGCCGCTTCCATCAGCGCCTGGAAGACCCCCGCACCCGCCCACAGGTGGAACCGCCCGTAGTCGGTGGACCAGGACCCGTACGGGGGCATGTCCCGGCACGGACTGCCCGTACGGAACCGCCACATCACGCCGTTCACCAGTCGCCGCAGGCCAGGAATAGGACCGCGCTCGCCCAGCGGCAGCAACGGCTCAATCACCGCCCACTCGTCGTCCGTGAGATCACCCCGAGCCATCCCGCCTGTGTACCGCCCCGGATCCAGCCACGGCAGCAGAACGTCCAGACTCGTGATCCGAACTCGGTAAACGCCTAAGAAGTCATCTCAATTGGTGAGTCTGCGGTAGCAGATGAGGGTGCAGGCGATGCTGGTGAAAGCCAGGAAGTGGCTGGCTTTGCGTTCGTAGCGGCGGTGCAGTCGGCGGTATCCGGCGAGCCAGGCCATGGTTCGTTCGATCGTCCAGCGGTGACGGCCGAGTCGCTCGGAAGACTCGATGCCTTTACGGGCGATGCGGTGCCGGATGCCGCGTGTGCGTAACCATCGGCGCAGGTGGTTGTAGTCGTAGCCCTTGTCGGCGTGCAGCTTGGCCGGACGTCGCCGGCGCGGTCCGCGACGGGAGCGGATGGGCGGGATTCCCCGCACGAGCGGTTCGAGTGCCTGGCTGTCGTGCAGGTTCGCGCCGGAGATCCCCACAGAAAGGGGCAGTCCGGTGCGCTCGGTGATCAAGTGGATCTTCGAGCCGTACTTGCCGCGGTCGACAGGATTCGGACCCGTCAGTTCCCCCTTTTCAGGGCCCGCATGTTCACGGAGTCGATCGCGCAGCGCGACCAGTCCAGCTCTCCGCGAGAGCCGAGCTCGTCGAGCACCAGGCGGTGCAGCTTCGCCCATACCCGGGCCTTCGACCACTCGGCGAATCGCCGGTGAGCCGTCGCTCCCGAGGGCCCGAACGACGCGGACGGCAACTGCTGCCACGTGCAGCCCGACGTGGCCACGAACACGATCGCGGCCAGGACCTCCCGGTCACCGTGGCGGCGCCGGCCGCCACCCTGCGGCCGCGACGGCGCCTCCGGAACCACCCGCTGGAACAACTTCCACAACTCATTCGGCACCAGCCGCTCAACGATCCCCACGTCGGCAGGCTACCGACCTGGAGGAGAAGGCCCGCAGTCAGTGGCCTCTTCGGCGTTGGGCGTCGAACCGACGCAGCACTCGTACCAGACGCCACACTCCGGCCGCCGCTCCGAGCAGCGCACCCCCCACCAACACACCCTTCTCCGCTGAACCAGAGATGCCAAAGGCTAGTGCGAGAGCCAGAGCGACGACGAAGACCGCCGCAGCCAGCGCGACGGCAGTCACCAGGGCGAAAACGATCTCTACCGTCATTGCGTCCTTTTCCCAGCGTGACTCACGCCCCATGTCCATGCTGCAAGTCTCACATCACGGTCAAGCCATGGCGCCTGGGCCGAACAGCACCTGACTCTCACCTGCTGAGGCCCACTTGCCAATTGAGATGACCTCTAAGTGAGCGTTTGGTTCGATTATCGAATGGTTCATGGCGATTCTCGGCGACCACACCGTGCACGCAACCAAGCGATCCGTCGGAAAAGGGGCTTCTGCCGCAATCAGTAGACCAGTTATACGCCGGTTTCCTTGCGAGAACTCCCGTCTCGTTTAGAAACCCACCGGTTCACACCGGATGGAGAACGCACGCCCCGGTGCAACCGACACCCCCGCACACGCCCTGCTCAGGCCAGCCACCACCCAATACGCAGGCATCATGCAGCCCTCACGGCCCTACCCCAGCGACCTGTCCGACGCCCGCTGGGAACTCATCCGCCCCACCCTCGAAGCCTGGCGTCAGGCCCGCAACGGCATCCGCAAGCCCACCCACGACCTGCGCGCCCTAATGAACGCCATCCTCTACGTCGACCGCACCGGCATCCCCTGGCGCTACCTGCCCCACGACTTCCCGCCCCACCAGACCGTCTACGGCTACTTCGCCCACTGGGAAGCCGACGGCATCTTCGACCAGCTCACCGGCCTGTTACGCGGCAAAGTCCGCCAGGCCGAAGGCCGCACCAGCGAGCCCAGCGCCTGCCTGATCGACAGCCAGAGCATCAAAACCTCCGCCACCGTCCACCTGACCAGCCAAGGCATCGACCCGGCCAAGAAAATCATCGGCCGCAAACGGCACATCGTCACCGACACGCTCGGCCTCCTGCTGGCCGTGGCCGTCACCGCCGCCAGCGTCCACGACTCCGCCGCCGGCACCCAACTCCTGACCCAAGTCCGCGAGCGCCACCCCACCATCACCAAGGCCTGGGCCGACAACGGCTACAAGACCAAAGCCGTGGAACAAGCCGCCCACCTCGGCATCGATCTCGAAATCGTCCAACGCGACCCCACCACCCGCGGCTTCCACGTCCAGCCTCGCCGCTGGGTCATCGAACGCACCCTCGGCTGGCTCATGCACCACCGCCGCCTGGCCCGCGACTACGAAACCCACCCTCACCGATCAGCAGCCATGATCCAACTCGCCGCCATCAACCTCATGACCCGCCGCCTCACCGACGAAGCCACCACCAACTGGCGTGACAGCTAAGCCAAATGAAACAGACAACCGAGAACCAAACGCTCACTAAGAGTGCGCGCGGACCCACACCTGCCTATCCTGAATCTGCGTTGTCTTCCTCGCTTCCAGAAGGGGATGCGGCGCAATGGGCAGCGGTGTATGGCTGTCCCGAGACCCGAGACACCCGCACAGCCGAGACGCCTACTGTCAGGAGCGGGCATGGCTGATCGCGCAACGATGGAGCGTATCTGGGAAGCCCACACCGCCGGCGAGTTCGTGGCGCAGGACGTGGAGGCTACGATGGCCACGATGGACGACGACCCCATCGTCGTCCATGTGCCGACCGCCATGGGCGGTAGTGGGTACGACGGCGTCAAGGACTTCTACGCACGCTGGTTCATTGGACGGAACCCGGACGATTTCACTGTGCGTTCGATATCCCGCACGGTGGGAGACGACAGCCTCGTGGACGAAATGATCGTGTCGTTCACCCACGACATCGAGGTGCCCTGGATTCTGCCTGGATCGGCACCCACCGGGCAGCAGGTCCGTATACCCGTCATCGCCGTCGTGGACTTCCGAGGCCCGCGTGTGCGGAGCGAGCGCATCTACTGGGATCAAACGGCAGTGCTCGCGCAGACGCGGTTGCTGAACGACGACATCGTCCGGCGCCTGCCCGTGGTCACCACACCGTTGGACGTACTGGACGGCAGGGTCCCCCTCAACCAGCTGACGTCGCCCCGCCTCGATGTCGAACCGTGAAGGTCAATCCCCTCGAAGCCGGAAGCCTCCCGGGAGCCGAAGCAACCCACCAGTGATCTGAATTCAGAACAGCTCCTAGTTGGGTCACGGCTGCTGATCGGTGGGGGTGGGTTTCGTAGTCGCGGGCGAGGCGGCGGTGGTGCATGAGCCAGCCGAGGGTGCGTTCGACGACTCAGCGGCGAGGCTGGACGTGGAAGCCGCGGACGGCGGGGTCGCGTTGGACGATTTCGAGGTCGATGCCGAGGTGGGGGCTTGTTCCACGGCTTTGGTCTTGTAGCCGTTGTCGGCCCAGGCTTTGGTGATGGTGGGGTGCGCTCGCGGACTTGGGTCAGGAGTTGGGCGCCGGCGGCGGAGTCGTGGACGCTGGCGGCGGTGACGCCACTGCCAGCAGGAGGCCGAGGGTGTCGGTGACGATGTGCCGTTTGCGGCCGATGATTTTCTTGGCCGGGTCGACGCCTTGGCTGGTCAGGTGGACGGTGGCGGAGGTTTTGATGCTCTGGCTGTCGATCAGGCAGGCGCTGGGCGCGCTGGTGCGGCCTTCGGCCTGGCGGACTTTGCCGCGTAACAGGCCGGTGAGCTGGTCGAAGATGCCGTCGGCTTCCCAGTGGGCGAAGTAGCCGTAGACGGTCTGGTGGGGCGGGAAGTCGTGGGGGAGGTAGCGCCAGGGGATGCCGGTGCGGTCAACGTAGAGGATGGCGTTCATCAGGGCGCGCAGGTCGTGGGTGGGCTTGCGGATGCCGTTGCGGGCCTGGCGCCAGGCTTCGAGGGTGGGGCGGATGAGTTCCCAGCGGCGTCGGACAGGTCGCTGGGGTAGGGCCGTGAAGGCCGCATGATGCCTGGGTATTCGGTGGTGGCCGGCCTGAGCAGGGTGTGTGCGGGGGTGTCGGTTGCAGCGGGGCGTGTGTTCTCGATTCCTTGTGAACCGGTAGATTTCTAAACGAGACGGGAGTTCTCATAAGGAAACCGGCGTATAACTGGGTCTACTGATTGCGACAGAAGCCCCTTTTCCGGCGGATCGTTTGGTTGCGCGCTCGGTTTGGACGCCGAAAATCGGCATGGACCATTCGATAAGCTAACCAAACGCTCACTAAGAAACTGATCGCGATGGACGGCTACCGCGAGTCATCCGAGGCGTGGGCGGGCCTACTTCGGGACTGCGCACGCAGGGGCATGCGGGCCCCGGTCCTGGCCGTCGGCGACGGCGCGCTCGGCTTGCGGGCCGCGAAGTCGCGTCCCTCGCCGGAGTCACCGGCCTGGAAGATCACGGGGTGCCCCTGGGCGCTGCGCGGCAGGGTCGGGACGAGGTCGACGTCGAACTGCGGCCCCCGGTGGCGTACGCGATGTACGGCACCGGGCACCGACCATTCCCGTGCACCGGCGGAGCCGGCGATCGCTCCGTCCTCCCAGCCGTCCCACAACGCGCGGGCCACGGTGAGGAACTCCTCGGCGCGCCGGTAGCGGTCGGCGTGGTCGAGGTAGCCGCCGCGGCGGAAGTTCGCGCCGGTCCAGGCGTTGTCCGTGGTCACCACGTTCCAGCCGGCGCGGCCCGCGGAGAGCAGGTCGAGGCCGGAGAGGCGGCGGGCGAGGTCGGCGGGCTCGTTGAAAGTGGAGTTGGAGGTGGAGACCAGGCCGATGTGGCGGGTGAGCGCGGCCAGTGCCGCGAGCTGGGTGATCGCGTCCGGCCGCCCCGCCACGTCCAGATCGTGGATCCCGCCGTCGACCTCGCGCAGCCGCAGCCCCTCGCCGAGGAAGAACGCGTCGAACAGGCCCCGTTCGGCGGTCTGGGCGACCCGGCGGAAGGAGGCCGGGTCGATCTGGGAGCCGCTGTCGGGGGCGGACCAGATGGTCCAGTGGTTGACGCCCTGGAAGAACACCCCGAAGTGCAGCTGGCCGTGCGGCCGGGGGACGTCGAGGGGATCGGTGCGGCTCATCGGGCGTCCTCCTGGGCGGCCACGGCAGCGGCGGCGAAGCGATTGACAGGGCGCTCCAGACCGAGGGTCGAGCGCAGGGACGTACCGGGCAGCGGGCGGGCGACGAGGCGCCGCTCGGACAGGGCCGGCAGCACGAGTCGGGAGAGGACGGGCAGGTCCTCGTCCAGTACCAGCGGATGCAGCCGTACGCCGTCGACGTGGCGGCTCAACTCGATCAGTAGCGCGACCAGTTGGTCCGCCGAGCCGACGTGCCGCAGCAGCCCCCGGTCGGTCCACGACGTGTGCCGTTCCAGGTCGGCGACACGCTCGGCGGCCGTGGCGTCCGGCGTGTTCAGCGCTACGTCGACCTCGGCGAACACGCGGGGCGTACCGGCGGCAGCCGCGGCCGTGCCGACCGACGCGAGGTCGCGCCCCCGACGAGAGCGACGTCGAGCTGTGCGGCGGGAACCCGGTCCGGTCGGCCCAGGACGACAAGCTGCCCCTGAGGCGGACGCGGCACGATCGCCGGGCCCTTGACGGCATACGTCTCGCCCGTGAAGTCGATGTAGTGCAGCCGCTCGCGGTCGAGGTAACGGCTGGTGGCCACGGACCGGATGACCGCGTCGTCCTCCCACGAGTCCCACAGGGCGCGAGCCACCTCCACGCCGTCCCGGGACTCCCGGGCCCGCGCGGCGGCGTCGGCGACCGGAGGCCGCCCCCAGGCACGGGCCGCCTCGGGACGCTCCTCCTCCGCCACCACCCACCCGGCGCGACCGCCGGAGATGTGGTCCAGGGACGCCAACTGGCTGGAGACATGGAACGGTTCGGCGTACGTGACCGGGACGACGGGAGCGATTCCGATGGTGCTCGTGGACGCGGCGACGAAGGCCGCACGCTCTACCGCGCCGACACGGCCCACCGGATTCGGTGAAGTTCCGGGCGGCAGCACGCCGTCATCCAGGGTGATCAGCGTGAACCCGGCGTTCTCGGCGATGGCGGCGACCCGGGCCACGCGGCGCGGGGTGAGCAGCTGATCGGGGGAGTGGGCGGCGCGGCGCCAGGCCGCGGGTGGGGCACCATCGCCGTCGATCTCGACGGCGAGGTGCAGGGCAGTGCCGGTCAATGGGGTTCCTTCCGGGAAACACGGGGACTCGCGGCCACAGGGCCACGACGAGACGGCCGGCGGGACGGCCGGCAGGGGTCAGGCGTGTACGGAAGGACAGACGGCGGAGGCGGTACGGCAGTAGTCGGCATGCCGCCGGGTGATGAGCCGCGCACCAGTGCACGCACCGTGCGGTGCCGCGCCCAGCACGTGCATCAGAGCCTCCACCCGTCAGAAAATTTCCCATTCAACGTACGTCGCCCGCCCCGGTGAGTGTCAAGGTCGCACAGGGCGGAGGGGCACCTCAGCGCGGTGCGCCAGCGCTCACCAGACCGAGACCGCACCTTCCGGCTCGGCTCCTCCCTCACCCTCTCCACCAAGCCGCTGCGCATCGATCCCGACCCGGCCTGGGCGCCGCTGCACAGGTGGCGTGAGCGTCTCCCGAAGAAGTGGACACGTTCTCGGTGTCCGCAATGCAAGACCCGTCCTGGCAGTTCTTGACCAGTCTGGTGGGCATCTGCTGAACTCCCGAACCATGAACCCGCGCGTGGACCTGACCCGGCGGCGCCACATCGATCTGGCGCACGTCTCCAGCGCGTTTTGTTGTCGCTGACCCGGGAAGCGCTCCCCGGCACCGGCCGGTGTGCGCCCATGGTGTGTGCCCGGCAGCGGCGCTGCGAAGCCGCCGACACTGCGATGCCTCCCCGCGGGATCGTCGTGTCCACCTGCTGAGGGCTCGCCGCCTCCTCTCCTTCTCTATGAGCCGGGAGCCTGTGCACGCACGCCGACGCGGTCGCTGAGAACGCGGCTGTAGCGGTCCTGCGGCCACGCGCTCTTCTCGCGGTCCGCTCAGGCCAGCGTTCCGGGTGTCTTCGATCAGTCCTGCGCAGTACCAGCCCAATTGCCCAACGCCCGATTGCCGGCACCCCTTGGCGTGCCGCGTCTGCCCGGGAGGGATCCCCTCATGTCTCCATCCATCCGCAAACTCACCGGCCGTATCGGCGCGGTCGTCGAGGGCGTCGACCTCACCGCGCCGCCTGACCCCCTGACGGTCACGGCGCTCCGTGACGCCCTCAACGAGCACAAGGCGATCGTGTTCAACGACGTGAACCTCGACAATGCCGGTCAGGAGCGTGTGGCCGGGTGGTTCGGCGAGCTCACCACCGCTCACCCGAACGTCCCGGCCGCCGAAGGCACGACGAGCGTGCTCGCCGTCGACAGCGAGACGTCCAAGGCCAACGAGTGGCACACGGACGTCTCCTTCGTGGTCAACCCGCTGCAGGCCACCACGCTGCGGTCGGTCGTGACCACGCCGTACGGCGGCGAGACGCTCATCGCGAACGCCGCGGCGGCCTACCGCGATCTGCCCGAACCGCTGCGCGCCCTCGCGGACTCGCTGCGCGCGGTGCACACCAACCAGTACGACTACGCGCGCCCCGCGTCCACGACGGCCCAGCGGCAGGAGTACGACCGCGTCTTCGTCTCGACGCCCTACGAGGCCGAGCACCCGGTCGTGCGGGTGCATCCGCTGACCGGCGAACGCGGACTGTTCATCGGCGGGTTCGTCAAGCGCATCGTCGGCCTGTCGAGCAACGAGTCGGCCGATCTGCTGCGCATCCTCCAGTCGTACGTGACACGTCCGGAGAACATCCTGCGCTGGACCTGGTCGCCCAACCAGCTGCTGATCTTCGACAACCGGATCACCCAGCACTACGGGGTGGACAACTACGACGACCACCCGCGCCGCCTCAACCGGGTGACAGTGGCGGGAGACATTCCCGTCGGCGTCGACGGACGCCACAGCGAGCAACTCGTCGGCGACGCCACGCACTACAGCAGCGTGCTGGAGGCGGCGGCATGACCGAGCTCAGCCTCACGGCGCCCGCCGGCACCGAGCGCCCGGACACCGCGACGACGAGCGCGCCGGAACGCGAGGTGTTCCTACCGCGCGACGCCCGACGCCGAACGCCGCTCAGCACACTCCGCGAACGCCTGCGCTGGCCGCTGGGCATCTACACGACTCCCGTCGCGATCCTCGTCGCCTGGGAGGTGCTCGCCCGGGCCGGAGTGCTGGCGAAGACCTATGCACCGGCACCGACCTCGATCGTGAAGTCCGCCGCCGATCTGTGGCAGCAGGGCGTCCTCGGGCCCGACCTGGCCGTCTCGCTGCAGCGGGCCGGCATCGGCCTCGCCATCGGTCTGACGGTGGGCATCGTCACCGGAGTGCTCGGCGGGCTGCTGCGCAGCGGGGAATACCTGTTCAACGGCCTCGTGCAGGTGCTCAACACGATCCCGCTCCTGGCGGTGCTGCCGCTGATGATCGTGTGGTTCGGCATCGACGAACTCACGAAGGTCCTGCTGATCTCCTTCGGAGCCGGTGTCCCGATGTATCTCAACCTGTTCGCCGCGATCCGGGGCGTCGACCAGCGGCTGATCGAGATGGCGCGCACGACGGGCGCGGGCACCTGGCGCCTGGTGACGCGCGTGCTGGTGCCCGGAGCCCTGCCGGGGTTCCTGGTCGGCCTGCGGTTCTCCCTCGCCTACAGCGTCCTGGGACTCGTCGCCGCCGAGACGGTCAACGCCGACAAGGGACTCGGCTTCCTCATCACTCAGGGGCAGACGTATCTGCAGACCAACCAGGTCTTCGTGGGGCTGGTGATCTACTCGCTCCTCGGTCTGCTCGCCGACCAGTTCGTCCGGGCTCTCGAGCGGGTGCTGCTGCGGTGGCGACCCAGTTATGAGGCGTCATGAGCAGCGTGATCGCGACGGAGCCCCGTCGGCAGACCGGGGTGGTCGTCGAGCAGGTGGTCCGCCGGTTCGGTGACCGGGTGGTGCTCGACCACCTCGACCTCACCATCGCCGACGAGGAGTTGGTGATCCTGCTCGGCCCCTCGGGCTGCGGCAAGAGCACCCTGCTGCGGCTGCTCGCCGGACTCGACCGGCCCGACGGCGGGCGGGTGGAGGTCCCGGCACGGCGTGCGATCGTCTTCCAGGCCGATCGGCTGCTGCCGTGGCAGCGGGTGTTGCGCAACGTCACGCTCGGCCTGTACGGAGCCGATGCGGAGGCGCGGGCCCGCGAGGTGCTTGCCGAGGTCGGACTCTCGGGCCGTGAGAAGGCATGGCCCAAGGAGCTCTCGGGCGGCGAGGCCCAGCGGGTGTCGCTCGCCCGGGCACTGGTCTCGGAGCCCGAACTCGTGCTGCTCGACGAGCCGTTCGCGGCCCTCGACGCCATCACACGGCTGCGCATGCACGACCTCGTGCGCGCGCTGCGGGCCAAGCACCACGCTGCCATGCTGCTCGTCACCCACGATGTCGACGAGGCGATCGCCCTGGCGGACCGCATCGTCGTCATGAGCAACGGCCGCATCGGCACCTCGCACGAGGTGCACCTCTCCGCCGCGGACCGTGAGGCGAGCGTCGCACGCGAGGAACTCCGGGCCCGGCTCCTGGAAGACCTCGGCCTCGCCGGCCAGCACTGACCTTCCCCCAAGACCTCACCCAGCACAGAAAGCAGCCCACATCCCATGCGCAAGACAACCAGCAGACTCGTCGGAGCCGTCGGCTCGCTCACCCTCGCGAGCACCCTCGTCGCCTGCGGAGGAGCGTCGTCGGACACGGCCGCGCCGCTGAGCAACGCCGCCGCGGCGAGCGACGCCAAGCACCCCGAGTGGAGCAAGTACACCTTCACCATCGGCGACAACGGCGGTGACGGCAGCCAGGAACTGGCCAAGATCACCGGCGTGTTCGACAACGCGCCCTACAAGGTGAAGTTCGCCCGCTTCACCTACGGCCCGCCGCTCGTGCAGGCCGCCGCCTCGGGCGACATCGACCTCGGCAGCGTCGGCGACGTACCGCCGATCACCGGCGCCGCGAAGGAGTACGGCTTCAAGGTCGTCGCCGTCAACCGCTCACTCACGCCCGACCAGGCGGTCGAGAACATCATCGTGCCGAAGGGCTCGAAGCTGAGTACCGCTGCCGACCTCAAGGGCAAGAAGATCGCCGTCCCACAGGGCAGTTCGGCTCACGGCCTGGCCCTGAACGCGCTCAAGAGCGTCGGCCTCACCCCCAAGGACGCCAAGCTGGTCTTCCTCGACCCGGCGGCCGCCGCGACGGCCTTCAACACCGGGAAGGTGGACGCCTGGTCGATCTGGAACCCGCAGTCGGCCATCGCGGTCAAGCACGGCGCGCGGATCCTCGTGAAGGGTCTGCCGCCGATCGACCAGACGAGCAGCTACTACGTCGCCAGTGACGCGTCACTGAAGGACAAGACCAAACGCGCGGCTCTCACGGACGTCCTGAAGAGGCTCTCCCGGGAGTTCGCCTGGGCGGTCAAGAACCCCGACACGTACGCACAGGCGCTCTCGCGAGAGCAGGGCATTCCCCTGGACGACGCCAAGGCGTCCCTGGCCGCCTACTCCAACCGGGTGACCCCGGTGCAGCAGTCGGACATCGAACTGGAGCAGAAGCTCGCCGACGCCTTCCTGGAGGCGGGCCAGATCACCAAGAAGGTCGACGTCAAGTCGATCACCGACAACCTCCTCCCGGCCGGCTACGACAGCTCCAAGCTCAAGGTCACCTCATGAGCGCGACACGGCGACAGCTCCACCTCAATGCCTTCCTCATGGAAGCGGGCCACCACGAGGCAGCCTGGCGGCTTCCGCACAGCAATCCCCGGGCCGCCTTCGGCCTGCGGCACTGGATCGAGCTGGCGCAGCTGGCCGAGAGCGCCAAGTTCGACTCGCTCTTCCTCGCGGACGGGCCGGCCCTCGTCGGCACCGGCGAGTTCCGTCCGCCGGGCCAGCTCGAACCATTGACCCTGCTGACCGCGCTGTCCCAGGCGACCAGGAGGATCGGCCTCATCGCGACCGTGTCGTCGACGTACAACGAGCCGTACAACCTCGCCCGCCGGCTCGCTTCCGTCGATCACGTCAGCGGCGGCCGCGCCGGCTGGAACATCGTCACCTCGGCCGGCGCCGACGAGGCCGCCAACTTCGGCCTCGACGACCGCCCTGGCCACGCCGAACGCTACGCCCGAGCCGATGAGTTCCTGAGGGTCGCCAAGGCACTGTGGGACAGCTGGGAGTCCGAGGCCGTCGTCGCGGACAAGTCCACCGGACGCTACGCCGACCCCGAGCGGCTTCACAGGCTGAACCATCGGGGCAGGCACTTCAAGGTGGCCGGCCCGCTCAACGTGGAGCGTCCACCGCAGGGCTACCCGCTGCTCGTCCAGGCCGGCTCCTCCGAGGACGGCAAGGACTTCGCGGCCCGCCACGCCGAGGCGGTCTTCACCGCGCACACGACGTACGAGCGGGCGGCCGCCTTCTACGCCGACATCAAGGCACGGGCCAGGGCCGCGGGGCGCGACCCGGACGGTGTCATCGTTCTGCCGGGCATCGTCCCGTACATCGGGTCGACCGAGGAGGAGGCCCGGGCGCTCGCGCGGGAGTTCGATGAGCTGCGCGTCCCGGAGTACGGTCTGCGCCAGCTGGCCGCCGTGTTCGAGACAGAGCCGTCGGTCTTCGAACTGGACGAACCACTACCGGACTTCATCCTCTCCAGACCGAAACTGGAAGGCGCGCAGAGCCGTTCCGACCTGATCACCGATCTCGCGGTGCGCGAGCAGCTGACGGTGCGGCAGATCATCTCCCGGCTCGGCGGCGGGCGCGGTCACTTCGAGTTCGTCGGCACGCCGGAGCAGGTCGCGGATACCATCATCGCGTGGTTCGAGGGTGGTGCCGCGGACGGGTTCAACATCATGGCGCCCGCCCTGCCCTCGGGCCTGGCGGCCTTCGCCGAGCACGTGCTGCCGCTCCTGCGGGGCAAGGGCCTGTTCCGCGAGGAGTACGAGGGAACGACCCTGCGCGAGCACTACGGTCTCCCGGTACCGGCGAACCAGTTCCATGGCTGAACCGCTTTCCCTGGGCGGTCCGCTCGACTCCCGTCCCGAGTTTGAGATGGGAGGTGGTCCTGCGGCGCGGGCGCCTGGGCGGCGATGAATGCCGCTCAGGCCGGCGGGCGCCCGAGCACGCGCGTCAGCACGTGCACGGGCGCCGTGCGCCGGACCGGCGAGTACGGCGGCAGGGGCAGCGGGTCGAGCAGCGCCGGGTGCTCGACGGGCTCTGGTATGCCGATGAGGTCGTAAAGCATGCGGCGCAGGAGTGCTCCGTACCCGCCTGGAGCGGAACGGGTCTGTTCACACAGGTGCCGGTATCCGCCGGGGCGTGCGCGGGGATCGCCTGCTCGATGGGCGCGCGCAGGCTGTGGGCGCGGCGGATCCTCGGAGCTGTTCGTCCGAGTGCGGCCACCGGCCGATGCGGGTCCAGGTTGTGCTCCGGGAATGTCCCCAGGAGGACCGGAGTGCCGATCGAAGCGGCGTAGTACGTCACGCTGTCGTGGTCTCCGATGACACATGCCCAGGTCGACGGGCTCTGCATGCTCGGCGGGGGAGCGGCTCCATGGACCGAGGTACAGCTCGCTTACCCCCGACCCGGGACTTCGCCTCCGCCACCGACACGATCGCCGGGTTGCTCGCGCTGGCCGCGGGCGACCCGGCGGTGAGCCACAGCGTGAACCTCGGCGCCGGGCAGGAGATCTCCATCGGCGACCTGGCCAAGGCGCTGATCGCGGCCTCCGGACGTGACGCCGAGAGCGCCGTCGCGCACGACCGGCTGCACCCGGCGGGCAGCGAGGTGCAGCGGCTGCTCTCCAGCGCCTCCCGCGCCCGTGACCTGGCCGACTGGGAGCCGTCAGTGCCGCTGGAGGAGGGGCTGAACTGGCGATTGACGCCGACCGGGAAGGCTTCGGCCACTAGGACTTGTCCGGCGATCATGTCCAGAGCCGGATCCGCCGGCTGCGGCGGTGGCCTTGTTGCGATCGTCAGAGACCGCCCCCAACCCCATAGGCTGGCATGTACAGTTCCGATCTGGAGTGTGGTGGGTATGCAGGGCACGCCCACCGGATTCCGGAGGCGCGGAGGTCAAAGGGGGAGGTCGTGTCATGTTTGCGGTGATCTACCGGTGGCGTTTGCACGAAGGCAAGGAGCAGCAGTTCGCAGCTGGTTGGCACCGGGTGACACGCGCGATGCACAAGCACTGCGGCAGCTACGGATCACGTCTGCACCAGGCCGATGACGGCACCTGGGTGGCGTACGCACGGTGGCCGGATGCCGCCACTCGCGAGGGGTGCCCAGACGTGGACCCCGAAGGGGAAGCCATGATGAGTGAGGCGATCGCTGAGCACCTCCCCACAATTCGATGTCATGTGGTGGACGACCTTCTCGCAGAACCCCGTGACTAGGTCCGGCCGATCATGTACGGAGCCACATGACCAGGGCCGCCGCAGTGGCAGTGCCGAGGAAGACGTAGCCGCGCTTGTCATAGTGGGTAGCCACGGCCCGGGACTGCTTGAGCCTGTTGATCGCCCGCTCCACGGTGTTCCGTTTCTTGTACCGCTCTTCGTCGAAGCCGGGTGGCCGTCCGCCGCGTGAGCCTCTGCGCACGCGGGCGGCCTGACTGTCGGCCTTCTCCGGGATGATGTGCCGGATGCCCCGGCGCCGCAGGTAGGTGCGGCACGGACTGTTGCTGTATCCCTTGTCGGCCGCGAGACTGTCGGGTTTCGTGCGTGGCCGGCCTCTCGTGGGCGACAACCACACCCTCCGGCAGCGTCTCCTGGCCCGCACGGGCACCGCCTCCGGTATGAGGAACAGTGCCTCGCTCCACTCGGCATCGTCCTCGATCGCCCTGGCGTAAGGGGCGAGCAGCGCCATGCCCGCGTTGCACCGCTCACCACGCTCGGATCAGAGCGGCGAGCGGCTACGCGGCACACGCGCCAAGGGGCTTACCACCCCGTACAGCTGGTTGAACGCGTCCCGCAGTACCGGGCGGTCCGGTGGTGCGGCGGTCACCATGGTCTGTTCCAGAAGTTGCCGACGGCGCTGACGTGTCGCCTCGAGCACACACTTTCCCGCGCCGGTGAGAGAGAACTCGCCGGACGGGAGGCGCCGTACCAGCGCGCGCTGAACCAAATTGTCGAGCAACCGGGCCGCTGACGAGGCGCTGACGCACAGGTCCCCGGCAATCCGGTGAGGATCCGCCGGCTTGCTGCCCAGGGAGAGGAGGATGCGCATCTGCTCCTCCGAAACCGTAGGGGCGACGTCCTCATGGGCCTGCCGCCACAACTCGATCATCGCTTCGGCTACGTGTTCCGCAGCAGGGCTCGCTTCGGCACGTTCGGGTTCCACTGACATGGTTTTTCCCTTCCTCGATGCCGTCGAGTACGCGCTTACCCGCCCGACAGGCCGTCAGCCCCGCCCTTGCGTTCGAAAAGGCCGTGAGCTGGGAAGGGAGGTAAATAATATGCAGAATCGCTCGGTCATCCGGGTGCTACTGCCCTTGGTCTGATGCTGGTATTTCTCTCATTCCTCGAATTGCCGCCGAGGCGTCCTCCAAGGGGTGATGCGGCATCTTCCTCAGCGTCATGGACTCAAGATGCCGTGCCCGATGGAAGTCACCGGACAGTGGCCGGAATGGACCCTCATGATGGAAGGGGAAACCGGACACCCCACGCCTTGCCCACCATTTTTCACGGTACTCAGGTCACACCCGTGAAGCATCGGGCTGTCCCGGAAATGGCTCCGGCCAACCGCCTCGGTGTCGATGACACTCGGCGGGTTTGGTCACCGCCGGTGTGACTTGCCAGGTGCCGGGAATTCGCAGTGCAGTGCACCACGGACGTCACCCGACCTGGAGGCCCAAAGCCATGCTGGCCATAGTTTCTGCTGCCCTGTTCTTCATCGCCTTTTTGATCAACGCGGCGGACATCACGACCAACCACACCTTCACCTCGACCAACCTCATGCTCCTCGGTCTCACGGTTCTGGCCCTGCACCTCGCGGGACTGGGAGGCCGCTGGACCGTCCGGGGCCGCAGACGCTGAAGACCTCTCCGGGATCGCCGCTGCCGGCACCTGCCCGATCACCCGCTACGGACGTGCGGACAAGACTTGAGACACACACGATCGGGAAGAAGGGAGACGGCGCTGGCACCTGCCGCGGCTCGAAAATGACCGTCTGACGCGCGCCGAGGAGGGCTGCTCATGGCACGCATCCACACTCCCCGCGCACGCCGTCGTGGGCGGGCGGTGAAGGGATCGGTGCGGGGAACCCAGAGCACTGCCGGGGAACCCAGAGGTGGCGGGCAGGAGAGGGGAGGCCCCGAATCCATCCAGTCACGACCCTTCGAACGCAGCCGGTCGTGGCTGCGGGCCGGCTTTGCACTGGGGCTCGGTGCGACTCTGGCCTGGCTGCTCGTCCGCACCGTTCTGCAGATCGGACAGCTGCTGTCATTGTTCTTGGCGGCCGTCTTCATCGCGATCGGCCTGGAACCGCTGGTCGCCCTCCTGACCAGGCACCGCGTACGTCGCGGCTGGGCGGTTCTGATCGTGCTTCTCGCGTTCCTGCTGTGCTTGGCGGGGTTCGTCGCTCTGATCGCCCAGCCGGTCACGGACGAGGTCAACTCGTTGGTGAAGGCGATTCCGAAATGGCTCACCCAGCTGCACGACCGGCACACTTTCCTCGGCCATCTGGAAGACCGCTACCACCTGATCACCAAGGTCCGCAGCGCTCTGATGTCCGGCGGCTCGAGTGTGCTCGGCGGGCTGCTGGGGGCGGGCAAGATAGTGCTGAGTCTGGTCACATCGGCGGTCATCGTCGTGGTCGTGACCATCTACCTGATGGTCGCCCTGCCCGAGATCAAGGAGTTCGGATTCCGCTTCGTCGCCGCGAGCAGGCGCGCGCGGGTCGAGACGGTGACGGACGAGATCCTGACCCGGACGGGCCGGTTCATGCTGGCCAACCTGGCGACGTCGGGCATCGCCGGGCTCGCGACCTTCGCCTGGTGCGCGGCCATCGGCGTGCCCTATCCGGCTGCGCTGGGCTTCTTCGTGGCGCTGATGGATCTGATCCCGGTCGTCGGCTCGACCGTGGCCGGGGTGGCCGTGAGCCTGGTCGCCCTGTCGGTCTCCCTGCCGGTCGCGGGTGCCACAGCCGGCTTCTACGTGGGCTTCCGCCTGGCGGAGGACTACCTGATCATGCCTCGAGCGATGAAGTACGCCGTCGACGTGCACCCCGTAGTCACGGTCGTGGGTGTCCTCGTCGGCGGCGCGCTGCTGGGCATCATCGGCGCCTTGGTCGCCGTACCAGCAGCCGTCGCCATCGGCATCCTGCTGGAGGAGTACGTCTTCCCCCGCACCGACGCATCCTGACCGCCCGAGCCCCCACTGGCGTGACCGGCCCCGCTCAGGCGTGGCTTCTCTGGGCTCGGCTTCCAGGCCCTCACTCACCGGCGGATGCCTCGGACCGGCATCGACACACCACGCCTGGAAGACACCGGAGTGACGGCGACGACGGCCAGGCCGAGTAGCCGGCGGCCCAGAACGTCGCTGCCCGTGCACGCCCAAGCCGACCGTCGCAAAGGCGACACCGCCCGCGCCGACCCCCGCGACGCACCGTGGCCACACCAGCCTTCCCCACGCAGGACCGGTGCGGCTGTATGCGCGACTTCGACAGCAGCACCTACGCCCTGCGCGTCTTCGGAAGACGCGGCGATTCTCAGAAGGCCGCCGTTGGGGGCGCCTCAGCAGGTGCTTGTGCAAGGACCCCCGCTCGCCGTTTTTCACCACAGCGCATTTCGACGGCATCCGTCGGTGTTGCTGCGGGTGAGCCAGAGCAGGGAGCTCACTCAGCAGGAGCTCAAAAAGCGAGCTCATTGAGGATGCCTGGCTGTCGCGGGCTTCCGCCCGGCGCCGTGCCGCATGGCTCCAGGCCATGAGGAATCGACGGCGGCGCTGATGAAGGCGTAGACCCCGTCGAAGAGCCGGAAAAGGGTCCGGTCGAGTTCGCGCCTCCGAAAATCCGAGTCCATCGAGTACCAGGCTCACCCAGCTCCAACAGGTCGCCGCCGATCGGGACCGCGGCTCCCGGTTCGGCCGCCGGGGGAGCACTTGGTGCTTCCGAAGGGAATTGTTTTCGACCAATTGCAGCCGCCTGAACGAGCCAGCCGACCACCCGCCAGTCATCCGCGGCCGTCGGCGTGTGACGGTCCTGACCGCCGAGGTCGCCGCCCTCACCCAGGGTGGTCATCGTGCCTGGCCGGAGCGTTTGCGGGTGACGCGTTCTGGTCCAGACGCTCGCCCTTCGCAGGGTTGACGGTTCCCGCGGTCGTCGTCGACTGTTCGCTGTCGGCCTTGGGGAGGGCGAGTGGCGCTGTGGAAGAGGCGGGGGGCGAGGCGTGGGGTCGGCGACGCGTGTGATGGCAGTCGCGCTGGTTGACGCCACCTTGGCGCTCGGTCGGTTCCTGACGATCTCGTCGATCAAGGAGCCGGGCCGGGTGGAACGTTCATCGGGGGAAGGGGGCGTGGTGGTCCTGCCACTGCTTCGTCAGCCGGGTCCCGTCGCGGGCGACAGCCGGGCCGTGCTGCCGAGCTGACTACGCTGAGCACGGGCGCACCTTCCCGACCCGCGCTGCGACGGGGCCTGCTCGGAGACCGTCAGAAGATCATTGGGAAGGTATGCGCCCTTGGCATCCGACCCGGTGCCGATCCACAGGTCTTGAGCATTGCTCTCGCGCATGGCGTCACTGTGCCCATCAGGCACCGGGAAACATCCGATAATGCCTGGCGTGGACCAAGGACTTGCCGCCCTGCTCGGAGCCTTCGTCGGTGTCGCCGGCGCCACTACGACGTCGATGCTCACCGGCTGGCATGCTCGCCAGCAGTCACGCGACCAAGCCCGTATGGATCACGCGCGATGGCGACGCGAGATTCGCCGCGACGCCTACACGGCGACGCTCGTTCCGATCACTGAGGCGCGCGAGGTCGCACGTCAGGCATCCCGTGCCCTCGTCCGTGAAGGCGCCGAAGCGGAGGTGAAGCGATTGCTGGGCCGCCTTGACGAACTGATCCACACGCTTCGGGCATCCTGCGCTCGGCTGTCCCTGGAAGGTCCGAAAGATGTGGCGACGGCTGCCGACGCAATGCTCAACGCGTTGCAGGTGGTTGACAACAACCTGGTGACATGGCGACTCGCTCGTCGGTCAGCCTCCGAGTCCCTGACCGAGTACATCGAGCGCCATACGGTGAAGGCTGCAGTTCTCTCTCACTCGATCACCCGCTTCACCGACGAAGCGAGCAAAGCGCTGGACATGGCTCCGTAGAAGCGGCGCCCCGCCCATACCGACGCCGGGAATGACGGCGGCGTACCGGAGGCCGGGGCGCGGTGGCGTCCAACGCTGTGCGACGGGTGCGAGGACGGGGCCGGCGAGGCCGCGCGCGGGGACGAGCAGGAGTGCCAGGAGCAGGACCAGGTCGTGCCGGGACGGAAGGCCGGGAGCTGGCTGTTGCCGTTGCCTGGCTGAGGGGACCGGGCCTGGTTGTCAGTGGTGACTGTCAGGCCGAACTGGGCGGTCATGACGAGCAGTTGCTGCGCGGCCGTGTCTACGGCGCCGACCACGCTGCCCCGTGCCGGCGGCCCGGCCGGCGCTACGCCGAACTGGTCGGCGGCGAGTGATCGCCTCGTACAACCGGACGAGATCTGCTGCGTGAGCCGCACTCCGGGCTCCGCGGCCATCCAGGAACAGGTTCATCGGGTATGCGATCCTGCCGTCGCCCCGCCCGACAGGAGAAGTACTCCACGAACAGGGTGTCGCCCCCCGACTTCTCCCGGTACGTCAGGGCCGCCGCCTCCTGCGAGGCAGCGGCCCTGACGCCATTCACCACTGTGGCCGGTTACGTGCGGAGCAGTTGACGCCCACCGAGGTTCAGTTCCAGATGCCGGTGATGTCGGATGCGTTGGCCGCGGCCCCTGCGTGGGTGGTCAGGCCGGCCAGGTCCTCGATGGTGCGCAGGGTGTCGTAGTGGTTGTAGCGGTTCGAGGTGGAGCTACCCGGAGCCACGTGCGCACCGTAGAACACGGTGGCGATGTGGTTGCTGTGCGAACTGTCGTCCTCGTCGAAGGTGACGGCCAGGATGCTGTTGTGCGTCTTGGCCCAGGTGGCGTAGGCGCCGAGGTTGTTCTTCAGCCAGGTGTCACCTGTGTTGATGGAGCAGTCGTGCATGTCGTTGCACAGGTTCGGGGTGACGAACGAGACCTTGGGCAGGGTCGTGTAGTCCGTCGGGAACTGCGTGAAGGTGTGCGCCGTGTTCAGCGGGACGTTGCTGAAGGCGAACCACGGGTTGTGCTTCCGGGCGTATTTGGTGGCGGAGTTGGTGCACACAGTGGAGCCCTGGGAGGGCAGGCCCTCGTTGTAGCTGCCCCATGTCTTGCCGGCGCCGATGAGCTCGGAGCCGAGGTTCGCGGCGCTGCTGAACTGCGGTGTGTAGCAGTTGTCGTTGGTGATGCCCTGGTTGTTGCCGGAGAACAGGTCGAGGTAGTTCGGCTGGCTGGGGTGGGTGATGGCGTACGACTGGGTGAGGTTGCCGCCGCCGGCCACCAGAGTGTTGTTGAGGTACGGGGCGCTCGTGCTGCCGATGACCTGCTCGTAGGAGTGGTTCTCGAACACCACCACGACCACGTGGTCGGGGGCGGGGAGAGCGGCGGCCTGTGCAGCCGGGGCAGCGGCCCACAATCCGACCAGGGCGGCGGGAAGGGCGGCGAGGGAAAGCGCCCGGCTCGAGCGCTTCCTGCGGGAGAGCAAGGACACGGTGGACCTCCTGTGGGAGCGGTTGGGACAGCGCTGGGGGGTTGTCTACTGCTCAGGTGGTCGTCTTTGCTTCGGGCAGTAGGAGACTAGGAGGCCGCTCTCGAGGTCTTCAGCTTCTCTGAGATGAAGGCCCGCCAAACAGTTGTCGTCAGCCGGTAAGTGACGTCGTACACTGCGTTCATGTGTCAGGGGATGCCCGGGTACCGCGCTGAAACGGGCGTGAGCGCCCCGGGTCTCGTGGAGTTCGCGATCTTGTGATCAAGCGGTCTGCGGGCCTCTTTCACCTGCGACCAGTGCGCCTGTTCGTACCCGTCGGGTGGTACATGGCCGAGGCAGAGTGGAGCCATTCACACGCAGCCCGGGTGCTCGTCACGGGTGCCGCAGGCCTGCCACCCGCGGCCCCCGGGCGTTGCTCCCCGCGACGAGCCTGTGCCGGGATCGTCCAATCACCGGCCGGGTTGGAAGACGGCCCGGAGGATGAATACGCTGCCGCCCTTGCGGCATGCCTGGGTGGCCTGGCGTACGGCAGGTCGTGAGGTCGGCTCGGCCGTCCGCCAGGTCCAGGCCGGCGAGTATGTGGTCCTGCCCTTCAACGTCGCCTGCGGCTTCTGCCAGCAGTCCGATCGGAGCCTGACCAACTCCTGCCTGACCACGCAGCCGGAACCGGCCCTTGCGGGAGCCGCCTACGGATTCGCCGAGCTCTCCCTCGCGGCGGAGACGTAGAACAGCGCGGAGTCCATGCTGAAGCTCAAGCTGGGCGGCCGTCGATGGTGGTTGCGTCATAGTCAGCTTCGAGGGCTCCAGAGCCCGTTCGAAAGCGGCCCCGCTGAAGCTCACCTTCGACAAGGCGACGTCCCGCAGGAATGCCTCGGTGGTGAAGCGCAATCGGAACGGCTGCGAGACCACGTCAGCCGGCCCCGGCGGCCGAAGTCGCTGGGTGTTGCTTCCTGGCCCGATGCGGTGTGGGTGCTCAGTGAAGGACGGTGAGCAGACCCTCGACTCCGCGGCGGAACGCGGCGCCGACGCTGTCGACGCCGTCGAGGTGGGCGCCGCTCATGGCGCCGTCGCGCATCATGACGAAGTGCCGGGCGGCGTGTTCTGGTTTGCCGCGACGCGGTGAGTTCCCGAAGACCTGCGTGAAGAGTTCGGTGAGCGTGGCCATGTACCAGGCGCGGTGATCGAGAATCACCTGGCGCACCCGGTCTTCGGGGTCGGGGTACTCGGCGGCGGCCTTGAGGAACGCGCAGCCGCGGAACTCCGGCGAGGCCAGGCTGTCGGCGACGGCGGTCCCGATCGCGCGCAGGGCGTCGGCCGGGGACGGTGCGGCCTCGATGGCGGCCTGGATGCCGGCCCGCATGTCGGTGTCGACACCGCGCAGGTAGGCGATGACGAGGTCTTCTTTCGAGGGGAAGTGCCGGTAGAACGTCGCCCGCGTGGCCGGGGCCTCGGCGAGGATCCGCTCGACCCCGACCGCCCGGATGCCTTCGCGGTAGAAGAGCCCGCTGGCCGTGGCCAGCAGCCGCTCTCGCGCCTCTGACCGGACCGGCTCGACCGATGAGCCGCCGTTCGGGGTGCCGGGCGCGGGTCGTGTCCGTGTGGCCATGACCCCACCGTAGCAGAAAGAACGATCGGTCTTGCGTCCGCCCGGGAAGTCGTGTCAGGCTCCACTCTGCGAGAGAGAACGGTCTTTCTACTAGGAGTCCGGCGGCCAGCCGTTGCCCGCTCCACGTCAGCAAAGACCAGAGTCAGCGGTCTTCTTTGGAAAGGAACAGTCATGACCACGACTACTGCCCCCGCCCCTGCCCCTGCCACCGTCGCGTCAGCGCTTCGCCGGCTCTACCTCATTCGTTTCGGGTTCGCCCTGACCTGGGCCGTCGTGCTCTTCTTGACCGCGTCGAGCATCGGGCCGGTGAGTGCGACCCTGCTCGTGATCTACCCGCTGTTCGACGTGGGCGCCGCCGTCGTCGATGCCCGCTCCTCCCGAGCGAGCCGGTCCGCTCTTGGTCTCTACGTCAACATCGCGATCAGCCTGATCGCCGCCGTCGGACTGGTCTTCGCGGTCACCTCCGGCATACCGGGGGTCCTGCGCGTGTGGGGGGTCTGGGCCGTCGTGGCGGGCCTCGTCCAGCTCCTCGTCGCTCTGCGGCGACGCGACCTCGGAGGCCAGTGGGCGATGATCGCCAGCGGCAGCATCTCCACGCTCGCCGGGATCTCGTTCCTCCAGCAGGCCGCTGCCCCTCACTCCTCGCTAAGCAGTCTGGCCGGCTACGCCCTGCTTGGCGGCATCTTCTTCCTCGTCTCTGCCCTGCGCCTCGGACACAACGCCAGCCGGAGCACCGGTGGGAGCAACTGACATGACCGACCACACCACCAGCGTCGACAGCATGTTCGCCGTCATCGTCATTGGCCGGGAAGAACGTCGCCGACCGAGTGGCGTACGCCGGGCTCAGCGCGGCCATGATCGAGCAGGATCTCGTTGGTGGTGAAGGCTCCTGCTGGGCCTGCACCCTCACCAAGACGCTGGGCCCGCAGGGAGCGGTGCACTGTGAGCGGATCAGCGGGCGATTGAGATCGCGAAGGGCGCGAATCCGGTGGACCGAATCACGTGCGGTACGAAAAGTACCGCGGCCTCGGCGGCGCGGGCGGTCTGGATTCCGCCGAGGTCGGTGATCCACTCCTTGTGCCAGCCGAGGTCGGTGAGCAGTTCACCGACGGTCTGCTTGGCCTGCGGGTCGTCGCCGGAGAGAAACGCGGTTGGTGCCTGGGTGAGCGTGGCCGGCGCGGTCATCACCGGGAAGAGCATGGTGTTGAGGGTTTTGACGACGCGGGTTTCGGGGAGGGCGTCCTGGAGTTGCTCGGCGAGGCTTGAGCCGGGGTAGATCAGGTCGGCGGGTAGTCCGTCCGGTCCGTCGGTGGTGGCGTTGGAGACGTCGACGAGGATCTTGCCGCGCAGTTCCTCCCGTAGGGCGGCGAGCCGGTCCAGCGAGCCGGCTCCCGGGGTGGCGTTGATGACGATCCGGGCTGTCCGGGCAGCGTCAGCGGTGGCGCCCGGTGTGCGGTCCGCCACGGTCACCTCATGCCCTGCCCGGGTGAGCGCTGTGGTCAGGTTGCCGCCGACGCGGCCGTTTCCGAGTACTGCGATCGTGGTCATGGTGATGTGATCCTTGTCGTGGGTGCGGGTTGTGGTGCGCGGTCAGCGTGAGAGCGTGGCGACGGCCTGGGCGTGGATGCCGGGGGCGGCGGCCAGGAGGCTTTCGCTCTGTGGGGTCCAGGGGCGGCCCTCGGCGTCGGAGATCTGTCCGCCGGCCTCGGTGACGAGCAGTGCGCCGGGCAGCAGGTCCGCGCGGGCGCCGGCGAACTGCCAGAAGGCGTCGATGCGGCCGGCGGCCACGTTGGTCAGGTGCAGGGTCGCGGGCACGGCGGTGCGGACGACGAGCGCGTCGAAGAGCATCGCGGTGATCGAGGAGCCGACGCGGCGCACGACTTGCTCGTCCTCATCGGGCCGGGCCTGGCTGGTGGCCACGATGCTCAGGCCGAGGTCCGCGCTCTGGGAGACATGCAGCGGCCGCCCGTCGAGGTGGGCGCCCGCGCCGGTGAGCGCGGTGTAGGTCTCGCCGGTCAACGGCAGGTGGACCGCGGTGAGCACGGGCTGGTTGTCGCGCACGAGGGTGGCGGTCACCGCCCACTCCGGCAGGGTGTGCAGGTGGTTGACGTTGCCTTCGGCCGGATCCACGACCCACCATTCGCCGGGCGGCAGCGCCCCGCCGTCGAGCTCGTTCTCCACCCAGCCGGCGTCCGGGCGCAGGCGCGTGAGGCGGGGGCGCAGGATGTCGAGGGCCGTGTCGTCGTTGGCGGCGAGGGCGTGCATCAGCTCTTCGCGGCTCTGGTAGCGGACCACCTCGCCGAAGCGCTCGCGCAGCGCCGAACCGGCCGCACGCACGGCGATCGCGGTCTGGGCGAGCAGATCGGCGTCGGAGGCGGCGGCGTCAGTGGTCTGAAGCGTTTCGGACATGGTGAACTCCCTTGTGAGTAGGGGGTGATGAGGCCGTTCGAGCCGGACTGTGCGCTCGGTTCAGCGCTCTGGTCTCGACGGTATACAGCCCCTTGATTAACCTCAAATGCATGTAAAGCACGGCTAGGATTACTCACATGCAATTGGATTTGAATCTGCTGGCCGCGCTCGACGCGCTGCTGGAGGAGGGCAGTGTGGCCGGGGCGGCCGCACGCATGCATGTCACCGCCCCCGCGATGAGCCGGAGCCTGGGCCGAATCCGTCGCACGACCGGGGATCAGATCCTGGTGCGCACCGGCCGCACGATGACCCCGACGCCATACGCGATCGCCGTCCGGGAACAGGTGCACGAGCTGCTGCACCAGGTCCAGAGGGTGCTGGCACCGAGCCGTGAACTCGATCTGGCAACGTTGGAGCGCACCTTCACACTCCGCTGGCACGATTCCCTGGTCGCGTTGGGCGGCCCCGCGCTGCTCTCGGCCGTGCGCGGACAGGCGCCGGGCGTGCGGTTGCGCTTCGTCGCGGAATCGAGCATTGACACCCCCGAGTTGCGGCGTGGAGAGGTCGACCTGGAGGCGAACGCCAACCGGCCGAGCGCACCGGACATTCGTGCCGAGAAGGTGGGCGAGACCCGCCTCGTCATCGTGGTGAGGCAGGGGCACCCGCTCACTCGTGTCAGGACCATCACCGCGAAGCGGTACGCCGCCGCTGAGCACGTCACCGTCTCGCGACGGGGAAACCTCAGCAATGCCGTCGACGACGCCCTCGCGCGGCTCGGCCTCACCCGCCGCGTGGTGGCGACCGCGCCCACGGAAGCGGCCGCGCTGGAGTTCGCGCGCGACTCCGATCTCCTGATCAGCGTCCCTGAAGCCACCGCGGGGTCCGCGGTCGCCGGCCTCGGCCTGGCCGTGCTCCCCCTCCCGCTCGAACTGCCGTCGGCGCCGGTATACCTGTCATGGCATCAGCGCTACGACACCGACCACGCCCACGCCTGGCTGCGCGGGCTGGCGCGGACCGCGCTGGCCATGGGCGGAGCGTCGTCGTAGCCGGCGCCGGCCGGCTGCTTCACCCATACGTCCAGGCGACCACCTCGATGCCGCACGGCCGGCCGCTGTCCGCACCCGCATCAGAGAACCAACCCCGCCGGTAGGCGTGCACGACCGAGCTGAACGGGGCCGCGAAGCCCGAGCTTGCCGAGAAGGCAGGACACGAACGTCTCGACGGACTCCTGGCCGCCTACCCCCATGCTGCGTCGGCCGTGGGGTGGCCGGATCGATGCCTGTGGCTCACGATCGCTGACCTGTTCGCCCTGCTCGGTCTGTCGGTCGGTACAAGTCGCTTCAGGAGGCCGTCGCGGGAACGAGGTTGTCGAGTCCCTTCGCACTGCCCGTCGCGGCCTCGATCGAGCGCGGCAGCATGATGCTCTCGTAGGCGCGGACGGCGTCGTCGACGCTGGACTCGGTGACCAGTGCGTGGGCGAGGTCGGCGCCGTCGAGCATGGCGAGGTTGGCGCCCAGCCCGACGGGTGGCATCAGGTGCGCGGCGTCGCCGAGCAGCGTGACGCCGGGAACGTGATCCCAGGTGTGCGGGGCGGGCAGGACGAACAGGGACCGGTGGATGAACCCGTGGTCGCCGTTGCGCAGGATGTAGCGCAGGCTCTCGTCCCAGTCGTCGAACAACCTCAACAGATATGTCCGCACGGCCCGCTGGTCGCCGAGGTCGACACCGGCGGCCTCATGCCAGTCCTTGGGCGCGCGGAGCGCGATGTAGGCGCGGATGTGGCCGTTGCTGTTGCGCTGGGCGACCAAGGACCTGCCGGCGCCCTTCGCCAGCATCGATCCGTTGCCGACCAGCCGCGCGAGGTCGCGATGGCGGGTATCGCAGTGGTCGAACCCGGTCTCGACGAAGGTGACACCGGTGTAGCCGGGTGCGGCGGGCGACAGAGCCGGGCGCACGCGTGACCAGGCGCCGTCGGCACCGACCACCAGGTCGAAGTCCTCGGCGGTACCGTCACCGAACAGCAGCCGGCAGGTGCCGTCCGGCAGCGGGGCGACGCTGGTGACGGCACGGTCCCACCGCACCGTGCCCTCGGTGAGCGAGTCCAGGAGCAGACCACGCAGCTGGCCTCGGTCGATCTCCGGCCGTCCGCCGTCGGCGGACGGCCCCTGCTGCGCCAGGAGGGCGGCGGTGGCGAAGTCGAGCACGCGCCACTCGTCTCCTTCGGGGCGGGCGAGGGCGTGGAATCGGTCGAGGAGCCCCGCCGCACCGAGGGCGGCCTGGCCGGTGTCGGGATGCATGTCGAGGGAGCCGCCCTGCGGGCGGGAATCGGCGGATGCCTCGCGTTCGAAGACGGTGACGGAGCGGCCGTGTTGCTGGAGGACTCGGGCGCAGGTGAGGCCGCCGAGGCCGGCGCCGACAATCGCGATGCGGGGATCACGAGCAGGGTTCATGGGAGTGCCCCTCGGGAGGTGGGTGAGCCGCCGGGAGGCCCGGCACGACCAAGAAAGCACACTCGGTAAATAAGCGCAATGACTAAACTTTTGCAGCGACTGCACTTCGAGGTACGGTGGGCGAGTGACCGAACCGACCGGGCGCCGCGAGCGCAAGAAGGCCCAGACCCGCCAGTCCCTGGCCGACGCCGCGCTTGAGCTCTTCCTCGAGCGCGGCTACGACCAGGTCGGCGTCAAGGACGTCGCCGACCGTGCCGACGTCTCGGTGACCACCCTGTTCAAACACTTCTCCTGCAAGGAAGCCCTGGTCTTCGATCAGGACGACGAACTGGAGGCAGAACTCGTCGCCGCCGTGCGCGAACGCCCCCCGGGCCAGTCGATCCCGCAGGCGCTGCGCGAGCACCTCCTGCTGAAACAGGCCCAACTCGCCGTCCACGCCACCGACCCGCGGTTCGCCGACTTCACGCGCCTGGTGCAGGAGACCCCCGCGCTGCGCGACTACGCCCACCGCATGTGGACGCGCCACGAAGCGGCCCTGGCCAGGGCCGTCGCCGAGGCGGTGGGTGCGCCCGAGGATGACGTCAGCTGCGCCGCCCTGGCCCGTTTCGCCCTTGAGGCCCGCAGCCTCATCCTGCAGCATGCCGAACCGCGCCGAGCCGCCGACGAGGTCTTCGCGCTGCTCGAACACGGCTGGGCAGCCTCCCATCCGAGCAACTGACCGGGCTGCCAGGCGCCCCGCTGTGCGCGGTGGCGGTGCACGCTCGGGACCCTCGGTGAGGCCCTCCGCGAGGTGTCCTCCCTCGATACCCCGTTGGCCGGCGTAAGACGACCGGAACCGGATCGACTTCTCCCGGGGCGGGTCGCCGTGCCCGACAACGAGATGTGACGAGGCGTCCGCCGATCTGCGCAAGCCCTGACGGGTCGTTTCGGAACTTTGCGCTGCATCGGGGGTTCGGCGCGCGGAGGCCGGCGTCGGGGGCTCATGGCGTTTCCTCACGCCGCTGTACGTCGGCTCGGCGCTCAACCCGGTCAACAGCTCGTTGATCGCGCACCGCCGCCGGTCTGCTGCGGACCTTCGGGTACGTCGGCTCGATCGCCTCCCCGCTGGTCACCGTGACAGCAGTGGCATGCGCGCGGCCTGTGCTGCCTGTGCGGCGAGCGGGGTGTCATCGACCACGTCCACGTCGTGGACCGTCAATCGCTTCCATGCAGTCGTGCGGCCTCGGGGACGGCCGGCCAGGTCACTTGCGTCCGGTCTGGGGAGTCCGAGCCGTAGGCACTGAAGATGGCGTAGCTGCCCAGGCTCGCAGGCTCCGGCTTGGTCCGCGCGGTGCCTCCCATGGCTCCGGACAGGATGCCCAGGATCACCCCCCGGCGTCCGTGATCCGCGTCAGTGTCTCCTCGATGCCGTCCAGGACTCGGTAGTGCTCCGAGGCCCTGATGTCGCCTCCGGGTGCCGCAGGTGCGCGGCGTACAGCCGGGCCGGCTCGTCGTGGGTCGGATCGCGCCCGGGTACGGCTCGGAAGGTTGGTTTCCTGGACGAAGGGGATCGGGGCGGCGAGGTCGTAGAGGCCTGGCTCCGAGCAGGGGTAAGGCGTCCATCTCGCCGGTGGCGGCGAGGAGGGCGCCGTGGCAAGTGCCGGATCCCGTGGATGGTTTCCGGGGTGGTGGCGTGGGGGCTTCTGTCGTGAACCAGTCCAGTGCGGGGTGGGTCTGCGCGGCGTGTCCTGCCGGTTTCGCGGCGATGGCTCGGTGCGGCTGAAAAAGCCGAACAGGGGGACTTGACGCCTCACAGGCCCAGTGAGAACGTTCTCTCACCCCCCGGATGGGAGAACGTTCTCCGATGTAGGGGAAGGGCGGCGCGCTGCACTCGCGATCACTCAGGTGTCACGGTCTCGGACGCCGGCCGCTGCCTTCCAGCTCCAGCGCCCATGTCATCTCACTCGCACCACCGTCCGTTCCACGACTCGGAATCGGACGTCAGCCCGCGCACCATGTCCCAGCCTGCTTGGAGGAGCAATGACGAAGTTCGGTTCGGCACGGGGGGTGATCGCCGCGGTCGCCCTGTCGCTGCTCACCGCTACCGGCTGCAGTGCCGGTTCGGCGGCCGGTACGGGCGGGTCGTCCGCGACGTCGGCAGGGGTCGCCCAGGCGGGTGTCCTGAAGATCGGTACCTCGAACAACATGAAGCCCTACGCGTACGAGGAGAACGGCAAGCTGACCGGCTTCGAGATCGATCTCATCTCGGCAGCCGCGAAGAGGCTCGGGCTTCAGCCGCAGATCGTGTCGCTGGACTTCTCGGGACTGCTGCCCGCGGTCAGCAACCGGCAGTTCGATGTGGCCGCCGCGGCGATCGGCATCACCGCGCCGCGCAAGAAGATGGTCGACTTCTCCGACGGCTATCTCGCCGGCTATTTCGGCGTCCTCACCAGACCGGACAGCGGGATCACCTCCGCCGTCGCGAGCGTGAAGGGCAAGCGGATCGCCGTACTGCAGGGCTCCATCGAGGACGCCAACGCCGGCACGTTCCTTCCGGGCGCGGACATCGTGAGGTTCCCTGACGACAACTCCGCCGACCTGGCGCTGAAGAACAACCGGGTCGCCGGATTCTTCAACGACTTCGAACCGAACCTCGGCATCGCCGAGAAGTACTCCGACCTGCACCTCAAGCAGCCGATCACCATCCCGGCCACCGCGTTCCCCGCCGGCTGGGCGGTACGCAAGGGCAACACCAAGCTGGCCGGCCGGCTCAACGGCGCGCTCAAGCAGCTGGTCGGTGACGGCACCTGGCTGAAGCTGTACAAGAAGTACTTCCCGCAGGATCCGGTCCCCACCGGCAGCCAGCTGCCCCCGTACACCGCCAAGGGGTAGTCATGAACGCACTCCTGCACAACTTCTTCGACTGGCAGCTGATCGGGCAGGTGCTGCCGGACCTGCTCACCTACGGGCTGCGCAACACGCTGGTCCTCGCGGTGTCCTCCGCGCTGCTGGGCAGCGTCATCGGGATGGTACTGGCGATCATGGGCCTGTCGCACCGCTGGTGGCTGCGTCTGCCCGCACGGGTCTACACCGACCTCTTCAGAGGTCTGCCTGCGGCACTGACCATCCTGATCGTCGGCGAGGGCGTTTTCTCCGCGCAGATCAGCTGGCTGACCTCGCCGTACCCGGTGGCCGTCCTGGCCATGAGCCTGATGTCCGGTGCGTACATCGGCGAGATCTTCCGCTCGGGCATCCAGAGCGTGGACAAGGGCCAGGGCGAGGCCTGCCGGGCCCTCGGGCTCACGCACGGCCAGTCGCTGCGCCTGGTGGTGGTGCCGCAGGGCGTGCGCAGGGTCCTGCCGGCGATGGTCAACCAGTTCATCGCCATCATCAAGGACTCCAGCCTGGTGTACTTCCTGGGCCTGGTCACCAGCCAGCGAGAGCTGTTCCGCATCGGTCAGGACGACTCGATGACGACCGGCAACCTCTCCCCGCTGCTGGCCACCGGCCTGTGCTATCTGCTGCTGACGGTGCCGCTGACCCACTTGGTCAACTACATCGACCGGAGGCTGCGTGAGGGCTCCCGCCCGGCCGCGGCGGTCCAGGAGCCGTCCCTCGTCGATCCGAAGGAGGCGCTGGCATGACGACGCCGGACGTGACAGTTCCCCCCGACTCGCGGCGCTACGAGGGAACTTCGCTGGAAGCCCGCGATGTGCGGATGCGGTTCGGGCCGGTTGAGGTACTGCGCGGTGCCGACCTGCTCGCCCCGGCCGGCGAGGTGGTGTGCGTCATCGGCCCGTCCGGTTCGGGAAAGTCGACGCTGCTGCGCTGCCTGAACGGGCTGGAGACCCGCTCGTCGGGGCAGATCCTGCTCGGCGGCGAGGACACCTCGACCATGGACGTCAACATGCTGCGCCAGCGGGTCGGCATGGTCTTCCAGCACTTCAACCTCTTCCCCCACAAGACCGCGGAGCAGAACATCACGCTCGCGCTGCGGCATGTGAAGAAGATGCCCCAGCAGGAGGCGGAGGCGATCGCCCGCCGGCGGTTGCGGGACGTGGGCCTGGCCGAGCGCGCGGGACACCGGCCGGCCCAGCTGTCCGGCGGCCAGCAGCAGCGGGTCGCCATCGCCCGGGCACTGGCCATGGAGCCGCAGGTGATGCTCTTCGACGAGGTCACCAGCGCGCTCGACCCGGAGCTGGTCAAGGGAATCCTCCAGTTGATGGCAGACTTGGCACGAGGTGGCATGACGATGATCGTCGTGACGCACGAGATGGGGTTCGCCCGGAAGGTCGCCGACACGGTGGTGTTCATGGACGCGGGGGTCGTGGTGGAATCGGGGACGCCCGAACAGATCTTTGACGCGCCCACGTCGCCGCGGCTGAAGAACTTCCTCTCCCAGGTGCTGTGATGTCGGCCGGTACAGGAGCCTCGAGTGGGCGCCGGCGTCCCACGGTGGCCGACGTCGCCCGCGAGGCAGGGGTATCGGTGGCCACGGCCGGCCGGGCGCTGGGCAACTACGGCCGCGTCCGGGCGGACCTGCGCGCCCGGGTACAAGCGGCCGCGGACCGGCTGGGGTACTCGCCCAACGCCGTGGCGCGCAGCATGCGTTCCGGCGGCACGCGCAGCATCGGCTTCGTCGGCGCCGACATCTCCAACCCCTACTTCGCCACCGCGATGCGCGGCCTGTGCGACGTGGCCCGTGAGCAGGGCTACGAGCCGATCCTGGCCAACAGCGACGACCGGCTCGAGGTGGAGCGCGCCGCCGTCAACGTCCTGCTGGACAAGCAGGTCGAGGGCATCGTCGTGGCACCGACCTCGGTCACCGACGTCGCCCACCTCAAGCGGGCGCAGGAACTGGGTGTGCCCATCGTCCTGCTCGACCGGCCCATCGGTACGCTCGACGCCGACAGCGTGGTGATCGACAACGAGGCGGCCGCCTACGAGGCGGTGTCGCACCTGCTCGAGCTCGGCCACCGGCGCGTCGGTCTGCTGGCCTGCGTCGACCCGGAGGAGAGCCCGGAACTGGTGGCGCGCGGCGGCACGGGGCGGCTGGCGGTGCTGGGCGCGGCCCGTCCGTCCATCGACCGTATCCGGGGCTACCTCGCCGCCGTGGACGACCACCGGGCGACCTCCTCGGCCGAGCTGATCCAGTACACGCCGCTCAGCGACACGGCGCAGGCCCAGCGCCATGCGGAGACCCTGCTGAAGCTGGAGCAGCCGCCCACCGCCGTCTTCGCCACCGACAACGTCACCACGCAGGGCCTTTTCATGGCGGCGCGCCGGTGCGGGCTGGCCATCCCCGGCGACCTCTCACTGGTCGGCTTCGACGACCTGGACTGGACGACGCTCGTCGACCCGCCGCTCACCGTGGTGGCCCAGTCACCGCTGGCCATGGGCCGCGCCGCAGCGGAACGACTCTTCGAACGGATCAAGGGCGACGACCGCCCCGCCGAGCGGCTCGTGCTGCCGACCGAGCTGATCGTCCGCTCCAGCACCGCCGGGCACGGACAGGGTGCGTAAGCGCCCCGTCTGATCCGCCCCACACCCACCCCACCCCACTCCATCCCCGGCGGGAGCGCCTCCGGCGCACCGTACCCAGCCCACGGCAGGCGCTGTGCCCACGTGGGCACCACGGCCATGCCTGCCACCGGAACATCGAGAGGTTCTCCATGCGTACTTCCCCTTCCCGCGCCCGTGTCGCCGTCCTGGGCGGTGGCGTCATCGGGGTGGCGACCGCGACGCAGCTCGCCCGCCGCGGAGCCGAGGTCGTCCTGGTCACCGAGGCCGAACTGGCCGACGGGGCATCGGGCCGCTCCCTGTCCTGGCTCAACTCCTTCGGCGGCATGCGCTCGCAGGCCTACCACCAGCTGCGGCTGCTGGGCATCGACCGGTATCGCACGCTCGCCGCCCGCCTTCCGTCCTCCGACTTCCTGAAGTTCGACGGCGGACTGACCTGGGCGGCGCCGGGGGAGGAGTCGCACCGCGTGGCGTTCGAGCACATGCGGCACAACGGCTACGACGCCGTCTGGCTGACCCGCGACGAGGTCGCGCAGTGGACGCCCGGCGTGGACCCGGCCGCGATCCCCGACGAGGGTGCCGTCTTCAACCCCGGTGAGGGCTGGGTCGACCTGGTCGCGCTCGTCCAGCACCTGGCCGGGCAGTTCACCGCGGCCGGCGGCCGGATCCTCACCGGTGGCGGCGCCGCCGAGGTAGTGGTCGAGAGCGGCCGGGCGGTCGCCGTGCGGACGGGCGCGGGGGAGCGGATCGACGCCGACGCGGTCCTGCTGGCGACGGGCGCCGACGTGCCGGCCATGGTGCGCCGGTACGGGGTGGAGATCCCGGACGCGACGCCGCAGGCGCTGCTCGTGCGCACCAAGGCGGTCGACACCGCGCTGCGGGCCACCCTCAACACCCCGCGTGTGGCGCTGCGCCCCGCACCGGGCGGGGCGCTGGTGATGGACTCCGACGCCTCGGCGGCCGAGGTCATCGCCCACGCGGACGGCAGCTACGAGGTCAAGGACTCCACCGTCGAGCAGCTGCTGCGTGAGGCGTCGGCCGTGCTGGCCGGCCATCCGCAGCTGGAGCTGGACTCCTACGGCGTGGGCCGCAAGCCCATCCCCGGTGACGGCGAGCCGGTCTTCGGCGAGCTCGACGAGGTGCCGGGCCTGTTCGTGGCCTTCACCCACAGCGGCGCGACCCTCGCCCTGATCGCCGGAGAACTGCTGGCCGACGAGATGACGACCGGCGAGCGCAGCCCGCTGCTCGAGGCGTTCCGGCCTTGCCGCTTCCACTGACCACTGGCCGTCACGACCAAGGGACCACCCATGACCACGCCCGTACGCATCGGACTGGCCGGTTACGGCTTCGGCGGCCGCTTCTTCCATGCGCCGCTGCTCGCCTGCGCGCACGACTGCGAGTTCCTCGGGGTGATCACCACCTCGCCCGAACGCCGTGCACAGGTCGCCCGCGACCTGGACCGGCCGACGTACGCCTCGCTCGAGGAGCTGGCCCGGGCCGGAGCCGAGGCGGTCGCCATCTCCACGCCGGCGGCCACCCACGTGGCGTTGGCGCAGGAGGCGCTGAAGCTGGGCCTGGCGGTGGTCTGCGACAAGCCGTTCGCCCTCGACGCGGCTTCCGCACGGGAGACCGCCGAACTGGCGGACCGGCTGGGGCTGACGCTGACGGTCTATCAGAACCGGCGCTGGGACTCCGACTTCCTGACACTGAGACGCCTCGTCGACCAGGGCAGGCTCGGCACGCTGACCCGGTTGGAGTCGCGGTTCGAACGGTTCGATCCCGAGCCGGGCCCGCCCGCCGCGGGCGGCGGCACCCTGCTCGACTTCGGCAGCCACCTGGTCGACCAGGCGCTGGTGCTGTCCGGGCCGGTGGAGCGGGTGTACGCGGAGACGCGCCACCGTGACGGCGCGGGCGGGCTCGACGAAGACGTCTTCGTCGCGCTGACGCACCGCAGCGGCGTGCGGTCGCACCTGTGGGGCAGCTGGCGGCAGGGCGCCCCGGGGCCGCGCTTCCGGGCGACCGGCACCTCGGGCACCTTCCTCGTCGACGGCATGGACGGGCAGGAGGCGCTGCTGACCGCCGGTGCGTCCCCGGCATCGGAGGGCGAGCGCTGGGGGGTCGAGCCCGAGGACTGCTGGGGACACGTGCTGCGCGGAGCGTACGCCGAGCCCGTACCGTCCGCCCGCGGCGCCTGGGACCTGTTCTACCCCGCCTTCGCGGCCGCGGTCCGCGGCACCGGCCCGGTGCCGGTCGACCCGTGGGGCGCGGTCGAAACCGCCACCGTCCTGGACGCCGCCCGCGCCGCCGCCCGCAGCGGCGGGACCGTAAGCCTGTCCTGACCTCGCACCAACCCTCTCGATCCGGCGAAGGAGCCCCGCCCGTGCGTGTGAACGACCCCGTCCTGCAGCCACTGCGGATCAACAACCTGGTCCTGAAGAACCGGATCTACAGCACCGGGCACGCACCCTCCGGCTATCTGCAGGGCGGCGCGCCGGGCCTGCGGTACGAGCTGTACCACGAGGAGAAGGCCAAGGGCGGGATCGCCCTGACGATCATCGGGGGGTCGAGCAACGTCGCGGCGGACTCCGCGAACGTCTTCGACCAGATCGACGCCGGGGACGACGCCATCCTGCCGTTCTACCGCTCCATCACCGAGCGCCTGCACCGGCACGGCACGGCCGTCATGATCCAGCTGACCCACCTGGGCCGCCGGTCCAAGTGGGACATCGACCGATGGCTGCCCGCCCTCGGCCCGTCCCCGGTGCGCGAGCGGGCGCACCGCAGCTTCCCCAAGGAGATCGAGCTCCACGACATCCACAGAATCGTCCAGGCCTACGGTGCGGCCGCGCGCAGGGCACGGGAGGGCGGCCTGGACGGCATCGAGATCGCCGCCATGGCCGGCCACCTGATCGACCAGTTCTGGTCGCCGCGCACCAACCACCGCACCGACGAGTTCGGCGGCAGCCTGGAAAACCGGCTGCGCTTCGGCCACATGGTGCTCGAAGAGGTCCGCCAACAGGTCGGCGACGACTTCGTGGTCGGCATGCGCGTCCCCGGAGACGAGGGCGTGGCCGACGGCCTCACACCCGCCGACTGCGTCGACATCTCGACCGCGATGGCCGGCACCGGGAAACTCGACTTCCTGTCCGTCATCTACGGCTCCGGCAACACCGACCGCGAACTGGCCGACGTCATCCCGGTGTTCGGCCGACCGCTGGGCGCCCACCTCCCGGCGGCGGCAGCGATCCGCAAGGAGGTCGGCATTCCGGTCTTCCACGCCGGCCGGATCGCCGACCTGTCCACCGCCCGGCACGCCCTCGACGGCGGCTACGCCGACATGATCGGCATGACCCGGGCGCACATCGCCGACCCGCACATCGTCGCCAAACTGCTCGCCGGACAGGAGGAGCGCATCCGTCCGTGCGTCGGCGCCACCTACTGCGCCTCCCGCGTGGAGACGTTCTGCCTGCACAACCCCGCGACCGGCCGGGAAGCGGTGATCTCGCAACTGGTCACCCGGGCAGAGGTCACCAAGCGCGTGGTCGTCGTCGGCGGCGGCCCGGCGGGGCTCGAGGCCGCCCGCGTCTGCGCGGCACGTGGGCACCACGTCACACTGCTGGAGGCCGCCGACCGGCTCGGCGGGCAGGTCCTGCTCGCCGCCCGGACCCCACGGCACGCCGAGAAGGCCGGCATCGTCCACTGGCTGGCCCGGGAGATCGAGCATCTGGGAGTGACCGTCCGACGTGGCTGCCTCGCCGAGCCCGCCGACGTCCTGGCCCTGCGGCCCGACGCCGTGGTGGTCGCCACCGGCGGCCTGCCGAACACCGCCGTGGGCCAGAGCGGAGAGGAACTGGTCGACTCGACCTGGGACGTACTCGGCCGCACCCCCCGGCCCGGCCACCGGGTTCTGATCTTCGACGACCACGGCGGCGAGCAGGCGCTGACCGCCGCCGAGCGACTGGCCACCGCCGGCGTGGCGGTGGAGCTCGTCACCCCCGACCGGACGGTCGGGACCGACGTCACCGGCACCCTCTACCCGGACTATCTGCGAGCCCTGTACGCGCACGGCGCAGTGCTGACCCCCGACCATGTGCTGCGCGCGGTACGACGCGAGTCAGGCGCCCTGGTGGCCACGTTGGCCAACGCCTACACCGACGCGGTGTGCGAGCGCGTGGTCGACCAGGTCGTCGTCGAACACGGGACCACCCCCGCCGACGACCTGTACCACCAATTGCGGGCGGGTTCCCGCAACCTCGGCGAGACCGATCCGACCGCGCTCGCCGAGGGCCGGCCACAGGACCGGGCGACCAACCAGCACGGCACCTACCAGCTGTTCCGAATCGGTGACGCGGTCGCCCACCGCAACGTCCATGCGGCACTGCTCGACGCCCGGCGACTGTGCATGGCCATGTGACGGGCCAGTGTTCATCACCGCGAGGCGGCCGGGCTTCGCGGTCCGCGACGGTCGAGCCCACGACGGCGGCCAGTCGGCAGTACGCGAGCCCTCGTTCTCGTCCCTCGTGTGCCGCGAGAGCACGCTCGGTCGCCTCCGAGCCCTCTGCCTGAGCCCTGAACCCCCGCACCACGGTCAGCGGCGTCACGTGCAGGCCGTAGGCGGCCCCCATCGCGGCCGCCTACGTGTGCGGGGCGCATCCGCGACAGCAGGCGCGCCCGGTGCGATGTGCGGGGGGTCGAAAGGGGGCCTGCCGGGCACTTGGGGGGTCACCGCTCGCTCCGTGGCCGGGGCAGGCATGCCCAGGCGCAGGAGCCCGCCGGGGTGCGCTGCACACCGCAGTCGGTGGCGTGCGCATGCACCAGGTGCAGGCCTCGGCCGCTCTCGGCGAGTTGCCCGGCCGGGTCGTGGTGGTTTGCGGTGGGCCGCTTCCGCCAGACCCCGTCGTCCTGCACGCGGATCACGATCTTCTCGGCGGTACAGTCCAGGCGCAGGGTCACCCCGGTCGCGCCGCTGTGCAGCACGGCGTTGGTGACGAGCTCGGAGACCACGATGCGGGCGGCGTCGGTCACCTCTTCCCCCACGTGCCACCGGCTGAGCTGGGTGACGGTGAACGACCGGGCCAGCGCGGCCGCGCGGCACTCGGCGCGCATCGCGCACACCGCCACGCTACTCGGGGGCGGATCGCCTCGGGACCTGCGCCGTCGTCCGGGCGACGGCCGGTCCGCCCGGGCGCTCGGCCCGGGCCGGGCCGCAGGAAGGAGAAGACGTGCAAGATGGCGCATGGACATCACGACTCCGCGGGATCGTCGATGGGCCGGTGGTCTTCGGGCGGAAGCGGTGGCTCGGCGGCGACGACCAGGACCTCGAGGGTGCGTGGGCCGTGTACGCCCTCCACCCGCTTCATCTCGATGTCGCTGGTGGCCGACGGGCCGGAGACGAAGGTCAGCGGCCGGGCCGGGGCCAGGCGGGCCAGGGCCTGGGGGACCGAGCGCACGATCCGCTCGGCCGGGATCACGCACAGGTGGTAGTCGGGGACCAGGGTCAGCGCCCGGCGCCCCTGTCCGGGGCCGCCGTCCAGGACGAACGTGCCGGTGGCTGCCACGGCGGTTGCCGCGGTGGTGACCACGCCATCGACGGCGTCCAGCGCGCCCAGGCCCACGGGCGGGTCGTCATCGAGCACCCGAACGCCGGCCAGGCCGGCGCGCCACCGCTCGGGGAACCCGTGCGGAACCACCACCGTGCCGGCGCTCCGCCCGGTGAGCGCCTCGGCGATCGCGGAAGGCGCCGCGCTCGCGTCGACCAGGCGTGCCGATGCCCCGTAGTCGGCGAGGCGTTCCAAGAAGAGCGCGACCGTCTGCGGCGCCCCGGCCTCCCGCGGGCGTCCCCCGCCCGCGTCGCGGTAGCCGCGCGGCACCTGCGCGTAGCTCTGCTCGACCGCGGACGAGTCGCCCACCGCGCTCCGGATGCGGGCCAGTACCTCCTCGCGGGCGGCCGAACGGGATGAAACCGTCATGGGTGCGTCCTCCTCCACCAGGTACGGAAGCTCTCCGGGGCGGGAGCCGGCAGGTCGCGCGCGTCGGTCCACCCCGCGAGGGGGCCGGGCAGCCGACGGATCCGCCCGTCACGGCGCACAAGACGGGCGGCGGCGGCCGCTATGCGCTGCGCCCCGGCCAGCCGGCGCGGGGAGGACAGCGTCCAGCGCGCCGCCCCCATCACCAGCCGTTCCCATCCCGGGAGCGGGCGCCGGCGCCTGCTGTCCACCACGCGGGCGCGCAGGTGGACCAGGACCTCCGGGATGTTGATCTTGACTGGGCACACCTCGTAGCAGGCACCGCACAGCGTCGAGGCGTAGGGCAGCGAACGGTCCACCGCGGAAGCGGTGCCGCGCAGTTGGGGTCCGAGAATCGCGCCGATCGGGCCCGGGTAGACCGACCCGTAGGCGTGCCCGCCCACCCGTTCATAGACCGGACAGACGTTGAGGCAGGCCGAACAGCGGATGCAGTTGAGCGCCTGCCGGCCGATCGGGTCGGCCAGGGTCGCGGTGCGTCCGCCGTCGAGGAGGACGACGTGGAACTCCCGGGGCCCGTCGTGGTCGGCCGTGCCGGTCCAGCTCGAGGTGTAGGGGTTCATCCTCTCGCCCGTCGAGGACCGGGGCAGCAGCTGGAGAAAGACCTCCAGGTCCTGCCAGCGCGGAACGACCTTCTCGATGCCGGCCAGGCAGATCAGGGTCTCGGGAAGGCTGACGCACATGCGCCCGTTGCCCTCCGACTCGGCCACGACGACCGTCCCGGTCTCGGCGACGAGGAAGTTGGCGCCGCAGATGCCCACCTCGGCGCGCAGGAACCTCTCCCTCAGGTGCCGCCGGGCCGCCTCCGCCAACTCGTGCGGTTCGTCGCCGAGGGGGCCGGCGTCCCCGGCGTCGTCGCCGGCCGCGCCCGTGCCCATCTCGCGGCGGAAGATCTCCCGGATCTCCGCGCGGTTGCGGTGGATGGCAGGCACCAGGATGTGCGAGGGCCGGTCATGGCCGAGCTGCACGATCAGTTCGGCCAGGTCCGTCTCGTACGCGCGGATCCCGGCCTGCTCCAGCGCGGTGTTGAGGCCGGTCTCCTGGGTGGCCATCGACTTGACCTTGACCACCTCGCTCCGGCCGGTCCGCCGTACCAGGTCCGCCACGATGCGGTTGGCCTCCGCGGCGTCGCGGGCCCAGTGCACGCTGCCACCCGCGGCGGTGACCCGCTCCTCGAACTGCAGGAGGTAGCGATCCAGGTGGCGCAGGGTGTGCTCCTTGACCGCCCGCCCGGCCTCGCGCAGCTCCTCCCAGTCGGGCAGCTCGCCGACCGCCTCGGCGCGCTTGTCGCGGATGGTGCGGGTCGCCTCGGCGAGGTTGCGGCGCAGTTGCGCGTCGCCGAGGGCGTCCCGTGCGGCCTGAGGGAACGCCGGCATGCCGAGGAACGTCGTGCCGCTCACCGGTGGGCCACCTCCTCCCCGGTATGGGACGCGGACGCCGGCTCGTCCTCGGTGGACGCCAGGATCTCGGCGAGGTGGAGGGTGCGCACACCGGTGCGCAGCCGGGTCAGCGCGCCGCCGATGTGCATCAAGCAGGAGTTGTCCGTGGCGCACAGCACCTCGGCTCCGGTGTCGAGGACGTGCCGGACCTTGTCCGCGCACATGGCCACAGAGGTGTCGGCGTTCTTCAGCGCGAAGGTGCCGCCGAAGCCGCAGCACTCCGTGGCCGACGGCAGCTCCACCAGGTCGATGCCGCGTACGGCCCGCAGCAGGGCCAGGGGTTGGCGGACCGCCTTGAGCATCCGCAGCGTGTGGCAGGTGGGGTGGTAGGTGACCCGGTGCGGGAAGTACGCGCCGACGTCCACCACACCGAGAACGTCGACCAGGAATTCGGAGAGCTCGTACACCGGCGGGGTACGGCGCACCGCCGCCGCCAGCCGGGACTCGCCGGCCACCTCGGCCACCCGCCCGTGGTATTCGCGGACCATGGCAGCGCACGAGCCGGAGGGGGTCACGACGGCGTCATAGCCTTCGAAGGCCTCCGTGAAGCGGCGGACCAGCGGCACGCACTCGCGCTGGTAGCCGGTGTTGAAGTGCATCTGGCCGCAGCAGGTCTGCCCGGCCGGGAAGTCGACGGTGCAGCCCAGCCGTTCCAGCAGCCTGACCATCGCCCGGGCGGTGCCGGGGAAGAGGGTGTCGTTGAGGCAGGTGACGAACAACGCGGTGCGCATGGTCACTCCAGTTCGGAAGTTCACGGAAGCATCCCCGCCAGGACGCCGGACTGCAGGTAGACCAGCGCGCACAACACCAGCAGCAAGCCCAGGCTCCATCTGACGGCTCCGCGCAGCAGGTCCGACTCCCGGCCTGCCAGGCCCACGGCGGTGGCAGCGATGGTGAGGTTCTGCGGGCTGATCATCTTGCCGAGGACACCCCCGGAGGTATTGGCGGCGACCAGCAGCGTCGGTGACAGGCCGGCCTTGGCTGCGGCGGTCTGCTGCAGCGTGGCGAAGAGCGCGTTGGCGGAGGTGTCCGACCCGGTGACGGCGGTGCCAAGCCAGCCGAGTACCGGGGAGAGGAACGCGAAGGCGGTACCGGTGCCGGCGATCCAGGATCCGATGGTTATGGTCTGGCCGGAAAGGTTCATCACGTAGGCGAGGGCGAGCACCGCGGCGATGGTGAGCACGGCCCAGCGCAGTTTGAAGAGCGTGGCGCCGAACTCGCGGACGGCCGCGGCCGGGGTGATGCGGTAGGCGGCGGTGACCAGCAGGCCGGACAGCAGCAGCAGGGTGCCCGGGGAGGACAGCCACGGAAGGTGGTAGACGGTGGTCGAACTGACCTTCCCGGCGATGGTGAGGACCTGGCCGTCGAGACCGGGCCAGTGGATGTCGGTGGTCGTTGCGGCCAGCGCCCGCTGCACCGGCTTGACCAGATTGGCGACCGAGAAGACGGCGATCACCACGAGGTAGGGCAGGAATGCCATCAACAGGCGGGGGCCGGGGATCGCCTCCCGCGGTCCCTGGGTGGTGCCGGACGCCTCCGACCGGACCCGGGTGCCCACCGCGGCGGCGGGGCCGGGGGCTGAGGCGGAGCCTGCCGGGCCGTCGGAAGCCGACGGGTGGACTGCGCTCAGATCGGCGCGGGCCTGCTCGCCGCCGCGTGGCTGCCACAGGCGCAGGAAGACGACGACGGCGGCAAGGGCGGCGAGTGAGGCGATGATGTCGGTGAGCTCGACCGAGAGGAAGTTGGAGCTGGTGAACTGGGCCAGCGCGAAGACCGCCCCGCACACCAGGGCCACCGGCCAGGTCTGGCGGACACCGCGCCGGCCGTCGACCAGCGCGACCAGCAGCAGCGGCACGAAGAGCGCGAGCAGCGGTGTCTGCCGCCCCACGTACGCGCCGATCTCGGTGTAGGGAATCTTCGTCAGACCGCCGGCAGTGATGATCGGAATGCCGATGGCGCCGAAGGCGACGGGAGCGGTGTTGGCCACCAGGACGGTGAGCGCGGCGCGGAACGGCGAGAAGCCGAGGGCCATGAGCATCACGCCGGTGATCGCCACCGGGGCGCCGAATCCGGCGAGCGCCTCCAGCAGGCCGCCGAAGCAGAAGGCGATGATCATTGCCTGGACCCGAGGATCATCGCTGATCAGGTGGAACGCCTGGCGCAGATCCTCGAACCGCCCCGTGATGACGGTCAGCTGGTACAGCCAGATGGCGGTGACCAGGATCCACACGATCGGGAAGAGGCCGAACGCGGCGCCCTCGCCCGCGGACAGCAGCGCGAGGCGGGCGGGCATGTGGTAGCCCGCGACGGCGACGACGACCGCAACGGCGACGGAGGCGAGCCCGGCCCAGTGGGCACGCAGCCGCGCACCGCCGAGCAGCACGAACAGGGTGAGCAGGGGAAGGGCGGCCACGAGAGCGGACAACGCGAGGCTGCCTGCGACTGGCGAGAGGTGGGGCTGGTACATGGAGGACCCTTATCTAGCTTGGTCAGACCATAGCCTGGACAGTTCAAAGCTAGGTCTGTCGCCCTCTACCGTCCAGATGTCGACGAGAGATTGTTCCTTTGGTCAGACCAAGTAATGGGCAGATCGGGATACCATCAACTCCAGGCGGGCGGACACCCGCTCGCACCCCCACCAGGACGAGAAGGGCTTTCATGGCTGAGCCGACGATCTGGGAACCTGTGCCGCGGTCGCGCACCTACGAGCTGGTCCTCGCGCGGATCGAGGAGCAGATCCTGGCCGGCAAGCTGCGTGTCGGGGACCGGCTGCCGACCGAGCGGGAGCTCGTCGAGCTGCTCGGGGTCAGCCGCGCGGCGATTCGCGAGGCCTTGCGGGTCCTGGAGGCCCAGGGGGTCCTGCGGGCCCGGGTGGGCACCGGCCCCGACTCCGGCAGCGTCATCGCCGCCATGCCCAGCGCCGGCCTGACCCAGTTGCTGCGGCTGCACATCGCGCTGGCGAACTTTCCCGTCAAAGACGTCGTGGAGGCCCGCGCCGCGCTGGAGCGGTCGAGCGCCCGCCTCGCCGCCGATCAGGCCACCGAAGCGGACCTGGCCCGGATGGCCGAATGCCTGGCCCACATGGACGCCCCCGAGATCTCCCGCGAGGAGTTCAACGACCGCGACACACGCTTCCACGTCGCCATCGCCGAGGCCGGGGGCAACCGCCTGGTCACCGATCTGACCGTCGCCGTACGCAACGCGGTGCGACACACCCTCCTGGCATCCTTCCACCGGCTGGAGGACTGGGAGGACGAACGGGACCGCCTGCGTGCGGAACACCACGCCATCCACGCCGCCATCGCGGCCGGAGACGCGGAAAGCGCCGGCGACCTGGTCGAGGCCCACATCCGGCGCTTCCACCACGATGTGGTGCGCACGGTCCTTCAGTCCGCCGAAGGCACCCCCGCCCAGTCGGCGGTCTGGGACAGCCCCCCGCTGGAGCGATGATCCGCAAGGCGGGGTCTGGGACAGCCCCCGTCATGTTTTCCGCGGTCCTGTAAGAGGACCGCCGGCCTCCCGGACCACCGTTTGTAGTAGCCGTCCCGCCACACGCACACCCATAGGCAGACGCCGGGGCCGTCCCAGTAGGAGTCCGTCGTGAGCGTGCCGGTGCCGTTCTGCTGCCGGGAGTCCTTGAACTGCTGGGTCGGACCGCGGAAGTAGTTCATCTTGGAGTTGTTGCCCCAGGACTCCAGCAGGGCCTGGAGGAAGCCGTCACTGCGGTAGTTCATGCACGCCTCGCAGCCGTTGGACGCCGCCACCGAGCCAGGGATCCAAGCGACCGCGGGCTTGTGGCGGTCGGCGCGGGGCCCTGGCCGGGCTGCCTGGTGGTGGCGGTCGGCGCGCCCGCACCGCCGGCTCCGCCCGAAACGGCCCAGGGCGCGGCCGGTCCGCCCTCCGGCGGCGCGTGGCCGCTCGCCCCTGCCGGGGGCTGCTCGGCCCCCGGCGCGCCGCAGCAGCCCGGTCACCGCGTAAAAGGGGGACCCTGCCGCTCATTCCCACCCGTCGCGCCCAGCGCGGCCTTGGACACTCTGGTGATCAAACCGGACAGTTCACGAGCGGGGTGTCCTGACCCATCCCACAGCCGATGCCTGCGATGTGGTTTTGGCCAAGCTCGCCGCCGGGCTTCTGGACGAACTCTCCACGCCGGTCGCCAAGGCGCCGCCCCCGACACCGTCGCCCACAAGTGGCTTTCTGCCGACGGACCCCCGTCGACCTCGATTCGTATCCCGGCCAACCGGCCACAGGCGGAATCGCCACGCCGTCGACTACACAGCACAATCACAACGCAGCGTCCAGCGCCTGCCGACGGACCCGCCCGTCCATGCTGGCCGCTTCTGCCGGCCAGGTCGCAGACCGAGGCCATCGGCAAACCACTGCACACCAACGAGAGGCGGGCAGTTGCCAACCGACGATCAGCAACCGTACGTTCTCGACCCGGCAGGTCACGACATACGCGCGGAAGGCGCCCAGCTCCGCGCCCGTGGTCCCGTCACGAAAGTGATCCTTCCCGGTGACGTCCCGGCGTGGTCGATCAGCAGCCACACTCTCCTCGAGCAACTCCTGACCGATCCGCGGGTATCGAAAGACCCCCGTCAGCACTGGCCCCGATTCATCGCCGGCAAGATCACGCCCGAGTGGCCGCTGTACGCCTGGGTGTCCGTCACCAGCATGTTCACCGCCTATGGGAGCGACCACCGCAGGCTCCGCAGACTGGTGACGCCGGCTTTCACCGCCCGCAGAACGGCCCAGCTGCTCCCTCGGGTCGAGCGCATAGTGGCGAGTGTCCTGGATGATCTGCCTGGCGCCGTGACCGACGGCGTGGTTGACCTGCGACAGCACTTCGCATACGTGATTCCGGTGCTGGTGATCACGGAGCTCATGGGTGTCCCCGAGGGATCCATGGCCGTCGGCATCCGCGCCTGCATCGACAACATCTTCAACACGGGACTCGGCCCAGAGGACGCTGCTGCCAACCACCACGCCACCTACCGCCTGCTCAACGAACTGATCGACTACCGCAGGAGGAAACCGGGGAACGACCTGACGAGCTACCTGATCGCCTCTGGCGACAGCAACGAGTCACTGACTGAGACCGAAGTCGTCGACACGCTCCTGCTGATCATCGCTGCCGGCCACGAGACGACCGTGAACCTGCTCGACAACGCCGTGTACGCGCTGCTGACCTCGCCCGACCAGCTCCACCTGGTCCGCACCGGCAAAGTCACGTGGACCGATGTCATCGAAGAAAGCCTGCGCGTCGACGCGCCCGTGGCCCACCTGCCTCTGCGCTACGCCGTCGAGGACATCACCGTCGCGGGCACGACCATCCCGAAGGGGGACGCCATCCTGGCGTCCTACGCAGCCGCCGGCCAGGACCCCGAGCACCACGGCCCGTCAGCAGGTGTCTTCGACGCGACCCGCGAGGTCAAGGACCATCTTGCCTTCGGCTACGGCGTTCACTACTGCCTGGGCGCACCACTCGCCCGCATGGAGGCGGCCACTGCGCTCCCGGCACTGTTCCAGCGCTTCCCTTCCCTTGCACTGGCCCGATCCGCCGCCCGTATCGAGCCGGTTCCCTCCTTCATCTCCAACGGACACCGGAGTCTGCCTGTGACCCTGGATCCTGTCGGAGCGGGAACGTAGGGGACGGCTCACCGTCCCTGCGGGCGGGACGGGCGGACGACTGCCTGGACGGTTTCCTCGTGATCAGTCAGCGGCCTGTGACCAGTGAAGATGCGCTATGGAGTGTGGCCAGGCAGATGGTTGCCGGCCGCTCGTAGCGGTGGCGATGCCGTGCCGCTGCGCTTGATCACGAGCACGCTTGATGCGCTCGCTCCGACTGCTCCCCGCCGGTGAGGGAAGCAGGTCGAGGGCCTGGCGCAGCTGGTGGAGGCCGGGGGACCGTCCCCGCACCCGCGGATGGCCCCGGGGACGCGTTCCGTGACGCGGTCGGCATGGGCGGCTTCCCGCCCGCGAGGATGGTCGCCCCTCGGCCGCGCCGCGATGAACACCCAGCGGGAGGCGAAGCCGTCGCGGCGGCGCAGCACCGCGGTCGAGTCCACGGCGCCGGTCACCGCTTCGCGTGCGCCGGGCAGCCGACGGGCCGCTCGTAGGGCCGCCGTGCTGCGCAGCAGCGCCAACTGGCCAGACCTCGCCCGGCTGCAGGCGATCGACAACGGCGTCGGAACGGCGGTGGAACCCCAGGCCGTCGCCACGGCGAGCGGTCACATCGGCATCGCCTCCCACCGCGTCCGCGTCGAGGAGGCGGGCGGCAGCCTGACCATCCGCCCCCGCCACCCCGCCGGCACCGTCGCGGACGTCACCCTGCCGCTCTCCACGGACGCCGGTCCCCTTGCCCGGCCCGGCCCGGCTCGCGCAGCGATCGATCGGACGTGACACCCCCGGAGACGCAGCGCAAGACAGCGTAGACACCGCCTCGCCGGCGGACGCGCTCATTGCGCGCGTGTGGGCCATGAGGGTCGTGGTCCCCGCGTCTGCGTCAAGCGCCGTGCCCGCCAGGCAGCCTGGCCGCGGACCAGGGCAGAAGGCACACGCTGAAGCGCACGCCCGCCCCGGCGCGAACGGGTTCCGCCCCGCCCCGAACGCTTGGCGACTTTCTGGACAGCTCATCACGCCGTCATGCGCGGGGCCGCCCATGCCGACACCGTTCTGTTCTGGCTGAACATGGTCTTCCTGGCACTGCTGTCGCTGATCCCCTTCCCTACCCCCCGCGTGACTACGGCGACCGACCACTCGGTCCGGGTCTGTACGGAGCGGTGGTCGGTCTGGCGGCGCTGCTCCTGTACCTCATCGCCCTGCGCCTTTGCCGTCAGGCGGGTGAGCGGCTGGGCACCATTCCGTTGTCCTCCAGGCGTTCGTGTTTCTCGCCTCCGTAGGCATCGCCCAACTTTCACCGACTGCCGTGATGTGCTCCTGGGCCGCCGCTGTGCCGCTGTCCGTTGCGGCGGACCGCCTCGCCCACCGGCGGGACAGGTGAATCCCCGGGCCGCACCTGCCCGCCGCTCCAGGACGGCAGCCGCGGCATCGGCTGTTAGGGGCCACTTCGAGCGTCGTGCGACGGGCCGAGCGGAACTCCGGCATACATTCGACAGCCATGAGTCATGTTCCTCCACATGAGGTCCTCGGCGTAGGACGGCGCGGTGCCCTGTCCGGGCTCGTCGGGGTGGCGGGGGCCGCGCTGCTGACGGCGGGCTGCACCACGCAGGCCTCCTCGGAGCAGGTTCCCGCCTCGGGAACGACCTCTCCGTCCGCAGGGGGACCCACGCCGGGGGCGATGACGCTGTTCAGCAACCCGGAGTTCAATTTCAACAGCCTCTTGGCGCTCGGCGGGTCCGACCAGGGAAGCGGCGACGTGGGCGAGGTGCTCACGGCTGTGAACGCGATCAACAAGGCCGGTCTGTCAGCGCAGGTGTACGTCGAGACCTTCAGGAAGCTCGGCGACCGTCTCATGAAGGCGCCGGAGGGCCGGAAACCCGACCGGGAGACCGCGCGCTTCCGGGCGCTGAGAGCTTCGCAGTACTACTCCCAGGCGCTCTTCTTCGTCCTCGGCTCCGAGGAGCCGGGCAACGAGGAGCAGCTGTACAAGGCCTGCCGTGGCGCTTGGGACACCTTCTGCACACTGTGCGACCCGGCACCGGTGACGGCGAGTGTTCCGTACGGAAGGACTCCGCTGCCCGTGTGGCTGTTCCGCCCGGACGCATCAGGACGCCGCCGCCCCACCGTGATCCTCACCAACGGCAGCGATGGACAGAACGTCGACATGTGGACGTACGGTGTCTCCGCTGCGCTGGCCCGGGACTGGAACGCCCTCGTCTACGAGGGCCCTGGCCAGGGACAGATGATTTTCCTGGACCAGACGGTGTTCAGCGCTCGGTGGGAGACGGTCGTGACGCCGCTCGTCGACTGGCTGACCGCCCGTTCTGACGTGGACGCGGACAAGATCGCTCTCACCGGGCTGAGCATGGGGGGCGACTTGGCTCCCCGGGCCGCGGCCTTCGAACATCGGATCGCAGCAGTGGTCGCGATGCCCGGCTGCCTGGATCCTTGGCGCGGCTTCGGGGAGCTCCGGAAGATTCTCACTCCGAACAGGCAAGAGACCAACCACGTCTGGAACAAGGAGGTAGCCCCACACCTGTCACCCGCTGAGGCGGCGACCGTGAAGAAACGCTTCGAACCCTTCTCCGCGCCGGCGATGCTCGCCGCTCGCCAAGGCAGGCTCTTCACCGATTTCTACACCCCCGCCCAGCTCATCAAGTCTCTGGACATCACGGATGTTGTGGGCCGCATCAAGGCGCCCACCCTCGTTCTCGACTACGACTTCGAACAGTTCTACCCCGGCCAGCCGCACGAGATGTTCGACAGGCTGACGGCCCCGAAGGAATACGTGAAGCTCACCGCAGCGACCGGTGCCCAGTTGCACTGCTCGCCGATGGCGCCCAGGCAGCACTGCGAGGTCGTCTTCGACTGGCTGAAGGAGACACTTCAGCGCGGCTGACCCCACGGGCAGGGTCTGCCAGACGACGGGCTTGACCAGGGTGGTCGCGGTCACCGGCGGGCGGCTGGGAGTCGGCCGCCGGAGGTGATGCCGAAGGCGTTCGAAGCGTCTTCCAGGTCGAACCTGGGAACGGGGGTGGACTCCTCCCACGCTTTCTCCTACAGCTGCACGATCGCCGAACCCTTGCCACCCCGGCGTCGGCGAACTCCTGGAACTCCTCGCGGTCCCGGCGGACGCCAGCCAGTCACCGTGCGGGCGTCGGACATCGAGGCGACCGTGCGCATGAGAATGCCGTTCTGTGCGCTCGCTGGGCCCCATGCCCGTGCCCACGCACCACCCCAGGGCCCCGCCCTCGTCGCGGTCCCGAGGCCCGTCGTCCCTGGCGGACAGGGCGGTCGGGGGAACGGACTGCTCAGGCCCGGCCGTGCGCCTCCTGGGAGCGGCGCGACAGTGCGTCGATGACCGCGGCGGCGAACAGCACCCCGCCGGTGATCACGAACTGGAGGGCGACCGGGGTGTCTGTGATCGCCATGCCTGAGGCGATCGACTGGATGATCAGCGCACCGAGCACCGCGGACCAGGTCGTGCCGCGTCCCCCGAACAGGCTGGTGCCGCCGATGACCGCCGCCGCGATGGCGTTCAGCAACAGGACGCCCGAGCCGGAGGACTGGCTGACCGAGGTGATCCGTGAGGCGAGGAACAGGCCGCCGATCGCGGCCATCGTGCCGGAGGCGGCGAGCACCACGGTCTGCACCCGCACCACGCCGATACTGGCGCGGCGGGCTGCCTCGACACCGCCGCCGAGTGCGTAGACCTGTCGTCCGAGGTATGTGTGGCGCAGGAGCACGTCCAGTCCGGCCACCACGACGAGGAAAATCAGGAGGGCCAGTGGCAGTCCGTGGAACTGGTTGAGCACGTACGCGGCGGCGAACGCGACCACCGTGAGCGCTCCTGTGCGTACCCCGAGCTCGGAGAGCGAACGGTGCGGCAGGCCCAGGGCCCGCCGCCGGCTCCTGTTCCGGTAGGAGATGACGAAGGGCAGGCCCGCGCCGAGCGCCGCCACACCGTAGGCGACGCCGGGGTTGCTGAAGTAGTGGTTCGTCAGCCTGGCGACGAGGCCGTTCTCGTCGAGGTCGATGGTGCCACTGGTGCCGAGGACGTAGAGCATGACGCCATTCCAGGTCAGCAGCCCCGCGAGCGTGACGACGAATGCGGGCACACGGGTCCTGGCGAAGGAAAAACCCTGGATGGTGCCGGCAGCTGTGCCCACGAGCACCGCGAGGATGACGGCGAGCCATTCGGGGACGCCGTTGTTGACGCTCAGTACGGCGAAGACGGCTGCCGCGAGACCGCTGACCGAACCGACCGACAGGTCGAGCTCGCCGATCAGCAGCACGAAGACGATGCCGACCGCGATCAGACCCGTACCCACGATGTCCACACTGAGGTTGGACAGGTTCCGGGGCGAGAGGAAGTTCGGGTTGAGGCACTGGAAGACGACCCATACCGCGAGGAGGACGAGGACGACCGGGAGCGAGCCCAGTTCGCCGGCGATGAACTTGTGCCGTGACGCGGCGACCCAGCCCTCCACCACACGGACGACTTCCCGGCCGGGACCCGGTCGGCGGGGTGCGGCGGCGGGGGCGGGCTGCCTGTCGTCCGTGTTCTTGCGGTCCTGTGTCACCAGTCCACCTCCCGCTGGGCCATCCGGTGGGGAACGTTCTCCGTGGCCCCGGTGATGGAGGAGATGATCTCCTCGTGGGACGCGGTGTTGACATTGAAGAAGCCGTTGTTGCGGCCCAGTCGCAGCACCGCCGCCCGGTCTGCGAGGGCTTTGACATCGGCCATGTTGTGGCTGACGAGGAGGACTCCCATGCCGCGGTCACGCAGCTGGTCGACGAGTTCCAGGACTTCGGCGGTCTGTTCGATGCCCAGGGATGCCGTCGGTTCATCCAGGAGCAGCACCCGGGGGTCGCCGAGGAGGGAGCGGGCGATGGCGACCGTCTGTCGCTGGCCGCTGGACAGGGCCACGACGGGGGAGCGCAGGTCGGGCAGGCCCGTCGCCAGGCGCTTCAGGAGGTCACGGGTACGGCGTTCCATCTCCACTTCGTCGAGGAAGCCGAGCCTGCGGATCTCCTGCCCGAGGAACAGGTTGCCGACGACGTCGAGGTTGCCGCACAGGGCGAGGTCCTGGTAGACGGTGGCGATGCCGAGATCCCGGGCGTCCTGGGGACGCCTGATGTGGACCGTCCGGCCCTCCCATTCGATGGTGCCCGAGTCCGCGGGGGCCACGCCCGAGATCACCTTGACGAGGGTGGACTTGCCGGCCCCGTTGTCCCCCAGAAGCGCCACGACCTCGCCGGCGCGAATCTTCAGTTCGATGTCGGTGAGGACCTGAACGACGCCGAAGCGTTTGCACACGCCGTGCAGCGCCAGCAGTGGTGGAGCCGGCACGGAAACCATCTCCTTCCCTGGGCCCGCTGTGGTGGACCGGCCTATCCGGTCAGTCCGGCCCGGTGGCAGGCCGTTCTGAGCCGGGGCACGCAGATCTGCTGGACCGTGTAGACGCCGCCCTTCACGAGGGTGTCCTTGATGGTGCCGACGGTCACTGACACCGGGGTGAGCAGGACGGCCGGAACCACCTTCCCACCGCGGGTGCGCACCGTGCCGGTGGCGATGCGGTGGAGGTTCTCGCCGCGGGCGGCGGCCACGGCCATGGCGGCGCCCGCGGAGGCCTCGGCGCCGGTGGGCTTCCAGACGGTCATGTACTGTTCGCCACCGACGATGCGGCGCACGGCTCCGAGGTCGGCGTCCTGGCCGGTGACGGGGGGCAGTGGGGAGACCTTGTTCGCCCTGAGAGCGGAGATGATGCCGGAGGCAAGGGCGTCGTTTGCGGAGTAGACGCCGTCGATGTTGCGGGCTCCGAGGTCGGCGATGGCGCCGGACATGTTCATGTTGGCGATGTCCGAACGCCACATCGGCGTGTCGTACATCTTGCCGATCTTGACCTTGCCCCTGAGCACCGACAGGGCGCCTGCTTCGAACAGAAGGGTGTTGGGGTCGGTGGGATCGCCGTTGATCATCACGATCTGATCACCGGCCCCCCGGCGGGCCATGGCCTCCAGCAGCGCCCTCGCCTGGAGCCTGCCGACCTCTTGGCCGTCGAAGGACACATAGCCCGAGATCGGGCCCTCGCCGAGGCGGTCGTAGGAGATGACGGGGACGCCCGCGTCGTGCGCCTTCCTGACTGCGGCGCTGAGCGCGCTGGCGTCGACGGCCACGAGCAGCAGCGCATCGATTCCTTTGGTGATCATGGAGTCCACCTGTCGCTGCTGGGCGGCCACGTCGCCGTTGGCATTGGCGTGCTCGACCGTGCAGTCGCGGCACAACCGCTTGATCTTCTCCTCCAGCAGAGGCCTGTCCTTGGATTCCCAGCGGGACGTGATGGCATCCGGTAGCAGCAGACCGATCCTCGGGCCGCTCCCGGCGCGGCCGCCGGTCCCGCCCCCCTGCCCACAGGCAGCAAGAGCCATCGACATGGCGAGCACGGCGACAGCAGCGTCCCGTATGAAGGTCTTCATGTAACAGACCTCCCTGAGCCGTGCCACTAAGGCGGGGCCCGAGCAGGGTCCGCAGGTCGGGGCGGCCGTGGACCGACTCGCTCCGTGGGGATGGCCGGCCCGGTGGGCTGACAGCGTTGCGCGTCTTTTGTGCCCCTTCGGCCACGCCACCACAAGGCGGCCACGTCGCCAGTCTGGCATCGGCCGCGGTGACCTGCGAGCGCAGTGGATCGGTGAGGGGACGAGGCGCCGCGTCGAGCTGTGGCGTCGGCGCGGCGGGCAGGGCCTTGTGTTTGCCGCTGTAATTCTTCCGGTTGTCCGTCCCGGTGCGGCGGCGGGTGCGGACGAGAGTGACGTCCAGTAGCACCACGACACTGCCGATCCTGGCGATCTTCATCAGCACCCGGTCGAGGCGCGGAGCCCGGGCGGCGAGCAGTTCGACGACCTCCTGCAGCCGGCGACGCACGGTGGAAGCGGAGACGTTGTTGCCGCCGGCCATATCGGCCAGGCGCTGGTCATGGCGGAGCACGGCGAGCACGATGACCGCCAGGTTACCCGGGTCCACCTTCCGCCAGCGGGTGCCCAGCTGTCTGCGCCGGGCACGTACCAGGTCGGCGACGAGAGTGATGGTCGACTTCCACACCGGAAGCCGAACCTGATAGACAGCGTCACACGAGCCCTCGGCGGGGCGGGACGTCTTCACCCACGCTCCAACTCCCGCCGCGGGCCCGCGCGTTACGCCCACAACCGGCCGGTCTGCCGCCGCCTCGATCGATCAGCGCGGCAGGTAGCGGCCCGCCCCGGTCCTCGCCGGCCAGCCCCGGTCGGACAACTTACGCGACTGACCACGGAGCGGCTCGACCTTGCCCGGCGTCGTCTCGCGGCCCAGGGTGATCGCGACATCCTTGGCCATCATCGGCCCGCCCGCGCCGGCCACGATCTCCACGATCCGCCGGTACATGGGCGTGAAGACCTCCACGCCCATGCCCTCGGCCCGGTCCGGCACCAGCCGCATCCCGCCGGCTCCCGGCCCGACCACCACCCGTTCCGGTTCCGGTTCCGGTTCCGGCTCCCAGATCCTCGACTGTCGACGCCCGCCGTCCGTGGCCTCGGCGCACTGACCGAACACCACTTCAGCGGCCTCCAGCCGGGCCACCTCCGACTCAATCCCGGCCAGTTCCTTGCGGAGCAGATCGGCCCGATCCGCCAGCTGGATCCGCCGCTCGATCGTCCACGTCAGCACGTCCGTCATCCACATCCCTCCCGCCGCGGAACCTACGGAATGCCCAGCCCCGTCGCCCGAGAACCCCGGAAACCGCCCCCGACGGACGATCGCCCAGTGATCTCGCCCGTAACCAGTGCGAGCACACCATCCCCAGCTCAAGGGGCGAACAGCTTCCAGTGCCCCTCGGAGACGACTTCGACGCTGCCGTCGGTCACCTTGATGGCGGTCTCGTCGTCGATCGCGTACCCCGGTCGCGGGATCCCGGCGGCCCACTTCTGCGCGTTGGCCATGGAGTTGTCCGGGAGATTCTCGTGGTCCAGGTGCGGGAAGATCGAAAAGTCGACCATGCCCAGCGCACCGTCGCCACCGGTAGGCGGCTTCCAGACGTAGGACTCGCTGAAGTCCTTCCCGACGCTGGGGGCCATCACCATGCTCCCGGCGCTCGCTCCCACATAGACCGTCTCGCGCAGCGACGGCAGCAGGTCGGCCAGCCCGGACTGCCGCATCCAGTGACACAGATACAGGGCATCGCCGCCACCTGCCAGCAGGACGTCGGCCTCTCGGACCGAGGGGAGCCACAGCTCCTCGCCGAGGCTAGGCAGCGCGGTGAGCTCCAGTAGCCCCAGCGACTTCCAGCCCACCTCGCACAGGGAGATGACGGATCGTCCACTGACGAACCGCCATGCCGAAGCGACACCGCCGGGCATGGCATACGCCGCGGTGGGAATGCACAGGGCGTTGGCCTCGGCAACCGGTTTGCCCAGAAGGTCGACCAGCGCGTCGTGGATGCTCGCGTTCTTGATGCCGGCGGATGTGAGAAGAAGCCGCACGATACCTCCCGATTCGAATGCGATGAAGCGGTCTGACATACGGACCTGGTACCACCGCAAAACTCATCGCTGCCGAACAGGATCCAGCTCCCGCAACAGGCCGCTTGCCGCGTAGGACCGGCTCGGGCGCTTGCAGCACGCGCGAACAGCGGCAGGTTCCGGCGAACACCCCGAGGCAGGCGATCACTTGGTGCCGATCACGCCGCCGACCAGGGCGAGTACCGCGGCCACCGGTCACACCAGACCCGTGACCAGCGACTTCAGGACGAGACGATCTCTATAGAGCATGGCGCGGTCACGGAACTCGCGTTCGGCCAGGTAGTGCAGCGCGCAGTGGTCGCGAGCAGGCCGATCCGATCCCACATCGCATCAGTGATCACTAATCGGACAGACACATCCGATCGACTGACGAACCGACCAAAGAGGCACGCGCTGGTCGTAGTCGGAAGAGGCGTTCACCGCCGTGCCCCAGATCGCGTCCACCCCGAGCCAGGCCAGATCGTCCAGGCGAGACAATGCGCCGGGTATGTCGCCCACGCCGTCGCCGTCGGAATCCGCGAAGGAACGCCCGTACAGTTGCCGAGCTGTGGACCGCCTGCGGACCGCTGGTCGCTCGGAGAGCCTTCGCGGTGCTTGGCCTTCGGGAGCACCAGACACTGCAGGAACCTTCGAAGCAGTGTGCGCAGGTTCGAAACCTGACCGAGGGCACTGACCGAAGATCAGCTGAGATCGCGCTGATCAGGGCGGATGCCGACAGAAGAGGGCGGGAGCCGGTCTCACCGTCTCCCGCCCTCTTCCGTCGTCTCTCAGCGCTCGCGACACATGAACAGGTCCCTGTGCCGGCTCACCCCGCCTGGAGCACCAGGGGCAGGCTCCCCGTGTCTTGCCGGTTGCCTCACTCAGGGACACAGCCCGGCGGGTCCTCGGGGCCCGCGCAGGGCACGTTTGGCGCCGCGCTTCGGCCCGTGGACTTCGTTGTCTGAGGCATTGCCCCAGCACTCGTCACGCCCACCGTTCCGGCGAGCAGCGCAGCAAGGCAAAACGCACCGACGAGGTGCCGGATGCGCCTCCGGGCGCTTGTCGCCATGATGATCTCCTGTGGCCGGGGGTGATGGATTACTCCTGGTTTGGCAGTTTAGTACCACAGCTGGCGCTACCGCCGATTCACTGCGATTTCCCTGGTCAACGGCCTGAGGGTGGGGGCGGGCGGTAGTGGGACGGCCGCTCCGGAGCCGGCCCGCGGACGTGTGCCCCTGCCGCATGCAGGCGGGACTGCGCGCAGGGTCTGCTCGCCCGGTGGACCGCGAGAATTGTCGGCAGCTCGCCGCGTACGCCGGCCACACACCCCGGACAGGCTGCAGCACCTGCAGTCCCGCGGCCTTTTGTGAAGCGGTCAAGGTCCGCGACGAGCTCGAAGCATGCGTCGGCATACGTCGCCGAGCCGGACGGTGTACTGATCGTCGACGACACCAGCTTCGTGAAGAAGGGCACCGCCTCCGCCGGCGCCCAGCGCTGCTGCTCCGGCACCGCGGCTGCCCGCGTCACCAGTGGCGGATGCCGCCTCCGCCTGTCGGCCGTCGCCACCTGGCCATGGCGGCACGAACTCGTCAGCACGTTCGCCCACCTCTCCGTCCCGCCATGGCCTGCCACCTGACCTGCGGTACTTTTCCCGGCCCGCCTGCAACCGGGGATGCCTGGAGATTCCTACCCCGGCGTCGGCCGCGGCCATGCCCGCCCGGTGACCAACAGCCGAGACCCAGCGGCCCCACGCGGCCAGCTCTACTCCGCGGTCCCAAGCGAAAAGGGGAGGCTAGATCTTGATCACCGACACCGAGTCCGAGCCGGCGTTGGCCGCGTAGGCCCGGCGTCCGTCATGGGAGACCGCCACCCATACCGGGTACTCGTCCACAACAATGGGGTTGCCCACGGTGTGGTTGGTGGCGGTGTCGATCACCGACACCGAGTCCGAGCCGGCGTTGGCCGCGTAGGCCCGGCGTCCGTCTGGGGAGACCGCCACCCCGACTGGGTTCTTGCCGACTTCGATGGGGTTGCCCACGGTGTGGTTGGTGGCGGTGTCGATCACCGACACCGAGTCCGAGCCGGCGTTGACCGTGTAGGCCCGGCGTCCGTCTGGGGAGACCGCCACCCCGACTGGGTTCTTGCCGACTTCGATGGGGTTGCCCGCGGTGTGGTTGGTGGCGGTGTCGATCACCGACACCGAGTCCGAGCCGGCGTTGACCGTGTAGGCCCGGCGTCCGTCTGGGGAGATTGCCAGCCCCTGCGGGTCGTCGCCGACGGGAATGGGGTTGCCCGCGGTGTGGTTGGTGGCGGTGTCGATCACCGACACCGAGTCCGAGCCGGCGTTGGCCGTGTAGGTCCGGCGTCCGTCTGGGGAGACCGCCAGTCTGATGGGGTTCTTGCCGACTCCGATGGGCTTGCCCACCGTGCGGTTGGTGGCGGTGTCGATCACCGACACCGAAGCCGAGCCGGAGTTGGCCACGTAGGCCCGGCGCCCGTCTGGGGAGACCACCACCCCCTGCGGCTTGCTGCCGACTTCGATGGGGTTGCCCACGGTGCGGTTGGTGGCGGTGTCGATCACCGACACCGAAGCCGGGCCGAAGTAGTTGGTCGCGTAGGCCCGGCGCCCGTCTGGCGACACCGCCACCCCGCCCGGGGAATTGCCGACCTGGATCGAGGACACGGACGGTACGGCGGCTTCAGGACCCGAGGAAGGGGACTGCGCCAGGTAGATGCCGCCGCCCGCCGCGGCAAGCGCCACCAGCGTCACCCCCGCAATGAGCCCGGCCCGGCGGATTCTGGGCCGTGGCGGACGGAGCCGCAGCAGGGCCTCGTCCCCTTCGTGCGGCAGGGATTCCGGGGGCGGGCGGGTCGGTTCCTCCAGCTCGGCCGGCAATAGGACCTCGGCCGGCAACACGACCTCGGTCGGCGCGGCCGGTTCCTGGGGGCACGGCGGCTTCGGGGCGGAGGGCAGCTCGGGCGGCGGCACCTCCGGGGAGGGAACCGGTTCCTGTATGGGGGAGGGGTGGGGCTGGTCGGCGATGCAGGCGAGCCGCCGGGCGGCCTCCTCACCGTCCATCCTGTCCGCGGGGTCCTTGGCCAGCAGCCCGACGAGGACCGGGGTCAGCTCCGTCGCCCGGCGCGGTGGCCTCGGGGACTCGAACAGCAGCGCGCTCAGTGAGGTGAGGGCGGTGTCGCGGTCGAAGGGACCCACCCCCTCGAGGGCGTAGTACAGGGTGGCCCCGAGCGAGAACAGGTCGGCGGCAGGGGTGGGGGGCTGACTGTTGGCCCGCTCCGGGGCCATGAACCGCGGCGTCCCGAGGATCTCCAGGGTGGCGGTCAGGCGGTCCTCCCCGGAGCTCGGCTCCAGCGCGAGGCCGTAGTCGGCGAGCATCACCCGGCCGCCGCCCTCCGTCGGATAGGCGGGCTGGGGCTCCGGATGGGTCAGCAGGATGTTCGCCGGTTTGACGTCTCGGTGCAGGACACCGAGCCGGTGTCCCTCCAGCAGGGCGTCGAGGACCGCCAGACCGATCCGGGCGACGTCGCGGGGCGGCAGCGGCCCCCGCTCTCGCACCACCGCCTCGAGGTCCATGGCGTCGGGGACGTATTCCATGACGATCCACGGCAGGCCGTCCTCTTCCACGATGTCGTGCACGGTGACGACATGCGGATGGTTGCGCAGCCGGGCGGCGTGCCGGGCCTCGCCGCGGGCCCTCGCGATCCGGGAGCCCATCTCGCACTCGGGGACGTCCGGCGGCAGAATGATCTCCTTGAGCGCGACCTCGCAGGCCAGTTCCTGGTCGTACGCCAGCCACACACGTCCCATGCCGCCGGTGCCGAGCCGACGCAGAAGCCGGTAACGTCCGGTGATCACGCGCCCGGCGGCCTCTTGCGCTCCTGTCATGGCACTCTTCTTCCAGGACGGCCGACAGGGGGTCCTCGGCGAGCGCTTAACGGGCCCTCTCCACGTATCGCACATCGCCCGAAGCGCGGCAAGTCACCCAGAACGGGTATAGCGCGGCTCGCGTATCCGCGTGCGTGGTTCACGCCCGCCGCAGACCTGGTCGGCGGCCACCCGGACCGGACGTCCCGCTTTGCGAGCTTGCTCAGCCGTCGCGTCGGCCGGCCGGGTTTGGAAGGCGAGGGTGCACCGACCGCCTCGTCCTCGACGGTGTCTACCTGCTCCTGCCGGCCGGCGAGTGTGTGGCGCCGGCGGAGCACAACGGCGCCGGGGAGACGAGCCCGCCGGCGCGTGGGAAACCTCGCTGACACTTCGCGGCGAGCTTCAAGGCGGGTGTCAGGCAGCAGAGTGACCGGCCTGAACCCTTGCGAGGGGGGCCGGAGCGCAGGCGACTGATCGTCCGCCGCGTCAAGCCCTCGAGTCGGCAGCTGAAGGGGCTGACCGGCTTCGAGGAGAGGACCGGCTGGCGCTACTCGATGACGGCGAGGAACATTCCGGCCCCTGCGGGGCACCGCCGGCTCCTGCCAAAGCCGGTCCTCGACGCCCTGCGCCGCGACCACGCCGAGGTCGAAGCCCGCATCCGCACCAGCAAGTCCATGGGCCTGCGCAACCTGCCCTCACAGTCATGGCACATCGATGCGGCATGGATGCTCGCCGCGGACCTCGCCTGCGACCTCGAGACCTGGCTGGGTCTGCTGGCCCTGCACGACAGCGAGGACCTGGCCGACGCCGAACAGGACGCCAAGCGGTTCCGTCTCAAGCGCCTGCCGGCCCGCCTGGCCGCGACGCTCGCCGTCGCCACGTGCGCATCGAGCCCACCTGGCCCTGGGCATCGGCGTTCACCACCAGCTGAAGTCGGCTCGGCCGCCTGCCAGCTGCCACCCTCGACCCGGCCACCACCCCGACGAGGACCATGAAGGAGGACACCCAGCAGCCTCCGGGCCCGTGGCGCCCGGCGCAGCCGCCGCGTCACGCGACCCGTCCTTCACCGGCCAAGGACATTACGGGCGAACCGCCGGACCGGTCGTCAGGCAGACCCCGCCGGCGAATGAGACCGGTGCAGGAACAGCGCTTGAAAAGCAGATTTCCTCTGGATGATGAGGGGCTGGCTGCCGAAGGTCGAAGACAGCTCGGTCGCCGCAGCTGCCGGTCAGCTCGACCAGCCGCGACAGTCCCTCATTGCCGATAATCGGCGTGCTCAGATTTTGGCCAAGACGACGGCGGGGGCAGCGAGAGCGGTGTAGCAGAACCGGGAACGGGGTGCCGGCCTGGGCTGTCTCGGTGGCAAGCCCTGGGCAGGTGCGGCCGCCGCGGGCACCGGGTGATGTGTGCATCGGTGAGTGCTCATGGCTTTCTTCTTTCCGGGGTGCAGGGTCTTCGGCCCGGCACACGGGTTGGTGAGTGTTCGTCGTGCGCCGGGCCGGCCGCATCGCGAGGGATGAGGAAAAGCACCGCGGTGGGGTTCGTGTCCTCCGGGGTTTTTGCATCGAGTCTCCCCGGCCGAAAATCGCCGGGGAATGAGGAATCACGGCTCGACAAGCGCAGTGGTCGAGATTGCCGGAGATGCCGTGTCCGGCGCCGTCACTACTGGTGCCCCGCCGGTGCGGCCAGGGCCGCCGTGGTCGTCGCCCTCCTGGTGGCGCCGCCCGTGCCGAGGGCCGTATCCGCGCCGCAGCGCCAGATACCTCCGCAGGCCCCTGCCGGCTTCCCGTCGTACCCGGCGCAGTACCGGGACCTGGGTGGCCCTGTGCAACTGGTAGCGCCACGGCGCTTGGGCCCCCTGCCGCATCGACATCGCGTAGGCGAAGTCCACCAGATCCTGCTCAAGGTAATGGTCGAGATGCTCGAACCAGGCCATGCTCGTGCGGGCCGCGGCCTGCACGGGATGGAGCGCGGCCCGGCGGCGCTCGTCGTAGGCCTGCACAGCGGCAGACAGCTCCGCCTCCGTATACAGGCTGTGCGCGAGCTCGATCGCATCCAGCAGCGCCAGCCGGGTGCCCGAGCCCAGGGTGTAGTGGGTGGTGTGAGCGGCATCCCCCAGCAGCACCACGTTGTCGTGGCACCACGTGGCGTTGCGTACCTCGGCGAAGTGCTGCCAGCGTGCCGGCTCCCCCCGGGACTGGCCCAACAGGGCGTGGCCGTCCAGAGCGGAGGCGAAGATCTGTTCCAGCAACCGCACACCGTCGGGGGTGTCGAGCGTATCGAGCCCCAGCCCCCGCCAGGTCTCTGGGGCGCACTCGACGACGCATGTGCTGATTTCCGCGCTCGAGGGGTAGGCGTAGAACCAGATCCACCCGGCCGGGGTCGGTTCGAAGGCGAAGGTGAAGCGGGGCAACACCTTGTCGGTGCCCAGCCATATGTAGGGGTTGCGGCCGACTTCCAGGCGGGTGCCGAAGTGGTCGCCGTGCAACTGGCGCACCCGGCTGTTGGCCCCGTCGCAGGCGACGATCAAGTCGGCGTCGGCCAGCTCGGCAAGGTCGTCGACCTTGCGGCGGTGCTGGACGTCCACCCCCAGCTCGGTCGCCCGTCGGGTGAGGATGTCGAGCAGGGTGGCGCGGGCGATGCTGTAGCCGTACCGGCCCAGATACGCGGCCTGATCCCCGCGGCGGACCTCCTGGTCTTGCCACAGGGCCGAGGCCGCACGTACCGCCTGGGCGCTGTCGGGGTCGTTGCGGTAGAGGTGGTCGAGCAGGTCTTCCCCAAACCCCACGCCCCAGCCGTAGGTGGCCCCCGGCGGGTCGCGTTCGATGACGGTGATGTCATGGCCGGCATCCCGGCGCTTGGCTGCGATCGCGAAGTACAACGCGCCGGGTCCACCGCCGACGCACACGATCTTCATGGGGTGTCCCGTTCTGGCTGCGCGGCCGGGCGGCCGCGTCGCGGCTGCGGCACCCTGGTGCGCGGTCTGTGCCGGGTTGGGGCCGCCCAGCGGCGGAAGGGCGGTCCCGGCCGGCGTCCCCTGCCGGTCGGGTCCTTGGAGTAGCGGTCGCATGGGTTCCTCTTCCTGGGCTGAGTGTCTGGGTTGACTCGGTGGGCTGAGTCCTGGCGCCTGGGGGTCGGTGCGCGCCCGAGGGCACAGAAGGGGGCCGGGCCTGTGCCCGGCACCGGGCGCGCGGGTGCGGCGATCTCACACCTGAGGTGCGTCTGCCGCACCCACGCCCGGGCCTTGGCGATCTGACCGGGGTCTCCTCGTGGCCGGTCAGGCGCCGCCTTGGAATGCTGCGGGAGTCAGGGCAGCGTGGGTCCTGCACGCGCCGGGCCGGCTACCCCCAGCCGCAGTCCCCCCAGCCACCGCAGTCCCCCCAGCCACCCCAGTCGCCCCAGCCGCCGTGGTGACACCAGCCGTCATCGCCCCAGCCGCCCCAGCCACCGTGGTGACCCCAGCCGTCGTCGCCCCAGCCGCCCCAGCTGCTGACGCTTGCCACGGTGTCGGCGTGGGTCGTGGCGGGTGCGGCCTGCGCGGCGGCGCCGCCGCCCAGGAGGGCACCTGCGGCGGCTACGGTGATGGCCGCGACCTTGGCGATCTTCTTCTTCGTTCGAAACACGATCTGTCCTTCTTCCGGTGGATGAGCCTCACCCCGGATCGGTGAGGTCGTGTTTCGAGTAAGCCCAACCGGGCTGTGCGTCGTCATGCCACTGAATGACGCGACTTGACACTCAAGAATGATCTTGATAAAAGGTCCGCGTCCGGCGCAGGCCAGCCCGGTGCTCAGCCCCGTGACAGTCCTGCCGGCCCTGGGACGGGCCCCTCGAGACGCCGGCCCCGTAGACCAGCCGGACGGTCACCGCCGCTGGGAGCTTCGCTACGACATGAGCCTGACTTCCGTTGCCGGCGAGATGCCTGAGACTTGAACCCGCGGACGAGGAGCCCGTCTCGTCATCCTCAACACGCAACCCGCCCACGCAGCCAAGCACTCAAGGCCAAGGTCACACCCATGCCTGAGGGCGCGGACCCTCCTCGGTCTGATGCCGCGTCAGTTCAGCGAACCGATGACCGCCCTGTGCCACGAAGACGCCGGCGCCGAGGCCGAGCGGGCACACTCCTGCCCTAGGCGAGGCCCTAGCCTATGAGTTGCGTGGTCAGGTCGCCGCCGAGCGCCCAAAGCCGCAGTCGGCCCACTCGAGGCGACGCCGCCGGGGGTTTCTGCAGGTCCGCGTCTCGGCCCTACGTGGACCACGCACGGCGTGGGCGAGCAAGAGCTCATGAAAGGATCTGACTGGCTACTCCTCGGGCTCCCAGGCGATCAGCTGCTCGAACACCTGCTGGTCGCCCACGATCTTCAGGTCGCTCAGCGTGAGGCGGCCCCAGACGAAGAGGAGCAGCTGCTCGGCCGTGCCCGTGGCCGAAGCGGAGGCGGGCGCGGCGTCGTCCGTGAGGGGTGCGGGCCAGGCGCCGGTGCCGTCCAGCGAGAGGAGCCAGGAGCGGTCCTCGGTGGCGTGGTAGTGGATGGTTGCGGCCTCGTGCGGCCAGGCCGCCGGGGTGGAGTTGCAGGTGTCGAGAAACTCGGCCACGCCGTCGATCGCGACGTCCACCGGCATCGGCTGCACGGCGCCTGCGGCGAGCTGGGCGTCGTAGGTGTGCACCAGCACCTCGTGCACCCGGCGCCGGGCAACGCCCCAGGCATTCGCCGGCGACACGCCGGCGCGCCACCACGTCCAGCACTCGCGCTCCGGGCCAGCCTCGCGCAGCGCACTCAGCAGCAGCGCGTTCGACTCGGCGTACCAGGCCAGCAGCGCCTCGAGCTCGCGCGGCACCTCTGCGGCATGCTTGGCCGGCGGAGCCTCGGCCGGGCCCGCGGCGACGATCGCGGCCCACCAGCGCTGGCCCGTACCCAGGTGCTGCACCAGATCGAACAACGTCCACTCGGGGCAGGACGGCACCGGCGCGTCAAGGCTGGGCGCGGCGGCAACCGCACTGCGGAACGCGGCCGACCGCTCGTCGATCAGTTGCAGCAGGGCGGAATACTCAAGACTCTCTGTCACATCGCTTGCCTATCACCCCAGCTCAGCCGACTGCACCCTATTTTCCAGGTCGTCAGCTGCGGGAGTTGGAGCACCTGATAGAAAGCCTGGTCGTAGTCATATCCCCTTCGTGACTGGCTCGTTGAACGAGTCATGGGGAAGAGGCTGCCACTGACGACCGTGGTTACGTGCAGGGCATCCTGTTCGCGCTGCACACCGGGATCCAGTGGGAGTGGCTGCCGGAGCGCGGCTTCGGGTCCGCGATGACGTGCTGGCGCCGGCTGGGGGACTCGCACGAGGCCAGGGTGTGGGACCGGCTGCACCAGGTGCTGTTGACCCAGCTGCACCGCCGGCAGGTTCGCTTCGCGGCGCGGCTACCGCTGTTGTCGCGGGGAAGAGGCCCTTCCAGGACGGCGTGCGGTTCCTCGACTGCCACCTGCAGCGCCCCCAGGAACTCCTGGTCGCTTGTTCGGCATCCGCGGCGATCTGCCCGGCGGGCAGATCGAGCCTGATGAAGGGGAAGCCGATGAATCGGTCAGGATGTGCTGTGACAGCGGCGTCGAGTTCCTGCCATGCGGTTGGGGGCCGTCGCGGCCACTCGGGTGACACCGCGCCGCCCGCCGACTGCACGCCACACTGCGCTGCTTCCTGACGTGGCATCGGTGGCCGCCCAGCGGCCACCCTTCAGGCGGTGAGGCTGAAGAGGGCGATCAGGGCCGCGTAGCAGGCCAGTATCAGCGCGGTGCCCGCCAGCTGGGTGCGGCGGCCGAGCGCCCGGTCGGGCAGCAGCCAGAAGGCGAGGACGCGGTTGACCAAGGGCATCAGCAGCCAGGTCAGAATCGACACGCTCAGCACGTTGCCGATGAACAGGCCGAGGTATCCGGCGACACCGGCGTGGGTCAGCGCGCTGCCCACTGTCAGGTTGAGCACCATCACGGTGGGGTAGAGCGCGAGGAGGACGGTCATGGCCTGCTTCCAGCCGGGCGGCATCTCGTCGCGTGCCTCCGACCCGAAACGGAACCAGCCGCTGAAGGCGGAGTCGACCTTGCGCACGTCGTAGCCGGCGAAGTACTTGCGGCCCTCGTCCAGGAGTTTCCTGCGGATGTCCGACTCCAGCCACTGGTCAAGGTGTTCGCGGGTGTCGAACCGGAAGACGACGACCCATCGGTCCTGGACGCCTTCCACCGGCGCGAACAGCTCCGACCCCATGAATCCGGCAAACCGCTCCTGGGCCTTGAGGATCTTCTCCTGCCAGCGCGCGAAGTCCTCTTCCCGCCCTGTCTTGACGTCATGGGAGATGACCGCCGTCACCACGTCCTGGGCTGGCGCCCCGCCGCTGAGCACCTCCTGAGTGGGGGGCTCCTCGAACAGTGGGCGGCCTCGGGCGAGCAGGTCGCGGTGGGTGGCCGACCCCAACCACGCGCGGAGTTGGTCGACGCGGGAGAAGCGGAACACCACGACCCATTCGTTCTCGGCATCGGAGGACGGGGGATAGAGCTCCGTGCCCTCAAACCCGTCCTGCTCCCGCACGGCCCGGTCAACGCTCTCCTGCCAGCGCCGGTAGTCCTCCTCCCGGCCGCTGCGGACCTTCTGACAGGTCACGACTGTGGCCCCGGCCCCGCCGGGCTCACGGTTTGCACCGGCACTCATACGGAGTAGCCTAGTTCCAGGCGGACATTACTCGCAAAAAATAACAAACCGGAATTCTTCGCAACTGCTCTCGTTGCGTCGGACGGAGGTTTCCCATGGGCCAAAAGGAATTCCTGGCCGAGGCAGTACGGCTGGCGACCGAGTCGGTCGAGCAGGCCTGGGGTGGCCCGTTCGGCGCCGTCATCACGCAGGACGGCGAGATCGTCTCCCGTGGTCAGAACCGCGTGCTGCTCACCGGTGACCCGACGGCGCACGCCGAGGTGGAGGCGATCCGGAAAGCCGCTCAGATCCTCAACCCCCAGGCGCCCACCATTCCCCCGGACCACCAGAACGAGGGCACCCTGGCATACGTACCGCGCCCGGAGGGATCCCCCGACCCCGTGCCGGAGCGAGCCCGGATGCTCCAGGGGTGCTCGATCTACATCAGCGGCGCGCCGTGTCCGATGTGTATGAGCGCCATCTACTGGTCGCGTATCGACGCGGTCTACTTCGCCTGCGATCTGGACGCCACCCGAGAGATCGGCTTCGACGATGCCTTCCAGTACGAGGACTTCCAAAAGCCCCTGGACAAGCGGCGGATCCACGTCGAGCAGATCTATCCGGAGCTGGGTGCCAAGGCGTACGCGGCATGGTCGCACAAACCCGACCGGCATCCGTACTGACGACGAAAGCCGCCCCGGCAGCTCGGCACCGTCATGAGCGCACCCGGCCGGCCGGCATCACTTGAGGGCGCAGTCATCCGCAGAGGTGACCCGGGCTACGAGACCTGCCGCGCCGGCGAGTTGTGGAACGAGCTGAAGCCGCAGCGGTACCCCGAGGTGATCGTGCGGGCCGCCGGCGAGCGGGATGTCCCGGAAGCCCTCAGGCTGGCCCGCTCGCGCGGTTTGCGGGTCGCCGTTCGAGCCGGGGGCCACAGCTGGTGCGGTTCACCCCTGCGGGACGGAACTCTGCTGCTGGACCTCTCCGGGCTCAACCGGCGGCGGATCGACGCCGACTCCGCGACGGCGACCGTGCAACCCGGCGTCATCGGCAGCCGGTTCGCTCTCGAACTCGCCCGGCGCGGTCTCGGCTTCGCGGCGGGCCACTGCCCCTCGGTGGCGCTGGGAGGCTATCTCCTCAGCGGCGGCCTCGGCTGGAACTCCCGGCTGTGGGGGCCGGGCTGCGCCGCCGTCGAGGAGATCACCGCCGTGACGGCCGACGGCGAGGTGGTCCGGTGCAGCGAGGACGAGCACCCCGGCCTGTTCTGGGCGGCGCGTGGAGCCGGCCCCGGCTTCTTCGCCGTCGTCACCGCCTTCCGCCTGCGCCTGCATCCGTTCCCGGGTGCACTCGCCACCACCTCCTACGTCTTTCCTCTCACGGCGGTCGGCCCGGTGGCCGGCTGGGTGACCGAGACGGCACCTGAGCTTCCGGCGAACGTCGAGGTGTCCTTCGTCCTCGCCGCCGGCGACGCATCCCGGACAGCCGTCACCGTGACGGTGAGCGCCACCGCGTTCGCCGACTCGCGCCCCCAGGCCGTCCGCGACCTGGCGCCGCTGCACGACGTGCCGCTCGGCGACCAGGCGCTGTCCCGACGCGTTGACGAACCCTCGTCTCTTGGTGCTCTGTACGACGCAGCGGCCTGCCTGTGGCCTGAACGGCACCGCTACGCAGCCGACACGCTGTGGTCGCACCTGGACTACGCCTCGCTCCTTGCGGCGATGGGCGAGGCGCTCACCGCCGCCCCCTCCCGCAAGTCCATCGTGCTGGCACCCGTCTCACCGGTGTCCCGGCAGGAGACGGTGGCGCGGAGCATGGCCTTTTCCGTACTCGGCGACAGCTATGTCGTGCCCTATGCCATCTGGGACGCCCCATCGGACGACGACGACAACGTCCGCTGGCTGCGCGAGACCATGCGCACCGTGGAGCCGTACGGAACCGGGCACTACATCGCCGAGGCGGACCTGACTGCCGACCCGTGCCGCGCCCGGCGCTCGTTCACCCCCGCCGACTGGCAGCGCCTGGAAGCCCTGCGGGCCGCGTACGACCCGCAGGGCCTCTTCTGCTCCTACCTGTCCGCCTGAAGCCGAGTGAAGTCGGCGACGCGGTTGGCGGCCCGCCGGGCGAAGTCCAGGCCAGGGCGGCCGACGCCGCACACGGTGCCGCACATCGGGACCCGGCAGCACTTTCTCCAGTTCAGGCCGGCGCGCAGCGATCGAGTGCTGCTCGAAGCCGGTTGAGTCCCTCCACTCTCCAGTGGGCTCGGTCGGGCATTTGGTCGTCTCGGCGCCAGCGCCAGGCCGAGAACATCGCCCAGTTCAGGGCGCGGCACCGCTGAATCAGGTCGTGGTCGGCCCCCGCATAGTGCTCTCCCGCTTCTTCGGGGGCATGGGCGAGGTCGAACTCGATCGGCCCACGGCAGCAGGTGGCGAGGTCTGCGAAAAGCGGCCCTCTTTTCGTGTTGAGGAGGTTGCCCGGATGCGGCTCGCCGTGCAACAACTGGTCGCCGGTCTCGTCGGTGCTGATCGTGGCACTCAGCCCACTGAGTGTGTTGCTGAGGAGTTCCCGGTCAGCATCAGGTAGCTCGGGGGACTGCTCCCGGTCGTTCACCTCTCTCAGTGCCGCGGCGACTCGATCGGTGAAATGCGGTGCGTCCAGATCGATCCGGCGCAGGGCGAAATGGTGCCGCATGAGGATGTTTGCATAGTCGGTCGGCGTGATCTCTGATCCCACAGGTTCGTAGTAGGTCCAGAACGAGATGGCGAAGGCGTCACGCACCTGGACTCGGGCCTCGACCCGAGGATCGAGCTCAGCCACCGGTGCGTCGACGTCGGCGAGACGGCGAGCAACCTCCACTTCGAACTCGGAACCCGCCAGATGCCCCGAAGGCGCGACCCGAACGAGAACATCGCAAGGGATCAAGCGCAGCGCGACGCGGTCCGAGTTGTGGATGACGATGGCATCGTCGACCTGAAGGCCCAGCTCCGAAGCGGTTGCCCGTGCTGCCGCAACTGCTCGGCGGAGTTGTAATGGTTCCATACCGTTCTCACTCGTCGTTGAGTGCGCATACGCGTCTGCAGACACCAGCGACGCTCCCGATGTCTTCCGTGGACATCATTCGGAGCCCAGACCCGGATCCGGCGCTCGGCATCGCAAAACAGGACCCGCACAGGCCCTGGGATTTATTCGACCGATCATGTGACCAGTCCGTGTCCGGGTCGTTGGTGCGGACACGGGGGCGAGGCGATCTAACGGATGCCGAGTGGGAGCGGCTACGGCCATTTCTGCCCGTCAGCATCGGTCGTTGTGGCCGGTGGCGGCACTATCGGAAGGCGATCGACGGGCTCGTCGTCTCCTTCCGCAGCGCCGGGGTACCACCGGCGCTGGACGATCAGCGTCATCGCCCGTCGGCTGAACCGCCGCACCCGGTCAGTCGCTGCGGGTTTGGCGGCGAAGTGGCGAGCGGGCGCCCAGTGATGCTCCGTCCTGTCGAAGTCCGCGCCAGGCTCAGCAGCTTGGGTCAGGAAGACCGTGACACCCGCCGCCCGGGCCAGGGTGGTGGTGCGGCCGACGTATTGAAGGCGGCCTTTGTCGTACCGTCCGAGCAGCAGCGTCCGGGCGAGCGGTGAGTCGTTGTAGGCCTCGACGATCTGGAACGTTCAGTGTCCGGGAACGACGTTGCGGCCCAGGATCTGCGTACGGACCGTTTCGGCCCTTCGGGGTGGCCCGCTGGTGCAGGAGTTCCACCGTGCGGTCGAGCTGGAAGTCGGCAGTGCCGGTCAGCTGGTGGAAGTCGTACAGGCGGCCTCTGGCCCGCTCGGTGGTCTCCAGCGCCTTGGACGGCCCGCCGAGCGCCTCGACCGTCTTGTCGCTCAGGCCGTCGGGACGGCATTGCCGGTCGTCAGGGCCGTCCAGGTGCTCGGTCATGGTTTCTTCCACGGGGCAAGGCTGTAGGCGTCGGGTGCGAATGATCGCGTGGCTGCTGGTCATGGGCCATCGCTCGGAAGTGGTGACTCTGGAGCGCGACGCGGACACCCGCGGGATACCTGGGTGAGGGCCGGGGCCAGGTGGTGGTTCCCGGGCCTCCACGAAGGCTCGCGCGCCCAGGGCCGGATGTTCATGGCGCGATGCCGTACTCAACGACTTCCCGGCATGTGGGACACGCGCCTGGCCTTGTGTGGGGGCCGAGGGCGAAGGTCACAGATGTCGGAAGATGGTGATGGTGCGGCCGGTGCTGCCAGGCGGTCGGAGGCGTCGTAAACGGTTGCGGCCGGCTTTCTGAGCGGAAAGGCCGGCCGCAACCCTGGACACGGGCCGCCGGGAAGGTACCAGCCTGGTCTCCGGGCCTCGCCGCCTGGGCCTGGCCGTCCACCGAGGGTCGGTGGGAGGCGACGGCGGCGTGCCGCCAAGCCGGTGCCTCGGTGGCTTGCGCGCTGCCGCCCCCGCCGGACAGTCACCGTTCACGTGGTCTCCTTTGAACTTACGACAGGACACATGTCAAGCAGCGACTCGCTCGTGTTTCCCGGCAACCCACCCCCACCGCAGGGTGACTAGGCGCCGGAAGATCACCTGCAAGGGCTAACTGCGACTCAACTTCTTCTGGAGGGAAGGACTTTGATGGCTCACCAGCTCTACTTCTGAGTGGTGTAGAGGGCCTCCGCATACCCGATCGGCCCCACGAAGCCGGGATTCCGATTTGCTCGATATGACAGCGATAGGGGGCGTTAGTACGTTCAATCACGCACCGGCTGCCACAGCGGGCGCTGCTGTCTTCATTCTCAGAGAGAGAACACGCGACATGTTCATGACCCATTCCCGCAAGATCACCACGGCCGTCGCGGCCGCCGCGGCACTGACCGCGACTGGTATCACCTACGCCTCGGCCGTCTCAGCGCCGGTTCCCCAGTCAGCCCCGGCGGCTGCCATGGGGGCACCGCTCGGCGGTCCCAGCACCAACAACAACGAAGGCAAGGGCAACGAAGGAAGAGAAGGAAGGGAGTTCCGCCCCCACTTCGAGGGCAGGGTCTTCATCAACGAGCGCGAATACTCCGGCCGCCCCGACGGCTGTATCACCGTCGTCAGCGGCCTGGGTGCCAAGACCCTCAACATCCGCAACGACAGCCGCAACGTGGTCGAGGTCTTCCGCGGGGCCGTCTGCGACAACGGTGCCCCCATCGCCGTCGTCGGCCCCCACAGCTCCGCCGACGGCGTCTGCCCGAGGTTCAAGGACGAGGACGAGCACGAGCACGAGAACTGCGAGGAGCGCGAGCACCACGAGAGGGGCGAGCACCACGAGAAGGGCGAGCACCACGAGAGGGGCGAGCACCACGAGAAGGGCGAGCACCACGAGAAGGGTCGCCACGAGAGGGGCGAGCACCACGAGGATCGCGAGGACGGCGTGAAGGTCAGGAACGGAGTCATCGCCAGCTTCCGCGTCATCTGCCGCCACGGGAATGAGGGCGGCGGATTCGGCGAAGGCGGCGGATTCGGCGAGGGCTGAAGCTAGCAACCGCCTGATCCGCATGCTGGAGGACGCCGGCTCACCGGAATTGAGCCGGCGTCCTCCGGCCAGGAAGCCTGAGTGTCCACCTGAGTGGCAACGCCCACGCACAACGGCGAGCAAGCGGACGTCTGCGGACCATCAGCGCGGGTGAGAGCTGCGCCGGTCCCAGGCAAAGTCCTCACCGAAATTGCTTCGGGTCTGTCAAACGAACGGCCCAGTCTCACATTCGGTGGTGACGCAGCGTGCTCTTCGAGAACGCTGGTTGGGGTATCTCGAGGCAGGCGCCGGTGAGCCGGGCCAGGAGATCGTGATGTTCGGCTTTGAGGTTGTTGGGCCGGGTGAGGAGCATGCGGGCGACGACGTCGCCCTGCTGGCCCTGCGGCTGCCACCCGCGGGCACCGGCCGCCGGTAACGAAACTGCCTTCTGGCTCGGCTGCGAGCCCTTCAGGCGCTGGACCGGCTGCCGCACCTGCTGCGCGTCGACGCCGAAACTGCGATCATCCTGCAGGCGCAGTGAAGGCTGTACTCCCTCGAGCGGGGGTGCGGGGGAGAGGGGCAGTGGGCCCAGTCGCCCGTCGCCCGTCGCCTGGTGTCGGCGTGGGCCAGCTGGGGTGTGTTTCAGCTGGCCAGATCGGCTTTGCCGAACAGGACGGCGTAGCCGGAGGGAAGCTGGCTGAGGATCTGGTTCAGCTCCCCGCCGCTGATCGCGCCGGCGAGGGTGGTCAGGACCGCGCTGGCGTCCCATTCCGCGGTGCGCGGCCGGGCGCCGGTGCGGTCGGCCACCCTGCGGCAGAACTCCTCGATCCCGAAGCTCTCGGCCTGCTCCGACTTGGCCGCAGCCAGCGTCTGGCCGAGCGGCCCGGGCAGCTGGGAGGCCAGGTCCTCGACCTCGCCCGGGCTGATGCGCTGGGCCAGCACGCTCAGCACCGCTTCGGTGACCTTCGCGGCTTCGTCCTGGCTGTCGTATTCGCCGAGCTCGCGTACGCGAGCGAGGAACTCGTGGTGCTGCATCGTCTCGTCACCTCCGCTTGTCTGCCATGTCGAGGCATCGGATGCGATGCCCTGCTCCCGGGTACCCAGGTGAGAGCGAGCCGTGTCAGCTCCGCGCGACAGGCAAGGGCGGCTTGTCTGCCAGGGCGCACTGCCACCGGGATGGCGTCGCCCCTGCCGTTCCATCGCCGGCCACCTGCCTCCGCTGCTGGTCACGATGAGGGAGACACCCGGTCCCTGAATGGCAACCACGACCTGCTCCTGGGCGTCGACCCCCCAACCGTCCCCGCAGCCGGGCCATCGTCGCACTGCCGGCGCGCTCCACCGTCCTGCTGTACACCAACGGGCTGGACGCCGGGCTGACCCGGCTGCGTCAGCACACGACGGTTGCCCAGCGCCCGCTGTCGGGCTGGTTGCGCGCTGCCGAAGGCCTGCGCCGCCGCCTGTCGCATGGGCAGGCCCGCAGCGGCAGCGAGCGGCCGTATGCCGAGGATGATCTGGCGCTGGTGGAGGATCTGGCCCACCGTGTCGCTCTGCACGTCGACAACGCTCGTCTGCACACCGAGGTGCAGGCGACCGCGGAACACCCGCAACGCCTCCTGCTGCCGCAGCCCGATCATCTGCAGTCAGCTGTTGCGGGTCAGGACGTTGATGGCGGCGGCACGACTGGCCTCGGCTGCTGGCTGGCGGCGCGTTTGAGGTAAGTTCACGGCGGTTCGGCTTCGGGTCAGGCAGGAGATCTTGTCGTCTAGCCGCCGCACAGCAGGAGCGCCCATGCCCGCCGCCAGGACGTCTTCGGCGGCGGGCATGTTGGTTCGCAGCCGTCAGGTGGACCTCAGGGCAGTACGACGATCTTGCGTCCCCGGCCCGCTGCGAACTGGTCCAGTGCCTGGGGGTACTCCGTCAGCGGCATCCGATGGCTGATGAACACCTGCGGGTCGAGCACCCCGGTGGCGAACAGCTCCGCCGCGCGCTCGTAGCTGTGGAGCACGGCCATGGAACCGGTGATGGTGATTTCTTGGTTGTAGATGCGGTACGGCGAGATGGTGGCCGTCGTCGCGTAGTCGGAGACGCCGAACTGCAGGAAGGTTCCGGCCTTGGCGACGCGCTGCAGGCCGTCCTGGATGGCGGCGGCGTTGCCGGTCGCGTCGATGACCACGTCCCAGCCATGCGGTCGCCCCAGCTCGTCGGCCGAGGGTGCCGCCTGGGAGCAGCCCAGTTTCTCGGCGGTCGCCAGCCGCTCCGGGTTGAGGTCGACGATGTCCACCGAGGCCGCTCCGACGCGCTTGGCCAGTTCCAGCATCATCAGGCCCATCGTGCCGCTGCCGTAGATCAGCACGTGGGAGCCGATCCTGCTGTTGAGCACGTCGTAGCCGCGCACCGCGCAGGACAGCGGTTCGATCAGGGCCGCGTCCTGGACGTCGACGTGACCGGGCAGGCGTACGCAGTTGGCGACGGGCGCCACGGCGTACTCGGCGGCGCCGCCGGCCACGGTCACGCCGATCGCCTGCCACCGGTCGCAGAGGTTGTTGCGGCCGGCCCGGCAGTATCGGCACTCGTTGCAGTACAGGGAGGGGTCCACGGCGACCCGGTCGCCGAGGGAGAGTTCGGTGACCTCACTGCCGAGGCCCACGACCTCGCCGGCGAATTCGTGGCCCGGCACGACCGGCAGAGTCGGTGCGAACTCGCCCTGCAGAATATGCAGATCTGTCCCGCACAGCCCGCAGGCCGCCACGTCGACCACGACCTCGCGTGGCCCGGGTGTGGGGTCGGGCACCGTGGTGACGGTGACCCGGCCGGGGGCTTCGATGACGGCGGCTTTCACTTGACTGCTCCTAGCGACAGGCCGCGGACCAGTTTGTCCTGGGCGGCGAAACCGGCGATGAGGACCGGCAGGGAGACCAACGTGGCGGCTGCGCAGAGCCGGGCGAGGAAGAGGCCCTCGCTGGTGATGAAGCCGACGAGGAAGACCGGAGCGGTCGAGGCGTTGGTCGCGGTGAGGTTGACGGCGAACATGAACTCGTTCCAGCTGAAGATGAAGCAGATCAGCGCGGTGGCCGCGAGCCCCGGCATGGTCACCGGCGCGACGATCCGCAGCAGCACCGTGGGCAGTCCGGCGCCGTCGACCTCTGCGGCCTCCAGGATCTCCTTGGGCACCTCGGCGAGGAACGAGCGCATCATCCACACCGCGATCGGCAGGTTCATGGCGGTGTAGAGGACGATCAGCGTCCACACGTTGTCCAGCATCCCGGCATCCTTGACGATCAGGTAGACCGGCAGCAGGGCCGCGATGGCCGGCAGGAACTTGGTGGACAGGAAGAAGAACATCACGTCGGTCCACTTCTCGACCGGCTTGATGGACAGCGCGTAGGCCGTAGGCACCGCCAGGGCGAGCACCAGTAGCGTCGAAATGACGCTGGCCATGACAGAGTTGAGCAGGAACGGGGTGATGTTCCGGCTGAACAGCAGCTTGTACTGGTCGAAGGTGAGGGACGCGAAGAGGCTGGGCGGGTTGGTCGCCGCGTCCGCCTCCTGGTGGAAGGAGGTGAGCACCATCCACGCCACCGGTGCGAAGAACGCCAGGGTGGCGAGCCAGGCAACGAAGGTCCACAGGGGCGACAGACGGGGGGTGCCGCCGTGGTCGTCGCTTCGGCGCAGCAGCTTCTTGAGCCTCGCGCCGGGCGCGGTGACTGCTGCGGGAGCGGTCATCGGGACACCTCCTCGCGGAACAGCGACGCGATCGTGCGCAGCGCGAAGGTCGCGATCAGGATCGAGCCGAGGACGACGACCACACCGGCGGCGGCCGCCTGGCCGTACTCGTACTTGCGGAACATGGTCAGGTAGATCTCGTAGGGCAGGTTGGTCGTCTGGGAGCCGGGGCCGCCCTGGGTGATGGTGTAGACCGCGTCGAAGGTCTGCACGACGTAGATCGTGCCGAGCAGGATGCCCAGCTCGATGTACTGGCGCAGGTGCGGCAGGGTGATGTGCCGGAAGGTCTGCAGCGCGGAGGCCCCGTCCATACGGGCGGCCTCCAGGACGTCACCAGGCTGCGCCTGCAGACCGGCCAGCAGTATCAGCATCATGAACGGCGTCCACTGCCACACCAGCGACACCACGACGGCGGGCATCGGGTAGGACGAAACCCAGTCGATGGTGGGTCCGTTGGCGGCTCCGAACAGCCGGTAAACGGCGTTCAGGGTGCCGTTGAGCAGACCGTAGTCTGGGTTGTAGATGGCGTGCTTCCACAGCAGGGCCGCCGCGACCGGCATGACGAGGAACGGCGCGATGAGCATCGTCCGCGCCAGACCGCGGCCGAGGAACCGCCGGTCGAGCAGCATCGCCAGGCCGAGTCCGAGAACGACGCTGATGAGCACCACCGACGCGGTCAGCACCATGGTGTTGAGCACCGCGGTGCGCAGCCGGTCGTCGGTGAAGACGAACCTGAAGTTCGACAGACCGACGAAGTGACGGTCGCCAGGCTTGAGGATGTTCCACTGGAACGTGGAGATCACGAGCGTGGCCACGAAGGGCAGTTGGGTGACGACGATGGTGAAGACGAGCGCCGGCAGCAGCGGGATGCGGCGCTTCCATCTGCTGATGCCGGTGGACGTGCGCGGTCGGCTGGGGGGTGATGCCGTCTTGGGGGCAGCGGTGAGTGTGGTCATGGATGTTCCTCTGCCGGTGAAGGCCGGAGTCGTGGAAGCGGTGCCCGGCCGGGGGAGGGGCGGCCGGGCACTGGAGGTCACTTCTGGTAGTTCTTCGCGACGTCCTCGGCGAGCTTCTGGCCGTCGTTCAGCGCCTGGTCGACGCTGGTCTTGCCGGCGATGGCGGCGGAGATCTCCTGGGTGACCTTGGTGCCCAGGTCCTGGAACTCGGGGATGGCCACGTACTGCACGCCCACGGTCGGCCTGGGCTGGACGCCCGGGTTGGCCGGATCGGCACTCTCGATGGACTTCAGGGTGATGTCACCGAACGACGCGGCGGCCTTCTGGTACTGCGGGATCTCGTATGTGCTGGCCCGCTTGCCGGCCGGGACGCGTGCCCAGCCGAGCTTCTCGCCGACCAGCTGCTCGTACTTCTTGCTGGAGGCCCACAGCATGAACTTCGCGGCGGCGTCGGCGTTCTTGGTGGTCTTGGGCATGGCCCACGCCCAGCTCCACAGCCAGCCACTGCTCTTCGTCTCGGCGGTCGGCGCGTAGGCGTAGCCGACGTGACCGGCTATCTTGCTGGCGCTGGGGTCCTCCAGCGACCCGGCCGCGCTGGTGGCGTCGTACCACATGGCGACCTTCTTCTGGCTCATGGCGTTCAGGCACTCGGTGAAGCCGGACTGGGCCGCTCCCGCCTCGCCGTGCTTCTTGACCAGGTCGACGTAGAAGTTCGTCGCCTTCTTGAACGCCGGACTGTTGACTTCGGCCTTCCAGTCCTTGGTGAACCAGGTGCCGCCGAAGGTGTTGACCACGGTCGTCAGAGACGCTCCGAGTTCGCCCCAGCCGGCAAGTCCCCGCAGACAGATGCCCCGCATGCCGGGTTCGGCGCCGTCGACCTTGGCCGCGATGTCGGCTATCTGCTGCCAGGTCGGGTGCTCGGGCACCGTGATGCCCTTCGCCTTCATGACGTCCTTGTTGTACATGAGGAAGGAGGACTCGCCGTAGAAGGGCAGTGCGTAGAGCTTGCCGTCGGATCCGGACAGGGAGGTGACCATGGGCTTGAGCAGGTCGGACTTGTCGAAGCTCGCGTCCTTGTCGGCGTAGGAGCCGAGCTCGTGCAGCCAGCCGTTCTTCGTCCAGATCGGCACCTCGTAAGCGCCGATGGTGGCGACGTCGTACTGGCCGGCCTGGGTGGCTATGTCCTGAGTGACCTTGTCGCGCAGCTCGTTCTCGGGAAGGATCGTGAAGTTGACCTTGATGCCCGTGTCCTTCGTGAACGTGCTCTTGGTCAGCTTCGCGATGTCCTCCATCTGCGGGTTGCCGACCATCAGCACGTTGATGCTCTTGCCGCCGTCGCCGGAGCCCGCCGAGCTGCCGGCCCCGCTGCAGGCGACCAGCAGCGAACCCGCGGCCGTAGCCGTGGCGAGGACTTGGATCATTCTTCGTGTACGCATGACTGACTCCAGGTGATGTTTCGAGGGCATGGGGAACCACGCCTCGGACTTACGAGGAACGGGAGAGGGAAACGGACTGGGCTCAGACGCGGATGACTTCGGGGCCCAGCAGGGAGTAGCGGTGTGCTTCGGACGCGGGCAGTCCGGCGTCGGTGACGATCGCCTCGAACGCGGTGACGTCCGCGAAGCGGCAGAAGCTCACGGCACCGAACTTCGTGTGGACTCCGGAGAAGACCCGTCGCCTGGCGGCCCTGAGGACCTGGGCCTTGACCTCGCTGACCGAGGGGTCAGGGGTGGTGAGTCCGTGCTCGCGGGAGATGCCGTTCGCGCCGACGTACGCCAGATCGATGACGAAGCCGGACAGCATGCGGGTCGCCCAGTGGTCGACCGTGGCCAGCGTCGCGCCGCGCACTCGGCCGCCGAGCAGCAGCACTGTGATGTTCTCGGCGGATGACAGGTTGCCTGCGGTGGCCAGCGAGGAGGTGACCACGGTCAGTGGCCGGTCGCGGGGGAGAGCGGTGGCGATGAGCTGCGGGGTGTAGCCCTCGTCGATGAAGACGGTCTCGGCGTCCCCGAGCAGTTCGGCCGCGGCGGCCGCGATCCTGGATTTCTCGGGGACGTGCATGGTGGTGCGAACGGCGAGTGTGGTCTCGAAGCCCGCGCTCTCGACGGGATGGGCACCACCATGAGTACGCCGGACCAGCCCCTGCCTCTCCAACAGGTTCAGATCACGCCTCACGGTCTCCTTGGAGACCTCGAAACCGGCAGCCAGCTCTCCGACGTCCACGGATCCCAAACGGCGTGCCGTCTCCAGAATTCCACGTCTTCGTTCATCGGCGTCCACGGCGACACCTCCATCTCACGGCTCTATGCGCTCTGTCCGCGCCGGCTGTTTCCCGAGCCCGGCCCGTTCGGGCTTCGGTGGCCAAATTTCTACAAGGGGAATGCCCGTACTAGCCAGGTTCGCCGTAGAACGGTTCATGACCGAATATGCCCGCTTCCCTCTGTGCGGATCCCCTGGATGCTGCCGTGGAGGGACCAGCGGCGCGGGATACTGCTGCCCGCTTGCGAACTGGCGCCTGCCCGTTCGCTGACCGTTTTCCCGACCGGATTCGGACAGTCGCCCCAGGGCCGGAGGGCAAGGGCCAGCCACCTGTGGTGTCTCGGCTCCGAAGTACTTCAGGCAAGCCGGGGATGCCGGATCGGTCTGACCAGGTCGAATCGGACGCAACGACCCCGGTGGCAGGAGACATGCGAAGCCGGAGGTCCCACCCCGTGGACCGGGGCAAGCGGGGTTCCAAGATGCACGTCGATGCACGTCCTGTCGGACGCGAACGGCCTGCCCCTCCTCGTCGGCGTCTCCGCCGGCAACACCCGCGACGTGCCGCGATCGAGCGAGCGGCCGCCGGCCACGGGGTACTGATCGGCACCTTCGGCCGCGCCGCCGACGGCAATCTGCATCCGACCGTCGTCTACGACGCCACCGACCGCGACACCGCCGACCGTGTCAGTGCCTCTTTCGACGACATCGTGGCCGCCGCGCTGGAGCTCGGCGGCACGATCACCGGCGAGCACGGCGTGGGCTCGCTCAAGACGCGCTGCCCCGATGCACAACTCGGCCCCACCGAGCGGGAGCTGATGGCCGGCATCAAGGGCGTCTTCGACCCCGGGGGCATCCTCAACCCGGGCCGCGGGGGCCGGGGTTTCTGGAGCGCGATCGGGCAGGCACTGCCGCCGGGCGCGGGCACATGCTGGTCCGCAACAACGCAGCAGCACCGACGGGTACACCCCGCCCGAGCTCCCACCAGCGTGCCGATCCCGGCGCCCAGAAGTGACCGCTCAGCGCGTCGAACACCGGGCCCACGATCACCGCGCCGGCGACCCCGGACACGATCGCGTACAAGCCCAGCACCGCCAGCCTGATGGCTTCCTCCGGGTGGTTGATGTTCTTGGCGCGTGCTGGTCAGCGGGTGGCCGGGGCCTGATGGGGGAAGGTGACGTTCGTTACCGGCCCTGTTGAGCGGGGCGAGAAGGAGTGCCGGGTGCGAAGAGGTTCGGAGCTGAGAATGTGTCGGGTCAGGTGGCCGGGGCGCCCTCGCCGCGTCGGATGTGGTCGAGCAGATTCTCGCGGTAAGCGGCCAGGTCGCCGTCCCGGTACTGCGCAGGCTTGGAGCACGGCGACGCGGGAGCGGTAGCCGGCGCTGGCGACCATGTCGGTGGGGTCTTCGCCGGATCAGCGCGCAAGGACGTCGCGGCTGCGCTGGACGTCCTCGGGCTCAGCACCTGAGAACGAGTGCTGCGAACTGCCGGCATGACGGAGCCAACGCGACAAGCATCCTCCTTGGGCCGGTTGGCCGACCTGCTTCCCAGACGGTGACTGCATGGCACAACCTCGGCGAGGCTGGCCGCCTCCGGTTGCGCCGTGGAGGTACACAGCCCAGTCTGCTCCTATGGATGGCACTCCGGAAGCCAGTGCGCTGCCCATACTGGTGACGGGCGCGGCGGGCAGTGTCGGTGCCGTCGGACGATCTGTGGTGGAGGGGCTGAGGCAACGGGGCCTGCGCGTCCGTGCCATGGTGCATCGCAAGGACGAGCGAGCGGAGGCGCTGCGCGCGACGGGAGCCGAGGTCGTCGTCGGAGACCTGACGCGCACGGTCGACGTCGCCGACGCCCTGGCCGGTTGTGGACGTATGTACTTCGGCATGGGCGTGTCGGCACAGTATCTCGAGGCTGCCGTGACGGCAGCGGCCGTCGCCCGCGCGTACGGACGCCTGGAAGTGTTCGTGAACATGTCGCAGCTCACCGTCTCGGAGATGGATCTCACCAGCACCTCCGAGTCCGTGCAGCAGCGGCAGCACTGGATGGTGGAGCAGGTCCTCGGCTGGTCAGGCCTGCCCGTCGTCCAGATCAGACCCACCGTGTTCATGGAGAACCCGCTGTTCCGTGTCGGCTTCTCCTCGATCGCGAAGAACGGAAGCATCAGACTGCCCTTCGGCCGGGCGAAAACCTCCCCTGTGACGGCTCGGGACGTCGCCGCGGTTGTTGAGGAGATCCTGGCCGATCCGGGCCCGCACATCGGCCGGATCTACGAGCTGACCGGCCCGCGCTCGGAGGACACCGCGGCCATGGCGGCAGAGCTTTCCGCAGCTCTGGGACGACCGGTCGGGTACACCGATGTCCCGCTGCAGGAATGGATCAACGACGATCTCAGGCCGCTGGAGCTGCCGGACCATGCCTTTCAGCACATCTCCACCATGGCTCGTCTTCACGCCGAGAATCGATACGACCGCAAGGCGGACGGTGTCGAGCAGGTCACCGGGCGGCCTCCATCGGGGGTGGCCGATTACGTCCGTGACAACCCCAGCCTGTTCAGCCTCTGAATCCGGGTCCTCGTGGTGCGGTGTACGCACTCTCCGACAGGACGGCCTGGCCGCCGTAGGCGCGTTTAGCGCAACGTCGAAGACCATGCGGAAGACGGCATCGAAGGGACGCGGAAGACTTGGCGGCCCCGGGCGCTATCGGTGTGCCCTCCAAGGCGCTGAGGATGAACATCGCGGCCTCCTCGACGTCGAGAGTGGCATCACCTGCCTCCTGGGCCTGGCGTGAGCACCCGCCGGATGTGCGCGGCCCATCGGGCGCACCGCAGATGACCGCCATCGTCAACGTGGTCCACGCCCTGGGCGCCTGTGCTCCACCACCGACAGTACCCGCAGCGCGCACCGGGCGCTGCGGGTACCGCACGTCCCAGGGAGCGGGAGGTACGGCGGCCCGCTCAGGGGCGTGCGGTGACCAGTGTGTCCACCAAGGCGCGGGCGGACTCCGGGGCTCTTCATACGTCGAGTTCAGCGAGGTCGCTGCCCGATCCGCTCGGCAGCCTTTTCGGCGATCATGACCGTGGGTGCGTTCGTGTTTCCACTGATGACAGTCGGCATGACTGAGGCGTCGACGACACGGAGTCGCTCGACTCCGTGGACCTCCAGATCCGAATTGACGACGGAGCCGTGTCCGGTTCCCATGGCGCAGGTGCCCACCGGGTGATAGGCCGTGGCACTCCATCTGCGGACGTGCTCTTCGAGAGCCGCGTCGTCCAGACGGTCCAGGTCGTCACTGGCGGGCAGGTACGACCGCCCCAGGTAGTCGGCGAACGGTGCGCGGTGGGCGATGCCCATGACCGCTCTGAGTCCGGCGACCATGACCGACGCATCCGCGGGCACGTCGAAGTACCGGGGATCGATCAGCGGAGGGGTCTGCGGATCAGGCGACGCGAGACGGACGGTGCCGCGATTCTGCGGGTGCAGGGGGACGCAGTTCATCGTGAACACCGGCCGGTCAGGTCTTTCCTCACCGCTGAGAATGAGTGCCGTGGCCCCTCCCACCAACTGGACGTCAGGACGGCTGCTGCGGCCGCCCGTGACGTTGAGGAACGCGCCGACCTCGCCGTAGTTGGAGGCGAAGGGCCCGTCGCCGTGTGTGCGCCACCGGTCGAGGTTGTCCGGGGTGAGCAGGTCCCGCACGACATCGGTGGAGTTCTGGGTCTCCCACACGATGGGAGCCATCAAATGGTCCTGGAGGTTACGCCCGACGCCGGGCAGGGGGACTCGGACGTCTATCCCCACATCGTGCAGCTCATCGGGATCGCCTATGCCCGACAGAAGCAGCAGCTGGGGTGAGTTGATGGATCCGCCGCAGAGCAGTATCTCCCTGTCGGCGTGGGCCGTCCGCTCCTGTCCGTCCCGGAGATAGGTGATGCCGGCCGCGCGTGATCCGTTGAGTGTGATCTTTGTTGCCAGGGCGCTGGTGCGTACCGTGAGATTGGGTCGGCCGAGGGCCGGGCGCAGATAGGCGTCGGCCGTGGACCATCGCCGCCCGTGGTGGCATGTCACCTGGTACGGGCCGGCACCGACAGGGGATGCACCCGCGAAGTCGTCGTTGCGGTCCAACCCCCATTCCACAGCGGCGTCCAGCCAGGATTGTGAGAGTTCGTGGGTGTAGGTGCGGTCCTCGACGTGCAGGGGTCCGTCCGAACCGTGGTAGGGCTCGCCGAGGCGGCAGTTGGACTCGGACTTCATGAAATAGGGCAGGACGTCGTCGTAGCCCCAGCCTTTCGCACCGTGTTCGTCACGCCAGCTGTCGTAGTCGTGCCGGTTGCCACGGGTGTAGATCATGACGTTGGTGGATGATGAGCCGCCGAGTGTCTTGCCACGGGGCCAGGAGAAGGTGCGTCCCGGCTGGGGCTGTTCGAGCGTCCGGTAGCTCCAGTCGGTATGCGATCCGAAGAGCATTCCGAGTGCGGCTGGGATGTGGATGAGTTCGTCGGTGTCAGGGCCGCCCGCTTCGAGGAGCAGCACGCGGACGCGGTCGTCGCGGCTCAGACGGTGCGCGAGTACGCAACCGGCGCTGCCGGCGCCCACGATGACGTAGTCGAACCCTTCGGTTCCGGTGGAAGTCATGCTGGTTCCCTCGCCCGGCGAGCGGCCGTCGCCCGGACTCGCCCGAGTCGGGCGACGGGCGCCGGCTGTCGCATCAGGGGTGGTAGATCGACTGGAGTTGCTGGTATGCGTGAAGTCCCTCGGGCCCCAGTTCGGTGCCGAGGCCGCTGGCCTTCCTGCCTCCGTAGGGGGAGGTCAGGTCGGGCAGATAGCCGTTGAGCCCGACGGTGCCGGTCCGCAGACGGCGGGCCACCTGGGCACCATGGTCCAGGTCCGTGGTCCAGACGGTGCCGGCGAGGCCGTAGGCCGAATCGTTCGCCAGGCGCACCGCGTCGTCCTCGCCGTCGTAGGGCGTGATCGTGAGGACCGGGCCGAAGATTTCCTCCTGCGCGATGGTCGATGAGTTCTCGACGTCGACGAATACGGTGGGTTCGACGAACCAGCCCCGATCGAGGCCGGGTGGCCGGCCCCCTCCGGTGGTGAGCTGAGCCCCTTCGTTGAGGCCGGTCTTGATGTAACCCAGGACTCGTTCGCGCTGGCGCCGACTGACGAGCGGGCCGATCTCGGTGTCGGGGTCGAGCGCGTCACCGACGACGGCGTCGCGGGCCATCGCCGTACAGAACTCGACCACTTCCCGATACCTGCTGCGGGGAGCCAGGATCCTGGTACTGGCGTAACAGGTCTGACCGTTGTTCAGCAGACTGGCCATGAAGAACTGCTCCGCGGTCGCGGTGAGGTCGGCGTCGTCGAGGACGACGGCGGCGGACTTGCCTCCCAGTTCCAGGCTTACCGGTCGCAGCAATTCGGCGCATGCGGCGGCCACTTGGCGTCCCGCTCTGGTGGATCCGGTGAACGACACCTTGTCGATGTCAGGATGGGAGACCAGATAGGCGCCGGTGTCACGGCCGCCCGGAACGATGTTGATCACGCCGTCGGGAATGCCCGCTTCCTCGACGGCCTCCGCCAGCAGCACCGAGTCGAGGACCGTCTCCGGAGCCGGCTTGAGGACGAGCGCGCAACCGGCCGCCAGTGCCGGGGCCGCCTTGAAGAAGGCGATGGTCTGAGGGAAGTTCCACGTCATGATTGCGGCTACGACGCCTGCGGGTTCCCGGCGGACCAAGGTGGTGCCACGGGGCAGTCCGGTGCGCAGTTCCTCGGACGTCATGCTGTCGGCCAGACCCGCGTAGTAGCGCAGCAGGGCTGACGGCACCACACCTTCGAAGGACCGGGCGATGGTGATCGGCATGCCGTTCTGCGCGCTGACGGCGGCGGACGTTGCCCCCTTCCTCGCCTCGAGCGCATCCGCGAGACGGATCATGGCGGCCGCGCGATGTTCAGGGCCCCAGGAGGACCAGCCGGCCGGTGCGTCGAATGCGGCACGAGCGGCTCCGACCGCTCGGTCGATGTCGTCCTGGGAACCGTCCGGTACGGCACCGAGATGATCGCCGGTACTCGCGGATGCGACGTCGATGACACGGTCGCTGGACGTGTGCACCCAGCGTCCGCCGATGAAAAGATGGTTGGGATGCATTGGTGAACTCTCCCCACGGCATGCCACGGGACCACGACACTCCGTGGTGTTCGATAGGTGGATGACCAGCGGGCACGAGGGTGCTCAGCGCGGTACGCAGGCCGCTGACGGTCATGGTTTTCCTGCGCGGTGGCCCGGCGCGTCGAATCTGCGGGTGGGCCACGTCTGCGACGCCCCTTGCGCCTGGTGCCGGCCCTGGGGGAGCGCTTTCATGATTCACAACTGAATAAATTCGACATTACACCCATCTGGGGTAATCTGCTACCAGATGGGAAGAATATTAGCGAGATGGCCACAGGCATGGCCGTCGCCCGATGGGTGAAGTCAGGCAGCCGGCTCAAGACCTCACACGAGGCCCCTGAGCATCGTGGTGGCGGCCGGGCCCCGGTGCATGACATCGCGCCATGAGCAGAGCAGTACGCCTCAAGGAGGTGGCACATCGTGAGGACATATGGCGGAGTCACGGCGGAAGAGCGCGCTTCGCTCCGCCGCCGGCGCCTCATGGAAAGCGGCCTGGAACTCTTCTCCAGCCGCGGATATGCCCACACCTCCATCCGTGCGGTACTCCGCCACGCCGGACTGAAGGACAGGTACTTCGCGGAGAGCTTCACCTCCCTCGACGATCTCATGGCGGCGCTCATGAGGGACATCTACGAGGAACAGATCACCCGGTGCGCCGGCGTGATCGCCACAGACCAGCCACTGCGCGACCGGGCTCGAAACGTGATCGACGCCATCGTCGCGCTCTCTGTGGAAGAACCGAGAAAAGGGCGCGTCAAACTCACGGAGTCCCTGGGAGCCGGTCCTCTCACAGCACACGAACGGCGTCTGGGCCTGCAGCGCATGAGCGGCCTCGTGGACTCCCTCCTGAGGGAAGGGCTTCACGATCCTCGGATGGACCCCGCCACCCTGTCCGTGGCCGTCGTGGGGGCCGTCAGCGAGATGCTGCTGAGCTGGTTCAACGGAGAGCTGGGCATCTCCAGGGAGGAACTGGTGGATCAGGGCCTCCTCCTCTTCGAGGCCATCACCGAGCACGCCTCGGAAACATCACGAGAATGACAGAGCAGCCGGCGTCAGCAGCTCCCAGCGACCATCCGGAACCGCCTTCCTGTCGACGGTGGCTCAGGCGTTCACGAACGGGCCCTCGAGCTTCGGCGTCCCAGCGCGAGTGGGGTTGCTCGTCAGCTCAGCAGCGATCGAGGCCGTGAGGCCAGGATCGCCTCGGCCTCGTCGCCGATCGTCCGGACCACTTCTGCGGCGGGACGGACGGCATTGACGAAGATCGCCGACTGGCCATAGAGAATCGCGCTCGTGTCAGGGTTGGGCGGGCCCTCCACGGGACTGACATTCTTGGAAAGCGCGAATTCCTCCTTGCGGTCCCGCAGAGCCGCCTCGCGCTCTGACCACTCATCGGTGAACCGATTGCGGCGAACTCGTTCACCGATGGTCTCCGGCCACGGCAGCCCCGACACGATGTCGTAGGTCCGTGTCCATGCGGTGTCACTGCCGTCACTTTCCACGATCAGGCGCTTGTGGGCATCGTGTACCTCGATCGCTTCGGGCGTGGCGAGAAACGCCGTGCCCAGCCATGCGCCGTCCGCCCCGGCGGTCAGGACGGCCGCCAGGGTTCGGCCATCGCCAATTCCTCCTGCGGCCAGCACAGGAACATCGGGGTAACGCCTCACGATCCCCGCCAGGAACGGCAGAAGGCCCATCCTCCCGGTATGGCCACCGGCCTCCGTGCCCTGCGCCACGAGGACATCGGCACCGGCGGCGACGGCCGTCTGCGCGTCATCGTAGTTCTGTACTTGGCACATCACCCGCGCTCCAACGGCCTTGGCACGAGCAAGCCACGGCTGCGGGTCCGCGAACGACAGCGCGATGACCTCTGGTCGCTCTTCCAGAGCGGCCTCGAAATGCGGTTCGGTGAAGGGGAGGAACGGCGTGATGAAGCCGACTCCGAAAGGAAGGTGGGTCGTAGCGCGGATGGTTGCGATCTCCGCATGGATCCAGTCCGGCCCTTTCCAGGGATGTGTACCCCCGAAGGAGCCGAGCCCGCCGGCCGCGGAGACAGCGGCGGCTAGTGTTCCGCCGCTGTGCAGTGCCATCGGGGCCGCCATCACCGGGTAGGTGATACCGAACATTTCGGTGAATCTCGTACGCAACATGGGTCGACGCTAGCGAACACAGTGCGCCCAGCCCACCAGCAGCACGCGACTCGCCCGCGCCAAGCTACTCGATCGCGGAAGCGGAACCATGGAGCGCCCGAGCCGGCCGGATTTCCAGGTGATGTCGGCCGTGGATCGTGGAGGGCGATTTGTCATTCGACTGCATCGCAACGTACGAGAGGGAATGCTCGCCCTGATCTTCACGGACGGCCAAGGTAAGAGTCGGCGCAACTGGCCGATCCCGTATGCCGCGCAGACGCCCGAGTCTTGTTGGAGGGGGCTCGGGCCCGTGTGTGCGCACGCTGATGTTGTGTGGCCGATCACGGCGCACCGAGCAGCTTTTGCGACAGTTTGACATTGAAGGGCTGCCCTGTTCTCTGGGTCTGTTCTTGAGGCGGTGGAGGTCAGGTGAGGGCGCTCAGGGCCGCGGGGCCGTGCTGGAAGTCAGGGTCGACCTGGGTGGTGACGTCCCGGCCGGTGGCCTCGTTGGCCCAGGCGGTGGCGTTGCGCAGGTGGAACTCCACGGCGTGCTTCTGGAAGGCCGCCCAGTTCTTGATGCGGGCGTCCACGGCTGCGCGTAGCAGGTTCAGGGTGCGGGTGTTGTGCGGCTCCAGCTCGCCGTGGCCGCGGCCCTGTTCCTGGGCGCGTACGCAGGAGGACTGCTCGCAGTGGGCGAGCAGGTCGTCGCCGACATGCTCCTGGAGAAAGAGCAGGTGGTCCTCGCCGGTGACCTTGTTGCCCGCGACGGCGACCAGGATGCCGAACTCTGCTGCGTGGTCGCGGTACTGGCAGTACACGGAGACGCTCTCGCGGGTCGGTTCGACCACCAGGAACGTCATGTCGAAGCATGTGAACAGGCCGGAGGCGAAGGCGTCGGCGCCGGCGGTCATGTCAACGACGACGTACTCGCCGGGACCGTCGACGAGGTGATTGAGGTACAGCTCAACCGCGCCGAGCTTGGAGTGGTAGCAGGACCCTCCGAGGTCATTCTCGTCAAAGGCGCCGGTGACCATGAGCGGTACGCCGGCGACCTGCCGGACGTGACGACCGTCGATCTCATCGTCGCCGAGCGGACGCGGTAGTCGGGAGCCGCGTCCGGGCGGGGTCGCCTTGACCATGGCTTCGTGGGAAGGGATCCCCGGGTTGCTGCCCCGCAGGTAGTCCTTGATCTGGCCGGTGCGCGGGCTGAGCGGTGGCGCGGCGAAGACTGTCCCGTATGAGGGCGTGAGTTATCCGGTGAGGGCCAGGTTGTGGAGCTGGGCGATGACGAGCATGGCCTGGTGCACGCCGTTGCCCTTGAGTCGGCAGTCCCGCGGGATTTTCCAGTTCTTCAGCCGGGACAGGGCGTGTTCCACCCGGGCTCGCGCCCGGCGGTGGACGGCGATCTCCGCTTCTTGGTGGGGGCTGAGGTGCGTCTGACCTCGTCGTTCACGGTGTGGGATGAGCAGGCCGGTGCCCCCCAACTCGTCCAGCCACGTCATCCAGGCTTCCAGGTCGGCATGCGTACCACCTGGAACGATACGTGGTCTTCCAAGCAGTCCGGCGCCGGCGGCCGAGCCTCTGCGCCGCGCTGCCGTTCCTGATCCCGACGTTCAGCCTCGGCGATGTGCTGCCCTGCCCGGTCCAGGGACAGGACGAGCCAGGTGTCCAGGACGCGGAGGCGTGGCAGCCCGGAGGTATATCGTTCACTTGTTCAATCGTAAAGGGGATTTTTCGACTGTGCCGCTTCATGGATAGTTGGTGCACATTGGACATATGTACCCTCCTAGGCAGCACTCCGCCCTCACCCGGCACCGGTGGTATCCCACCTGGGGGTTGGTGGTGCTCCCCCTAGCACTGATCGCTGCCATCACCGTCGTGGACATCAGCACCCCGGAATCAGTCCACCTCGGTCCGCTTCTCGTCGTGGCACCAGCCATCACCGTTTCATTCGGAGGGGCCTGGCTGACCGGACTGGTCGGTGCACTGGCGGTAGCGGCTCAGGTGAGCATAGCCGTGTTCCACGGGGGCCTCTCCACGCCCAACCACATCGCGCAGATCATCGGGCTCGCATTCCTCTCGATCATGGCCGTGATCGTCCGCTTGGTGCGTGACCGGCGCAGCTCAGAGCTCGTCCAGGTGCGTTCCGTTTCCGAAACCGCGCAGCGCGCGCTGCTACGCCCGCTGCCGCGCAGACTCGGCCCCCTGCACATCTCGTCCACGTACCTGGCCGCCGCGAAAGAGGCCAGTATCGGCGGTGACCTGTACGCCGTGGCCCGCACCGGTAACCGCACCCGTGTGCTCATCGGCGATGTCAGAGGAAAAGGACTGGCCGCAGTCGGGGAGGCAGCCGCGCTGATGGGCGCGTTCCAGGAGGCCGCCTACCAGCACGCCACGCTCCCGGCCCTCGCCAGCGCCCTGGACCACAGTGCGTGCCGCTACCTGACCCAGTTCCCCGGTGCGGACGACGAGGTGCAGGAGCACTTCATCACCGCGCTGTTGCTGGAGATCCCCGACGATGACTTCGTGGCACGGCTGACGCACTGCGGGCACCCATCGCCCCTGCTCATCAGCCGAGGGCAGGTGACAAGTGTCCCGAGCCCCCCGGCGCCGCCCCTGGGTATGTGCGCGCTGGAGCAGGGCATCCGCACGTCTCACACCTTCTCGTTCGAGCCCGGTGACACTCTCCTGCTCTTCACCGACGGTCTGGTCGAGGCCCGCGACGCCAGCGGGGCTTTCTACCCACTGGAAGGGCGGCTTGCCCAGTGGGCCAAGTGCAGTCCAGAAGCGCTCATCGAATGGCTCCAGCGGGACCTTCTCACCTACACCGGCGGCGCCCTCCGCGACGATGCCGCCGTCCTTGTCATCCGGCGAGCAGGACTTGTGCACGATGGACGCCGTTACGGCGAGCTCGTCGGCAGCGACGGGCGACAGGTAGCCGACCACGACCATCGCTAGCCCGAGGCCGATCCGGTGGTTGTGGTCAGCAGGGACAGCGGGGCCCCCTTGTGCTACTGAACTTCATCGGGTCATGTTGGGCGGTTCGCCTGCGGGTTGATGCGGGTGATCGGTACTGCCGGCGCCTATGAGGTATGCGCAAGGCGGTGGGTTGACTGATGGGCAGACGGCGGCGCGGGAGCGGGTGCGGCTGGAGGCCGTGGGGCGGTTGGAGGTCGGGGAGACGACTCCGCGCCGGGCACCGCGGTGGCGCTGCGGGTCTCGGAGCGGTCGGTGGAGCGGTGGCGGCGGAGCTGGCGGGTGCCGGATCACCCGCGGCAGCACAGAAGCCCGTCCGCGATATGCGGCGGTGGGCCCGGGGTGGTCCTGCGTGTGCACATGGGACGCAGGACCACCAGGCCCGAGCACTGCCTGTCACGAGCTGGGCACTGCAAACGTAGGGCGGTTCGGTGGTTCGCGCAGCCGCTGTGGGGCCTATGGGTGAGAGCCCGGCCGAGCCGGGGCCTCACCCACCGCCGGCCGGGTCCAGGTTGCCGCCGGCGCGCAGACCCATGCGGCGTCATGGTCACCGCCGCCGCCCAGAGGCTTGCCCGGTCTGCGGCCGATTCTGCCGCCTCCGCAACCAGGCAGCGGCCTGGCCTTAGAACTCCTAACGCACCTGCCGCAGGAACTGGGCTTCGGCTCGGGCATGACCTGCTGGCGCCGACTGGCGGAGTGGACCGCAGCCGGGGTGTGGCCCCGGCTGCACGAGGCCCTGCTCGCCGAGCTGCGGGCCGCGAACGCCCTGGACTTCTCCCGGGCGGCAGTCGACGGCTCCCACATCCGGGCGTTAAAGGGGGAGCCAAGACTGGACGAAGCCCTGTCGACCGGGGCAGGACGGGCAGCAAGCATCACCTGATCACCGACGCGACCAGCATCCCACTCGCCGTCACGCTGACCGGCGGCCATCGCAACGACGCCACCCAACTGATCCCGCTCCTCCAAGCGGTGCCGCCCATTCGCGGCAAGCGCGGCCGCCCCCGGCGCCGCCCGGGCGCAGTATTGGGCGACCGCGGCTACGACCACGACAAGTACCGCCGCCTAGTGTGGGACCTTGGTGTGAAACCACTGATCGCCCGCCGTGGCACGGAGCACGGCTCCGGCCTGGGCACCGAACGCTCGGTGGTGGAGCGCGCGTTCGCCCATCTGCACTGGTTCCGCCGCCTGCGGATCCGCTGGGAGATCCGCGACGACATCCACGAAGCCTTCCTCGCCCTCGGATGCGCACTCATCTGCTGGCGGCGCCTGAACGGACTCCGGTAGGAGATTCTGGTTCGGCGACAAAACCTTGTACAGCGCGCCTCCACGAGAACCTTCCGACGGGCTGAGTACCGGGCGAACCGGCAGCGGTTGCTCCGCTCGAAGTAACGTCAGGGCGCATGGTGTCTCTGTTCGCATTCTTCGGTCCGCCCGCGATCACACTTTCCCTCTTCGCCGTTGGGGCATTTCCGTACGCGTTGTGGGTGACCAGGAGGAAGCCCTCGCGGTCGGCCCGCTGGGCGGTGATCGGCAGCGCGGCAGCGATCGCCGCCTACGGGGCCGGAACCGTATACGGGATTGCCTTCACGAAACCGCTCGACGTGTGTGGAGACAAGACCGGTGACGGCGTGTACATGGATGCCGGGCGGGACTACGGGCTGACATCGGTGAGCGTGGACAGCTTCCCTCCGTCCATCACCTGCCACTGGACCAGCGGGCACAGCACCGAAGCGGTGTGGTTCTGGACTGCGCCCCTGCTGTACGCAGGGCTGGCGTGCTCCGTCGCCTCATGCGCCCTGCTCCTCATCAACCGAAGGCGAAGGCCCTGAGCGCCAGGGTCACCTCAGCTCGGTGGGACGGCGTCGCCTTGCCACCGGTCCCGCCCTGGCTCGAGCACGCGGTGACCGCCATCAGCACACCAGCCACATGACCCATGCCGAACGCATTCGCCCCCTGACGCTTCCGAACGGAATCCCGTTTTACCACCGTGACCCGTGCCAGGGCAGACAGATCGCCGCGTCGGTGGTGATGCCCTGCTGCGTCGGTACCCCGCGCAGGCCGAAGTGCAGGAGGAGGAGCGGTGCCTGCCGCTGAGCGGGAGGGCGCTGGCCGCGCGAAGTGCTCGTGCCGGTCCTGCTCAACTCTGCCGGCGAACGAGCCGCTCCACGCCGAGCGGTCCATCCGGGCCACCGCGGCGTGATCAGGGCGCCACCGAGAAGACCGGCCTGATCCGTTTCCGGGATGACTCCCCTGAAAGGCCGCAGGTGGAGGAACATCCCTTACCACGAGGGGTGATTGCTGCGGTGAAGGCCACCGCCGCCACGGTCGACAACGCGCCGAAGCGGCCCGCCGTTGTGCCACCGCAGCGCGCCCGGCACCGACACGACGCCGCCCCGGACGCCTTCGCCGGCGGACGACGTTGCGCTCTGCGTTGTTCGAGAGGCAGAACAGCACGTCCACCGCTGCTGGCAGCACCTGCAGGCACCTACCGGCCCACCCTCAGTGACCGCGCGCGGCCGAGACCGCCACTGCCCTATCCTCTCGGCCCCTGGCCGGTCCCCTCCGGCGCAGCGGGCGCCGTATGTCCTCGGTGAGGAATCCCGCGCAGCACGCGGACGATGCGACGCAGCCGAGCGCCACTCCAGCGGCCGACAGCTTCAGCGCTACTCCGTCCGGTGCCCCGGGCGGCGGCCCCAGCCGCTCGTCGACGTGCCCGCGCGGGTCGACGGTCACGACGACCCGCGTTCCTGTCGGCGACTGCTCGCCCCGAAGCTGGTGCGTGGTCCCGTCCGGCAGCCGTACGACCACCCCGGAAGAGGTGCCGTCCGGTGTCGACGACTTCCACTGCCGGGTCACCACACCGGTCACCGCGACTCCGCGGTCATGCAGAGCCTGCTGGTCGGAATCCTGCTGGCCGAAATGCAGCACAAAGCCGTACGCAGAGACCATGAGCAGGCCTATGCCGCCTGCGATGACGTAGGACGCCTTCTCGCGGCCACGGGAGTGGAGGTACACGGCCGACAGCCCGGGGACGAGCAGGGCGACGACCACTCCGCCGCATGCCAGGAAGAAGGCCATCGGGTTCCGGTGCCCCTGTGACCACAGCGCCAGCAGCGGCCATGCCGTGGCCAGGGTGAACCCGGTCGCCACGAACGACCCCGCGGCGAATAGTCCCAGCCATCCTCCGGCACGCCCGGCCGCCCTCAGCACGGCTGGCCCCCAGGAACTCGCCATGTCGCCAGGGTGACCGCGCTGCCCGCTTCGGGCAAGCTCCCCGGCAGACACTCCGGGTGCTGACATGAGGGCATCCACGCGGGTGTTCTCTGTAGTTCTCCGGTGAAGCTGTCACCGGCCGGGGGCGTCCTCGTTCCGCTCCTGCTTCCTCCGCCGGTTCCAATCCTGGCGCGCCACGTCAGCGACCAGCCGGGTGCGCCACTCCTGCAGACGCTTCATCTCGTGGTCACCGAGGTTCTCGTCAACGCCGTAGATGGTCCTCCGCTCGGCTTCGATCTCCTCCTCTAGGAGGTCCACGCCTCGGCCAGCAGAGTCCCACATGCCGGACCAGCGGCACCGCCATCAGCGCCCACAGCACCAGGCAGCACCACGCGCCTACCACGGCGCCGGGCTGAGCAGGCCCTCATCTCGGTGGTCGCCACCGCTGCCGCTCCGACACTCACGCACTCACGCCGGCCCCAGAGTGAGGGTCTGTGCTGTCTCCGCCGCCGGGCACGGGTCCAGGCTGTCGAGGAAGGCGCGGGCGGCATCCGGGAGCGGGCGACGTCACCGGGACGGACACCCTTCCCCACGACCAGGGCCCGGCCGGGGCCCTGGTCGTGGGGTCGTCTCCATGTCGGTCAGGCGCTGCCGCCCACCCTCGATCGGCTCTACGCCAGGCTCAGCGCTTGCCCGCCGGGGCCGGGATTCAACCAGGCACAGCACTCTTCCGGGTGTATTTGAGGACAGAAATACCTGCACGGGTCAGAGAGAAAATCTGTCATGGCGGTGGTAGACATTCGCTTGTTCGCGGGGCTACCATTTCTCTCGTACCCAGGAAGTCGCAGTGGGTACGGCAGACAGGAACTGCCGTACAGGTCAAGCAGGACGCGACCCGAAGGGGTCGCGAGCAGTACCCGCGGTATCCAGCAGTACCACCGAGTAACCGAAGGTAAGGAGCAACAGGCGCCATCAGGATCGCCCGGGCGAGGAAGCAGTCCGCCCGGGTACCGCAAGACCCCGGATTGGAAGGTGGTCCCCGGTCACGCATCCGCGATCCCCGCAGCACCGCCGTCCCAGGCGGATCTGCGGACGAACAAGGCCGGCGCAGTCGGCCGGTAGATGGTGTTGAAAGCTCGGGGCCCGGGTGCCAGTACGGCACCCGGGCCCCCCGACGCGTCCCCCGGAAAGAAGAGGTCTATGCCCCCTCGCAGTACCCGCACCGCCGACATCCTCGACGACGACGACTACCCCGCCTACACCATGGGCCGGGCCGCCGAGATGCTCGGCACCACTCCCGCCTTCCTCCGCGCTCTCGGCGAACACCGCCTGATCACCCCCCTGCGCTCCGAAGGCGGCCACCGCCGCTACTCCCGCTACCAGCTGCGCATCGCCGCCCGCGCCCGCGAACTCGTCGACCAGGGCACCCCCATCGAGGCCGCCTGCCGCATCGTGATCCTCGAAGACCAACTCGAAGAAGCCCAGCGCATCAACGAGCAACTGCGCGCCCAAGCCACCCAGCCGCAGCCGAAAACCTCGGCCTGACAAGGACGCCGGTCGCGATCTCAAAGCGGCTTTCAGCAGGCCGCCGAGCCGTGATCGGCGGTAGCCGGCACCCGGCGGTCACGGCTCAGGGCGCTGGAGAAGACGCCGTCGGCGTCCACTCCAGCATCCCTCTCCGCAGTCCCGTCCCGGGCCGCGACCAGCAGATTCCCGCCTCCCGGTGTCTCCGTGACCGTGTGACCGAGTTCCACCGGCAGCCCCGGCACCCACTGGCCGCGCCGTCGACCCAGTGAAATCTCGCCTGATGGAGGCACCATCCGCCGAGATATGGACGCTGTCCGACGGCCGCGACGTTCTGATCGTTTCCGATCCGCGACGCCGTCCTGGTCCTGCACGCCATGCGCTGGGTGGACGAGCTCCGCGACCCCACCGAGCTGCTCCCGCCGCCGGTCGACGTGACCGACGAGGAGGTCGAGTGCGCGCTCGCCCTCATGGACACGATGACCGTGGACGACCTTGTGGCCCGGAGTCCCAGGACCGGTACACGGAGGCCATCGTCCAGATCGGCGAGGCGAAACGCGAGGAGAAGCCGCTGCCGGAGACGCCCGAGCCCGAGCAGCCGGCACAGGTGCTCGACCTGATGGCCGCTCTGCAGGAGTCCGTGTCGAACGTGAAGCGGCTCGCGGCGAGGACGTGGGCCCGGCCTACGTCCGCGAACTGCCGAAGCCGAAGAAGACGGCCGCGAAGAAGCAGCCGGCCAAGAAGGCCGCGGCGAAGAAGACGACTGCGAAGAAGGCCACGGGGCGACGGCCGCGAAGCGCGTGATCTCGGCGTACCCGTCTTCTCATGGTCGTATCACCCGTTTGCGAGGGGCGGTGCTGGGCACACGGGACCCGCCGCTGAATGCGGACGAATCGTCAACCACGGCAGGAGGCGTGTCTGCCATGTCGGCTGGTGAGAAGGCCAAGGCCAAGGCCGAGCAGGCCAAGGGGAAGCTCAAGAGGGCCATGGGACGAGCCGCCGTCGACGACCCGATGGTCGCCGAGGGCCAGGCGGAGAAGTCCAAGGGCGATGCGCGCCAGGCCAAGGAGAAGATCAAGGACATGTTCAAGCGCTGAACTCTGGCGCCGCTCATGAGCGCTGGGCCCTCACCCCGACAAGGGGTGAGGGCCCTTGCTGTCACCGAAGCCGTCGCGGAACCGCCTTGCAGGCACGGGTCCCACACCGCGGTCAGCCGCTACCGTGCACCTCGCCGGCCGCCTCGCCCGGCGGGCTGACAAGGGGAGGGGAAGCACCATGGGGTGGATCAAAGACGCCAAGGCGAACATGATCAAAGAGCATGCGCAGCGGGCCGTCACCGAAGGCCGCACCGTGTTCGTCTGCCGGGTCAACCAGGGCGTGTTGCAGAGCAACTTCTCTGGCCCGCTGTCCGGGGTGGCCGAGCAGATCGAGGCCGTGGAAGAGCTGGGCTGGCAGCTGGACCAGGCCTCGTTCAGCCACGACCACAAGGACCACGCATCCGCGTTCCTGACCTTCCGCAGGCCGTGGGGACATGCGGCCGCCCTGCCCCAGCAGATCCAGGCCTCGCCGCGCACGACAAGCTGGGGCGCGCGGTAGCTTGGGCCGATGCCTCCGTGTCCCGCCTTCTGCGCGTCGTGCAGGCAGCCTGTGTCGCTGGTCAGGCCTGTTGTCGAAGGGGACGTATCAGGCGCGCCGGCGCAGGTTTCCGCAGGCCCCTGACCGTTCTGTCGGAGCGGCCTGCGAAGATCACGCCCATGGATCTCGCTGACGCCCTCGCCGGCCTCGACACCCACCCCTGGGCCTTGGTCTCGCATGCCTACGGCCCTGCCGAGGACCTGCCCCACCTGCTGCGCGCCCTCGCCGAGGGCGGCGAGGATGCCCAGGAGGAGGTGATCTCCGAGCTGTACTCGTGCATCCTCCACCAGGGCACGGTGTATTCCGCCAGCGTGGACGCCGTCCCGTACCTCGCCCGGATCGCCGCTGCTGGCCGGCCCGGGACGACCGAAGTCCTGGGCCTGCTCGGCGGGCTGGCCGAGAGCGATGACGAATGGCAGATCGCACCGGGCGCCGTCCGGGCCGCCGTCGCCACCCAGATCCCGCTGCTGACAACGCTGCTGGCCCATGAAGACGTCAACGTCCGCCTCCTCACCGCCTGGACGCTCGGTCACACCCGGGACACGGAGGCCGCCCCGGCCGCCCTGCTGAGCCGGTGGACGGCCGAGGCAGACCCCGGGGTTCGTGCCGAACTGCTCATCGCCCTCGGCCGGGTGGACATCTCAGGCGCCGCCGTCGAGGCCCGCGCACTGCTCGGCGCGGACACGCCCGCGCCACTGCGGCTGGCCGCGCTCCTCGTCACCCTGGACGCCGGGGAGCCGTGGACAGATGCCCACCACGGTGCGGCGCTGGGCCTGCTGCCCGCTCGTGGATTCACCGTCGACCGGTACAGCATGCACCACCGCGAGCCGCTGCACACGATCGTCGACAGCCTGCTGCGCCGCGAGACCGAGGCAGACCGCGAAGCCGCCTTCGCGCTGCTGGACACCGCCCTGCGCGATGGCCGCCCCGAGGTGCGGACCGAGGCGCTCTCCGCGGCCGACCACGCCTGCTACCTCTCCCGCAGCGCTCCCCGGCGACTCGTCCCCGCCATCGTCCCCCTCGTCGCCGAGCAACCGGCGTCGACCCTGCTCGGCAAGCTCGGGCCGGCTGCCGCCGAGGCCGCGCCCTTCCTCGCCGACCTCGCCGCCCAACCCGACGACAAGGCGGCTGACCAGGCATTGGCCGTGCTCGTCCGGGTCGCGCCCCGGCAGGCCGCCCCGCTGCTGGCCCGGCACCTCGACCGGCGTCCCCGGGCGCTCGACGCCGCAAGCGACTTCCACGCGCCACCCTTCCCCTTCCACCCGGCCCTGCTCGCCGCCGTCCGCGTACGCCTGGCCGCAGAGGGGCTCGGCAACAACGAGACCGCCGACCTGGTCCATCTCCTGCGCCAGTGGGGCCCGCAGGCCGCTGCCGCCCTGCCCGAGCTGTACACCGTGCTGCCCCGCTTCCCGTACGCGGCCACCGCCATCACCGCCGTGGCAGCGGCCGGCCCGCGGGCCGTGCGCGAGCAGGCCGGTGCCGTGCTGCGGGCCGCCGCCGGGTCGCTGATGGTGGCGCGGACCCACTATGAGCTCACCGGTGAGACCGACGTCCTGCTCGACGCCGTCGCCACGGCGCTCAGCGCCGGCCCGCGCGAAGTGACCGAGGCCGCCCAGGCCGCCGCCGCCCTGGGCGCGACGGCCGCCGGACTGCTCCCCGCCCTGCGGGCAGCCGTCAGCAAGGACCCCGAGCCGACCACCCCCCAACTGGACGGCGACATCGCGATCGCCACCGCCCTGTGGCAGATCGACGGCGCCGCCGACGAAGCCGTCACGATCCTTGCCTCGGTCCTGGACCGCACCGCCAGCAGCCACCCCTGGTACCGGTGGACCGTCGTCCGCGCCCTCCGCGCCACCGCCCTCCTCGGCGCGTCCGCCCGGCCCCTGATCCCTCGACTGGAACCACTGCTCGCCGACCCCGAGAAGGCCCCCGCCGCTGCCCTGGCCCTGCTCGCCATCACCGACCCCGACGTCGTCGACCTCGGCCGCCTCGCCGAGGCCGTTCTCCACGCCGCCGAAACCGGAGCGGACGTCATCGGCGCCTGTGAGGCCCTCCAAGCCCTCGGTGCCACCGCCCTGAGCACCCAGCAGCGCCGGCGCGTCGCCGAACTCGCTGACGGGGACCGACGCATCGTCGGCTCAGGCGTCGCGAACAGCATCATCCGCGAGGACGAGCGGCTGCGCGCCATTCTGACCGCCATCTGATCCCGAGGCCGGGGCGGACGAGCAATCGATCGCCGCCCCCGCCCGCCCGGAAAGCATGCTGCCGTATGGACGTGGCGGCCAAAGCCGTTCGCCGCGTACACGTGCACCGGATCTCGGGCAGGGGGCCGTGCCGGTTTGCGGTGGTGGTGTCCGGGTTGTCGGGCAGTACGAGGTCGACGGGGTTTGCAGCTGGTAGAGGTTGCCATGGGGCGGGAGAACCGGGTTCTTCAGTGTCTGCGGACATAAGAGGTGCCGTCCGAGCGGGCACAGTTCCTGGGGCGCCGGGCCGGCGCAGTACCCAGTCGGTGAGCCGGGCGAGAGCCGGTGCTCTTTCCGGCGTTTGCGTGCGCTCACCGGGTTCGGGCTTCTACTGTCGGCTCACCGGCCTCGGCAACGCGGAGGGGGGAGCAGGCGGGGCAGAAAGGACTGGCTCGGTGTGCTGCGGGCTCTGCACGACCTGGAGCGGCAATGAGTGGGGCAGCGGGCCGGCGGATCGTGACCGGGTCATCGCCGACCGGCTTGGTGCCATGATTCGGGTTGATGGGGGAGTAGCTGCCCACACGTCCGAGAAGGACCCTGCGGGCCCGTAGTGGCACGTCTGCGGCACGTGTGTGGCACGACCCCTGAAACGCCGAAGGGCCAGTCTGGGGGAAAATCCCTCCTGAGCTGGCCCTTCTCGCCGTGCCCCGGCAGGATTCGGACCTGCGGCACCCGCTTTAGGAGTTCAGCCAAACTGGCGAACTGACTGGGCGACACGCCCATGACTGCACGCGGTGAGTGCCGTCAGGCGCGCTTATGACTGCTCTTGTACGGTGACGTTGCCGTCAGAACTTGCCGTGAACGCCGACGCCCCTGCTGCTGTGCGTCGGCCTTGCCGGGACTTCGTCGTCAGATGTGCGACCTGTCGCCCTCGTCTGTGGTTGCGTTGGTCCAGTCTGTTCGCCGTGGAGGACGGCGCTGCACGCATCCCCGACCGCGCGGAGCGCGACGCGGGCTTGGTGAACGATCTGCTGCGCAAACTCTCCGGAATCTGCGGTCTGTCGGTTGATAAGGGACCAGTAGAGGCGATACGCGTCGTTCTCGTAGGAGATATGGCCGCCTTGCGCTGCTTCCCGAAGCTGGGCGTCGAGATTTCTGCCCTCGGTGTAGAGGAGCCGCAAGACGCTGTCGTACTGCCTGGCATCGGCGGGAGCGTCGAGATCCTGCAATGCCTGTCTGACACGATCTTCGCCGTTGGGAAAGGGGGCAGCAGGAACGCCCGAGTTTGCCAGTCTTCGGGCAGCAGGCCGACAGTGGAAGCGATCAGGCTGCACGAGGCGGCTAGTGCTCTGACCGCATAGGTTCGCCGGGTTGGCGGCGTCGGTGCTCGGACCGGCTGGACTCGGTGTGGGAAGAATTTGAGCGGTCGCGGAGCCGATCAAATTAGGCTCCCCACCATGTCTGGTCCGACGTTGGTGATCGAGTTGGCGGAGCCGCTCTCCGCGGCTGCGCTGCGGGAGTTCCGCGCGTTGATGGTGGGGCTTTCCTCCCACTTCGCCGAGAAGCGGCCCGGGTTCTTCGACGTCAACGTGCCCGCAGAGCGACTGGGCGTCGAGGACAGGCGAGAGAAGGACTGGCGAAAGCCGTTCCCGCTTCCACTCCTCGGCAACACCATCGCGGACGAGGAGCTCACAGCCCTGGTGGGATTCAATCCGCAGCGCGAGGACTGGCGTCGGCCCTTCCTGGTCTACTTGATGGGGCCGGGTGTCGGCGACGAGAGCACCTTCGAGGCTGAGCACGCGGACGAGCCCGAGGTGGAGGCCATCCTCGGCTTCAGACCGACCCATGCCGTCAATGTCAGCGCCTGCTGCAATCGCGAGATCGACCACGTCACCACGGCTCTGCTGACCGCCGCTGTCATGGACGTCATCGGAGGCGTGGCCAAAGCCGAACTGCTGGACGGCGAGGCGTCGGTCGTCGCTGGCCTTCCGGGGGTGTTGGGGATCGCGGACGACGACTGGATGGCGCTGGGAACGGCGGAGTTCCTGCGGGCCTGGGTTGGGCACCCCGCCTTCCGGCTGGTCAAGTAGCCGAGACAGATTCCCGGCGGAGGTCATGCTGTGACCTGGAACGTTCGCCAGGTTGCCTGATCATGCGGCGAGAGCGGGTCGGCCGCCCCAGCGGATACCTTTCTCGCTGCGGACACAGGCGCGTTCCTTGCGTTCGGCGGCCAGTACGTCGCGGTGGCGGGCGTTGACGTTGCGCCAGCGGAGGTAGGCGTGCAAGGCCCGGGTCTGCACGGTGTGGTTGGGGTGGTTCGAGTTGGCGATGGTGAACTGCCTCAGGGGTCCGAAGTGCGCTTCGATCGGGTTCGCCCACGAGGCGTAGGTCGGGGTGAAGCACAACTCGACCTTGTTCTTCTTCGCCCAGCGGCGGATGTCGGCGCCCTTGTGCGCGGACAGGTTGTCCAGGATCACGTAGATCGGTGCGCCGTCTGGGCGGGCGGCGCGAATCGATTTCAGCGCGGCCAGCGTGTTCACGGCTCCCTTCTTTCGCCGGTTCACGCCCCACAGGCGATCGTCGCCCACCGAGTAGCGGCCGTGGAAGTACCGGACCCCGTGGGTGCGGTGGTAGGTGGCCGGCACCCGGTCGGGGTGCTTCCGTGGGCCGGATCCCCAGCGGACCGAACTCGTCGAAGGCGAAGACCCGGTCCGGGAAGCGGTCCATAACGTGCTCGATCCGGTCCAGCTTCGCCTCACGATCGGGGTCCGGAGACTCCTTCCAGGTCTTGGTGCGCCGGAAGGCGACGCCGCGGTGGGCGAGCAGGGACCGTAATGCCCCACGGCCGTTGCGGATCACCCGGCCGTGCACTTTCCGCAGGTAGGCGACCAGCTTGCGCAGCGACCAGCGGGTGAACGGCTGGCCGAGCTTGACCGGGCGGGTAGTGGCCGTCGCGATGACGAAGTCTTCGTCGTGATCACTGAGTCGGCGGGGACGGCCTCCCGCCCACCGTGGGTCCAGGCAGGCCAGGCCCTTCTCATTGAACGCGTGGATCACATCCCGGACGGTGTCCTCGTCGGCCTAAACCAGCTGGGCGATCATCGGCACCCGGTTCCCGCCGGCCGAGGCCAGCAGCATCAGCGCCCGCCGGTAGCGCACCTAACTGGTGCTGCCCCGGCGCACGATCTGCTGCAGCTTGTGCCCCTCCTGGTCGGTCAGTCTGCGCACACGGACAGGCTCGGCCACCGCGCCTCCAGCGGTCGGATCGGATGTCACCGCACATCCAACCGGTACGACCGCCGCCCCGGCGAACCTATGCGGTCACAGCACTAGCTTGAAGCCCAGGGAGGGGGTTTCCGGGGTGGCGCTCAGGGCGGCAACCCTGTTGAGGACTTCGAACGTTGTGCCGAGTTCGTCCCCTCGCCTTCGCGCCGCTATCACTGCGTCGATACAGTCGCGGCCCAGGGCGGCGACGTGCGGAGGTCCCTCCACGCGTAGTCCCGTGTACGCCGCTCGGGCCTCGTTTAAGGCCGCTTCGTGCATGCCGCCGGCGTTAGGGTTGATCACATAGTCAAACGTAGCGTCGACTAGGACTTGTCCGGCCGATCACCGGGCCTGCGCAGTTATGGACGTGCGATGCAGCGGGTGTCATGATCACGCTGTCGTCGGGCGGGGGCCCGGTACGCAGGGGAGAAACCGTGAAGCTGTACCTCGCCGTGCCTCTTGTCCTGTTGGCGCTGCTCATCGCCGCCTCTGGCGTTGCGGCGGTTGCCCGCGGCTGGGTGCTTCCCATGAACCGGCGCCATGTTCGCGCCCCGCGGATCTATGGCTGGGGTCAGCTGGTGGTGGCCTTTGCGCTGTGCTGGCAGCTGGTTTTCGGGTTGATGATCAGCGATTCCGGCGCTCGGCCGTCGGGAACGCTGATCGGCGCCGCGATTCTCGTTGCCGGCTTCATCATCATGATGGTGGGTCAGCTCGCCGGTGGTAACCGGAAGGGCGGCGGCAGACCGTAAATCCTGTCCGAGCGGTCATGTTCGGAGCCAGATGACAAGGGCAGCTGCTGTGGCGGTGCCGAGGAAGACGTAGCCGCGCTTGTCGTAGCGCGTGGCTACGGCCCGGGACTGTTTCAGCCTGTTGATCGCTCGTTCGACGGTGTTGCGCTTCTTGTACCGCTCTTCGTCGCAGCCGGGTGGCCGTCCGCCGCGTGAGCCTTTGCGCAGGCGGGCGGCCTGGCTATCGGCCTTCTCCGGGATGTCGTGCCGGATGCCCCGGCGCCGCAGGTACTCGCGGCACGGACCGTTGCTGTATCCCTTGTCGGCCGCGATGCTGTCGGGCTTCGTGCGTGGCCGGCCCGGACCGACCCGCGGAACGCGGATCTTCGCCAGCACCGTCTGAAACTGGGTGCAGTCCGCCCGCTGTCCGCCGGTGATGACCAGGGACAGCGGGCGGCAACGGCCGTCGGCGCTCAGGTGGAGTTTGCTGGTGAACCCGCCCCGCGAGCGACCCAGGCCTTCACCTCCTGCACCACCTCCACCAGCCGGGCGAGCAGGCTCTGCCACGGTGTTTCGCCCTGGTGTTCTGCCCCTTCGGCCCCCTTTGACGCGGGCGCCGGCGGCGGTTCCGTCCGGGCACCGGCCGCGTGCTGATGGGCCCGCACGATGGTGGAGTCCACCGAGATGTCCCAGTCAACCTCGCCCGCGACGTCGGCAGCGGCCTGGACCTGCTGCAGCAGACGCTCCCACGTCCCGTCGGCCGACCACAGCCGGTGGCGTTCATAGACGGTCTTCCAAGGGCCGAACCGGTCGGGAAGATCCCGCCACTGCACTCCGATCCGCACCCGGTACAGAATCCCATCGATCACCTGTCGATGATCCCGCCATCGGCCACAACGTCCATTGCTCACCGGCAGGAACGGCCGCAACCGTTCCCACTCGGCATCAGTCAGATCGCCCCGCCCCATGCCCACAGCAACGACCCAGGCACGGGGCGGTCACATGATCGCCCGGACAGCTCCTAGTTGCTCTGCGGCCCGCAGAAAGGTGGAGTAGACAGGCCTGCGAGCGGTGTTGGCCTCCTGCCGTGCGCTAGCTGCTATTTGTGCGTGTGCGGTGTCCAGCGTGGCGCGATAGGCGGACACGGCCTGTTGCTGGGCGGCCTCTGCCGCGCGGCGGGCTGCTGCTGCCTGTTCCTGGGCAGCTTCGGCTGCACGATGAGCGGGGCGCCCCTGAATGCGCGCCGCGATGATGGCTGCGCCAGCGCCGATGGCAGCGCTACCAAGTCCCGTAAGCGCTGGTAATTAGCTCGGTGTTCACGTCCGATGACCTCTCCGGTTGGGATGGAAGTTTTGTCGACCGGTGGAGGGCTCACCAGCGGCAGCAGCTCGTGAGCGCCACACTCGGAGCGAGGGCAAGTCAGCTGCCTACCCGCTATCTGCGGACGGCGTCCACGCTTGCGCGGCCTCGCACGCGTCCGGCGTCGTACACCCTGCCGACGGCGAGTGGGCGCGGTTGGGGTGGTTATGAACGTGGCAACGACAGGTGGGTCCATGTGGGTTGGTCCTGCCGTAAGTCCCGTTCCGGGCCGTCGTATCCGTGGCGAAGCGTCTGTTTACGGCGGAGGGCTTGGCCATGGTAGGGGGCACGCCTGATGGGGTGCCGTTGTGCTGACGGCGAGGGGAGAGGGGGAGAGGTGTGCGTAATCCGGATGCACTGCCATACGAGTGCCCGGAGTGCGAGGCGAGAACCAGGGCGAACACTCGCACTGGCTTGCTGTACTCGCACCAGGTGCCTGGCGAGACGAGGGCGTGCCTGGTGGGCGGTACGCCGGTGCTACCTGTTCGCCCTGACGATCCGCCAGAGCTTCCTCCTCTGCGGCAGGCGGCCGAGAAAGTTCGGCCTGCGGAGCGCAATCCCTACGGGGAGCGTTCAGCAGTGTGCATGCGTTGCCTGGCGGTCTTCCTGGGCTGCGGCGGTAGGGGGAGCCAGAGATTCGTAACCGGGGGTGCCATGGATGTCAGAGACCTGACGCCCGGGAGAGATCATCGGTACCGGATTCGGCATCCAGCGCCTGTCTGCAAGCAGGGAGGAGCCGCTCTACAGCCGACGAGAGCTGCCGATCGAGCGCCCCCGACTCCGCGAAGTAGCTGAGTGCTTCGCTGAGCAGTGCCACCCATTCACGGATACCTGTGTCATCCGACAGCTGGCTATGCAGTTCCCTTGCGCGCTCGACGGCCTCCGTCACTTCTGGAGGCGGCATCTGTCGCGACCCGGGCTGCGCGTTGCACCCTGTCTCGCTTACTACCACGGCCAATCCCATCAACGCGGCATCCAGTTCCGCAGCTATGGGATTAGACATGCTGAGGTGATTGAGAGTGCTGGCCGCACGGAGGTACTCAGCCTTCCGAGCCAGTGCCTCCGTGAGTTCGAGGGCAAGCGAGCACTGTCAGCGACAACCGGGGGTCCTTCGAGCTTCACCACCCAGAGCGCTGTGCTCAGGCCATTTTTCGCCCGAGGCAGTTCGTTCTCTGCGGCACTGAGGTTTTGAGACGTCTCTAGCCGTTTCCCGCGGTGGCGCCTCGGCGCCCTGTACACAACGTGTCATCGCCAGAAGGAACCCGGCGTACGCGTCGCGTCGAATGCTGCGTCGCCATTGCAGGTGAGCCGCGTCTGTCTCGGTCCGAACAGCATCCAGGGCAGCTCTAAGTCGACTCCGCCTGAGCGATGCCGGCCCGGCCAGTCTCCTCAGCTGCTCGCAGCGCGGCGCGCATCTGCCAACGGCCGACCAGGACAGCGGCTGGGACTCCGAGCGCTGCCACGGCGGCAGCCGCGACGGCGCCGATCCCCTCCTGATCCATGTCCCGAGCATGCCGTAACTGGCACTTCTCCTGCAGCCCTGCACCCTCGTCGGGGCCCAGTTCAGCCACAACTGATCACGGATGGCCGCGACCCGCTGCCGCCGAATCGATCAACACCCTGACCTGCTGCCGAGCCGTCGGCACCTGTCGACGTTGGTCACCATTGAGCGCCCTTTCACGGCCCGAGGGCGGCCCGGGAGGGCGCGCTTGGTTGTTCGGACAGGATTCCTGTCGCTCCGACGAGCATCCGCTTCCCGCTGCTGGCCAGGTGCTTAGAAGAGAGGGAGCGCTCATGCTTACTTAGGTCTCTGACCTGGACTTTACTGGTGCAGATCTGCATCCCACGCCAACTTAGCCGCGTATTCACCGGAGAAGGCATTCCGGTGGTGCTTCCCGGGGCCTTGCTGACTGCCATGCAGAGGAGGACTGGTGCCGGTCATCCGGGACAGCGGCGCACAGGGGTCAGTAGCCCCCACGGAGAACCGCCGCCCCGGTCCGCAGCAGGATCGACAGGTCCAGGCCCATCGACCAGTTGTCTACCTTATAGAGGTCGAGCTGGACCGCCTCGTCCCAGGGCGGGGAACGACCGCTGACCTGCCACAGGCCGGTGAGGCCGGGCTTCACGAGCAGCCGACGCCTGATGTCCGGCGGGTAGCCTCCACCTCTTCGGGCAGCGGCGGCCGTGGGCCGACGAGGGACATGTGGCCCCGGATGACGTTGAGGGGCTGCGGCAGTTCGTCGAGCGCGCTGCGGCGCAGGAAGGAGCCGAACCGGGAGATCCGTGGGTCCTCGCGCGCCTTGACGAGCAGGCCGTTGTTGTTCTCGTTGAAATGCGCAAGATTCGCCCGGGCCGCTTCGGAGTCCCGGTGCATGGTGCGGAACTTGAGCATGGTGAAGTGGTCGCCGTAGCGGCCCACTCGCTGCTGTCTGAAGAGTGCCGGTCCAGGGAGATGCCCAGCTCAGGGCCTTGTGCAACCCTCTTTAGGGAGTCCCGCGAGGATGGACTTAGACACCTTAACTAACGTCTGCGTCCCCCGTGATGTTGCCGATTCAATCGTGTTAGGTCATGCGGCCCATGTCTTTTGGTCCACGAGACGCGTAGCGTGATTCACGGAATTCTTGGATTGTCAACGAGGACGTTGAGATGTTCACCAAAGGCGATAAGCGCCAATGCATTCGGCGAGCAAGCGGAGTTACCGCAGCAGCCGTGATCGCCACTGGCACGATCTTCGGCAGTGCCAGCGCAGCCGTAGCGCATACCGATCCGGCCCTGACAAGTGCAACAACAACAGCTCCCTCCCAGGGCAGTAGCGACGACCAAGCTTAATAAGGATGTTTTCGCAGCAGGCTCCACCTGTAACAAGGAACTGGCCAAGCCGACAGGATCTGTTGAGAGCATAACGGGTGATACGGCCAGCGCTGACGTGTACCTGAAGCTCTACCGTGCTGGATACTCGGCCGGCTGGAAGAAGAACTGTGAGAGCTGGGGGTTCCTCTCCCGGATACGGCACGGATCGAACCCCATCCCGAAGGAGGAGCAAACGCTGCCGTCGGAAGTTCCTGCCGTACCGCCAAACAGCAACAGCAACGAGAGCAACAACAACGGCAACACACCGAACAATAGCAATACACCGAACAACAGCAACACGCCGAACAACAGCAACACACCGAACAACAATCAGACCAACAATACGCCCGGTAATAACTGCGGCAATATGAACACTGGGGGTGGCGGCCAGTCCGCACCTCTGCTTAAGCCGTCCAACATGTGTCCACCCACCGACAATGGCGCGACCACCGACAACGGTGGCAGCACCGACAATGGCGCGACCGCCGACAACGGCGACAGCACCGACAACGGCGGCAGCACCGACAATGGCGCGACCGCCGACAACGGCGGCAGCACCGACAACGGCGCGACCACCGACAACGGTATGAGTACCGACAACGGCGGCAGCACCGACAACACGTCGATCATGCCTTAGAAGCTGTTGTCTTTCCGGACTTGAGGATTGCGTTTCCGCTGGTCAGGCATAGGGTCGGCGATCTCGCGGGAGTGCTGGGGCTGACGCTTGGTCGCTCCTGTGGAGGTCGTTGATGCCGTCGGTCGTGGGGCTGCTGGAACAGCGCGAGCTCGCCGCTCGCCGTCGGATGGACGGGTTGCGGGAGGAAGCCGACCGTATCCAGGCGGAGTTGGCCGTGGCCGAGAAGGAATGGAAGGAGTGGGCCATCGTCCGCTCGCGGGTCGGCGAGGTGCTGGCCCCCGTGGACGAGACCGGGCAGGACAGTCCCCGGCCGTCCGGACAGCGTCGGCTGCCGAAGGGCAGGTCGGGAAGACGTCGTCAGTGCCGGGGGCGGCGAAGCCGAAGTCGCAGGTGCCGGTGTGGCACGAGGGACTTGCCTGGTGGCCCGCGGCTGGCTTGCCGAGCCCGCACCGGGCCGGTTCACGCTCGCGCAAGGCGTAGCCGGGCGAGGCGGCGGGTCATGAGCATCGTAATCGACCAGTAGACCATCGCTTCGGCGCTGGGGGTGCGGCGCTCGAAGTCGCGTGCCTGGCGTGTGCCTATCAGGTGGGCGAAGGAACGCTCGACGATCCACCGCTTGGGCAGCACCACGAAACCGCGCATGTCGTCGCTGCGCTTGACGATCGCCAACACCAGCGCGAGAGCGGCGTGGCAGTACTCGACGATGCCGCCGGTGTAACCGCCGTCGGCGCAGACCAGGGCCAGCCGGTGGTGCGCGTCGGCCGCCCGTCGCAGCAGGACTTGAGCGGCGGCTCGGTCGCCGGTGTCCGCCGCGGTGACCATCAGCCCCAGCAGCAGGCCGAGCGTGTCGACCACGGCATGCCGCTTGCGCCCGTTGATCAGCTTTCCGCCGTCGAAGCCGCGGCTGTCCGACCCGACGACGGCATCCGCCTTGACCGACTGCGAGTCGATCACCCCGGCTGCCGACTCGGCATCCCGGCCCAGCCTCTTGCGGACCTGGCTGCGCAGCCGGTCGTGGAACTCCCTGACCAGCACGTGGTCGCGCCAGCGGCGGAAGAACGCATACACCCTTTCCCACGGCGGGAAGTCGGCTGGCATCGCCCGCCACTTGATGCCATTGTCCACCAGGTAGTGCATCGCATCCAGCATCGCGCGGTGGCAGTACGCCTCCGGCCGGCCGCCCCGGGCCGCGCAGCCAGCCCGGCACCGGCAGCAGCGGCCGGACCACGGCCCATTCCCCGTCCGTCAGGTCCGTCGGGTAGCGCGGCTGCCGGAACCCGTTGTCCGCAGCGTTTCCGAACCGGTGAGCCAGACAGTCACACTCCGGGGCGACCGAACTGGACTGCCCGGCCATCGACACGGAACACTGCGGCACCGGGGCCTCCTGATGTTGCTCGGTGATTCGACACCAACGAGCTGTTCAGGAGGCCCCACCCGCATGCCCCAAGCACCCCACGATCACCCAATCGGGATTCCCGTTCGATGATGGCATCCAATCTTCAATAAATCACTGTCGCTGAACTGGAGGGGAAATGGCGCGAATTGAGCACCATGAGCGAGAGATGTCCATTGCGTCAGCTCATGAGGGCATCGTGTGGCCGCTGTTCCTTGCCGGGTTGCCGGGGGATGAGACCCTCCTCGTCTCAGGAGCCGCGCACCCCGACTATCAACTGCGCCGCTGGGACGTGACCACCGGGGAAGTCCTGTGGGAGACAAGAGACGGAGAACTCTATTACGGGTGCTTCGGACTCGTGCTCAGCCTGGGCGACGGTAAGCAGATCCTCGCCGCAGCCACAGAAAACGGAGTGCAACGGCGGGACGCGAGCACCGGAAGACCTCTCCCCGACATGCCGGACCTGACCCGTGGGACCATCTGGAGCGTCGACTCCTGTGCGATGGGAGATGGACGCGTCATGCTCATCGGGGCAGGAAACGACCACCTGGTTTACCGCTGGGATGCCATCACCGGCACCGCTCTGGGGGCACCACTCAGCGGGCACGGGAGCAGTGTGAAGTGTGTGAAAGCCGACCGCGTGCCAGGACGCGGCCTGCTGATCGCTTCGGCAGGCGACGATGGAACCGTTCGTCTGTGGGACGGAGGCAGCGGGGAAAGCTTGAGCACCTTCGCGGTGGGTGGCGAAGTAATGGACATCGACCTGTTCGTGCCTCGCGCAGGAATCCCAGTGCTCACCTGCGCAGATATCGACGGTGTGCTGTACCGGTGGAACGCGGTGTCCGGCGAGCCCCTGGGGCAACCCACCGAGACCGGAGACAGGGTCGGCTCCTCGACTTCGGTGGCAGTCGCCGACGACCCCGGACTCCTCGTCTCCTCAGAGAGCGGCGTCGTATGCCAATGGCATGCCACGACCGGACGCCTCCTGGACGACTCCATCCACGGGATCTCCGTCGCTGCTCTGGCCTATCCGAACGGCAGCATCATCCTCGCCGCAGGTCTCGAGGACGGAGGCATCCACATTCGAACCCTGTCCTGAATCTCAGGTCGTCGTGGGCTCCGGAGCAGTCCCCGCTGGGAATCGCATGGCTCGGATGGATTCGACACCCATGAGCTGTTCAGGAGGCCCTGCCCGTATGCGTCAAGCGCCCCGCGACCGCCCATGGCCGGTGCTTCCTGGACACTGCCCGACCCGACGGAGTGCCGGGACCCGTCGTGCACCGGTGCTGCACGAACGGCCCCCGACACCATCTGCCTGTGTGATCGTGTTCCGCGACGCCGTACTGCTTGGCGGCGGCCTTCTTGTGCTTCCGGGGTGCTTCTTCTTGTGGTGCTGGGCCTTGCCGGCCGCGCCGCATTCCTTTTTCTTGGTCTTCGTGGCCAGCGTGATCTCGGCGAAGGACATGCAGTGTTCTCATACTGGTTCCACGCCCGCCGATGTGGCCGATGCACTTGCCGGATCGCCTGCCCATAGCCGGGGAAGCTGGGTGGTGTGCTCTCACCCAGGAGGGGGCGCGGTGGGCTTCGCGTCGTGCAAGAGTGATCGTGCGTTCCGTCCCCGCGGAGCGCGCGGAGACGGAACGCACGAACCGCAGTTGTGCCGCTGTCAGGCGGCGCGGTTACCGAACCCAGCCGGAGTAGACACCTCCGGACTTGTAGGACCGGCCTGCCGGGCATGCGGCGTAGGAGCCACGCCGGTCACCCGCCCAGCGGTGCGGACCGAAGTAACGGGTGTTCCCGGAGCAGTTGACGTAGCCCCAGTACTGCCAGTTGGGACCGTTGCCGTCGCACCATCCACCCGCCCAATTCGTGCCGGCCTTGTGGTACGGGTAGCACTTCCCGAGCCAGCTGCCGGCTGGCGTCCTGCTCCCGCTGCTGGTGTTCGGAGCTGCCGGAGACAAAGCTCCGCCGAGCGATGCCCGCGCCGCGCCCTGTGCGTTGCCTGCCGCTGCCGAGGCTGCGGCCGACGTGAGTGGCTGATGCGTCTGTGCCGGGCTGGAGAGGGCAGCGGCAGTTCCTCCCCCGAGCGTGAGAGCGGCGATTGCGGCTGCGGCGGCGATGCTGTTGCGTGCCTTCAAGGTTCACCTTCCTTGCCATGGTGTGGCGGCGCGCGACCGGCGCCGCTTGCATCACCGAGGGTGCAGGCCGCGGTCCGCGTAGCCGAGCGGCTGAGCGGATTTGGGGTGATTGCGGGACGTCCCAGCCTTTGGTCTGCGGAAATCCTCGTCGAAGTGACGTTCCGCTGGGACGTCCCGGACCTTCACCAGCCCGGGGATGAGCAGGCCGTCGGTCCCGTGGTGACGCCGACACGGGCGTCCTGGCGGGCGAGGTGCTCGCGCACTCGGCAGCCGTATGTACTCAAGTGCGGTTCCACAGGTCGAGCCGCCCCTGAGCTACCACGGCGGTGTTGTCGCGGTCGACTCGCCGCTCGACACTCCTTGTGGCGATACGCAGTCGAGGGCCTCGGCCTGACGGTCGCGGTCCTCGCTCTCAGTGCGGGCGAACGAGGATCTTGACGTTTTCCTCCTTGTTGTTCACCAGTTCGTCGAAGCCGCTCGTGACGATGTCGTCGAGACCGATTCGGCCGGTGATGAACTGGTACGGGTCGACCCGGCCGCTCGCGACCATCGCGATGGTCGCCGGGTGGTCGTTGGCGTAGGCGAGGCTGCCGAGCACCTTGACCTCGCGGAACACCAGATCGTTCAGTGCGACCTTGGCCTCGTGTCCCCAGATGGCGACGTTCACGCAGGTGCCGCCCGCGCGTGTGGAAAGGATCGCCGACTTGAGTACTGCGTCGATGCCGGCGCATTCGAAGGTCACGTCGGCGTTGCGGCCCTTGGTCAGTTCTGACACCGCCGTCGCGATGTCCGTAGTGGTGGGATCGAGTATGTGGTCGGCGCCGGCCGCGACTGCTTTGGCTTTGCGTACGTCCGCCGGTTCCACGACGATGATCGACTCCGTGCCGACCGCGCGCAGAACAGCCGTGGTCACCAGGCCGATCGGTCCTGCACCGAACACGATGGCGGTGTCGCCGGGCCGGGCGCCGGACAGCCGTACGGCGTGGTAGGCGACCGCGAGTGGCTCGATGAGCGCCCCCACGTCGGTGCCGAGTTCGCCGAGCGGATGGATCCATTTCCGTTCGGCGACGACGAATTGCGAGAATCCGCCGCCTCCGCCGGAGAGGCCGAGGAACCCGAGCGACTGGCAGACGTTGTACATGCCGCGCAGACAGGGGTCGCACCGGCCGCACACGAGGTAGGGCTCGACAGCGACCCGGTCGCCTACGCGCAGGTCGTCGACGCCGTCACCGAGCTCCCTGACGACTCCCGCGAACTCGTGTCCGAGAGCGACGGGTACGGTCTCGCCCGTGAGGGGGTGCGGCGCACCTTTGGCAGGCGCGAAGATGGGCCCTTCGAGGTACTCGTGGAGGTCGGTGCCGCAGATGCCGCACCATTCGACCTCCACCTTGACGGTGCCCGGCCGTGTCGCTGGTTCCGTGACATCGTCGATCCGGATATCGCCCGGACCGTAGAAGCGTGCTGCCTTCATTTTCAGCTCCTTGCTGGCGGGTTGATTCTGCAGCGGCATGGCGGGGGGGCAATGGCTTGGCAGTCGTTTCATCGACAGGTTTCGGCAGACCGTAGGAGTCGAATCCGACTGCCTACAGCAGGTTACGAGAGCGAACCAGCCCATGAACCCGTGTGCATTGCCGTGCAGGTCTCCGGCTACCACCGGTTCGTGCAGCAGCGTGCCGGCCGCAAATTCGGTAGTAGAATGATCGAGTAGGGGGAAACCGCCGGAAGTCCCAGAACGGCATAGAGGATGACAGTCGGCAGCATGAGGAACGCGATCTCGCATAAGCCGATGAGCGGTTGTTTCATGCCGGAGGGCGGCGGCGAAGTAGCCGATAACACCTTGCCGGGCAGGCCATGAAATCGGACGTTGAGATGCCCGAAACCCACTGCGAACGCGTAGGCGACCCCGACTGCGAACACCGCGGTTGACGCCGTTATCACTGCTTCTCTGAGCGGCCGGCGGAGTCGGTCGAATCCGAAGAAGTCGAGGTTGACCGACCGGATGACGAACAGCAACGCCCAGAACGAGACGGCCATGCCAACTCACGGCTCGTCCGGCGGAAGTCGGCTCGGGCATGGAGTCATCGAGCTTTCTGTGAGTGAGAGAGGAAGAGCCCGGCGCGCTGCGAACGCCCACTCGAGGGAGTGAGGAGAGTTCCAGTCCTCGCTGCTGACCGTGCGCGGCTGCCGTTCCCTACGGCCGCACCTTCCTTGTAGGGGCACCGAAATTCCTCTTGGATCGCCTTCGCGGGGTGCGGATCACCGTGCAGTCGCGCTGATTACACGACCCGGCCGGACAGGTTCGACAGGGTTGCACGGAATTGCATGGAGTTTGTTGCACGACGGTAGCGCGCGGTTCATGCTGCGGATACGCTCTCCCGGCTGGCGCGAAGATGCGGGAGGTGCGGTCGTGAGCGTGCACAGTGCGATCCCTCCGGGCCGGAGCTTGCCCGATTACGCCCGGGACCTGGTCCGGATGCATGAAGCTGTCATCGGCGGCAGCCGCCCACCACTGGCGCCGCGTCCCCTCGTCTCCCGATCCTGGACGCGCATGCTGCGGATGGGCCTGGCGGTGCGGGGCGGGAACCCGCGCGTTTCCGTGACGGAAGAAGAGATCGCACGCCGGCGGTACGGCTCCCCCATGCGGAGCGCCGTCCAGGAATTCATACAGATATTCGAGGCAAATCCTGACGCCTCCCACATGCTGCTGGTGGTCGCGGACGCGGATGGTGTCATCCTCTGGCGAGCAGGTGCGTCATCGGTGCGGCGCCGTGCCGACGCGCTCGGTTTCACCGAAGGCGCGGTCTGGACGGAGGCACAGGTGGGCACCAATGCGATCGGCACCGCGCTTGCCGAGGCCGCGCCGGTGGAACTGCTCTCCGGTGAACACTTCGAGCAGGACCAGCACGCGTGGTACTGCACCGCCTGCCCGGTGCACGATCCCCGCACCGGGGATCTGCTGGGCATCGTCGACATCAGCGGCCCTGCCCTCACGCTGCATCCGGCGATCGGCGCGCTGGCCGAGACCGGCCGCCGTCTCATCGAGGCCCAGGTCTGGCGGTGTCACCAGGAGCGCCTTGAGCGGCTTCGGCAGTCGGCCGAACCGCTGCTGGCCGCCACTTCGGGTCCGGCGCTCGTGGTCGACGATCATGGGTGGGTCGCACACAGCTCCGGCGTCGCCGTGGGTGCGCGGATTGCCGCACCAGCCGCCAGGCAGGCCGTTGCTGTGCCCGGTTTCGGCGCATGCCTGCCCGAGCGTCTGCCGAACGGCTGGCTTGTCCGGCCGTTCACCCGCGGGCGGGAGGTGTTGCTCGAACTCGACCTGTCCAGCAATCCGTTGCTGCAGGTGCGCGCGGGTGACACGGGATGGCGCCGGCTCATCACGAAACGGCATGCCGAAATACTCGCGCTCCTGCACCGTGCGGGTCCGGTCGGCATGTCCGCGGAAGCGCTCAGCCAGGAGTTGTTCGGCGATGCAGGTCACCTTGTTTCGGTGCGGGCCGAGGTGTCGCGTCTCCGCCGCCAGCTCGGAGGGATTGTGGCGACCCGGCCCTACCGCCTCGCCGATGGTGTCCGACTGACCGTCAGCAAGGACGCCGGGGCATCGTGACTCGAGGCCGGGAAGCAAACGGCCGGCCGACCTTGGCGGTGACAGGAGCGCCCGAGCCGGGCGCCGAACTCGTCCAGTCGTGGACGCGGTCGCAGCGCGTCGTTCACCCAGCCCAGGGCAGCGCGCCCACGGCCGACGACGGGTGACGTGCGCATGCACGGGGCCACAACACCGTTGCGCGGGCCAGTCGGTGGTGTGCGGTTCCTGATCCGCTCCCCGCTGCTCACCGGCGAGGACGCGACCGCGCCGACCACGAGGCCACCGTCTCCCCGGAGGGGCCGAACGAGCCGGCCGAAGTGGCCACGACGGGGGCGGCGCCAGAGCAGCGGGGGCCGGACGAGACGTCCGGCCCCTCTCTCCTCGGCAGAAGTGGACCACCGGTCAGCTGTGTGCGTGCAGCGGCTTTCCGGCAAGTGCGAGGTGAGCTTCGCCCAGCGCCTCGGACTGGGTCGGGTGCGCGTGGATGAGCGGCGCGATCTGTTCGGGCAGGAGTTCCAGGTTGTAGATCAGCTGGGCCTCGCCGATCAGCTCCCCGACACGATCGCCGACCATGTGCAGGCCGACCACGCGTCCGTCGGGCGCTTTGACCAGCTTGACCGCCCCCGACGTCTTGAGGATCTGGCTCTTGCCGTTGCCCGCCAGGTCGTAGGTGAGGGTCGCGACACCGGTTGTGTACCTCTCCTTGGCGGCAGCCTCGGTCAGTCCCACCGAGGCGACCTCCGGATGGGAGAACGTCACCCGCGGGATGCCGGCCTCATTGATGGGAGGCGGGTTCAGCCCAGAGATCGCTTCGGCCACGAACACGCCCTGCGCGAAGCCGCGGTGTGCCAGTTGCGGGCCTGCCACAAGGTCACCCACGGCGTACACGTCCGGCAGGTTGGTGCGCAGGTGTTCGTCGGTGGCGACGAATCCGCGCTCCAGTTCCAGCCCGGACTCCGCGTAGCCGTGGCCGGCGGTGTTCGGGCCGCGGCCCACGGCCACCAGCAACACGTCACATTCGAGCGTGTCACCGGATTCCAGTGCGATGCTCACGCCGCGCTCGTCCTGTCGGGCGCCGGCGAAGTTCTCCCCGGTTCTGCAGCGAATCCTGCGGCGACGCAGCGCACGCTCCAGTTGCCTGGAGCAGAATTCGTCCTCGGCGGGCAGGAGGCGCGGCAACGCCTCGACGATGGTCACTTCGGCGCCGAAGGACGCCCAGACGCTGGCGAATTCGACGCCGATGACGCCGCCGCCGAGCACGACGACCTTCTCGGGGATGTAGTCCAGCCGCAGCGCGTCCTCGCTGGTGATGATCCTTCCGCCCAGCTCGAGGCCGGGCAGCGCCTTGGAGGAGGAGCCGGTGGCGAGGACGAGGTTCCGGCCGGTGTAGCGGGTGCCCTCGACGTCGACGGTGGTGCCGCCGACGAAGGTGCCACGCCCCTCGACGACGGTGACCTGGTGGGCCTCGGCCAAGCCCTGCAGGCCCTTGTAGAGGCGGGAGACGACCGAGTCCTTGTATGCGTGGACTCTTGCGAGGTCGATCCCTTCGAAGGCGGCCCGCACACCGAACTGCTCCCCTGTGCGCGCGGTGTCGGCGACCTCCGCCGCGTGCAGGAGCGCCTTGGTGGGAATGCAGCCGCGGTGCAGGCAGGTCCCGCCGAGCTTCTCCTTCTCGATGAGTATCACGGACCGGCCCAGCTCGGCCGCCCGGAAGGCCGCGGCATAGCCACCTGATCCGCCACCGAGAATCACCAGGTCGGCACTGGTCACTTTGCTTCTCCTCGTCTGGCTTCCTGCGCCTGCCGGTAGAGCCGTCCAGCCCGGTAGGAGGAGCGCACCAGCGGGCCGGCCATCACTCCCGCGAACCCGATCTCACGAGCGCGGTCGCGGAGTTGGTCGAACTCCTCCGGTGGCACCCACCGCGCGACCGGGTGGTGCCGCACCGACGGCCGCAGGTACTGGGTGATGGTCAGCAGCCGGCATCCCGCCGCGTGGAGGTCGCGCAGCGTCTCCACGACCTCTTCGCCGGTTTCGCCGAGTCCCAGGATCAGGTTCGATTTGGTCACCAGGCCGGCCTCCCGCGCCCGGGCCAGCACGCCGAGCGAGCGGTGGTAGTCGAAACCGGGACGGATCCGCCGGAAGATCCTCGGCACCGTCTCCACGTTGTGCGCCAGGACCTCCGGACACGCGCCGAACACCTCGTCGAGGAGATCCGATGCGCCATGGAAGTCCGGGATCAGCACCTCGACCGCGGTGCCCGGGTTGTGCTGATGGATTCGCCGCACCGTCTCCGCGTACAACCACGCACCGCCGTCAGGCAGGTCGTCCCGCGCCACGCCGGTGACCGTGGCGTACCGGAGCTTCATCGCGGCTACCGACTCGGCGACGCGCCGCGGCTCCGCAGCATCCAGCTCGGCCGGTCGCCCCGTGTCGATCTGGCAGAAGTCGCAGCGGCGGGTGCACCGGTCCCCGCCGATCAGGAAGGTGGCCTCCCTGTCTTCCCAGCACTCGAAGATGTTCGGACAGGCCGCCTCTTCGCACACGGTATGGAGTCTCTCGCGGCGCACGAGTTCCTGCAGCTCGGCGAATTCCGGCCCTGTCCGTATGCGGGTCCTGATCCAGGAAGGTTTCCGCTCGATCGGGACGGCGCTGTTGCGGACTTCCAACCGCAGGAGCCGCCGTCCGTCCGGTTGCACACTTGTCATCGGCCCAAGGTCCGATCATCACGCCGGACGCACAAGGCGTTGCACCCGGTTGCATTCACCGCTGCGTGCAATTTCCTGCAACCCTGTCCCGCTGAGCCGTTTTCGCAGTCCCATGACCCCCGTGGCCGGACGACGCCGGTCACACTTCGGATCGTGGAAGGGCCCTGCGGCATGACTGCGGTGGGCATTGTGGCCAACCCTGCCTCCGGCCGGGACATCCGGCGGCTTGTATCCGGCGCCTCGGTTTTCCCGACAACTGAGAAGGCCAACATGGTGCAGCGCATACTCACGGCGCTGGGCGCGGTCGGCGTCGAGACGGTGTTGGTGTCCGTCGATCTCGGCGGGATCTCCACGGCCGTGTTGAGGGCCGTAGGGAACCGGCCGGCGAAGAAGACGCCATGGCCGCGAGTCCGCTTCGTCGACGACGATGCCATCACCGGCAGCGCCCAGGACACGGCCAACGCGGTCCGCCGCATGATCGAGGCCGGTGCGAAGGTGATCATCTGCCTCGGCGGCGACGGAACCGCACGTGTGGCCACTGCCGCACTGCTCGCCGGCCCCGGGTACGACGTCCCGTTGTTGCCCCTGTCCACCGGTACCAACAACGCCTTCCCGCAGATGCGTGAGGCCACAGTCGCCGGCCTGGCGGCCGGACTGGTGGCCACCGGCGCCGTCGGCCGAGGCATCGCCGCCGGCCGGGCTCACGCACTCGAGGTGCGCACCAGGGAGCGGACCGAGCTCGGACTGGTCGACGTCGTGGTGTCCACAGCGCCCTATGTCGGCTCCCGCGCCCTGTGGCATCCCGACGCCCTCACCGAGTTGTACTGCACCTTCGCCGAGCCGGACGCGACCGGCCTGTCCTCCATCGCGGGCCTGCTCTGCCCCAGTCCACGGGACAAACCCGAGGGCGTCGCGGTGCGTCTGTGCCCGGTGGAGCAAGCACCCACCGTGGTCAACGCGCCGATCGCCCCGGGCCTGGTGCTTCCCGTCGGAGTGGCCGCCTGCCGGCCCCTGCGCATCGGCGAGCAGGTGGAGATCGGCACCACCCGCGGCGTGGTGGCCTTCGACGGCGAGCGCGAACTGGAGCTGGCAGGCACGACAGGTGCCACGGTGCGGCTCAGGGAGGACGGGCCACTCTGCGTCGACGTCACCGCCGTGATGAGCCAGGCGGCACGAGCCGGCCTGCTCCGCAGCGATCGCACCGCGGTCTGAGGACGACCGGACCGCCAAGAGCCCAAGAAGAAAGGACCGTCAACGATGACACCCACTCAACCGGCCCAGGGCCCGTCGGGGCTCGACGAGAAGGCGCTGCTGGAGGCGTATCGCACCATGCGCACCATCCGCGAGTTCGAGGAGCGGCTGCACGTCGAGTTCGCCACCGGCGAGATTCCGGGGTTCGTGCACCTGTACGCGGGCGAGGAAGCCTCGGCCACCGCGGTGTGCGCCCACCTCGACGAGCGCGACTCGATCGCCAGCACGCACCGCGGCCACGGGCACTGCATCGCCAAGGGCGTGGACGTCAAGGAGATGATGGCCGAGATCTACGGCCGCGTCACCGGGTCCTGCCGGGGCAAGGGCGGCTCGATGCACATCGCCGATCTGTCCAAGGGCATGCTCGGTGCGAACGGCATCGTCGGCGGTGGTCCGCCCCTGATCTGCGGCACCGCTCTGGCCGCCAAGCAGCAGGGGACCGGTGGCGTCGGCGTGGCGTTCTTCGGTGACGGGGCGAGCAATCAGGGGACCACCCTGGAAGCGCTCAACCTCGCCTCCGTGTGGAACCTGCCCGCGATCTTCGTGGCGGAGAACAACGGCTACGCGGAGGCCACGGCGGCCGCCTGGTCGGTGGCCTGCGACAACATCGCCGACCGTGCCGCCGGGTTCGGCATGCCGGGTGTGATCGTGGACGGTTTCGACTTCTTCGCGGTGTACGAGGCCGCGGGTGAGGCGATCGAGCGGGCCCGCGAAGGCGGAGGGCCCACCCTGATCGAGGTCAAGTTCACCCGGTACTACGGGCACTTCGAGGGGGACCAGCAGACCTACCGCGCCGACGAGGTGGCGCGGGCGCGCGCGTCACTGGACTGCCTCAAGCAGTTCCGCGAGCGCGTCACTGCTTCCGGTCAGCTCGACGCGGCCGCACTGGACGGCATCGACGGGGAAGTGGCCGGTCTCATCGAGGTTGCGGTGACGGAGGCCAAGCAGGCCCCGACGCCGACCGCGGACGACCTCACCACCGACGTCTACGTCACCTACTGACCCGACACTTCCAGGAGCACGGTTATGGCACGCACGATCAGCTATCGCGAGGCGGTCAACGAGGCGCTCAGGCAGGAGATGGAGCGCGACCCGTCCGTGATCGTCATGGGCGAGGACAACGCGGGCGGCGCGGGCAGTCCCGGCGAGGACGACGCATGGGGCGGTGTCCTCGGCGTGACCAAGGGGCTGTACGAGCGGTTCCCGGGAAGGGTGCTGGACACGCCGATCTCGGAATCGGCGTTCGTCGGCGCCGCGGTCGGCGCCGCGACACGCGGCCTGCGCCCGGTGGCCGAGCTGATGTTCATCGACTTCATGGGCGTCTGTTTCGACCAGATCTTCAACCAGGCCGCCAAGTTCCGCTACATGTTCGGCGGCAAGGCCGTCACACCCGTGGTGGTGCGGACCATGTACGGAGCCGGCCTCAACGCCGCCGCACAGCACTCCCAGTGCCTGTACCCGGTCTTCACCCACATCCCGGGCCTCAAGGTCGTCCTGCCCTCCAGCCCGTACGAGGCCAAGGGCCTGCTCATCCAGGCCATCCGCGACAACGACCCGGTCATCTTCTGCGAGCACAAGGCGCTCTACGACATGACCGGGGAGGTACCCGAGGACAGCTACACCATCCCCTTCGGCGAGGCCAACGTGGTCCGCGACGGCGACGACGTCACCATCGTGGCCCTCGGCCGGATGGTCTCGGTGGCCGAGGAGGCGGCGGCCGAACTGGCCCGGCAGGGCGTCCAGGCGGAGATCATCGATCCGCGCACCACCAGTCCCCTCGACAGCGACACGATCCTCGAGAGCGTGGAGAACACCGGCCGGCTCGTCGTGGTCGACGAGGCCACCCCGCGCTGCAGCATGGCCACCGACATCTCGGCGCTGGTGGCGCAGGAGGCGTTCGGCGCCTTGCGGGCGCCGATCGAGATGGTCACCGCCCCGCACACTCCGGTGCCCTTCGCGCAGACCCTGGAGCAGCTCTACATCCCGGACGCGCAGAAGGTCGCCAACGCCGTCAAGAAGACCATGGACTGGAAGAAGTGACGGATCCTGTGAGCACCGAAGACGCCATCACGAAGGTCACCATGCCCAAGTGGGGCCTGTCGATGAAGAGTGGCAAGATCACCGCCTGGTTCGTGGCCGAGGGCGACGAGGTGGCCGAGGGCGACGACCTGGCCGACATCGACACCGACAAGATCACCGGGGCGCTGGAGTCGTCGGGGGCGGGGGTCGTGCGGCGGATCATCGCCGAGACGAACGAGGACGTCCCCGTCGGCGGCACGATCGCGCTGATCGCTCCGGCCGACGTGCCGGAGGATCTGGTCGAGGAGGCCGCGCGCGCTGCGCGGGAGGAACTGGACTCCGGAGCGGTCGACGAGGTCGCCGGACCCGCCCTCGGGGCAGTGCAGGTGGACGGCCGCACGATCTCCTACGCGACCCTCGGCACCGCAGAGGAGACCGTGCTGCTCGTACACGGTTACGGCGGCGACAAGAACTCCTGGCTCTTCGTGCAGGAACCGCTGTCGACCCGCGCGACCGTCCACGCGATCGACCTGCCCGGACACGGCGACTCCACCAAGGACGTCGGCGACGGTTCCCTCGACACCCTCGCCGGCGCGCTGCTCGGCTTCCTCGAACAGCAGGGCATCGAACGCGTCCACCTGGTCGGGCACTCACTCGGCGGCGCCGTGGTCACCGCGGCCGCCGCCCGCGAACCCGGCAGGATCGTGTCGCTGACCCTCGTCGCACCCGCCGGCTACGGCGACGCCATCAACGCCGACTACCTGCGGGGATTCGCCTCCGCCTCCTCACGGCGGGAACTCAAGCCGCACCTGCTCCACCTGTTCGCCGACCCGGGACAGGTCACCCGCCAACTCGCCGACGACCTGATGAAGTTCAAGCGGCTCGACGGCGTACAGCAGGCGCTCGACAGCCTGCTCGGCACGCTTCTCGACGGCGACCGCCCGGGAATCGACGCCGCCGGCCTGCTCCAGAAGTTCGCGGGCCCGGTGACAGTGGTGTGGGGCCGCGCGGACCAGGTGCTGCCGGCCGCCAACGCGGCTGCACTGGAAGGCCGTGCCCAGGTCACCTATGTCGACAATGCAGGGCACATGGTCCACATGGAACAGCCCTCTGCCGTGGTCGACGCCGTCGCCGGGGTCCTGGACGGCTGAGGACACGAGTCATCGTCTGCCTGCCGGAGGACAGAAAAGAAGGCCTCCGGCAGGCCGATGAACCACTCCCGGTCATCCCGAGGCAAGGGAGCCCGAGCGTGACCCACCGCCACGCCACCACGACCTGGACCGGTGCTCTGCCCTCCGGGTCTGGCGGCACAGCCCTGGACAGTACGAAGTCGACGGCCTTCGCCGTCTCGTGGCCGACTCGGGCCGGGCATCTCGCCGGCCGGACCAGTTCCGAGGAACTGATCGCGGCGGCCCATTCGTCGTGTTCCTGCATTCAGTTGTCCGCGCTGCTCGAGGATGTGGGTTGAGCGGCATTGTCCCTTCGGTGCGCGCGAGCGTGCCGGGCGCGTGTCCGGTGACTTCCGCGGCGCGTGTCCGGTGACTTCCGCAAGTCTGCCGAGGTGGCGTCGCGAGTTTCTATCGCTCCGAACTTCCCGGTCCCTTCGAGGCCACCGAGGACGAGCGCTGGGCGGCAGGCGCCTCGACCCATGCCGAACTGGCCGCTCGCGCCGTGGCATGGTCGGTGTCGTGCGTAGCAGTGCGGGCCAGTCGCAGCCATGCCTCCTGGACCGCGTCGCCGGCCTCGCTCGACGAGCCGGGCATGCGGGGACAGCGTGGCGGGGTCAGGTACAGGCCGCGGTTCGTGAACGCAGCGGTGAGTGGCACGCCGTTGACGAGGCAGCGCCACGTGCGACATCCGGCAGCTGTGCCATCGGCCGCGCCGTGATGTCCTCGACCGGTGCCGCGGCACGGGCCGCCCCGAGGACGTCCGAGTAGTAGGCGGCTGGGATCCGGCGAACGGCATCCGCAGCCTCCTCGCCGCCCTCGGCATGGAGTCCCGCGCCTGACGGCCACTCTCGGTGCGTCGTCGTCCACCCCGGCCCGTCCGGCCTGGTCCGGGATCACAAGCAGTCGTCAGGGGTTTCTCCGATGTCCGAGCAATGGCACTGTCGTGTCATCACTCCGTGACGGTCGCGGTGAGCGCCACGTCGACCCGTCGGCCGAGCGGACCTTGGCGTACCCGGACCTCCAGGGCCAGCAGTTCGACGATGGAGAGTCCCCGGCCGTGTTCGTCGGGGTCGGCATCCCGGGGACGCCGTGGCCGGGCCGGGACGCCGGAGTCCGTCACCGAGATCCGCAGGACTCCCGTGTGCAGGGACAGGTGGATGGTCATGTCGTGGCGGCCGTGCTCGGCGGCGTTCGCGGCGAGTTCCCCGACGATGAGCTCGGCGGACTCCCGGTCGGCGGACGGGAACCGCCACTGGGTCAGGACGGCGACGACGCAGCGGCGTGCCACCGGAACCCACCGGGCCTCCGCCGGCAGGGCCAGGAGGGCCTGGTGCCCGGGGAGTGCCCTGGCGTCGACGGGAGCGGCGGGCGTCATCCCCTGGTCACGGTAGACGATCGGCTGAGCGGCGGGCCGGTGTCCCTCGACGGATCCGGCGGGCGGCCTTGTCGCTTCTCTGAGGGGTGCGGTGCACATGGTCGGCCCCGAATATGGCGGAGGAGGGGTCGCTGTGGTCGGGTCCTCTCGGCGGTCAGTCGGCTCGGGCCCCTGCCGGTGGAACCCCGATCACCAGGCCGCTTCAGACGCTACGCGGTCGTCCGGCGCTTTGTAGCTGGGCGACGGGGCGCATCCATCCTGTCCGGAAGGAGGGGTGTCCCGGCAGGGGTGGGACGTCGCGGGGCCGGACGCGTGGGTGTCCGGCCCCGCTGTCGCCACCGCCTGCGCCGGCGCGGTGGTCGTCGAGTGTCCCTGCTCCCGGGGGTCGACGGGTCAGCCGTCGGTGTCCGCCCCGGTCGGCAGGGGTGGTTCCCCGGCGAGGCGTTCCCACTCCTCGTCGGTGAGAACCCGGGAGCGGAGCAGGAAACGCACGCCCTCGGGTGCTTCGAGGGAGAAGCCGCTGCCCCGGCCCGGGACCACGTCGACGGTGAGGTGGGTGTGCCGCCAGTACGCGTACTGGTCGGCGCTCATCCAGAAGGGGATGTCCCCTGCGACGTGGCCGAGCAGGACGTCCGAGGCTCCGACCCGGAACTCACCGCGGGGGTAGCACATGGGGGCGCTGCCGTCGCAGCAGCCACCGGACTGGTGGAACATCAGCGGCCCGTGTGTCCCGGCGAGCCGCCGCACGAGGTCCTCGGCGGCCGGTGTCAGCTCGACGCGCCCGGTGCGAGCGACCATCAGAAGAACCCGAGCTTCTGTCCGGAGTAGCTGACCAGCAGGTTCTTGGTCTGCTGGTAGTGGTCGAGCATCATCTTGTGGGTCTCGCGGCCGATGCCGGACTTCTTGTAGCCGCCGAAGGCGGCGTGCGCCGGGTAGGCGTGGTAGCAGTTCGTCCACACACGGCCGGCCTTGATCTCCCGGCCGAGGCGGTAGGCGGTGCTGCCGTCCCGCGTCCAGACGCCGGCCCCGAGGCCGTACAACGTGTCGTTGGCGATCTTCAGGGCCTCGTCGACCGAGTCGTAGGTGGTGACCGAGACGACGGGCCCGAAGATCTCCTCCTGGAAGATGCGCATGTCGTTGGTGCCGCGGAAGATCGTCGGCTCGATGTAGTAGCCGCCCTCCAGACCGGCGACGGCGCGGGGGTTGCCGCCGGTGAGGAGTTCGGCGCCCTCCTTCTTGCCGATGTCGATGTAGGAAAGGATCTTCTCGTACTGGTCGTTGCTGGCCTGGGCGCCGATCATGGTGGCCGGGTCCAGCGGGTCGCCGCTGACGATGGCCTTGGTGCGCTCGACGCAGCGGGCCATGAACTCGTCGTAGATCGACGAGTGGATGAGGGCCCGCGAGGGGCAGGTGCACACCTCGCCCTGGTTCAGCGCGAACATCACGAAACCTTCGACGGCCTTGTCAAGGAAGTCGTCGTCGGCGGCCATCACGTCCGGCAGGAAGATGTTGGGGCTCTTGCCGCCCAGCTCCAGCGTGACGGGAATGATGTTCTCGCTGGCGTACTGCATGATCAGGCGGCCCGTGGTGGTCTCACCGGTGAACGCCACCTTGGCCACCCGCGGACTGGACGCGAGTGGCTTGCCCGCCTCGACGCCGAAGCCGTTGACGACGTTGAGCACGCCCGGCGGGAGCAGGTCGGCGATGAGTTCGACCACCAGCAGCAGGCTGACCGGGGTCTGTTCGGCGGGCTTGATGACCACGCAGTTGCCGGCGGCCAGCGCGGGCGCCAGCTTCCAGGCGGCCATGAGGATCGGGAAGTTCCACGGGATGATCTGGCCGACCACGCCCAGCGGCTCGTGGAAGTGGTAGGCGACCGTGTCCGCGTCGATCTCGGCGATGCTGCCCTCCTGCGCACGGACCACGCCGGCGAAGTAGCGGAAGTGATCGATGGCCAGAGGGATGTCGGCGGCCAGCGTCTCACGCACCGGCTTGCCGTTCTCCCAGGTCTCCGCGACCGCGATCCTCTCCAGGTTCGCCTCCAGCCGATCGGCGATCCTGTTGAGGATGTTGGCCCGCTCCGTCGTGGAGGTGCGGCCCCACGCCGGTGCGGCGGCGTGGGCGGCGTCCAGGGCGAGGTCGATGTCGGCGGCGGAGGAGCGGGCCACCTCACAGAACGTCTTACCGGTGACCGGCGTCGTGTTCTCGAAGTACCGGCCCTCCACGGGGGCGACCCAGTCACCGCCGATGAAGTTGTCGTATCGCCGGGCGAAATTGACGATGCTGCCGTCTGTTCCTGGCTGCGCGTACACCATGGCGGCTCTCCTCGGGGGATGGTGAGTGCGGTACGACGGCCCACGCCGTCGTGATGCGGTGCACTCTGAGCCCCCGAGGTTGGCGGGAGGTTGGTGCCCTGGGGGCGAGGCGTCAGTCGCGCAGGGCCGCGCCGAGGCGGCCGGCCGCGACGGCGCGACGGGCGTCCCGCGGGCCGAGCAGGCTGAGAGCGTGCTCGTGCACCTCCACGTCGTACGGGGCCCGTTCGCCGTACCGCAGCGCGTGCTCCGGACGGGTGCTGGCGAGCACCGCCTCGCGCACCGCCACCTCGAGGTGGGTGCGCCACTCCGCGATGCCCGGCGCCTCGGACCAGGGCAGCAGCGGGCCCCGGTACAACCGCAGGGCCGTGTCCGCGTCCCCCTTCTCCAGCGCCCGCAGCACGTCGGCCGCGTCGCAGGACACAGGTGTGGTCAGCGCATAGCGACGGGTGGCGACACCGCCGTCGAGGGCGCGCCGCAGATGGGAGATCTCCGCCTTGAACGTGGACGCCGTCACCGGCCGGTCGCCGTACACGGCCTCACGGAGGCGTTCGGGGGAGTATCCGTCCGGTTCCAGCGCGAGCAGTGTCAGGATCTCCAGCTGCCGGGGCCGCAGGGGGAGGGGAGCGCCCTTGCGTACGGCTTGTCCGGGACCGAGGCAGGTGAGGTTCACGGGGCCGGTGTTGCCGCAGGGGCCCGATGGGGGCTCGGTTCGGAGCCAGGCCTCGACGGTGGCGACCAGCGAGCGCACCGTGGACATCGCGAGGGGGTTGGAGCGGTCCCAGGTGGTGGACATGTCCAGAACGCCGAGGACGCGTCCGTCCGGGCCGTGCACGGGAGCGCAGTAGCAGACCCAGTCGTGCAGGGCGGTCACCAGGTGCTCGGCCGAGAAGACGGAACACGGGCGGCCGGTGCGCAGCGCGAGGGACAACGCGTTGGTGCCCATGGCCTGCTCGTCCCACCGGCCGCCCGGCGCGAAGTTGACACGCTCGGCGCGCCGGCGCATGGCCCGCCCGCCGCACGTCCACAGAATCGTGCCGGACTCGTCGGTGAGCGCGGTGACGAACCCGGCGTCCTCCGCGATGCTGCGCAACTCGTCGGCGAGGCCGTCGACCGGCCGGCGCAGCGGCGAGCCGCTCCAGCGGTGCCGCACTGCGCCGTCGTCCGTGACCGGGGCGCTGTCCCGGCCCGGATCCACGCTGCTCAGCGAGCGAACCCACGATTCGGTCACGTCGTCGCGCACCGCTTCCAGACCGCTCGGTTTCGATCCCGCGGTCCTTATCTCCGGCACCAGGCGGGACCACTCGCTCTCCAGCGCGGCCCTGCGCCTCCGGAGGTCGCTGCGTTGTGACATGTGCTTTCCCTGTCATCGAACCGGGACGACCGACTATTGTCCGCAGGGACCGCGCCGGCGCACCCGTCCGAGCGGTCCGCACCACCTGTCCGATCGGACAGGTGCCGTAGTCCGGCGCGCGCACCTAGCGTGGTCTTCAGTTGGACGACAGTGTTATCGACCAACTCGGCGGTAAAATCAAGGTTGCATGTGCGTTGCGGGCTTCCCGCCCTTTGGAGGTCGCATGTCGCTCACGCCCCACGTCATGGTGGCGGCCGGTAACGACCCGAGTGCCGACTGGAGCCGCGACGAGTGCGGCTGCGAGCTCCTGGGGCCGCAGCGGACGAGCGCGGAGGCTGTGCGGCAGTCCGCCCGGCTGGCCAAGTTCCACGTGCCGGAGGTCGTGTTCGGGCCCGGTTCGCTCACGGAGCTCGGGCACTGCGCGCTGCGCCTCGGCGGTCGCCGGCCCTTCCTGGTCACCGATGCCGGGCTGATGGAGGCAGGCTGGGTGGACGAGGCGGTGTCCCACCTGCGGCGAGCCGGTCTGCGCCCTGTCGTGTGGTGCGACGTCACGCCCAACCCCAAGGACCATGAGGTCCAGGCCGGATTCCAGCGGTACGCCGCCAGCGGCTGCGACGTGATCGTGGGGATCGGCGGCGGCTCGGTCATCGACGCGGCCAAGGGCGTGGCGATTCTTTCGAGCAACGGCGGGCACATCCTCGACTACGAGGGCGTGGACCAGGTCGTGCAGCCCATCCCCCCGACCGTGATGGTGCCCTCCACCTCGGGCACCGGGGCGGACGTCTCCCAGTTCGCCGTGATCACCGACACCACCGAGCACGTCAAGATCACCATCGTGAGCCGCACGCTGGTACCTGAGATCTCGGTGATCGACCCGCGGCTGCTGACCACCATGCCGGACTGGCTCAACGCGGCAACCGGCCTGGACGCGCTGACGCACGCCATCGAGGCGTTCGTCTCCCGGGCGCACAATCCGCTGACGGACAACCACGCCCTGCACGCGGTCGAGCTGATCACCGCGAACCTGGTGCGCACCCAGGTCGACCCCAGGGACTTCGGAGCCCGGCTCGCCATGGCCCAGGCCGCGCTGGAGGCCGGCATGGCCTTCACCAACGCCATCCTCGGCGCGACGCACGCCATGAGCCACCAGGTCGGCGGCCTGCTGGACGCCCCGCACGGCGTGGTCAACGGCGTGCTCCTGCCGCACGTCATCCGGTTCAACGCCGAGGCGTGGCCGGAGCGCTTCGTCGCGCTGGGCGCGGCGGCCGGCCTTCCGGTCTCCGGTGTGCCGGCACAGGAGGTGGCCGAACAGCTCGCGGATCTGGTGCGCGCACTGGCGGACGACGTCGGCGTGCCGAAGGGGCTGGCGAGCCTCGGGGTCGCGGAGCGCGACGTGCCGGTCCTGGCCCGCACGACACTCAAAGACGCGTGCATGGCCACCAACCCCAGGGACGTCGACGTGCGGGACGTGGAGACACTGTTCCGCGAGGCACTGTGAGGCGATCCCGGTGAGCACCCCCGAACGTACGAACCGGACCGCCGACCTGGGAGTCCTGACCGGACTGCGGTCCGGCAAGCGGTCCTTCTACCCGGCGTACGTCCGCTCCACCGAGCGGCTGGAGCGGACCGTGGAGGCGCTCGACGGCATCTCCCGCGCCCTCGTGCGCACCGCGGAGGGGCCGCGCGCCCTGGTCGAGACCGTCGTACGGACCGCGGCCGAGCATCTGCGCGCCCGCTGGCTGCTGCTGGCCGTCGCCGACGGCGCGTTGCGGGCCGCCCGTCCACGGTTCCTGCTGTACGCCGACGACGTGTTCATCGACGACGAGACCCGCATACCCGTTGAGGTGCGTGACCATCTGGAGCTGCTGCGCACCCGCCCGTGGGAGGCTCAGGAGCCCGGCCGGGGCCGGGGCTGGGTGCGCGCGCCGATGACCCTGGACGACGAGCCGGTCGGCGGCATCGCCGCTGAGCCCGGCGCCGGTGTCGAGGTCGCCGACACGGACCTGGCCATCCTGCGGGTCCTCGCCAACCAGGCCGCCGTGGCGCTGCACCACACGTTCCTGTTCCACGCGGCGACGACCCTGCGCGGACGCGCCGAGGAACTGTCCGAGGCGGCGGAGCGGCAGGCCCGGGACCTTGCCGCGCGCAGCGCCGAGCTGGCCGAGACGCAGGCACGGCTGCTGGACGCGATGCAGCGGCAGGCCCTCGACGACGAGCGGCGTCGCATCGCGCGCGAACTGCACGACAGCGTCTCCCAGTATGTGCTCAGCGCCGGGATGACCGTCGAGGTGTGCCGCGCGGAACTGGCGGGCCTGGGCGGACAGGCCGCGGAGATCGCCGGACGGCTGGCCGGGGCCAAGGACCTCAACCGGCAGGCCGTGGAGCGGCTGCGCGCCGCGATCTACGCGCTCCACCACACCTCGCAGGAGCCGGCGGGCCCGCTCCCCGTGATGCTGCAGCGGCTGTCCACAGTGCACCTGCCCACGGAACTCGACGTCCGGGTACGAGTGGCGGGCAGTCCCTCGCCGCTGCCGCCCGAGGCCGAGCAGTCGATCCTCCGGATGACCGGCGAGGCCCTGTTCAACTCCGCCACGCACGGCAAGGCCGGCCGAGCACTGGTGCGCTTGCGGTATCTGCCCGAGATGCTCGTGCTGACCGTGTCAGACGACGGCGGCGGCGACCCTGCTCAGCTGCGCCGCGCGCTGCGCGTGTCCCGGGCGACCGATCTCGCCGGACGCCATCGCGGGCTGGCGAACATGGTGGCCCGGGCGGAGGAACTGGGCGGCAGGCTGTCGATCCGCCGGTCAGCCATGGGAGGAGTCCTGCTGCGGGTCGACGTCCCGCTGCCGGTGACGCGCGTCGGGGAGGCCAACGGATGACCACTGAGCAGCACACTCACGTACCCACGCAGGCTTTGCGGATCGTACTCGTCGACGACCACGCCATCGTCCGGCACGGACTGCGGTCGATCCTGGAGCGCGAGAGCGACCTGGAGGTGGTCGGCGAGGCGAGCACGGCCGCCGAGGCGGCCGCCGTCGTCGAACGGACGCGTCCGTCGATCGTGCTGCTCGATCTGAAGCTGTCCACCGCGGCCGACACAGAAGGCCTGGACCTGTGCGCCCGGCTGACACAGCGCCACCCGGACCTGGCGGTGCTGGTGCTCACCACCTTCCTCGACGACTCGCTGGTCGTGGAGGCGATCCAGCACGGTGCGCGCGGCTACGTCGTCAAGGACGTGGACACCACCGAACTGCTGCGCTCCATCCGCGCGGTGGCCCGTAACGAGAGCGCCTTCGACTCGCACGCGGCCGCGGCGATGGTGCGTTCGATGCGCGTGCAGCCGGAGCGGCCGAGGTTCACCGAACGGGAGTTGAAGGTCCTTCAGATGCTCGCCCATGGGCTGAGCAACCGGGAGATCGGCGGGGAGCTGTACATCTCGGAGACCACGGTGAAGTTCCACGTCCGCAACATCATGCGCAAGATGGATGCGGGGAGCCGGGCGGAAGTCGTGTACGAGGCGAGCAAGCTGGGAGTGATCTGACGGGCGGGAGGCCGGTCCCGGCCTCCCGCCCTCAGGTCATCCGCCGACGGCCGGGCGGCCGAGCGGCAGTCCGCGTCCTCCGGTGGCCAGCGACGTCACATGGAGAAAGAGGTAGCACCCGACCGCGACGAACGCGAAGACGGCGTATCCGCCCAGGGTCCGCAGTCCGCTGGATCCGTCGAGCGTGGCGCACAGCACCAGCGCGAGCGCCAGGTCGATCAGCGTGAACAGGACGGTGAAGGCGGCCGGCAGCCGGAGCGTGCTCACGGTCAGCAGCACGATCGTGACCAGCCAGGAGATAAGGAACAGGCCCTGTGTCCTGGTCGCGGTGCCGGCCGTGATGCCGAACCAGCCGTGGATGAGCCCGAGCACGAGCACCGCGTAGCTGAGCCAGAACCCGGTGAAGACACCGAAGATCGCCGCGACCGTGCTCTGCCCGAGGGCGGCCGCCCAGACCGCGGCGATCAGCTGGCCGAGTGCGGTGGCGGCCAGGATGATCGCGATCGGCGCTCCGGTGGCCTGAGCCGGGAGATAGCCCACCAGGGTGAGACCGAGGGCGATCGAACCGACCACGAAGGTGGGCACGCCGATCAGCGCCGGATCCCCGTCCAGCGGTCCGGGCGCCGCCTGAGGCCGGGGCTTGGCGTGAGCTGCGGCGGCGGCACCTGCCGCGTCCGTTTCCGAGACAGACATGAACGCTCCTTTGCGTTGTGTTCTTCGGGGTGGCGCAGTTCGTGGGGGAGCGGCTCAGCCGGGCTCGACGACCAGCCAGCCGCCGTGGAAGGCGCCGACCGAGAAGCGGTGGCCCGTGCGGCGGCCGAGGTCGGCGAGTTGCTCCGGGGTGAAGCACCGCACGTGGCCGTACGCGGCGGTCGGCTCGTCCTCGTACGGCACGGCCACCACCACCCGACGCCGGGCCAGCCGCAGCGCCTCGTGTACGACGGCGTCGCCGTGCCCGGCGTCGAGGTGCTCCAGCAGGTGGATGACGGTGACGGTGTCCACCGAGCGGTCGGGCAGCGGCACCCGGGAGGCGTCGCAGACCATCGCGTCGAGCGTGCGGCCCCGGGCACGGGCCACGGTGTCCAGCAGCCGCATCGTGCCCATGGAAAGGTCGGAGGCGATCACCGTCTGCCGCTCTCGCTCGGCGAGCAGCAGTGGCAGGAAGCCGAAGCAGGAGCCCAGGTCCAGCACACTGCCGGGGGTGACCAGGTCCAGCGTGCGCCGGTACACGGGCGCGAACCCGGCGATCGAGGAGTGCTCGGCCGGCTCCGGGGTCTGCCAGTACTGCCGGATGCGGGCCAGCGTGTTGTCGTAGAAGGTGGTCCAGGCGGGCAGCGGTCCGTCCACGCAGGAGCGCACCACCCCCGTGAAGACCCGCTCGAAGACATCGCTGCCGGACAGCCAGCCGGGGGCGAACAGCTCCTCGGCGAGCATCCCGGCCAGGTCGTTGTCCAACTGCTCGGGGAGCAGCGAGTGGCCCAGTTCGACGCGGCGGCCACGGCGGCGCAGCGTGAAGTGCTCGGTACGGACGATCGGCGGGGGGAACACGCTCTCGGTAACGGGCCTGTGGCGGATCACGCGGACCAGAGGGTCGGCGTACAGGCCGGGCGCGCCCGGTGCCAGCGGGTCGATGCGGCGCGCGGCGATCGCGCTGCGCAGGCTCGGGACACTCATGGCTGTGGCTTCCCCTGACGGTGTGCGGTGGTGTTCATCGGCCGGTCGCCTCCGTGGCCATCCGCAGGGCGGCGCGCTCCAGCCCGGTGAGGTCGGCGACCACCTGGACGCGGTCGCAGTACTCGGCGTAGCGAGGCAGGTCACAGGCGCCCAGGCCCCAGGAGTAACGCGGCTCCGGGGTCAGCCAGATGGTCTGGCGCACCCGCCGCGTGATCTCCGCGAACGCCTCGGTCCGCGGTGGATTGCCGTTGCCGCGGCCGTCACCCAGTACCAGGAGCGTGGCGCGGCGGCCCAGCGCCGGCGTGTGTTCGGTCAGCAGCGTCTCGAAGGTCCGGCCGTAGTCGGACGTCGCGTCCACGTCCAGCAGACCGCCGGCCGGCAGCCCGTCGAAGACCAGCCCCAGCGCCCGCTCCAGCGGGTGCTCGGCGAACAGCTCGGTGATCTCGGTGGGTTCGTCCACGAAGGCGTAGCTGCGCACCTGTCCGAACAGGGACTGCAGCCCGTGCACCAGGTGCAGGGTGAAGCGCGCCGTGGCCCGCACCGACAGCGAGACGTCCGCGAGGATCACCAGGCGGGGCCGGTCCTCGGCGCGGGTGACGGTGACGGGCCGGAACGGCACGCCGTCGTACCGTATGTTGCGGCGCATCGTGCGGCCGGGATGGACACGGCCCGTCGGGGTGTTGCGCTTGCGGCTGGTCAGGGCGCCGTGCACGCTGCGGCCCACCCTGCGCAGCGCCTCCTCCAACTGGCCGCGCTCATCCTCGTCCACCGTTTCCAGGCGGGCGCGTTCGGCGATCCGGCCGGACTCGACGGCCACGGCCTGCAGTTCGGCCAGCCGGTCGAGATGCCGTTTCAGCAGCTCGGGCAGGTTCTCGATGACACCCGCCAACTGCTGCTTCGGCGTGTCGGGTTCGAGACCATCGTCGGTCTCGGGGGTGAGCCGGCCGAGCAGGGCGTCCTGCTGGGCGACGGTGAGGGTCGCGTCGATGGGCTGCCCGGTCGCCGACGCGAGCCGTCCGGGGATCCCGGCGCCGTGCAGCCGCTCGGTCTCCAGCTGGACGGACGGGCTGTCGTCGCGCCCGCCGGTCGCGCCGTCCTTGGACAGCACGATCTCGTCGGTCATCGACGCCAGATCGATCTTGTTGGCTTCCTGGTGCAGGTTGTACTGCTGGGCCAGGTCCTGCTGGTCGAAGAAGTCGCGGATGTCGGACGGCTTGCCGTGGCTGTGCCCCTGCTGAGGCGTCTCGGACGGCTCGTCGGAGACGGTGAACGACTCCAGTTCGCCGGTGTCGGTCAGGTCGTCGTGCGCATGAGTGTGGCCGTGGCCGGCGGAGTCGCCCGCCACCGGGCGCAGGGAGAAGAACGCGGTGAACAACTCGTCGAACAGCGCGTCGTCGCGCCGGTCCTTCACGAGTGTCATGCGCAGTGCCTCGCGCAGCGTCTCGCGCCCGGCGAGCATGCCGGGCTGGGCCGCCCCGCGCATGGCGTCCATCGCCTCCGACACGGAGATCCGCAGCCCGAACAGCCGCAGGACACGGACGAATCGGTGCACGCCGGCTTCCATGCACGCCTCCCGGATCAGTCGGTGCGGCGCCGCGTGACGGCGGCGAACGCTCGGGCGCCCTGGCCGGCGCCGGGGGTGGGGCGGTGCGTCGGTCCGGCGCCCGGGGCGCCGTAGTAGCCCTCGTCGTGCCGGCCCTGCCGGTCCATGGCGGCCCGTACCGCGCGCCCGTCGGCCTGCTCCGGTTCCCCGTGCCCGGGGCCGTGATGGTGACCGTCGTGTTGATGGTGACCGCCATGGTGATGATGGCCGTCGTGGTGGTGGCCGGGTGCGGGCAGCGTGCGGTTGGGGTCGACCAGACGTGGCAGGACCTCCAGCGCGCGGTGCAGATCCCGCTCGTACTTCAGAACCACGTTGGCGGTGCCGGCGAGAACCTCCGGGTCGAGTTCGTCGACGCCCAGGACCGCGAGGGTGCGGGCCCAGTCGACGGTCTCGGAGATGCTGGGGCTCTTGCGCAGCGGCAGTTCGCGCAGGCCGCGCACCACGTCCACCAGGTGGCGGGCGGCCGCCTCGGGCAGCCCGGTGTCCTTGGCCCGTACGATCTCCAACTCCCGTTCCGCGTCGGGATAGTCGAGGAAGAGGTGCAGGCAGCGGCGCTTCAGCGCGGCCGACAGGTCGCGGGTGTTGTTGGAGGTGAGGACGACGTACGGGGGGACCTTCGCGGTGTACGTGCCGATCTCCGGCACCGACACCTGGTACTCGGCCAGGCACTCGAGGAGCACCGCCTCCAGTGCCTCGTCCGCCCGGTCGACCTCGTCGATGAGCAGGACCGCCGGCTGCTCGCCGCGCACCGCGTCCAGCAGCGGGCGCGGGGCGAGGAACCGGTCGGAGAAGAAGACGCTGTCCTGCTCCTCGATCCGGTGGACGGCGGAGGCCAGGTCGGGGGCGTCGGCCGTGAGGTCGCCGATCTTGTCCCGGAGCATCTGGGTGTACAGCAGCTGCTTGCCGTAGTCCCACTCGTACAGGGCACGGCTCTCGTCCTGGCCCTCGTAACACTGCAGGCGCAGCAGCCGGCGCCCGCTGGCTGCTGCCAACGTCTTGGCCAGCTCGGTCTTGCCGACGCCGGCCGGGCCCTCCAGCAGCAGCGGCTTCTCGAGTCTGGTCTGCAGGAACACAGTGGTGGCGAGCCGCCGGTCGGCGATGTAGCCGTGGGCGGCGAACCGCTCGGCGACGTCCTCGGCCGAGCCGAACGCGGGGTTCTCGGGTGTGGCGGGCACGGTTCCTCCGTCCGATGGGGCGGGAGCGGGGGGCGGCGTCCCAGGTCGCCCCCCGCTCCCGGGCACGAGGCGCTCAGCCGAGCAGGTCGTCCAGGTCGCCGGTCATGCAGTGCTCGACGACGGGGCGCACCGTGTCGAACGTGCACTCCTTGGCGTTGCCCGGGGTGCAGGCGTCACCGAGCACGTGGTTCGTGATGCGGTCGACGTCGGCGGCGTCGCCCTTGATGACCTTCGCCTGCTCGTAGAACTTCGTCGGGCCCTGCCCGAGGCGGTTCTTGGAGTAGGTCTCCTGCTGGACGTCGGTGAACTTCTCGGGGATGCCGACGTCACGCAGCAGCCGGATGCCCGCGGCGAGCGCCGCCTCGGCGGCCTGCACCTTCGTCATGCCGTGCGTGTCCACGCCCATCGCCTCGGCGATGTCCGCGAACCGCTCGTAGTGGGCCGGCATGTTGAACGCCCACACCCGGGGGAGTGCGATGGCGTTGTTGAGGCCGTGGTGGGTGTCGTAGAACGCGCTGACCGCGTGCGAGATGGAGTGGATGATGCCCAGGCCGCCGGAGTTGAACGCCTGCGCCGCGATGTACTGTGCGTACATCATGCCCTCGCGCCCGGCCAGGTCCTGGCCGTTCCACACCGCCTGGCGCAGATGGCGGGCGGTGAGCCTGATCGCGTGCAGCGCGTTGCCCAGCGACGGCTGGAAGTCCAGCCGCGAGACGTACGGTTCCGAGGCGTGCGCGAGTACGTCGAAGCCGCACTGCGCCGTGTAGTCGAGGGGGCAGTCGTAGTACAGCGTGGGGTCGTCGATGGCCAGGCTGGCCACCGAGGCGTCGTCGAAGGCGACGTACTTGTGCGGGTTGTCCGGGTCCGTGGTCGTGTCGGTGATGACGTACGCCCACGAGGTCTCCGAACCGGTGCCGGCCGTGGTGGAGACGGCGATGTGCGGCGGGTTCTTGGGGTTCTCGGACTTGTTGAAGCCCTCGAAGTCGTTGACGCTGCGGCCGTCGTGGGCGACGGAGATACGGGCTCCCTTGCACGCGTCGTGCGACGAGCCGCCGCCGATCGACACGAACGAGTCGCACTTGTTCTCCTGGTACAGCGCCACGGCGTCCATGACGTTGTAGTCCTTGGGGTTCGACTCGACCTTGTCGTACACCACGACCTCAAGGCCGTGGTACTTCATCGACTCGACGATCTTGTGCACCGTGTCGCTGCCGCGCAGACCGGTGGTCATCACCAGCGTGCGGCGGAATCCCAGCTTCTTGGCCTCCGGACCGATCAGCTCATGGGCGCCCGGGCCCATCAGCGCCCGGGGGAAGGGGTGGAATTCCTTGATCGGGAACGGCTTGAGAAGTTCTTCGACCTGCATGATCGCGACTGTCCTCTCCGCGCGGTCGGGCCGCGCGTCCTGCGTCGACTGCTCCGTTGCCGGCGGCGCAGATGTCCGGGGTGGAGCACGGACGTGCCGGAGTTGGTGGCGTGACTCACCCTCCGGGAACGCGGTGCGCGGCGACACCGGCCGCTCGGACGGCTGCGCGGCGCGGACGCAGGGGGCGCGACCTGACCGATCGGACGGGGCGCCCGGCGGACACCGGCCCTGGCGCCGCACACCTGTCCGACCGGACAGGGTGAGGGCGGCCGGAAGCAGGGTGAGCGGCGCGGCGGCCCGGCCGTAGCGTCGAGTACGGCCCGGTCACCGCGCGACGGAACCGGCCGCAACCCAACTCCCCTTTTCCTTCAGGAGGCTTGCCGTGAACGAGGACCAGATCGGGGCCGAGCAGGACACCATCAACGTCGCCGATGAACTCGTCGAGGAGGTCCTCGTCGAAGAGGTCTCCATCGACGGCATGTGCGGCGTCTACTGAGGCCCGCCATGCCGTCCCCGGCGTTCGACGTGGCCCGCCCCTACCGGCTGAACCCTTCCGTCGCGCTGCGCCCCGAGCCGTTCGGGGCGCTCGCCTACCACTTCGGCAATCGCCGGCTGTCCTTCCTCAAGGCACCGGAACTCGTCGAACTGGTCCGGGGGCTCGACCGTCACCCCAGCGTCGGGGACGCCCTCGCCGGCGTGCCCGACGTCCGGCGGGGTGCCTTCCTGCGCGCGCTGGCCTCCCTGGCCGCCGCCGACATGATCATTCCCCAGCACAGTGGAACCGGAGCTCGGTGATGACCACCCTTCACGATCCACCGCACACCCCCGAGCGGGTGCCGGCCCTCGTCGAGCAGTTCAAGGGCGGTCTGCACGCTCCGATCTGCCTGACCTGGGAGTGGACCTACGCGTGCAACCTGTCCTGCGCGCACTGCCTGTCCTCGTCCGGGCGACGCGACCCGCTGGAGCTGTCCACGGACGAGATCAAGTCCGTGATCGACGAGCTGCAGCGCATGCAGGTCTTCTACGTCAACGTCGGCGGCGGCGAACCCACGGTCCGCCCCGACTTCTGGGAGCTGCTGGACTACGCGATCGCCCACCAGGTCGGCGTGAAGTTCTCCACCAACGGGCTGCGCCTGACCCCCGAGCGGGCCCGGCGGCTGGCCGCGACCGACTACGTCGACATCCAGATCTCCCTGGACGGCGCCACCCGCGAGGTCAACGACGCGGTGCGCGGCCGGGGTTCGTACGACATGGCGATCCGGGCCATGGAGAACCTCGCCGACGCCGGTTTCCGGGACTTCAAGATCTCCGTGGTGATGACTCGCCAGAACGTCGCCCAGCTCGACGACTTCGCCGCCATCGCCGACCGCTACGGCGCACAGTTGCGCATCACCCGGCTCAGGCCCTCCGGGCGGGGCGCGGACGTGTGGGACGAACTGCACCCCACCGCCGAGCAGCAGTACGACATCTACTCCTGGCTGCTCGGGCACGGCGAGAAGGTGCTCACCGGGGACTCCTTCTTCCATCTCAACGCGCTGGGTTCGGAGCCCATCCCGGGGCTGAACCTGTGCGGCGCGGGACGCGTGGTGTGCCTGATCGACCCGGTCGGCGACGTGTACGCCTGCCCGTTCGCCATCCACGACGCGTTCAAGGCCGGCAACGTCCGCTCCCCGGGCGGCTTCGACCGGGTCTGGCGGGAGTCGGCGCTCTTCGCCGAGCTGCGCCGGCCCTCCACCGGGGGCGCCTGCTCCGGCTGCCCCGCGTACGACACCTGCCAGGGCGGCTGCATGGCCGCGAAGTTCTTCACCGGCCTGCCGCTCGACGGCCCCGACCCCGAGTGCGTCAAAGGCCACGGCGCCGCCGCGCTCTCGGCGGTGGCGCGGGACGCGCTCCCACGCCAGGGCAACGACCACTCGCACCGGACCGTGCCCCTGGGCATGCCCGCCGTGCGCACCGCCCGCCCCGACCGCCTCTGTGACGAGAGCCCGCTGGCCGGCGCCGGCCTCGCCGTACACACCGTGAAAGGAACGTCATGAGCAAGTGGTTCGAGACGGTCGCCGAGGCCCAGCGAAGGGCGGGCAAGCGGCTGCCGAAGTCGGTCTACAGCGCACTGCTCGCGGGTTCCGAGAAGGGCACGTCCTACGACGACAACACCAAGGCGTTCGCGGAACTCGGGTTCGCGCCCCACGTCGCCGGGCTGTCGGCCAAGCGGGACCAGTCGACGACGGTCCTGGGCGAGCAGATCTCGCTGCCGGTGATCATCTCCCCGACCGGGGTGCAGGCGGTGCACCCCGACGGCGAGGTGGCCGTCGCCCGCGCCGCCGCGGCCCGCGGCACGGCGATGGGCCTCAGTTCCTTCGCGAGCAAGCCGCTGGCAGACGTGGTGGCCGCCAACCCGCAGACGTTCTTCCAGATGTACTGGATGGGCTCGAAGGACGCGATGCTGCGCCGCATCCAGCACGCCTACGAAGCAGGCGCGAAGGCACTGATCGTCACTCTCGACTGGTCCTTCTCGCACGGCCGTGACTGGGGCAGTCCGAAGATTCCCGAGCGGCTGGACCTGAAGGCCATGGCGCGGTTCGCGCCGGAGGCGCTCACGCGCCCGAGCTGGCTGCTGGACTTCCTCAAGTCGCGCAGCCTGCCCGACCTGACCACGCCGAACCTCGCCGATCCGGGCCGGGGCGCGCCCACGTTCTTCGGCGCGTACGGCGAGTGGATGCAGACCCCGCCGCCCTCGTGGGAGGACGTCCGCTGGCTGCGCGAGCAGTGGGACGGGCCGTTCCTGCTGAAGGGCATCTGCAGGGTGGACGACGCGTTGCGCGCGGTCGACGCGGGAGTCACCGCGATCTCGGTGTCCAACCACGGTGGGAACAACCTCGACAGCACCCCGGCCCCGATCCGCGCCCTCCCGGCCGTCGCGGACGCGGTCGGCCACCAGATCGAGGTCCTGCTGGACAGCGGAATCCGCCGGGGCAGCGACGTGGTCAAGGCGCTGGCGCTCGGCGCGAGGGCCGTGATGATCGGCCGCGCCTACCTGTGGGGTCTGGCCGCGGGAGGGCAGAGCGGTGTGGAGAACGTCCTGGACATCCTGCGCGGCGGCATCGACTCCGCCCTGCTGGGCCTCGGCCGCTCCTCCGTTCACGAGCTGACCCGGGACGATGTGGTGATCCCGCCCGGGTTCACCCGCACCCTGGGCGGGGCCTGAGATGCCGGCCGAGCCCGCCCCGGCCGCGGCGGCCACGGCACCGGGAACGTCGGCGACGGCCGGGCCGGGGACCCGGCTCGCCGACCTCGCCTGGCCGGACCTCACCGACCGCGGCCCCCTCGTGCTGCTGCCCCTCGGCTCCTGCGAACAGCACGGCCCGCACCTCCCGCTGGACACCGACACCGCCGTGGCCGCGGCGGTCGCCGGGCGGGCCGCCGGCCTGCTGCAGGGCGAGGCGGACGTACTGGTGGCGCCGGCTCAGTCGTACGGGGCCAGCGGCGAGCACGAGGGGTTCCCCGGCACGGTGTCCCTCGGCCACGACGCGCTGCGCCTGCTCGTCACGGAGATCGGCCGCTCGATGCTGCGCTGGGCGGGCCGACTGCTCGTGGTGAACGGTCACGGCGGCAACCTGGTGAGCCTGGCCGACGCGGTGACCGGGCTGCGCGGCGAGAGCCGGGACGTCGCCTGGTGGCCCTGTCTGCCGCCGGGCTCCGACGCCCACGCGGGCCGTACCGAGACCTCGATGATGCTGCGGCTGCGGCGTTCGGCCGTCCGCGAGGAGCGGGCCGTCGCCGGACCCACCGACCCCGTCCACCTGCTGATGGACCGGCTCGTCACCGAATCCGTCCGAGGAGTCAGCCCGTCCGGAGTCCTGGGCGACCCCTCCGGGGCCCGCGCGAGCGAGGGCGAACGGCTCCTCGACCGTATGGCGGACCGCCTCGCCGCCGACATCCGGGCCTGGCGGGTCTCGGGGCGGGGCCGGCTCGGCTCGCCCGAACAGCGGCCCGTCCCCGTGCCCGCGGGAGCCGGGCGATGACCGGCCCCAGGGTCGCCGTGGTCACCGGCGCCGCCCGGGGCATCGGGGCGGCGACCGTGGCCGCGCTGGCCCGCGGCGGCTGGGCGGTGGTCGCCGTGGACCGCTGCGCCGACGACCCCGACGTGCCCTACCCCCTGGCCGGGCCCGCGCAACTCGACGCCCTGGACCGCGAGTTCCCGCTGGTCCGCACGATGCGCGCCGACGTCCGCGACGAGGCCGCGCTGCACACCGCCGTCGAGACGGCCGAGCGCGAGTTCGGCGGTCTCGACGCCGCCGTGGCCGCGGCGGCCGTCATGCTCGGCGGCGGCCCGGTGTGGGAACAGACCGACACGCAGTGGCGCACGCTGCTCGACGTGGACGTCATGGGCGTCGCCCACCTCGCCCGCGCGGCCGTACCCGCTCTGCTGCGCCGGCCGCGGCCCCGCACCGGGCGGTTCGTCGCACTCGCCTCGGCCGCCGCGCATCGCGGGCTGTGGGGACTCGGCGCCTACTGCGCCGCCAAGCACGCCGTGGTCGGCCTGGTCCGCGGCCTGGCCTGCGACCTGCGGGACACCGGCGTGAACGCGGTCGCGGTGTCACCGGGCTCGACGCGCACGGACATGCTGCGGGCCACGGCCGACCTCTACGAGCTGCCGGAGGTCGACAAGCTCGCCGAACAGCAGCTCACCGGACGCCCTCTGGAACCCGAGGAGGTGGCCGCCGTGGTCACCTGGGCCTGCTCCGCCGACTCCTTGGCCGTCACCGGTTCCGTACTGCACGCGGACGGAGGTTTCACCGCATGACACTCGAACGGCTCCCCGGGACGTTCGCGGCATCCGCGCCGGGCAGCCGGCTCGCCGCCCCCGCGCACGTCACCCTGCCCGACGGGTTCACGGTCGAACTCGCCGCCGGGACGCACCGGTCGAGGGACGGCCGGCTCATGGTCGGCGGTTCACCACTGCGGCTGGTCAGAGTGACCGCCGCGGCCGTCCGCCGGCTCGGTGAGGGCCGGTTCACCGTGACCGACCCGGCGAGCGCCGCGCTCGCCCGGCGGCTCCTGGACGCCGGCCTCGCGCATCCGCGCCTCGCCCCGGCACCCGTCGGCGACACCACCGTCGTCATCCCCGTCCGGGACCGCGCCGACCAGCTCGACCGGCTGCTGAGCGCCCTGCGCGCCGATCCGGAGACCACGGACCTGCCGGTGCTGGTCGTGGACGACGGCTCCGACGACCCCGCCGCCGTGTCCGCCGTGGCCGGCCGGCACGGCGCACGGCTGCTGTCCCACCCGAGCAACCGGGGCCCGGCGGCGGCCCGCAACACCGGGCTGCGTCACGCCCGTACCCGCTACGTGGCGTTCTGCGACTCCGACGTCGTGCCGGAACCCGGATGGCTCGCCGCCCTGCTGGCGCAGTTCGCCGACCCCGCCCTGGCGCTCGCCGCGCCACGGGTGACCGCACTGCCCGTGTCCGTTCCCGGGCTGCTGGACCGGTACGAGGAGATCCGCTCGCCGCTGGACATGGGCGCGGCAGAAGGACCGGTCGTGCCCGTGTCCGCGCTCTCCTACGTGCCGAGCGCGACCATCGTGGTCCGGCGTGAGGCCGTCGGCCCCGGCTTCGACGAGGCCATGCGCGTCGGCGAGGACGTCGACCTGTGCATGCGGCTGCACGAGGCCGGCTGGCGGCTGCGCTACGTCCCCTCCGCCCGCGTGGGCCACCGGCACCGCACCGACCTGCGCAGCTGGCTGGCTCAACGGGCCGGATACGGCACGGGCGCCGCCGACCTGGCACTGCGTCACCCCGGCCGCGTGCCGCCGCTGTACGCCGCCCCCTGGTCGCTGGCCGCCTGCGCCCTTCTGCTGCGCAGCAGGCCGGCCCCGGCGGCACTGGCCGTGGCCCTGACCGGAGCGACCGCTGTGCGCGTGGCCCGCAGGATGCCCGACGCCGACCATCCGGCCCGCGCGGGCGCCCTGCTCTCGCTCGCCGCTCTGCGCGGCACCGCCGAGCAACTGCTGCGCTGCGCCACCCGGCACCACTGGCCGCTCGCCGCCGCCGCGGCCGCCGTCGACCGCCGCGCCCGGTACGCCCTGGTCGTCGCAGCCGTGGCCGAGGGGCTGCTGGACCACCACCGCTCGGGCAGCCCGCTCTCCCCGCTCGCCCACACGACGCTCCGTCGCCTGGACGACCTGGCCTACGGCTGGGGCGTCTGGCAGGGCGCCGTACGCCGCAGGACCGCGGCACCGCTGAAGCCCCGTCTCGCGCTGCGCATGGTGAGCCGCTGGACCGCGGCGCGGCCGTAGCCGTACGCCGCCGCACCAGTCGGCGCCAACCTCACGCCAACCCTGTCCGGCCACCGTGGCCGCACTCGCCCCCTGGAATCGTCCCGGCACCTTGGAGGACCCACATGTCTCCGCGCTCCGACCACCGCGTCCGCCCCGACAGCCCGCCCACCGCAGCGGGCGAAGCGGTGCCCGGACAGCCCGGGCAGGCCGGTGACGACCGTCTGGCGTTCTGGGCGCGGCAGGCAGAGCGGTTGCACTGGGGCACCGAGTGGAACACGGTGCTCGACTGGTCGGACGCTCCGTTCGCCCGCTGGTTCACCGGAGGCCGGCTGAACGTGGCGTACAACTGCGTGGACCGGCACGTCGAGGCCGGCCACGGCGACCAGGTCGCCTTCCACTGGGAGGGTGAGCCGGGTGACACGCGCACGATCACCTATGCCGACCTCAGGCGCGAGGTGTGCAAGGCGGCCAACGCTCTGCTCTCCCTCGGCCTTCGGGCCGGGGACCGGGTCGCCATCCAGCTGCCGATGATCCCCGAGGCCGTCTTCGCCATGCTGGCCTGCGCGCGACTCGGGCTGCCGCACAGCGTCGTGTTCGGCGGGTTCTCCCCGGCCGCGCTCCAGTCCCGTATCGAGGACGCCGAGGCACGGCTGCTGATCACCTCGGACGGCCAGTTCCGCCGGGGCAGGGCCGAGCCGATGAAGGCCAACACCGACGAAGCCACCCGGAATACGCCCTGCGTCGAGCACGTCCTGGTGGTCCGCCGCACCGGCATCGACGTGCCCTGGACCGACGGCCGGGACCTGTGGTGGCACGAGGTGGTGGACGCCCAGCCCGATCAGCACATCCCCGAGGACTTCGACGCCGAGCACCCGTTGTTCATCCTCTACACCTCGGGCACGACCGGTAGGCCGAAGGGCATCCTGCACACCTCGGGCGGCTATCTCACGCAGGCCGCCTACACCCACGGCACGGTCTTCAGCCTCGATCCCGACGCCGACGTCTACTGGTGCACGGCCGACATCGGCTGGATCACCGGGCACTCGTACATCGTCTACGGGCCCCTCGCCAACCGCACGACGTCGGTGATGTACGAGGGAACGCCCAACACTCCGCACGAGGGACGCCACTTCGAGATCATCGAGAAGTACGGCGTCACCGTCTACTACACCGCCCCCACCCTCATCCGCACGTTCATGAAATGGGGAGAGGACGTCCCGGCCCGCTACGACCTGTCGTCGATCGGCGTGCTCGGCAGCGTCGGCGAACCCATCAACCCCGAGGCGTGGCGCTGGTACCGCAAGCACATCGGCGGCGACCGGGCGCCGGTCGTCGACACCTGGTGGCAGACCGAGACCGGCACCATCATGATCGCGCCGCTGCCCGGCGGGCCGGCCGCCAAACCCGGCTCGGCGCAGACGCCGCTGCCGGGGATCTCCGCCAAGGTCGTCGACGACCAGGGCAGGCAGGTCGGCAAGGGCGAGAGCGGCTACCTGGTGCTCGACCAGCCCTGGCCGTCCATGCTGCGCGGCGTCTGGGGCGACGACGACCGCTACCGGGAGACGTACTGGTCCCGCTTCGCCGCACAGGGCTACTACTTCGCCGGGGACGGCGCCCGCTATGACGAGGACGGCGACATCTGGCTGCTCGGCCGGGTCGACGACGTCATGAACGTCTCCGGGCACCGGATCTCCACCGCCGAGGTCGAGTCGGCACTCGTGTCGCACCCCGCGGTGGCCGAGGCCGCCGTGGTCGGAGCCTCGGACGCGACGACGGGCCAGGCCATCGTCGCCTTCGTCATCCTCCGCGGCGGCACGGCCTGGTCCGCGGGGGACGTCACCGGTGCGCTGCGCGAGCACGTGGCCCAGGAGATCGGCCCCATCGCCAAGCCCCGGCAGATCATGGTCGTCCCCGAGCTGCCCAAGACCCGCTCCGGGAAGATCATGCGCCGACTGCTGCGGGACGTCGCGGAGAACCGCGAAGTCGGCGATGTCACCACACTCGCCGACGCCTCGGTCATGGACCTGATCAACGCAGGCCTGGCCGACAGGTCCCCGCAGGCCGGGTGACCGACGCTGTGTGAAGGGAGACGGACATGGGACGCGCAAGCACCTCGACCGGTCGGGTCGTGCTCGTCACCGGTGCGGGCGACCTCGCCGCCGCCGTGGTGGCCGGCCTCGCGGAGCGCGGCGCGCACGTGGTGCTCGCGGGCGCCGAGGCCGAGGACGGCCACCGGGCGGCGCCACCGGGAGCGCCCCTTCTGGTGCTGCCCTGCGCACCCGGTGATCCGGCGGCGCTCGGTCGCGCCGTCGACACGGTCGTCGACCGTCTCGGCCGCCTCGACCACTTGGTGAACCTGGTCGCGACCCCGTCCCCTCCCGGCCCGCTGATGGAGATGGATCCGCTGGCCCTGCGCGACGTCCTGCACAGTGCCTTCGTGACCCCGCTGGCCTGTGTCCAGCGTGCCTACTGGCGGTGGATGGCCGCGCACGGCGGATCGGTGGTCAACCTGGTCGCGGCCAGGGCACGAGGCGGGCCGCAGGACGCCGCCCTGGCCGGCCTGACCGAGCTGACCGAGTGGCTGGCCGCCGAACTGGCGCCCCGGGTCGACGTCCACGCCCTCGTCCCCGGCCCGTCACTGGACGCCGGTGCGTACCAGGCGGGTGCGGCCGAGGTGGTGTGCGAACTCCTGAGCCGCCGGACGGACTCCACACACGGGCCGGTGCTCGTGCTCAGCGGGGATCCCGTCTGTCCTTCCCGGGCCTGGTGAGCGCGACGTGCGCAGGCACGGGGGACGACCGGCCGGGCATCGACGTGAACCGATTTACGAACCTGCTTCTGAACTGGCCCGATCTCACCCGAAAGGTGTGCAGCACTGATGCGACTCGTCCTCATCGGCCCTCCTGGAGTGGGCAAAGGCACCCAGGCGGCCGTGCTCAGCGAGCGGCTCGGCGTCCCCCACATCTCCACCGGTGACCTGTTCCGGGAACATGTGGCGCGCCGCACCCCGCTCGGACGGGACGCGCAGCGTTACCTCGACACCGGTGAACTCGTCCCCGACCACGTCACCGGGGGAATGGTCCGGGAGCGGCTCGCGCACCCGGACGCCCGGCACGGCTTCCTCCTCGACGGGTTCCCGCGTACGCTGCCGCAGGCGCGGGAACTCGCCGCCATACTGGGCGCCGCGGGCTCCACACTGGATGCGGTGCTGGAGTTCACCGCTCCGGAAGAAGCCGTCGTGGCCCGGCTGTTGGGCCGCGGCCGGCCGGACGACACCGAAGACGTCATCCGGCACAGGCAGCGGGTGTACCAACACCAGACCGCACCCCTGCTCGCCCACTACTCGGCCATCCTTTTGACGGTCGACGCCGTCGGCCCGGTCGAAGACGTCACGGCGCGGGCCCTGGCGGCCCTGTCGGACGCGGAACGACGGGCCGGATAAGCGACCTCGGCCACAAGCCGGGCGCGTCCGGAATGGTTCAAGCGTGCTGCCCCGCGAGCGATAGCCAAGGCTGGTGAACGCCCTACTGCCGGCCCAAGGAGCGAAACAGACGGAGCCGGAGCGGGGGTATGCGACCAGCCTGGGTCGAACTGGACGCGGAGATGATTCCCCAACCCCCAACAACCCCACAGCCCTGGGCGGCGATACCCCGCGCACGCCGCAGGGACAGCGCTCGCGGCCGGACAAGCCCCATCTGTACCGCTTGTGGACCGACCTGTCGCGGCTGCACTCCGCAGTGATCCATCACTCCACCGGCGCCGGCTCCTGCACCCATGGTGACCGCGCTCAATCTGCGCGCCCAGACCTGGCACATCGCCGCGGGCATCGCCGACACCCGCCGCAGCACGAGCCTGCGCGGCGGGCAGCTCGCCCACATCGGCGACACAATCCGCACCCGCCTCAACCGACGCCGCATGCTCGTGCGCGGCGGCCGGACTGCGTGAAGAACGGCGCCACCTGGACCGGCACCAAGATGCTGTCCGGAGTGGACGTGGTGGCCCGCCACACCCAGCACCGCGGCCGCATCGAGCTGCCCGCCACCCATCTCGCCGCCCACGGCGAGCCCGGGTACGCCTCCACCATCCACCGCGCCCAGGCAATGACCGTCGCACCTCCCACGCACTCGCCTCCTCCGGCGGGACGACGGCTTGCACGGGACGGCGGGACGGCCTGCACGCCGCCACCACAACCCCGTGCCCGCCAGGGGCTTCAGCGCGGCAGCCGCAGGGCGCGGGCGGCGCAGTACCGGCCGAGCAGGACCCCGAGCACGCCGAAGGAGGCGAGCGGCACGGCCAGGAGGAGCAGGGGGAGGTTCGCCGGTGTCCCGGAGACGTCCTCGGCGAGGGCGACGGCGAGCATGAGGACGAACACCACCACCGCCGCGACGCTCGCCCACTGCCATCCCCGGCGCTGCCCGGCCCGCCACAGGATCCGGGCCTCGACCCCGGGCCGCTGCTCGCCGGGCATGCCATACCACCGGGCCTGCGAGCGCAGAGCGGCGACCTCGGCGTAGGGGTCGTCGAGCTGCCACTCGTTGATCTGCGGCAGCAGGAAGCGGCGGCCCTCGGTGTCGTACAGGTAGGCCGGCCACCCGGGCTGCGTGCTCAGGGCGTGGCTGCCGGAGGGCTCGACGCGCAGGTCGTAGACGGCCGGCCAGGCCCAGGTGCGCGCCCGCAGGGGACCCTGCCGGGTGACTCCCGCGGCCGTCACCACGGTGTGCGCCCGCCACTCCGCCAGGGCGCCCCAGACGCCGACCGCGACGAGGAGCGCCAGTGCGACGGGCGCCCACCACAGCGGTACGTCGTGGCGGGTGCGGATGGTCTGCAACACGGCGTTGCCCATGAGGACGAAGGAGAGCAGCGCGGCGCGTCGGGGCCGTCTGCGTTCTCTGCGGTACACCCGTGCCGAGCCGTCCTCGTCCATGGAGGTCCCCTCCCCGGCGCACCGGACGGTGCGCGAACGAGGAGAGGCTAGACCTCGTGTCCGGGGAGGTCACCAGGGGGGCGGCCTGGCGAGGAGCCTCCACAGGCGGTGTGCCGGGGAGTCCGCTGCCCGGGCTGGCGGGCCTGCGCTTGGGACACCGCTCGACGCTTCGGGCGTCTCAGTGGTGAGGCCCTGGCGCCGGCGGAGTCGCCGGCCGCCACTGGCCGAAGCGGACCCGGATGCCGTGGACGGTCGCGCCCCGGACGGCCATGACGACGGACGGAGCAGCGCATTCACTCCAATGTGGGCACGTCGCGGACTTGCCTGTCGGCGTATGTACGAGCCTCTCCGGCCTGTGCTGCGGCGTTGCCCGGCGCGCTATTCACCATCATCGAGGGCCCGATAGTCGCGGCTGTGCGGAAGGCCGTTCACCAACTGCAGGAACTTCTCGTGCAGTCGACCGTTGGTGACCAGCACCGACATGTCGCCTTCCAGCACGGACGCGCCGTCCAGGTCGGTCACCCGGCCGCCCGCCTCTGTGACGATGACCGGCATCGGAGCGATGTCCTCGTAGCCCATCGGCGGACCGGCGATGACGCCGGCATCGGCTCGGCCCGTCACCAGGGCTACGATCATGCCGGTCGAGGGCACCAGGAGGACCCGGCGGTGGAGAGCGCAAAGGAGTTCCTCCGGCCAACCGGCCGGGTTGTGCATCAGCGTCCTTGCCCCGCCGAGGCCGGTCCGTTCCGTGACCTGGGCGCGGCGGCCCGATTGCAGGTCCGGGTGCGGACCCGGCAGCACCCAGCAGCCCAGACCACGGCCCGCCACGATCATCTGCTGGCTCAGGGGCATGTTGATCACACCGATTGCGGGTCCGTACTCGTCCTCGTAGGCGAGATCGTTCGAGAACAGCGGCACTCGGTGGGTGAAGTACTTCGTGCCGTTGACGGGGTCGATGATCCATCGCCGTCCTGATAACCCGCTGGTTGCACCGCCCTCCTCTCCGAAGATCCCGTCGTCCGGCATCCGCCGGCTCAGCTCCTCCCTGATCAGCTCTTCAACCGCCACGTCGATCTCGGTGACCTCGGTGCCGTCCTCCTTGAGGCGGCTGTGCCAGTCATCGCTGAAGAAGCCTTGCGCCGACATCTGCCCGGCGCGGTGGGCCAGGCGGACTGCGAAGTCCAGAAGCTCCCGGTCGACGGGAGGGGCATCGAACGCGTAATCCATCCGTCGAGCCTTTCACGGCTCACTGGCCGCCAGGTGGGCCCAGACCAACTTCCTACGTTGTGGAGCCACTTCTGAGCCGTGCCGTGGTGCCGACTGCGCCCGGCGTGTCGCGCGGTCTGCCGCACGCGCCGCAATGCGGTCAGCTCCGGTTTGCTGCACGGCTCACCGATGCGACGCTGCTCAGAGGGTTGGAGGCCGCAGCACGGTGAGGGGGAGCTCACGCCGGATGGTGAAACCGAGAGCCTTGTAGAGTCGGACGGCGCTGGTGTTGGTTGCGGCAACGTGCAGGAAGGCATTGTCTCCGCGTGCGGTGATGTGACCGATCAGGGTTCTCATGAGACTGCTGCCAAGGCCCTTGCCCTGATGCTCGGGTGCGGTGCAGACGGCGCTGATCTCCACCCAGCCCGGAGCACGCATGCGCTCGCCGGCCATGGCGATCAGCGTACGGCCCTGGCGAATGCCGAAATACGTGCCTAGTTCGATGGTCCGGCGGAGGAAGGGGCCGGGCGCGGTGCGACGCGTGAGATCCAGCATCTCGGGAACGTCTGCGGCTTCGAGGCGTATCGCCCGCGGGTCGGCAGCACCCTCCACAACTGCGGACGCGGTCATCTGCACGAGGTCGAACCGGTCGATGACGTTCCAGGCGGGGGGCGCCGGTTCCGCAGGGTGGACGTGGACGGCGGTGCCGGAGCCCAGGATCTGTGCGGCATCGGCCCAGTCCTGCTCCGTCGGGTGATCCGGCAAACCCAGGAAGGGCGCTACGTCGTCCAGGTAGCGCAGGACGCGTCCGCGTCCGCGGGCCAGGTGGGCGTGGTGCGGGCTGGACAGCGACGCGTAGACCGGGTTGTCCAGGACGTGTTCGGTGTCGGCCTGCCGGCCCTCGGGATGAGTGTGATCCATTTCAGTCCTTCTCATCGATCACTGGCAAATCGTTGTGCAGTCTCCTGATGCAGCGGCGCGGCGTTTCGCGGCGGCGCGCAGGGGAGGACGCCGCCGACGCGACAGGGACGTGGCTCCTGGTGGCACCAGCGATGCTGCTTCACCGGCGGGGCGTGGCCGGTGCCGCCTTCGGCGGGTGGGAGTGGGCCTGTTCGGCGGCCCAGGCGGACAGCACCGTCATAGCCTCGTCGGACGGTGAACAGGGGTCGGCGAGGAAGGTGTACTGACTCTGGTCGGCATCGCCGGGGAAGGCCAGCACTTCGGTGCGCAGGGTGAGGTCGCCGACGATCGGGTGGTGGAGGGTCTTCGTGCCGTAACTGTGGACGACGACCTTCTGTCCGGCCCACCAGCGGCGGAAGTGTTCGCACTTCATGGACAGTTCGCCCACGAGCTCGGCGGTGGCCGCGTCGTCGGGGTAGCGGGCGGCATCCATGCGCAGCACGCCCACGAACTCGGAGGCGATCTTTTCCCAGCCCTCCCCGAAGAGCGACCGGGCGGCCTCGTCGAGGACCACCCAGCGGACGACGTTGCGGTCGCGGGCGGGCATCGCGTCGAAGTCGGCGAGCAGGGCACCGGCCATGCGGTTGGCGGCCAGGATGCTGGTGCGCCGTCCCAGCACGAAGGCGGGAGTGTCGCCGAGGCGGGCGAGCAGCGCGTGCACGCCGGGGCGCACCTTCTGCACCGCGCGGGATGCGCGCCGGCGGCCCCCGCCCGGCTGACGGGCCACCGCGTGCAGGTAGCTGCGTTCCGCCGGGTCGAGCTGCAGAGCGTTCGCCAGGGCGTCGAGAACGGCTTCCGAGGGGGAAATGGGCCTGCCTTGTTCCAGGCGTGTGTAGTAGTCCACGCTGACGCCCGCCAACGCGGCCAGTTCCTCCCTGCGCAGCCCGGGCACCCGGCGGGGCGTGGGGTCGTGGATGCCGAGCCGCCGGGGATCCATCGCCGCACGCCGGGCGCGCAGGAAGTCGCCGAGGCCTTCGTTCCGCTGCATGAGTCCATGGTCGCGCCCGCCGGCCCTCGATGCCGCGGTGAAGGTGGCCCTGCGAGTCCCAGGAAGCAGCGGGCCGGTCGGGCGGCCGTCGCAGAGCTTGGCCGGGTGTTGGCTGGAGAGCGGGGACACCACCGCGGTGTTCCGACCTCACCCATCGTGCCGTGCTCTGGGCGTACGGCCTGCCATCAGGGAGTTTCCGACATGTCTTCCACCTGGCTCGTCACCGGCGCGACCTCCGGCTTCGGCCGTCTCGTCGCCGAGCGTGCCCTCACCGCCGGTGCCCATGTGATCGCCGTGGGCCGGCGCGGCGACCGGCTCGTCGCGCTGGCCGGCCAGGCCCCGCGGGGCCAGGTCACCGCCGTACCGCTGGACATCACCTCGCCAGACGCGGAGGAGGTCCTGGCCGCCGCCGTGCGCTCGGCAGGAGGACTCGACGTGCTGGTCAACAATGCGGGGTACGGTCTGTTCGGATCCCTCGAGCAGATTCCGGCCGCCGAAGCCCGGGCGGTCTTCGAAACCAACGTGCTGGCCAACCTCGCCGTCCTGCGTGCCACGCTCCCCGCGCTGCGGGCCGCACGGGGGAGGATCGTGCAGCTGTCCTCGCTCATCGGCCAGTTCGCCTGGCCGTCCTCCGGTCTGTATGCGGCGTCCAAGGGCGCTGTGGAGCTGCTCAGCGAGGCCCTCGCCCACGAACTGGCTCCTACGGGAGCCAAGGTCACCATCATCGAGCCGGGCACCTTCGCAACCGAGTTCGCCGCCAGCCTCCATGTCGTCGCTCCCGACGACGTCTACGCGCCGACGGTCGGCAAGTTCCTCACGGACTTCGCCGCCCAGCCACCCCAGGCCTTCGGTGACCCCGAGGCCGTCGCGGACGCGATCATGGCGGTGACGACGATGGAGAACCCGCCGCTGCGCCTGGCCGTCGGGGCCGACGCCGTCGACGGCATCCGGGCCTCCCTCCGCTCGCGCCTCGCCGAACTCGACCGCTGGGAGTCCTTCCCGAGCGTGCCGGCCACTGAGGGTGTCTGACCGCCGCCCCCACCGGCGCCGGCGCAGCACCCTCGCAGATGCGCCGACAGCCCGTCCCTGAGGAGGCACGACGAGGCCCGGCCTGCTCTCACCGTGGGCGTCTCACCGCGGGCGCCGGTCGGCGCGGCCGGCGGTGTCCTCCACCGCCGCGGAGCGCTGCACGGTTGAGGGCGGGGATGTCCGGCACGACGTCTGACAGCCCGGGGCCCCTCGGACGAATGAAAGCCACTGTCATCGAGACCACCAGAGCCGCACCCTGTGGGCCGACGGCCTGCGGCCGGGGCGAATGCACGATGCGACCGCAGTTCGCGCCGCTGGCATCAGCGGCTGCTTCCAGCACTTCGACCTGGTGGAAGTGCTGCGACGACGGCTACCTGGGCCCGGTGCACTGCCCAGCAGGGTCGAACAGTGGGAACGCGATCGGCACAGCCACTCATCCGACCGCATCACCGTCGAGCACGCCCTCGCCGACCACAAACGCTGGAAACAACTCATGCGCTGGACCCACCGTCGCGATCGCCGCCCGACACCTACCGAGCCATCGCCGGCCTCGTCTCCGACCGCACTCTCATGACCTGAAAACGGCCGAGAGCAGGCCGAACACGCCTCACCCGCTATCACGCACCAACTTCTTAGCAGGGGCTGTGCCTGCTGCGCCTCCTACGCCATAAGCGGCTCAGCCTACGGCCCGCGCCCCGACGTCGGCGCGCAATGAATTACCGATCGCCGAGAATCGAATATATTCGTGTCACGCATTTTCTATATGGCGGCATCGAAATTCAAATCGGCGTCTTCATGACGCCGATCGGGTTGCATATGCCAGGCTGTCCGCACACACTTGTGACAGGAGTTCAAGTTGGCACTCATGCCCTTTCCAGGGGACTCCGTCTTCCAGAGGAGTGTCGTATGGCCAAGATCCTTTGCGTGCTGACAGGCGCGAGTTACTGGACCCTCAAGGACGGGCACCGGCACCCCACAGGGTACTGGGCCGAGGAGTTCACTGCTCCTTACGGTGTGTTCACCGGCGCCGGATACGAGGTCACGGTAGCAACTCCGGCTGGCGTCGTTCCCGTTGTGGACACGATGAGCCTGGAGCCCCGTATGGCAGGCGGCGAGGAAACCGCCCTCCGACAGGAGGCCGTCATCGAGTCGGCGGATGAACTCCGGCATCCCATATCCCTCAGGGAAGTGTACCTCGAGGACTACGCCGCGGTGTACTACCCCGGAGGGCACGGCCCCATGGAAGACCTCTCGGTCGACCCCGACTCCGGTTCACTGCTGCGAAAAGCACTCGCTTCCGGTAATCCACTCGGCATCGTCTGTCACGCCCCGGCCGCTCTTCTCGCGACCCGTGATGCAAACGGCGACACGCCGTTCGCGAACTATCGCGTGACAGGCTTCTGCAACGAAGAGGAAGCTGGCGTCGGTCTCGCCGACAAGGCAAAGTGGCTACTGGAGGACGAGTTGAAGAAGCTGCCGACCCAGTATTCACGGGGTCCGGCCTGGGAGCCCTACACGGTCATCGACCGCAACCTCTTCACAGGACAGAATCCCGCTTCCTCGGGCCCGCTTGCCAAAGAGATTGTCAGGGCTCTTTCCTGACTGCGGGTGGCGCTGTCTCGCCCCGGGCGTGATCATGCTCGGGGCAGCAGCCACGCAGCTCGAGCGCATCGGGTGAGCGGCCGCTCACAGGCATGACCGGCGTAGATCGTCGGTCGCCGCATACAGTGCTGTCGCGAGGGTGTCCAGGTTGTTCGTCACACGATGATCGTGGGCGCCCTCGTTCCCGTCTCCGCAAGCACCCCTTGTGTGGCTGAGCTGTTCACACGGCGCCTTTCGTCCGTTGAAGCGCTCAGTCTGTCGAGTGACGCACGCGGGAGAGGGTCGGCTACGAGTTCGATGACACCGGCCGCCTACGAACGAGCGCTCGCAGCATCGCGGCGCCCGCCCCCACCGCTGCGAGGTGAAGGACTGCCGCGAGCGCGAGGCTTTCCGGCAGGGCCGCATCAGCCGGTTGCGCGACTACCAGGTACAGGGTCAACGGAAGTTTCCAGCCGCTCCAGGCGAACAACGAGCCCGAGCCGAGCCAGCCGAGCACCATCGGGGCCCACCGAGGGACCCGTGCGGGCCAGCCTCGGACGACAGCCCAGGTGGCGGCGGACGCCACAAACGCCCAAAACCCGAAGACTCCGGACAGCACATACCAAGCGAGGTCCCGCTCGCCGCGACGGGCGACACCTGCGGTGCCGCCCGTCGCCCAGTACAGCCAGATGAGACCGACTGCGGCGCCGACCACGACCATCCACGGCAGCGCCCTTGGCGAGCCCTCCCCACCATCCCCGAGCCGGCCCGCGAACGCGTCCGGCCAACGCCGCCGCAAGTATGCGGGCAACGCGATGGCCAGACCCAGCCCCATGCCTACAAACCCGATCTGAACCAGCGCGGCCTCCCAGACCGGCATCGACGGGCCGGCGTCACTCCCGCTCTTCGGATTGCCATCCGCCGGGCCCAGCAGCGAACTGAGAACGGCGTACGGCAACACCGGGACGAGGAACCCCGTCCCAACCCAAGCGCAGAAAGCCAACGGCGCTCCCGGTATGCGCATCCCCCACGGCCGCACCAGCGCGAGCGCCACCGCGATCCCGATCCCTGCCATACCGATCGTTGCGCTGTTGAGGACCACCCACTCCGCCTTGCCGAACCCGGTCCCGACCGGCAGCAGTCCCAAGAGCGAACCGACCACCCACGACACCTTGATCAGCAAGTAGGGCGTCAGCGCCAGCGCTGCCCCATACGCCGCGACCCGCCCGACCCGATCCCACCGATCCACTTGAACTCCCAGTTCACACAACGGAGTTCAAGTCTGATTCACCACTGCCCCACGGGCGTCAACCACCGGGCGCATCCATGTCATCACTCAGGAGGAGTGAGAATCAGCCGACGGGAGCACAGAGAACTGCTGGAGCACAAGGAGCCGCAGATTCAAGCCCTCAGAGCTACGGATCAGAAGTCGCCCGTGTCCCAGCCGTGCCCGATAGAGCGGGAAACCACGGGGAACACCGGACAGTCGCGGTGGCCGGAGAAGACGACGGCCCCTGACCAAACACCCGGGTCAGGGGCCGTTCTCACTGCTCATCGTGCGGAGGCGGTGGGATTTGAACCCACGGTGACATCGCTGCCACGACGGGTTTCAAGACCGCCAGAGTCAGCGGCAGGGCGTACAAAGACGGTTCGGACTCCGCCGTCGGCAGCGTCGACCAAGACAGATCAAGGACCAGTGATCGCCTTGATCGTGTACGGGTACGACTCTTGCTGCCACGTGGTCGTGAACACGGCCGTCGGACGCGCTGCGACCTGTGGCACGCGGCCGTCCGTCGTGAGCGTCTTCGCGCTGCCGAAGGTGCCAGAGCGGCTGATGAGCCGGGCGGTGACCTTCGTGACGCTGTACGGTGGCGTGGAGATGGCCGTGGTGGTCTGCGACACCAGCATGCCGTCGCCGTCGTCGTCCAGGGCGAGGTCGGGGCGGTCGCCGGCGCCCAGCGACGTGATGGAGCCGAGGGTTCCGCCGGCGGAGAGTTTGCGGCCGTACAGCTCGCGTTTACCGGCGTTGTTGCGTACCCACACGATCATCGAGTCGCCGTCCAGGTCCGTCCCGAGGGTGTGATGGAAGTCCACGTTCTCCGTGGATGTCGAGATACGCAGCGGGTTCGACAGCGTGCCGGTGTGGCTCCAGCGCGAGGCCCAGACCTGCGCGCGGTCGCCGCCGCCGGAGCGGTAGCTGATCACCGCGTCGCCGTCCCGGTCCACGCCGACCCGAACCATGCCGAAGCCGCCGTACGCTGCGATCGGCGTGGTGAGCACCTTCGCCGCGGAGATCGAGGTCGCGGTCATCCGCTTGGCCACCACCTCGGAGCCGCGTACCCAGGCGACGACGAACTGACCATTGCGGTCCACGCCGATGGCCGGCGGCTCCGCCGAGCCCGAGCCGAGTGTGTGCACCGCGCCAAGCGTGCCGTCGAGGTTCAGCCGACGGGCCACCGCGTACCAGCTGCCGTCGCGGATCTCCGTCCACGCCACCATCGAGCTGCCTCCGGGCGTCACGGCGACCGAGGGCGTGGTTGCGGGCGACCCGGGGGTGGAGAGCATCTGCAGCGAGCCGACGAGGCTGCCGGAGGACGCGACCCGGCGGCCGACGACGGTGCTGTCCTGCTGCCACACCACCGATGAGTCGCCGGTGTCGTCAGAGTCGGCCTGCACCCAGCTGATGGCGCGGCCGTCCGGGGACAGGGTGCGGGTCGCACCCAGGGTGCCGTTTGCGTACTTCACCCGGGTCTGTACGCGGAAGTAGGAGCTGTTCGCATTGTCCATGGCCGCCCAGGCGAGCAGCGCATCGCCGGAGCGGTCGATGGAGACCTGGGGGTCGTCCTGGCCGGACCAGCCGGACGCGGTGACATTCCACGCGGACGTCCACGCGGCGTCGGCGTTCACTACGAGCGTCGCGGTGAGCGCGACTCCGACCGCGGTCGCCACGGCGCCTGCGCCGATGAGGCGGCGCTTTGCCGAACGCCGGTGACGTGTTGCCTGAGGTGCCACTCTTGTATCCCTTCCAGGGCCGCCATGGACTCCACGGCAGCGAGGCTGTCCCATACGACTACTCAGTAGATAGAGCGGTGTTGCGTGCGCATACGTCACACGAGCAACACAGGTCCCCTGCCTGATGACCTCAGTACCTGTAGCGGGGCCAAGGCGGATCTGCCTGCACGCGTATGCGCTGGAGCAGTACGTCAGGAGCACCGTGGGCCTGGAGACGGGAGGGGGCGTGGCGGGCCGGCAACCAGGTGGGGCGCCTAGGAACGTTCCTAGGCGCCCCACCTGGTTCTGCTTCCGATAGACCGCCTCGGCCACGGCCGTACCGGAGTGACCGAAAGGGCGGGCTTGGACACCGGCTCGCGGTCCTCCAGGCCGAGGGCGGTGTGTTCCTGGGCAGCGCGGTAGTCAGCGCGGACCTGGTCTTGACTCGTTCCTTGGGGCCGCCGGTCTGAGCTCTGGAAGTGCGGCGATAGCGAGTTCGCGTTTGACTGCGGCCATGGCGCGCACCACGGCCGCACCCGATGCTCGCGCTGTGCACCCTGGCCGTGATCGCCGTGCCCGCACCCTCGCCGCGGTCGCCCGACATGCCGCCGAACTCCCACCCCACCTGCATGAACGCCTCGGACTACGGGCCGCACTCCGCGCCAGCACCCTCGGCCGCCTGCCGGCCCGCCTGGACGGCGACACCCTCGACACCGCCGTCGGCGCCTGGCTCGCCCACCTTGCCAACCCTGGCGAGGCGGTGGCCCTGGACGGCAAGAGATGTCGGAAAGCCGTATGCGGGAGAACCGCACGTACGGTTTGAAGCGGCGGGGGCTGGAAACGGAGCGGAAGCCACCGCGTCAGTCCCCGACCCTCCTGAGATGCTGAGCCGGAACCGCAACTCGGTGTTGTAGGCGGCCTTTCGAATCGGGGGTGCGATCTGACGCCCCAAGCTATGATCTTTCGGCAAGGGGGTGAACGCGTGGACGACGTGAACGGGGACGTCACTCGCAGGGCGCTTGACGAGGTACTGGTCGAGGTTCAGGCATCGGCTAACGGGGACCTTGGGCCCAGAATTGCTGTTCCCGAGGCCTTTGAGCGGCGCGCGGCGGAGATCGCGGACAGCGTGGCGGCGGTGGCGGAGCGCTTCCGCGCGCGCTTGACCGAGCGGCTCCGCGAGGGTTCCGGCGCGACCGACGAGCCCGAGGCCCAGGGACGGACGCCAGTGCCGGTAGCCGACCCTGATGCGCCGGAATGGGGGCTCGAGGAGGTGGAACTCCGCTTCGACCTGTCGCTGCAGGCCGAAGGCGGGGTTCTCATCAAGGCGACCGCGGGCGGGACGTTCTCCGTGCGGCTGGCCTGGAAGACACGCCATGCCGGGTGAGGACCGTCGGCCTGGCACGGCGGTTGGACAACTCTTAGAGGCCTACGCCGGCACTCCTGTCGGCACTGCCTTCCTGGTCGACGACGCCATCGCGCTCACCGCTTTCCACTGCGTCGGGAACCGCCTCACCGGCCAGGTCACCCACCGGAAGCTGGTCGTGCGGATTCATCTGCCGGACCCAGTCGGCGCACCGTACGAACTGCCTGCGACTGTCAAGGAGTTCGATGCCTGGCTGGACGTGGCGGTGCTCGCACTAGGTGCCCCTCCGCCACTTGGTACTCGGACGGTCCAGCTCGGGTCGACCGTCCTCACTCATGAGCCCTATCGCGCACTCGGCTGCCCGACGGAGCCGACGGGAGTGCACATACGCGCAGTGACCGGCACCATAAGCGGCCGGACGACTCGCAGCGAGGACGGCTCCCCCGTGCTGGAGCTCTACTGCCAGGAGGCGGCGGCCGGTCTTTCCCTTCACGGCCTGAGCGGTGGTCCTGTATTAGCCAACGACCCGGAGCGCGTCGTCGGCATCACCCGCTGGCAACACCCCCGCCCTGACCACCCCTCGCTCGCTTCAGGCGGTACCTTCTACGCCACCCCGATAGATGCCGTGCTTGTTCGATGGCCGGACCTGCGGCGCTACGGCACCGCTCCCCTCGTCCGAGGCGTCCACCGCGCCCTCCTGATCGGTAACTCCCACTTCCCGTGGCAGCCGCAGCTGGAACCGCTGAACGGCCCGACGGGCGCCGTAGCCCTGCTGCGTGCTGTTCTCGGGCATCCAGATCTCGGCCTTTTCAGTGACGTGCATACGGTGATTGACGGCGACAAAGAGAAGATCCTCGACGAGCTGGGCTCCTTTTACGAGAGGGCATCCCCCGACGACCAGCTCCTCGTCTTTTACAGCGGGTATGCGTGGGCGGATCGGGAGGGCACCCTGCAGCTCGCGGCTTACGACACGGCAGGCGCTGTGCGCGCGCTGTCGGCCCCGGAGATCTGCGAGGTGGCCTCGCGCCATCGGGCGGCGGCAAGCGGCATGCTGCTGGACTGCCACTATCTGCCCAGTCCGGCTGAGGCTCCAGCGCAACCTGCCGAGCAGCTGGCCGGATCACATAGCTGGGTGGTGGTCAACGGCCCGGACCGCGTCTCCACGGCGGACTCCGGCAACGCGGCAGCCGACCTGCTGAGCCCCTTCACCTCCGCGCTTGTCGAGACGCTACTGGAGCACCCCCTCGGTACGGAGGGAAGCTCTGCCACCGGATCGGGGGAGCTCGGACTCCCCGAACTGCTCCAGAGACTGGGTGCCTCCAAGCCTGGCCGCACATTGGTCCCCGTCCACAGTTCCGCGGCTCCTGACTCGGACGATCGGCCCACCCTCGTCCGGCTGCCACCGCGTGGCCCCCTGGCGCTCCACGTACGCCCGAGGGCCCTGTCCGGAAGTGCGCTCAGCGGACGTGGACGGTTTGAGGTCGAGGTATCGAACACCGGCGACCGCCCCGTCTCGGCGAACCTGGCTGTGTCCGGTTACGGCATCCGCACGAATGCGGCCGACCGCCGACTGCGCATCGCCCCGGGCGGCACCGTGCGAACCCGCGTCCGCCTGCGTGCCAGGACGCGGCCGGCCCGCACGGCGCAGCAGCATGTCGTCAATGTACGCCTGCGGACGGGCGACCAGGAGCAGTCTCAGCCCCTGCTGTTCGAGCAACGTCCACGGCGCGCGAATTTCGGGCGGTATGTTGTCGCCGGCATTCCGGTACTCATTGGGCTGGGCTTTGTCGTTGACCTCCTCGTTCTCCCGGTCCTGGAGAGACCCGCACCGCAACGATTCAGCGTGACCGTCGGGCAGACCATCGGCCCGGATCGCCCCGCACCGGGCGCTGGGCAGATCGAGAAACCCGAGTCCGTCCAGATTTACACATTCCATGTGTCCGATCAGCGAGGGGTCTACTTCCGGCGCCTGGACTGCGACAGGAACGGCTCGCCGACGAACGGGTTCTCGCCGAACCTGACCCTCAAGGGACCGAGCGGCCAGGTACCCGTAAGTGATCACCAGGCTGACTGCCTGGCGAATAACCAGCGTTGGGAACTTCCGAAGTCCGGCGCATACGAACTCACCGTCTCCTCGCCGCAATTGCTGTGCAGCGCGAACATACCTGGTGAGGCGTGCACCGGTACTTTCAAGATCTTGATCTCGTCGGCCTCCCCACCGGCGTCGTCGTCGGCTCTTCCCTGGGATGGCTGATGATCTCTGCGTGGAAAACTGTCGCGTATCGCTGACCGCGTTGTGATGCCGTTCTCTCAGTCCTCGCTGTGGTGCTCCATAACAAGCGCGATGAAGCCGGCGATCAGCAGCGCCTGGCAGAGCACCGGCACCACCGAACTGGCCACCAGGAGCCGTGTCAGGCCGTTGAGCTGGGCCTTCTGTGTCTGGTTGCCTATCGCGATGGCGACCACTGCGTTGACACCCAGCAGAATGAATCCGGGCCACAGCAGGATCTTGCTCCACCGGACCGGTACCTCTGTGGGCGCAGGCGCGGTGGAGCGGGCTCGAGCGCGATCGGCGGGTGTCTCGGACATGCGTCGGTCCTTCGTTCGTGGTGGTCACCGGTAGCGGTAGCAGAGCGTGTAGGAAAACCAGGAGTAGCCGCTGGGCGCAGACCAGTAAATGAGCCCGTCCGACCCGCACCAGTGCCGGTCGGCTGTACCGCTTTTCCGCCCGGTGATGACGATGTTCGCGTGGGCACACGTGTCCGGGACGGCGAGAGCGACATGGCCGCCGCTCTTCTTGGTCATGATCAAGCAGTCGTTGACCTCGGCGTACCCCCCTGGGTCTGCGTAGTTGTACCTCAGGCACAGCACGAGATCGGCGCTCGGATCCGTGACGGTGTAACCGCCGGCGGTAGGCCGGCAGCCCGAGCGGTCGAGGGTGGAATCCAGCCGTTTGATCACCGTGAAGGTGCCTGGTTCGCACGACGTGGCCGGCTCCAGCCGGCCCGTTCGCTGGTCGCCGACACTGACGAAGCAATCGTCCGGACGCGCCTGTGCCAACGGGTCGTCAGGCGTCGCCTGCCACGTCGACGGGCCGGGGTCGGTGTCCCAAGTGCTTGCGGGACCCGAGGGGTTGGTGTACGGCGGCGTGCTGGTGGGGTACGCAAGCGAGTCCGTCGGTGTGGGAATCCCGCTCGCCACCGCAGGGGAGGTGCCGTCATGGGCTGTGCCGTCTTTGGGCTCACCTGCGGCAACCATGATGATCAGCCCGAAGATGACGCCGATCACCGCAGCAGGGAAGAGCACGCGCAGGATGGCACCTACTCCGGCGCCGTAACTTGTCGGTGGCTGGATCTTGGGCCAGTGCGACGGCATCGCCGTGGTCTCCCCCTTGGAACGACAATGCAGGAAGTCGTTCATGGCAAGCATGCCAGGGAAGAGCTACGGCAGCCAGCGGATCTCGCCATCCGTTGTCGTTCTGAGCTCGATGTGGCGGTGCTCGTAAGAAATTCCCGGGCCAGTCAGGGAGCGCGGTTTACCCGAGATGCGGGGAAAGGTGTCAATGGGTCAGATGAGCGTGGTGGGACCGGAAGGCGGTCCGGCGTTCGGCTTCCACCCGGCGGCCCGAAGAAACGTCGATACGCGCCAGGGTGCCTCACGTTGCGCTTGGGGGCCGGTCGGAGAACGGCGGAAGCGGTCGTTGATGATCAAGGCGTCTGACGCCTCATCAACGACAACCGCTTCCGATGCCGTCATCCTCGATCACCGCGCTCGAGCGCCACCGCGACCACGATGCGGTCGCCTCCCTCGACCCCGCCGACCTCGACCAGGCGGTCGACCTCGCCGAGGTCCTGGACGGCCTGCCCGATCCCCGGCGCCGCCAGGGCCGCCGCCACCGTCTCGGCCCGATGCTCGCCGCTGTGCACCCTGGCCGTGATCGCCGGTGCCCGCACCCTCGCCGCGGTCGCCCGACGTGCCGCCGAACTCCCACCCCACCTGCATGAACGCCTCGGACTGCGGGCCGCACCCCGCGCCAGCACCCTCGGCCGCCTGCCGGCCCGCCTGGACGGTGACACCCTCGACACCGCCGTCGGCGCCTGGCTCGCCCACCTTGCCGACCCCGGCGAGGCCGTGGCCCTGGACGGCAAGCCCCTGCGCGGCTCCCGTACCGCCGAACAGCGCGCGATCCACCTCGTGTCCGTGATCACCACAACGGCAGGCTGACCTTGAACCAACGCCAAGTCGCCCGAACCCGGTCACCCCGCCGCCGTGCCGCACCGCGTTGCTGACCAGCTCGGACACCACCCACAGCACCGCGTCGGTCTCCGGGCCGCCTGCGGGCGCGAGCACCGCCAGAGCGCCCCGTGCCACGTTCGTCAGGCGTTCGGCCAGCTGCGGGCCGGCGCCCTGGAAGCGGGCGTGCTCCTCGTCGGGTGAATGGACCATCCAGCCCTCCGAGCCTTGGAAGAGTCTCTCGCCGTTTGCCTGCCCCGGAGGGATCGGCTCATTCGGCTGTGATCGCGTTCTCGGCTTCGGCGACGGTGCCGTACACGCGCAGCAGGCTGTCCACCCCGGTCCTGGTCAGGGTGCGCTGCAGAGCCGGCGGCACGCAGGCCAGTACCAGCACGGCACCGGCTTCGGCCGCTTGCCGCCATGCCCACAGCAGCACGTTCAGCCCGGACGAATCGCAGAACGACACCGCGGACAAATCCAGCACCACGTACCGCCGGTCCCCGGTGACCTCGTCCAGCAGACGGTTGCGGAAGAACGCGGCCGTCTCATAGTCCATGGTTCCGCTGATCCGCGCGGTCAGGCACGGGCCCGACCCAGTCGCGTGGACTGAGGGCTGTGCGTTCATCACGTGCTCCCTGCCGTCTCACCGGGAGACGCAGCCGATCGCCTACCGCGTTCCCCTCACAGCAGATCTTCACGCCGACCGGGAGCGCGCGAATCCCCCTTCCGTCTAGCGCCGCGGGCCTGGAGGGAGGAGGCTGGAGGTGGGAAGTGCCGCACACACCCGGGAGGTGCGGCTGTGGCGATCACTGTGGGCGGGTCGGACCCGCCGGAGCTGCGTCCGTTCGAGTCGGCGGACGAGGCGGGGGTGCTGGAGCTGCTCGCGGCGGACCGGCTGCCGGGCCAGCCGGAGTGTTCCGCGCGCATGCTCGCCGACGCCGTGGCCGGCCGCTCAGATGCTGACCTCGATGCGTGGGCCGCGCTGGCGGGGACGGTCATCACCACGGTGCTGTGCACACCCGGCGGCGCTATCGCGGGCGCCGTCTCCTGCGCCGGGCAGCCCGGCGACGGCACGGCGTTGCTGCTGTGGCTGCACTGCCACGAGGACTTCTCCACGGCACAGGCCTTGATCGCCCAGACGCTGCAGTGCAACGACAGCCGGCCCGTGCACGCCTTCACCCTGGCGTGCGCTATCACCCGAGGCCTGGTCGGTCTGCCGGAGTACCACCGCCGGGTCACTCGGGAAGCTCTTCAGGCTGCGGGCTTCACCACCCGAGGCCGGTGCCGGTACCTGCGTGCCGAGCTGCCCATCGCAGGGCTGCCCCACCTCGCCGACGTCCAGATGAACGACACCACCTCACCGCCGGGCAAACACCTTCAGGTCCGCCGTCCCGGACACGTCCTGGCCCAGGCCACCCTCGAACGCCCCGTGGACGGGGTCGGCCTGATCCGCAGCATCACCGTCGCCCCTCACGCCCGCGGCCAGGGCATGGGCCTGGGTCTGCTCGGCAACGCGCTGGACGTCCTGGTCGGCCTGGGCGCCCGCGAGGCGATCGTCTACCTCGACGAGGCCGGCGCCGACCCGGAACGGGACCCCGCTGTCGCCCTGCGCACGTACGCGGCCTCCGACTTCACCCAGGTCGACCGGCTGCTCACGTTCACCAGGCTGCCCACGGCGGCCCTGACGCCGGATTGAGCGGCCTCCGTGGCGGTCACGTCGTCCCTCAGGATCTGTACGAGCGAGGCGGCGGACTGAGCCAGGCTGCTCAAGAGCTGGTTTCCGGTGGCCATGGGCCGACACGTGAACGGGCCGGGTCAGGTGGGGGGAGATCGAGCCGCACCGCGACCCCGTCAAGGAACCGCTGAGGACTACGACGGAGCGGGCCGGGCGGTTGCGCCCCTCTGGGCAAGGGGTTGTGCGCACGGCCCGGCCGGACGACCGGTCTGAGGAGAAACCGGTCGGGGCGGCCGCGCTGTCGGGGGTCAGCAGCAACCGGCATGCTTCTCGGTTATGCCTCAGCGCCGGTCCAGGGAGGTGGTGGGGTGTTCGCGTGATTGCATGGCAACGGCGACGATGACGAGTCCGACTGCGGAAGAGACGCGTGGCTTCCTGAACAGTTGGCTGATCCCGAACGACACGCGGGTGTCCACCGAGACCATGCCGGATCTTCCGGCGGACGCGGCAGCCTGGCGGCGGGCCTATGCGCGCACACCGGTGCCGCACGGAGCGCAGGAGACGGCGGATCTGATGCGGCTGCGCGACGATCCGCGCGCCGATGTGGAAGAACGGGGGGCGGCACGTCTTAATATGACACCGGCGACTTCGTGACCTATCTCCCTGGGATAACTTCCGGACCGGCCCATCCACTGATCGACTTCTGACGCGCACAGTCCGCACTGAACCTTCTTTCCTCCGACGATCGGCCTGGTCAGCTGTTCATCTCCTGGGCGATCTGCCGGGTACCCGAGTGCGGTGGTGCGGCCGAGCGGGTGATCGGGGCCAGGCCGGCGATGGTTGCCGCAGCGACAACCAGAAGACCCAGGGCGATCGGAAGGCCGACCACCGTCGCCAAGCCGCCGATGATCGGGGAGACCAGCAGCCAGCCGAGGTTTCCGGCAAAGCCGACCTGGCCCATCGCCAGGGGCGCGTCGGGAAGCCCACCCGCCGCTGTGAACGCACCGGGGAAGACCGCGCTGATGCCGGCACCGGCGACAACGAGCGCCGGGAGCGTGGTCCCGGGCTGTCCGAGCAGCAGCGCCGCGCTCAGCGCGGCGGCGCAGCACAAGGTGCCTACCCGGATCAGGCGGGCCCAGCCGATGCGGTCGACCATCCAGTCGTTGAACAGCCGGGTGACGCCCTCTCCTGCTGAGAAGGCCGCATAGCCGGCGGCGGCCGTTGCGGCGTCCGCCCCCACGTGCCTCAGATACACGCCGCTCCAGGAGGCGGGGGCATCTTCCACCAGAGCAGTCAGGAAGGTCATCAACGCGAGCAGCAGCACGAGCATCCACCTGTTCGGCCCGTGATCGGCCGCATCCTGTTCGCCCGCGTCCGGCACACGAGCGGTCTTGGTCCGCTGCGCCTGCCGCGCGCGATCCCTGTCCGGCCCGAGCCCGCAGGCCGCCACCGCCGACACCACGGCGAGCACGGCAGCCGTGATCACGAACTGGGTCGTCAATGTCAGGCCAAGGGCCGCCGTGGCCACTCCGGCCAGCCCGCCGGCGACAGCGCCGACGCTGCGGATGGCGTGCATGGAGTTGAGCACCGCCCGTCCGTACCGCCGCTGCACGACGACCGCCTGAGCGTTCATCGCCACCGACGTGCACCCGTCGGCCGCGCCGAGCACCACCAGCAGGCCCATCAGGGACCAAGGCGACTGTGCCACCGGGATGAGGCCCAGCGGCACGCTCAGCACCACGGGTGCCGTCGCACTCACCGCACGGCTGCCGAGGTGCCGCACCAGCAGCCCGCCTGCCTGGCTGCCGGCCAGCGCCCCGAGTCCGGGACCGGCCAGCACCAGGCCCGAAATGCCTGCGGAGAGACGGAGTTCGGTCTGCACGGCGGGCACGCGGGCGGCCCAGGAGGCGAAGACCGCACCGTGGACGAAAAAGATCGCCGATACGGCTACCCGTGCCATCCGCGCGTTTGCGGGCAACCGGTCGTCCTCATCGCGCACGGGGCCGCCTCGGTGCCACGAGGGTGCCGCCAGTTGTCGTCCGCAGGGAGCAGCGGGCCTGGATTACGGTCATACAGCGGTCCAGTTGCCGCGTGTGGACGGTCAGAGGTGATCTGCCACGAAGCCCGCTACCTGGGAGCCGAGTTGTCGGCCCGCGCTGTTGTCGATCGAAGTGTGCTGGCCGGACCAGATGCGGCTGAGCCACGCTTCGGTGGCCGCCTCCTGGAAGCCGGCATAGGTTCGGGTGGTGCCTTTCGTTGTCACCGCGAGATGATGCCGCGCGCCGTAGAACCCGGTGAGCGTCGTTGCCGCCGCTTGGCTGAGGGCGGCGTGAGCGCTGGGATATGAGGGGTCCGGGGCGGTCGTCAACAGGGGAGCCCAGTGGGGATCGCCGGCGATGTCCGGGTTGTAGTGTGTGCCGCCGAGCCGGATGGCGGTGACGGGCCGCCATACGCGGTAGGCGTACTTGGCGTCGTACAGCGCGATGGTGGTGTCGGCGAGGGACAGGTCGAGGCGGGCGAAGACCTTCACCGCCCGCTCCAGGCTCGTGTTCGTGGAGGTGACCAGGTTCTGTGCGATCTGGTTCCAGACGTTCCAGATGGGCGCCGCCGCCCAGAACTTGGCGGACGCGGTCTGATCGGGGATGCGGGTGGTGCTGGTCTTGCTCCCCAGGCTCTTGACCTCGTTCAAGGCGGTGGCGTACGCGGCGCTGCTCACGGCAGGCGGCGCCGCTGGGCGGAACTGGTCACCGCCGGCCAGTACGAACGGCTTGACCGAGCCCCAGTTGGTGAACACCGGCTCCGGGAAGTCCGGAGGGGTGCGCCGGTAGTCACCGGCCTTGTCGCCGGGCCGGAAGCGAGGCGGCTTCGCCGAGGACCCGTCGTGGGACCGCAGACTGATCAGCCGGCGGGCGACCGCGGCTCCCACCGTCATGCCCGCCTGCTTGTCCGGGCCGGCCGGAATCGCGGACAACTGGCTGCTCAGCCGCTGGTCCACGCTCGCGCGTTGGGCCGGGTACAGGGCGACCAGCACGTCGTGGGCTGCCTGGTCCGCTGCGGCATCGGCACGAGCGCCTCGCGGCGCCGCCACCGAGAACTTGTAGGCGGGGCCGGCCCGGGTGATCGATACCACCGCGTCGTACTCGGCGGCCTGGAGGAGCGCGAAGCTGCGGGTGGGCTGGACGCCGGCCGGTTGCGCCTTCGGATCACTGAGGATGGTGATGAGCTCGCGGTTCCATTCCACGACCGACGTGCCCGGCTCCGTGGCTGCGGTGGGCAGGGTGGACGAGTGAGTGGCGCCGACCCCGAAAGCGGGGCTGGTGGGTCCGGCTGTCAGCGCAATTCCGGCCAGTATGACGAGTGTCTTCTGCTTTCCGCCCATGCTCTGCGGCTCCTTGTCGTCGGCGGCGGGTCGTGGTGACCGTTGCCGTACACGTCACCCATCCGGGTCACGGCCGGCCACATGGCCGGCGGACACCACGGATCGAACGGCGCGTGCGCAGCCCAATGCCACAAAGACGCACCCCGCACATCGGCTCCGGGGCGGGACGGGGACTGAGAAGCCGGTTCTGGTCCGGCTGGTACCCGGGCTGGGCCGGTCGTTGCGGAAACACCGGCTCACAAGGCGGCACACATCACCAGCGCCGACGTTTCGGAGGGCCGACCGGGCGCATGGTGCGCAACCCGATCACCTCTTCACGTCATCACGGTCGAGCGCCAGCTACAGCCTGCCGGGACCCGATCCACGCCGCAACTCAGACCAGCGGGAGCAGACGGGTCAGCAGCAGCACGCCCGCCCGGCTCGTGACCGCCTCCGGGAGCGACGAAAACAACTCCGACCGGGACTTCGGGAGCCGAGGATTGCGACACGTGCGACCTCCTGTTCATCCCCGACAGGTATGGTCTCGCGGTCCCGGATGCCGACAGATGGTGGTGGAGAGTGAGCCAGGCGTCGCAGCACGATGGGGCCGCTGTGCTGGAGCGGAGGCTGGGCGTTGTCGATGCCGTCGTCATCGGGCTCGGCTCGATGATCGGTGCGGGGGTCTTCGCCGCCCTGGCGCCGGCCGCGCGGGCGGCGGGCTCGGGACTGCTCGTGGGGCTGGCCGTCGCCGCCGTGGTGGCGTACTGCAACGCCACCTCCTCGGCCCGGTTGGCGGCACGCAGTCCGCAGTCCGGTGGGACGTACGTGTACGGCCGTGAGCGGCTGGGCGAGTTCTGGGGGTACCTCGCCGGATGGGGTTTCGTGGTCGGCAAGACCGCCTCGTGCGCGGCGATGGCACTCACCGTGGGGTCGTACGTGTGGCCGGCCCAGGCGCACGCCGTCGCGGTGGCTGCCGCGGTGGCGCTGACCGCCGTCAACTACGTGGGTGTCCAGAAGGCCGCCTGGCTGACGCGGGCGATCGTCGCCGTGGTCCTGGCCGCGCTGGGAGCCGTGGTGGTGGCCTGTCTGACCTCCACTGATGCTCAGACCGCGCGGCTTGACATCGGGTCGGACGCTTCCCTCACAGGGGTGTTGCAGGCGGCCGGCCTTCTGTTCTTCGCCTTCGCCGGATACGCGCGGATCGCGACCCTGGGCGAAGAGGTGAAAGACCCGGCCCGGACGATCCCTCGGGCCATTCCACTGGCCCTGGCAATCACGCTGGTCGTGTACGCGGCAGTCGCCGTGTCCGTGCTGGCCGTGCTCGGCCCGGACGGGTTGGCACGGGAGAGCGCGCCGCTGGCCGAGGCAGTACGGCAGGCCGGGGTGCCGGGGCTGGTCCCGGTGGCGCGGGTGGGGGCGGCCGTGGCGGCCCTCGGGTCGTTGCTCGCGCTCATCCTGGGCGTCTCTCGGACCGCGCTGGCCATGTCCCGGGACCGTCACCTCCCGCATGCTCTGTCCGCCGTGCATCCACGGTTCAAGGTGCCCTATCGATCGGAGTTGCTGGTGGGCGCCGTGGTGGTGATCCTGGCCGCCACCACAGACGTGCGCGGCGCGATCGGCTTCTCGTCTTTTGGCGTGCTCGCCTACTACGCCGTGGCGAACGCCTCCGCCTGGACCTTGACCCAGGAGGAGAACCCGCCGCCGCGCATCGTCCCTGCGGTCGGGCTGACCGGCTGCACGGTCCTGGCCTTCACCCTGCCTGCGACGTCCGTGGTGTGGGGGGCGGCGGTGCTCGCCCTCGGAGCGGCGGCCTACGGCGTGCGTCGGCGCCTCACGGCACGACATGCGTCGTAACGCCAGTGGGCCGCGTGTGGCGAAGTAGCCGTTGCCCAGTGTGCAGAGGGACTCACGCAGTTGCTCGGTGGTGGGGTCGTAACCCGTCCACTCCCGTGTCCGCTCCGACATCCGCCACCTTTCCCTCTCCTTCGCAGGCTGTGGAGGCCGAGTGTCTGCGGCGGGTCTCAGACCGGCTGGGGGACGACGGCGACCGGGCAGTCCGAGTGGTGCAGCAGGGTGTGACCGACCCGGCCGAGTTGCAGACCGAAGTGGCCGTGCCGACGCTGAGCGCCGACGACGATCAGGTCGGCTTCGCCCGATTCCTGCAGGAGGATCCGGTGGGCGGCGCCCTCGACCGCCTTGCGACGGACATCTGCCTCGGGATGCTCCCGTACCACCTCGCGCAGGGCGTCTTCGAGGCTGGTCGCGGCCCGCTCCTCGCGCAGCCTGGCGGCGTCGTCGGCGATCAGCATGTGGTCCACGGGTTCTTGTGACGGATTGCGCCAGGCCCTTACGGCTGTCAGGGCGCAGCCGCGCACCTCGGCTTCCCGGACGGCGAACCGTACGGCCCCCGTACCACCGGACGCGTCACCGACCCCCACCACCACGCGGCCGTAGGCTCCCCGGCGGTTGTCTTCCGCGCCCCGGATGACGACGACCGGGCAGACGGCGCGGGCCGCGACCGCGAGGCTGACGGACCCGAGCAGCATCCCGGCGATCTCGCCGCGCCCACGAGATCCCGTGACCAGGGCGAAGGCCTCGGGCGCCGTCCGTAGCAGCGCTGACACGGCGTCCTCGGGCAATGCCTCGCCGGACACCTTGACCCCGGGATTGCGTCGCTGGGCCCGTTCCACGCAGGACGCTACGATGTGCTCGGCCATGACCTCCTCGGCCGGACGGTCTGTGCTGAAGGACGGTTGGACTCCCTCGTAGCGCTCCCAGAGGGAGGCATGGACGAGATGGAGCGGCAGACCGTGCCGTGCCGCCTCGTCGACGGCCCAGTCGACCGCTGCCAGACTGGAGTCCGATCCGTCGACGCCCACGACCAGTGGGAGTCCCATAGACGTCACCGCCCTCTCGCCCGGTGCCGAGATCCTCCTGTGACTACCGTCGCACTGCCTGCCCGGTGCCGCGACACGCCGCCGGGCCCGGGGCCAGGGTGGTTCTCCGGCCGGTTTGCGACCTGCCAGGTCATGGTGATGCTTGAGGCATCGGCCGAGCCGGTTCCCCCGGCCGCCCCTCGAGGACGGAGACATGCCCGTCACTGTTCCGCACATCGTGAGCGATGTGATGACCACGCCCGCGGTCGCCGTCGGGCGGGACACGCGGTTCAAGGAGATCGTGCGGGTCATGGACGAGCGCCACGTGAGTGCCCTGCCGGTCGTGAGCGGCGAAGGGCGGGTCGTCGGCGTGGTGTCCGAGGCCGACCTGCTGGCGAAGGAGGAGTTCCGGGATCGCCGGCCCACCCGCTCCGAGCGCACGCGGCTGCGGTCCGATCTGGCCAAGGCGGAAGGTGCGACCGCTGAGGAGGTGATGAGCGCGCCCGCTGTCACGGTCCGCCCGGACGACACCCTGGCCCGGGCCGCACGCCTCATGGCCGTCCACCACGTCAAACGGCTCCCCGTCGTCGATGCCGAGGACGGACTGCGCGGCATCGTCAGCCGTGGCGACCTGCTGAGGGTCTTCCTGCGGTCGGACGAGGACATCGAGCAGGAGGTCCGCCGCACGGTGGTGTCCTACCTGTTCCCCACGCACGCCCACGCCATCCACGTGTCCGTGCGGGACGGTGTCGTCGAGCTCCGCGGGCCCGTCCACGACACCTCGCTCATCTGGGTCGCCGAGCGTCTCGTGAGCGGGTTGGAGGGCGTCGTGGGCGTCGAATCCCGACTCGACCGCGAGGGTTCAGGACCGGACAGCCCTGCGTACGAGCCATGACCGTCTACTGATCGGCAGGGGTGATCCGGCGGCCGGTGAGGTTGGTGGGTTCGATCGAGACCCACATCTCGCGCGCGCCACCCGCCCACGGCGTGGTGTGCGCGCGTTGGGCGAGCCCGCGTACCGCCTCGGGGTCCGTCACCACACGTGCCGGTCCGACGGCGAGCACGCTCCAGCCCTGGCTCAGGGCGTCGTCCACGTGGTCGACCTCGAAGGCGACCTCCGTCTCCGCTGCCGCCGCCGTCACGGAGTCGGGCGCGGTCCGGAAGACGATGGCGTCATCGACGACCTCATAGTTGACCGGGACGACCGCCGGACGGCCGTCGGACGTCGCCACCGCGATTCGCCCCACCCCGTGCGTGGAGAGCAGGGTGCGGCACTCCTGGGGGCTGAGGTCCCACAGACGAGGGTGCAGCAGTGCGTGTCCCTGCTGACCGGGCAGGAGATCGATGCCTCCCCCACGCAGCGCGGCGACCGAGGTACCCAGCGCGTCGGCCAGCCTGATGAGCATCGCCAAGGTCGGATCGGCGGGCTGTTCCTCCAGATAGGCCAGATAGCAGGGCGACATTCGCGCGCGGCCGGCCGTCTCCTCTCGGCTGAGCCCACGCCTTCGGCGTTCGACGGCCACCCGCCGGCCGATGTCACCGGGATTGCCCGCCCCGGCCGGCCTGGTCACCGCGGACGCGGCCGCTGCCTCGCCGGCTGCCGGCGGCGCCTCGCTCACCCCCGGGGGCTGCTTGTGCTCGAGATGGCGGATGTGGGCGTCCGGCCCCGGAAACACGAGCGTCACGTCGTCCGTGTCCGACCAGCGCACGTCCTAGGGGGGTGTTCCGTCGTCGTGGTGCAGTCCGACGATCTCACCGTCGCGCCTGGCTGCGCCGGTCGCCGGACTCTCGATGACGAGTTGGTCGCCGAGGTGAGCTCGCATGATCGCCGCCCTCTCCTCAGAATGGTGCTGTATCCAACCTGCCACGCGGGCCGCACCGTCGCACGGGGCGGCGGCCTCGTATCCGCGCGGCGGGTGTCCCGCACCCGGGAGGCACCATGCATCACCGAACAGTCGAGGAGCTCATGTCCCGGGACGTCGTCCGGGCACGGCCCGACACGCCGTTCAAGGAGCTCGTCAGGCTGCTGGAGGAGAACGGGGTCACCGCCGTACCCGTGGTGGACGAGCTCGGCCGCCCGATGGGCGTGGTGTCCGAGGCCGACCTGCTGCGCAAGAGCGCCGACCAGGCCGACCCGACCGGCAGGACCCCCATTCCGCATCTGGAGGCCTGGGAACGCGCCAAGGCCGAGGGATCCCGGGCCGAGGAACTGATGTCCGCTCCCGCGGTGTGCGCACGGCCCGAGTGGACCGTGGTCGAGGCCGCCCGCCTCATGGAGACCCAGAATGTCAAACGCCTGCCCGTGGTCGACGAGGCCGACCGGCTGCTGGGCATCGTCAGTCGTGCTGATCTGCTGCGGGTCTTCCTGCGCCGTGACGACGCCATCCGCGAGGAGATCACCGGAGACGTTCTGCAGCGCACCTTGGGGCTCGATCCGAGGGACGTGACCGCGGAGGTCCGCGATGGGCGGGTCACCCTCGCAGGCACCGTGGAGCACAAGAGTCTGATCCCCGTCATCGAACAGTTGTGCCGTGGCATCGACGGCGTGGTCTCGGTCACCGCGCAGATCGCCTTCCGGACGGATGACGCCCGGGACACACCTCCTGGGACCGTGTGAAGCGGCTGGGCATCAGGAGGGTTGTCCGGCTGTCTGGCGGGCGTTGGCCTGGACGTCGCGTTCGGCGGTCTCCAGCAGCTGATGGGCCAGATCGACCAGCGCCCTGCCTGCCGCCAGCTCGTCGCCGATCTCCGGCACGTTCGTGTCCGCCGGGTGGCAGTGCGCGATGCCGTGGCCGGTGAGTGCCGTGGTGCCGGTGTCCAGCACCAAGTGGGCCTTCGTCGTCCCATCGTCGTCCTCGAAGAGGTCGAGACGTACCTTCCACTGTCCTGTGTGCGACATCGTTCTCTCCTTGCCTGGCACGTCTCCACGATCCGACGACGGCCGTCCTGGATCACGGGGCCGAAGGTCCCGGGATACCGGCGACCGGCCCTGAAAGCCGGTCCCTGCGGCGGTCACATCTGGGGTACGACGGCCACAGGACACGGCGCGTGATGCAGCAGAGCATGGTTGACCAGGCCGAGTTGCAGCCCCGGATGCCCACGTCGCCGCCGAGCACCCACGACCAGCAGATCCGCTGTCGACGCGGCCTCCAGCAGCGCCTGGCACGCCGGTTTCTCGATCAAGCACCGGCTCACCGCGGCGTCGCGGTACCTTTCCGTGGGCCGGCGCAGAGCGTCGTCGAGCACCTGCCGGGGGACGCCGGTGGGCCTCAAACTGCCATGAGGGTGCCTGCGGTGTCGTACAGGCACGGACGGTGCCCTCCAGGCGTGCACGGCCTCGAGCCGGCAGAAGCCGCGTCCTCCTGCGACACCTCGCTGGACAACCGCACCGCCGGAGCACCCTCCCTGGCGCGCGCCGAGGCAGCCCTGATCACGGCGGACGCCTCCTGTTCACCGACCGCCGCGTGCAGCAAGTGGAGCGGGATCCCGTGCCGGGACGCCTCGTCGGCGGCCCAGTCGACGGCCGCGAGGCTCGCCTCGGATCCGTCGACGCCCACCGCAAGGGGAATCGTCACCGTCGCCTGCCCCTCTCCTGCCGCATGCCCTGGTTTCAGGCCCGCCCCGGGGCCCACATGCGTCGCGGCGAGCGCCGGGAGATCCTCGAAGGGAGGAGAACGCATCTCTTCCGGTATGCAGGCGATGCCCGACCGGTCCACACGACCGGACTCGTTCGCCGTCCCCTCCAGCTTCTTACGAGACGGAGACAGCCGTCATGCAACCAGTCGTCACCGTGGGCCTCGACGGCTCGCCCGAGAGCCTGGCCGCAGCCCGCTGGGCCGCCGAAGAGGCCGGGAGGCGAAAACTCACTCTCCGGCTGCTGCACGCGTTGCCGACGCTTGCCCCGGAGCCGGCTCGTCTCCCCGCGGAAGTCGATCAGAACTACTGGGCGAAGCGTCTCGTCGACACAGCGCAGGCGGAACTCCGGGCCCGCCACCCGGGCCTGGCCATCGACACGAGCCTGGTTGCCGACGACGCCGAACACGCTCTGCTCCAGGCGGCTTCCGAGTCGGAGATGGTCGTGGTGGGCTCCCGAGGACTCGAGTCCGTCGAGAGCTACTTCCTCGGGGACGTCAGCATGCCCGTCGTGGCACGGGCGGAGCGGCCCGTGGTGCTGGTGCGCGCTGAACCCCGGAACGCGAGGAGAGCAGCCGCGGCGGAGAGAAGCGTCGTTGTGACTCTGAAACTGCGCGGATCGCCGGACGACCTACTCGATTTCGCCTTTCGTACCGCTGCGGTCAGGAAGCTTCCCGTCCTCGCCGTCCACGGCCGCAGCGTGCCGCTTCGCGCACGTACTCCCTGGGGAGTGGACCACGGCTTCAGCGAGGAGACGACCCGGGGCGCGCAGGAGCAGGTGAGCAAAGCGCTGCTGCCGTGGCGGGAGAAGTACCCGCGGGTGGACGTGGCCGACAGCATCCGTCTCGAAAGCCCCGCCAAGGCCGTCGTACAAGCTGCCGAGGGCGCCTCGCTGCTGGTGGTGGGCCGACGCCGGCATCGTGCCGGTCCGGCGCACTACCTCGGTCCGGTGGCGCAGGCAGCCGTCCATCATGGACGCTGTCCGGTCGCGGTGGTTGCCCATGACTGAGCCAGGTGTCCGCGAGCCGCGTGCCGACGCGTCCGCTCTGCGGTCGAGTGTCCCGCACGACGGGGAGCCGCTGCCGCGCGCTGCGGTGTGCGAGACTCACACCGCGACGCTGTTCTTCGTCGGCGACCGAGCCTACAAGCTCAAGAAGCCGGTCGATCTGGGGTTCCTGGACTACACCACGGTCGCGGCCCGCCGAGCGGCCTGCGAGCGCGAAGTGGCCCTCAACCGCCGATTCGCCCCCGATGTCTACGTGGGGATCGGTGAGTTCCGCAGTCCCGATGGCGAGTCGCCTGAACCACTCGTGGTGATGCGTCGCATGCCGGAAGAGCGCCGCCTCTCCCACCTCGTCCGGGCGGGGGCTGTCGTGGACGACGTCCTTCGCACCGTCGCCCGGCAACTGGCGGCATGGCACGCAAACGCGCCCCGTGGCCGCGACGTCGCCGAGCAGGGCACGCGGGACGCGCTGTCGGCACGATGGAAGGCGAGCTTCGCGCAGGTCCGGGCGCTGGCCGCGGACGGCGCCGTGCCCGGCTGCCTCACCGAGATCGAAGGGCTGGTGCGCCGCTATCTCGCCGGGCGCAAGCGGCTCTTCGACACCCGCATCGAGCAGGGACGGGTGGTCGACGGCCATGGCGACCTGCTCGCCGAGGATGTCTTCTGCCTCGACGACGGCCCCCGGATACTGGACTGCCTGGAGTTCGACGACCGCCTCCGCTACGTCGACGGCCTCGACGACGCCGCCTTCCTCGCCATGGACCTGGAACAGCTCGGAGCCCCGGAGGCCGCGGCCTACTTCCTCGCCCGGTACGGCGAATACTCAGGGGATCCCGCACCACCCTCCCTGTGGCACCACTACGTCGCCTACCGCGCCTTCGTCCGCGCCAAGGTCTCGGTGATCCAGGCCCGGCAGGGCACGTCCGGCGCCGAAACCGCGGCGCGGCGGCTCGCCTCCATGGCACTGCGCCACCTGCGCACCTCAACCATCGGTCTCACCCTCGTCGGCGGACTGCCGGGCAGCGGGAAGTCCACCCTCTCCGCAGCCCTGGCCGACCGGCTGGGGGTCACCCTGCTCAGCAGCGACCGCATGCGCAAGGAGCTGGCGGGCATCCCGGCGGAGCAGTCCGCCGCGGCGGGCTACGGCGAAGGGCTGTACACGCCCGAGTGGACGGCCAGAACCTACGCCGCCCTGCTCGACCGCGCGGCCGTACTGCTCTCCTCCGGCGAGTCGGTGGTCCTCGACGCCACCTGGTCCGACGCCGCACAGCGCGAAGCAGCTCTGCGCGTGGCCGACCGAACCAGCGCCCACTTGGTGGCCCTCCACTGCCAGGTGCCGGGCGAACTGTCGGCGGCCCGCCTGAGCACGCGCGCCCCCGGCGTCTCCGACGCCGACCTCGACGTCGCCACCGCCATGGCCGCGAAGGAGCCGGCGTGGCCCGAGGCCGTCCCGGTCGACACCAGTGGCGCGCTGGAGTCCGCGGTCACCCAGGCGCTGGCGGCCGTACGCCCGTGGGGCACCGGCCAGGCACCGGTCTTCCGCCGCCCCTACATGGAGCCGGACTGAGGTGTCGCGCGTGGCCGTGTTGCCCGGGTGCGGTGCGGGGGTGACCGTGGAGGTGGGGGAGCGAGGGAGTGAAAGCGGTGCGAGCGCTCGTCTACCACGGCCCGGCACACACCTCCTGGGACACTGTTCCCGATCCGGTGACCGAGGAGGCGACCGACGCGATCGTCCGGGTCGACGCGACGACCGTCTGCGGCACTGATCTGCATATACGGCGAGGCGACTTCCCCGAGGTGAAGCCGGGGACGGTCCTCGGCCACGAGGCCGTCGGCGAGGTCGTCGACGTCGGTGAGCAGGTCCATCACCTGCGCCCCGGCGATCAGGTGATCGTGTCGTCCGTCTCGGCCTGCGGTGACTGCGCCGAGTGCCGCGACGGCAGGTACGGACAGTGCCGTGGGGGTGGCGGATGGATCCTGGGGAGTCTGGTCAACGGCACCCAGGCCGAACTGGTGCGCGTGCCGTTCGCCGATCACTCCACCACCCGACGGCCCCCCGACCTCCCGCTCGCCGACGCCGTCCTGCTCGCCGAACTCCTTCCCACCGCCTACGAGGTCGGGATCCGCAACGGACACGTCGGCCCTGGGGACACCGTCGTCGTGGTGGGTGCCGGCCCCGTCGGTCTCGCCACGGTGGTCATTGCCCGGCTCTACTCGCCCCGCAGGATCATCGTCGTCGACCTGGCCGGCGCTCGGCTGGAGAAAGCCAAGCGCGTAGGAGCGGATGCCGCCGAATCGCCAGGAACCATGATCGCCGACCTGTCCGAGGGGCCGGGTGCCGACGTGGTCATCGAGGCGTCCGGCGACCCGGACGGTTTCGTGCTCTGCACGCGTGCCGTCCGCACGGGAGGACATATCGCCAGCATCGGCACGCACGGCAAACCGGTGTCACTCCATCTGGAGTCCCTCTGGCGCAAGAACGTGACGATCAGTACGGGCCAGGTCGACACGTCCTCCACGCCGTGGCTGCTGGAGCTGTTGCGGTTCGGTCATCTGCCCGTCTCCCCGTTGGTCACCCACACGTTCGGCCTCGACCGGATGGAAGACGCCTATGAGGCGTTCGCGCGCGGCACCAGCACAGGCGCCCTCAAAGTCGTGCTGCAACGGGAGTGACCGCGCGGAAGGAATGTGTGCCGTGAGCGTGCCGGTCAGCTGCGGCCCCGCGTGTCACAAGCGGGTCATGACCCCTGGCTGGTCCCGACCAGGAACCGCGTCGTATCGGACAGCGTGGTCAGGTCCCGGTAGTCCTCTTCGGCGCTGATGCCGCCGCTCGAGAGGTCGTCGGCGGCGGCCAGTGCCTTGGGCAGGGAGCCGCCGTAAGTGATCAGTGAGACGTCCGTGCCGGGACGGCGGACGGCCGCGTGGTCGATGTCGACCGGGCCGGCGTCGGCGGGCAGGTCGCCCGAGACGTTGTACAGGCTGCCGTGCTCGAAGATCAGCACCGGATCGGGGTCGGCGAGCGCGGGGCCAGCATGTACCGGGCGTCGGTGAGGGTCGCCGGGGCCAGGACCCGCAGGCCGGGGATGTGCGCGTACCAGCTTTCCAGGCTGTGCGAGTGCTGGGCCGCGAGCTGCCGTCCCGCGCCCGTGGTCATCCGGATCACGACCGGTACGGGCAGTTGCCCGCCCGACATGTGCAGCAGCGTCGCCGCGTTGTTGAGAATCTGGTCCAGGGCCAGCAGGCTGAAGTTGACCGTCATGATCTCGACGATCGGCCGCATGCCCGCCAGGGCGGCACCGATGCCCGCACCGACGAACGCCGACTCCGACAGTGGTGCGTCGCGGATCCGTTCGGGTCCGAACTCCTCCAGCAGGCCGAGGCTGACGCCGAAGCAGCCGCCGTATTGGCCGACGTCCTCACCCATCAGAAATACCCGCTCGTCGCTGCGCAGCGCCTCGCGCATGGCCTCGCGCATGGCCTCCCGGTACGTCGTCTTCCGGTCGGAAGGCACGGCGGCTTCGGCGACACGGGTCCGCGTCGTGGTCATGGCCGAGTCACTTCCATCGGGCTGGTGACGTACTTGAGCAGGTCCTCGACCGGTTCGTGCGGAGCCTGCTCGGCCGCTTCCACGGCCGCGTCGATCTCGGCGGCCAGGCGGTCCTCCACGGCTGTGCGGGCCATGTCGGAAAGCTCCTTCGCGTCCTGGAGCCGCCGTGCGAGCCCCTCGACCGGGTCGCGTTCCTTCCAGTGTTCGATCTCGGCCTTGTCGCGGTAGCGGTCGGAGTCGTACATGGAGTGGGCGCGGAAGCGGTACGTGCGCATCTCCATGAAGTGCGGCCCGGTCCCGGCACGCACCCCTTCGGCGGCCCGCCGGGCCGCGTCCTCGACGGCGAAGACGTCCATGCCGTCGACGGCCCAGGAGACCATGCCGTACGCGGCCGCGCGCAGCGCGAGGTCGGTCTGCGCCTGGTGGCGGGCCAGAGCGGTGCCCATCGCGTACAGGTTGTTCTCGCAGACCAGCAGCAGGGGCAGTTGCCAGAGAGCGGCGAGGTTGGCGGTCTCGTGGAACTCGCCCTCGGCGAAGGCGCCGTCCCCGAAGAAACAGCAGGTGACGCGACCCTGGCCGGTCATGCGGTCGGCGAGGGCGAGACCGGCCGCGAGGGGAAGCCCGCCGCCGACGATCGCGTTGCCGCCGTAGAAGCGTCGGCCGGCGTCGAAGAGATGCATCGAGCCGCCACGGCCTCTGCTGCAGCCGGTGACCTTGCCGAACATCTCGGCCATGATCGCCTCGGCAGGGACCCCGCGGGCAGTGCGTGCCCGTGTTCGCGGTACGTCGACACGACCGCGTCGTCGTCCGTGAGGGCCTCGTTGACGCCGACGGCCACGGCTTCCTCACCGATGTAGAGGTGCATGAAACCCCGGATGCGTGCCTTGCTGTACAGCTCCACACAGCGTTCCTCGAACCGGCGGACGCGCAGCATCGCCTCCAGCAGGGCCACGCGATGTGCGGCCTGACGGTTCGGCCGGGCGGCGGGCCGTGGTGCGCGGGGGTTGCGAGTGGTCATGCGGGCTGCTCCGTCCTCGCCGTAGAGGTGGCCTCCGAAGCGGAGTCCTCCAGGGTGGAGATGTCCCCCTCCGGCAGGCCGAGTTCGCGGGCCCGCAGCAGGCGGCGCATGACCTTGCCGCTGCGGGTGTGCGGCAGATGCTGGTCGAAGGCGATCTCGCGGGGCGCCACGGCCGGGCCCAGCCGGCGCCTGGCGAAGGCCAGCAGCTCCCGCCGGGTCGCGCTGCTCGCATCGAAGCCCGGCCGCAGCGTGACGAACGCCTTGACGATGCTCCCTGCCACGGGGTCCGGTCGGCCGATGACCCCGGACTCGGCGACCGCCGGATGCTCCATCAGAGCGCTCTCGACCTCGAACGGCCCGATGAGGTGTCCTGCCGACTTGATGACGTCGTCGGCGCGCCCGACGAACCAGAACCAGCCGTCGGCGTCGCGTCGTACGAGGTCACCGGTGAGGTACCAGCCGTCCGCGAAGGCCGCCGCACTGCGTGGCTCGTCGTGCAGATAGCCGCGGAACATGGACGGCCAGCCGGGCCGCAGCGCCAGCTCACCCTCCACCCCGCGCTCCTCCAGTACGGCGACGTGCCCGTCGGCGACCTCGGCCCGGCCGTCCTCGCCGCGCCGCAGCACCGCCGCATCCACACCGGGCAGCGGGCGCCCCATCGAGCCGGGACGGATGTCGCAAGCGGCGAAGTTGGCGATCATGATGGCGCCGGTCTCGGTCTGCCACCAGTTGTCGTGCACCGGCATGCCGAGCACGTCCCCGCCCCACACCACCGCCTCCGGATTGAGCGGTTCGCCGACCGACGCGATGAACCGCAGCGCACTCAGGTCGAAGGAGCGGGGCATGTCGTAAGGGCCCGTCCTCGGTGTCGTCCGCATCAGCATGCGCAGCGCCGTCGGCACCGTGTACCAGACGCTCACCCGCTGCTCGGCGAGGATCCGGTACCAGCGGCGGGCGTCGTAGTCGCCCTCATCCACCACGACTGTCACGCCGTGCATGAGAGGGGCGACGATCCCGTAGGACATGCCGGTGACCCAGCCCGGGTCCGCGGTGCACCAGAACACGTCGCCCTCGTGGAGGTCGAGGGCGTACAGCGCGGACACGTAGTGCGCGACGGCCGCCTCGTGCACGTACACCGCGCCCTTGGGGATGCCGGTCGTGCCGCTCGTGAAGTGCAGCAGGGCCATGTCGTGGGGGGAGGTCGGCGGGATCGTGAAGGTGTCGGCCGCGTCGGCCATCAGCGCGGTGAGGGACAGGGTGCCGGGCAGGTCGTCCGCCCCGTCGCCGACGATCAGTACGTGGCGCAGGGCGGCGAGCCGGTCGCGCTGCCCGGCGACCTTCTTCCGGTACAGGTCCGCCGTGGTGACCAGCACCTGCGCGTCGCCCAGCGTCATCCGCTGGAACACCGGGTCCGGTCCGAAGGCGGAGAACAGCGGGCACAGGACACTGGTGTTCTTCAACGTGCCGAGGACCACGGTGTACAGCTCGGGGCAGCGCCCCAGCAGCGTCACCACCCGGTCGCCGTACCCGATCCCGAGGCCGCGGAGCACGTTGGCGAACCGTGCAGTCGATCGGGCCAGCTCCCCATAGGTCACCGAGGTGACGGAGTCGTCCCGTCCGACACAGCGCAGTGCGACCGCTGTGGCCCGGCCCGATGCCGCATGCCGGTCCACGGCCTCGTGCGCGATGTTCAGACCCCGCCCACCGGGCAGCCCCTGCAGCCTGCGGCGTGCCGCCTGCCACGAAAAGCTCGCGCACTCCTTGTCGTAGTCGCGCAGATTGGGGGCGATGCGCAGCGGAGTGTCCTTCCGGATGGTCTCCCATGGCATGCCGGCCCCTCCTTCCTCCGGGCCCTTTTCAACCATCCGCCCGGCTTGCCCTGTCCGCATGGGTCGAAGGGCCCTCGTCCGCGGCCGGACAGCTCAGATCCGCGTCATCCTTCTCGCGATGCCGTCGCTCAGGGGGCGAGGGAGAAGTAGTTCTCCTCCTCCTGGGAGAAGTGCAGGCGCAGGACCGTGTTCAGGCCGTAGAGACAGGAGCGCAGGTCGTCGAGTTGCTCGGGGGAGAGGCCTCCGTTCGCGTGGGCAAGTTGCACGTGGGTGGCGATGCGGCGGGAGAGACGCTCTATTTCGGTGTGGGCACGGCTCATGGTGGCGGTGGCCTCGGGCCCGCCGAGCGTCGGCGCAAGGGCCGGGTACAGCTCGTGTTCCTCGGCGTACTCGTGGGGCAGGAGTCGCTCGATGAGCAGCCGGTGGGTCTCCTCGACGGCTTCCAGGGCCCGGGGGTCAGGGGAGTCGGAGAGTCGGTCGGCGGTGTCGCGGACGGATTCGAGGACGTCCTGAAGCCCTTCGTGTTCGGCGGCGAAACGGTGGATGAGGGCCTCGGCAGCGGGAGCGAGGGCCGGCCGCGCGGCATCGCCGGCTCGCAGGGCGCGCAGCGCGTTGAGGATGACGGCGACGTCGATGCCCTCTTGGAGCAGTGCTCCGGCGGCGGGCGGGAGCAGGCCGGCAGCGGCCGCGGCCATGGCCGCCAGGGACATCAGCATGCCGCCGAGGGCGCTCTGGACGGCGATGTGCCGCGCTCGTTGGGCGATGGCGACGGCGTCGGCGAGGCGGTCGACGCGATCGGTGGTCAGGATGATGTCGGCGGCTTCGGAGGAGGCGGTGGAGCCGCGCGCGCCCATGGCGACGCCGATGTCGGCGGCGGCGAGGGCGGGCGCGTCGTTGACGCCGTCGCCCACCATCACCGTGACCGCGCGCTCGCCTTCGGCCCGTACGGCGGCGACTTTGTCGGCGGGGGAGAGTTCGGCGCGTACGTCGTCCAGCCCGAGGACGGTGGCTACTTCGCGGGCAGGTGCGGTTCGGTCCCCGGTGAGCATCAGCAGCCGCGCGAAGCCCGCGGCCCGCAGGTGGCGCAGGGTGCGCGGTGCGTCGAAGCGCAGTGGGTCGCGCAGCAGGATGGCGCCGGACAGGTGGCCGTCGAGGGTCAGCCAGGCGACGGCCGCGCCGTCGAGGAGGGCGCGCTTGTCGACCGCCCGGGCCCAGGTCGGCCGGTCCTCGCCGGCGACGATTTGGCCGATGGCCAGCCGGTGCCCATCGGCGGTGCCCGTGGCGCCCCGGCCCGGTTCCTCGGTGACGTCGCAGGGGACCGACAGCTCCAGCTTGCGATCCCGGGCGGCGTCGACGATGGCCTGGGCCAGTACGTGGGGCGAGTACTGGTCGAGGGAGGCCGCCAGGCGCAGGACTTCCGTGGGTTTGACGCCGGGGGCGGCGGCGACGTCGACGACGCGCGGCCGACCTCGAGTGAGAGTGCCCGTCTTGTCGAGCAGAAGGGCGCGGGCGCGGCCCAGGTTCTCCAGGGCACCGCCGTCGCGGATGACGACGCCGAGGCGGGAAGCGCGGGAGAGGCCGGAGACGATCGCGACCGGTGCCGCCAGCAGCAGCGGGCACGGGGTGGCGACCACCAGCACGGCGACCGCGCGTACGGCCGAACCACTGATCAGCCACGCCAGTCCCGCCACCGCCAGGGACAGCGGCAGGAACCAGGCCGCGTACCGGTCCGCCAATCGCACGACCGGCGCGGACTCGGCGCCGGCCTGCTGGGCCAGTCGTACGATCCCGGCGTATGTGCTGCCCTGCTCGGTGGCCGTGGCCCGCATCTCGAAGGCGCCTGAGGCGTTGACCACGCCGCTGCGCACGGTTTCCCCGCCTGCCCGCTCGACCTGCAGGGGCTCACCGGTGAGCACCGACTCGTCGAGGACCGCGGCGGCGCTCACCACGCGGCCGTCGACGGGAACCACCTCGCCGGGGCCGACGACGAGCAGGTCACCGGCGGTGACCTCCGCCAGCGGCACCGTGGTCACGCCGCCGCGAGTGCGGCGGCGTGCGGAGCGGGGTGCGTGTTCCAGCAAGGAACGCAGGTCGTGCGAGGCGCGTCGCCGGGCTGCGGCCTCCAGGGTGCGGCCAGTGGCCAGCATCAGTGCGATCAGGGCACCGGCCAGGTACTCGTGCACGGCCAGGGCGCCGCCGAGCGCGAGTACGGCAATGACGTCCACGCCCGTGCGGCCGTGCCGCAGCGCGGCTAGCACCCAACCCACCGCGGGAACGAGAGCGAACAGGGTGCCCAGTTCCCAGAAGAGACCGGCCACGGCGTCGGCGCCCGTCAGCCAGGCGATGCCACCAGCGATCAGAGCCGCTGCCGTCACGGCCAGCAGGACGGGTTCGAGTCGCGGCGACACATCCGCCGCGATCGAGTGACGCAGTCCTGCCGTGAGGGAGGGTCTGTCATTCATGGCATACCTGAACGCCGGGTGTGATGACTCTCGGGTCGGTCCTCCTCCATGACATCGCCGCACTGCGAGTACGCGCCAGGGGACGTTCGTCCCTGGTCCAGGGCCGACCGCCGACCGTATTCCGTCACACTCGCCGTCCTCGGTGCCAGCGTGGTGGGAACACCGCCGCCGTCCCGCACGTCACGGGGGCGCCGCCCCGCGGCACTCGGCCGCTGGTCCCTGCTGGCGCTGTCGGTCGGCGCGGGCGGCACCACAGCGGAAATGCTGCGATCGTAGGTGTGAGGGGACGGCGGGGCTCCACGTGCCGTCCGCTGTGTCTAAGGAGGTCGGTCATGAGCACCGACGCCGATGTGCAGATCTCCCAGGTGCCCGGGTCCGACGGACTTGTCATGGGCAAGGACGGTATGGCCGCGCTCGTGGACGTCCTGATCCGGCGCGGATACACCGTGATCGGACCCACTGCGCGGGACGGCGCCATCGAGCTGGCGGAACTGCGGTCGGCCGACGAGTTGCCGTACGGATGGGGTGTGGAGCTGGAGGCCGGGCGGTACCGGCTGCGGGAGCGGCCGGACGGGGCGGCCTTCGCGAACGCGGCGGGCCCCCAGTCATGGAAGTCCTACCTGCACCCGGCGCGAGTGCGGGAGTGGAGCGCCGACCGGATGGAGGGGGAGCTGGTCTTCACGGCAGAGCAGGGCACGCCGCCTCGGTACGCCTTCCTGGGGGTGCGCCCCTGCGATCTGAGGGCCATCGCCATCCAGGACCGCGTACTGACCGGTGGGACGTACCGGGATCCCGGCTACGAGGGGCGGCGTTCCGGGGCCCTGCTGATCGTGGTCGAGTGCACAGAGCCCGGCGCCACGTGCTTCTGCGTCTCGATGGGCACCGGACCCGCTGCGGGCCCCGGCTACGACCTGGTGATGACGGAAGTGGTCGATGAGGACGGTCACCGCTTCTGGGTCCGCGGCGGCAGCCGGGAAGGCGCGGAGATCCTGGCCGAACTGCCCGGCCGCCCGGCCGACCCGGAAACCCGGCAGACGGCTCGCGCCGGCGTCACGGCCGCCGCGGACCGCATGGGCCGGACCATGCCCGAGGCAGACCTGCGAGAGCTGATGGCCGGAACCCTCGACGCGCCCCGCTGGGACGACGTCGCAGGGCGGTGCCTGACGTGCGGCAACTGCACCATGGTGTGCCCCACCTGCTTCTGCACCACCACCGAGGACGTCACCGACCTCACCGGCGACCACGCGGAGCGGTGGCGGCTGTGGGACTCCTGTTTCGACCTGGACTTCTCCCAGCTGCACGGCGGTCCGGTCCGCGCCTCCTCGCGCAGCCGCTACCGGCAGTGGATGACCCACAAACTCGGCACCTGGTACGACCAGTTCGGCTCGTCCGGCTGCGTGGGCTGCGGACGCTGCATCGTGTGGTGCCCGGTCGGCATCGACATCACCGAGGAAGCGGCCGCCCTGCACGACTGGACACAGTCCGGGGCGTCGGGACCGGCGCCGGAGCCACCATGAGCACCGTGACGCCCCCGCTGCCGTACCGGGTCGCCGGCACCTGGGACGAGACCGGCGACACCCGGTCGATCGAGCTGGTCCCGGCCGGACGGAAACTCCCGCCTTTCGCACCGGGGCAGTTCGCGATGATCTACGCGTTCGGGGTCGGCGAGGTGCCTGTCTCTGCCAGCGCCCTGCCGGGCCGCCACGGAGGGCTCGTACACACCGTGCGTGCGGTGGGCGCGGTCTCCGCCGCCCTCTTCCGACTGCGCCCGGGTGACAGCGTCGGGCTCAGCGGGCCGTACGGCACCGGCTGGGACCTCGAAGCGGCGGTCGGCCGCGATGTTCTGATCGTCGCCGGCGGCATCGGTCTGGCACCGTTGCGGCCGGTCGTCCACGCCCTCCTGGACCGGCAGGCGGCATACGGCCCGCTCGCGGTCCTGCTGGGCGCGCGCACTCCTGCCGACCTGATCTACCGCGACGAGGTCGACAGCTGGCGCGCCCATGCCAGGGTGGAGGTGACCGTCGACCGGCCCGCCCCGGGCTGGCAGGGTGCGGTGGGCGTGGTCACCACGCTCCTGGACCGCATCGATCTGCGCCCGGAACGGACCTGCGCGCTGGTGTGCGGGCCTGAGGTGATGATGCGTCACACCGCTCGCGACCTCGTGGCCCGGGGCCTGGACCCGCACCGCATTCAGGTGTCCCTGGAACGCAACATGCACTGCGCCACCGGCCACTGCGGCCACTGCCAGCTCGGTCCGCTCCTGCTGTGCCGCGACGGGCCGGTCGTCGGCTACGACCGCGTGGCGCCCCTGCTCCTCGTGAGGGAGTTGTGACATGGCCACCGAACCTGGGCAGGCCCGCGACCCGCGGCCGACGCTCGCCGTGTGGAAGTTCGCCTCCTGCGACGGCTGCCAGCTGACCCTGCTGGACTGCGAGGACGAACTCCTCGGCCTCACCGAGCGCGTGCGGATCGACCACTTCCTGGAGATGACCCCGGCCGAGGGCGCCGACAGGGAACACGCGCGGCTGGACGGCCGGGGGCCGTACGACCTCTCCCTCGTCGAAGGGTCGATCACCACCGCCGAGGACGCCGAGCGGATCCAGCACATCCGCCGCATCTCCCGGTACCTGGTGACCATCGGGGCCTGCGCCACCGCGGGCGGCATCCAGGCACTGCGCAACTTCGCCGACGTCGAGGACTTCCTCGCCGCCGTCTACGCGCAGCCGGAGTACATCGCCACACTGGAGACCTCGACACCGATCTCGGCCCATGTGCCGGTCGACTTCGAACTGCGTGGGTGCCCCATCGACCGTCGCCAGCTCCTCGAAGTCATCACCGCCTACCTGGCCGGTCGCAAACCGCAGATCTCCAACCACAGCGTCTGCTTCGAGTGCAAGAGGCGCGGCACCACCTGCATCACCGTCGCCCACGGCACCCCTTGTCTGGGCCCGGTCACGCACGCGGGGTGCGGTGCCATCTGCCCCGCCTACGGTCGCGGCTGCTACGGCTGTTTCGGGCCGTCGAGCAAACCCAACCTGCGCTCCATGGTCGCGCAGTTGCGCCACGACGGGATGAGCGAGCGGGACGTCCAGCGTGTCTTCCGCACCTTCAACGCCGCGTCGCCGGAGTATGCCCCCGTACCCGACCTCGCGGCCGAGGAGCGACAGGGCCCTTCGGCCTGACGCAACCCGCCCGGAAAGGCTCGCATGAACCATCGCGGAACCCGCGTCCTGCGGCTGGACGCGCTGGCCAGGGTGGAAGGCGAGGCTGCCCTCCACCTGCGCGTCGAGGGTGACACGGTCGTCGAGACGCGGTTGCGCATCTACGAACCCCCACGCTTCTTCGAGGCCTTCCTGACCGGCCGGGGCCACACCGAACCCCCCGACATCACCGCCCGCATCTGCGGCATCTGCCCGGTCGCCTACCAGATGAGCGCCTGCCAGGCGATCGAGAACGCCAGCGGCGTCACGGTCGACGGCCCCCTCGCGGAACTGCGCCGCCTGCTGTACTGCGGCGAGTGGATCGAGAGCCACACCCTGCACATCTACCTGCTGCACGCCCCGGACTTCCTGGGGCGTGCCGACGTCGTGGAACTCGCCCGCGACCAACGAGCCGCCGTCGAACGCGGCCTGAGGCTCAAACAGGCCGGCAACGCGATCGTCCAGCAGCTCGGCGGCCGCCCCATCCACCCGGTCAACGTCCGGATCGGCGGCTTCTACCGGACGCCGTCACCGGACGAGCTGCGTCCTCTGGCGGAACGGCTGCGGCAAGCCCGGGACGACGCGCTGGAGACCGTCCGCTGGGTGGCGGCGTTCGACTTCCCCGACGCGGTGTGCGACCACGACCTGTTCGCGCTGCGCCACCCCGGCCGGTACGCCGTCGACATCGGAACACCGGTGGTCATGGCCGCTGCCGACCACGGCCGGGCGCCGCACCCGATCCCCCTGACCGACTTCGAACAGCACGTCCGGGAAGAGCAGGTACCCCACTCAACCGCGCTGACGGCCACGCTCGACGGCCGCCGCTACCTCACTGGCCCGCTGGCCCGCTACGCGATCAACGGCCAGTGGCTGCACCCCGTGGCCGCCGAGGTGGCGGGAGAAGCCGGTCTCGGTGATCCCGCGACCGGCGCCATCTGCGACAACCCCTTCCGCAGCATCGTCGTACGGGCCATCGAAGTGGTGCAGGCCGTAGAGGAGGCCTTGCGGATCATCGACGGATACGAACCACCTCCCCGGCCGGCCGTCGACGTCCCGCCCCGCCGGGGCGTGGGGGTCGGGGCCACCGAGGCGCCCCGGGGCCTGCTGTACCACCGCTACGCGCTCACGGAGGACGGCACGCTCACCGAGGCCCGCATCGTCCCGCCCACGGCCCAGAACCAGACGGCCATCGAGGAGGACGTGCGCAGGGCCGTCCAGGCTCGCCTCGACAGGCCCGGGCCCGCCGCCGACGACGAGGAACTGACCCGTCTCTGCGAACGGGCCATCCGCAACCATGATCCCTGCATCTCCTGTTCCGCCCACTTCCTCGACGTGACCGTGGAACGCTCGTGAGCGGGCGGGTCGTGGTGATCGGCGTGGGCAATCCCCTGCGCGGTGACGATGGTGTCGGCCCGGCAGCCGTGGAGGCGATGCGGGGCCGTGTTCCCGACGGAACCGTCCTGGCGGTCAGCGACGGTGAACCTGCCCGCATGCTCGACCTGTGGCGCGGCGCTGACACGGTGGTCGTGGTGGAAGCGCTTCGCGCTCGGCCGAGCCGGCCGGGGGAGCTGCACACCCTCACGGCGGCGGACGCGGCCGCCCGGACAGCGGGTACGGCGAGTACGCATGCACTCGGGCTCGGAGAGTGCCTCGCCCTGGCGGAGGCCCTCGACCAGCTGCCACCGAGTCTCGTGGTGCATGCCATGGAGGTGGCCGACGTCGAGCTCGGCGCGCGCCTGAGCGAAGCGGTGCGGTCGGCGCTGCCGGGATTGGTCGACCGGGTCGCCGCCTCCGTCCGGCAGGCGTACGAGCGAAACCACGAGCGGTAGCGGGGCCGAAGGTCCCCCGGCCTGGGTCGAACCGCCCTCGCGACCTGTGCCACGGGGGTGCGACGGTGAAGGTCACCCCCCATGTGCCGCACGCCAGGCACCCAGGAAGGCGGTGGGGACGATGACACTCCCTCTGGTGGTGGGCGTCGACGGATCGGACTCGTGTCTGACAGCGGTCGACTGGGCCGTGGACGAGGCCGCGCGCCATGGTGCTCCGATGAGGCTCGTGTACGCCTCCCTGTGGGAGCGCTATGAGGCCGGTCTTCCTTCGGTGGGCCCGGGGCGCCCTTCCGAGCAGGTGATGGCCGAGCACATCGTGGCTTCGGCGGCCGATCGTGCCGAACGGCGCAACCCGGATGTCAAAGTCACCACCGACATCCTCCCGGAGGACCCGGTGGCCGCTCTCGTTCACGAGAGTGGCCAGGCCTTCGCGCTGGTGACGGGTTCGCGTGGCCGGGGCGAGGTCAAGGGACTGCTGCTCGGGTCGGTCGGTCTGGCCGTGTCGGCCCGTGCACACTGCCCGGCGATCGTCGTCCGGGGCGATCCGGCGGGGCTCGCCGGCTCGCATGCGCGGGTCCTGCTGGGCATCGGTGACGCCGACGACACGAGCACCGAGGCCGTGCGGTACGCCTTCCGGGAGGCCGAGGTGCGCGGCTGTGTCCTGGACGTGGTGCATGCCTGGCGCAGGCCCGCCTTCGACAGGAAAGGGAACCGGATACGTACAGGAGGGCCGGCGGACACGTACGAGGAGCGTGCCTCCGCCGTCGTCGACGCTCGGCTCAAGGCCGCGATCGCCGAGTATCCGCATGTCCGGACGCGCCCGGCGACGCCGGAGGGGCCGGCCGCCAGGATTCTCGTGGACCGGTCGGCCGCTGCCGACCTGGTGATCGTCGGGGCCCGGCGCCGAACGGGCGCCTTCGGATTCCAGCTCGGCCGCGTGAGCCACGCACTCCTGCACCATGCCCAGTGCCCGGTCGCGGTCGTGCCCGAACGGCAGGCGAGGGCCGGGCGCTGACGGCACCGTCGTTCCCGTCGTCCGTCATGCCGCTGGATGCCCATCTCTGGCGGTGCGGCGAGGAGGCCCGCAGCGTGGAGAACAGGAGATGCGCCGGCCCGGCGGGCACAGACACCAAAGGAGAAGTGGGACGCATGGACAAGGATGCTTCCGAGCGCCGGGTGGTGGTCGGTGTCGACGGGTCGCAGTCCTCCTACGAGGCCCTGCGCTGGGCCGTGCGCTATGCCGGCCTGGTCGGCGGCGCCGTGGACGCGGTCGCGGTGTGGGAGCTGCCGGGCCTGTACGGCTGGTCGGGGCCCGCTGTGGACATGGACGTCGACGAAGACGAGACCCGGCAGAAGATGAACCAGGAGCTGACCGATGTGCTCGGCGCGGGAGCCGCCGACTCGGTCCGGACCCACGTGGTGCACGGCAACGCCGCCGACGTCCTGCTGAGAGCAGCCGAAGGAGCCGAGGTCCTGGTCGTCGGCAGCCGGGGGAGGGGCGGGTTCGCCCGAGCCCTGCTCGGCTCCGTCAGCCAGCACGTCTCGCAGCATGCGAGCTGCCCGGTCGTGATCGTGCGCTGCCAGAAGCAGTGACGCGAAGCCTGCCCCGTGCCGGGGAAGATCACTGGAAGGCCGCGTGGATCTCCTGCTCGGTCGCCGCGTGCGACACGAGCAGCAACTCGTCGCCGGGGAGCAGCCGCACCTCGGGACTCGGGACAGTGGGCTGCCCGCCGCGTACGACGGTGGCGACCACGGTGCCGGCGGGCAGGGAGACCTCGCTCAGCGTGTGACCGGCGGCCCGGGACCGTTCGGTGATCGCGGTCTCGATGACCTCGACACCGGCCTTGCTCAGCCGCAGCAGTGCCACCGTGTCCGTGGCTCCGGTGGCCTCCTCGATGAGGGAGATCAGCGGGGTGGCGGCGGGCACCGCCGCGTCCACGCCCCACCGCTGGTCGAAGAGCCAGGCGTTCTCCGCCTCGTTGACGCGCGCGGCCACCCGCCCCACCCCGAACTGCCGCTTCGCCAGCAGGCTGATGACCAGGTTGTCCTCGTCGCGGCCGGTGGCGGCGATGACGAGGTCGCAGGCGAGGGCTCCGGCGTGCTCCAGCAGGCCCGGCTCGCAGGCGTCCCCCGCCACGAGGCGCACGTGCGGCAGGCCGCCGAGTTCCGTCACGCGCTCGTCGTCGTACTCGATGAGGGTGACGTCGTTGCGCGCCGCGGAAAGCACCTGCGCGATTTGGGTGCCGAGTCGGCCCGCGCCCGCGATCAGGACCTTCACGTTCCCAGCTCCTTGTCGAGAAAGCCGCTCAGCCGGCCCAGTGCCGTTACGGCGACACCGAAGGTGACGAGGTCGCCGGGCTCGGCCAGGACACCACGTGCGGGGAGCAGCGACCGGCCGCCACGGGTGATCTCCACGACCCGGATCTCGCCGTCGACGTCGAACTCCGTGACCTGCCGTCCCGTGAGATAGGGCGGCAGCTGGGAGCGGACGAGGAGCGTCTCGCCGTTGCCGAAGGAGACTTCGGGGGTGAGGTGCCGGTGCAGCAGCATCTGGTGGATGCGGCCCACGGCCCAGCGGACGCTGGAGATGGTCGGGATTCCCAGGTCCCGGTAGATGTCGGCACGGCGAGGATCGTGGATGCGGGCGAGGACGATCGGGACCCGGTACGTCTCCTTGGCGGTGCGCGCGCTGACGATGTTGCTGTTGTCCCCGGAGGTGACGGCGACGAACGCGTCCGCATGGGCGATGCCGGCCGATTCCAGCGCGGAGCGGCTGAACCCGTTGCCGACGTGGAAGGCGCCGGGGAAGCCCGGTGACAACCTCCGCCGGGCTTTGGCCTGGCGGTCGATGAGGCGGACGTCGTGGCCCTCGGTGACGAGTTGCGTGGCCAGGGTGGCGCCGAGCCGACCGCAGCCCGCGATGATCACTCTCACGGTGTTCCTCCCTTCTGGGATGGCCTCCGGCGCCGCAGTGCCCACTTGCGGAGTTCCTCGGCCGCCAGCAGCAGTGCTCCGAGCGCCACCAGGACCGCCCAGTCGGCGGGGACCAGCGGCGCGGTGTTGAAGACGGCCTGGAGCGGTGGCCCGTAGCTGATGGCGGCCATCAGCCCGATGCCGAAGCAGCCGGCGGCCAGCAGCCACGGGTTGCTCAGCAGACCGGCTCGGAAGACGCTCTGCCGGTCGGTGCGCACGGCGAGGGCGTTGAAGAACTGGCTGACGACGATGCCGGCCTGGACCATGGTGATCGCCTCGCGGTAGACGGTGTTGTCCTTGGTGAACTCCGCGTAGGGAATGCCGGAGGCGTGGATGTGCCAGAAGAAGACGGCGCACACGCCGAGGGCCTGGATACCGCCCAGGAAGAGGATGCGGCCCATGACGGCGGCCGAGAAGAGCCGCTCCTGGCGGGGCCTCGGCGGGCTGTTCATGACGTCGGGTTCCATCGGTTCCGCGCCGAGCGCGAGGGCGGGCAGCACGTCGGAGCCGAGGTCGATGGCGAGGATCTGCACGGCCGTGATCGGCACCAGTGGGAACCCTGCGAAAGTCGCCGCGAGGATCGGCATGAGTTCGGCGATGTTGTGGCTGAAGAGGTAGATCAGGAACTTGCGGATGTTGCGGTAGACCGAGCGGCCCAGTCCCACCGCGGTGGTGATGGAGGCGAAGGAGTCGTCGAGCAGCACCATCACGGCGGCCTCGCGGGCGACGTCGGTGCCGGAGGCCCCCATGGCGACGCCGATGTCGGCGTGTTTGAGGGCCGGGGCGTCGTTGGCCCCGTCGCCGGTGACGGCTACGACCTCTCCGCGCCGCTGCAGCGCGGTGACCACTCGCATCTTGTGCTCGGGGCTGACCCGGCACAGCAGCAGTTCGGCGGAGCCGGTCAGCAGCTCGTCCAGGCCGCTGTCGTCCATCGCGTCCAGCTGGGTGCCGGTCGCCACGGCCGGAGCCCCCTCGCGCACGATGCCGACGCGACGGGCGACGGCCTCCGCGGTCAGCGGATGGTCACCGGTGACCATGACGATGCGGATCCCGGCCCGCCGGCACGCGTCCACCGCGTCCCGTACCTCCGGCCGCGGCGGGTCGTACATCCCGGCGAGCCCCAGCAGGGTCAGCTCGGCCTCGACATCCGCGATCGGTGGCCGAGGCCCGGAGACCTGCCGTCGAGCGACCGCCAGCACGCGCAGGCCCTGCCCTGCCATGCGGTCCGCCGCTGCGATCACACGGCTGCGATCGACGTCCGTCAGCGGCGTTTTCCCGTCACCGTGGTCGAGGGCGTGGCAGCGGCTGAGCAGTTCGAGGGGGGCGCCTTTGGCACAGGCGAAATACGTCCCGTCGCTGTCGCGATGGACGGTGCTCATCATTTTCCGCGCCGAGTCGAAGGGGTACTCCGCCACCCGGGGTGCCCGCATCTCCTCCTTGGCGGGGTCCAGACCGGCCTTCATGGCCGCCACCAACAGCGCACCCTCGGTGGTGTCTCCCAGCACCCGCCACGCGTCCCGCCCGGTGGGCCGCACCAGTCGGGCGTTGCTGCACAGAGTCGCCGCCCGCAGCAGCTCCCGTACGGGCGGAGGATCGGTGATCTCACCGACCGGCGCGTACCCCACTCCCGCCACGGCGTGCGACACCCCGTCCGCCCACAGCTGCACGACGGTCATCTCGGCCTGCGTGAGAGTGCCCGTCTTGTCGGTGCAGATCACGCTGGTCGAACCCAGCGCCTCCACGGCGAGCAACTGCTTGACCAGCGCGTGCCGGCGGGCCATGCGACGGACACCGATCGCCAGCGACACGGAGAGCGTGGCCGGCAGTCCCTCGGGCACAAGAGCGACCATCACTCCCAGCGAGAAGACGAACGTGTCGACGAACGGCTGCCCGCTGGGCACGCGAACGGCGAACAGGGCGGCGCCGGTCGCAAGCGCCACGCCCGCGACCCGGCGGGCCATGACGGCGACCTGCCGCTGCAGGGGGGTCTGCTGCCTCGGGGCGGCGGCGGTGAGCCGGAAGATCTTGCCGAACTCGGTGGACGTGCCGGTGGCGAACACGACGGCCTTGCCGGTGCCGGCGACCAGGTCGGTGCCCATGAATACGCAGTTGCGTGCCTCCAGCGGCGGCCCCGGCGGCACGGGTTCCGCGATGCGCGTGACGGGATCGCTCTCACCGGTGAGCGCGGCGTTGTTGACGGCCGCTTCCTGAGCCTCGACCAGTCGGCAGTCGGCCGGCACCGCGTCCCCGGCCTCCAGGACCACCACATCGCCCGGCACCAGATCCCGCGCCGACAGCTCCCGCCGCTCCCCGTCCCGCAGTACCCGGCAGGTGTGCGGCACCATCGCCTGCAAGGACTCCGCGGTGCGCTCGGCGGAGTACTCCTGCGCGAAACCGATGCCGGCGTTCAGCAGCACCACACCGAGAATGGCCAGGGCCAGTTGCAGGGTGGCCGGGTCCCGGGGCTGCCCCAGCCAGTAGGCGAGGAACGTGATCGCCGAGGAGACGAGCAGGACGACCGCGAAGAGGTCGGTGAACTGGGCGAGCAGCCGACGCCATACCTGACCGTGGCTCGCTCCGGGCAGCTCGTTGGGGCCGTAGCGGTCCCGTCGCGCGGTGGTCTCGGCCGGCGTCAGACCGCGCGGGGAGCTTTCGAGGGCGGTGAAGACCGCGGGAACCGGCAGGGAGGGGATCGACGGAACAGGGATGCTCGGCCGGTCCGCGGGTGGCGCCTGTGCCGCGGCCTCACCGCCCGCCGCGGGACCGTCCTCGTGGAGCGCGGTCGCGCCCTGCCGGGCCTGTTCAGGGCTCATCCGGGGCTCCGACCTCCGACCTCCTGGGGCGGTCCCGGAGGCTCCTGCAGGACGCTCCAGGACACCGGCCCCAGCAGGTCGGCGAACCGCCGGAACAGGTCGAGGAACAGGTCGTCGATCGTCAGCACCCCCACCACCCGGCCCGCGTCCAGGACCGGAAGCCGGCGGACCCCCGTGCGACGGAACGCGCGATAGGCAGCCCCTACATCCTCGACGGCCTCGACCGTGACGACGCGGGCCGACATCACCGCCTCCACCCGGGCCCTCGCGTCCAGGCCGCCGCCCATGCCGCGAACGGCGAGATCGCGGTCGGTGACGATGCCGTGCAGTGCTCCTTCCTCGACCACCAGCACAGACCCGACGGCGCTCTCGGCCATCTGCCGGGCCACCTCGACCAGGGTGGCGTTCGGTGCCACGCACACCGGAGGAGCCGTCATCACCTCGGAAACCTTCATGCGCTCCTCCTCGCTGTCCCACGGTCCGCAAGGTGCGACTCAGAGAACGTCGAGCACTTCGGCCACCGCCCGTCGTGGGCTCGCGGGGGCTTCGGGGCCGTGACCGAGCCGGATGACCATCTGGACATGAGCCATCGCGAAGACGGGGTCGCGGACGGCCCACCGGATCTCGGGCCACTCCAGCGGCTGGGAAGTGACCGAGGCGACGAGCCCGTCCGTCGTCGCCTGGAGCAGGACCCGTTCCAGTGCCTGGCCGGCCGACAGCCAGTCCGCGGGCCCGTCGTGGGCCGTGCCCAGCAGGGCGATGTTCGGTTCCCTCTCGAAGGGCGCCCAGCCGCGTTCAGGCACCGGACGACCGGCGGCGAAGTCACGCACGGGGACCGTGGTGTGGTGCTGGCGAGGACCGAAAGCCTCGGCGGTGATGCCGTCAACGGCCCCGGCGTCGCCGGAAGAGCCGGTGTGCGCCCAGCGCGCCGTCTCCTCACGCACGCCCGGCGCGAGCGCCTCTCTGCCCTCGGCGTCCCGCGCCAGCTCCAGGATCGACTGCACGTGCCATGCGCCGGGGAACAGCAGCTGTGCGCCTTCGGCGAGCGCAGCTTCCTGCAACGTCTCCTGCACGTCGAGGGGGAGCGTCTCCTCGCGGAAGGGGAAGCGGCTGGAGTGACGGCGATGGATCGCAGGGCTCAGCCGGGCGAGCGCCCCGTCGGGGGTTCCCGTGCCGCACAGATGCGCCTCGGCGAGGAACTCCGGGAAGGCCGCGTCCGGTAGCAACCGGACGACCGGCGTGAGCCCGGCTGCCGCGGCGGCCACGCGCAGGTTGAGCAGCGCGGCGCCGCACCCGAGGTGCAGGCCGCGGTTCTCGGGGTCGGTTCGCGGCAGTGCCCGCTTCAGGTCCGCGTACAGCCGCAGGACACCGATGTCCCGCAGGTAGCGGAAGGTCCAGGGCTGGGCGTTGTGCAGCGAGGGCGCCGCTGCGGCGTCCGCCACGAGCCCGGCGACGGTGTCCACGTCCAGAGGTTCTGCAGTCACGGCGGCTTCCCTTCGTGCCGGTCCTGCCGGTTCACTCACGGGTCGGTACGGCGATGACAGGGCAGCGGGCGTGGTGCAGCACGCCTTGGCTGACCGAGCCCAGCAGCATGCCGGTGAAGCCTCCACGGCCCCGGGTCCCCACCACCAGGCCCAACGCGTGTGCCGAGGCGTCGGTGAGCACCTGGACGGGATGCCCGACGAGCACTTCGTGGTGCAGGTCCACCTCGGGATAGCGGGCCTGGCGTCCCGCCACGATTTCGGAGAGGAGCCGTCGGCACTCCTGCTGCGGCTGGTGCTCGTCGAAGACCCTGAGCGGTCCGGGCTCCCAGACGAGCAGGGCCCGCAGCCGGGCGCCGCGCTGGGCCGCCTCCTCGAACGCCACGTCGACCGCGGCGGCGGAGTGCTCGCTGCCGTCCACACCGACGACGAAGTACTCCGGCTCCTCGGTGACGTGTTCCGGCTCGGGGACGACCACCAGGGGACAGTGCGTACGGGCCATGACCGGCAGGGCGACCGACGCGGAGCCGAACACCTCCTGCTTCCGGCTCAGGTGCCGCGAGCCCAGCACGACGGCGGTGGCGTTGCGGCTCTGCTCGCGCAGTACCCACACCGGGTCGCCCTCCGCGAGCAGCGCGTCGACCTGGAGCTGCGGGTGCCGGTCCGAGACGAAGTCCACGGCCTGCCCCAGCACCTGCTGGCCGGCCTTGTGCAGAGCCTCGTTCCAGTCCTCCCAGGATGGCGGGACCTCCGGCCTCCGGTACCCCCGAGTGGGCACGCCCTCCACGTGGACCGCAAGCAACGGCAACCGTCTGCGGACGGCCTCGTCCGCCGCCCAGGCCAGTGCCATGCGGTGGACGGGATCGGGATCGACACCCACCACGATCGGTCGGCGGTCACCGGGCCCGGACATGCCCGCCTCCGGTCCCCAAGTGCCCGACGTACGCATCAGGACTCGGGAAGCACAGGGTCACTCGTCCGTCCTCGGCCCACCGCACGTCGTAGGGCGGGCTGCCGTCCTTGTGGTGGAGGCCGACGATCTCGCCGTCTCGTGCGGCGCGAGCGCGCAGGGAGCTGCCGGTCGCCTCTCGGTCGGCGTGCGTGACGGCCTGCGCGTTCTTTGCTGGTGCGGGAGCGGACATCGCCCTGACCTCCTTCTTGCGGTGGCGCGAAAGGATGCCGCCGCTATTTCCATGGAAGGCGTTGGCGGCGCCTGCCTGCCAGGGCCATTGGTCCCCACCGGAGGCCTACCGACCCCTCCGCCGTCACATGGCGGGTCAGGCAGGCTGTCGACTGTCCCACTGACCGATCGTCATCCGTCGCCGCCGGTCGTAGCAGAGCCGACCGGCCCCAGGCCCCGCGACGATGTGGCATCCGGACACCGTGCGGCGCTGTGGTGAGCGAGATCGAACTCCACGTCCACCACCCCTTCGACGGCCCTGATCAGCCGGGCCGCGACGGGCACGAGGGAAGTGTCGGGGAGCCGGCCGGTGAGCGTCACGACCCCGTCGTGCACCTCCACGTGGACGGCCGACGACGGTGGCGGGGAGAGGTTCGAGGAGATCTCCCGCCGCACCTCCTCGGCGATGTCCTCGTCGTCGCGCAGGAAGACCTTGAGCAGATCGGCCCGGCTGACGACACCGGCCAGCAGTCCTGCGTCGTCCACCACGGGCAGCCTCTTGACCCCTTCGTGCGCCATGATGCGCGCGGCCTCGGCGAGGGTGGCGCCGGCCCTGACCGTGACGGCGGGGGACGACATGAGGTCGCCGGCCGTGAGGGCCCCGGCCTTCGCCACGTCGACGGGCTGTCGAAGCTGGAGGTAGCCCGCGTCGGGGTCGTCCCGGAGCTCCTCCTTGGGCAGCAGGTCGGCTTCGGAGACCACACCGACCACCCGGCCCTCGCCCTCGATCACGGGCAGGGCGCTGACCTTCCAGTCCTGCATCAGCTGTACGATCTCCTTGAAGAGGGCACGGCGGCCGACGGCGGCGACCGTCTGGGTCATCACGTCGCTGACGATGTGGCGGGTGCCGTACATGGTGACTCCGTAAGGGCCTCGGCGGTGTCCGGCTCCTTCCAGGGTGTGCCGGGGACAGCGGCGGCACCAGGAGCCGCACGGCCCTGGGACGGGCCCGTGGGCTTCTGGGCTGCAAGAGGGGCGCTTTCGCCGCAGCAGGGGCGCTGACGGGCCGCAGAGGGTCGGTCGGGCCATGATGGGGCCGTGTGGCCCCTGATTGCCTCGGCGCCGCCACGCCACCCTGGTGTCGGAACCCTCGTCCTGGGAGGTGGAGACCATGTCCCGCACCGTCACCGTAGGTGTCGACGACTCGCCCGAGAGCCGGGCCGCGGCCGAGTGGGCGGCGCGAGAAGCGCTGCTGCGCGGCCTGCCCCTGAAGATCATGTACATCTCGGAGCCGACTCCCAGATTCGTGGCCCGGACTCCACTGCTGGATCCCGACACCTACCGGCACTGGGCAGAGCAGGTGACGAACGAGTCCGCGGACGGCATCCGGCTCCGCCACCCGGGCATCGAGGTGATCACCGAGCAGCTGACCGGGACCCCGGCCGACGTCCTGTGCGAGGCGGCGGGCTTTGCCGAACTGCTGGTCCTGGGCTCGCGGGCCCTCGGGGGGCTGGGGGGGTTCATGGTGGGGTCGGTGAGCCTGGGCGTCGTCGCCCGTGCCGAGCGGCCGGTGGTGCTGGTGCGGGCGGGAGAGCAGGCCGCCGACGAGCACGAGATGGATCCGGCGGGTGTGCCGTCCGCTGCGGCGCCTTTCCGGCCGGTTGTGCTGGGGCTCGACATCGACCAAGCGGACGACACCCTGCTGGAGTTCGCCTTCGACGCCGCCGCGCGCCGGAAGACTGCCCTGCGGATCGTCCACGCCTGGCCCGAGCCGCCGACCTCCTTCTACCGCTTCGCCGGCGACGCCGAACTCTACGACACCCTCGAACGCGGACAGGCCACTCTCCTGAGCAAGGTGGTGCGTCCCTGGCAGCAGAAGTTCCCTGACGTCGAGGTGATCGAGGCGAGCCGGTGCGGCAGTGCCGCGCAGGTTCTCGTCAACGACTCCCGTGGCGCCTCCTTGGTGGTCGTCGGCCGACGCATCCGCACCAGGTCGCCCGGTGCCCGCATCGGTCATGTCACCCACTCCGCCCTGCACCACATCGCCGCTCCCGTCGCGGTCGTCGCACACAGCTGACCCCGCTCCCGAGAAGGAGAAGCCATGAGTGCATCAGCCGTACATGCCTACGGGGAGCCTCTGGAGCTGCCCGTGGTCGTCGGCGTCGACGGCTCCGAGCCGAGCCTGCGGGCCGTGGACTGGGCTGCCGACGAGGCCGCCCTGCGCGGGGCGTCGCTCCGGCTGGTGTACGCCTCGCTGTGGGAGCGCTACGAGGGCGCTTCGAGGGCCACCGACTTCGGCGAGGCGTCCGAAGAGGTGATGGCCGAGGACATCGTGCGGACCGCCGAGCGGCGGGCCCGTCACCGGCGACCAGGCGTGAAGGTCAGCACCGATGTGCTGCCCGAGGAACCGGAATACGGCCTGGTACGTGAGAGCCGCAGCGCCTTGGCGATGGTGCTGGGCTGCCGTGGTCGCAGCGCGGTGACGGAGGCCCTCCTCGGCTCGGTCAGCGTCGCCGTGGCGGGACGCGCCCGCTGCCCGGTGATCGTGCTCCGCGGGAGCCACGACAACCAGGCACGCATCGGGGCACATGGCCGCATCGCTCTCGGGGTGGGAGAGAAGCCGGCGGGTTCGGCCGCGGCACGATTCGCGATCGGGGAGGCCCTGCTGCGCCGGGTCCCGCTGGAAGCCGTACGCGCTTGGCGCCGACCACTGCACGAGCCTCCCGCACACCCCCTGATCGTCGGTGGCCCCGCCCACTTGGAGGAGCAGCAGGCCGTGGACCTGGTGGAAGAAGCGTTGAGGGACGCCCCGGCCGACTTGCGGGTACGGCGGCGTACGGTCGAGGGCTACGCAAGGGACGCCCTGATCGCGGTGTCCCGCGAGGCCGACCTGCTCGTCGTCGGCGCGCGACGACGCCAGGGCCACTTCGGGCTCCAGCTCGGCCGAGTCGCCCACGGCGTGCTGCATCATGCGGCCTGCCCGGTGGCCGTCGTACCCGAGCCCGCCTGAGCCCCGGCCTGTATCCACCGGTTGACCATCCAGCTGGTCTTTATTGATCTTGTTCCCGGCGAGCCGTGGAAGCGAGCGGCCCCTTTTGTTGCCAAAGGGGCCGCCGGTGTACGCCGGCGAAGGCGAAAGCCTGGCAACCGCGGGGAGCTTCCCTCGACGCGGTCTCCGAGCAGTGGGGAGACCCGGACAGTGTCCGGCATGGTGACCGACACGCTTCCTTCGTGACATGCGGCGCGGCGGTGTGCGGCTGCGCCTGGGTGTGATCAGCCCGTCCTGGGGCCCCACTGCGGTCCTACCAGATCCCACTCCTGGTCCCAACGGGCCATACGGCGCCGATCGAGCCGCGCTCGCGCGACGGCGCCCGCGCCGAAGGCCGGGGCTGCGACGGCGAGGGCCGCCGCGGCGCCGAAAAGCGCGGCCTCGACATGACCCTCGCCTCGGTCCGTCGGCTGCGAGAGCATGAGCCGGCCCCGGTCGTCCTGCCACACCCTCACCCGAGCCCCGGCCTTCAGGCTGCCGTCCACCAGCGTGCGGCCGGTACGAGAGGTGCCGTCGGGGGCCTTCCAGCGCACCGATCCCTGGACACGACCGTCGGTCGACCAGTCCGCGCTGACTCCGTGGGGAGCGTCGGTGAGCAGGACAGCGTCGACGGGATGCTGGTGGGTACGCTGCTCCGCGAACTCGTGCTCGGCGCTGCGGTCCGTGACGAGTGCGGCAACGCCGCCACCGATCACCATGACCAGCCAGACCGCCAGGACAATCCAGGCCTCGATGACGTCCTCGCGCCGCCGCAGCGGACTGCTCCGCCATCGCCACAGCCGCTTGCTGCATCTCATAACGGACACCTCCACGCCGCGACGACCCTTCGACGGTGACTCCGTAGGTGCGGCTTTCACAGAGGCCGAGCGGCCCTCCTGCCGGGCCATCCGGGCCCGGTCCCCGTGGGCGATGTCCTCAACAGGGACGCGGGGAATCAGATGCGGCCCGGCGCGGTACCGCAGCCCCACCGCCCCGCCGACGAGCCGGTCGGAACCGACCGGCCGGCCGGGGAGGGCCGGACGGCCGATCCACGTTCAAGGTCCCACGATGTGCTGGACCGGTCGGCCGGAGCGCTGGAGGCCACCATGGCCGCGCTGTCCGGCGCCGCCCTGGATACGCCCACCCAGACCAGCAGGCTGGTGGCGGAGAAGACGCACGGCAAGCCCTGGGCGGGCGGCGACCGCGAGGCGTGGGATGTCGATCCCGGCAGTGTGACGGGGCGCCGGATCACTGGGTGAACGATTGCTGCGACTGTACGGCGGACTCCGTCAGACGGACACCTGCAACCAGTTCCGGGCGGATGCGCACCGCTTGATCCATGCCTTCGATTGGTGCCCAGCGCCGCAACAGCTCCCGGATGCGGTCCAGCTCTGCCGGGTCGGTGACCAGGTGGGCGTAACCTGTGACGACGACGCTCCAGCCGAGATGGGTGTCCGGGTCGATGGCGTCGGCCTCGTAGGCGACCACCACTCCCGTGTCGCCGGCCTCCTCGGCGCGGAATGTCAGGGCCGCGCCTTCGTAGGTGCGGATGACGATGTCCCCACTGTCCATGGCGTGGCTGACGGGGCGGACCGTGGGCAAGGCCTGCCGGGTGAAGACGATTCTTCCCAGCGATACGCTGCCCAGCAGCCGCAGTGCCTCGGCAGGGTCAAGGTCGATGCGCCGGTTCGCGCGGGATTGGTTGCGGGTCATGGGCTGCTTCTTTTTGCAGACGAATAACTGATCTTCTTCCGGCTCCAGTTGGCCTGTGCATGGTCGGGTGGAATGAGGGGGAGCGATGCCCCCGGGGGGCCGGGATCAACTCCTGCTCTCACCGTCGTCCATCACGCGCTTGCTCCCCAGTGCCGTTCGGGTCGAGCAAGGGGCCGAACGTCCCGCTCATCTGCTGTCACTCGCGTCCATGCCGGGCAGCGCCGCCCGCCCGGCCTCCAGACGCGCCACCGGGACCCGGAACGGCGAGCAGGAGACGTAGTCCAGGCCCGTGGTGTGGAAGAAGTGGATCGACTCCGGATCGCCACCGTGTTCGCCGCACCCACCTGTCTGCTGGTCCGGGCGGGCCGCATGCCCCTCCTTGACCGCGATCCGGACCAGTCGGCCCACACCCTCGCGGTCGAGTGTCTCGAACGGTGAGGCGGCGAAGACGCCCTTGTCGAGATAGGCGGAGAAGAACGCGGCCTCCACGTCGTCGCGGGAGAAGCCCCAGGCGGCCTGGGTGAGGTCGTTGGTGCCGAAGGAGAAGAACTCCGCCTCCTCGGCGATACGGCCTGCCGTGAGGGCGGCCCGGGGCAGCTCGATCATGGTGCAGACCGGACACCGGACGGGGACGCCGGTCTCCTCGCCGACCGCCGCCAGGACTCGCATGACCTCTTGGCGGGCTAGCCGGAGTTCCTCGACGGCGCCTACCAGCGCGACCATGATCTCCGCCCGTGGAGACCCGCCCGCGCGGATACGCTCGACGACCGATCGCCCGTACTTGCATGGTGACCAGTCCCGGAGTTACCAGGACGAGGCACACGCCCCGCAGTCCGAGCATCGGGTTCTCCTCGTGCATCCGGTTCACTGCCTCGAGCAACTCCACGCCGTGTGCGTCCGGTTGTTCGCCGGTGGCCTCGACCGCGGCGATGCGCACCGCAAGAGCGGTGCGGTCGGGCATGAACTCGTGCAGCGGCGGGTCGAGAAGCCGGACAGTGACCGGCAGTCCGTCCATCGCCTCGAGGAGGCCGGTGAAGTCCTTCCGCTGCAGCGGCAGTAGAGCTGCCGGCGCCCGGTAACGACCCGTCTCTGGGCGGGCAAGGATCATGTCCTCGACCAGCTTGCGCCGGTCGCCGAGGAACATGTGCTCGGTACGCCTCGGGAGGCTAATCTGGCAGATGTCCCCGAAGCCCACCCATGGCCGCCCGAAGGGACGTGGAGGCGAGTGGTGGCAACCCCCGAGGAGCGCCGCATACGCGTGCCGCAGCTCAAGCTGGACGAGCTGCTGGAGGAGCTGCAGGCTCGGATCAACGCGGCTCGGGGCGCCCGGGACCGCGTGCACAGCCTGTTGGAGGCGGTGCTCTCAGTCGGCCGGGAACTGGACGTCGAACAGGTACTGCACTCGATCGTCGAGTCGGCTGCCGTGCTGGTGGACGCCCAGTACGCCGCTCTGGGCGTCATCGGCCCCGATGGCAGGTCTTTGTCGGCCTTCCACACCGTCGGTGTGACCGAGCAGCAGATCGCTGGGATCGGCCACTACCCGGAAGGTCACGGCATCCTCGGCGAGGTGATCCGGAACCCGCAGCCGCTCCGGCTGGAGAAGATCTCCCAGCACCCGGCCTCCTACGGTTTTCCGCCCCACCATCCGGCGATGAACAGTTTCCTGGGTGTACCGATCCGGATACGCGACCAGGTCTTCGGCAACCTGTACCTCACCGAGAAGCGGGGCGGGCTGGAGTTCGACGAGGAAGACGAAGCGGTGTTGTCGACCTTGGCCGTGGCGGCCGGGGTGGCCATCGAGAACGCCCGGCTGTACGAGGACGTCAGGCTGCGCGAGCGCCAACTCCTGGCGAACACCGAGATCACCTACAGCCTGATGGTCGGCAGCGAACGCACGGAAACTCTCAAGCTGATCGCCGAACGGGCACGTGAACTCATGCGGTCGGCGCTGGCGGCCGTGGCCATGCCGTCGGCGGACGGCGGGTCGCTCACGGTGGAGATCGCCGTCGGCTTGGACGCCGAAGCGCACAGGGGCCTGGTGCTGCCCCTGTCGGGGACCTTGATGGGCCTGGCCTCCTCCACGGCCGCCCCGGTCGTCAGTGCCGACGTACAGCATGATGAGCGCATCTGCCCGGAGCCCGCGCGCTTCCAGGGACTCGGCCCCGCCCTCGCCGTGCCCATCGGCACCGGGGAAGGGAATGTCCGGGGCGTGGTGCTCGTCGCCCGTGAGGCCGAGCGGTCGGGGTTCTCCGACAAGCTGACGGAGATGCTGCAGGGCTTCGCGGCTCAGGCCGCGATCGCCATGGAACTGGCCGAGCGACGCAAGGACGCCGAGCAGATCGCCGTGCTGCAGGACCGGGACCGGATTGCCCGGGACCTGCACGATCTGGCCATCCAGCGGATCTTCGCGACAGGAATGACCTTGCAGAGCGCGGGCCGCTTGATCGAGTCCCCGGAGGCCGCAGAGCGGGTGCGGCGGGCGGTGAACGACCTGGACGAGACCATCAAGATCATCAGGTCGGCCATCTTCGGACTGCGCGTCCGCCCGGCCGGAGCCGAGGACGGGTTGCGGTCCCGGGTCGTGCGCACAGTGGGCGAGAACACCCCAGCCATGGGTTTCGCGCCCAGTGTCCGTATTGAGGGCCTGGTCGACACCGATGTGCCGCGCGAAATCGCCGACCACGTCGTGGCCGTCCTCTCTGAGGCCCTTGCCAACATCGCCCGCCACGCCCATGCCGACCGGGCTCAGGTCGTGCTGACGGCCGACGGCCATGAGGTGACTTTGACGGTCTCGGACAACGGTGTGGGTATTCCGGCCGACGGTCGGCGCAGCGGACTGCTCAACATGGCCGAGCGTGCGGAACAGCTGGGCGGACACCTCGACCTGCCCAGGCCCGACGGCGGTGGCGCCACCCTGCGCTGGCGGGTGCCTGTCCCCACCACATAGGCGGCGAACATCGCGGGAGTGCGGTGCAGGTCGGTCAAAGCAGCTCAGGGAGCCGGAGGACCGGGCGAACGGCCCTTCGAACAGGCCATTCGGCCCATGCCCGCATCCGGCTCGTCGGCGCAGCCTGGAGGTGTCGTAAGACAGCACCCGGCCCCTGGAGGACGTCATGAACGGCACTTCCCCCGTCGTGAACGACGTGATGACCCGCAGGGTCGTCGCCCTGCGGGCGGGGGCGGCGTTCAAGGACATCGTGCGGACCATGCGGGAGTGGCACGTCAGCGCCCTTCCAGTCCTGGACGACGGCGGACGTGTCGTCGGCGTGGTCTCCGAGGCCGACCTGCTGCCCAAGGAAGCGTACAGCGAGGGCGGTCCGGGCCCATACGGACAGGAGCGGGGTCTCGCCGGCGTTCCCAAGGCGGATGCAGCCACCGCTGGAGACCTGATGACCACTCCCGTCATCACGGTGGCGCCCGACACCACACTTGCCCGCGCTGCGCGCATCATGGCGCGCACCGGCGTCAAACGGCTGCCGGTCGTCGACCGCGCCGGGTTCCTGAAGGGCATTGTCAGCCGGTCCGACCTGCTCAAGATCTTCATGCGGGCCGACACGGACATCGCCGAGGACGTCCGGCGCGAGGTCGTCGCCCGCCTCTTCGGCGCACACGCGGAACAGGTCCGGGTTCACGTCGACGACGGTGTGGTCACACTCACCGGCCGGATCCTCCGGACGGCCCTGATCCCGCTCGCCGTCCACCTCGCACGGGCCGTGCCCGGTGTGGTGGACGTGCGCTGTGAGCTGCTCGGTCCGCCTTGCCGCCCAGACATCGGCACTTACCGTCCGGACGCGCAAAGGCCGGCCCCCGCCTGACGAAGAGGGTCCCGGACGACGGTTTCAGGCGACAGGCGGCGCGACCGATGACGCGGACACCTCCCGCCAACGTGCCCCGCACATGGCTGTGGCGCTGGCGGCGCAACCCGGTCAGGCGGCACAGCGATGTCGTCGAGGCCTGGATCGTGTTGGTCAGCTGGGTGCTCGCCCTTCTTGGCGGACTCCTCGCGGGGGCGGTGTCGGCACAGGTGACTGACTCGGCGCTGGCCGCCCGGCGTGCTCAACTGCACGCGGTATCCGCCGTGCTCACCGACCGCGCTGCCCAGACACCGCCCGGCGGCGCGGGCGGCGACGCGGGCAGGGTGTGGGCCACCGTGCAGTGGACGAGCACGGACGGCTCGGTGCACACAGGCCTGGCGAAGATCTTCCCGGGTGCCCCTGCAGGAAGCAGGCTCACCGTGTGGGCCGACCGCACCGGCCGGATCGTCTCCGCGCCGGCCACCCGGACGGAGGCTACGGCACAGGCAGTCCTGACCGGTGCGCTTGTCGCTCCGCTGGCCGGGGCGACGGTCTGGGCAGGAGGCCGGCTGATGCGTGGTCGGCTTCTGCGGCGGCGCCTGGCCGAATGGGGCGAGGAATGGAGGCAGGTCGGTCCCGAGTGGCGCAACCTGAGCGGGGGCAAGGGCTGAGCGCCTTCGCCGCATCCGCGCACAACGGCCGTCCCGGCTTCGTCTCAGCCGACGGTCATGCCGCGTCGGCAGCGGTGAGACGGCAGTCCACGCCCACGACACCCTCCACGCCCCGGACCAGACGCACAGCCAGCGGAATCCGAGCCGGGTCCGCGACACGTCCCGTGAGGGTCGCGACTCCGTCGGCGACCATGATGTGTACGGGCTCGACCGGGGCCGGGAAGAGGACGTCGACGATGTCACGGCGGATCTCGTCGGCGAGATCGTTGTCCGGGCGAAGGAAGACCTTCAGCAGGTCGCCGCGGCTGACCACCCCTTCGAGGACGCCCTCGGAGCTCACCACGGGCAGTCGTTTGACGTGCCGCAGAGCCATGATGCGGGCCGCCTCGGCGAGTGTCGCGTCCGCGCGGACGGTGACGGCCGGCGTGCTCATCAGCTCCTCGGCGCAGACCGCCCCGGCCTTGGCGAGGTCGGGCAGTCGGCGCAGCTGGGTGAACCTGTCCGGATCGCTGTCCCGGAACTCCTCCTTGGGCAGCAGATCGGCCTCGGAGACCACCCCGATCACCCGGCCGTCGCCCTCCAGCACCGGAAGGGCGCTGACCTGCCACTGTTCCATGCGCTCGACGATGTCCTTGAACAGCGCCTTGCGGCCCACCGCGACGGCGGCGCGTGTCATCACGTCGCCCACCCGGTGCGGGCTGCTGTCCATGCTCTCCTCCTCGAATTCCATGGCACGGCCGGTCGCCGGGCGGTCACGTCAGGCCTCCGCTGCCGTACGGGGCGTAGAGGTCGAGCAGCCGGACACGCGAGGCGTGCAGCCGCTGAGCGACCACGCGTCCCACCCACACCGCTACGGCCCGACCGAACTCGGCGTCGGCGGCGCACATCTTGCGCACCGCCTCGGCATCGAACTCCCAGGCCCGTACCGGGCTCATCGCCTCGGCCCCGAGGTGCCAGATGTGCGGCGGGAAGTGCCAGGACCAGCCCACCAGCTCGCCGTGTCCGAGCGTCTCGATGACGGCGGGGTGCCGTCCGGGGACGTGCAGGTCGAGGGCGACAGTGCCGGTGCGCACGATCCAGAAGCGGTCGGCCCGATGGCCTTCCTCGAACAGGCGGGCCCCGGCAGGGAAGGAGACCTCATGGGCGAGGCTCATCAGCCGTTCGCGGTGCACGGGCTCAAGAGCCGTGGTCATGGTGGTGGCGGAGGTCATCGCACCGGCTCCCTTCATAAGCTGCTGATCCCAGCGTGCGCTCGCTTGCGTACGCGCGCCACGGGCCGCCCGGACCTGGCTCGGGTCCTTTCGGCCCATGCCCTGGATCAGCTGCTCCCGCACGCTGGTCATGGCGAGGCTGGACGGCAAGGGCCACCCGCTTCTCGCGTCCGGATCGCGCGGTGCACGGCTGCCGGCCGTTTCGCCGCCGGCAGCAGCGGAGCGATGGATTCTGACGGCCGTTGATCAGGGGCCCCGACATATTCACACCATCTGGCATCGGGCACACCTTGAAGACCGGCTCACAACGCTTCTGGAGTACCCGGTCCAAATGAAGGGAGCATCCGCGTCTTTTGGTCACCTGGGCCCCACCCCGGTTTCTCGGCCTTCTAAGATGGCGTTGCGCGACTGTCCCGCCTTCCGACGATCGCAAACCGGCTGCTGCAGGCCTTCCTGATCGCCTGGCACGAGACCACCAGCGGCCCACTGTCTTTCGCCACGTACTCGCTGCTGCGCCATGAACTCTGGTCCTCTCCACCGCGCGACATGAGGCCGATCGGGTGACGATGGACATGTACTGACGTGACCACGCTGCTCCGAGAAGGAAGAAGGAGGCAGGTGCCATGACATCTCCTTCCGAAACCCCCGGACCTCTTCCCCAACGCGGTTCCGAGCCGCAAGAGGGCCCCCTGACCGAAGGCATGGCTGCACTGGCGAACCTGGGCTGGCAGTTCCTGCTCACCATGGGCCTCGCCACCATCGCGCTGGGCGTCGTCGCACTGGTATGGCCCGGTGCGACGCTTCGCGTCGTCGGCGTGCTCTTCGGCGTCTACCTGCTTGCCACCGGTGTCTTCCAACTCGCCGCGGCCTTCGGCACCCACGTCCCCCGGCATCTTCGCGTACTGCACTTCATCACCGGCGCGGCCTCCATCCTGCTGGGACTGATCTGCTTCAAGGGCACCCTCGAGTCGATCTTTCTGCTCGCTCTGTGGATCGGCTTCAGCTGGCTCATGCGGGGCACCCTGGAGACGGTTGCCGCGGCCTCCGACCAGACCATGCCGGGGCGCGGCTGGCACGTGGCCTTCGGCATCATCGGCACTATGGCCGGCATCGTGATGATCACCATGCCGTTCGCATCCATCGCGACGCTCACACTGGTGGTGGGCGTCATGGCCATGGTCCTGGGCCTGACCGAGGTGGTTCGCGCCGTCAGGACACGCGTCGAGATCGGCCATCTCGCTCCCGGCACGGCCGCCCAGCGGCGCCCTCTGTTCCACGCACGTGCGCACCCGCAGCACTGATCGGCCGGTGGGGCGTTCTCGGGTATCGGCCCATCAGGGCCGTACTCACGTACCGCCCGAATCAGAGAAGTGGAGAAGTCGTCCACGATGTGACCACCACGGCGGCGGTATCGGAGCTGTGCGGATCAGGGACCGAGCGCGCTGGTCCTCCGTGCTCCGGCTGCTGGCTCAAGGACCACTCAAAGAAGATCGACGTGGTCAGTGCCCCGGCGACGTAGACCAGAAGCATGGAGAAACGGCGCAGTCCCACCTGGAACTCGGTCTCCAGCTGGTGTCCGCTCAGGCCGGCGGCGATATTCCCGAACTCGGCCTCGGCGCCGGTGGCGACCACGACACGAAAGCGCGATGATCACGGCGTCGCTGCGCTCCCCCATGAAGTACGGCACGAGCGCTGCGGCCAGCAGCAGGCCCGGAAGCGGGGACCGCAGCTGATGCCACAGCACCAGCCACGCCCGGGCTCGGTGGGAGCGGACGGCGTTCGGGTCCCAGCTCTTCAGCCGTCGTGCTGCCTCCTCCGACGACAGGCCGTCTTCCGGCACCTGCAGATCACGGAGCACCTGCGCGGTCGGCAGGGCGGCCGCCGAGACGGCACGCCCCCCCGGCCGTCGGCCTCGCCCCGACAGCGGTCACCATCAGCGCCCACCGTCCGGGCGTGTGCCCTTCCGCACAGGGAAACGCACATAGCTGGATGAACGTCCGGCAGTGCTGAACCGACGGGAGGACGGGCGCGGGCACGGATCATCTGGCAGCAGCCTCACGATCCCACCCTCCACCCTTCGCCGGCACACCCTCATGGGCCTTCTGGCCCTGTCTCCGGGACCTGCTGGCCACCGTGCGGCGTGTTCCGGTCAGTCGGTGTGGCGATGAGACCGCCCGACGAGTGAGGCACCCCGCTGGACGACGGCCCATCCCGGCGGTCGCCATCCGGTGGGCGCGACGCCCGGCCGATGGCGGGGGACCCATACCCGCAGCGTCCGGGGACTGATCCGGCACCGCACGGGAGTCCGCAGGGTGATGGATTCGCCGTCCAGCCCGACGGGGACGACCGGGGCGTCGGCGTGGATGACGACGTCGTCGGGTGTCGCCATCCGGGTCAGTCCGTGCGTCTGCCCGCTTCGCAGCCTGGCGGCCGTTTCGGCGGGCGTCTCCGCCCTGGCGGCCAGTACTCCCAGGAGCCCGGAGTCGAGCTGCGCACGCCTGTCGAGCCCGGCCGGGTCGTCGATCTGGTAGGGGTTGTTGCTCACCAGCACGGCATCCGGCCGTTCCACAGTGAGCAGCCCTGCGCGTACCACCAGCTCCGGACCCTGATGGCGGGCCAGGAATTCCGGGAGGATCCGTACCATTGTGCCGATCTTGTCCTCCCGGTAGGCCGGGTCCTGCACCAGGGCGGCGTACGCTCCGAACGACACGTTGTTGACGAATGCCCGCTCGCCTGCGTACCCCAGATCCACGCGCAGCTCGACGCCGTCAGTCAGGGCCTCCAGCGCGGCCGAAGGGTCGTCACGGTCCAGGCCGAGATCCATCGCGAAGTGATTGCGGGTACCCGCCGGAACGACCAAGAAAGGCAGGTCCCTCTCAGCGGCCACTTCGGCGACAAGTGCCTGGGTGCCGTCTCCGCCGGCCACTCCCAGCAGATCCGCACCGTCATCCACCGCGCGTCGGGCGACGGCCGCCACGTCCTGCGGCAGGGAATCATCGATCAGAAAAACCTGAGCCCCGAACGCCCGGGCCCGTTCCGCGACCCGGAATCGGCCCGCTTTCCCTCCGCCCGAACGCGGATTCACGATCAGGTAGGGCCGCTGCGCGCCGGTCGCAGGTGGCGACGCGTTCTCGGTCACGGCACATGCCCGGAAGCCGCATACGTCAACCCGGCGCACATCACTGGCGACAGCAGGACTGCCACGATCACGCCCTCAGCCGGCAGGGCCGTCCCCCACCGGGCCGACGCTCCGGCGATCACACCTGCGGCCACCACAACCATGACACTCCTTCGACAGGTGTGGCCTACGGCACCAGCTTGCCGCTCAGCCTGAGCACCCGCACCTGGGGTCGTATGTGGTCGACAGGCCATCGCCTTGAGGTTCATCAGGCCCTGGCACTCAGGCGGCACTGACTCCCAGGGGGTGTCCGGTTGGTTGCATTGGTGCACAACCCTGTCATGTGGCCGTCGGCCGATATCCGGGTGCGCTGGGAGGAGTGCCTTCGGTGCCCGGCGCAGCGACGTCATAAGGCTCAAATGACGCTTACGCCTGTGGCTTGGGGCCCTGGGTGACCTCGTACTCGACCCGTTCGCCCTCCTCCAGGCTGCTGTAGCCGGTTGCCAGAATCTCGGAGTAGTGGACGAAGAGATCAGGTCCGCTGTCCTGCTCGATGAAGCCCGAAACCCTTCTCGGCGTTGAACCACTTGACGGTGCCCTGTGCCACGCCTTGCTCCTGCTGTGTCATACCGTGTCGGCGGCGCCATTGTCGTCTCACGCCTTTGTCAGGCGAGCGGCCGACGCGCCTGCTCTTCAGGACGGTTGCTCGGGGTCGTTCGTGAGCACGACGGACCGGATGACAGAGAACGGCAGGACTCCCGGCCAGCCCAGCAGCCGCACTCCAGCGGCCCCAGAGCCTGCCCGAACGTGCACTCCGGGGACCGCCGTCTCACACCAATTCTGACTGTCGTACGTCACGGCTCATCATCGTTGTGGCCAGGGAAGGGGGCTGCAGTGACACTCCGTGCTTCGCCCGGAGGAGTGGGCCCCGGGCGTCGTGGCCGAGGGCGGACGGGGCTGAGAAGCGCGTGTGCGCCGACGGCCGCCGACTATGGCGGTGTCGTGGGGGAGCGTGTGCTGAGGTCTCCGCCCGTACCGCCACCGGAGACGTTCGTTGTTCCTGGTGAGACGATGCGCCCGACTGAGCCGTGGCGGCGCCCAGGCACTGAGCGCCGACGGCGATGCCGTCGTCGCGGGACTCGACCAGGTCGTCGGAGTAGAGGACGAACACACTTCCTTCCACCGCGACGCGTCGGGTGGCATGGGGGAGGTGGTGGGCAGGACGTCGCAGACGTCGCAGGAGCGGGGGGACGAACTTCCGGTACGTACCGGGCACGCGGCGCGGGTAGGTCGCGAGAGGGTCGCCGAGCGGCGCTACCGCGTCGCGGCTCGACTCGCTGGGGTTCGCCGCGGCCCCGGTCCTGTTCTCCCGGAGTCCCGGGAGAGCGGTGGCACCGGGTCGGAGTTCCGCCGCAGAAGGGGTGCCTGTCGCGGTCCTCGCAGGACGGTTCGACGCTGGTGACAGGGCTCCTTGGAGCCGCGACGAGCAGGCGGTGGGAACGATGGAGCTGTCGCTGGTACGCGTTGCAGAAAAGCCCTGGGGTGATCTGCAGGCCGGGCACTGCCGGGACTCAGCGACATATTTGCGGCCTGCCTGACCACCGCACTCGGGGAGCATTCGACGCAAACACCGGTGTGGCCATCACATGGCGGCCAGAGGTCCGGGTCAGAGAGGATAGCCCGTCAGACCGAAACCAGAGGTTCCCTGCAGTCCGCGATCGTCCGTTTGCCGACAGCCGTATACGGGGCCCTGAGCAGGCACGGGCTCCGGGGGACGACGGCCATCCAGACGGCACCGACTCCCGGCGGGTCTCGAGGCCGGTGGGACAGAACAGAGGCCAGTGGGACAGAACAGTGGACGGACAGACGCCGGTGATGCCACCTAAACAAAACCAGCCAGAACCGTCGGCGCAGCGTCTGCGTCTGGGCGTGGAGCTCGAGCTGATCGCCGACCAGCTCAGGACCCTGGCCCGCGCACAGGACCGGTTGCACGAGCTGTATGAAGCGGTCCTCGGCCGAGATGTGGATTTGGCCGTGGTGCTGCAGTTGATCGTGGACACTGCGATGGAGCTGGTCAATGCCCGCTACGGCGCGCTCGGCGTGCTCGATGAGAACGGTGAATGTCTCGACCGGTTCATCCCCGTGGGCCTGACGGAACAGGAGCGGGCCGACCTGGCGGGGGTCGAGTTCCCGCACGGTCGCGGCCTGTTGGGCCGCTTGATCACCCACCCGGAACCGCTGCGGGTCACCGACATCTCCGCCCATCCCGCCTCGGCAGGCTTCCCGCCCGGCCACCCGCCGATGCGCACGCTGCTCGGTGCCGCGATCAGCACCCGCGGCAAGGTCTACGGGGATCTCTACGTAGCCGATCGCCGCGACGGACGGCCGTTCGACGCCCACGACGAAGCGCTCATCATCGCACTCGCCGGCGCCGCCAGTCTGGCCATCGACGACACCCGCCTCTATGAACAGATCCGCCTTGATGCCGAACAATTCCAACAACTTCTTCTGCCGTGCTTGCCCGACCTGTGGCCGTTCGCCGCCGCCGCTGCCTACCGCCCCGCCACCACACCCGGCCACCTCGGCGGAGACTGGTACGACGCGCTCCTCGTCCCTGACCGGGCCTGCGCAGCTGTCATTGGTGACGTAGTCGGCCATGACCTTCATGCCGCTGCCGCCATGGCCCAGATCCGCAACATGCTGCGCGCGCTGCTCTACGACCAGCGCACTTCTCCCAGCGTCGTACGGCATTGACCTCTACCTCCGGATTCAAAACTACCGTTACTGAGATTCCGGAGTGATGTCGCGCGAATGCATGGGATCTGACCAGCTGTTTTTCTAACCGTTCGGCGATATAACGCAAAGATCGTCAGTAACTCCGCTCTGAGCGTCACGTTAGCTTTCCATCATGCGTTCGGGTGACGCACCATCGTGGACGGATGCGCGGGCGAAGGCTGCCATGTCCGGCAAAGCTGGCTGGTAGCCGTGTGAGGTGTCCACGATCAGGGTGGGGACGTCCAAGGAGATCGGGACGAAGGAGTCGAGAGAGTGTCCTCCGGCAGCGATGGAGTCGAGCAGGTCTTGGTCGCCGTGGGCGGCCCGGTGGGCGTCTTCCTTGGCGCGCTGGATAATGCGGTCGTGAGCAATGTCGGCGTCGGTGGTGCAGCGGATGACGCGGAGATGTGCGAGGCCGGTGAGCGGCTCGAGGTTCGGCCGCCACAGCCGGTCCTGGAAAGCCGCTTCAGCGACCACCGTGACACCGGCCTTCAGGAGCACCTTCAGTACTCCGAAGAAGGCGTCCAGGGTCGGATAGTTGAGGGGATCGTCGCCGCCGCTCTGGTAGCCAGGATGGGACATGACCATGCCCTGTTTGATCTCGTCGCGGATGATCGCGGGGCATCCGAGGACACGGGCGAGCTCGTGGGCGAGCGTGGTCTTCCCTGTGCCGGGGCCGCCGCTCACGACGACCAGGGTCGGTGTGCTCATCGCGTCTTGGTCTCGTAAGTCGTCACAGCGGCCAGTATGTCGCCCACGAACCCGCTCCCGGAGCCTGTTTCCCGGGACCGACGCGCACTCACGCACGATGGATTGTGATTGACCGGCCCTGTCAGCCTTGGCGGCGTACCCGGTCCACGATCGCCGAGCAGAGCCGCGGGTCGGTGAAGGTCTGCTTCCACTCCGAGAACGGAGCGTTCGACGCGATGGCGATCGCCCGTCGTTCCTCGCGCTCGGTGAAGACCTGGAACAGCAGCTTCGCGCCGGTCTTGTCCAGGTCGAGATATCCGAACTCGTCCAGACAGAGCAGGTCAACGTGCCAGGAGGTCTCCTGGTGGCGCAGGACGCCGTCGCTGTCGGTGTAGGGGGAGTGGGCGAGCAGGATGCGCTCCTCGTGCACGAGGTGACGGAAGTGTCCGACAGGGAACCGCCGCGCCGACGTGTGCCCGGGCCCGCCAGGCCGCCGAGGCCGAGGAGCGCCGCCGCGCGGCGGCAGCCCGTGCCCGGCGCCCGTCCGGCCCGGCGCCCGAGCGGGGCCCGGCCGATGACCGCGCCCCCGCTCCGGCTCGGCAGCCCCCGGCCCCGGCTGCGGATGGTCAGCCTCACGCTCACCCTGGTCCTGATCGCCTTCACCGTACGGCTGCTGCAGGTGCAGGGCGTCGACGCGACGGGGGCATGGCACGGACCACATCACGGTCCGCGATAATCGACGGTTACCGCGTTGCTGCGGCCAGGGCCGCGCGGACGGCGTCCTCGCCGACCGGCTGGCCCTTCTCGTTCGAGTACGGCCCGTACGGTGTTCCCCACACCGGCGTGCCCGTCGCCTGCCGCCAGCTGTCGGCCAGCGTTCCCGCGTCTACGACGCTGTAGCCGATGGAGTCGATGAATTCGGTCACCGCTGCCTTCGCCGGTGCGGAGTCTCCGGCGATCGGCAGGTAGGAGCGGTCGGCCGCCCCTGCCGGGCGGGCGAGTGACAGCAGGTGCTTGAAGCACCCACCAGTGGCCCACGGGCGTCCTCCTCGCCCCGGAGCGCCGACACGCCCTGCTCGCCTGGGCGCGGCGCCGCAACACGTATGTCATCGAGCACGCCTATGACGCCGAGTTTCGCTACGACCGGGAACCGGTCGGTGCTCTCCATGGCCTCGCGGCCGACCGGGTGGTCTCGATCGGCACCGTCAGCAAGTCCCTGGCTCCCGCCCTGCGCATCGGCTGGCTGCTGAGCCCCCGGCGCTCGTGGCGTCGCTCACCGAGGCGAAGCGGATCGCGGACCGGGGCACGGCCATCCTCGACCAGCTGGCCCTGGCCCGGCTGATCGAATCAGGCCGCTACGACCGCCACCTGCGCCGTATGCGCGCTCTGTACGCGGCCCGCTGCCGGACGCTGCGCGCTGACCTTGCCGAGCATGCCCCGCAGGTACGCTTCACCGGCCTCGCAGCCGGGTTCCGCGCCGTGGTACACCTCCCGGACGAGACGGACGAATCGTCGGTGATCGCCGAGGCGCGCGCCCGTCGCGTCGGCTTGTACGGGATGAGCGCGTGCCGTGCCTCAGGGAGTCCTGAACCGCCCCAACTCGTGCTGGGCCTCGGCGACGTGCCCGAGCGGGTGATCTCGGAGGGAATCGCGGTGGTAGGTGACCTGCTCGGTAACGGCCAAAGACCGGCGAATGAGGCGAGCATCTGACCGCCTTTCAACCCACCACGAAGAAGTGCGGTCGGCCCAGCCCGAGTCGGCCGGGGCGAGGTTGCAGGACTGGCCGGTGGTGTCGGTCTCGGTCAGCACGCCGGCCGTCCGGGCCGTCCTCACCGACGGCCTGGGTGATGCGGTCGGCGGACGCCGCCGTGCTTCCAGATGGTTGTGCGGTCGGCCAATCACCCACGACGGTAGTTCTTTTCAGGCCAAACCCATACGCATGCGGCGGGACTTGAATGTTCCCAGCCCGGCGCATCGAGCAGGCCGGTGCGGCGCCGTCGGGCACCGCACCGGCCGTCGTCATGACGGAGCACCGCGGGCAGACCGGGTGCCGGATCAGACCAGCTCGATGGCGCCGTTGGCCTGCGCTTCGGGCAGCGCCCTGTAGCAGTACGCGGCCCGGGCGGCCGAGACGAGCGGTGCGCCGAGCGAGCGGGACAGCAGGGCGCAGTGGCAGGCCGCCAGAACCTCGGCGCCGGTGATCCGGTGGTCGGCGCAGCGGGCGAAGAGCTGGCCGGCCGAGACCAGTTCGGCGTGGTTCAGATCGGCGATCTCCACGCTGTCGAGTCCATGGAACCTGCCGGCTGGGGAACTGGTGCCGGGCCGGTGCTCCTGGTCGCAGTTCTCGTCCCAGCAGGTGTGCATGCCGCAGGCGACGGTGAAGGCCACCGCCGGGGTGACGAGCCGCAGCGCCCCCTGTCGTACCGACTCGCGCAGGCGTGCTGCCCTGGGCGTGTGGGCCGTTGAGATGCGGTACAGCGCGAAGGGGTCGGCCACGGCGGTGCCGCCGCTGTGGAGCAGGGGGTCGTGGACGGCCGCGGTGGCGTCCTGCGGACGGGGTGTTCCGGTTTTCAAGGGGCCTTCCCGTGGGCTTGGGCGTGTTGGGCAAGAGAGGGACGCGCGGCGGGGGTGTGCCGCGTCAGCCCGGGTTCGCGATGAGCTGCGGGCTGTCCTGCGGCGCGCCGACGCTGCGTCCGACGAAGTGGGCCGTCTCCTCGTGGTTGGTGGAGCGGACGAGGTCGGCGAAGCCGTGCTTGAACAGCAGGCGCCGGCGGTGCTCGCCGGGCAGCTGGGCGTCGAGGGTCTGCCGCGCGCGGGCGGAGCGGCACAGTGCGGGCACGTCGAGCCGGTAGGTGCGGTCGACAGCCCAGTGGGTCTCGCGGTCCACTGTGATCAGGCGGGCGTCGGGCAGGCCGCGGCGCTCGGGGTCGGGCAACGGGCGGGTGTCGAGGTCGTAGCGGATCACCTCGTGCAGGACCCAGCGCCACTGCAGGGGCGCGGTGGGCTCGACGACGGTGTGCCACCACTGCTCGACGAGGGCGGCGAATTCGCTCGTGGAGAAGCAGTACTCCAGGGCGGGGGCCAGGGAGTCGGGGTCGGCGGTGGAGTTGCCGGCCGCCGTACGCAGCAGGTCGGCACCGGGGTGGTCGTACTGCCCCTCGATGAAGTCGGCGAGGGAGCGGATGACGGTCGACTGGCTCCAGCCGAGCACGGAGTCGAACACGGGCCACACGTTTCGCAGCACGAGATTCTCCGCGAGCAGCCGGGCCCAGAACAGGAACCGCTGCATCTGGAGGTTCTGCTCCAGGGAGATGCCGCGGGCGGCCAGGACGTACTCGAAGTCGTCGTGCCGGCCCCGCACAGTGACGAATCCGTGCACCTCGCGGCGCTCGGAGAAGTCGGTGTTGGGCAGGAGCAGCAGCGGATAGGCGGCGATGCGGGAGACGTGTTTGGCGAGTGCGTCGTAGCCGCGCAGGAAGGATTCGGGGGTGTCGCCGGGGACACCCCAGATGAGTTCGGCGTAGCAGTCGAGGCCTTCGTCGGCGAGCCATTCCGCGAGTTCCTGCCACTGGTTGATCTTCATGTTGCGCCGGTTCATCTGCTCCAGCACGTCGCCGTCGAGGCTCTGCAGCGCGAGGGTGAAGGAGCTGCGCAGGCCCTCCTGTCGCATCCGGCGGACGATGTCGCGGAAGACCTTGGACTTGTTCTTCGCCCAGGAGGTCTCCAGGGCTCTGGGGTAGCCGTACCGGGCGCGGACGTCGATGAAGTCCTCGACGAAGTCTGCGTCCTGCCGGAGCAGGCCGAAGTTGGCGTCACACAGGACGACGGTGTCGGCCTTGGCCCTGGCGAGCGCTTCCAGTTCGGCGCGCAGCCGTGCGCGGGAGAAGGAGCGGACCTTCTGGCCCACTGCGCCGCCCCAGTAGCAGAACGAGCAGTGGTAGGGGCAGCCGCGGTTGGTCTCCATCAGGGCGACGTCGTAGCGGAACGCGCCGTCGTCGTCGAGCAGCGGGATGGCGCCGGTCAGGATCGGTGACGGTATCCGGTCCAGGTCGTCGAGGCGGGGCTGCTCCTCGGTGGTGACGACGGTGCCGTCCTCGCCGCGGAAGGAGATGCCGCGCACCGCTGCGAACGGAGTGCCGTCCAGGACGGCCGTGAGCAGAGCGGAGAAGGTGATCTCGCCCTCGCCGTTGACGACGACGTCGACGGCGGTGTCGCGGGGCAGCACCCGCTCGGCCTGATGGGCCACGTGGTTGCCGCCGAAGACGACGACGGCTTCGGGGTTGACCTGCTTGACGGTTTCGGCGACGGCCGCGAACTGGCGGGCGTTCCAGCCGAGGACGGAGAAGCCGATCACGTCGGGGACCCCGTCCTGGAGGACTTCGATGGCCATCTCCAGAGGGGTCAGGTTGCCGCGGAAGTTGAGGATGCGGACCTCGCAGCGCTCGGCGAGGTCGGGGTCGGCCCGCACGACGGCGGCGAGGTAGCCGGCAGCGAGCGGCATCGACTCCTTGGCCATGTGCCAGACGCCCTGCTGGACGAGGGTGACCTTGAGTGCCTTATCCATGAGCACGCAACGTTTCGTAACGTCCCGATCCGGTCGGGAGGGGGGCGGACGTGGGGGGTTGAGGGGTGGCCGCGCGCTAGGAGGCGAGGTCGGGGATGCCGGGGCCGATCATGCGGACCTCCTCCGTGGTGCTGCTGCGCTGCGCGAGCCAGGTGCGGACGGGATCGGCGTTGGCGACCGCGTGGGTGCCGGACAGGAGGTCCAGGTGACCGCCGCTGGCGGGCTGGACGCCCACCTCTCCGGCGCACAGCGGACGCCACCCGTTGATCCAGGCGGGATCGCCGTCGCCGGCGGTCAGCAACAGCAGGTCGCAGCGGAGCGTGCCGCGCAGGGGCGCCTCGGCGTACCAGCGCGCGTAGCGGGCGACGGTGTCGGCGACGCGGTCCTTGCCGGTCTGGTGGACGTGCGCCGCCAGCCGCGGGTCCCCGAGGACTTCCTTGACCATCTGCGCCACGTCCTCGTCGGTGGCCGGGGTGCGATCCGACGGGGGCGCCGAGTCGAGCAGGACCACGCCGTCGACGGCTTCGCCGCGGTCCTGCAGGGCCAGGGCGGTGGCGGCGGCCAGGACGCCCCCCGCGGAGTAGCCGACGAGGAAGCGGGGACCGCGGGCGCAGGTGGCGGTGATCAGGTCGGCGGCGGTGGCGGCCGGGTCGGCCGTGGCGGGGAAGTCGAAGCCGTAGGTGCGAAAGCCGAGGTGCTGGGCGAAGCCGGCCACCGTCCAGGCGTAGCCCGAGATGGGCGGGAAGCAGTAGACGGCCGCGCCGTTGCCGTCCGCCAGCAGCTTCAGCGGGCTGTCGGCCGCGGGCCGCTGGTCGATGAGCCGGGCCAGGGCGGCTGCCGTCTGGGCGCGGTAGACGTCGATGATGGACACGTCGCGGCGCAGGACCTCGCGGACGCGGATGGCCAGCAGCGCGGCACCGAGGCTGTGGCCGCCCGCGACGAAGAAGTTCTCGTCGAGGGAGACGGTGTCGTCGGCCAGCACCTCGCGCCACAGCGGCAGCAGCGCGCGCTCGGTGTCGGTGCGCGGTGGGCGGGCGGCTGCCCTGCGGACCTGTTCGGGTGCGGGCAGGGCGTTGCGGTCGATCTTGCCGTTGGGGGTGCGGGGCCAGCCGTCCATGACGACGACGTCGGCGGGCACGGCCGCGGCGGGCAGGAACCTGCCGAGGGCGGCACGCAGGCTGAGGGTGTCGGGCTGCTCGCCGGGCTCGGGGATGACATAGCCGCACAGCCGCAGCTCGTCGGTGCCGGGTACGGGGCGGACGACGGCGGCGGCCTCGCGCACGCCGGGCAGCGCGCGCAGGCGCTGCTCGACCTCGCCGAGTTCGATGCGCTGGCCCAGGAGCTTCACCTGGGTGTCGGCCCGGCCGACGACGACGAGGTCGCCGTTGGGCAGGCGGCGGGCCAGGTCTCCGGTGCGGTAGAGGCGTTCGCCGGGCAGGGAGGGGGAGGCGGTGGTGAACTTCTCCGCGGTCAGGGCGGGATCGCCGAGGTAGCCCTTGGCCAGTCCGGCGCCGGCCAGGCACAGTTCGCCGACGACACCGGCCGGTTGTTCGGTCAGCCGGCTGTCGAGGACGTAGGCGCGGACGTTGGGGATGGGCCGGCCGATGGGCACCGGTGAGGGGCCGCCGCCGGCCGACGACGGATCGATGAGGGTGGCGCAGGCGATGTCGGTGGCCTCGGTGGGTCCGTAGATGTTGAGCAGGGCGGCCCGGCAGGCACCCGACTCCAGCCAGGGCCGCAACCGGATCAGGTCGGGGGTCTCGCCGCCGAGTGCGAGGTGGCGCAGCGAGTGCAGGGCGCGGAAGCCGTCGGCGGCGGCGAGGTCGAGCAGCGGATAGACCGCGGAGGGGACACCGGGGTTGAGGACGGTGATCTCCTCGCGGGCGATGAGGTCCAGCAGGATCCGGGGGTCGTAGGCGGCGTCGGGGGCGAGGACGACGCGGGCGCCGGAGATCAGGGGCGCCAGGTAGTTCTTCACGGAGGCGTCGAAGCCGCAGGTGATGACCTGGAGCACGCGCGAGTCGGGGCCCATGGCGCAGGCCTGCCGGTACCACCACAGCAGGTTGACCAGGGAGCGCATGCCGACCTCGACGCTCTTGGGGACGCCGGTGGAGCCGGAGGTCTGGATGACGTACGCGGTGGCGTCGGGGTGGTGCCGGTCGCCGGCCGGGGTGGCGGGCCGGCTGTCGAGGGCACGCCGGTCGTACTGGCGTTTGCTTGAGGTGGGGGCGGCGGTGCGTGGTGCCGTTTGGTCGACGTGCAGCAGGACGTCGTAGGCGTAGGTGGTCAGTTCCTCGTCGTGGAAGGCCATCGGCGTGACCTCGACGCGGGCGAGTTCGGGGAAGTGCCGGGGCAGGTCCTCGAAGAAGGCGGCCGGGATGAACAGGGCGTCGGCGGCGGACAGCGGGCGGCCGCCGTGCTCGGGCCGGTGCCGGGCGGCCACGGTGGCGAGGAATTCCTCGCGGCGTGCGGCGTCCCAGACATGCCCGAGATAGACGGCACCGCGGTCGCCGACCCGGCCGATGGCCTCGCCGAGCACGGTGCGCAGGTAGTTCAGGCCGCCGAAGCTCTGTACGACGCTGTTGAAGACGACGACGTCGAAGGGGCCGGCGGAGTCGGTGGGCAGTTCGTCGAGGTTGAGGGCGCCCAGCTCATGCAGGGAGACGTTGTCCAAGCCGAGCTCCCGCCGGGCGCGGTGGGCCCAGCGCAGCACGCCGGCCGAGGGGTCGATGCCGACGTACCGGCCCACGCGGGGGGCGAGTTCCTTGAGCGTGGTGCCGGTGCCGCAGCCGATCTCCAGCAGGGTGGCGTCCGCGGACAGGTAGGCGGAGATGTTGTCGGCGGTGGCGCGCACATACCGGTCGAGGGTCGCGTCGCTGATGCGGTCGCCGGTGTAGGGGCTGCGCCAGCCGTTGGCGGAGACGGGGTCGTCGGAGTTGTCGGCGACATAGTTCCACAGCTCCAGGCTCATCCGCGGGCCGGCGGGCTCCAGTTCGGCCAGGACGTCCAGGGAGTCGAGGCACAGGCCGCTGATGGTGGCGGGGCTGTTCCAGAACACGTTGTTGAAGGACGCGGTCAGGGAGCGTTCGGAAATCAGCACGCGGGGCGTGGTGTCCTGGACGAGGGCGTGCAGCCGGGCGTCGGGCAGTTCGGGATTGAGCGGGACGTAGGCGCCGCCGGCCTTGAGCACGGCGAGCAGGGCGACGACCAGCCGGTAGGAGCGGCGCAGCAGGACGGCGACGTGGACGCCGGGGCCGACGCCGTGATCGGCGAGGAATCCGGCGAGGCGGTCGACGTCGGCGGCCAGTTCGGCGTAGGTGCGGCGGGTGGCGCCGTCGACGACGGCCACCGCGTCGGGGGTGGCAGTGGCCTGCTCGGTGAACAGGTCGCCGACCGTGCGGTCGTGGGGGAAGGGGCGGGCGGTGGCGTTCGCGTCGCGGGCGGCGACGGCGGCCTCGTCGTCGCCCTCCCACAGGGCGGCGTCGGACAGTTTCACGCGGGGACCTCCATCGTGACGGCTCGGGCCAGCCGCTCCAGTGCGGCCAGGTAGCGGTCGACCGTGGCGGGCCGGAACAGCCGGCCGTCGTACTCGAATGCGACCCGGAACTCGTCGGCGGTGTCGTAGACGTACAGCGTCAGGTCGAACTTGGCGGTGTCCAGGGGGACGTCGACCAGCCGCGACTGGTCGAGGAACAGTCCGTCGGCCTTGCCGTCGCTGCTGTCGCCGGGCGGTGGGCCGGCCGGCGCGGGGCCGAAGACGTCGGCGAAGTTCTGGTAGGCGAACATGACGTTGGCCAGCGGCTGGGTGCCCGCCGTGCGCCGGGGGTTGAGGTCCTTGACGACCACGTCGATGGGGCAGTCCTGCTGTTCCAGCGCGGCGGTGAGGGCCGCGGACGCCTGGTCGGCGAATGCGTCGAAGTCCATGTCAGGACGCGGGAAGAGACGGATGGGCAGCACGTTGACGAAGAAGCCGACGAGGTGTTCCAGGTCGGGGTGAATCCGGGCGGCGCTGCCCATGCCGATGCAGATGTCCTGCAGCGACGTCAGCCGGTGCAGCAGCCAGCCGAACAGGGCGAGGAAAACGGCGGCGGGGGTGCGCTCGGAGCGGGCGGCGAGTGCGCGCAGCCGGGCGGACAGCTCCTTGTCCAGGACGCCGGCGCGGGTGCCGCCCCGGAAGGCCTCGTCGGTGTCCAGGTGGCCGTCGGCCGGCAGGGGCAGGTGTGGGGCGACCCCGCCGAGCCGCGCGCGCCAGGCCGGGGCCCGGGCGGCGATGTCGCGGGACCGGTCCCACACGGCGAAGTCGCGGTAGCGCACCGGGAGTTCGGGCAGCTCGGCGGGCTGTCCGCGGCGGGCCGCCCGATAGGCCTCGTTCAGCTCGCGGGAGAGCACGACGATGGACCAGCCGTCGCAGACGATGTGGTGCGCGGTGAGCACGAGCCAGCACCGCCGCGGTGCCAGCCGGACGACGACGACGCGGGCGAGGGGCGCCGCGGCGAGGTCGAACGGCGTGGCCGCCTCCGCTCTGACGATCTCCTCGGCGGCCTGGACGGGATCGGGGGCGTCGCTGACGTCGACGGTGCGCAGCGGAAGGGCGATGCGGTCGTGCACGATCTGGCGGGGCTCGCCGTCGCGCACGGTGAAGCAGGTACGCAGGCTGTCGTGCCGGCCGGCGACCATGGCGAGCGCCTCCTGAAGCGCCGCACGGTCCAGGTCGCCCTGGTCCATCACTACGGGCACGTTGTACGCGAGGGAGCCGCCGAGCTGGTGGAGGGTCCACAGACGCTGCTGTGCGTACGACAGCGGGTAGTCCTCGGCATCCTGGGCGCGCGGCAGATGGGCCCCGGGTCCGGTGCCGACGCTGGGTGCGAGGTCCGCGAGGGCGCGGGCCAGGGCACGGGGCGTGGGGTGGTCGTGGACGGTGCGCAGGGGCACGGTGACGCCCCAGCGGGCGGCGATGCGGTTGGTCAGCCGCATGGCCTTCAGGCTGTGCCCGCCCACGGCGAAGAAGTCCTCATCGGGGTCGAGGCCGGGGCGGCCGAGGACGGCGCCGAAAAGGGCGGCCAGCTCGGCCTCGTCCACGGCGCCCGGGGCGGTGCGAGCGTCGGGGTCGCAGGGCGGGGCTTCTGCGGCGCCGGCCGCCGCGCGGGCCTGCTCGGCGAGGGCGGCGCGGTCGACCTTGCCGTTGGGGGTGTGCGGCAGCGCGGTGCGGCGCAGGAAACGGGACGGCACCATCCACGGCGGCAGGTGGGAGCGGGCGTGGCGGCGCAGGGCCTCCTCGTCCACGCCGCCGGCGGCCGTGTAGAAGGCGACGAGGTCGCGGTCGCCGAATCCGTCGGGCACCGCTACGACGGCGGCCTCGGTGACGCCCGGGCAGGAGACCAGCACGTTGCCGATCTCCCCCGGCTCCACGCGGTGACCGCGCACCTTCACCTGGTCGTCGACGCGGCCCAGGAACTCCAGCTGCCCGGTCTCCGACAGGCGGCCCAGATCGCCGGTGCGGTACAGCCGGGGGCCGGCCGGGCCGTCGGTGACGAACCGGGCCCCGCCCTCCTGCTCGGGGTGGAGGTAGCCACGGGCCAGGCCGGTGCCGCCGATGCAGATCTCGCCGGACCGGCCCGGCGGCAGGACGCGCAGCTGGTCGTCCCTGACGTCGACGGCGACGCCCGGCAGCGGAGTCCCGAGGCCGAGCGTGGTGCCGTCCAAGGGGGTGTCGCGGTCGACGCGCAGGCAGGTGGCGTCGACGGTGGTCTCGGTGGGCCCGTACATGCTCCACACGGTCAGCGAACCGCCGGCGGGCCCGTCCAGCAGCCGCCGTACCACGGCGCTGGGCACGGCCTGGCCGCCGGTGACGATGTGCCGCAGGGCCGAGGGGGCGCCACGGCCGAGGCCGGCGTCGACGAGAGCCGCCAGAAAGGGGGCGACGACGTTGATCAGACCCACGCGGTGGCGGCGGACGAGCTCCAGGAAGCGGTGCGGATCGCGCCGGTCGTGCTCGTCGAGGACGACCAGCGTTCCGCCGTTGACGAGGCAGGACAGGGTCTGCTGCAGGGCGGCGTCGAAGACGAAGGGCGCCGACAGGGCCTCGACGGTGCGCCCGCCCAGGGGCGCGTACAACAGGGGCTGCAGGCCGGTGACGAGCCCGGCCAGGCTGCCGTGCTCGATCAGGACGCCCTTGGGGGTGCCGGTGGAGCCGGACGTGTACAGCAGCGCGGCGAGGTCGCCGGGCCCGGGGTCGGGCTCGACGCCGGGGCCCGGGAGGTCGGGCTGGTCCGGGGCGAGCACGGTCGGCTCGCCCGCCCCGCCGTCGCCGAGCCCGGGGACCGCGCGGCGCCCTGCCTCGTCGGCGACGACGAGACGGCAGCCGCTGTCGGCGAGCAGGAGCCGGAGGCGTTCGGGCGGGTACTCAGTGGTCAGCGGCAGGAAAGCGGCCCCGGCCGACAGCACGCCGAGCAGGCTGGAGACCGTCCACTCCGAGCGTGCGGTGAGCACCGCGACGGGCTCCTCGGGGCGTGCGCCCGCGCGGCGCAGCGCGCGGGCGAGCCGGTCGGCGCGGGCGTGCAGTTCGGCGTGCGTGACGCGGTGGGTGCGTCCGTCGCGCTCACAGAGCACGGCCGGTGCGTCGGGCGTGCGGCGGGCCTGCGCGCGGGCGAGCGCGAGGCACGTGCGCGCTACGGCATCGGACGGGACGGGGTCGGTGGCGGGTGCGGTGCCGGCGGAGGTGTTCATGCGGTCTTCCGGGTGACGAACGTGTCCTTCACGACGTAGCCGTCCAGGCCGTGCTGCTCGCCGTAGGCGATGAGGTCGCTGGTGCGGTTGATGAAGCCGCGGCCGGAGAAGTTGAGGGAGGTGTTGCACAGCACGCTGTAGCCGGTCAGCTCGCCGAACGCGGTGAGCAGCCGCGCGATCCGGGGGTTCTGCTCGGGCGTGACGGTCTGCACGCGGGCGCTGCCGTCGACGTGCGTGACCGCCTGGAGCGCATCGGTGCGCACGTCGCTGAAGTAGAGCATGTGCGGGTCGGGCACCCCGCCGGAGAACCAGCGGTGGGCCTCGCTCTCCAGGCAGATCGGCGCGATGGGACGGTAGCTCTCACGCTGCTTGACGGCGTTGAGCCTCGTGTGGGTCCCCTTGCTGAAGGGCGCGGCGAGGATGGACCGGTTGCCCAGGGCGCGCGGGCCCATCTCGTAGCGGCCCTGGGCCCAGCCGATGATGTTGCCCTGCTCCAGGAACCGGGCGACCTCGGCGTAGTCGAGGGGACGGAGGTCGTAGCGAGCCGGGTCGAAGGCGGCGTCCTCGACGAACTCCTCTCCCGCGTACACGTCCCAGCTGACGCGGGCGGACCCGGTGTAGTGCAGCTGGGCGTCGATGGCGGTGCCGAGGGCGGAGCCACTGTCGTTGGGGCACGGCGGCACGAAGACATGGGAGAACAGCCCGCAGTCGGCCCAGCGCCGGTTCCATTCGCAGTTCAGTCCGCACCCGCCGGAAATGAGCAGCGGCAGCCCCTCGGTCAAATGCTCGGCGGCGTAGTCGTGGAAGCGGGCGAAGATGGCATCGGACAGCTTCGCCGCAAGGTTCTTGTACTCCTGCGTCTGCACGCCGATGTTGTGGTACGGGGACCAGGCCACCTCGCTCTTGGGCAGGTTGAGCAGGATGCCCTCCTGGTCCAGGAGGTACTCGATGAGTTTCTTCTCCTCCGGCAGCACGGCGCCGCGTTCGGCGAACCCGGTCAGCGCCATCTGCTTGCCGGCGTCCTGGAAGCGGAAGTGCCCGGGCAGGTCGGGGAACTTGGGGTCGGCGAGTGCGAAGAGGTAGGCGTACTTGTTGCCCGGATCCGTCAGGACGTGCTTGAGGTGGGTGACGTGCCCGGACTCGTCGATGCGGTAGAAGGAGCCGATGTTGCCCTCCCACACCAGGCAGTAGCAGGGCCCGCCGTCCTGCCAGGGATCCAGGCCGTAGGCGGTCATGATGTGGGAGCGCTCGTGCGTGGAGGAGAAGATACGTGTCGGCCGCCCGAGGAAGGTGCCGGGCTCGTCGGACACCGAGCCGGGCCCGACACCGAAGTAGCCCGTGCGCGAGGGCGGTTCGACGGAGTGCCAGCCCTTGACCCAGCCGCCGACGGCCACCGCGTCCGGGTGGCGGTCCAGCCGCTCGGCGGCGCGCAGCAGCAGGTCGGCGGTGAGCCGGTCGTAGCGGGGATAGGAGTCCTTCTCGGCCTCCAGCGAGAACAGCAGCTCGCCGTCCTCCAGCGCGACGACCGCGCCGTCATGACCTTCCTTGAACGACAGGATCAACATGGTGCGTTCAACTCCTTCAGGGCGTGCCGGGAGGGGATCGGTGGCAGGGCGGGGGGAGGGGTGTGGTGGCGGACCGGGGCGGTCAGGACGTGATCCGCAGGGCGGGGCCGCGCCCGGTCAGGTCGGGCAGCCGGTCGCCCTGCCGCTCGGCGGACGCGAACGCACGGTGCGTCTCGCCGTCGCAGTGCAGCCGCACCCAGTCCACGTCCTGCAGCGGGCCGATGCGGAACCGGGGCTCGTCGGGACGGCCGAGGTCGCGCGGTTCGACGGGGTCGAGCCGGGTGGCCTCGCCGTCGACGTACAGGTGCGGCGGAGCGCTGTCCGCTGCCGGGCCGGGGCCGCGGGCCGGCAGCGGTGCGGGCCGCACCTGCAGTTCGTGCGCGTCGCCGACGGCCAGCAGGCGCTGCGACGCCCAGGCCCGGCGGCCGAGCACCACCAGGACGCGGTAGCCGCGCACGTCGCACAGCTCGCCGGAGCCGAAGCCGCCGACCTGCGCGGTGCCGGACCCGCAGTCGAGGGCTTCCAGGATGCGCAGCGCCCCGGCGGTGAAGCGCCAGCGGCCGACGGCGCCCGGGCACGGGTCGCCGGTCCAGGCGGGCCGTCCGGCCGGGCCCGCGGCGTCGGCCCACAGATCGACCTCCGCGACGGAGCCGCGGAATCCGCGGCGCAGGTCGAACTCGCCCAGTCGGCCGGCGCCGCCCTGGTACTGGCCGACGACGAGCGTGCCACCGGTCGGCAGGCGCACGCCCGCGGCGACATTGCGGCGGGCGACCGGTTCGGTGAGCGCGGGCAGCGGCGACCCGGCCGCCTCGGCGGTCACGCGCGCCGGGCCGTCGTCCTGGTAGAGCCGGGCCTCGCCGGTGGCGGAGTCCCAGCTGACGGCGATCCGCTGCCATTGCGCGTAGTCGAGGAACCGGCCGAAGGACACCTGATGGTCCGCCAGGTCCAGGGTCAGCCCGCCGTCACGCTGCTCGCGCAGCGCCAGCACGGTGCCCCGGCCGGGTGCCGCGTAGCTGAACAGCGTGGTCTCGGCGTCGCCGCGCAGCGGGCACACGTCCAGCACGAGTGTGAAGGCGCGGGAGGGGAAGGCGGTGAGATGCTCCGCCATCACCCACTGCCGCGGCTTGCTGGTGCGGAACGGGAGCGCGCCGACCGGGTCCAGCAGCAGCCCGTACCGACCGCGCGCCGACCGGTGCTCGACGACGGGGACCACCGCGGTGTGCGGGCGCAGCCGTACGGCGGCGGACAGGCCGGCGCCGTCACCGAGCGCGAGGTCGGCCAGTTCGGTCACGTCCGCTGATGCCCAGGTGAGCGCGCCTGGTGCCGGGCTCACGGGAACACCGCCGGGGTCTCCCACCAGCGCACCTCGGGGTCGCCCGCCCCTAGCGGCCTGACGATGCGCCACGCTTCGTAGGGGTTGGAGCTGATGTGCGGGTCGTAGCCGCGGTCGTGGCCGGCGTAGGCGTCGCGGATGCGTTGGCGCACGGCGGGCGGCAGTACGGTCTCGCCGGGGCGCAGCACCCGGCCGAAGGAGTGCCGGGGCTGGAGCAGGATGTAGGTGGACTGCGAGCCGAAGGCGTAGCGGGAGTGGGCCGGCGGATAGCACGGCGCGAAGGTGTTGACGAAGATCGGCTCGGCGCCGAAGGAGAAGCACCAGGAGACGGTCTCGATCTCGGCGTCGAGCGGGTGCTCGCCCGCCGGGTCGTGGTCGCTGAGGTGGCGCAGCACCGCGTGGGTGCTGCGGGCCAGCGACGGCACGTCGGCGCCGAACCGGCGGTCGGCCAGCTCGATGACGAAGCCGTCGAGCCGGTCGGTCCGGGCCCGGTCGAGGAAGTCGCACAGCACGGGCAGGGTCGCCGCCAGGTTCTCCTCCGCCGTCAGCGCGGGGTCGTAGGCGGGCCCTCCCCACAGCCGGGACGACGGGGCGTAGATGCAGTGGGTGCCGTTGCGGATGGGCGCGAAGCGCTCCAGGCAGGGAGCACGGTCGGGGGGTGGCTGGCTCGTGGCGGCGCCCGTAGGACGCGTCATCGAGGTCATCGGTCGTTCCTCGGTTCGGTGGGACGGGGCGGTCAGGCTCGCGCGATCCGCTCGTTCAGCCGCGTCTCGGTCGCGGCGAAGACGTCCGCAGCGATGCGGCGCAGGACAGGAGCGCAGGCGGAAGGGGCGAAGGTCTGCCCAGGGGTGCGGGCGGCGGCGAGCCGCCGCCAGTACGGCGGCAGGCCGTCCATGCGGGTGAGCATGCCGCCGTCCGGGTCGGGTGCGAGGTAACGAACCGTACGGACACCGGAGTTGAGAAGCCGGACGGTGCACATCGGGCAGCACTCCAGCGAGGTGTACATGAGGGTGCCGCGCCCCGCCTCCGGCTCGGGGAACCGGTCCTCGAACGCGTCCAGCGCCTCTGCCTCCGCGTGGGCCGCAGTGTTCCTGCGCGGCCGCAGCAGCCGGTTGCGGCCCTCGGCGACGATGCGGCCGTTGCGGACGAGGACGGCGCCGACGCCGTAGTTGCCCTCGTTCACCGACACCAGCCCCAGGACGCATGCCAGCCAGGCGTACGGGTCCTCGGGGCCGGACAGGCCCTCGGCGCCGGTGAGCCGCTCGGCCAGGGCCGCCACCTGGTCGTCCGCCGGCCGCAGGTCATCGAGCAGCGTGCGGCCGCGCTTCCATGCTTCGTCCACGGGATCTCCCTAGTCGTTGGCGCCCACGGCCGCGCGGCGGGCGCGGGCGGCGTTCAGGATGAAGTTGCCGCACCGCTCGCCCGGGGCGCCGTCGTCGTTCATCGGGTGCAGCGTCCGGTTGAATCCGGGATTGACGAAGGCGGCGACGGAATACCGGTCGCTGTGGCGGGGGACGGGCACCTGGTGCCGCAGCGCCCGGTAGTGTCCGCCGCTCCACCAGGCGAGCAGGTCTCCGACGAGGACGGTGACCCGGTCGCCGCCGCCGGGGACGTCGGCCCACCGGCCGGCCCACTCCGCCTGGAGGCCGCCGTCATCCTCCTGCAGCACGATGCCCAGCGCGCCGAAGTCGGTGTGCGGCGCGTGCCCGAACTCCTCGTCGGGGCCGACGTGTTCGGGGTCGACGGCCGGGTAACGGTGCAGCCGCATCGACGCGTACGGCTCGTCGAGCTGCGCGCGCAGGGCCGCGGCGTCCAGACCGAGGCCGAGGGCGAGCGGCACGCTCACCTTCCGGCACAGCTCCAGGACCTCGTCGAAGAGCCGCTCGACCACGGGCCGGAAGCCGGGAAGGTCGGGCCACTGGTTGGGGCCGTGCAGCGGGGTGCCGGCGAGCACCAGCGGGTGGTCGGGTCCCAGGTCGCGTCCCACCTGGAACGCCTCCTTGACGTCGGGCGCGCGCCCGGAGCTGGTCTCCGAGCGGTACGCGGTCCAGCCGCGGTTGTTGCGGTCGCCGGCCACAGCCCTGCGCCGGTGCTCGGGCAGCGTGAAGAACCGTCTGGCCTGGGTGAACGCCTGGGCGGTGGTGGCCGGGGCGCAGCCGGTGGCGACGAACCCGCCGACGCGGGCGCAGGCGTCGGCGACTGCCGCCACGAGCGCGGGGTCGGTGGGGTCGGTGTCCAGGGCCGCGCAGTCCACCACCGGAAGCCCCGTGGAGGCGCTCACTTGCCCTCCAGCGCGAGCGCGGGGCCGTCGGCCTCGGCCAGGGGCAGCAGGTGGTGGCGGGAGCCGACCGAGCCGTCGCCGTTCATCACGATGCCCTGCTTGATGAGCTGACGGCTGAAGTCCTCCCTGGCCCGGTAGGTCTTGTCCTCGTCCGACAGGCCTTCCGAGGTCAGGCCGAGGTAGACGGCGATGCCCTGGGCGCGTTTGCGCTCGGCGAGGGCGATGATGTCCGACAGCCGCGGCGGCAGGTAGTCCTGGACCTGCTCGGCGCGGCGGGCCCACTGGGTGCCGCGGGCGACGTACATGGGGTTGAGGCGGATGGTCAGCGGGATGCCGCGCGTGGCGCAGTGCTCGTGCAGGTAGTCGATGGAGGCCTCGGCCTCGGCCCACGCCTCCTCGTCGGTCATCACCGGGTCCGGCTTGAACAGGACGTAGGCGGTCAGCTCACAGCCGGCCCGGCCCACCGTGTCCAGGCCGCGCAGGAACGTCTCCAGTGGCTCGCGCTTGCCGAGCACCCGCTCGCGCAGGTCCTCGTCGAGGGTCTCGAAACCGGTGAGGATGTCGAGTTGCTTGCCGCTGTTGTCCGCGATCTCCCGGAGCCGCTCCTCGCGCAGGAACTCCAGGCGGGTCTCCAGCACGATCTTGCGTACGCGGGGGAGTTTGCGGACGGCGGCGGTGATCTGGGTGAGCGCCGCGGCGGGGAAGGTGGTCTCGTCGAAGACGGAGCCCTCGTTGGCGATGGTGACGCGCTCCAGGACGCCGAGCGCGTGCTTGTCCTCCTCCAGGACGTACCGGAACTGGGCGAGGACCTCCTCCTCCGGAATCCACTCGCGCGACGACTTGAACGGCAGAGCGCAGAACTTGCACTGGTAGCGGCAGCGCTTGGTGTTGAACAGGATCGCCAGATCCTGTTCGCCGAGGAAATTCCGGTGCAGGAAGAAGTGGGGGCGGTCGGCGGCCGGCGCGGACTCGCCCATGGCCTTGGGCGGGCCGAAGCTGCGGTAGAGCCCGCCGAGGAATTCATCGAGCGCAGGGGACGTGGACATGGTTCTCCCTTTCTGTGAATACCGGTGCTTTTCGTTTCCGCGCCGTGCCGCGGAGGGGGGTGCGGCGCGGCCGTCAGCCAGACACGAGGACGCGGTCGGCGTCAGGTGCGGGGTCCGCGGGGCACAGAAGGCGGCGGGGCCAGCTGCGGCTCACGGCCGTGAGCACGGCAAGCGCCACGACCATGCAGCAGGTCAGCACGGCCCACGGCAGCCAGGTGGACAGCGTCAGCAGGACGACGAGCAGGGGTGCCGCGGCGTCCGCCACGCCGAAGGAGTACTGCGACACAGCCAGGTAACCGCTGCGGTGCGGCTCGGGCGCCACCGCGGCCACCAGACCGTTGCTCACCGGCCCCTGCACCAGGAAGGCGAGGCCGAACAGGCCGGTGACGGCGAAGAGATAGGGAACCACCGAGGCGGTGGCCATGAGAACGGCGGCGCCCATGGCCGCGGCCCAGACGGCGAGCAGTGCGGCGACGGTCTGGAGCACGCGCACCCGGTTGATGCGGGCGAGCGCGCGGACCGCGGCCGGGCGGCACACGGTGAGGAGCGCCGTGGCGCCGCCCGTCAGCGCGCCAGGCAGCCATGCCGGCGCACCCAGGTGGCCGACCACGAAGGCGGGCAGCAGCGTACTGGTGGCGGGGATGGGCAGCACCAGCAGGGTGTTCGCCGCGGTGAGCCCGAGAAAGGGCCGGTCGGCGAGGACGCGGGCGAGTGCGGTACCGGTGCCCTCGGCGTTGCCCGGGACGGGCTCGGGGGCGCGGACGAACAGCAGGACGAGCAGCGCGGACAGTGCGAAGGTCAGCCCGTCGCCGCCCACCGCCAGCCGGTACGAGGACGGGTCACCGCCGATGAACAAGGCGCCCGACAGCAGGCCCCCCAGGGCGGTGCCGCCGGACTGCATGGTGGCCGCCCAGGCGAAGTACCCGTCCCGGGAGCCGCTCGGCGCAAGGTCCGCGAGCATGCCGTACACCGACGCGAAGAACACGCGCTGCCCGGTGACGGCGCACAGGACCACGGCGAAGACGGACAGCGGGCCGCCGGCGCACAGATAGGCGGTCATGGCGACCGCCTGCAGTAACAGGCCGGCGACGACGAGGCGGCGCGGGCCGACCCGCCCGATCCACACGCTCACCAGCGCCGGTAACGCCAGCGTCAGGCAGGTGGCGATGGTCAGGACCGTGCCGGTCACGGCCTCGGACAGACCGAGGACGCGCATCGGGTAGAGCACGGAAACGGGGAGGAAAAGCCCCGTCCCCACGGCGTCGACTCCCATGACCGCGCAAGCTGTGCGCGCCGGTCGTACGGCCGACCGAGGGCGTGCCATTGGGTGGATGGACAAATCGTCTCCTGCGGCAGAACAATTCCACCGTCATTTGAGGTCTTCATTTGCCGACGACAATGGAATCGGCATCATCGAGAACTGTTCCGCGCCGGCTTGCGTGATGGGAATTCAACGCAAGTAGGACATCGTTGTCCACAGTTGTCAATGCGTGTCAGGAGAAGGGACTGAGGAAGTCCCCAAAAATCGCAGGGAATTGACCGGAAACGATTCTTGTGGCCGGCCGAATGGCAACGGTCGCCGGTCTCTCCACGGAATGATGCGGGATGCCGGGCCGGAGGACTGCCGGGAGGGGGATGGCGAGGTGGGAGGTCCGCACTAAGCCATACGGGGAAGACGACATGACAATCTCCAGGAGCCGTACAGGGTTTGTGGGGGGAAGTGAAGCGGCGGTCTCGGGAGCGCTTGCTGCATTCAAACTGCCATCTCAGTCTGCCGTCAACAAGTGAAGCTGAAACTAGGTGAGTTTCCAGTTGGACGCGCACATGCCCGAATCACACCAGCCATCCACATTCAACTTTTGACGCGATCTCGACCCTGATCGGCGTTTACGGCTTCACCTCATGGCGCATTCGGTCCAAACCTGGCCGTTCATGGTCCTCGGCGTAGATCGACACAGCACGACCATCGGTCAGGGGTCGCTGCGCGAACCGGCCCCCGAATTGCAGCCTGCTTTTCGGTCACCGTGGTCGAGGCCCTTGGCGAAGCGTTGACGGCCCAGTGCATGCCGCACTTCGGGCCCGGAGTCGAGCGTCGGAGACTCCCCGTTCCGGACATCACCCTCGAAAGCGATTGAGTTCCCTCGGCCTCGGCGTGCCGGAAGTGGCCCTGCCGTCCGCCTCGTTACGTGTCTGATTTAGACTGTGCCCTATGTGGTGAGGCGGACGTTGACCCGGTATGGGGCAGGGAACGTGGAGTGCCGGACGGGCTGTGGGACATTGCGAAGCCGCTGATCCCGGAGCAATGAACACGGCCGCAGGGCGGCGGAATCTTCTCGATGGATGAGGTCACGTTGGTGAAGTGAACCGTCACCTCACCTCCCCGCACTTCCTCGCACTGGCGGGCACCGTCGTGCTGTGGGCGTCGGCCTTCCCCGCGATCCGCGTCGGCGTGGACGGACTCGGCCTAGCTGTGCCATCTCATGACATTGCTTCCTCGCTGTCAGGCTCGGCGGGCATAGGACGTGAGGCGACCGGCGAGCGCGATGACGAGCTCGCGGAGTTCATCGGGGCGCTCGATGACGAACGGCCGGTCGAGTGCCGCGAGTACCGGAGGCAACCAGTCGAGCCGCTCCGCCCGCAGTTCGACGCGCAGCCAGCGCTCGGTCGCACGGTCCTCGCCGGCCGCGGGCTCATGCTCCTCCAGGCTCGCGACGCTCGCGGGAAAGTGGGCGCGGATCTGCTCAACCGTCCCGTGGATCCGCAAGGTCACCTCATGCCGGTACCCGGCCGTGGCGAATCCTGACAACACGCGCTGCGCAGGAGCGGGACCCACTGGCGCTTCGAATGAGCCGGGCAGGGTCCGCGCGTCTGCGATGCGATCGAGCCGGAAGGTTCGGTCCTCGCCGACCTGGGCGTCCTTGCCCGTGACGTACCACCGGCCCGTATGGGCGACGATCCCGTACGCGTGCAGTGTGCGTTCGCTGGGCCGTCCGTCACGGTCGGTGTAGCGGATCGAGACCGGTCGGCGGTGGCGCACCGCATCGGCGATGGTGAGCAGGAGCCCGGCGTCCGGGGTGTCGAACTCGCCGGGCTGTTCCGTGAAGGCGAGAGCTTCCAGGAGTGTGTCGAGCCGACGGGCGATGTGCTTGGGCAGCACCCGCCGGATCTTCGCCGACGCCGTCTCGTTTGCCGTGCGCTCCGTCGTCGTCAGCCCTGCCCGGCGGCCAGCGATCAGGCCGAGCAGAACGGCCAGCGCCTCGTCGCCGCTGAGCATGAGCGGAGGCAAGCGGTACCCGGGGGCGATCCGGTATCCGCCGTAGCGGCCGCGCACCGACTCCACGGGCACGTCCAGGTCGATCAGCTGGTCCACATACCGCCGCACGGTGCGCCCTTCGACGCCGAGCCGGTCGGCGAGCTCGGCCACCGTCCGGGTGCCGCCCGACTGCAGCAGCTCCAGGAGTGTCAGCACGCGGCCGGTGGGTCGAGACATGTGCACAACCTAGCCTGAATACAGGACCGATTCTGTCCTCTATTTCTCCTAGCCTGCGACGTACACGCCTCCAGCGCAGCCAAGGAGATTCCCATGGACTTCGTCTCGATCCGCATCATCACCAGCGACGTAGCGTGCCTCGTCGAGTTCTACGAGCGAGCCACAGGGGCGCGGGCGACGTGGGCCAACGAAGACTTCGCCGAACTCAAGACCGCGGGCGCCACCCTCGTGATCGGCAGCACCCGCACCGTCCCGCTGTTCGCCCCGGGCTCCGCCCGCCCGGCGGACAACCACAGCGTGATCACCGAGTTCCTCGTCGACGACGTGGACCGCGTGTACAACAACCTGACCGGCTTCGTCACCGACTTCGTCACCAAGCCCACCACGATGCCCTGGGGCAACCGGTCGCTGCTGTTCCGCGACCCCGACGGCAACCTCGTCAACTTCTTCACCCCCGTCACCCCGGCGGCCATCGAAAAGTTCGCACGCTGACGCCACGCACAGCCGCTCACGGGGGAGCCCCGAGCCCCCCAGGGCTCCCGGTGAACGCGGCCGCCGAGTCCAGGAACGCCACCAGCAGGGGACATCGCAACGCACCGCTGACCCCCGCAGGACGACTGTGCTCGTGCCTGCGGGGTGACGCCGGACGTCCGATCGGATACACGTACCTGCATTCGGCGCTCGACGATCACTCCCGGCTCGCCTACACCGAGGCCCTGGACGATGAGAAGGCCGTCACCGCGGTCGCCTTCTGGCACCGGGCCGTTGCCTTCTTCGCCGCCCACGGCATCACACCAATCCGCCGCTGCCTCACCGACAACGGCGCGTGTACCCGTCTACGGGAAGGCGTCCTGCGGGTACTGCGCGCTCCCGCGACGCAGCGCAGGCATCATCACGGGGCGTCCGGCCGGTTACAGGTCAAGCGCCTGGACCGTCCGGCCGGGTTGCGGGCCCAGGAGGGCGGCCAGGCGCGGGCTGAGGTCGCGGCAGGCGCCGAGCAGCGGGGCCAGTACCCGGGGGAAGTCTGCTTCGGCCAGCCGGGTCGACGGCCCGGCTACCGTGATCGCGCCGAGCGCGGTCAGCGCGTTGCGCTGGGAATCATCGCCCGCGCTGTGCTGGGTGTCGGCCCGGTGGACCAGCAGCGGCGCGGAGATGCCGTTGATGCCGGGGTGGTTCTCGCCGAAGGACGTGTCGTAGCCGCGTTCGCGGATCGCCGCCAGCTGCGCGGCGGTGATGCCTGCAAGGTCCATGGCCGCCCGTTCCGACTCGGTCAGGTAGGCGAGGATGATCCGGCCGCTGGAGCCGACGGCCAGCGGCGAACGCTCGCCGAGCACGCCCTCCGGGTCGAGGACCGGCCCGGACGGTGCGGCCACGCCGAGCACCAGGACGCGCATGTCGCCGCTGCGCAGGTGCAGGACGACGGCCTCACCGGTGAGATGGGCCAGACGGCTGACGACCGGCTGGACGGCGCGCAGCAGGGCCGGCCGAGGCCCGATCAGAGTAGCCAGCGCGATCGAACGGCCAGCCACCCGGTAGCCGGTGCGGCCCAGGTGATCGAGGTATCCGGCCCGCTCAAGTTCCCGCAGGATGCGGAAGGTCTGGGATTCGGACAGGCCGACGCGGCCGGCGATCGCTCGCAGCGGTGCGGGCTGACGCATCCCGGCGAGTGTCTCCAGTACCTGGAGTCCGCGCAGCGCAGTACTCACAGCCACATGCTTGCACAATATGCAAGTTAAGTGGTGACGGCTGCCCCGGCCATGTGCCAATGAGCCCATGAGCGCACCCTCGGACCCCCACGGCGTCACCGGCCGCCTCGCCACCTGGATCCACGACCTGAGCTGGGACGACGTTCCGACGCACGTCCGCGACCGCGCAGCCCACCTGCTGCTCGACGGGCTCGGCTGCGCCCTCGTCGGCGCGCAGCTGCCCTGGTCACGGATCGCGACCGAAGCGGTGCTCGGCATCGAGGGCCGGGGCGGCGCCGTGGTCATCGGCACCGGCCGGACCACCACCCCGGCCGGCGCCGCGCTGCTCAACAGCGCCTACATCCAGGGCTTCGAGCTCGACGACTTCCACCCCCTCGCGCCCCTGCACAGCGCCTCACTCATGATCCCGTCGCTGCTGGCCACGCGCAGCCACCTCGGACGGGACGTCAGCGGCCGCGAACTGCTCCTGGCCGCGATCGTCGGGTTCGAGGTCGGTCCGCGGGTCGGGTACGCGATCGGCGGCACCGGGATGCTGTTGCGCGGCTGGCACTCCGGCCCTGTCTTCGGCACTGCCGCAGCCGCCGCGGCCTGCGCGAAGCTGCGCGGCCTGGACCCCGCCGTCATCGAGGACGCGCTCGGTTTCGCCGCGACGCAGTCCGCAGGGCTCATGTCGGCGCAGTACGAGGCGATGGGCAAGCGCATGCAGCACGGGTTCGCCGCGCGCAACGGGTTCTACTCCGCGGCGCTCGCGGCCGCCGGATACACCGGCATCGACCAGGTCTTCGAGCGTGAATACGGCGGCTACGTCGCCGTGTACGGCGAGGGCCATCCGACAGACACCGAGGCGATCGTCCGCGGTCTGGGGGAGAGCTGGGAGACGACCATGGCGATGGTGAAGTCCTGGGCCGTCATGGGCGGACTGCATGGCGCGGTCCAGGCCTCCCAGGCCCTGCGTGCCAGGCTCGCCGGACGAGCGATCGAGCGCATAGACATCCGCGTCGGCGACGTCGTCTACCGCCACGGCTGGTGGCGGCCGACCCGCCCGCTGGAGGCGATCGGCGGCCAGATGAACATCGGCTGTTCCACCGCCGTCACACTCCTGGACGGTACCGCGCTCCCGGAGCAGTTCACCGCCGCCCGGCTCGACGCCGGCGATGTCTGGCACCTGCTCGACCGCACGCACGTGACCCTCGACCGGTCGATCGACGCACTGCCGCTGAATGAGCGCTTCCAGACCCACATCACGCTCACCTTCACCGACGGCACGACCGACAGCGAATCCGTGATCTCCCCGCACGGCAACCCGTCCGACCCGGTCACCGACGATGAAGTCGTCGCCAAGTTCCACGCACTGACCGAGCGCGTCATGGACGCGGGCCGCGCCGCCGCGATCGTCGAGGCGGTGCGCGGCCTGCCGGACGCGCCCTCGGTCGCCTCGCTGGTCGACCTGCTGGCCGGGCCGGTCGGAAGGGCACTGGACTGATGGCGGGCCAGACGCGCGCCCTGGCCGCGTTCGTCGCCGGTACCGCGTTGGAGTCGCTTCCCGACGAGGTCCGGGGGCGCCTGATGCAGTGCCTGCTCGACTTCGTCGGGGTCGCGGGGGCCGGTTCGGTGCTGGCGGAGTCGAGCGCTGCGATCCGACGTGCGGTCCGTGATCTGGCGGCGGGCGGCGACTGCACGGTCGTCGGCGACGTCGGAGCCTGGCCGGCGCCCTACGCGGCGCTGCTCAACGAGACGTTCGCCCCCAGCCTCGACTTCGACGACACGCGCATCGCCAGTGGACTGCACCCGGGTGCGGCCGTCATCCCGGCCGCCCTTGCGGTGGCGGAGCGCGTCGAGGCTTGCGGGGCCGAGCTGCTGGCGGCGTTGGCTCTCGGATACGAGGTCTGCTGCCGGGTGGGAGCCGCTCTCGGGCACGGCGCGTACCATCGCGGGTTCCATCCGACCGCGATCGCCGGACTGTTCGGCGGGACCGCCGCCGCAGGCAGACTGCTTGGACTTGACGGTGGACGGATCGAGGACGCGTTCGGGTTGGCCGGGTCGATGGCGGCCGGGTCCATGCAGTATCTGGTCAACGGCGCGGAGAACAAGCGGCTGCACGCGGGGCTCGCGGCGCACGACGCCGTGCTCGCGGCGACGTTCGCGGCGTCGGGTGTCCGGGGTGCGGCCGATGCGATCGAGGGCGAACTCGGGCTGCTGCACGGCCACAGCCACGAGCCGCGTGCCGAGGCGCTGACCGCCGGACTCGGATCCGACTGGCTGATGGCGGGGACGGGGATCAAGCCGTATCCGTCATGCCGCCTGACGCACGGCGCCGTGGACGCGGCCCTTGTCGCGCGGCGGGAGTTGCGTGGCGCGCCGAACCCCGGCGCGAGGGTGCGGCTCGCCATCTCCCCTGCGGCGGCGACGACCCGCGCAAGCGCGCGCCGCAGAACTCGGTCCGGCGAGCCCGGCACGGGCCTTTCCTGGCAACTCGTCCGCACCACATACGAGGGCCTCACCGACCACCGCCTGCCCGACCGCGTCGCCGACGCGATCGCCGGCCTCGCCTCCGTCCCGTCGGTCCGCACCCTGCTGCGCGACCTCCGCACCCCGCTCATCCAGGAGCAGCCATGACCACACCAGCCCGCGCACGCCTGCGCCGACTGCTCGACAGCAAGCAGCTCATCGTCGCCCCCGGCGTCTTCGACGGCATCACCGCCCACTTGACCCGACGCACCGGTCACACCGCCGCATACCTGACCGGCGCCGGCGTCGCGGCCAGCGGCTTCGGGCTGCCCGACATCGGCCTGGTCACCCAGACCGAGATGGCCGAGCGAGCCCGGACGATGGTGCGCGTACTCGGCGACGTGCCACTGCTCGCCGACGCCGACACCGGCTATGGAGCCCCGATCAACGTCGTGCGGACGGTCCGCGAGTACCAGGACGCCGGTGTCGCCGCGATCCAGCTGGAGGACCAGGTGTTCCCCAAGCGCTGCGGCCACCTGCCCGGCAAAGAACTGGTCAGCGCCGACGACTTCGCCCGCACGCTGAACGCCGCACTCGAAGCCCGCACCGACGACAGGATGCTGGTCATCGCCCGCACCGACGCCCGCGGTCCGCTCGGGCTGGACGAAGCGATCGCGCGCGCCAACCGCTACGCCGCCGAGGGCGCGGACATCCTGTTCGTCGAGGCACCGCACAGTGCCGAAGAGGTTGAGCGGATCGCCGCGGAAGTGAACGCCCCGCTGCTGCTCAACCTGGTCATCGGTGGCCTCACGCCCGAGCAGTCCGCCGAGCGGCTCCAGCGGCTCGGCTTCGCCGTCGCGATCCATCCCTCAGCCGCCCTCGCGCACAGCGCGCTCGGCGCGTTGACCGCGATGTGCCGGCTGCGCGGCATCGAGGCTGACGAGTTCCTGCCCACGAAGCCCGACGAGTTCTTCAACCTCGTCGGCATGGCCGAATGGTTCGAGATCGGCCAGCGGCATCAGCCCGCTACGGAAAGAACGGGTGCTTGAGATGGGCATGACCATGATCGAGCGGATCCTCGCTCGCAAGGCCGGTCTCGCGTCCGTCACGGCCGGCGACACCGTGACCGTGGACGTCGACATGACGGTCCTGATCGACCTGCAATTCGCCACCGGCTGGCTGCAGCCGCTTAGGATCGCCGACCCCGGCAAGGTCGCGATCGTCATGGACCACGCGGTCCCGGCACCGACGGTCAAGGACGCTGCCGGCGGCCCGCAGGCCCGGAAGTTCGCCGCCGAGTTCGGCGTCGAACGGTTCTACGACGTCGGACGGCACGGCATCTGCCACCAGGTGATCGCCGAGAACGGTCTGGCCCGACCCGGGCAGATCCTGGCCTGCACCGACAGCCACACCTGCGCCGGCGGTGCGTACAACTGCGCCGCACGCGGCCTCGGCCCGGCCGAGGTCTACTCGATCCTGTGCACGGGCCGCACCTGGTTCCAGGTCAGCCCCACGATCCGCTACCAACTGGTGGGGGAGTTGCCTGCAGGCGTCAGCGGTAAGGATGTGTTCCTGCATATCGCGAACGCCTTCGGCGACGCCACGAACCACAACCTGGAGTACGGCGGTCCCGGCCTGGCCTCGATCCCGCTGCACGACCGGCGGACGATCGCCACTCAGGGCGCGGAGGTCTCGGCGGACTTCTCGACGTTCGCCTACGACGACGTGCTCGCCGCGCACTTCCAGGCGCTCGGTGTCACCGGCTGCGAGCCGGCGCACGCCGACCCTGACGCGGTCTACGCCGACGTGCGCGAGGTCGACCTGTCCGGCCTGGTGCCGTACGTGGCCCGGCCGGGAACGGTCTCCCGTAACGGCCTGCCGGTCACCGGCATCGAATCCCGCAGGATCGACCAGGCGTTCATCGGCTCGTGCGCCAACGGCCAGCTCGACGACCTGCGCATCGCCGCCGACGTGCTGCGCGGCAAGCAGGTGGCGCCCGGCGTCAGGCTGATCGTCACCCCGGCCAGCCAGCAGGTCTACCGCGACGCGATGCGCCTGGGCTATCTACAGGACATCGCCGACGCCGGAGCCGTCGTCACCAACGCCACCTGCGGCGCCTGCTTCGGATACCACATGGGCCTGCTCGGACCTGGCGAGGTGTGCATCACCTCGTCCACCCGCAACTTCACCGGCCGGATGGGATCCACCGAGGCCGAGATCTACATGGCGTCCCCGGCTACTGTCGCGGCCTCCGCGATCGCCGGCCGCATCACCGACGCCCGACAGGAGGCATCCCGATGACCGCATCGAACTCGGCGCCGTCCCAGGCCAGGAGGCTGTGGGTGACCGGACGCGTCTGGGTGTTCGGGCACGGCCTGACCACCGACGACATGTACCCGCCGGACGCGATGAAACTCGACATCCCCGAGGCCGCCAAGCAGGTCTTCCACGCCGTCCGCCCCGGCTGGACGAGCGAGGTCCAGCCGGGCGACGTCGTCGTGGCCGGACGCAACTTCGGCCTCGGCTCCTCCCGCCCGGTCGCGGCGCTGTTCCGGCAACTCGGCGTGGCCGCGCTGATAGCCGAAGAGTTCAACTCCCTGTTCTTCCGCAACGCCGTCAACGCCGGCCTGCCGGCGATGACGGTCCCCGACGCGACGGCGGTCTTCCGCGACGGCGACACCGCCACGCTCGACCTGGCAGCCGGAACCTGGGCGAACCAGGCCACGAACGACTCCGGCACCGTGCCGAAGCTGCCCGACCTCGTCCTGGACATCATCGCCGATGGCGGCGTGCTGCCGCGGCTCGCTCGCCAGGGCTACCTGCCCGCAGAGCTGGCCGACTTCCTCGCCTCGCCCGCCGTGGCGGCGGCCGGCCAGGGCAGCGGCGCATGAGCGGGCTGGCGCGGGGGATCGTGCGCATCCCCACCCGCGGCGACGGCGACAACTGCTTCCTGATCGAGGAGGACGACGGCCTCACGCTGGTCGACGTCGGTTGGAAGAACGCCCCCACCGTCATCCGGCAGGCCGTGGAGGCGGCGGGCCGAACGCTGACCGACATCAGCCGGATCGTGATCACCCACGCCCATCCCGACCACGTCCGAGGCCTGGCCGAACTGGTCGCCCGAACCGGCGGTGCCGACGTGTTCATCCACGAGCTGGAAGAGCGGTGGCTCACCGCCGGCCGGGTCCCGCGCCACGGCAGGTCCGGGGCGCTCGGCCGGGCGATCGACCACCTGCCGCTGCTGCACTGGCAGCCGGTCGCGGCCACCCGAACGGTGACCGGCGGCGAATCCATCGGCTCGCTGCGCGTCATCCACACCCCCGGGCACAGCCCCGGCCACATCGTGCTGCTCCACGAACCGACCCGGACACTGCTCGTCGGCGACGCCGTGTTCCACCGCAGCGGACTGGCCCTCGGTCCGGCGGCGCTGGCCGCCGACCCCGCCGCCCGACCCGCGAGCCTGCTGCGCATGCCCCGCGACGTGCACGCCGTCGGATTCGCTCACGGACAACCGCTCAGCGGTGAACGGATCTCCGCTTTCCACGACTTCCACCAGGCGATTGCGGCAGGCGAGGCGAGACACGCATGACGGACCTCTGTCGGCGGTCGCGCATTTCGGCTCTGTCGGCGATCTTGTGAGGCGGTAAATGGCCGCCTACGGCGAGCTTGTCATGGCCGCCGTCAGACGGTGTGGGACAGCGAGCCGTGCCTGCCCGTGGCCCAGCCCTCCGACCCGGGCCGGGTGGGCCGGCACGGTTGGGAGATCGTGATAGCGGTCTGCCGCAGTTTCGAGATGCACCGGGAGCCGGTGGGCAAGCCGATCGTGGCCGCCGTGGCGCTGGCCGACGACCGGTCGGGGACGAGGCCAGTGACCAGGTCTGCTGATCACGCCGCCCGGCCCGACTCGCTGCTGTTGCTCGCATCGACGATCTCGCGCCAGGGTGTTTCTCCGACCCGCCGCCGCGGGGGTCCGCAAGCCGGGGTCGGCAGCACCGGCTCGGTTGAAGAACACTGGGCGTCCGTTGTGTCCAAGGGGGCAGCGGCGACGGCGCTTGGAAGATCCTTGACAAGCGATGAGAGGCCCGCCGACGGGGGGAGCGGGCCGCTCACCAATCGCAATCATGTACTGGTGATCAGGTCGCGAGTGCACTCGACGTAGCTCGGTTGGGCAACGATGTGCTCGGTTGGCTTGTCGCTGGGGCGACGAGCGGCAGGCGACCCCGGCCGACGCCATCGGGCGATCACACTTAGCCGGAGGAGGGCCGGCTGGTCACCAGCCAGGATCGCGCCGGCTCTGCCATGCGCGTGGTGTCCACCGTGAGGTGGAGACGTGTTCCGCCGTCGGCGCCTGCTGGGTAGCTGCGCTGTTCGGTGGCGTCGAAGCAACGGCGGAGGACCTCCGCGACATGGCGAGCCGCCTCCGGGGTCGCGGCGATGATACGGACCTGCGCGTGTCCGGGCGGTGGCAGTTCCGGTGACTTCATGGTGCCCTCTTGGTCCTCACGGAGTGTGGCGCCGCCAGGGGGCCCACTCGAGGCGGCCGCCCCGGGCTCTTCCGGTTTCGCCGACCGATTCCCGGTAGGGCGTCGCTGTAGTGGAAGCCACCGATCCTTTCGGCATGCTGAGCGTTGAGCCGGTGGATCACGAACATTCCCGCGCTGATCACGACGATGAGCACGGCGATCATGACGACTGTCTCCACGTCCTCACCTCCTCGGGTCGGAACTCAAGAGCCCAGCCTCCGAAGCGGCTCCGCCGTCGGTCTCCCATTCCTCTTCCCGGCTCCGGACCTCTGCCGCGTTGCGGCTCATGGCCTCGTCGGCCATCAGACCGCTGGCGGTGCAGAGGCTTCCCGGAACGGCTGCTGACGCCATCAGCCGGGCGGCGGCGGTCGGCTCCGTCTCCGGTGGGATCACCAGCAGGTCCAGGCGGCCCACCGTGTAGGAGAGGAGGATCAGTTTGTTCGGGTCCTGTTCGGCGGCGAACCAGCCGACGTGCACGATGTGCCCGGTGACAGGCACCTTGTGCGGGATGACGGGCCAGTGGGCCGGGTTCACGATGACGCGGGTGATCCGGCCCCAGCGCGCATCCAGCGCGTCCGTCAGGCCGGGGATCTCCCGGAGGAGATCGCGGGAGCGGGGCCACCAGGCACCGTCCAGGAGACCTGGAGCCGAGGCCGGCGGGGTCAGGGACAGCCGGGCTGGCGCTGAGGACAGCCGCTCTTCGGTGATCGCATGGTCGATGGTCGCAGTCATGACGCGGACCTGTCCCCGGGGCTGGTCTTCGACGTCCCGGTGTTGTTGCTCGCCAGGAACGACACCGACATGGCGGCCGGTGTGCGAAGTACTCCCGGTGCTTTCACTCTACGCCGTTGCGAGGCCCCCAGACGTGTACGTGACCAGGCATTTTCCCGAGAGGGCGCTGTCCGGAGCCGCTGGTGAGCGGCGCCGGCGCGGCCCGTGCGGACCGGCACCGTCATCCAGATCGAACAGATCCCGGCCGACACCAGCAGTCATAATGACGTCTGGAGGTACGGCGCCCGTAGTGTCCTCCCGCTGGGAGGCACCGGTTTCAAGGCGGTCGAGGCCGTGCCGCCGGTGGGGGTGGATGTCCGGTAGCGATGCCCGCTTTTGTTCCATTGGTGCCGTTAGGGTGCGCGACATGGCCCGTACTCGGCTGTACCGCGACGGCATCCTGGTCGAGGAGGACTTCCCGGTTCGGGACATCTCCCGGCACCTGGCGGATCCGTCCTCGACCGTGTGGCTGAACCTGCGTCGGCCGACCCGCGCCGAGTTCACGGAGGTCGGCGAGGAACTCGGTCTCCACGAGCTTGCTCTTGAGGACGCGCTGCACGAGGGACAGCGGGCGAAACTCGACAGCTACCGCACCCACCACTTCCTCAGCGTCTACGCTGTCGCCGTCGACCCGGACGACGCCGCACTGACGATGAGGGAGCTCGCGGTCATCCTCACGCCGCAGGCGCTGATCACCGTCTGCAAGGACGCCGAGTTCGCCCTCGACGAGGTGGTCGCCCGCTGGGACCGTACCCCGGCTCTCGCGGCACACGGGGTCGCCTTCCTGTTGCACGGACTGCTCGACCATGTCGTCGACGGGCACTTCGCCGCGGTGCAGCAGCTCGAGGAGCGTATCGAGGAACTGGACGATCTGCTCTTCGCCGAAAGCAGTCGGCAGATCCAGACCGTTCAGCGCCGTTCCTACGCCCTGCGGAAATCACTGGTTCGGCTTCGTCGCGTCGTGCTGCCCATGCGGGAGGTCGTCAACGCCCTCATGCGCCCCGACCTCAAGGTCGTCGACGGCCCCCTGCTGCCGTACTACCGCGATGTGTACGACCACGTGCTGCGTGTCAGTGAGTGGACGGAGTCACTGCGCGACCTGGTGGCCTCGGTGATGGAGGCCAACCTGTCGGTGCAGGCCAACGCGATGAACCTGGTCATGAAGAAGGTGACGAGTTGGGCCGCGATCATCGCCGTGCCCACGGCCATCACCGGCTTCTACGGCCAGAACCTCCCCTACCCGGGCTTCGGACACCAGTGGGGGTTCATCGTCTCCAGCGCCGTTATCGCCGTTGCCTCTCTCATGCTGTATTTCGCTTTCAAACACTGGGACTGGCTCTGACCGCACACGCTCCTGCGCGCTCGTCGGCAGATGAGCCATCACCAGGGAGCGTCTGCGTCCACAACGCCGGCCGCTCCCAGATGGCCGCCGCCTACCGTGTGCCGTGGAAGGAGCCCTCGGAGCGCGACCCCGGTATCCGAAGCGGCTCTGAGGCGGTCAGCTCAGGGAATCCGATAAGGCGGTCGCGATCACCTTGGATCACGCAGGCGGGGCGAGAGGTGAGGCAGCGTTGCGGACCTTGGCCGTTGCGGCATCCTGTCCCGTGAGCGCGGCGTTCCCCAGGGCGAGCAGGTTGAGGGCGGTGGCGTAGGTGTGGAGCCGGGGGGCTTCCAGGAACCGGCAGTGCCCTTGCCTCGGTGCGGCAAGTGGTCAATGGTCTACGGCAGACCCTGTCCACAACGGCCGGTATCGCACGGTCACCGTGGCGCTGTTGCGGCTCGGCGGCGTACGGGCCGTGCGGGACATGCCGGGCGTGGACTGGGAGGCCGTCCGGGGTCTGCCCAAGGGCGCGGTGTCGCCGCTGCGCGAGTACGCGGCCCTGGCCCTCACCCGGGCCACGGTGGTGACGGGCTTCGCGCAAGCCCTGGCCGACCGGCACGGTACGACGGTGTGGGCCTGGAACTCCCCGTACTCCGGGGGCTGGGGAGTGGACTGGGAGCGTGTCGACAGGGGCCCACGAAGGCGGAGGTCCTCAAGGAGCCGTGCGCCGACCCGGCCGCCGCCGCGTACGCCGGCGAGATCGTCCTGTGCCCGGAGTGGGGCAAGGTGACCCGCGCCGCGCGCGAGCTGCTGGTGCTGGACGCCGCGGTCATCCTCGACACTGAGACCACCAGCCTGGTTCTCGGTGTGATGCGCGTCGTCCAGGCTCTCTTCGCGCTTTTTCCAGCCACGCAGCGCCTCAACGAACTCCCGGGCACCGGCACCGTGCCAGTTCGCGTCAGACTGCTGGATATTCCAGCACAGCTCGGCACTGGTCCACCCCATGGAGTCCAGCTCGTACAGCAGCTCGACGATGCCGTCTTCGTTGAACGGGCTGACCGCGGCGTCGAGACCAACGTCGCTGCCACTGCCGAACGCCCAGTCGACGTCGGGCAGCTCCTGCACGAAGACGAACTCCCCGAACCCGCCCCCGGACGTGACGTACGGCAGCGGTTGCAGGTCGGCGTCGAGCAGCCGCACCTCGGCACCTGGCAGGCCTGTCGCTGGCCGGCGACGCCGCCGGGGCTTCGGGACGTGACCACCGTCGAAGGCACGGTGGTTGTCCTGAACATAGCGATCGCGGTGCAACAGGCACGACAAGTTGCCCCGAGCCCTTGACCCAGTTGGTTTCGTTACGCAACTCTGGTGTTCAGACCCCTTAATGGCGAGGAGGCTGGCTCACGGTGGAGTGGACTGGTGCGCGGTACGCGGACAAACCGACGGTGGAGGTGCGGACGTGGGTCGCCGCCTCGCCTGAGCGAGTGTGGAAGCTGGTCTCGGACGTTGAGCTGATGCCGGACCTCAGTGATGAGCTCCAGTCGATCGAGTGGCTGGACGGAGCCGCACGGCCCGCCGTCGGGGCCAGGTTCGTGGGGCGCAGCAAGCATGACGCGCTCGGTGAGTGGGCGACCACCTCCACCGTGGTCGAATGCGTCCCGGAGCGGGTGTTCGCGTGGGCAGTGGAGGACCCGGAGCATCCCACGGCCGTGTGGCGCTTCGTGCTGGAACCCCGGCACGGCGGCACCGAACTGACGGAGTGGATGCAGATGGGGCCGGCGCGATCCGGCTTGTCCTTCGCCATCGACCGCATGCCGGAGAAGGAACAGAAGATCGTGTTCGTGCGGATGCGGGAGTTCGAGCGCAACATGACGGCCACACTGGAGCGGATCAAGAAGCTGGCGGAGTCGTGATGCGGACCGCCACGACGATCGAGGCGTCCGGCTTCGACTCCTGGTCCCAGCAGGCCGACTTCGTCACCGAGGCAGAGAAGCTGGGGCTCGACATCTGTTGGGTGGCCGAGGCGTGGGGTTCCGATGCCCCCTCCGCGCTGGGCTTCTACGCGGCGCGAACCGAGCGGATGCTGCTGGGGTCCGCCGTCATGCAGGTCGGCACCCGTACGCCGGTCGCGCTCGCCCAGACGGCCATCACTCTGTCCAACCTCTCCGGAGGGCGGTTCGTCCTCGGTCTGGGCGCTTCCGGTCCGCAGGTGATGGAGGGCCTGCACGGAGTGCCCTTCGCCCGCCCGCTGGCACGCGTTCGCGAGACGGTGGAGATCGTGCGGCAGGTGGTCGCGGGCGGCAAGGTCTTCTACTCCGGCAGTGAGTTCCGGATTCCCCTGCCCGGTGGTGACGCGGTGCCGATGCGCCTGTCCATGCGCGCCGAGCACCGGGTCCCGATCTACCTGGCCGCCCTGTCGCCGGCCATGCTCCGTCTGACCGGACAGGTCGCGGACGGCTGGCTCGGCACCAGCTTCGTACCGGAAGGGTCCGCCGAGGCCTACTTCGCCCACCTGGACCAGGGCCTGGCACGAGCCGGGCGTACCCGCGCGGACCTGGACGTCTGCCAGGGTGCCGAGGTCTCGTTCGCGCCGGACGAGGAGACGCTGAGCGCCATGGTCGCCAGCCGTAAGAAGGAACTCGCCTTCAGTCTCGGCGGGATGGGTTCCGCGTCGACCAACTTCTACAATCAGGCCTACAGCCGTCAGGGCTGGGCGGAGGTGGCCGCGCAGGTGCGGGAACGCTGGCAGGCCGGCGACCGCGACGGCGCGGCCGGCCTCGTCACCAACGAGATGGTGCTGGCCACCACGCTCATCGGCACGGAGGACATGGTGCGGCAACGGCTGCGGGTGTGGCGCGACGCGGGCGTGAACACCGTCCGTCTCTATCCGGCAGGGGACACCATGGAGGCCAGACTGGCCACGCTGGGAAGGGCCATTGAGCTGGTCCACGAGGCGGGTGGCGGGGCATGAGCCCTGCGCGTCCCTCGTTCGCGAACTGGCCTTGCTCCATCGCGCGCACCGTGGATGTACTCGGCGACCCATGGAGCATCCTGATCCTGCGGGAGGCGTTCTACGGATTCCGTCGATTCGACGAGTTCCAACAGGAGTTGCGCATGGCACGCAACACTCTCGCCGACCGGCTGCGCCGGTTGGTGCAGGAGGGACTCATGGAGAGGCGGCTCTACGAGAGCGAGCCGCCGCGTCACGAGTACCTGCTGACGGAGAAGGGCCGGGACTTCGTCCCTGTGCTCGCCGCGATGGCACGCTGGGGCGACCGATGGCTTGCCGGGGAGGAGGGCGCCCCGGTCACCTTCCACCACGACGCCTGCGACCACGATGCCCACGCGGAGGTGGTCTGCTCCGCCTGCGGTGAGCCGATGCGGTCGGAGGACCTCTCCACGCGGATGGGCGCGGGCTATCCAGAGCGGCTCAGGAAGCGGCCGGACGTCCAGCGCCGCTTTGCGCGCTCCTGACCGGCCCCGGCAGCTGACGGGTATTCGAATGAGCACGGCGGCGGCCGGGCTCACGTTATACGGCGACTGACCGCCCGAGCACGAAGGCTCGCAACGGTCTCGTACTACGACTGCTCCGACGTCTGCGCGAGCGCCACCGGCACTGCAACTGTGGCGTAGCTGGTCCGGTTGCTTATCGATGTTGGTTGCGGCCTGTTGTTGCTCAGTTGTGTTGAGCGGCGTATTCGGTCTGTGGTGAAAGTCTGCCAGGGCTCGTGGGAGGCGGGTGGTGTGTGGGCTGAGCTGTCTGTTTGTGTTGCTCAGTGATGCTGGGTGCGGTGGCGTTTTTGCGCAGTGTGGTTGGCGCGTCGGTAGGTACAGGGGGGCTGGGCGGGGGTGCCGGGAGTGGCCGTGTGTGCCCGTGGCGCTGGACAGACGGCTGCTGACCCGCCAAGCGATCGCCTTTTGTTCCTGCTGCCTATCGCCTTGCGGTGCCGGTGGAGGATGGCCGGCCGGGGTTATCTGCTGGTTGGCCGGGTGCGGCGGCGGGTGGGATTTCGGGGCCGGTGGTGTTCCTCGGCGAGGTGGTCCAGCGTGATGCTGTCCAGGAGTGGTTTGGTGATGCGTTCGCTGCCGTCGCAGATGGCTTCGATAGCCGCTTGGCGGATGAGGCGGGAGAGGCTGCCGATCCGTCCGGCGGTTCGTTCGTGCAGGTAGGCGGCCTGTTTCGGCAGGCTGCCGTGTCGATGAGCGTGCAGGTCGAGGGCTTGCTCGAGGGCGGTGATCAGGTCGCGGAATGGTTCGTGGCCGCCGGCGCGGGCGGGCAGTGCTGCGCAGTCGATGAGGGAGGCGCGACCGGCCAGCTGGGCCCCGCGCACGCCGCTGAACACGGGGCTGGCGGTGACGTCGACGCCCGCGTAGACGAACGTGGCGGGGATGCGTTCGGTGAGGTCTCTGAGCCAGTCGGCGGCCTCGGCACCGCTGGTAGTGCGGGGGTTGAGCCGGTGGATCTCGTAGATCAGCTTGATTCCGGCTGTGGTGCAGGTGTGGCAGACGGCACCGGTGATCTGCGGTGGTCATGCGCGTGGTGACGGGAATGCCGAGGTAGCGGGCGAACTCCTGGGCCAGGGTCTTGGCGGTGGCGCCGGGCGGTACCAGCACGTAGGCGACGGGGACGCCGGTATCGCCGGGTTGGGTGCGGCGGGTCTGGGCCAGTTGGCAGGCGCGGCCGACTTCGAGCAGGGCGGTGGTCTCGCCGGTGGTGGCGGGGCCTGTGAGTGGGTGGTGTGGTGGCGGTGGTTGGGCGTCAGAGGGTGTTTACGCAGTTCAGGCCCTGTATGCGGCTCTCGTTCCTGTCTTTGTTTGAGGGCTTTCACCCGGTGGGCCGCGTATGGCCTTCTGTCTGACGAGGTATCGGCCACCCGTCTCGTTCGCTTCTGTGTCTGGAAGTCCGTCTAAGTCGAAGATGCCCAGGAATCGCCTGACGGGCAGCAGAACCTGGCCTTCCGGCTCGCCCGTGATCACGCTACGCCGTGAGCGAGCGCAAGCCGTGCCCCAGCGGACCTGTCCGATGCCTGATGGGCCCTGATCGAGCCGACTTTGACGGCCTGGAGAAAGACCCGGCTCGACCGCAGACCGACCGGCCAGCCGGCCAAGGTCGGTTTACGGGACGTCTTCAAGGCGATCCTCTATGTGAACAGCACGGGAATCCCCTGGAAAAACCTGCCGCACGACTTCCCGAACCACGGCACCGTCTATGCCTACTACGCCGCATGGCGGGACGAAGGAATCTTCGCCCACCTCAACAGCGCGTCCGTCGTCAGAACCAAGTGGCGCGTCATCAATTGCGGCGGCCTGAGGAGACGAGCTCCAGGACGATAAATGCACCGTGCACGAAGATCTATCGGCTTGAAGGGAGGCGCGACCGGTTCCTCCGGTCCGCGAGCGCGAAAGGACGAAACCGACACGAAATCGGAGACGGATTCCTCTATTCCTGGTTGCCCCCCACACCGATCCGCGGTTCGCCGCTGCCGTCGCTACGCGCCGACTCCCTCGGCAAAGGCCCTCGGCCAACTCGCCGCGAGCGGTGGGGAGATCGCCGTAGCTCCGAGATCGCCCGCGAGCCCGGAGCCACCACAGGCTGACGCCGCCACGGCGTCGCTCACGCAGCACCTGTTGGATGCGCCACACCGACCAGTGGCGATCAAGTCAAACTCGCCGTCGGCGTCCTGAATCCCCTCCGGGGCGCCGACTCCAATTCCCGCTGGTGGCATCCGTGTTACGGCGACAGAGCCCGACCGGCCGGCACCGATCGAATCACGCCACCGCATGGGATGACGACCGTGGTTCCAGGCTTGCGACCCACCGTCAACTTACGACAGGATCCCGGACGTCCGCTTCCGGCTGAATGGGGCCACCGCCCTGCCGCGGTGCACGCACCACCGGGTTTGCCTCGGGCATACACACCGGGGTGCCGGCTCGGTGACGCCCTGACCGACATCGTCGCCGGCGGCGGGCGCGGCGGTGTATGAGGCACGTGGCTGGAGATCCCGGCTGTGGCCGGACCCGCCACACGGGGAACCGGGGCGCGCATATCCGGGGATGAGGCACACCGACGTGCCGCCATCTGACGACCACAGATGAGAAAGGCCCAAGTGACAGACATGACGCTGGACGAAGCCGCCGCGACGCACGCGAAGGAGCCGGCCGCCGACCAGCCGGGAAGCCCCGTGTTCTACCAGCAGATCGGCGGCGCGCAGGCCGTCAGAAAGGTCGTCGACGATCTCTATCTCCACGCGTTGAAGGACGAGCAACTGTCCCCGTACTTCGACGGCGTCGACCTGCCCACGCTCAAACGCCACATGGTGCTGCTGCTGACCAAGGTCCTCGGCGGGCCGGACAACTACGCCGGGCGAGGTCTGGCCGAGGCGCACCAGGGCCTGGACATCACCAGGGAACACTACGAGCGGGTGGGCCACGTCCTGCTCGGGGTGCTCTGGGAGAACCGCGTCGGGGTGGACGTGCTGATGCACGTCTCCGGCGTGCTGACCGCGGTCAAGGAGCAGATCGTCCGAGAGCCCGGCGACGAGCTGGTGCGGAGAGCCTGACATTGTGGTTGACGCTCGCCGTTTGCAGGAGAGCTGGAACGTGGTCGCCGGTTACGGCGACCAGGTGCCGCTGTTCTTCTACTCGACGCTGTTCTTCACCCATCCCGAGACCCGGGACATGTTCCCGATCGGCATGGCAGGTCAGCGCGACAAGCTGTTCGGGGCGCTGGGCACCATCGTGTCCGGCGTCGACCAGGTGGACGACCTGGTGCCGTTCCTGCAGCAACTCGGCCGGGACCACCGCAAGTTCGGCGTCCAGGCCGACCATTACCCCGCGGTGGGGTCCGCCCTGCTGGGGACGCTGGCGCACTTCCTCGGCCCGCAGTGGACGGACCAACTGGCCGCCGACTGGCAGGCGGCGTACGAGTTGGTCGCCAAGGTCATGCGCCAGGCCGCCGAGGAGGCCGCCAACAGCAGCCCGCCCTGGTGGGACGCCGAGGTGATCGGGCACGAACGGCGAACGCTGGACGTGGCCGTGCTCACCGTCAAGCCCAACTACCGCCTGGACTACCTGCCCGGCCAGAGCGTGGCGGTCGAGACCCACCTGCGTCCCGGGCTGTGGCGCTACTACAGTCCGGCCAACGCCCCCCGCCCGGACGGCACCCTCGACCTCCACGTCCGAATGGTGCCGGGCGGGCCGGTCTCCTCGGCGCTGGTGCACGGCGTCCAGATCGGGGACGTGCTGAGGTTCGGCGCCCCAGTCGGCAACCGGCTGACGCTGGACCCGGACGGCGACCGGCCGCTGCTGCTGCTCGCCGGCGGCACCGGGCTGGCGCCGCTGAAGGCCCTCGCCGAGCAGGTCGCCGGGCAGCGGGCCGGGCGACCGGAACGCCGGGTGACACTCGTCGTCGGCGCACACACTGACCACGACCTGTACGACTGGCCGGCGCTGGAGGCCCTCGCCAAGGCCAACCACCGCTGGCTGAACGTGATCCCGGCCGTCTCCGAGGTCTCCCTGCGGCCCCAGGAGAAGGGCACCGCGGTGGAGGTGGCGCTGCGCCTCGGCCCGTTCACCGACCACGAGGTGTACGTCTGCGGCTCGGACACCATGGTGCGCGAATCGGTGCAGCGCCTCGCGCAGACCGGTACGCCCGTCGAGCGCATCCGGTTCGAGTCGTTCACCGGCCTGGGCGGCGAGCAGTACGGCGTCGCGTCTCACGGGGAGGACATGGAGTCATGAGCACGCCCTACAACCAACCCCAGCGTCGGCTGACGCCCGAACAGATCCGCACCAAGCAGTTCACCCGCACCCCGATCGGCCGGCGCGGCCTCAGCGAGGAGGAGGTCGGGCGCTTCATGCTGAGGGTCGCCGACGAGTTGACGGCGCTCCATCAGGACCTGGCCGGGCTGTGGGCCGAGAACGACCGCCTGCGCAACTTCTACCGCGAGCGCGGCGAGCGGGCGGAGGGCCAGGCCGGTCAGACCGGCATGACCGGACCTCAGCGGCAGCCGACCGTGGAGGCCGTCAACCTGCTCTCCCGCGCCCAGCAGCAGGCGGACTCGCTGATCGCCCAGGCCCGTGAATACGCCCGGCAAGTCGCCGACCAGGCCCGTAGGCAGTACCACGACGTGCTGCGCGAGGCGCAGCGCCGGGCCCAGGAGGAGGCGGAGCGCGCCGTACTCGAGTACCGCGCCCGCTCCGGCACCCACTACACCGCCGAGTTCGAGGAACTGGAGCGCCGCCTGGCGTGGGCGCGTGCCTTCCTCGACGCCATCCAGTCCGTGGAGTCACAACTCAAGACCGCCCGCGAGGCTTTGGCGTACGAAGTGGAGAAGCTCGCCGACGCCGGCAGGCCCACGCGCCCGGCCACCGGGCCGGGCCACCGGCTGCCCGGGCAGATCCCCGGCGAAACCGTGGACCTTCCGCAAAGCCCGGGCACGAGCGGTCCGAATGGCGCGAGCACCTGGACCACCACGGGATGAGGAGCCGGCCGTCCGGGTGTCGCCGGCACGCCCGACGGCCGGGCACGGCCCGCGTGCCCGGGGACGGCCCAACGGAGCGGCCGCGGTCGTTCACGACGCGCACACTGCAGCCCCGACGGAACATGTCCGCCGGGGCTGTTGCCCGGAAGAGGACCCGTGAGGCGAGTCAGCGGGCGAAGCCGTTCCCGAACTCGGCGTCCGTGACGGGAGCGCCGAGCGTGGCGGGCCCGAAGGCGACCGAGCCGGAGGCGGTCGGGCCGGTGCTGGTGGAGCGGAAACCCCAGACGGCGCCGTCGGAGGTGTCCTCGCCGGGGGCGCCGACGTACAGCTCGGCGCGGCCGTCGTGGTTGGCGTCGACCAGCGCGGTGCGGCTGCCGAAGACGTCGTTCCGCTCGGCGGTGCCGGGCACGCCCGTGGTGTTCTGGTTGAAGGACACCGCGCCGCTGCCGGTGAGGCCGGACGCGCCGCCGCGCAGCACGGCCACGGCACCCGCCGAGGCTACCGAGCCCACGTCCTCACCCGGGGAGCCGACTGCGACGTCGGCGTAACCGTCGCCATTGGCGTCCGCGACGGAGATGCCCAGGCCGAAGTCGTCGCCGTACTCGGACACTCCGGGCACACCCGCCGTGTTCTGGTTGACCGACGTCGTACGGGAGGTGTCGGGCCCGTTCGCCGAGCCGTACACCACGCCGACCTGGCCGCCGAGGAGCGCCGGGTCGGTGGAGTCCTCACCGTGGCTGTCGAAGGGGCGGCCGATGACGAGGTCGGCGTATCCGTCCTTGTTCACGTCACCGATGCCGAGGCTTGAGCCGCCGGGCACGTTGGTGCCGTCGGCCTGCTTCAGGATGACCGGTGCGCTCAGGCCCTGCCCGGTGCCGTGGAGGTAGGCGACGCGGTAGGCGACGCCCGGCGTCTCCTCGTCGTTGCTGTGGATGAGCGCGACGAGGTCGGTGATGCCGTCGTGGTCGACGTCCCCGGCGGCGACGTCGTCGGTGCTGTAGCCGATGTCGGGGTCGGTGCCGAGGTCGAAGGCGAGGCCCGTGGACCCCGCTGCGCCGGCGGTGCGGGTGAACGGGCCGGTCAGCAGGCGCTCGTCCGTGGCCACGTCGAGGTGACCGTCGCCGTTGAAGTCGCCGACGGCGGGGTGCCGGGGTTGGACCTGGTTGGACATGTCGCCGGCCGCCACGACCCTGCCGCCGGACAGTCCCGTCTTCCCGCCCCAGACGACGGTCAAGGTGCCCGCGTTCTGCACGGACCCGACGTCCTCGCCGCTCGCGCCGACGACCAGGTCCGTGTACCCGTCGCCGTCCAGGTCGCCGACGGCCAGGCCCCAGCCGAACCAGTCGTCGGTCTCGGCGACGCCGGGTATGCCGGCCGTGTCCTGGCTGATGGTCTGCCGGTGCCCGGTGTCCAGCCCCGTCGCGGAACCGTACACGACGCTCACGTACCCCGCACGGCTGTGCCCGCCGATCATGCCCCACGGGGCGGCGACGGCGAGGTCCGCGTACCCGTCGCCGTTGAAGTCGGCACGCATGCTCTGCGCACCGGATACCTGCGTGCCGGCCGCGTGCGCGCTCACCGGGCCGACGACGGCTCCGACGACGGCCACGGCGGCCGTGAGCCCGAGACGGGAACGAAACGTGCGCTTGCTCATGTGGTGTCCAACCCCTGCGATGGAAGAGCCCTGGCCCGACGGAGGAGCCAAGATCCTCACGCCGTCGCCAGTACGACTCCCCAGGTGGCGGCAGGGTTGTCCTGAAGACGGCGGTAGTTCCCAGATCCACTTTCGCAACAGACCCTAGCTTGATCTTCAACGGCCGGCGTCGAATGGTGCCTCGAACTTGATCACTCGGTTCGGAAACCGCCGTACACCAAAGCGGCCTTCGTCTGAACATGTGCTCCGACCAAGGAACACACATGTCCAGCACGAAGGCCGTGAGGATGAGTCTGCTGCATCGCGATGCCCGACAAGAGGCATGGGCGGAACTGTCATGCTTCCGGGGCGAGTTCTACTCCTGTCTCACTGCTCGTTCGGATGCGTTGTTCGAGCTGGCTGACGCCGTGCTGTGCGGCGACGGACCGGTGAGGTCACCGGCTGAGCTGTCGCTGGTCGGCGAACACCCCCGTGGTCATGGCGGGCTCTACGCGGCCCTCGCCCGTGGCAGGGTCGATACCGGCCGGCTGCAGCGGGATCTGGCCGCGGTGCCGCTGCCGCGGGCTGTCGACGGCCGGCTGGTCCTGGCCATCGACATCACGTGCTGGCTACGCCCCGATGCTCACACCTCATCCCAGCGGATCCTGTGTCACGCCTATGGCCGGGGCAAAGACCAGCACATCCCCGTCCCTGGCTGGCCGTACTCGATCATCTGCGCGCTCGAGCCGGGGCGCAGTTCCTGGACCGCGCCTTGGACGCGCTTCGCCTGGCCCCCGGAGACGACAACGCCACCGTCAGACCCCGGCAGCTGCGTGACCTGCTCCACCGACTGATTGCCGCCGGGCAGTGGCAGGAGGGCGACCCCGACGTTCTCGTCATGGCGGACGCCGGATACGACGACTTCCGGCACATCCGCCCACAGGCCGCCTGCCCGGCCAGAGCACCGAAACCCACCCGCCCGGCCCCGGGCGACCAGCGGGCCGAAAAAACACCCGTCCTGCACCCCGCCACGACGTACACACACCCAAGAAAACACAGCCAGCAAAACGACAAAACAAGAGGTCAACTACCGCAAAGCCCCGCCGCACAGGTTAAAGATCAAGCTAACGAGTTGGTGCGTGATAGCGGGTGAGGTGTGTTCGGCCTGCTCTCGGCCGTTTTCAGGTCATGGCGGTGCGGTCGGAGACGAGGCCGGCGATGGCTCGGTAGGTGTCGGGCAGGCGATCGCGACGGTGGGTCCAGCGCATGAGTTGTTTCCAGCGTTTGTGGTCGGCGAGGGCGTGCTCGACGGTGATGCGGTCGGATGAGTGGCTGTGCCGATCGCGTTCCCACTGTTCGACCCTGCCGGGCAGTGCTCCGGGGCGTGGCTTTCTGGGCGGGGTGAGTGCTCGGCCGGGATGTCGCGGCTCAGGCCCAGTAGCCGTCGTCGAGCAGCACTTCCACCAGGTCGAAGTGCTGGAAGCAGCCGGTGATGCCAGCGGCGCGAACTGCGGTCGCATCGTGCATCCGCCCTGGCCGCAGGCCGTCGGCCCACAGGGTGCGACCCTGATGGTCAGCGATGACAGTGGCTTTCATCGTGTTCTGCTTCTTCTTGCCCGACACGAATGCCCGCCTGCCACCCGGGCCGGCGGCCGGCCGTCGCACCTGCACCTCGGTGGCGTCCAACCTCAACTCGACACCCGCGGCCTGGGCGTAGGCGAACACGTCCTGCAGCGTTCGAAGCCGCAGGCCAAGCCTGTCGGGAACAGCAAAACCCCGCTCCGCCAGTAACCGACGCATCTCACCGACGGCCCGGGTGACAGTCGAGCGGTCGACGTTGAACAACACACCCAAGGCCGCGTGAGGCAGGTCGTGCCGCAGGTGAAGCAGCGTGACGACCAACCGGTCCACGTACACCAGCCGATAGCGGGCACCGGCACCCTGCGCGCGTCTCCTCACACCGCCTCGTTGCGGGAAACGCCGCCCCTCCACCGCGGCTACCCACGGACGGGCCAACTCCTCAACCAACGACGCAAGATGCGCCATCGAGACGCCCGTGAACACGGGATGCGCCAACACCGCCCGATCGACCGTGCCCGTCACCACGAAAGCATGCCCACCCGCTATCACGCACCAACTCGTAAGAGCACAGACGCCATTGGTGAGCAGGTCCGCGTCGGACACAACGAGGCGACGTGGCGAAGACCGACGCCAAGACCCGCACCCAGGACAGCCCAGCAAAGCGTCAGGCCGCCGCCCAAGGTTGGGGAGCTGAAGGAGCAGGTCGCGTTCAGGGCCGGTCTGTTGGAGGAACAGGCCGCCCATGCCCCTTTCCTTTCCTCGTGCAGGAGAAGGTGCTGATCCCGGTGTTGCTCTGTACGACACGCAAGCAATCAGCGATCCTGCTGTGGATGACTGCGCTGTCTCCACAGGTGCTGCGTCAGGCCCTGCGCGCCGCAGCAGCCTCCTACTCGGCCGGCGAGCTGGCGTACCTAGTACTCCAGCGGTAGATCGTGATCTTGACGACCGGACGGCTTGCCGGCGGTGGTCGCTCGTCGCGAATCAGCTGTGGGTAGGACCGGGGCCGAGGGTGGGGTCAACGAGACGGGCAGCAGTCCGGGGATCGGGCGGCGCTCAGTCCATGTCGGATCCGGTCTTCCAGGCGAGACGGAGCTGCTCTGCGGCATCGGTGGCTTGGCGAAGGCCCGCCTGGTAGGCCGGTTCCCAGGCCGTCCGGTCATTCAGGTTCGAGCCGAATGCGCGTATTGATGCCGGATCGGGCTCGATGGTCACCACTGTGTGCGCCCCTGCGGCCGCCAGTTCCTGGTGGAGGTCGTGGGGAAACAGGTGCGCCTGCGGGTCGATGACGACGAGCGTGCGGGCTCCGGCCGCGAGTCCGGCGTTGGTCGCCGATCGCATGGAGCCGTCCATGTATCGGCGGCCGTTGATGGTGATCGGTGGGTAGATGCCCGGGAAGGCCGTGCTTGCCGCCACGGCGCAGGGCAGCGGTGCGCCACTGGCACGGTCGAAGACCTCCTGCTCGCCGGTCTCGGCGTCCAACGCGGTGATGAGCAGCTTCCGGTGCGGCCATTGGTCTGCGCCGGCCATGGCGCGCATCCGGGCGATATGTGCCTGCTCGGGGCCGGTCTCGGCGGCGAGCGCGATCTGGCCCACTCGGCGCCGAGCCTCGTCCGGGTTTGAGGCGGCACCGCCGAGCACCGCGAACGCCTCGCCCAGCCGGTGCCCGTCCACCTGGGGAGGGGTGGCGTCGGCCGTGCGCACAGGGGTGGCGAGCCGGACGGGGTCCTGACCGGTGGCCAACACTGCACCGATGATCGCGCCAGTCGACGTGCCGACGATCAGATCGGCCTCGCTGAGATCTACTCCGCCGCGGCACAGTCCGCAGGCCAGTCCGGCCATCCAGGCCGCACCAACGGGGCCTCCGGCGCCCAGCGCGAGTGCCCGGTCGAGTGTGTACATGACTGTCCCCTTCCCATTATTGAAACAGTCGTACCATATACTGATGCAGGCTCAGGTCCGCAGTACCGAGAGGATGATCCACCGTGGGGCGACCCCCAGATCCCGCCCGACGGGAGGCCACGCTGGCGCGCGCGACCGACTACGTACTGGCACACGGCCTGGCGGGGTTGAGCCTGCGGCCGCTGGCCGCAGCTCTCGATACCAGCCCGCGGATGCTGCTCTACGACTTCGGCAGCAAGCAGGAGTTGGTATCTGCAGTCCTTGCCGAGGCCCGCCGCCGCGGTGCGACACGGTTGGCAGAGAACCTCCCGGCGCAGGCAGCCTCTGCGGAGGAACACCTGCGCGGCATCTGGGCCTGGATCAGCGCACCTGAGCGAGCCCCGTACGTCCGGCTGATCTTCGAGGTGCACGCCGACGGCCTGGCCCACCCCGAGAACTACCCGGACCAGGCCGAGGCGATCACGAACTGGTTCGACACCCTCGGCGCTACGATCCGCGACATCGCCACCGGCCCCGACGACACCGTTACTCCCACGCTGGTCATGGCCGTCATCCGGGGCCTCCTGTTCGACCTCACGACCACCGGCGACCGCCGTCGCACCGACCGCGCCCTGGACCGCTTCTGCGAACTCCTCCGGCATTGAATGAAGACAAACGATCACACGGTGACCGCAGGTCACACCACAGGCCCTGCCCGCTGGCAGGAGGCATTCGAGACCCTCATGGACCGGATCGCGGGCCGGTTCACGAGAGTCGAACCCCGCCGACGGACAAGGCGGTTGGTGCTCGGCCTGCTCTCGGATCTGCCCCGCAAGAACTGCTGGACCATCGCCGAGTGGGCCGGGGACGCCACCCCGGACGGCATGCAACACCTGCTGAACCGGGCCAAGTGGGACGCCGACGCCGTCCGCGACGACCTGCGCGACTACGTGGCCGAGCACCTGCACGACGACCAGGCGGTACTCGTGGTCGACGAGACCGGCGACGTGAAGAAGGGCAGCCACACGGTTGGCGTCCAGCGCCAGTACACCGGCACAGCAGGGAGAATCGAAAACTCCCAAATCGCCGTCTACCTGGTCTACGCAGGCCGACGCGGACATGCCGCAGTGGACCGGGAGCTGTACATCCCGCGCTCGTGGACCGACCAGCCTGACCGCTCCCAGGCGGCCGGGCTCTCCCCGGACACCGCGTTTGCGACCAAACCCGAACTGGCGGTCCGCATGATCACCCGGTTCCTGGATGCCGGCCACCACGCCTCCTGGGTCGCCGGCGACGAGGTCTACGGCGGCAACCCGAAACTGCGTGCCGCCCTGGAGGCGCGCGGTACCGGTTACGTGCTCGCGGTAGCACGCAACCACGAAATCACCACCCAGGCCGGGAAGTCCCGCGCGGATGCCCTGGCCAAGAAGATTCCCAAGCGGGCGTGGCAGAAGCTGTCGGCCGGCGCCGGAGCCAAGGGGCAACGCTTCTACGACTGGGCCTACATCGACCTACCCAGCACTGCCCCCGGCCACCGCCACCTGCTGATCCGCCGAAACCGCACCACCGGCGAACTCGCCTACTACCACTGCTACTCGCCTAAACCAGTGCCACTGGCGACCCTGGTCCGGGTCGCTGGATCGAGGTGGCGAGTGGAGGAGACGTTCCAGTCCGGAAAGGGCCTGGCCGGACTGGACCAGCACCAGGTCCGCCGATACGCGTCCTGGTCTCGCTGGGTAACCCTCGCGATGCTCGCCCATGCCTTCCTCGCCGTCGTCCGTGCCGACGAACACACCCGCCAGCCCGCCCGGGACAAGCTGATCCCGCTCACCTGCAACGAAATCGCCCGTTTGTTCATCACCCTCGTTGCCCAGCGCGTCCACGACACGGCCCACCGGCTCCGCTGGTCCCACTGGAGACGCCGCCACCAGGCCCGATCCCAAGCGAGCCTCTACCAACGCCAAGCTGCAGCCCCAACATGATCACGATCTACCGCTGGAGTACTAGCTCTGACCAGCAAACCGGAACACGCTATTCGCGACCGTCTTGCCTGGACGCTGCACACGCAGCTTCCGCAGTGCATTGTCGCCCGCGAGTGGCGCTGCGGGAACGGCTGGGTCGATCTTGCTGTGCTCGATGGTGCCGGAACCACACCCCTGACTCTGGTTGAGGCCAAGTCGGCCTACACCTTTGACTTCGCATCTCCCCAGCAGGCCAGTGCCCAGAACTATCGTGCCCGCATCTGCAAGGATCTCGCCCGCCTCGCCGACGTTCTCAAGAGCTGTCCGGCCTCGGCTGCCTACGCATTGCTGCTGCTGACTCATCCCTCGGCGGTACCTAGCCCCCGTGCTGGAGCGGTCAAGTACACCGAGGGCATACGCCGCGGCTTGCGCGCACGCTCCCCGGACACGCTCCTGGAGACCTCGGATGAAGCTGTCCACGCACTGTTCGATGGATTGGCCCCTCATACGAGTGGAGTCCTGCCTGGCGGGGAGGCCTTCGGAGTCGGCGTCGTGATCCGTTACCACCTTCTCGGTCCTGTCATGGGTGTCTGACGAATGGGCGGGACGCAATGGGGCAGCCCAGGGCACCCGGAGCTCGCCGATCATGTTGCCGGCCGCGCTCGGCCAGGCGGCGGTCGACGCCGGCCACCGGGTCTACTTCACCACCGCCACGGATCAAGCGGCCATGAGGCCGCGCTGGAGGGCCGCTGGAAGACCTGGATGCGTTCCTTCGCAGGTCCCAGGCTTTTTACCCATGCCAACGGCAGCCTCGACGACATCAGGAGGCGTCATCGCGGTCCTGTGGTGAGAGGTGGGGGCTCGGTAAAACCTTGACGAGTTTTCAAGTCCTGGGAGTGGGGACAGCGGTAACTGGGAGAGGCGGCATTCGACCGTTCGTGAGTGAGGGCTGTACCCGGTTCGGCGGGGCAGGCGAGGACACGAAAGACGAGGGGCAGCGGTGGATGCGACATCGATGACGCTGCGAGGGCTGTTCGGGCCGGATCAGCGTCTTGTCGTACCGGTCTTCCAGAGGCCGTACGTCTGGACTGAGGACAGGAATTGGCGTCCGCTGTGGGAGGACGTCACTGCCCTGGTCCGTCGGAGGCTGGCAGGTGGAGAGGTCCATCCGCACTTCCTCGGCGCCGTAGTGCTGGACCAGATGCCGACCCCCACGGGGTCGATGCCTGCCCGGCAGGTCATCGACGGCCAGCAACGACTGACGACGCTGCAGGTCCTCCTCGCTGCGGTCCGCGACGTGGCAAGGGAACTCGACGTCCAGGACAGGTACGTGCGGGCACTCGCCAAGCTCACCGCCAACGACGATGACATGACGGACGACCCGCACGCGGTCTACAAGGTGTGGCCCACCAACATCGACCAGGCACCCTTCTCTGCGGTCGTGGATGGTCGGCTGCAGCGGGCCGTCGACGTCGCCGCCCCCGCTGCTGCGGGCGCCTCGGCGATCGTCCAGGCGTACTGGTTCTTCCGCGACCGCACCATCGAGTGGGCGCAGGAGTTGATGTACGAGAGCACAGTGGACGAGAGCTTCGACGCCTTGGTGCGCGTGTTGCGGGACAAGTTCGAACTGGTCGTTATCGATCTCAAGCCCGAGGACAACGCCCAGGTCATCTTCGAAGCGCTCAACGACCGCGGCACCCCGCTGCAGGCCTCCGACCTGGTCAAGAACCTTGTCTTCCAAAAGGCGGAGGAACAGGGACTCCCGGTGGAAAAGCTCTACCGGGACGTGTGGGCGCAGTTGGAGACGTCTGACTGGCGCAAGGAGATACGTCAGGGAAGGCTGAAGCGCCCCCGGCTGGACGTCTTCCTCACGCAGTACCTGACCTGCGAACTCGCCGAGGAAGTACTGGCTCCCGAGCTCTTCTTGACCTTCCGCAGGTACATCGCGGACTCCGAGGTAGCCCTGGTCGACTTGATGCGGCGCATGGTGGACCGGGCAGGTGCCTACCGGCAGCTGACGGCCGAGGAACAGCCGGCCACCCCGGAGGGTCGATGCCTGCGCACCGTGGGCATCCTGGATGCAAACACCGTTCTGCCCGTGCTGCTGTGGCTGGTCACCCGCTTCGACGAGGACGACCGGAGCGGCGCGATGATGGCCCTGGACTCCTACCTGATGCGCCGCACGGTCTGCCGTCTGACGACGAAGAACTACAACCGGCTCTTCCTGGAACTGCTCAAGGAGCTGAAAGCAAAGGACGATCCGGCGGTGGTGACCGACTTCCTGCTCCGGCAGGACGCCGACTCCGGATTCTGGCCCCGCGATCACGACATCCGCTACGTCTTCCGCTCGCATCCGTTGTACAAGCATCTCACCCGCGCCCGGTTGCGGCTGCTGCTGGCCGAGCTGGAGGCCACACTGTACTCGGGCAAAACCGAGCGAATCGTCCACGACAGGGAACTGACGATCGAGCACCTGCTTCCCCAGTCCTGGGAGGAACACTGGCCGCTTCCCGATAGCGGAGACCGCGGCAGCGTCGAGGCTCATCAACGCAGGCAGGTACTCGTCCATACCCTGGGGAACCTGACCCTGCTCACCCACAAGCTCAACCCAGCGGTCTCCAACGGCCCCTGGGAACGCAAGCGATCCGAAATCCTCCTGCACAGCGCGCTGTCCTTGAACCGTTCCTTGCCCGCGCAGTGGGACGAAGAGGCCATCCTGGCCCGGGCGGACCATCTCACAGAGGCGTTCTGCCGGCGCTGGCAGCGCCCGGAGGGAGGCGCACCCGCCCTCCCGGTCGCAGACCTCCCGGCCCCAGGGCTGGAGACACAGAACAGCACCCCCGCCGACAGACCGGCGACGGTAAAGGTGCCCAAAGCCCGCCGTGACGTCGCCCGTCACATACGCGAGGCTTTCGCGGGCCTCCCGGCCGGAAGCGTCCTGACGGTCGCGCAGATCGTGGCAGCCCGTACCAGCCAGTACGAGGCCCGCCAGATCAGCGCCGGCGCGGTGGCCGCCAGACTCCGCACCGACAACGTACCTGGCATCCGAGCCGTCCCCGGCTCCAGCCCGCTGTCCGCCCGCAAGATCACCTGACCCAACCATCGCTGCCGGGCCCGCACCTGGGACCCCGTCGACCTACGCGTCCCCGAATGGCCCTACCTGCAAGTTCACCGCATCCCACAGTCGCGTGCTCGGGGTCAGGGCGGCATGGCGAGGATCCTCCTCGGTGAGGATGCCGCCGCCGGGGATTTCGGCGCCCCAAGGCTCGCGTGGCTGGCCGTAGACCACCCCGGTTGGTGACCTGCCGGCCTTCCGCGCGTGGCCGCCCTGTGACAGCCCGCGGTATCAGCGGAGTGAGTAACTCCCAGCCCTGGTCTGTGAGTTCATTACTCACTGCAGGTCCGCGTCAGACGCGCGCCAGCGGGGAGCATCGGGGAGCAGCGGGGAGCAGGGGGCCAGCAACCGCGCAGCCAAGCGGCCAGTGCACACTGAGAGAACAACGTTGAAACAGGGGGCAGAGAGACGGAACTACTGTGGATGCTGATGCCGTGCAAGATGACGAGTCGACCCCCGTCAGCGGCATCCACCGCAGCTGGAGCGGGTCGCCGAACCGGTCTCGACGCCGCTGTCTTCAGCATCCACCGTCCTGCCGGGAAAGTTGCGTGCACTAGAGGGAGAACGCTCATCGCCCGAGCCCTCCCGGGCTGTCTCCAGCACGCGTATCCTGCCCACTGAGGCATCACCATCCGGGGGGATCGTGTCCTACGCATTCGGGTCCAAGCCCGCGCCCAAACGCTGTGTCGTGTGCCGGCAGCCGGTGGGTAGAAAGAAGCTCGTCTTCACCACGAGTGGACATCCAGTGCACCGCGCGTGCCGGTCGACTGCGGATCATTCGTCGACACGCTCGGTGGCTCCGCCCGGTCTCGCGCGGGCGCCGAAAGACATCAGCCGCGCCGAACTTCTCAGGAGAATCGAAGCGCTACGGAAACGCGACGCGAAGATGAAGCCGGATGCCAAGAAGGTGCGGCTCGCCGACCGCGCCAAGCCGACGACGGCGCAACACAGCGACAAGCGGCCGGTCCCCCCGCCCCAGCCGTACTACGGCGTGGAGATGAAGTTCATCGACGGCCGGTGGGTACAGATGCACCCTGACTCCGAATAGTGGCCGCTCGCTGCACCGCATAGGCGAACAGACCGAACTGCCAACTGGCGCGGGCGCGCGAGTCCTGCGCGGGAGCCGCGGCGACCGGCGCCTGCAGGAAATGGGCGTTCCCGACTGACCACGGCCGCCAGGCCGCCGGCCTCGACCGGCACGGCCGTGGAGCCTCATGCGGCTGAGGCGCGTCATCACTCCGGCTCGGGCGGCCGTGCGATGTGGTGCGGATGGCTGTGCGTTCGGCGGTTTTCTTCCAGCCCCGCCTCCAGCAGGCGGTCGCGGCCCAGCGCGAGATCCTTCACGGCGTTCGCCTCCAACTCCTGGAAGGGCCGGTAGTAAGTGGCGTCGTAGGCCTCGACGATCTGGAACGTCCAGTGCCCCGGAATGACGTTTTGGGCCAGGATCTGCGTGTGGACCGTTTCCGCCCACTCGGGGTGGCCCGCCTCGTGCAGGAGTTCCACCGCGCGGTCCGGCTGGAAGTCGGCGGTACCGGTCAACTGGTGGAAGTCGTACAGGCGGCCTCTGGCCCGCTCGGTGGTCTCCAGCGCCTTGGACAGCGCGCCGAGCGCCTGGACCGTGGCGTCGCTCAGGCCGTCGAGGGCGGCGGTGCCGGCCGTCGGGACCGTCCAGCGGCTCGATCATGGATCCCCCCCCACGGCGCAGGCCGTAACCACGGGTGCGAATGATCGCGTGATTGCTGGTCCAGGGCCATCGCACGGAAGGGCGAGGGCCCGGGACCAGGTGCTGGGCTTCCCGGCCCTCGTGAGGTTCGCGCATCCACGGGGGCCGGATGTTCATGGCGCGATACCGGATTCAACGACGCCCGGTCGCGTAGGTCACCACTGGGCGCCTCGGTTTCACGCCGTGACAGACGGCGGCTGGCGGCGTCTCCGCCGACATCGTCGGCCGCCATGGACGCGTCCTGGCCCAGGCCGCCACGGACGCCCTGCCGACGGGGGCGGCTTGATCCGCATCAGCATCGTCGCTGCTCGCGCCCGCGGCCGTGCCACGAGCGAGCGCCTCTGCTCGATATATATCGGAGGACGGTATATTCTGCTTGCATGGTATCGAAGGGCATGACCCGACCGGCGTTCTTCGTCCTCACGGCGCTCGCCGACCAGCCGCGGCACGGCTACGGCATCCTGCGGGAGGTCGAGGAACTGTCCGACGGGGAGATGCAGTTGAGGGTCGGCACCCTGTACGGGGTACTGGACCGGCTCACCGCCGACGGACTGATCGTGCTGGACCGGGAGGAGGTGCAGCAGGGCCGTCTGCGGCGCTACTACCGGCTGACCGACGAGGGCGTGGCGGCCCTGGACGCGGAGGCGGAGCGCATGGCCGCCGGCGCCGGAGCCGCCAAGCGGCGCATCGCCCAGGGCCGCCGGGCCGCCGCCTCGGCCGACACCGTGCCCGAACCCCCCACGGCACCTGGACTCGCGGGAGGCTTCGCATGACCACGCTGCTGGAATCCCGCTACCGGATCGTCCTGCGCCTGCTTCCTGCCTACTACCGGCGCGAACGGGAGGAGGAGATGGTCGAGACGTACCTGTGGGACGTCGACCGCGACACGCAGGACCAGAGCCGGCCGACCCTGGGCGAGGTGGCGAGCATCGCCGCGCTCGCCGTGCGCAGCCGCCTGGGAGCGCCCGGGGCGCCGCGCCGCTACGTCCTCCTCGGCTCGACCACCCGGCTCTTCGCGCTGTTCGCCGTGCTGATCCAGGCGGCCGCCGCGGTCGTCGACATGGTCATTGAGGTGACCTGGGCCACCAGTCGGGGCGGCCCGGGCCGGCACCTGTTCCTGTCGCAGTTCACCGGGCAGGGGCTCCTCACCGCGGTGGTCACGGCAGCCCAGTGGATCCTGCCGCTGCTGTGGGCGGTGGCCTACTTCGCCCTCGTCCACGACCGTCGCCGCCTCGCCCGGGTGTCCGCGCTGCTGGCCGCGCTGCCCACGCTCTGGCCGCTGCTGGGCCCGCTGACCGGTGCGACGGTCCCCGCGGACCCGGCGTTCGCCACCGCCTTCGGGCTCCTCGCCTGGCTGCCGGCCCTCGCTCTGTGCGCCGCCCACCACCGGGACGCACCCCCGGCCCGGCTCCCCGCCGGTACGCCCGGGCTGGTCTTCATGACCGCGTGTGTGGTGATGGGGGCGTCCAGCGTGGTGCTGCCCGGCCTGCCCGACCTGGCGTGGGCGCCCTCGAGTTGCTTCGTCGTGGGCGCCCTCGGATGGCTCTGGTGGAAGGCCCGGGGCCGCGGTGCGGCGCCCGGAGACGCGCTCGCCATGGCCGCCCTCGGTCTGCTGCTCCTGGCGGTGCGGGTCGTGGCCCTCTACCCCTGGCTGCATCTGCCCGCGCCCGCCGTGTACGTCGGCGGCGGTCTGCTGCAGACGGCCGCGCTCGCTCTGCTGACCGTGGTGCTGGCGGTGGTCGGTCGCCGGGACGTCGTCGAGGCCGAGCCGGGCCTGTCGTGACCAATCCGCCCCGGCACCGCGGCCTCTGCGCCACCGCTGCCCGGTCCCAGGCTGCACCCGCGCCGTGGGTCGGGGCCGGAGGACCAAAACGGGGTACGCGTCATTCAAGCCGGCTGGCTGAGAGGGGATGAGGGCGGCAGCGACTAAGAGGTCGTTTTCTCCCGATGTTTCATCCAAGAATTGGTGTTTTATCTCGTAGTGTCGGGTCTCGCCAGGAGATGGCGGCTTCGCCGGTGAGGCGGCGGGCCATCAGGTCGGTCATGGCGAGGTGGATCATGGCTTCGGAGCGGGCGGGCAGGGTCTCGTAGTCGCGGGCCAGGCGGCGGCGGACAACGTCTAGTTTGCGCACTCGAATACCCTCGAATCTTCGCCGCAGCCCTCACGCAGGCGCACCTGGTCTCCTCTGCCTGCCCTGACGGCAGTGCGCGGCATCCTTCAGCGGCTCAGTCGTCGGAGTGCCGTTGCCGTCCTTTTCCTCCTTTCCCGGCGTCGTGCTTGCCTGACCACGCGCCGCCCTCGTCGCCACCGGGTGCCGGCCCGGGTGACGTTCTGACGGACGGAGGGGCAGGCGATGGCGCGGTCGCCGGGGTCCGACCGGCGGGTGTCGATGAGGTGCGAATGGGTGAGGGAGAGGCCGGAGACGTAGGCGCCGTGGTGCCGGAATTCAGCGAGGCTCCGACGGCCGTGGCCCCGGCGAACAGGGCGAGGCCGGCGCCGGCGAGAACGGCTTTGGGTGCCAGTTTGAGGCGCCCGGTGGGGCGGGAGTGGGCGCCGGCGCGGGATTCACCGGCCTGCGGGGCCGGAGGCGGTGGAGTGGCCGGGGTGGGTATGAGGGTGGTGCCGTCGTGCACGGCAGGTCGTGGTGTCCTGTTCTGCGCGGCGAGCCAGGCGGCTGCCTGCTCGGCGGTGGGTCGGTGGGCCGGGTCCTTGGCGAGCATGTGCAGCACGTAGTCGGAGAGCGGCCGCGGTATGCCGGGACGCAGGCGGTCGGGGGGTGCCGGTGTGGCGCTGACGTGCTGCTGGACCACGGCCAAGGACGTGGCGGCGCTGAACGGAGGCCGCCCGGTGAGCAGTTCGTACAGGACACAGCCGAGGGAGTAGACGTCGGACGCGGGCTGTGCCGGACGGCCCAACGCACGCTCGGGAGCCAGGTAGTCGGCAGTGCCGATGATCTTGCCTGTGGCGGTCAGGCCGCTGGCCGCCTCCTCGGCGAGGCGGGCTATGCCGAAGTCGGTGATCTTCACGGTGCGGTCGGTGGTCAGCATGATGTTGGCGGGTTTGACGTCTCGGTGGATCACTCCGTGCTGGTGTGCCGCGGCGAGGCCGGCGGCCGCCTGGGTCGTGATGGCTGCCGCCTCGGCCGGTGGCAGGGCGCCGCGGAGGGAGCGTTCCTGGGCCAGGTTCCAGCCGTCGACGAGTTCCATGACCAGGTGGGGCTGGTCATGGTCGCCGCCGAAGTCGTACATGCCGACGATGTTGGGGTGGTGGAGCCGGGCCGCGAGGTGTGCCTCCCGGCGGAATCGCTCGGCGTCTTCCGCTTCCTCGGCATGCAGCAGTTTGACGGCCACGGGCCGCTCGAGGAGATGGTCGAAGGCCCGCCAGACCTCGCCCATCGCGCCGCGTCCCAGCAGCTGCTGCAACTCGTAGCGGTCCGCCAGCATGCCCTGCACATCCACCCCGATCATCGCGTTGCTTTGTCGTTCCCCTGGGCCCGGTGGTTGCGGGTTGCGGGCGTTCGGGTCCCGGCTGCCGGGCCGACGCACACTCCCTCTTGGACTGGACGCCTTCGTGGGCATGCGCATGGGGCAGGCAGATGATGGGGGATTCACCTGCCCGCCCCTTGTTGCGCGACCACCTGCCCGGAATGGGGGGTGAGCGGGTGCCACGAGGCCCCTGGGTTCCTAGGGCCCACTCCTACAGCGCACGGGAGTGACAGGCCGTCACACCCCTGGGGTGCCCAACGCCACACGGCTCTCCGGGGTGGGAGAGCGGGGGCAGGCCCGGCACGGGGGGAACCGGGCCTGCCCCAGCACATCGGCGCCTGCGAACCCTCCCCCCGGAGGATGGGCGCCATGACCCCGCCCGGGGTCACTTCCAACAGCGCGCCGCGGGTCAGGAGTGTCACGGGGGGACGGTGATGGTTGCGAGACCGACAACTTTGTGAAAGCGTGCCCCGAATTCCTGCATGATTTGATCACGCATTACGTGAATACCGGCGACCGGGGACTGCGGCGACACGCGATCACGCTCCTCCATTTCGTCCGGAAAATGGCCATGCCATGCGAACGTGCAGGTAAGTGGCTGTCTAGCCAGTTATATTCGGGACATTGCAGACGCCGGTGTAACGCTGCGGTGCATGCGGAACGCAGAAGTAGGAAGAAGCGGGGTACCGACCGGCGGAATCTGGGTGCCCTGGCGCGAGCGCGCAGAACGGCACTACGTCAGATCGGATACCTGTGAGAAACATCGGCCCGGTTCCCGGATACCAGGCATACAGTGAGCCGCCAGACCCCGGCCGCTCTCTGCACCGTCAGGCCACCACACGGCGTACGGCCATCACCATCTGCACGATCGCCGACATTGCGGCGGGTCTGCTGGGCCTGGGGGTCCTGTTGTTCCTGCTTGAGGCGAAGCGTGGGAACTGTTCGTAGAATTCGTGCGGGGGACAGCGGGCTTGCTGTCCTGGTGGGCACAGGGCATTTTCACGATGGACACCGAGTGGCTGCGTGTTGTCCTCAACTACGGTCTCGCGGCCGTCATCTATTTGCTGATCAGTCAAGGGATCGCTGCCCGGCTCAACGGAGCCTGACAGTGGCCAGACCTCTCTATCGATCCCCATGAAGGTGGGCCGACTATGACACACAGTTTCCATGGAAACGATCGCTTGCCGATCTATGAGGACCTGATACGCGAGCGGGGTGACGTCGTAGCCGAAGCTCAACGCGCCGCAGCACACACGCAGCACCAGGCAGCGCGCTTGCTGCCCGGACGGGACGCGGGGCAGCAAGCCCGTCATCGGGACGACAGCGCCGGAGACGCCGCGGCTGGTCAGCCGGAGTGGCGCGGGTCGCCGCCGTAGGGGTCGCCCTCGGCGCGGGTACGTCCGCGTGTGTCCCGCCCTCGCCCAGGACCAGGCCGTGGCCCAGGCGGGCCGACGGCACCTCGAATCAGGAAGAACAGAAAGCGCAGATGGATTACTGCTCCTCATGCCGTCGACACCTCAGCGGCGCACTGGTGTGCCCCGGGTGCGGCGCCTACGCCCCGGACATCGCCCCGCCCGTCGCCGACGGCCACAGCGGCCCGGTTCCGGAGATGTCGCCACTCGGGGTGGCCCGCGTTTGTGCAGGAGTTCCACCGCGCGGTCGAACTGGAAGTCGGCAGTGCCGGTCAGCTGGTGGAAGTCGTACAGGCGGCCTCTGGCCTGCTCGCTGGTCTCGAGCGCCTTGGACAGCGCGCCGAGCGCCTCGACCGTGATGTCGCTCAGGCCTTCGGGGGCGGCGGTGCCGGCCGTCGGGGCCGTCCAGGTGCTCGGTCACACTCGCGGCGTCCCTGCGCGCGGCACTGCGGCCGGGTCCGGGCGTACGGCACAGGGTGCTCGCGCACCACGCTCATCTCCACGCGCCCGGCGATCCCGCGGACGAGGTGCGGGTCTGGCTGGACGACCGGCCCGTGCCGCACGTGGGCGAGCTGCTCGCGGACCACCGTGCCTGTGGCTGCCAGGAGTTGAACGGGGTGACGGGACACATCGCCGCGGTGCTCGCCGCCTGCCTGCCACGGGTCAGGAGGGGTACGCCGACGTGCCCGGACCGCTCGGTCTCCCGGGTGGCTATCCCGTCTGCATCGGCGATGCTCGCATCGCCCTCGACCTGCCACCCGGCCTGTCCCGGGCGGAAGCGGTGGTGTGGCAGGCGAGAATGGCGGACCACGACGGCGTGACGGTCCTCCCGTGCGGTGAGGTGCGTTTCGGCACGAGGGCTCACCGGGCCCTCGCCGCCCACCTGCCGGACGTCTCGCGCACCCAGCACGCCGGGCGTATCGGGTCACTGACGCGCCGCCTGCTCCTCCTCCGCGAGACGTTGCGGGCGCAGCGTCCCGGCACAGTGGCGGCGCACCCTCGCTGACCGCCACGCATCCCGCGGTACCCCTGGGGACGAACGAGTGCGCACCCCACCACGACAGGCGGCACGGGCATCGACGTATCGTGCCGCCGGAAGGAGTCCAGTAGCCATCAGCCAGTCCCCCACGCCTCGTGCCCGGGCTGCCGCGGCGATCAGCCGAGGACTCCGGGCCGTGCCCGCCCCGGGCCTCGTGATGGGCGGTGTGCTCGGCCTCCAGGGCGGGGCAGCGCTCACCACCCGCCTCTACCCTGCCGTGGGCCCGGCCGGGGTGGTGACCCTGCGGCTGTGCCTCGCCGCGCTCGTGCTCACCGCCGTGTGGCGACCACGGATCCGAGCCGACCGGGCCACCCTCGGCACCACCGCCGCCGCGGGCACCCTCCTCGCACTGCACCACCTCGCCTACTACGAAGCGGTCGACCGGCTTCCCCTCGGCGCCGCCACCACCCTGGAGTTCCTCGGCCCGTTCGCCATCGCCCTGTGCGGCTCCCGGCGCGCCCCCGACCTGCTGTGGGCGTGCCTCGCGGCCACCGGTGTCGTCCTGCTCAGCCACTCCGGTACGGCCCTGAACCCGGCCGGGGCCGTCTGCGCCGCTGTCGCCGGGTGCTGCTGGGGCGGATACATCCTGGTCGGCAAACGACTGGCCGAGCGCATCCCCGACGGCCGGGGCCTCGCCCTGGCCGTCACCTGGGGAGCACTGCTGAGCCTGCCGTACGGCATCGCACAGGCCGGCTCCCACCTTCTCGCACCGGGCACGCTCGCCGTCGCCGCCGCCGTGGCCGTCCTCTCCAGCGTCCTGCCCTACACCTTTCACCTGGAAGCCCTGCGCCGGGTCCCACCCCGCGTCTTCGGCGTGCTCACCAGCCTGGAACCGGCGGTCGGCGCGCTGCTCGGACTGATCCTTCTGGGCCAGCACCTCGCCGCGCCCCAGTGGGCCGGCGTCGCGGCGGTGGCTCTGGCCTCAGCGGGCAGTATCCGCACGGGGGAAGCCCCGGCCACGGAGCCGGACCGAGTCCCTCGGGAAGACGTCACACCGGCCCCCTGACCGGTGGAGTGCCTGGTGACCGGCGACGGCCGATGCCGGCCCGGAGCCGCCGCCATGCAGGTGGGATGGTGACTACCAGGTGGTCAACGAGGTCCAGGTGCTCGACCCGCCGCGCGCCATCGGCTGGCTGACGGGGCAAGCTGGCCATGCCACAGGGCTTGCCGCCCTGCCTCACACCACGTCGGAGGAGCGGCGGGTGGCGTACGAGGAGCAGCTGCGCGCGGCGGTCCACGACCAGCTGGTGCACGACCAGGCACACCGGGAGCGGGCCGCCTTCGAGCGGGAGCGGCGCCAGGAGGCCGTAGCGGGCCCGCGCCGAAGCCGAGGCAGCCGAGCAGGCCCGGCGGGCGCAGCCGTGCGCCGGCTGCGGCAAGCCGGAGGCGGCCGGGTGGTGCGAGGCGTGTGCGACTCGCAGCGCAGCCGAGGACCTGATGGCCGAGGCGGTGCTGACGGCGGAGCTGGACCAGGCGCTGTCGCCGCGGCCGCGCAGGGCGCGACGGAGGAGACGCTGGCGCTGCTGGCGCGGCTGACGGTGGAGAACGTCGGTCGTGACGGTCGCGCCGGTTTCCGGGCGAGCCGGCGCGTCATCAGCGTGATGGACGGCCAGTTGATCAGTGACTCGCCGACGTGCGGGAGTCGTTCGTGGCCCCGGCAGTGCCGGCGGGCCCGCATGATCCAGGACAGGGAGCGTTCGACGACCCAGCGGTGGGGCAGGACGATGAAGCCGGCAGTGTTCGGCGGCCTGCGTACAGTTTTCAGGGTGATGTTCAGGCGGTCCTTGGCCCAGGTCACCAGCTGTCCGGCATAGCCGGAGCCGGCCCAGACGGTGGCGATCTCGGGGTGCATCAGTTGCAGCCGGAACAGGATCTCCTTGGCGGCGTCGCGGTCCTGGACGTCGGCGGGGGTGACCATGACGAGCAGGACCAGGCCGCGGGTGTCGATGACCAGGTGCCGCTTGCGGCCACTGATTTTCTCGGCGCCGTCGTAGCCGCGGCTGTCCTTGCCGACGGTCTCGGACGCTTTCGCGCTTTGGGATTCTTCTCTGAACTAGCTCAACGAGTGGCCCGGAGCCGTGTCAGTTGCTCCTGTTAGGGTCCGCGCCATGACCTCAACCGATCATTTGCTCGCATTGATCCGGGACACCCCCGGCATCGCTGACCTATTGCATTCGTCCTTCGAGTTCGGGATCTTCCGCGGTGATCACGGTGAGGCGGTCCGAGCGGCCTCGGGTGCCGCGCTGGAGGCCATCGCCGGTGACTGGGCTGGCGGAACCTTCTTTCTGTGCCATGACGAGGACGGGCGGCGGCCCGTGGTGTTCGCGAGTTCTGAGGGACAGGGCGGTGTGATCGCTGGCGACTTGAAGGCAGCGTTGGAGATCATCACTGGCCTGGCTGTCTGGCAGGACTGTCTGAAGTTCTCCGGCGGCGGGAGTTTGGAGGCCATGGGGGCCGCCGCTGTGCTCCTTGAGCGGGACCGGGTGCGGGACGAGCCCGAGATCGCCGAACACCGGGCCCGTGTCGCTGCGGCTCTGTCGTTGCGCCAGGTGTCCGTGCCTGAGCTCGTCGCCCGGCTGCGGGACGCAGTGACCAGCACCGAACCGGGCCACGTGGTGGTGACCGAGTCGGGCGATGAGTACGAGTCTCTCTTCGGGACCTTCCTGCCCACTGACAACCCGAGCTGGCTTCTATGAACTAGGGTCCGTCTTCAAACGGATCTTGCCCACAGCAGGAATGACGCGAGCGTGACCGCCGGCCTCGTAGGGGGTGGCGGTCTTTTCGTATCGGGTGGCAATGCCGCGGAAGCCCTTGAGCCGGTTGAAGCAGTGCTCGATCATGTTGCGTCGGCGGTAGATCTGCCGGTCGAATCGTGGTGGTGTGCCGCCGCGGCGGACGCGGTTGTAGCGATGCCGTTGTTGGTCCGCCTTCTCCGGGATGGTGTGTGCGATGCCGCGTTTCACGCAGGTAGGAGCGGAATCCACGGGAGCTGTAGGCCTTGTCTGCGATGGCACGGTCGGGCCTGCAGCGTGGTCGGCCCAGGCCGGTGCGGGGAACGCGGATGCGTTCGAGTAGCGGGCGCGCAGATGCTGTCGTGGCGTTGGCCGGGCGTCAGCAGGATCGCGAGCGGGCGTCCTTTGCCGTCGCAGGCGAGGTGGAATGTGGTGGTCGGTCCGCCTCGGGATCGACCGAGGGCGTGATCGTCCGGTTCGTCCTGGTGGCGCTGCCCTGTTTTCAGCCGGTGCCGACGTGCTGGTGGGCGCGGACGACGGTGGAGTCGATCTGGACCAGCCGGTCGATGTCGTCGGCTGCGTCCGCCTGGGCGTGGATCTGCTGCAGAGCCCGGGTGAAGACGCAGGCGAGGGCGTAGCGGCGGAAGCGGGTGTAGACCGTTTTCCACGGCCCGTAGCGGTCCGGCAGGTCACGCCAGGAGACACCGGTCCGGATCGTGCAGACCATGCCGTTGAGGACCTGCCGGTCCGCGACGCGTGGCGGCCCCCTGACGGCACGTGGTATCAGCGGAGCGAGTAACTCCGCTCCTGGTCGGTGAGTTCATGGCGACGTATCACCTGACCATGATCCACCGCGCGATGATCTTTGAAGCCGGACCCTATAAGGACCCGGTGGAGACCAAGATCCACGCTGCCGTCTGCTCGCGGAAGGTCAGCCTTGCCGCGGCACAGCAGGCCATCGTCTCCGACTGGACCACCGCACGCCCGAAGGCGGCCGTGGCGCGATGCGTTGCGCGCTTCCTGGACCGGCCACCGCGGCCCTGGTGCTGGCCGGCTGTCGGGCCCCCTCTTGTGGCATCCGGCCGCAGGCCAGCGTGGGTCCGCCTGGGGAAACGAGTCGAGCGACTCCGAGGTCGCCACGAGCATCGGGCGGGGAGACCCAACCAAATATCTCCATCATCGCGGCCGGGCCAGCAGTTCGGGAAGGTCGTACTCGCAGTACACGGTGCGCGATGAGATGGGGACGACTGCGCGATCACGCGGGGGGAGCAGGGAGCGCCGCCACCACTCTTCCAGCCCCGGCTCCTGGAGGGTCGGCCAGCTCCCCCGGGACTGCGGGAACGTACCAGTGAAGGCGCGCAGATGCCGGATCAGGCGGACGGACCCGCTCCAACCTCGCTGAACTGCGGCTTTCGGGAAATCCGCGAATGCACGGACACTTTGGAGATTTGTTGCACGGCAGGGAAGGGGCATGCGCAACAACACCCCATCCCGGAAACCTGTTACCGGGTCTGCGCCGAACGGCTTCACGGGGGTCGGCCATCGGATCGTGTCAATGTGCGTGCCGGCCACGGGGGTCCAGTCACCCCGTGCCTGTGAGATGCCCAGCCGCGCAATCTGGACGAGAGGACTAGCAGATGCGAACAAGGATTTCAGCAGCACTACTCACCCTCGGCGTAAGTGGCGCGATGATGCTCGCCACGCCTGCGGGATCGGCTCAGGCCGCCCCTTCCCACCCGGACTCCGCCGTCACCAAGGCCGCCACCGCCGGGCCAAACGCTGGTTCGTGCACTCACTGGCAGGACAGCAACACCTACGGCTACGGCTGCAAGGGCTACCCCGCGGGGTATTACGTCCAAGCGTGGGCGCACTGTATGAACGGAAAGTACGTCCACGGCAACGACGTTCCTGCCTCGGGCAGCAGCTACCACTGGTCGTACGCCTACTGCACCAGCGTGAACTCCTCCCTCCTCACGGGCTGGTACGTAATCTCGCAATGAGCACAGGCGCACCGTACCGCTGATCCCCGATACACCGGCCGGTGACCGTGGTTGGTGGAACGGGAGCGCATAAGAGAGTGCGTGCTGGCGTCGGGGCGGCGGTCGCCGCGACTGCGGCGGTCACCGCCCCGTTCCGTCCCCCGCACGACCGTGCCCGCTACACCGACGGCTGCGCCGCCTACCCCGTACCGCCCTGGGCAGGAGTCTTTCCTTCGACCTGGCCCGAGCTCCGGGAGCTTGATAGGCCGGCGACGACGGCGTCCTGGTCCCGGTGCAGGCCGGTGACCAGGGAGTGCAGTGCGGGTAGGTCGTCGGCGAGGACGCGCTCCATAGACGAGGCTGCGGACGCGGCGGGCCGCCGCACCGCCTAGCCCCTGCTTCGCCAGCGCCTGGGCGAACTCCACGCTGCACGTCAGCGCAGGGGGCCCTGCGCGGTCCATCAGGGAAAACGGGCTGCGTCGCGATGGACTGCCGGGCAGTATGACGGGGTGTCTGATGTGCTGTGGGCTGACGTTGCGTGCTTCTTCGACCCTGACCTGATGGGTTCGCTTCCGGACGCGCGTGTCCCGGATGCGTCGGTGGAGGACTGGCAGGCACTCCTCGACCTCGTCGCTGAACGTGACTGGAAGTGCAGGTACTCCGAGGGCGAGACTGTGCTGCCGGTGCCACCAGCACAGACAGTGCTCTCCCGTCCGGCCGACGCCGAACGCCCCGAGCTGCGGGTCTGGCCGTCAATCGAGGTGCTGGCGATCTTCCGCTTCCATGCAGCCGAGGAGATCGACTTTGATGTGGACGTGCGGGAGATTCAGGGCCAGGAGCGACTCGACGTCTTCTGCCGTTTCCTTCGCGGCATCGGTCGTCGGCTTGGCAAGCCGGTACTGATGGATCCAGAGGGCGACTACGGCCACCCAGTGCTCGGGTTCGACGTGGAAGCCGATCATGTCGTACTCATGGCTGAACGGCCCGTTATGTGATCACTGCTTGCATGCAGCAACGCGCGCACCCGCTGCTACGTGGGGAAGCAAAGCGAGCAGGTCTGGCGAACGCTTGAGCACAGGGTGGGGCGATTCGGATATCGCCATCAGTGCGGGCAGGGCCTTGAAATCGGCCATCACCGCTCGTCGTCACCACTTGGCTGCGGGCTCAACCAGGGGAACGTGTCCACCTGACAGCCATCTGATCTGCGGTGCCGGTGGTATGTCGGAGCACTGTCGGTCGGATGTCGGTGGCTCGTCGGCGGGGGCTGGCACCTTTCCAGGGACGGCCGGCCGGAGCTCACCGGGCGGCCCGATCCAGAAGGAGTCACCATGCACACCCCAGTCACGATCGTCGGCGCCGGACTCGGCGGACTCACACTGGCCCGCGTCCTGCACGTTCACGGAATCCCGGTCACGGTCTACGAGGCGGAGTCCTCTCCCTCGGCGCGCGCGCAGGGCGGACTGCTCGACATCCACGACTACAACGGGCAGCTCGCACTCAAGGCGGCCGGGCTGATGGAGGAGTTCCACGCCATCGTTCTGGAGGGCCGCCAGGCGCTGCGGGTCCTCGATCCGGACGGGACTGTCCTGCTCGACCAAGCCGACGACGGCACGGGCGGGCGCCCTGAGGTGCAGCGCGGCGACCTGCGACAGGTCCTGCTCGACTCGCTCCCGGCAGGCACCGTGCAGTGGGGGCACAAGGTCAGCCGCACCCGTGCCCTCGGCGAGGGGCGCCACGAGGTGACGTTCGCCGACGGCGGCAGCGCCGTCACCAGCCTGCTGGTCGGCGCGGACGGCGCGTGGTCACGGGTCCGGCCGCTGCTGTCCACCGCCACACCCGAGTACATCGGTACATCGGTCGTCGAGACCTACCTGTTCGACGCCGGCACACGGCACCCGGCCGCCGCGAAAGCGGTCGGCGGCGGGATGCTGATCGCACCCTCGCCGGGCAGGGAGATCTTCGCTCACCGGGAAAAGGACGACACTGTGCACGCCTACGTGGGGCTGTCCGAGCCGCAGGACTGGTTCGCCGCCATCGATTTCGCCGATGCCGCCACGGCCACCGCGCGGATCGCGCAGGAATTCGACGGCTGGGCGCCGGAGCTCACCGCACTGATCACCGACAGCGACGTCGCACCGGTGTGGCGCCCCCTCTACGCTCTTCCGACCGGGCACCGGTGGGACCGGGTGCCCGGGGTGACCCTGCTCGGCGACGCCGCCCACCTCGCGGCTCCCAACGGCGAGGGCGCCAACCTGGCCATGCTCGACGGCGCCGAACTCGGTGAAGCCCTCGCCGCGCACCCCGACGACATCGAAACGGCGCTCACCGAGTACGAGCAGACCATGTTCCGCCGCAGCGCCGAGACCGCCACCGACGAGATGCCCGGGATCGACTCCGCCGACAACACGGCCCACGGCCTGATCAACATGCTCACCGAGAAGGGCCGATGACCCGCTCAAGCCCAACCTGATGCCCTCCTTACCGACATCAGCCACGGCCCAGCGATCCTGGAGGGGAGCTCCACGAGGTGTATCCAGCCCGTCTGGGTCTGCCGCCCCCTCCACAACCGCGCGAGGACCTCCTGCTCCGGGTACCCAGCACCGGGTCGGCGGGCGGCACGACCCGCACCGGCACGGGTACCGGCTGGTCTGCGTCGTCGAAAAGGGGGCGTCACGGGTCCCGCCGTAAGCAGGTGCTGCGCGGGCGGTCGCCGTCACGGGGGCGAGTATGCGTGTCGCCGGGATCGGTGTCGTTGACCCGATCGAGAACTGGTCGTTGATGTCGGCCCCGAGGGCGCTTTTCACTCCTCAGAAGGTCCGTGCCACGGCGGCGAGGGCCCGGGACGCCTGAGCGCGATGATCAGCGAGGTGGAGGCGGCGCCGGAGTCAGCGACGCGGGGGTGCGCCCCTTTCCGAACTCCATGAGGTGATCTGGACGGCGGCGGCCGCGCACTGGACGACCCACCAGTACCGGGTCGCGGTGCGGGAGGCGTCTGAGGCGCTGACCGCGCACTGCAAGGAACGCCTGGGCCGGCGTACGAGCACGCGTGGGAGATCCGGGACGCCTACGGCTATCACCCGTACGACGATGCGGAGTGGTCCCGGAAGTTCCGCAGCTTCCTGCAGGGGCGAGCGTGGACGCACGCGGAGGGGCCGGTGGCGCTGTTCCATCAGGCGGTGGGGTGGCTGCGCCGGAACCGGGTGCTGCTGCCTGGGGTGAGTGTGCTGGCGCGGCAGGTCTTGCAGGTCCGGACGGTCGCGCAGAAGCGGTTGCACGCTGCCGTCGCCAGGGCGGCGGCCCGGGCGGATAGGGAGTTGCCGGGGCAACTGGTGGCGACGCTGGTGAGGCCGGAGGGTAGCGCGGTTCTCGGAGCTGGAACGTCCGCGTCGGCCGCCGACGCGGACGACGGGCACGGCGTTCGCCCGTGCGCTGGAGCGGGTGGACGAGATCGGCAAGCAGATGCTGGCCCTGCTGGTCCAATTGGAGGCCGCCTGCACGGCAGCCGACGACCTCGCCGAGGCGGTCGAGGAGGTTTTCCCTCAGCACCCGGACGCTGACGTGATCCTCAGCTTCCCTGGTCTCGGCGTCCAACTCGGCGCCCGGGTGCTCGCCGAGATCGGAGACGACCGCAGTAGGTTCGCCGACGCCCGCGGGCTGAAGGCATACGCCGGCTCCTCACCCATCACCCGTGCCTCCGGCAAGAAGTCGTCGATCACCCGCCGGTGGGTGAAGAACGACCGCCTCAACCACGCCGGTTATCTGTGGGCCTTCTCCGCCATCACCGCCTCACCCGGCGCCAAGGCCCACTAGCGTCGCCGCCGCGACGACCACGGAGACTGGCACGCCTCCGCACAGCGCAACTTGTTCAACCGCATGATCGGCCAGCTCTACCACTGCCTCCAGAAGCGCACGCTGTTCGATGAGAACACGGCCTTCCCCACCGAACTCTCGGTCGCCGCTTGACGTGTTAACCGCCTGAGGTGTCTGCGGAGCGCAGGTAAGACGGGCACCCGTGCCCGCACAGCGCGGTGAAACAGGAACCCACCGAGACGGTCGGACGACCGTGGTAGGAATCCCCCACCTTTAGATGGGGGAGCGGAAGTCAAAGCTTCACCGCCAGCGTCCCGGCCGCAGGCGTCTTGCGCCCGCTGCGCGATCCGGAGGCTGCGGAATGGGACGATGACGACACAGCATGATCGAGGAGGAGGTGTGGACTAGTTGGTTCCGGCGGTGAGTTCGCTGAACAGCTTGTTCGCCGATTCCGAGGCGAACTGGCGCTGGAGCTCGGCGCGGGCGATCTGCTTCTTGAACTCACCCTCGAAGCCGGCGAATCCGGCATTGTGCATGGTGTCGGTGATCCACATCGCGAACGCCTGGTAGTTCCAGATGTGCGGCAGGCAGGTCTCCGAGTAGCTGTCGAGGAGGCTGGAGTCACCCTCCTTCGCCTGGCGGATCACGGCTCGGGCGAAGACCTCGGCGTCGTGGAGGGCCAGGTGTATGCCCTTGGCGCTCATCGGCGGGACGATGTGGGCGGCGTCGCCCAGGAGGTAGAGCTTGCCGTAGCTCATCGGGGCGAAGACCACGCTGCGCAGGGGCACGATCTGCTTGGACAGGATCTCGCCGCGCGAGGGTGGGGTGCCGAAGCGGGCCTCCAGCTCGCTCCAGATGCGCTCGTCCGGCCACTGGTCGGGGGTGTCGTCGACCGCGCACTGGAGGTAGATGCGGCTGGCCTCCGGGCCGCGGGGGATCATGCCGGCCAGGCCCAGTTCGTGGATGGCCATGCCGGACGGGCGGGTCGGGGTGGCGGCCAGGACGCTGAGCCAGGAGTAGCCGTACGCGTGGGAGTACTCGGTCAGGGCGGAGGCGGGGATGCTGCGGCGCGAGACGCCGTGGAAGCCGTCGCAGCCGGCGATGAAGTCGCAGTCGACAGCCCGCGCCGTACCGTCGGCATCCCGGTAGCGCACGACGGGGCGACCCTTGGTGATGTTGACCAGGGTGACGTCGGCGGCTTCGTAGCGCAGGTCGCCTCCCTCGCGCAGGAACAGCTCGGTGAGGTTGCGCACGAGGACCTGCTGCGGGCAGTACAGGCTCTCGTTGTTGTCGTCCACGTCGATCGGCATCGCGTGGCCGTCGATGTAGAAGCCGCCCTCGCTGTGCGGGATCGGGTCGCCCGCCAGGACTTCCTCCAGGCCCCACTCGCGGAACATGCGCACTCCGAAGGTGTCGATGGTCCCGGCGCGCTGGCGCTTCTCGACGTAGGAGCGGGGGTGCTTCTCCAGCACGATGCAGTCGATGCCGTTGCGCAGCAGAAAGTTGCCAAGAGTCAGGCCGGCGACGCCGGCTCCGATGATGACGACTGTCGTTTCGTCGTGTGTCGTGGTCATGGGTGTGCGAGCCTCCGTGCTCAGGGCGAGGGCTGGTGGCGGCATGGCCGCCCACCAGCCCTCCGACGTCCGGGTGGTGTTGAGTACGGTCATCACCCTCGGGCAACGCCTGGCATGCGCACCACCGGTGATGGGACAGCAGATACCGAAAAGCCGCCATCTTGGAGGATGAGGCCGCCGCCAGCGCCTGAGCTGTGCAGGCGCCGGCGCTGGCGGTCAGGAGTGGCGGCGTAGTTCGAGCTGGTAGCGGCCGGGTGTCTGACCGACGACCTCGGTGAAGGCGTCGATGAAGCTGGAGGGGTTGGACCAGCCGCACGCCAGCGCGGTCTCCGTCACCGACATTCCGTCGGTGAGGTGGGCCAGCGCGTGGTGGATGCGCAGGGTGGTGCGCCAGCGGTGGAAGCTCATGCCCAGCTCGGTCTGGAACAGGCGGCTCAGGGTGCGCTCGCCGGCCCCCACTCTGCGGCCCAGTTCGGCCAGGGTCGTGGATTGGGCAGGGTCCTCGTGCAGCAGCGCGGTGGCGGCGCGGAGCCGGTCGTCATTGGCTTCCGGCAGGTGGAGGGACTGCTCTGCGGCGTCGACCAGCTCGTCCACGATGACGGCGAGCAGCCGCCGGTGCGCACCGGGCCGTCGCTCCGGGCTGCCGGTGAGGGCGAGGAGCGTTTCACGCAGCAGCGGGCTGACTGCGAAGACGCTCGGGTGGTCCACGAGCTGTGCGCACAGGTCGAGCGGGACTTGGAGGACGCGTACGTCGGTCCGGCCGTAGAAGCGGTGGGAGTGCGCGAAGTGCGGGGGTGTCCAGGTAACCCGGTTGGCGGGCGCGACCCATGTTCCGCGCTCCGTGGCGGTGGCCAGCGCGCCGGCGGCGGCGTAGACGAGCTGCCCCTCGGCATGCGAGTGGGGGTCGAGCCGATAGCCGTGCGGCAGCCATGCGGCGCCCTGGAGTGGCGTCGCGTCCTGCTCGGACGATGTCGTTGCAGGTTGGCGGTCTTTCGGCATCAGATGTCAGTTTACTGCTGGTCCCGCATGGGTGGTGAGCCGGACAGGGACGTCATGACCTTGATGACCAGATCTTCGCGGACATCGCTGTCCCCATGGCGCCCGACAAGATCCGCAGTGCCGTGATCGATCCGAGAACCTTCGCCCCCGAGATCAACAACAGGTCCCTGAAGCAACTGGCCCGCTCGGCCGCACTGGTGAGCATCGCCCACACCGCCTACCACCTCATGGCCCTCGAAGCCGCCCGCAGCATGCCGCTTGTCCTCCTGCCCTGCTGCCAGTGGCTCGACGCGCCCCTCGACGGACTGGGCGGCGGCCCGGAGGGCGAACGCCTCGCAAACGCCGTCCTTACCGTGTGTGCGAAGATCGCCGGCACCGACGCCCAGCTCATCCTCACCACTCCGCAGGCCCTCCCCGTCCGCCCGCAGGGCAAGCACGCAACCGAGCACGGCAGCACCAAGCCACCGGTTAGGGCGAAGGCTGAGCCCGCTGAACGGGGTTATCCAAGACGGCTCCGATGCCGTAAGTGGGAAGCGCTCAGCGAACGCCGTGGCGGCGCTTCACCTGCTCCCAGACACCGGTGTCGCACGGCCCGGCGAGCCGCCGGAACGCCTCGTAGGGCAGTTCGCGCAGCGGGGCCGGCTCAAGCCAGCTGTCCCGTACGGCGGTCGGGTCCCAGGAGGCCACCGGCATCCGCACATAGTCGGGGCGGCCGCTCTTGTCGGCGCTGGTGACCTTGAGCACCTGGGCGTGATGGCGGAAGGTGCGCACCACCAGACATGGCCTGTCCTTCGAGCCGGTGCCGTCGTCGAAAGGAAGCTCGGCGAACCAGACGTCGCCCGGCGCGGGAGGACGCCCGCGGAACATGCCGGGATCCGGTGGCACCGACTCCGGGCCCTGGCGCGGCGTGGACGCGGGCCCACTTGGCTGACGTACGGATCCGAAACCCGCGCCCCCTCGTGGAGGGCGCACCGAACCCCATCCGGTGCCCCTGCGCGGCGGCGCCGCAGCGGGGCGTGGCAGGCCGCGGATCCAGGTGCCGAGGAGCAATCCTGTGACCAGCAGTGACACGCCGGCACCGGTCAGCGCGCAGGAAATGAGGTCGGCGCCGGTCGCCGCCGCGAGGAGCCCACCGCCCAGGCACTCGGCCACCACCAGGCATGCCTGGATGCGCACCGAGCTGCCCTTCCCCGCCCGCACCGGCGCGGGCCTCGCGGCCCCGGGCCTGACCGGTTCGGCGTGTTGCGGAGTACGAGCGCGGGCGCGGGCGTAGGCGATGAGCAGGGCGATCAGCAGGACGCCGAGCAGGTCCAGCACGTCAGAGAACCCGTAGCCGCCGTCGTCCTGGTAGCCCTTGTCGTAGCCAAGGACGAACAGGGCCATCGCGGTCAGGCTGGTGAGGGGAAGCCATGCGACGAGCAGGGCGACAGCCAGGACGGCGTACGCCGCACTGCCGTGTCGCCCAATGGTCTCCCGCACAGATACCTCCCCCGCCCACCCGGCGCCGACAGTACTCCCCTGTCCTGCGGCCGGGGAAACCCGCGTACAGAATGGGGCAGTTGACCGGACGCGTGCGGCCCCTCGGCCCGCCGGCAACGACGACCCCATCTACCTGCGCGTCCATGCCAGTCCTGAAGGACATGACTACGACGGACGGATCGCAACACTGTGGAGGCGACATGGCGCAGCTGGATCACGCCAATTACCTGCGGGGGCCACGAGTTCCACGAGGAAGTCGGTGCTTTGTTGTCAGACCCGGACGCTGGCCTTCCTGTTGCCCTGCGTCGAGTCACGATCTGTGCGTGACGTGTACATGCTTGGATTGGGAGCGCTGCAGGTAAGCACTCGTGAGTAGCTCGGGGCATCGCCGTGCCGAAGAGGGGGCGGAGTCACCCGGCACCCGTCGGATCACCACGAAGCTCGCCGAAGCGGCGCCAGTCTTGTTATGGACCTCAACGGTCAGAAGGACCCAAGGCATCCGCTCCGAACTGCATTAGAGGGTGGTCCTCCAGCAGTTCCTCGATCCGTGTGGCGAGGAGTTTGCGCTGGTCGAGGACGGCTTGGAGCGAGTTGGCGAGGCTGGGAACGATCAGCGCGGCCGCGTCGGTGCCGGGCACCACGACGGTCTGCTCGTCCAAGGCCCGTGAAGATGTCCTCGACCAATCGCTCGGCTATGTGCGGGGCCTTGGAACGCATCAGGCTGACCAGCCGTAGGCGTCCGGCCTTGCGGATCTCGGCCGGGGACCCGAACTGGTCCAGCAGCCTCAGGACGGCCGGGTGCTGGATTCGGGGGCCGAGGACTCGCTCCCGGTGCGGGTGGATCTGGGTGAGCAGGCCGCGCAGCCGGTTGCTGATGCGGGTGGCCTCGCCGGCCAGGTCGTCGTCGAAGCCCACGATCATTTCCAGCTCGGCGACTGTGCCGGCGAGTACGTGGTGGACGCCCAAAGCCTGAAGTCCTCGACAAACGTGTCCGAGATCAGCCCGGGCGTCGGACGCCGGCAAGAAGATCAAAGGACGCAAGCGGCACCTGATCCCCACAGCGATCCCGGGCGCTGATCCACTGGGCGATGGCTGGCAAAATGTCCAGCGAGCTGACCGGAGAAGTCCCACCAACCTGGCGAACCGAGACAGCCCACTCACACGGTGCCTCAGGGCGTGGTCCCTCAACGCGGGCCGCTGTTCGAAAGTGCGCTCTCACGCAACTCGCCGCCGGTGCCCACTGCCTCGCGTACCCGCGCGGCCACGTGTCCCAGTGTCGGCTTCTCGATGATGTCGTGCAGGTGGGACATGAAGGCCCTTTCGCCCGCCTCGGTCAGCAGTGTCCGGCCGACGCCGGCGAGCATGGACAGCAGCGCCAGGGAGTCCCCGCCCAGCTGGTGGAAGTCGGCCTGCTCGTCCAGCCGCTCTGCCGGGACTGCGAGTACCTCGGCCCACACCTGCGCTACCGACTGGACGACCGGGTCGGCGAGCGCGATCGCGGAGGGTGCCGCGGGAGCCGATCCGGCCAGGGGGTCGGGCAGGGCGCCGGCGTCCACCTTGCCGCTGACCGTGTAGGGCAGTTCGGACACGGTGAGAACGGCGGACGGCACCATGTAGGGCGGCAGCAGAGCGGCCGCGTGGTCCCGTAGTTCCTCCGTGGAGACGACCGTGCGGGTGAGGACGTAGGCGTAGAGCGCCTTGCCCGACCCGCTGGGGGCGGTCCTGGCCACCACCACGGCCCGGTCCACCGCGTGATGGCGCTCCAGGGCGCGTGCCACCTCCGTCGGCTCCACCCGGTGTCCGCGCACCTTGACCTGGTCGTCGTTGCGGCCGAGACAGGTCAGCTCTCCCGAGGGCAGGAGCCTGGCCAGATCCCCGGTCCGGTACACCCTGGTGCCGTCCGCCAGGCGGACGAAACGCTGGGCGTCCAGATCGGGACGGCCCAGGTAGCCACGGGCCAGTTGCACGCCGCCCAGGTACATTTCGCCGACCTCTCCGGGGGCGACGAAGCGGTGCCGGTCGTCCAGCAGGTGCACCGTGGTGTTGTACCCAGGAAGTCCGATCGGCACGGCGGTACCGGCGCTGTCCGTCGCCGCGTCGAAGACATGCGCGGTGCATCCGACGGTCGCCTCGGTCGGTCCGTACTGGTTGATGATGCGGCAGCCGTCGCCGAACAGGCGCTGGGCCTTGGCAGCGACCTCGACGCGCAGTTGCTCGCCCGTGACGATCACCGCGGTGAAGCCCTCGGGGCGGACGTCGAGCTGGGTGATCAGATCGAGGTGGGAAGGGGTGAGATTGAGCATGGTGGCGCCCGACCGCTCCAGCAGGTCGCGCAGGGCGAGATGGGTCATGGGGCCGGGGGCCGGGACGATCGAGCCGCCGGTGAGGGCGGGGCCGAAGACCGACGTCATCGAGACGTCGAAGGACAGCGAGGTCATCAGGGAGAGTCTGGAGTCCGGGCCGATGCCGAAGGTGTCCACGGCCCAGTGCAGGTAGTTGAGCAGGCTGCCGTGTTCGATCTGCACCCCCTTGGGCCGGCCTGTGGAACCGGAGGTGTAGATGACGTAGGCCAGATCGTCCGGGCGCGCCGGTAAGGCGGGGAACTCCGGCTGGTCCTGGACGGGTTGGGTGAGCTCGTCGAGGGGCAGCGGCGTACAGCCGGGAGGGAAGGCGGCCCGCCCGTCCTGCCCTGGCTGGACGAGGCAGTGGCCTACCCCGGCGTCGGCCAGCACGTCGGCGAGCCGGTGGTCCGGGTGCTGCGGGTCCAGGGGCAGGAAGGCCGCCCCGGTCCTGACGACTCCCCAGATTCCGGCGATCGCCTCCGGCGTCCGGTCGCAGAGGACGCCGACCACCGAGCCCCGTCCGGCGCCGAGGCGGCTCAGCGCGTGGGCGACGGCATCGGCTCGCCGGTCGAGTTCGCGGTAGGTGACCTCGCCCTCGGGGCCGCTGAGCGCCGGCGCGTCCGGGGCGCTCCGTGCCTGTGCGCGTATCAGCTCCGTCAGGCCGGTCGGCGCTACGGGGCGGGCGGTGAGGTTGCCCGGCCACGTCCGGTCCCGGGCGGGGGACAGCGCCTCCTCCACCGTGTCGAGCAACTCCTCGGCGCGCTCCGCGACTCCCGGCGCGTCCAGCCAGGTCACCGTCGCCTCGGTGTGGTCGCCGACGTCCATGAGGTCCACGGCCGGCGGGGTGCCGGGGCCGACTCCGCCCAGCGTGTACATCGCGGTCGCCTGGAAGCCGGCCGTGCTGAAGTCGGCCAGGTCGAAGGCGCCGAGGTGGGTGAGGAAGCCCAGGGCGCTGTAGCGGCCGGAACGGGACGCGGCGCGGGACACCGCCCGGGACAGCAGCCGCAGCAGCGGGAGCGGCGTCCGCAGCGTCCACGGCGCGGCGCGCATCGCCATCTCACCGTCCTGGGCGAGAGTGCTCAGTAGGCTGCGGTGCACCTCCTCCCAGCTCTCGCCGCTGTCCACGCTGAGCACCAGGGCCTGCGAGAGCCACGCCGTGGAGCGCAGACCGGGGGAGTGCCGGCGCAGATCCACCGGGACGAAGAAGCTGCCCCGGCCGTCCGGTCCGTACGCGGCGGCGAGCGCTGCGGCGACCTTCGCGGTGGCGGCCGGGTGCCTGCCCGAAACAGTCCTGGTCCGCCACATCGCCCTCCGCGCGCCGGGGGAGACCGGGCCGAGCGGCGAGGGCCAGGTGAGCGCGGCGGCGGCGGGCGGGATCGGAGGGAGTCCCTGCGGGCGTACGTCATGCATCAGTTCGAGACTGTTGAGCGGCGAGGGGGCGCCCTGCGGCTCCTCGCCGCGCAGGGCGCGGAAGACGTCGGCGCCCCACAGCGCCAGTCCCCGCGCGTCCGTCGCCGCGTGCCGTCCCCGCAGCACGAGGCACGTCGGGGCTCCGGGGAAGAGAAGGACCTCGAAGGTGTCCTGGGGGTCACCGGCCCATGAGTGCAGGGCGGGATGGTCCGGGCGCCGCCGGTCCAGCGGACCGCCCTCGATCACATGCACGGACGGCGCGACCCCGGTGTCCACCCAGGCCTTGCCCCGGCGGACGATCCGTGTTCCGGGACAGGCGCGCGATGCGGCGGCCACGGCACGACGGACGTCTCCCGCGTCCAGGGCGCCCGTGCCCTCGATCACGTACTGGACATCGTGCGGGGTGGGCAGGCCCAGATAGAGCCACTCGGCAGGGGTGACGGTGCGCCGGTAGGCGTGGCTCATGGGGGCTTTCCTCATGGTGTCTCCAGGCGAATTCCGCATGCCGGAAGGGCAGGCTTCAGCATCATCCGTGCCGGATCGCTAGGGAAACGTTCAGCTTCCGTGGGCCCCGGTCAAGAAGACGGAGAGATTGGGTCAAGCCCGTGGAATACGTGGACATCTGACTACCCGTCACACACGCCTGTCCATGAAGGCTGCGGGTCCCCTTAGGCGTGACGTCAATAGTGTGGAGGGGGACGGCTGCGAGGTACCGGTGGGCTTGGTAGCCGCACCGCACGCCTGCTTCCTGGTGCTGGAGATGTTCCTGCGGGGGCGGGGCCCGGCACCGTGGGCGGCCCGGGCGACGGCTCCGCTCGCCGCCACCCCGGGGTCTGGCCGGTTACGCCCGTTACGGATCGATCCGAGCCCGGGGGCCGCTATGGGTTTCGTCAACCCGTGGGGGGCGGTTTGGGGGTCGTAGAAGGGGCCGTCGCGGAGCGCTGCTTTGACCCGCATCCACCCGACGGACCGGCGCACCGCCCCGCATGTGAGACCGAGCCACGCACCAGCCCCGGGCCCATCAGCCCTGGACGCCGGCGATGCGGCCGGCGCCTTCGCCCAGCTGCGCCTCGTCGAACTCGCCGCGCCCGCCGAGGCCCGCCGCCCCTCGGTGCGCGCCCTCACCGCCCGGATCGCCGAGCACCGGCCGGGCCTTGCCGCCTACACCCACCGCGCCGGGGCGAAAACACCGCACCAGCAGGAGAGTTGAGCAACCCCGCGGGACCGGGCCGCGCCCGCATGCCGTCCCGCCGCCGGGACATCGAATATGGGTGTGGCTCTCCTCGTGGGACACGTTGAACTGCCGGTTTGGTGATGGGGGATCTGTCCGAATCTCTATTGCGTTCTCCGCCGCAGCAACCGCCGACCACGGCTTGTGGGTTCCGGCTTCACCGATGCAAGCGGAACTTGTTGCCGTCGGGGTCGGCCAGCAGCACCGAGCCGTCCTCGCCGTGGGCGGGGTCGAGACGCTTCGCTCCGAGGGAGAGCAGGCGCTCGACCTCCGCCTGCTGATCGCCGTCCGGTGCGAGGTCGAAGTGCAGGTCCTTGCCGGGGTCCGGCATCAACGGCGGACCGCCCCACGTGATCTTCGTACCGCCGTTCGGCGACTGGATGGCGGTCTCCTCGTCCTGGTCCCAGACCAGCGGCCAGCCCAGCGCCTCGCTCCAGAAGTAGCCCACGGCCTGCGAACCATCGCAGGCGAGCGCTCCGATGAAGCCACAGCCGGCGAGGAAATTGTTGCCCGGCTCGATGACGCAGAACTCGTTGCCCTCGGGGTCGGCGAGCACCACATGGGACGCGTCCGGTCCCTGGCCCACGTCGGTGTGCTGCGCGCCGAGGTCGAGTGCCCTGGCCACGGTCTCCTGCTGGTCCTCCAGGGAGGAGCTGGTCAGGTCGAAGTGCAGCCGGTTCTGGGCGACCTTCTGCGCCTGGGTGGGACGGAAGCCGAGGCGGTAGCCGGCGTCGTTCCCGGACATCAGGGCGACGCCGTCGTAGGAATCGTCGGCTCTCTCCAAGCCCAGGACTCCGGACCAGAAATGCGCTAGGCGCTCCGGCTGGTGTGCGTCGAAGGAGAGTGCGATGAGTCGGCTGGTCATTGCACCACGCTTCCTGTGTCCGTCGAGTGCCAGCTGTCGGCAGAGCGCCATGTCAGCGCCTCGAACGAGGATAGGCACAGCTCTCCTGCGTCGAAGTGTTGAGTTGCCGATTTGTTGATCGGGGCTGTTGTCGGATCGCTGTCCTCTTACGGTGACGTTGGAGGAAGCGGTGTCGAGGGTGTCGTTGATCGAGGAGTCGGAGGCGCGGGAGGCCGCAGCCCGGGCCGAGTGGAGGAACTCGAGGGCGTGTTGTGAAAGCGGAGATGGGGCTCACAGTGTCCACGAAATTCTTGGGCGGCTAGGGATGTTGATCACGTCATGACTCAAGGACCAGCGCCTCGCCCACTGTCCGACGAAGCCCTCTCCAATCTGCTTGGCAAGCAGCAGTTCGGCACGCTCGCCACTGTCAAGCGCAGTGGCCATCCGCACCTGACCACCATGCTGTACAGCTGGGACTCCGAGGCCCGCATCGTGCGGTTCTCAACGACGGTCGACCGCATCAAGGTCGGGCACCTGCGACGCGATCCGCGTGCCTCACTGCATGTGCAGGGCGGCGACGTGTGGTCGTTCGCCGTTGCCGAAGGCGAGGCCGAGGTCTCGGAGACCACGAGGGTTCCTGGCGATGCGGTTGGTCGGGAACTGCTCGGAATGATCCCGCAGGCTGCGAAGCCGGAGAATGAAGTCGCGTTTCTGGAGCAGTTGGTTGCCGAGCGCCGAGTGGTCATTCGGTTGAAGGTGGACCGGCTGTACGGAACAGCACTCGACATCAACGGCTAGGAGAATCGGGTCCGTGCTGGTCATAGCCACTCGTTGATGGCTGCGACCAGCACGGTCGCGTGATGGCGGACGGCGAGTTTGTCGTACCTCGTGGCGACGACACGATAGCGTTTCAGTCGGTTGATCTCGCGTTCAACGGCGTGCCGCTGCTTGTAGTCGGCCTTGTCGAACTTCGGCGGGCGGCCACCCTAGGCCCGGTCGGCACGGACCTTGTCCGGCCGGGAGCGTGGTTGGCCCTAGTCTGTCCCCGTGGATCCCCAAGATGAAGCTGAAGCCCGAAGCGCGGGTAGGCGGGACGAGTATGTAGTGAACGAGCTGCGTGGGGCCATCGCCCACTACCAACCTGTTGGGGACGCCACCCGGATATTCAAGACTCACGCTGTCAGCCTGGCGGACGAACTGGGGATCGAAGTGGCGGAACTGATCGGTTGCCGCTACAGCTGCTGGGTCGAGCCGGACCCGTACGGCGTGACCAGAAGTGACTTCCGATTGATTGCGCCAGGTCGGCCAACCTAAGAGGTCATCTCAATTGGCAAGTGGGCCTCAGCAGGTGAGAGTCAGGTGCTGTTCGGCCCAGGCGCCATGGCTTGACCGTGATGTGAGACTTGCAGCATGGACATGGGGCGTGAGTCACGCTGGGAAAAGGACGCAATGACGGTAGAGATCGTTTTCGCCCTGGTGACTGCCGTCGCGCTGGCTGCGGCGGTCTTCGTCGTCGCTCTGGCTCTCGCACTAGCCTTTGGCATCTCTGGTTCAGCGGAGAAGGGTGTGTTGGTGGGGGGTGCGCTGCTCGGAGCGGCGGCCGGAGTGTGGCGTCTGGTACGAGTGCTGCGTCGGTTCGACGCCCAACGCCGAAGAGGCCACTGACTGCGGGCCTTCTCCTCCAGGTCGGTAGCCTGCCGACGTGGGGATCGTTGAGCGGCTGGTGCCGAATGAGTTGTGGAAGTTGTTCCAGCGGGTGGTTCCGGAGGCGCCGTCGCGGCCGCAGGGTGGCGGCCGGCGCCGCCACGGTGACCGGGAGGTCCTGGCCGCGATCGTGTTCGTGGCCACGTCGGGCTGCACGTGGCAGCAGTTGCCGTCCGCGTCGTTCGGGCCCTCGGGAGCGACGGCTCACCGGCGATTCGCCGAGTGGTCGAAGGCCCGGGTATGGGCGAAGCTGCACCGCCTGGTGCTCGACGAGCTCGGCTCTCGCGGAGAGCTGGACTGGTCGCGCTGCGCGATCGACTCCGTGAACATGCGGGCCCTGAAAAGGGGGAACTGACGGGTCCGAATCCTGTCGACCGCGGCAAGTACGGCTCGAAGATCCACTTGATCACCGAGCGCACCGGACTGCTCCTTTCTGTGGGGATCTCCGGCGCGAACCTGCACGACAGCCAGGCACTCGAACCGCTCGTGCGGGGAATCCCGCCCATCCGCTCCCGTCGCGGACCGCGCCGGCGACGTCCGGCCAAGCTGCACGCCGACAAGGGCTACGACTACAACCACCTGCGCCGATGGTTACGCACACGCGGCATCCGGCACCGCATCGCCCGTAAAGGCATCGAGTCTTCCGAGCGACTCGGCCGTCACCGCTGGACGATCGAACGAACCATGGCCTGGCTCGCCGGATACCGCCGACTGCACCGCCGCTACGAACGCAAAGCCAGCCACTTCCTGGCTTTCACCAGCATCGCCTGCACCCTCATCTGCTACCGCAGACTCACCAATTGAGATGACTTCTAAGCCCCAGGGTTGATGTCCATCCCCCCAAGTGCCTACTGCGGCTGCTACGACGTGGAACGACGGAAAGCACCAGCAGCGTCCGGGAGACTCGCAGGTCAGTGTCTCGCCCAGGTCAGCGCCGAGAAGCATACGCGATCTTCAAACTGGTGCTCCTGGTCCGAGAGTATGGTCGCGCTGGTCAAGGCCGCGTGCGGCGTGCTGACACCAACAAGCACGAACGGCAGCGGTCAAGGCCGGACGTCAGTGGACGACCAGGCCGCTATCCGTGCTCAGCCTGCGGAACACCGGCCGTTGCCACCTGCCGTCGCATCATCCTGGGGCTGGGGCTGGGGCTGGGGCTGGGGCTGGGGCTGGGGCTGCGCTGGCAGGACTCGTGCCGCAACTGCGTGATCGCCGGGTGGGCTCTGTGAGCCCCGGCCGCTACCACCTGCTGCTCACTACCGGCGGCCGGCCGGTGCAGCACGGCTGGTGGAACCGGGAGGAGACCGCGCACGGCAAATTCCGGCGCTGGATCGGGGCGGGTACGGCGGCATGCCCGACGCGTGCGTCATCCTTACCGACGAGGAGACCGTCGGCGTCGTGGCCGCCTGGCCGGATCAGCGGTAGATCCGGCAGCGGCTACTCGTCGACTGGGTCCTTCGGGGCGTGCCGCACGGCCTACTTCACGGTCTGCTCGATCTTGTAGCGGCTGGCCTCGGCGGCTTCGGCGTGCGCGGTGATGGCTGCCTATACGGCCTCGGCACTGGCTACGCCCGACGGTGGGGGCACGGGGCGGGGTTACTGGTGGGGCCTCAGGTGGGCGGTTATGTAGTGTACGGAAATGACAAGAAGCGAGGGGCTCGCAGAGCAGTTGGACTGGCACTGGCGCACGAACCTGCGGCCGCGGCTGGACGGTCTTACCGATGAGGAGTACTTCTGGGAGCCGGTGCGCGGCTGCTGGAGCATCCGCCCACGTGGCACTTCGGCCACACCGATGTCGGCAGGTTCGGGGGAGTGGACGATGGACTTCGCGTCCCCTGACCCGGTGCCGGCGCCGGTGACCACGATTGCCTGGCGGCTGGCGCACATCATCGTCTCGTGCCTGGGCTATCGGGTCGGATGGTACTTCGGCGGCCAGGACGTCGACTCCCAGACATTCGCCTACGCGGGGACCGCTGACGAGGCGCTGAAGCAGCTCGATGAGATGTACGGGAGATGGCACGCGGGGGTCCGCAAACTCTCTGACGCTGACCTGGAGAATCCGCCCACGGTGGGTCCCGAGCGGTTTCCCATGGAGAACAGGGTCCTGCACGTCAACAGGGAGCTGATCCACCACGGCGCCGAGATTTCCCTGCTGCGCGACCTCTACCGCTGGCAGGACGGAGCAGTTCCGCGCCGCATATGACTTTGCGGTAACCGGCAATCGAGCTTCGGAAGCAGGGCGCCCACATCACCCTCACCGACGAGGAGATCGGCGACGTGTTGACGACCTGGCCCAAGGGCCCCTGAGGGTCTGCCATCCTGGCCAGGACCGAGGAGGCGAGCATGGCCCACCGCCCGTATCCGAAGCGCCAGCGTGCGCTGCGGCAGATCGAACGGCATGAATGCGAAGTCGGCCCCGCCGCCCCGCCGCGGCCACTCACGGAGTTCGAGCAGCAGCTCCTCGACGGCACAGCCACCATCGTGAAAGCCGTCGCGCCGGTGACGGCCATCCTGCAGCGGCTCACGCCTCCAGTCGACGAGTACCGCACGTCGACTCGCTGACCTACTCGGCCGGGTGCTCCTCAGCGGGCCGGCCCGCGCTTCACGGCCTGCTCCACCTCGTAGCGGCTGGCCTCGGTGGCTTCGGCGTGCGCGGTGATGGCCGCCTGTATGGCCTGGGACGCCTCGCGCCACCGGCGCCACTGGGCGTCGTACTCGTCACCGGCCAGACCTGCGAGCTTGGCGCGTTCCTCCTCGGCGGATCGTTCCAGCTGGAGCAACTCATCGGGTGCCTCTGCCACAGGCATGGATCCTAAGTGGCGAGTGTGACGGGCCGACGATCGCACTTACCACCCGATCGGGTAAGCCGTCCCCGGCTGCCGGGCGGGTCGCCGGTGGGAGCCAGTACGAAGATCACGAACTGCCCGTGATCTTCGAGAGGCCCCCTTGTCTCGTGCGTCTCGCCCGTACCGCTGCCGCAGCTGTCACTGCCTTCGCCGCGCTTCTCATCCCGACGACCGCGCACGCCGCCCCTGTTGCCGCGCCCGGTGACACCGTCACCGCCCCCGTGCGCGATCTCCTGGCGCAGTTCACGGTGCGCGCCGAGGACCGCACCGGCTCTGAGCGCTCGAAGTTCAAGCACTGGATCGATGCGGACAAGGACGGCTGCAACACCCGGGTTATCTGCACTCCCGGGTTGGATCAGTACACAACGCCGTTGGTGCACAACGATCTTAACCTGCCAACGCATCTGAGGGACGTGAGGCACAAGTAGCCCGCCACGCCCACCTTGCATCGTCGGCAACAGGGTGGTCCGAGAACGCGCCAGCCGATGATCAGCGGTCGGTAGGCTGGTCGATCTTGACTAATGACTGGCGGAGGAACCGGATCGGTAGCACACTCCGGGGCGAGAATCCCACGGTGCTCCGAAGGGTGAAGGCCGGGTTTGCGGTGATCGGGGACGTCCAGTTCCTCCCGGGATATTCGGTCCTCCTCGTGGATGATCCTTCGGTGCAGCGGCTGTCGGAACTTCCGAAGAGTAAGCGGCTTGCGTTCCTGTCCGGCATGGACAAGCTGGGCGAGGCCGTCGAACGCGTCTGTGAGCGGTTGGATCCGGCTTTCCTGCGAGTCAATCTGGAGATCCTCGGGAATGCCGATCCGTTCCTGCATGCGCATGTGTGGCCGCGGTTCGGCTGGGAGCCAGCCGATCTCGTGGGCGGACCGGTGTGGCTGTATCCGCGTGAGCTATGGAGCGAACATCATGCCCTCGGCCCGCAGCACGACGTACTGCGCGAGGCCATCGGTGACGAAACTGGACCGGCTGGCGTCCTGACGTGTGGGAAGTAATCGGTTGGCGCCTTGGTGGAGCCGCGTCCTACTGTGCGCGTCATGGCAAAAGCACCCGTTCTCACACCCCAGGCGGACGACTTCCCCCGCTGGTACCAGGACCTGGTCAGCAAGGCCGAACTGGCCGACAACGGGCCGGTGCGCGGCACCATGGTCATCCGACCGTACGGATACGGCCTGTGGGAGCGGATGCAGCAGGAGGTGGACGCCCGGATCAAGGCGGCCGGCGCGCAGAACGCGTACTTTCCGCTCTTCATCCCGCAGTCGTACCTGACGAAGGAGGCCGAGCACGTCGAGGGCTTCGCGCCCGAACTGGCCGTAGTCACTCATGGCGGCGGCAAGGAGCTGGAAGAGCCCGTCGTCGTCCGCCCCACGTCTGAGACGATCGTCAACGACTACTTCTCCAAGTGGGTGCAGAGCTACCGCGACCTTCCGCTGTTGATCAACCAGTGGGCGAACGTGGTCCGCTGGGAGCTGAGGCCGCGCGTGTTCCTTCGTACGACGGAATTCCTGTGGCAGGAAGGCCACACGGCACACGCCACCTACGAGGACGCCCGGGACTACGCCGCACACATCCACCAGGAGGTGTACGCCGACTTCTTGGAAAACGTCCTCGCCATGGATGTCGTACCGGGTCGCAAGACGGTCAGGGAGCGGTTCGCCGGCGCGATCAACACGCTCACCCTGGAAGGCATGATGGGCGACGGCAAGGCCCTCCAGCTGACCACAAGCCACGAACTGGGCCAGAACTTCTCCAAGGCGTTCCAGACGCGCTACCTGTCGAAGGACGGCCGAGAGGAATACGTCTGGCAGACGTCGTGGGGTTCCACGACCCGGATGGTCGGCGCACTGGTGATGATGCACGGCGACGATGACGGCCTTCGCATCCCGCCGCGTCTGGCCCCCGTTCAGGTGGTCATCGTGGCCGTCAAGGGCGACGACGCGGTCCTGGACACGGTCCGCGGGATCCGTGACCGGCTGAAGACGGCTGGTATCCGCGTACACGTCGACGACCGCACCGACACGCCGTTCGGCCGCCGCGCGGTCGACTGGGAGCTCAAGGGGGTGCCGGTACGCATCGAGGTCGGGCCACGTGACGTGGAGAACGGGACTGCCGTGCTGGTCCGCCGCGTAGCGGGAAGCAAGGAGCCGACGCCGATCGGGGCACTGTCCGAGATCCTGCCCACGGTACTGGAGGACGACCAGGCGCTTCTGCTGGCCCAGTCCCGTAAGCGTCGCAACGACCGCACCGTCGAGGTGACCACGGTCGAGGAGGCTGCGGAGGCGGCGAGCACCGGCTGGGCGCGCATTGCCTGGGAAACGCTGGGCGTGGAGGGTGAGGCCAAGCTCGCCGAACAGGGTGTCACCGTGCGGTGCTTGGTCGCCGCAGACGGTTCCGTTCCCGAGAGCGACGACCAGCCTGGCAACATCGCCGTCGTGGCACGCGCCTACTGACCCTAGTGAGACCGACGCTGCTGCTCCGCCTGGTTACCGTGGGCGGACCGGCGGCCTCACGGCACGGCCCGCATCGCCTTGCGCAGCGCAAGGCGCAGCGATCCGGTGGTCTCTTCCGCTTCTTCCCGTTGTCCGGCGAGTCTTTCAGCACGGGCGTCGGCCTCGGCGAAATTTCTGGTCAGAGCCTGATTCTGGCGTTCCAGGTCCTGGATCCGGCGGACGAGGTCGGTGTGGGCCGCGTTGTCGATTTCCGCACCCAGGGCGAGCTGGACGCGACGCTTCAAGGCGTCGCGCTCGCGTTTGAGTTCCTGGATCTCTTCGCAGGCGAGTGCGAGGTCGGCGTGCAGACCGGCGGGCGTGGCCCGCTCGGGTCGGGGCACTGCGGCTGCTTCCCTGCCGTGTTGGGCCTGGTCGCTCATGGCATTGCGGATCGCAGCGTTGATGGCGGGTGTGTTGTAGATGAACCAGATCGACACGTCTGCTTCGCGTGCCACCCGGGCGAAGGAGATGCGTTGTCCGGCGTTGAGCAGGTCACGGATGGCGCCTTGCGTGCGGATGGTCTTGGTTTCGCTGTCCGCCTGGCGGGCCTGGCGTAGGCGGGCTACGCGGGCATCGAGGGACGATTCAGTGCTGGTCACGTGCGCTCCGGATGGTCAGTCCGTCCACGGGGATAATGGCGGCGGCCGAGCGTGCCTGGCGCAGTTCTCGCGCCGCGTCTTCAACAGCCGTACGCTCCGGCTCGGGCAGGGCATCCAGGGTGCGCCGCATCTGGTTCAGTGCCTTGTTGTAGCCGGTGATCTGATCGTCGAAGTTGCGGATGACCCAGTCGGCGGCGCCCATGACCAGGGCTGCTTCCTTGTCGGCCCGCAGCTCGGCGACCTGATGCTGCAGGGCCGGGAGGTAGGAGGGGTCGGGGCGGTAGAAGCCGCAGCCTGCGCACTGGAAGCGGATACGGCAGTGCTGCCCGGTGGCCTTGACGTTGCTGGGTTCGCTGCACCCGCCGTAAGGGACGGCGACGGTCTGGCCTTCGTAGGCCAGGGCGTCGCTGCAGCGGCGGGGGGTTGCCGTGCCGGTCGACGGTCAGCTGGGCGACCGTCTCGACGGCTTTGCGTTTCCGCTCCAGGGAGACCTTGAAGTAGCCCATGGTGGTGTCGATTTCGCGATGGTCCATCAACTCGCGCAAGTGGTCGACCGGGGCGCCGGCGCCGGCGTGCCGTTGGGCGTAGGCGTGCCGCAGCCCGTACATGGTGATCTCCGTCCGGTCGCACGGTACGGGATTGCCCTGGTCGTCGAGCCCTTCGCCGAGCAGAACGCAGGGCGAGGCCCGACGGCGGCTGCCCACCGCGCACCTGCTGCATCGCGTTGCCGTCACCGCTGTACGGAGCTGACCGGGGAAGGTCGTCTGTGCTCGGCCGCCGGTTACCAGCGCGCGAAGTCAGGGCCTTACAGACGGTCTCCTTTGGTGAGTTTGCGGTAAATGCCGTCGACTCACGTACGCTGGCTTCTCTTTTGGTGCGCGTGGGTAGGGGCCATCTCATGGACTCGTTGCACATGCCCGCTCCAGGCAACCTTGACTTTCTCCTTGGACTGCATGATCCACCGAACGGACTCATCCCACTGCGAAGAGTCGGACACGTCTCGCCTTGAGTTCGATTTGCACATCGCTATGTGAGTGATCAGGAGACGGAGCACTTGTTCACTACAGAAGTAGGATGTATGCACCAAGAGGCTCCCTTGCAAACCTCGCTCGGCGTTCATTTCCCCACCTGACAACTCCCCCTCGAGCGCCGCAGATACTAGTAGTTCACGAGCCAGTGGGGCGGCAGATCGCAAGGCGATTGAGACTTCTTCGCGGAGTTGATTTCCAGTTTCTACTGGAAGCCCCTCTGGCATTCCATCGATTGGCAGCGGGTGCGGAGAGCAGTAGGCAAGGATTGCTTTCGGGATATCGCTTCCCTGAATAATCCCTGTGAGCACCTCAAAGCCCTTGGAGATCACAAACGGCAACAGGATGTGATTCTTAATCCAAGTCACAGGTAAATTTCTGACAGAAGCAACTGTGCGACTGCCAGTCAACGCTGCAATCTCCCAATGCTGGTTGGTGATGCGGATCTTTTTTACTTTCGCCCGTATTTTCGGTGAGGTCCACCACTTCTCAATAGCCGATTGGACGGTGTGCCTAGTAAGAACTTGGCCACCCGCCAGTGCTTCGTAGTGGTCTGCCGAACAGGAGGACAGTCGCTTCAGTAGATTTATCGCTTCATCGTCTGGCGCCCACATTCCTAGCCAGCGGCCATGGAACCTATCCATCGCCCTTCTTGCGGCCAAGATGCGTTCCTTATACCCGTTAATGAGACGCCTTTTTTCATGGATGGCACCCAAAAAGAAGGCCAATAAAAACGTGAACACCCCGTAGCAGGATTCCAGGAGTGCCATGCCAGTCTTTGCGCGAAGAAGGTGGTAGATGCTAAGGGCGAAAATCCCGGGTGTGGCCACGATGAAAGCAAATGCAGCCATGAGGAACCCGTCACCCTCCTGCGAAACTGAGAGGGAGAAACGGGGGTGGGATACTTCCTTGGGTAGAAATTGCAAGAAGGGGGTACCCAAGGTGGTCCAACTCCGCAGCCCAGGCAGTTCAAGTTCATCCTGCAGCTGACTTGCGTCCGCAGGGGATTGTCTTTGGTTGGTGGGATCTATTTTCCCTAGTACCGAGTCGCGGTTGCTGACATCTTCACGTCGTGCTAATTCGCTTGCTATCAGCGCTTCCCAGATTACCGACCCCCCATGGCTGTGACCCACGAGGTGATAGCTGCGTCCCTGCCGTTCAAGGGCGATCAGTTCTGCCAGCAACTCACTACCCGCCTTGAGGCGTTCAGTTTGTGTGTTTGCGCCACTCCACTGAAACAGGCGGGTATCGCCATTGGGCAAAGTCGTGCCGTTCGGCAAATTATGCTCAAGCCATTGCCAGACAACGCTGCCCCGCTGCCACCAGCGAGCGCCGCTCTCTGCTTTATCCTCATCGCCCGCGAAGGTTCCGTGGACCAATATGACTAAGTCTGTCTGCTCGCCTTGGCGAAGACGTCCCTTAGATGTCATGCCGTCATCATGCATCAGTGCTTCCATCATGGGAACGGGTTTCGCGCGCCCTCTGCTGAGCCAGTCCCTTGGATCCAGACCCAGTTGGGGCGCCGCACTCCGCTGGGAGGAAACACCCCAATCTTGCCGTACGGCCACCCTAGGATCCTCTGGCTATGAACGCGCCGCCGAAGCGGTCCGGAGATGAGGCGCCGATGAACGTCGTCTCCGACTAGCGCCGAACAGGGGAGGCCTCCTGCAACATCCGAGCTCCTGAGCGTCGGTTCATCCCGCGCCATCCGCACGCACTTGCGCCGCCGCGGCATCCCGGTTTGTCATCCCGCAGTCGGCCGACTAGATCGCCACCCGCCGCCTTGGCCATGGTCTTCAAGCTCGTGGAGTCCGCCCAGCAGCGGTGGCGAGCCACGAACGCCCCGCACCTCGTCGCCCTTGTCCGGCCGGAGCTCGCTTCGAACGCGGCGAGCTCGTCGAACGCCCCGAGGCTCAGGCGGCCTGAACTACCTCAACTGATCCACAGGTCTTGACCATTACTCCTAACGGCGTCCCGCTCGCGCCAAGGGCAGATCGCTCACTGCGGCGAGCGTCGGCTGTAAGAGTCGGCCGGACTCACTGTGCTTCGCTCGATGCGCTGGCCGGCGCCGGTCATGCCCGTTGCCGCACGATCACGGGTCGGGCACTGTCAGTGCGCTTTGCCATCATGTGCGTACGGGCTCCGGCCAGGAGCATGGCCAGGCAGGTGCCGCTTCGACGACGTGGGATACGGGGTAGGTCGGCGCGTGGGAATGTCCAGCTGGTGGGCTGTTGGAGCACTGAGCGACGAGGATGCGGCCGAGATCGCCTCGGTCGCGCTGCCGGTGATCAGGGAGATAGGGGAACGCAGATCGGCACGGACCGCTTGGTCGCGCTGGGAGAGAGACGCGGCCCGCGGTGGCGGTGCGGTGCCGGTCTGGCGGCCCGACGGCTACAACACCGACGCGGCACTGCATCTGTACGACTTGATCAACGCGTCGCCCTTCGACGCCTTGGACGATTCCTGTGAACTCCATGTCATGGACTTGTGGGACCGATTCGACGCGGCTGTCGAGCCGTACATCACCGCCGTGCGCAAGGACAATCCGGTGGCAGCCCTGTTCCACGGCCTGGGCCCTCAGCGAGCCCGAGTGCTGCCGGGCTGGGCGGGCGACGCGGTGCTGACCGCAGCCGAGGTCCGCTGCCGTCTGGAGGCCGTCGAGTCTGTGCTCGCCCTGCCCGGAGCGGAGCGGAAGCAGGTGCTGGCCCGTATCGACGACTGGCCGGGGGACAAGGATCCCGCCGATGTGCTGGACCGACCGCTGCAGGTGTGGCGCCAGGCCGCTACAGCGGGCCTGGGACTGCTGTCCTCCCGGATCTGGTTCTGAGGGTGTCCTCGTGCCCGCGATCGGGCAGTCGACAGTCGGGCGCGAGGTGTAGCCCTGCTTTGGGTTCGCTGCTAACGGCTGACAGTGATTGGGCAGCTGTCTACCAGGCCACATCAGGCGATGCGTAGGTTGCTGCGCGGCAGGACACGTTGGCGGAGGCCTCACGGATCCGGGCGGCAGGCTGGCACGCCCAGCCACTGCGTCAACTGCAGCCCCTCCTTGTGGTATGGCGGATCGTCTTCGCACGCGATGGTGTGGAGCTGATAGTTCAAGTCGCGGCGTGCGGCGTTCGACAACGTCCAGCCCAGCGGTGCCTGGACGCCTGGGTGCACGCTTGGCTGTACTACAAAGAACCGAAAGCGCCCGTCGGCGGGACAGCCGACAGGGGTCTTGATGGCGGCGCGAGCCCGTTGAAGCGCAACCGGCGCCAGCTGGTCGTGGACCGCCCCGGCCGTGGTGAGCGGCGCCAGGACCTCCCACGGGCGTGGGCCCAGCGTCGTCGGGGTCGTCCCCTGATAGCCGTTCGCCACGTGCACGTAGATCGGGACGACGCAAGTGTCGGGGTGTGCGGTGTTGTAGGCGCGGACGGCCGGTTCCAGTGCTTTCGTATAGAGGTCGACGAGAGACTGCGCCCCGTTGTTGTCGGAGTAGCCGCCGTCCACGATGTGTACTGGGGTCGTGGCGTCACACCCGGGCACGGCGCCTGAGGGCGAAACATAGATGAACCGGGCCGACAACAGCGCGGCGGTCTGCCTCGCCCCAACCGGCAAGGGCCGGCGCAGGTGGACCATGCGCTGGAAGGCGCCGCTGAACGCCTTCCAGATCGCCTTCGACGGCCGACTGAACCCAAGCAACCACTGGCCACCTCAACAACCAAGATCAGCCGTTAAGTTGACACTCCCCACCCCGACGAGCGGAGGGTCTACGCGGTGTACCGGATCTTCGGCATCGACCTCGAGCACCAGCGCGCCTGGGTCGCACACGTCGGCGAGATGGTCCCAGGCGCCTTGGCCCCCGGCTATACACCCCGCACACCGCGAGGGCAGCGCTCACGCCCGGACAAGCCCCACCTGTACCGCTTCTGGACCGACCTGTCGCGGCTGCATTCCGCAGTGATCCAGCATTCCACCGGCGCCGGTACCTGCGTTCACCAGCTCCTCCGCAACGGACGCCTGACGGGTTCTGCGCAGCCTGCCCGGTAACCGAAGGGCACAGCATGAGGCCTGGGGGGTGTTTCCCTCGTCCTTCGCGCCCCTCACAGGGCGGAGGCTGCGCCCCTCCCACACGGCCGGCAGGCCCGCCCCGCACCTGCGGTGGCGGGCCCGTGTCCGCGCCGTTGCCCTGCGACGCCGCGTGCTGTTGCGCGCCTTGGCACCGCGCGCTCTACGGTCCTGGCCATGCCGGCCGGGGCCCCGTCAGGTCCGCAGCCACGCCACGGGAAGGAATCCTCCGCCGAAGCGCTGCACCGGTCCGGCCGCGGGGTCCAGCGGACCTTCACGACGTCCCATCCCCATCCCCCCGCACACAAGCAGCACGATCGGCGAAGGAACCACCCTCGCACCACGTTGCGCGCGCTGCAACCTATCTGAACAGCGTCTTTGAGTCCTGTGTCCTCGACACGGAGCGATCCGGCTCTTTGTTTCATACGGCGGCCGGGGCCTGCGCAACAACCAGCTGCCCCAGAAGGCTTATCCCCGCGGCCAACCGCATCAGGCGCCGCACCACGAACCGGAAAGAGAGAAAACGCATGCGACCGAACGTTGTGACGAGGACCCTCGTCAGTGCCGCCGCCATCGCCGGTATCGCCGCCGGGAGCCTGGCGGGTGCGAGCGCCAGCTTCGCAGCGGCCCCGCCGGCGGCCAAGCCCGCGACCAGCACCGTCGTTCCCTTCGCCGTCAACAACCTGGGCCTGACCACGGCCGAGGCCAAAAACTGGCAGAGGGAGCTGAACGGCTGGGGGTACTCGCTCACGATCGACGGGCAGTTGGGCACCGCGAGCTGGAAGGCGGCGCAGGAGGTGTTCAAGAGCAAGGGCTGGTACTCCGGCCCCATCGACGGCATCGTCGGTAGCGGGACGATCAAGGGACTGCAGCGCTATCTGAACTACTACGGCGGCTACAACCTCAAGGTCGACGGGATCGCCGGCACGCAGACCAAGGCCGCGTTCGCGGACTACAACAACTACTAGGACACCCGACAGCCGGGGGTGACCACACCGCCGGCCGCCTGACATGAACTACTGCGAGTCCGCCTCCTGCCGAACGCGGGGGCGGGCTCGTGGCTATGCGGGCGGCGCCGGCGGTTCAGGTCAGGCGAGCCCACACCACCGCAGGGATAGCGCCGTCGTCCAGGAGCTCACGCTCGATGCGGTCGGAGTCCGGGTGCCGGCCCATCCCGAACAGCAGCTCCGCCTGCCGCTGCGTGACCACCAACCCCGCGGCGAGCCCGAGCGCGGCCAGGCCGCGCCCCCTCCACACGCCCGGCGGCAGGCCGGCTTCCTCCTGGTCGGGCAGTCGCCGCCAAGCCGTCAACGTTCGTGCTGCCTTGAGGTCCAGCAGCAGCAAGGAGCGGCCGGGAGTCAGAGACGGCCGAAGGCCGCCATGCAGTGGCGGCACGGGTCCTGCCGTCGACGCCCCAGGCCGGGGCTGGTCCGGCCGCATGCCGAACCAGGGGTACGGCCCAGCGGATGGATTGCGGTCCCGGTCGCCGCCGCCCCGGATTCAGCAGGGCGCCGACGTCATGGCGCGCGGCCGAGGACAGCGGCGCGGTGCGCGCGACGAGCCGAAGGCGTCCGGCCTGGCCGTAGCGGCCGATCGGCAGGGTTGCCGGGGCACGTAGGGCACCGGTGAGCCGCCGACCGGGCTGTCCGCGCTCTCACGAGCGCGTACCGTGATCCAGCGACGCCCCGACCCGACGGGAAAGGGCGTCCACGGACGGGCCGGCGCCGTCAGCCGGTGGCCTCGCCGGAACGTGCCGGCGTCGGCTCCGAAACCCGCCGGTCGCGGCTCAGTCTCCCGCCGCCGATGATCCAGGCGCAGATCGCGGCCAGCGGCGCGAGGGCCATCAACAGCGGTGCGACGGGGCCGGGGCCGGTCTTGTCGAGCGCGGAGCCGAGGATCAGAAAGAGCACCATATTGTTCCCCGCGTGCGCCAGACTCGGCACCCACACGCTGCCGCTGCGCTGGTACAGCCACAGCAGGATGATCTCCTGCAGCTGGAAGGAGAGGGCCCACACCAGCAACCCGACTACGACGTTCGAAAAGTCGACGTAGCCGATGAAGGCCAGCGGGAAGTGCCACACCGCCCAGATCAGGCCGGTGACGACGGCCGAGGGTGCGGTGCGGCCGGCGAACAGGCGCGGCCGCAGGTAGCCGGTCCAGCCGAACTCCTCGCCCGCGTACAGCGGGGTGAGGACCGCGGCGACGAGCATGAGCGCGAGCACGGCCCCGACTTCCTTCGGCCCCGGAATTCCACCGGGCCCGGAGTAGTCCGGGTGCCACAGGCCCACGGCGGCCGACATGGCGAGCGTGGCACCGGCGACGAGCGGTGGCCCGACCCAGGCGACGGCGTAGAAGCGCCATGCCTGCCTGAAGCGTGGTCGCAGTCCGGCGTCGGTGAACCCCTCCCGGGTCACCCACCGGCGCACGGCGATCGCCGCGATCCCGGGCATGCAGAAGCCGGGCAGTTGCAGGAGCGGGTTGAGCGGCTCCAGGCCGAGGCCCGCCCGCGCGACCAGCAGCCACAGCCAGGTGCCGCCGAAGGAGAGGGCGAGGAACGCCGTTACGCCCTTGCGGGGCACGTCCCGGGCAGCGGCGGGTTGATGGGTCGCCGGATTCACGGCAGAGGAGTGCACGAGCGAAGTGCCTTTCATGGATACGGACCGGCGGTCCCGCGCGCACCGCAGCACGCTTCTCCCCGGGTGGGTCCCTCGGATCCACCCGGCCGGTCGATTGGGTCCCGACTGTCACATCCACGACCCGGCGGGCACCTCCCCGGCGGGAGCGAACGTGAAATCCCCCCGCTGCGCGATGGGTTCTGGCCCCTTTGGGGGAGGCTGCCGGGCGTGGCGCCCCGCTAGCGTGGGGGCCGTGAGCAGATCGATTCGCCCGCTCTTCGGCGGGGCCGCGGTCCGAGCCTGGACGCATTGCGCCGTGGGTGCCCTGCTGAGCCTTCCTCCCCTTACGGCGGCGGCGCTGTGTGCGCCGCCCGCCTGGCCGGCCGCCTTGCGCATGCTGGGCTTTGCCGTCGCGTTCGTGGCTGTGGCGCTGGCCCTCGGCACCCCGGCGCTCGCCCGGCGCGGAAGTGTGCGCCTGGCCAACGGTCTGCTGGGCGCCGGCCTGCCGGCGCCCTTGCGTGAGCCGCCGTCGCGCCTCGACCGGCTACGCACCGCCGCCTGGCTGGTGCCGCACATGGTGCTGGGCGGCGTGGTGACGGCGGTGTCCTTCTGCGCGATGCTGGCCGCCGTGGCGTTCCCGTCGGTCTGGCTGGGCGGCGAGCGGCACATGGCTTTGTTCGGGCTCTCCCTGCACGTGTCAGCGGGCTGGCGCGGGGCTTGGTCGCTCGGGCTCACCGCGGTGTGCCTGGCGGTGGCACCCGGCGCGGCGCTCGGCGGGGCGGCGGCCCTGCGGCCGGTGGCGTCCGTGCTGCTCGGGCACGGGCGGCGCGAGCGGATGGCCGCGGCAGAGGAGCGGATGGACCTGCTGGCCCGGCGCAACCTGCTGGCGCAGGAACTGCATGACTCGATCGGCCACACCCTCACGACGTCGACGATCCAGGCGGCCGTGGCGGTGGAGCTGATGGACCGTGATCCGGCGGGCGCCCGCCGGGCGCTGACCAGCATCGAGGAGACCTCGCGGGCGGCCATGGACGATCTCGACCTCGTGCTGGGGATGCTGCGCGACGAGGAACCGTCCCGTGCGCCCCGGCCCACGCTCGCCGACCTCGGCCCGCTCGTCGAGGGCCTGCGCGACACGGGCACGGAGTTGGTGCTGGAGGTGGAGGGCGACCTCGGTCAGGTGCCGGCCACGGTGTCGCGGGAGGCCTACCGGATCGTCCAGGAGGGCCTAACCAACGCCCTGAAGCACGGCGCCACTCGGATCCGGCTGCGCACCGCCGTGCGCGGCGGCTGGTGGGAGCTGGAACTGACCAATCCGCTGGGCGCGCAGCCGACCGAGCGGCAGCGGTCGGGCGGCCAGGGGCTGCGCGGCATCCAGGACCGCGTCCGGCTGCTGCGGGGGGAAATGCGGGCGCAGGCCGAAGCCGCGCACGGACAGACGGGGGACGCAGGGGCCCCGAACGGGACCGCCGCGATGGCCGTCTGGCGGCTCACCGTCCGGTTGCCGCTGGGGGCGCAGTCGTGACTGGCGCCGACCCCACCCAGGCCGAGACAGACCCGCCGGTGAGGGTGCTCGTCGTGGACGACGACGAGCTGACCCGCACCGGGCTGCGGACGCTGCTGTCGGCCGGCCCTGACCTGGACGTGGTCGGCGAGGTCACCGACGGGGCCGACGTGCCCGACGCGGTGGACCGGTTACGACCGGACGTGGTGCTGATGGACGTCAGGATGCCCCGGGTGGACGGCATCGAGGCCACCCGTCGGCTGCGCGCGTTGCCCGATCCGCCCAAAGTCCTGGTGATCACCACGTTCGAGAACGACTCCTACGTCTGGGACGCGCTGCGGGCAGGCGCAGGCGGCTTCATCCGCAAGCGCGCTCCGGCCCGGCAGATCGCGCACGCCATCCGCCTGCTGGCCTTCGGCGATTCCCTGCTGTTCCCCGACGCGGTGCGCCGCATGGCCGTCGACCGTCCGGTACGGCAGGACTCCTCGGTCACGGCCGCGCTCACCGCCCGCGAGACCGAGACGCTGCGGCTGATGGCGCGCGGTCTGTCCAACCAGGAGATCGCCGCGCGCCTGTTCGTCAGTCCCGAGACTGTGAAGACCCATGTCGGCAACGTGCTCGCCAAGTTGGGTGCGGGCAACCGCACCCAGGCGGTCGTGATGGCCTTCGAGACGGGCGTGGCCGACCCCGGGACGTGACCGTTCACTGCCCGGTGCGTAGCCGGCTCCTCCGCAAGGACGCCGGCCACAGGACGAGAGGGACCGGTGGTCGTTTCCTGGCTACTGAGGATGGGCAACCGTTCACCTCCGCCTGGAACGTGCCGTAGATGGCAGCCCGCCGCATCACGCCTGCCGTGAGAGGCGCCGTCAGCAGATGAGAGCCGCAGCGATGCCGGCGAAGGCGAGGAAGTGTTCTGCCTCGCGTTCGTAACGGCGGTGCAGACGGCGGCACCCGACCAGCCAGCTGGCCGACCAGGACAGCCGTGGCGTCGTGGCCGCTAGTCAGGCCCATTCTGCGGCCACGACGCGAAGGATGTCTTGCACGTCCGACCGGTCCATCACCCTTGCGGGTGAGGCGGATCGGTTCTGTGTGTCCGCGGCCGTCTGTGACGCTGGGACTTCACCAGATGTCCGCACCATGCCAGGATCCGTGTGAGCTGAGCCACGGTCCTGGTGACACTTGGACCGCAAACTTTTCACCCGAACTGCGTCTGCGCACGTCAGCCCCAACTTCCAATGTATGTACGCAATACGCAAGCAGGTTCCGTTTATGGAGAAGATCGCAGAGTCACGATTTTTGAGGGCCGCATGAGTTTCGAGCCCCGAAAAACGACAGGGTGGTGCCTGAGAGGCCGAAGCACCTGGTCTTTCGCGTGGGCGAGTTGGCTCGCGCAGGACACCGCCGGCCTCAGCGACGAGGCCGGCGCCCGCATCTCCTGGAGGACCGTGTGGGCAACGGCGACGTCAGCACTGACGTATCGCCCCAGGACGGCGGCCACGGCCAGCCCGTCCAGGCCCCTCCCGAACTGCCCCTCGACTTCGAGGCCTTCTACCTGGGTCACCAGGAGTTCTTCCACGACTTCGCGGAGATCCACCCCGGCAGCCGGCGGGTCGCCGAGCAGGTGGTCCACCAGGTGTTCCTGGAGATCCTCGGAGGCTGGGACGAACTGCTGCAGCAGGGCGACCTCGAGCAGCAGACGCTCGCGGTGCTCCACCGTGGTGTCACGCGCCGGCTCAGCGACGATCGCCCGCCCGCCCGCGTTCCTCATCAACGGGCCCATAGCGAAGAACCTCGAGGCGGTCCGGAACCAGATGGAGATCGCCAGCAGCACCAACGGCCTGTACGAGGCGATCCTGGAGCTGCCTACCCGCCAGTTCACCGTGATCGTCCTGCGCCACCTGCTCGGCTATCCCACCAAGCGCATCGCCCGCTACATGGGGGGCCTCTATGTCTTTCGTCAAGCGAGGCGTGGGGTTCTGGGTTCGTAGAAGGTGCCGTCGCGGAGGATCGCGAACAGCACGTTGATCCGCTGGCGGGCCAGGCGGAGAAGTGCCTGGGTGTGGGTCTTCCCGCGGGCCCGGCATCGGTCGTAGTAGGTGCGGGAGGCGGGATCGTGCAGTGCGGCGAATGCCGACAGGAACATCGCGCGTTTCAGTTGCCGGTTGCCGCCTCGTGGAGCGTGTTCGCCGTGGACCGAGGTTCCCGATGACTTGGTGGTCGGGGCGAGGCCGGCGTAGGAGGCCAGGTGGGCGGCGGTGGGGAAGCTGGTGCCGTCGCCGACGGTGACCAGCAAGGTGGCGGCGGTCCTGACCGCGACCCCCGGAATCGAGGCCAGGACCGGGGAAAGAGGGTGAGCCTCCAGCAGCTGTCCGATCTGCGCTTCCAGGGCTCGTCGCTGTTCGTGGACGGCCGCGAGCGAACGGGCCAGGGACGGGATCACGAGGTCGAGGGTGCCGGTGCCCGGGACCACGACGGTCTGCTCGTCGAGCGCATCGAACACCTCGTCGATCAGCCGCTGGGCCATGCGCGGGGCCTTGGGGCGGATCACCTCGACCAGCTTGTGGCGACCGGCCTTTCGCAGGGTGGCTGGGGATCCGTAGCGTTCCAGCAGCCAGGTCACCGCGGGGTGGTCCAGGCGCGGTCCGAGGACGCGTTCCAGGCTGGGGTGGAACTGGGTGAGCAGGCCGCGTATCCGGTTCGAGGTGCGGTTGGCCTCGGCCGCCAGGTCCTGGTCGAAGCCGACCAGCACGGTCAGCTCGGCGGTGATCTCGTCGGTCAGCTCCAGCGAGCGCAGGGTGTGCGGCATGGTGCGGGCGGCGTCCGCGATCACTGCGGCGTACTTCGCGTCGGTCTTCGCCTCGCCCGGATAGAGATCGGCGGTCCGCCGCATCGAGAGTCCGGGCAGGTAGGCGACCTTGCAGCCGGCGTCCCGGGCCACCGTCAGGGGCAGGGCTCCGATGGAGGCGGGCTGGTCCACGATTAGCAGCACGGTGCCGAACTTCGCGGTCAGCTTGTCGAAGACGGCCCGCAGTTTCGGCTCGCTGTTGGGCAGCTGCTTGTCGAAGACCTTCTTCCCGGCCGGGGTGAGGCCGTGCCCGTGGTGGGCGCTCTTGCCGACGTCCAGGCCGAGGAAGACGCCCACGTCGTCGATGTCGTCCAACCCATCCTCCCGATCGGGGCTCATGCGGTGCTGGCCGGGGCGTTGGCGTCGTATGCGCGCATCCACGTTATGCAGACCTGCCGCCCGCAAGCGGCCTCAGCCCGGAGCGGTGGTGACGGCGTGGCCACCTACTCCGGCGTCGGCGTCGCGGCCCGGCCGCGCTGGTTTTCGATCCACGCACCGAGCCGAGGTCACTGACATGGATGGGGCCTGGGCGCTGCCCATCACCGGAACCCTGTCGGTGACCGCGCGAGGAGCCGGCGGCAGCCTTCGTCGGGGCCGTGGCCTTGGAGAGGCCGATGGTCTGGTCTCCCCGGAGGGCCGCGGGTGGGACGGCGGGCGCAGCTGTGTGGCATCAGCCGGTGTCGAGGCCGTCGATCAAACGGTTGAGGAACCGGGTGAAGGTGGCGTCCGGAGTGAGGGGGCGTCCGGGAGCGGAAAGGGCTTCGGCGAGTTCCGGGTGGCAGCCGTCGGCGGCGACAGCGGCGAGGTAGCGGGCCTCGGCTGCGGCTCGGTCCGGTGATCGTGAGGCTGCGGCCTGCGCGATCTCATGGGCAACATGCCCGGCCACGAATGCGGTGATCTGGGCGAAGATCTCCAGCTTCGCCGCGCCGTCCAGCCCGGTGGGCCGCAGGACGGCGAGCACGCGCTCCAGGAAGGCCAGCGTGTTGGGGCCCGGAACGTGACGGGTGGTCAAGGCGGCGGGCAGCCAGGGGTGGCGCAGCATATGGGCGCGCTGCAGGTGGGCCACGGTCTTCAGATCGGCACGCCAGTCGCCGCTGGGTGGGTCTGTGATCCTGAGTTCGCCGCTGACGTGGTCGACCATCAGTGCCAGAAGCGTCTCCTTGTCAGGGGCGTAGCTGTAGAGCGACATGACCCCCGCTCCCACCTCGGCGGCCACCCGCCGCATGGTGACCGCGTCGAGCCCTTCCGCGTCCGCCACAGCGACGGCCGCCGCTGTGATCGTCTCCCGGCTGAATGAGGGCCTGCGGCCCCTGCGGGGCTCGGCGGGACGCAGCCAGAGCTGCTCGGGGTCGACGCTTTTGGCACCGGACCTTTCGTCACCGGACACGGTCTCGCACTCCTTCCCCTGGTTGTTGAGGCGGCTCTTGCCAAGGCCATCCAAGCATCCTCTATTCTCGTACAACGTACTGGAATAGAGGAGGGGACGATGCCGTCACGCACGCCCGACGCCGTAGCCAGACAGCCCTGGGTGCCACGCGCCGGAAAACCACCGCTTTCCTCGCGGATGATGAGGGCGGCCTGGCGAGGTCTGCCGGCGAAACGGTACGAGGTGGGATGGGAACCGGGGCTGGTGGTGCCCGCCGCCGACGGCAGCCCGCTGATCACTGACCACTACTTTCCGCGCACCCAGGGCGACTTCCCCACTCTCCTGGTCCGCTCGCCCTATGGCCGGGGCCTGCCGTGGTCACCCCAGTACGGCCTGCTCTTCGCCGAACAGGGCTTCCACGTGATCCTGCAGAGCTGCCGCGGCACCGGAGGTTCGGGCGGCATGTTCGATCTGTGGCGCAACGAGGCCGCCGACGGCCAGGCCACGATGTCCTGGCTGCGCGAGCAACCCTGGTTCAACGGAACGCTGGGGACCGTCGGCCCCAGTTACCTGGGCTACGTGCAATGGGCCCTCGCTTTGGACCCACCGCCAGAACTGAAGGCAATGGTGGTGCAAGTAGGGCTGCACGATCCCTATGCCCTGTTCCACGCAGACGGGGCGCTGCGCCTGGAGAACGTCCTCGCCGTGGGCTTGGGCATGAACTACCAGCACCAGGGCATGGCACCGTTCCTCAAGGCGGCGCTGCGCCTGCAGCGCCGCCTGCGCGGCGTCACCACCGCGCAGCCCCTGCGTGGGGCGTACGTGCCCGCCCTCGGCGGCGAACTGCCTTGGTTGGACGACGTGATGACACATCCGGACGCCAAGGACACCTACTGGGATGGCGCGTCGTTGGCGGAGTCGGCGGAGCGGCTGCGCGTGCCCACGGCTCTGATCACCGGATGGTACGACGCACTGGTCGACCAGACCTTCGAGCAGTACGACCGGCTGCGCCAGGCCGGATGTGAGACCGCCCTGCTCGTCGGTCCCTGGACCCACACGTCCGCCCTGCAGCAAGGATGGCCCGAGGTATTCGCCGAGAGCCTCGCCTGGCTGCGCGCCCACCTGTGCGCCGATCCCTCCGGTCTGCGTCCCACCGCAGTGCGTGTGCACATCGGCGGCGACAACGCCTGGCGGGACCTCGACGACTGGCCGCCAGCGGCAGCTGTTACCGACTGGTACCCCGTCCCCGGCGGGCATCTCACCCAGCAGGCCCCCGCAGACTCCGCACCGGTGACGGCGTTCCGCTACGACCCGGCCGACCCCACCCCCTCCCTCGGCGGCCCACTGCTCTCCCGCACCGCCGGCCCCCGGAACAACGCCATCCTGGAGGCCCGAGACGACGTCCTGACCTTCACCGGTCCACCACTGACCGAGCCCATGGACATCCTGGGCCCGGTCTCCGCACGGGTGAGCATCTCCACGGACACCGGACACGCCGATGTCTTCACCCGCCTGTGCGATGTGGATGCACAAGGCCGCTCCGTCAACATATGTGACGGGTTCGTCCGACTCCGGACGGCCGAACAGGTGCCCTCACAGGTCACGGTGCCGATGAGCTCCACCGCCCACCGCTTCCCCGTCGGCCATCGCATACGCTGGCAGATCAGCGCAGGCGCCCACCCTCGCTACGCCCGCAACCCCGGCACCGGTGAGTCGCGGGTGGACGCCACCACCTTCACACCGGTGCGCCTCACGCTCCACGCGGACTCGGCACTGGTACTTCCTGGCGCCGGTCTCTCGTCCGCGACTGCTTCACCCACCTCATCCCCTGAGCCACCACCCGCCGAGGAGAGGTGACTGTCACGCTGTGTGCCGACGCCGACGGAGCTTGATCGCCCGTCAGGGTTTTACGGCGTGCAGGATCCGCATGCCCCTGGAGTCGGCGGCGTCGCGGTGGACGTCCAGTCCCGCCGCCCGGCACTGACCAGCCAGGCGGACGCGATCCGCAGCTTGGGGTAGCTGCTTGCCCGTTGCTGCCAGGAGCCGTTCGTCCGGGTCTGGAGCAGGTCGTGGACGATCACCGTGTCCTCGTTGCGGTATTCGCGGAAGCAGGTGAGCAGCCGGTCGTCGCTACTGCGTACCGGCCTGAAGCGGTCGGAGCCACGCAGCTCCGCTGTGAGGTCGCGGTAGGTGACGATGAGGTGGCCACCGGAGGCGACGGCACTGCCGATGTGGCCGAGCAGCACGGGGACGACGGCACCCGGGCCCCCCGACGCGTCCCCCGGAAAGAAGAGGTCTATGCCCCCTCGCAGTACCCGCACCGCCGACATCCTCGACGACGACTACCCCGCCTACACCATGGGCCGGGCCGCCGAGATGCTCGGCACCACTCCCGCCTTCCTCCGCGCTCTCGGCGAACACCGCCTGATCACCCCCCTGCGCTCCGAAGGCGGCCACCGCCGCTACTCCCGCTACCGGCTGCGCATCGTCGCCCGCGCCCGCGAACTCGTCGACCAGGGCACCCCCATCGAGGCCGCCTGCCGCATCGTGATCCTCGAAGACCGACTCGAAGAAAACCTGATGCTGGGCTCGACGCCGGTCACGATGGCACCGCGATCGCGCAGCGCCTCGAGCACGGGGCCGGTGCCGCACCCGACGTCGAGGATCCTGCGCCCGGCCACACTCCCGGCCAGGTCGTCGTGTCCGCCGGGCCAGGTCGGGCTCCTAGCGGGGCTCCTGCTCAAGCGCTGCGCGGACCTGCTCCTCGAGGGCGGTGAATTCCGGGCCGTCGTCGGAGCAGACCAGGCCGGGGTCGGGCGCTCCGCAGGCCGCGGCGTGCCGGATGAGATCGGTGATGCGCCAGTCGGCGCGGAAGCTGTCGCCTCGCAGCCGTTCGACCTCGGCGTACAGTGCGGCCAGCCGCGGTCGCCGGGTGATGGAGAGCAGTACGTCGTGGCGGGAGGCGAAGACACACAGCGAACATGAGCAGCTTTTCCGCCCTAGGAAGTCGTCCTTGGCTGTACCCGTCGCAGGGCCGGGTCGGCCTCGAGGTTTCGCCCGCCGTTGTCGGTGACGGGCTACGACGTCTTCATTTGTGATCACGCAGGAAGGTAGGGATCTCGTCGCGGGTCGGGTAGTTCGGCAGGGGGGCTGGCTTGTCCTGAAGGAATGCAGTGATGACGGCGGCGGCTCGGTCGTTGTTGTCGTCCAGGCCGTTCCACATGTGGTGTCCGACTCCGGGCATGTACTGCGTGCGCTGGATGGCGGGGTCATTGGCAAGGACGGTGGTCTCCCATTGGCGGACCTGGGAGGAGCACTCGGCGATCATCAGCATCGCGGGGGTCCGGGACTGCCTCAGTTGCGGGGCGATGGAGGGTGAGTCCTTGACCGTCTGCTGGATGCGGAGGCTGGCGGCGGGGCTGAAGGAGAAGTTCTGTGCGGTGTCCTCGGCTGGGATGCGGTGCGCGTCGCGCGCGCAGTATGCGGATGCGGTGTCGCTGCCGAGGTCTGCGGCGGTGAAGGCGTTGTCGCCTTCGGCCTGTCCGATCAGTCCGGTGTCGGGGGTGAGGAGTCCGAGTCGCATGAGGCCGAATGCCACGGCGTACCGCGGGACATGCGTCGATCGCGGCCCGGTCATGGCAGGCGCGAGGCCGCGTGCGGATTTTCGGCCCTTGTGCCCGGTGATGTGCGCCGTGGGCCCGTCCATGGGGCCGGGCTCGGCGATGATCGCCCGGTGCAGGCGTGCGGCGACGCGCGGATCGGCCAGAGCCCGGGTGAGCACGACCCCGCCCGAGGAGAAGCCGAGGATGTCGACCTTTCCCTTGTTCAGGCGGTCGACGAAGGCGGTGAGGTCGCGGACCGACCTGGAGATCGTGTACTGGCTCATGGGGAGCAGGTCGCTTCGTCCGCCACCGGCTTGTTCATAGCTGTAGACGTCGTAGCCGTGGCGTGCCAGGAGTTGCAGGAACCGGTGGTCGAGCACCGAGATGCCGCGGACCGGTCCGCCGTTGAGGTACACGAGCGGGATGGGATGCCGGGTGGCGGGGTTCGCGGGCGGGTAGTGGTACACCGCTACCCGGCTGCCTGTGGCCAGGCCCCAGTGCTGCGTGGCCACGAAGGGTAGGGCGGGCGGGTACTGCCGGGCCGTCGGCACGGTCGGGATGCAGACCGTCGCTGTCAACGCCGCCGCGACGACCACGGGCAGGAACGGCGCGAGCCGCGCCGGCCAGGTGCGGTGCCGGCCCCGCCACAGCGCGAGGACAGTCCCGGCCCCGAGGGTCGTCAACCATGCGGCAAGCCCCGAGCCTGCCCCGTCTGTGAGGGCGGTCAGTGCGAGAAAGGCGACGACCAGCGTCGTGACGGCGGCCAGGGCCAGCAGTAGGCGTCCGGTGAAGCGGACGAGGCGTATGGCGGACTTGGGCATAGCGGACCTCCGACAGTTTCAGAACACCGTTTCAAAACGACGTTATCAAACAGAGGTAGGCTGCTGGCCGTGGGTAGGCCAAGAACAAACGACGAGGCCGTCAAAGAACGGCTTGTGGCGTGCGCGACCGAGATGCTCGCCACCCGTCCGCGGGAGTCGCTCACGGTCCGCGCCGTGGCCGCTGCTGCCGAGGCGTCGACGACGGCCGTGTACTCCCTGTTCGGTGGTAAGGACGGGCTGATCGGTGCGGTGCGCGACAGAGCCGTCGCCGGCCTGTTCCAGGACCTGTCGACGGTGCAGACCTCCGCGGACCCTCTCGCCGACCTCTACGCGCTGGCCGTCGCCTACCGCCGTTGGGGGCGAGGACACAGCCACCTGTACACGGTGCTGTTCGGCGGTGTGCAGTCCTTCGACCCGTCGGGAGAGGTCGGTGCCAGTGACCCGATCCGTCCACTCCTCGCGGCGATCGATCGCGCCTTGGCGGCGTCCGTCCTCGCAGGCGAGGCGACGTCGATCGCCCTGTCGATCTGGGCCACCCTCCACGGGCTGGTGACTCTTGAACTGGCTGGGGCCTTCGACGCCACCACGGCCGAGGCCGCATTCCGCTCGGCGATTCACGCCACGTTGCGCGGATGGACGACTTCGGAGGTGTTCCGCAGCCTTCGCCAAGCCGAACTCGCTCCTTGACAGGATCAGGGCCGGTATCCCGGCATGACTGTGCCGGATACGTGCGTGATCGACGGGGCCATAGTGTGTTTTGTGGGTGGGTCAATCCCCCTCGTCCGCTGCGTCCAGCGGCTCAGCCGTCGCAGCCACTGCCGCCATCCTCCGGCTGCCGCTGGCGCCGGTGTGGTGCCTCCGCTGAACACCGTGGAGTCCTCGACCTCCACGTGCAAAGGCACCGTCTGTCCGGGCTGGACGAGCAGCTCGTCTGTGGTGTCGAGGTGAACCGATACCCGCACGGCCTGCATGTCGGCGTCCAGGTAGGCGAAGACGAGAACTCCGGCGATCTCGCTGCACGGCAGGCCTTCGTCGTCGGGGCCGGCCATCGGGTGGAAGACGGCTGCGCTGTTGACCTTCGGCGTCGCAGCGGCTGGTGGAGTTCGCGCGCAGCGCGGCCGGGGCGGGTGAAGAGGGCCAGGACGCGCTGTACGCGGCCGCCGGCCGGCTCATGGGGCCGTACCGCGGGGCGGCGAACCTCGCTCTGGTGCGCGCGGCGCTCGAAGCCGGCGGGGACGTGCCGGCCGAGGCGGAGGGGCCGGACTTCAGGAGCATGGTGCACGTGGCAGCCGCGATCGGCCTGGGGGCGCAGGAGGTCGGGGCGGACGCGCTGGGCGAAGCGTTCGCCGCGTTCGGCATGTTCGGGCTGACGGCCGAGGACTGGGCACAGATGCTGAGCGCGGCCGAGCGCGGCGAGGAGCCCGAAGTGGACTGGGGACTGCTCCAGCAACACGCGGACGCGGTGGCTCTCCGCAGACGGTCCGCTACCGGATGCGGCAGCTGGATGGGCTGCCGCATCCGGTAGCGGACCCGACAACTGGACGAGCTGTTCGGCGAGCTACTGCACGCCCTGGCGGTCCGCTTCGAGATCCAGCTGGCCTTACGGGCATGGGAGCTGCGCCGGGGGGTGGCGGAACCCGGTGATTCTCTTGGACAGGTGTCCAGGTATCCTGGGCACCTGTCCAAGAATGGGAGGGCTCGCTGCTCATGGAAATCGTGGCGAACGTGCTGGTCGGCCTGGTGGCCGTGTTGCACATGTACATCCTGGTGCTGGAGATGTTCCTGTGGCAGCGGAAGCCGGGGCGGGGGCTGCACGGGTTCGACCCGGAGACGGCCCGGGCGACCGCTCCGCTGGCCGCCAACCAGGGCCTCTACAACGGCTTCCTCGCGGCCGGACTGGTGTGGGGGCTTCTCGCCGCCGACCCGACCGGCTTCCGGGTCCAGGTGTTCTTCCTGTCCTGTGTGGTGGTGGCGGGCGTGTTCGGCGCCACCACGGCCAACCGCCGCATCCTGTTCGCCCAGGCGCTGCCCGGCGCGCTCGCGCTGGCCGCCGTCCTCGCCGCACGATGAGCCGGGCGCCGCACGAGGACCCGAGGGCGGCGCGCACCCGCGCCAGGCTGCGCGCCGCCCTGCTCGCCGAGTGCGCCGAGCGACCGCCGGCGGAGGTCGCCGTGGCCGCGCTGGTGCGCCGGGCCGGGGTGGGCCGGGCCACGTTCTATGTGCACTACGACGGCATCGAGGCGCTGGCGGTCGACGCGTGCGCGGACGTCGTACGGCAGGCGGTGGACGCGCTGCACGCCTGGCGGGGGCGGCCCGATCCCGTCCACGCCCCGCCCGCGCTGCGGGAGTTCTTCACCGGTCTGGCCCCGCACGCGGCCCTGTACCGGTCGCTGCTCGCGCCGGGCGGCGGCGGGCCGCTCGGCCGGGTGCTGCACCGGGACCTGCGGGCCCGCAGCCTCGAGGAGCGCGAACTGGCCGGCGCGGCTGACGCCCCGCTGGTCGCGTCGGCGGTGGCGGCGACCTTCGCGGGTGTCCTCGCGGACTGGTTGCACGGGCTGCTGCGGGCCGCGCCGGAGGAAGTCGCGGACCAGGTCTGGCAGTTGCTGGTCGCACTGCACCGGAGCCGGTGACCGGTCACTTGCAGGCGACCTCCCGCGCCGCCCGGGGCCAGGCTTCCACTCCGGAGGACGTGCGGACGTAGGCGGTGTCCCGGTCCTCCGTCAGCCACAGGTGCCGGTCACTGAGCAGCCCGTCACGGGCGAGCACACCCTTGGGATCACGGACGTACGTGCGGCCGCCCAGGGTGAGGAAGCGGACCGACTGCCAGCCGCTGTGCTCGGCTCCGGTGGAGCTTTCCAGCCGGCTCACCGGCACCCGTGCGCCGTCGCGGTCCGTCCACACCTCCCAGCCCTGGGCGGTCGCGTACGCGGCCGGGAGCGTGGTCGGGCCCATGGTCAGGGGCCGGGGCTCCCTTGTCGGCCTGCGGGTCTGCATGCGCGGTGTCGTGGTCACGGCAGCAGGCCCGGTGTTCATCCGCGGCTTCTGGCCGTGGTCGTGTAGTCGCCGACCAATGGCCGCGGCCAAGAGCTGTGTCTTGTCCGCCCGCGGGCACGGGATCTGTTGCGGCATCTGTTGCGTCAAGGGGTTGCGCTGGAAGTTGCGTTAGAGGTTGCGACCACTGTTGCGCGAGCTCTTCGGAGCGCCGCGCGTTTGCGCAGGTCACCGCGCCCGTAGCAGCGTGGTCGGGGCTCTGACATCCCCCTCAGCGCACCCTGCGCCGCCCCTGCCTGGAGGAGAAGGGGGGAGGGGACGGGTGGGCGAGCGGGAGCGCCTCGGGGATCGGGGCGCCGGCGGTCCCCTCTCGCGCGTCGGCGGGGCCGCGCGCGTCCCCGGCCGCTGTGAGCGTCCGAGGAGAAGGCGAGGGATACGGAGCTGCCGCGAGTGAGCTGTCTACTGCGGGCGCGGGCGCTCGGCGACACGGAGCCAGCTTGGTCTGGTTCGTGTGAAGGACGACGTCCTGGTGCTGCACGCCATGCGCTGGCCGGACGAGGTCCGCGACCCCGCCGAGCTGCTGCCACCGCCCGCGACGCGGAAGACGACGGGCCGTCACGTCGGCCGCGGACCGCCTAGCCTAGGCGGTTTCGTTTGGATCAGCCGGACGTTGGTCCGGGTGTGCCGTTGAGTGACGCGCAGTGGGCTCGGATCGAGCCGTTACTCCCAGACCGAACACCGAAGCGGGGTGGCCGGTGGAGGGACCACCGGGAGGTGATCGATGCGATCGCCTTCAAGTTCCAGACCGGTACGCAGTGGGTCTACCTGCCGGAGAAGTACGGCAACTGGCGGGGCGTCTACAACCGGCTGCGTATGTGGGCCATCGACGGCACGTGGGAGCGGGTGTTCACCGCGCTGATGGCCCAGGCCGACGCCGACGAGGACCTGAACTGGGCCGTCTCAGTGGACTCCACCATCGTGCGTTCCCACCAGCACGCGGCCGGGGCCCGCAAAAAGGGGCGCTGGCTGGCGAGCCGGACGACCACGCCATCGGCCGGTCCCGCGGCGGACTGACCACGAAGATCCACCTTGCTGCCGACGGCCGCTGCCGGCTCCTGGCCTTCGTCCTCACCGCCGGACAGGCCGGGGACGCGCCCGCTTTCGCCGAGGTTATGGCTCGCCTGCGCGTTCCCCGGCCCCGTGGACGGCCCCGCACCAGACCGGACGTGGTCCTCGCCGCCAAGGCGTATTCGTCACGCGCCATCCGGAAACACCTGCGCAAACGAGGCATCCGCGCGGTGATTCCCGTCCCGGCGGACCAGCAAGGCCACCGGCTGCGGCGGGGCGGTCGGGGCGGCAGACCCCCTGCCTTCGACCGTGAGGTCTACAAGCAGCGCAACACCGTTGAGCGGTGCATCAACCGCCTCAAACAGTGGCGAGGCATCGCCACCCGCTACGAGAAGACCGCGACGATATAGCAGGCCGGACTCCACATCGCGGGGATCTTCCTCTGGTCCGCACGATGATCCAGACAGAGGATGGCGCAAGGGGCAGCGGTCAAGCGGGGCCTGGCCCAGCTCGCTCTCCCTAGCACAGCTACGCCTCGTCGAAGTACAACGGCGACAGCCTGGCTCCCCGCTCCGAATCATCCACGTCAGGCGGCGTGACGTGGGCGAGGTCACCGTCGATCGGGATGTCGAACTTCCGGCCGATCTCAGCGATAGCAACTCCAACCCGGCCGCGCAGCATACCCAGCGCCTGAAGCCCATACGCCCATTGGACCCGATCCCGATCCCTGGCCCACCGAATCGGATCCCGACCGTTGGGCGGGACATCCGGGAATGTTCTATCGGTCAACCTGCGTGCTGACTCCACATCGGTCAGCCACTGCCTCACAGCGGCGCGCATCGCGCGCACTTGCTCCCGCAGTTCCTCGGACTCGCACCGCTCGACCTGCTCGTTCAGATAGGTACGCAGCGCCTCGATGGACCCCCAGGACCCATTTTCCTCTTCGAGGTCATAAGGCGCATGGAGTACCCGGTGGTCCTCCAAGCGGAGCAGGATCGATCTTGCCCGCTCGCGCTCACTCTGGCTGAACTCCACGCTGGCGCTCTGCCCGAAGAACGAGAAGCTGATCGTCCGTAACCGACCGCGCCAGCGCCAGCGCCACTGCTTGAACATCCCCACCTCCAGCTCTGCCAACAAGAGCCAGCATTTCGCACTCCCAGTGGAGAGACCAGGCCAACCCTATTGGCCGGGGGTAGTGCAGTCAGTCTCCGCCCCGGTAGCAGAGAACGCGCACGTACGCACGATGATCCGAACGAAACAACCTAGTCGAGGACGCCCAGCTCGGTGTCCGGCCGGCAGTGCGGGCAGGCCGCGACGCCCTCGGTCAGCGCCCGCAGCGCGGTCGACCGGTCGACACCTTTGCTGCGTCCACCGGCGTTCCAGCAGCCGCCGACGTGGACGTACACGGCGGCCGCGTCCTGGTTGAGGCCGAGCTCCAGCAGCCAGTCGGGCACGGGCGGCCGCGCCCGCTCACTGCGCTGCTGTTCCGCCTGATGCTGTTCAGCCGCCGCAATCTGCTGCCGGACCCGGTCGAGGGACAGCACCAGTCAGGTCTCCAAGGTGAGGAGATGCGGCAGGTCGGGCGGCAGATCGTTCACATGTTTGATTCTAGAAGGTAGGCTGCCCACCGGCATGTGACTCGCAGCGATAGTTGGCCACTCGCAGTGCTACTTGGCCACGACGGCGTCCGTCGGCTCATATCCGGTGGGCTACGCTGTGCGGCTATGAATACCGGGACGGCCTTGCGCCACACACGGATCGGTGACCCGGTGCTCTTCTGAGCGCCGTACGGGCCGGTTTGGGCCCGTTGTTTGATCGAGGCTCTTGCGCTGTTGCGCGGGCTCCGCCTTCGTCGTGTTGATCACAGGCTCTGCACATCAACCACGACAGGAGGATTCATGCCCATCAAGTCTCTGCGGATTCCCACTGCGGACGGCCAGGCCGACGCGTTCGCTGCCTTCCCCGACCACGGTGAGCGGCACCCAGGGGTGCTGATGTACGCGGACGGCTTCGGCATCCGGCCCGTTCTGCGGGAGATGGCCCGCGAACTGGCCGGGCACGGCTACTACGTGCTCGTTCCCAACTCCTTCTACCGGCATGGCCCGGCACCGCTGGTCGAGCTTCCCGAGTACATCGGAGAAGAGGTCCGGCCCGCGGTCTTCGCCCAGCTGATGCCCCTGATCGAGGCGCACACCGCCGAACGTGTCCTGAGCGACGCCGACGCCTACCTCAGGTTCCTCACCACTCAGCCCGAGGTCGGCGCCGGGCCGGTCGCGGTGACCGGCTACTGCATAGGCGGCCTCTACGCGATGCGCACCGCCGCGGCCCACCCCGACCAGGTAGCGGCCGTCGCCGCGTTCCACGGCCCCGTGGGCGTCGATGGGGCCAATCTCTTCTCCAAGCTCACTGCCCAGGTCCACCTCGGCCACGCCGAAGGCGACGTGACGCCTGAGGCTCTCGGCGAGCTCAACCGGGCCCTGGATGCGGCAGGTGTCGGCTACACCTCCGAGATCTACCCCGGCACCATCCACGGCTTCACCATGTCCGACACCGACGCTTTCAGCGCCTCCGGGCTGAAGCGCCACTGGGATCGCCTGCTCTCCCTTCTGGACCGCACCCTGGCCAACAGCTGAGGCTCCAGCCCGGAAACCAAGCCTGAAACGGCCGCGATCAGCAGACGGCATGGCGGGCCACACCGATGTCTCCATGGCCGTGGCCCGCCTGTATCTGATCGGGGAACTGCGCAGCCTGCCGGGGCTGGGCTGCACCCGGCACCAGTGGTCACCTTCGGTCAATCCTTGGCATCGAAGGCGCGTGGATCTGACTGGTCGGCTGCGGGTTGCGAGCATGTCGGTGAAGTGCCTCCTGGGCGTCTTCTCGTGATGCTGTGCTGGTGGGGTGGCTAAGCGGGCCGTGGTGCCATCGGACAGGTGCGGGCTGGATCAGCTGATCGCCCCGTACTCGATCGCTGACGCCGTACGCGAAAGGCTCGTGCTGGGCGAAGGCTGGCCGAGTCGGTGGTCGTCCATATGGCGGTTCGCCGGCGGTGACGTGGTCTGGCCGGTGCGTGATCTGGCAGCGGTTCCGGTGCTGGGGCCGCAGCCGGTTCGGCGTTTCACCTGAAGGGCTCGTCAGCGTCACCGTCCGGGGCTGCAGTTCATGGTGTCCACGGGGCGTCATCACGGGTTCGAGTCGCTGGAGGAACAGCGGCTGCTGCTCGTGCTGGACTTTTTGCAGGTGGCGCAGGTGACGAAGAGGCGGCTGCCGTCTGCGGCTGGCGCTACACGGTGGTGACCGGGTGGCGGCCCCACGTGGTCGGAGTGCTGGACGCCCTGTCGGCCCAGCGCCGGCCGCTGGAGGACCGGCTGGCAGTGCAGGACCAGCTGTTGCGGGCCGTCGAGCATGGGCCCTGAGCGCGAGGCCTATGCCAACGGCCTGGGAGACGACCGGGCGCTGATCGCGGTCTCCGCCGCCTCGAACCGCTCGAAGGCAGACCAGGACCCCTCCACCTGTCTGCCGCCGGCCACCGGATACCGCTGCACCTATGTCACCGACTGGGTGGCCGACAAGACCCGCTGGGACCTGAGCGTCGATGCCGGCGAACAGGCCGCGCTCGCTGAAGTCCTCAGCAACTGCCCGGACGTGCCTGTCACCGTGATCCGGGCCCGCTGACCTCCGGTCCGCGCCCCGGTCCTTCTGCCCCGCGCCGGGCGCCGGGGCCGCGACGTCAACGCGGGCGATCTTTCCCGGATTCGGTCCCGAACCTGCCGGACGGGCTCCTACTGTCGGCTCGTCAGCGTCCAGCAGTCAGAGCCGGGGGAGAGCGGTATGCCCAGCAGGAAGAACCTCCTCGAGGCGCTGCGGGCCCTGCGCGACCACGAGGAGGCGGCCCAGCACGGCTGGGTGCTGCTCGGCATGCTGCGCCCCGACCATCACAAGGCGTGCGAACGTCCACCCCTCCCACGGATGCGCACCCCTCGGCGGGGCCAGCTCGCTGGCCAGGGCGCGGCCGGCGGCCTGGGACAGCGTGGTGCTGCGCCCGGTGTACTGCAGACGGCCTGCGGCGTTTCATAGCGGCCCGGCAGCACCGTTCGGGGTGCCGCGATGGAGCCGGTAACGGCACCGACGATGGCCTCGGTAGTGACCCGTACCTTGTACTTCCGCCACAGCCGAGTGCCCCCGAGGTAGGGCCCGTCCAGCCGCTTGCAGCACAGCCCCTCCAGCCCGGCTGCCGTCCACTCCAGCCACCCTCGAGCCACGGTCGGGCCGGTCGTCGACGGGCACAGCGTCAGCGGCGAATTCTCCGGCCGTCGCCGTCGGCGAGCACCTGGTGGTGGACTGACCGGGGCCGGTCAGCCGGTCAGGGCGGCTTCGGCGTCGGTGACGGTGGCGAAGACCTTGAGGATCTGGTCGGCTCCGGTCATGTGAAGGACTCGTTGCAGCGTGACCGGTACGCAGGCCAGGACCAGCGCCACTGCGGCCCTTTCGGCGTCACGGCGGGCCTCCAGCAGCACGTTCAGTCCTGCCGAGTCGCAGAACGACACTTCTTCCAGGTCCAGCACGACGGGCCGCTGGGCGGGAGCGATCACGTGCTGCAGCTGCTCACGCAGGTGGGACCGCGAAACGTAGTCCATGACGCCGCGCACCTTCGCCACCAGGCATGGGCCCGACGCGGTCGTCTCGACCGAGGGAAGATCGTTCACCACGCCCTGCCAACCGTCTCGCCCGGCATATGATCAGATGCCGTTGAGCCTATCCCGGCAGCGCCGATATGCGGAGATGCCTGCCCCGGGTGGGTACTTGGAAGTGGCGCGCATGGCAGCGGTCCCGGGACGAGTCGTCCCGGGACCGCTGATCGCTGTCTGAGTGCCGCCGGGGTGCAGCCTGATCCTTCCGCGCCTGGCCGGCACCGGCTGGACCCGGGCCTGTACGCCCACGAGAAGGCGGCAGTGCGGGACGGTGACGGGGCCGCGGGGGTGACAGCAGGGACCAGGTGATCAGGAGGCGGGCGTGACCTCGAGGCCGCGGGAGGCGACGAGCTGGGCAGTGCCGTCGGCGAGGCGGTAGCGCAGGCCGACCACGGCGGTCTGGCCGGCGGCGACCTTCTCGGCGAGGATCCGGGAGCGGTCCAGCAGCAGGTCGACGGTGTGCCGGATGTGCTCGGCGAGGACCTCCTGCGGCTCCACGTGTCCGGCGGCCCGCGCCGCCAGCACGCTGGGGGTGACCCGCTCGACGACATCGCGGACGAAGCCGCCCGGCGTCTGCCCGTCCTGCAGCGCGGCGCTCGCAGCGCCGACCGCGCCGCAGGAGTCGTGACCGAGCACGATCACCAGCGGGCAGCCCAGCACCTGAACGCCGAACTCGATGCTGCCCAGCACTTCCGGGCCCGTGACGTGGCCGGCGGTGCGGACCACGAACAGGTCGCCCAGGCCGCGGTCGAAGATGATCTCGGCGGCCAGCCGGGAGTCGGAACACCCGAACAGCACGGCGAAGGGCTGCTGGGACGGGGCGATCTCGGCGCGGCGGGCGGCGTCCTGGTTGGGGTGCTCGGGGGTGCCGGCGACGAAGCGCTGGTTGCCGGCCATCAGCAGCTCGAAGGCCTCGCTGGGCGTCGGGTTTTTGATCTCGCTCATGCCCCGCAGCCTAGAACCGGGCACCAGCCGTCGCACGGCCGGGGGCCGCGGGGCACCGGTGCGTGCCCGCGGCGCGGCAGGCTGCGGGTCGCCCGGTTGCGCCGGCAGGGAAGGACCGTTCGGCCGCCCCAGGCGTCACGGCCCTTCCCCGGTCGGCTTCGGATGGCTACCCCTCTTTGCCGGTTTCACGTCGTCACAGGCGGCGGCCGGCGGCGTGTCCGCCGGGGTCGTCGGCCAGCACGATTTTTGTGGTGATCCGCTTGCCCACCGGTTCGCGGTGCACGGCGAAGCTCTGGCTGACGGCCATCACGATCTCCAGTCCGTGCTGGCCGATGCGGGTCGGGTCGGGGGCGAGGAGCTGCGGCGGGGTGGGGTTGCTGTCCCAGACGGTCACTTCGACGGCGCCGTTGTTGATCTCCAGGGTGAGCAGGCAGGGGCCGGGTGCGTATTTGCGGGCGTTGGTGACCAGCTCGCTGACCACGAGCAGGGGCATCCAGGCCAGCAGGTCGAGGGCGATCTGGATGATCTCCAGCTAGACCTGGTTCTGTGCGGCGTCGTGCAGGGGTAGGTTGCGCAGGCCGGGGAGTGGGCGGCGCGGATGCGGTCCTCGGCGCGGGCCCGCTGGCGGTGCCGCAGCTCAGCTCGGCGATCGGGGTGTGCTGGGTGTTGGTGGCGAAGCAGGTCAGGCGCATGCCGTTGGCGTCGGTGAAGCGCAACTGGGCGCCGGGGTGCGGCCGTTCCTTTCGTACGATCAGCCGCCTCTCCCTGGGCCAGCCCTTGAGGCAGTCGCCGTCGAGTTCGGCCACCCAGGCGCCGTCGCGGATCTCGCCGTCGGGCTCGAGGGCCGGTGTCCAGGCCGATGCCGGGACCTTCAGGACGGCCTGGTGGATGGCGTCGGTGATGGTCATGCCGACCGAGTACGACAGCCACCGTCCGCGCCGGGTGAGCCAGGCGACGAACTCGTGGGTGCCGCCGCCGGAGTCGGTGCGGATCAGCGTCTGCCGGCCGCGCCGCAGCCGCTTCGGCAGCTGGGCCAGGGCCAGCTTGGTGGCTTCGATGTGGTCGGCGGCGGTGTTGGAGCCCGCGTTGCCCGGCCGCAGCAAGCCCACGACCGGCTCGCCGGACCCGTCACGGCCGTGGTCGACGATCCCCATCAGCGGGTGGTGCCCGAACGTCTTCTTCCAGGTCGCGGTGGCGTCCTGCTTCTCGGAGTGCGCCAGGACCAGGACCCCGTCGATGTCCACGATCACCTGCCCGCTCGCGTCCGGTGCCGCGTCACCGGCCAACCGCCATACGTGTTCGCGTACTTCGGCTCGGGCGGTGCGGAGCGCGGCCAGGACCCGATGTCCGCCCGACGCCGGCTTGCTGATCAGCCGGGAGACCGTGGGGTCAGAGGCCACCGGCCCGAACACGGCCGGCTCGGCCCGCAGCAGGGCCACATCCGCGAGGCAGTCCCCGCCCAGCGCGACGGCGAGCGCGACATCCAGCAGAATCTTGCCCAGATCGTGCACCGCCCGCGGCTTGCGCCATGGCTCAAGTGCCGCCGATATCGCCGCATCCAGACCGGTCTTGCGGACCGTCTCGACCAGCAGCACCGCCCCGGTCTGCGAAACCACTCCGCGACCGCGGCCCTCGATGCGGACACGCGGGTAGGACCCGATACGCTTCTTCACCTGGGAAGTGCCTCCGGCGGTGGCGGGAACAAGGACCTCAGCAATCCTCATTCTCGCTGGTCAGAGGCACTTTCTGCTTTTTGATCATCAGCCGGACAGCTCGCTCCGTGAAAGCGCGAGGTTAGGGTCGCATGCCGCCTCCCCACCTCCGGACTGCCCCTGAGATCGACCCTGAGGAACCCCTGACTGCAGAATGCAGCAAGCAGTCCTCTATCTGGTGGCCATGCGGACTGCGAGGTACGTACTTCAGTCGTCTTTGGCATAGTTCGCCCCCCTCTGGGCCGCGTTGGGGTGCATATCGAAGAGGTCAGCGACCAGGATGGGCGGGAGGCTGGTGACTGCTTCGATCATGGGCGGTGTTGCGTGCAGAGAGGACGGGCAGCCCGAGGTGGTTCAGCAGGTTGTGAGTGTCGATCACGTTCCGTGGCCTGCCCGATGACGTAGCCGTTGTCGTTCCGGGTGTCATCGTTCAGGCAGCGCTGGAGCCGCTCCTGGAGGTGTGGTCTCCATGTCCGAGGCACGCGGCGACACTCCCGAGCACATACTGGAGCAGGAGACCGCGGCCGGCGCCCTGCACTGGGCGCCGGGGGCCGCTCCTCAGTGGCAGGTGCTGGTGTGGGCCGGGCGGGTTTCGGTGTGTGCTTACCGGCCAGCGACTCTGGACGCGGTGACCCGGTCGGAAGGGGCGTGGGGCTGCAGGCGTTCCATCCACAGGGAGCTGATGTACTGGCCGTTTTTCAGGGCGTATTCGTGGAAGACCCCGATCTCGACGAATCCGAATTTCCGGTGCAGAGCAACCGATGCGTTGTTGGGTATGGCGATGCCGGCGAGGACGGTGTGCACGGGTTCGTCGTCCAGGAGATCGAACAGTTGACGGTACAGGGAGGTTCCGATTCCCTGCCCCTTGCTGCCATCGTGGAGCCCGATGCTCACCTCCACTGTTTCCCGGAACGCCTCCTGATCCCGGTAGCGCTGGCTGCAGGCGTAGCCGAGAACTTGCTCGCCCCGGCGGGCGACGAGTATCCGGTACGGGCCCGACGCTGCGAATTGCTCGAACCAGTCGCACCTTTCTTCGGCGCTGAAGGGCCTCGTGGCGAACCGTGCGTGGGAGGTCGCGGCCGTGTGGTTCTGGATGTCGACGATGCTGGGCAGATCGCCTGCGGTCGCAGGTGCGACTTCGATGGTCGCTTTGTTCATGCGGGAGGGCTCCTCGAGTCCGGTGAAGATCTGTAGGGCCACGCTATGGACGGGGCGGCCGAAGCGGAATCCCGCTGTGGTGAGCAGTTGGCTATAGGGTGCGCCTATGGCTCTGGAACTCGCGGACCTGCGCGTCTTCGTCACTGCGGCTTCCGTTGGCTCTCTGTCCGCCGCAGCACGTGAGCTGCGGCTCACCCAGCCGTCCATCAGCGAGCGGCTGAGCCGGCTGGAACGGCTCGTCGGTCGGCCGCTGCTGCACCGGTCGAACCGGGGCGTTTCGTTGACGCCCGCAGGACAGCGGCTCCTGCCTCACGCGGAACACTGCCTGGAGCTGGCTTCCAGAGCCCTGGACATCGCCAGGGAAGACGACACCCGAGGAACCCTGCACCTGACCACCCACGCCAGCTACGCGCCGCTGGCCGTCCCGTTCGTCATCGGCTGCTGCACGACGGGGAGTTCGACAAAGCGATCGGCAGCGCCCGCCAGGCCATGGAGAGGATCCTCTGCGGAGCCAACTGGCCTCAGATCAGCAGAAGCGACGATGTGCGCCAGCGCAGCCAGGCACAGCGGTCGAGGAAATGTGCCCGAGCTACCACGACTGCTTCGTCGGGCGACCACAGCGAGTTGCACTCGGCGCACAGCAGGAGGGATGTCCCATCGGCCTCGGAGTGGTACGGGCGGACGGAGTCGGCGATCAGCGCTCTGAGCGGGGCGCGGATCGCCGTCTCGACGCACCGAATCCCGGCTGGCGCCGACCGCGGCCGGTGCCGACGTCCGCTGACTACTTGGTGTCGACGTAGTCGCCGGCGGCGTTGGCGGACGCTGTCGTGGTGGTGCCCGCGAAGGCGTAGCGCCAGTAGCCGTCTGAGGCAGCGGTAACGGTGGTCCTCAGGGTGCCGGTGCTGCTGGTGGTGACGGTCTTGACCGTGGTGTAGGTGCTGGTACCTGCCTTGCGGAACTGCAGCTTCACCGACTGGGTGGAGTAACCGTGGTACAGGTTGTCGTCCCAGTTGGCCCGGCTGAGTTTGCCCGTCACGGTCAGGGTCGCGCCCCTGCGTACCGGTTCGGGCGAGGCGTCGGTCGTGAGCTTGGCGTACCGCTTGACGAAGAACTGGTCCTGGTTGTTCCGCGTCGCGAGGTCGTGGTCCTTGGAGCTGACCTCCAGGTACGTCTGCCAGGCCCCCGCCTGCGCATTCTCCAGCCCCCTCCCGTAGTAGCCCGGGTCCATGACGTACCTCATCGAGCAGGTGGCGGTGGTGGCGTCGACGGCCTTGCAGCCCAGGTTGTCGTGGTAACCGAAGCCGGTGGCGGTGGCCCTGCTCCAGACGTCGGAGTAGGCCGCGTTGATCCCGGAGCTGTCCGTGGCGGTGATCGCCAAGACGAAGGTCTTCTCCGTCGTGGTGCCGACCACGACGGGCTTGCCACCGTTGATCGACACCTTCGTGATCTTCAAATCTCCGTTCCCGGTCACGGCCTCGGCGGCCGGAGCGGTCAGAGCCGAGAGTGCCACCGCACACGGCAGCAGGATGCCGACGGCAAGCTTGCGCATGAAGACCCTCACAGGGCAGGCCACCGTCTTGATCCATGGCGGTGGGATGAACAACAGGTGTGCGGAGTGTAAGAGCGGGCACTCAAGCCTGTCCCGGCAGGGTAGCGATGCACATTGAGCGGCTCCCGTCGTACCTGGCCTGCCGCTCCTTCGGCTGCGCAGGGAACGCGCCCATAACAACTTGAGGTGTACGTACAACCAATCCTTCATGGTGACGGTCATCTGCACACCCGGACTCCAAGAGTCCGGCTCCCGTTCCTGCAGTCCCTGGAGAACCATGCACATTCGCACGGCCACGGCCGCCACCGTCGGCGGCCTGGCGCTGCTCGCAGTCCTCTCGCCCACCGCCCAGGCGGACGAACACAACGGCGACATCGCCTTCACCTCGGTGACCTTCAGCAAGAGCACCGTCAACGTCGGCATCAGCGAGCCCCAGACGCTGACCGTCACCGCCACCGCCAACGACGACTCCGGCATCTGGGGCATGGTCGGCCTCAAGCTGGTGAGCTCCGACAACCGCATCCAGTACCCGACGAAGGCAGCCACGTGCACGCGCCCCACACGGACGACCATGAAGTGCACCTGGTCGTACAGCCTGGAGTCCGACCGCACCGACTACGCCGACCTCCGCAACAGCTCGGCCGGCACCTGGCACCTCGACCTGGAGGCCCGTGGCAACGACGGCGACTACTACACGCTCGACAGCAGCGCCACGACGAAGATCAAGCGCTACGCCAAACTGACCACGACCCAGGCAACGCCCGAACCGGTCGCCAAGGGCAAAACGCTGACAGTGACCGGCGCCCTGACTCGCGCCGACTGGAACACCAACACCTACACCGGCTTCGCGGCCCAGAAAGTCGCCCTCCAGTTCAAGAAGTCCGGTGCCTCGACGTACACCACCGTCAAGACGGTGACCACCGACAGCGCGGGCAAGCTGAAGACGACGACCACGGCGAACGCCTCCGGCACCTGGCGCTGGCACTTCGCGGGAACAGGCACGACCAGCTCGGCGACGGCAGCGGGGGACGGGGTCGCACTGAAGTAGAACTCTGTCCAGTCACGGTCTCCGCTGCCTAGGCGGAAAGCGAACCCCCCGCACGGCAGGGACGGTCCGAGCCGGGGGTGTCGTTCGTTGCACCTCGATGCGAACTATGGGCGCGATGGTCGTTGAAGCTCACTGCGCTGGATGATCTGCCAGGCGCGGTCCATGATGGTCCGCCGCGGTTGTAGCGGTTGCTGTACTTCGCTGCTGTACAGCACCTGCCCGAAGAGGTGCAAATGGACATGCTCGAGCTGATGGAGTGGCTGGCCGAGCGCGGAGTCACGTCCGTATTCAAGGTGGACGGCGAGCGCGCCCTCCAGCATAGGAAGGCCTGGATGGTCATCGTCAGTGGTGGGCCGCTGGGCGAAGACTCGTTCTTCCGCGCCGACCTGGGGACAGCGGACGCATGTCTTGATTCGCTGCTCGCTCACCTTGAGAGCAAGGGGCTGTCACCGCTCGCGTGATCAGTGCGCGAGCGGCCGCAGCGACCTCCCGCTTTTCAGGCGAGCCCATCGCGCGGAGTGGATCATCTCCCCTTCCGCCAGCGACGGATCATCCATGAGAGCGAGATTCCGAGGGTCCGGCCGAACGACACTGTCATCGCCGTCTGCCAGGCTCTGGCAGACAAACAGTGCCCGCTCGACCGTGACCGGCGTCGGCTCATGCGTAGAGATCGAAGGTCATCGCATAACCACCTGGGTGATCGCCCCTTCTTGAGGTGATCACCTTCGCGGCTCGGGGCTGGCCTGGCAAGCCCTGAGCCTCTGGCGAGCACAGCGCGGCGGCGATCGACGCGGTCAACCGGCGCCGCTGGAGACGGCCAACCCGGGAGCCGGTCGGCCCGCCCGACGAAAGGCCCCGGGCATCCCGGTGACACGCGCGTCCCTTTGGCTCTTGTGGCCGATGATGCGCCATCGGCAGGGTGATGCTGTGATCATTGCCTTCACCCGCGACGGTGAGACCGGCACTGTGGCGGTGTCTCTCGAGCAGGTTGATGAGCCGCTGACGGTCGGCAAGCACCCCGAGTCGTGCGGTTTCCGTGCTGCACGGCTGTCGTGGACTATCCGGGCAGGGGGTATCGAGCCCTGTTCGGCTGGGTCCAGCTGGTTCAGTCCACGGACAACGCGTCCGGCGGTGCGGACTTCGACATGGACCCGCTCGTTCTGTTCGAAGATGCGCCGTCCCCCTACGCCTTGGCACGTCCTGCCGGTGGCCGGCTTCTCCTGGGGATTCGACATCGATGCGACCGGCCACATCACCCTCAGGCCCGCGCAGGCACTCACAGCCGTCGAGTGGGACAGACACCTGGCATACTCGAGCACCTGTCACCCGGCGTGGACGTTCGATCAATGGCAGGCTCAGCCCGCCTGAACCGCATGGACCCTCCAGCTGCCGGCTCAGCCGGCGACCTGCTCAGGCCGCGTGCGGGCCTGGCGACCAGGAGCGCGCCTGCGGCTTGGACACGCACTCCGAGTACCGGCGACGCCCGTGTGCGAGGGCGTTGAAGGCGGCACGCAACCGACCCGAGACAGGACCGCTGTAACCGACGGACGTCGCCCCCCCATCCCGCAACAGCTCGAGTTGATTGACGAGAGAGGGCATGACGTCTGGGGGAGGGGTTTGAGGGATGGCGGCTGGGCGGTGACGCAAGGTCGCCGGCGGTGCGGCAGATCGGCGGACGGATCGCGCCGGAGCACCGCAACGGCGGTGCTGGCAGCGCTTCTGCAGCAGGTCTCGGGACGTGACGAGTTGGCGGCGCCTATCCCGGCGTCTGGATGGTGTGGTTGATCGCAGAGGCGACGTCCTTAGCGATGTGGGTGGGCTGATAGGAGTCCTGGGTCCAGGCACGTCCGTCCGTCACCCACACGCTTCGAAGACCGAGCGCGTGGGCGCCCGCGATGTCGGCGTGGGGCGAATCGCCGATGACCCACGAGCCCGGGAGGGGGACACTGACGGCCTCGGCTGCCGCTTGGAAGATCTCCGGTTCTGGCTTCTTGTGACCGACTGCTTCGGAGACGACCCAGCCGTGGACGAGTTGGTCGAGTCCGGTCTTGCGGATCTTCGCTTCCTGCTGGGTGGTGCGCCCGTTCGTGACGATGGCGCAGGTCCAGCCGTGCGCCGTCGCTCGTCCTAGCGCCTCGCGGGCCGAGTGAGCCAGGACCACGCGGTCAGAGGCGCCGTTGTCGAGCAGGGCGCGGATGACGGCGGTGGGCACAACGCCGCCGTATCGGTCGGTGAGGGCTGCGGCGAGTTCGCAACGCGCGGTGTAGCCGCTTGCGTCGAGCGCCATCACCCATGTGAGGTCGGATTTGGGCAGGTCGTGCTCGGCAAGAAAGTCGGCGACGGCGGCGCGGAAGGCCGCATCCCGGTCGACAAGGGTGTTGTCGAGGTCCAGCAGCAACAACGGCATGACCGGGAGTAGACCACGGACAGCCGGCTCGACGCGGCCGGCGGGCCGCGAGGAGACGGGGCAAGTGCCCACCGGCGGGACCGTGCGGCGATTGTTCCGGCTTGAAGTGGCTCCGGCTTCCGGTCTGCTCCGGCCCCCCTTCGCCGGGACGGCTGTGCTGGGCGACTTGCTGTGGGAGAGAATGCTGGGCATGACGACTTGAAGAGCACCGGCCGGGCGGCAGCACTGGCGCAAGGTCGGGACCTGGGGCACGGTCTCCGACGGGGACTGTCGGATCTGTGCCGCCTGCGGAACGCCCGTCCGCTCGTACCAGTACCGCTTCTATCCTCCCGAGTCGTCCATGTTCGAGCGGTGCGTCGGGCTCGCCTGGTGTTCCAGTTGCCGGATCTACTCCGGCTATATGGTGCACGTCCCGCGAAAGCGGATCCTGGTCGACGCCCTCGCTTCGCTTCCTGGCGAACGACGGGAGAGGCTTGCACATTCGGAAACACGGCTGATTGAGTTCCTGGACCGCCAGGCCCGAGGCAACAGGGATCAACGAGTTGGTGCGTGATAGCGGGTGGGCATGCTTTCGTGGTGAGGAGCACGGTCGATCGGGCGGTGTTGGCGCATCCGTTGTTCACGGGCGTCTCGATGGCTCATCTTGCGTCGCTGGTTGAGGAGTTGGCCCGTCTGTGGGCAGCCGCGGTGGAGGGGCGGCGTTTCCAGCAACGAGGCGGTGTGAGGAGACGCGCGCAGGGTGCCGGTGCCCGCTATCGACTGGTGTTCGTGGACCGGTTGGTCGTCACGCTGATTCACCTGCGGCACGACCTGCCTCACGTGGTCTTGGGTGTGCTGTTAAACGTTGATCGGTCGACTGTCACCCGGGCCGTCGGTGAGATACGCCGACTGCTGGCGGAGCGGGGTTTTGCTGTTCCCGACAGGCTTGGCCTGCGGCTTCGAACGCTGCAGGACGTGTTCGCCTACGCCCAGGCCGCGGGTGTCGAGTTGAGGTTGGACGCCACCGAGGTGCAGGTGCGACGGCCGGCCGCCGGCCCGGGTGGCAGGCGGGCATTCGTGTCGGGCAAGAAGAAGCAGAACACGATGAAAGCCACTGTCATCGCTGACCATCAGGGTCGCACCCTGTGGGCCGACGGCCTGCGGCCAGGGCGGATGCACGATGCGACCGCAGTTCGCGCCGCTGGCATCACCGGCTGCTTCCAGCACTTCGACCTGGTGGAAGTGCTGCTCGACGACGGCTACCTGGGCCTGAGCCGTGACCATCCAGGCCGACCCCGCCCGCAATCCGCCCGGGGGGTGCCCCTGTCTCTTTGGTCAAGGGGAGTTGGGTCGGCGAGCCGGGCAGGCATGGCAGGGTGGCTGATCTGTTGTGGAGGGACGTGAGTTCCGTGCCGGCGTGCGGACGGCGGCATGGCGTTCCCCGCGCGCCGACCCGCTGAGGCCAGGGGAGCCGAACTAACCGGGCGGGGGCCCGCTGTGCCGCCCGTCGCAGGTGGCGGCGGCCCTGAGGGATTGCCGCGGGCGTGCTGGCCCGGTCATGCGGGACCTCGTGCCGGTGTCGTGCCCAGCTGCCGTGCCGCCAGGGCCCAGCTGAGCTCCACCACGGTGTCCGGAGCGTCCAGGCTCGTGCCGGTCAGCTCCTCGAATCGGCGCAGCCGGTAGCGGACGGTGTTGACGTGGACGTGTGCGCTGCGGGCGACTTCGCGGACCTGTCGGCCCTGCTCCAGGTACGCCCGCACCGACTCCTCGATCAGCGTACCGAACTCTCCTTGCGCCTCCAGGGGGCGCAGGTAGCGGTCGCGCAGCAGATCGGCGAGTTCCGGTTCGGCGACGACCGCCGCCCGCCAGGACAGGTCGCTCAGGTCGTACACACCGCGCAGACCGTAGGCACGGGCGGCCTCCAGCATCCTGCCGGCGACACGGAAGGAGCGGTGCGCCGCGGCCAGGTCCGTCGGCGGGCCGAGCCCCGCCGTCACCGCCAGGTCACCGGTCTCAGGCTTCCCCTCGACGACTCCGGCGACTGCTTCGTCCAGCACCGTGAGCAGCGCCCTTCGACCGCTGCGGCGGCAGTGGGACTCGAGGGAGCGCGACAGCGCGTCCGAAGCCGCGTCGCCGTCCGGTACGGCTCTGACGGCCCGGTACGGCCGCGACAGGTCCAGACCGTAGATCGCAGCGCCGCTGTGGATCTCCACCGCGCTCAGCGTCCCGTAGAGCACTCCGCGCAGGAAGTCGGCGCGGCGGCGGGCGTCGAACAGGGCGGCGGCGACCTCCGCCTGCCGGTGGACCGCGGCGATCTGCAGGCTCGCGACATCCGCGAGCTCCCACAGGCAGGTGGTGCGGTCGATGACGAGACCGGGGTCGAGACCGCGTTCGGTCGCCTCCGCGATGAACAGATCCCGTATCGCGCTCAGCGCCCGGCGGAAGGCGCGGAGCCCGTCGCTGAGCGACACACCCTGGGCGACCCGGTCGCGGGCGACTTCTGCTTCACCGAAGTCTTCGGGTGGAGGCACCGTCCCCTCTCGCAGCACGGTCAGAGCCCGCTGGAAGTGCCGGTGCCAGATCTCGTCCAGCAGTTCCTGCGGCACCGCCCTGTAGGACGGGATGTGATCCGTCAAGTCCGCGTGCAACCGCCCACCCAGGTGCCTCTGCTGCGCGGCCATCGCGGCGATGACCCGTTCGAGGGGCGCTGCCGTACCCGACTGTCCGGGCATGGACCTCACCTCCGCCCTTCCAGAAACCCGCCGTTGTGCAACGGAACAATATGCCGACCTCCTCCCTTGGCCGGCGAGCCGGCGACAGGCACCCGTCTCCGACAGCACAGTGGCACTGCGGCGGAAGCAGTGCACAGGCGCACCCAACGCGGCGCCGATCACCCGTGCTCTGACCGCCTCCATGGCAACGATGCACCCCGACGAACAGTGCGGAGACCTCCATGCCCGACGATCACCCCGTGCGGCCCCGCCCCGCTGCCGCCGACACCGGCCCGCGCCTGGCGCCGCTGCCAGAGGACTGCTGGGACGCGACCACCCGGGAACTGCTCGCCCCGATCCCCCGGGATGCCGACGGCCGCCTCGCCAACGTCTTCACCACCTTGGTGCGCCACAACGGTCTGTTCCGGCACTTCCTGCCGTTCGGCACCCACCTGCTGCGCGGCGGCCGGCTTCCGGACCGGACCCGGGAACTGCTGATCCTGCGTACCGCGTACAACACCCGGGCCGGTTACGAGTGGGGGCGGCATGTACCTCTGGCCAGGGCTGCCGGAATCACCGGCGAGGAGGTCCGGCGGGTGGGCGCGGGCCCGGACGCCCAGGGGTGGGCGCCGACCGACGCCTGTCTGCTGCGTGCCGCCGACGAGCTGCACCGGGACGCACGCCTGTCCGCTGCCACCTGGTTCGCACTCGCCACGGACCACGACGAGGCACAGCTGATCGAAATCACCATGCTTGTCGGCCAGTACCACATGGTCGCCTTCTTCCTGAACTCCGTCGGCACCCCGCTCGAGCCCGGCTACGCAACGGAAACCCTGCCCGGTCCCACCGAAGCTGGCCGGGACACGGCGGAAGGAGCATACGGCGATGTCTGAGCCCCAGCACCCCACCACCCGGCCGAACGGCCTCCTGACCGGCCGAAACGTCCTTGTCGTCGGCGCGGGCACCCGCCCCAGCGACGATCCGGGGGCCCCGGTGGGCAACGGGCGGGCGGTGGCCGTGCTCGCCGCCCGCGAAGGAGCCTCCGTGGCCTGTGCCGACGTCTCGCCCCGCGCCGCGGCGGCCACCGCCGCACTGGTCGGCGAGGAGGGCGGCCGTGGCGTCGCCGTGGTCGGAGACGCATCGGACCCGGGCCAGTCCTCGGCCGTGGTCGCCGAGGCCCTCAGCGAACTCGGGGCGCTCGACGCCTTGGTGGTCAACGTCGGCATCGGCCTCGGTGCGGGCCTGGCGGACACCTCACCGCAGCAGTGGGAACGCGTGCTCGCGCTCAATCTGGGTGCCCCGTTCCTCGCCGCCAAGTACGCACTGCCCGCGATCGCAGACGGGGGCTCGATCGTCTTCGTCGGTTCCGTGGCCGGCCTGCGCGCCGCCACCAACTCGCCCGCCTACGACAGTTCCAAGGCAGGCCTCTTCGGTCTCACCCGGCATGTGGCCAAGGAGGGAGCGCCGCGCGGCGTCCGTGCCAACCTGGTCGTCCCGGGCTTGATCGACACACCGATGGGCCGTGAGGCATCGGCCCGACGCGCCTCGCGTACCGCCTCGTTCACCCGCATACCGCTCGGACGCCAGGGCACCGCCTGGGAGGTGGCCGAAGCCGTCACCTTCCTGCTCTCCGACCGTGCCTCCTACATCACCGGGCAGAGCCTAGTGGTGGACGGAGGACTGAACGCCGTCTGAGCAGCCGGTGCCAGTCTCCGGGGCGAGGGCGGTCCCCGGCGGGCGGCGCCGACAGGGACCGCCCCGCCGACCCGGACTCCTCGGCCGGACCACAGGCGCCGCGCTCTGTTCCCCCACCCGAGGACGGGTAGCGGAGCGTGCGTGAGGGGCTGTACCGCGATGGAGTGCCGAGAGCAATCAGCTTTTTCATGGCTGCGCCCCTCAGTGGGTCAAGGGACGAGTATCGCGCGTCTGCGCACCTGGCCGGCGTCGAGATCGTCCAGCGCGTCCTGGAAGCGGTCCCGATCAGGGCGTGCCGGGGCTTCGGGCCGGGCGGGCCGGGGGATGGGGGCGAGGACCAGGCCCAGACCCCCCGGACTCTCATATCCACGGCCTCTGACCTGCGCGTTGTCACCTCCGCGCACCCTCTGAGCACTAGTTGGTGTGGGCGATGCTCCTGGCGGCGTCGCGTGGAACTCCGACGGAGGGGACCGGAATGCCGGAGACCGTGATGGCATTGGCTTCGACGGCGCTGGTACTGACCGGGCAGCTCGCCAAACGGTGGATCGTCGGCCGGACCCGGGTCCGTCTGGCGCAGCTCTACCAGCGAGGTGTCACCGAACGCGTCCGCCAGTTGCCCCCGGGCAGCGTGCTGATCGAACGACGCTCTGAGAACGAGCTTCGGATCGAAATCGGCGGGACGGGTGAGGGGAGCCATGACTGACCTGGAGAAAGAACGAAGCGTGGGAACGACCCCTCCCGGCACGGGCCCAAGGCGCGCGGTCGGCCAGACCGGACGGTCGAAGGCCATGGTGCTCGAGACGGCCCAGAGTGCCGACTTCACCCATTTCTACGAAGAGAATCTGGGGCGCCTCATCGCGCATGTGATGAAGCTGGGATCTCCCTACGAGGAGGCCGCCGACATCGTACAGGAGGCATTCATCGCGGCCTTGCCGCAGTGGGACGCGATCGCCCACAAGAGGGCCTGGCTGAGAACCGTGTGCATGCGCATCCACGTCCGGTACCGCCGTCGAGGCAGGCAGCAGATCTCGTCCGACGAGGTCGACTCGCTTGACTCCGACCGGTCCGTGGAACAGGTGGAGTTCCGGGACATGGAGCGTCGTGTGCGCGAGGCCATCGCCCGGTTACCTCGGGCCCAGCGCGAGGTCATGGCCTGGGACCCCGAGGAGTTCACCGTGGCGGAGATCGCCGCGGCCCTCGGCTGCACGGTCGCGTCGGTGAAGACCAACCGCAGCCGTGCGCGGGCCCGGCTGAAGGCGGAACTCGGCCTGAAAGAAAGGGATCGCGATGGCGACTGACGACAGCGACACCCGGCTCGACGCACTTCTGCGTTCGGCGCACGACGACGTCGCGGACGTCGTGGCCTCCCGACTCGATGTCGCACGCAGCCGAACGGAACTCCTGGTGGCCCTCCGGTCGGCTCGGTTCGACGACCGCGAGTGCGTTCCGTCGGCGGACAACCCGCAGGCACGGGCACTGTTGAGGCTCTTCGAGCAGGTCGGACATGACCTCCACGAGATCGACGGATGGCTGCAGGAACGACTTATGGACACCCGCAGCCGCGATCTGCTCCGCAACGCGGGAGACCAGGTGAGCCGGTTGTTCGAGGGCATCGCCCGCAGGACTCTGGACGGACCGGACGCGTTCGATCTGCTGACGCGCGCGCGAAGGCTGACCCGCACCCTGGACAGCACCTTGCGTACAACCGTCTTCGTCCGCGCCGACCAGCGCGGGCAGCTGGACTTCGAGCCGATGGAGCGATTGGAAGACGTGATGAGAGAACTGGGCCGTGCGGAACCACTCCTGCTCAAGCTGTACGCGGACGACGGGACGCCCACCGGCACTGGGGTTCTGGTCTGAGCCCTCTTCCGGGCCCTCCATCTCGCCTGCGTCACACGTGTACTTCTGCGAGGACTGGATGCTGGTCCACCATGCGAAGGGCTCGAGCCTGGCCCTCACCTACCCCGCCTGGCGCCCGAGGGGTGACAGCCACCCGCCGATGGTCCCGCTCGCCGTGAAGTCGACGACGAGCTGCCCGTTGCCGTCGTCCTCGACGCGGTGTTCCTTTGCCCGCAGCGTGGGGGCGTGGTAAAGGGTGGGTAAAGTCGGGCGGCGCACGGGCGACCGCACTCCACAGCATGCTCCCGCACCAGGACCCCATCCAGACCCAGCGGACGATCAACCGCGCCCTGTCAGCAGCGCGAGCGCCCGTCGAACGAAGCGTCGCGAGGCTGAAGTCCTGGCGCATCTTCCGCCGAGCCCGTTGCAGCCCCAACCGCTTGTCGTCAATCACCGCCGCCATCCTCACCCTGGAGCGTCAACGCTGAGAACGCTCAATGATGCGACCGGCCGCGGACTTCGACACACCGAACAACGGCGCCAGTTGCCGTGTCAGGTTGGTCCTCCAGTTTGCGGCGACCAGCAACACACGGTCGCCAGCGGCAGCCTCCACGGACGTGGGGCTGCTCCGATGACCGGTTCAGCGACTTCACGGCGGATCTGGTGGCGCTCGGACGTGAGTGGTACGAACGGGCAGCTGCCTGCCCAGACGCCCTTGCCGAGCATCCTGCTGTACGTACGGCAGCAGCTGCTGGGGACCAGGACGTCATCTTCGACGAAGACTTCAACTTCGTAGCGTCAAGGGCATATGAGCGACTGACCGGTGACTCGGACGCCTTCTGGGAGGCATGGGAGGTCTACGTCGGCTCTCGTGCGTCGATCGAGGAGGAGGGCAACGAGGACATGGGCGAGCCGTTCGACCTCGGCGATGCTCAACAGATGCGCCGAAATCTGCCGCGGTTGGCTGCGCTCCATCTCGGTCCCGGATCTGACTGACTTGAACAGAGGGGCCGTGGTTCCGGAGGCCCACCGACACCCAGGCTGCTTCCGGTCGCAGGCGCGGCCGCGCATCGCAGCTCCCGCGCCGCCACCGCCCGACCGGCAAGCGCTGACCGACGTGCCCCGCGCGTCCCGGCGGGCGGGACGCGGTGGGTGAGGGCAGTGGGTGTCGTCCCGCACGACGGACCAGCTCCGGCCGGCCGCTCCCCGGCCCGGCCCGGCACGGGCATGCTGCCGCCAGCCGCCCGTCCGTACAGGGGCCGTGCGGCGCCTCTACTGCCGAGCAGAAGGTCCCTTGTGGCTCTTGCCTCCGGCCTGGACAACGACGAGCTGGCCCGTGAGGACTTCGAGGGCGGCCGCTACCAGAAGGTCCTGGATCGGTACGAGGAAACCCGCCCGGACACCCCCTGCTCCGGGTCACGGCATTCCTGCAGTTCCCCGACTGAGCTACCGAGGACCTCTGGCTCTGATGTCCGCGCGGACTGCACAATTGGTGATCCAGCGCGACGCCGTCCGCGTCCGCATGGCCCGGGGGGTGTTGTGTGTCACTGAGCTCCAGACGACTGCGCAGAACGGCGGAGCAGGAGAGCATGGCCGCCATCCAGCACATGCGGGGCCGGCGGCCCCGGCAGGCGCTGGAGAGCAGCCGCGCAGCGGAGGCCGCGGTCCGGCGATTGCGGCAGATGGAGCCCGACGACACACAGCATGTGCGGGTGCTCGCCTCGATCCTCTACAACCAGGCGATGATCCAGGCCATGAACGGCGCCGTCGCCGACGGCATCCTGGCCGCCCGCGGCGCCGCCGAGGCCTACGAGTCCTTGATCCCCGGTGTCGGCCCCGAGGAGGCTGCCGCGTCCGTCGCGCTCCGGTCCGCCGGGGGCTTCCTGCACGGCCCGCCGGACGACGGCGTGCCCGTCCACGAGACGGCCCTGGAGGCGGCCGATGCCAAGGCCCGCCTGTGCGGCCTGCTGGCCGAGGCTCACGGCGAGCAGGCCCTGACCGAAGTGCGCCGCCTGGGCGAGGAGGCCGTCGCCGTGTACGAGGCGGTCGCCCGTGTGCTGCCGGGGCACGAGGCCGGACTGCAGCGGGTGCGGTCTTTGTGCGCGGCGGCCCTGGAGGTTGCGGAACCCGAGCAGGAACTGCAGGAGGTCTCACACCTGCGGGGCCTGGCGCGCTTCCGGGTGCCGGCGCACTGGGCGGTGCTGGCCGCCGACGGCGCTACGACCGCGGACGCCCCGGGCATCGGACGGTTGTCCGTGCGGGCCAGGATCGCCGACGCGGACCCGGCCCCGCCCGGCACCCCCGGTGCGGCCTTGGACAACGGCTGCACCCTGCGCAGCACGGACACCGAGGCACCCCTGCCGAACCGCCCCGCCCGGCGGATACGGCAGTGGGATCTGGTCCAGCCGCTGGCCGACCAGGTCCGGGTGGTGACCTTCACTTTCGACTACGACGCCGCGGGGGGCCACGCCAAGGCGCTCGCCGTGTTGGAGCGCGAGGTCCGGGCGGTCGTGCTCGGCCCCTGAGGTCCCGGCCGACAGGGGCTAAAGGGGGCTAGAGCCGGTCACGGTCCGGGCGGCGACCACCAGCAGCGGTACGACGATGTGCGAGCGGCCCACTGGACGGCGGCCGAGCAAGCGGAGCCCCTGAAACACCGAAGGGCGGACCGCGAACAGGACCCGCCCTTCGGATGTCCGGTCAGCGGACGAAGGAGATCTCCGGGTAGTTCTTGTCGGGCCCATCCAGCTGGGTGCTGTGCTGGTGGCGCAGCTCCTTGTCGAAGAAGGCCGCGAGGTAGACGCGCTGGATGGCGATCGCGCGTTCCGGGTCGATCGTGCCGAACATCTGCTGGAGCTGGGCCTGGGAGAGCCCGAGCAGGCCCGCCTCCTGCGGCACCATCCACTCGTTGTCGCTGAACGACAGGTGCGCCGCGCCATGGAGCTGGATGTCGACCCGGTATCCCTTGAGGTGCGACCAGAGCGTGCGCCACGACCCGTCGTTGTTGCGGTTGTGGGTGCCGGAACTGAAGAGCATGAAGGGGCGGTCCAGGTCCTTGCTCGGCGCCGTACCGAAGAACTGGCCGTCGAGGTCGGCGCCCGCGGCGATACGGTGGTCGAGCTGCATGGAGGTGTCGACCGCCGCGCCGCCCAGCGACCAGCCGAACATCCCGATGCGGGACATGTCCACGGCCTTCGACAGCCCGGTGGGGAGCGTGGGGTGGCCGGGGTCCGGGTTGCCGCCCTTGCTGATCGTGCCGAGCTGGTTGATGACGAACCGGATGTCGGCCGCGCGCACCTTGAGCGTGTCGGAGGAGTGCGCGCCCGCCGGCATCGTGTTGACCTCGAGCCGGTTGTGCGGGAACTGCACCTCGTTGGCGTCGTGGGTGTGGTCGACGGTGACGACGAGGTAGCCGCGGCTGGCGAGGTCCTGGGCGAGCGCGGTGCCCATCGCGCGGTCCGAGTGCAGTCCCGTCGAGTACAGCAGGACGGGCAGCTTGCCGAGCTTGGCGTTCACAGGGGCGAGGACGTGGCCCGCGGTCCTCGGCAGGCTCACCTGCTGCGGCGACAGCCCGCGCGAGGCGAGGAAGTGGGCGCCGGAGATCGACGGCATCCACGGCGCCTGATAGTGCCCGGAGGTGGCGGTGGCCGGGTACCAGAGCGACACCATCAACTCGCGAGGGGTGCTGCCGGGGACGTACGGATCCGTACGCGACTTGTCGACGAGGTGCAGGCCGACCATGCCCACGCTGTGCGGCCCGGTCGGTGCGGGCATGTCGAGCTGGAGAGTCGACGTGTCCGTGCGGCCGCCCGTGAGGGCCTCAGGGTGTAGGGGCTTGTGGTCCAGCGACGCCTCGTCGTTCTCGGGCGCCCAGGGTGCCTTCGGATCGGGCTGGTCGGGCGAGTACCCGGTGGCCGAGGGCGTGCCGGGCGTCTTCCCGGCGGCCATGGCCGGCGTCATCCCGGCGCCCAGGGCGACGGCCAGCGCACCCGCCGTACCGACGGCTCTGGCGATCACTCTTCGGCGGTGGCGCGGGCGGCGGTGTTTCATGGGACCCCCTTGTTGGTCAGTGATCGCGGAACAGGCGATCGAATGCCGCACACCGTACCGCTGGGCGGTCGATGGACTACGCGGGGACCCCGCAGCCGGCAGCGCCTCCCAGCCGTTGTGCGCACCGAGTTCACAAGCGGCCCGGCGAGCAGTGGTGCACTGACACATACGCGTCCCGCCGAGTCTCTGCTCAGCGAGGACCCAGTCGCTCTCGCAGTGCAACAGGCCGTACTGCTGCGGATTCGCCAGGAAGTGCTCTGACCGGAAGGCTCGCCGGGTTGGCGGTGGGAGCGGCTGGACGGCGGTGACGTCCGTTCGACCACTGGAGGTGTGGTGGCCGAACCTGCGCGAGTGCGCAGACCGACCGATCAAGAAGGGCAGAAGCTGCAGGGGGTCGTGCGTCGGGGCGGTGCGAGTCCGGTGCGCTGTCGTGTGGCGATGATGCCGTTGGCGTCCGCCTTTGGGAACCGCGTTCCGGTGATCGCCAGGCTGGTCCAGGCCAAGGGGGGACACTCGTCCTCGGCGGGGGTCGTGCATTGTGAACGTCTTTCGCAACCTGAGGTGCGTCTTTGCCCTCTTCCTGCAGGGCGGATCGATGTGGCCTTCCCGGCTCAGCCGTCCTGTAGCGAAGGGGGATCGTTGTTGCGCAGTGCAGTTCAGGCCGTTCGGGTTTCCGGTCTTGCCGTAGCCCTCTTGCTGGGAGGCGCGGCGGGGGTGTCGGCCGCCGAGGGCGCGAGCCCGGCTCCAGGCGGCAGCCCGTCTTCGGGGGTCCGCCTGGAGTACCACGTGGCTCAGAACCTCCCGCTGGAGGCGGGTGACGACATCTCGTTCAGCCTTGAGGGAATGCCACCGGGGTGGGACAGGGTCGAGGTCACCTCCCCGGCTCTGCAGGAGCCGATCCCCTTGACTCCCCTGAAGAAGGGGTCGACGCAGTCGGTTCAGGTGGACGCGCCGGGAACGGACCACCGTGTCCGCTCGGGCCTGCGCGCGGGCACCTATCCGGTCACCGCGACGAGCCACGGTCGTACCATCGCCACCGCACAACTCAAGGTCCTGGCCGAGAACGCTGCGCAGATCTACCGGTTGGTCATTGGTCCCAGGAACGCCTCCCCCGGCAGCGGCACACCCGCCTCCCTCCGGCCGGGCAGCGAGGTCCGGGTGGTCCTCACCGACCTGCGGGCCGCACCGGGGGAGGACTCCCTCACCGCCACGTCGCCCATCTTCAAGGGTCCGTTGACGATCAGGACGGGCAGCCCGGACGACCCCGGCTGCAAATGCGACGACCCCGGAACGGTCTACGCGGGCCACGGACAGCTGCGACGCGACGTATCCGACGGCCGCTACACCGTGACCGTGGTCAGCCACCACGGGCAGCAGACCACGAAGCAGCACGTCACGATCGCCGGCCAGCCTGTCGCGGACGGCAGCGGCCCGTCCTGGGCGGTCGCCGGTGGCGTCGCGGCCGCGGGGCTGGCACTCGCCTCCGGCGGCGCGCTCGCGGTACGGCGCCGCCGCTCACGGAAGGCTGCACCCTCCGCCTAGCGGCGGACCCTGCGGCCGCGGACCGTCCCCTGGGCGGGTCGAGCGGGCACCGGTGGGCGCGCGCCGAACTGTGTTCCCCGCCTTCTTCGCCTTCCTCGGTTCTTCCTTCGTCTTTCCTTTGCTTCCTCCGGCCGCTTCCGGTCCGGAGGCAGTTCGTCCATGACTCAGAAAGCATTCCTTGCATACTTCACACAGACGAATATCGCGCCTCGTGGTCCTCGTGGCCGGAACTGTCCTGCTCCTGACCGGAGGGGGGAGCCTCGCCCAGGCGCAGGCCATGGTTCAGGACGTCACAGCGGCGCCCCACCTGAGTCCGGCGACGGTGAAGTCCGACGGCCCGTCCGCTGGAACCTCAGCCGGACCGTCCGGTGAACCCGCGTCCTCGTCCTCTGCCAGCCCCTCGGCCGGGACCGGCACCGGGGAGCCCTCGGTCTCACCCTCGGCGAGCGCGAGCGGGGCGGCCGCGACCGAGACCGGCGACGACGGCTTTTCGGACGAGGACGCCATCCGCTTCTGGACGCCTGCCCGCATGGCCTCGGCCACCGACCCGGCACAGCACGCGCAGCAGGCGGACCCGAGCGCCAGGGCCCGGTTGCGGCGGGCGGCGCCGGCCGCTCCTGGCGTGGCGGCCGACATGCCGACCGCGGAGCACATCCTCGGCCTGCCGTCCGTCGGGACGATCTTCACCTACGACACGGACCCGACCACCCAGCGGATGCACGCGCACCATTGCACCGCCAGCGTGGTGGAGAGCCCCGGGCGCAATCTGATCCTGACCGCGGGGCACTGCGACGGGGGTAAGGCCGTCTTCGTCCCCATGTACGCTGCCGAAAAGACGCTGGACAAGCAGACCTTCGGGTTCTACCGGGTCGCGAAGTTCTTCACCGACAACCGGTACGTGCACAACAGCAAGAAGCCCATCTCCGACCTGGACTTCTCCTTCGGTCGGCTCGAGCCTTCGAGGAGCGGCAAGCAGGCGCAGGACGTGGTGGGCGCGAACACGCTGGTGCGCACGCCGGGTTACCTGAACAAGGTCACGTTGCTGGGCTACCCCGCCAGCCACGACCCCGAGGACCATCCGGTGCGGTGCCCCACGCAGACGGAGGCGCTGCCGGGCTTCTACCAGATCCAGGCCAAGTGCCGTGGCATGTGGGGCGGTGTCTCCGGCGGTCCCTGGTTCTCCAAGGTGGACTGGGCGAAGGGCACCGGGGAGATCATCGGCAACGTCGGCGGGTACAACGGCGGCGGCAACGACGACGACGTCGACTGGCTCACCTACAGCCCCATGCACGGCGACTGGTTCTTCCGTCTGTACGACGAGGCCAAGAACAACCAGGTCCCCCAGCACGGCAGCACCTACAACCAGCCGCCGCTGCCGTACTCCATGGGCGGCGGTGAGACCTGGTCCCATGCCAAGCTGCTGGCCTCGGGCGAGTACACCGGCGACGGCAAGGGCGACCTGATCGTGGTCTGGACCGACGGCGAGGTCACCCTGTACACCGGCGACGGCAACGGCGGCTTCACCGGCGAGCGCCAACTGTCCGCGCGCCACGGCATCTTCCAGAACACCAAGTCCATCACTGGTGGGGACTTCGCCGGCGGCACCCGCTCCGACCTGCTGGTGGTGTTCGACTCCGGCGAGGTCAGACTCTTCCCCGACATCGGCACCAAGGGCCTGGACGACGGGATCAAACTCGCCGACGCCGGATCCATCTGGAGCCACGCCGACCAGATCACCGGCGGCAGCTTCGGCACCGCGAAATACATCAGCGACCTGCTGGTGCGCTGGAGCGACGGCGAAGTCACCGACTACACCGCCGTCGGCGACAAGGGTTTCGGCACCGAACACCAGCTGCAGAAGAAGAACAGCGCCTGGAAGGACGCCACCCTGGTCACCGCGTGCGACTTCACCAGCGGCAACAACTGGGACACCCTGGTGCGCTGGTCCGACGGACACGTCTCCCAGTTCCAGGACACCGGCCCCAGCGGCACCGGCAAGGAAATCCAGATGGCTCCGGCCGGCAGCATCTGGTCCCACGACTCGGTGATGACAGCGGGCAGCTACGACTCCAACGGCTGGCCGGACGACCTCGTCGTCCGCTGGTCCGACGGCGAGACCACCATGTACACGCACACCGGCGCCACCTTCGGCACCGAACACATGCTCGTCGCCCCCAAGTAGCCACCCCACAACCTGCCCCACAGCGGGCGGATCCGGGTGCCCGAACCCACAGCGCCACCCGGATCCCTCTGCAGGGCTATCCCCGCGGCTCGTTCCTACGGGCCTATGTCCAGCGCATCCCGGTCGCGATTCACGCGTCGCCGACACAACTGCAGAGGATCACCACGCCAAGGCCGAGCTCATCGCGTCCTACATCAACAGTGCACCCGAGGAGTACCTGACCGCGAGGCCGCATCCGTCGGACAGAGCGGCCTCGCCAGCCGGGCGGATGGGATGGGGTCTACTTCTTTCGGTGCGAAAGGTCAGCGGCGGCAACCGCCTTATGGAGGCGGGGTGTTCGCCCTGCGGCACGCGGCACGTGGTATGGCTGGCTGAGGGGACCGGCCGCCGGGCACATCGCGGCTCCTTCCGCAGGATGCCTGCTGGCCTGCCGTGTCCGCCGGAACGGGCCGCGATACACGCTGCTGCGCGTACAGGCCCGTCAGCGGCGGTGCATGCTGCACAACGTCTGACCTCCGCTGCCCGGATCGGCACAGCTGCGGACCGGCAACCGGGTCGGCAGCCTGGTCGCCGATGTTGGTCGCGTCCTCAGTACATGGTGACGGACACCCCGCACAGGCCGCGTGCGTGCGCCGCGGCATGCCGCCACATCCGCAGCGGACCGTCCAGGACGCTCTCCTCTTCGTCGCCGTAGCCCAGCCAGTCCTGGTCCTGGGCCTTCGCACGTTCTTCCGGCGTGAAGCCCAGTGCCTGCTCGACAGCAGGAAGCGTCTGGCGCACCTCGGCGGAGGTGAGGAGGAAGTTGCCGCACCAGCCAGGCAGGAGGGCGGCCCGGGCGGGGCCGATGGCGTGGAGAAAAGATCTCAGCGCGTACTCCTTGCTCTTGACCGAAACGAAGATGTCCTCCGCGTCGGTGACCAGGTCCCATACGTGGGTGAGCAGTGAGAAGTCGTCGTCGCCCGGCAGGCCGTCGTACATCTTCTGCACGTGTCTTCCGGAAGCGGTCAGCTCCAGGAAGGACTCCAGAGCGTCCGCCTCCCTTTGGCGGTACTGGCCGAAGGGGTTCCACCACGTTCGGAAGTCCGGCAGAGGCTCCCGGCACCAGCGTTCCCAGCGTTGTCGGGCGAACGGCTCGTCCCGCTCCGCAGCGATCAGTGGGAGCAGCCGCGGCGCCAAAGCGTTGATGAAGCCATCGTCGTGGGCGCTGATGGACCAGGCCGAGGTGAAACCCATGCCAGGACGGTACGAGGCACCACTGACAGCCGGGCCCGAGCCGGGCGGGAGCGGCCGAACCTGCAGAGGGAATCGGTTTACGACGTGCCGGTGTTCGCTGCGGCCGGATTGCCGCTACGAAGACCACCCCGTGGTCGAATCCCGGGGCAAAGGCGGCTGGGTTCAGTCGGGGACGTCCGGGCCGACGAGAATGCCGAGGTCGATCTCGAAGACGACCAGGGGACACGGATCCGCCGCGCTGTCACCTCAGCGAGGAGCGGGGCGAGCACGCGGTAATCGCGTGATCAGCACGGGCGTGCCGGGGCGGAGCACGGGACCCGTTCACCTCGTGTCCGCGCCTCGCTGGCCCTGATCGGGCCGGTCGGCGCGGGCTCGCGTGTGCTCCTGCTGCGCCTCTCGGCCGGTACGGGTGGAACCGTCAGCGCCGGCGCGTTGGTCCTCGTGTACGTCGCTGTCCGCTACCGGGCGTGGGTGATCTGGCTGATCGTCGGCTGGTCCGTGGCCGCCCTCGTGCACGCCCCGGAGGATCGTGCGGAAGCGCCGGAGCATGAAGAAGAGGAGCTGCCCGTCGAAGCGGCGGCCGACCCCCTGCCGGGCATCGTGCAGGCACTCATCGGCGACGCCCCCGGTGTCCACCTGAAGACGGTCGTCCAGCACCTTCACGAAACCGGCCAGGACACGGCCTGCACGACCGCCGACGTCACCGCCGCTCTCGACCGCCGCGGCGTCCCCATCCGAGCCTCCGTGCGAGACGCCGCTGGAAGGGTCAATCGAGCGGTGCACCGGGACGACTTGCAGGCCTGGATCGACGCCCGCCCCCTGGCCGCTCCCGTGACCCTCTCCAAGAGCCGTAGCAGCATCCCTACTACGGCCGTGACCAGCGATGTAGCAGAAGCCGCTACGCCCGTAGCTACGCCTCCTACACCCCACGAATGACCCTGGGAAGCCCGATGCCGTACGAGTACTTCCTGCCGCTCCTGCGACGCGATCTCACCGGAAAGACGCGACCGCCGAGCCTACGCCGACGACGACTTGGTCCAGCATCGACGTGCCGTGCACGGCGGCCTGGCCCCGGCCGCCGGGGGACGGCGTCCGGCCGGTGCATGCGGAGGCTCGGGGTGACGGCTGCCTGCCGTCGGGGTCGCTTCTGTTCTTCATGTTCCTGCTCGCTGCGGTCCTGGCCAACTGCTGGAGTCACTGACCAGACGTGGCCACACCGTTGCGTCACAAGATCGTCCCTTGGGATACACGCACGCCCGCGGCCGGGCATGATGCCCCATCAGGATCAACCAGATCATGGGGGGCCATGAGCGCGCCCGCACGCCGCAGATCAGCAACACCTGCCGTGCCTGGTTGCGCGGTCCTCTCGTTGGCCGGGGCCGTGCTGCTGCTGATCACCAATGTGCCGGTCGGCGCCATCCTGCTGCTTGTCGCTGCTGGCGTATCCCTGGGGGTTGGGCGGCACAAGGCGCAGCAGGCCGCCGAGCGGTACCGGATCCGCTCCTTGCTATCCGCGGAGATCGCTCGCTACCACGCCATGGTCCCGGCGGAGTTCGAGCGTGCGGTGGCGTTCCTGTGCGAGCGCGACGGATGCACTGGCGTCCGCGTCGTCGGCGGTGCCGGGGGTCTTGGCGCGGACGTCATCGCCACCGCCCCGGACTGCCGGCGGATCATGATCCAGTGCAAGCGGTACGGGCCGACGAAGAAGGTTGGCTCGCCGGATCTTCAGCGGTTCGGGGGGACCTGCTACACGGTGCACGGCGCCCACGTCGCCGTGGTCGTGACGACCAGCGTCTTCACGAAGCCAGCGGCTGACTACGGTGTCCGCCAGGGGATCCGGCTCGTCGACAACGGGGCGCTGGCCGGGTGGGCGACACGGACCGGCCCGGCGACCTGGATGTGATGACGTGACAGAGCAGCTACTTCACATCGGCGGCCGCAGTCTCACGGTCACGGCCGCGGCCGACTGGGTCACTCGCTACTTCGACGAGAACGCCAACCGGCACGCGGCAGCCACCCGCGCCGGCGGCGTGTACGCGTGGCCGGCCTACGACCGCCTCGACACCGGGAGCGGGCCGAACGAAGCCAACGACGGCGATTTCCTTGCCCCAGGCATGCTCAACGCAGGACCGTCGATCGCTGGCATGTCCTCCCTTCACACGGTCCGCGGCACGCTGGAACGAGCCCTCGCAGCGGTGCCGGTCGATCTCAGCCTGGAGGCGGCGGTGGAGCAGGACCGGCACCGTCAGCTGCTCGGCGACCTCGTCCGAGTCCTCGACCCGTACCGATCACTGCCCGGCGTGCAGCTCACGATCCTGTCGAAGATCTTGCACCGTAAGCGCCCGCTGCTGGTCCCGCTGTTCGATGACAACGTCCGTAGCTGCTACGGGAGGTGGAGACCGACGCCGGGCTACCCGATGCGATGGGTTCGGAACCGGCCGGATGCGGAGTTCTTCCCTCTCCTCGCGGAGCACCTCGTGCATGATCTGGCAACCCAGGCGGAGGTGTGGGCGCGACTGGCGGCGCTCGTGCCGGCGGAAGTGACGCCACTGCGCCTGCTCGACGCGATCGCCTGGGGGATCGGAGGAAGGCACCCGAATCTTCCCTCCGCGAGCACGGCGTAGCGGGCCGTGCCACACTGAGCCCGAGGCCCCGCCGAGTCCCCCGTCGACGGCGGGCGCTCGTCAATCGCTCAGGACGTTTCGCAGTCGCCAGTCGTGATATCGGGACCTCACCCTCTCCCAAAGGCGTGGTCGGTGATGGTCGACTGCTGGGTCAGCATCGAGCCAAGAACGCGCTTGATCCATTACATGGTCGATGACATCAACAAGGTGGTCCGACTGTTCTCGGAGCCTTTCATCTACCTCGTAGACCGCAGCATCCCGCCGAAGCGCAGCCGCCCACCACTCATCCAAGACCCTCAGAGGCCGGTCATCTGCTCTGCATGGCTCTCGGCGCTCATCCTCTCCAGCGACGACACCGACAGGCGCAGGAGCGACTACTGGAACCACATCCGCTTGAGAGCCTCGTTCACGGCATAGCGTGCCCCCGCAGGCGTCTCAGTGGCCGTAGCTTCCGGGTGCTGGATGTGTGCAACCATCACCCCTCGTGCATGGGCCACCGCCATCCGGACCTCTTCCACCGTCCCGAAGTACGCGGCATGCGCCTCGCGTCGGCTCTGCTGCCGAGCGTCGAACCTCTGACCTCGGACCTGCATCCGGACTGCCTCCAGCGAGGCCCGGGCCTGCGACCTGGCACCCAGCCAGCCAATCGCACTGCCAAGGGCAGTTGCTCCCGCGCCCCACAACGCTCCTTGAATCTGCGGATCCATGGCCCCGTCTCTTCTCACCCCGGTCCGATCGTCTCGGACAGCGCGGGGAAGGCTAACCGGCCGACTCCACCTCGCGAGGCCCCTGCGGTCGAGAGGCCGACCGGGGTACGGCGCGGGCCAACCACCGGTCGCTGCTGATCTGGGCAGGCAGCATCGTGGGCACGAGGTCGGCGGCACGAGGTGCTCCAGGCCCTGGACGCATTCCTCACGGGTGTCGGCCTGCACGCTGAACCGGATCACCATGAGCCCGGTGTGACGGGTGGGTTGGGTGGGCGCGGTCGGAATCTGTGAATCTGGCGGCGGAGGCGGCAGGCAATTTGCCGGGGCTTCTACCTGTTGATCAGGTAGCCGATGAAGAAGAAGAGGGCTATCAGCCCTGCGCAGCCCAGGCAGGACAAGACGGCGGCGACGTCACCCAGCGAGCCCGGCTCTTGAAGCGAAAGTGATGAGCCTTCCGGCGGGAGAAGGGCGTCCGGCCTTTCCCCGGCATTATGGTGGTGCCCTCCGTGGTGGCCATGATGGCCGCCGTGGTGCCCGCCGGCGTGACCACCTCCGTGCCCACCACCATGACCGCCAGCTCCTCCGCCACCATGACCAGCATTCATGCGTGCCCCCGAGTCGGTCTACGATTCATCCTCCCCGGTGCCCGCTGTAGCGAACCTCGCGCTGGTGAGACGCATAGCGGCCCCGCTCCGGATCGGATCGTCCAGGCGGGGCCGTCGTCATGCGGTGGGTGGCTCGCCTACGGGTGGGTCAGCATCCCCAACGCGATCACCAATCTGCGCCTTTTGAGCCGAGTCGTGAAGGAGCACTTCCCGCATCCCAAGCTGCAGCTCCAGGTAGCGGGCGATGACGTCGTCTGCGAACTCACTCAGGCGGACTTCTCCTTGCTGCTCGCCGACCGTCGGTGCTCGCCATGATGCCGCAGGTGCCTCCCCTATGTCGGCGGCGAGCCCGATCGAACACTTCGTCACAGGATGGACACGCAGCCCACGCAAGTCGCGTCAGGCCGTCACGATCACCCGCATGAGACGAATCACCCTCAGCACCACCGCGACTGCCGCTGTCCTCCTGGCCGCGCTCGCCGCGTGCAGCACCAGCAAGCCACTGCCGACCAGTGACAAGACCCGGAAGCCGGGCAAGCCGGCTGCGGCCAGTCAGCTGCTGACCGCGAGCACCGCCTTCACCAAGCTCTCTGCCAAGGTCCCCTCGGCGCACCTGTCCGACGTCGTCACCGCCGCCAACGACGGCAACCACCTCCTCGGCCGCCCGAACCAGTACACGTCGAAGGTCGACTTCACCGACTCCCGGATCAAGGCGTCCGACGTCGAGTACACGAAGAAGGGCGACGTCGACCGCGGCGGCTCGATCGAGGTGTTCGCCGACCCGACCGATGCGCAGACCGGGCGAAGTACGTCCAGGCAGTCACCAAGTCGATGCCCGCGCTCTCCGAGTACGACTACGTCCAAGGCACCGTCCTCGTCCGCGTCTCCCACTACCTAACTCCTGCTCAGGCCGCCGCGTATAAGACGGCCGTCGACGGGCTTAGCTGAGGGTGACCATGAAGCGATCACTCACCGCCGGCTTCGTCACGGCCCTCACCGCGCGCATACTGGTCGGCTGCTCCAGTGCGCCCAGCGACAGCGACAAGAAATATGCGGCGCTCGTCACGGTGGCTGACACGAGTGACTTCGGTGGGATCGACCGTGACACGCTCGCTGGCACGTTGAGTGGTGAAGGACCCGACCTGTGCAAGCAGTTACATTCGTCCTTCGCCGACGCGGTCGCCTACGCAAAGCTGGGCTACTCCAACCTGCGCAGGGCGGCCTCGACAGTGGCGGTGCGGACGTGGTCGGCCGCGAGGAGCTGATCGACGAGCCGGTGCGGGACTGTAAATCGTTCGGTGTAACTGCCGATCATGGAAGATGCATCGATGACCAGTGAGAACGTGGCCGAGCACGAGGCTGTTGAGTCGACAGCAGTGGTGTCAGCGAAGGCCGTGGACGACCAGTTGATCGACGAGCTGGTGAGCCGGGCCCAGGCCGAGGGCCTGCAGCTGACCGGCGAGGGTGGGCTGCTGCAGCAGCTGACCAAGCGGCTGCTGGAGTCCGCCCTCGAGGGCGAGATCACCGACCACCTCGGCTATGACAAGCACGATCCGGCGGGCAAGAACGGCGCCAACTCCTGCAACGGCAAACGCTCCAAGACCGTGCTGACCGAGGTGGGACCAGTGGAGATAGCCGTGCCCCGCGACCGGGACGGCTCCTTCGAACCCAAGATCGTAAAGAAGCGGCAGAAGCGCCTGACCGGTGTCGACGAGATGGTCATCTCACTGGCCGCCAAGGGCCTGACTACCGGTGAGGTCCAAGCCCATCTCGCGGAGGTCTATGGGGCGGAGGTCTCCCGGCAGACCATCTCCACGATCACGGACAAGGTCCTGGACGGCATGGCCGAATGGCAGAACCGGCCGCTCGACGCCGTCTATCCGGTGGTCTTCATCGACGCCATCCACGTCAAGATCCGGGTTCTGTCGACGATCTTGTGATCCGGACGGTTGAGCGGGCTGTGACGACTGTTCGCGATCATGCATCGGGTGCTCTCGCGATGTGCTCCTGGAGTTGTTTCCGTACCTGTCCGCGCTGCTGATCGAGGAGGTCGAGCGACGGCCGGACAAGGTAGTACTGCGGGCACGAGCACGGTCGACGACAGGGACCTGCCGCTGCGGTCATAGCTCGTCGCGGGTGCACGGCAGGTATGTACGCACGCTGCGTGATGCCGCTGTGGGCGGTCTTGGTGTCGTGATCGAGTTACACATACGTCGTTTCCGCTGTGAGAATCCCGCCTGCCCGGCAGTGACGTTCGCCGAGCAGATCGCGGGGCTGACGACTCCGCACGGCCGCTATACCCCTTTGCTCCGCGGGCTGTTGACGCAGATCGGGTTGGCGCTGGCTGGCCGGGCCGGGGCCCGCCTGGCGGCCGCGGTCGGTATCACCGTGGGCAGGGACACGCTGCTGCGGATGGTCCGGGCCCTGCCCGAACCGGAGATCGGTGACGATGAGGTGCTTGGTGTCGACGACTTCGCTTTCCGCAAGGGCCGCCACTACGGCACGGTGCTGATCAACATGGCCACCCACCGGCCGCTGCATCTCTACGACGGCCGCGAAGGCGAGGACCTGGCCGCCTGGCTCCAAGGCCATCCCGAGGTGAAGGTCATCTGCCGGGACCGCTCCAGCGGTTACGGGGAAGGAGCACGGGTCGGGGCGCCGCAGGCCCAGCAGGTCGCGGACCGATATCACTTGTGGGCCAACCTCGGCCAGGCGGTTGAGAAGACGGTCAGCGCCCACCGTTCCCGTCTGGCCGAACCGCTTGCCGCAACGGAAGACGGCCCCGGCCACCCGGAAGCGGAGCCCGAGGTGGTGCAGCCGTCGAAGGAGCTGAAGATCGTGACCCGGCTGCGGGAGCAGCATGCCGCCGCCCACGAGTTGTGGGCGCAGGGGATGTCGAAGGCGGCGATCGGCCGGAAGCTCGGGCTGCACCAGGCCACCGTCCGCAAACTCGTCAACGCCCGCTCCGCTGATGATGTCGTCGCCAAAAGCCTGCAGCGAGCGCATGTCGTTGACCCGTACGTCGGCTACCTGCACCGACGCTGGAACGAAGGCATAAGAAATGCCGCACAGCTCCACCGGGAGATCCAAAAACTCGGCTACCCCGGAGGCGAGTTGGCTGTCCAGCGTCACCTGCGGCGCTATCGCGCCGGGCGCGGACACGCACCCGTCGTCGGCCCCAAGCCTCCCTCGGTTCGCGAGGTCACCTCATGGATCATGACCCATCCCGAACACCTCCGCGACGGCGATGCCGACAAGCTGCACCGTCTGCGTGAGCGCGACCCCGAACTGGACAGGCTCACCGGCCACGTCAGGAAGTTCGCCGTCATGATGACTACACGCCATGGCGACCGGCTCGAGGAGTGGATCGCCGGCGTCGAGCACGACACCCTGGCTCCGCTTGCGGGCTTCGCCCGCAACCTCCGCCGCGACTTCGACGCCGTCCACAACGGTCTGTCCCTGCCACACAGTTCAGGTGCTGTTGAAGGCAACATCAACCGGCTGAAAATGCTGAAACGCCAGATGTTCGGCCGGGCTGGCCTCGATCTCCTTCGCAAACGCGTCCTACTCGCACGGTGACACCCTCCGCACCGGATCACAAGATCGTCGACAGAACCAAGATCCGCGACGGCGCGGTCGCCAACCGGCCGATCTATATGGCCCTGGCCGTGACCACCGAGGGCCGTCGCGAGATCCTCGGGCTGTGGGCCGGCGACGGCGGTGAGGGCGCCAAGCACTGGCTGCACATCCTCACTGAGATCAAGAACCGCGGCGTGAACGATGTGCTGATGCTGGTCTGCGACGGGCTCAAGGGCCTGCCCGAGGCAGTGGAGACGGTCTGGCCCCGCACCATCGTGCAGACCTGTGTGGTCCATCTGCTGCGGAACTCCTTCCGCTATGCCGCCCGCCAGGACTGGGACAAAATCGCCCGCCTCCTCAAGCCCGTGTACACGGCGCCGACCGAGGAGGCCGCCCTGGAGCGGTTCGCCGAGTTCGTCGACGCCTGGGGCAGGAAGTATCCGGCGATCGTGAAACTGTGGGAGAACGCCTGGGAGGAATTCACCCCGTTCCTGCGGTTCGACACCGAGATCCGCCGCATCGTCTGCACGACGAACGCGAGCGAGTCGGTGAACGCGCGGATCCGCCGGGCGGTCAAGGCCCGCGGACACTTCCCCAACGAGCAAGCCGCGTTGAAGTGCGTCTACATGGCGATCATGTCCCTCGATCCCACGGGCAAGGGCCAGGCCCGGTGGACCATGCGCTGGAAGACCGCGTTGAACGCCTTCGACATCACCTTCGACGGCCGACTCTCAGCAGCCCGCCATTAACCCAACCACCCTGGTTACACCGTTCATTTGACAGACCCTGTGGGCCGGAGTAAGGGGGCACCAAAGGCTTTGTCAACCGGCTCGAGGGATTCCGTGGCATCGCCACCAGATACGAGAAGACCGCCACCTCTTACGAAGCGGCGGTCACACTCGCGTCATTCCTGCTGTAGGCAAGATCCATTCGAAGACGGACCCTAGAAGCCGTGCACGCTCCACTTCTGGACGTCCGGCACAGCAACGGGCTGAGTCCAAAGGGTCAGCCAGGTGCCGTCCTCCAGGGCGTTGCCCTTCGGGGTGATGCCCTTGCCCATCTCGTTGGCGGTGCCGCCATTGACCGGGTAGAAGAGCTGGGACGAGGCGGAGGTGTTGCAGGTCCACAGGGTCAGAAGAGCGCCGTCGCTGTTCTCGGCGTCGCCCTGCGGGGTCAGGCATTTGCCGCTCGCTTCGTTGACGATGCGGTTGCCCATGTAGGCCCAGCGCTGTGAGGCCGCACCGGTGCAGTGCCATACGGTGACAGGAGTGCCGTTGGCCGTTCCGTCGCCCTGCGGGGTCGCGCAGACGAAGCCCGGCTTGGTGAAATTGGACAACCAGCCGTATCCGTTGACTTCCTGGCCGGCGTGCGGGTCGATGGAGAACACGACGCGGTGCGGGCCCGCGCTGTCCACCAGTGCCTCGTTCAGGCCCCACAGACGGCCGACGTTGTGGTCGTAGGACAGGCTCTCGGTCAGCCACGGCGACTGGGTCAGAACGTGCGGGGCGTCGCCCGGCGCGGCCTCGTGGATGCAGGAGTAGCCGGACGGCCAGGTATCGGGGCAGTCGCCGCTCATGTAGTAGGTGTGACCGTCGGTGGCCGTACCCTGGACGTTCCACACGGGCGTGGTGTAGCCCGTGGGCTCCGAGTTGAGCTGCATGGGCAGGCCCGAGCCCAGCTGCGACAGCGGCCAGCGGACGATACGGCCGCCCGCCGCCTTGATGTTCTCCACGGAGACGAGAACCGGACTGCCGCTCGATCGGTCGATACTGAGGCTGCTCAGGCAGAGTTCACCCGTGGCCGGCTGACAGGCGCGAGGGTCGTCATTGCGGAAGGGGTGGATGTTGCTGTCGGGTGTCACGTTCGATTGAGTCGTGTAACGCGCGAGAAGCGGCAGCGCCCACTGGTGGTAACGGGCGGAGCTCTGGCCATTGCTGAGGCCGGTGCCGGAACTGGTCGTGTCCGTCATCTTCCACAGGTGCGTCAGGTCGTAGACCTGGAGTTCGGCACCGTTGGCGACGAACAGGCGGTTGCCGTACCAGGCGATGCCGTCTTCGTGCGAGGTGTACGTCAGGTTCTGGAAGTTGCCGTTGACCGGTTCCACGAGCGCGACGTGCCCATAGGTCACCGAGTCGCCGGTCGACTGGGCGATCGAGATGCGGGCGTACTGCTCGTTGGGCTTGTTGTTGGCGTATTTGCCCAAGTACCAGGAGGCGACGTAGAGATGTCGGCCATCGTAGAGGCCGTCGTCGCTGGCATCGTGCGAGCCTGAGAAGCCCTGGGGCATCCAGCCGGCGGGGTCGTCCGTGTATCCGGTCCTGTCGTCGGCGTCGTCCCAGCAGAATCCGTCGTACTTCAGAGCGCCGTTCAGGCCGGTTCCGTGACACAAGGAGGGGCGCCCCGTGTGCTGGCTGATGACGTCGGTGACGGAGGCCTTCGCGACTCCGGTGTTCTCCACGGATGCGATGACGCCAGACTTGTCCCCGTCTACCCGCGTGAGGGTGAAGTGCGCGTCGAAGCTGTCCAGCGAAGAACCGGCCGCTTGCGCGGAGTGAGTCGGCATCAACAGCGTCGCAGCGAGCGCCACACCGCAAGAGAGGCCCATCAGGCGTCTTGCATGCTCGAACATGTGTCTCATGCGGGACATGGTAAGCGTGCGAGTGACAACCCGGTGACCATGGCCGTCGGGTAGCTGCCGTGGCGGGCCGTACGTGGTATGGATGGCAGGCTGTACTACTGATCTTTTCGTAAGTTCAGTGGGTGTGGTGGTGATGTGGGTGAGAGGCTATCGGGATGGCTTATCGACCTTCGCCCTCTGCTGCCGACGCCTCCCTTCTCCCGTTGTCGCGGCCTCAGTTGGCGGAGGCCCGACGTGTTCGAGCGGTCGAGTTGTTCGAGGAGGGTGGCTCGAATGCGGAGATCGCGCGGGCGGTGGGGGTGTGTGTCGAGAGCGTGCGACGATGGCGGGGGGCGTGGGAGGAAGGTGGCGCTTCGGCCTTGCGGCGGCGTGCGGCTACCGGTCGTCCGCCCAAGCTGGACGACGCCCAAGTCGAGACCGTCCGGGCCGCGCCGGAGAGAGGAGCCCAAGCCCATGGTTTCGAGGCTGACCTGTGGACACTGGAGCGAGTCGGCGCCGTCGTGGAGCGCGTGACGGGAGTGGTGCTGTCGAGGGCGTCGGTGTGGCGGTTGCTGACCGGCCGGCTCGGATGGAGTCTGCAGCGCCCGGAGCGGCGGGCGGTCGAGAGGGACGAGTCGGAGATCGCCCGTTGGATCGCGCACGAGTGGCCGCGGATCAAAAAGGGGCCGTGAACACACGTGCCTGGATCGTGTTCCTCGACGAATCAGGTGTCTCCCTGCTGCCTCAGGTCCGCCGCACCTACGCACCCCGCTGCTGCGGCACCGGCTGAACTGGAAGCGGGCGTCGATGGCCGGGGCCCTGGGATACCACTCCGCCGACCCCGATCGAGGCGCCCGCCTGTGCTTTCACCTCACGCCTGGCAGCTACGACACCGCCGCCCTCATCGAGGTCCTGGAGCAGATGAAAGTGTTCTACCGCGGCGAGCGGGTGGTCCTGGTCTGGGACGGCCTGACCGCCCATTGCAGCCGCGTGATGCGGGCGTGGGTCGCCGACCAGGACTGGCTCACCATGGAGCGTTTAGCAACGTCCAGGCCGCACAACCGGTCGATGCTTCAACCAGCGGGGCTACGCAGTTCGTCAGCGCCGCATCACTGCCGGCTGACCAACTACGAGGCCTCAACCACCCTGTCCCCTACGCTGAATACGCACGAACACACGGAGTGTCGACAACCTCTTCCAAGGTGGCCACCCAGCAGCCCGACACCGGAGACAAAGACCTACGCCAGCAGTGCGCCAAGCAAGCAGCGCAAGCCAAGACGGTAACGGGCTGGATCAAGTCACGTTTCGAGACCTGCCAGAAACGCCCCTATGACCTTGTCCTGCGCGACACCAAAGGCACGACAACTCTGGGCCGGCTCTGGTTCGACCAGTGGATCCTCGGCTTCGCCTACGACGGCAGCCGTCGCGTCGACTACATCGCCAGCATCGAGAACATACGCGTCCAGCCGATCCCCACCGAAGACGCCACCAAGTGGCGTCTGGGCCAGCACTTCCGCACCGACATCGATGCATCCAACAGCGACCCCGACCCCCAAGTGACCGAGCCGGGCACCAAGGAACGCGACGAACTGCTCGGCGTATGGGACAAGACCCCGCAGTGGTCCCTCACCTACACCTCCCCGGACAAGGGGCCCCTGTTCGACCAAGGCAACCAGCAACGCGTCGTCGCCACCGTCTTCATGGACCTGACCGCCAGCTCACCCAACGCCGCCCCGTTCACCGGAGGCACCGACAACTTCCACTCCAACGTCCGCTACGACTACGCCGGAAAGATCGCAGGCAAGTACAAGGGCACTGTGTTCACCCAAGCCCGCGTCGAACTGGTGATGAGCAAGAAAGACCCCGCAGTCAACGAGAGCGCCCTGCACATCTACGACGCCCTCTACCACCCAGAGCGAACCTTCCCCTCCTGGGTCGGCAAGACCGTCCCAGGCACCAAGGAGCCCCTGCACCGCCAAGTCGACCAGACCAAGATCGACAAAAACCAAAGGAAATCCATCAGCAACCGCGTCCTGGACGGCGACGCGTTCTACATGAGGATCATGGACTAGCAGGAGGGCTCGGCAGACCATGGCGCTGCTCGCCGAACACGACATCACCGCCACCCCCGGCCGCTGTGTTGTGGAGGTGTACGACGCGGACGCCTACCTCGGCGACGAAGCCGCCCTGGACGCTGCAGAGACACAGGTGGTCGCCGGCAACGGCTACCGCCTGTACCTGCTCAGCCTGCAACCCGACATGACCCTGCAGGTGACCATCCGCATCTGGGATGCCCCGCCGGCCCCGCCCGCGAACGCCGAGGGCCACACCACAATCACACTGGAATCCGAGACCGGCACACTCGTGATCGGTCAGCTCGACCGTGGACCTGCCGGCGAGATCACGCTGCCCCGACCCGGCGTCTACGAAGGCCACGCATGGTGGGAAGGGCGCGCCGCAGCCGCGGACTACTACGCCACCACCCTTGACCAGCTCGGCGACGATTCCGCCGACGAGGTACTGCTCGAAGCCTGGAGAAACAACCCGGTCACCGAACGCTACGTCCTCGACCTTGCCTACGTCCGGGAGCCAGAACCCATCGATGATGAGGACCTCTGACCGCCGCAGCAGCCACTGACAGTACCAACTGATCTACCGCCAGCGACCCCTGGCCACCATGCGCAGCACCGTCCTCGCTTCCCATGGTCGGCTCAGCGGCGGCGCCTCGGGGGAGTCACGACTCAACAGCACTCGTTGCGGACGCTCAACTGGGACCGCGGCGCCTGCGCGGCTTACCGCCGCAGGCGTGCGCGCGGTTGCTCGCTGCCGCTCACGGCCCAGTCGATCGGCGTCCGGCCAGGGCCGCGGGGTCCCCGTCGCCAGGGACGTACCGGATTCCACGGCGGCCGGACGGCCGGTGACGCTGTATACGCTGCGTCGGCGCGATTTGGCGGGGGGACCGGCTTGAAGTTACTCGGGCCGAGGAGCACCCGTGGTCCCGTTCGTACGGGGACACGTTGTCGTAGATGGTCGCCTTGCCCGCGATGGGCTTCTCGCAGCGGGGCACCCAGAGATATCGGCGGTCCCCTGACTGCTTGGCCTCCGCGGAGTGGCAACCCGCGCCAGGCGGGCACTGGTAGACGTCGACGTCCAGGACGTGAGCGCCGGCGCTTCCTCGCGCCCGCCCGGCCGGCTCGCCGCCGCGCTGGAGGATGCGCCGCACCAGCAGCAGGCCCAGCCGGCGTACTTGGCGCGTGTGAGGTCTTATCGCGGCGATGTGCTGTTACAAGCCGGGCGAGACCTCCCGGCTGATCTACCGGCCGCGCCGCCACCGCAAGCACCGCGGCAAAGGACGCGACACCTTCGCGTGGAGCGACTACCGCGACTTGGTCGTCCGCGCCCACATCCAGCTCCAGGCTCCCATCGTCCTGATCTGGGACAATCTGAACACGCACCGGGCCGCCGGGATGCGTGAGTACGCGGACGAGCACGACTGGCTCACTATCATCCAACTCCCCCTCATGCGCACCGGACGTGAACCCGGTCGAGGGCGTCTGGTCGCTGTTACGGCGCGGCCCACTGGCCAACACCGCGTTCACCGACGACGAGCACCTCGAGCGCACCCTCCGGCGGGGAATGCGCCACATCCAGCTACGCCCCGACCTGATCGACGGCTGCCTCACCTGCACCGGACTCACACTCACCCAACAGCCGACAACAACCCGAAGAGCTCAGTAGGTGGCCACCTGCCGCCCGGGGAGTGGGGGATTGTGCGCCACGGGCGCGGTGTCGGCCCGCTGCGTCAGCACTCCGAAGCCCTCTCGGGCTCACCCCGACGGGGCAAGAGCCGTCGATATGAAGGGGCGACACCAGCGCATGTCGGGGCTGCGGTGTGGTCAGACGAGAGCGGAGACGAGCAGGGCGAAGGCGGCGATGATGACGGCGACGCGGACGTAGTGGAAGCGCTGCCAGCGGTTCAGCTGCTCCTTCCAGTCCGCGGGCCGGTTCTCAGGGGTCCAGGTCTTGTTTCGGTTGTTGATCGGAACGAGCAGCAGCATCGACATGATCACGCTGACGATCAGCAGTCCGGCGGCGGTGACGACGAGTCCGGCGCCGTGGTGGTGCCATCCGGCGACGGCCCAGATCGCGCTGAGGACGAGCGAGCCGATGTACCAGAAGGGCATCAGGGCGCCGAGCATCCGGCCGCCGTGGGCGTGGCCGAGCTGGCCGCTGTCCTCGGGAAGCGCGTCCAGGATCCGGTTCATGATGAAGGCGACGGAGAACTCCACCCCCACCATCAGGCCGACGACGACGGTGGTGACGACCTCGAGTGCGTTGAGCATGACAATCCCTCCGTGAACTAGCGTTGCTAGATGATGAGGCAACGCTAGTACTGCTGCCGCTCGGTTGTCTAGCGGTGCTAGAATCCAGTCATGTCGGTACAGGAACGCAAGCAGCGTGAACGGGCGGAGCGCGAGCGCCTCATCGTGGCGACGGCCCGCGAACTCGCCGAGCAGCAGGGCTGGGACGCGGTCACCACCCGCCGGCTAGCCGAGCGCATCGAATACAGCCAGCCCGTCCTCTACAGCCACTTCCGAGGCAAACGCGAGATCATCGGCGCCGTCGCCCTTCAGGGGGCCACCGAACTGGCCAGGGCGGTGCGGGCCGCGACCTCCGCCGCGGACGGCCCGCGCGCCCGGGTCGCCGCCCTGGCCCGCGCCTACCTCGACTTCGCCGCACGCAACCCGGCGGTCTACGACGCCTTGTTCCAGCTTGACGGCGGCCTGGCGTACGCGCAGGAGGACACCCCCGAGCCTCTGAAGGACGCCTTCGCCGCACTGCTGGAGACTCTCGGCGAGGTCGGCGGCGACGGCGTCAACCCGGGGCTGTTCACCGAGCTGTTCTGGGCGTCCCTGCACGGACTCGCGACCCTGACCCGGGCGGGACGGCTGCTGCCCGAGGACGCCGAGCCGAGGGTGGAACTGCTGGTGGACCGGCTCGCTGTGCTCTGACTCACCATCCCGGCAGGGCACGCGGCCGGAGCCCTCGGGCCCAGTCGCTGCCCGCCTACGGCAACGCTTCGGGTCACTCGCGTCCACACGGGGCAGCGGTGCGGCCGGGTCCCGCGGCGGTGAGCTCCCTGTGGGCCGTCCGCAGATCGCCGGGCCCCGTACCCCAGACGGGCACCCGCCCGGGAGCTGCGATACTCATTGATCACGACCCGATACGCCCTGGAAGCAGCGCAGCCGTACACCAAGCTCACCGGGCTCCCGGGTCGTTCGGGCCGCCGGTGCGACCGCGCACCGCGTGGCGAGCAGCTCCTGGACCGCGAGCGCGGTTTCGTCATCGGCGGCCGCGACCTCCACCACGGCCAAGCCCGGCTCTGCCACGTGCGCGTCAGTGATCGGCCTCATGCCTGGCACTACGCGCCGGCGCCAGCAGAAGTTCTCCGGTCCCGGCGTCTTCACCCGACCGAGTGCGGAAGGGAACTGCGGCTCGCCGTGGACGCTGTCCAGGACCTGGCTGTGCGTGATCGGCGACCAGTTCCAGGCCGTGAGCGTTGCGCTGGATGTTGCGCGAAGTACGAACCTCCCCACGGCCTGCACAATGCTCGCCAACGCCTGCGACGCCTACGCCGACCACGTCGACACCGCCAAACAACGCCTTCCCATGGAGAACAGCGGACTCGACGGTGACTTCCTGTGGCCCTGGCAACAGCCACGCTTCGGAGGCGACGGCCACGACGGCGGCCTGCACGACCTCATAGCCGGCGACAAGCGCATCACCTCACTCGGCAACATCCCTCACGCACTGGACAGCTCCCAGTCCCGAGTCAAGATGCCGCAGCCGGACAACGGCGGCCTCTTTCCCAACCTCCCGCCGCTCCTCGGTCCCTTGATCCGCGTCCCGACGCTGGTACCGGCCGCCTATCGTCCCCTGCCTTCCAACACTCCGCACATTCAGCCGATCCCTCCGGCGATTCCTCCAGACCCGCGGTTCCCACCGCTCACGCCCAGCGCGGGGCAGAACTTCCAGACATGGCTCGACTCACTACGCAAGGGCGACATCTCCGGCGGCAGGCCGGCCGAGCAGGCCTACCAGAGGCGCGTGGCGGGTTTCCCCGAGTTCGAGGTACCGATCCCAGCAGGGATCAGTCCATCCAACACCCTGATGGTCGACGGATTCCGCAACGTCGACGGGATGGCGGTCGAGGCAAAATACGTGAACAAGCCGAACCAACGCTGCTACCGCTCGCTGGAAGACCTCCGCAAGAACCACGCGACCGGCGACAGAGCCTTCCTCTACAAAGATGACCGCCTGGAACTCCGCAAGTACGCCGCCGCGCTCAACGACCCACGCAACAAGGAGATGCGCGGAGTCGAGACGGTCACCAACAACCAAGACGCCGTCCAGTACTGGCGCATCATGATGGCGGCCTACGGCGTCAAAGGCCACGCTCGCTACGTTCCCTGACCAGCCCATCCCCAGGAAAGTACCGCTATGGAACCCGAAGAGATCGCGGAACTGCGCACCATGTACGTCTTCACCCCACCGCGCGGGCAGAGCTGGGGCCTGACCTTCGAAGGACTCGAGGCGCGGCTGCGTGAGCGGAACCCGGACACGTTCATCCGCATCGATGACGAAGGAGACGGCCCGGTCCGCGGATCATCAATGATCTTCGGAATCACTTTCGACGACGAGACCCTGGAAGGCTTCGCCAGCCTGGAACCCGAGGGCGTGTCCGTCCGGGAGTGCAACGCCCACACGGCAGCCCGGGTCGCCCTGTGGCTGCGGAACAACGTGGCACCCGATGAGGTCCCCGTCATGTTCAACACGGACTGGGGAATCGAGGAAGGCATGGAACCCACCCTCGTCCCCGACGCCACCCGCCCACGCATCGTGGCAGCACTCGTCCAGCACATCGAAGAGACCGGCGGCCTCGACTGACAGCGCCCCCAACGCGGTCGCCGCAGACGCGCCCACCACTGCCGATCGCCGCCGGCGCCACGGCGTGGCTGCGACTGGTGCGCCCGAGGACACGGCCGGCCGCCTCCGCCGAAGGAGACCCTTCATTCGCATCTATCGCCGCCACCCCAACGCCGTCCTGGTCGACGCCGTCACCCTTCTCAACCAGGAGCTGAGCCCTACCGCCCGCCTCACCTACGCCGTCCTCGCCGCAGACCAAGCGGTTGACGAGGACAACGACACCTTCGACATGGACCGCATTAGCCCACTTGTGGGCTTGGCCGATTCGGACGCCCTGCAACCAGTCCTAGCCGAACTCATCGCGGTCGGTGCGACTGACAAGCGTGAACACCACGGGATGGGCCTCGTCCTCTCCGTAAACCTCGAAGCGATACATCCAGCAAGCCAGCAGCCATGCGTGCCCTGCGACCAAGGCGGACAGCAGCGTCCCTGGCTGTTCTCCGATCTCGGTGCCCCCCTGCGTGTAGGCGAGAGGTGTCCGTTTCCACGGCGCCCCGTATCGGCACAGCGTGCCGTCAGCCGGATGTCTCCCAGCTGGTGGTGAACAACCCGCATTCGAGCAGGTCGGGGGCTGTACCGGACGGCCAGCTGTCGCCTGCGGCCAGCTGGCCGGCGGCGGCGTGCATGAAGGAGAGGTAGACCTGGTAGCGGTGGGGCGACCAGTTCCCGTCCGACCAGACCCAGGCGGCCACCGAACCGTCCACATCGTGGCCGCTCTCGCGACCGACTGCGGCGGCCATCCACCTCAGGCATCTGGACAGCACCCGATCGAGGATGAGCGGCCGCACGCCGTGGACGGGCGGCAGCGTGCTACCGGTGAAGTAGAGGAACTTGGTGAAGAAGGCTGGCCCAAGCCCGGGAACCTGCCCCTGGAGCGCGGTGTACGCCTGTGGTGCACCGTGCTCGCGCAGTGCGGTGACGGCGGTGGCCAGCGCCGAGTCCAGGCCGTCGAAAGCCAGGATCTTATGCAGGGTGGCCGGGCCGCTGCCGCCGGGAGTGCCGCGCTTTCCCTTGCCCCACACATACGTCGCGACCAGTGCCTCCCTGAACGCCTCCCGCCGCAGCGCGTCGGCGACGGCCGAGGCCACCTCCGCGCGGCTGACCGCAGCGTCACCGCCTACGGAGGTGGGCGCCAGCGTCTTCGGCCACGGAATGATCTGCGCCCACCGGTTGGGCGTGTAGCGGATCGTGTGCGCGCCGGGTGTCCCGTCCGCGTAAACCGACGCATTCACCTCCCACCAGTGGCCCAGCGCTCGCACAACGGCGTCGGGCAGCAGGCGTGCGGCCATCTCGCGGTCCACCGCGTCCGCACGCTCCTGGCGACCCTGCTCGTCCTGTTCGGTCACGAGCCGTTCCCTGCCTGACGTGCCGACGGCCGTGAGGAGGATGCAGCGGATTCCTTCAGTTCGGGCTGCTGCGATACACCCCCTCCCGGCACGAGCTCGGCGGCTGCCTGTTCCAGTTCCTGCCAGCGAAGTTCGCCACCCTCGATCAGGTACGTGTCGGGCAGGGGCCGTGCATGCAGCCCCCAGGTGCGGGCGCGGGTCCGTACGCCGATGTCGCGGCTGACGACGACCACCTCCGAGGGAGCGACGGCCTGGTACAGACGCAGTGCCGAGGCCACCAACTCGTCGTCCGGCACGGGAAGGCGGGCGTGCCCAGGCTCATCAGCCGCGATGAACACGGGGGTCCCGTCATCCGCGATCGCCTTCTCGGGCCCTGCTTCCAGCACCGACTCCAGCAACCGGAACACGCCGCGTGCCCGCCGGGAGATCTTCTTGTCCCCCGTCTGGTAGCTCTTGGTGTCGATCTCGTCGACCACGACGTGCGGCACCATGACCGTGGTGCCCTTCCCGAACACCTTCTGCCAGGGGACTTTGTCGAACCGCGTGAAGTGCAGCGTCGTGTTCGTGTCCAGCACCGCGTACCGCACGGCACCGGCACGTCCGTACCGCTCCTGCATGGCACGCACCCGGTTGGCCACGGATCTGAAGTAGTCCTGGAGCTCGGCGATTTCCACGTGCATCATCAGCCGGGCCTCGTCCAACGGCGCGGTGAGGATCGCCCGGTAGCGGCCCGCACGGAGATGTCCCGCGATCTCCCGGTCGCTGAACCGCCGGTTGAGCTCCTCGGCGGCCTTCCAGGTCCACTCGTCGTACCGTTTGCGCACGGCCCGCATCTCGGCCGCGGCTTCCGCGCCCGTTTTCATCGTGTGAGGGATCCGGATGGAGACGTCGTTGAGGCTCCCGGCCACGAGATCGTTGTCCAGGAAATTAATTGCGTCGGTGCAGGTCGTTCCAGCTCTCAGCATGCCTTTGTTCTCTCCCCCCGGGACGGGGCTCGGTGCGCCCCGTCCGACCCATCCTGCCAGCGTTGCTTACGTCCTATGCGAGTTCCGCAGCTCGGTGTCGGGCTGGGCGGTCACGCTGGTGTGGTGCAGAACTGGTGAGCACCGCGCAGCGTGGTGCGTAGCTTCCGCTGGGTGGCCCGGCAGTCGAGGCGTACGTCGAGGGGGCCGGGGAGTGTGCTGTGGGCCCGCAGGCCCGTGGGCAGCCGGGAGGCATCCAGGCCGTCACGCCTGGCGATGAGGATGCCGAGCTCGTGACGGCTCACAGCGTCGGGCCCCGCGAGATGGTGGACGCCGACCGCGTCGCCGCACGCCAGTTCCAGGAGGGCGGCGGCCAGGTCGGCGACGTGCACCGGGCAGCGGATGTCGTCGGTGAACAAAACGCCCTCGCGGGTACCGGTGGCCAGTTCATGCACGACGCGCTCATGCACGGAATCCCCGTCGCCGATGATCAGCGACGTGCGGGCGACGACGGCCCGCGGATCCACGAGGAGGATCCCGGTCTCAGCTGCCGCCTTCGCCGCTCCGTACGGGGTGACGGGGTCAGGGAGGCACGACTCGTCGTAATGGACTCGGGCGCCGGAGAACACCGCGTCGCTGGACACGTGGACCAGGCGGCTTCCATACGTCGCCGCCGCCATCGCCAGCCGGACAGGCCCCTGCGCCGTCACCGCCCAGTCGGCGTCGCCGCTCGATGCATTGACGACGAGATCCGCGCCGACTTCGGCCATCACGGCGTCCACGCGTCCGGGATCCCGCAGGTCAAGTGGGTACCACACGGCGTGGGAAGCGGTGCCCGGCCTGGTCGCGTAGGTCGCGGCCGTTACGTGACCGGCCGTGGCCGCCTGCTGGATCAACTCGGCGCCCAGGAAGCCGCTTCCGCCGATGATCAAGACCGTCATGACGTGACACGGTAGACCGTCTCGGCCGGTACCCGACACGCCACCACAGAAGGGCGAGCCGGAGACGAGACTGCAGAACGCCGGTTATGGGCCTGCAGGGTGCTCGTGGCTGTCCCCGACTGGCTCCGCCGCCGGGGGGAGCGGAGCGGTGCGGCTGTGGCTCACCTTCGGGCACCCGGTGGCCGTCCTCGGCTTCCTGGTGCCGTCCCACGGCGTGGCCCTGGCGGGCCTGCTCGGCGGGCTGGGCAGGAGGGGATCCTGGCGGCGGTGTCACACCGGGCCGCTACGGTTCGGCCATGGCCGCGCACACCTCGGGTCCCAACGGACTCGTCCCCGTACACATCGCTGTCCACGACCCCGCCCAGATGGAAGAGCCCGATCCGCAGGCCGCCGACTACGCGCGCAAGCTCTTCGCGGCCTCGGCCAGGTACGCGGGAGTCTCCTGGATCGAGCATGGGACCGAACCGCGCTGGCTCGACATGGACACCAGCACCTGCGCCGCCGCCATCAACCCGAGCCACTTCTCCGGTCACGGCGCCGACGAGTTCGACAGGTTCCTGTCCGGGGCGGCCTCGCGCGGCGAGCCCGCGCTCATCGTCGCAACGATGGGCACCGCGGACGATGACAAAGACCGCGTGCGGTCGGTCTTCGGCCGGCCCGGCGGCCGCGTGGACTTCCGCCACTTCACCGGCGCGATCATAGGCAAGCGGCTGCTCGCGGGGGCGGAGGTCTTCCTGGCTCCCGATCTGGACGCGGCCGACCGCGACCTCGGACTGAGACTCCGCAACCGCCCCGCCAGCGCCCCCTGGTGGGCGATGACCCTGCAGGCGAGCGCCCTGGAAGGCCCGCGCGGAATGACGGTTCGCGAGCCCGAAGGCGAGCTGGTGCCGATCCTCGTCGACAGCCTGGGCGAGCCCGTCGTCGCACGCTGGACGTCCGGCGACGGCCAGCAGATCTGGTACGTGATCCCGGACGGGGTCGACTGGAACCAGGTGGTCGACTGGCTCGTCCAGCGCGCCCTTCCCGAGTACGTACCGGCCGCACTGCGCCGCGTCCGCTCACGCCACCATGTCGACCCCGCCCTGGAGACCCCTGCGGAGACGCAAGCACGCGGCGCCCTTGAAGAGTTGGAGCGCCGCTACCTGAAGGACAGGGCCGGCCTGGAAGACGATCTGGAGCGGGCACGACAGGAGGCCGACCCCGTGCGCAACGGCCTACTGTACGGCAGCGGCAGCGAGCTGGAAGACGCGGTCGCCGTGGTACTGCGTGCCGCCGGATTCGCCGTCACCGATCTGGACGAGGAATTGGGCGGCACCCTGTCGGCGGACCTGCTCGCCGTGCTGAATGGGTCCACCTGCCTGGTCGAGGTGAAGGCCGCCACGGGGGCAGCAGGCGAGAAACTGATCTCGCAGCTTCAACGCCATCTGGAAAAATGGCCGCAACTGCGGCCCGGTCAGCCAGTCACCTGCGCTGCCTTGATTGTCAACCACCAGCATCGCCTCGACCCCGCCGAGCGCTCTGCCGAGGTGTATCAGCACAGGGTCGTCGATACGCTCCCCTTTCCCGTGATCGCCTCCGGCGACCTGTTCCGCTGGTGGCGCACGCAGGACTGGTCGGCCGTGCAGGGCGCTGTGCTCGGCCAGGCCCGCCCAGGAGGGAAACAGGACGAGCCCCCTGCCGGAGGGCGCGAGACCCCTGCGGCCCGCCGCAGGCGGTGGCGTCCCTGGAGCAATGGCGGAACCGCGTAGAGGGTGCGGCCGCCACCTCGCGGCCCACGAGATGGAAGTCGACCGCCTGGCCACCGCCAAGACCGACTCCTGCATCATCGTCCAGCGCCCCGGCCGGCGCCTGGCCGACCTGCTCCACGACTTCACCCGTCGCTGACCGCAACGGGCCAGGTCCGTCGCCTTCTCCCAGGTCTTACGTTCTCAATGCGCGGCCTTCCTTCCGCCGCGTCCGGCGAAAGGAGTGCACGGGACGTCCTCACCGGACCGTAGGGGAAGGGACGGGTGGCGCCGGCAGACTGGCGGGATAAGGATGACCTTGTCGAGGGCCGCCTCGGCCCCCTGTACCCAACCGGTACGGCGCGGGTGGTCTGGGACGAGCAGGGGGTTCGGGTGGCGGATGTTTCGCCCGCGCAGGCGCTGGCCCGAGCATCGGACCACCATTGGCGAGGGCGGGAGGCAAGCGGCGCGGCAAGCGCCGCGCCCAGACCGCCGGCGCGCCCTCGAGGGCCGACAACTCCCGCGCTACCCGGCGCATGATCTGCCGCGGAATCCGGCGCGCAATCTGGCGCGCGAGCTCTGCGGGACGGTGCGCGTTGCCACGGGTCACCGCGCTTTTTTGAGTGTGGTCGGGGGGTCTGACATCTCCCTGGAGCCTCCCTCAGCCGCCCACGACCTCAGTGTCGAGGGCGACCTGGGTCTCCTTCGCTTCCGTCCAGCCACTGGTTTTGAACCGCTCAGGCCCCGAGGGAGGCGCGTACGGCGTCGATCTCCTCGATCAGTTCCTCGAAGCACTCGAAGCCACGGTCGACGTCGACGCAGCTCATGTCGACTCCGCACGTGGCCTGCCGTTCCCTCAGCAGCGGCTGGTCCGGCATGGAGATCGGGAAGGCCAGCGGGTCGAGGGACCGCTCCAGGAGCACGTCGAGGTCGCGGCGTCCGGGGCCGGGTTCGCCTACGGCGAGGCAGCCGTCGAGGTCGTTGAGGTAGACCACGCCGGCGGCCAGTCCCTTGGTCCACTCGGTGAACAGCGCCGCCAGGCTGGGGGCCGCGCGCACCGCGTCCCAGGCGTCGGGGGCGATCTCGTAGCGCCAGATCTCGCCCTCGTGGTCGCCCGCCAGCACGAACGTGTAGATGAGGTACTCGAAGTGGAACAGCGGCAGCTGATGACGCCAGGGGAACGGGACGCCGATCGACAGCGACAAGTTGTCGAGTGCCTCGTTCGCGTCGGTCGGCCAGGCGAGCAGCCAGCCGCCGTTGGGCAACAGGCGTTGCTCCGTCCACCCCTGGCCGTGGAGCCAGGTCACCTGCTCGGCGACCCGGTCCACGTCGAACAGCCGGTAGACAAGCTCCGGCGGGGGCGGAGCCCCGGGCGGGGCGGCCGGCTCGGGCCAGCTGAGGCCTGCGGCCGTCGCCGCCGCCCGGTACTCCTGTGCCGCGTCGCGCAGCACGGTCATGTCATCGAGCATCAGGGCGTCGTTCCCGCGGGCAGCGTGGGCTCCATGCACAGGCTGGCCCCGCTGGAGTTGACGCGGAACCCGAAGCTCGGGGCGTTCGCCGCGACCCACGGCTTGACCGGCAGCACGATATACCTCTCGTTGTCGTTCACCCTGCATTTCCCTGGGAACGCGCTGTTGTCACGCATCTGCGGATGTGTCTCCGCGCCTGGCACCAGTCGTAGGTCGGCGGTCAGACCCGAAAGGTCGACTGCTTGGTCCGTCGCCCAGAACGGGAACTCGTCGCAGGTCTTCCCGGCACCGACCGCGGGCCGCGGCAAGCATGGATTATTGCGCGCGAACCGCTCGTCGTTGTAGTACCAGCTGCGCTCATATCCCTTGGCTCTCGCGGCCTGGCCCCTGATGCTGCGCGCCGGGCCGAACCATTTGTTCCGCTCTGCAGGCTGCGGCCACCTTCCGTTGCCCATGGCCTCCACGATATGTTTCCCGGTCTCCTGCATGGGCTCGAACCGGTAGTTCCGGCCGCCGGGTACATAGACGGCGAAGTTCTCATCACACGGGGCGATGCTGGTCGACGCCTGCTTCTGGGCGGCGCAGGCCTGGTCGATGTTGGCTCTGAGGTCCGCGTCATCGCTCGACGTCCAGGCGAAGGGCAGGTTGTACTTGCTGGCCAGCTCCTTCGTGGTCTTGAGTACTTGGGCGTAGGCCGTCAGGCTGTGGTACCACTGGCCGTTCTCCAGGCCCCACTTATCGAAGGTGTTCAAGTCGTCGGTGTAATGGATCGGGTACTCGAGGATTCCGCCGATGGCTATCGGACTGGGTGTGAGGATCGCCCAGAGCGCCCCCAACGTGGTCCCGATGGCGATCGCCGCGGCGATGACGACGACCCAGAAGACGGCGGTGGCGAGGACGCTTGCGGCTGCCGCGGCCTCACCGACCACCACGGGCGGCGCCAGCAGCAGCGCGCAGGTGGGTGTGTTCTCTTCACACCACACGACCGGCTCGACCAGGGTGCCCGGATCGAGCAGTGGTTGCACCCCGCCGGTGGCGCCGCTCAGTGAGGAGAGCACCGGTCCGCCGCCGGGCGACGCAAGGTCGTGGAGGAGGCGGGTGACGTCGTCCGAGCAGTCGAGTTTCTGGTTCTTCTCCGGCGGCATGTACTTGTGGATGCAGCTGGCGTTCGCGACGGCGTAGCAGCCGGGGAAGACCTCGGTGCTCCCCCCGGGCACCTTGACAACAGAGCGCATACTCTCCGCGACGTAGAAGTCGCCGCCCTGCGCGGCGCATTGCGAGGCCTCGCTGGTCACCTGCTGGGTGACCTCTTCGGGTATCGCGGGGGCGACGTCCTTGGTGGTGAAGTCTCCGGAGAAGTCCCGCCGCTTGCTGCCGTCCTCGCGCATTGCGTCGATCCGCAGTGAGTACGGGGTGGACGACTCGAGCGGCTCGATCGTGTACTTGATGACGCTGTCTGCCGTGCACGGATCCGCGCAGTAGTCCTTCAACGAGAACTCGTCGTAGAGCTGACCGTCGAGGAAGACGCGGTAGGTGGAGTCCTCCTTGGGGTCGGGCTGCCACTTGGCGTCGGCGCCGCCGGCTTCCACGTCGAACTTCAGCTCGGCCTTGGGGTCGGGCTCTGGCGGCAGCTCCTTCGTGTGGAAGGTGGTCTTGGCCGGTACCGCCGACTTGTTGCCGGCCAGATCGACGGCGACCACGGACACGGTGTGGTCCGCGTTCGGCGAGAGGCCGGTCATGGTGTACGAGCGGGTGCCGACATTGGTCCGGATCGGGGCGCCGCCGTCGATCCGGACCTCGTACCCCGCGAGACCGTAGTTGTCGGTGGCCGCACTCCAGGAGGCCCGGGCGGTGGCGGACGTGATGTCGCCGACGGACAGCCCGTTGACGTCGCTCGGGGCGATCCGGTCGACGACGGTGAAGGATCGCAGGAGACGCGCGGACCGCTTGGGGTCGCGCTTCGCGCGCACACAGGCCAGGTTCTCGCCCAGCTGCGGCGGCCGCAGCCGGGTCGCCCACGACGACGCCCATGCCGCGACACCGTCCGGCGGCGGGCCGAGGGTGAAGTCGGTCGTCACCACTTTACCGAGGGAGACGTCCTCCATCTCCGCGTGCTTGTGCAACACGCCTTTGAGGTCGATCTTCCCCTGCTCGTCGACCGCGACCTCCGAGTGGGGCGACGTCATGTCGAGCCGGATGGAGGCGTGGTTCTCGTCGTCGGCCGACTTCCCGTCCTCCCCGGGCGCCGCCATGCCCTCGCACGCGGCCGGCGCGAGCCGCTTCTGCTCGGCGGCCTCCGCTTTCGAGGGCGGCAGGTTCACCAACCCCACGGGAAGGGTGAGCGACACGAGTATCGCCGTCGCCCGTAAGCCCTTAAGGAATTTCCTCTTCCGCATGATCCCCCCCAGCCACGCAAGCGCCATCAAGCGCTATCAAGTGGCCCCCGATTGTAGGAGGAGCGTCAATAGTTGTCAGTAACTCGACAATCGCCAGCTGGTACTTGGTGGCATCCGGCTCCGGGCCGCTATACCAGCTCAGACCCTTTAGTTGGTAGATCCGGACATGCTGTAGATCGATGCCGTCCACAGCGACGGTGAGGCGTCTGTGACGAAGGGGTCTCTCCAGAGCCCCGGCAGTCTGTCTCACACCGGCCTGGATGAGGGCCAGGTGACCTGCTGGAACTCCTGGATGCGCTGGTCGCTGTTCTCCCTGATCGCCGCCGTCCTCGCCCTCACCGTCGCCGCCACGGCCACGTACGACCCTGTCGTACCCGCCCGTCTCATCCCGCTGACCTGTCCCGAACTCGTCCGGCCTCCTGCGGGCGTTCGTCCTGACACCACCCGTCAGGGAAGCCGAGCACGTCCTGCACTGGACGGCCTGGCGCCGACATCAGGCGGGCGAGCCAGTCGGGGACGCCGGTCGTGCGGGTGCACAGGCCGGAGTCGACGATGTTCCGGGCGCGGGGCGGTGCGGCTGTCGGGAGCATGGCCGCGGACCGTACGAATGGGCGTGGCTACCGTCGCGCGCTGCGCCAGGGCGGGAAATCGCGGGGGATCTCTTCTCGTACCGATGGCGTACCCCGGTGCGGCCGGGGACCAGGTTCCTCTAGCAAGACCTTTCAGGAGCGGGCGGGGAAAGATGCCAGGGATCGGCTGCAGAAAGTGGTAGGTCCTGGTGCCCCCGGGGTGAGCGCGTTGCGGCTGGTCGTCTCGTCGGCGTTCCCGGCTGCAGCATTTCCCGCAGGATTCCTATGCGGAAACGGCCGCAGATCCTGTGATGCGCCTGCTGCGCGGCCGGACGCCGCCGCGACTAGACACCCCCTCTGAGCAGTGGTTCTTCGGGTGCCGACGGGCCTCCGCAGACCTGACATGGTGCTTGCCCTGGGCGCAACTCGGCGCCCTCGAGCAAGGGGGAGCCGGGGTAGCGGGGACCGCGTCACGGTCGAGCTGTACCGGATTCCGCGAGGCGGCAAGGCCCGGCAGCCCCGCCGCGTCCAGCTTGCCGCCCAGATCGGGCCCGGCGACAACGCCGAGCCGGTCATGACGATCACGCAGCCGGGCGAGGACTGACGCCCTCGGCGGGCGCGGCCGGCCCCCGGGCTGTTTCGCCGGGGCCGGCGGCCCCGGACCCGCGCCCGCATACCCGGGTCCCGTCAGGGGCCCGGCCCTCGCTCCGGAGCCCCCGTCAGGGGGCTTCCTCCAGCCGGCCGACGGCGCCCGTGTGGGGGAGTCGGCTGTCGGCCGACGGTTGTTGGGTGTGGCGGCTGCCGCGCTGTGGTCCCCATGCTGCGCCCCATCCCGGGGCCGGCGGCGCCGGGCCTGTACTTGCATACCCGGGGCCCGTCAGGGGTCCGGCCCTCGCCCGTGCAGAGCCTCTGGCAGGGGGCTTCCCCGAGCGGGCCAATGGCCCGCCTTTTTGCTGGCCCGGGACCGCCGTGCTGCGCCTGGCCGTCCCGGGGCCGGTCAGGGGATCGGCCCCCGCCGTTCACTACTGTTCGGCGAGTCCGTCGATGCGTTGGCGGAGGAGGTCGGCGTGGCCGTTGTGGCGCGCGTATTCCTCGATCATGTGGGTGAGGATGTAGCGGAGGGAGTAGACGTCGTTGCGGTATCGCCCGGTGACGTCGGGAGAGGGGGCGGCTTCCACGATGTCGCGGGATCGGGCGCATTCCCCGTGCCAGATCGCGAACGCATCTAACGGGTCTGCGGTGTCGACGGCGAAAGCGCCGCCGTCGCGTCGGGGCCAGTGCACCTCGCTGTGCTCGCCGTTCAGCACGTTCCGGAACCAGGTCCGCTCGACGTCAGCCATGTGCCGCACGAGGCCGAGCAGTGACAAGCCCGAGGGCTGCACGGCCTTTTTTCTGAGCTGTTCGGCTGTGAGCCCTGCGCATGCCATGGCGAGCGTGTCGCGCTGGCGCTGCAGGAAGCCGGTCAGCGTGGCGTGCTCATCGGCCACTCGCGGAGGTTCGGTCCTCTCCCGGTTGTCCATCGGGTCATCATGACAGCGAGGGGCGCACGGCAGTCGGATCTGTGCGGCTGACCTGCGCCACCGATGACCGGCTGCCGCTCGACGGTTCGGCTCAAGCCTTCGGAGCGTGGGGGCCGACCTGGCACGTGTCCGGTGGTGGCCCCGCCCCGCCGTCGGCCGACGCTGTGGTGCACGGCCCCGGGGCAACTCCCTCTTTTTTGCGCCCGGGAGACGCGGCACGGGGCCGTGGCGCGCCGCATCCTCGCCCCACTCGTCCCCGGGGCCGACAGGCCCCGGGCTCGCACCCGACCATCCCGGACCCCGTCAGGGGCCCGGCCCCCGCCCCCGTCGAGCCCTCGTCAGGGGGCGTGCCCCTACCGGCCGACAGCCGGTCCCGCGTGTGGGGGGAATTGGTGTCGTACGGCGCCCGTGGGAGGTGGCGGCCGCCAGGCCGTGATCCCCATGCTCCGCCCCACACGTCTCCGGGGCCGACAGGCCCCGGGCTCGCACCCGACCATCCCGGACCCCGTCAGGGGCCCGGCCCCGACTCCGCACGAAGCCCCCGACAGGGGGCTTCCCCACGCCGGCCAACGGCCGGCCCCGCGTGTGCGGGAGGGGGCGTGGTGTTGCTGCGCTGCGCGGGAACGCCCCGCGTGGCCCGGGTCCGCTGCGCTCCCCTTTCGGGCCACGCACGCGTACCCGGGCGTCCGCTTCGCGGGCGTCCCGGGGCGAGCGCTCCGCTTTCTTGCGCGCTGTGGTGCCGGGGCTATTTCTTGCCCTTCTCGTGGTTTTCCTTGAAGCAGACGACAAACGATCCTCTTGGGCCCATCTGGGTGAGTGAGCCGGTCGTGCCGGGAACGTCGGAGCACGAGAAGGTATCGACGACTCCGTCCTTGTCCATCTTCAGGACCTTGTAGTCGGCGTGCGGGTCAGTGCAGGCGAGCTTCTTGGTCTTCGCTTCCTTGTCCGTCCCGATGTTCTGGAAGCAGTCACCGGCCTTGAGCGTCGCGGACTGGTCCTTCGTGTCGTGCGGGCCCAAGACCACGAACGCCACCAGGCCCGCGATGATAAGGACCAAACCGAGGAAGGCCAGGCGGTTGCGTCGTATCTGTGCCGGGGTGTACGAGGCGTTCGGGCCGCCCTGGGGCGGTATTTGAGACACGGGCAGTTCCTCAGGCAGTGGGGATGTGTGAAGACGACCATGAATCTAGGGCCTGTGTGAGGTCGTGATCAATCTCGGGTTCTGGTCGCGTGCGGGGCCGGGAACTGGTAGGACGCTGGGTGTGACGCGTAGGCAACTCACCGATGAGCAGTGGGAGTTCATTGAGCCGTACCTGCCGATAGGCGAGTACGGTCCGTACCCCGCGCGGCTGCGGGAGCAGTTCGAGGGGGTGATCTGGCGGTTCCGGTCCAGCGCCAGTGACGCGAGATGCCCTCCGAGTTTCGGGCCGTGGGCGACCGTCTACGGGCGCTTTCGCGTCTGGCGGGACGCCGGGGTCTGCTCCGCTCTTCTGGAAGGCGTGATCGCCGAGGCCGCCCCCCGGGGGCAGACGGACTTATCCCTGGTCAGCGTGGACTCCACCACTGCCCGCGCCCACCACGACGCGGCCGGGATGCACATCGGCAAGGACGTCATGGAGGCCCTTGAGGAAGCCGCCGCCGAGCAGGAGCGGGCCCGGCAAAAGGGGGGCGGCCCGCCAGAACAGAACGGACAGGACGGCAGGGACGACCCCGAGCAGGAAGAGCGACGGCGTATCCGGCGACGGCGCAAGCTCCGCTTGAACCAAGCCCTGCTCGTGAACGCTCCAAGACCGCCGCGCCCGCCGCGCCACGCACCAACCCCACCGCGGATCAGGTTCGCCAAGCCCCCGACTCCTCCGCGCAGCAGCACCAGCCGGGCGTACGCCCAGCCTGACCGTCCAGACGCGATGCGCCCCACTGGTCGCCGGCCACGCGCCTTCCTGGCGCGCTCGGGGCCCATGGAGGAGCGAGGAGGGCAATCTCGGGCAGATCTCGCGCCGGAAGCAGCTTCGCGGGGAAGGAAGTGCCGCAGCTGCGATCGGCTCGGCTGCCTCCGCCCAGGTGGAGAAGTCGCCCGGCCTCCTCGACTCCTGCGTAGCGCTCACCGACCTCTTCTTGGACGCTTCCGTACCTGGACCGCCGCGTCCGTCTGACGGTCGTCTTGCGGGCCGCTTTGGAATGCCGAAGATCAGTTGCGCAGTCAGCGCCCGTGTTCCAACAGGAGACGGGCTGCCGGGCGGCATGGCCGTCCGATCTGGGCGCATCGGCTTTCGAAGTCCGTCGGAAGCCAGCCTCGTCCCAGCAGCCGCGGGTGGGCAGGGAATGCCGTGATCGCGGCCAGGACGAACAGCAGCGAGGCCCAGGGGGTGCGGAGCTGCACCGTGGTGTACCGGTGGTTGTTGATGTCCCGGAAACTGGTTTGGAAGACGTCCGGTGCGACGAGGTCGATGGTGTCGAGGCCGACCCAGAAGAGGTCGAGTGGACACTGGGGATGGCCGAAGTAGACCCTGCGCGTGGTGACGGTGATTTCGTCGGCCCCGTCGAGTACCCAGCGAGGTTGGGCGTGGTTGGCGGCGGCACGGCGCCGGGCGGAATTACCGACAGCCGAGCCGACCATGCTGCCGATCACGAAGGCGGGGCTGCCGAAGGCGAACATGTTCTGGTGCCTGTAGCTGCCATCCCCGATGGCCCTCCAGGTCAGGCGCTGAGCAGGTCCGACGGCCAGTGCGCGGTCACCGGGTTCGAGCCGGGCCATGGTGGCGACCAGCGGACGCTGATCGATCCGCTTCTCGACCAGGTCGGCGATGATGTCGCACGAGTGCCACAGGTACTCGTCGAGCGCGGACCACGCAGGTCGGTGGCCGTTGTCGGAACGAGGTGGGGCGAAAGGGTTGTCCACTGTCTCTCCGATATCCCCGTCTGCACGCGCTGTTGGCGGCGGCCTTCGTCTGGCAGCCACTTTAGTGACGGGTCGCCAGGCTCACGAAGGAGTTGACCCGATGCCCGGGTCTGCCGCCGTTGCACTTCTCCGGACGGCCGGGCTGACGGTCTCGTTCGGCTCCTTCGCCCAGGACGGCACCAGGCCCCAGCGCAGCGGCCGCAACTCCCGCAGGGATGCTGCGTCATCACCGTCGCCGTGCGGGGGGTGTTCCAGGACGGCCCAGACGTCGTCGGTCGGGGCGACGTTCCAGCTCGGTGCCAGTGCCTCCGTGGTGGGCCACGTGTCGACGTGGAACAGCTGCGCCAGGTCCTGCGGGCGCCGGGTGGAGACGTATTGACCGCACATGCGACCACCTTCTCACCGCCCGGCCGCTCGACCGGGCACCGCGTGACCGAGTGGACGCGCCCCATGCCGGGCTGGCGCTGCTGGGAGGCAGGTCCGCATTCACGTGCGCAGCGCCGCTCACCGGTGCCTCGAGCACCGCGACGTCTGGGGCAGCAGCCGCAGGGGTGGATCTCGTACCTGGTGGATCTCGCCTCCCGGCGAGCCGGAGCCGGCGGTTCTCGGCGATCATCTCGGCCGCCGCGCATGCCGCCCCGGCGGGCGTGTCCACCCGTGTTTCGAAGACCGGCCAGGGATTGTCAGTGTCTGCCTTTAGAGTCCTTGCGGGGTTGGACGCGCACTCCCCGAGGCCGTCATCCGGGCGCCCACGCCGCCGGGTGGTGAAGGCTGAAGGCTCGCCGGGAGAGCCCGGCACCCGGATTAGGCTCCGGGTGGGGGCCCGCGACGCGGCAGCCTGCGCGGAGACGGTCGTGAGCCTGGTGGCGGGAGGCGTGGGGACCCGTCCGGAGGACTCGTCATGGCGAAGCAGGGAAGCACCGATCTCAAGGCGCGCGCCCGGCGTCTGGCCGCGAAGGAAGGCATTCTCCTACACGGCGGCTTTGGAGCGGCTGCGGGCCGGGCACGCCGAGCGGACCGCTCAGCCGGGCCGCCGGACTGATCCCGCCCGGCGACCGCGCTGCGGCTGCGCGCGCCGGATCTATCGGTCTCCTGCCAATCGGCAGCTGCCATCACAGTCGCTGCGCCGCAGTCGCCGTGCTGCGTGCTTCACGACGGCCCACACGTCGTTGGTCGGGGTGACGAGAGTGGGCCCGGGCGGCCACTCACACGAACATCGAGATGGTTGGGCAGCTGTCCCGGAAGCCGCTGCCCACGCGGATGGAGCAGCTGCGCCGCGGCGTGCACCTCAAGGTCGTAGCCTCGCCGGCGCAGCCTGACGCGGAGAAGGCCGCCAACCCGGACTCCACTGCTGAGGCGCGGGTCGCGTCACCGTCCGCAAGGCCGTGCGCGAGGCGTGGGCCGAGGCATCGGGCACGTCGCGCGACTGTCCGTCCTCGGCGACGCCGGGCTCACCGACGACGCCGCTCTCATGGCCGCTGGGTTCGAGCCGACTCTACTCGCCGCGATCGAGTAGGGGCGGGCTGGCGCCGCCCGTCCACAGGTCATCACCGTATGCGGTTTTCCTTACGCGGTCCCCTTCGGCCGCATAAAGCAATCTTCAGAAGACCCGTCTCGGGGGTCGGGGATCATCCGTGTCAGATCGTGCAATAAGGAGCGATCTGACTTCCTTCGTAGTCGATGCCCGCTCGCTGTGTCGGAGCTGCTGGTTCGCAGCAAATTCCGGATTTGGGCGTGGGGATGCGTGGCTGGAATCAAATGCGCAGGTCGTTGCAGCGCCGCGTCGCTGTGTGAACCGGCTCACACCTGATTGACCGTGTACCGTCAGTCGCCGTTTACTTTGCGGGACCTTTACAAGATTCATATACGGGGGGACATGGTGAAGCCTGCGTGGGCTGGCGTGTCGCTGGCGCGGGGGGCGCGAAGAGCGCGCGCCTGCCTCTTTGGCGGTGCCGCGGTATCTCTTGTGCTGTCGGTACTGCCCGGGTTGCCAGCTGCGGCGGCTCTTCCGTTGTCGAAGGCAACAACGGCGGGAATGGGAACGGTGGATGAGGCCACTGCGTCCGCCCGGGCGCAGACTTCGGATGAGCCGGTGGAGGTGACGGCGGACCGCACCGAGTACTCCACGACCAGGGCGAATCCGGACGGCTCTTTCACGCTGACGCAGTCCACCACGCCTCAGCGGGTGAAGGTGAAGGACGGTGAGTGGGGGGCGGTCGATCCGGTGCTGGAGCGCCGTGCCGACGGCCGGGTGGCGCCCAAGGGCGCGGTTGTGGACCTGTCCTTCTCCGGTGGCGGGTCGGGGTCGGACATGATCGAGCTGGGTAAGGACGGTCGATCGGTCACTCTGGGCTGGCCCGGCGACCTGCCGACGCCAACGTTGAGCGGGGCGACGGCGACATATGCCAACGTGTTCGACGGGGTGGACCTGCAGCTGACAGCCACGGCTGAGAGCTACCGCGAAGTTCTCGTCGTCAAGACGCCTGAGGCAGCACAGAACCCGGCGCTGGATCAGGTCAAACTCACCGCGTCCGGAGACGGCCTGTCCGTGCTACCGGGCGTCGGTGGTGGTCTTCGGGCCATCGATGAAGACGGCAACGCTGTATTCCGTGGACCGGCCGGCCAGATGTGGGACTCTGCCGGTGACGGTGGATCTGGCCAGCAGACACAACTCATGCGTACTGACGCCGAAGGGCCCGCGGACGGTCAGGACGATCCCTCAGAACCGGGGGAGGGGGATGCCACCGCGGTGCTGCCTGTGAAGGTGGATGAAGGTGCGATCGCGGTACATCCGGACCTGGACCTGCTACGCGGCAAGAACACCGTCTACCCCGTCTACATCGACCCCTCGGTAGGCCTGGGTGTCTCGGAGCGTACGAAGATCTCCTCGGACGGCGACAAGTTCTGGATGTTCGACGGGGACAAGGGCGTCGGCAAGTGCGGCACGGCCGACGGGTACTACTGCGGTGGTGGCTATGTCGACCGGATGTACTTCGAGTTCGCCCCGACCAAGCTGGCCGGCAAGTACGTCCTGGACGCGACTTTCCGGGCGCATGAGACGTGGTCGTTCAACTGCGACCCGCACTGGGTGGACCTGGTCCGCACGGACAACATCTCCGAGGGCACCCGGTGGCCCGGCCCCAAGCAACTGGACCTGATGGGCGACCGCTACGTATCGGCCGGCCGCGGCAGTCTGTGCAGTCCTGACCAGCCGGACTCGTGGATCGAGTTCAATGACAACCCCGATGAGTCGGACGAGAATCTCACGAGCACCGTCCGCTCGTTCGCGGACGGCAAGATCAGCCGGTTGACACTCATGCTGCGCGCGAAGGACGAAGGCGACCCGCGGGCGTGGAAGCGCTTCGATGACAGTGCCGAACTGCAGGTCACTTTCGCCTACAAGCCTGGCGTGCCGACCAGCGTCGGCATCATTCCCGGCGATGGAAAGGTGGCCTACTGCAATAAGTCCTCTGCTGATCCCCTCATCGTGACCCGCGTCAACCCTATGGCGCAGGCCCGGGTGCAGACACTGGTGGAAGCCCACAAGGGAGATGAAGAGGGCTCCCTTCAGGCCGAGTACGTGGTGGAGCGCGGTGACGACGCGGCCTGGCACCAGGTGTGGACGGGGCACAGGCCCGACACGGGCTGGGACCCGGACGAGACCCTTGAGAAGGCCCAGATGACCGACCGCGCTGATGGCGGCCTGTACCGCTACAAAGCGCGGACACAGTCCCACTGGTCGTACTCCGGAAAGAGCGGAGATCTATGGTCTTCTTACAGCTCTTGGTGTTATTTCAAGATTGACTCCTCGGCGCCGAAAGCGCCCCGCATCACTGCCGGTTCTCCGTACACCGAGTGCACCGCAGACGTGTGCGACGGCAAGGGCGGGCCGGGAATTCTCGGTTCTTTCACCTTTCAGCCCAACACGGCCGACATCACCAACGGGCACACCGACAACACTGCCTATGAGTGGAAACTGCTGTCCACGCCGGCCAAACAAATTCCCGGTGATCTGAAGGTCCAGGCCAAGGACGTGAAGCCACCGCTCGCCGGTATCCAGGTACTCTCGGTGCGGGCCAAGGACGTACACAACCGGTGGGGCACGCCCGCGGAATTCGTCTTCAAGGTCGCCCCTGCCGCCGGAGCCGTCGGCCGCTGGCACTTCGACGACGCAGCCCCGGGCTCGGGGACGACCCTGGCCAAGGACAGCGCGACGGAGGGCACCCGGCACGACGCCACTCTCTACACTTCCCACGCTGGCTGGTCGACGCTGGGACGCCGGGGAGAGTCCGACTACTCGCTCTATCTCAACGACAGCAGCACCGACACCGCGCGTGACGGTTACGCGGCGACCGCGGCACCGGCGGTGAACACCAAGGACTCCTTCACCGTCTCGGCCTGGGTCTATCTGACTGACACCTCACAGACTCATGTGGTGCTGTCGGCACCGGGCACCAACGCTTCGGCGTTCACGCTGTACTACTCCGCGAGCTACAAGAAGTGGGTGTTCAACCGCACCGCCGCTGATGTCAGCGAGAACGCGGTCTACCTCCGGTCGATCGCCGACGCCGGTCCGCCACCGCTGAACGTGTGGACGCACCTGGCAGCCGTCTTCGACAGCGAGGGGGATACCGACAAGACGAACGACACCATCCAGCTGTTCGTCAACGGGCGCCCGCAGGGCAAACCGGTCGTGTTGAACGATCTGTCCTCCGCCTACCAGCCGTGGACGTCCACGGCCGGCCTGCAGTTCGGCCGTTCACTGGTCGCCGGGGTCGGGGGCGAGAACTTCCGCGGCCGTATCGACGAGGTCTCGGTGTGGCAGTACGCGCTCACTTCGGAACAGATTGCCCAGGAGGCGCAGCTGACGCAGGACGGCGTTGCGGCCGACGAGCTCGTCGCGGACTGGGATGCCACCTCCTCCACCGGCACCCAGGTCAAGGAATTGACCTCCTACCCTGCTCCGGCGCTCGCACTGTCGTCCAGCGGTGCAGTGCTGGATGAGGACGACAACGCCCTCGTCCTGGACGGAACCTCGGGCTATGCCTCGGCCACAGGCCCGGTAGTCGACGAGACCGGCTCGTTCACCGTTTCGGCTCACGTGAGGCTGGATGCCGACAAGTTGGCGTCCGAGCCGGTCGGCTATCAGGCCCAGGTGGCAGGGCAGGCGATTGGCGGCGAGTCGTCGTGGGCGCTGTGGGTGGTCAAGCCGGCAGACGATACCTACCAGTGGAAGTTCACCCGTACCGCCGTCGGAGCGGACGGCAAGATCGCTCAGAGTGCGCAGGTGACAGCCGCCGATCCCGCCGAAGTCGACACCGGTGTGGATATCACCGGGGTGTTCGACGCCCAGGAGGCCTGGCAGTGGACCGACCCGGCCGATGCCTCCAAGACCGAGAACCGGATGGGCCGACTGCACCTGTACGTGGGCGGCACCGAGCAGCCCGGCGAGGACAACTCCGGGTTCTCCGCGGTCCAGCAGGGCGGGGGCGCGCTGTCCGCAGGCAGAGGAGCAGCCGGTGGAACCACCGGGTATTACTTGCCCGGCTCGCTGGAGTCACTGCGGGTATGGGCCGGAGCGCTGAGTTTCGATCAGATCCTCTCGCAGGTGCTGGACACACCTGACGGCACCTGACACGCGGCGGGCGGCCCGTTCTCCGATCGGGCCGCTCCCGGCATTGGGTGACCGAAGACGGCACCCCATCGTCTTTTCCTCCTCCTGAACGGCACGCGCCCGGCGTGACAGAGCCTGGCGCCGCGTAGGAAGAACCGGCATGAATCGTTTTGGCATACCCAGGCCTACACCTGCCCGCAGGCACAGAGACAGAAAACGTTGGTCCGGTCGGATCGCTGCGATGACGGGTCTGGCGCTCTTGCCCGTCCTGCTGGCCCCCGTCGCCTTCGCCGCGGACACCGATCCCTTGGGACGTCCGCACCTGAAGTCACCGCAAGCCACCAAGGTCAGTCCCTTCACGGCCTTGGTGAACAAGAAGGCAGCAGCCGAAGTACGCAAGGCCGACGAGGCCGACCGCACTGCGGCCGCCCGGGCCCGCCGCGACCAGCAGCGCAAGGTCACTTGGCCACGAGCCGGCAAAGCCTCGCTCGCCATCCCGGCCGGGGGTATCGCCAAGGCCGCCCCGGGCTCTTTGCCCGTCACGGCGACCGCTTCCGCCAAGGGCAACACGCCCAAGTCCCTCACGGTCGAGGTCCTCGACCAAAAGACAGCTGCCAAGCTCGGTGTCAAGGGAGTCGTCCTCAAGCTCGCTGGCCCCCACAGCGGTGGTAAGGCCCGCTTCAGCATCGACTACTCGGCCTTCGCTGCGGCCTACGGCGGTGACTGGGCGGGCCGTCTGAAGCTGACGCGTCTGCCCGGCTGCGCCGCGAAGGACCCGGCAACTGCCAAGTGCCGCAAGCGCACTGACCTGGCCACCGTCAACAACCGTGCCGAAGAGAGCATTTCCGCGCCCGTGACGCTCGCGTCCGGTGGCCAGCCCATGCTGCTGGCTGTCGCCGCAGGCACCAAGTCCGGCGCCGGTGACTACAAGGCGACGCCGCTGTCCGCCTCCTCGACCTGGGAGGCCGGCGGTTCCTCTGGCTCCTTCACCTGGTCGTACCCCCTTCGCATGCCACCGGCTGCTGCCGGTCCCCAGCCGGATTTGTCGATCTCGTACGACTCGGGCAGTGTCGACGGCCAGACGGCGAACTCGAACAACCAGGGTAGCCAGATCGGCACCGGGTTCGACCTGACCTCCTCGTTCATCGAGCGCAAGTACGGTTCCTGTGACGACGACGGCCAGGACGGCAAGTACGACCTGTGCTGGAAGTACGACAACGCCTCCCTCGTCCTGGACGGCAAGGCGACCGAGCTGGTCAAGGACGACACCAGCGGCAAGTGGAGGCTGAAGGACGACGATGCCTCCACCGTCATCCACTCCACCGGTGCCGACAACGGGGACGACGACGGCGAGTACTGGACGGTCATCACCGGCGACGGAACCAAGTACGTCTTCGGCCTGAACAAGCTCGACGGTGCCGGCGCCGACGACCGCACCGAGTCGGTGTGGACGGTGCCCGTTTTCGGCGACGACGAAGGCGAACCTGGCTACTCCAGCGGTGACTCCTTCACCGGCAGGCACAAGACGCAGGCCTGGCGCTGGAACCTCGACTACGTCGAGGACACCCACGGCAACGCCATGTCCTACTGGTACACCGCCGAGCACAACAACTACGACATGCTCGGCGATGACAACACCGGTACCGACTACGTCCGCGGCGGCTACCTGAAAGAGATCCGCTACGGACAGCGCGCCGGCGCCCTCTTCTCCGCATCCCCGGCCGCCTCCGACAAAGTCGTCTTCACCTACGACGAACGCTGCCTGGCCTCGGGCAGCGGCTGTGACTCTCTGACCAAGGACACCCGGGACAACTGGCCGGACGTGCCGTTCGACGCCATCTGCAAGGACGGCGACAAGTGCACCGGCAACGTCGGCCCCTCGTTCTTCACGCGCAAGCGGATGACGGCCATCACCACCTACGCCTGGAACGCAGCGGCTTCGACTCCGGCCTTCGAGCCCGTGGACGTGTGGTCCCTGAAGCAGCTCTACCTCGACCCCGGCGACACCGGCGACTCCACCGACCAGTCGCTGTGGCTGGATGAGATAAAACACACTGGCAAGCGCGGCACGGACCTTTCCCTCGACCCGGTCAAGTTCAGCCACGTCATGCTGCCCAACCGTGTCGACGGCACGGCCGACGACATCCTGCCGCTCAATAAGCCCCGGCTGAAGACCGTCACCTCCGAGACCGGCGCGCAGACCATCGTCACCTACATGGATGCCGACTGCACCGCAGGCGGCACCAAGCCCAAGTTGGACGAGAACACCAAGCGCTGCTACCCGGTGTACTGGTCGCCCAACGGTGAGAAGGACCCGATCCTCGACTGGTTCCAGAAGTACCCGGTCAGCTCCGTGTCCACCACCGACCCGCAGGGCGGCTCGGAAGCCGTACAACACAGCTACCAGTACACGGGCGGCGGCGCCTGGCACTATGACGAGGACCCGCTGACTCCCGCCAAGGAGCGCACCTGGTCCATCTGGCGCGGCTACCAGCAGGTCACGCATATCACCGGCGTCTCCGGACACACCCAGAGCAAAGAGACCACGGTCTACCTGCGCGGGATGAACGGCGACCGTGTGCTCGGCTCGGACGGCAAGACACCGGACGCCGATCAGCGTAAGGCGGTCAAGATTTCCGGAATCAAGGCCGACGACATCACCGACTCCGACCAGTACGCCGGCTTCACCCGCGAATCGGTCACCTACGACGGCGACACGGAAGTGGGCGGCACCGTCAACGACCCCTGGTCGAAGCGGACGGCGACCCAACACAAGTCCTACGCGGACACCGAGGCGTACTACGTCCGGAGTGCCGCCACCCACAGCCGCACCAACATCACCAGCAAGCTCACCCCGTTCGACCGGGTGCACACGGTGAAGACGACCTACGACGACTACGGCATGGCCGAGACCGTCGAGGACGAGGGGGACGACTCGGTCACGGGTGACGAGAAGTGCACACGCACCTGGTACGCCCGCAACGATGACAAGGGCATCAATACTCTTGTCTCCCGCACCCGCACGATCGCCAAGCCGTGCGGCACCGCCGACTCGGCGCTCGACCTGCCGACCGACTCCAAGCGCGCCGGTGACGTCGTCTCCGACACGGCCACGGTCTACGACGACACCTCGGCCACCACATGGACGGCATCGCAGAAGCCCACCAAGGGCGATGCCACCTGGAAGGGGCGGGCGAAGGGATACGGCAGCGATCAAGCCCCCAGCTGGCAGAAGGTGTCCACAACCGGCTACGACACGCTCGGACGCCCCAAGACCGTCAAGGACACCAACGACCTCACCGTCTCCTCGGTGACCTACGTACCGTCGGATGTCGGCCCGCTGACATCGACAACGGCCGCGGACGCCAAGACGTACAAGACCACCACCGTGCTCGACTTCGCGACCGGCGCGACGCTGAAAGTGACCGACGCCAATAACAAGGTCACCGAGAGCGAGTACGACAGCCTCGGCCGCATCACCAAGCTCTGGCTGCCCAACCGCTCCAAAGCGCTGGGCAAGACCCCGAACTACGTCTACGACTATCACGTCACCAGCGACGAGACGGGCATGTCCTGGGTGTCGACGGGCACCCTGAAGTACGACGGCTCGGGGTACAACACCAGCTACGAGTTCTACGACTCCCTGCTGCGCTCGCGTCAGGTTCAGACGCCGACCCCCCAGGGTGGCCGGCTCATCTCATTGACTCTCTACGACACGCGCGGCCTGGCGGTGAGCCAGGAGTCCGACATCTGGGACAGCACTTCGCCGCCGAGCTCCCAGGCTGCGGAGATTTCCGGTGGCCAGGCGCCGATCCAGACGGACACGACGTACGACGGCGCCGGTCGGCCGAAGACGGCGGTGACGAAGGTCCATGGCGTCACACGCTGGACGACCGCCACCACCTACACCGGTGACACCGTCGCCACCACCGCCCCGAGCGGCGGGCAGGCGACCGCGGTGGTCACCAACGCACTCGGCCAGACCACCCAGCGCCGCGAGTATGCCGGTCCCACACCGACCGGCACCAACTTCACCACGACCGACTACACCTATACCCCCGCCGGCCAGCCGGAGACGGTCACCGGCCCCGACAAGGCCAAATGGTCGTACACGTACGACCTGTTCGGTCGCCAGGTCACGGCCACGGATCCCGACAAGGGCAAAACCGATACCGCGTACAACACCCTCGACCAGGTCATCAGCACCACCCCGAACGACGACCCGTCGAAGAAACTGCTGTACGCCTACGACGACCTCGGCCGTAAGACCGACATGTGGCAGGTCGACAAGACCGACGCCAACAAACTCGCCGCCTGGGGCTACGACCAACTCGCCAAGGGCCAGCAGGACACCGCCACCCGCTACGACGGCGGCGTGAGCGGCAAGGCCTACACCGAGAAGGTCACGTCGTACGACTCGATGTATCACGTGACCGGCAGCCAGCTGATCCTGCCCGACACCGAACCGCTGGTCTCCGGCGGCTACGTCGCCAAGACGCTCTCGTTCAGCACCGGCTACAACCTGGACGGCTCCATCAGCCAGTACTCCACCCCGGCAGTGGGCGGTCTGGCAGCGGAGGGAGTCTCTTACACCTACAACGCGCTCGGAGGGCAGCTCACCGCCAAGGGCACCACAGGCTACCTGCAGGGCGCCGCCTTCTCCCCGCAGGGCGACCTGCGCCAGCTCACCCTGGGCATGGACGGTGCATCCTCCGCGAAGAAGGCTTACCTCACGTGGGACTACGAGGAGGGCACCCGCCGCCTCACCCGCGCCTACGTCACCGATGACGTGCACGGCTACATGCCGCAGGAGCTGAAGTTCACCCAGGACGACGCCGGCAACGTCACCTCCATCTTCGACGGCGCCACCCAGGGCGGCGCGGCCAAGGCCGACTACCAGTGCTTCGCCTACGACGGCAACCGCCGCATCTCCGACGCCTGGACTCCCAAGACCGCAGACTGCTCGACCTCCAACCGCAGCATCGCCAACCTCGACGGAGCCGCCCCATACTGGACGTCGTACACGTACACCGACGCCGGCCAGCGCAAAACCGAAACTCAGCACACCACGTCCGGTGACAAGTCGACGACGTACACCTACGACGACACGACCGACAACAAACCCCACACACTGGACAAGACGACCGGTGCCCGCGCCGGTACCTACACCTACGACAGCAGCGGCAACACGACCTCACGCCCCGGCCCGACCGCCCAGCAGACCCTGGCCTGGAACACCGAAGGCGACCTGACCAAGCTCACCGAAGGCACCAAGGAGACCAACTACCTCTACGACGCAAACGGCGACCTGCTCATCCGCCGCGCCAAGGGAGACGGTGAAACCGTCCTATACCTTGGCGCAGGCACAGAGCTGCACCTCACCGTCAAGGGCACCACGAAAACCGCCTCCGGCATGCGCTACTACACGGCGAACGGGCAGACCATCGCCGTCCGCACCGCAACGTCCGGTGTGTCGGGGACGAGACTCAACTTCCTCGCGGCCGACCAGCACGGCACGTCCAGCATCTCCCTGGACGCGACCACATACGCTGTCACCAAGCGCTACAGCACGCCCTTCGGTGCCCCACGCGGCACGAAACCGACGTCCTGGCCGGACGACAAGGCATTCCTGGGCAAGCCGGCCGACGACGCGACCGGGCTGACCCACGTGGGTGCCCGCGAATACGACCCCACCGTCGGCCAGTTCATCAGCGTCGACCCCATCCTGAGCCTGGACCAGCATCAGTCACTCAACGGGTACAGCTACGCGGGCAACGCACCAGTCACCCAGTCCGACCCGACCGGCCTGTGCATGGCAGACGCGTGCGGCGTCGGCACGCCCAAGGGCGACGGCTCCGGCGACATCATCACCGACGCCCCGATCGACCCGCAGAACCCCAGCGCCGGCAGCTGCCACCACGGCCACTGCGGAAAGGTCGACTACAAGAGGACCAGCAACGGGACGTCGCACACCAGCAGTTCAGGGCATACAAGCGGTAATGGTGGCACCTCTGGCGACTGCTGGCCTATTTACACTTGCGGCGCACAGAAGGGACCTGCCGACACCGTCAATAACATGGGCAGCGGTGGCCCTAATATTCCCTCCTACTGGGATAGCCTCGGATGGGCTTCGCCTCATAGCTGGCTACGAGATTTGCTGTCAGGGAATTTTACACAAGCCTGGGACGACTTGACAGGTGTGACGCGTTGTGCTTCAACTGAACCCTTGGTGTGCGGTGAGCCCTCGGCTGGCACATTTGAGATGGGTTCAGGGAACTCCCTTCTCGCCAGAACGGCTGATAAATCTACCGCGAAACTCCTAGCCGCGCGCGTAGAAGAGATCTACGCGAAGGGAATTGCTGGAAAGAATCGAGCTGCGCTAGCTGGCATGCTCGAAGTTGAGGGCGAGAACCCTCGACTATTTCTCGCTACAAGCGGAAAGCATGAACAGACAGGTCTCGTGCCTGTAGTGGGAGGTGAGGGAAATCCTGTACGCTTCCGGGCGGTGTCGACCGGTCGGAACGCTAGAACCAACGACACCGAGTACAAAATGCTCACGTATATTGCCAATCAGCTGGGCGAGCCTTCCAGTATTCGTGGCGTTCTGACCCTTCACTCTTCACAGCCCGCCTGCTTTTCGTGCACTCCAGTGATTGGGCAATTCCATGATGCCTTTCCAAATATACGTCTGAATTACGCCTCGGGTCGGCAGCCGTAAACTGTTCCGCGCCTCGGGTTCGTTCGGGGCGCGGCGGTCATGTAGACTCGTAAACGTGACGGACAAAGTAGAAAACCTGTGGACGCCAGCGCATCAAGCCGTCGAAGACGGGGACCTTTTCACTCTCGCTCGACTGCTTGATTCAGGGATCAATCCTGATGAAGAGTGCTGTGGAATGACACTGTTGGCGCATTCGGTTGATTACGAGGCTGACACTGCGCTGCAGGGCGGAACCGAAATGGGCGTCGCAAGTATCGCAGTACTCCTCGCTTATGGTGCGTCGCCGGGAGCACGAGGTCATCAGAGTAAGAGCGCACTTGAGTTGGCAAAGGAATACGGCCACGTACTGGCTGAGCGTTTGCTCGAGCGCTTCAGTTGAACTCGAACTGAATGAGGGTAGGTCAGAGACTGATGGGACCTCATCTAGAGATCTTTAACGGCTGAGGTTACGGCGGCTGAAATTCGAGCCCGGTCTTGGCGATGAGACCGTCGATGAGGCGGGGCCGGTACTGCATGCGTTTCAGCCTCGTCTTCACCAACGCGGTGAGCTGGTCCAGGCCGTGTTTGGTGAGGTTGGCCAGCGACCTCTTGAGATGCGACCACACGCCCTCGACGGGGTTGAGCTCGGGAGCGTACGGCGGCAGCTGGTAGACGGTCAGCCATAATCGGGCGGCGATCAGCTCACGCATGGTGCGGCTGACGTGCGTGTTCAGGATGCCCCTATGTTGCGTCAAGCGGCAGGAGAGGAGGCGGCAAGGGCCGATGCCGGCTGGATCTCACGGTAGATCTCGCGGGCGACGTAGCGTTTGAGACAGCGGATGATCTCGCGTTTTGACATGCCCTGTTTCGTGCGTCGTTCGAGGTAGAGACGTGTGCGGGCATCCCGTCGGAGGCGAGTCACGACGATGCGGTGGAGGGCGGCGTTGGCCTGCCGGTTGCCGCCGCGGTTCAGCCTGCGACGCTGAGTCTTCCCGGAAGACTGCTCGACAGGGCTGACGCCGCATAGAGCGGCGAACGACGCCTCACTAGCCAGCCGCTCTGGGTTGTCGCCAGCGGCGATCAGCAAGGCAGCGGCACTGTCGGGCCCGACGCCGATGACGTCCAAAAGCTTCGGATGACAGTCACGGACAGCCTTGGTGACCCGGTGGGCGAGTTCCTTCACCTCGGCGGTCAGCTGCTGGATGCGCCGGGCCAGCAGCCGGAGCGTGAAGACGGCCGCATCGCCGGTGTCGGGAAGGCCGGCGCACCTGGCGATCAGCGCCGTGTTGGTGAGCTTCGAGAGTGCCTCGCGCAGCGCGGGATCAACTCCGAGCAGTACAGCCTTGAGCTGGTTCTTCGCCTGCGTGCGAGCCTTGACGGCCGACTCCTTCGCCAGCCGCAGCACTCGCATGTCGGCCGCCGGTCCCTCACCGGTCTTGGGTGTAACGTCAGCGCGTCCGGACAGCACTGCGCAGGCGGCGGCCTCCGCATCCACGGCGTCGGTCTTGCCACGCTTGCGGCGGATGGCGCGGTCCGGCTGATTGACCTCGACGACCTGCACGTTCTCCCGGCTCAGGAAGCGTGCCAGAGCTGCTCCGTGGGAGCCCGTGCATTCCACACCGGCTCGGCGTAGGGAGCCGAAAGAGCATGCCCAGACCAGGAGTTGGCGGTATCCGGCGGCGGTGGCCGGGAACTCCTGGTGGGCCAGGAGCGCGCCGAGCACGGTGATCACAGCTGCGACATGCACGTCCTTGTGGGTGTCCACCCCCAGGATCACGTCCTCTGCCGGCGGTTCTTCCGGCTGTGTGGGCAGAGTCGACTGGGGCAGGCTGATGATGGTCACGCGGCTCCTCGATCGGCACGGGACTGTGGCCGACGTCGGGCCGGTGGGCGGTCAGAACTGTGACGGTGCCTCACGCGGCAAGGCCCCTATCGAGACACGCTCGCCGGTCCGGCGGCAGCAGGCACCGCCCAGGACCACAGGCTGACAGATCCTCAACAAGGCAGCCTGGCCAGTTGTCCCACGGGTCAGACCCTGGCCCCGGACGGCGCCCCACGAGTCTCACAGTTGTCCCAGACCAGCACGATCGGGCCGCCGAGCTGCTGGTGCGCGGTCTGGATCAGGTCGCGGTAGTCCTTCCAGGAGAAGCTCTTGCGTCCGTCGGGCCGGGTGTCCGGGCAGGGCCGGTAGATCAGACGGGAGCGTTCGCCGGGTTTGTAGCAGGCCAGGGCGGCGACGGATAAGCGGCGGCGGGAGCGGCCCCGCACGCGGACCACAGGGGTGCGGCCGCGGCGGGACCAGGTGCGGGCGGTCGGCGGCGTCATCGAGAAGCCGGCCTCGTCTTCGAAGACGAGCCAGGCGTCGAGCGCCGCCACGGACCTTCCACCTGCGGCCAGGTCTCCTTCACCCAGCCGGCCACCGCCGCCTCGTTGCGCTCCACCGCCCGGCGGGCCGGCACCTGGCAGCTCCAGCCATGCCGCTTGAGCAGCGCGGCAACACCTTGGACGGTGTAGCTCTTGTGGAACCGGCGCCCGATGAGGGTCTTGATCCGTGACAGCGTCCAGGTCTGGTCCGGCCAGCCGTGCGCCACCGGCCCCTTGGCCAGCTCCTGCTCCAGCACGGCGAACAGCTCGTCACTGAGCAGCGGCAATGACGCCGGCCCCTTGGAGGCCAGGGATCTCGGCCCGCCTTGGGACCAGGCCTTGCGCCAGCGCTGTACCGACCGGACGCTGACCCGCAGGTCGTGCGCGATGACCGTGCTCTCGTCGCCCTGGGCGAACCGCTCGGCCGCCTCCATCCTCAACTTCTCGCGGAAGGCCCGCCGCTCGTCGGTCAGCCCGCCCCCTTGCGCATACCTCATGCAGTCGGCATACCGCAGGGATCACGGCCCGTCAGCCTGGCGACACCACGCTTTGAAGCTCAGTATGAAGTCCTGTGTCAGTCCCACCAGAGCACGAGGAGAAGGTGCCGTTGGGATGCAGCAAGGTAGAACTCGCGCAGGGCATTGAAGTGCCCCAGCAGGTACTTCCTCGGGCCACCGACGATCTTGTCCGCTCCATGACCGATCACGGAAGCGGCCTCGGTGTCTTCTGTCGGCAGGCCGGCCAGGACGGTCGGGAAGTCGATTTGACCGAGCAGTTCCGAGACGCGGGCCACTTGAGCTGCAGAAAGGGCGGTGGGAGGAGGTCCGAAGGGACCGATGGCATGCGGGTGTGTGTTGAGGAAGCCGAGATCGATCGCCGAATCGCCCTCAGTGGCCTGTCGGAGAGCATCGAGGTGGGCGCCGTCCAGACCTGCCAGCCCGCAGACCCGTTCCAACATGGCCGGTGCCCAGTCCAGGTCCAGGACGTCCGCCGGCGGCGGATCCCAGTTGGGATCTCCATCGGTCGATGTTCCGGCTGACTGGCGGCAGGCGGCGAGATACTCCGCCGGGAGGCGGGCAAGTTGCTGAGTGACGGCCATGACGGCAGTATCCCGACGGCGTCCACCGGTTTTCCGCCTTGGTTGGGGTCTTGCCGTTCTTGTCGGTGGGGCTCTGGGGGCGCTTGTTGGTGCGGTAGCTGGGGCTGTTCATGATGACCTGGAACAGCTCCGAGATGACCAGGTCCATCGTTCCCGAACACCGCCGTACCCATGAGCAATTACTGAGCTCTTCGGGTTGTTGTCGGCTGGTGGGTGAGTGTGAGTCCGGTGCCGGTGAGGCAGCCGTCGATCAGGTCGGGGCGGAGTTGGATGTGGCGCAGGCCCCGGCGGAGGGTGCGCTCGAGGTGTTCATCGTCGGTGAAGGCGGTGTTGGCCAGTGGGCCACGCCGTAACAGGGACCAGATGCCCTCGACCGGGTTCAGGTCCGGTGCGTATGAGGGAAGTTGGATGATGGTGAGCCAGTCGTGTGCGGCCGCATAGTCCCGCATCCCGGCAGCCCGGTGGGTGTTGAGGTTGTCCCAGATCAGCACGATGGGTGCTTGGAGCTGGATGTGGGCACGGACGACCAGGTCGCGGTAGTCGCTCCAGGCGAAGGTGTCGCGTCCTTTGCCCCGATGCTTGCGGTGACGGCGCGGCCGGTAGATGAGCCGGGAGGTCTCGCCGGGCTTGTAGCAGCACATCGCGGCGATCGACCAGCGGCGCCAGGAGCGGCCCCGCACCCGCACCACCGGCGTGTGTCCACGCCGGCCCCAGGTGCGGGCACGCGGCGGCGTCATCGAGAACCCGGCCTCGTCCTCGAAGACGATGTACGCCCCCAGCGCCGCCGCAGTCATTCCGCCTGCGGCCACACATCCTTCTTCCACAGGCCCACCGCATGCTCGTCGCGCTCCAGCGCCCGGCGGGCCGGAGATTGCCAGGACCAGCCGTGCCGGTGCAGCAGCCGCCACACCGTCGCCGAGGAGCAGTCCAACCTGAACTTCCGCGCGATCAGCACCCTGATTCGGGCCAGGGTCCACCGCTGGTCCTCCCAGCCGTGCACGGTCGGCCCCAGCGCCAACTCCTGCTCCAGCTCGGTGAACTGCTCGTCGGACAGTTTGGGCAGTTTCGGCGGCCCCGCGGAAGCCAACGCGGCCATTCCGCCCTCCCGCCAGGCACGGCGCCAGCGTTCCACCGACCGCTCACTGACCCGCAGATCCTTCGCGATCACCGCGGTTCTCTCACCACCAACGAACCGCGCACCGGCCTCGTACCGGATCCGCTCCCGAAACCGCCGCCGCTGCGCGGTCAGCCCACCACCCTGCGCGTACCGCATACCACCGGCCTACCGCAGGGATCACCACACGTCACCACCCCCGACAACAACCCGAAGAGATCAGTAATCAGGGGCAGGGCATCGCGCAAGTCTCCCTGGTGAACGGGCAGTTCAACCGAAGGAGCACGCGATGGCCTTGTCCCAGTCTGAGCTGATGCGGCTGCTTGAGTCACTACGTCGTGCCGATGGAGTTGAAGCAATCAGGGTGGTGTGCGAGCGCATCCTGCAGGAGCTGATCGAGGCCGAGGCCACCGAGGCGATCGGTGCCGCGCCGCGTGAGCATTCCCAGACGCGCACGACCTGGCGCAACGGCCACCGGGACAGGCTGCTGACCACGCAGGCCGGTGACCTGGACCTGAAGATCCCGAAGGTGCGGAGCGGGTCGTTCTTCCCGTCGTTGCTGGAACGCCGGCGGCGGATCGACCGGGCGTTGTTCGCCGTGGTGATGGAGGCATACGTGCACGATGTCTCGACCCGCTCGGTCGACGACCTGGTCAAAGCACTCGGTGCGGACAGCGGGATCTCCAAGTCCGAGGTCTCCCGCATCTGCGGTGAGCTGGATGCGGAACTGACCGCGTTCAAGGAGCGGCCGATGGACCACACGGTCTTCCCTTACATCTTCCTGGACGCTACCTACTGCAAGGTGAGGGTCAACCACCGGATCGCGTCGCAGGCCGTGGTGATCGCGACCGGGATCTCCGCCACCGGGCACCGCGAGATCCTCGGGCATGGGGGTCCCCCCGCTCGAGCGGAGTCGAGAGTGGGGGAGGTCGGCGACAGCGAGTCGAAGCCGTTCTGGACGAAGTTCCTGCGCTCGCTGCGGGCCCGCGGCCTGGAGAACGTCCAGCTGGTCATCTCCGACAGCCACAGCGGTCTGGTGGCCGCTATCCGCACCGTTTTCCTCGGCGCGGCCTGGCAAAGGTGCCGGGTTCACTTCGTCCGGGACGTGTTCTCGTTGATCGAGAGGGGCTCTGGTGAGATGGTCGCCGCCACCATCCGCACCATCTTCGCGCAGACCACCGGCGAGCAGGTGCGCACCCAGCTCAACGTGGTCGCCGACATGCTCGGACGGCAGTTCCCGCAGGTCAAGGCGATGCTGCTGGACGCGGCGACGGACATCACCGCGTTCGCCGACTTCCCGCCGGCGCACTGGACGAAGATCTGGTCGACCAATCCGCTGGAGCGGCTGAACCGGGAGATCAAACGGCGGGCCGATGTCGTCCAGGTCTTTCCCAACCCCGCCGCTCTGGACCGGCTCGCCGCCGCGGTGCTGGCTGAACTCCACGACGAGTGGCAGGTCTTCGACCGCCGCTACTTCTCCGAAGCCTCCATGGCCGAGCTCTTCACCGCCAAGCCGGCCGAACCCGAACCCGAACCCGAACCCGAGATCACCCCACAACCGGAACCGAAACAGCTGCCGTGACTACACCACCCCGCGGGACATGACCGGCGGCCGGATCGGGACAGCAGCCCGAGCGCATGGCGAGAGATTCCTCGGGCCGCATGCCGGTCAGGTAGGCACAGACGATGAACGCGGCCGTACCCAGATGCCGAAGGAGCGCCGGGGCCTCTGCGTAGTCGAGATGGGTACGCCACGGCCGACCGGCGACGGTCCCCGTCACGGGGACATCCAGCGGACAGGGGCTGGGCCGCTCGACGACGGCCTGGCGCAGCCGGTGCACGAGAGAGATCCGGCTGACCTGGTGCAGGGAGGCACCGGTGCGGCCGGCCAGATAGGTACGCGCCACCTCGCTCCTGCTGCCCTTGCGGATGGCAGGAATCGCCGCCCCGGAGGTGAAAGCAGACTCGAGGAGACGGTGCAGGGCGGCACGACCCTGGGGGTCGGCCTGGTTGGTGGCGGCGGCCTGGGTCAGCCGGACCGTCTCGGCCCAGGCCGCGAGGACGCCGATCCGCTCCGGGTTCTCCGGCGCGCGGGTCCGCCAGTACTCGAAATCCTCAACGTCCCGCTCCACCGCCTCGCGCCAGCCTTTCTCTCGCCCTCACAGGAACGTCAGGAACTAGGCGATGTCCGTCGCGTAGTTGAGCCGGGTCGACACGGCGTGCGAACGGAAGGCCCGGGACTGGACGTACCGGGTCAGCAACGGGTCCACCCGACAGTCTGGCGCCAGGAAGATGGCGTCTCCGGGACGGGCCCCTGACTCCGCCTCGCGTTCCGCCAAGCCCTCGGCCCAGCCCTGCAGCTCATCCGACCCAGATCGCGGCTCGGCCGCCCGCACCCAGAAAACACGCCATGCACGCACAGATCAGCCCTTCAGAAGCCGCTTCAACACGCGCATTCAATAGGGAATTCATCGCCTTGGGAGAGCGCCGATGACCGTGCAGTACACCACCGCCGGATGGGCCCGGGCCCTCACCCACGCCCTCCACCAAGCCGCCGGTGACGCCTCCCTCCAAGACAGGGCGCGACGCCTGCTCGCCACCGGCCAGGCCAGCCCGCTCAACGTCAACCAGGGCTTCGCCACCACCAAGTTCCCGCTGCCCGGCGGTCGCGTCGCCCGGCCCCGCCTGCTGGTCACCCCCCTCACCGCCGGCGACTGGGACCGCATGGAGACCGCGATCTGCGCCCGCCCCGACGCCGCCGCTCTCGCCGGAACCGCCGCCATCAGCGACCAGCTCACCGACCCCGCTCACACCGCCGGCATCCCGATCGTCCCTAGCGCGCAGGACATCTCCCACACCTGCACCTGCACCCCCGACGCCGCTCGCGCCGCGTGCCCCCACTCCGTCGCCGTCGGCATCCTCCTCACCGAGCGGGTACGCACCGCGCCCGCCCCTCTGTTCACCCTGCGTGGCCGCGCCCACCACCACCTGAAGAAGCGGCTGCGCGCGAACAGCCCGGCACCCCAGCCCGCCGACCCACCGGTACCCACCGCCGACCCCACCACGACACCCCTCAGCCCGCGACCGCGATTCCGGCACAAGCCACCAGAACGCGCCGGCCGATCCCGGACTCGGTCCCGCCTGGACCTCACCCAGGCACTCCCCGTGCTGCACGCCCCGCTGCCCGAACCCCCCGAGCCGCTGCCGGGCACCCAGGCCCTGCGCGCGCTCGCGGCGAACGCCGCTCGCGCCGGAACCTGCCTTGACGGGCAACAGCCCGCTGCAGGTCCTACCGCTGGTGGGGACATCGCGCGGTTCCTGTCCCTGGTGCACGGCGCCGCGTTCCGGCAGGCCGCCATGGACCACCTCGGCCTGGACATCGTCGGCATGGGGCACCTGCAACTCGCCCACACTCACGGCGGACCAGCCGGCGCCGCCGTCTACCTCGAGGCGTTCAGCGTCGACCACGACACCCACGCCCACGCCCAGGCCAGCATCCAGCCCCTGCGCCCCGCCCCCACCGCCACCATCCTCTGCGAGGACAACCGGCTCACCGACGAGGCAGCCGGCATCCAGCTCAGGTACGGGCCCGACGGACGCTGGTGCCCCTACCGCGCCCCGTACGGCATCTGGCAACCCGTCCCCGGCCCCTCTCCCGACCCCGCCCAGGCTTACCGGGCCGCACGACGCTCCAACCAGCGCGCTTCATAACTGTGGAAGAAGGCCCCCGAGTGATACCCGAGCCCCGCAGACGCGGATCCATCCCAATGGCCGAACCGACGTACGTCTACGTCATGGTGCACCGGGTCCTTCGAGCCGCGAAGGTTGGGAAGGGCATGGCCCGGGCTGGCCGGATATCCGGTCACCTGGCGAAGGGCTGGGATGTCTACCGGGCCGTACTGATGCCGGACCACGCCTCCGCCTCGGAGATCGAAAGTCGGGTCAAAAGCCAGCTGGAGTCCGAGGGCCTGGCCCGATTCCTGCCTCAAGCCCAGAGGCCCCAGGGTGGCTACACCGAGACAGTGTCTCTGGCCCATAAGTCGGCGGCTGAATTATGGCGGATGGTGCTGGACGCCGAGGCTGCGACTGTAGTGGCCTCCAACCCCGGCAATGTCGAGTCCGAGTATGTGGAGGACCTGACCCCTCTGGTCCTACAGTAATGCTCGCCTGGAGCGGACGCGAGCGGATGCTCTTGCTCGCCAACGGCCTTCCCGACGGCAAGCACGAAGGACCGCTTGAGTGGTCGGTTGCGCAAGAGCTGGCCGCCCGGCCCGGCTGGAGAGTCTGGGCCGCGATGACGACGGTGGAATACGGCGGTGACCCTTACGTGGACGTCGACGAGTGGTACCGATCTACCCATGGCGTCCTCGACCTGGAGCCCTACATTGACCCGGACATGATTGATAAGTACGGGATCTCGGCGTACTGGGTGGCCCCTTCCGTGGGTAAGGGACAGGAGATCATGCACAGGGTGATCGAGAAGATCGGCCTGGACGCGGTACGGGTCCAGGCCGGCATGCCTGGTAGCACCGTTCAGTGGGAACGGGTCGAAGCCTTGCGTCTGCACGCGCAGCGCGACTGACCCCTGAGCCAGGCCGCCGACCTCGTGGTAGGGGTAGGGCACCGAGCCCCGGGCATCAACCTGGTCGCGTCGCACCAGGTTTCGCGATGCGTCCGGGCGCCGGCGTTTCGAATGGGCCTCTACCGCATCGCTGCGTAGTCCTGCGGTGCCTTGCGGAGAATCTCGATCATCTGGTCTGCTGTCAGCTTCCGGAAGGCCACCGCGGACGCGCTCGCGATCTTTCGGAACAGGACGTCGGTGGGGATCGGAGGTAGGTCCGCGAAGAGTGGGTGATGCTCGGATCCGGCGCCTTCGCTGAATTCGCGGTGCAGCAACCACACGGCCTCGGCGAACATGGGGTAACTGGTCTCGTATTTGCTCCACAGGCACCGCAGCGCGTCGCCGCCGAAGTCTCGGTTGATGAATCCCCAGACGTACGACATCTCGGCCGTCTTGTCCGGGTGCCTGTTGTCGTTCAGGTACCGGACCCAGTCGTTGAGGATGTCCCAGCGCAGCGCGCTGACGATCACCCCGGTCGGTGCTTCGCTCGGTCGTAACTGGGTTGCGAACTCGTCGTCGATGGTCATCTGGCGACGGTAGCGAAAGCGCCGCCGCCCCGCCACGGCGCCCGCTCGCCACCTCGATCTGCCGTCCCCGCGCTGGAAGGAGGCGGCACAAGAACCTTTCGCGCTGGGTCCTCAGACAAGCAGCTGCCTCTCGCCAAGCTCGCCCGCGACCGGGGCAGGTCGGCTTGGGAGCACGTCCAGGGAGCTCCAGGAGACGACACCGGTCAGGTCCTGGAAGTGCTCTGTGTTCTTTATTCGCTCCCACACCCTCGCCCGGGACTCCACGATGATCCCATGACGAATCATGCCGTGTTCTCCCATTCTCGTCCGAGCCCCTGGACAGAGGACTATGCGGTCCTCGGCGGCCGGCCTGCCGCCTCTTCCTCCGAAGGCGCTGAGCCGGAGGCGGAGACCGATGCGGAGCTCGCATTCGCGTTCCGCACCGCCGCCGACGTTTTGGCCGAACACTGGCACGACGACCGGGCGGACGATTCGTTGGTACTGGTCGTGCTGTACAACTACCGGCACGCTCTCGAACTGGCGCTCAAAGTGGTGCTCCGCGCCCTGGTCGACAGCATCAAGTTCGAGGTCGCGACTGACTACCTCGCCCAGCTCGCGCCGATGTTCCGGATGCACCTTCAGGAAGACGTCACATCACTCTGCGACGAGGTCCATGCCCTGGATCCGAGTGGTCAGGCGCTGCGATACACCATGGTTAAGTGAGCGTTTGGTTCGATTATCGAATGGTTCATGGCGATTCTCGGCGACCACACCGTGCACGCAACCAAGCGATCCGTCGGAAAAGGGGCTTCTGCCGCAATCAGTAGACCAGTTATACGCCGGTTTCCTTGCGAGAACTCCCGTCTCGTTTAGAAACCCACCGGTTCACACCGGATGGAGAACGCACGCCCCGGTGCAACCGACACCCCCGCACACGCCCTGCTCAGGCCAGCCACCACCCAATACGCAGGCATCATGCAGCCCTCACGGCCCTACCCCAGCGACCTGTCCGACGCCCGCTGGGAACTCATCCGCCCCACCCTCGAAGCCTGGCGTCAGGCCCGCAACGGCATCCGCAAGCCCACCCACGACCTGCGCGCCCTAATGAACGCCATCCTCTACGTCGACCGCACCGGCATCCCCTGGCGCTACCTGCCCCACGACTTCCCGCCCCACCAGACCGTCTACGGCTACTTCGCCCACTGGGAAGCCGACGGCATCTTCGACCAGCTCACCGGCCTGTTACGCGGCAAAGTCCGCCAGGCCGAAGGCCGCACCAGCGAGCCCAGCGCCTGCCTGATCGACAGCCAGAGCATCAAAACCTCCGCCACCGTCCACCTGACCAGCCAAGGCATCGACCCGGCCAAGAAAATCATCGGCCGCAAACGGCACATCGTCACCGACACGCTCGGCCTCCTGCTGGCCGTGGCCGTCACCGCCGCCAGCGTCCACGACTCCGCCGCCGGCACCCAACTCCTGACCCAAGTCCGCGAGCGCCACCCCACCATCACCAAGGCCTGGGCCGACAACGGCTACAAGACCAAAGCCGTGGAACAAGCCGCCCACCTCGGCATCGATCTCGAAATCGTCCAACGCGACCCCACCACCCGCGGCTTCCACGTCCAGCCTCGCCGCTGGGTCATCGAACGCACCCTCGGCTGGCTCATGCACCACCGCCGCCTGGCCCGCGACTACGAAACCCACCCTCACCGATCAGCAGCCATGATCCAACTCGCCGCCATCAACCTCATGACCCGCCGCCTCACCGACGAAGCCACCACCAACTGGCGTGACAGCTAAGCCAAATGAAACAGACAACCGAGAACCAAACGCTCACTAAGGGGCAGGGCGGGACGAGCGTGCCGGCCCGCCCTGCCCCTCTCTACGTCGACGTCCCCGAGTTCGCCCGCCGGGCGGGTGAGGCGTGCACCGCGCTGGACCAGCTTCTCGATCAGATCACCAACGTGCAGGACTGGCAGGTCAACCTGGGTCCGGACTACATGAGGGACCAGAGCTAGTCACCTGCGGGGGTGGCGCAGGTTCTCCTGTGAGGCCACCAGCCGAGCACCGCGTGCTCCTGGTGGTACGCGCGCCACTGCTCAGCCGGTGGCCGGTCGGCGAACGTGCCTCGCCCCGGATCGCTCGACGTGGTCAGCTCGATCGGGGCCACCCGTCGGCTTCCTCGGCGAAGGCCGTGGAGAGCTCCGCGAACGACGGGCCACGGTAGTGCTGCCCACCCGCAGTTTTCTATTCGGCCTCTACGAGATGTCCCGTGGCGCTGACCCGGCAGTGGAAGAGATGGAAGGGGCCGCCGAGTTCGGACAGAGCGGTGGGGTGGGCGGTGAGCTCCAGCACCCGCTGGCGGTAGCGCCATCCTGTTCCGTACTGTTCCCGTCGCACGCCGGCCGGGTTGGTCTCCCATTCGGCCAGGTGCTGGACCAGGGCACCGAGCGCCTCACCGTCCTTGGCCGTCGTGGCCTGCGAGGCAGGGGCTTCCTGCAGAACCGCGACGATGGTGTGCGCGGTCTGGGCGCCGAGCCAAGTTGTCGGATTTGCGTCAGCGGCGCTGGTCCGCAGCCGCACCAGGGTGTTCTCCAGCGGGTCGGCCTTCCAGGCCTTGCTGCTGGTGAGCGCCGGCTCCTCAGTCAGCCAGTCCAGCAGTACGCCGCACTCGTGCCCGTTCAGGCCGACTCCGTCCCCGGCGAACAGAGCGTGGAAGACGCGCAGCAGGACGTCCCGGCGGCGCGGCCGCTGGCGCCGCTCGACCAGGCAGTGCCAGCACAGCCAGCCCATCGGCACATACGGGAGCCCCTCGGAGAACGGTGTGCGGCCGATCAGCTCGCCCGTGCCGTACCCGTCGCGGCACAGCCCACAAGTTCCTGCAGCGCTGGCCGCCTTGACCGAGCGGGGCCGGGGCAGCCGGCCGATGCCTCCCGGCCGGTCCACCCGGGTGACCCGCCGCAGCCGCGCGCGGTATGCGCTGCGGCCCTCCTGCTCGCACGCGTGGAGCTCCCGAAGGATCTCCCGCAGGTCGTGGTCGTCGGCGTCCGACAGCCGGGGCAGGTTCAGCAGCTTGAGGACGCGGCCCCACAGGGTCTGAGAGTCCTCGCCGACGACCGTAGACACTGCGTCAACCGCCTTGGTCATCTGCTCGCGCAGCTCGGCCCCGTCCAGGACGTCTGTCTCAGTGATACGGGGAAGAACGTCCTCGACGCCGAATAGGGTCATCAGTTGGGTCCGTCTCTCTCCGCGGGATCGTTCGCCCACACCCTGCACCTGCTGTCTGCCCGTCGTTGGACGTCACCATCCGATCGGGGTACCGGCATTCACCCGGTTAGCGCAGCGCGAGGGAGTCCGGGTGGACAGAGGCGGCTTACGGTGTGGCGTCCTTCGCGGTGATTCGGTCGTCGAGGTAGATCACGGCTGTCGGTCCGTCCTGGCCATTGGAAGGGACCACGTTCCGGAGCGCCTGGGAAATGGCAGCGCCGACGCGGCGGCCGATAGTCGCGTCCAGAGCGGACCATGGGCCACTGAGCGTGTGTGACGTAGCAGTGCGGCACCAGCTGAGTACCGCGGCGAGGCTAGTACCTGCGAGCGGCACTGTGATCATTGCGTCTTCCTCGGTCGCGATCTCTTCCTCGGCCGGCGGGCGGAAGGCGTTGCAGGGCCCCTGTCTTCGTCCCGGGGAACGTTTTCTGCCAGGTAGGCCCAGGTGTTGCGGTGGCAGCGGATCCTGGCCACGCCGACTCCAGCTGCCTTGGCCATGTCGCCGCGGAAGTGGCTGTAGCTGCGAGGCCAGTCGTTGTAGTCCTCTTTGCCTAACAGCCTGGAGATGACTCCCACCTGTGGCTCCCTTCAATCCGGACGGGCTCGACCGTGATCAGTGTTTAGGTGTGACGAGGGAGCCTGCCCACCGGCCTCCGGGCGTGCACCTGTCGCTGACGAGCAGCGACGAGTCGTCCTCGTCGTCGGGGCGTTCGAGGTCCTGGTTCAACGCACGCAGCAGCGTGTGAGCAGCGGACACGTTCGCCCGGTGCTCCCGTGCCAGAACCGACGCGTGCCGCCACTTCCCGGTCGACATCACCGTGCGACGTCGGCCCGGGGCGGCGTCTGGGACGGTGCCCAGCCACGGCACCACCGTCTTCGGAGCGATGTCCGCCAGTGCGTCCAGGATCGCCTCTGGGGCGGTGGGGCTCAGGGGATGCCACAACCGCCAGTCGTCGGGCAACTTTTCGACCGCCTCCCATAAGGCGCGTGTCTTGCCCGTGGAGGACCCCCCGACTAGGACTGCGATCCCGCTGCGCCCGGCTTTCGCTTCGTCGACCACCGACTTCAGGCGGGCGTCGTGGTCCCGCCGGATATAGGCGGGCAGAGTCCCAAACCGGTCGCTGGCGCCCATGCGCCTGCCACGCCCTCTGCACGACCACGGCCTGCACGCCGCACCGTCGACCGCATGGGGGATACCTGGGTGCAGGAGTGCGTGGGCCGGGGAGACGGCAGCAGGTGCCCGCACGGGGCCGTACTGACCATTGACGCCGGCCTGCCGGAGTACCGGTGCGACGACTGTCGGGGCTTCTGGGAGCTGGACGAGACGGAACCAGGCCGGCGTGCGGCCGCGGATGACGGGCTGACCCGGCCGGCGGGGGATCCGCGGGAGGCCGGGCCGGGCACCGCGGCGTAGCAGAACGTCGCGCGGGTACCGGGGTGGTGGCACTGGGGCTGGGTGAGGCCCGGCCGTCGAAGGAAGCGACGGTCGGGCCTCGGTCACGCCTGACCCAGGGTGTCGTACCGGCGTCCGGGTTCGCGGTCTTCGGGCCACGGCGCCCGCTGCACGTCCCGGTCGTAGTGCCGGCTACCGGCATCGATCCGGGCGGCGTGCATCAGATACAGCGGGTCCGTCTCCATCGGTGGCCGGCCGGTCTGCTCACGGATCTCGTTGCGGCCGTCGATCTCGGCTTGCTTGCGGGGTGCATCGCACGGAGTACCGGGCGGGGCGTGGCAGACGGTGCAGCGGTGGGCGAGTACGTACTCGTACAGCGGCGGAAACGACGCGTGTTCAGCAGCCATGGGGTCCTCCCTGGCGGCAGTGTGCACCTGATTTGGATTCGCACCAAACGGCTGCTCAGTTCAGCCCGGCTCGGCTACGGGCTACCTCGTGCGCCGCGCGGAGCATCTCCTGCTGGTCCTCGTCCAGGCTGCGCGGTCGCGGGCTGCGGGGGCCGACAGCGAAGAAGGAGATGGGCCCGTAGAAGGGGCCGTCGTGGCAGTCCAGGAGGCGCAGCATCTCGTCCGCTACCGGGTTGGCCAGTTCATCCGATGCCCTCACAAGCTCGCCGACGTAGGCGTGCACGGGGGAGGGATCGGGCAGGGTGATCCGGTCTACGAGCCCGGCTCCAGCTTCGCCGACTTTGAAGCGCATCTGGTCGACGGGCTCGGAGTGGAACTCCAGACTCCCGTCGGGCGTGACGAGGGCGTAGGTGATGGGCGGCTCGTTCGACTCGCGCTTGCGGCCGGCGCGGAGGTCCTCGAGCCAGGAATCCATGGTTTCGCCGAGCTTCTGGTCCTCGCCCAGGTCCTCGATATCACCGTCCAGCTCTGCGGCCTCCAGGGCCCTGCTGTCCGTGCGCTGCTTGAGGGTACGGAAGCGGCTGAGCGCGTCGATCTCCGATGCCTGCTGCTTGAGGAGACGCAGCGCGGTGGCGTGGATCGCGGGCCGGGGCACCCAGTTGGGGACGTCGTACTCCTCGATCCGGCGGTCACGGGCGTAGCCGATGCGGCGCTCGAGGCTGGTGACGGACGCGGCGGATACGCTGCCCGGCTTTAGCCCCGGTGTGCGCTGCCCCCAGGCGACGGAGCCGGCCGCAGAACTCCAGGCGATGGCTACGAGCTGTCCCAGCGTGAACCCTTCGTGAAGGGCGCCCAGGAACATCTCGTAGGCGTCGGGTAGCCGGTGCTCAGGGATGGGTTCCTCGTTGTATTTCCGGGTCAGGAGGCCCTCGAGGTAGTCGACGGCCATGCCAGCCTCGAGCTGCTGCACCTGCTGCCGGAGTTTGTCGGCCCGGTCGCGGAGCATGCGGCTCATCAGGTCGGTGATCTCACGGCGTGCGGTTATCTTCCCGCCCAGGGATGGGGCGAGCTTCCAGGGGATCTGGGTGATGTACACGCCGCGGACGGTGTCGCCATCGAAGGCGAAGTCGTCGGTGGTGGCAGGGGTGGTGGGGCAGATCCAACGGTCCTGGTGAAGGGTGCGGAAGACGTCGATGTCGGTGCTGGGTGAAGCGGTGAGCGTGTAGTTCAAGTCCTGCAGCGGGCCGATCGTCTCGGTGTCCTTCCGCTGCATGATCTCCACCATGGACAGCAGCGTGAGCGCGCCGACGAGGCTGGGGTAGGCGTCGGGGACGTCCCGCTCCGCCTGCTCTCGCAGCCAGGCGCCGGCGGCATCGACCCGGTTCTGGTTCTGCCGCTGCTGCTCCTCCTTGGCGCGCTCGGCCTCAGCCCGGCGCGCGGCAGCCTCCGCAGCCGCGCACGACGGGCACTCCTTGGCCGCTTCGACCGGCTCGGTCGGGAAGTCCGGTCCCCAGCAGACGGTTGCGGCCATGTCCGACCGGCTGGTCACCAAGGTGGGGGCCGCGCATTTGGGGCAGACCACGTTCAGCATCTCGGCCCGGCACGCTCCGCGGACAGCCTTGTACACCAGGGAGGTGGAGCCGATCGCCGAGACGTGCCTGGTCCACTGTCCGGGGGTGGTGAACTCCCAGTACTGGCGGCACATGGCGGCGACGTCGTCCGGGGTGCCGGGTTGGATGTGGACCTCCAGGAGCGGCTGCTCCGCGTTCGGGTACAGCACCCGATTCGCGGGCTGCTGCTGCTTTGCTGCGGCCCTCTGGCGTTTCCTGCGGCGTTCATGCTTCCCCATGGCGTCCCCTCCAGGTGAGTTCATCAGGATATCGACGGCTGCTGACAACCCGGACCTGTCCGGCCGGGCGTGCTGGGCGGTCCCGTCTGCGCCATGTCGACCCCGGCGGCTGCAGTGCCCCCGGAAGGCGACAGTGAGGACGGCGGTGGGCCCGTTGCGGTCCTTGCCCACGATCATGTCGGCTTCGCTGGCCCGCGGGGGCTCCTTCTCGTAAGCGCCCCCCCGGTGCAGAAGGATCACCATGTCGGCGTCCTGCTCGTTGGATCCGGACTCACGCAGGTCGGATACCTGGGGGCGTTTCTCCGTACGCTGCTCGGGGCCGCGGTTCAGCTGGGACAGGGCGCTGACGGGCATCTCGAGTTCCTAGGCGAGAAGCTTCATCGCGGGACATGTCGGAGACTTCCTGCTGGCGGCTCTCCGTGCGCCGGCCGCCGGTCCTCACCAGCTGAAGGTAGTCCACGATCAGCAGGGCAAGGCCTTGGGACTGCTTCATCCTGCGCGTAGGGGAGCGGATCTCAAGGCACGTCAGTTCAGCGGAGTCGTCGATGATCAACGGGGCTGCTTCGATGGCCTGGGTACGGCGCGCCAGCCGGTTGAGGTCTTCCTCGGTCACGGTCCCGGAACGGATGTGGTGCAGCGCCACACGGGCCTCCGAGCTGTACCGGCGATCATCTGCGCGCGAGGCGTGATGCCTTCGAGTAGGCGGCGCAGCCGCTCGGGGAGTTCGGCGTCCGGTGCGGCCGGGAGGCCGAAGCCAGGTGGAGGATGTGACGGCCCATGGTGATCACCCAAGCTCGGCCTCGGCCACATCCTTCATCAGCCACTGCAGACGCTGCTGTTCGTAGCGGACGGCACGCGAGTCACGGGCGGGCGCGTACGCGGCCATCCGCTCCTTGGCCATGAGGCCGGCGATCCGTTCCCACTGAAGGTGTCGCAGTTCCGCGATGAACAGCTCGCTCAAGCGATGCGGTTCGTGCAGGGCCGTCCTCGCCTTCTGGGCGCGTTCTCGAGCCAGACGTACCTGCGCATCCACCTGGTGGGGATCGAGCCCGGCTCCACTCGCGACCACACCGAGGCGGGCAAGCTCATGCGGAAGATACTCGTAAATCAACACGCGAACCGCCCCCTGCCGGGTCTCACCAAATTACGCCAATGCGCGTGTACGTCAGGATCGGAGCCCTGCTGCGCGTGCCGCCGGCCGAGGGCCTGGCCCAGCGGGTCCGCGCAGCGCATTTCGACCGGCCCGGCAACCGCTGGGCGCTGCGCCTGAACGCACAGCAGATGGAGGCGTGTACGGCCTCCAGGCGTCCTCGCGTCTGCGCGCGGGCGGCTCGTGACTCGGACGGGCCTCCTTGAAGTGGGCGCGGATCGCGTCCTCGATCCGCCGTTTCCGCTCGTCCTCACATGCCGCCGCGTGCTCGCTCAGGATGCGCGAGCACGCGGCCGGGCCGGCGGTCGTCGGGATCGGCGGCAGCGTGAACGGTTCGGCAGCCGACCACTCCTCGCGCGCGGTGCGACGGAAGGCAGCCCGACGTACCGCCATGTGTGGTGTGTTGCACGGCGAAGACATGAAGTGGCCAGCCGACGGTGGTTTTTGGCCAGCAAACCGGTACTGACGTGCATTGATGTGGTGGTGCGACTTGCACGGGTGTGACTGACGGCTACTAAGGTTCTCAACCGCGACGCGGAACGGCAGTTTGAGTGAGCGCGCCCAAAGCAGGCGGCCGGGGGAGGAACGGGGATGGGTTACACGATTCCGGGCTGGCTGGACCAGGTCCTGGACTACATAGGCATCCACTTCCCGAACGTGGACGAGGACGACTACCGCCATATGGCCACGGCGATGCGGGAGTTCGCCGACAAGTTCGAGGGTCACGGCGCGGACGCGCACAAGGCGGTGGAGCAGATCCTCGCCTCGTCCAAGGGGTGGGCCGTGCACTCGATGCAGGCCCACTGGAACCAGGTCAAGGCCGGCCACCTGGACAAGATTCCGGAGCTGGCCCGCCTGTTCGCCGACGCCTGTGACGTGGTCGCGGACATCATTTTCGGGATGAAGACGAAGGCGGAGGCCGAACTCGCCGTCATGGCGGGCTCGGTGGGCCTGTCGATCGGCGCGGCCTTCCTCACCGGCGGCCTGTCCGCCGTGCTCGGCGCGGCGGAGGTCACCGCCATGCGCCAGCTGGTGAAACGCATCATCGACGAGGCCGCCGACCAGATCGTCAACGAGCTGATCGCCAAGGTCACCGAGCCGGTCAACGCCAAGCTGGAGGCGATGGTCGAGGACGCGGTGCTGAGCCTGGCGAACGACGCCTTCTCCCTGCCTCCCGACCCGGCCGGCGCGGGCCCGCACGCCGGCGGTGGTGAGGGCGGAGGGCACGGTCGCGGCCATGGGCACGGTGGCATGCAGCTGGCCTCGGCGGGCGGCGTGGGCGGCGGCTTCGTGCTCGACTCGGCGGGCGGTGGTGGTGCGGGCGGCGCCGATCTGTTCATCGACCACGAGGAGTTCGAGAGCGGCGCCGGCAAGGTCTCCTTCCACGGCAGCGAACTGCACCTGAACAGCGCGGCCCCGCTGGGCCGGGCCAAGGGCTTCTTCGGCCGTACCAAGGGCAAGGACCCCTTCACCCGGGCTTTCGACTCGGTGTTGGAAGGTGCGCTGCACGGCTCCGAGAAGGCCCTCGGCAAGATCGCCAAGCACATCACGGAGACGGTACCGGACCGGGTGAGGGCGGCCTCCCGGCTGCACAAGCACAATGATCTCGACATCGGGGACCGGCTCCACGGCATCCATACGCCCAAAGGAGACGGTGGCGCTGGCTCGGGCCACGGCGGCACTCCCGCCTCCGGGCGCAAGCTGGAACAGGACCTGAAGATCGACTCGGCCAAGCTGTCCCAGCAGGCTCGCGCGCTGGAGAACAAGCACACGTGTGGCGACCCGATCGACATGGCCACCGGCCAGATGATTCTGGCCCAAACTGATGTGGAACTGCCGGGTGTACTGCCCTTGGTCCTGTGGCGCACCCACCTGTCCGGCTACGTCATCGGCCGATCCTTCGGTCCCTCCTGGGCCTGCACGCTCGACGAGCGCCTGGAGAAGGACGACGCGTTGGGCGGCTACTGGTGGCACCGGGAAGACGGCTCCTCCCTCGCCTACCCACGACTGCCCGATCTGCCAGGCGACCGGGTGAGCCCCGCGGAAGGCGCACAGCTACCGCTCACCTACGTCACGCGCGGCACCACGTATGTGCTGACAGCAGAGGACCCCCGCACCGGGCTCATACGCCACTTCGAGGCTTCCGCGGTGCGAAACGGCGTGTGGTGGCTGGTCAGCATCGAGGACCGCAACGGCAACACCGTCACGGTGGAGCGCGACGAGCGCGACGTCCCGACCATGGTCACTCACACCGGCGGCTATCGCATCAAGATCGACACCAGCCCCGAAGGCGATCGCGTCACCGGCTTGTCGGCACTCACCGATGACGCTGCACTCCGGCTGCGCGCCTTCAGCTACAACGAAGCCGGGGACCTTGCCGAGGTACGCAACGCGGTCGACGCCGCGACAGCCTTCAGCTATGACGAAACCCATCGCATCACCGGCTGGCGCGACTCCAACGGCACCGAGTTCACCTACGTGTACGACGCCGCTGGCCGTGTGATCGAAACCCGCGGCACCGACGGAATCCTCAACTCCCGACTCGAGTACGGCGACGTACAGGAGGACGGCAGTAGTACCGCCACCTACACCGATTCTCTCGGGAACTCCACAATCTACCGCGCCAACCGTCGCGGCCAGATCATCAGTGTCACCGACCCGCTCGGACATACCACCACCCAGCAGTGGGACCGCCACGACCACCTGCTCTCCCGCACCGACCCGCTCGGACGCACGACCCGCTGGGAGTGGGACGCCGTCGGCGACCTTGTCACGGTCACCGCTCCCGACGGTGCCACCAGCCGAACCGAGTACAACGACCTCCACCTGCCGACCCGGTGGACGGGCCCGGACGGCTCACAAATCCGCCAGGAATTCGATGAGCGCGGCAACCGCACCTTGGTCATCGGCCCGGATGGTGCCGTCACCCGCTACACCCACCACCCGACGGGTGCGCCCGCCACCGTGACGGACGCGTTGGGGGCGGTACTGACGATCGAAGCCGATCCGGCCGGACTGCCGCTTGCCCTCACCGACGCCCGTGACGCTCGCACGGAGTGCCATCGCGACGTGCTCGGCCGGGTCGTCTCGCTGACCGACGCTCTCGGCGCCACGACGTCCCTCGTCTGGGATGCAGAGGGCCGCCTCCTCGAACGCACTGCGGCCGACGGCTCGCGCGAGACGTGGCGCTGGGACGGCGAGGGCAACTGCCTGCAGCACACGGATTCGCTCGGCACAACCACCCGCCACACCTACGGCCCCTTCGACCTGCTGCGCTCGAGTGTGCTGGCGGACGGATCCACGTACACCTTCACCTACGACACCGAACGGCGACTCACGGCTGTCACCAATCCCGCGGGTCTGACCTGGAGTTTTCGCTACAACGAGCGCGGTGAACTCCTCTCGGAGACCGACTTCGACGGCCGGACCATCACCAGCGCCTTCGATGCCGCCGGGCAACTGGCCTCACGACGCATGTCGGATGGCCGCACCTGGACATTCACCTACGACGTGGTCGGCCGACTCGTCACCAAGGACGTGGACGGTGCATGCACCAACTACTCCTACGACGCCGCCGGACGGCTGGAGCACGCCCGAACCGCCACTTCAGAGCTGACCCGAACCTACGATGCCGCTGGACGTGTGCTAGCCGAGACGGTCGACGGGCGCACCATGCGCTACCGGTACGACGCACTCGGACAGTGCACCGGACGCACCACTCCCACCGGAGCGGTCAGCGAGAAAACCTGGGATGCCGTCGGTAACCACACCGGCCTTCAACTGGGCCAAGCTCACCAGTTGGCCTTCGAACATGACCTGCTGGGCCGCGAGATAAAGCGGATCCTCAGTGACCACGCCGGGATCACATCGCAGTGGGACGAGCTTGGCCACCTGACCAACCAGACGCTGCATGCCGGCGATCGCCGAATACGCGACCGCCACTTCAGCTACCGCGCCGACGGCATGCTGACCGGCATCACAGACCTCGCCACCGGCCGGACCACGCAGTTCCAGCTGGACCCGATGGGCCGCCCCCTGACTGTCGCCAGTGGCTCTCACCAGACCGAGGCGTACCGCTACGACTCGGCGGGCAACCAGACCTTCGCCGACTGGCCAGCTGGCCCTGCCGCACCGGACGCTGCAGGTGAACGTGCGCTGGAACGCACCATGATGCTGGCCGCGGGACGCACCACCTACCGCTACGACGAGGCCGGCCGGGTGGTCGAACGACGCAAGAAGCGCCTGTCCCATAAGCCAGACATCTGGCGTTACACCTGGGACCCGGAAGGCCGGCTCACCACCTGCACCACCCCCGACGGCACCGTCTGGCAGTACCGCTACGACCCGCTGGGGCGACGCACCGCCAAATGTCGCCTCACCGCAGAAGGCCAGGTCGCAGAAGAGATCCACTTCTCCTGGGACGGCACCCGGCTGGCCGAAGAAGCCAACATCAGCACCGGCACCCTCGTGTCATGGGAATACGACGGGTACCGTCCCGTGACACAGTACGAACGCAAGCCCCGTACTCAGGACGAGTTCGACACCCGCTTCTTTGCCATCGTCACCGACCTGATCGGTACCCCCACCGAACTCGTTGACGAACAAGGCCGCGTTGCCTGGCAGACCCGTACCACGGTATGGGGTACGACCGCTTGGAACACCAATGCCACCGCCTACACCCCCCTGCGGTTCCCCGGCCAGTACGCTGACCCGGAAACCGGCCTGCACTACAACTACTTCCGCCACTACGACCCCGAAACCGCCCGCTACACCTCACCTGACCCCCTGGGCCTTGTCCCCGCGCCCAACCCCCTCGCCTACGTGGCCAACCCCCATGAGCAGTTCGACCCGCTCGGCCTGACGCCCTGCGACGAGGACGACGTCACCTGGGGCGGGCGCGTCCACTACCGGGAACTCGGTCCCGGCGGAAGGGCCCAAGGCGTCACTGCTACCCTCACCCGCAACATGATGGGCGGAAAGACCGACCCGAGAGTCGACCCGGCCGGCTGGCAGAGCAACAAGGGATTCAACCGGGCTCACCTACTGGGGGCCCAGATCGGCGGATCCAATAAAGACCCGCGGAACTTTGTCACCATGCACTCCTACGCCAACAGTCCCATGATGAGACGCTACGAAACCCAGGTACGCAAGGCTGTAGACAAGGGAGAAGTGATTGAATACTCCGCCACTCCCGTCTACAAGGGAGACAGTGTCGTCCCCGAAGGCGTCTGGCTGGAGGCACACGGCTCCGACGGATTCCAGTTCATGCCCAAAGGTGCAACCACTGGCACCAACCGCATTTACATCCCCAACGAACCAAAACGCTGATTGGAAGGACAGGTGAAGTGAACGAGCACGTACGGCGCCTGATCGGCATCTTGGGAGCGGACACATCAGACGCACAGCAGCGGGACTGGTCTGGTGTCGAGTCGGAACTTCAGGTGCGGCTTCCCGCCGACTACAAGGAGTTCATCGAGCAAGTCGGTGGCGGCAGGATCGACAGTTACTTGTACGTCCTCGCACCGTCCTCTCCGAACCAGCACTACGACCTCGCCAAACTGGCCGCCGAGCGGGAAGAGGCTTACGAAGACATCTTCGACTTCGAAGACAAACCCGCCGAGCTCGAGCCGGAAGGAAGCCGTATCATCCCCTGGGGCACCACAGACAACGGCGAGTGGCTCTTCTGGCGGATCCTCCCCGGGCAAGAACCCGACGACTACGCGGTACTGATCAACGAAGCACGCGGGGAGGGCTGGGAATTCCACGAACTCGGATTCGCCCAATACTTGACTGCCGTACTGGAAGGCGACATCCAGTCAGACATCTTGTCCTCGGCGTTTCCCACTAGCCCGCACGACTTTGACAAGTTCACGCACACTCCCTAAGTTTTCGGTTCTCGGTCCGCATGTGGCTGCGTGTTTCAACGGAAACGGGGAAACCCACCGTGTGCCGCTTGTGTCGGCAGCGCGGGTGTACGCCTGGGCTCGCTCCGAAGCCGTTTCCTCCCGATGTTTCATCTCGGAATTTGTGTTTAATCCCGGGGTGCCGGGTCGCGCCAGGAGATGGTGGCTTCGCCGGTAAGGCGGCGGGCCATCAGGTTGGTCATGGCAAGGTGGATCATGGCAGTGATCACGAGCGAGCCGGAGTGCTCGGTTCCGCTGCCCATCAGGCGATTCCGCGGCATCTTCAAACCAGACGGACTCCCAGGTATACAACCGAACGAGACGGATGGCCGAGCCACCACCCTTGAGAAGGTCATTTACCACATATGGGATGTAGCCTGCAGAGCAGGCCAGGGAAGAGAGTCGCATGCAGGGCTTAACTTGCACAAACGCCCTCTGAAAGGCCAACCCCTTCACCGCCCGGACGTCAACGGCCGTGCTCTTGTTACACGTCCGCCGGCACGTGGACGGAAGCGGGCGCCTCTCGAGAGGGAGGGCGCCCGTTGCGGTAGTCAGTAGGTCAGCGTGAGTCGGCTCTCCAGCTTGGTGATGACGTGTCCCGGCCCGGCGGCTACGTCGGTGCTCGCCGGGGTGATGGTCAGGTGGGGAACCACAGTGCGTGCGCCGCCCCAGGCCTCAATGTGCGCGATGAGGTCCTGTGCGAGCTTCTCAGCATGCGGCCCGTACGCGGCCGCGCCGAGCCGGTGCGGCCGCTGGTCGTCGGTGCCTTCCCGGCGCACGATCAGGTAGGCGAGGGAGTCCCCGTCGATGAGGACCGGGCTGCGGACGGGGACCGCCGGCCGCGAGATAAGTTCTCGAGCGGTCGCATCGGGCGTGACCTGCAGGCGGCACACCCTGTCGTCCGTGGCCGTGGCCCGCAGCCACACCCCGTCGAACGACTCCGCTCCGCCGATCCGCTGCTCGGACATGACCTCGACAGCGGTGGTGTTGGACAGGCTGTCGCCGAGCGCGGCAGCGTCCACGGCCTGGTCCTCGTCGTGGATGACCCGGATCGTGCCATCAGCGTTGAGCGGTGTCGTCTTCTCGCTGTCCTGCCCGATGATCGGGACGAAGCCGCACAGCTCCATCCCCTCCGAGACGAGGGTGTCGCCGTGGCGGGTGAGGGCCACGGACCGGGTCTGACCGCGCCAGCGGAGCGGAACGACGAGTCGGCCGCCCTCCCTGAGCTGCTCCCACCATGCGGCGGGTACGTCCCACAGGCCGACGGCGGCGAGCATCCGGTCGTAAGGTGCGTTCTCCGGCGCCCCGAGGAGTCCGTCGCGCTCCATCACGTGGACGCGCTGGTACCCGGCCCGGTCGAGCATGGTGCGCGCGTGCAGGGCCACATCGGAGTCGATGTCGATGGTGGTGACGTGCCCGTGCTCGTCGGTGAGTTCAGCGAGCAGTGCGGCGTTGTAGCCGGTTCCGGCGCCGATCTCGAGGATGTTGTCGCCGGGCTGGGCCTGGAGCTGGCTCAGCATAATGCCGACGACGGACGGCACCGACGCGCACGACAGGGGAAGAGGGCCACCGACGGGGTTCTCCTTGATGGACACGGCCTGGTCGGCGTACGCCTCTTCGAGGCGGATGCCGGGCAGGAACGCCTCGCGGGGCACGGTGCGCATGACCCGTTCGACGTCGGCCGTCAGGCGTACGTCCCGGAGGATCTCGTCGACGAGGCTGTTGCGCAGGTCGTCAGCGGTGGAAGCCACTGTGGTTCCTTTCAGTTCAGAAGGAGGCACGTTTCCCACCCCAGGTCAGCGGGGCGGGGAGCGTCAAGGGTGTGCAGCGTGAGCAGGACGCCGGCGTTGCCGGAGAGCAGGCCGGCGGTGCTGGGGATCTCGTGCCGCACCAGGTGCGTGCTGAGGTGTGAGCGCAGTACCGGCAGCTCGTTGGCGATGCGGGGGGTCATGGCGTCGGCAGCGATGCGGTCGCAGGTCAGCAGCAGCCCGGCCCAGCCGTGGCAGATCGTGGTGTCCTCGAGCTGGGACAGGTGCCGGTGATCGGTGATGGAGCCGAGCACGAGGTGCTCGGCGAACTGGCGGGCCGGGCCGTTGCGGCGGGCGAGCGCGGCGAGCTGGAGGGCTCGGCCGATGCCGGGAGTGCCGTAGCACCAGGAAGGGCGTCCCGGCTCGGCGCCGCTGACGGGCCCGTTCAGGAAGTCGTCCAGGTCCAGGATTTCAGGCCATCCCAGGGCGCCGTTGCTGTATCGCTGCGCCCAGGTGGTGAGGAAGGCGATGCCCTCGTCGAGCGCTCGTTCCTGACCGTCGACCATGATGCCGGCGCGGCTGGCCAGAGCGAGGAGAGCGAGCGGGCCGGGCATGCCGTGCGCGATGCCGAAGTTGGCGTGACCAGTGCTGAACGGGCCGTCCTCCGGCAGGCCCCGGGGTCCGTCGGTCGTCCACCAGCCGGGGACCTGGTTGCCAGCCACGGTGAGGGGCTCGGTGAGCAGCCGCACGAGGTAATGCAGGATGCGCTCGAGCGCAGTCTGTCGCCCTCGCTGCAGCAGGTACGCGCCGAGCCCTGTCAGTCCGCTGATCAGGTCGTACTCGGCCATGCGGGGCGGGCGTCCGCTGTCCATCCGGCGCTGCGCGGCGCTGAGGCGGGCGGCGACGATCGCGATGGTCTCGGCGTCCAGCCGGGCGAGCGTCCGCGAGGAAGCCGAGGGCTTGGCGAAGTGAAGGGTGTAGGCGACTGCGGGAACTCCCCGGTAGAGGCTGGCCTCTTCGGGATTGCCGGCCAGGGGCTGGGCGGTGATGGCCTGTGCGGCCGCACGCGCTGACGTCCAGGTGCCGCGGGTGTGGGCGGCCACCATCTCGTACAGGGCGGTCCCGGCGAGGCCGCCGCCCAGGTCGTCGTGTCTCACGCCTCTCCCTGCACGGTCAAGGATCGGCAGGCCTGCCGTGCGGCGTGCCGGGCGGCGGCCTCACTGGCTCGGTCGGGACCGGCCATCCGGTTGTGATGCATGTGCAGCAGCGATTCCAGCACCCGCTCGTGGCGTTCGTCGCCGACGAGAGCCCTGTACCTTCCCAGGGTTGCCCGGCGTTCGGCCAGGGCTGAGGCGAGCCGCGGGGAGGCGGTCAGCAGCGGGTGGGCGCGGACCTGGCGGACGGTGGGGCGGGTGATCTCTGGGCGTCCCTCGCCCTGCGGTGCTGTGGTGGCCATCCATGCCCAGGCTTCACGGGTGCCGAGGAACCCCTCCGCCAGGTCGATCGTGCTGAGGGCGCACAGCACTTCCTTCTGCAGCCGGGGCAGGTCGGTCAGGGCGTAGCGGGTCACGAGGCTGTCCGCGACGAACACGGCTTCGGCGGCTTCCATCGCGGGGCCGGTCCCGTAGCGGCCGGTCTCGGGCCGGTATCCGTCGATGACGAGGTGAGAGGCGAGACGATCCGCGGTGAGCTGCTCGGTCCACGCGGCCACCCTCTCCAGGGCGCTGTCGTGGGCGGGCACGCGGATGCGCAGGTGATCGGTCTCCTGCAGCGATCGGTAGCGCACGAACCAGACGTTGCCGGTGCCGAGGTCCTCGAGGAGGCCGGGCAAGCGGCGCGTGATGATCTGGTCCATCGCCATGGGGTGGGTGAACACCTTCGCCTGCAGCCAGCCAGCGCCACCAGGGCCCGGCAGGTCCTGGCTCGTGACCACGGGCGCGTTTGTCAGGTCGGGGTGAGGCATCTGGGGACCGGCCACTGCGAGCGGCAGTGTGATCTCGTGTGCGTGGCCGATCCACCCCAGGTCGTCGTCCGTCACGGTCTCGGCGAGGACAGCCTCCGGGTGGTGCTGCAGGTGCTGGTGGATCAGGCGGGCGTGGAGCGGTTCGGCCAGGTCGAGGCTCATGGTCCGGTCGTCGTCGCGAAGTTCGCAGCGGGCGGGGCAGCGCCAGGTGGCGGCCCATTCGGTCAGCGCCGCGTGCCACTCCTTCGTGAACGGCCCACTCGGCAGCGACGCAGCGGACAGCTTCCAGCGCGCGGGGACCAGGATCGTACGGCGGTAGCGGATCCGCGGCAGGAAGGGCAGGGCGACGGCGGCCGGCCCCCAGTCGAACGCGGTCCACGCGGTGACGGACCCGCGACCGAGCATGGCCAGGAACCTGGCCAGGGGCGGCGCCTGCTTCTCCAGTGCGAGCGGGTGGAGCACGACCGGTTCAACGACGCGCCGCCGGGAGACGCTGACCAGATGCAGATGCCTGCCGGTGGAGAACACGGCCAGGTCATCGACGTCGATCACATGGTCGGCCGGCGCACGGTGCTCCCCGACGCTGAGCACGTGGGGCAGCACCCTGGGGATGCGGGCCACGTTCTCGCCGTGCGGGAAGGTGGGTGTGAAGGAGAGCTGTACGGGCAGTGCTCCGCGGACCATGGTGGGCAGTGTCGGGTACAGGTCTGACAATCCCGCCCCGAGGAGAGCCATGAACCGGCCGGACAGGGCGCCCGCTGTCCAGGCCGGACGCACGTCGAGCAGGAAGTCCCCGCGGTCCACCGCGCTGGGGCTGGCAGACCGGATGCGTATCGCCAGCTCGACATGGGGGGCAACCGGCCCGGCCTCGGCGCCGTCAGCCAGGTCGTCGATGTCCGCGTCCGTGAGGACGATCTCGCGTGTGCCGGTCATGGCCGCGTGCATGGCCTTCGCGGCGAGCTTCTCGTCTCGGGGCAGCATCCTGGGCGGCATCTGAGGCCATGACGACATGGGGTAGTCGGCAGGGAAACCGGTGCCCGCAGCCAGGTCGACGGCATCGCGTACGGGGACGAGGACGCCGGCGCCGTACCGCTCCCAGAAGTGGGTAGCGTACGCGGCCCAGGCGGAGGACACGCCGCGTGCGCGGGTCAGCCGTACGAGCGCATGAGCGGCGTGCTCCGCTTCGTCCAAGACGTGGGCGGGGACGCTTACACGGGCGTCGAGCCGCAGGTCGAGAGAGATGCGGCTGCGGCTGGCTGCGGGAGCGAACCGCATCACGTCGTCGGCGGCCTGCCGGAGTTTGTGGGCTGCCGGGCCGGGGGCCTGGTTGTGCATGGTGAGGAGCCGCCCGGCCCTGTCGAGTTGCGTCGGAACGTCCCGGGTCTCCGGTTCCAGGCCTGAACGGTGTGGGGTCAGGGTGCTCACGATGTGCCCTGCGGGATCGCCGACGGTCATGGGCGCCGTCAGGTTGCTGATCAGGTAGCCGTCGGCGAGGGCCTGTCCGATCAAGCGCCGGGCCTGCTCCGGGGTGCCCCCTGCTTGACTAAGCAGCCGCAGAAGTTCCCGGCAGCTGACGGGCTCCTCGGCCGCTCGCAGGAGGACGGACAGGGGGCGGCTGATCCTGGCACTGGCGATGCGGCCGCCCGACCGCGGCGAGCTGATGGTGTCGCCGCGCCGGTACGCCACGCTGTTGACCTGGATGGTCAGGTACGGCAGCACGTCGGCGCGGCCTTCCAGGTCCTTGCGTACAGAGTCGACCCACAGAGTGTCAGGGCGGGCAACGGCCTGATGCGCTTGGCCGATCACGGCGGAGGCGGCACCGGTCGTGGCCAGGGCGACCCCGGCGAACAGACCGAACGGTGTCGGCCGGCCAGTGGCGCGAAGCAGGTACCCGGCGACCGAGCAGGTGGCCTTGCGGATCCGCTTCGGCTCGATGCCGTCTCCTGCCAGGATCCGATCGACATAGCCGACCAGGTGTGCGGATGCGGCGCGCAGTGAGGGCACGAACGTGTCGTCGTCCCACACGCGCTTGAGCCACTGCCGGCAGGCGTCCGCGGAGCCGATGTCGGGCCAGTCGGTGGGGCGGGCCCTGCTGGGCATGACGGCGGCGCGCAGGACCAGCACGTCCCCGCACCGCCGGTAGATCGGCCGAGTCACAGGTGTCCCTCCTCTCTGCATCAGTGGTACGCCGGTGTAGACGGAGGCACTCCCCGTCTACACCGGCGCAGAAGGTGCCGGTCAGCTCGAGGCGCAGGACGACGCGCAGGACTTGGCGCACCCGTCGCTGGTGTCGCACATGTCGACGATCGGCGTCGGGGACGTCGTGATGGTGGTCTCCAGCTCCCACTCGTCCGAGGAGAGCGGGGCCTCGATCGGCTGCGAGGCGAGAGGCGTCGAGGCTTGAGCCATAGCTGTTGCTCCTTGATGAGACGGCCGCCCGTGGGACGGGGCGAGGGGGCCGCGGGACCCCCGTTGCGGCCTGCCGAGGTATCGAGTGCAGGATGCAGGCCACAACGTAGGCACCGCGTCGGGTTGCTTGGGCCTGTCCGATGGTCAGGGCCGGATGCACCCGGGGCCAGCGGACAGGGGGTGTGGAGGTGGGCAGTTCACGTGGCAACCGGTCCGGCGCCGAGTTCAGCGCGTACGGTCTTGCCCTCGCCCTCTTGCGGAAGGAACCAGGTGACCCGGGCTCCCAGGCGGGCGACGTGCCATAGGCCGCGTCCCTTCTCCCCGCGGATGGCGGCCTCCGAGTCGGGGAAGGTCGGGACCAGGTCGGCGACGTCGAGGACCACGGCGCCGGCGTTTGTGAGGGAGGCGGTCAGGGACAGCCTGCGGTCCTCCACCGGCAGGTGAGTGGGCAGGCCGTGCCGCACGGCGTTGTCCACGAGCCGGCTGACGACTTCCACGGCGTGCAGAATGTCGCCGTGCCAGGACATTGCGGTAAGTGTCGTCCGGGTCCAGACGCGGGCCGTCAGGACAGCGCGCTGGATGCCGGGCAGCTCGGTGGTCCTTCGGAGAAGCACGGCGGAGGAGAGGGGTCCAAGGGCGGTCACAGGACCTCGCTCAGGGAGTCCGGGGCCTTCACACAGCCGATCTCGACTAGCAGCTCGAGCAACTCGTGGACGGCCCACCCCATGCGCCGCAGGTGGCTTACAGCCTTCGCGTAGTCGCCCGGCATCTCGGCCTGGATCGACTGGCGGGCGCTGTGGATACGCTGCACGGCCCGCGGGTCCTGCTTCTCGGCCTCGAACGTGGTGGCGATGCTGACGAGCTGCATCAGGTGGCCGCGCAGTCGCTGGCCCAGTTCCTCCACCCGCTCCTCGGAGGGGGCCACGGTGTCGAGGACGTTGCCAACGTCGTCGAGCAGGGCGTCCCCGGCATAGGGGGTCCAGGCGCGGACCGCCGTCAGCGCTGCCCGTAACGCTGCATTGGCTGGGGGACGTGCGGGCTCCACCGAATGGGTCCACCTGGGCATGGTCTCGCCGATGCGGCTGGGAAGGACGGTCGCGGTCACTGGCTCTCGACCTCCCTGCGAAGGTCGCACCACACGCTGGTCCCCTGGTCGTTGCTGCCCCACTTCCCGCCGTTCTCCTTCACGAGCGTGTCGATGAGGGCGAGGCCCCGGCGTGCTTCGTCTTCGTCATCTGCGGTGCGGGGCTCGATCGTGGCGGGCACGCCGTCGTCGACCGTGATGCGGAGGAAACCGCCCTGGAGGGTGAGGCGGAGACGGATCTCCTGAGTTCCGCTGTGGAGGAGTGCGTTCGTCAGCAGTTCGGAGACGATCAGCATGGCCTCGTCCATCAGCTCCTCGCAGCCGCCGAACCGGAGCTTCGCCGCAGCCATCCGGCGCAGGGTCCCGATGCGCCATACGTCTTGGTCACGGGGTGGCGCGTCACCGCGGCGCGGAACAACCCGGATGCGTTCGTCCATCAGGTCTCCATCGCGGCGGAGCCCGGCGCCGAGCGTCCATACGGCTGTCGTCGTCATCACGTCCTCTGGGGGGAGCGCGGGGCCGACCGAAACAGGCGTGCCTGGGAGCTGTTGCAGTGCAGTAGGAGCGAGGTGGGCACTTCCTGGGCGGCGTCAACAAGGGCGCGCCGACAGGTGCGCCGCTGGGCCGCACTGGGCTTCATCGTCATGGTCGGCTCCATGTCGAAAGGCGAGTGACGACATGGTGCAGGCACAACAAGGCCCCAACTATCATGAGTTGGTGATAGTTGGGGCCAAAGGTTGACGCTCTGCGACTAACGGCTGGTCGACAGCCAGGAGCCGTAGGACAGGAAACTCTCCGGAAGCCGACGGTGCGCGGCTTCCAGGCCAGCGTAGGTCTCCCGGACGGTCGGATGATATTTCGCCTGCTGCGGTGCCGTCTTCCTGGCCTTGAGCAGGCTCTGGAACGACTCCTCGAGCTGGTTGGTCCACATCTGCGCGCGGGCGACCTCGGCCCAGTGGTGGCTGGTCCGGGACTTCGGCCAGTCCTTCGGGATGACCAGGCCATCACTCGCTTCCACGGCCTCGCCGTACTGGTCGAGTTCGGCGAGCACAGAGACCCTGTGCACCTTCACGTTGGTCGGGCCGAAGGCGAGCCAATGCACCTTTACGGACTCGCCAGTCACGGCGGCGATCCGCTCCGCCTCCGCCAGGTGTGCGAGCGCCTGGTCCTCGTTGTGCGCGCGGCCGGCCATGACCGACGCACCGAGGTGCAACTGCCCCGTGACGACCTGCCGCTCGTGCGAATCGTCGGCCTGCCCCAACGTCGACAGGCCGAGGTCGACGAGTCGCTGCCCCGTGCGGTACTTGCCCTCTCGCAGGTAGGTGAGGGCGCGCAGGTACTGGTACATGCCACCGACGACAGCGTCGGAGCCACGCTGTGCCGCCCAGTCCATACGGGCCAGAGAGAGCTGCGCCAAGTCCGTGAAGCCGAGCTTCGCAGCAACGTCGTAGGCGGTGCGGTAGAGGGAAGCCAGAGTCAGCCACCCGTCGGTGCCGCCGTGTGCATGGGCCGCGGTGGTGGCCTCCTCGATGAGACCCGCAACGTTGCTGGCGACCTTCTTGATCTCGCCCGCGCGGACCGCCGCGCACAGCGCCTCTGCCTCGTTGCGCAACTCGCCAATGCGCCGCGGCCGGATGTCGGGATCGGGGCCCAGGTCGTACACGTCCAGGGCCTCGCGGATCGGCCTTATCAGGACGTCGAGTTCGTCGGCGCGCAACTCGTCGGCATAGGGCTGGCCAACGATCGTAGAGACCTCCACGCGCATCGCTCGGGCGCATGCTGCGATCACGTGCGGGGTGGCCGGCAGGACGCCCTGTTCCGTCTTGGTCAGTGTGCTGTACGGGACCCCTGAGAGTTCCGAGAGGTCTTTTTGGGTGAGGTGGCGTTCACGGCGCAGACGCGCGATCCGTACGCCGGTGTGGTCTTCGGGCAGAGCGTGCATACTGGCTCCTGTTCTGCTTCGACACCAGAACGGTACCCCGCGATCGGCTTCGCGGGGCTGCGAGAACCCCGCTCCTCTCCTGGAGCGGGGTTCTGCGTTGATGGCCCGTCGCTTCGTGTTGTGCGCGGGTACCTTCGCGGAGAGCTTGCTCTTTCCGGTAGCCTGCGCCGGGCGTGCGTAGACCGTGCGAGGGATAGACGATTCCCTGGCCCAGGAGCCGAGCCCTCGAGTTCCTGGTCTGTGGCCTGGTTCTCGGCGAGGTCGGTAGCGCCGCCCGCTCCCGCTTCGCCTGATGTGATCGTGGTAGTGCTGCATGGTGATCAGTTCGGGGGTGAAGCCCTCGCGGGCCGCACGGTCGCGGTCTCGTTTGGTCGAGCCGAGGTAACGGGGCCTGATTGGCGGTTGCGTGCACGCGGTCCCCAGCGACGCCGACGGGGAGGAGGCGATGCACCCTCGGGGGTGTCGATCCAGCCGTGCTCTTCGAGCGGGACGGGCTTCCCGGCTAGGGCGACGGGAACGTTCATGGTCATGCGCTGGCCCTCTCGGCCGCAGTGACGGGTTGGCAGTGGGCGTGGGTGGTGCGGCCGCAGCGGGGGATCATCGGGTCGCCGCATCGGGTACAGCGGACGAAGCCGTCGGTGGCGCGGTCAGGCCCGGCCGGGTCGGCTCGGGGATCGTCCGGGGCATGGCCCTGCTCACCGGAGGGCCCGATCCCCGGAGGTGGGAGAAATACCTCAGCCCCGTCTTGGGATGCATCTTGGGTATTCCCTGGGTTGTTCGGGTCGCGGTGACCCGAACCGTTGGGGTCGCGGTCACCCGAACTCGGTCGGGTCGCGGTGACCCGAACTTCGTCAGTCATACCGTCGGTAAGTTCGGGTCGCGGTGACCCGAACTGGTTCGGGTCGCGGTCCTCCGAACTTCCGTCGTCCCTGACCCATGGCGCAGGCTTCTTCCCGGGCTTACGGGCGGTCCCTTTGAGGTGGTCAGCAGCGGCCGCCCAGTCCGGCCACGGTTGCGCGACGATCACGTACAAGGTGGGCTTGCCGCGCTTTCGTTCCCCCTTGACGGTCACCACCCCGGCCCGGATCGCGGCGTCAAGGTAGCGGCGTGAGTCTTTCTCGCTGGCGCCGGCGGCCCGGGCTATGTCCTGGATGCGGATGGGCTGACGGTCGGCGTGGAAGCGCAGTTCGCCGTTGGCGTTGGCCATAGAGCGCAGGGCGTAGAGCAGTGTGAGAAAGCCGCGCCGTAGGGCGGTGGGCATGTCTCGAGACCACCTCCACGCGAGGGCGTTGCCGAACGCGTGCGGCACGCTGCCGCTCGCCTGCTCCTCAGTGCTCACCTGGATCTTCTCTCTGGCTGGGATGGATCAGGGCATGACGAGGAGGCCCCGGCTCTGGGTGGCTCGGCATGCTTCGCCGCAATACGTGAATTGTACAATGCGACGGACTTACATGTAGAGCTGCCGTGTACCCTAAGCTCATGAGCCAGCCCGCCGAGAAGCGAATGGGTGTGTCCGATGCCCGCGCGAACATGACTGACGTCATTGCCGAAGTACGCCTCCTCGGCACCCCCGTCGTGCTCACCCGGCGCGAAAAGCCCCAAGCTGTGCTCGTGTCGGTCGACGCGTACGACGAGGCGAAGACCATGCGCCGCGTGGTGGAGATGCTGAAAGCCGAGGACGCCGACCTCTACGAGGAACTCCTGGCCAAGGCCAGGGTGAAGGGGCGCACCGTCAAGCTCCACCGACGCAAGGCCGAGGACGACGTCTTCTGACGCGAGCAGCTCACTTCTTCCCAGTGCGGACCCCGCACCGGTGTGCGGGGTTTTGGGATGTTGTGGAATCGTTTCGGCCAGTCCGGGCGGTCACTCGCGTGCGGCGGGCTCGTTCACGGCCCGTTTGTCTGGCCGGGGTGACGTTATTGTCCGGGGCCTTTTCCCGTACGGATGTGTTGACGACCTGCTCGTCGGTCCAGCTGGCCGTCCCGACACGTGCGGTCCCGCGGACGTGCTCGCCGTCGAGCTGCTCGGAGGCAGAGGGCGTGCGCATGTCGACGGTGAGGTGGCTTTTAAGGCGGTTCAACCCCACGCCCGAGCGCGCGGCGCTCGCGGTAATCAGCCGGGGTCGAAACGCGGAGGCCAGCCGCCACGGGAGCCGAGCTTTTGGCGGTTGCTGCCTGGTCGGCCTTGTCTAGAATGGTGCAGCAGATTCCGCGGCGGCACAGGTAGGCGTGGTTCCTGCGGGAGGCGTACGCCTTGTCCGCGCGGACCCGATTGGGACGGACGCGCGGCAGGCCCGGCCCGATGCTGGGCACTCGGACTTTTTCGCCAGTGCTGGTTCGAACTGCGGCGAGTCCCCGCGCTGCGCTGCCGTGGTAACGATCGACGTGGGCCCTTGCTCGATGACCGTGTGGAGCTTGGTGGTGAACCCAGCGCGAGCGTCCCCGTCCCTGATCACCGGGCTCGGAGAAGACACCGCCCGGTGACTCCTTCTGAAGTTCGCCCAGTTTGCGGGCCCCGGCCCGGCCCCATGCTGATAGGCACGTCAAACCGTCGGATCGACGTTCAGCTCCCGCCTGATCGAACCCGACGCGTCAGCCATGGACCGGAGCCGGCGAGGGCCCGGTGCCAGGTGCCGTCCCGCTGCCGTCGGCGGAACAGGTCGTAGATTCGTCTCCACGGCCCGTCCTGGACGGACACGTCCCACCACGCAACACCGGTACGGACCCGGAACCTATGCCGTCGATCAGCTGCGGCCGGGACAAGACACGCGGCAGCCCCGCCTTCTGCCCCTTCGGCGACAACGGCTCCAACACCGCCCACTGTTCATCCGTCAGATCTCCCCGCGACGTGAAGTGTGATCATTTATGGCTCAAGATCCACTTTCGGTGCACCGCATAGCAGGAAGGGCCATGACCGTCACTCTCAAACAGTCCACCGGCATCCGAGGTGGGAGGGCAAGACTGCGCCTCTTGCGCGCACACTGCGGCCCCGGACGTGGTCGAACGCAGGTGCGTGCCCCGCTGCTCCACCTGCCGAGCTATGCAGTCGCCGCGTTCGGAGAGCGGCTGGACCGGCACGGTGCCGAGACACGGTCCACGACTGTACTCACCAATGAACGACAGTGCATGCTGCCGCGGAGCAGCGCGCTCTGCACGGCACCCGGCGTCGCTGCATCAGACAGGTCGAGGCAGCGGAGCTTTCAAGGAGGGTTGCCCGATCAGTTGCCAAACCACCTCGTCGGTGCCCCGGTCGTGGTGCCAGCATGCCAGTGCACGGGTGACCACCAGCCGGTCGAGGAGTTCTGCCGTTTGGTGGGGGGAGTGGCCGGACAGGCGGGTCAGGACGTCCATGCCGACGGTTTGGGCCGCTCCAGGGGACAGGTGTGCTGCCAGGACGAGTGCAACCAGCCGGACTACCGGAGGCGTGGCACTATTCAGGGCCAAGGGCCTTGGCTGTAGGGCCCAATGAGCAGCTTGTCGGCGCGTGGTGCGACCGCGAGCATGGTCCCGGACCGCGGCGTCGAGCAGCCGCACCTCGACCGTTGCTGCCCTGAGGTCTGGTGGACGCAGCCATGCACCGTGCGCTAGCTCCTCCCAGACCTCGGCACGTCCGTGCAGGCGCATGCCGCGCAGCAGCCCGGGAGGCAGCCGGACGTAGCCGCGAGTGTCGGCGCGCAGCGCGCATTGCAGGGCCAGCAGCCGGGCGGCGGGGGAGACGACGCTCGGGAGTGCGCTGGCCAGGTAGGTGAGCATTTCCCGTACACGCATGCCATTGCTGGCCACGGACTGGTGGGCGCGGTGCGCACGTGCGGACAGAGGCGTGGGCAATTGCGGTCGGCCGAGCACCGTGTCGGGAACGACTGCGGTGTGGTCGGTTGCGGCCGCGCAGGCTGCACAGGCATCGGTCAGCCGCCAGACGCGGCCGGTTGCGTCGCGGGTGATGACGAGCAGGACCGGGCCGGCGCAGCCACGGTGACGCGGATGCCACAGGCAGCCCTGGGCCCGGCACTCGCAGGTACGCAGATGCGCGGGCAGCGCCTCGGCACGAGCATGGCTGGCCAAGTGGGTCAAGGCGGCCGACCTCGCCGAGGCGCCCTGAAGAGGCGAGGTGTGGGCGCTACAGCGGACGCAGAGGAGGGCGGGCCCACCTGGTCCTGGGCGCAGTTCCACCGTCCAGACACGCCGCACTGCGGCACCGGCAAGCCTCATCGGCTGGCTGTCCTCCTCCTCTGCTCACGCCGTATCACCGGGCGCCTGGCAACAGGCATTCCGGGACCCACGCACCGTAGTGCCTGCATCGTGACCGTCGAGCCAATCAGAGCAAATAGTGCAGACCTCTGCACTGACAGGGTAGAGGACTGCACCGTCGGATGGGGGAGTGACGATCTTCCCGCCCGACCCCAACCTCACCGCCCTGCGTGTCGAACTCGCGCGGCTGAGGAGCGAGCGTGGATGGACCTTCGACGAACTAGCCGAACGCAGCGGTCTGGCCAGACGCACCCTGATCGACCTCGAACACGGCCGCACCACCGGCAACATCACCACCTGGCACGCCCTCGCCCACGCCTTCGACGTCCCCATCGAACGCTTCCTGACCTCTCTGTGCGACGGCCACCCCACCCCGGGGGCGTCACCCCCCTGATCCGGCTGAGCCCGGGGCCGACCTACCGCCCAGAAGAATCACCCGCACAGGCGAGACGCCATCGAACAACCGCTCCACCTCCCGTTCAGGCATTCCCTCCTGTTGCGCCGGTCGCATGACATCCGTGAAAGCCACCACCGCCAACCGGCGCGGCGCCTGGCACGGTCACCGCCATGCGCCCCCACACTCACCGCAGCAGCCATCACTGGGACGGCAGCCCTCGTTACCTGCCTTACCGCCGCACTCTGCGGATCACGGAAGACAGCCCCAGCCGGCTGATGCGCGCTGGGCAGACGGGCCGCTGTCGCCGCTGCGGCAACCGCGTCGACCGGTACGAACGCTTCGACGGTGGGCTTATCGCCTTGCACCCTGCAGAAGTCGTCACCACCGACATCCCCACAATTTGTCGCTTGCACGTCAGCAGCGGCATCGCCTACCCCTACGACGACGGCAGCGGATGGTGCCGCATTGCACACGGCGTGCTCTGCCCCCAGCGGCCCCCGCACTGTCAAACCGACAGTCCCACGCTTGTCTCACTCCGCCGCGAACTCCGCATTCGCACCCGGCGCCTAATCGACACCGGCGCCTTCACCCCGCAGACCACAAGCAACGTCGCAGTCGCCAACAACGCCAGCGAGCGGCAGTCCCCACGCTCGACACCGGACAGCTGCCCTGGCTTGCCCAGCAGTGCGCCGGGGTGCTACTGCACATGGCCGTCGACCTGACTTCGACCGTCTGGAAGAACTTCCTCCCCCCATCACCAGCCTCAAGGCGGCAGCGTGCGGTGGAGCCAGGCGCCGTATCGGGGTCCCCTCGATGGTCTGCACGTACGAGCGCCGTAGCCGCTCCTTCCAACGTCCCTGACGGCCCCGTGCTGAGGTTCCTCGCCGCCGTGGAGCGATACGGCCTGGCGCGGGACCTGTCGGACCTGTGGGTGGTAACACGTGCTCACCAGCGGCGTCCTGTGTGGAGAGGGTCCAAGAAGCCCTCCGTCTGCTCCACGGTCATGTGCCGCGGGGTGGTGTAGTCACGGCAGCTGTTTCGGTTCCGGTTGTGGGGTGATCTCGGGTTCGGGTTCGGGTTCGGGTTCGGCCGGCTTGGCGGTGAAGAGCTCGGCCATGGAGGCTTCGGAGAAGTAGCGGCGGTCGAAGACCTGCCACTCGTCGTGGAGTTCAGCCAGCACCGCGGCGGCGAGCCGGTCCAGAGCGGCGGGGTTGGGAAAGACCTGGACGACATCGGCCCGCCGTTTGATCTCCCGGTTCAGCCGCTCCAGCGGATTGGTCGACCAGATCTTCGTCCAGTGCGCCGGCGGGAAGTCGGCGAACGCGGTGATGTCCGTCGCCGCGTCCAGCAGCATCGCCTTGACCTGCGGGAACTGCCGTCCGAGCATGTCGGCGACCACGTTGAGCTGGGTGCGCACCTGCTCGCCGGTGGTCTGCGCGAAGATGGTGCGGATGGTGGCGGCGACCATCTCACCAGAGCCCCTCTCGATCAACGAGAACACGTCCCGGACGAAGTGAACCCGGCACCTTTGCCAGGCCGCGCCGAGGAAAACGGTGCGGATAGCGGCCACCAGACCGCTGTGGCTGTCGGAGATGACCAGCTGGACGTTCTCCAGGCCGCGGGCCCGCAGCGAGCGCAGGAACTTCGTCCAGAACGGCTTCGACTCGCTGTCGCCGACCTCCCCCACTCTCGACTCCGCTCGAGCGGGGGGACCCCCATGCCCGAGGATCTCGCGGTGCCCGGTGGCGGAGATCCCGGTCGCGATCACCACGGCCTGCGACGCGATCCGGTGGTTGACCCTCACCTTGCAGTAGGTAGCGTCCAGGAAGATGTAAGGGAAGACCGTGTGGTCCATCGGCCGCTCCTTGAACGCGGTCAGTTCCGCATCCAGCTCACCGCAGATGCGGGAGACCTCGGACTTGGAGATCCCGCTGTCCGCACCGAGTGCTTTGACCAGGTCGTCGACCGAGCGGGTCGAGACATCGTGCACGTATGCCTCCATCACCACGGCGAACAACGCCCGGTCGATCCGCCGCCGGCGTTCCAGCAACGACGGGAAGAACGACCCGCTCCGCACCTTCGGGATCTTCAGGTCCAGGTCACCGGCCTGCGTGGTCAGCAGCCTGTCCCGGTGGCCGTTGCGCCAGGTCGTGCGCGTCTGGGAATGCTCACGCGGCGCGGCACCGATCGCCTCGGTGGCCTCGGCCTCGATCAGCTCCTGCAGGATGCGCTCGCACACCACCCTGATTGCTTCAACTCCATCGGCACGACGTAGTGACTCAAGCAGCCGCATCAGCTCAGACTGGGACAAGGCCATCGCGTGCTCCTTCGGTTGAACTGCCCGTTCACCAGGGAGACTTGCGCGATGCCCTGCCCCTGATCAGGGAGCATGCAGGGTCAGCAGATGCACGCCCCGAGCAGACACCCGCGCGTTCCGGGACGCAGCCCCGCTACACCACTTCAGGGGGGACGCGTTCCTGAGGCTCGGTCAGCACTCGTCCATGCGGCAAGACTGCGCCGCCAACTGACCGCACTGAGGGCTCTCAAAGGCCGCTACGTTACCTGCGGGCAGTGGGAAGCGATCAAGGCCCGATGCGCCAGTGGCTGCCCCTGAACCAATCCCCGCCTCTCTGCCGGCTCCGGGCTCGACCTGCTGGGACCTGGGGCACGGACCGGGCTGCACGGCCGCCGTCCAGGCAACGGCTGTCAGTTCATGGGACGGCGCACGCCAGGGCCCGAGGGACCTTGCTGGTGTGCCCCGCTCTCTTCGGAGTCCAAGGTTCGACGGCGCTTCTCCGCGACTGCTGCAAGGATGTCCAGCTCCGCCTGGCGCCGCTGCTCGGCCATAGAGGCGGGGGAGGTGACGCGTCGCTCCACCTCATTGGCAGTGATCCCGAGCGCCAGCGCAGCGGCATGCATCCGGGCCAATTCCTCATCCGACATGGACAGCAGCCGTTGCAGACCGCTCGATGGCCTGCCCTCACCACGCGGCACCCGCTCGGCAATCCGACCGGCCAGGCGGACAATCCTGTCCTGCACTGCCGTCAGCTCCGGCCGGCCAAGACCGTGGGCGCTCATTTCCGTGGCGCTCACGGTCATCACACGGGAGAGACCGTGGTGAAGAGCCTCATAGAAACGCGCGGGGTCAGAGTCAGGATTCCTCCGAGCAAGCCTGTCCAGCCAGTTAGTTACCCAGAAATCGACGCTGCTGGGGCCCATCGCATCCTCCATCGCAACGAGGTCGATGAAGTCGCGTGGATCACGTCTCAACTGGACCTGCTGAACAGCCCTCAGCAAGAGAGTCGGCAGCGGACTCGCAGCGAGACCACTGATGTACTGGGTAGTCGGCTTGGTGTACTCCGGCATCGCGGTCGTCGTCAGTATCACAGGCTCCGCTAAGCCACGGCCGGAGACCTGAACTGCCCGCGAAATCGGGTGGTCAGGTCGAACCGGCGCGACGACCACCGCGTCCCAGCCCGAATGCTGCAACGCCCCGGCGATCCTCTCCACGACCCGATCCGGAACGTACTTGCCCGGGTCCTCCGGCGTTGTCAGGTTCACGTCTACAAGGTTGGCCGGCTTACCGTCCAGGCTCTGCCGTCCCCTGCGTAGCGCGCCGTGAAGGTCGAGAGCGACGCTGCCAGTCAACTGGAAGGAAATCCCCATCTCCTGTCGCGTTGCCGCCATGGCCCGCGCCGCAATCTCCCGTGCCGGGGCGAGGTCCTGCCTCATCGACGCATCACCGGCGAAGTGCCGGGAATCGCCGCTCCCACACGGAGACGACTGCAGGGTGAAGCACTCGTGCCAACTCCCCCCAACGATCGACGAGGTAGTCACGGTCGATGAGAGCACGCTGCTCATCCTGCGTCCCGAACGTGAGGACACGTTCATAGAGCAGCTGAAGCTTCTCGTGCTCGTCGGCCTCGATATGAGACGGAAGTCCAGCGCGCCACTTTTCCGGAACCTCGGCAGCTGCGCCGCTCCCGTTCAATTCCTCCAGGTCAGCGATAACCTGGAAAGGATGCGAAAGCAGCCAGTCGGGAACGCTCGGTAGCGACAATGCCTCAACGATGTCGTCGTCGACCGCTCCCGACGACCGCACCTCACTGATCAACGCAGCGCGCATCTCCTCCGCGCCAACCCAGTCGGGCTCGAAATCCGTCATCGCCGTGCTCTCCTTCACACCTCGCTCCACCCTTCGCAGGACTCTACGCGAGCGTCGTGTGCCATCCCCACAGCCACGTTGCACCGCCCGAGACGCGGGACCCTAATCCGAAGGCAGTCCCGTATGCCGGGAAGCACTTCGACGTTGGGGCGCGGCCTCAGCTTCGCGGCCCGACTGGACACGCGGAGGACAAACCGCGTTTGAGATCGTGGGAATCGCTCGCCGTCAGCGACGACTGCCAGCCCGTTCCACTTCGGGCGAGACTGCCTGCTCGGCCCGGACGGGACGGCCATCCCAGTCCGCCGGAAGAGTCACATCGAATCCATGAACACCTACCAGGGCGAACTGGGCAACACGTCATACGTCCAGGAGCGGATCAAGGAGATGCTCCGAGAAGCAGAAACGGCCGGGCAGCAGCTCGGGAGCGAGCCGGATCCGATGCGCCGCTTGGCGCAGACACGGATCAGCCTGGCAGAACCCAAACCTGAGTAGGTGTCCCAAGCCTTGCCCGCCCTGTTGGTCAAAGGTCAGTCCAGGTGCTTCAGGAGCCAGGTGGTGATGGCGCGCAGGGTGCCGGAGGCAGCACCGCGCAGGGCGGCGCCAGCCAGGATGAGGAGCTCGCGGCGGGTCAGGTGCGTGCGGGACATGGGATCTCCACGTGGGTCGTGGCGGGCGGATGGTCAGCCGGCCGGCTTGCTGAACACGCTGGGCCCCACACAAAGATCGACTCCGGGTTGCGACGAGTCGTCAACCGGCGAAGGTATTTTCGCTGTTCACGCCACGGCGGTGTCCGGGGTGGGGACGATGGTGCGATGAGTGGCGACACGGGGAACAATCGGACGGGCGCGCGGCGCCCGCGGGTGCTGTCGCGGCCGCGGGTGGGATGGCCACCTGCGCTGCGGGAGCTGAAGGACCTGCTGTACGAGGCGTACCTCGAGGCCGGCGCCCCCAGCCTGGACACGATCGCCGCCGGCATCGCTGCCGATGATGATCTGGCGGGGGCACCGGGCCGGGACACTGTCCACCGCGTCATCAGCGATCCCGTGCTGCCGCCCCGTCAGGCCGATGCCGTGGCTGTCGCACGGGTGCTGGCCCGCACGGCTGCTTGGGACGAGGCAGACTTGGCCGGGCGGGTGCGCACTTTGTGGGTCCGGGCCCGGCTGGCCACGGGTGCGGGTCGGCCGATCGGCGATTTCAGGGGCGACGACCGGCTTGTCCTGCACGACCTGGAGGTCCATCCGGCTCTCGATACCGGTGGCGCCGACCGGTTCGGGGCCTTGCCCGCCTACATCCCCCGCGCGCACGATGCGCAGCTGGCGGGGGTGGTCGCTGCCGCACAGATGGGAAGCAGCGGGATCGCGGTGCTGGTCGGGGGATCGTCCACGGGCAAGACCCGCGCCCTGTGGGAAGCGGTGCGGAATCTGCCGGACGGCTGGCGGCTGTGGCATCCCCTTAGTCCCACCCGCCCGGACGCGGTCCTGGTCGGTGTGGAGGACGTCGCCCCGCGCACGGTGGTGTGGCTGAACGAGGCCCAGTTCTACCTCACCCCCGACCCGCTCGGGGAGCAGGTCGCGGCGAACCTGCGCAGCCTCCTGCACGACCCCTCACGCGGACCGGTCCTGGTACTGGCCACCCTCTGGCCCGACCACTGGGACACCCTGACCACCCGCACCACCCCCGACCGGCACGCCCAGGCCCGTGAGCTGCTGGACGGGCGCAAGATCAAGGTGCCAGACGCGTTCACCTCCGCCGACCTGGCCGCGCTGACCGGCGCCGGCAGCGTTGATCCCCGGCTCCTGGAGGCCGCCGAGCGCGCTCGGGATGCCCAGGTCACCCAGTATCTGGCCGGAGTCCCCGTCCTGCTGGAGCGGTACGAGGGCGCCTCGTGTGCCGCCCGGGCATTGATCGACGTCGCCATGGACGCCCGGCGTCTCGGCGCGGGCCCTCGCATTCCTCTGGCCTGGCTGGCCGACGCCGCCCCCGACTACCTCACCGACACCGAGTGGGACGCCACCGGCGACGACTGGCTGGAACAGGCCCTCGCCTACGTCTCCACCCCCTGCAGGGGCATCCCCGGGATCCTCACCCCCGTCAAGCCCGACACTCGCCGCAACCAGCGCAACCGCCGCGCCACCCCCGACCCCGGCACCGGGAACCCGCCCGGGCAGGGACGGCTGTACCTGCTGGCCGACTACCTCGACCAGCACGGCCGCCGCGCACACGCCGGCCGGATTCCGCCAATCGACTTCTGGACCGCAGCCGCCCACCACGCTCACCCCACCGACCTGAACACCCTGGGCGACGCGGCCTGGGACCGAGGCCTGTACCGGGACGCCGCCCAACTCCACAAGAACGCCACCGCTCACCGCAACCCCCACGCCCCGGCAACTCTTGTCCGCCACTTCCGGCAACTGCATCCCACCGACCTCCGCCCCACCGCTTGGGCCGCCGCCCACGCATCTCTCGACGACCCGTACACGGTGGCCAGGCTGCTGGATGCCTTGCGGGAGGCTGGGGCGCAGGAGCAGGTCACTGCCCTGCTGGCCCGCGACCCCGCGGCCCACGCGTCTCTCGACGACCCGTACACGGTGGCCGAGCTGCTGGATGCCTTGCGGGAGGCCGGGGCGCAGGAGCAGGTCACTGCCCTGCTGGCCCGCGACCCCGCCGCCCACGCGTCCCTCGACGAGCCGAGCAAGGTGAGCATGCTGCTGGACGCCTTGCGGGAGGCTGGGGCGCAGGAGCAGCTCACCGCCCTGGCCGTACGGGCCGCCAGCCACACCGCTCTCGACGACCCGTACACGGTGGCCGAGCTGCTGGACACCCTGCGGTGGCCCGAGGGGCAGGAGCAGCTCACCGCCCTGCTGGCCCGCGACCCCGCCGCCCACGTGTCCCTCGACGACCCGGGCTCGCTGGCCGTGCTGCTGGACCGCCTGCAGTGGGCTGGGGCGCAGGAGCAGCTCACCGCCCTGGCCGTACGGGCCGCCGCCCACGCCCCTCTCGACGACCCGTACACGGTGGCCGTGCTGCTGGACGGCCTGCAGTGGGCTGGGGCGCGCGAGCAGCTCACCGCCCTGCTCGCCGGCGACCCCGCCGCCCACGTGTCCCTCGACGACCCGGGCTCGGTGGCCGTGCTGCTGGAGAGCCTGGGGGCAGCCGAGGCGCGCGAGCAACTCATGGCCCTGGCCGTACGGGCCGCCGCCCACGCCCCTCTCGATGACCCGGGCGCGGTCGCCGATTTGCTGGACGTCCTGCGGGGGGTTGGGGCGCGTGAGCAGGCCACCGCCCTGCTGGCCCGCGACCCCGCCGCCCACGCGTCTCTCGACGACCCGCGCACGGTGGCCAAGCTGCTGCACAGCCTGCGAGAGGCTGGGGCGCGCGAGCAGCTCACCGCCCTGCTGGCCCGCGACCCCGCCGCCCACACCACTCTCGACAACCCGCGCACGGTGCCCTGGCTGCTCGACAGCCTGCGGGAGGCCGAGGCCCAGGAGCAGGTCACCGCCCTGGCCGCACAACTCCCAGCCGTGGGGCGTTTCGACCGATTCCTCGAGTTCGGCGACAACCGTAAGCGGTTCCGGCTCGGACGCGAGCCCAACGGGAAGGCCGCCCCATCCTGGACATGGAACGACCTGGAATGACCGACAAGGAGTCCCAGACGCCACCAACACGCCTCAACGCGCGGCCCACCCTGCTACGCCGAGGCACGTGACGAGCGGGCAGCAGGGCGGGAGCGACTGGGAACCGATGCGCCGCTTGGCGCAGACACTGATCAGCCTGGCGGAACCCAAACACGAGTAGGTGTCCCAGGCCTTGCCTGCCTTGTTGGTCAATGGTCAGTCTGAAACCCCGGGCACAATCTTGGGTGTGTCAGCGATCTGGTGAACGCCGCGCGGCGCGAGCCGGTGATGGCCGCGGCATATGTCCGGACGCAAGCCATCGTCAGGGCCGACATCAAGAAGGATCTATCGATGCGGGAGATCATCCGGCACGCGACCGAGCTGGAAAGACAGGAGGGTCCCGCATCCAGCCCGCCGGCAAGTCCACGACCGCTCTACACCTCCACAGTCTGGCCAACCTGCGCGAGCAGTACCGCCTGGTGAGCTGATCTGCACGGCCCCCGATCCGGGTTCCAGCCTGGTGCCGGCAGACTGTCATCCCACCCCGTCGCCTGATGGAAGAGCGATGCCCGAGCAGCTCCAAGACCTTGAGCAACCGGAAGCGATGGGCGCCCTGGTAGGCCCCTGATCACGGTGATGGAGGCCCTGACGGGCGCTCGAACATCCTGCCCTTCCGGCTCCGAGTGACCCGCGGCGGCTGGAACACCGCAGTGAGCCGCCTCGCCACCAACGCCAACCCCTGGACGTGGCGGCCTGGTGTCGAGCGCAAGCCTATTCTGCCCGAGCCCGTGCTCAAGCCGGGCGTCATCGACGGCATCCTTCACCTCGGCGCCGGCATCACCGCCGAAACCAGCATCACCCGCTCCCATCACGCCGACGCCGCCTACGCCGGCCTCGTCCTGATCCCCGCCGACCGTGACTCCTGCCCGGCCGCCTGGTCGCTCGCCACAACCGTCCTCGGCAGCCTCGTCACCAACGACATGAACTACTGCTCCCCAATGCTGCCCGCCCCCGACCCGGCCACGCTCACTACGCCCGCCACCGAGTAGAGACAGCACTGGTCCCAGACCACTCACTCCTCCCATCACCCACCCCACCCACTGACCCCTCTACTAGGCCCCCGGCGCTCGCCAGGGGGGCCGCCGTCATGCCTGTCCGCAACCTCCGTACTCGCCCCACGTACGTTGTCCGGAGCGGGTTGCGGTCCTTGCAGGGACTTTGGTGACAGTCCTTGTCGGCCGGGAACACCCGGCAGCCCACGCCCCGACCCGCCTTGGAGAGCCTGTGCTGTTTGCTGAGCTTTCTCACCCGTACGACGACCCGGAGGACCCGCCCGCATGGGCGTGGCGATACGGCCATTTTGAACTGTTGTTCACCCGCAGCATCAAGGCACTGACCCTGTCCCGGGGGCCGAAGTATTCGACTCGAGGCCCCCGCTACTGCTGCCGCATCTGCCAAGGGAGCGGCTACCTGCCCACCCGGCCGGACGCCCTACGCGAGCGGGGCGCAGATCCGCGGCGGCGGTGTCCCACGTGCCCTGCCCGTCGCGTCTTGATCGATCACATGCCGATCTGGCCGGTCCGTGCGCTGAACCGTCTCGACAGTTGGCGTTTCAGGCTCACGCGCCGCAGGGCCGTTCGGGCAACCGATCCCTGGAACGACAGCAATCCCACCGCCGACTACGCCGACGAACCGCCGTTCTAACCGACGGAAGGGCATCGCACCGCACACAGCCAGGCAGTGGCCCGCACTCATCGGCGGCGGACGGTCGGATATCGCCCACGACTGACTGAAATGCTGATGGCCCGCCCCTCACCCACGGGGCTGGGCCATCAGCATGTCCATCGCACTCCACGCGGCCCGGCGCATCCCGCACTCCAGGCCGAGTTGCAGGCATAGCCCTCCTCACCTCCACGGTGACCCCCCTGCCGCCCTTCCGCCTCGAACAAGGAGCGCCCTATCGTGCTGAGCCTGCCTCAGAGCGCATGGAACCTCATCAACGCCGTGCCCTTCGCCGAACACCCAGAAGGCCTGGTCGGCGACGGCCATGCCCTCATCCGGCTATGGGAGGTCGACCACTGCGCCGGCGACCTCAGTCTGACCCTGGACGACACCAGCACCCCCCAGGCCACCGTCCACTTCAGCTCCACCAAGCTCTACACGGTACTCGCCGCCGCGGCGATGGCCTGGCCCCGAACCGTACGGCCCCTGCCCGAACCGGCCGCCGACACACTGCCGCGCCCGACCGCCCAATGGCTGCCGGAAATCCTGCCGCTCGCCACGCACAACCCGCGCGAAAACACCGCCCTCTACCAGCGGCCCCTCTTGCGGTACCGATTCGAACCCGCCCCCGACACGACCTTGACCATCGAGTTCAGCCCAGACGCCACCGGGATCGCCCACACCGTCATGGGCCGGATGCGCAGCCGTGACTACCAGGCCACCACCCGGTTCATGCAGGGCTTGCACGACCATCCGTGACCCTGCCCGCCGACGCCCCTGACCCGAACCTCGCCACGCTCGGCCCACGGCTCGCCCTCTGCCTCTGGGGCGGGCCGTCGGCGCGCCACCTCCTCCGCACCCCACGCGGGCGGCCGTCAATGGCTTCCCCGGCCGCTCTGGGCCGTCCCCCCGTCCGTCGCGACCAGAAACCCGCGTCAAGCCGCTCGTGGAAGCGTCCACCAACGTTCGCAGGATCAACGTCATGCCACGCGGAACTGCAGCCGGCTCCATCCCTGGCCCACCGCGGAGGTGAACCATGCGGCAGCCTTGGCTTCACCACCGTGACTCGGCGACGACACTGAAACGGAGAGGTTCGTGGGAAGTAGCTGGCGGCTGCTGACTGACCGGCAGATCTTGTGGGGCAAGAACGAGATCCCGTCCCGGCTGATGACCATCTTCCAAGAGGAAGACAAGTACATGCGAGCCGACTGGGCCCGCACCGTCGACGAGCTCAACAGCGTCCCGGCAGGCCAGGAGATCCCGCCGGAGCTTGAGGCCGCGCAGTGGGACGACGATGACGTCGACACATCCGAGCGCTTCGGTTACCGCACCACGGTCGGGACCGCCCTCACTCGTCTGAGACCGTGTTTGAGATCTCGGTGGGAACGGCGCGGGCATGCCGAAAACCGGTTGACCTATGGCGAATGATGAGATCGTGATCTCCAAGGAACGCGCCGTTGAGCTCATCGAGTCCTTCCTGGCCAGAGAGCTGCCGACGCGGCCGTGGTGGGGGGCTGCCCCCACGCCGGACGTCTACCACGTGCAGGAACGCGCGGTTGGCTGGCTCGTCTTCTGGCGCTCAGCGGAGCAGGCCCGGGCCCGTGACATGCGCGGCAGCTTCGTCGGCGGCCACTACCTGGTGGACCGGCACGATGGGAGCATCCACTACGTGCCCGCCGTCTGGTGGGAGGACGAGGGATGGGAGGAGCAGTACCTCCTGCAGACCAAGGGCATCAGACCGCCTGATCCACTGGCCTCCACTGTTCGCGCGCTCGTCCACTCCGCAGGCGTCGTGGCTGCGATGAGCTACCTGCGCAAGCAGGCCCCGCGACTGAACCTGCAGGAAGCAAAGGTTTACGTCACGACCGTTCAGGACGGCGCCGAACCACCGGAAGAGCTGGCAAGCCTTACCTGGAAGGAGCCGAAGTGGCCGCCTCTGCCGATCGAAACGCTGGCTGGTCCGGTCCAGTAGAGGTCTGGCCGAGGAACCGAGGTCCAGGTCGCTTTGCTGGCCCACGGCGGGTGAGTCGACGGACCATGATGCCGATCATCGTCCAGCGGATCATCGTCTCCGAGTGCGCCGGGCTGGTCTCGTAGTCCCGGGCCAGACGCCGGTGAGCGGTGATCCACGACAACGTACGCTCGATCGCCCACCGCTTCGGTTGCACCTGGAATCCGCGCTGGGCAGGGTCCTTTCGGACGATCTCCAGCTCGCGACCAAGGATCTGGTCGGACCAGTCCACCAGGCGGCCGGCGAAACCCTGGTCGGCCCAGATCTTCCGCACGCTCGGATGGTCGAGGCGGGTCCACAGCAGCGGGCGCTTCCCACCGTCGCGGTCCTGCACGTTCGCGGCGACCACGTGGACAGCCAGGAGCAGGCCGAGCGTGTTGGTCACGAGGAACCGCTTGCGGCCCTTAACCTTCTTGCCTGCATCGAAGCCCCTTGTCTCGGCTGGGACTGTGTCGGCGGTGCGCACGGATTGCGAGTCGATCAGTCCCGCGCTCGGCTCGGCGCAGCGGCCGTCGGCTTCACGGACCTGACCGCGGAGCACGTCGTGGATCCGCTCGACCGTTCCGTCGTCGTGCCACCACGTGAAGTACCAGTACACCGTGGGCCACGGCGCGAAGTCCTTGGGCAACTGCCTCCAGGCGCACCCGGTGCGCACGACGTAGAAGATGGCGTCCACGATCCGCCGCCGCGGATGCTTCTCCCGACGTCCGCCCTTCGGTCCCACCCTCGCGGGCGGCAGCAACGGCTCCACCAACGCCCACTGCTCATCCGTCAGGTCTGACGGATACCCACCCCCACCACAGTTCACATGAGGCTCAACGACCGCTCCTAGCAAGCGACACGGCAGATCTCAAACACGGTCTGAGGCTCATGGGCTTCACACCCGAGGTCAGCAGACGGTCGATGGCAGAGTTCCGAAGGTCACAGCTGAGGGAAGACGGGGAAGCAGAGGATGTTCTCCTCGTCAGGTCGGCCACGGGGGAAGAGACGCCTCATCAAATGTCGTGCGAGCAAGTCGTCGCCACCGGACTTGCTGCCTACATCAAGGGGTTTATGCGTTACGGGGACACCTGCGAGGACCTCGACCCGATAGAGACAGCATGCGCGAACGACCTGGACTCCTATTTTGAGTACTACACCGAAGATCCTCGCTTCCTTCTCGCCGCTCTCCTCCTGGACCAGGACCCTCGGAACACGTTGACACTGGACCTGTCAGCCCTTCTGTCGGCTGGCTACTGCAACAGCGCCGAGGACCTGTCCGCTCAGGCCATCCATGAGCTGGGTCTCATGACCGCAAGCACCGGCCCCATCATCGTGATCACCGAGGGCAAATTCGATGCACAGGTCATACCCCGGGCACTCAGGCTCGTCTGTCCCGAAGTCGCCGGATACTTCAAGTTCTGGGACCTTGAGACCACGAAAGCCGCCGGCGGAACCGATCAGGTCGTCAAGAACATGCGAAGCTTTGCGGCCGCCGGCGTCATGAACCGGGTGATCGGAATCCTGGACAATGACACAGCTGGCCGCCAGGCAGAGAAGCAACTCGCCAGTACTCCTCTGCCTGACCATTACGCGGTCTGCAGGTTGCCCGACCTGGACTATGCGCGTTCCTACCCGACTCTCGGGCCCTCAGGCGCTTCATCCGACGACGTCACCGGTCGCGCTTGCTCCGTGGAGTTCTACTTCGGCCGAGACTGCCTGCTCGGCCCGGACGGGACGTTGATCCCAGTTCGCTGGAAAAGTCTCATCGACTCCATGACCGACTACCAGGGCGAACTCGCCAACAAGGCATACGTCCAGGAGCGGATCAAGGAGATGCTCCGAGAAGCAGAAACGAGCGGGAAGCAGCTCGGGAGCGAGTGGGATCCCATGCGCCGCTTGGCCCAGACACTGATCAGCCTGGCAGAACCCAAACCTGAGTAGGTGTCCCAGACCTTGCCCGCCTTGGTGGTCAACGGTCAGTCTGAAACCCCCGGCACAACCTTGGATGTGCCAGCGACCTGGGAAACGCCGCGCGGCGCGAGCCGGTGATGGCCGCGGCATACGCCCGGACGGAAGCCATCGTCGGGGCCGGCATCAAGAAGAGCCTATCGATGCGGGAGATCATCCGGCGCGCGGCTGAGGTGGAGAAACAGGAGGGTCCCGCAGCCCGCCCGCCGGCCGGTACGGCGATGGCCTGACGCAGCGGCCGGTGTTCTCGGCGCGGCCGCTCACCGGACTTTGCATGTCTAAGCAACCCGCACCCAGTGCCGCCCCTACGTGATCGCCTGCACCACTCGTGTCGGCCACCTCCACACCGTAGGTCACTGAGGCACCGATGCCAGGGCGACAGCCGTGTTTGATGCGGAACAGCCCACATCTGCCGCCATCGCCCCGTTTCCATTGCTTCTTGGCCCTGCGCCGTCACGCCGCGCCGGGCCGGGTTGCGCGTCTAGCCGATGGCCGGGCCACGGTGATGCCCTCGCCGAGCCACCCCCGAGACCGGGTGAGCGCTCCGCGACCGCGAGCGGAACCGGCCGGATCTCACACTCGCCGCCACCGCCCGCGCCGGCCCAGGACAACCCGCCCGGTGCCGCGAACCGGGCTACCCGCGCGCCGCGCCAACGCGCCGCCCGAGCCCCGAATTGCCCGGCCGCCCCAGCCCCGCTTTCCAACCGGAGACAGACACCATGACCACGTTCACCACCCCGCACGCCCAGGCCGCCCAGCGCGCCCGCACCATCGCCGAGATAGCCCGCGACCGCTTCGCCGACGGCCCGATCCGCGCTGCCCTCCTGGCCATCGCCGCCCACATGGACCGCGCCGCCGACCACCTCGAGACCATGCTGCCCGGCGCGGACAAGGCGCTGCCCACTCAGGCGGCCGAGCAGCTGTCCAACGCCGAACACATCGCCGCCAAGCACCCAGCCGCCCGCTTCCCCGCCGAGCTGGGCGCCTACGTCCTGGCGCCACTCGCAGTCCGCGCGCTGCCCCTTCCCGCCCCCCTGCACCCGGTCACCCCACGCCTCGCGCTCCGCGAGACCGATCTGCGTAACCGGCTCATTCAGCTCCACGAGGACGACGACCACCAGGAGGACTACCCCGAGGAGTGGCTCCGCTCGGTCTTCACCACCTGGCAGAAGTTCATGCGCCTGGCTGACGAGGTCCGCGTCGACAACCTCCGCCCCTGCAACCAGGACTGATCGCTGCCTTTGTCGGGCGGGGCGCCATCCCGCCAGGCCTACTGCCCGACGAAAGCACGTCAGACTGACCACACACCGGAGAAACAGCCAATGGTTGACATCACCCAGGAACCCACCAGCAGCACCCTCTCGGAGCTGGCCCCGTACTCGGTCAGCTTCACCATCCCCGAATTGGCGAACGCTACCGCGCAACTCCTCGGCCCCGGCTGGACGTCCGGCCCCCGGCGCTGGGGGACGTGCGGCGCACTGATCGGCCCTTACAAGACCCTGTTCCTCTTCCGCGTCGACGACGACAGCGACCTGGTCATCGAGTACCGGCCCGATGCGTCCGACCCGTTCCCGGCCACACCAGACCTTCCCAGCGGAGTGGAACCGCTCCAGTACGACGACGGCGTGTGGCTGGAGGACGCGGAACCCGAGGACGGTGTGGATGCCCTCGCTGCCCGGTGCGCCGCCGCCATCCGCGCCGTCACCGGATATGAACCCGCCGACTTGGACTTCGAGTCGTCCGCGTCCCGGCAGCACCACATCGACACCGGCCGCTACCTGCGCAAGAACGAAGCCGAATCCGTGTAGCCGCCGTCCGGTCACACGTTCCACGGCCCGCCCCCGCATCACCGAGGGGCGGGCCGTCCCCCGTTCCTGCGCCCGGTCCCGCACGCAGTTGCGCGGCTTACTGGGTGCCGGGGAACTGTGCCTCTCACCAAGCCGCAACCCACGCGGTCCCCCGCCACCGCCCAAGGGTGCGACCCAAGGCCCTGCCGGCCCACACCGGCATCAACCGCCACAGCCGGTGCCCACCCATTCATGCCACCCCTTCCGCCCTCCGCGACGCAACCCAGATTGGAGCCCACATCACGTCCCTCCCGGACCTACCCATCCGCACCTTCCTCGACCTGTCCACCACCCACCTGCGCGAGGAGACCTGCGACCGGCTCGGCGATGACGAAGGCCAGAGCGCGCAGCGTCGCTCACCGTCACCGGCCGGAGCGAACCCCGACCAGCCCCCCGACTCGTGGGCCGGCCAGCGCTCCCTGCACACCCCTGCACATTCTCGTCACCGGCCGCCTCGACACCGTCCTGACGCACGCGCATGACGACGCGATCACCCCCGGCCGCCGCGACGGCCCCCTCTCAAGGAACGGAATCCCCATCGTGACCACCACCCCGAACTCCACCACCGGCACCGACGTCCTGTGGCAGAACCTGGCGGACGCGCTCAACGCCCTCATTGACGCCCGGCAGCTCCCCGCCACCCACAACCTGTACGGGGCGCGGAACGAGTGGCAGCACCAGCCGTACGTCACCACAGCCGCGCACGCTGACGCCCCCTGGGTGGTCCTCGACCTGGCCACCGGGCGGTTCACCGTGTCCAGCCGGGAGGGGGCCCTCAGCGGCGAGCACTCCAGGCGGCCCCGACGCAAGCGCCGCTGACCCCCAGCAACTGACCCGCACGGCACGGCAACACCGCAAGCCACCCGGCCACGGACCGCACAACCCGGCCGCCCTCCCTGAAAGAACGCCCCGCCAGGCCATGCGCCTCACCGTCACCGGTAGCGACCTCACGAACCCCGCCCCGCGCCCGCCGCACCGCCCCGTCTGATCTGGGGGTTGCACGGCTTGACGCTCTGACAGCCAGCGTGAGCCGTGCCGAGAAGGGACGCTGCCACCCGCCACCAGGGTGCAGCTGAGCCCCGGCCGAAAGACACCACCGCACATCCACCATTCCCCCTGGAGTGATTGATGAGCCATCCATGGCGAAGCACCCCCATGCCACCGGCTGTCGCCCGCCTGCCCCGCAGCAGCGCCGGACGCCCGGTCCCCGGCAACATCACCTGGTATGAACGAGACGACGACGGCGCGATCCTCGTGACCCGGGACACCGAGCTGGGCGGGCACATCACCTGCCCCTGCACCCCGGGAACCGGCACACCGCGCTTCGGCGAGCAATGCCCCCAGCGGCAGCGCACGTTCATGGCCCAGCGGCAGTGCGGCCTGTGCACCGAGAACATCGAACCCACCGCCGAGCTGGTCTTCATCGGTGAGACCAACGCCCCGTACTACCTGGAACCCCCGCTACACCCGCTCTGCGCCGCCTACGCTCTGCAGGTCTGCCCGGTGCTGCACGCGGGAGGCCAGCGCATCGAAGTCGCACTGACGCACTCGTACACACTGGCCGAAGACCGGATCACCGGAATTTCGGCCGATGGCACACTGCGACGCTCAGTGTTTGCCCTCGGCGACCCCGTGGCCCGTCACCTGGCGGTCCTGCAGTTCTACCTCGCCTTCCCCGACACCCCCGAGCGGCTCACCGCGCCGAACTGGCTGGCCCAGCGCGCGCCAAAGCTGCTCCCATGACCATCCCCTGACCACCAGCAACGGACCTCAGCCCCGCGCCGCTGGCACTGCAGACCAGCAGCGCGGGGCCCGCGCCTTCAAGCCCGGCCTCCATCCCGCCCGCCGGCACGCGCCCGGGGGGGCGACCCTCCGCCCGCACGGCCCGCCCCGCCACCCGGCCCAGCGGTCCTCTCATTCCCCAACGCCCGCCTGCGCGGCACGCCAGGCGCTGCCTGCCCGAAGAGCCGGGGGAGCGGGGGTTGTGTCGCTTGCCCTGCCGTCCGCGACAGTCAGACCCAGCCGGATAGACCCCACAGGAACCCCTTCCCATGCGCTGGTGGGCGACCGGCGCCAAGCCGGGCCCGGGCCCTGTGCGGGCCGCCCTCGCCACACGACGCGGCCCCACATCACTTGCCCCAGGGGCAGCCCCCCGAAGACGCGCTGTGCCCGGCCACCAGCCGAGCAGCCCCCCAGAAAGGACCGACCGTCATGGTCTCCACACTCGTCCAGCTCCGTCAGGCCCAGGAAGCAATCGAGCGTCTGACCGACCACCTTGCCGACCTCGGCATCCCAGCAGCAGCGATCCGCGCGCTGGTCGACAACACCGACCCCGGCCCCTGCCACAACCGCCGAAGCGGCGCCCTCTGCCAACTCGACCTCGGACACCCGCAAAAGTTCCATCTGGCCGTACACGCCCCCCGCCCCGGCGAGAAGACCCAGAGCGAACGGGCCGAAGTCTGGTCCGACCACGACCTCAAGAAAAACTACGCCCACGACACCGGCTTCACCCTGCCCGACCCCGCCACGCCCGCCATGCGCGCGCACACCGAACTCGTCGACGAACCCCAAGTGTTCATCTGCCAACCGGTCACCGACACCCTTCTGTACGTACACATCCGGCTCGGCAGGAACGACACCGGCCTGACCTCGTGGCTGCGCCGCATCGGCCTGAAGCGCCAGCAGGCCACCCGCACCGAACACGGCGACTACCTCGCCCGCGGCCACCTGAACGGGGCCCGCGTCGCACTGATCGCGCACGCCCACTCCTACCGCTGACACCCCGTAGCACTCCGGGCCCGCCCCGCCGTACTCCGGCCGGACGGGCCCGCAGTGTCGACGCCTCGGCCCTGACCGGCCTGATTCCCGGGAGCGGCGACCACGCCGCTCCCGGTCCGGACCGCCAATGTTGCGTGGCTTGCACAAGCCCCTGCCACCGTCGGCGGCACGGCCCCGTCCCGCCGCCGCCGGGACGGCCCAGCGGCGTTCACGCTCCCGGACACCGCTGACCCGCCCGCCGGCCGGGCCACCCCCATCCCATCCCATTCCTGACTCAAGTCCGGGAGGACTCCCGTCATGACCACGGCCATCCGGTCCGAACTGCGCACCCTCATCACCGCCGCCCAGCAGGCCATCCGGGACTGCGAGGAACACCCCGCCGCGGGAACCCTGGGAGAGCTGAAGGAGCGCCTGGAGAACTTCCCCGGAGACGACCTTGACCAGGACGCCTTCGATGCGCTCGACAAGGCCTGCCGACTGCTGTCCGAGGCGATCACCTGCCCGGAGATGTCGAGCACCCTGGACGTGATCTACGCCATGAACGTGATGCTGCGGGATGGCGCGGAGGCGAAGCCGGAGGAAGAGCCGACGGTCGCGGCCGTCGTCGTCCTCACCAGCCAGTGCCTCACCCACTTCCAGGAGACGGCCCGCACGGACATCGCGAAGACGGCATGGGAACGGGCGTACTGCAACGGCGTCGCGGCCATCGCGGTCCTGACGAAGGAGCTGCCCGGATACCCCGACGACTGGGACCAGGGCGTCACACACCGGGTGAACCACGCGGTGGAGGCATTCCTTGCCGCCGTACGCCGCGCCGTCGCCTACCGCGCGCTGTACGTCGCCCGTGACGCGCTGGTGGACGTGGCTGAGTCGGCGCTGCTGTTCCCGATCGGCGGCCGTCAACCGGTCCGGGGAATGGAGGGCCTCGGCTGGTCACGGCGCATCGGCGGCGCGCTCTACGTGTTCGAGGTAACCGGGCGCCGACCGCTGGAGAAGGCGCCCGCCGGGATGATCGTCGCCACCCGCGTGGACCTGGAGACCGGTCAGCGGGAGGAGCGCCACGCCCTGCCGCGCACCTTCGGCGGCGGCGTCAACGGCGGCTACGGCAAGCACCGCGCCGCGGAGGACAAGGAGCTGGAACGGATCTGACCGCGCTCCGGCCGAGGCGCACCCTCCGCCCCGGCCCAGCCGGGGGCCGCATGGTCGCGCGGATACCCGACGGGGACGAACTCCCTGCGGGCGAGGCCGCGGACTGCCGCAGCATCCCCGTCATCCGTTCCGCCGTGCAAGACCACGCCATCCGGCCCCCGGCGCGGACGTGTCCCCGCCCGGGCCCGCACCCCTCCCGCTCCTGGCTGCCCGACGTGAAGGCCCGTCCCCTTGCCGGTGTAACCCCCAGCCTCCCGACTATGCCGCCCGCCCACCCGAGGGATCACCCCCGGCGGTGAGCATCGTTTCGAGATCCGGAGAGGCCGACACATATGCGCACGTTTTCCCTGACCAAGACCGCACCAGCCAACCAGGCGCGTACTGGCGCCGTGCTGCGCGCCGCGCTCGACCGCCACGGCATCACACACCGCGTGTGCGGGGACGGTGTCGAACGCGGCTGCCTCGCCACCACCATGGAAGGCGCACCCCGCGTCTACATCACCGCCCACAACTCCAGCCGACACATCGTCCGCAACGGCTACGACCTGCCCGAGGCAGGTCACATCGGCTTCACCGCCGTCGTCACCACCGAGACGGGAACATCGCTGGTGTGGAACGGCCCGGACGCTGAACTCCCGCCCGCACAGGACGCGGAGAGCTGCGCCCGCTCAGTCGCCGCATACCTGGGCCTATCACCGTTCTTCTGCCCCTCCTGCCACGACTACGGCCAGGTGGAGATCTTCCACCCGTCCACGGACGCCCTGACCGGCCACAGGCCATGCGAGGACGTCCTCTGCGCCAGGCGCGGCGAACGCCGAGCCGCACACGCCGCCACAGCACGGGCACGCCATGACGCCGAACAGGCAGCGCACGAGTGCACCGGCCACTCGTGCTGTCCCCCGTTCTGACCGCCGCTACGGGCCCCCGCCCTCGCCCCTTGGGGCGGGGGCGTTCGCGTACCCGCGCCTGCCCCCCTCCGCCCCCCCCGGCCGGCCCGGCCACCGGCCACCCGGGGGCGGACGGTCAAGGCGCCGGCACCGTCCACCCAACGGTCTTGCGGTGCTTGCCACGCAGGCGGCCACGGTCACCTCACCCGCCGCGCTCTGGTTCGAACAAGGGCGCCCGCGGCGGCTCATTCCGCCCTTGTTCCTCCCTGGGAAGGACGCCAGCCTGTGACCCGCACTGCCGCATTGCCCCAGCGCCGAACCGCCCGGATAGACGTGGCGCCGCTGAAGAAGACGGACCACGCCGCATACCTCGACCTGCTCGACCTCACCACCTCAGGTGAGGGCCTGCCCGCCGAGGCCGCGCAGATCCTCACCCTCCCGCCAGCCCGGCCCCCGTTCACCCACGGACCTGCCCTGTGCCTGACCGCCCACGCCCGCCGCACCCCTCACCCCGTCGGAGCCGTGTTCGCCTCCCTTCCCGACTGGACCCTCCAGCACCCCCTGTGCCAGGCCGACCCCGACCTCTCCGACCTCCTCGGCGACATCGCCCTGTGCGTCCACGGCCTGGCCGTCGCACCCAGCCACCGCCGACACGGCATCGCCCGCGCCCTGATCACCGAGGCCGAGACCCGCGCCCGCAGCACCAAATACCGGCTGGCCACCCTCCTGCACAAACCCGAACTCGCCGGCTTCTACCAGCGCCTGGGCTACACCACCGCACACCACGTCACGATCCACCTGCCTGACGCCGCCATGGGACTGACCCAGCCACACTCGTTCATGACAGCGGTCAAACCCCTGCACCCCGGCGTGCGGGTGCGCACCGTCCCCGGAGCCCCCGGCCCCGTCGTGACCGGCCTCCTGCCCGGCTGCGACCTGCCGCCGACCGCCCGCTTCCACGGCGGACGCCTCCTGCCATGAACCATGCCGGGCCCGGCACCCTGCCGGGCCCGCCCCCGCCCCGCATCGTGCGCCCAGCCGCCGGGCGAACGCTGCCTGCTCCGGCTCGCCTTGATGGCTCGGAGGCCGATGATGCGGCCTGCGGACACCGTCCCGACCGAAGCCGCCCCAGCACCGCGCTCCAGCCCCGGAGTCTCACGCCCCGCGGCCCATCGCGTCGCGAAACGCCTGCGGGACTGCCCAGCAGGTTGCTCATCCGCTCGTTGCCTGTTGCCGGTGACACGCGACCAGCACACCCAACTCCCGTCGCAGCCACCCTAGTTGGCGGATTGCGGCACTTGTCCCTGTTCATGCACTCCTGGCCCGGCCAACTCACCAGGAGGTTCCGCTCCCGGTGACAGAAAACCAGGATGCGAGGAACCGGCCATGACCGACGACTCCGTGGTCGACATCGTCGACCTGTTCGCAGGCCCAGGAGGCTGGGATGTGGCCGCGCAGCATCTCGGCCTCGCCGTGACGGGCATCGAGAACGACCACTGCGCATGCGAGACCCGCAGAGCCGCCGGACTGGGCACCGTGGAGGGCGACGTGCGCGACTACTCTCCCGCCGATTTCCCCACCGCCACGGACCTGATCGGCTCGCCGCCCTGCCAGCCGTACTCCATCGGCGGCAAAGGCGCCGGGCGCCGGGCCCTTGACACGGTGCTGCACTTCGCGTCCCTGCTAGCCGCGAGAAAAGACATCCGCTCTGGCCTCGCCACCCTGGACGACGAACGTACTGGCCTGGTGCTGGAGCCCCTGCGCTGGGTCCTTGCGGCCCTGGACGCCGGACATCCATACCGAACCGTGATGCTGGAGCAGGTCCCCACCGTGCTGCCCGTCTGGGACGCAATGGCGCAGATCCTGCGCACCGAGGGCTACACGGTGGTGACAGGCCGTCTGCGCGCAGAGGAGTACGGCGTCCCCCAGACCCGTGTGCGCGCCATCTTGGTGGCCCGCCGAGGAGACGGGGCGGCACTGCCCGCCCCCACCCACCGCCGCTACAGCCGCAACACCGCGCAAGACGCCGGAGACCCCGAGCTGCAGCCCTGGGTGTCCATGGCACAGGCACTCGGCTGGGGCATGACGCACCGCCCCGCGCTCACCGTTGCGGTCGGCACGGCGGCCGGCGGCCCCGACCCCTCCTGCGTCGGCGGCTCCGGGAGCAGGGCCACCCTGTACGGGGAACGCGACGCAGGCCGCTGGATCGCGGACACCCGACTGGTCCCCGCCGATTCACTGCCCGCCTACCGCGGTGGCCGCAAAGACATGATCCGGGTGTCCGTCAGCGACGCAGCCGCGCTCCAGACCTTCCCACCAGACCACCCCTTCCAGGGCCCCCGCACCAAACAGTACGAGCAGGTCGGCAACGCGATGCCGCGAAAACTGGCGGAGGCGGTCATCCGGCGGGCGATGGCCCCCGAACTGGCCACGCGCACCGGGGCACAGGCCGCCTGACCCCGCGGAGTTCCCCGGGACGCGCCCCGGGCGCACCAGCCCGGCCCCGGCCCCGCACTCGCGGGGCCGGGGCCGCACCATGCCCGCACCCGCCGCCCCGGCCCGCGAACCGGGTCCACTCATCACGGCTGTTGCCCACCAGCGCGGCCACACGAGCCCGGCAGGACGCCGCACCACCGAGCCCGACCACCGGGCCAAGACCCGTCACAAAGGCTCGCATTGGCGGGTGTGCCGACCGCGGGGCAAGAGGTCAGGATTCCGGGCCGCGGGGGAGTGGTGGTTGCCGCCCCGCCTCGACCTCTCGGCGATGACCTTGGTAGACCTTGGTCCCTCCGCGCGGGTGCGGGGCGGCTCTGGGGTGTTGGGTCAGCGCCGGGCCAGGGGGGATGGGCAGGCCCTCCGGGCGCGCCTGACGGTTGCCTGCCCCTGGCCCGGCCGCCGTTTGCTCGGCATGCGTCGCCGCCCCGCTCCACCTGGGGTTGCGGGTGTTGCCCTCGCCGGGGCCACGGTTCGCGGTACCGGCCCAGGACGTGGTGCCCCGCACCCCGCCCCCTTTCAGGCCGGGCCCATCACCGATCTTCCCACCGGAGGCCACCGCCGTGAACACGCCCATCACCACCCTCACCGACCACGCCCGATACACCGCACGCCGTGCGCAGATCACCGCGGGCGCCCGCCCCACCGCGGTCTGCGCCGCCCGCCGCATCCACGCGTGGGTGGACGCCATGGACGGCCGTATCGCTTACACCCTCGGCGTCCACCAGGGCAGGCCCGTCTGCGTCGCGGTCGCCGACGCCCGCGCCCTGGCCGACCACACCGCCACCGCAGCCCAGCGTGACGAACTGCGCGCCGCCGTCACCGCGTACCTGACCCACGCCGACGGCGAACCCCGCACCCTCGCGCCCAGCCGCGGCACCCGCCCGCCGCTGTTCACCTACGACGTGCTGGTCCTCCTGGACCAGCAGGACGGCGTGACGTGCCCGAACGGCAACCGCCCGCCGGAGTGCACCGAGATCGACCCGTGCGAGGCCTGCGCCCAGGACGCCGACGCGGAGGGCGAGATGATCGAAGCCTCCATGGGCCTGCGGGACCGGCCCGCCGACGCCGACGGCCGAGGCTCGACGGACGTCTACGAGGTGACCGTGGTCCGCACCCAGAGGATCACCTTCCGCCTGCCTGCCGCCTCCGTTCAGGATGCCGAGGAGCGCTACCTCACCGACGGCGAGCAGGGCAGCAGCAACACCGTCCAGCAGCGCGTCGAGTCCACCCGGCGCGTGGACCCGGACGCGGGCTGATCCCGCCTGCGCGCTGCACGATGGCCCGACCCCGTGGGGCGGGTCATCGTGCACCGCCCGCCTCCCGCCGCCCCGGCCCCCGACCATCCGGACCCTCCCGTCATTCGGTGAATCGGTCCTGCGTCTGGTTTTTCCCGTCCAAGGCGCGGCCCCCCACGCTTCGCGCCCCGCCCCGTGTGCCCGCCGCTCCCGCGCCGCGCGGCCCGTGCCGCCGCCGCGGACCTGCCCTGTCTGGCCCGCATGTTGCGTGGCTTGGGCCTGCTTCCCGCAGGGTGTGCGCCGTCCACCCATCCAGCCAGCCCCCTGGGAAGCCTGTGTCTCAGATGCCTCACATTCCGCCGCAGCACGCCGCCGCCATCGAGCGGGCCGAAGCCGCCCTCACAGCCCGGTTCCCCCGGCACGTCCCCGGGCGGCAGGACGGATGGCTCGTCCTGACCCACTCCGACCGGCCGATCGTGGTGTGGGACCTGAAGGAGAAGATCGCCGCCGATACCCCCGAACAGGCCGCCAAGCGCCTCGAACTCGCGCAGGCACTGGCCGCCGCCGGCCTGGCCGTCACCCTCCCCTCCGACGCCTACATGGTGTTCTTCGCCGAGATCCCCGCCGACCGCACCAGCCCCCGCTACACCGTCGCCCACGGCGACAGCGTCCTCGGCGGCCTGTTCGGCGGCCCGCACCTGGTGATGGACACCTGGACCAAGGTCCACGTCGCGACCGCCCACACCCCCGAGGAAGCCGCCGAACGCTGCGCCGCCTTCACCCGCACACAGGACGCGCGCGACGCTCACGTAGCCTCCGGCCGCCTCCCCGCAGGAAGCCACGCCACCCCCAACATCACCGCGTAGACCGCGCCGCCTCAGCCCTCCCGGGCGACCGCGCCCGTGCACGCGGCACCGGGACGGCAGGCCTGTGTCCGGCCCTCGATCCCGAGGCCAGTCGTGGGGTTGTGCTGCTTGCGTGTCCGCCGGTGAGGGTTGCCGGGCCGGTTGACACTCCCGCAACGCAATCATCCAGACCGGCACCGAGTCCTACCGCCTCGCACACACCAAGGCACAGGCCGAGCAAGCCGCCGCCGGCTGAACCGGCACCGAAATTCCGTTGCGGGATCTCTGCAGCAACCCGACTGTGTTTTCACCTTGCAGACCCAGCCTGAGTGGTCACCCGCCTGTCGAAGAGGAACTCATGTCAGCCGTTGTTGTCGTCGGTGCGGGAATCGTTGGCTCCTCGGTGACCTACCACCTGGCACGCCAGGGCATCCCTGTGACCCTGCTCGACCAGGGACCGTCACCGGCTACGGGTGCGACGGGCGACTCTTTCGCCTGGATCGGTGCCTATGGAGGGCACTGGCCCTGCGGAGCGCAAGACCTGCGTGGATCCGTACTTGCGGACTACCGGCGATTGGAGACCGAGCTGCCTGACGTCGCCGTCCGCTGGACAGGCTCGCTGGCCTGGACCGACACCCAGGCCAAGCACGACCATCGGTTGGGACCCGGCCGGTTCCGGGTCGGAGGAAGTGACATCGCGTCGCTGGAGCCCAACCTGCGAAACCCTCCCGAGCAGGCCATCCATACCCCAAGCGACGGCGGCGTCGATCCGACAGCAATGACCAGCGCCCTCGTGGATGCTGCTCGCGCCCACGGCGCAATGGTGATCCACAACTCGGTCGTCACTTCCCTGCAGATGGCGGGCGAACGCGTCGAGGGGGTGCTCTCCTCCACCGGATTCCACGCCGCCGCAACAGTCGTGCTCGCCGCCGGAACCGGCATCCCCAAGCTGGGCGAGCCATTGCCGGCTGGTCTGCCCGTCGCCGCATCCCCTGCCTGCCTGGTGCGGCTCTCAGCACCTCCCGGCCTGGTCAAGACCATCGTGGCCAGCCCGGATTTCGAAGTCCGAGAGGTACGTGACGGCGACCTCTTCCTGACACTCCCGCACGTTGAAGACAAGTCAACGACATCGTTTGAGCAGGCCACGCAAGACGCGCTCCGCCGCTTGCAGTCCCTCTTCCGCGGAAGCGACAGCTGCCGCTTGCTGGGCTACCGCATCGGCAGACGACCGATGCCCGCTCAAGGACCGATCATTGGATACGCGACACAAGATCGATCCGTCTACGTCACCGTCACGCACTCGGCCATCACTCTGGCACCCACCGTCGGACGGCTCGTCGCAGACGAACTCGTGACCGGCAGACCAGCCCCCGAGCTGCGACGTTGCCGCCCGCACGGTGTTGCCCAGTAGCAATGCCTCACGAGCCGGGCGGACACGATCACACGCCCAGTGACGTTTTCTCAACGAAAGGTCGTCCGCTGAGCCCGCGGTCAGGTCAGCGTGGTGAGGACCCACTGGTCGGCAGCTGCTGCGGTCTCGTAGAACCGTTGGAGATCGGCGTAGTGACTACGCAGCTCTTCGGCCCGTTGCCTGTCGTAGCCGGACGGGTAGACGTCGTCTGCGTCCATCGCTGCCTCGTCGGCGAAGTCCGCCAAGGCATCGAAGTCCAGCCCTGCGAGGAAGTCCGCGGCTCGGACGACCTCTTCGGCGGTCAGTAGCCCCGGCGGGGCGTAGTCGAATGGCTGCTCTTCCAGGAACGGAGTGCCCATCACCGGGTCGACCGGGCAGCCCGAGGCGGTGAGCAGCCATTGGAGGGCGTTCCATGCCTTGCCCAGCGACAAGACGGCCCGGAACTTCTCGCCTTCGCGCATCTCCGGGCGTGGCCAGGCCTGACCGGCGACGGCTGCCCGTGCGGTCTCGGGTTCGACGCGCATCAATTCCATGTAGATCCCCATGGGCGCAGAGCATGCCGGAAGAGCGGGCGGACGAAGACCGGGAGCCGTCGCCCTGCCGCGCGTTGCCCGGCTGCGTCCCGCCGCCCCGGCCGCGCGTTGCCATCGGCCCCGCGGCCGTCGCCCGGCTGCTTCGGCTGTGCGCCTGCCTGTTGGTGTGTGGTCCGCAGGTTGCGTGGCTAGCGTTTCACCGGCGCATGGTCCTCCCCGTCAACCAGCCCCGCTCTGTTGGGAGTTCCTGCCGTGTCGACCGCTGTCCACCGCCCTCGTACCGTCACCGCCCGCATCACCACCACCGACCACATCCCCTCCCCGTCCTCCCCGCCCTGTCCGCTCTCCCCGTCCTGCCCACCTTCTGCGGCCACTGCGCCCAGCACTCCCGCTTCCGCTTCCGTTTCCGCTCCGGCCGTGTACACCGCCACCGTCTACGTGAACACCGCCCCGCACAGCTTCGACGGCTACCAGCACCACCACACGCTCGCCGAGGTCACCCGCTGCGACGGCAGCCCGTTGCGGCTGGTCTTCCACGCCGGCGAGCGCATCCGCAGCCACGAGGACGCCGCCGACGCCGCGTTCATCGTCGGCAACCGTCAGGGCAGCGACGACCACGGCCAGGAGTGGCCCAGCACTGTCCGCTCCGTCTCCGTCGGCGACGTCATCAAGGTCACCGGCCCCGACCACTGGATCATCCACCTCAGCGTCGACCCCGCCGGTTTCTCCGCCGTCCCCGAGCCCACCCGCCTCGAGGATGAGATGGCTAACCGGCCGGACGCATTCACCGACGAGGACGAGGCCGCCGTGGAGTCATTGAAGCGGCTCGCACAAGACCTTCCGTGCGCCGAGTGCTCGCACCCCGGGCACGCCCACCGCGACGGCGAGGACCCGGTGACACCCGGCGTCTGCCTCCAGTGCGAGGCGGACGATCCGGATAACGCGTATCACGACTACTCGCGCTCCTGACCCCGTCCAACCGCAAGCCCCGCAAGCCCCGGAACCCTCGAGGCCCGGGGCTTCGCTGTGCCGTCATTCGGCGAGCCGACTGATCTCCCCGGCGATATGCGCGATCCCGCTGACCAGCTCACTGCCGTGCTCGTGGTCGGCGGCCACGGCGTCCCGGGAAGACCCGCCCGCGCAGCGCCCGGTGCGCCACCCGCAGCGCGGCCCATCCCTGCTTGAGCCGCACCAGGGCGCGGGCCTGGACGGCGGTGTGCTCGGTCGGCAGCGGCTCCCGCTCCTGCGCCGTCGGCTGCACGGGCACCCGGGCGTAGCCGAGCCGGTCGGCCGCCTCCCGGATGGCAGCCGCCGTGATCTTCTCGCCCGTGGTCCGCACCGCCGCGACGACCTCGCGCACGGCTCGCCGTGCCCCTCGTACACCGGGGCCAGGTGTCGTAGTCGCGCTGCGACGCGTACGGCGCAGACGTCAACGCCACCGCGCCCCACCGCACGTTCCGGCTGACGGATCCCCGCCCCGCCGGGCCGGACCCATTCCCCTTTTTCGCCCTCCAGGTACCGAAGACGTACAGGCTCCAGTGCGCTTGCCGGGCTAGCCGCCGCTCACCGCACAGTCACCTCAGCCGAAAGACGCCCCGCACAAAAGCCCGCGGCTCGTGTGCTGTGAGCGGCCGGCCCCGGCCGCGCGGCGCGCCTGCCGCACTATCCCCGGCGCGCGGCCCGCCCCCCGGCAGCCGACGGGCGAGCCCTCGAGCCCGCCCCTTGCCCGGCCACGCCCGTACCCCCGCCTCCGCCCGAAGGGAGCCCCCCGCCATGCCGTCCGTCCCCTGCACCGCCTCCTGCCGCAACCCCCACTGCGCTGACCGACTCGCCCCGAGCCCCCAGGACACCGCCAGCACCTATTGCGTCGCCTGCGCCGACCTCGCCGATGAACACGATCAAGGCGAGCACGACCACGACAGCCACGAGCACTGTCCCGCCTGCCAGCCCCGATAACCCCCGGGAACGTCAGGCTCCCGCCACACCACGCCACACCCCTTGGGCGGCGGCCCCCGGGGGACCGATGCACCCCCGGCGCGCAGCCCGCCCCCCGCACCCCGCCCTGCCCTGGCCCAGCCCTGGACACCGTGGCCGCTGCCGTGCCCGCAGCCCGGGCAGGCCCCCGGGCCGAGGCCCACCGTTGCCAGGACCTCACCCCCGGCACCAGCCCGTCCCGTCCGCACCCCGCATGCCGCCCCCGCCCCGCCCCGGGCAGCGGTTGCGTGCCTAGCGGCCGGCCGGGCCACCGTCCCTCACACCACGCCGGGACACCGCTGCAGCGCCTCGAGATCCCATCCGGCGGCTGCTTCGTCCCCGGCACCAACCCCCGCCCCGCCCGAAACGGAGTTGTCGTGCCCCACACCGAGCCCGCCGCCCCGCACCCACGGCCTCGCACGCCTCGCACCCTTTGACGACGCGTCGTCCTCGGTGCGGGGCCGCCGTACGTGTCCGACCCGCACCCCTGCGGGGGCAGGCCAGCACACGCAAGGGGTTGCGTGTCTTGCCCCGCAACCGGTCAGAGTCAGGTCAGCCGGAACACCCCCGCACGGGAACCCCCTCCTCGACCCGTGCGCCGTGGGGGTGACCGGCCCGGCCGGGCCGCGCCAACGCGGATCCCGCCGCAAGGCACGGCCCGGCCACCCCAGTCAGCCGGTGCACCCCCCGGCACGGGATCCCCCTCCCACGCCCCCCCGTGCGTGGTGGGGTGTCCGGCTGGGCCGGGCCGCGCCGACCGCGTTTCCCCCTCCCGCGGCGCGCGGTCCGGCCACCCACCCCCGGCCCGCCCCGCCTCGCCTGGCCGCGCCCCTGGCCGTCTGGCCTCGCCGCGCCTCGCCTGGCCGCCTCTGGCCGTCCGGGCGTCTGATCACCTGCCCGACACGAGAAGAAGACGAGACCCCCGTCATGCCGAACGCCGAGCTTGCCGCGCGCATCCTGCACCAGATCACCGAATACCCCGAGCACTACAACCAGACCTACTGGCTCAACGGCACCGACATCCTCTTCCCCCACACCGACCTGAACCACAGCGAACACCACTGCGGCACCACCCTGTGCATCGCCGGACACGCCGCCCACCTCACCGGCTACACCCTCACCTCAGACCACGCCACCAAACCCCGCCACCCCACCGTCTCCATCTACGCCGCCGCCCGCGCCGAACTCGAACTCACCGAGGAAGACGCCACCTGGCTCTTCTGGGGCGGCCGCACCCCCGCCCAAACCCGCGCCGCCCTCGCCCAACTCGCCGCCGGCGCCCCCTCCATCGACCAAGCCACCATCCACGCCACCTGGCCCACCACCCCCTGACCGCCCCGGCGAGCACCACCCCTGCCACGGCCCCGCACCCCCCAGAGACGACACGTCGTCCCCGGGTGCGGGGCCGCCGTGCGTGTTCTGTTCCTCGAAACCAGGCACCACGGCCGCACCCCCCGACCCCCCGCCTGCCGCCTCCAGGACGTCAACCCGGCCAAGACCACACGAGGGGTTGCGTGTCTTGCCCCGCAACCGGTCAGAGTCAGGTCAGCCGGTGCACCCCCCCTGCACGGGAACCCCCTCCCACGCCCCCCGTGCGTGCTGGTGGGTGTCCGGCTGGGCCGGGCCGCGCCGACCGTGTTTCCCCCTCCCGCGGCGCGCGGTCCGGCCACCCACCCCCACCCCCGCCCCGCCCCGGCCGTCTGTCCGCCCCGGACCGCGCCCCGGCCGCCCGCCTGGCCGCGGCCCGGCCGTCTGTCCGCCCCAACCCCCGCCCCGGCCGCCTGGCTGCCCGGCTGCCGGGTCGTCTGGCCGCACCCCTGGCCGCACCCCGCCCGACCGCCCCGCAACCCCCGGCCCCGCACCCCCCTTTGGACGACCCATGCGTCCCCGGGTGCGGGGCCGCCGTACGTGTCCAACCCCGCGCCCCGGCCCCGGCCTTGCGCCGCTAACCCCCCACCACCACACGATCACCCCGCACCCGGGCCCAGCCTCCCAGCCCCGGCCCACCCCTCACTCAACCGGAAGGAAAAACAACCGTGTCCGACACCACCACCCCGACCCCGACGACCCCGGCCGCCGACACCATCACCGCCCTCACCGACCCCGCCGAACTACGCACCCTGCGCACCCTGGTCACCGACCGCCTCGCCACCGTCCTCACCCACACCCACGGCGACGAGATCACCCCCGGCCGCCGCGTCCGGCTGATCCGCATCAGCCCGGTCTGCATGGCCAACCTCACCGGCACCGTCCAGCCCCACGCGACCGGCAAGAAGACAACCGGACGCGCCGACGTCCTCCTCGACGAAAGCTCCACCGAGGCACTGCGCCGGGACCACCGCGTGGAGAACACCCGCCGCGCCACCCGCCCCGCCGACGACGTCAAGCGCCACCTGCTGCCCTCCATCCCCCTCGACTGCATGATCCTCGCCGACCACGACAGCTAACCCACCCCACACGGCCCCGCACCCCTGGACGACCCGTCCACGGGGTGCGGGGCCGCCGCACGCCATCCCGCCCCAGGGCACCCCCACACCAGCCCGCATCCCACCCCACGGCACCCCCACCCGACCACCCCACGCACACACCCCCCACCCGCCCTACCGTCCCCTCAGCCGAACCACCGCCAGGCCACCACCACAAGGGAGCGGGGCAGCCCAGTGCAGCACGAGACCACCATCAACGAACTCGCCCGCGTCCAAGGACTCTTCAGCACCGTCGACCACATCACGGTCCCCGAGACCGACCCCAACACCGGCATCACCGAGGAAGTCACCCTCCCCCCACCCCTCATCCGCCGCACCCGACGCCGCGACGGCTCCACCTGGTGGATCCTCACACCCCCCGGCATCCACGAACGCATCATCGTCGCCGACCAGGCCCCCGTCACCGTCTACCTCAAGGACGTCGACCCCGGCCGCTTCACCGGCCACCTCCCACCCCAGCAGCCCGCACCCCACCCCACCCAGCAGCAGCCGCAGGCACCCACCACCTGGCAGCCACAGCCCGCCACCTACCCCGCCCAGCAGCAGCCCCCCGCCACCCAACCCCCCACCGCCCAAGCCCCGGCCGCGCCCCAGCGGCCCGCCGCCCCCTGGGCGCAACGCCCCCACGGCTGAACACCCCCCACCCCGGCCCCGGCCACCACCCCCCGGCAGCCGGGGCCGACACACACCCAGCCGCGCGCACACCCAGCCGCGCGCACGCCCGGACGACTCCGGCCACCCGAGCCGCACTCCGCCCGGCCCGACCGCGCGCACGCCCAGCCGCGCTCAGAGCCGACCGCGCGCACGCCCGGCCCCCGCAGCCCGCCCGGACGACTCCGGCCGCACCTCGCCCGTCCCGCCCACGAAAGCGGACCCCACCGACGCACCGGCCCAAGACCCGCCGCAGGACCCACCGAGGCAGGACCCCCCGGCCGGACCCGCACCGCCCGGCACCCCACCCCGCCGCTCCCGGCCCGCCCCCGCCACCGCCCCGACGGCCGGCCAACGCACGGCCCCGGCCGCCACCCCCGGCAGCCGGGGCCGACACACACCCAGCCGCGCTCAGGTCCGACGGTCCGACCGCCCGCACACCCAGCCGGCGCGGCTCACCCAGACGACTCCGGCCGCACCCCGCCCGTCCCGCCCCCGGAAGCGGACCCCACCGACGATCCGGCCGCAGAACCCGCCGCAGGACCCGCCGAGGCTGTACCCCCGGCCGGACCCGCACCGCCCGGCACCCCACCCCGCCGCTCCCGGCCCGCCCCGACCACCGCCCCGACGGCCGCCGCCCCGCCCCGCCCCGGCCCCTCCACTCCGGCCGCACGCTCCCCAGCGTCGCGCTCCCCGACCGGACCGCCCTCGGCCACACGCTCCCCAGCGGCACCCTCCCCACCGGCCGCCTCCCCGGCCGCCCGCTCCCCGGCCGCCCGCTCCCTGGCCAACGCCTCACGCCCCAACCGCCGCAACTCCTTCACCCGCTCCACCCCCACCCCCAACCGCCGCCCACACCCCGCCACCGTCTCCCCAGCCTCACCCATCGCCACCACCACCCGCGCCGCCGCCACCCGCGCCGCATCAATCCTCAACCGCCCCCGCTCACGCACCCGACGAACCTCCGCCTCCACCTCAGCCACCACCACCTCCTCGTCCTCCCGCGCCAACTCAAAATCCGCCACCAACTCATCCAACTCCGCCTCCCGACGCCGCCGCGCCGCCTCCGCCTCCTCCGCAACCCGCCGCTCCTCCGCCATCCGCGCCGCCGCCCGCTCCAACGCCGCCCGCCGCCGCGCCAGAACCCCACCCCGGCCCCTGCCCTTACCCGCGCTCCGGTCTGCCGCCATCACAGCCACCTCCCAGCCATACGGCCCGCCCAACGCAGGCCACCACCCGCCAGGATCACCCCGCCCCCGCAGCCCGCAGACCCGCCCGGCCGCCGACGTCCCAGGCCATAGGACACCCGCCGCCGCGCCCGGTCCCGCCCACGGGACGACACGCAACACCACGCCCGCGCCCGGTCCGCTCAGCAGACGACGCGGAACACGCCCGCCGCCGCGCCCGGTCCCGCTTATGGGACCGCCCGGAGGGGCGAGGGATGGGCGGGGGAGGGGAGCGGGTGTGGAGAGGGGAGCGGGTCTGGGTGTCGGGGGTGTCGGGGGTGTGGCTGGGGGGTGGGTGTCGGTGGTGTGGGTGGTGGTGTGGCGTGGTTGTTGGTGGGTGTGGGTGGTGGCCGGTGGCTGTGTGGTGGGTTGCCGCGCACCTCTGGCACTTTTGACGCGCCTGCCGTCGCAGGCGCCGGTTTTCCCTTGGGGCGGGACGAGTTGGAAGGTCGTGTCCGAGGCCCTGGGAGGATCACAGGCCGGGCCGGGCGTGGCCCGCCGGGGGTGGTGCGGGCGGTGATCTCCTGGCGTGGTGGGGATGACGGTGAAGGGGATCACGGCGGGGCGTGAGCGCTATTACCGGCGTGACATCGCTGTGGGGGACGGGGCGCAGGGCGGTGAGCCGGCGGTGTCGTCGAGCGTGCCGGGGGTGCCGCCCGGGGTGTGGCACGGGCAGGCCGCCAAGGAGCTGGGGCTGTCCGGCATCGTCAGTGATACGCAGATGCGGGCCCTGTTCGGGCTCGGCATGCACCCGAACGCGGAAGCGATCGCGGCCCGGGCCCTGGCCCGGGGTGCTTCCCTGAAGCAGGCCATGCGGGAGGCCAAGCTCGGCCCGGCCGTGCCGCAGCTCGCCCCGTCCTCCCCGCTGGACGAGGCGATCGAGCGGGTCCTGGAGCACGCCGACGAGCAGCTGTGCCGACCGCTGACGAAGGCGGAAAAACGGGAGGTGCGGATGCGCGTTGCGGCGCACGCCTTCGAGGCCGAGTACCACCGCGCTCCCGCGGACGGCGCGGAACTGGGCCGCTATCTGGCCGCCCGCACCGGCCCGCAGCGCAAGGCCGTCACCGGCTACGACCTCACCTTCTCCTCACAGGAGCTGACCTTGCTGTTCGCGCTGGGCGGCCCCGAGGTACGGCGCATCGCCCTCGAGGTCCAGGCGCAGGCCCGCTCCGAGACGCTGGCGTGGCTGGAGCAGAACTCGCTCGCGGTGCGTACCGGCCCGGGCGGTGTGGCCCAGCAGCGTGCCGAACCCGGGCTGCTGGCCACGGTCTATCTGCACTACGAATCCCGCGCGGGTGATCCGATGCTGCACGAGCACGCGGTGATCTCCCCGCGCGTGCGGGGGCCGGACGGGCGGTGGCGGAACCTGGACTCGCGGCTGCTGCTGCGGGATGTGGTCGTGGCCAGCGAGCTGTTCAACCAGCGCTCCCTGGAGCTGGTCTGTGCCCGGCTCGGGCTGGTGACGGAGGAGGTGGAGGTCACCCCGGGGCAGCGGCCGGTGATGCGGATCGCCGGGATCGACCCGCGCCTGCGCGCAGTGTTCTCCCAACGCGGCAGCGCGGTGCGCACCATGGCGCAGGCCTTGTTCGACGACTACCGGCGCCGTCACGGCCGCCAGCCGCACGGCCGTTCCCGCTACACCCTGCTCGAGCAGGCCCGCGCCCGCACCCGCCCGTCCAAGCGCAAGGCCCGCTCGCTGGATGAGCTGCTGGCCGCTTGGCGGCGCCGCGCGATCGCTGCCACCGACCCCGAGACGGTTAACGGCCTGCTCGCCACCGCGCAGGCCGCCGCCCGCCATCGGGCCGTCCCGGTGGCCGTCGACGTCGGCGCGGCGGCCGAGCAGGTCCTGGCCGCGGTCGCCGAACGCCGTACCACCTTCCGCCGCCGGCATGTGCTGGCCGAAGCCCGCCGCTACCTGATGCGCACCCTGACCGGCGCCACCGCCCCGCCCGGCGCGGCCGAGGAGATCACCGACCGTGTCCTCGCGCACCATGACTGCCTGGACATCACCCCGCCCGAGATCAACCCCGCCCACCCGGACCTGCAGCGCGCGGACGGCACCAGCATCTACCGGCCCATCGGCTCGGCGACCTACACCACCCACACCCTTTTGGCGGCCGAGGACCGGCTCCTGGCAGCCGCCCGCACCCACGTGATCCCGCCGGTGGGAAGGGGCACGTTCGCCCGTGTCGCCGCCCTGCACCGCCGCCCGATGGACGCCGGACAGCGCGCCCTGGCCTCCTCCTTCGCGCTGTCGGAGAAGCTGCTGCTGGCCGGCCTGGGACCGGCGGGCGCGGGAAAGACGACGGCGATGCGGCTGGTGGCCCGCGCCGTGGACGCCGCCGGCGGCCGGCTCATCCCGCTCGCACCGTCCTCCCGGGCGGCGCAGGTCCTCGGCGACGACCTGAACCTGCGCGCCCACACCCTGCACTCCTGGCTCCACCAGCGCGCCCGGGCCGCCGAAGGAAAACAGGTCGAGGGCACCTTCCAGCTGCGCCCCGGCGACATCGTCCTGGTCGACGAGGCGGGCATGGCCGGCACCCTCCTGCTCGACAAGATCCTCGCTGATGCGGCCGCCGCGGGTGCGGTGGTGCGGCTGCTGGGCGACCCGCACCAGCTCGCCGCCGTCGAAGCCGGAGGAGCGTTGAGGCTGATCGCCCGGGCGGGCGGCGCCGTCGAACTCGACCAGCTGCACCGCTTCCGCACCCCCGGCGAGGCGGAGGCCTCCCTCATCCTGCGCGACGGCGACGACAACGCAGGCGCCTTCGACTGGTACCGGACCAAGGGCCGGATCGTCGCCGGCACCTACGAGGCGATGTGCGACGCGGTGTTCACCGCCTGGGCCAACGACCTCGCCCGAGGCCGCACGTCGCTGATGACGGCCGCCGACACCGAGACGGTCACCGCGCTCAACGAGCGGGCCCAGGCCTGGCACATCGCCGCGGGCACCATCGACACCCGCCGCAGCACCGCGCTGCGCGGCGGGCAGCAAGCGCACGTCGGCGACACCATCGTCACCCGCCTCAACCGGCGCCGCATGCTGGTGCGCGGCGGCCGCGACTTCGTCAAGAACGGCGACACCTGGACCATCACCAAACTCCTGCCCGGCGGCGACGCGGTGGCCCGCCACACCCAGCACCGCGGCCGCATCCGCCTGCCCGCCGCCTACCTCGCCACCCACTGCGAACTCGGCTACGCCTCCACCATCCACCGCGCCCAGGGCATGACCGTCGACACCTCCCACGCCCTCGCCTCCCCCCGCTCCACGAGGGAAGGCGTCTACGTGCAGCTCACCCGGGGAGCACGCACCAACCGCCTCTACGTCGCCCTCGAAGACGGCGACCACCTGAACGACGTCCTGCGCTCCATCGCCGCCCGCCGCCGCGCCGAGTTGTCGGCCACCGAATCCATCACCGCCCTGCAACGCGAGATCAGCGCCCCCGGCCAGCTGTCCGCCGAGTTCGCCGACGCCAGCGAACGCGCCACCCGCGCCCGGCTGACCGGCCTGCTCCAGCACACTCTCGGCGCCGACCGTGCTGCCTGGTTCATGGCCGCAGACGCCTACCCCGCCCTCATCCGCGCCCTGAACGACGCCGAACGCGCCGGATACGACCTGCCCCGCCTGCTCGCCCACACCGTGCCCCGGCGCGGCTTCGCCGACGCCCACGACCCCGCCGCCGTCCTCACCTGGCGCCTGCGCCAGCACCTGGACGACGCATCCGCAGCCCAGGCCGAAGCCGGTCACCGTCCCCTGGCCGAGCTGTCCCTGGCCCAACTGCACACCCTGAAACGGCTGGCCGCCGCCCACCGCGCCGCCGCCCGCGAGGCACTCAAGGCCGCCGACGCAGCCTTCACCCACCTGCCCGCGCCCATCACCACCCGCACCGGCGACACCCACCCCGCCTGGGAAAACCGCCCCTTCGGCGACCTGACCCGCACCCAACTGGCCGCCCAACTCGCCCACGCCCGCGCCCAGATCCGCCACTCCCAGAGCACTGGAGCACCGCTGTCGGACACCGCCCGGCACGTCATCACCGCCCTCATGGCCGAGTCCCAGCTGCGCCGCGCCATCAGCTGGCGGGACGCCGCCCGCGAGGACTACCAGCGCGACCGCGCCACCCACCACGCCGCCACCGGCGGCTCCACCTCACTGGCCGCCATCCGCCGCACCCTGCAGCAGCGCCGCACAGCGACCCTCCAGCGCCAGCAGTGGGCGCGCACCCACCTGGCCCGCGCCGACGCCGTCACGAACAAGATCGACGCCGAACTGCGCCTACGCGACCGCCTCCCCGACCAGCCGCCGTACCGCCCCAATCACCGCGCCGAGATACCCGACTGGGTCGCCGACCGGCACGCCCTGACCCACCCCGACACCCCCGAGCACTGGCGCACCCACCTGGCCGAACGCCACCGCATCCTGGCCCGCTCACTCACCGACCGCGGCCACACCCTCGCCACGAAGCCGCCCGCCTGGGCCCGCCCCCTCGGCCCGCCGCCACCCACCAGCTCCCCCCGCAGACGTGCCGCCTGGGCCACCACCTGCGCCCTGGTCGAACTGTGGCGCACCCGCCACGCCATCACCGCCACCGGAATCGGCCCACGCCCCGAGGACCCCGACGACGCGGCGGCCTGGGACGACCTCAACGCCCGCGTCCGCGCCCTGACCGCACGACGCCGCCCGATCCACCAGCCGCTGCCGCCCGACGCCCCCGCATCCGCCGTCATCGCCCACGCTCTCGCCCACCTCGACACACCCCCGCCCGCCGGGGCGCTGCACGACCACCCGGCCCTGCGCGACCCCCACGGCATCGCCCCGCTCTCCCACGCCGCCCTGCACGCCCGCACCGCCCGGCGCGCCCTGGCCGCCGTCCTCGCCGGCGAGCCGCTGCCCGAGGACTGGATGGACCAGATCACCGCCCCCGGAGAAGACGACGAAGACGAACAACGCATCTACACCAGACTGCTGACCGCGATCGGCGACTACCGCCGACGCCACCACCGCGCCGGCCCCGACCTCCTCGGGCCACGCCCCCACGGCGTCGACGGCCAGGAGTGGGACCACCTCACCGACGCCCTCGACCTCTACACCCACGCCCGCGTCCAACACCGCCTGGAACAACTCCGCAACCGCACCCAGGCCGAACGCGCAGTCCTGCTGCCGACCACCTCACCACTTCGACAGCCGCCGCCGGACACCGACGGCCCCGGCCGGCGCACCCCAGCCCGCTGAGAGACCGAGCGGCCGAGGCGGTGCCGCGGCCCGCTGCGGCCTCAAAGGCCACCGACGATCAACGAACCAGGCGAGAAGGCTCCCTCGCCTCAGGGCGATGCCGATCGAGTTCCGCCAGCACACGGCTGCGCAGGAGTTCGCTTCAGCGCGGCAGCCGCAGGGCGCGGGCGGCGCAGTACCGGCCGAGCAGGATGCCGAGCACGCCGAAGACGGCCAGCGGCACGGCCAGCAGGAGCAGGAGATGTGTGGGTGTCCCCGAGGCGTCATCGGCGAGGGCGACGGCGAGCAGGGCGAACACCACCACCGCCGTGGCGCTCGCCCACTGCCATCCCTTGCGGGAAGGCGTTCAGCCTCTCAAGAGCGGCAGCTGCGCCTTGAAGTGGCTGGTGCGCTCCGCCTCCGCGAGGATCCGGGCGGCGTCGGCGTTGACCTGAGAGGGTATGTCACCGCGTTCCGTGACGAGCTTGTCGTAGATGGGCGCGTCGCCCCAGGCATGCCGGACGCCGTCCTGCTGACTCACTGCGTGTCCTTCCCCACGGGTGTACAAACGGCTAGCGAGTGTACGGGTGTTGGACGGGCTCACAGCTTCAAGCAGTGGCATCCGGCCGCCTGATCGGCGCTCCCGCGGTGGCCTGTGACGCGCCGCCTGGATCTCGCGCGGCCGCCACAACAACCGGGCTCCCGCGGTCTGCAGGGAGCACATAGAGGAGTGGACAACCTGCTTCCTGCCTCAACGACCGCGCACCCTGCAGCTCCCACCGAGCGCGTGCCCGCAAGGGTCTGGACGATCCGGCTCACCGGACGCAGCGACCGTTGCGCCACGGTCTTGTGCAGCAACCCCAGCTGCCAGATGCCGCCTCTATCAGAGAGTTGTTCAGGCCTGTGCGGGACGTCCATGAAGCCGTCGGCCGCTCCATCCTTGTGCCAAGCCGTCGACTAGGACTGCCCGGACTGCGGTCCGGGAAGCAGTAGGCCACCACCCCGCCAAGGGCCGCGAAAAGTCCTTCCCGCGCCTGGAGGGCAGTGTCACAGTGGGGCCGCAGACGGGGAGGCATGGATGAACGCAGGGGGCCACGGAGGCGGGGGTCACGGAGGCGGGCCCGTTGGGCACCACGGTGGGCATCACGGTGGGCATCACGGTGGGCATCACGGTGGGCATCACGCGCACGAGGACGGGGGCGAGCGGCCCGATGCCTCTCTCCCGCCTGAGACTGGCCACAGCAGCCCGCCCACAGAGTCAGGCGGTTGCCTTTCCCTTGTCTTTGTCCTGCTTTGGATGACTGGAGTCCTGGTCGGGTGCATCGGCTCCCTCTATATCTTCGGCAACAACATGTGGCTGGCAGTCCCCGCCGCATTCTTGTGGTGGGTCTTGATGATCGTCCTGCTCGGAGGCGCGCTGAACCTCAAGGACCGTCGCTAGGGCCGCTCCCGCCCCGGCCCGCGGGCGCAGCCCCCCGCGTCCCGCCGGGCGGGACGCCCCGGGTGAGGGCCGCTTGCCTCCTCCCGCACGAGGGACCAGCCCAGGCCGGCCGGCCACCATCACTGCCTCGTACAGGCAAGCTGCGGCCAGCCGCCGCCCTGAAGGGGCCGCGCGGTACCCCTACTGCCGAGCAGAAGGTCTCTTGCCGTGAGTGAACAGCTGGCCGCCCCCGACGACTTCGGCACCTGGCTGACCGAGCGGGGACCCGACGCCTACGCCCTGGCCTGGGTGGCCGACCAGGACACTCCCACCGGCGAGTTGGGCGCCGACAAGCCGGTGGCGGGCAGGTCCGGGATCGACCGGCCCGGTGCTGATCTCACCCGGATCACCGTGCACGAGGTCACTCACGGTCGGCAGGAGACGCTGCGCCGCTGGCTTCAACTGGACGACGGCCGACGGCAGCTGGCGATCGTCTCCGCCGATGCCGAGGGCTTGCGCGAGCACACGCCGGGGGAACTGGCCGTCCAGCTCATGCACGATCCGGACACCGACGACGCTCAGCTCACGCAGCAACTGGCCGACTGGCTGTATCGCCGCAACATCGACGCGGACCAGGCACTGGAACTGGGGTGGATCGCCGCGGCCGCCGCCTGGACCTGCCACATGCGCGATCTGTCGGGGTTCCCGCCTGCTTCCGTCCGTGCCCGCAGCCTTGCCATGGCAGGCGATCTGGACGAGGACACCGAGGCACTGCTCGTCAGCGCCGGGCAGCGCACCAGCGAACTCCTCGACCGGATGGATGGCCCCTTTCGGCCCCGCGCCGAGCTCGTCGACGACTGGCACACGGCCGAGAACCTGGCCGCCGACATCCCCGCCCTGCGCGAGACAGCCGACTGGCTGCTCGACCAGATCGCCCTGCGCGACGCCGGCGCACAGCAACTACGGGCCGTCCTCGAGCCGGACATCACCGACTACCAGCGCGCCGCCGCCGACGGGGCTGCCCCGCGGCTGGACGAGGCCCGCGCCGCGCACCTGGCGCAGGCCCGCGCCACGGTGCGCGCCTACACCGCCGCCGTCCACTCCGGCCGCGAGCAGCAGGCGCAGCAGATCCTCGACGCCTTCCCCGTCCCGGCCCGCTCGCTCGAATGCAGCGGCCCGGCCACCGCCTGGCGGCGGGAGTCGGCCACCGCCCAGGAGGCGATCGATGCCCTGGCGGCGCAGCGCGCGGCGACCACCGCCGAGGAGGGGGGCGACTACGTTGCCGACCCCGAGCTCCTGCACGCCCGCACCGCCTATCTGGCCGCGCGTGAAGCCCAGCTGCACTGCATGCACGACGCACTCGGGCGCCTCGCCCACCCCCTCGAGCCCCCTCACGGCCTGCCCGACGAACTCGCCCCGGTCGCAGCCGCCCAGATCCAGCGCCGCCTCATCGAGGCCTTCGGCACCACCGACCGCGCCCGCCAGGTCTTGGACGGACAGATCAGCTACCGGCTCCAGCAACCGCCCGGCGCCCACCAGCGAACCACCACCCAGGCCGAAACCGACCTGCTGATACGGGTGCGCGATGCGCTCGAGGAAGTCCCCGGCGCCGGCACCCCCCTGGACGCCGAAGACATCCGAACGCGCGCGGAGCACTTCCGAGCCCGCCTGGAGTACGCGATGGCCCAGCAGCCCACGGCACGCCCTGGCGCCCCGGCCGGTCCCGAGCGTGCGGCATCCACCGCACACGCCCAGGCCCACGCCCAAGCGCTGGCGGCAGACGTCACCACGCCTGGAGTGCAGCGGTGACCTGGATGCTGAGCACGACCTTCGGCATGCTGCTGCGGCTGACCGCCGCTCATCCGGAGGAGGCGGCACCGGCCGTGACGAGGCTCCTGGATCTGGCGACGCTGCCGTCATCCGCCGACTACGTCGGGCAGGGCAAGCAGCAGAACCGGGCAGGGGAAGGCGGGGATCACGCGACGTTCGTGCAGCCGGCGACGGTCAGATCGTCGGCGAGCTCGTTGACCGCCGTATAGGTCACCGGGCCCATGGCGACGATCCGTGCCCGGTCCCCGGCGTGCGCCAGCTGCCACTTGTCGACGACCCAGGCGGGCGGCCGGTCGAAGGTGACGGTCAGGGAGCCGGGAACACGCTCGGGGCGGGCCCCGGCGTGCTCGAGCCGGTGGACGGCATGAACGGCGAGGTCCTGGCAGCGGCCGATCATCGCGGCCACCCCGGCCCGCCCCAGCGACCGCAGCCGCGTCCACAGCAGCAGCGCCGCCAGCCCACCGCCGCCCACACCCGCCACCGGCGGATCGCACACCGCGATCCGGGCACCGGCAGCAGATGCGTGCGCACGGCGCACCAGCGAGATCCCCGCGGGCACCGGCAGCCCCAGCAGGCCGTGACCGGAGAGCGTGATGGAGTGCGCGCCGTGCGCGAGCGACCACGGCGGCACCTCATCGCTGTGCGCGGCCACCAGCCCGCCCTCGGCGGCGTCGACATGGACGTGCACCCGGCCGGACTCCGCTGCCGCGGTGCGCAGCTCGGCCACGTCGTCGACCGCGCCGTGCAGGCGAGTACCGCAGGTCGCTATCACCACCGCGCCCACGCCACGCCGCAGCCTCGTCTGCAGCCGCAAGTCCCCAGGATCCATCGTTCCGTCGGACCGCGAACGTACGCTCACCCGGTTCAGGCCCAGCAGCTCGCATGCCCGCCGCACGCCGGCATGGGCCTGCTCCCCGACATAGACGGGCGCGGCGGGCAGCCGGCGGCGGGCGGTGGCCAGCCCGTGCACGAGCGCCTCGTACGGCGAGGACGTCACATGGCCCTGGACGTCGGCGGCCGAGACACCGGCCACGGCAGCGAAGTACTCCACGACCGCCTCCTCATACGCCCGGGTGGCGACGCCGACCGGGGTGGGGGAGTAGGGGTCCGTGCGGTGGTGGGTGAACGCCGCGAGCAGCGGGGCGAGTTCGCCCGTCACGAGACGCAGATGGTCGGGGAAGCCCAGGAACCGCCGCTCGTCCTGGCACACGGAGCCGATCAGCTCCTGCAGACAAGCGGTGTCAGCCGCCGGCTGCGAAGGCTGGTCCCCGATGGCCAGGCTCCCACCGGCAGGGGCAGGGGCGGAAAGCGGGCTCACGTCGTCGGCTCCATCCCCGATCGCATCGGCCAGCGGGTGCCATCCCATCTACGCCCGCGGCCGGTCCTCGTGGGCCGTCAGGGCGTGAAGAGGGCCACCGGGCGGGAGGAAGCAGTGCACGAGTGCGCCACGCCTCCCACCGGACGGGAGCAGAAGCGCACGCGCCGCTGTTCTCACCACCTGCCGGACCCCTGGGCGTGCCCGGCCTGGCTTTGTCCACGAGATTGCCGGAAGTCGTAGCGGGGGTGCCGGAGACGGCTTCAGAGGACGACTCCCATCCCAGGCACAGGCTCAGTCCGGGACCGCCGGAGAGGGACCGAGCCTTTCGATGACGTCGCGCATCTCCTCCTCGTCGGCCTCGTAGACCGTCTCGCCCATGCGAGGGTCTCGTGCGTGCAGAGTATGGATGAGCGGTCCGTGGGGCGCTCCAAGGTGGACAAGGGAGGCCGATGGGCCGTGGACGGCACGCTCGGTGCCGGGGCGGGCGGTCAAGTCGATACGGCTGACGACGCCGGGCGTGACCCAGACGGTCGCTTGTTCCAGGCGGGCCAGTATCTGCAGGTGGAAGTGCCCGCACAGGATGAGCTGGACATCGGTCCCACGGATCGCTTCGGCTAGCTCTGCGCTGTTGTGCAGGCCGAGCGCCCGCTGGACGTCGACGTCCAGGGCAACCGGCGGGTGATGGAAGGCCAGGACAGTGCCCAGGGGCGCCGGGCTGGCAAGTAGTTCGCGGAGCCAGTTGAGTTGGCCGGCGTCGAGTCGACCGTAACCCTTGCCCGGAACGAGCGTGTCCAGCGTGATCAGTCGCCATCCGTGGACGGTGGTTGCCGCCGCGCGCTCCCCGGCAGCGCCCTCGTACACCACCTCGGGCTGAACGTGGCCGCTGCCGAGCACGTCGGCAAATGCGGTGCGCTCGTCGTGGTTACCGGTCGTGTAGAAGACGTTCGCCCCTCGCCGGCTCGCGTAGCCGGACAGGAGGTCATGTGCCCGCGTGTACGCCTCGTGAGAGCCGTCGTCCGCGACGTCGCCGGTGACCACCACTGCGTCGAGGTCGTCCAATTGACCTAGTTCGCCCAGCAGACGGACGAGTGCCGCAGTGCCATCGGCCCCGTCCTCGTCGGGGCCGCCGGACCGGTCCAGGTGGGTGTCCGAGAGATGCAAGATCCGCATCGTCCGACGTTAACCTCCGGCACCGGCGCCGACCATGGCCTTTCTCGCCACGCGACCCCCTTCACGGGCTCCTGGCTGCCCCGGCGCATCGAATCGAATGGCGGCAGGGCTGGGTGCTGCCGGAAACGCTGAACAACTGCTGCCCATTTCCCGCCCGGCGGGACAGGACCCCAGGTCGCTGGTCCCAGGCGTGGGAAGCGACCGCACACGGCGCCCCGCGGCGGCGGCCCGGAACGCAGCATCAGCTGTCCTCGAACCACGGGGGGCCGGGCCTCGCCCCGGCCCCGCCACCCCGTCGAAAGGCTCCGTGATGAACCGCCGACTCACTCTGCGCTCCATCGGCCCCGCCGCACTGGCGATGGCAGCCGCAGCCGCCCTGACCGTGACCACCGCGCCGGCCGCGCATGCCGTCGGTGAAAACCCCAAATGCACCGTGAACTGGGCCAACTTCCAGGCCACGGTGAGCCGGAACGGATGGAACCTGCGCACCGGCCCGTCCACCGCCTACGCCAGCCGCGGCTACCTGTTCCGGGGCGACAAGCTCACCGTGCTGTGCAGCCGCGGCAGCTGGGACTACAGCCAGCTCTCCCAGCGCTCCAAGTCCGGCATCCCCAAGGGCACCCGGGGCTGGGTACGCGAAGACGGCCTGGCCCATCTGGGCGGCTGAAAACGCCGCAGGGCCAGGACCCCCGGGTGCACACCACGTCAGGTGGCAGACGATTGGTTGAGGCGCTGCTCCTGGGATGGCATCGAGTCCCACTCGGTGTACGCGCCGTCGCGCGTCACCATGAACAACGGGCGTGATCGCAGGACCTGCCCGACTCGCTGCCCGCGCACGATGACCCCGGGATCATCCGGCCCTGCATAGCCCTCGGGCGTGTAGCGACAGAGCACGTCCTTTGCCTCGGCGTAGGCGATGGCGTCGCGCTCCAGCTCCGGCAGGTCTCTTCCGACCAGCGGGATCCCGTCGTAGGCGACCTGGGGACCGTGCGCGGCGTCGACAGCGATGCAGAACAGCCCCACAGCTTGGCTCACGTAGGCCACGACGGCAGGCGGTGAAGCAGCCGCCCCGCGGCGACGGACCTCGACCTTCCACGTCGGCGAGAAGACCGCGTGGTGTCGCGGACAGTCGCTGACCGCCGTCCGGCCGAGTATCTCGGCTGCCTCGACCACGTCGTCGACGGCCATGCCGAACCGGAGCGGTCCGACGCCGACAGCCGACGTATAGGACCACTCGCCCCGTTCGGCGGCTTCGAAATCCGCTCCGCTCGCGAACGCCATGGTCCCCCCTGAAGACGCCTGAGACGTGTTGCCGCCCATCATGTCAACCGTCGACCGGCATACCGCCGGGCGCGAGCACGCCGGTGGACTCAGCGATCGCCCACGGCGACGGCTGGAGGCCGGCGGGGCCGTGGGGCGGACCGGCGAGGGGGAACACCGCGCCAGAGGCTGCATCCGGGCGTGCGGTGCCGACCGCTGCCGGGGACACGGTGTTGAGGGCTGCCCGGGCGGCCTGTTGGGGTGTGCCACCAGCGGCCCTACCCCCTAGTGCCGCTGCCACCACCGCCCGCACGGCGTGCATCCCTGACGAGACCGTCGTGCGGGCGGCCCACTCGCGAACCCCCGACTTCCCCCCTTGCAGAGGCAGGCTGGCGATGGCCCACGCGCAGGTTGGCGACGCTCCCCGCACCACCACGGCTTTCGACCTCGCGTCCCAGCCGCCCCCACCCCGCATCCAGGCCGGCACCGCGAAGCCGCCGCGCACTGCGCCGACGTTCCGCGCGGTGCTGCGCCACCGCTCGTGCGGCCGCCTGCTGATCGCCTCGGTGGCCGGGCGGATGGCCCTGGGCATGGTGCCGGTCGCGCTGATCCTCACCGCGCAAAGGGATGGCCACAGCCTGGCCACCGCAGGCCTGCTGGCCGCGCTCTACGGCCTGTGCCCGGCCCTCGGCCTGCCCCTGCTCGGAAGACTGGCCGACCAGCGCGGCCTGCCCCTGCCCTGCCACCTGGGCGCCGCCCTGGTCACCACCGCCCTGGGCTGCCTGGCGCTCGCGGGCACCTCACACCTGCCCCTGGCCGCCGTGTGTGTCGTGCTGGCCGGAGCCGGATGCCCGCCGCTGGAAGGGGCTTTGAGATCGCTGTGGCCCACCGTGCTGCCCGACGCCGCGCACGTGCGCACCGCCTACACCCTGGACTCCTCCACCCAGGAGATCGTCTACGTCGCCGGGCCCGCCCTCGCCGTCGCCACCGCCACCTGCCTGTCTCCGGCGGCGGCCCTCGCCCTCGCCGCCGCCCTCACCCTGGCCGGCTCCCTGACGTTCGCCACCGCCCGCCCCGCCCGCACCTGGCGCGCCGTGCCCCGCCCCCGGGACCCGCTGAGCGTGCTGCGCCCGGCGGCGATGCGCCCGCTGCTGATCGCGCTGGTCTTCCTCGGCTCCACCGTCGGCGCCCTCGACGTCGCCGCGATCGCCGTGGCCGGGCGACAAGGCGCCTCCTGGCTGGCGGGCGCGCTGCCGGCGGCGTTCTCCGCGGCCGGGCTGCTCGGCGGCGTGCTCTTCGCCCGCTTCCAGCCCGCCACCGCACCCAGGCCGCGGCACCTGCTGTGGCTGGCAGCGGTGTTCGCGGCCGGATGGCTTCCCCTGCTCGCCCCGCTCCCGGCCCCGGCCGTCCTCACCCTGACCCTGCTGCCCGGCGCGATGTTCGTCCCCCTGCTGACCGTGGCCAGCCTGACCGTGACCGCGCTCGCCCCGCCGGGCACCTCCACCGAAGCGGTCGGCTGGATGTCCAGCGCGATCCGCCTGGGCGTGGCCGGCGGCACCGCCCTGGCCGGACCCCTGGGCGGCCACTTCACCCTCCCCCTGACGGCCGCCGCCGTGTGCACCCTCCTCCTGACGCCCCGCCCCGCGCCCGCAGCCGCCTCCGCCGCCGCGTGAGCGGCAGCGGACCACAAGCTGCTGCTCCCGCCCCCCGGGACGGCACCGGCGATCGCCGTGCCGGGCGCTGGTACACATCGGCTCCACCACGCCCACCGGACCCCTCCGGCTTCCAGGCTCCCTGCCGGCATCACCACCGAAGCAGGGAGACTGCAGTGACACTCGCATCCGGACTCAGCCGACCCTTCGCCGGGCGTCGCCTGCGCGGCGCCGCCGTCGCCACCGCGGTCGTCGCATCGTCCGTCCTCGGACTCACGGCCGTGGGCGCCGCGCCCGCGTCGGCGGTCACCTCCAGCGCGTGCACCCACCAGGTCCGGCTCGACACCCGGGTCACCGCCACCGTCAACTTCCGCACCGGGCCCGGCACCGGCTACACCAGCAAGGGACTGCTCATGAAGGGCCAGGGCATCTACTGGGCCTGCTACAAGGGCAACTGGGGGTACGTCAAGCCGTACTACGGCGCGCACAAGGGCCAGTACGGCTGGGTCAGCCGCACCTACATCGCCGTACCGATGAACTACTGACACCGCCCGCCCCGCAAGGGCCCGCCCCTCGGCACGCACCCCCTGGATGCCGAAGGGCGGCCCCTTGTGCTACCGACCGCGGGCGCCCTCTCGGCAGCGTCACATCCGCAGCCCGCCAGTTGCCGTCGCATCAGTCAACGGCGCACCTGGACCAACGACCGAAGGGCACAGTCCGGATCGGTGCCGTTCGTCAGCCCGCCTGCCCTGTACGCAGTCGTCGCACGTCCCGCACGAGCGCGTACAAGGCGCTGAGGAAGATCACAGCTCCAGCGGCGATCCAGAGAGCCGATGCCCCGGAGCGGTACGCGCGAACGGCGCCGGCGAGCAACACCGTGCTGGCAAGAACGCCGAAGGCCGAGAGCAGAGCGCTGACGCGGTGAGTCACACGGACATCAAAACCGGCAACCTCACTGAGCGGGAGTGATCCAAAGGAATCGGCCTAGTCTCGACGGCCATCGTACGGGAGCGCCGGTCGGCGCACGTCGCCGATCCACTCAGCGGTAAAGGAGGCCAGTTCGTCGGCGGAGCCCTGCGCCTCCCGGGCGACGATGTCGTCGCGTTCTTCGGACGGCACCAGGCTGCACACATGCAGTTGGCTGCACAGCACGGTGTCCCCCTCCAGGGACGCGCCGATGGCGAGATGATGCGACCCCTGGTGCGTCAGGTCCACGACGAGACGCATCTCGTCCTGCTGCGAGGCCTCATCGTCGGCCTCGCCTGCGGGGAAGAAGAGGACGTACGTCGATTCGGGCGGACATGGCCATCCTTTCGCGCGTTCCCGGACCAGGTGCAGGAATCTGCGATGGAATGCATCGCACTCCTCCTGCCCGTCGTCGAACTCGAACCACACCGGCTCCACGCGCGCCACCCTACTGCCGCAGGCTGCTTGGAACGCCGCGTGCCGGCCGTGTGCGCCGACACCCTTCGAAGACGCCCTCGAGTACGCCCGGCAACTCCACCTCGCCGCGGCCGGCCTGGCGGCGGGCGGTTCGCTCGGCGGACCGGGCCGACGGCGCGGGTGCGGGTTTGTCCCGCCTCCCAGACCGCTCGACCAACTCCTCTCCCATCCCCAGGGATACGCGGATTTCGACCACCTTTGTCCCTGGCCATGCTGGGTCGCCGCCTGCTGAGATCGCCCTTGCCCGACCGATGCCTCACCCTTCTTCGAGGAGCCTTCGATGAACCAGCGCCCGTCCGCCTCCCGCCCGGTCTGCGCCCTCCGCCCGTTCGCCGCCCGGCCGTGCGCCCGCCCCGCCGAGGACCTCGCCGCCCGGCCGTTCGCGCGCCCGTAACGGCCGCCGGCTTCCGTTCAAGCGCCCGCCCGGGCCCCTCTACTCGTCCCGCCCGGGCGGGCGCTGCCGTATCCGCCCGCCCCGAGCCCCGGCCCGGCCCCGGCTCTCACGCAGACCGCCCGGCGGACCGCCAGGGGCGGCCGCGCGCCGCGCACTCCCGCCCCGTGGGAACCGCCGCAGGCCACCACCCCGCGCGGGGGCTGCGCCCGCCAGCCTGAACCCACAGCCACGTCCGACAGCGCCACTGCCGGGGATCAGGGAGATGCCGCGTGCCCGACACCGACCGCCTCTACGCCCTGTCCAGCACCTACAACCACCCCTGGCTGTCCGACGTCGACGGACCCGGCCTGCTGATCCACGACGCGATAGTGGCCATGCGCTGGTACCTGACCCACGAGCGGGAAGAGAACCTCGCCGTAACCGCGCAGGTCAGCGACGACGGCGGCGCCACCTGGCAGGCCCTCACCCCCGGCGCGCTGTACGCGGAGGCCGAACACGCCCTCATCCAGCGGGCGCAGGGACCGGACCAGGACGGTCAGCGGGCTGCCGTGCTGCTGCGTGAGGCGCTGGCGGCGGAGGCAGCCGACTGGCTGGATCACCGCATCCGCTACGTGCAGCCCGACGACCCCGTCCAGCACCGGCCGCCCACGCCCGCGCTGGCCTCGTGGCGGCGCGGCGGGCAGATCTGGGCGCTCGCCCTGGACACCGTCCCCGACGAGCAGGTCCTCACCCACCTCGCCGGCCTGTACGCCGACCCGCAGCCCGAAGGGCCCGAACGGCTGCGCACCGGCGCCCTGGACACCCTGGACGCGCTCGCCCTCGCCGACGACCCGGCCGACGCCGAGATCACGGAACTTCTTGGCGCCCTGCGCCACCTGAACCGGCTCACCTTCGGTTTCGAGATCGGCCAGCTCAAGGCCCGGGCCGAGCAGGCCCAGGACAAGCTCCTCGACCAGCTGGTCACCCGCCACCCGGAGACCGCCGCGGTGGCCCGGGCCCATCCCGACCCCCACCACCCCGCGCAGCGGGCGGCCCGCGCCTACCTGAACCGACTGTCCCTTCTCGGCCCGGACGCAGAGCAGGGCCTGCTGGCGGACGCGGCCCGCGACTTCACCGAAGCGCTCGAGGCCGCCGAAACCGCCCAGCAACCGCAAACCCCAACCCCGGAAGCCGCAGTCCCGGAAGCTGCAGTCCCGGATCCGGGCAGCGCCGAACCGGCGCAGGCGGCGATTCCCGGCTATCCCCGGCAGCTGGAAGGGGATCTGCAGGCCGCCGCCCAGTGGCGTGTCATCTCACCCGCGGCCCGGCGCGCCGCCGACCGCGCGATGGCCCACGTGGTCGACGCCGCGACCGCGCTGACCAAGGCTCGTGCCGCAGCCGACCTGGAGCGGCCCGCCGGGGTGGAGGAGAGCCGGGCCATGCGTGCGCACACCGACCGGCACCGGGAGCTGGAGGAACTGACCGCCGAGCACGCGCTGCTGATGCACGCGCACGTCATGGCCGACGCCGAGGCCGCCGCGGTGGCGGCCCGCCACGACGCCATCGTCGCCGCCGCGCAGGCCAGCGAACAGATGCCGGCCCCGCGCACCAGTGCCGAGATCCTGGCCGGCCACGAGGCGTTCATGGCCCGCGTCAACGCCGCCGAGGACCGCATCGCCCACACCCTCGGCGCCCAGCGGCAGATCACCCGCGACGCGATGCACCGGCTCTTCCCCCAGCACACCGGCCACAGCGGCGTGCACCACCTGCGCACCCAGCTGATCGACCGGGCCGGACTCGGCTTCGCCGCCTACAACGCCGCCTGGAACGCGATCGGCGACACCGCACGCACCCTGGAAAGCCTCCAGGCCGCCTACCGCAGCAACACCGTCGAATTCGGCCGCCCGCCCGTGACCGCTCAGCAGGTCGAACAGGCCCGCACCGCCGCCGAAGACGCCCGCCCCTACTTCGACGACCTCAAGCGCAGCCGCTCACTGACGCTGCGCGCCCTCAAGGCCCTGGACGGTGCGGCCGGGCTGGAGCCCTCCTCATCCGATTCGATCGCCCAGCGCGCCGCCCGCATCACGAGGCAGTCCCTTAAGCGCGCCCAGCAGCCCGAGGCGGCGGCACGCGGCATACCGTCCGCCGACCGGCACCCACAGGCCCACAGCCCCCAGACCCCGCCCACGCCCGGCCTCCGCCTGCCCTGAGCGCGGGCGGGCAGGCGCCGCCGGTCTAGGGGACACCTGCGCCTCGTCCCCCGAGAAGCCGCTTGTGCCGTGCGGCAGTGTCTGTGGCTCTGTGCGTCAGCGGGAGGGCGGAACGACAGGCCAGGGCAGCCCGTCAGGTGAGCTGTCGGCGGGGCGTCCCGCCTTGACCCAGTCGAGGTACTCATCCTGAACCACACCGGCGTTGACCCACCTTCCGCGGAGGGCTCCAGTGGCCTGTTCGGCGGCTGTGAGGGCACCGAGCGGGTCGGCGCACGTCGCGAGGAGGCGGCCGAAGTCCTCTTCGTCCTCGTCGGGGTCAAGGGGAGGGAACTCGACCAGGTCGACGAAGGTCTCGTGACCGATGTCTTGAAGGGCGTGCAGGAAGATGTCGTAGCGGGTCCTGACCGGTCGGACCTCGACGTAGCGGATCCCCGCAAGCTCAGGTGAACCGGCAGGACCGAGGAACTGCTCGACTGGCCGGCCCCGCCTCAGAGCCGTAAGGGCGAAAGACTCTGCCAGATAGCGCACGCATGAAGCGTAGAGGGACAGCGGGACCGTCGCCGATGGCAGGAGAAGGCTCCGGCTCCGGCGGGACTCGAAGGAGGCCCGGCCATACACGGCTCGCTTGAGCGTGTGGCCCGCTGGACGGAGCGGCCGGCACGGTTTCCTCCCGTCGTGGGGGAACTTCCGCGCTGCTCCGGTCGCCGTACGCCGAACCATCGGCAGGGTGAACTGCCGTCCTTGTTCAGGCCGTGGGATCCGGGGGAGGGAGGGGGGTGCTCGTGTCCGGCAGCGACCGCCTGTTCATCCTGTCCACCGCCTCCGCCTCTTCGGCGAGTGGCGAGCCGGGTCCTTGCCTGCTGATCAACGATCCGGTCGTGGCGATGCGCTGGTACCTGGCCCATGAGCAGGACGACGTCGCGGTATCCGTGCGCCGCAGCCGGGACGGCGGCAGGACGTGGCAGCCCCTACAGGTGCCGGAACTCCTCGCCGAAGCCAAAGCCCATCAGGCCGTCTCCGGCAGGACCGGCGACACGGCATTGCTGTGGGACGCGCTAGCTGCCGAGGCGGCCGCCTGGCTCCACCAGCACCTCAGCCACGTCGCGGGCGAGGAGGCGACCTGGCAGCTCGGCGGACAGATCTGGGCCTTGGCCATGGGCACCGTGCCGCACGACGACGTCCTGACCCACCTCGCGACCCGCTCCCTCACCGCCCGGGTGGGCGAGGAGGAGTTCCATGCGGCGCGGGCAGGTGCCGCCCAGATCGTCAACGCCCTCGCCGTCGCCGCAGCGCCCGGCAGCGCCGAGATGCCCGACCTGCTCAAGGCCTCGGCCCTGCTGTACGGGCTGGCATCCCGTGTGCCCACCGGCCCGCTCCGGGACCGGCTCCACCAGGCCCAGGAGCGGCTGCTGAACCATCTCGACCAGCGCGTGCGGTTCATACCGGGCGATGACACCACGCAGCAGCTGGAACAGACCGGCCCCACCACCCGGCAGCCCGGCGGCCCCGGCCATCCTCAGGTGCACCGGGCGGCAGAGCCAGAGCCCGCGGTCGGCGTCTCCCTTCCGGGCGTCGTGATGGCAGGCTTCCCGCTGCGCTTCGGCGACAAGGAAGCCGCCGCCGCGTGGCGGGTGCTCTGCCCTCCCGCCCGCCGGGAAGCCGAACATGCCATGGACGAGCTGATGCGCGCGGAAGCCCGTCTGCTGCAAGCCAAGGCCACGGCCCAGGCCGGCGGCCCGGAACCAGCCCAGACGCACACCGGCGACGCTCTCAGCCGCCTGAGGCAGATACGCGAACGCAGGCGCACCCAAGGCCTCGAGGCCGACGCCAGAGGCGGCCGTGCATACGCCCGCCACCGGCTGGAAGACCTCGATGCCCGGCACGCGGTGCTCTGGCACGGGCTTGCCCTGGTCGACGCCCAGCACGCCGCCCAACGCGCCCGCCATGTCGGCGCGGTGGCCGCCGCACAGGCCACCCTTTCACCCGCCGACCAGCCGCCCCCGACCATGCAGCAGGTACTGGCCGAACACGACGCGTTCAACGCCTACGACACACAGCTTCAGACCGTAAGGGAGCACATCGACCACATCCTGGCCGAGCAACGCCAGGCAACCCGTGACGCCCTGCACCGGCTTCTGCCCCGCACCGTGGGACGCCGGGCCATGGCCCGACTGCGCACCCAGCTCGTCGACAACTCCCCCCTCGGCCGCAACGCCGAGCTGAAAGCCATCCGGGCCCTGTTCGCCGCCAACGCCGAGTTCGAGACCCTTCAGGCCCGGTTCACCAACGGCACACCGCAACCCGGCCGTCCGCCCGTGACCGAGAACGAGGTCCACGAAGCACAGGGACGGCTCAGGCAGGCCGAGCGGGAACTCGCAGAGCTGCGCTCCGCCCGCCTGGACACCCTGCGCGCCCTCGATGCCCTGGACAGCGTGGCCGACCTGACCCCGACCCCGGCCACCGGGAGTGCGGCACGCGCCACCCAGATCACCGCCGAATCCCGCGCACGGACCCACTCGCGCACCCACGCGGCCGGCCGCCCACGCCACGACGACCGCACCGCCGAACAGCACCCCCTCCCGCACGGACAGGCACCACCGCGCGGCACCGGACTGGCCTGAGCAGCGCCACCGGGAACCAGCGCCCCCACGCGCGCACGGACGGGGCCGCAGCCCGGCACCGTGGCACCGTGCCGGATCGGTACGGCTCTCGGCGCCCGCGGCGCTCGGCGACCGCAGGCGCCCGGGGCATGCCGCGCCGGACCCTAGACCTGCGCCGCAACCTTCTCGGCCTGCGCCGACGCCGGAGCCTGTTCGGCCTCGACACCCGCCCCCGCCGCGGCGCCGGCCTCGGTGAGCGCGGTGTACATCACCGAGCCCTGCTGCTGCGACTTCTCGGCGCGGTCGTTCTTGACGAGGAGCTCCAGGTTGTTGCGCACCACCTGCACGGACGTCGCCCGCTCGGGGTGCTCGGCCTTGAACGCGTCGAACACCTCGCGCGCCGTCTGCGGGTGGCCCTGCGACCTGGCCAGAAGGGGCAGGATGAGCTCCTGCAGCGTCGGTGCGTCCCCCTTCCTGCCCGCGGTCTTCTTCGCCGGAACATCCTTGCCCGCGGCGGTCTCCTTGGCCGGAGACTCCTCGGCCGTGGCCGCCTGCGCCGGCACCCGCTTCGCGCTCTTCCCGCCGGTCTTCGTCGCCACCGCCTTCTTCGCGGTGGCCGTCTTCGCCGCCGCCTTCTTCGCCGGGGCATTGGCCGCAGCCTTCTTCGCGGACGTCTTGCCCTTGGCGGCCGACTTCTTGGCGGCCGTCTTGGCCCGGCTGTCCTGCCGCGGCTGAGGAACGGTCCCCGGCGCAGCCGTGACCGACCCGGCCGGTGCCGGTGCCGGGTCCGTGGCTGGCACCTCACGCTGCTCCTGCGCCGCCGCCTCGTCGGCCACGGCACGAGCCTCGGCGCCGTTCGACCCGGTCAGCGTGCCCTGCAGCTTCAGCAACAGGCCTTCCTCCACCTTGAGTTGCTCAAGGCGCTCCTGGAGTCCGGTGATCTGCGTGGCGATGTCGCTCTGCTCTTTGCGGTTGGCCGCGAGGTCGCTGGCGAACTGCTGGGCGTACACGTTGTGGATGGTGGTCTTCTCGGGCTCGTCGGCCACGGCAGCACGCTCCTTGTACCTGGATGTGTCTGCCGGATGCTACTCACACGAACGGGGCGAAAGTCACGGTCCTGCACGATCGCCACTCTCCCGGGCCCCCTGGCCGCGCACACACCGGCGGATATCAGCAGTAGGCCGGCTCAGTACAGGGGCCATCCCGCCCGCCCGGCCGCCACGTGCCGCGCTCCCCATCCCGCACCGTGCGCCGGGCAAGGAGTTGAAGGCTGCCATGAGCCCCACCAGGCGGAACGACCACATCGGAGAGTGTGATGCGCCTGCACGCATGAAGCACCGTGGGTGGGTACTGGCGGTGCAGGAGCACCACCCGCTGCCGACCTGCACCGCAGCAGTTCATGACCTGGCAATAGGCTCAGTGGTGTGGCCGAGCCACGACGGGGAGGGAGACATGACCAGTACGCAGGCTCACTGGAGTGAGCAAGCGGCCTGCCGGACGGCCGACCCTGAGGAGATGTTCGCCGACACCGCCCGGCAGAAACGGGCCAAGGCGGTCTGCTCGGGATGCCGGGTGCGCACGGAGTGCCTGGTGGACGCCCTCGACAACCGGGAGGAATTTGGCGTGTGGGGAGGCATGACCGAGCGCGAGCGCAGAGCCTTGCTGCGCCGCAGACCTCATGTCACTTCCTGGCGGAAGGTACTCCAAGCGGCAGGCGGGGAAGTGTCCCGTGCCGGCTGAGGGCGGCGGGGTGGGCATCTCGCCAGGGGCTCTGCCGCGGGAATTCGGCTTCGAGCGGGTGGTCCGCTGGTCCGGGTCGGGGTGTGGAGGGAGTGCGGTGGACCTGCGCCAGCGCACCCCCGACAGGTGGGTGGAGAGTTGTGCCGACTCGGTCAGCATTCACTCGAGTTCGCTCTTCGCGTGCAGCGTTGCGAACTCCTCAGCGAGTATGCCCATCACGACGAGATCCTGGTATCGGCCGGCGAAGAACAAGTGATCTCGCAGGCGGCCCTCCTCGGCGAAGCCGAGACGGCGATGCAGAGCCAGTGATGCCTCGTTGTGCCCGAAGATCCGCGCCTCGCACTTGTGGTACCGCCGCTCGGCGAACATGAATCGCAGCAGCATCACCACGGCTTCTGCCGCGTAGCCCTTGCGACGGTGCCGAGCACCCATGGTGATGCCGTATTCGAACCGCCCTGCACGCGGATCTGCGTGGTGCGAGCCGACCGCCCCGACGATCTGCCCCGTGTCCAAGGCTTCGACGGCCAAGCTGAAGCAGTCGCCGTCGGACTTGGGGACGGCCTGTTCCTTCGCCCAGGCGCGAAACTGCTCGGCGGACCGAGGCGTCCGCAGCAGGTCTCCCAACCGCTCCTCATCGGCGGCGAAGCCCATGAACGCCGTCCAGTCACCGGGCTCGACACCGCGCAGACGCACCCGCCTGCCCGTCCAGAACGAAGTCATCCCCTATTCGATCACGAGCAGGACGGGATGCACAGGCCAGACGGATCCCCGCCTGAACTGCTGCCAGCCTGCCCCCGCCCCAGCATGGCGGAGGGCCGCTCACCAGCTCTCCGCCGCCGCCCGAGGACGGCACCAGCGCCCTTCGACATCCGCCGTCAGACCGCGGGTGCGGCGGTCGTGTCCGCGGTGCGGAACACCACGGACACTGGTGCGCCCCCGGCTCCCGCCGCGAGGGACAGCCGGGCCCACCGCCGCCCAACTGCTGCGCGCGCAGGCTGTCCTTGCGTGCATGAGGCCACAGGACTTCGGCAGCCGGACGCTGCCCAGGCGCCTGCACGCGCGTGAGTACAGCGGGCAGCACGCGATGGACTTCCTTGCCCGGATGTGGCCTGCCCTGGCCGAGGCGGACCCTGCCGCCACCGCCTACCAGGATGCGGCCTGGCTGCTGGCGTGGGCCCGGCACCTGCCTGCCCGCTGCGAGCCGTTGGTCCTCGCGGCCGTCGACGACGGCGACCGGCCCCTCGCCGCCCTGGCCCTGGCCCGTGAACTCACTCCAGACGGCCGCACCTGCATCACCGCGCTGTCCAGCCCCGCATCCGAACAGATCCGGCCCGTGGGCGAGAACACCGACGCGGTGAGCGTGCTCCTTGATCACCTGCCCGCCCTCGGGGACGAGGTGCTCCTCACCGACCTGCCCGACAGCTGTCTCCTGGCCCGGCAGGCACACAGCCGGTGGGGCGTGCCCGACGCCCAGACCCTGTACGCCACCGTCTGCCTGCCCGTGGACCTGACGGCCCTGTCCCGCTCGACACGACGGGAGCACACCCGCCGCCGCCGCGCCGTGCAGGCCCTGGGCGAGCGGGTGGGATACCACCGCACCCGCACCGGCACACAACTCCTCGCCGCCTTCGACACCCTCGAGGACCTGCACCACCGGCGCAACGCCCTGCGGCCCCCCGACGCCCACGCACCGGACCTCACCCTGCCCTGGCGGCAGGTGCTCAACGACTGCGCGGGCCTGGCGTTCATCGCCACACTGACCCTGGACGGCCAGGCGGTGGCCGCCCAGCTGTGCCTGCACCACCGCGACCGCGCCTACTCCCTGATCACCGCGATGGACCCCGCCCACCGCGAACTGTCCCCAGGGCACGCCCTGCTGCAGATGCTGTGCGAGGACCTCACCAGCGAGGGATACACCGCGCTGGACCTGGGCCGCACGACCGCGCACGACGGCCAGCGCAACTACAAGGCCGCCCACGGCGCCACCTGGACGACCACCCGCACCTACACCGCCCCGGCCGCACTCCGCCCGCCCGTCAGGCAACCCGCCGGTCTGGCGGACGCGGGGAGCAGGCGGTGATTGACAGCGCGCACCGCTGCCGGCGGCGGCCTCCTCGCCCGCCCGGCCTTGGCCCATCTGTCGTGTCCGTGACGGCAGACAACGCGGCGGATGACGTGGAGGAAGCCGATATCGCGGCCATGCGGCGCGCAGGAGTCCTGTCCGCGTTCCTGCGCTCGCGGATCGCCCGCCCCCGCCCGTGCCCCGCCGCCCGGCCGTGGGACCGGTGCCGCGCACTAGGACACCGTCCCGGCGCCTGGCCCGCCCCCGCCACGCCGCACCATGCCCCGCCGGCCGTCTGCGCCTGCGCTCTGTGCCAGGCGCTGGCCGAGCACACGGAGACCGGCAGATGCCGGTGTGCGCTCTGTCGCCCCGACGACACCGCGGTGGTCCTGCCCGCGGGCTGAGGCACTTCCCGGAGTGGGTGCGTGCGAATGATGATCCGATTTCGTACGGTTTTGAGTGCCCGGGTCTGACAGGACGTCCGGGGCTCGGCGGTCCCGTGCTCCGATCGCACGCCGCGCGGGACCGCCCTCAACGCCACAGCCAGGGGCCGTAGGCTGAACACGCCGATGCGCCGGGCGTCACGCCTGGCCCTGTGGGGCCCGGCCAAGCCCGGGCCCCACACCACTTCTGCGCCTGCTGCATGCCGGAGCGTCCGCGGCGCGGCGGTTGATGCCGCGTTCGGCCCCGCCCCGGCCGCCGTGCCGGGCGGGGGAGCCCGTGCGCGCCCGTGTTACCGGCCGGGTTGCTGCGTCGGCCGGGGTGCCGGGGGAGGCGTCTGCTGCTGCGCGCCGTCCGGCTTGGGTGCCGGTTTCGGTCCGGGCTTGGACGCGCGGGAGGCCAGTTGCTGCATCAGCCGGTCGGCCATGGCGCTGATCTCCGCGGCCCGCTCCGCGTAGGGCTGCGGGCTGGTGGCGGGTGTGGGGTCGGGTGTGCGCAGGAAGCCCGCCTCGTCGTAGCGGGCGCGGTAGGCGGTGCTGGCGTGCCGCCAGGAGTAGGGGGCGATGGCGGCCTGGACCGCGGGTGAGAGCGCGGCGGTGTGGGTCAGGTGCGGGTGGTGGGCCTGGCGCCAGGACAGCCCGTCGATCTCGACCGCGAGGTCGCCGGTGCCGGTGAAGTCCACGCTGGTGGCGAGCGCGGTGTAGGCGGGCAGCGCCCTGCCGGCGAGCGGGCGCAGGGTGAACACGACGTGGGTGGCGGGCCGGGCGGGCGGTGTGTCCTGGAAGAGCTCTTCGTGGTGGGCGTCCTCGAACGCGGCCCGGGCGGTGGTGTTCCAGTAGGTGGCGCGGGGCAGGTTGCCGTGTCCGAGGTGCTCCAGCAGCGTGGCGGCCCTACCGGCCGGGTCCTGGGAGGCGTCGTGGACGTAGGCGTGCACCGAGGGCGGCAGGAACAGCCGCGTGGCACCGTGCAGGGGCTGCGCCGCCGGGTCCAGACGCACAGCGGGGGCTTCCTGGTAGAGCGCGGTGTAGTGGTCCGCCTCCTGATCGACGCGCTCGCCGTAGCGGTAGACGGCGTCCCGGTGGCCGTTAAGGCCGTAGTACTGGTTCAGGTGGGCGATCTGCGCTTTCTCCGAGGCGACTTCGACGGCGTCGAAGTAGGCGGCCCACTCGGCCGGCGGCCTGTTGTGGACGTTGCGGTGCGGGGCCGGGTCGCGGTAGCTGTTCCACCACCGGGCCCCGTCAGGGCTGCGGGCACCGTGGTTGATCCACGCTGTCGGGTACGCCGCGTAGAGAGCGTCCATGAGCACTCCGGCCAGGCCGCGCCGCTGGAATCCGGGGTGGACGTTGAGCATCCACACCTTCACCGCCTGCCCGTCGGGGTGGACGTGGAAGTCGAGGTGCCCGGCGGCCGACCGTCCGATGCAGGCGATCAGCCTGCGCCCCGTCCAGGACATGCCGACGGGGACCTTCCAGTCGGTCAGCCACAGCGACAGTCCTTCCTCGGGAAGGCTGTCCTCGCTCGGGGCCACGGCTAGCGGGCGGCGGAAGGCCAGGTGACGGCGACGAGGCGGCCCTCGGCGGCGTCGACGCCGTCCAGCGCCGCCAGAGCCGCGGCGGTGGAGGCTTCCAGACGCCTTGCACCCTCCGGCTCACCCAGGCCGGGCCAGCGGGCGGCATCGACGCTCAGCCTGCTCTGCACCACGACCTCCGCCGTTCCGGACGCCTGCACCGGCTGCTGTGGCGCGCTCAGGGTGGCCACCCGGGCCGTGCACGCGACGTCGCCCCGGGTATCGGGCGCGGAGCGGTGGTCGAAGATGATCTCGCCCGCCTCGCCGAGCGCAGCCATCAGACGTGCGATCGCCTCGGGCGGGCCGCTCAACTCGACCTTGGTGTACTGCGGTGCCTTCTTGCTCATGCTCAACGACTGCTCCCTACCCGCGTGCGGACGGTCTTGACAGCGCAACTCCCGGCGGCACCGGTCAAGTTCCCGGGCCTGATCGGGGCATGAAGCAGACGTCCAGGTGTGGCGGCAGCGGTCAACGACGCCCAACACCTGCCGTGCGACACGGCTGACCGCCCCGGCCGGCCGATAACGGCATGGCGTCCCGCGACGCGGGACGCCGGGGAAGGCCGCACCCCCCAGGCGGGAAACAGCTCCTCACGCCGGGGCGAGCGGCATTCCGGCACGCCAGGCTGACCGGTACAGCGGCCTTCGCCGCCTCAACGCGCCGTTCCCGCCCCACGGAAGAGCCGTCATATGTCGCGCCTGTTCGACCGGCAGCTGCTCCGCTTCTCCCGCTTCCGTCTCACCATGGAGCCATCCAACCTCGTCGGGTTCCTGACGGTTCAGGCGGGCGGAGCTTCAGGTGCCGCGGCGGGGCTTGGTGCCGACTTTGTGGTGGACGAAGGCGGCTGAACGCCTCGCCGGTGGCGAGAACCCGCCCGACGACGTGACGGGTGGCCGGTAGCTGGTTCTTCGAGCCTGACGGCCTGCCGGGTGCGCGGAGCTGTCCGCGCAGAAGGCCGCCGGATTCTGTGGGCGGCGCCTCGATCAGCTCGCTGCCGCTTTCATCGGCTGGCGCCTTCGGGCCACAGCACCCGCACCAGAACGCCGGTGCGTTCGGCGTAGGCCACGACGTCCGCGGTGCCTCCGTAGCCCCGTGCGGGTTTGCCGTCCCATACGGCGATCAGCTCGTCCACGAGGCCGACGAGGATTTCGGATCCGGCCTGATGGGCCTTCGAGGTCGATTCGGTGAGGCCGGTGTGGTGGACGTCGGCGGCGCGGGAGATGAGCCGGTCGTAGACGGGGTGGTGCCAGTCGGGCAGGCCCTGGCGGTACTCGGTGGCCGGGACGACGACCTCGAGGCGGCCGCCGTGCGTGAGGACGGTTTCGGCGAACCAGGAGTCGGGGCCGTCGGCGATGCAGGAGACGCCGACGAGTTCGGCCGGGTCGTAGGCCTTGACCTGGTCGGCCAGGAGAGCCCGCACCTGCTGCTCGACCTGGCTGCTCAGTCCGCGGTGCCCGGTGATCCCCACCCGCATGCCGTGGTCATCCCTTCCTACAGGTAGACGCCGTGCAGGCGCTCGTCGAAGTCCCGCACCACCTTGGGCGGTGAGCTGGTGGTGAGGCTGCGGCGCACAGCCCGGGCGCGTTCCACGATCCGCCCGGACCGGTACTGCAGCGCGACCTCGAGCGCGCGGGAGGCGAGGGCGAACGCCGCCTCCACCCGCCCGCCGGCCAAGTGCCCGGCGGCGATGTCGAGCACCAGCAGGGCACGCTGTTTCGCGTGGCCGGTGGCGGCCAGGGCCTCCACGTCCTCATCCAGCACCCACTTGGGCAGCCCGAGACGTGCGCCGCAGGCCACGCGGCAGGCGGCCACCTTGTCCGGGGTGAAGGAGAACACCCACGGCCACGGCGGCGGGTCCTGCCCGGCAGCGAGAGCCTGTGCTGCTGCGCGGGATGCGGTCAGCGCCTGGTCGGCGCCGCGCCGGTTCCCGGCTGCCGCGTGCCCGAGGGCTTCGACGCTCAGCAGCCATGCATCGGCAACGGCCGGGCGTTGGTCACCGAGCACCCGCCGGGCGCGGCGGGCGAGGTTCAGCGCCTCCACGCCGTTGCCGGCGTGCGCCTCGAACTGGGCGAGCGTGCCTGTCTGGTAAGCGGTCAGCAGCGCATCGCCGGAGGTACGTGCGGCTTTGACGGCCCCGCCGTACCAGGAACGGGCCGACCCGTGATCACCCTTGTCCCACGCCAGCCAGCCCGCGAAGGAAGCGGCCTCGCTGCCCACGGCAGCCAGCCGCGCCCGGTCCGCGTCGCCGGTGGCGGTGCGGGTGATGGCCTGGATGAGCCGGATGTGGCCGTCGACGGCGCCGGCGAGGTCCCGGGAGGGGGTGGTGCCGTCGAGTCTGCGATAGGCGCTCGTGGTCAGCCGCAGGGCGGCGGCCTGGCCACCGGGCGCATCGTGCGCATCCGGCACGGCGGCCAGCATGGGGGCCGCCATCGCGGCGAGGGCGCCGCCAAGGACGGTGCGTCGGTGCATGGGATCGTCGTCTCTCACCTGAACCTGCGCCGTGCGCCCGTCTGCCAGACCCACCAGCGCCGGCGGAATCTGAAGATGCGCAGCCGCCGCGGTCAGGATGTTGGTGCTGTAGGAGGCTGGGCCGCGTTTCTCCAGACGACTGATCGCGGACTGGGATATGCCCAGGGCCTGCCCCAGCGCCGCCTGCGTCATCCGCCGTCCCTTGCGGACCAGCTCGATGACGCGTCCATAGTCCCCCAACCGGGAGGCGTCCCGGATCGGGCCTGTCTGGAAGTCCACGACTGCCCCCACGCTACGAGTCCACACGGCCTGCGGTGTCTGCCGGTACCCGCTGGGTGCATATCCGTATGCGCATGCCGCATCACCGATGGTCCCATAACCCACCTTGATCTTGACTGGGTGTCAGCCCAACCACGCCCGCATCAGGGGGTGTTCGGGCCCGTGGTCGTCCCCGCCCCCCGTCGGGGACGGCCACCCCCCCCATCGACCGCGACTGCGAGCGCGAGGCGACCGATCATGACGACGCCCAGCACACCGCCTCCCATGCCCGGACTGGTCGACGCCCCGGTGATCGACCGCGACCGGCTCACCAGCCGGCAGAGGGCCGGTGAGTCGTGCGCCTGGTGCGCAGGCACGGCATCCCCCCGCTTCCCGGTCGGCGACCTTAAGGCTTGCGAGTGCTGCGCGGGCCTGTACGGCGTTCCGCAGGCACCGGCGTGAAGGCGGACGAGCCGTCGTTCCCCGGCGCACTCGAGGCCTGGACGGATGCCGACTGGGCCGAGTACCGGGCCCGTATCGAGGACGGTGAGGGGAGCGCTGCGGCGATCGACGCGGTCAACCGGCGCCGCAGGAAACCGCAGACACGCCAGGCGGTTGGCCCGTCCGCCGAGATGCCCGAGTGACACTCACGTCTTGGCACGAATCCCCTCAGCCGCCTCGCCTGACTGCCCGCACGCTCTGCGTCATTGCCCAGCTTCGGGAGATCGTTGCTTGCACCACTGCGGTGGCCGCACCGCCGGATTCTTCGTGACTCCGACGGTTGTCACCTCGGGCGATGTTCAGTGGACTCCGGCACGGAACGCGGCGCTTGGAACCAGCTCCATCCAGGCGGATGATCTCCACCACCGCGACCCAGGCCTCGGGCCGTGCTCTACGGGCGGCGGGCCAGCAAGTGGGTGTCGAGGAAGCCGCGGTCGGTCGCTGGGTCGTGGAGCAGCCGAGCCACCGTGACAAGACCGGCCCCGGCCAGCAACTCGGCGAACTGCTCCGCCGGCCAGCTGTAGGCGGGCGCCACCTTGTGGTCGAAGCGGACCGGCTCCGGCCCCTCGGTCCCGTAGAAGGACACCAGGAGCAGGCCCCCTGATGCCAGGACACGCACCTGTTCGGCGAGCAGCGCGGGCAATTCTCCGGGTGGGGTGTGGATCATCGAGTAGTGGGCCAGCACTCCGCCCAGCGCGCCGTCCTCGACCGGCAGGGCCTCCATGGGCGCTTCATCGAACCGCAGCGCCGGATGGGCCCGCCGGGCGTGGGCGACCATAGCCGGGGAGATGTCGAGCCCGAAGGCATCCAACCCCAGGTCGTGCAGCATGGCCGTCAGATGACCTGGTCCGCACCCGACGTCGGCTGCCCGCCGGTTCCCCGTGCCACGCACGAGCTCGGCGAAGGTGCTGATCATGTTCCGCGCGAACGGCCGCGTCTCCAACTGACTACTGAACATCGAGGCATACACCTCGACGACCCTGTCGTAGGCCGCTCTGGTCTCGTCCTGGTGTTGTAACACGGGAAGGAAGCTAACACCCGCGCCGTTCGCAGCGGTTCTGCGGAGGCCGGAGCAGCTCCGCGCGCAGACACGTACCGGCCTTGCCCCTGTCGCAGGCACCCGTGAGTCCTGCGACTGCCGGCAAGGGAACGTCCCGGTGGTACGGGGGAGCCCACCGGGACGACACCGTGCAGCCTACGCAGCACCGTCCGCCCGCGTGCGCAGATCGCGGGAAGTGTCCGGATGCGGCGGCCCGCGCCGCGCCCGTCCGACGCCGCCCGAACGCCCTAGCCGGCCCTCCCACGGCTCGGCCGCATGTTGGCGGCTGCTTTGCTCCCCGCGGCACATCTCGACACGGGGGGTATGGCGCAGAGGCTGCTGGCGAGGTGCCGGCTTGGCGCGGCTGCCGTCCCCATCCGCTGCTGTCAACCTTGTCTCGAAATCGCTGTACCGATCCGTTTCTCAGTCGTGTACTACTGGGCATCAGTAGCGTTGTAGCCAAGTACAGCACTGAAGTTGAGAAGGAGGACACGTTGGTCTACGACATTCGTCCGCTCGCCAACGGCCTGGGGACGGATCACCCGGTTCCCGGTCTGCCGTTCGTCGATGATTCCCACCTGCCGCTCGACGACGGTCCCGACGCCATCGAAGCAGTAGGACGCAACAAGGGCGAGGGCATGTGGGGCCGTTGCGACACCTCCCGTAAGGGGGGTTGGCTGGCCTTCACCACCGACCCGATCGCCCCTCACCTGGGCTGGGCCGTCCGCTACCACCCCGAGCACGGGCGCACCGTGCTCCTGCTACGCAATGAGGACACCGCCAGCCTGCACACCTACTGGTCCGGCGCGCCGCTGCTGTTCAGGGCCGGCGGCTACTGGTGGGACGGTGAGAGCTGGTACCGGCCCGGGCAGATCTGGGACCCGGTCACCGAGGACTACGCCCGCCACAAGGCACGCGCCACAACCACCGTCCACGCCGCCGACATGCTGGACGGGCGCGCCCACCCCGAGCGCGCGCACGTGCACAAGGTGGCCACCTTCGACTCCTCCGCCGCGGCGCCGCAGAACTGGCTCGATGACCTGACCCGGTGGGCGCAGCACCACCAGAAGCAGGACGATCCCCTGCCGCTGGACAGGTGCGTCGTGGACCTGGCCAGCCCCGAACTCGCCGGAGACCGGCTGCTCGGCGTTCCGGAGATGGCCGCGCTGGGCGGCATCACCGCCTCCACCCTGCGGGGCTACATCTCCCGGGGAGAGAACGACGTGCCGTTGCCCCAGGCGACCGTCGGCGGGCGGGCCCAGTGGTCCCGCCCGGTCGCCGAGGACTGGGCGGAAGCCCGGCGCCGCTCCTCCGAGGGACTGCGGGAGGCCATGTCGGCCGGCGACCGGCACCGTCTGGCCCCCGGGGCGGCCCAGATCCGCGACCGGTTCAGCGAGAGCTTCTTCCGCTTCCTGTGGAAGCGCCCCGACATCCGCAAGCGCTGGGTCCTGCGCCAGCGCAACGAGCCGAGCGTGCGGGAAGTGGCCGACCAACTGGCCTTCGAGGTCGCCGACAGCCTTCGCCAGATCATCCCGACCGACGCCCTGGGACCGACCATCCGTCATGCCGTCCTTGAGGACTTCGCGCACTCGCTGCGCATCCGCGAACGCCGGGGCGGTGAACTCAAAGCCCTCGACCTCATGCTGTCGGTGCCCCTGGCGAAGATGCTCAGCTGGTTCATCCAGCACTTCCCGACCTCCGCCCAGTGGTACATCGGCGAGATCATGAGCGAGGCACACAATCAGCTCGACATCCCCGCCCAGGTGACGGGCGAAGCACTGCAGCGCTCCGCGACCACGAACGGGGAACTCGGCCGACAGGCCGCGAAGGAGTTCTTCTCCCGCGTCGTGCCGCGCGAACCGGAGAGCTGAGACCACCGAACACGAAGAAGGGCGGAAACCATCGCAACTGGCTTGCGCCCCAGCGCTCCGGCGCCCGCCACCCCGCTAGCCGGGCCGAAGCCCGGCCCTGACCGGAAGGCCGGCGTGGACAGCCGGCCCCGAGTCCGGCGCGACGTACTAACGGCCCAGCCCGCCGCACCGAGTGCAGCGCCGCCGACGAGGAGCCCGGCACCGGGTGCGCGGTGTGGGTCTGCTGGCTCAGGGTGGGTTCAGGCTGCTGCGCGGGTGCACAGGTGCCCGGTGGGGCAGGCCTCGCAGCCTTTCTCGTCGACGTACCCGGACGCCAGCGCCGCGGCGAACAGCTCCTTGGCATGCTCGGTGTCCCGCACGCCTTCGCGCCGGCCGTAGGCCTCGGGATCGGGCTCCTCCAGACGGGACCGGCAGGTCCGCAGGTAGGCGACCGTCGCGGCGACGTCGAGGGGCAGCTCTTCCCAGATGTCGGTGGGGATGCAGGTCGTGGCGGCAACGGTGTCGGGGTCGCCGACGAACTGCCAGGGCAGGCCGGGGGAGCTGGGGCGCTTGGCGACGATGCGGACGCCGAGGAGGTCCTCGTCGGGCCCGGTGATGACCAGGAGCGCGCCCGCGGCGTGCAGTTCGTGGAGGGATTCGCGGACGCTGCCGTCGTCCATGGCGCCCATGAGTTCGGCCATCTCTTCGACCGGGACCAAAGAGGCCGTCTCGCCCTGGACCACCGGCAGGCTGCCGCGCTCGATCAGCTCGTCCAGGTAGAGGGCGGCCTTGGGCACGCGGCCGCCGTACAGCGCGCCGAGACCGGCAAGTCGCTGCATGAGGTCGGCGGCGTCCTGGCTCAGGCCGCTGTCGGCGGGCGGCTGCATGCCGGGCTGGACGCGGAACCACTCGTCGTAGCCCTCACCGGGCGGCTGAAGCTCCTGCAGCGTGTACTGGCGCGGGCCCCGGGGCCGACGCGGCTTGCCGGGCTTCTTCCTACCCATCAGGCTCGCTTCTTCCTGGGCTGCGCGCCCATTACTTGGTACATACAGGACCGGTTCGCACCCGGCACCGCGGGGCGAACATCTGCCGCGGGTGTGTGCCGGTGCCGCCGTACGCCGGCATGCGCGGCGAACCAGTCGCCAGGGTAGACGAGATCCATCCGGCAGTATGTGCACCAAAAGAGCAGTGTCGCTGACACCGGGGCGGTGTATGCCGATGGGTTCCGCCGTACGCTCACCCGCTGCGCAAGGACCCTGGCGGTGCTGGGGGATCCGGGGGCTGGGGGCGGATGCGCAGGAAGGCGCAGCGCTTGGTGGTCGGGTTGAGGACGGCGACTTTCAGCGGAGTGCGGGCGGCGGCCTGGATGCGGGCGAGCCAGGTCTGGCTGGGCACGAGGATCGTCAGCTCTGCTGGCCACTGGGCCAGTGCTCGAGGATCGGGGCACACCACACCGGCGAGGGTGAACGCACGGCCCGGGCGCGGCCTGCTGTAGACGAGCAGTCCGTTGCCGTGGGAGGGGCTCTGGACGCCGTACTCGACCGGTTTGCCGGAGGCGGTGCGGACCAGTTGCGTGAAGGCGGGCCACACCTGGGCGTCTATGCCTGCGTGTTCGAGGAAGGCGGCCAGACGTTCCTGCTCGGCCTGCCGCTCCTGTGCTTGCTGCAGGGCGTCGTGGAGGCGCTGTTCGGCGGCAGCTGCCCGCGCCGCGGCAGCCCGGCGGGCCTGTTCGGCAGCCCGGGCACGTGCGGCGGCCTCGTCATCCGCCTCCAGCTTCGCCCGGGCGGCCGCGAGTTGCCGGTAGGCGTCGGCCGTCCACCACACCGTGCCGCCCGGGCCGGTATGGGGATGCACGCGCCCCTGGAGGATCCACCGGATGGCATCGCCGAGCGGGCAGGTGATGTGGGTCCATCCCGCCTTCCCGGCCAGCGTGCGCGGGTCCCAGGTGTAGCGAGCGATGCCGTGCCGCACCGTCCAGCCGGCCCCGCGTTCCTCGGGGTACTCCACCCGCAGCGAGGGCACGGCACGCTGCCACGGCCGCCCCTGCAGCCCGACCCAGCACACCCCCACACCATCGCGCGCATAGCGGTCGGTGCGCATCCGCGCATCCTCCGGCGTCATCGGCGACAGCTGCGCTTCCAGGGCCATGAACGCACGGCCCTGCTCATCGAAGACCAGCACGTCGGCACGCCAGTCCGCCCGTGGACTGCTCACCTCCAGCTCTGCTGTGAACCCCGCTGCCCGGGCTGCCGTAGCCAGCTCCAGCTTCAGCAGGTGGTGTTCGTACGACTCGTTCGCCAGCTCGCAGTCACGGGGCCGCTGCTGGTGGTAGAAGTGCCGGGCACGGCGTGAGGAGACCCGCGCGCACACCCGGCCCCCACACTCCGGGCACGCCAGCCGCAGCCCCGTGACCCGGTGGACGTCGGCCCAGGCACGGCCACACCCGAGATCGTCCAGCGACGCATCCAGCCGCCCCCAGTCGGCGTGGACCGCGGTGAATCCCATCCGCCCTCCCCAGGCGACGATGCCGACCCAGCCCCTCGGCGCGCAATACGCACACCGCTGCCTGAGCAGTGCCCCGGCGATGCCGTACGGCTTCTGCAGCGCTGTCGTTCCTCGGCCGGCGGCACCCTGGATGCGCGCGGGGTGCTCACCCCGCCGAAAACCGCCCACGCAGCTCTCCCCGGGTCGGCCGGCGGACCCGAGCGAGGACGCTTGCGTCCTCGCGGCTTAGGATCCGTTGCTGTGGCAGAGGTCCCCGATGAACTGATCGTGCTGGAACGATCCGCCGAGCAGGAACGTGCGAAGCTCGCGGGCCTCGCCGGTGAGGAGTACGACGCCCAGTGGCGCCGCTGGCGTGAGGCGGCCGAGGCCGCGCAGGCGGCCATCACCACGCAGGCCGAGGCGGCGGGGGACAACCGCTATGAGCTGGAGCAGGCGGTGAAGAAGCAGGTCCGGCACACCGGCGAGGACCCGGCCGAGTAGGCCCCAGCGCGTTCGGGCCACCGCCGGCGAAGGCAGGCCAGGTGCTGCCCGATACCCGGCGCGCCGGTGCCGCCCCGTCAGAGCGGGCGAGGGCGGCTGCTGGGTCGGCGCGTGCTCAGGCGGTACTCGCCGACGGGCGGGGCCTCCTGGTACAGGGCGGTTGCCATGGGTTCGATGTCCGTGACCACGGTCGCCGTTCCGTCGAGCAGCTGCTGCTCGAAGCGGGTCAGCGGGCGGGCCGGCTGGGCCGGGCCGGTCTCGTCGGCGTGCCGCTCGATCTGCCTGCGGGCGCGCTCCCGGCTCGGGCGCGGACGGTGGGCCATGCGGTTCCCCTCCCTGTGTCCGCGCCAGCATGGCAGAGGGCTACGGCACCTCGGGCCGGGTCGTCAGCACGGTGCCTGCGACCTCGCCAGCCAGGGGGACGCGGGGCTTCACCGTGTTGCCGACGGAGCCGGTCCGGCGGCGTCGGGCATGCCCGGTTCCGCGTCCCGGGCGGGCCACGGATGCGCGACAACGGCCGATCCTGCCGGGCGTTCCTCCTCGGCCGCCCACCGCTGAAGTCCCCTCAACCGCGGACGTCGCCTGGCGGCGGGCCGGGCTGAAAGTTCCCCGATCCGGGTATTCGATCCTATGTTCGATAATCTGGAGAGGGAGACAGGAGGTGAACGGCGTGAGCGGCAAGACATCCCCGGTGTCGACCGTGATGCACGTGCGCTGTCCGGACCGGCTGCCGGAGCAGGTGTATCGCCTCATCCTGGAGCGGATGGCTGAGCTGTCCCCCCTCGTACAGGCTTTGCCGCCCGGTGCTGCTCTCGTGGAGCTGAAGGGGGCCTTGCGCTGCCATGGTGTGGGTGCGGACGTGCGCCGTCTGGGCGAGATGCTGCGGGTGCGGACCCTGACCCGTCACGGTGTCGACCTGCGGATCGGGATCGGCCCGACCGTCAGCGTGGCTGCGACCGCCTCCGCCCAGGTCCCCGGGCCCGGGGGAGTGCTGGTGGTGGCCCCCGACCGGGCCGCCGAATGGCTCGCCGACCTGCCTGTGGAGGCCCTGCACGGCATCGGACCTAAGCAGGCGGACGTGCTCCACGACTACGGGATCCACACCGTGGGCCTGCTCGCTGCCGTCCCGGCGCAGACCGTGCAGCGGCTGCTGGGCGGACGGGCCGGACGCCTGGCCCGCGACCGCGCCCGCGGTATCGACCCCCGCCCCGTCGTCCCGCGTTCCCTGCCCGCTTCCGCTACCGTGCACTGCTCCTTCGCCCGGCACACCCTGGACGGGGCCGACGTGCGGGCCGCCCTGCTCGCTCTGGTCGTCCGGCTCGGGCGGACGCTGCGCCGCCGCGGGCAGGTTCCCCAGGCCCTGACGCTGACGCTGACCTTCGCCGGGACGGGCCGCTGGAGCAGGACCCACCGGCTGCCCGAGCCCTCCGCGCACGACGACGACCTGCGAATGGCCGCCTACCGGCTCATGGACGCCGCAGGCCTGCAGCGGGGCCGCCTGACCGGGCTGTCCCTGCGGGGCGAGGACCTCCGTGCCGCCGACACCGTCGCCCAGCAGATCACCCTGGACGACGCCCGTGAGGCGCGTCTGGTGGCCGAGGCCGCCGTCGACCGGGTCCGTGACAAGTTCGGCGCCGGTGTCATCGGTCCGGCCGCCATCTACCGGGCCGCCTCCTGACCCGCCTGGCCTCCGCGGCTGCCGGCAGCGTCCCCCCGGCCGCCTGCTGTCTTCGGGCGGCCGGTTATCGAATCAGTGTTCCCTTTGGTGTGGTTCGCGGGTTACGGTCCACCTCAAGCAAGATCCCGCCACGGGGGAGCCTTCATGCACCTCACTGAAACGACTGGTCGGGCCGGGCGCCCGCGGGGAGTCGTCACCGGCCCCGACGGTCTCACCGCTCGGCAGATGGCCATCGTGCGTTTTATCGAGAGCACCGTCGCCCGTCAGGGATACCCGCCCTCGATGCGCGAGATCGGCGAGGCGGTCCGGCTCAAGAGCACCTCCTCCGTCGCGCACCAGCTCCTCGCCCTGGAGCGCAAGGGCGTCCTCTACCGCGATCCCCATCGCCCCCGCGCCTATCGCGTCAGGCCGCACCGGGACACCGGCTTCGGTGAAAGCCCGGCCGATGCCTTCCCTCAGGCGGCCGACGTGCCCCTCGTCGGCCGGATCGCCGCAGGCGCACCGCTCCTGGCCGAGGAATCGGTGGAGGACGTACTGCTGCTGCCCCGGCGTCTCGTCGGGGAGGGCCGTCTGTTCGCGTTGCGAGTCGTGGGGGACAGCATGGTCGAGGCGGCGATCTGCGACGGTGACATCGTCACCGTCCGCCGTCAGGACTCCGCCGACCACGGCGACGTCGTGGCCGCCCTCATCGACGGCGAGGCGACAGTCAAACGGCTGCGCCGTGAGGACGGCCATGTCTGGCTGATGCCGCACAACCCGGCCTACGCACCGATCCTGGCTGACGAGGCAGCCATTCTCGGCAAAGTCGTCGCCGTGCTGCGCAGCCTGTGACCCGGACCGCCCGGCCGCAGCTCGGGGAGGTCGGCCTGTCACGGACCTTGCGCCGGGCGTTGTCAGTGCCGGCGGCGATGATGAGCGCATGACGACGATGCAGAACTTTGGGCTGACCTGGACAGACAGCGACGGAAAGGCGCAGGCTTCCGCGGTTGCCTACGACAAGGTCAGCGGCGAGCGGCGCAAGGCGGCCCTCGAGGCCGACGGCAACACCAACGTCCGGCTCGTCCCGGTCGAACCCGGCGTGCTTCCCCAGCCACAGGGCTGAACCGGTCGTATGGCGCGGCCCTGGCCGGGGTACATGGACGCCGGGTGCCATCCCCCGCGGGGAAGACACCCACTCGTCACCCCGGCCGGGCACGCCCGGCGAGATCAGAAGGACGCAGTATGGCCAGCGGTACCGTGAAGTGGTTCAACCCCGAGAAGGGCTTCGGTTTCATCGCCCAGGACGACGGCGGACCGGACGTCTTCGCCCACTACTCCAACATCACCGGCAGCGGCTATCGCGAGCTGGTCGAGGGCGAGAAGGTCACGTTCGACATCACCCAGGGCCAGAAGGGCCCCCAGGCCGAGAACATCGTCCGCGGCTGACGGCCCTACCGCCGGCCTGCAGAGCCCTGTGTAGAGTGGCACCACCGACGCGGGGTGGAGCAGCTCGGTAGCTCGCTGGGCTCATAACCCAGAGGTCGCAGGTTCAAATCCTGTCCCCGCTACGAACACAGAAGGGGTCCGGCATCACTGATGCCGGACCCCTTCTCCCATTCCTGCGCTGCCAGAGCTGCCTGCCCGCTGTGATGGTGGCCGCGCGAGGCCGGTTACTGGTCGGGGTGGACGGCTTGGACGCCGGTGCCCGCATACGCCTTCGGCGTCAGGGTGAGCAGGTAGCGGCCGGTGGGATGGGCGGGAGACGGGCGGGCGGCGTGGATGGCGTGGACGGCGGCCCAGGAGTGCCCGAAGCGCAGCAGTTCGGTGGCGGTGACGGCGGCGTCGGTGTCGAACGCCTCGATCCGGATGAACCGCAGTCCCTTGATGTAGCCGAGCAGGCCCGGCCGTTCGGCGTCGCCGGCCGTCAGGGACAGCACCGGCGCATACAGCTCCCCGAGTCCGCCGGAGGCCTGGACGTAGAACGCGGCGACGGCCTCGTTGAACGGGTCTTTCGGGTCGTACAGCGCACCGGCGGTGGTGTGGTCCAGGACGACCGCGATCGCCGCCACTACGCGGCCGCCCGCGGCCCCTGCGAGGCGGCGCCCAGACGCTGCAGCAGCGCCCGGGCCTTCGCCTCGGCCTCCTCGCTCGGCGCGGTGCCGAGGGCGGCGGCGAGCTCGGCGCGGGCCAGCTCGGCCCGCTCGGCATACTCGGCCTGGGTCGGCGTGCTGTGCGCGAGGTCCTCCACCAGGTGGCGGATGGTGGTGCCGTGCTCGGCGGCCAGCTGGGCGAGCCGGTCCCGCGCGGCCGTGCTCACCTTGATGCTCGTCTCGTCTGCTGCCATATCCTCACTCTACCGTCCTCCTCTACTGCGGGTAGAGGAAATCGTCTACGGCGGCATGATCGCCGACTTTCGGACGTCACGCTGATACGTGCCGCTCCTCAACTGCGATCACAGGCAGCAGGCCGCGCCGAGGGGACGGTCCCGCCCGCTACAACAGCCCCACCTCGGCCTGGGTGTGACCGAAGGCCTGCGCCATGTGGGCCAGGGCCCGGCGCAGCAGGTCTTGGCGCTCGGTGTGCCGCATGGTGGGCTCGGCGGTGATCGTGACGGCCATCTCCGGTCTGGGGCCTCGCCCGGTAGGGCCGAGCGGGCTGAGGTCGATGAGGGAGCCCAGGCCGGGCGTCACACCGGTGTCGTCGCTGCGCTCGGCGCTCAGGCGCAACTCGGTGGTGGGCGGTGCGGCCCAGCGCCGACCGGCCGGATCACCGAGCACTTCGGGCAGGAGTTCGGCGGCCGTCTGCCAGGCATGCAGCAGAACATCCTGGACCTCATCGAAGCCCAGCGGTGCGCTCTGGTGACCGCCCAGCGCTTCCGCCCAGGCGGCACTGTCTTCGATCAGGACGTCCGCGCACGAGACGACGGCGGAGTCCATCGTGCCGGGACACGCGATCATGCAGGCGGCGGAGAGGGCCGACCGCCCGTCAGGTGCCCGGAAAATGGTCGTGTAGCTCGCGGCGTGCAGCGAGTTGTCGTGCGGGCCCGGCTCCCACCGTCCCGCCGGGAGGTTGCCGCCCCGGCGCTGGGACAGCATCGTCACGGCACCGGCCAGCGGACTGAAGGCAAGCTGCTGCTCAAGCTGCTGGCGCCGGGCCTTCGTGATCTGAAGGGTGGAAGCCTCCGCCCAGGGGAGGGTCACCAGGGCGCGCAGCCGCAGCTGCGGTTTCGGTATCTGGCTCGTCCACCTGAGCGCGGACCGGGTCATGTCCAGACCGAGGTGCACCGCAGGCTGCCACCGCCAGACACCGTTCTGGGAGCGCACGAGATGGCCGGGACCCCACCTGCCACCATCCAGCTTCACGAGGCTGCCGTCGCCCGTCACCGCTCCGGAAGCGCTGATGGGGTATCCGATCGCCGCGAGCGGATCCCCGCTGGCGTCAGCCCGGCCCGCGTCGACGATCGCCTGCCACACGGGCGTGCGCACCACGACGGGCGGGCGCGGGGGAGCCACGCACAGCACCCACCCCGGCTCTCCGTCCAGGAAGTGGTGCAGATCCTGCAGCGCCGCTGTTCCGTGGCGATACGCCTCACCGGCCGGCTGCCCCAGGCCCACATCGGCCAGCTTTTCGTACGCTTCGAGCATCTCGCGTTCCCACTCGGGCAGGCCCTGACCGATCCGCGGCGCGCCCGTCCACTGCGAGCCTGCGACGGCGTCATGCAGGAGCTGGGACAGCGTCTCGGTCGTGGGCATGCCGGAGGCGGCGATGCCGGCGGAGAGCAGGCGCTGGATCTCGGTGCGCGGCAGCCAGTGCGTCCCGTCCGCCTCGCGTACGGGCACCGCGACCGTGTCCGTACGGGGCGTGCCCGGCTTGCCGACCGGCGCGGCCACGACGAACAGACAGTTCTCGTCCTGAGCGGGGACATCGATGTAGAGCACGCACGATCCCTGCTGGTCGTCGGACCAGTCCACCCTCACCCCGCGCGGGGCAGGAGTGATGTGCGCGCGGATCAGCTTGCGGATCCGATCGCGGTCGACCGAGGCGCGGTCGACCGGAACGATCTGGTCGAGAATCTCCACATCGTCCACCAGCCGCGTAGCGATCCCCAGGACGAGGACACCACCGCCACCGTTGGCAAACCCGCAGACGTCCTTGGCGAGTTCCTCAACTGCGCGCGGCTCACGCAGCGCATACGGCACGGCCTTGGCGTCCAGCCACTGACCCTCCGGCTGCTCCAGCAGCAGGGCCGGGTTGTGTGCACGCAGCGCAGCCCGGACGGCCTCGAGATCCATCATCGACACCCCGGAAGTATCCCGGCCCCACCCGCTCGAAGGACAGGAATTTAGCGCCATCAGCTCAGGCAGCACCTGCTTCGCTGCGCCGACGGCGGCATGTGAATGCGGCGGCGGCAATGGTCGCAGGTTAGGGGCCTCGACTGGATGTCGACGGCTTTCGACCATCACGAGGCTGATCGCGACAGAGCATGACGAAACCGGTCACGCTTCGGTCGTGATCGGTCATATGTGGCGGAGTCCTTGCGCAGCTCATCCGCCACCCGGATCATGGTGCACATCTCGCGCACGGTGCGCGCTCTTGGCAGTCATCCCCACCGTTGACTGGCAGGTGAACTGAGCGCACGCTCGAGCCGGCAGAACCAGCGTATCTGAGACACAAAAGGCGTCCTGACCTGAGGGCTTGGCGTCGCACCGAGGTGGGGTGGTGCGGTACGCGCAGCCCGGGTTCAAGGATCCTTATGCACACCGACGGGCCAGCCAACGGCACCCACCGGCGCGCGCAGCGCACCCAGACCAACCGTCTCGCCCGCTTGCTGGATGCCGAGACGCATGTCGGCTACCAGAAGGCGCTAGACCAAGTCACCACGGCCAGCGCGACCGGCCAACTACCTGAGCGGCTCGACCGCCACGGACTTGACCTGGCCCTGCGCATCCTGCTGCGCCAGGACTACACCATGTGGGGTCCCCTGACCGCCGGGCACCCCTGGCCGGACCCCTACCAGTCGCTGACGCCGAGCCTTCCGGGCAGCCCGACCGAGAAGGCCCGCGAAGCCCTGGAGCGGGCCCATGAAGCCGGGCCCCGAGCAGTCACCCAGGAAGGCGCGTTTGCCTTCGATGACGACCCCTACGCATACGACGACGAGGACGAGCCGACACCAGCGTCCGGCCTGGATCCGGGCGAGGTTCCGCCCCTGCAGGCGGAAGTGACCGAGACATTCACGCGCTGGTGGACGCGGAAACTGGCCGAGGACGGAACGACACCGCGCTTCCGCATGCCCTACGCCTTCTCCACCCATCCTCGCTCCCCAAGCGCAGACGCTGTCCTTGAGACCTGCCGCGGCGCCCTGGGCGACGACGCCTATGAAGCACAATTGCAGCGCCTGATCGACCACAACCCCCTCGACGTCGGCCTCTACGCCCGACTCGGTGACCTCGCCCTGCAGCGCCACGACGGTGAAACCGAGGATCTCCTCTACACCGCTCCTACTGCCGGCGAGCGCCGCCACTACCTGGAGCAGGCCCTCAGCTGGTACCAGGCGGCCGTGGCTGTCGGCGAATCCTCGCTCCCCATGGGCTTTCATGGCAGGCTGCCCTGGTCAGCGGACAGCAACCGCCCCTTCCTGGAGGCCTTGTACGACCTGGCTCAGACGTACTGGCGCATGGGGCGGTACAACTCCGCCGAACGCGTGCTCGTGACCGTGCTGTACCTCGACCCGGCCGACGCCCTGGGCGCCTTGGAGCTCCTTGCGACCGTCCGCACGCACCGCCGCTGGCACCCGGGGATCTGCAGCTACAGCGAACCCCGCGACAGGGTTCCGCCCAGGCGGCGCATCGTCTCTCCTCGCGGTGTGCCCACCCTGCGCTATCTCCTCATGCGCGACGACGAACCCACCGACGCCACCGTCGATGCGGTCGTCCGCAGCGCGGCTGCCGAGGCATTGAACGCCACGTGGGACGGGCGTTCGGACCACGTCGTCGTCAGTACCCCCGCCGGAAAGGTCAAGGTGACCGTCGTAGCCCGCCACCAGGGCGATCACAGCCTGGTCCCGGACGCCCACTGGTGGGACGCCCACCGCCTCGGCCAGAAGATGGAGGGCCCAGTGTTGTTGGTGCTCGTCGCCGACGCCGGATACATCGCCGTCGCCCAGCTGCTGCACGCCGAACAGCTCGCCGCATACCGTGCCGCCGACCTGCCAGGCCGGGACTGCACGGCCTTTACCACCACCTTCGTCCACAACGGCACCCACTACGGCTGGGACCTGTCGCCGAGCCTCGACCAGGCTCTCGACGCGATCCTGATCGACCACGGGTCAGGGAGCATGGAAGTTGAGGCCGGCACGGGCTCTCCCAGGGGATTCTGGGTCGAAGTATCCGGAGTGAGCGGAGAGCCGTGGTTCTCGGCCGCAGTTGAAGGACTCGATGCGCGCGCAGCCGGCCTCCATGTCGCGACGATGGCAAGGATGCTGTCACCCGAGAAGGGAATCGCGGTCAAGACGATCGATTCGACCAGGGTCTGGGCTGCGTTCGCGGGAACGACCAAACGGCCATCAGGAGAGCCCGTATTCGTGGCGAAGCGCGGCGAGAGGGAACGTCAGCCCGTCCAATAGCTGCTGAACGGCCAAGCGCAAGGGCCGGTTTCTCCAGGATGGGGGAACCGGCCCTCGTGCGCTCCCCGCAAAGCCGACCGGAGCGGTGAGCACGCGGTTTCCGCTCCCCGGAAAGAGGCGCGGCCTTGCGGAGGTGTGTGCGGGGAAGTACTGCCGCAACACCTGCCCCGCAAGGCCTTCGGTGTGCACCGGATCGGGCGCGTTGTTACGAGGTCTTCACAGCGGGGCGGGGGCCTGGGTCCGGGCGGTTCCGGGCCCCCACGAGGTCGCGCATCCGCGGGGGGTCGGATGTTCATGGCGCGATGCCGTACTCAACGACGAACGGCCGTGCAGGTCACGCGTCGTGCTACAGCCCTTAGCGTGCTGGTATGCGGGCCCTGCTCACTCCTCATCGCCTGCCTGCGGAGCGAGGTTCAAGGTGAGTTCTGCGCTGGCCAGCATCCGGACGATTTCGATGGGATGGTTAGCGAATTCTTTGTTTGCCACGTTGACGGGGTCGACCCGACGGGTCTGTCTATCGAGCCCGGTTGCCTCGATGACGTAGCGGAATCCAACCGGCCCAGTGGGATCGTCCATGACGATCCAGCGTGCTCCGTACTTATGGATGAGGAAGTCGGCGACGTAGGATGCCAAGTCCAAGTGCAGTGTGATCCAGTCGGGCTCTTCGAACTCACTCAGGGGAGCGCGGGACACGTAGTCATCCAAGGCCGGAATGAGGCTCGTTGGGTCGCTCTCGTAGATTTCGGGAGAAACTCCGAGCATATCCGCAATGTCGATGGCATTGCGATGCCTTTCCTCGCTCCAACGCTGAAGGTCGGGCTCAACAATATTTGCCACGCCCATGTTCCTTTCGCGGCTTTCACGGTTACTTAGACGGTGTCCTATGTATGCGTAACGCGGGCGGCACCGTGCTTGGCCCCAACTCCCCGTTCCGTCTCCAGTATCTGGAGCGCTACGCCGGGGCGGCCCGCCCGTGGCTGCACGCCGAGGCCGAGGTCGTCGACACCACGCACCTCACACCCGCCCAGGCCGCTCTGCGGACCGTGCCGCACGACGACGTACTGACCCACCTCGCGGGCGGCTCGCCGACCGCCCGCGCCGGCCAGGAGGAATTCCATAGCCTAGAGTTCGCCACCAGCTGTCGCATGGTCGGGCCGCCGTGGTGCACCGGTGCGTGCCCGGGGCGCGGCCGGCTGAGGGTCGCCCGGTTGCGCCGACCGGGGAAGTACGGTGCGGCCTTGCTGGGACGTCATGGCCCTTCCCCGGTCGGCTTCGGACGGCTACCCCTCTATCGCGCTCTACCGGCCCACCCCGCTGCCGTACCTCGGTGACGTCGTGCTCACCGGCACCCCCGACGCCGGCGACAATGTCGCCGAACTCAGCCACCCCCAGGCCTTCGCACTGATCGACCTCTACCTGGACATGGTCACGGTCGGCCTCATGCCCCGACACCGCTCCTAACGCAGGCCATGTGCTGGTCCCGGCGTCTCCGTGGGCCAGCATGGACGAGGGGTCACTGGTGATCAGGACTGGAACCCGATCACGCCATACCCGGGACGTTGAGCCGCCGCCACGATCCAGTCCACACAGTCGGACAGTGCGTTTTCCACCTCGGGTTCCAGCGATGGTTCAAGGCCGGCGCGGTTGGCCGTCTCGAACTGCTCCAGTGCCGTAACGCACTGCCCGTGCGTCCATTGCCCGCAGCCTGGAAAGTCCGACCACGGCAGCCCATCAGGCATCCCCTCCCACATGCCGAATTCCGCGATCGACACAGCCGTGACCTTCAGCGCTTTCAGGCCTTCATCCACCGCCTCCAGCCACCCCGCGCGATACGGACTGAACGAGCTGTTGTCCAAGTGCGACCCAGTCAACGAACACAGCCGCTTATACGCATAGCCGTACTGGAACGCTCCCGGGGAACCACCCTGAGGGAACGGGCCTCCGTGTACCACGGTCTGCAGTGCCTCGAACGAGGTCGGCGCACCCTGCGCGATCGCCTGGTCGAACCACTGGTCAGCCCTTGTCAGTTCGTCCCCGAACTGGTCACTGATCACCTGCAGCAGCTGATCATCACGAGAGCCCACCAGCGCCCGAGTGGCCGCCACATCCAGCAAGTACACGCTCAACGACATGCTCATTCACACGACCGTATCGGTCAGCACTGACATTGCCCTACGGGCGCGGCGGCGGGCGAGGGTGGCGAGGTGTGCGGCCGCGGCGGGGTGCCGTGCACATCGGGTGGTCCGTCGGGCGGCTCACGGTGGAGCAGCTCGCCGATCACATCACGCAGCCCCGCCCCGCTGCACCGTGGTGGCGACGGTGACAGTCGGGCGAGGGTGATCACGCGTTCGCACTGAGGGCCTCTGACCGGCGCGAGGAACTTAGGGCAGTCAGGTCGGTTGCAGGCTGCCTGTCGACCGGTTGGGGCGGAAGGTGGCACCGTACTGGCGGGCGAAGTGGTTGGCGTCCGCGACCGGTCCTACGTATCAGCGGGGCGGGCGGGTGGCGCGGGATCGCCCCGGCGGTCGCGGGCGGCGTCCCGACACTGTCAGTCCCGCCGCAGCCCGTACTGCCGTCCCCGTTGCCGGGACGGCCTGCGCGGGGCCGGCGGCAGCCGCTACGTTGGGCCGGTGACGACTGCCATGCCCGTTCTGTCCCGGCTGCCTGCCGATCCCTCGCTGATCAGCCTGGCCTACCACCACGAACACCACGTCCAGGCGTTCGAGTTCGATGACACGCTGGAGGTCTGGACGGTGACCGCGCGGATCGACGCGGTCACCCTGGCCGAGGACATGGCCGCCCGCAGTGACGTCGACCAGGACACCCTGGACGCCGTGCAGGACGTGACGGTCGGCCGTATGTCCTTCGTCCGCGTGCGCATGTTCGGGCCCGACGACCCCTTTCAAGCGATGGACGCCTACACCGGGGACGTCTCCCGCATCGGTGAGAGGCTGCTGGACGTCGCCTGCGGCGAGTACGCCCCCGCCTTCGAGGAGGCGCTCGCACACCCGGTCGGTGACCTGCTGGTCATGGACCGGGTCATCCTCGAGCCGGAATGGCGCGGAGCAGGCCTGGGCCCGGTGCTGGCAGGCGCGGCCATCCGCCGCCTCTCGCAGGACTGCGCCGCAGTGGCGTGCGAGCCGGGCTCGGCCGACGACCGCGAGATGACCGAGGAACAGCACCGCCAAGCGGCCGTGAAACTCGGCCAGTTGTGGTCCACCATCGGCTTCCAGCCCTTCCAGGACGGTGTCCACTTCCTCGACTGCCACCTGCAGCACCCCCACGACCTCCTGGCCGCGCGCCAGCAGGAGTTCACCGAGCTGTGCCGCTCCTGGCACGAGCAGCACCCCTGCTGACGGCGCGTTGACGGCCCGCCGTGCCCCGTACGCCTGTTCTGCGGTTCCCGGTCCGGCCGCTGGGGTAGTCTGGCGACAGTATTCGTGGCGTTCCCTCCGCGCCGCCTGCGGCGGGGCGCCACGCATACGGCCGGCCACACCGAGCCGATCTGTCGTAGGTGACGATTGTGCTGACGTTCCGGTGACCGCGGCGCGGATGTCATCGGTGGCGGCGGGACGCGCTTGATCCATTTTCGATCCACAAATCATTTTGAAGCAGGGTGAGGTTGCCTGCTCGCGTCCACCCCCCGCCTTCGCCTGACGGCCTGTCACTCCCCGTCTCCAATTCAGAGATCGTGATCCCGTGGGCGAGCCCCTCCCGCTCCCGCCACCCGCCTGACGGACCAGCACCCGGCCCCAGTCGCTGCCGCTCGGGCCGCAGGCCCGTTGGGTGGGCCGCGCGGAGCGTGGCACACCTTGTGACGCGGAGCGTCACCGTGGCTGGAGCGAAGCGGAGGCCTCCAGGACGGCCGAAGGCCGGCCGTGGCCCGCAGCGCGGGCTACGCTCCTGGAGCGCAGCGGAAGGAGCGTCAACGAGACTGCGAAGCAGGCTCGTTGGGCGGGGAGCGGAGCGAGCCGCTCGCGCTCACGCGGAGCGGGGCGCAACCCCCGCGCGCAGCGCGGGGGTTCGCTGGCTCCGGGCGCAGCCCGGGGACCCGTCCATGTACTTCGTTCC